>NZ_RQXV01000003.1 GCF_003858655.1 Amphritea balenae
GGATCATTTATTGAACTGAGAATCTCTTTTGTATGTTGAGCTGAACCATCATCAACAATGATCAGTTCAAGACTCTCAAAAGTTTGATTTAATACAGAATCTACAGACTGACGGATTAATTCTCCATCATTATAAGTCGTCATAATACATGAAAATTTCATTCGGCTATTCCGGTAAACGTACTTTAAACTCTTAATAACTATTTAATGCCAGAAAGTACTAGGTCATCCAACTCAAAAAGATTATCTCTGGATTCAAAGAAAAGGTGCAGACTAATACACTTAACGTCAGTCAATAGACCCCGGGACAAACTAAATGAGCTGGTATATTCTAATGATGCAACATCCATCTGGTGGGCATCATCTGCAAAGTGGTCATAAAAACCATTTTTATATGAAAAACGAAGGGCGGGGTGAACTTTCATCATTTTTGATGATTTCGCCCGATACCTGAGAAATATCGTGCGACAAGATAACCAGTCTGACTTACTCAGCTCCAAAGAAAGCTAAAGCCAGTCAACTTTTTCAGCTAAGTCTTCAAACTGTAATAAAAGACTGCGCTTTGGTCTAACCGACACTTTTCCTTTATTTTTATCAATGGAAACACGAATCCCCCTACAAATAGAAGCATCGGAGGTTGTTGTAACACTAGAAAATTTACTAAAAGGAGGCAAACTATAATTTACATACATAACAAATCATACCAATACATTTTCTTAAAAATTTAAATTAGACAAAATTCTTAAGAAAAAAATTAAAACTGTTTTCATCTAATCCAAAATTTTAAAAAAAACAACTTATTCATTTTATTTAAAATAAGCCGCCGACAGTATTATGAAGTCACTAATAACAAAAACAACTGACGAACAGCAAGATTTAAGATAAAAATCAGACCATCTTCCTTGACAACTATAAAAAATTCAACATCAAATAAACCTGTAAACACCCCCACTAAAAAAGAAGACATTTCAACATGAAATATCGGCACGATCTAAACTTGCCGCTATAAACATTTACACAACAAGAACCGGCACAACCCTAACAGTCTCCCCCTTTTTTGTATAGTCTACCACCTCTCATTATGTGTTCGTACTACATCTCAAGAATTGAAGTTCGCGCCCCTTTTTTTATATCAGACACATCTCGCTGTAGCTACGAAAATCTATTAACTAAGGAACCTGCAAACAAGCCACTTACGGCTTATCACGCTCTTTAGGCAAAGGTTTACAGAACGATTCAAGTTCAAGGCCATACTCATTATCGACAACGATCATCATATACAGGAACGTTCTCTGTCTTCTTGGCTTATATTCAACCACCCCGGATATTCATTCATATGGCTACGGTTCTGATAAACTACTAACCCCTTTCAGGGCCACTAACAGCAACAGACTCATCGGCCCGTTTAGCAGCACAAAAGGCCGATAATCCAGGATAAGTTTCAAGATCAATCAACTCCCGAAAACAAACCCAATCAAGAAAACAGAACAGGCAGATGGCAGGATAATTCCAGACGGAAAACAGACCCTCCACTACCGCCTGCTCCAATAACGGCATCGTCTGAGCAATCCGTTCTTTTTGCAAATTCAGAAGCAATACATCTGATTCAGTATCAAGATTTGATCTAGAGGCCATAAGCAGAATGATAAACGAGTCATTAACGGCATTGATCAGACTCAACAGGTTTTCCTGATCCCAACTCAACGGTTTCTTTTTTAGCTTTTCAGCAAGATAACGATGAATTACAGCAGAGTCATAAACCGTCTGCTGTCCGTCAACAAGCACCGGGACCTTCATAGCCGGAGAATAGGAAACCAACACCTCACGCCCTTCTGGCGCATAAATATTCAAATCTACAAATTCATAATTCTGCTCATCCAACAACAGGCGAATACGGCGTACATAGGGTGATACCGCTGATCCAATAAGCTTCATATAACTCTCCCGACAAGCCATTTAAAATATAGAGCAAACAAAAAAGCCATCAGAACGATGGCTTTCAATTTAATATCTATTCAGACACTTTCACTAGAATAAAAACGCCTTAATATTTGTGTTAATCCTACCGCGTCTTCACTCCCTGCAAGCTCACGTATCGAATGCATCGCTAGTTGAGGCACGCCAACATCTATGGTCTTAACCCCAAGCTCAGCTGCGGTAATAGGACCGATAGTACTGCCGCATCCCATATCGCTACGCACCACAAATGACTGCAAAGGGATCTCTTCCAACTGCGCAAAACGACGGAACATCGCTGCGGTTTCACTATTGGTTGCGTAACGTTGATTACTGTTCAGTTTAATTACGGCTCCGCCATTCATTCGTGGGCCGTGATTGCCATCATGCTTATCCACAAAGTTAGGATGCACTGCATGCGCATTATCGACTGAGACCATCATCGAGTTAGCAATCATTCGATTACGCGCTTCAGGCTCAGGTAACAGCCGTTCAAGCAACTGCTTCAGCATAGGCCCTTGCGCACCCACTGCGCTGGCGCTCCCCACCTCTTCATGATCATTACAAACCAGCAAAGCGCCCTGCTCAGTATCTGACTCAATCAGGGCTTGTAAACCGATAAAGCAACTCAGCAGATTATCTAAACGAGCAGAGGCAAAAAATTCATTATCCAGACCTATATAGGACGGTTTTTGCACATCGTAGAAACACAACTCATAGTCCAGTACCTGATCCACATCGGCAACATCCTTAGCCAGCAACTGTTGTTTAAGCAACTCGCGCAGATCAGCCTTACCGTCACCATGCAGCTGAGCCAGTATTGGTGGCAGATCCGTTTGCGGATTGATCGTACGGTCTTTATTGGCTTCCCGATCCAGATGTATCGCAAGGCTCGGAATAACGGCGATAGGCTGAACAAAATTAATCAGTTCGCTGCGCAATTCTCCGGATTCAGTTGAGTAGTTTACGCGGCCAGCTAGCGACAAGTCTCTGTCAAACCATGGGTTTAATAATGCGCCACCATAGACTTCAACACCGAGTCGTAAGCATCCCTGACGTACCGTTTCAGGGTTGGGCTTTACTTTCAGACAAGGACTATCAGTGTGAGCCCCCACCATCCGCATGCCTTCATCAGACAGCTCTCCACTGGCGGGCATATTCCAGGCGATTATTGACGATTCATTTCGTACGATAAAGTAACGACCCGCCGCCTTAACATGCCATCGGCTTTTTTCTTCCAGCTCAATATAACCCGCTTCCTGCAACCGCCCCCGCATCTCATACACTGCATGAAAAGGGGTTGGCGACGCCGCTAAGAAATCAAATAACTGCTCATTAAACTGCTGTTTCTGCATCATTTATCAGCCTCTTCCTCGGGCATAATCTGTATCAACTCAAGCTCAAACACTAAGGCTGAGTTTGCCGGTATTTGTGGGGTAGGACTTCTGGCGCCATAGGCGAGCTCAGAAGGAAGATAGATTTTCCAGTGAGATCCCGGCGCCATACTCATCAACGCTTCTCGCCACCCTTTAATAACACTGGCAACCGGAAATACCGGTTTATCGCTGTGCTCAGCTGAACTTTCAAATTCAGTGCCATCAACTAGCCACCCCGTATAACTGACCTGTACCTTATCAGGCATTCGCGGTGTGTCGCCCTGTGCCTCACTGATCACTTCATACTGTAAACCACTTGCGGTAACTACAACCCCATCGCGCAGTGCATTTTCTTCAAGAAATTTAACACCCTGCTTCTTAACATCATCATTCAGCGCTTTATCAAGTAACTCCTGGTGAAAGCGTTTTTGCTCTTCACTTTCACCACAACCACCAAGAATGACCACAAACAACGACAATACAACGACACTCAAGAATTTCATAATAGTTTAAACATCACCAGGTATGATTAATAAAAAGGGGTAAACCATTGATTTTACATCAGCACAGCAGAGGACTACACTCAGATATTCTGAGTTACGGAACCAAGCTGCTTCTTTGTCTGTCTCAGATCTTATACGTTGTAGCTAAACAGGAACATACAGCTTGATTCATATAACTTCCATCCGACATCTTCTGATTACTTCACTGCTATCAGGCTTTATTCTGACATCGCAGGTTAGCGCTAACGCTGTCTCCAGTTTGCAGCCGGAGCCCATCCATAATCAGACCATTCAGGATATAGTAAAGTCTCTCAATCAGGACCACTATAATGATATCGTACTGAATGACGAGCTTTCCGGTAAAATTCTGGACCAGTATCTTGAAGCGCTTGATCCTTCAAAAGCCTATTTTTATCACACAGATATTGAAGAGTTTCAGCAATTCAGAAATCAGCTGGATGACGAAATTAGAAACGGTACTCTGGATACCGCCTATCTTATCTTTAACCGGTTTCAGTTGCGCACAACCGAACGCCTTGAAAAGCTTATCACTACCCTTGAGGACCCAGCCTTTAAGACCAACTTTACGCTGGACGAAACCCTTGAAACTGACCGCTCGGAAAGCAACTGGCCTAGCAATGAAGCGTCAATGCAGGAGTTTTGGCGTAAACGTCTGAAAAGCGCCTTGCTAGGACTAAAGCTTGCTGACAAGACCATTGAAGAAGCCGAAGAAGTTCTGCTAAAGCGTTACCAAAGCCAGTTAGCCCGAGCCAGCCAAACCAATAGCGAAGATGTCTTTCAAAGCTACGCTAACGCCCTGACCAAGCAATTCGACCCGCACACTCAATATTTTTCGCCACGTAGGTCTGAAAATTTTAATATCAATATGAGCCTCTCTTTAGAAGGTATCGGGGCAGTACTTCAAAGCGAGAACGAGCACACCAAAATAGTACGACTGGTTCCAGCAGGCCCTGCTGATAAAGCCGGCCAGTTAAAGCCTGCAGATTTGATTGTCGGTGTTGGCCAGGGTGATGATGGTGAGATACAAGATGTTGTAGGCTGGCGTCTTGATGAGGTCGTAGCGCTGATCAGAGGCCCTAAAGGAACGATTGTTAAGCTTGAGATAATTCCAGCCGATGGCGAAGAAGGCCAGCATAAGATTATTCAGATTCGCCGCAATAAGGTGAAACTCGAAGAACAAGCAGCCCAAAGCCGCATAATCGAACTTCAGCATCAGGACAAGCCTTACAAACTGGGAGTCATCTCTATCCCTGCCTTTTATATAGACTTTGCCGCCCTGCAACGTGGCGACACCGATTATAAGAGCACAACCCGGGATACTGCGAAGTTGATAGAAGAGCTGAAGAGCCAGGACGTTGACGGTCTGATAATCGATCTGCGTAATAATGGTGGCGGTTCGTTACGCGAAGCCAACGAACTGGTGGGTTTATTCATTAGTCGAGGCCCTACCGTCCAGATACGCGATCCGGAAGGCAGGGTTAACATTATGGGCGACTCAGACCCCAGAGTTGCTTATAACGGCCCTATGGCCGTTTTAGTAAACCGACTCAGTGCATCTGCATCAGAGATTTTTGCCGGCGCCATTCAGGATTATCAGCGCGGCATCATCGTTGGCGGTCAAACCTTCGGCAAAGGCACGGTTCAAACACTATCACCCTTACGCCACGGCCAGATCAAACTCACCCATGCAAAGTTCTACCGTATCTCAGGTGAAAGCACCCAGAACAAAGGTGTCATCCCCGATATCAGTTTACCGACCCTTTATGATACAGAAGAGATCGGTGAAAGCGCACTGGATGGTGCTATGCCTTGGGATAAGGTCCATGAAATACCCCATCAGCGTTACATAAGTTTCACTTCTATCCTGCCTGAAATCAGCGATCGACACAGTGAACGACGTAAATTTGACCCTGATTTTTTGTATATGAACTCGCAGGTTCAACGATTAAATGAGAACAAAAAAGACAGACTGCTTTCGCTCAATGAAAAAACTTTGCAAGCAGAACGGAATGAATCTGAAAACTGGCTATTAGCTAAAGAAAATGAACGTCGTACGGCCAAGAAACTAGACAACATCAAAAAACTGTCTGATCTGGAAGAGTTGCTCGAAAAAGACTCCCAAGGCCGCACAATCAGTCCTGAAGCTGAAGCCTTACTCACCGAAACGGGCAGAGTACTGCTTGATATGATCGAGCTGACCGATAAATATATAGCTATCAAAAACTAATATTTACGGGTTTTTACATTGATGCAGCTAAGTAAAATGAAGCTTGCTCTACTGATCGGCGGCCCAGTGCTGCTGATCATCCTGATCGCTGCCGGTTACTTTATCTTTACCGGCATTTCACAACAACAGGAAGAGAATCGCCAAAAGGTCGAAGGCTTTGGTGAAATGGTAATCCCTGCTGATTCCCAAGCCTCCAGCGTGGCAACAGACCCAAAACTAAACCCCAGTATCGGCCGCAAGAACATGACGCCTACCCAGCGGGTAATAGCGACGCTGAAACAAGAGCGCGAAAGCATGCTTGAAGAAGCCATTACCATGCGTGAGGAAATTATCAGCCTCAAGAGCCAGGTCGCTGAGCTGGAAGATTATAAGCGCACCAATGAGCGCTATGCACCTCACACCTTTAACGAAGAAGTGTCTACCGTTCACACCCGTATGAAGCAGTTACTGGCTACCCGGGAAGAATCAAAACGCTTCAACCGTAATCAGTTAAAAGGCATGGCTGCGGCAGCTGCAAAAGAATACCGCCGCTTTCTGACCATGCATAAACTGGTGCTTGAACAACATCAGATAGACAAAGTCGTTAACAATCACCTGCCTGTATACGCCTACTGTATCGGCGACGGTATTGATGTTGCCGCCAACAATCGCACCGAAGAGCTGTTGATAGTCGAATACTTTAAAACCGATAAAACAGAACTAATGAATAACCGTCTTAAGAGCGACCTGAAAGCCATTCTGACCCCTTGTCAGGAGCTATTTGCCAATCGTATGAGCTTCCTTACCGGTCAATAGCAATTAAGCCCTACAAGGCCTTTTCGACTGAGGCCTTACAGGGCTTTTCGCCTGTATCTATAATGTAGAAGTTCTGTGAAACCTTAATTGTCATTATCACTACGTACAGCAGCAACGATAAAGACTATTATTAGAACCCCTTTAATTGTGTAGACGCTAAAGACGCCATATTAAGCTGACCAATTCCCTGCCTAAGCAGATAAGCTGCTCTCTTCTATAATGATTCAATAACCAAATCAGAGTGTTACACTCCTTTGATATCTAAAAACAGATTTAGGACTGATCATGAAATTTGCACCTAGTCTCTTTGTAAGCCTGATACTATGCCTCGCACCTATCTCAGGAGTATCCATTTCTGCACATGCGGCCACACAAAGCGAAATAGAAGAAGCGATCGAATTGTTGCGCAACTCGTCAAGCGGATTAGTCGATAGCTATAACGATACTGAGGTTAAACAGATCCTCAGGGATGAGGGTTACGGTTCGGTTAGAATCATAGAACAGGGTGAAGTCCGCTTTAAGGCCGATGGCAAAGTCTATGTTCTCTACATCCACAAAGACGGAGACATGCACCTTTACTTTGGCTCCACCGATATGAATCTTAACTTTGAAAATATCAATGAATGGAACCGCACGACTCGCTTATCTCGCGCTTACCTTGATGAAGAGATGCATACAGCACTAGAAACAGATCTACTGGCCAATGCAGGTATCAATAAAGAGATGATTATCGAGATGATCAAAGTATTCATCCAAACTTCTGTCCCCCGTTTTATTGAGTTTGCTAAAGAAAATAGCCAAAACTAACACAAAAAAACCGTCCCCCGACGGTTTTTTTTAATCAGCTTTCTTGCTTTGCACGACGCTTTTTACTCAAGAACATTAACGGCAGCAGCATCAAACCAAACATTGATAACAATGCTAACCAAAATTGCCATCCCGTTAGACCTGACAATGTCGACTCTGACGTTTTTTGTTTTTCTGTGTCGTTGTTACCAGCCATTGTTGACGGAAGGCTATCAAGCCCCTGCCCTGCACCAGAACCATTATCTGCCAGAATCACAGCTGTACCCACCTCAGCGTAATCTCTTGCAACAGCTGGCTTTTCTTTTCCTTCACCTGTGGCATTATCACCGGCCGAAGCCAAGCCAGAGGAATTCACCGAATCACCTGAACCTGAGCCAGAGCCACCTGATCCTGAACCACCTGAACCAGAACCTCCTGAACCAGAACCGCCTGAACCAGAACCGCCTGAACCAGAACCACCTGAGCCAAAGCCACCTGAACCAGAGCCACCTGAACCAGAGCCACCTGATCCTGAACCACCTGATCCTGAACCACCTGATCCTGAACCACCTGATCCTGAGCCACCTGATCCTGAACCACCTGAGCCAGAGCCGCCTGAGCCAGAGCCGCCTGATCCTGAGCCACCCGATCCTGAGCCACCCGATCCTGAACCACCTGATCCTGAACCACCTGAACCAGAACCTCCTGAACCAGAACCTCCTGAACCAGAACCTCCTGATCCAGAACCACCTGAACCAGAACCACCTGAACCAGAGCCACCTGAACCAGAACCGCCTGAGCCACCTGAACCGCCCGAACCGCCTGAACCGCCTGAACCACCCGAACCACCCGAACCGCCCGAACCGCCCGAACCGCCTGAACCGCCTGAACCGCCTGAACCGCCTGAACCGCCTGAACCGCCTGAACCGCCTGAACCGCCTGAACCGCCTGAACCGCCTGAACCACCCGAACCACCCGAACCGCCCGAACCGCCTGAACCGCCTGAACCGCCTGAACCGCCTGAACCGCCTGAACCGTCTGAACCGCCTGAACCGCCTGAACCGCCTGAACCGCCTGAACCGCCTGAACCGCCTCCATTTGGAAGCCCTGTGGTAATTTGAGCAACAGAGTCACCTACAGCATCACCTAACTGTGCAAACGCGCTAACAACCACTCCCGCAATCAGAGCCCCTGCTAAAACATACTCAACAGTAGTAACTCCCCTTTGCTTCCTGCAAAACTGCAACATTGACCTCACCCCATAACTCTAAGGTTCTTTAAGCCTAGTCAGCAATTCCGCAACGAGCAAAAACCATTACTCATAAAAAAACCGCCTTTCGGCGGTTTATTCATAATGGTTTAAATCACTGAATGACATAATCTATATAATCATCTTCATCCAGCTGATCATCGGTGATTTCAAACCAGTCCAATACTGAGGCCCCAGCTTCTTTTACCGACTCTCTGCGACCAGTAATAAGCGGATGCCAATCGGGCAGATCTTTTCCTTCATGGATCAAACGATAAGCGCAGCTTGGCGGTAACCAGTGAAACTCTTTTACATCTTCCGGACGCAACTTCACGCACTGAGGTACTAAAGAGCAGCGCTCCTCATATTTAGTGCAAAACAGCGTTTCAAAATCCAGCAAGTGACAGACCACACTGGTGTAATACACCTGACCGGTATCTTCATCTTCAAGCTTATGCAGACAACAGAGAGAGCAGCCATCACAAAGTGACTCCCACTCATCAGAAGACATCTTCTGCAAAGGCTTTGAACGCCAAAAGACCTCATGGGCCATTAACGAACTCCGGTTTCAGGACGATCAGAATGCAGATCCAGCATATAATCGTCTTTAGCTGGCGGCATTTGCAGGAAATAGCCTTTTTCACGGATATCCTCCAAAACCTTATCCGCCTCAACTCTGGCCATCTCTTTTTCCGGCGTCAGCAACATATCAAACACATGTATCGGCGCACCAAACATCTTCAATAGTGGCTCAGGAACACGCTTTAACTGCTCCGCCTTATCGACATAGATATACATCTCATCTTTCTTAGAGCTTTTAAACACACTACAAATCTTTTTCATAACATCTCTGCTTTATTAACCAGCACTTTAAGCTCTGATAACAAAGCCTCGCCAATAACTTCTTTACGCCAACCGGATAAACTCGGCGGCAAACTATACTGCCCATCTTTTTCAGTGCGAATAAGCGCATCCAGATCTTTTTTGCGCAATAACACCTCAGGTGCAATATCAAGCTCTTCAGCTTTTGCCCGCGATAGCGCTTTAAGCGCCTTAAGCGGTTTATTCCATTTATAACTTAATGGGCGTTGAATCGGTGCCGGCGGTTTCGCCAGCGCAGACTGAGCAGCCATTTTAAGATAGCCCAGAATCACCTCGCCATCCTGGCGTACCTGACTGCTTCTGATATCTTTAACCCGGGATAGCGCCTGGGTTGTGGCCGGCCAGTTATTCACTATCTCCAGCAGTGTTTGATTACGCAACACCCGGTTGCGGGGTACATCACGCTGCCGGGAGATCCTCTCACGCCAAGCGCTAAGGTCACGCAGTGCAGCCATTTTTTCAGGCGGTAACTTCCAGGCCTGACTGAAACGCTGATAATATCGCACACCATCAGGATCAGTATCCGGAGTCTGGTCCAATAGCTGTTGAGCTTCTTCCTGCATCCAGCTATACATGCCACGCTGCTCAAGCTCAGCCACCTGCTGTTGACACAAGGCCGGCAGATAAGCGACATCCAGTGCAGCATAGCGTTCCTGAGATTCTGTTAGCGGACGTTGCAACCAGTCTGAGGTTGTCTCACCCTTATCTAACTGTACACCCAACGCATGCTCTACCAATCGCTGATACCCCATGGAAAAACCCCAGCCTAAAAAGCCGGCGGCAATCTGAGTATCGAAGAAAGGCTTTGGCAGCTCGCCAAACATATAGAAAAACAGTTCCAGATCTTCGTTTCCCGCATGTAGTACTTTAAGCAGGTTAGGGTTACGAAACAATTGCACCATGGGTGCATAATCTTCAATCTGAAGCGGGTCTATCAGGTAACAGGCCTTATCATCGGCAACCTGAATCAAACCGGGGATCGGGTAAAAAGAATCTACCCGAATAAACTCTGTATCCAGCGCTATCAGCGGTAACGACTGCCACTGCTGACAGTAGTGTGCTAACGTTTCATCATCGGTAATCCATACCGGCTGATCAGCAGTACTCTCCAGAGCTTTCCAGTTATAAGGTTCAGTCATTACACTCTCAAATATTCCGCCTAACGAGCTTACAAACTGAGCCAGCTAAGCAATCGGTTAACAATTAACTCAGTTTAACGCCCGGCGTCCCGCCAAGGCATGTGCCAGCGTACCGCCGTCAACATACTCCAACTCACCACCCACAGGCACCCCATGAGCGATACGAGTCACTTTTATATCCAGATGCTTAATCTGTTCAGCAATAAAGTGAGCTGTAGCCTCACCCTCTACAGTAGGGTTAGTGGCTAAAATAAGCTCGCTAATCTGACTGGATTCAAGGCGTTCGAATAACTTATCCAGACCCAGATCATCAGGACCAATACCGTCGATAGGTGACAGGTGTCCCATCAGGACAAAATAGCCTCCATTGAAACCACCGGTTTGCTCGACTGCCAACATATCAACCGGGGACTCAAGCACACATAGCTTATCAACATCACGCCGCGTGTCGGAACAAATCTCACACAGCTCAGCTTCAGACAGAGTACGACAGCGACTACAGTGGCCGACCTTTTCAGCCGCTGCTACCAAAGCTTGAGATAAATGTTCAGCACCATCCCGGTCACGCTCCAACAAATGAAAAGCCATCCGCTGCGCTGTTTTCGGTCCGACACCCGGCAGGCAACGAAAAGCTTCTATCAAATCCTGAATCAGAGGACTAAAAGACATAAAGTTATAAACCTCAGAACGGCATATTGAAGCCTGGAGGCATAGCCATACCGCCAGTCACTTTAGCCATCCGTTCCTGGGTAGTACTTTCTACTTTACGTACCGCGTCATTAACTGCAGCAGCCAACAGATCTTCAAGGATCTCTTTATCTTCTTCCATCAGGCTGTCATCAATTGCAACACTGCGAACATCGTGTCGGCCATTCATTACAATTTTTACCAGGCCAGCACCGGACTCTCCGGTTACTTCAGCTTTAGCGATCTCTTCCTGCGCTTTTTGCATATCAGCTTGCATCTTCTGAGCCTGCTTCATCAGGTTGCCCATGCCACCTTTCATCATCAATTTACCTCTCTATTTTTAATCAATCGGTTGTACCGATTCCAGATCGATACGACCCGAAAATCGTTCGATCACAGTTTGCACGACAGGATCAGTCTCTATCGACTGTACTGCCAACACCTGACGCTCTGCTTTCTTACGAGCGCGATACTGGCTTGGCGTTTCCCGACTAAAATCACCTAAGTTGAATGTTACCTCAACCGGGCTATTAAAATAATGGCCGATAGCTTCAGAAATACGACCGGTATGGGTCTCATTTATCAGAGCCTTCTGCTCGGCTGTATAATGGAACAACCATCCAGCTTCAGTTGACTCCAGTGAAGTATTCGCCGCGATGCTATAGGTCATTCCGGTCAATCCGATCAGATCAACCAACAACACCCACTGCTCAGAGTTAAACTCACCCAGGTTCTGACTTACCTCAACGAAGGGATTACAGACACTAAGCTCATCAATAGAAGCCGCAGCAGTAACACTACTGTTAGTATTAGTAACCGTTGCCGTAGTCGCAACCAGCCCAGGAGCGGTCTCTACTGCAACTTGCTCAGTCTGTGCCGGAGTCGCAGCAAGCACTTCAGATTGAGTCGGTTCTGCGTTCTCAGAATAGACTTCCGCTTCTGGCAAAGACTCAGCCTTGATCACTGTCTCAACAGCTGGCGAGTTATCCTCCCAGGGCAGATCAACCGGCGGTGTAAGTTGCTCCGATGAAACAGGGGCTGGCCCCGCAACACTCTGCGGGTTTACTGCCGGTTCAGACTTTTTTTCAGGCAGGTCCTCATAGCCACCCTGCATATATGATTCATCATATTGTGGTGGCTCTTCTTGAGGTGCTGCCTGAGGACCTGTCTGAGGTACTATTTGAGGAGCAGCCTCTTGGCGAGGCATACCCGGAGGCGAAGAGGGTTGAGGGGCTAATTCAGGTGCAGCAGGCTCTTCATCTGCTGTAGGCTTTGCTATAGGCGACTCAACAGCCGGGGAATCGACAACGGAGGATTCAGCCTCTCCTGTCTGCGCTACCGGGGCAACGTCAGCTGCATTGTTATCCGGAGATGAAACCGTTACCGGCTCACTCAGACCCTGGCTACTTACCGAAGCGGGACGGAAAGCCAGCATACGCATCAGCACCATCTCTAACCCTTCCCGGGCATCGGGCACAAACGGCAGATCTTTACGCCCCATCAACGCAGTCTGATAAAACAGCTGAACATCTTCAGCGGTCAGCTTCGCAGCCAACTCCAGCACCAGTTCTTTATCACCCAACCCGGTATCAACGGCATCTGGCACAATTTGCGCCAGTGCAATCCGGTGTAGCAGGCTAATAAGATCACCCAGCACCGTATTATAATCCGGTGAAAAGCGAGACAAGTCATCTACTGCAGTCAACAGTTCACGGCCATTATGTTCAGCCAGACAATCAACCAGACGATAAACCAGGCGCTGATCAATAGTACCCAGCATCGCCCGAACATCAGCTTCGACAACTTCACCGGCACCGAAAGCGATCGCCTGATCGGTCAGACTTAATGCATCACGCATTGAACCGTCGGCCGACCGGGCCAACAGCCATAGGGCCGGCTCTTCAAAGGGGATATTCTCCGCTTCAAGAACCCGTGCCAGATGCTCAACAATTCGCTCAGGAATCATATTCTTGAGATTAAACTGCAGACAACGTGACAATATCGTCACCGGCAGTTTCTGCGGATCAGTTGTCGCCAACAGGAACTTAACATGTGGCGGTGGCTCTTCCAGGGTCTTCAGCAAAGCATTGAAAGAGTGCGTAGACAGCATGTGCACCTCATCAATGAGGTAAACCTTAAAGCGCCCATGGGTTGGCGCGTATTGCACATTTTCAAGCAGCTCGCGGGTATCTTCAACCTTAGTCCGCGATGCCGCATCGACCTCAATAAGATCGACAAATCGTCCCTCACTGATCTCCCGACAAGCAGAACACTCACCACAGGGGGTAGAAGAAACACCTGTTTCACAATTAAGTGACTTAGCAAATAACCGGGCGATCGATGTCTTACCTACCCCACGGGTACCGGTAAACAGGTATGCATGGTGCAGCCGATCATCGTCAAGAGCATTAACCAGCGCTTTAAGCACATGCTCCTGCCCGACCATTTCCTGAAATTTTGCGGGACGCCATTTTCGCGCCAGAACCTGATAACTCATCGCTGTTGATCTACATCAGAAGGGGATTTATTCATGACTACCAATGCTAACGGGAACCGCACCTCAGTACCAGTAGAATCAGGCTAAAGTTTGTATAAATCAGTTATCACATCAGCCTCTCAAATTTGAGTCAGGTCAATAAAATACTCATTTTGAAAAGCCTCCCATACGCAAAACAATAAACCTTGGCCTATGGTGAAACCCTAAGCATAAAAACAACAACGTGAGGACGTACAATGCAAAAGGTAATTAGCGCCCGTAAAGCAAAGTCTCAGGCTCATCGTTTAGTTAATCAGGAAGACATGATTCAATGGCGCGATCCCCACTGTCCCAGCAACCAGATGCTGGAAAACGGTCAGTGCTGGGTTAAAAATGAGATAGTTTCGCTGGAAAACAACGCACCCCGACGACATTAAACCGTTAGCAGCAAGATCAACAATGAAAAATGGCGCTCTGCGTCATTTTCTTTATCTGCCCCACCGATTAGATATCACCAGGTAACCTACACTACAGTTAAAAGATGTATGGTGACTGGAATGATCGACACGCGATACAGCGGATACACTGACCAACAACTAGCTGAATGGAGCAACAAAGCAACACGTTACGAGGCTGTTTCCTCTCTGATGATACAACCGGAATTGCCCATGTGGGACAGAGCAGAGAATGCGCTAGGGGAAGTCGCCCAGGCCTGCCTGATTTTAGTTGTCCCATCCACAACGAAGCTATTCGTTATGCATACTCAAAGCGATACCGTAGAAGTGTACACTGATGACGAAAAAATCATTGAGCTGATGGGAGAGACAACCCGTAGTGGACTATGGGCCTACTTAGATAGCCTGCCTAACATCTACGAGGTGATGGCACATCCAAATGACTGAGACAGAGCGTCTATAAAGAAGTAATTAAAAAGAGGCTTTATACACTGAAATGTATCACCGATTTGTATCACTTGCGTGAAGAACAGTGACAAACTTTATAGCATCAAATACTTGAAAGTATTGGGGGCGACTCCACCAGCCACATCCCGGCACACGAATCCACCGCTGTGGCTGCTCCCTTCCAGGCCTGACCAGGTTCACGGTTTATCGTTGCGGGAGGACCAATGGAGCCACCATAACGTGACCTCAAAAGGTCGCCTCGAACGAGACAGGCGGGAGTATAGCAGCCTGTCTGACAGATGCAACCAAAGACTGCCGACTGATTGTCCCGAGTCTGATCTGTTGCAATAACCCGCCTCTCAGCAAGCTATTTTTCGTAGTCATTTCAATGCTTTTAGCTACAACTTTTCAGCATATAACCGATATGTTTCAGCTTGAATTTCTTATAGAAAAATCGCTAATCATCCGACTTGAACTCTTTAGTCACGCGGCGTACATACCACCAGACCAGCAACACAATGGCAGGCAAAGAGTAACTGAGCCAGTTAATCGCAATCTCTTCAGGTTTACCTGAGGTCATATGGCGAATCGTTCGCTCAACCAGATCGAACAGGTAATAAGTAACGACAATTATTGAGAAGGTTTCCAGTTTAGCCTGCAGCGTTAACTGTCGGCGGGTTCGCTTATTCATAGAGCTCAACAAACCATGGATTTTCTGTTCCGTTGAAAGCTCAATATTTGAACGCAGCAGATTACTGGCTCTGGCGACTCGTTCGGACAAGCGATCCAACCTGGCAGCAGCTGCCCGCCAGGTACGCATCGCAGGATCGACCCGTCGGTCGATAAACTGCTCAATGGTTTGCAGACCTTCTACACGGGACTCTTCCAGTTCAGATATTCGCATTCTGACAACAGCATAGTAGGCATCTGACGCGGAGAAACGATTGGCTGTCTCAGCAGAGATTTCCTCACCTCTGGCGGCCAGATTCATCAGGGCATCCAGAGTATCTGACTCTTTACCTTTTTCTAACTGACTCAACTGGGTGGTAATTTCCGCCAGTTCTCTATCCAGCGAAGAGATTTGTCGCATTACTTTACGGGCGGGTTCAAGCCCCAGAAGCGCTACCGCCCGGTAGGTATCTATTTCGCATAAGCGTTGCAGCAGACGACCACACTGATAGCCGTGCAGGTGATTATCCTGTACCAGAATCCGGTCCAGCCCGAACTCACCCTGAGCTTTAAAATCGGTCCAGACTGTTGCCGCTCCGCGCATGACATTCGAGCCGATAACCTGAGTATCACCGAACACACCTTCAGGTACCCGGCTATGATTTTCGCCATCGGCGGTTCTAACCAGCAACTGTACACCAGTGATCATCTCACCCGGTATCATGTCACTCCATCTAGTAGGCAAGCCGGGGATTGTCTGGCTCCAGTTCTGCTCGGCACCTTCATAATAGATAGTCAGAGTATAAAATTCTGTGTGTGCTTCCCAACGCAGTGCCAGCTCACCGGCAGACTGAAAACTGAAACTCTGATCCGCGGTAATTTCACCAGCGCCACAAATCTGAAACAGCTCGGAGATAGCCTCACGAATAGAGCCAGGCTCATGCTCAGTTATCATCACCGCAAAATGCATGACTTTAAGGGGGGCGCTTAACTGTTGAAAAGGACGCGCATGCACCTCATCAGCGATCATCTGACGTTGGGAATGAAATTCCACCCAGCATTACCTCTGTTTGATTTTGAAAAGTAGTTAGGGACTTATTTGCAGGTTCCTTAGTATTCGATCCCATTCAAGCGCTTAGTGCAAGCCTGAATTAAAACTTAAAAGAATGACTACACTGAGAGTACAACCATGACAGGAAAACGACGATGCAGATTGAAGAGATCCTGGGGCTGACCGGTCAGGACCAGATACGTGAAGGTATTATACGCCCTTCAGACCAGGCCAACGGCTGGATGATTAGTATTGAATTTAAGGATGGCAGCCAGATACCGCTGACTGATGATCATGATCACCCCAGGATATACCACGACCTGGATCAGGCGACTCAGCTGTTACAGGAATTACAGGTTAAACCGGTAAAGATCATTGAGAGTTTCTGAGCTTTTCCGAAAGCCTTAAAGAAGAACAAAAAACCCCGCATAGCGGGGTTTTTTTAAGGATACGAGTAGTCAGATCTCGGATCTGACTATTCAGGCCTTATTGTGCAGTCGCATTAAACTCCGCTTCTGCATTGTCAAAGCCCAACTTGTAACCTAGTGATACATGGTGGAAACGGGCATCAGAGTAGTCATCGTGAATAGCAAAACCGATGTTATACAGGTTGCCTTTCTCCAGACTGATATCGCCCTTCTGGTCGGAAGTCAGTCCACGCTTCATCACAACAGTCCAGGTACCTGCACTCAGGGTTGCTTCAAATTCAGATCCCTGACCACCGTTCATGTGACGTTGCTCTAATAGCATACCGTCTTCGGAAGACTGATCACCGGAACTGTAGCGTACCAGATCCATATAACGACCTTCATCGTATGCCGCTACCAGCTCTTCTTCAGATCTCAGCTTATCCCAACCACCGCGTTTCTTACCGCGACGACCTTTCACTTCCAGCTTAGTACGCGACTCTTTGATGTACTTAGTGACGCCATCATCAAATGCCAGTCGGTCTTTCAGTTCGCTACCCGCCAAGACATCCTCTGCAGGGGTATCAGGCATTGAGCGAGCATCGTGGTGACAAGAACCCCAGCAACCGGCACGGTCAGCAAACTCAACATCATCGGTAGATAACATCAGCGCCAGTTTCATTGGATTCTGCGGATCCATCTTACCGCCTTCAACAAAAGGAACCGGTGCATGCTCACCATCTTCCCAGCTAAAGCGCATATACAGGCTATCAGCATCGTAAGTTGTTTCTACGGTTACTGGAATGCTGCCACGCTTACCCGGAATAGGAGTAGATTCAGCTTTTTCACCGCTAACAATCTTCGCGCCCATATCCGCTGTTTCTTTTTCGTGACAAGTGACACAACGCTCACCGCCCTTCATAAATGGACGGGAACCGCCGTGTTCACGACCATTCATTACCCATTCGATAGACGCTTCACCTGGGTAAAAGAGTGTTACTTCACGAGTGCTGGCTTTAGACCAGTCAACATTGATAGCGCTTGCGGGAGCAGCAGCTCCTGCGGCAGCATCACCACCCTGACTCGCCAGAGCAGCTGCAACTGCAGCGGCAATCTTCTTCTCTTCTACCGCTTTCGCATCAATCTTAGCTTTTAGAGCAACCTCAGCCTCTTCCGCTTCCATTGCTTCAACTTTCGCCAGACCATCGATATACATCTGCGGTACCGGACGAATATAGTCAGGATTAGGTGCTTCCAGTTTTTCCAGCTCATCATCACTCAACATATGACGCACACTGTTATGCGCAATGCCTTTGTGACAATCGATACAGGTCTGACCGTTTTCAAAGCCGCTCAGGTGCTGCTTACGTGCCCGAGGCTTCTGAAACTCTGGATTCATAGACTCAAAGTTATGACAGTTACGACATTCGCGGGAATCAGTTTTCTTCATCTGATTCCAAACGTTTTTAGCCATTCTTAAACGGTGCTCTTCAAATTTCTCAGGGGTATCAATCGTACCCAGAGCTTTGTGCAGCAACTCGTTTGACGCCTGAATCTTACGTACAACCTTATGCACCCATGGACGAGGTACATGGCAATCGGGACAACCAGCCCGTACACCTGTACGGTTGGAGTAGTGTATAGTCGGCGTGTATTCCTGATACACATTATCTTCCATTTCGTGACAACCGATACAGAACTCAGTTGTATTGGTAGCTTCCATCGCAGTGTTGAAGCCACCCCAGAAAATAATACCGACAACAAAAAAGAGTATCGCGCCAGCAATGGTTGTACCCAACCATAACTTTCGGGACATAAAACCTGATTTCTTATCCATATCAATAACCATTGATTCAGAGCGGGGATATTAGGAGACTGAAATAAAGCTGGTTAAACGGGTGAAGCAGATAAGCTTCTCTTAACCGAGCCTTAGTTCAGGCTCCTTAAATAAGGCAGGCATAGCGAACTATGCCTGCCGGACTAACATCACATGACTAGATTAAGTCTTGTGATTGATACGGTTAAATACGTTGAACTTACCAGTTGGAGTAGTCAGACCTTTAATACGGTGCTTCTCTTCCAGGGTTTTAGCATCGTAGACAACGATTTCACCGGTAGGGTTACTAGCGTCAGCACGGTTCCATACAGAAACCCATACTTCAGAACCATCCTGGTTGAATTCCATGTGAAGAGCAGCTTTACCTTCCTCTTCAGTTACACGGATAGTCTTAACGATTTCACGGGTCTCTTTATCAAATACCTGAACACTCTGCTGAACCTCTGGCTCAGGGTGCTTCAGCTGATCAGCCCATACGTACTGAGATGTCTCATGGGTACGGATAAATACGCCAGCGCCATCGGTTTCAACTTCGTAACAAAGCTTCCAGGCCTGATCCGGGTGACCCATTGGATCATTACCCCAAACAGACACTGCACCTTCACCCAGGTGAGTAGTACCACCTACAGGACCACACTCTTTATCAACCCAGTTAGCACCCGGGCCAGGATGTGGCAGCTTAGCTACATCGATAATTTTTTCCAACTTACGCTCTTGAGTATCAACTACGACCATCTTGTTAGATGCGTTCGCAGCGATCTGGAAGTAACGTCCGGTTGGATCGAAGAAACCATCGTGCAGGAATTTAGCAGAATCGATCTGCTCAATACGCAGGTTTTCCAGGTCGGTGTAATCCACCTGCCACATCTGACCCAGTTCCTTAATTGCAACCATAAAGGTTGGTTCATTAGGCGTAGTGTAGATTGCAGCAACACGTGCTTCGTTAACATACTCGCCATCAACGTTGATACCGCGGGAAGAAACTACCTTCAGCGGCTCCAGCGTTTCAGCATCCATGATTACGAAGTGTGGCGGCCAGTAACCACCGGCAATTACGTATTTGCCATCACCGGAAACAGCGATATCACGTGCGTCATATGCCATCTTGGTTTCAGCAACCAGCATCTTGTCAGGGGTCTGCCACAGATCGATCTTGTTAACCTTGCCATCACGGCCAATGGTGTACCAGAAACGGCCTACAGCATCTTTAGGGTGATCGGTTTTATGGTGCTCAGTACCTTTGATTACGTGTACTGCATAACCAGTATCAATGTGAGCAACGATCTCTTTAGTATCACCATCGATAATCGCAGCAGTACCGGCATCACGCTCGATAACTACGAAGAAGTTTTCCCAGTTACGACCATGCATCGGCTTGGTTGGGTAATCTTTCAACGCAACAAACTGCTTAGTGTGCTCTTTCATCATATCCAGAGACATCTCTGGTGGAACTGGTGGTTCCATCTGGATGAAGGTAGACAACAGAGAGATCTCATCTTTCGAGAAGATATCATCAAAGTTGTTCATACCACCTTCGGTACCGTAAGAGATAATCTGTTCCAGACGCTTCTGCCCCAGCTTCAGGGTTTCAGCAGGCTCCAGGTTTTTACCTGTCGCCCCTTTACGCAGAACACCGTGACAACCAGCACAGCGCTGGAAATATAATGTCGTCGCTTTATCAAAATCAGCTTCAGACAGTGTTGGACCAGCAGCCGATACCGTTGCGCTGATACCAGAAGTAGCCATACCAATAGCTAAGCCCAAAGCAGAAAGGCCATACTTCCATTTTTTCATCGAATTTTCCTCTGATGTTAACTTTCTTTAGAAGTTTCAAATCAGGTAATCGCAAAACATGCTGGTTACCAATAGACGTAAGTCTGATCCGATAGGTCTCTAATGCCTTGACCATCATCAAGCGGCCCAGATAACCAAGAAGCCGATTCTGAATATGAAATTAATAATTTTGATCAGGATCACGTGTTTTAACCCTGCCAGGCAAAAACAAACGCATCTTATTAAACACACAAGGAAAACTTATTTATAAATAAAACAGGATAAAGCAGCGTACAAATCGCACAAAGCGATACATCAAATTAGATTTTAAATGGGGATAATGAGTCATATAATAAATATATCCTTATAAAACAAATAGATAATATATTCTATTTTAGAATAAGCATATTCCATCAAGAAATATTAGCTACTCCTTAAGTAATACCACTTTGCTGATTCAAACAACAAAAGGTGTTATTTGAATACATCTTAAAGACATAAAAACTACTTTTCTTCTATTTAATTTTTTTTATTTTTTTACAAAAAAAATCAATTAATCCAGCGTTAACCCTTCACCATCTATAATCAAAGTACGATAATTATCCAGACTTATTAGTTAATCCCAGAAGATTAGAGCAGGCGAATACAATGTTTAAACACAAAGCCTTAATAGCAACTATTCTCATTATCTTTCCGATTAGTTTTGCTTCGGCGGAGACCATTGAAGTAGACATATATAAGTTTGAGTTCCGGCCTCAGGAAGTCACCATTAACAGTGGCGATACTATTGTCTGGGTGAACAAAGAAAAACGGCAATATCACAATGTCTGGTTTGAACAACTCGGCGACGAAGAGCCTGATTATCTGTTCCCAGGTGATAAATACGAAAAGACCTTCGCTGATAGCGGCACATTCCCTTACCGTTGCGGCCCGCATCCTGAAATGACGGCGACAGTCATCGTTAAAGAGTAAGATAATCTCAATGGCAGGCGTTTGATATCCGGTTTGTCTACTTTATAGGCACCGATTTTTACAACTGAACATCGGTGGCCCGCCACTCCTGACTCCTGGCAGCATACTCTCAATCCATAGACGTAAAAAAAGGCCATATGATCGTTCATATGGCCTTATTTATTAGTGCTTTATATGAAAACCTTAGTGACTGGTACCTTCCTCATAACGGGTCTTGTTCCAAACGTTATACTTCCCTGATGGTTTGACCATTGGTAGACGTTTAACCTCTTCCAGAGTCTTTGCATCATAAACGATCAGAGCACCATCCATATCCCAGATACTCAGCAATGCATAACGACCATCTTTGGTGAACTCAACATGAGCCGCAACCTTCCCCGGTGCCGGACGAATAGTTTTAACGATCTCAAGGCTCTTTTTATCGATAATATGTACCGCTTCCTTTTCTTTACCGAAGAACACATCAACCCAGGCATAAGGGCTGTTTTTATGGCTACGCATAAAGAAGCCCGGACCTTCAGTCGGTATGTTCTTTATGGTTTCCCAGCTTTCCATATCGATAACACTGACTTCACTGGTGCTCAGGTTCGGCGTTGCCAGTACCCGACGACCATTATAGTCCCAGGTAATACCCGAGCCCAGATGCGGCATCCCCGCCAGATCCAGAGTTGCCTGTCGCTCACCACTTTCCAGAGAAACAACCTGCCCCTCTGCTGAGCGTTTACGGCCTTCCTGTTTTGGTCGTGTCGTGCCCATCACCAACTCATAGCTCTGGTTGAACAGGAAATCATCCAGATAGTCATCCAATACAATACGACGAACCGGCAGATCAGCAGCCTGCTGCTCCGTATCAGCTGTCACTTTAGAGTCGCCGTAGGCCAGTTCCCAGATCTCCGGGATATCCTTCAATGCTGCGACAAAACTACTGCGTCCCGGTGCATTATATACGGCACTGATGCGGGAGCTTTTACCGCTATCATCCGCCACATCGATCCGCTTAATCAGCGACAGATCATTCGCATCTAGCAACACCAGACTATGAGGCAGATAATTGCCTGCTAATACATAGCGACCATCACTGGATACCGCGATATTACGGGTATTCAACCCAACCCGGATCTCAGCTGTCACCTTCAGGTTATAGATATCAAACTTACTTACCCAGCCATCACGGGAAGCAAAGAATACATAGCGGCCATCGGGGGTAAACTTAGGTCCGCCGTGTAGTGCGAAACGGGTTTTAAAACGATGAATAGGCTCAAACGTATCGCCATTCAGCAAGGTCGCATGGTGATCGCCAATCTCCACCACGATAAACAGATTCATTGGATCAGCTTCAAACTGCATCTCGTCCGGCAGTGATCCCTGAGTATGATTAACAATTCGGCTGGCGCGAATATCCTGCTCCTGCCATGTTGGCATCACCTTTGGCTTTGAGTAGATATAATCGGTCAGATCGCTGATCTGCTGTTCGGTTAACCGATCGGAAAAACCTTCCATCTGAGAAGCGGCACGGCCATTAGTTATAACATCAATCGCCTGGGGGCGACGCAGTCGCTTCAGGTTCTGTGGTAACAGCGCAGGGCCTATACCGCCAACACGCTCAGCCTGATGACAGGCCGCACACTGATCCTGATAAAGTTTTTCTGTTTCTGTTGATATATCCGCTGCACTCACCGCACCAGTTAACAGCAAAGCTGAGACGATACCGCTAGCTTTGAGTAGTGACCTCATCCCATCGCCTCCATATTGATTCGCTCAGAATACATAGAAGGATCAACACCGATCTCATCATCGGTCAGATAGCAGGCCGGATCTTCTTCCCATGCATCCTTATATAACTGGAACGCTCTGACACGGGTATTACCACCGCAAATATCGCGCTGCTGACATACGCCACAACGGCCTTTCAATGGGCGGGGTTGCATCCGGAACTCACTTAGCAGCTGGTCATCGGACTGACTCCAGATCTCAGAAAATGGTTTTTCGCGAACATTACCCAGCGTATGTTCCCACCAAAAGGTATCCGGATGAACATTACCCAGGTTATCAATATTAGAGATGTAACGGCCCGACTGATTACCACCCCATGCAATAAGATGTTCACGCAGATGTTCAGCCCGGTCAGGGAAGTTCTTTAGCGCCCACTGATACAGATAAACACCATCGGCATCATTGTTACCGGTGACAAAATCACGCATAAAGCCATTTTCATGGTCTTTAATTGCCTGTTCAATCAACATATCGACCGCATCACGGGTGGTACGATGGAAAGCATCGTCCCCGCGGTTTTTATTACCACGTCCGGCATAGTTCAGGTGCGAAAGATAGAATTTATCAACACCAAGATCTTCACTTAGCTGCACCAGATCGGTCAGTTCATGGGAATTACCCGCGGTAATAGTAAAGCGCAGCCCCACTTTGATACCCGCATCAAGACAGAGCTTAACCGCATGCAGCGAATCATCAAAAGCGCCCTCTTTACGACGAAACGCATCGTGAGTATCACGTAAACCATCCAGACTAATACCAACGTAATCGTAACCTGCTGCTGCGATCTCATCGATATTGGATTCATTAATTAGGGTACCGTTGGTCGACAATCCGGTATAAATACCCAGCTCTTTTGCCGCCATACCTAGTTGGTGAATATCCGGGCGCATCAAAGGCTCGCCACCGGACAGGATCAGCGCGGGAACTTTAAACTGCTTTAGGTCGTTCAGTACTGTCAGTGCTTCTTCGGTGTTCAGCTCACCCTTAAAATTAGTATCTGCAGAAATTGAATAACAATGCTTACACAGCAGATTACAACGACGGATCAAATTCCAGATTACGACCGGGCCTGGCGGAACACCGGGCTTACGTTGACTACCTGGTTCCAGTAACTCTCTGACAAACTGACTTAAACGGAACATGGAAACTCCTCAGACCAAAACCTAGGATTTAGATTTCAGACGCATACCTGTTTTCTTAAGAATTTTGCTGCTGTAAAGACGATCTGCCTGACGACAATGGTCTCCCAACAACTCTCTGATCTGTGTTATCTGCAGCTCAACTTCGGCTTCGGTTTTGCCATGTACCATGGCAAACAGATGATAAGGCCATAATGGCAGGTGACGGGGACGCAAGTAACAATGGCTGACAAATTCCAGCGCACCCACCCTTTCACCTAACTCAACTGCATATTCGTCATCAACATCCCAGACGGTCATAGCATTATGCACATAACCCAGCCGGTAATGATTAGGTACCAAACCTATACGCCGAACCACGCCCTGCTCTTGGAGGAGCTGCATATTATCAATAACTTGCTGCTCGGTGCATTCTAATTGCTCTGCTATCTGAGCATAAGGGTTAGCAACCAGTGGCAAACCTTTCTGAGTTTCGACTATCAGTCGGCGCTGTAACTCTGTTAATTCAATCTGACTCATCTGTGTTTTCCTTCCTTAAACGTCAAACCGCAGATTGATATAAAACTCTTTCTCTTTTGGGAAAGGGTAAACCTTCAAACCGGTTGCCTGTTCAATGCGCTGCACCACCTCATCAGTCTGATTGGCTACTTCACAAGCGATGACAAACCACATGTTCAGCTGATGGTTACGCGCGTAGTTATGGGCCACTTCACTAAAACTATTAACAATCTCAGTCACTTCATCGAAACGGTCTTCCGGCACTTCAATTGCAGCCAGCGTAAACTGTCCACCAAACACCTCAACATCGTACAAAGGACCAAAGCGGGTCAGCGTGCCATCTTCAAGCATCGCAGATATACGCTGGATAACTTCCTCCTCAGAACACCCCACCTCTTCTGCCAATTGCAAATATGGGCGTGCACAAATAGGAAAATCTCCCTGGTAGCGGTTGATCAGATCCCGATCAATACTATCCATTTACAGCAACTCCTTTAACAGTTTCTTTCTTCTGATTCTTTTTCTTCTTCTGTAAGTACCGACCGCCGCACTGCTTATAGCAGGTTTCACTAAACAGCAGGTCATGCTCAATATGTTGCAATTCAAGACGCTCCAGAATTTCAGACAACTGCTCATGCACCTGCTCTTTGCTACGACCATGGATCATAGTGAATAGGTTATATGGCCAGTCAGGTAAACGTCTCGGGCGTTCATAGCAGAGAGTTACACAAGGTTGCACCGCCAGTTTTTCAGCTATTTCCTGCAACTGTTCATTGGGCAGATTCCAAACCACCATCGCATTCGCCTTAAAGCCCAGCGGACGGTGGCGAATAATCAAACCACTACGACGTAACTGGTTAGACTCATGTAGAAAGGTCAAACGCTCTGCCAGCAACTCTTCACTACAATCCAGCTCTTCAGCCAATGCAGCATAAGGCCGTGGAACCAGCGGCAACCCTTCCTGCATCAGATGTAATAATGCCAGGTCGATAGGGTCCAAAGGATTAAATTGTGCGTTCATATCGCAAACCCCAGATTCAGATGAAACGGCTGTAGCATAGGCAAATTCAGTGGTTTAAAACCGGTTTCCTGCTCAATATCAGCCAATACCTGAGTAATCTCTTGCTCATCCCGTCCGGTCACGACAAACCAAATATTATAGTGATGAGTTCGATGATAGTTATGATTTACCTGCGGGAAACTATTAACTTTAAGTGCCATTTCATCCCGAAGATCATCGGGAACGGCCAGAGCCGCCAGCGTACTTGAACCAACCTTCTGGTGATTAAGTACGCCTCCGACACGACTCAGAACACCTTCATCCTGCCAGAATTGCAGTCGTTCAAGCACTTCAGCCTCGGTCATATCGCAGGCGACAGCCATATCCGCATAAGGTGTAATACTGGCCGGTAACTGTTGCTGAAACTGATTCAGTAACAAACGATCTTGTTCAGTGAGTTCCATCGTTGCGCTTCCCTACAAACCGATCTTATGGGCACGGGCAGTCATAAAGATACCGCTCGGGCTTGGCAGAGATAACTGCGTCTGTAGCTCAAAAGTGGTGGTATCGTAGAGGTGAATTTCATGACTATCACGTACCGACATCCAGACTTTTTCACCCCGTGGAGCAAACTCCATATGCAGAACACCCGGCCCTGGCTTAAGGTGAACAATCTGCTCCAGTGTTTCAGAATCAAAAACCTGAATATTGCTGTTATCCGGATGGGCAAAATTAACCCAGATCTGTCGACCATCCGGGCGGGACATTACAAAAACAGGCTGTCCAAGTACTGGAATCCGGCCAACTTCCTCCCAGCTATTCGTATCCAGAATCAACACTTCATGACGGCCAACGGCAGGTACAAATGCACGTCCACCAGCGATAGCCCAGCCTTCAAGGTGAGGCATTTTATATACCGGCAGCTTCTTCTCACCGCGTCCGTAATTTGGCAATACCCGGCGAACACCTTTTTCAGGGTGCCAGAGGTCCAGTTGAGCCATGCCATCTTCACCAAACAATCCCGCCATATAATAGCGGCCATCCGGTGTGATTAGCGCATCGTATGGGTTTCGACCTATATTCTCGAACTTGGTAATATCAGGCTTACTCTGATCATTACCACTAAAATCAGCGATCCAGATCTCACCTTTATCCCACAAACTAAAAACAAAGCGTTGCCCCGGTGCATCCACCAGACCTACTGTTTTAGACTCACAGGGAATATCAGCAACCAGCGTCAGATCCTGACTATTGAAAACTTTCACACCGCCAGGCTTATAGTTTGATACCGCAATCAGCGTACCGTCCTGACTAATCGCACCACCAATACTGTTACCGCCCTGGATAACTCTATGAGTGATCTGATGGGTCAGTATATCAATTCGGGTTAATCCGCCATCACGACCAAAAACAAAGGCATAACGTGCATCTCTTGAATAAACCAGCGAAGCATGGGAGAGATCCCCGATACCTGGAATATCTGCAATAATTTGTTGTTCCGTCGTATCGATAACAGCTACACGTCCATCGGCACGTGCGATAGCAACGGCAAGATCACCGGTACCTCTAAGTTGGCTTTGCGGTACTGCTGATGTCTGCTGTCCCTGAATCTGAGCGCAGGATGTCAGAGCAGATGCTCCGATAAGAGCGCCAAAACCATTTAACAAAGCTCTGCGTTTCAATTTACATCTCCTTCTCGCAAGCGTTGTACTAACCAGTGAATATCACCGTCGCTTAGCAATTCTCCCCAGGGCGGCATGGCCAATCCGGGTAAACCATTTTTAATAGTAATAAACAGAGCCTCATCACTCCGCTCTTTCAGGTCCTGGGGCAAGATTGATGAGCCAAGCCCACCTTTAAGGGTCAAGCCGTGACAGGAACCGCAATCTTGCTTCAGCAGGTTCGCCAAATATGCCTGACGTTCATCACTGAGCTCGTCACCGGTCCCTGCCTGTACTATTCCAGCACTCAACAGCAGTATTAACAGAACGGAGAATCGCTTTATCCTCATCGATACAACCTCGGGGTATATTCTCTATATAGCTGTGTTTACGGGCAGAACACCCTATCAGCCTGAAGTTACAGCCAATACTAGACCTATAAAAATAGTGATCCTTGACTTTTGACAAGTTAACTAACCGATTTCGGGCAGATACTGACTTGCGTCAGACGATCTGCAGACAGCTTTAAGGAGTCAGGTTATGCCGTTTATAAAGCAGACAACATCAGCTTCACCCGGTACAGTTTTTCTGGTCGGTGCAGGACCGGGCGATCCCGATCTTTTGACGGTTAAAGCACTCAGACTAATCGAGAATGCAGATATTCTGGTCTATGACCGGTTGGTATCAGAAGAGATTGTCGGTCTGACTAACCCTCAGGCTGAGAAGATTTTCGTCGGTAAGAAAGATGGTTATCACAGTCTGCCCCAGGACCAGATAAATCAGTTACTGGTCGACTATGCAGCCAAGGGCAAAGATGTCGTACGACTTAAAGGCGGCGATCCTTATATATTTGGCAGGGGTGGGGAGGAAGCCGAGCAATTAAGTGAGGCAGGTATTTCATTTCAGGTTGTTCCGGGAATAACCGCTGCTGCAGGTTGCTCTGCCGCAACCGGTATTCCGTTAACACACAGAGATCATGCTCAGTCTGTTAAGTTCATTACCGGTCATTTGAAGAAAGGCGACCTTAAGCACGACTGGCATAATCTTGCTAAAAGCGGCCAGACGCTGGTGTTCTATATGGGGCTCAATTCACTGGGCACTATCAGTAGTAAACTGATCGAACATGGCTGCCCGGCATCAATGCCTGTAGCACTGGTACAGGACGGCACCACGGCTAAGCAGCGCTTATTGACAGGCACCCTTGAAAATATCGAACAGCGCTGTTTACAGGCGGGCTTCTCATCACCCAGCCTGATCATCATTGGTACCGTAGTTTCAATGGCACAAACGTTAGGTAGCTGGCCTGATGAAGCACTACAGCTGTCTCCTGATCTGTCTAAAGAGCTGACTAAAGAGCTGACCAAAGAACTAAGCCAAAGCCTTAGCCAGAAGCATTCAAAAGAATTTCAGCAGGTACTTCAGGCCAGCTAATTCCTGATACCTGCCCCTATATACCGACAATCTGAATGGCACCGGATCACTTCTGATCCGGTCGCCCTGCGACTCTTAGCCCTGCTCTCTTACTGACTCTGTCACCACTATCAACGTCCCGGTGTTTCCATAACTAAACAGAACCAATCGACAACATCGCGGTCATCTGATAGAACAACAAGGCTTATCACTGAGGTACGCCCTGTTTAGCCACCATGGTAAATTATAAATAACTTATCACTGAGTCTTATGCCACCGAATCAAACTCGACAGGGTTTTGCCAGACTATTTACCCATCTGACCTGGATAATTATTCTTGGCCTTTTTTATCTGCTGTTTGAAGATCAACTGCAGCAAAAAGAAAACCCAAATTATAATTTGAGCCTGAACCAAACCAACGAGCCTGTGGTATTAAAGCGTAACCGTCAGGGTCACTATCTGGCCCCCGGTACGATTAACGGTGCTCAGGTGATTTTTTTGCTGGATACGGGTGCAACCGAGATCAGTATTCCGGGACAGCTGGCGGAAGACCTTAACCTTAAACCGGGCAGAGCTTCGTATGCCAGTACCGCCAACGGTACTATTAAGGTTTTTAACACCCGATTAAGCTCAGTTGCGTTGGGAGGGCTGGAAATGCAGAATATCAACGCCCATATAAATCCACATATGCAGGGCAACACGGTGCTCCTGGGTATGAGTTACCTGCAGCATCTGGAGATAATTCAACGCAACGGCACGCTAACACTGAAATCAGTGCAGTAATGACTAAATACACTTAAAGCAGACATATAGATATCAAAGGATTAGCTTATACTAACCCCGCATGCTCATCTCAAGAAACACATCAATATTCAAGCCAATAGCCATTAAGTATCAATCAATCGTCAAAGCCTCACGCCCTGAATTTTGAAGGTCTGAACAATAGTAAACACCAACTACAGTGCCAGAAAAGAGCCTGACGATAGCCATATTCCAATATATGGCTGACAACAATTCACATAGATTTGTAATACTAATTCCTGCGCTACTATTTGATTTATATCTGAAAAATAGCCAAAGAATCTAAACATACTGCCAAATAGCCGATATATTATCTATCTCCTTTATGAGCAAGGACCGGCCAGGCAATGAGCGCACTACGTAAACGTACTTACGAGATTCTCGATATCGGGAAAAAGCAGGATAAAATCGGTCGGATAATCGATATCTTTCTGATTCTGCTGATCTCATTAAATGTGCTCTCTGTTATCCTGGAAACACTACCTTCGCTTAACGAACAGCAACGCTACTACTTTCAGCTATTTGAAATAATCTCAGTGATTATCTTTACAGTGGAATATCTGGCCCGGGTCTGGAGCGCGATAGAGGAACAGGATCTTAAATATCATCATCCTTTCTGGGGGCGTATAATATATATGCTCACCCCCATGGCGATGATTGATCTGATCGTTATACTGCCGTTCTACCTGAGTATGTTCGTTGGCGTCGACCTGCGATTTATGCGAGTTCTTCGATTGCTACGGGTATTTAAACTAACCCGCTATTCATCTTCAATGTCTCTTTTGCTGCAAGTGCTCCACAGGGAGTCCAGATCCATCGGTGCAGCGCTTTTTGTTCTCTTCATGATGATTATTGTGGCATCAAGTCTGACCTACTTTGCCGAGCATGATGCTCAGCCTGACGTCTTTAGCAGTATTCCCGCTGCAATGTGGTGGGCGATTGTCACCATGACAACCGTTGGCTATGGCGATGTCATACCCGCCACGGTAATGGGAAAAGTACTGGCATCAATGATCAGTATCATGAGCCTGGGTATTGTCGCTTTGCCCGCAGGCTTGCTGGCATCGGGCTTCAGCGAAGCGCTGCGTCAGCGACGTCGAACCTACGAGAAAATGGTTGATATGGCAGTACAGGACGGTGTAGTCGATGAGGTTGAACACAGTGCGCTGAATCAGATGCGAGAATCTCTGGGTATCACCAAGGAAGAAGCAGCCCATATTATGCATACTAATCTGAGCCGTAAAATGGAACAGGACCTGGATAAAGATTTACAAAAACTACGCAGAGAGATCGACGCCGTTAGTCATGACCATTGCCCGCACTGCAACCATCACATTGAATGGATAAAACGACGCAAATCAGATTAACAAGCTAGCCATTCTCTGACCCATTGACGGGGATATACCGCGTTCTTCACGGCTCAGGTCAGGGACAAAGCAACTTTCGCTGTCCCCTTTTATACTTCTTTTCATGCTCCTTTGTTAAATACCTTAAAAGCCTCTGCAGGACAGTTCAAAAAAGCGGTAGAGTCACAATAAACCGACAGCCGGTCCGGTGGTCCGTGTCTAATTCGATACTACCGGCAATAGACTTCACAACAATGGCATACACGATGGAAAGCCCTAAACCGGCCCCGCCTTTATTTCGACCCGTCGTAAAAAATGGCTCAAAAATATAGGGCCTGATATCATCATCGATTCCACAACCATCATCTGTATAGACAAGGCTTAACCAACTTGCACCACGATCGATATCGATTGTTATATTGCCGGATGACGACTCTGCGAAGCCGTACATAAGTGAATTTTTTATAAAATTTGAAACAATCTGTTCCAGGGTAGCCTTCGGCAGATTTACGCTCAAGGGTGACTGCTCAATATTTACCTTAACGTTGATATCGTTACCTGAGAGTTCTTCCTGAAACGGCCTGATTGCTGAAGCGACTGACTCTGAGACCTCCTGATCGACCCAATCAGAATCGATAAAAGCAAATTCTTTGAGCTGATCGGTTAAATCCATAGCCTTCTTCAGGTTCTGCTCAATTATTTTCAGGTAGCGCTTATTTAAACGAAAAGCCTGAAGCGCATCCTCTTCGCTGAGCGACTTTTCAAGAAACTTCTGCTCAGTCTTTTCCAGCCTTTCCGTCACAACAGAAAGCGAAGACTGACAAACCCCCAGAGGCGTTCTCATTTCATGAGCAGCACCAGACACCAGCAACTGCAAGCTTTCAAACCGGTTCTCCATCAATCGCTCCGTCTAATCTGACAAATGCTCAAATGACATTGGACAAAACAGGTAATCAGCCCGTTGGTCTCCAGGCTCAGCTAACACGGGCAAGAAAAGAGCCTCATATAAAATTGAAGCATCATTGTTCCATTTCAGTGTCTTAATCGTATAAGTGGGTACACCGGTGTCCATAGCGTGAAGTACCAAACGCTTTACGGCTTCCTGGTTTTGCGGCGGCATTCCTTCTTCAAAAGGTTTGTTATGCCCCTCAAAATTCAGGCAACGCTGGCACTCACTCCCCATATACATAATGAATAAGCCATCTTCACCTTCCCGTCGATAAATCATCAGATTCAACAATTGCTCATCATTGAATTGCTGAATGAAATCATCATATGTTTTAACACGAGCTTGTTTTTGCCCGGTGACCCAGTAATCCATCAGACGGGCTACTTCAAAACTTCTGAAACTCTTAAACGAAGATGCGTTGTGCAACTCTTCAACGATTCCAATTTTAAGTTTCTCAATATCAGGCAACTCTTTGATAGTCATTAACATCCCCTATAATAACTTTTATTATGCTAAGCCAAATTACAAAGCTTATTTATAGCTATTAACGTTATTTCACAATGATCAAAAATACCAATTTAGATTACCCAAAATGAAAGATTTACTTTAAATATTATTAAACTAAGCTAAACGGCCGTTTTATATTGCATATTAAGTAGTTACGAATATAAAGCTTTTCTGATAGATAAGAATATCAACAATAGAAAGACACACAAAAACGGAGGCCACAGCCTCCGTTTTCTTAATGACATAGCCAGACTTTATTGATCAATCCAGACCGCTAAACTCCTCTTCATGCAACCATGCTGCATGTTTCGGTGCCTTTTTAGTCACTGACCACTCTTCCAGCATTGCCGGAGCAACGGCTTTCAATTGTTTCATCTGTTCTGCGGTACCTTTTACGATAGTCAGTTCAAGGCGATGGCCGTTAGGATCAAAGAAATAGATCGACCGGATAATGCCGTGCTCGGTTGGCCCTACAACATTCAGGCCTTTAGATTCCAGTTCGGCCTTAGCCGCCAACAGTGCTTCTTCGCCACCATCGATCTGGAACGCAATATGTTGCACCCACTCTGGCGTATTACGATCTCGATCCATTTTTTCTTTAGTCGGCAATTCAAAAAACGCCAGAATGTTACCATTACCGGCATCCAGGAACAGATGCATATAAGGGTCAGGCTCTTTAGTCGAAGGGACACGATCTTCGGCAATCGCTACCAAAAAATCCATGTTCAGCATCTCCTGGTAAAACTCAACCGTCTCTTTCGCGTCGTTACACCGGTATGCAACATGGTGGATCTGGGAAAGTTGAATCATTACTAAGCCTCTTATTAATATTCTTATTAGGATTGTGTAAAACCAGGTAATCACTACAGGGTTTGCATAGGACAATATTAGTAACAGACGTTACTATTGTCAAAGATCAACATAATCACTATAAATTATTGTTTTATAAGAATTTATGCTTAATAAAAGCTATTTTTTAGTAACTGGAAATTGTCTTATTCTATAATTGCCGTATAAGATACCTTTATATTTTACTGTTTCAGAGATCAATTCCTGTGACCGAAAAAAAGCCAGCTGCCACTGCGGCAGAGCCACAACTTAATCTCAGCCAGTTCTTTCCATACCGGCTTTCAACACTTGAAATGTCGGTCAGTCAGGCTGTTGCTCAGCTGTATACCGGACGCTTTAAAATGACCCGGCAAGAGTGGCGTATTATGGCAGCGCTGGGCAGTAACCATTCAATGTCAGCTAAAGAGATTGCTGCGCACAGTAGTCTTGAGAAGATGCAGGTAAGCCGGGCAATTTCCGGATTAAAAAAGGCAGAGCTTATTAACCAACAAGAAGATCCTGATGACCGGCGTTATACAAAACTCAGCCTTACCGATAAAGGTTTGAATATATACCGACAGATAGTTCCTTTGGCACTCGCCCGGGAAGCATTTATCCTTTCAGACCTGAGCGATGAAGAACAGCAACAGCTGTTCTTCCTGATGGATAAGGTTCAGAATAAAGCGAAGGAACTTCAGCAGTGTGGCTAATCGCTATACTGTGCTGTTAATACCCGCCCCTGTTTCAATAAAAATAATATCTCCGCCGACCTGCTTACCCCTTTGCAGGGCATAGTCAGCGCGCTCAAGCAGGCTATCCGCCACATCCCCCACCTGAAAAGCCGTGATACCCACAGTAATAGTCATCGCAAAACTATGACTCTGCCACTCAAAACTATGTGCTCTCAGGCTTTGCCAGGCCCGCTGAATAATTTTACGGGCGATTTCTGGGTTTTCTTCACGCATCAGAATGACAAAATCAGAGCCATTCCAGCGCGCCAGGCAATCCAGATTACCCAGTACCTTCCGGAAAATCTCAGCTGTTGTTAACAACACGTAATCACCACACTGATGACCATACCGGTCATTGACCATCTTAAAAAAATCCAGATCAGCCATCATCACCGAGAAACCAGAACCGGTACTCAGCGCCCGATCGATCTCCTGATTAGCTCGCTGTAACAGGTAATGCTGATTATAGGTACCGGTCAGCTGGTCCATAATTGACTGACGTTTTAAACCTTCTAACTCAGTCGTCATATCAGTAATATCAATAAAAGAGATGATGTAATAGTTGGGACGAATAGTGCTTCTTACTTCGCTGAATACCTCGAAAACCCGCTCCCGACCATCAAAGCACCGAATTCTAACAACTTCCTTTGCCGTTACTTCATTACGCTGCATCGCTTTTGCCGAGTCAGCCTGCCACTTCTCCATGATCTGCTGCCGATACTCCGGCTCAGGATAAGCCAGATCCATCCAACAAGCAGAGTCAGGTGTCGCCGATAACGGATAACCGATCGTATTCAGATATTTTAAATTTACATGCTGGATCTTCTGAGCATTAAGATCGCCAGACTCAGGTTGCTCAAACCAGATCACCAACGTTGCTATAGGAAGGTGATCCAGAAAAGTGTAAAAGCTGTCTAAATCTTCGTTACTCAATCTGTAGCCCTTGATTAATGTTGTACAAGTCTCGCAGCTATTCTACCTGAGAAAGCCCATCCTTTTACTTAGACATCCAGATAAGTCTTGATCTCAATGTCACTCTCTAACGTACGGTGGACCGGACAGCGGTCAGCAATTTCAAGTAACCGTTGCTGCTGCTCTGGTGTAAGCTTTCCGGTCAGAGTGATATGGCGTTCAAACCGGTCAACTTTGCCATTACTCTGATCACAGCTGGCACAATCCTGTGCATGAACCTTGTTGTGACTAATATCGACCTGAACATGTTCCAGTGGGATTTTCTTCTGCCGCGCATACATCCGTATGGTCATTGAGGTACAGGCTCCTAATCCTGCTGCAACCAGTTGATAAGGTGTCGGCCCCAAATAATGACCGCCATAGTCGGCGGGTTCGTCCGCTACCAGATGGTGCCCGTCAGCACTAATGTCCTGCGTAAAACTATCCGCATCCGCTTCACTCACCCGAGTCATGCCTTCTGGACTATCCATCAGTTTTGGCAACAGACTGATATCAATATAGCGTTGGGCCCAGGTACTAATCATCTCAGCCGCATACTCTGCATCTTCTGCCCTGCTCAACAGATGGTCGGCGGAATCCAACGTAATGAAGCTTTTTGGGTGTTTTGCCATAACGAATAACTGTGCTGCATTATCTAACGAAACTGTTTCATCCAGTGGCGCATGCATCACTAATAATGCTTTACGTAAGCCTGCGACTTTTTGTTCCAGCGACACCTTGGAAATATCATCAATAAACTGACGCTTGATGGTAAAGGTCCGACCCGCCAGCAACACCTCAGCCTGACCATCAGCGCAGATTTCACTCAATTGCTCGGAAAAATTATGCACTACATGTTGAGGATCAGCTGGCGCTCCGATAGAAACAACTGCTTTAGCCTCTGCAACCTCCGGTGCAGCAGCCAGAACAGCGGCACCTCCCAGAGAATGACCAATCAGTAACTGTGGCGCATCATAATGCTGACGCAGATAATCAACTGCCAACAGCAGATCCTGAACATTAGAACTAAAGCCCGTATTTGCAAATTCACCACCGGAGTGGCCCAGCCCGGTAAAATCAAACCTTAGTACCGCAATACCCATAGACGCTAACCGCTGAGCAATTCGACGGGCGGCAGGGATATCCTTAGAGCAGGTAAAACAGTGCGCAAACAGGGCATAGGCGGCAGGCTTACCTACCGGCAGATCCAGCCTTGCTGCCAGTGTCGACCCATCATGCCCGGTAAACTCAAGACGCTCGGTTTTCATACTGTTGCTCCTATTGATATGTCCTTTGAGTATTAAGCAGGTAAAGCTATTCGGCTATTTATTTTTATCTATTGGAAAGATTGAGAAGATATATCAGCAGCGTTTTAAATTGACCAAATGCAAACTTTCAGCCATCTCTATCAGATAGAATTATTGCCATTAAAGAACAATAGCTCTCTCATGGACCACGCCCTTATGGATAACACCCTCATGGAAAGTTTCGATCTGTTTATTATGGCCCGGGCCGTTCATATTAGCGGGGTAGTGCTATGGATAGGTGGCGTCGCCTTTGTAACCCTTGTCCTGCTTCCTGCCATACGGGAAATGACAGAACCAGAAAAACGGCTTGAACTGTTTGAACAACTGGAAGGCCGGTTTGCTATACAAGCCCGTATCGTGACCCTGATTACCGGCCTGTCCGGGCTTTATATGTTGGATTACCTGGATGCCTGGGACCGATACCAGCACCTGCAGTTCTGGTGGATGCACCTGATGACCTTTATCTGGGCTGTATTCACTTTAGTACTATTTGTACTGGAGCCTCTTTTCCTACATCGCTGGTTCCATCATCAGGCAACCATTAATAGTGAAAAAACATTCCGCAAGATCCAAAGAATGCATCGTATCTTACTGACATTGAGCATGATTGCAGTGTTTGGGGCTGTTATGGGTGCCCATGGTTATGCTTTTTAAACCTAACGTATACATACTTAGCCGGTAGTCTAACCCCAGCCCCCTGCTAACGAGGTATTTAATTTGAGTTGGTTTGTACTAAATCTCGGCGATGCAATGCTCGCCGGAGATCGGGAAGATAAGGTCCGGGACAGGTTAGCAAGCGTCTATAGGATGGATGACACACCAAGCTCATTTGCAGCTTTTATCCGGCATGAAGCGGATGGACGATTGCATTGCGAGGTAAAAATCTATTTCGCTCCCGCAGCTTCAGAGATAGCCAGGTCATTCAACGCCCGCGCCTGCGGTACGCCCTCCCCGATCGGCTTAAGTCTGTTAGCAGGCTCAGAAGACGCACATCAAACCCTATTCCCTGAAACGTAAAAGGAGACCCGAAGTCTCCTTTTTTCACTCGGCTAGCAATCGAACCTGCGTTCTCTACTAACCAGAATCCATCTGCTTTCCAGCAACTTATTAAGCGACGCTCTGGCGGCTGACTTTATGACTTTTGCTTAACATTCTCCGGATCATAAAGCCCTACACAACCGATTGTTGCCACTACTACTTTGTAAGTTTCATCAAAGTAATCAATCTGTAGCTCCCGGCCTACCTGACAGTATTCATACGGCAGATAACCCAGCGCGATATTCATACCGACACTTGGGCCGTAGGCGATACTACTAGTGTAGGAACGGCGCCCCTGACTATCTATCAGTGTTTCGCCGGTAGAAGGATCCATTATCGGGCAGATGCCTACCGGATAACGCTTGACACCTTCAGCATCGGTATTGTCGACCATCGTCAAGGTACAAAGATAAGCAGGCTGATGCGCCCTTTCACGGATCGCCAGATAAGCCTCTTTACCATGAAAATCTGCCGCTTTAACCAACTTACGCTCCAGACCTGCTTCCAGCAGGTTGTACTCGGTCAACAGATCAGCATTCTGGAGTCGCAGACTCTTTTCCAAACGACGGCTGTTGGCGTAAGTCTCGATGCCTATTGGAGTAACTCCCTGTGCATAGAGGGCATCCCACAGGGCCAGACCATCCTCCAGACGGAAATGCAGCTCCCAGCCCTGCTCACCAACATAAGAGATACGGAAAGCCGAAACAGCAACGCCATTCACCTTGATATCTTTAACCCCGGTGAAAGGAAAGTTTTCGTGATTCAGCTGTACCGGATCATCAACCAACTTTTGCAAAGTAGTCCGGGCGTTAGGCCCCCATAGGCCGATACAGCCAAAATCGGTGCGACGATCTTCAATACTGACCCGGGTAAAACCTTTGTCCTGCGCAAGCCTTTTCAACCAGACAAAGTCGCGGTTGCCCGCGTCACCGCCATCGATAACCCGGAAATGATCCTCACCCAAACGCAGTACCGTCAGGTCGGCACGCACCCCGGCGTTACTATCGAGGAAGTGGGTGTATACCCCCTTACCTACAGGGGTATCACCGGCCACCTTCGCAACACAGGTATATTCCATCAGTGCCGCCGCATCGACACCAGAGACATCATAAATGGCAAAGTGACAAAGGTTAACCATACCGACATCTTCTGACAGTTTCAGATGCTCGGCGTTAGATACGCGCCAGAAATGTCGGTTGTCCCATTCGTTCTCACGAACAGGAATACGATCGCCATACTCTTCCAACAGGTGCTCATTACTAGCGTAACCGTGAGCTCTCTCCCAGCCTGCGGCCTCCATAAAGTAGCCACCTAACGCTTGCTCACGTTCCCAGAAAGGGCTGCGATGCAGGTCACGACCTAAACTGAATGGTTCCCGATTATGTACCGGCGGGTTATAAATCTTACGGGCCGTTTCAGAACAGCGATCATAGATATATTGCTCATCCTGCTGGAAGGGATAAAAGCGGGCAATATCAATAGAGGAGTGATCGTAGTCGGTGATGCCATCGGTCATCCAGTCAGCTAATACCTTACCGATTCCCGGGCCATCTTTAATCCAGACTGATTCCGCATACCAGAGACCACGTACATTAGCAGATTCTCCAATAGTAGGACCACCATCGGTGGATACCTGCAACAGGCCGTTAAAGGAGTATTTCTCATCGTAGCCCAGTTCACCTAGAATCGGTGTCAGTTCAATAGCACGCTCCAGTGGATCAATAACCTCTTCCAGTTCCAGGTCACGCTGAGAAGGTGAGAGTCTGGCGTCCTCTTTTTCAAGAATATCCCGGGGATGACATAAACGGGGCTCTTGTTCTTCGTAGTAACCCCATTCGATCTGACCACCCTCCGCAGTTTTCGGATCACCGGTATCACGCAGGTAAGCAGAATTGCCCTGATCCCGTAACAACGGATAGCCGATCTCCTTTTTAGTGCCGGCAAACTCATTAAAAGGTTTGAAGAAGGTCAGCGGATGATCAACCGGCATAATCGGCAGGTCTTCCCCTGCCATCTCGGCTATCAGGCGCCCCCAGAGGCCCGCACTGACCACCACATAATCGGCTGCGATAAAGCCTCGGGTAGTCTCTACACCTCTGATTTGCCCTTCTTCAATTTTTAAGCCTGTGCAGCTTACATTAGCAAAAGCCTGTAGTTTTCCGGAGGCTACCGCCTGATCAACCAACTCCCCGGCTACCGTCTGCGAACGGGGGACAACAAGGCCGGCATCCGGATCCCACAAAGCCCCCTGAATGCTACTTTCTTCAAGTAACGGGAACTTCTCTTTAGCTTCGGCGCTGCTGATCATTCTTACCCGGTTACCAAAGGCTTTACCGGAAGACACCCTGCGTTTCAGTTCATTCATCCGTTCATCGTCGCCAACGCGGGCAACTTCAAGTCCCCCGATCCGTTCGTAGCGCCCCATCTTTTCAAAGAAGTCGATACTGTACTTAGTGGTAAAAATGGTCATCTGGTCATGCATAGTATTGAAGCAGAAATCGGAAGCATGGGAGGTAGAACCAATATCGGTAGGGATAGCAGATTTATCGATACCAACAATATCGTCCCAGCCACGTTCGATAAGATGATGCGCAACGGATGAACCGGCGATACCGCCTAAACCAATAATCACCACCTTCGCTTGCTCTGGAAACTTAGCCATTTGAATTCTCCATTTTCCCTGAAACCTGGGCGCTTTGGGCTTTATAGCACCTGCCTTAGACCGATGAATTAATACCTGAGAATAGCACTTATCCTGAAAAATCCACGACAATATTATCGCTGCAGAAATAAACCCTGATCTTTATCAAAGAAGGATGACAGACTACGGCTGCTCTGTTTTTACAGCCACCTTTCACTGCGGTGCACTATGCTGATACTTGTCGGGAAAGATGTTCAATCTGTATTCCTGACCTGTTTTATAGACACATCAACAGGACTGCTTATCGATAATAAAGGAGTATAGATATGATTAAGGCACTTCTAACAGCAGGTCTTGCAGCAATAGTCTGTACAAGCGCCATCGCAGAGCATCATCAAACCAGTTCACCGGAGGGCGCAAAGGTCTACTTTATCTCTCCGACTGACGGCGCTGTCGTAGCAACAAGTTTCAGCGTTAAATTTGGTCTCTCAGGGATGGGGGTTGCCCCCGCAGGAACGGACAAAGCCAATACCGGCCATCATCATCTGTTGGTTGACGGCAAAGCGCTACCCGATATGAATCAGGTACTGGGTAAAAATGTGACGCATTTCGGCGGTGGGCAGACCGAAACCACCCTGATGCTGACACCGGGGAGCCATACCCTGCAGCTCATTCTGGGGGACAAGGGACACCTGCCCCATAATCCTCCGATAGTGTCAGACAAGATCACTATCACCGTAAAGTAAGCAACCCTAAAAAAGGAGGCAACGCCTCCTTTAAGATTTCTTGCTACCAGTCACTGCCATCTAAATTAGGCATCGCTGCATTTCAACCATTGATGGTCTCCCCATCTCATTCTTGAGTTTGGAATTCATCGGAGTTACTGCAGAAATGCTCAAACAGCTATGTTTTACCAAGAGCGGAGAGCCACACCGCTTATTCTGTCAAGGGAAATGACCTTAAAAGAGATTTCTCAGCTAAGAGGCAGTAAACCTGTGAATCGACCAGCCATTTGCCTGGATAATTATAACTATCAACGTACAGATAGTTTGAGTATGAGTGAAAATGAGATAGCCGAGCTTTCCCATAATCACCCGTGCCACTAACAGTGGCTGCTGGTATCGGTTCGACTGAGGGTTTTCGGTAACGGTAGGAAGTGATCCTGCTCAGTTACTGGAATCTGCTCAGAGTTTACGAAGTAGCCAGAGCTATTGCACTGCGGCTACATGTTAAATTCCGAAATTCCTGTGACAATGTCCAACAATAATCATTACTCGAGCTCGTAACTATATTGTTAATACTGTACTTTCAAAATAGATTTATAACTGTCTGGCGATAATATTTTTATCATCTACAGACTTGGGCTTGATCTCATAGGTGGGGCAGCTTCCGCCAGTTGAGCATGGACTGGGAGCTGGTAGGCTAGCTTGCCCAATATAACGAGCACTTGCACCATCAACCATCCATTCCAATTCGAAGCCAGTATCTTCTTCTGAAGGAAAGTTTCGGACCACCCCCCGATCACCAAGGTTTTCCAATACCTGATAACACTCACCGGCCTGTTCTATGATATCTCCCGGATTAAAGTCGAATTGTGTTTCCATCATCTAGTGTCTCCACATAGTGGTTAGTAATAACTTTCAGATATGATTCGTTGTTCAATTCTACCAAGTCTGAAAAGTGAATTATAATGCATAGATAAATAATTTATCACATTCCCAATGATGTTTTGGGAAAAAAGGAACTATAGTGCCCAAATGATCATTTAGGCGCTGCGAGATGGTTATGGTGTTGTCGAGTAATAAAGATCACACAATATTAATGGGGCAGAGTAGATTAAAAGAATTCACTCCGCACTTACTCTTAAAGAATAACATCTCAACCTCATAAGGCCTGTAACAGGTTTAATTATCTGCGAGTGCGTTTTGCTGCCGTAATATTTCCGGCCAGGGGAAGGTATCTATCTGATACTTCAAAATTACTTTGAGTTATACCAGTGACAGACTTAGCCATATTTGTTCAATTAATAAGTAATATCGAAATAAGGAGCTCAAGTGTACAAAGGGGCCCTGAGCAAGATTTTTTCTAGCGACTAACTGTAAACCACTAACAAATTACGCTGTAACATTCTGGGAGGAAAACTTGTTTTCCGATCTTGTCACTGCATTTCAGCGGTTCGGCCTCACCACTCTGGCGACTACCATTAATCAAAGCTATGATCAGGATAAATAACCTCCTGCTGGTATTTATGTCTTTATTTAAAAATCATTTCATACTGACTTTGCTCTTTTGGTTGGGCTCATTTTATATACCTGTTTATGCCGCATCACCTGAACAAAACCATACCGTGCTGATCGGCGGTGACTACAATTATCCGCCCTATGAGTTTCTTGATGATAAGGGTCAACCTACCGGTTATAACGTTGAACTGACGTTGGCCATAGCGGAAGTGATGGGCATGACGGTTGAGTTCCGGTTTTCCGACTGGGCAGGGGTTCGTAAAGCGTTACAAAATGGTCAGCTGGATGCACTACAAGGCATGGTCAACTCACCCGAACGCAGACAGGCTTTCGATTTCAGCCCGCCCCACGCGATTGTTCACCAATCTATATTTGCTCGTCGCGGTGAGCCCCGCGCCACCTCGCTGGAACAACTAAGGAATAAAGAGGTAGTGGTACAAAAAAACGGCATTATGCATGACTACTTATTGCAAAATGATGTCGGGGCAAAGCTGATCACTGTTGAAACCCATGCCGATGCGCTACGCCAGCTGGCAGCGGGTAAGCACGATTACGCGCTAGTCGCTAATCTGCCCGGTTTATATCTGGGTCAGGAACTGGGGCTTTCTAATATTGTGCCTGTGGGTAAGCCTTTTCAGGCCCAGCAATACGGTTACGCTGTACTTAAAGGCAATGATGCTTTGCTGGCACAGTTCAGCGAGGGACTGGCGATTTTGATTAATACCGGTCGCCAGCAACAAATTTACAATAAATGGCTTGGACCTCTGCAGGAACAAGGTCTGCCCTGGAAACAGTATGGCAAAACCGCGGCTATTCTCTCCGCGCTGTTACTACTGATCCTCGGCGGTACGGTGATCTGGAACCGCATGCTGCGCCGCCAGGTGGATAAACGTACTGCAGAGCTGCATATCCAACAGCAACAACTGATTCAGGCCGATAAGATGACCTCGCTGGGTATTCTGGTATCCGGTGTGGCCCATGAGATCAACAATCCTACCGGGCTGCTACTGCTCAATCTGCCCATTATCCGTGAAGCCTGGCAGGACTGCGAAGATATACTGGAGCAACGCTACGAGCAGCAAGGCGACTTTTTACTGGGCGGACTCGCCTATTCACAAATGCGCGATGAGATTCCCGCCCTGCTCACCGACATGAATGACGGTGCCCACCGGATCAAACGAATCGTCAACGATCTTAAAGATTTTTCCCGCCAGGAAAGCGATGATTTCAGCGAGCCATTTGACCTGAACGACGTTGTCGCCACCGCGGTGCGTCTGGCAGAAAACTCGATCAATAGCAGTACTGACCATTTCTCGGTCAGCTACAGCAGTTCACTGCCTTCGGTGGACGGGAACGCCCAGCGCATAGAGCAGGTGATTATCAACCTGATTTTGAATGCCTGCCAGGCATTGAATGATCGTAACAGTGCCATTAAGGTACGCACCTTTCGGCAAGCTGAAAGCCAACAGATCTGCCTGCAAATCGTCGATGAGGGCTGCGGTATCGAGGCCAGGAACCTGACCCGCCTGCTCGACCCATTCTTCACCACCCGGCGGGAGCAAGGCGGTACCGGGCTTGGATTATCGGTTTCCAGCGGTATCGTGCAGGCCCACGGGGGCCAGCTGAAATTTGAGTCAGAAGAAAAACGGGGCACTACAGTCACACTGACGCTGCCTGTCAGCGGAGAGAATTTATGATAAACCAGTCCTTATATCCTGAGTTCGGCGTGTTGCTGGTTGACGATGAAGCCTCATTCCTGCGCAGCCTGAGCATTACGCTTGCACGCAGTGGCGGCATCACCCATGTCCATCGCTGCGACGACAGCCGCGAAGTGATGGGCATTTTGCAAAATCGGGCGATAGGCCTGATATTGCTGGATCTCACGATGCCGCATATTTCTGGTCAGGAGCTATTGGCGATGATTACCGAGCAGCATCCCGATATCGCGGTAATCATAATCAGTGGCCTTAACCAGGTTGAGTCCGCAGTCCAATGCCTGCAACAGGGAGCCTTCGATTATTTCGTTAAAACAACCGAAGAGGGCCGCCTGATAGAGGGGATTAAACGCGCTATCCGGATGCAAGAGATGCGTCGGGAAAACCAGGCTCTGGGGCAACGAATTCTCAATAACAGCCTGGAAAGCCCGGAAGTTTTCGATCCGATAATCAGCCGTAGCAACCAGATGCGGTCAGTATTCCAGTATTTGGAATCAGTAGCCCCCAGTAATCAGCCCCTGCTGATCTGCGGTGAAAGCGGTACCGGCAAAGAGCTGCTTGCTAAGGCAGCACACCAGTTGAGCAACCGTACTGGCCCATTAGTCAGCGTCAACGTTGCAGGGCTGGATGATAATGTTTTTGCCGACACCCTTTTTGGCCATCAGCGCGGTGCCTTTACCGGTGCCGAGCGCAACCGAGCGGGGCTAATAGAAGAGGCTGCGGACGGTACACTGTTCCTCGATGAGATTGGCGACCTGAGCATGGCCTCTCAGGTGAAACTACTGCGCCTGCTGCAGGAAGGAGAGTATTACCCTCTGGGCAGTGACCGACCCAAGCGAATCCGTGCGCGGATAATAGTCGCGACCCATCAGGAGTTGCAGCAGCGTCAGGCCGAAGGGAGTTTTCGCCGCGATCTCTATTACCGCCTCTGCACCCACCAGATTCAGATTCCGCCACTGCGCCAACGTAAAGAAGATCTGCCGTTGCTGCTAGATCATTTCCTCGCCCAGGCTGCAGCCGAGCTCGACAAACCGGTTCCGGCGTATCCGCCAGAACTGCCTCTATTGCTGAACAACTACCACTTTCCCGGTAATATCCGCGAGCTGCGCGCATTAGTCTTCGATGCCGTCAGCCGGCACCGTTCACACCTGCTTTCGATGGAGGTATTCCGACAGGTGATCGGAAAAAACGAGGAGGACGGTGGGGAAAGCCTCAGTCAGGCCAGCGATAGCCTGGCCAGCTTCAACCCCGAAGGGCCGCTGCCGACTCTGGCCCAGATGGATAGCCTGCTGGTCGAAGAGGCGCTGCGCCGCGCCGATAATAATCAGTCACTGGCGGCACGATTACTGGGAATATCACAACCGGCACTGAGTAAGCGGCTGAAAAAATCCCGGCCTGACAATTAACATCTGAGCTGGCTACCTCACATAAAACCAAATCAGACCGGACCTGCTCAGAACAGCCAACCCAACACCTGTTCGGCCAGTTGATTTCCCTGCTGATACTGGTCGTACAATAGTTTACCCGACATAACTAAAGTCACTATCACCACTAAGGGGCGGATCAATCGCACGCCTTTACTGACCACCATACGCGCTCCGATCAGACCACCGACTAGCTGACCTGCAGCCATAATAAATCCCGCCAGCCAGATAATGTCGCCACCTATGGCAAAGAAAATAAGCGCCGCAAAATTAGAAGTAAAGTTCAGCAGCTTAGTATGCGCCGTCGCCCGCGCCATGCTGAAACCCAGCAATGTGACAAAGGCCAGCGCAAAGAAAGTGCCGGTACCCGGCCCGAAAATTCCATCATAGAAACCGATCGCCGCGGTAAAGATAAAAGCGAACAGCGGATAACTGATCTTACGCTCCCGATCTTCATCACCCATCCGCTTTGAAAACATAAAATATAGCGCGATCAGCACCAGCAGTAACGGCATAATTGATGCTAGTACGCTGGCATCCATCTGCTGAACTAACAAAGTACCGGCGACAGCGCCGGCGAAGGTACAGCCAATCATCAGCTTCATCTGCGTCAGATCGACCAGTTTCTTGCGTACGAAATAAACTGATGCCGCAAAAGTACCGAAACTGCCCTGTAACTTATTGGTCGCCAGCGCTTCGACCGGGCTCATACCCGTCGCCAGCAACACCGGCAGCGTTATCATACCGCCACCGCCAGCAATGGCGTCGACTAAACCGGCAGCAAGTCCGGTCAGCATCAGCAATAAAATAAGCGCAATATCCAGTTCCATAATGACTCCTCAGATGAATAGCCCGCACTCTAACAGCAGAACACCCGTGGCTAACAGTAAAATCAAAACAAGCAGCGATATTGCAAAATATGGCCCCTCTGCGACAGCCTAAGCCTATAAACCTAGCCCTATAACCCTGGTTATAGCTATAACCGCCGTTATACCGACCCTACAGCCCGTGTTTTCTGGCTTACAGCCACTTATTCAGGTTTTCGACCACTCCTTTCCATAACCAAAGTTATAGCTATAGATAGCCCAACCAGACAGACAAAAACAAAAAATATTACTAATAATCAACTAGTTAAAAACCAAATAAGTATATTGGCACCCGTTTTGCTCTGTTAATAGTGAATGATAATAACAAGAGCACAGCGCCACCATGACACACACGAACGCTACCCGCACCGAGAAAGACCTGCTCGGTGAAGCCCAGATTCCTGCCACAGCTTACTATGGCATCCAGACCTGGCGAGCCCAGCAGAACTTTGACCTCAGTGGCGTCACACTCAGCCACTTTCCCCAACTGATACGCGCACTTGCGATGGTAAAACAAGCCGCAGCACGCGCCAATAAGCAACTGGGCTATCTCGAGAATTCCCGTGCCGACCTTATTGAAACAGCCTGCCAGCAAGTTATCGACGGCGTCCACCACGATCAGTTCGTTGTTGACATGATTCAGGGCGGCGCAGGCACCTCGACTAATATGAACGCCAACGAGGTGATCGCCAACGTCGCACTGGACCTGATGGGTCATGATAAAGGTGACTATCAGCAGCTTCACCCGAACAACGACGTAAACATGTCCCAGTCCACTAACGATGCCTACCCTACCGCGGTACGCGTGGCCATATTACTTAGCCACGGTGATCTGGTCGTGGCACTGCGTTCACTGCAGCTGACACTGGCTGATAAAGCACTGGAATTCGCCGATGTAATAAAGATGGGCCGCACTCAGCTACAAGATGCCGTACCGATGACTCTCGGTCAGGAGTTCCAAAGTTGGGCAACGACTCTTGGCGAAGATGTCGAGCGTATCGCCGGCCTTGCCGAACTGCTCACTGAAATTAACCTCGGCGGTACCGCTATCGGTACTGGCATCAATGCCGATGAACGCTATGGTAAACGCGCCGTTTCTGAGCTCGCTCGGATCAGCGGCTATCCGCTGATTCAGGCTACTGATCTGGTCGAGGCCAGCTCGGACATGGGTGCATTCGTGCTGTTCTCCAGCATGCTTAAGCGCCTGGCGATCAAACTCTCAAAAATAGCCAATGACTTGCGCCTGCTCAGCATGGGCCCGCGGGCTGGACTCAACGAAATCAATCTGCCAGCACAACAGCCCGGCAGTTCTATCATGCCCGGCAAGATCAACCCGGTGATTCCGGAAGCCGTTAATCAGGTGGCTTATCAGGTGATGGGCAATGACCTTGCGGTCTCTTTCGCCGCCGAAGCCGGTCAGTTACAACTCAACGCAATGGAGCCGCTGATCGCCTACAACGTATTGGAATCTATCCGCCTGATTAGCAAGGCGATGCCGATGCTTGAAAAACGCTGCATCAGTGGTATCACCGCCAATGTCGACGTCTGCCGGGCACAAGTAGACAACAGTATCGGCGTGGTCACCGCACTCAATCCTCATATCGGTTACGACAACGCCACCCGCCTTGCAAAAGCAGCGCTGGCCAGCGATCGCAGTGTGATCGATCTGGTTCGTGAAGAAGCGTTGCTCTCACCCGAGCAGCTTGAAGAAGTATTAAAACCCGAAAACATGATTCGTCCGGGTCGCTAGACCGCACACTTATTTAACCCGCACAACAGCTTAAAAAATAACAACAACGAGAAACTCACGAGAGGCTTACTATATGTCTATTACAACATCATCCGCTCAACAGGGCGGACTCTGGAGCAATCTTGCTCTGTGGAAAAAGATCCTGATCGGCATGATTGCCGGCATCATCGTCGGCGCCATCATGGGGCCGGATGCCGAGATGCTGAAACCGATCGGTACCCTGTTTATCAACGCCATCAAGATGCTGATTGTGCCATTGGTATTTTGCTCTCTGGTGGTGGGTGTAACCGCCATGCAGGACAGCGCCAAGATGGGCCGCATGGGCCTGAAATCCATCGTTATCTATCTCATGACCACTGCCGTTGCTATCACTATCGGTTTGGGCCTGGGTACTCTGCTTGAGCCCGGTGCCGGCCTGAACATGGTCGCCGATGCGAATGCTGCGGCAGTCGCAAAAGAAGCGCCAAGCCTGGTCAGCACTATTATCAATCTGATTCCGAAAAATCCTATCGAAGCGCTGGCAGGTGGTAAAATCCTGCAGATTATCGTCTTCGCCCTGGGTCTGGGTATCGCATTGAACATGATCGGAGAGAAAGGCGAACCGGCTGTAAAAATCTTTAACAGTCTGGCTGAAGCGATGTTCAAACTGACCGAGCTGGTGATGAAGTTCGCACCATACGGCATCTTCGCGCTAATGGCCTGGGTTGCCGGTAAGTACGGTATGGATGTCCTGTTACCGTTGTTCAAAGTGATCGGCGCGGTCTATCTTGGCTGCGTACTGCACGTGTTGGTTGTTTATACCGGTGCGATCTCTTTCATCGCAGGTCTGCCTCCGATGCAATACCTGAAAGGTATCATCAACGCGCAGATGATGGCGTTCTCGTCTACAAGTAGCTCAGGCACACTGCCGGTTAGCATTCGCTGTGCCCGCGAAAACCTGGGTGTATCTAAAGGAACTGCCAGCTTCGTGCTGCCACTGGGTGCGACTATCAACATGGATGGCACCGCACTGTATCAGGGTGTTGCCGCCCTGTTTGTTGCCCAGGCGTTCGGTATCGATCTGAGCACTGCCGACTATCTGACCATCATCGCCACCGCAACACTGGCTTCTGTCGGTACTGCAGGCGTACCAGGCGCTGGCCTGATCATGCTATCACTGGTACTGACCACCGTCGGACTGCCGATGGAAGGCCTGGCTATCATCGCCGGTATCGACCGTATCCTGGATATGGCACGCACCAGTGTTAACGTCTCTGGTGACCTGATGGTCTCAGTACTGATCGGTAAATCCGAAGGCGAACTGGATGAATCTATTTATAACGCCCATGAACCTGTAACGGAACCAGAAGCCGAGACTGACAGCATCACCGCTACGCGCACTGCTTAAGAGCAGTGGATAGAGCGATGCTTCGCCACTCGCTAGAACTGAAAGCAAGCTTTCCTGCTAGTTGCTAAAAAAACGAAGACCAAAAGCAAAAAACCGCCAACTGGCGGTTTTTTTAATGCCCGTTGTGCAGGCATATTTTTCTAGCCACTAGCAAGCTACGCAGTAACGCTCTGGCGAGGAAAGCTTGCATTCCGGTCTGACACTAAAACGCTTCCGACGTTTTAGTGCTGATGCCCACCTTCACCATGGGCGTGGCCGTGGGAGATCTCTTCCGCGGTAGCATCACGGGCACCCATGATTTCAATATCGAAGGTCAGGGTCTTGCCGGCTAATGGATGATTGTTGTCGACGGTGACCATAAACTTGCCCACTTTAACAACGGTAACCTGACGCAAGCCCTGTTCGGTGTGAACGGTGCCAACCATCCCTTTACGCCATTTCTTAGCACCTTGCAGGTGCTTAACCGGAATACGTTGTTCGCAGTTCGGCAGGAACTCACCATAAGCATCTTTCGCTTCCAGTGTGATGGAAAAAGTGTCGCCGACCTCTTTGCCATCCATCGCCGCTTCCAGACCGCTGATCATATTATTATGACCATGCAGGTAGGCCATTGGCGCGCCGCCGCGGGTGGTCTCTTCAACACTGTTCTCCGCGTCGCTCAGGTTATAGTGGAACTGGACTACTTTATCTTTACAAACGCTCATTGCTGTTCCTGTATTCTATATAACAACAGCGGTGATCAGCTCACCGCGGTGATTTCAAATTCACCCTGGGGTAAAGCAACTGAATCGCCACAATGACGGCCGATCAGCGCTGCGCCAATCGGCGCTTCAGGGGTAATAACGATAACGGTATAAGATTCAAAATCAATATGAATCCCGCCACCCGCAGGGCCAATAAACAGGTGTTTCTCTTCGCCCTGCTCATTCTCTAGTGTAACCAGCGCGCTCAGGCCCAGCGCTGTGCTTTGGTCAAACTCACGCATGATCATGTTGCGATAGTCGGCCAGATTCATCTCTAGCTCTTCAACCCGCTTAGATTGCCCCTGTGCCAGATAAGAGGCCTCAAGGCCCAGGGTATCGTACTGGGTTTCAGGCACACTTTCATCATGCACCGCAGCTTCACGGGCTTCATTTGCCGCTTCAATGTTTACTTCAAGGTCTGCCTGTAACTGGCTTACAATCTGGTCTGTCAGCTGTTTTTTATTCATAAATCAAACCCTTGTAATAATTTTGCAGTATCCCTATTAATCCCGGGAAAAGAAACAACTATTTCACACACTTTCAGGCCGTTTTATGGGACAATGCGCGGCTTATTTTTACGCTTACTGATGGATACCGCTGTGCTTACTACCGCTAATATCACAATGCAGTTTGGCTCAAAGCCACTGTTCGAAAATATCTCCGTTAAATTCGGTGAAGGTAACCGCTACGGCCTGATCGGCGCCAATGGCTGTGGCAAATCAACCCTGATGAAAATTCTCGGTAGCGATCTTGAAGCATCATCCGGTACCTTCAGTAAAGACCCTAATGAGCGCATTGGTAAACTCCGTCAGGATCAGTTTGCCTTTGAAGAGTTCAGCGTTATCGATACCGTTATTATGGGTCATAATGAGCTTTGGCAGGTAAAACAAGAGCGCGATCGTATCTATGGTCTGCCGGAAATGAGCGAAGAAGAAGGCATGGCAGTTGCCGATCTGGAAGTTCAGTTTGCAGAACTGGACGGCTATACCGCAGAGTCCCGTGCGGGTGAATTACTACTTGGCCTGGATATTCCGATCGAGCAGCACTTCGGCCCGATGAGCGAAATAGCCCCGGGCTGGAAGCTACGGATACTTCTGGCCCAGGCGCTGTTTGCCGATCCGGATATTTTGCTGCTGGACGAACCGACCAACAACCTGGATATCAACACCATTCGCTGGTTGGAAACGGTACTTAACGAACGTAACAGCACGATGATAATCATCTCCCACGACCGTCACTTCCTGAACTCAGTCTGCACCCATATGGCTGACCTGGATTACGGAGAGCTACGTGTTTACCCGGGTAATTATGATGATTACATGATCGCCTCGACCCAGCTACAGGAACGCCTGCATGCTGAGAATGCCAAGAAAAAAGCTCAGGTGGCTGAACTACGCAGCTTCGTCAGCCGCTTCTCGGCTAATGCTTCGAAAGCGAAACAGGCTACATCGCGTGCCCGTCGGATCGAAAAGATCGAGATGAACGATATCAAGCCTTCCAGTCGTCAGAGCCCCTATATCCGCTTTGATCAGGAAAAGAAACTGCACCGCCTGGCACTGGAAATCGAAGGTCTCACTAAGGGCTTCGACGGCACGCCACTCATTAAAGACCTGAGCATGATGGTTGAAGTCGGCCAGCGTATCGCCATTATCGGACCTAACGGTATAGGTAAAACGACCTTACTGCGTTGTCTGTTTGGTGATCTTGAGCTTAACAGCGGCGAAGTAAAGTGGTCTGAAAACCATAACATCGGCTACTACGCGCAGGATCACGCCTACGAGTTTGCTGAAGATATGAACCTGTTCGACTGGATGGCACAGTGGACCAAGTCCGGTGCCGATGAGCAAGTAATTCGCGGCGCCCTTGGCCGGATGCTGTTCTCGCAAAACGATATCAAGAAGTCCGTTAAGGTATTGTCCGGTGGAGAGAAAGGCCGCATGTTGCTGGGTAAACTAATACTGCAGCAGCCTAACATCCTACTGATGGATGAGCCGACCAACCACATGGATATGGAATCCATCGAAGCCCTTAACCTGGCGCTGGAAAACTTCGAAGGTACACTGATCTTCGTCAGCCATGACCGCGAGTTTGTATCCTCCCTGGCCACCCGTGTAATCGAACTACAGCCAGAAGGTCTCACCGACTTCCAGGGTGGCTATGAAGACTACCTCAAGAAGCAAGGTATTGTAGGCTGATAGCCCTTAAATAAAACAAAAAAGCCAGCTTAGTAAGCTGGCTTTTTTAGTGTCGGACTTGTTAATTAAAGCGCAACGTTCAGCGCCCTGATCGTCTGCATATTAATATACTCATCTACAGGTAGCTCATTCGCCTCCTGAAATGCATTAACCGCAGCCATTGTTTCAAGCCCTATTACACCGTCGATACGACCCGGATCAAAGCCTTCGGCTAACAATGCTTTTTGAATCTGGGCAATATTGGTCAGCGTCATATTGGTATCACAAAGAATAGAGCGCCACTCCATGAAACCCTCTGCCTCAAGTTTACTCAGACTAACAGTCTCGTACTCTGCCGGTATTTCAGTCCGCATCTCTTGTGCATCGGCAACCAGTTTACGTACTTCGACTGTCTCGTATTGAGCTGGGATCTCGGTCCGTTCAAAACCGGCTTTCTTAACCACGACAGTCCGCTTAATCGTTTCATACTTCGCAGGAATTTCAGTCAGGCAGATCTTATTACCGGTACGGGTATGGGTTGGCTGAGTCCGGTCATGCACTTCATGCCAGACAAATTTTGCGTCTGCTGTTTTGCGTGTCAAAGCAACATCGGAGTACTGGGCAGGCACGGTATTACGCTCTTCTCGCGCTTCAGAAACCAGCTCCTGGGTTTTAACGGTTTCATAGACTGCAGGTATCTCTACCTTACGAGTCGTTGCTGGTGAGACCAACACACGCTTAGACAAAGTTTTATAGGTCGCCGGGACATCAACCAGGCACATAATCTCTCCGGTGGCAGCATCGATCTTCTGTATCGGTCCGGTACCTTTTTTCCACACGGTATGGGCTGGCACATCAATGACCTGCTCAGTGATGGTTTCATACTTAGCCGGCACCTTTTCTAGGCGGCTACTCGCTTCTTTAACCAACACTTGCTTTTCAACCCAACGATATTCAGCAGCAATAGCTTTCACTTCATCATATGCTTCACGGGTGAGGACTGATTCATTTACCTGTTCGAATGTTGAAGGCAGGTAATGTTCATGAAAACACATACCCGGCTCAGCCAGGCTCAGATCAATACCATGATCAGTTGCTGCGGCCAGTAGATTTGAACTTGCAGGCGCACTCTTCCTATCCCGGTCTATACGCCATACACGTTCAGCTTCCCGTACCAGTTTCTGTTCAGATACTGAATCGTACTGAGCCGGTACGGGCGTCATTTTATAGCTGGCAGCCTGGGTTAACAGAGTTTCCTGTACCGTTTCATAACGTGCAGGAATAATTTCAATCTGTTCGCTCGCTTCTTTTACTAATACGGTGTTTGTATAGTTTTTATATTGGGGTTCGACCCAAACCCGGGCATAACACTCACCAGACTTCGCTGCGGGGGGAAGCAGCAGATCTGAAGATTGCTCTCCTTTCATTGCCATATCATTGAGCTCCGCCTCACGACGAGCGAGCTCTTTTTCCTTAGCAACCAGGGTTTGATTGCGTTGTTCAAGTTCGGCAGCTGAAAACTGAGAAACAGGCTGGCTGGTATTCGAACTACAAGCGGCTAGAAATAGTGCGGCTGATAATGTTGATAATTGTACGGTCGTACGACGGGAAATACGCATACATCCTCCTTGATGCTTTGATATCTTCCTTGATAGGCTTTCAATATACAGAAACCGGCTAAAAAGTCTAATACTGTCCGAGAAACAATTATTCTATCGTCAGCTGTTTATTTATCCCCCCTCCTCTCCTTCATCAATTGATCGACTACACTAAGGTAATCAATCATTTGGGGTATCACTCCATTAACCCATTAGGCGAGTAGAGGAGTTAGCCAGACCTATAGCAAACAGGGAAATATTCGCGGTAAACCGCCGTACTCAGAATTGAGACAGTTTTACCATATGAGCGATACAGGGTAGTTAAATGCAGCAGCTAAAACTAGGTCGGGCACGACAATTCAGCGCTTAACCTTCAGTCAACGAATGCCGACATTAGAGGTAAACGATATGATGAAAGCTACATCGCTACAACATACCTGGATTGCAAAGTTTCTGATCGGTCTGGTATTGCTATTAGGATTGCAGACTATGTCTGTCAATGCTGCGATCATTCCAACCGATACTGTTATTCAAACTGAACAACAGCAATTTACCAAACAAGACCTGCTACAAAAACTGGAATCGGCAGAGCTACAACAACAACTGCTTGAGATGGGAGTAGATCCGCAGATACTGGAAGAGCGTATCGCCAGCCTGACACCCGCGGAGATCAGTGATCTTAATAACCAGCTCGAACAACAACCCGCCGGTGAAGGCTTTATCGGGTTGGCAGCCTTCCTGTTTGTAGTATTCATCATTACGGATGCACTCTGCGCCACGGATCTATTCAGTTTTGTTAACTGCATTAACCGCTAGGTTCTGCTCTGCACTTCTGTTGTTCATCAGCCTGTTGCTGATAACAGGCTGCAGCAGTAATCCGATGATGCTTAACCAGCTGAGTTCTGAAACTCAGCTGCAAGGCACAGCTGAACTACAAGGGCTTGCATATTTTCCTCAGGAAGAAGATCAGTGTGGACCGGCCTCGCTGGCCACAATGCTGGCCTTTAATGGTATTTCCGTCACCCCGGAACAGCTTAAGCCACAACTCTACATCCCCGGTAAAGGTGGAACCCTGCAAGTTGAGCTGGTTGCAAGAACCCGGCAGTATGGTCTGATTCCCTATCAAATCAAACCGGAACTATCTGAACTGCTAAAAGAGCTTGATGTCGGCCATCCGGTACTGGTAATGCAAAATCTGGGCTATAGCTGGATGCCACAATGGCATTTTGCAATTGCTTTTGGCTACGATCTTAAACAGCAAGTTCTGTTACTTCGTTCAGGTCCGGACAGAAGATACAGCACCGATCTGACTCTGTTTGTTAAAACCTGGCAGCGAGCGGATAACTGGGCGCTGGTCATTCTACCGCCGGATAAACTACCGGCCAGCGCTGAGATTTTCCGATATATGCAGGCAGCCAGTCCTCTGGAACAGCTGGGCTTACAAGAGCCAGCCAGAATCGCATATCAAAGTGCAGCGGAACGCTGGCCAGACAGTGCTACACCTCAAATGGGACTAGGCAATATCAGTTATGCCAGACAGCAGTATCGCCTCGCTACAACCCATTTCAGTCGCTATATTAAGCATTCGGCAACTCCAGCGCCCGGCTGGAATAATCTGGCCTACGCATTAAATGGAGTGGGCTGCCCGGAAGCGGCGTTAAAAGCGATAAGGTGTGCTCTGTCTATAGCGCCGGGCAATCCCGTTTATAAAGAAAGCCTGCAAGAACTCAGTGAGACTTTGACTGACAACAGTACCGATCACCGCTGCCCGATACCTGAGTGTATCGGAACAGACTAAAAGCGGACAAAAGACAGACGACCAGCCCCTTACCTGCACAAAAAAGCCAGCAAGTAAGCTGGCTTTTTATATTGCTGAGCTGATTACTCTGCAGGCAATGATTTATTGGTACGCAGACTATTCATGCTGACCAGCACGTCTAACGTAATCTGATCAAAACTATAGACATCACCACCTTCAGACTGGGCAAAAGCATCAGCATCGGCACGCTTAGAGAAACTGGCTAAAGTTGGCCCCATCGCTCCTTTCTTACCATGGCCAATCACATAGAATGCCTGTTTTGCATCAATGTAGGTTTCTTCGTCCGGATGATCCCAGGGCGTCACCGCCATATCGTGGACATAAGCTTCCTGAATATTATGCTGATTCTCAGGATCAACAATAAACGCAAACATGTCACGGGTTGAACAGAAACGCATATTGCCATTCAGACCACGGGAATAAAGCTGGCCTTTAGGTCCCGGGTAATTAGTTATGATCATGCCACACAAGTGACACTCTTCACCGCTTTCGATGGCAATCGCCTGACGCACAACATCGACTTTTTCCTCTTCACCGCAGCCCGCAAGGAACCCTAAAGGCAGTACGATAAGGATCAGTTTCAGCCAGTTTTTCATTACAGACCCCGCTTATTAAAGATCGCCATTGCCAGACTCACTGGTAGCGCCAGCCAGATCAGTAGTCCGCCAAACAGCGATGCGGTAGAGAACTGAGTTTGTTGGGCTATCGCCATCAGTCCGGTTAGATTCTGATCGGCAAAATAGGTGATATTTACCAGGCGGAAGATATCAGTCGGATTCAGTAACAGCAGGTATGGGAACAGTGTTTCATCTACATTACCTTGCGTAGTCACCAGCATTCCCAACAGACCCAGATCAAAAACCAGCACAAAGATAAACCAGGTGATCAGCGCAATACCCGCCGCTTTAGACTTCTCGGAAACCGATGCACTGATCACATAAGCGATCGCGATAAAGACCCAACCCAGCAACATGGCAGAGAAGATAAACACGGCATAAGGCCCGATCAACTCCCCCCAGGTAGTTGTACCTGAGAAGATCCCCATCATCAGCGCAGAAGAACCAAAGCCGATCAGGGTTGAGAAGGCCATGACAGCACCCTGGCCTACCATTTTTCCTAGCAGCAGCTGCCAGCGAGATAACGGATAGGTCATCAACAACAGTAAAGTACCGTTTTCATCCTCACCGACAACACCATCATAAGCCAGCATCAGAGCTATCAATGGAATGATAAATACCGCCAAACTGGCCAGACTAACAATGGTGGTAGACAGCGACGTGAAGCCTACTTTACCGGCAGCCGCAGCGCCGAAATACGCCAGACCAATGGCCAGTACGGCGAAGATAATACAGATAGAAAGCACCCAGCGATTGCGCAGGCCGTCATGAAACTCTTTGTTAGCAACCGTCAATATCGCGCTCATTGGGCGGCCTCCTGAATAGCACTCACACCGTTACCGGTATGGGACTCAATAAAGTGGGTATACAGATCTTCCAGTGATGGTAAGTGGATATCCAGATTCTCTAATCCCTGCAGGCCTACCAATTGTTGCATTGCGCTCATTTTTTCTGTCAATGGAACGTCCAGACGGGTTCCCAGCTCATCGTGGGTCGCTTTGGCAGCCAGAGAATCCGGTAATGCCAAACCACTACCCTGAAGGTGGAAAGTCGCTGGCAGATCCGCCTGATGGCGCAGGTCATTAATACTGCCCTCTGCCAACAAATTACCCTGCCCCAGAATGAGTGCCCGATCGATATATTTTTCTACCCCCGGCAACACATGTGAACAGAGAATAACCGTACAACCCTGCTCTTTCAGTTGTTCGATACGGCGATAAAAATCCTGAGTCGCGATCGGATCTAAACCAACGGTTGGTTCATCTAACAGCAGAAGTTTAGGTTCACCCAGCAATGCCTGAGCCAGGCCCAAACGTTGGCGCATCCCTTTTGAGTAGGTTTTTACCCGGCGCTTACCCGCCTGACTGAGTCCAACCTGATCCAAAAGGCTCAAACAGTTCTTTTTAGAAACACCTTTTAGACGTGCAAAATATTGCAACACTTCTAAGCCGGTTAACTGATCATAAAAACTGACATTCTCTTGCAGGAAGCCCAGCTTACGACGCAGGTTTCTCGCCTCCGACTGGGTTGGATCCTCACCAAACACTTTAACCTGGCCAGAGGTCGCGCCTATAAGACCCAAAATAAGTTTAATGGTGGTGGTCTTCCCCGCACCATTATGACCAAACAGGCCCAATACTTCGCCTTCACGGATCTCAAGATTTAGCTTATTCAGCGCGCTGACGCCCTGATATTTTTTTTCAACTTGCTGCAATTCAACAATGTTTATCGCACTACTCATATCAATTCTCTACCAACTGTGCGCTGTTCGGCTCCGGCTGTACAGCTGAACCATAAAAAGCTTCCGGAACGGTCATTAATGGATAACTATCAACAACCCCTTCGGACTTCAATACCGGAAACTGACGCTGAACCCAGCGCAGGGTTTCTACTGCGGGACTGTTCAACAACAGCTTTGCAGAAGGAAATTTCCACAATAACCGATCGACGCTATCGTTTGGCTCGTATTCAACATCACCAATACCATCGCTATCCATATCCCAGCCCAGGTAATCGCTCCAGAAGTTACCTACACCATCTTTGGACCAGTCCTGAGGCCGGGTTGCCACATACTTAACCTGTTCCTTGTTACTGATAAAAGCATTACCACTGAGCACATTATCTTCAGAACCCGCCGTCAGGTGGATCCCCATATCACTCTCGGCGAACAGGTTATCGCGAATATCATTGAACAGGGAGTTATAGATAAACAGCGCTTTACCTTCCAGACCCGCCAGGTTAGTTTTTTGTTGCATATGGGGGTTACGGTTATTTTGCACTCCCTCTACGCGGTTATCCCTGACCGTAGAGTCAGTAATGTAGTTCATCAGAATGCCGTAGTTCGCATCATTCTTTGAACGGTTACCCACCACCGTCAGGTACTTCGACTGCATAAGCGCATAGCCGGTGCGGGTACTTTCGGTAACGTTGTCCTTCACTAAGTTGTGATAGGAATACATATAGTGAACGCCATAACGAAGGTCGTGCAGATAATTACCAATCATCTCGTTTTTGTTGCTGGTATCAATATAGATACCGTCACGGGTATGCCAGACTTCATTATTTCTGGCTGAAGTACCGGTGACATTGTACAAGTGTATTCCATTACCACGATCGGAAGAGCGCATACTCGGATCGCCCTCGATCTTGTTTGCAACTATCTGCGTCCCAGCGGCCGCATCAACCCAGATACCAAAGCCCCCGCCTTGCAGATAGTTATTTTCTACACGGGTATTGGCCGCCCCACGGGAAACAAATACACCGGAATCCAGGGTGGTCAGATCCACACCCCAGTTCTGAATTCTTAAATTGTGAATATAAGAGTCGGTCGAATCGACCTGCAGTACGTGGCCTTTCTTGTTGCCATCCAGCACTGCACCTTCTGAACCGGTCAGTTCAACCGTTTTAGAAAGGATAAAATTACCGTAATAGACCCCTTGCGCAAGCACAACCTGATCACCGTCCTGGGCTTTGTCCAAAACTGTTTGCAGATCATCAGAGGGGGATACATTGATAGTGTCTGCCTGGGCAGAACTTAAGAAAACCGTACTAAGCATACAGCCTAACAAACCGCCCAGTGCTCTGTTCTTACGAGCAATCAACCGAGCATACAACAAACCCATAAAGTCATTCCTATTGGGTGAAAACGTCTGGCCTGAAGCTCAACAATATCAGTACGATAATAGCTTCAGGTCAGAATAGTAAGGTAGCTCACTTTATAAGCTGAGCTACCTTACATCAAGGTACAGATGCGACTTTAAGTAAAGTCACAGATGTAACTTTATGCAGGCTCAACCAGCATCCGGCCACGCATCTCCATATGAAGCGCATGACAGAACCAGTTACAGTAGTACCAATGTACACCAACCTGGTCTGCTGTAAAGGTGATAGACGCAGTCTGCTGTGGGCTGATCTCCATCTGTGCACCGTGGTTAACCATACAGAAACCGTGACTCACGTCTTCGATCTCATCCAGGTTAGTGACGATAACGGTTACTTCATCACCCTGCTTAACGGTAAACTCGTTCAGGCCGTAGTTAGGCGCAACAGAGGTCATGTAAACACGAACCTTGTTTCCGTCGCGGATAACCTTGCTGTCTTTTTCAAGAACAACACCGTCTTTTTCAGCCATCTTAACAGTGGTTGCGAAAGTCGGGTCTTTACGGTCGTACAGCTTGCGAGTCTTAACCTTAGAACGGTGAACCATCATACAGTCATGCGGTTCAGCGAACGCAGGCCCATCGTGGATCAGCTTCATTTCGTCGCCAGAGATATCGATCAGCTGATCGTTCTCAGCGTGTAGCGGGCCACACTTCAGGAAACGGTCTTTAGAGAACTTCTGCAGAGATACCAGGTACTGACCATCAGCATCACGGGTTTCACCCATGGTAGTGTGGTTGTGACCAGGCTGATAATGTACGTCCAGCTTCTGAAGAATGTAATCTACTTTCTCACCGTTGTAGAAACGGATCGCTTTCTCAACATCCCACTTAACTATCTGGCTGTCGATGAACACAGTAGTAAAGGCGTTACCACGACCGTCGAATGCGGTGTGTAGCGGCCCAAGGCCTAGTTCAACTTCTGCAACAACAGTGTCACGCGGCTGAATTTCATTAGCAAACAGCGCATCAAACTTATCCAGCTGGAATACAGTAACGGTTGGAGAAAGCTTACCGTTTGCAACTGCATACTTACCGCCTGGAGCCGTGTTGATACCGTGTGGGTTCTTAGGTACAGGTACGTAACGGGTCAGTTCAGAACCTTTGCGACCATCAACTACAGGTACATCAGAGCCTGGCAGAGTGATAAATTCGCCCGCTTTAACTGCGGCTTCAATACGCTCAATGTTGAAGATAACCAGGTGGTCACGTTCATTACGCATAGAACCCGGCAGGTCAATAGCACCTTCAGAGTTGTAGCAGGTAGAGAACGCATACTTGCCGGTGTAGTCGGCATCTGTGTTATCCAGGTTACCGTCTACAATTACCTGCCATGCAACGTCCATGGACTCAGCATCCAGACCGTTGAACATAGTGTAGTAACCTTCCACATCGTCCATATTCAGGCCGTTGTTAGGATGCGGCATACGGAATTCAGCGTTAGCGAAGATGTACTTAGTGTAAGGTACTTTCTGTACACGCAGACCGTGAATCGCCTGACAGTTTGGTACTGTCGTGATCTTGTCAGTCTTCATGATGTCACCGCGGATACGGGCAACACGAGTGTTAGCCTTATCGTTGATGAAGATGTACTTACCGTCGTAGTGACCGTCAGTCATAGACATGTGTGGGTGGTGGCAATCACCGTTCAAAGGTGCATTTTCACCCAGAACTTCTTTAGACTCGTTAGTCAGACCCCAACCCGTTGCACTATCAACGTTGAAAACAGGAATACGCATCAACTCACGCATTGAAGGCAGGCCTAAAACACGCACCTCACCCTGATGACCACCACTCCAGAAACCGTAGTACTCATCCAGCTCGCCTGGTCCTACTATATGCTTAGCATCAGTTGATGCATGTGCTACAGATGGCATCAGAGCGCCACCCATCGTTGCACCCATAGCTGCGGCGCCACCAACCAGAGCAGCAGAGCCACCCAGGAACAAGCGACGGCTTAGTTTCACATGCTCACTTGCCTGTGAATCTTCAGTATCGATCTCAGGAAGGTTTTTATCCTTAGGATCTATCATGGTTTTGATCTCCACAAAAAATACGCCCGGCCTTATGACTAGGCGCTGTTCTATTTAGGCGCCCGACTGTACCGTCAGGTCGTCAATTTCTACTGCCGGAATTTTGCTTAAAGCAGCTTCTTGCTTAGCTTTCTTACGTTTTTTCTGTACCAGCGGAGGACACTTGTCATCCCGGTAATAAGTCACCTGGCAATCCAGACACTGATGGCACTCGTTTGCATTAATAGTACCGTCCGGATGGATCGCCTGAATCTCACATTCATTCGCGCAAACCTTGCATGGCTGACCACACTCTTTACGACGTTTGAGCCAGTCAAACAGACGCAGGCGGGCAGGAATAGCTAGTGCTGCACCTAATGGGCAGATATAGCGGCAATACACTTTGCGGGTGAAGATGTTGATCACCAACAGGAATACTGCGTAGAACACATAGCCCCAGTCACGCTGGAATTTAAGTAGGAAAGTCGTTTTAAACGGCTCAATCTCAGCATATTTCTCGGCTTCAGCCAGAGACTCAAGAGAGATCGCAAACAGACCCAGCAAGATCACATATTTCAGTGCCCAGAGTCGTTCATGCACAGCAAACGGTATTTCAAACTGTCTGATTTTCAGTTTACGGGCCAGCTCGTTGATCAGCTCTTGCGCCGCACCAAACGGACACAACCAACCACAGAAGATACCCCGCCCCCAAAGCAACATAGTCATCGCGGTGAAGCCCCAAAGGATGAACAGCATCGGATCAAGCAGGAACAGATCCCACTGAAAATCCCCTTGCAGCGCATGCACAAAGGTAAAGACGTTAACCACCGATAGCTGGCCTAAGGTATACCAGCCGATAAAGAACACTGTAAATACCAGATAAGCGCGACGAATACCGTGCATCAAGCGTGGGTAACGAACCAGTACATCCTGAATAAAGATCACGATAAAGAGTATGGCCAGGGCTACCGTCAATACTACGATTTGGAACGCTTTTTCCTTCCAGATAGACACCCACAGCGCTTCAGGCTCAGGCTCAATAATGGGTTCAGGCCGGTCCAGATACTTTTCAGGTGTCAGATAGTCACCATTAAAGCTGGTGAAGATACTTTCCAACGCGCCTTTTTGACGACGAACTAACAGCTCCAGCTGCCAGGGGGTACCCAGATCGAACTCATATTGATTTCGAACGATAAAGATAGCCATCTCCCTAAACCCCGGAAAGCCATCAATATAAACATCATCGAGGCGGTAGTAGTCAGTATCATGGAAACTGATCGCCTTACCATCTTGCTGCAATTGAGTACGATCGAAGATACCACCACGCACGTAGCCATTGCCCTTGAATGAGTACTGACCTTCGCCCATAACAGCCAGAGCCTGATCGCCCTCTTTCAGCTCGCCCATCAGCCAGTTGTACTGATCATCACCCAGTAAGTTACGACCAATAGTCGGAACATTCAGTGGTGCATAGTACATATCGATAAACATGCGCTGCTGATCTTCTGCAGTAGGATTACCTTTCGTCGCGACAGCAGTGCCTTCAAAGGCCTTATCGATATCACCTTCGATCAGCATCAGACGACGAATCGAACCGTCACCGGTCAGCTTGGTCCAATCAGCTTTTTCAAAAACATCTGGCTTAATGGTTGCCGGTGGTATCTGAGCTTGCTCAGACAGTCCTGCAATTTCCAATACCTGGGCAACTTTGCGCGCCGAGCGCATAATTGCTTCGTTAACCACCATAACGGTAACCGTTGCACCGGCAACAACATCAACGTTAATAACTTCTTCGTTGTTACTTGCACCAACACGGACCTTATCAGTTACGCTCAATCCTTCGTAAGCTGCAGCAAAATCAAATAGTTCCTGTTCAGGAATACCTACCAACAAAATGGGTTCGTGATGTTCAAGAACACGGGTAGCACGGATTTCCCCTTCAATATCCATTGCGATCAGGGTATTAACCGGTTTGCCAGAGTAGGCTGGAATTTTCGTTACATCATTGGTTTCAAAAGCGTAACCTAGTACCTCATCACCTTTGAAGACGGTCCAGGCCAGCATTTTGCCTTCGACAACCGGCTGTTTATCACCAACAGAAGTTGCCTTAGGAAAAGCGGTGTTGATGGTTTCCAGTTTCTGAGCATCAGAAACCGGTACCATAGCTGATGCTAGGGAGGGCATCAGGAGAACTGCCATCAGGCAGAGTAATAAAAGCAGCTGCTTTCGAATTGAATAGTCGGACAATTCCATCTTTTCTACCACACTATGTATATGGAGTATTAGGGTAGTTCGGCTGCTTTTTATTTTTATCCCTTTGACAGCCTTTACTCGATTACTTCAACACTTCGATAATTGTAAATTTCATCATATTTTCTTGCTTAAGCTTAAAATGAATCTTTTGACCCTCATTGAAATCTGCAACTGACAGACCATCAGCCAGATTAAACTTCATCTGCATCTCAGCCATAGTCCAGGCAGCAATAGGCTGATGGTGCACAATCAACTGATTTGAATCCGCAATAACACGCTTAACAACACCATCAACCATAACGACTTCAGCCATTGGCTTCATGTCAGCATTAGCCTGCATATTGTGATGTTTGTGTTCTGACTTCATATCGCCCGCAGCTACGGTCGTGCTGATTAATGTGGCACTGGCTATGGCACCTACCAGAAGAGCTGCTGTAGTTACTGCTGTTAAAACTGAATTTTTATCAAAAGACTTCACGCTGGACTCCCAAAAACTGATTCCGATGCGACAATTTGTCACAGCGGAATAATAACAAGGGAAGGTAGATGCTGACTTGATAATAATCAACCTTATCGATAATTCACCAAATACTCATTTAACTCATAATAATCAATTAGTTAAGATAATAAGTACCACTTTAGAGGTACCCTTAGTAAGCCACCCAGAATGGTGAATAATGATGCAGATCAATATGATTTTAAATCTTTATTAAAAGACCTTATATTTCAGAAGGTTACTCATTCACTAGAGTAGGATTAAACAACTGCTCAAATCGTGCTGCCGGAACGGGCTTTGAAAACAGATAACCCTGGCCAAAATCACAGCCCGCTTCAATCAAAAGCTGTTTCTGCTGTTCTGTTTCAACGCCTTCGGCAATCACTTTGATGCCGAGTTTATGGGCCATGACAATAATGGCTTCGCACAACGCCAGATCACTGGATGAAGGATCAAGGTTACGCACAAAGCTCTGATCAATTTTCAGATAATCTATATCAAACTGCTTCAAATAGGACAACGATGAATAGCCTGTACCAAAGTCATCCAAAGACACCTCCACACCCGCATCTCTGAAGCCAAGCAGCTTATCCCGAACCTGAGTACTGGCTTCCATTAACAGGCCTTCAGTTATCTCTACAGCAACAGAGGAGCCATCCAGCCGCATTGCTGCTAATTGAGCAAACCAATTGTCCTGATCGCAATCATCTGAACGAAACTGAACCGGAGAAGTATTTATGCTTACCTGAATGGATTGCCCATTCGCTTTCCATTTAGCAACCTGCTGAATCGCTTCACTAAATACCCAATTGCCAATATCGACAATCATTCCGGTATCTTCAGCGGCAAGAATAAAATCCTTAGGTGACACCAAGCCATGACCTGGATGATTCCAGCGAATCAGGGCTTCCACTTTATGTAAGCTACCATCGGAAAAATCTATGATCGGCTGGTAGTACAAACAGAACTGCTGTTCAGCTAACGCAATGCGAAGATCGTTGACCAACAGACGTCTCTTTTGCGCCGCCATCTCCATTACAGGTGTAAAGTAATGATAGTTGTTTCGCCCCTGCGACTTAGCGGCATACATCGCCTGATCGGCATTTTTCAATAAGGTTTCGATAGTATCAGCATCATCGGGATAGATGGTGATACCGATGCTGGCAGATATATAGGCTTTATCCTGGTTAAGATTAAAAGGCTCTCCCATCAATTTCAGTATTTTCTGGGCAACCCGCTCTATCACCGTAAAATCGGTTAAATCTCCGAGGATAATTGTAAACTCATCACCACCGAGCCGAGCGACGGTATCGGTTTCCCGCACACATCTCTTCAGACGCTCTGAGGCAAGCTTTAATAACAGGTCACCATGATCATGTCCCAGTGTATCGTTGACCTCTTTAAAGTGATCAAGGTCCAACAACATCACTGCTATTTTGTCGCCATCTCGCTGAGACTTCTTCATCTGAAGGCTTAATCGATCATAAAAAGTCCTGCGATTTGGCAACTGAGTCAGCGGATCAAAATGAGCCATCTGATTGAGTTCCCGGTGAGCTTTCTTTTGTTCAGCCAGGCTAATATCAATGCAATACATCTCTTTGGAGCCGGAAGCCGACAGTAACATTACATGACTCGAAAACACCGGAACTCGATGACCCGACTTATGCATTAATTCCATTTCAGCTGCCGGAATCGGCTGATCATGGTGCAGCCAGTTATAGTGTTCCTTAATAACCTGCTCTGACATTTCCGGAGGGATAAACAATGTCTCCAGTTTCTGGCCAATAGCCTCTTGACCGCTATAACCGTAAAGTTGCGCACTGGCATCATTCCAATAAATAATACGCCGTTCTTCGTCATAGCCCTGAACCGCGATAGCCGGCAGGCTTTCAATCAGCTCCCGGAAACGGTACTCACTCTCACGTATCAGAAGCTCAGCCATTTTATGCTCGGTAATTTCAAGAAACATCCCGCGGAGACAGGCCGGCTTACCTTCGCTTAAAACAACACTCACCATATCCCGTAACCAGACAGTCGCTCCATGCTTATTTATAAAACGATACTCAAAAACAAAATCATCCTGATTTAAGATCTGTTCCTGGCAATGTAAAATGACCCATTCCCTGTCATCGGGGTGAATATGCTGTATCCAGAAATCCTCAGCCAGCCATTCCTGAGTTGAATACCCTAACAGCCGTTCTGCATTGTCGCTGACATAGGTGAAACACTTTGAATCAACATCTGATTCCCAGACAATTCCATCGGTTGCATCAACCAGGTTACGAAAGCGTAATTCACTCAAGCGATGTGCCTTTTCAGAGCGCCTTAAACGCAACGCCCAATAAAGAATAACAGCAACGATAATGGCAATAATAAGAAGGTATTTAATGAGTTCAGCAGGTTGTATTCCTAGCGGAACATCAAGCCCACGCCAGTGCTCATAAATAGCATTCCTTTCCTCTTTAGTAATACTCAGCAAAGCTTTCTTAATGATAGAAGCAAGCTCCGGATGTTGATTATATACACCGATGCGAAACTCACTCTTATAAGGGGTATGTCCGGAAAAACTCAGGTTAAGAATACCCAGTTTTTTCATCATATGGCTTGCCGCAGTCGCGTCACCAACAAAAGCAACGGCTTCACCTTCAGCGACCATTTTCAGTGCTGCCGCTAACGACGTCGTATTAGCGATTGTAATCTCAGGAAAATCTCTCTTTAACAGCTCGTTTGTATAATGCCCTTTATGTATCGCGACCGTTTTACCCCTAAGCTTATCTAAAGTGCCGATATAACCTTTGGACTGCTCACTGATAATAACGGCGACACTGGACAGATAAGGCTCAGTAAACAACAGATAGTTTTTCCGCTCTTGCGTCTCAACCAGACAAGACATCAGATCAAACTCACCTGAGCGAGCCCCTTTAAGCACATCTCCCCATGACTTTTTATTGGTTACCGGTTCAATCTTTACCTGCAAACGTTGTTCTAACAGGGCGATATAATCAGCAGTAATACCGGTATAGATACCCTGCTCATCGATCCATTCATAGGGTTCAAAGCCCTTATCAATGCCCATTTTCAACACCGGGTGTTGATCCAGCCAACGCTGCTCTTCGACGGTAAAGTCAATTAAAAGAGATCTGTCTTCTGGTTTATGATCAGCACTGACTACTGAAGGAATAATCAGAAACAAAAAGATAAAAGTGACAGACAAAAATATGACAGCTTTAACTAACTGCTGTCTGGCAATCGTGTATTTCAGCACACCGCACATCCCTGATCCTTAGCGTAAAGCCGCCCCTGACCAACGTCGAACAATCCCATACGACTCAACTGAAGAACTTCGACTCTATAAACTATATAGTAGACTCATAAACGGTAGCTGTACTTTTTGTTACACTCTTTTTTGACCCATAACATTTGATATTCAGACTTAACTACACCAATCCCCCCATACCTCCCAAACTGATGAATCTAAGGCTGTGTTCAATGCCCTAACACCGCTATGCTGGCTCTGAAATGATAATCCAACATCACCTTTAACAGGTTTTTTGTATGCGCATTTTAGTCGTCGATGATACTAAGCTCATTCGTGAAATGGTCAGTGCAATTATCAGGCATCAGGGCTATACCCCGGTCACAGCATCAGGTGCTACAGAAGCGCTAGCTGTATTACAGGATGGCAATATCGATCTGATTCTGATGGATATTGAGATGCCTGAGATGAACGGCTTTGAGCTGACCCGGTTGATACGAAAGTTACTTAAACACTGGGTTCCCATCATCTTTCTCACCGGTAGTACAGAAGACTCTCACCTGGCTGAAGGCATAGATGCCGGTGGAGATGACTATCTGACTAAGCCCGTCAATGCCACTGTACTCACAGCAAAAATACGAGCAATGGCCCGTATCGCCCAGATGAAAGCAGATCTGGATGAAGTCAACATAAAGCTACTTCAACTAACCCAGCTCGATCCGCTGACAGAAGCGGTTAATCGCCGGGGCCTTGATGAGTCTCTCGAGAGAGCCTGGCGAATTCGTCAACGGGAAAATACTAAGCTTGCACTGATTTTCTTAGACATCGATCATTTTAAAACTTATAACGATAATTATGGGCACCAGCAGGGCGATCAGTGTCTCAAGTTGTTTACCGGTATCGTACAAAACCAGTTACTCAGACCCGCTGATATCCTGGCCCGCTATGGCGGCGAGGAATTTGTTGCCCTTTTGCCTAACACCAGCCTGGCTGGTGCTGAAAAAATAGCGGCGGATATTATTAGTGCCCTGCAACAGGCTAATCTGCCGCACGACTTTTCTGACACGGCAGAATACATCACCGCCAGCCTGGGTATCAGCTCAAGTCACTTGGGCGCTAAAGACAGTAACGAGCTCTTGAAGCAGGCTGATAAGGCGGTTTATCTGGCAAAACAGCAGGGCAGAAACCGAAGCGTTACATACCATCCTGATTAATACTTTCTAACTAATCAGGCTACTCAACAAACATCCTTACTCGCCTGAGAAACCTATTTTTAACAATAAAAAACCCGCTCTGAGGCGGGTTTTTCTATTTTTTCTTCTTCAGTGGGGCTAAACCATCATCTGATACAATTTGTCGATTAGCCTGCCGCCTGTTCTTGCGATCTTGTGGTGCCTTCACCACCCGTTTAGGCTTCGCCTTAACCTGAACTCCCTTGTCAGCTGATTTAGGCTTAGGCGCCGGTTTTAAACCTTTAAACTTAGCCTTAAGCCCTGCCATTTCCGAGAAGTTTAATGGCTGCTGCAGAAAGCTTTCAACCCGCTTAAATGAATCCCAGTCTTTTGGCCCGACCAGAGACAGCGCAACACCTTTAGCTCCAGCCCGGCCGGTCCGGCCGATCCGATGCACATACTCTTCTGCCTGCTTCGGCATATCAAAGTTCACCACCAGCGAAACCTGCAGTAGATCGAGGCCACGGGATGCGACATCCGTCGTAATTAAAACCTGCTGCTGACCACGACTGAAACTATCCATAATTTTATTACGATCAGCCTGACTCATCTCGCCGCTCAGAGCGACAGTCTTCAGGCCTTTATCGGACAATAACAGCGATAAACGATCGGTATCCGAACGGGTCGCAGTAAAGATGATCGCCTGCTGATAAGTTTCAGTATCCAGTATTTTCTCAAGCAGGGCCTGCTTATGATCCAGGTGATCGGCAAGATAGAAACGTTTTTCAATATCTCCGTGCTCTGCATTGGCCGCACCGATTGCGATGCGCTTAGGTGCCTTTAAGAGTTGCGATGCGATCGCATTGACTTCAGCATGATCCAGGGTTGCTGAAAACATCAGCGTCTGTCGCAAACGGTGGTTTGCAATGTTATTGATCTGCTGCAACTGTTCAGCAAAACCCAGATCCAGCATACGGTCTGCTTCATCCAGAATCAAAAGTTCCAAACCCGCCAGAAACAACGAACGCTCATCCAGGTGATTCGCCAGACGTCCTGGCGTTGCCACCACTACGTGAGGATCTTTTGCCAGCGCTTTTGCCTGATCATTAAAGTTCTCACCACCCAGAACCAGCGCCGCCTTAAATTGCGTGCCGCTGGTGAGACTACGTAATTGTGCGTATACCTGTTTTGCCAACTCACGGGTCGGCGCCAACACCAATACCCGGGGATCACGTTTAGTCAGGGCTTTCTGTTTCATCAGTCGCTGCATAGCTGGCAACAAAAACGCCAGTGTTTTGCCCGAACCGGTTTTCGACGAAGCGATCAGATCGTGACCCACCATCGCGGTAGGAACAGCCTGTTCCTGGATCTCAGTAGGTTTATAAATACCCTGATGATCCAGGATTTTGATCAGTCGCGTATCTAGCCCCAGATCCTTAAAATTTTCAGCTTGTGACAAAAGTCTGCTCCGTTACCGTTCAGGTCACTATCTAAGTGGTATGATCATACCAGAATCAGGTCGCGATAATGACCCGAACCGCATCCAGCTTCAGTGTCGCACTTTCCAGATGTTGTTCCAACTGAGCCCGGTTCTGCGCCAGATAATCGATTTCAGCCTGGCGAATGTTTGGATTTATCTCAGCCAGGGCAGCCAGCCGCTCCTGCTCAGATCCTAACATCGTTGCAACATTACTACGTGCCTGATCCAACAGCCCCGGTAGTTGAGTTTCAGCAATCGCCTCAACCCGCTCAACCATGCCGGTAATCTCGGTGCGGGTATGCTTCACTATATCCACAGCCTGACGTTTACCTACCCGCTCAGCCAGATTGTTTATGTGGGCTTCGGTCAGAATCGCACTCAAATCAGTACCATTGCTATCAACCACTAACCGACACAAGGTATTAGGCAGGTAACGCTGCAACTGCAGTTGTTTAGGTGCAGCGCAATGCAAGGTAAATATAGATTCAAGCAATAATGTGCCTGGTTTCAGGGGCGGCAATTTAATCGAACAAACTGCGGTATTACCAAAATCACCGCTGGTCACAATATCCATAGTGCCGCTGATTAGCGGATGCTCCCAGGTCAGGAACTGCATATCTTCACGACCCAGTGCCAGTGTTCTGCTATAGGTAGCCGTCATTCCCTCAGCAGGCAGACCCGGCAAGCTGTCATAGTGCATATGATCGCCAGGATGCAGCACAATGCTGTTGCTGCTATGGGGCTGCTGTTCCACACCAAACTGATCCAGCATTTTCTCCATATAGCGACTCAGCTCAATACTGTTACCACTCACTTCCATACTTTCAGCAATCAGGTCTGCCTTAGCAGGTTTACAGGAATTAAGCTCAAGTAGCCGATCCCGGCCCTGTTGTAGCTGATCTAACAGACGATCAGCTTCCGCACGGGTGGAGCTGACTAACTGCTCTACTTCCTGTTCATCAAACTCATCAAATAACGCTGGAATAAGCTGCTCCAGGAACTGATCAAACAGCACTTGTCCCACTGGGCAAGCCCGTTCAAAGCAATTCAGCCCCCGATGTAGCCAGTCCAGTAAAATTGCCTGCGCGCTGAATTCATAATGCGGAACATGAATCTGCACATCATTACGCTGCCCTATTCGATCCAGTCGACCAATACGTTGTTCCAGCAGGTCCGGGTTTAGCGGTAGATCGAACAGTATCAGGTTACTGGCAAACTGGAAGTTACGCCCTTCGCTACCAATTTCTGAACAGATCAATACCTGAGCACTTTCATCTTCATCGGCAAAATAAGCCGCTGCGCGATCACGATTAACCAGCGTCATACCTTCATGGAAAACCGATGAGCGGATACCTTCGTATAGCCGCAAATGTTCTTCCAGCGACTTCGCCGTTTCGGCATAAGCACAGATAACCAGTGCCTTTTGATCCCGGTTTTCTTTCAGCCAGTCGGTCAGCCACTGGACCCGTGGGTCAGCCTCCAACCAGCGGTCAGCCAGAATCATCTCCGGGTGTAAGCGTTCTTCCAGTCCGGCCTGAGCCATCTGCTGTTGTTCACTTTCCAGATAGAATTCAGGCTCAGGAAGCGGATAACTATGTAATATACGGGTAGGAAAACCTGCCACTGCATCACGGGTATTACGGAACAACACCCGACCGGTGCCATGGTGATCCAGCAAACTATTGACCGCATCATCGATCGCTTGTTCCAGGGTATCATTTGCCAATTCTTGCTCTAGACGAGCAGCAACCTCTGCGCCCAGATAACTGCTTAACTGGGTGAATACCTCAGGGGCATCCTGTAGTTGCTCCCGGGCATCTTCTGCCAGCAGTTGCTCAACAAGTTTACTAACCGGCTGATAGCTTTCCTCTTCTGAGCGAAACTGTTCCAGATCGTAGTAGCGATCAGGATCCAACAACCGCAAACGGGCAAAATGACTGTCTACACCTAGCTGCTCTGGTGTTGCTGTAAGCAATAACAACCCTTTTACTTCGCGGGCCAGCGCTTCGATACAGATATATTCAGGGCTGGATTCCTCTTCAGACCAGACCAGATGGTGCGCTTCATCGACGACCAGCGTATCCCAGCCGGCATCCAATGCCTGAATCAGACGATCCGGGCTGGATTTAAGGAAAGACAGATTACAGAGTACTAACTGAGCCGTTTCGAATGGGTTTACCCCCTCATCAGACAGTTCAAGTGCTTCGCAGCGTAGCTCATCAAGAATAGTAAAGCGCAGGTTAAAGCGCCGCAGCATCTCTACCAGCCACTGATGTACCAGACTATCCGGTACGACAATCAATGCCCGGGAGGCTTTACCGCTGATCAACTGCTGATGCAGAATCAGACCCGCTTCAATGGTTTTACCCAAACCTACTTCATCGGCCAGCAAGACCCTTGGCGCATAGCGCTGTGCTACCTGATGGGCAATATAAAGCTGATGCGGTAACAACTGTACCCGCGGTCCCAACAGACCATAGCTTTCAGATTGCAGGTGATTCATCTGATGCCTGAGAGTATCTACTCTTAACCGGAAGCGACTCAGCTTGTCTACCTGTCCGGCAAACAGCCGGTCATGAGGCTTACTGAAGTGAACAGCACTGTCGAGATCTTTCTCTTCCAACACAAGGACATCGCCATCCCGGTCTTCTGCCTGATACACCATATACCCATTCAGTTCCTGGGTTGCGGTAATCGTTACCTTAACCCCCAGGGAACTACGCACCTGCTCACCGACCGGATAGATCACCCGACTCAGAGGAGCATTATCTATAGCATAGGTACGTTCCTCTTCAACAGCAGGAAACATCATGACAACACGGCGATTGGCAACTTCAGTTACCAGTCCCAACCCCAGATTCGATTCGGTATTACTAATCCAGCGCTGGCCGGGAATAAACTCAGACAAAAGGCAGCTCTCAAACATCAGTGTCCCGAAGGACAGATTCAAACAAATAGTGTTACAAACACACTTAAAACCTAATAGTAGTTTGTAAACATCAACTGCGCGGCATAATAGGCGTTGTACCCCGGTTCCTCAAGGGCCATTTTGTTATTTAATCCGAGTTTATCAAAGATTACAGAATCAGCCGCTTGAAACCACCATGAAAATATCCGGGCCGGGTAAAATAATGTATCCTTGCCCCTTTAAATCTGCGAGTAATCATCGATGTTCTTTATCGACCTTAATCTTGACCTGGAGATCCTCGGCCCGCTGGCTGACAACAACTTTCTCAGCCCCCGCCCGATCCAGCAAAAAGCCATCCCTCTGGCTCTGGATGGCTACGATCTGCTGGCCTCGGCTCCGACAGGAACAGGTAAGACCCTGGCCTTTGCTCTACCAGCACTACAGAAGGTATTCGATACCGAACAGGACCACAGCAGTGCGCCGCAGGTTTTAATTCTTGCGCCAACCCGAGAACTGGCAAAACAGATCTACCAGGTTATAGTGTTGCAAACTGAATATAACCGTATCAACAGTTGCCTGATTGTGGGTGGCGTACCTTTGGGTATGCAGAAGGCGATGTTAGAAGAGCAGATCGATATTATGGTCGCAACCCCAGGCCGTTTACTCGAACTCAATGCCCAACAGTGGCTGGACCTGTCACTGGTTAACATGCTGGTCATCGATGAAGCAGACCGGATGCTGGACCTTGGCTTCATAGATGATATCAAGCAGATCGCCGATATCCTGCCTCTTGACCGCCAGACACTGATGTTCTCGGCAACCCTTGAGGGAGAAAAAATCAAACGCTTTGCTTCGGACCTGCTGAACGAAGACTCTCAGGTGGTTGCTGTTGAGCAGCCACGCCAGATACCTGCAAACATACAGCAGAATATCTATCAGGCAGATAATGAAAAACACAAAGAACACCTGCTTAAAGCGCTGATCAATCAGCCAGAAATGAAACAAGCAATTGTTTTTGTTAATAGCCGCAAGCAGGTTGATCTGTGGGTGTCCGCTATTCGTACTACCGGCCATCTGTGCTACGGACTACATGGCGACCTGCGTCAGAGTGAACGTAACCAGCGTGTCAAAGAGATGCGCCGGGGCAAAATACAGGTCATTGTAGCTACTGATGTGGTTGGCCGGGGCCTGGATCTGCCAGACCTGACTCATGTTATTAATCTTTATATGCCCTTAAAGGCTGACACTTATGTACATCGGGCCGGTCGTTCAGGCCGGGATGGCGCAAAAGGCACCGTCTGGTCAATCGTCGACGCTATGGACTGGCCAAACCTACAGCGTATCGAGCGCTTTCTTAATGAAAAACTGCCTCGTGCTACCTTCCCGGGACTTTCACCAACTAAACCTGAGCCCGGTAAAGCGACAAAAGGCAAAGCTAAGCCAAAGAAGCCTAAAGTAAAAAACAAAAAGTCGAAAAAAGCAGCAGACGCCGCCAAGAAAGCCACCCCGAAAAAGACCAAAAAACGTGTTGGTCGGGGCCCTAAAGCAGCACACCAAAAGAGTAAATAAATTATCCACAGCAACCCTAAGCTATTAATGTGGCTTAGATAGCAGTCAAAGGCAGGGATTAGATTAAAACAGGGAGAAAAAAATGAGCCTTAGAACTGAACAGTTACAGCAAACAATGATCCGTGTTGATGGTCATGCGCCTGGTTCAGGTTTAGCCAAGCACAAAAAAATGGCAACCAGTCCCTTTGTTATGTTGCGTGGGGCAGCGGCTGTCTTTTATGAAGATCTGGCTCAAGGCAGAATCCAACTCCCTGAAGCGCTCAACAGCTGGCCCCTGACGAGCGTGATGGGGGACTGCCACATCTCAAACTTCGGCCTGTTCAGTGAAGAAGGCTCCCACAGCACCCAGGTTATATTTGCCCCTAATGACTTCGATGATGCCTGTATCGGCCATGCTGGTTGGGACCTTATACGTTTTGGTATTAGCCTTCTACTCAGTGCGGATCATTGTCGTGGAGCGATTGATGGGCGTTACACAACAGTCGAGCCGTTTGAAAAAACCAAAAGCGTCAGCAACAAGCAGACTCTGATGGCGTTACAACAATTTTTCATCAGCTATAACCAGTGCTGTGAAAACTTATTTTATAAGCGGATAGATTACCATCAGGTTCTGAACAGCTTTAAACCCGACCATATACTGTTTAAGCCCTATAATAAGGCACTCAGTCGTACCGCTTCAGGGGAATCTTTTGCGCTTAAAAGTTCACTGGCCAAAGCCATAGACCTGCGCTCTTCAACATTACGCTTTCGCGACCTGCCCGATCGTTTTAGTCGACTTCCCGCGGCCGAATTTGAAGCCATTAAAGAGACATTTTCTCCCTACGTTGATGACGATATTATCGATATCGTCGCGCGACAGGGTGCGGGTACTGGCTCTAACAATATGCAACGCTATTATCTGTTAGTCGGCCCCCAGTCCAATACATCAGGAGCCAGTAGTATGGAGAACTGGCCCTTACACCATATAGTGGAAGTAAAAAAACAACGCAATGCCGCGCCACTGTATCATTTTAGCGAGCTAAGCCCGGTTAATCAGTTAAATCCAGCCCATCTTACAGTAGTCTGCCAGCGACGCATGCAGCGTCATCCTGATCTGGTATTAGATGAAGTCTTCTGGCGTGATGCCCATTGGCTGGTACGTTCCCGCCACCATGCCAAAGTGGGTATTGATCCGGCAACGGTGGCCGCAGGTAAACGCGCCCGCAACGGAGGTTTTATCGAATATGCAGCCGCTTGCGGCGAAGCTCTGGCACTGGCCCATGCCCGGGGTGATCGTCGTTCTAACCGGTTCGAACAAGCCGTCATTAACAGTCTGACCGATGTTCAGGCTGAACTGATTCAAACTATCACCGACTATGCCGGGCAGGTCCAGCAAGACTGGCAATGGTTATCAAAAATTGAGAGTTGAATCTCTTTGTTGCATAAAAAAACCGCAGTCGAGACTGCGGTTTTTTTATGCTCGCCCTTTGTCAGGTACGCTTTAACAGGCTGGATTATTATGCCGCCTTAGCCGAATCAGCCCCACTGCGGCTAAATGCGGTCAGCATCGCTTGTAGGGTTGCTGCGGTGGTATCTTCAGCCACAGCAACCGCGCAGTACTCGGTACCGTTAATCTGCAGAGCGATACAGGCCCGTGCTTTTGCATCGGTTCCGCCACAGATGGCCCGCTGATCAAACTGAATGACTTCCATCTCACAGTTATAACGGCTATTCAGCCCGTCACAAAGCGCCTCAAGAGCACCAGCACCTTCACCGGCCAGGTTACTGCCCCCCACCAGGAACTGCGCACTCACCTGATGCGCTTCAGTATGCAGATCATAATCCTGCAACGTCCACTGCTCAGCCACATCAACAAAGTTTTCCTGATACAGCCGCTCAATATTCGTAGGCGATACCTCTAAGCCACTACTTTCAGCAGCCCCTTGTACGACCCGGCTCAATGGAAAATGCATCCACTTTGGCAGTTCAATATCATAATCTCGCTCCAGTACCAGCGCTACGCCACCTTTACCGCTTTGGGAATTGATCCGCACTACCGCTTCATATTCACGACCAATGTCACGAGGATCTATGGGTAAGTAAGCAACATCCCAATGCTCAATTTTATGCTCGGCATGGTAATTCACTGATTTACGAATCGCATCCTGATGGCTACCCGAGAAAGCGGTATAAACCAGCTCTCCGGCCCAGGGGTGCCGTACAGAAACAGGAATCTCGGTACAACTTTCAACAACCTCAATGATTTCCATTACATTGGAGAAGTCCAGCTTAGGATCAACCCCTTGTGAGTACAGGTTCATCCCCATCGTAATCACGTCCATATTACCGGTACGCTCACCATTACCCATCAACGTGCCTTCTACCCGGTCAGCCCCAGCCATGACAGCCAGCTCAGCAGCCGCAACGGCACAGCCACGATCATTATGGGTATGCAAACTCACTCTTACATACTTACGATTGACTAAATGACGACAGAAATATTCAACCTGATCGGCAAACAGGTTGGGCGTCGACATCTCCACCGTCGCAGGCAAATTAATAATGATGTCCCGACCCGACTCCGGTTGCCACTGCTCAATAACCGCGTCACAGACTTCGATAGCGTAATCCATCTCAGTACCGGAAAAACTCTCTGGCGAATACTGAAAACTCCACTCGGTATCAGGATGCTGTTGAGCGTATTGCTGAACCCATTTAGCCCCCTGCACTGCGATCTCTTTTATCCCATCACAGGACTGCCCGAAAACCTGCTCACGCTGCACGGTTGAGGTCGAGTTATATACATGGATAACGGCTTTCTTGACGCCGGCCATCGCCTCATAAGTGCGTTTAATCAGCTCTTCACGGGCTTGGGTCAGTACCTGAATAGTTACGTCATCAGGAATACGTTTTTCATCCACCAGCTTACGTACAAAATCAAAATCAGGCTTAGAAGCAGAAGGGAATCCTACTTCAATCTCTTTGAATCCCAGCTTCACCAGCAGATCAAACAGTCGGGTTTTCTGCTCGACACTCATCGGATTTACCAGCGCCTGATTTCCATCACGCAGGTCAACACTGCACCAGTCCGGCGCTTGAGTGATAGTCTTATCCGGCCAGGTACGGTCGGTTAAAGGAACAGGTTTAAAGGCACTGTATTTACGATGATCGAACATAGGTCTGTCCTGGTCGGTATCTGCCTGAAGCAGTAATCTGGTTTTATTTATTGGTTAAAACTGAAACCCCGCCGTATCAGTTACATCCTGAATACCGCGGGGCCAAATCTGTATTTCAGTGTACTTTTGGTACTTTAGGTCTTTAAGTAATTAGCTACTTTAGGAACCTGATCAGCTCGGTAAGCTGGTGCCTGATGCTGGTTTGACACGGGTAGTGTTTTCACCCACAGCCGTGGGTAACGGTCTGCTTTATAACTCAGAGCAATTAAATCTTGCTGCAGCAATCAATAGAACAAAGTTTAAAGAGATCAGTGCGCAATTACCGATCTTAATCAATCTAATTTCAATAATTTGCGCAATATAATCAATAACAATACAATAACTACTAACCATTAATTGCGCAGAGTTCTAATACCGTGAAATCTAATCAACCGCTGGATCGTTTTGACCTGAAAATATTGCGCGAACTACAACTTGATGGTGGTTTGTCTAATCAGGATCTGGCTGAAAAAGTAGGCTTAACCGCCGCACCTTGTTCGCGACGGGTTAAGCAACTCGAAGAATCCGGCGTCATCCGTGACAGAGTAGTTCGTTTAGATGAGCGGGCGGTGGACCTGAACCTGATCGCGCTGCTGCATATCAGTATGGATAAGCATATACCTGAGCGCTTCGAAGAGTTTGAACGCACCATCAGTTCCTACCCGGAAGTACTGGAGTGTTACCTTATCACCGGCCATGATGCTGATTACCAACTTAAAGTAGCCGTACCGGACATGGACAGGTATCACGATATTCTGCTGGGTAAAATCACACGTATAAGAGGTGTTAGCGGCGTTAAATCAGCATTTATTATGCGTAAGATAGTTGATAGCACCGCCGTGCCTCTGAACTATATTGGAGGTTAAAAGCGTTCGGAGGCTATCTATGCAACCCTTTAATCCGGTAACCGATATTGAAAACAGCCAGTTAATTCTGGAACAAGATGAGTGGCCTAACTTTCATGATGCTGAGGTACACAATCTGAACATCTGGCGTGGCGATGTACGACCAGAGGAAGATATCTGGATCGGGCCCTTACTGGAGCTAGAGTTAGAACTATGTGCCCTGCAACTCCCTTATATGGTCATACTCAGATTTCATGATTGTGAAGGTATCAGTCTAGAGGATTTTAACCATCAGAATGCTTTGTACGACCTTAACTTCAGTTACGAAGAACGCGGGAAACTGAGAACAGGAGAACCGATGACGCCTTATATCAGGGTCCGCTTTGAACAAGCTTTTGGGGCAGCACTTCAGTTTCGCTGTTTCAAGGTTGAAGTTATTTCAAGGCAGGAACCTGACGCATACACTCCTGCTGAAGCAGACTAGCGGGTTAATTGATGAATAAGCTCAGCATAGTCCGTAGCGAGATTATTCCAACCCAGCCGTTTCACCGATGGAGCATCAGGCAAATCACCTGCGGCCTTGCTCTGAGCCAGGTGTGACAGCATTGCAACCAAACTTTCAGTCTCACCATTACCGCTGCAATAACGACACTCCTTTGGAAACAGCTCTGAATAAGCCAGCCGATCAGGCACTACCGGAATACAACCAGCAGCAACGCCTTCAAGCACCGCAATTCCCTGAAAATCATGCAATGCTGTTGATAACACAACGTCTGATTGCTTTAGCAAGCTGCGATACTCTGTTACTGAAGCCATAAAGCCCCAGTGTCCAGCCCTGTCACCCAGTACTTTTTTTAACTGTGTAAATGCTTCGGGTACCTGACGAAACTGTTGTCCAACAACATGCAACTTAAAATCAACGCCTGCAGCGATTAATTGCTCAGCAGCCTTAAGCAGGAGTTCAGGCCCCTTATCAAATTCCCAACGGTGATTCCACACAAGCTGTAACGATCCTGCCTGAGGTTCAGCAGGACAAAACAGATTATCTGGCAACGGTACCGGCACCACTGAGGATCTGTCTTCAATAATTTCAGGCAGCCCGGAAGGAACCTGATCAGGTAATTTTTTCAATAACTTACGGCAACCATTAAGAAAACTTTGGCGATTATAGTCCGTATTGAAACAGACATAATCAGCTGCCAGGGCGGTATAGATATTAAGTATCTTTGGCTCTACAGTGCCATACTCCTGACCAGACTCTGGGTAGGCAAACTGATTTTCATGAAAATACACCAGCGTAGGAATGCGGGCCAGATTGGGTACAAATCCCCGTAGCGATGACAGATCTGTCATTGAGGTAGCGATGATCAGATCATAAGACTGCTCTAAAAGCTCAGTTTCATTAAATGCCCAACTGAGACTATTGCCCCTCACCCGCCATGAGAAAAAGCGCGACGGCAACGTTAGAACCGTCCACTCATGCTGGTCAAACTGCGCGATTAGTCCTTTTCGCCAGTAGGCATGACTTGCAGCATCATAGGCGGACAGTAACAAAATTTTCAAAATAATTTCTCAATATAATCGGTCAATATAGTGATCGATAACGTCTGACCCATGCATCACTGGCAAGGTTACCTGACAATTCACGCTTAATTATTTTACGAGCTGCAGAATCCGTTTGAAAATCCAGATGATAAAGGACGATAAAGTCTTTTTCCTTCAGCCGTAGATACTGCACTTTATCCTGTAAACCGGTTTCATGGATAAATGCCTTAACCGATTTTACAGTAGTTAACCTCGCCAGTTGAATAACAAACCGATCGGCAGGCTGGTTACGGAGCCAGATTCTATTCCTTTCGATTAAGTAAAAATCGTCCGGGCTTTTATGAGATTCAGCTTTAACAGATTTAGTTTTAAAAGTCTGAATTTCTGATAGCTGAGTGTTAGAAGTTTGCGTTTTAGAAGGGGTCGGACTCGAAGAGGTCGCATCGCCCTCCTGCTCCAACTGCTCCAACTGCTCCAACTGCTCCAACTGCTCCAACTGCTTTAAGATTTTATCGTAGAGCGGTTGGGCATTTGTGTTGCCCAGCGACAAACTGGTATCAGCATAAGCTAAGGCTTGTAGCAGATCCTGTTGGATGCTTTTATCTTCAGAGTAATGCACGGCCAGATTATATGCTGCGTAAGGGTTGCCATTTTCTACTGCTTTTTTATACCAGCCAACTGCGATATCAGGTTCCAGGTCGATCAACAAAACACCCAGCGCTAACTGCGCCTGATCATTGCCAGCCTCCGCAGCAGAATCAAACCAGAAACGGGCAGCGGTTGGGTTAGCACTGGTGCCTATCCCCTTAAGCAACATTATTCCGGTTTTCAGCTGACTATCACTCAAGCCTGATTCTGCTGAGGCTTGATACAACGAAAATGCCCGGGGCAGATCCTGAGGCAGGTCTTCTCCCTGCTCATAGAGACTGGCCAGATTACGCATCGCTTTAGCGTTACCGGCGTCAGCAGATTGTTGGTAGTACTGTACCGCTTGTCTGATATCTTTGCCTGCCCCTTTACCTTTCTGATAAGCGATCGCCAGATTATACGCGGCTTCAGCATGACCATTGGCAGAAGCTAAACTAAGCCACTCAACCACTTTATCCCATTCAGGCTCACCAGACAGACCCTTGGCATATAACCGAGCAAGAATGAAAGCAGCGTTAGGGTCGCCTACCTGAGCATAAGGTAAACAGATCTGATAAGCATTTTGACGCTGATCAGCCAAAAACAGCTTTGCACAATCATTGACTGAATTTGCATACGCCTGCTGCGCTAATGACTGCCCTAGTAACAAAACCAATACTATCGTGTTTTTTAACATCCCTTTACCTTGCAATCCCTTAAGCTTGCATTCTCTTAACCTAGTCAGCCGGTCGGTAGCTTTTTTGAATCGTCAAATAGGAGCGATACCAGATCTGTTTGCGGGTGCTCTCTGGAAAATTATCGAGCGCAATATTTTTTGCACCTGAAAGCGATGGGTTAGTCTTACTGTATAAAACAACAAAAACCCGCCCTGCATTAGTATGCGCCCTGAAATAATTCACCCGGCCTTCTAACCCGTTAGCTTTTATATACGCTTTTACCGATTCTTCACGTGTCAGTTGGACTAACTGGAGCACATAATCCTGTCCAGGCTGAGCCATTAACCAGGCTTTATCTCGCAGCCCTGATTGCTGAACAGGAATACTGACCGATTTTTCGGTACGGACAGACTCGACAATCGCAACTGTGGGCAACGCCTTATCCGATCCTTGTTCTGAATTAGGTTCTGAATCGGTTTCTGAACCGGGTTCTGAATCAGACTTTGAGTCAGGCTCTGAAACCAGTTTTTTAGCCGCAACTACCGACGCAGTCATAACCTGATCACTAACAACCTGACTTTGTCTGACATCGGAAGCAGCTCTCTTTTCAATCTTAGAAGCTGGCTCAATTGAAATCGCGACTAAATCGCTATGTGATTTTTTATCTGACGGCTCTGAGATCAAAGCTCCTGGATTTTGAGTATCTAGGTTTTGAGCATCTGAGTTCAGAGCAGTTTTGTTTAGAGCCAGCTCTGGAGTAGTCACTTCTTCAGTTGCTACATTTGAAATCGTTGATTCTGAGGACTGCGTGTCTGAAGCTTCACTAACCTTAACCGTTTCAACGACAGCAGTATTAGCTACAGGATCTGCTGCTTGCCCCACATCCGTTTCAGGTTGATCCTGCTGTACACTCACAATCGTCGTCGGTAATCTTTGCTCAGATTCAGATGCTGGCTCCATCTGCTTAGTAAGCTGCAATACTAACGCTTTCCCCGATAAACGACCTAAGCGAACACTCTCCGATGCATAGGCTAAGGCCTGCTCAAGATGCACCGGCTGACCTAAACGACCTTCAGAATAAATTAGAGCCAACTGATGCAGAGCATAAGCGTTATCCTGTGCCGCGGCTTTTTTATACAACTCAAGACTCTGCTCTGGCTCTGTGGTACTAAGCAGGGTTGCCAGAGTAACCTGAGCACTTTGATCTTCAGCCTCAGCAGCCAGGGTGAGCCAGTGTCGGGCTTTTTCAAAATCGGTTTCTGTACCTATACCACGCAGATAAAAAGTCCCGATTTTCAACTGACTGGGTACATGGCCCAGTTCAGCACCTTTTGTATACCAGTTAAAAGCTGAGGGCAGGTCTGCTCCTAACACTTCGCCCCGCTCATACAGAGCGGCAAGGTTATAACATGCAGGTCCATGATTCTGTTGCGCTGAACGATTAAGCCATAGCAATGCTTGTTGAAGGTCAGGATCTTTAACCCCTATCCCCTGACTATAAAGACTGGACATTATAAAGCTGGCCTTGCCATCCCCCTGTTCAGCCAAAGGCAGGCAATGATCACGTGCTGCCAGGGTTTGCATACTATCGTGCAAACTCTGGCAGATCCGGGTATCCGCAATAGAAACAGAGGGCCAGACAACAGAGGCAATGATCAGAGAAAAAAACAAACGGTTCATATCAGGACTCAACACCAAACATCATAAACGTAGAAATTTTAACTAGAACATTGCCCAGGCTAATCTCAAGAATTAATACTTAATCAGGCAAACATCAGGGTTGACGGTAAAGACCCTGAAGCTGATTCACCCCTCTGATCCAGTGATTTTTACGAGCAGAATCAGGTATTGTTGCCAACGCCTGTTTAGCCGCATTAATGCTGACATACTCACCATAGATTAATACATAGAAAATGCCTGCATCCCGGCGGGTACGATAATAACGCACCGTATCAGGCAGGTTATGCTGCTTAATGTATTTTTTAATCCCACTAAGGTCGGTGCCATTCGTTAACTGAATAGTAAACAGATTCGATGGCTGTCCCAGAATCCAGCCATCGGACATATAACGGACATCACCATTAGCTGTAGGCGAATTTTCTGACATCGGTTGTCCGGGGCCTGCTGCTGGTGCGGGTAATGATAAGCTTGCCAGAACAATATTGGCTTCAGGCTCTAATGTAAGTTCTGACTCGAATACAGGTTCCACTGATCGCTCAGGCATCGCATCATGGATTCTGGCAGACAGTATCTGTTTTTCAGCCTGCAACTGTTGAACCCGCTTTTGCTGAGCATCTAAACGGATCTGATCGACTAAGGTTCGGGCGTTTGGATTACCTGCAGTAACTGCCTGTTCAGCCAATTGCTGAGCTTTATCAACATTCACTGCCACTCCCTGACCGGAGTAATAAACTAACGCCAGGTTTTGTAATGCCAGTGCGTTGCCCTGCTCCGCCGACTTCTCATACCAACTCAGGCTTTCTGGCGGATCAATTTCAGTCAACATTACGCCTAAGGCCACCTGAGCATTGGCATTACCCGCCAGCGCTGCTTTTCTGATCCAGTGCTGTGCATGTGCCCGATCAGGCTTTACCCCCCGTCCTTCCAACAACATTGTACCCGCCCGTAGCTGAGCATCTGCCAGCCCCTGTCGGGCAGACTTAAGATACCAGTCAAAAGCACGCTGGGAATTAACTTCTCCCGCCGTACCGGTTTCAAACATCGCGCCCAATTGCTTTTGTGCTTTTGGATGATCGGCCAGTGCCGCCTGCATATACCAACGCCGGGCCTGACTATTATTTTTATTAACGCCCTGACCCAGTTGATATGCCAAAGCCAAACGGTAAGCTGAATCCGGATGGCCTTTCTCTGCAGCAACCTGATCCCAGAACAGGGCACGTTGTTCATCCGACTCGGTTCCCAGCCCCTGATAGTAAATAGTAGATAACAGAAATGCGCCTTTTGCATCGCCCTGTTCTGCTACCTCCTGGCATTGATTTCGTGCCTGTACATAGTCCTTATCAGAAAACGACTGATAGCAACTATTCGCGGCCTCTAGACTGGATAAAGGTAAACAGGAAAAAATCAGTGCAGTAACAGCGCCCTGAATAGAGGTAGTGCGGAAGTCCGGTTTCATAATTTTGTTCATAGTCCCTGCCAACGCTGTGTAGCAGAAGCTCTGAAGCTTCTGCCAGCTGTTGTTTTATGACCTCCCCCCCCCCGGGAAAAGTCAACAGTATGGCTACTACAACAATCCATTGCCTGGAAAACCATATCTGAAAATATTAGCAAAATTAGCTTGCTGATATTATCCGTTTTTAACTCAGATCGATCCGTTAGACCAACCGTCAGAATCAATAAGACTCTAACTTATCAAATTCTAAAGTCATTGAATAAACTAAGTTTCTCATTTTTTATCATATAAGAAAACTTACCAGAGCCTCTTAACAGCACTGCCATCTCTGACCGCCTGATACCAGGCTGGAGCATCGCTCAGAGCCAGGGTTTCATCCAACAATGGATACTCAAGCCCCTTGTTATGACAAAACTCAGCCAGATCAGGGAAACTCCACTCGAACAGCGTATCTCTATGTTCTGATTCGCTGAGCCTAGATTGCTCATACATGCCCGCTTGTAAACGTTGATTCTGAGCTTCAACCAGAATAATCCCGGCCGCAGTTGACACATTCAGTGATCCTACCATCCCCATCATAGGAATCAGAATATGCTCATCTGCCTGTTCGGCTGCCGCTTCACTCACACCATGTTTTTCAGCTCCCATCAGAATCGCACAAGGCTGACTGTAATCCACGGACCTATAGTCAACTGCACGCTCAGAAAAGTGAGCAGCATAGACCTTCATTCCCTGTGACTTAACCATCGCAATGGCATCATCACAACTGGCATGGTTCTGAGTCTTTACCCAGCGATCACTGCCTCTTGTGGTACCGTTAAACTGATAACCCTCTTTGGGTGTAACCGTATGAATATTAGGTATACCTACCGCATCGCAGGTGCGTACTAACGCTGCAATATTACGTGGTTTATGTACCTGATCAGTAATTACCGTCAGATCCGGCTGTCGTCGGTTCAGAGTCTGTATAAGTTTAGCTGTACGTTCCGGCGTCATCATTCCGCTCTATGCTTGAAATTTGCGGCAATTTTAACGAAAAACAGGGCTCACTACACTCCATAGTTACCAGGGAAGGTGTGAACAAGCCCCTTACGCCTTAGCATGCCCTCTGGGTACTGGCTTTCAGAGAGATTGAAGCTCAAGGCAACGATGACAGACATACTGGTTGTACGTCAAAAATTGTTAACACAGAGATTCACTATCGCTGAAAACCCCGAAGGGGGGCTCTCGAGCGGCCAACTGTTTTGTCAGACAGTTTGAAAAGGTCCAGACATTTTACTGCACTGTCTTTCGCGCAGTTGACCGCTCTATAGCCCGCAGAGAAAATAATGGGCTTATTCGCACCTTCCCAAAACTGTGCCATAATCGAACTCTCATATTTTTACACATTCTTACTGAATCGGAATAATCATGTCTGCCGTACCAAATATCATTGCATACCAAGGCCAGGAAGGCGCCTATTCACATCTGTCTTGTCGTCGGGTATTTCCTCAGATGGAAGCCTTTGCTTGTGAGTCATTTGTTGATGCAATGTTTATGGTGGAACGTGGCGAAGCCAAACTGGCGATGATTCCACTGGAAAATTCAACAGCAGGCCGGGTCGAAGAGATCTATCGGTTAATGCCTAAAAGCCAGCTACACATTATCGGCGAGCATTTTGAACCGGTAAATCACTGTTTGCTGGGGATAAAAGGCAGCAGTACTGATCAGCTCAAAACAATATCATCACATCCACAGGCACTGGCCCAGTGCGACGGCCATATTAAACAACTAGGTATGGAACCCATTGCTGGGCTTGATACGGCAGGCTCTGCTTTTGAGTTATCTCAAAATCCTGATCCAACCCATGCAGCGATCGCCTCCAGCCTCGCAGCAGAACTTTACGACCTGGAGATACTGCAAGAAAACTTTCAGGATGTGAACGGTAATACCACACGCTTTCTGATTTTGTCAGGCGAACAGGGAGTACCTGAAATGAAAGCAGATACTCTCTATATCACTTCGTTGTTATTTACCGTACGTAATATCCCGGCTGCGCTATACAAAGCACTGGGAGGCTTTGCGACCAACGGCATCAACATGGTGAAACTGGAAAGCTATCTGGGTAACGGTCTGACCAAAGGTGCCAGCTTTCACCTTGACGTTGAAGGGCACCCGGATGACCGGATGATGCAATATGCCCTGAAAGAACTGGAGTTTTTCACCAAAGAGATAAGAAATCTGGGCACCTATAAAGCCCATACTTTCCGCTCGCAAAACAGGCCTTTACCTGAGTAACAGATGCCATCGAGAGCTGATAGTATTTCTTCAACTATCAGCTAATCTGCCTGTTGATTAATAACTATCAGGCAACCGATTCGCACGGCCGCAACGAATCAATATGCCAGCACACCCGTTCCAGGGCCGTAAGGTCACCACTACTGATCAGTTCTAGCGGTGTTCGGCCCGCAAAGTGCGGATTATCGTTAGGCTGTGTCATATAGCCATAAATTTCTTCTGAGTCATCGAACACCGAGCTCAGGTCATTATGGATATTGTGCACGTAGCAAACCCTTTCTCTCTGCGCATTACTCAGATCTTCAGGAAAAGGCTGATCCACTTCTATCTGCAGGATAGACATGGCCTGAAGTGGCGTACAATGCCAGTTTGTCAGTATATTTAACGCAGTACTTAAACCAGAACTCATAGCATCACCTCGGTAGAAAAAAGACCTAGTAGAAAGAAGTAGCCAAAAGAAAGCGCCCATAGCTAATCATAGCTATAGGGCTAAACTCATAGTAGCCCTGATATCACCGACTTGTTAACCCTGAAACAATTCCAAAGTCTGACAGAGATCATAGGAATCCCTGTTTCATAGCTTCCGCCTAAACAATACCCCGTATCTAAGATAACCCAGAATTTTGCCAACGTTAGCACGGGTAACTGCCATACTGTAACAGGACTCTTTTAGAAAAGGGCGCTGTATGAAGCAACAATATAAGCCATTAGATTTTGATCGTCTGGCGGAATTAGCCCGCACTAAACCTCAGGTGCTTGAACGATATTTACGACTCAAGGTTAATCAGATATTTGCACGGGCAAGGCCTGAAGAAAGACTTCATTTACAGCAATTACAGTTTCGTATCGACAGCGTCAAACGCCGTACTAAAACACCGCTTGCTGCCTGTATAAAACTATCTCAAATGATGCATGATGAGCTATGGCAGCTGCAACAGGCACTAAACCGAAGCACAGATCCCGCATTAAAAGCAGAGCAAAATACAGAGTCAACAGGCCTGCCGTCATCAATCGACAACAGACCACATCGCCGTGGCAAAGTCGTGCCATTATTCCGTTCAGGTAAATTCAGAGCCTAAGGTGAACAGCCCCCCTTTCTTACAGACCCGCCTACAGATTTTCTCTTCCATGGGCCGAATCAAAATCAAGCTCAGGACCTAAAGGCACTATCCGGGTGGGGTTGATCATATCGTGACTGTAATAGTAGTGGCGCTTAATATGCTGCATGTCCACAGTTCCAGCAATACCGGGCATCTGATATAGCTCGCGGATATAACCTGATATATTGGAGTAATCACGCAGCTGCTTTAAATTGCACTTAAAGTGGCCATAATATACCGCATCAAAACGAATCAGGGTCGTAAACAGGCGCCAGTCAGCTTCGGTCAACGCAGACCCTGCAAGATAACGATGTTCTGACAGGATCTCCTCGATACGATCCAGGCTGGTAAACAGGGTTTTCACATTAGTGTCATAAGCATCTTGAGTGGTCGCAAAGCCCGCCCGATAAACACCGTTATTAATCGTATCGTAGATCCAGCTATTGATCTCTTCGATCTCATCCCTGAGTAGCTCAGGCCAAAGATCACAGCTATTACCGGTAAGTTCATTAAAAGCAGAGTTGAACATCCTGATAATTTCTGAAGACTCATTACTCACTATCGTCTGTTGCTGTTTGTCCCAGAGTACAGGTACCGTTACCCGGCCGGTGTAATCAGATTGGGCACGGGTATAGACCTGATGCATAAATTCGAAGCCGTACAGAGTATCACCCGTAGAGCCCGTGTCAGAATCAAAACTCCACCCCTGCTCCAGCATATCCGGACTGACAACCGATACACCAATAAGCGACTCGAGCCCCATCAGCTTACGAAATATCAGCGTACGATGCGCCCAGGGGCAAGCCAGGGATACATAGAGATGGTATCTGTCAGGTTCAGCTTTGAAGCCACCTGAGCCACTTTCTCCCTGCTGACCATCCGTCGTGATCCAGTTACGAAACCCCGCCTGCTCTCGAATAAATTCGCCCTTAGAGTTTTTAGTTTCGTACCAACGATCCTGCCACTTACCTTGTATCAGCAGCCCCATAACTTGAACCTCACTTAATTACTTATATTGAACTATTAAAAACAAGCGCCTAATCAGGAGAGATCATTCCGAACGTTGACGCCAGGCATCAACGCTATAACAACCAGGACCATTCGCAGCCAATAGCAAAAAACCACCCGCAATAGCGATATTCTTCATAAACATAATAAACTGCATCTGATCTGCCGGATCAAAATGAAATAATGCGGCTGCAAGCAATGAAAAAACGGCCAACCCTACGGCGGCCAAACGGGTCATAAAGCCGATCAACACAGCGATACCACCTAACAGTTCAAGTGCAATAACCGCCGGTAGCAGAATACCCGGCACCCCCATACTTTCCATATAACCGGCAGTACCCTCGTAGCCGCCAATCTTATTCCATCCCGCCAGAATAAAAATCGCTGCCAAACCAATACGACCCAGAAGCGACAGTGTGGATGAATAGTTCATAGTGATACCTCAACCATATTTCTTTATATATTTTGTTACTTAGTGCCCTCATATTAGTTTCTGTTTTTTAGATATAAAATTACTTAATTTCGGACTTTATCTTCGAATAATTCGAATGATCATTATCGCAACATTGGTGAAACAGTTCGGCTAAACGCTGCACCCCCGGACCACTTCCCTCCTGACGCGCGTAATATAGATGCAACATCATACTGCGACAGCTACCGGCCTGAAGTGGAATAGGTACTAACGCTTCGCGTAACAGCAGCTCTTTGATTCGGGTGACCGGTATCCAGGCAAACCCCATTCCCCGACAGATCATCTCAACTGAAGTGGCGATATTACTGACGGTCCAGCGTTGATCCGCTTCAAGCCAACCGGAATCTTCATTGCGACTTAACGCTGAATCACGGGTAACCAGCTGACGATAGTTACTCAGCTGTTCAATCAACAGAGGTTCGGCAACGGAACACTGATCGAATACCGGATGGGCAGGCGCTGCCACCGCAATAAAGTCCACAGCAAACAGAGGTTCTGCGAGAAAATGTGAAACACCGGATCCGGCGATGGCCATATCAACCTGCCCCTGAATTAATGCCTCTGCGGCACCCGACAATACAGTTTCATAAAGTTGAATCCGGGTATTAGGGTACTCAGCGGCAAACTGCTCCAGTACAGCGCCAACATATTCAGTCGGGAAGGTCTGATCAACAGCGATAGAGATCTCCGCTTCCTCACCGGCATTCAGGCTGGCAGCCAGCGCATCAATATTCGCCGATGACTCCAACAGGTGCTCTGCCCGCTGTAACAATAGCCTGCCAGCATCGGTTAGATGAGCCTTGCGCCCTTTCACCTGCAGTAGCTTAACATTAAGCATCTGCTCCATTTTCTGAATAGCATGATGAATGCTGGACTGACTTTTATGTACCGCAGCAGCTGCATGGGAAAAACCACCGTGTTCTACCACCGCTTTCAGCATCCGCCACTGTTCTAGCGTTACTTTCATCGCCTAACACCCCAGACTAACTTTCGATTTATTAGAATAATATTACCCATTTATACCGATTTTATTTTCGAATATGAAGAATAGTATAGAGAGCATAACCGCTGCTGATATCAGACCGAACCATCAAATACTGATTTAAAAGCGGACTTAAGACGAATATTTTTTACCCGCACTTATGACAAGTTCTTACGGAGTACAGCTATGAATATACAGGTTATCCCCAGTCACCCTTCCTCCGATGGTGCCGGGGTAAAAATCCAACGGGTACATGGTTTTCAAAATAACAGCCTTGATCCATTTCTGATGCTGGATGAGATTCGTTCAGACAAGCCTGATGATTACGGTGCAGGCTTTCCGGCCCACCCTCACCGCGGTATTGAGACACTGACTTATATGCGCAACGGCGGCTTTGTACATGAAGATCATATGGGTAACCGGGGCGAAATAGCTGCCGGAGAATCTCAGTGGATGTCTGCCGGCCGTGGCGTTATTCATTCTGAAATGCCGTTACAAACTGAGGGCCTTATGCATGGTTTCCAACTATGGATAAACCTGCCTGCCCGACACAAAATGAAAGCGCCTCAGTGGCAAGATATAAAACAGAACGAACTACCCTGGCATCAATTACAAAACGCACAGCTTAAAGTGATAGCAGGCAATTATCATATCGCAGGGAAACGTTTTAGTGGTCCACTACAACAACTGCCGGGTAAGGCTGCCGTTGCAGACCTGAATCTTCACCAAAACAGCAAACTAACGCTGCAATCGGACCAAACAACCAGCCTGCTGATCTATGTTTATGAAGGCCAGTTGAACATCGGCGATAAAACTATCGCTACCCGCCAGATGGCTAAAATTACTGATAGCTCAGAATTAATGCTCGCTTCGGATCAAGGGGCCGGCGCACTGCTGCTCAATGGCACTCCTTTGACTGAGCCAGTAGCCCATTACGGTCCTTTTGTAATGAATACTCAGGCCGAGATCGATCAGGCTATCCGCGACTATCAACAAGGTAGGCTAACGGACTAGAGTTTCTTCGATGCTCAAAGTCTGTTCGTAAAACACTAATACCGGCATAAGCCACACTGGTGACTGAGCCGGTTATCCATTTCGATTTTTTTGTAATGAATACTCAGGCAGAGATCGATCAGGCTATCCGCGACTATCAACAAGGCAGGCTAACGGACTAGAGTTTCTTCGATGCTCAAAGTCTGTTCGTAAAACGCTAATATCGGCATAAGCCACACTGGTGACTGAGCCGGTTATCCATTTCGATTTTTTTTGTTATGAATACTCAGGCAGAGATCGATCAGGCTATCCGCGACTATCAACAAGGCAGGCTAACGGACTAGAGTTTCTTCGATGCTCAGAATCTGTTCATAAGACGGTAATACCGGCATAAGCCACACTGGTGACTGAGCCAGTTATCCATTTCGATTTTTTGTAATGAATACTCAGGCCGAAATCGATCAGACTATCTGCGACTATCAACAAGGCAGGCTAACGGACCAGAGTTTCTTCGATGCTCAGGGTCTGTTCATAAGACGGTAATACCGGCATAAGCCACACCCGATAAATACGCCATCTCTCTGTTCCAGGTGGCCAGATCATCCAGTTCAAACTGATTCAGGTGGTGATGGCCGCACGCCCGGGCCATTACCTGCATCAGATGCACCGAACCGGTTAGATAATTAGTCAGCTGACGAGAAGATTTCTCAACATTCAGCCGTTGTCGCAGATCAGCATTCTGCGTCGCTATCCCCGCCGGACAGTTATTCGTATTGCAGATTCTGGCAGCGACACAGCCAATCGCCTGCATAGCACTGTTCGCCAGCGCAATACCGTCGGCCCCCAGGGCCATCGCTTTAACAAAATCACTCGGTACCCGCAGGCCTCCCGTCACAATAAGGCTGACCCGACCACTGGCGCCTTTATGATCCAGACATTGCCGTGCCCGGGCCAGTGCAGGAATAGTTGGCACGCTGATATGATCACGAAACAGCTGAGGAGCCGCACCTGTACCACCTCCCCGACCATCAAGAATGATGTAATCAGAACCCGCTTTCAGTGCGAACTCTATATCTCGTTCGATATGATTTGCACTGAGCTTAAAACCTATCGGTATACCGCCAGTCAGCTCTCGGACATGGTCAGCAAAGTAAGCAAAGTCAGACACTTCATTAAGATCACTGAATGTAGGAGGAGAAACCGCATCCTGACCTTCAGGAATACAGCGAACCTGAGAAATTTTGCCAATATTTTTGCTGGCAGGCAGATGCCCCCCGGTACCTGTTTTTGCCCCCTGCCCCCCTTTAAAATGAAACGCCTGCACTCGTTCAAGTAGCTCATCCCGATAACCGAACCGGGCACTGGCCAGTTCATAAAAGTAACGGGAATTTGCCTGTTGCTCTTCAGGCAACATACCTCCTTCACCGGAACAGATACCCGTACCCGCCTGCTCAGCACCTTGAGCTAATGCGGTCTTGGCCTCTTCAGACAAGGCACCAAAACTCATATCTGATATAAACAGTGGAATTTCCAGATGCAACGGACGCTTCGCTTCGGGCCCGATCACTAACCCGGTGCCCACCACCGCATCCTCCTGTAATGGTTTGCGAGCCATCTGAGCCACCATGATCTGAATGTCATCCCAGGCAGGCAGTTCGTTGCGCGGCACTCCCATCGCGACCATCGGCCCGTGACTACCTATCCCTTGCAGCCCTTCACGAGCCAACTGATGGATAAACTCTAGCTCCGATTCCTGCTCAGTATTCACCGCCACTGGTGCCTGATTATCGGTCGCAATGACCCCCGGTCCGGATTGTCCAACAGCAGCACTATCAAACTGTTTATGGCTACCATCACAGTAAGGCGCATTGCCCGTATGCTTACAGGCACACAGCCAGGCCTCACCGTCATTCTCAGCATTGAAGGCTTTAGGTTTAAATTCACTCCCCACATGAGAGCCATCACAGAAAGGCTGCTTTACTGATCGACCGCAGACACAAAAATGGTATTGCTGCCCCTGCTTAAGATCCACCTTCACCGGTTTATTGTTTGCAACCACAGGCCCATCAGCCATAACCGTCACTCCGCTCCTCAAATTATGTCTAAGCCTAGCAATGATTAACTGATCTGCTAGTTAGCCCTGTTAAAAAGCGGTTTGGGGTGTTTCTGGTAAGCTGACTAAAGATTGAGAAATCAAAGCTTTGTTTACAGAACGACAATGACAAGGTAAAAATGAGTGATCATTTTCTGATCTGTGAGATCCAATGATTACTATCAAACGCGCAGAAGACCGGGGCTATGCCCACTTTGGCTGGCTCGAATCCCGTCATGTATTCTCCTTTGGCAGCTATTTTGATCCGAACTGGATGGGCATTTCGGAACTGCGTGTCGCGAATGAAGACCTGCTTCACCCCGGAGCCTCACTGGATCCCAGTCAACATCAGGATATGGAGATCATCAGTATCATCATGGATGGTAAAAACCTGCATACCGATTCACTGGGAAACCGACAGCTTCTCAAAGGTCGTAGCCTACAGCTACTCAGCACCGGTAGTGGCGTCGAATTCACAGAACAAAACGCATCACTGGAAAACAGTCTGAAGATGCTTCAGTTTTGGATTGTTCCACAAACTACAGGTAATACACCCCGTTATCAGTCAAAAAACCTGCGAACCCCCGAGGGGGTCCAACTACTTCTATCACCTGATGGCCGGGATGAATCACTACAAATCAATCAGAATATTGAGCTTTACCAGTTTCGCTTACAACATATGATCTGCGGTATGCCTGAATCAGACAACGGGTTTCTCTACCTGCAAAAAGGTCAACTGGAAGTCAATGGCAGCTTGCTAGATGCAGGAGACTCAATCTTGTTTGAAAAAGAGCCCTTAATAAGCCTGCGAGCAATCACCAGAGCCGAAGGTTTCTATTTTAAGCTCCCCTGACCCGCCGTCTGCGCGTCACTAAAAGCCTCGACAAACCGGCAATGAAAATTTGTCATATATAATTTACACAAATTATATTGCATTGCACAAAAAATTAGTTATATTGATATAGCACTTTGCTTTTTGAGCCACTGATTTGGCTTGTTTTGGACCCGGCGCCCGCCGGGTCTTTTTTATTGCGTTGCACAACACAATAGCAGCTTATCCACAACACCCTGATCAGGTGATACCATTACCTACCGATAAACCTGATTAATTAGAAATATGCCTTCACCACCCTAATACTTTTAATTGTTAATGCCTGAGTTTATTAAACTTACATTTCAGGTCGATAAATCCTTAACACTTTTGTTTGAAAACAATTAACTGATAAAAATAATAGGCAAAAGAAAGCCCCGCGCTAGCGGGGCTACATGTGGCATGCAATTTTCTTCTTTTTCTTTTGGCCCCAAATTATTGAGGCTATCTATACCCTGACTTAATCAGAGCATATAAAGCATAGTACAGAGATACCTGCTTTATCTTGAAAAGTTTTGCAGACGCCGCTTATTTATGTGCGTTTTTTTCGCTTGATTCCATCTGATGGTAGCGCCTCTAAGGGATTATCCGGCCACTGATGCTTAGGGTAGCGCCCCTTCATATCTTTCTGTACTTCACGGTAAGCATTACTCCAGAAACTAGCCAGGTCCTGAGTAACCGCCAAAGGACGACGGGCAGGCGATAACAGATGAATTTTCACCCTAACGCCATTGCCAATAGTCGGCGTTGAAGTACAACCAAACATCTCCTGTAACTTAACCGCTAACACCGGAGGTGACTCTGAATAATCAATCGCCGCACTATGGCCAGAAGGCAAGCTTAACCGTACAGGCGCCTGCTCACTTAAGAGCTTAGGTAAAGGCCAGGGTAACAAGCCTTGTAATATTTCCATCAGATTGAGACGAGAAAAATGGTTTACATGACTAACCGGATCTAAAAAAGGCATTAACCACTGCTCTAAGGTTTCTAGCAAAGACTGCTCGGAAAGGTCCGGCCATCCAGCTTCAGGCTGAGAGTTAAAGAGAAATGTAATCCGTTGCCGCCAGCGCTGAATATCATCATTCCATGGTAGGATTTTCAGACCTTGTTTACGCACTACAGTAATAAGCGCTGCATTTTTCTCAGCCAGGGGAACTTCACTGAGCTGCTTCCGGCTTAATACTAACTGGCCCACCTTGCGCTGCTCTTCGCAACAGACCCGCTCCAATTCTCTATCCCATTCAACAACCTTAGTCTTGGTGACTAAACCAGATAGTAATGTATCAAACAGCTGCGGAGAAAGTGCTGCGGCAAGAAAAACTTTATCGCTACTCTGGCCCTGGACACCACCACAATTGGCAATGGCTAACCAGCGCTGTTTAGATAGCGAGTCGTACTCAGTCAAACGGACAGCCCTGCCGCCACTTAGTTGATAGTCCCGGCCTCCCGGCCTGCGGCAGGCCGCAATCCGATCAGGATAGGCTTGTGCCAGAAGCACTGCGACCAAATCAGATTTTATGGCCTGCATCGCCGATTGATTTAACCCTTTCAGTCGTTTATTAGCTATATTTCTGAACTGCTTACTTAACTGTCTGATACGATGCAACACGCCCCGATTCGCATTACTGCAATTTAGCTCGCCCCTTAACCATGCCAGTCGACGACTAATATCAGCGTCACCATCCAGTGGATCCCGCTCACTCAATAACGCCGCTAAATCGCAGGCCAGTTCAGAGCACCCCAACTGCCAACCGATAAGTATCATATGAGCCAAACGAGGATGTAACGGTAACTGCGCCATCATCTCACCCGCTTTAGTCAACTGCAGGCCAGCCCCTTTTTGCTCTAATGCACCCAATCTGATTAACAGATCCCGCCCCTGATTAAGTGCTGCAGCAGGCGGTAAATTTAACCAACGTAACTCTGCCGGATCATTAACCCCCCAACGAGCCAGTTGCAAAGCTAAAGAGGTAAGGTCCGTGGTCAGAATTTCAGGGTTGGCATAAGGTGCCAGCTGCTCCTGACCGGTTTCAGACCAGAGCCGATAACAACACCCCGGTTCCATCCGTCCGGCACGACCCGCCCGTTGAATACTCGCCGCCCGTGAAACCTTACAGGTATGTAAGCGGGTCATCCCGCTAGCCGGATCAAGCCTGGCTTCCCGGCTTAATCCAGCATCGATCACCACCCTGATACCTTCGATCGTCAGACTGGTTTCTGCAATATTTGTTGCCAACACTATTTTCCGCTGGCCCTCCATTGGCGGTTGAATCGCCTGTTGCTGCGCCTCAATATTCAGATCACCATACAACGGAGTTAACAGAACATTCTCAGGAATCTGGTCTTTCAGCTCCCGGGCCAGATTCCGTATCTCTCGCTGCCCCGGTAAAAACACTAACAAACTACCGCTCTCTTCCTGCAGCGCTTGCTGCACTGCCAGTGCCATCTTCTTTTCCAGACGTTCCTGACGCGCAGGTGCACCCAGATAACGGATATCCACGGGAAACATCCGCCCCTGACTACTAATCAGTGGAGCCCCTGGCAGCAGCTGTTCAATGACCCGCTTATCCAGCGTTGCTGACATCAACAGCAGTTTCAGCGGCTGTTCGTCCCGAAAAAGCTCTCGCCCCTGCAGCGCCATCGCCAGCCCGAAATCAGCATCCAGGCTTCGTTCATGAAATTCATCGAAGATAACCAATCCATAGCCATCCAGACTCGGATCGTCCTGAAGCATCCGCGTCAGTATCCCTTCGGTAATCACTTCAATACGGGTATCCGGACCGATTTTACTGTCCATGCGCACCCGATAACCCACTGTTTGGCCTACTTTCTCACCTAACTGCTGCGCCATACGTTCTGCAGCCATCCGGGCAGCAAGCCGACGGGGCTCAAGCATTAACATTTTCTGACCGGTTAACGCTTCATGTTGCAATAGTTCAAGTGGTACTAAGGTTGTCTTACCTGCACCTGGAGGGGCTTCTAACACCACCTCATCGTATTGATTCAGGGTATCGCGTAATTGATCAAGTACTTCAGCAACGGGCAGCTGGTTCATGGAAAAGTAATATCCGGATCGAAAAAGAATAGAAAACCATTCTAGCAGCTAGAGGAAAAATTCAGACAAAAAAAACGCCACACAATGTGTGGCGTAAACAACGATCAAAGGTCACTCAATCCAACAGTCCCTGAGAGCTTCAATTCTGTCACGAAGCTTGCTTTAAACTTTCCGTCACCAGCTGAGTGCTTTCTCAACTAATCACTTTCTTAACAAGCTATCGCTAAATTACGAGGATTGAATACATAGTAGATCAAACTTCCGCTTCGGTCTGCTGCTCAGAGGCTGACAAGTACCCAGATTGGGTAACCAGCTGTTCAACCAGCGTTTGTATCTGATCCAGAGTGCCTTCCAATGCTTCTGGCTGCACCAGGTCAGCCGCTCGCTGATCTCGTACTATCAACTCGTTCAGCAAGCTGAAACTAAACTCGCTTGCCTGATGAATGATCTGACTGGTTTGCTCTACCTGATGTGCCATTTGCTGCAAATAGGGCATCATAGCCCTGCCAGACTGATGCTGGTCACTCATCTCCTGTACCTGGCGGTACTGTTCTACAGCCCGGTATTTCATCGATTGTTGCATCGACATATCCAGACTCATTAACTGACCGCTATCCAGACTCAGGTCTCCAGCAAGCTGAGTTGCTGATTGAAGGTCGCCATTAAAAAATTCATCCGCCACCTGAGAAAGATCCTGAACCAGCGATGAAATAGCATCGATCTCCTCAACACTCAGGTCTCCTTGTACACTAAAACCAAACTGGCTGGCACTACTACGATCAATACTCATAAATTCTGATGAGCTGCTACCGGTTTGCCGGCTGGCATATTCCGCCTGATACTTTTCAACACTGCTAAAATTAATTTCCACCCGATCACCTTCACGGGTCATCAGAGAAACGGAAAAACTTTCTTTATTGCTGAATCGTTCAGAAAGGTAACTGCTCTGAAACCCCGTTTGCCCAACCTTCTGTCCAACCGACTGCTCAGCCCTCTGTTCAGTTAATGACTCTGAACGATGAGAATGATTACTCTGGTTAGTAGGGAATTGTTGCTGAAACTGAGTAAGGGGTGAGAAATTAACTGAATTAAACATAGCGAACACCGGTTTTATCTGATTAACCGGTTATCGCCCATTCGTCGATTAACTGAAATGAAAAAATATCATATAAGCCCGTAAGCTTATAAGCCCTCAAAAAACTTAAAGGCTACAAAGTAACTGCACTCACCCAGCCATCCTCTTCAGGTTCAAGATAAACCTGCTCTAACAGGTCTGAAGCCCAGGGATGTTTTGCCGACAAATAATGCAGCATAACCACAGCCATGATTTTAGCGGGCTGAACGGGGCTCCACATTGTATTTGCCAAAAAGTGCCAATAATCCGGTTCTATAGATTTAGGCCTATCTATCTGCCCCTGACATGTTTCACAAACCATAATGCAGTGATCATAATTTGGCTCAGCGTCAATTGGCGGCACTTCAAATACGGCCAATTTTACTCCCGCCGACTCACACAGCTCACATTTTGAGCCACACCTGCGCACCAAATCCTTACCAAACTGGGATAAGCCATGATGCCGTTCATGATGTTTAGCATGACCTTTTGACATAACATTATCCTTTCAAATCAAAAATATACCTTAACCCGCGTATCTTAATCTTAACCTTAGTCTCATTTATTCAAAATGCGAATATAAAAAAATACGGCACAAAAGCCGTACTTTTTATATTCACCCACAGCAACCTGCAACAGTCACCTATAACGCTGACTGGTAAATACTTTTACGCAGCAAGCGGGTGATCGTGAAAAAGATGACTGCTCTCTATCAGTGCTTTAGGGCACTGAGCGCGTACAAATTTATGGATTTCAGGCAACAGTTCAACCGGCACATCTACCATCATCAAAATCTGTCCGGCCTCGATTGCATGCTGATACTTTGCCAAATCAGAGTTAGGCGTAGTTTCACCTATCGCCTTACCAATCCAGCCACCGGCTAACGAGCCTATAACAGTCATCACCAGTATTGAAAACGCACCAAATTCAAACCCTAGAATTTGTGAACCGTAAGAGATAAATCCAAGCGTTAATCCCAATACGCCACCCGCTACAATACCCCAGTCAAAGTCATTTTCTAGTTCAGAAGTTTCCATCTCTGTTGCTTCATGAATATGTGCTTTCTGGAGCATGTCATGGTCCTGTGCCACTACATGCATCATTTCGTCACTGATTCCCATCTCCCGTAACCCCTCGACTACGGTTTCTGTATGCTGAAGATCAGGCACAAGAAAAGTTAACCGTTTCATATCTAGCCTCCAGACCTTCCGGTCTTTTTAGGTCTTAATAGTATAGTTCAGAGCAACAAATTAGGTGTGGTCGAAAGTGACTTGAGGCACGTCAACAAGCGCTATCAGGTAGATAAGTAAGAAAAATAGCTAAGAAAAGTAAATTAAAGGCAGCGGGGTTGCCCACTACGCCACTCTCAGGCCGGAATAGCCCCAATGAAAAAAGCATAACTACAGATAGTGGGAGTAATAATATCGGTCAGACTCTCTGACTATTTACAGAGGTACCCCCCCTTCATGCCAACCTGTTTGGTAGTATGAAAACCGCCCTTGCAGGCTGCGATATAGAGCGTGCTTTTAAAAGGTAACGAAAACTGATTCTGCTTAATCTCGGCGGGCTGAAGGACGGCCTGCTTCTGATAAAACTTTCCCCGGCTGGCACAAAGCCCACGATTATAGCCCGGCTCATCACGGTTATGACACCAGAGTACTTCAACCTCAAAATCACATTTATTTAAAATAGACTGAGAGCGATCCCCCTTGCCTATTTGTATACACTGCAGGGCATCATCAGCCCACACTGAGCTTATGTTGAAGTTTAATAACAGCAACAGATACCCGGCTATTCGCATCGCAAATCCCTTATGCCTGAGTTTCACTACAACTTCCATCAACCTAACCCCTTGCCAGCCTGATAAAAAAGCTAATATCCCGATTGTAGGTGATGCGATAAATTTGTCTGCGCTTCCTTACCCACTATGGGATCTGTAACTGGTTAAAGCCAAAGCTTAGTAACTACATGGTTCAGACTCATTCAGGATGAATGATCGTGCTATACAGAAGCTCAATCAGCCCCGGTTAACTTCATTCCGGTTAACTTCAACACAGGCTATCTTTGATCTCAGCTATCAATCCTGCCAACTAAACCGGTCTGCATCCATCCAGGCGGGAAACTTTTCTTTAAAGTCAGCCAGATCGGCAGCAGAGAGCGAAAGCGTTTCACAAAATGCCAGACCAGGTTCACGATCAAGCAACAGCTCACCTTTATAATCCACCAGCATACTATCGCCACTGTAGTCATGACCATTTGCATCAGTGCCGACCCGGTTCACACCGGCAACATAACAAAGGTTTTCAATAGCACGGGCCTGTAACAGCTTACGCCATGGCTGACGTCGCACCGCAGGCCAGTTAGCAACATACAGCGCCAGATCATAATCATTGCAGTTACGGGAAAATACTGGAAAACGCAGGTCATAGCAGACCTGTAACAGAATGCGCCAGCCATTATAGTTAACTATCACCCGATCAGAGCCAGGCTGATAACGCTCATGCTCACCAGCCATGCGAAACAGATGGCGTTTGTCATAGTATTCTTGTCGCCCATCCGGAAAGGTGAACAACATCCGATTGACGTAGCCCTGCTCCGCTTTCATTGCCAGACTGCCCACAATAGCTACTCCTCGTAGCCGGGCCTGTTGTTGCAACCACTGACAGCTATCCCCGCCCATAGGCTCAGCAGCTGTTCGGCTATCCATGGTAAACCCGGTCGCAAACATTTCTGGCAATATGATCAGATCTGTAGCTTGTGCACGCTGATCTATCAGTTGTTCATACATCACACGGTTTTCAGCCGGGTTCTGCCATTGCATATCGGGTTGTACCAATGTCACTCTCAGATCTTGCATAGTTTCTCCGCTGCCTGTGTCAGTGTGGCATCATCTTTTGCAAAGCAGAAACGTACTAAACGCTGCTCTGGCGGACAATCATAGAAAACAGAGATAGGAATAGCCGCCACACCCACCTCTGTCGTCAGCCAGCGAGCGAACTCAACATCGTTCATCTCAGGTTTTATTTCTGAATAGTCCATAAGCTGGAAATAGGTGCCCCGGGCGGGCGTAAAGCGGAATCGACTCGAAGCCATCAGCTGACAGAACAAGTCGCGTTTCTGCTTATAGAAGACCGGGAGCTCAAGATAATGTTCGGGAAAATCCCGAACGAAATCAGCCAGCGCTAACTGCACCGGATGTACCGTACAGAAAGTCAGGTATTGATGTAGTTTGCGGAACTCAACGGTCAAGGCTGGCGGTGCAATACAGTACCCCACCTTCCAGCCAGTGGTATGATAAGTCTTACCGAATGAAGATACGACAAACGCACGTTCGGCCAGGGCGGGTCTGCGTAACAGACTTTGATGCGGTCCGTCGTAACAGATATGTTCGTAGACTTCGTCACTTAACAGCAGGACATCGGTACCTTTAATAACCGCCTCTAACTGATCAAGATCTTCGGCACTCATCACTGACCCCGTAGGGTTATGAGGACTATTCAGGATGATCATACGGGTACGATCATTCATAGCCGATTTAAGCTGCTGCCAGTCAATGGCAAAGTCAGGTGAACCTAGCGCCAGGTGAATCACTTTACCGCCATTCAGTTCGATTGCAGGCTCGTAACTGTCATACGCCGGATCAAAAACAATAACCTCATCACCGGAGCACACAACCGAACCTATGACTGCAAACAGCGCTTCTGTTGCGCCGGAGGTGACTGTTACTTCCGTTTCAGGATCAACCTTACAATCATATAACTTTGCCGATTTCAGTGCGATAGCACTACGTAATGCAGGCACACCTGTCATAGGTGCGTACTGATTATGGCCTTGTTCAAGGTAATAGGTAACACGATCCAGTAAAGCCAGTGGCCCATCAAAATCAGGGAACCCCTGCGACAGGTTTATAGCACTATGCTGCGCCGCTAACTGCGACATCTCGGTAAAAATAGTGGTACCGACTTTAGGTAATTTAGTCTCGGGATAATGCATCTGCAGAGTTGATCCTTCTTAGGTCGCTGCCTGAATACAGCCTTATGTATCAACTCTATGTTTGGTATCGTTACCGGTCAAGTTCAAACTGTCCTCTGTGCGGAGGGCTAAACCGCAAACATTAGAAAATAATCAGATGTAGAACACCCCGGATCAACACGCCGATCAAAGCGCCTAACATGGCCGCTTTAGCAATCGACGCCACCCGCTTACCCGCTGCCAGCAGAATAGCTACACCAGCCACATCAAAAGGATTAGTTATAAAACCGGCAATACGATTCAGGTCGGTTGCAGTCATAGCACCCTGATTCAACAGATCAATAGTGACCCCCATCATCGCGGTACCACCCGCAATAAACTTTGTCACAATCGGCAAAACAGTGGCTTCAGGCAGATCCACCAACGCCAGTACCGGTGCCAGAAGCCAGGTCAGTAACTCTATTGTTCCGGTCGCTTTTAATACGTTTACAAAGCAAAGCGCCAGTATCAGGAGCGGGATAGAGGCCAAGACTATTTTTACCCCTTCCTGGCCGCCGTCAGAAAGAATCTGAATAAAGTTTTTCTCTTCATGCTGTTCCGGTGCCAGATGTTCCGCATGGGCATAATCATCATCCAGTACCGGATCGCGGGCAAAAATATAGTAGGTACAAGCAGCGGCGATCATGCCTCCAATAACCGAGGTGAGCATCATCATAGGCACATCCAGTCCGACTACCGCCATCGGAAACACCACATTCGCTTGTGACATTGTCAGTACAACCGCTAAGGTCGCCGCTATTGCTCGCCGGGATGTGCCATCCCGATCCATAATCGCCAGCGTAGCAACCGGTGCATTAAAACTAACAAACAAGATCTGGAGCATGGCAAAAATGCCCAGCCCCGGAATACCGAATACTTTAACCAGGGGATACAGACGATTTGAAACCCAGGCCAGTATTCCCTTACTTTCAAGCAGCTTCATAATCGCCAGCATAACGACCATAACAGGCAATAAAACATACAAAGCCATATCAATAGCCGTACGACCCGATTCAAGAATCAGCGTAATTATCTGTTCCATATGCCTGTTATCATCCTGTCTGAAATAGGGTTTGTGACAAATAACTAACTTTAATCTAACTCATTGCAAACTAAGCATATTTTCTGATAACTGGCCTGACCATAGTCTTTTTGTCACAAAAACAGAAAATGAGTAACTAAACTAACGATTAAAACGGCCGATTATGTTAGCTTACAGGGTTAGAATTCAGTGAATACAAGGCGTAGGGCCTGAACAACTGTTTAAGTATTCAAAATAAAATAAGTATTAGAAGAAAAGTAATACAAATTTGACGGTTTAGCTGTGAACATATCTACAGACTACATAAAAAACAAGATCAAGCATATCGCTCAGGCATTAATCAGTACAGCGGTCTGCTATAGCTTATCGACCCTGCCAGTCCAGGCTCAAACTGAGATAGCAGCCTCTCAGTTGAGTGCCGTTTCCAGTGCAACTCAGCGGTTGCTCAATCTGGATCAGAAAAAAATTGAGCTGGCGTCAGTCAGCGCAACAGTGGTGGATGCCGATACAGGCGCGCCTCTGTTTGAAAAACATGCTCAACTGGTTATGCCAATTGCCTCGGTAACCAAACTGATGACTGCAATGGTTACGCTGGATGCTAAGCTCCCTCTGACTGAGCGAATCCTGTTTACTAAAGAGCAGCGTGCAGCCAACAATAACTATTACACCCGTATCAGAGTAGGATCTACCCTGCCCCGTAAAGATGTTATCCGTATCGCACTGATGTCCTCTGAAAATCTGGCAGCCTCTGCCCTGGGCCATACTTATCCCGGTGGTATAAAGGCGTTCATAAACGCGATGAACCTCAAAGCCCGTCAATTAGGCATGATCAATAGTCGCTTTGTTGATCCTACCGGCCTGTCTGAGAAAAATGTATCAACGGCTTCTGATCTGGCGATAATGGTACGCGCCGCGGCCTCTTATCCAGAGATTAATAAATACAGTACCACCCGAGGCTTTACCGCTCGTTTCAAAAAACCGCGTTACAATCTGCAATACGGTAATACCAATGTTCTGGTTCACCGTAAAAGCTGGGATATTGATATCACTAAAACCGGTTACCTGAATGAAGCTGGCCGCTGTTTGGTCATGATGACCGAAATAAACGGACGCGATACCGTTATGATCATGCTGAATTCATACGGCAAGCGTACGCCTGTAGGTGATGCAGGTCGCATCAAACGCTGGATAACCACAGGCACCAGCGGCAAAATAAGCAGTACTGCCCGCCACTATCAACGTCAGAAGCTACGTGAACTAAATCCTGAGCAGATCGCCCTGAACTAACAGGCGATCTGGTAACTTCAGGTAGTGACTGATTTCAAACATCCATATCTGATTTAAGACGCCCTTATCGGTTCAAATATTGCCGCTTTCAGAATTATCCATTTGCAGGAAAGCGGTACAATCCAATCCACTTTTAAAACCATTCACCGGTAGCCAGGTTTACATCCTGTAGACCACTCTACTTATATATTAAGGTAACCTGATGTTATACAACGCGGTGGGCATGCTCAGCTCTGTCTTTTTTATCGGCTGTCTGTTTGGCCTCATTGATCAGATCAGGCGAATCCGCAAACGTAAATTATCAGTTGATTCTCAGCATGAAGGTTTCGCGACCCAATCCATTTCAGCTAACGCCTTCTTCTCAAGCTTTATCGCCTTTTATGCCTTTTTTCTCTACTCATTCATGCTCGATGAAGTCGAGTATTACATCTTAGTTACGCGCTTTTTTGCGGCGAGTATGACACTTGTAATTTTGTATGAGATCTATACCGACCGGCAGGCTTTTTCCCAAAAATTGCCCTTCATTACTGGCATCATCTGTATGACGTTAGCCGGACTGGCCTACCTCTATCGAGAGGATGTACTTGTACTGGGCAGGTCGACCTCGATCATACTCGCCTGTGGCGCAACACTAGTTATGTTACAGGGGGGGATACAACAGATACGCAGGATAATTAAAGAAAGATCGACCGGTGTTCTTTCCCTGCCGATGAACGCCATCTTTATGGCAAAGGATCTGTCAAACGTCGCTTTTGGAATGGTGTTGGGCATTTCCGATGGCTGGCCACTCATCATGCTAGGCAGTATCAGTGCATTGTTAAAATTGAGTATTATCCTGCAGTTTTTTTACTATCGAAAGACGCAGCATAAGTCAGAGTCATCAGGCAATTAGTGAGCCGCCCAGTAAAACCACTAATAACTATCGGGATAAAACGTCGTGTTAAACGTATGTTCCGGTACTGTAGGGCCCTCAACTAACACTATCTGTTCAACACCAAAGTCAGACTGCCCTTGTGTAGCAACACCTAAACTATTGTTGAAAGCAGTTGCTGCTGTTACTGGATTAACAAAAACAGCACCGATTAAAGTAAGTACAATAGTAAGATCTTTCATTTGAAAGCGCCTCCTGTGATCAGATAACACTCGCCACTTGTCCGTAAGTTAAAAGCTTTTGTAGTTATAAGCTTCATTAGCTATGAGTTTCACGAGCGTTGTAAAGCAAGTGCTATCTGATATTCACCAACATTATTTATTCAGTTCTACAGTATTAAAGTCATATTCCGGTAAATTAGAGCCATCAATAGTGACTAACTATTTACTGCTGTAGTGTGAGTTAGTTTCAAAAACGATACCCGTATCGGATTGATCCGGAGAGACGTAGTCAGCAAACGCAATGGTAAGAGCCTATCGCCCGGTATTAGATAAACTAGACCTCACTTATCCTCAGTACCTGGCCATGATGGTGCTCTGGGCTAATGACGCCGTTAATGTGAAAACATTAGGCGAACAACTACATATGGATTCCGGCACAACCACACCACTGCTTAAACGTATGGAAGCAAAGGGTTTGGTTACACGAGAACGATGTAAGCAAGATGAACGATCTTGTATTGTATGTTTGACCCCGAAAGGCAGAGCACTTGAATGTCTATCGCGTAAAGTGCAGGACTCTATGACTTGCAACTCCCCTCTTTCCGACGATGAGAAGCAAACCTTAAAGCAGTTGTGCGATAAGTTGCACTCAGGGCTTTGTCGCTAATAAACACAAAGCTCAGACACTGCTTCAAAGCACAGGATTGTTGCTACAACAGCAGTGTATGTAGGGCTGCCTGAGAGCACTTCTGTGCAAGCTGATAACTGCTATCGGTTATTTACGGCCAGATACTACTGCCTGAACCATTATGGAGCTTGCTATTACTTTATTCTGCCAGAAAATATCAAGCAACGGGTCTCGCTTTCGATTCGAAATCAAACAGACAGCAAAACCTTATTAAGTATGGCTACATACTATTTAATCATTAGTCTTTAACTGTTCGTATTCGCGGCGCCTCATTAAAATAGCTCTCCTTTATTCATTCTTGCGCCGGAGTATAGCGAATGCCTTTTGTTAGCCCCTCTCACCTGCTGTTGATCTGTGTTGCCGCTATCTGGGGTTTTGCCTTTGTCGCGCAAAGTGCGGGTATGGAGTATCTCGGTCCCCACAGTTTTAACGCAGCGAGGTTTATGCTTGGTGCTCTGTCACTTTTACCACTCTGGTTTTTAATGACCAAAAAGCGCCTTCCTCAGGGAAAGACCTTGTTGTTTGGCGGACTTGCAGCCGGAACAGTGATGTTCGGAGGGTTCAGTTTTCAGCAGATCGGTCTGCAGTACACGACCGCAGGCAACGCCGGATTCATTACCAGCATGTATATCGTGATGGTGCCTGTAGCCGGCATTCTGCTCGGACAAAGTACTAATATCCAGACCTGGAGCGGCGTGATTCTGGCGGTGCTTGGGCTGTACAGCCTTTCGGTTGGCCCTGACCTTACTATCGGCTACGGCGACCTGCTCCAGCTGATAGGCGCCCTGTTCTGGACCGCCCACGTAATAATAATTGGCTGGCTATCCCGTAAGGTTGATGCCATTGGCCTGTCTATCAGCCAGTTCCTGGTCGCCGCGCTTTGGGCAAGCATCGCAGCCATACTCTATGAAACGCCTGTAATGGCCGATTTTCAAGCCGCCTGGCTACCGCTGCTATATGCAGGGGTCGCTTCCAGCGGTATCGCCTGCACCCTGCAAATTATAGGCCAGCGCAAAATACAACCGAGTATTACCGCCCTGATCCTGTCGACCGAAGCTATTTTCGCTGTACTTGGCGGCTGGCTATTATTGGACGAAACTTTCGGCAGCAAAGAACTTCTGGGCTGTAGCCTGATGTTGGCGGGAATGCTGATCAGCCAATGGCCGAGCCGTAAAAGCAGAGCTGCGATGGTGCAGAGCTAAGCAGAACTTGAGCGCCCTACCCTCCGGCTAAAACAACAATTAGTTGAAGTAGGTTTCAGGCAGGGCGCGGTCTACCGGGGTGGACAAAATCATCATTGTGTTAGTGTCACTGAGGTCACAGAAAGACTCAAGAATACTGTCCAGCTGTGACATTGATTGTACCGCCAGCTTAATCAGGAACGCCTGCTCGCCCGTGACATTATGACATTCAATCACCTCGTCATAACTCAGCACTAACGCTTTGAATTCCCGCTCTTTAGTGCGAAACACTTTGCACTGCACCAGCGCGACTATCGGAAACCCCAGCTTATCCAGATTAACCTTCAGGGTATAACCACTGATAACACCGGCACTTTCCAGCTTACGAATCCGTTCAGCCACAGCGGGGGCAGACAAGTGAACCTGTTTACCCAGCTCGGCATAAGAGATGCGGGAATTCTGTTGCAAGGCGGCGAGTATTTTACGGTTAATGGTGTCGTTCATAGTCACAGGCAGGATCGGCAAAAGGAGCATCTACTATCGTCACTTCTGCCCCGCCATGCAAGCAGTGATGGTGATTGATTAAACTGTTATATATCCTTCCAGATATTGTACTGCCTGACCCGAAATGTAGACCCGATCTGCTGCTACACGGCATAACAGGACACCACCACGCGCAGAAGCCTGGTATGCGGTCAGTTCCGGTTTATCCAACTGTTCAGCCCAGTACGGCGCTAACCCTGCGTGGATTGAGCCGGTCACAGGATCTTCATCGCCGCCACTGGCAGGCCAGAAATAGCGAGAGATGAAGTCGGTTTTTTCTGGCACTTCACTAACTACTTTTGCGGTAGCTGTTTTAGCAGTAATGACCACATCATAAGGTGCCAGTTTTTTGATCAATTCAGGATTCTGAGTCACTTCGAGTACATCAGCTTCATTTGCGTAGACGGCAAAATAAGCCTGTTCGCTCTGCAGCACTTCTACCGGCTCTATCGACAATCCCTGCAACAGTTTAGCAGGAATATCACTGACCAATTCGGGCTTCCGGTTAGGGAAACTCATTTCAAAATAACCGTTATCTACGCGATTGACCCTGAGTTCACCAACCGCCTCAGCATAAAAGGTTATCGTTTCAAGATCAGGGTTATCGGAAAAAATCACAAACGCAGATGCCAGGGTCGCATGGCCACAGAAATCGATCTCGGTCATAGGCGAGAACCAACGTATGTCAAAACTTTGTGGGGTAGTTTGCTTAACAAACGCCGTCTCAGAGAGGTTATTTTCGATCGCGATTGACTGCATCAGATCATCCGCAAGCCAGGTTTCGGTCATGATGACAGCAGCTGAGTTGCCTTTAAAATTTCTGTCGGTAAATGCATCGATGACATTCATTTTTAACTTCATGTCAGATCTCTCGTTATTTTTATCTATTATTTCTGTAACGCTAAGGCGACTGCCGCCGCAGCATGTATCTCTGTCGTATCATATAGCGGTACAGCGGTGTGCTCTTGTTGCACTAACAGTGCGATTTCCGTGCAACCAAGGATGATCGCTTCGGCACCCTGTTGCTGGAGCTGCTCAATAATGTCCAGATATTGTTGTCGCGAGCAGTGGTTTATCGTGCCCTGGCATAGCTCGGAATAGATAACCTTGTGCACGACCTCCCGTTGCTCTGAATCAGGCACAATCACGTTGATGCCATATTTATCGCTTAGCCGACCTTTGTAAAAATCCTGTTCCATGGTGAACGCAGTACCCAGCAGTCCTACAGTTTTCACACCGTCTGCCAGTAACTGCTTAGCAGTAGCATCAGCAATATGCAGCAGTGGAATTGAGATACAAGCTTCGATCTCCGATGCCACCTTGTGCATAGTGTTAGTACAGATCATCAGGAAATCAGCCCCGCCTGCTTCAACTGATCGGGCCGCATCCATGAGTATTTCGGCAGTTTTCTGCCAGTCACCCTGATGCTGCAGGGTTTCAATTTCGGCAAAATCGACACTATAGAGTGCGATTTTTGCTGAATGAAAACCGCCCAACTTAGCTTTAATTCCTTCATTGATCGCTTTGTAATAACTGGTCGTCGATTCCCAGCTCATACCGCCCAGCATGCCGATGGTTTTCATATTGATCTCCTTTCACCTCTGACTGCATTTAATTATCAACAGCTACGCGACAGAATACAGAGTCAGTTTCAATCGGATTAAGCAGTACAGATCCGACGATCAACGCATTTACCTCACCGCTACCCGGGCATTTATTCGCTTTTTATCGTGTTGAAAGCCACCAAAAAGTACTAAGCTGACCTATCTGTTACTCTTTTCATCAATCGATACAGGATCAGGCAATGAACCAAAGTAACTATATGGACGTTTTACAGTTCTGGTTTGAAGAGATTGAGCCAGCCCAATGGTGGCAAGTGGATGAGGCGTTAGATCAACTAATCCGGGAACGGTTCTCTGACCTTCATACTCAGGCAGTAAATTGCGAATTATTCCGCTGGAGACAGCTTCATCAGGGTCGTCTCGCCGAGATTATTGTGCTCGATCAGTTTTCCCGCAACATCTATCGGAATACACCCCAAGCCTTTGCCGCTGACCCTCTGGCACTGGCGTTAGCTCAGGAAGCGATAATGCTGGGCAGCGATGCTCAGGTCGATGATCAGCAAAGAGGCTTTTTTTACCTGCCATTTATGCACAGCGAGTCACTCGCTATACATGAGGTAGCCGAACAGCTTTACCGGGCCAACAACAACCCAGACAACCTGGATTTTGAACTGCGACATAAACAGATTATCGAACAGTTCAGTCGCTATCCACACCGCAATGAAATTCTTGGGCGGACTTCAACCCAGGCAGAGATTGAATTCCTGCAACAGCCAGGTTCTAGCTTCTAGAGATAGGGATAGGAATAGGGATTAAGTAAAGATAAGAGAGATGATACAGACTGTAAGTTAGTCGATCAGCTTATGCTCAATTGCATACCTGACCAGACCTGCTGCGGTCTGGATATCGAGCTTGTTTTTAATATTATGCCGGTGACTTTCCGCCGTTCTTACTGATATATCAAGCTCGCGTGCGACCTCTTTATTGCAGGCACCTTCTGCCAGTAACCTCAACACTTCGGTCTCTCTTAGGGTCAGCTCGCTTTGTTGAATTCCGGTCTCCACGGGGGAGGTTAAATCAGGTTGACTGAATAGTGACTGCGATGCACCAGCGCTAAAGTATGTCGCGCCACTGTGTACTGTTTTAATTGCGGTTATCAACTCACCGGAGGAAACATCTTTCAATACGTAACCCGCAGCACCGCACTGGATCAGTTTTAAAATATACTCACGACTTTCATGCATACTGAGGATCAGTACCCGTACATCAGGTTGTTCAGCCCGAAGCCGCTCAGTCGCTTCAAAACCATTCATTACCGGCATCGAAATATCCATCAACACCACATCAGGCACAAGCTCTGCAATCAACTGTAGCGCCTGCTTACCATCATTGGCAGCACCGACAACCTCAAGCGAAGCTTCAGTTTCCAGCCGAGCGATAATCCCCTCAAGTACCAGAGGGTGATCATCAACAAGAACCACTCTAATTTTGTCAGCTGTCATCGTTATACTTCTGCCATTTTTATACTAATGAAAAGCCCGCTCGTATCAGCGTGCCCGCATCGGGCTTACTACTAATACTAAAGTGACCACTCAGCAACTCAGTACGTTCGCGCATATTCAGTAAACCGATGCCATCACTGTGCTTATCACGGGTGATAAAGCCCCGACCGTCATCCCTGATCTCAATCCAGATAAGATTATCCTGTTGCCAGATCCGAAGATCTACCTCACTGGCAGCAGCATGACGTTCAATATTGGTCAACGCCTCCTGAGTAATACGGTACAGCGTAATCTCAATATCATCAGGCAGCCGTTGTTGCGGCAACTCCAAGCTCAGGTTAGTGGCTGCTCCGGTACGTTCTGAAAACTCCTCAGCCATACTGTACAACGCGGGCTCAAGCCCCAGATCATCAAGCTGAATTGGACGTAAATCATGAGAGATTCGACGTACCTCCTGAATCGCCTGATTCAGCGCCGCGCTACTTTTATCCAGCTCGGCTATCGCTTTGGTTTCCTGGGGCTGTAACCGGTCTCTGGCCAGTTCAATGCGAAACTTAACCGACACCATTAACTGATTAATACCATCATGCAGTTCACGGGCAAAGTTACGCCGCTGAGTAACCTGAAACTGAACATAGCGATGCGCAACCTGCCGTAATCGGGCGTCCGCCAGTTGCGACGCATGAACGTTAATACCCAGCCCCATCAGGGCAATAACAATCACTGTACCGGCCAATATTGCCACCACGGTAAAGAAGGTATTGCGGATATTGTGGGTTACCTTCTCCCGGGTGGCAGCAATCTCGTTAGCTATATCATCAATATACAGCCCGGTCCCCATCATCCAGTTCAGTTTCGGAATCTGCACCACGTAGCTGAGTTTATCTTCCAGGTCGCCTTTTGAGGGTTTACGCCAGATATAGCGGTAAAAGCCTCCGCCTTCCTGCGCCAGGTCCAGCAGATCACGAATCACATATTTGCCATTTCGATCCTGTAAACCCGACAGGTTTTGCCCCACCAGTTCAGGCTGAATCGGATGCACCAGATTAATTCCCTGGGCATCATAAACGAAGAAATAACCATCATCGCCGTACGTCAGGCTATGTAATATCCGTCTGACTTCCGCCTCAGCTATTTTATCTCCCGGTTCAGCCCCTGCCACCACATGAGCGATCGAAGTCATCGCCAGACCCACATAATGCTGGAGTTCCTGCCGCTTAGAGCGCAACAGGTTCTCCTCAAAAGTCTGAATCTCCTGCTCTGACAACTGCCGCGCCTGGCTCAGACTAATCAGGGTGATCGCTACAGTAACCACAATCAAAGGAATGATCGACAGCAGCAGCATCTTTGTCTTAAGCGAGGTAACGACACGTTTCATAAAATAGTTAACGACCCGGATTAATTACTATCAGTATACTGCCTTTTAAGACGTTACTTGTGGTGCTTAATTTAACCCGTAGAATGCGGGGAATAATAGTATAGAAACCACCACCGCTACCTGCATCAGAATAAATGGCATGACACCACAATAGATATCCACCGTTCTTACGTCCGGTGGCGACACCCCTTTCAGGTAAAACAGGCTAAAGCCAAATGGCGGCGTCAGAAAGCTGGTTTGCAGGTTCATCGCAATCAGGATAGCAAACCAGACCGGCGCAATACCTAAAGCATCAGCTACCGGAGCCAGAATAGGCACAATAATAAAGCTGATCTCAACAAAATCGATAAAGAAACCCAACACCAGAATCGCCAACATCGACAAGATCAGGAAGCCCGTTGCACCGCCCGGTAGATCTGACAATAGCTCTTCTACGATGTAATCACCGCCGGTATAGGTAAACGCCATAGAGAAAGCAGTAGCCCCCAACAGAATGGCAAACACCATCGCCGTGACTTTAACGGTTTCAGATGCTGAATTAAGCACCATCTTCCAGCTGAACTGGCCGTACATTGCCGCCAGTGCAATAGCACCTACACCACCCAACGCAGAAGACTCTGTCGGTGTTGCTATGCCAGCAAAGATAGAGCCCAGTACGATAAGGATCAGCGCCAACGGCGGCACGATCGCTTTCAGCGCTTTCACATACTGCTCGCGTTTACTGTTTACATCTTCATCCATCGGCATCGCCGGGGCCGCTTCAGGTTTCATCCAGGCGTAAATCAGAATATAAGTGACATAAACACCAATCAGGATAAAGCCCGGACCCACCGCGGCTTTAAACAGATCACCAACCGGAATACCCAACACATCACCGAGAATAATCAGAATGATTGACGGCGGGATAATCTGCCCCAGTGTACCGGACGCACAGATAGTGCCGCAGGCCAGCGACTTATCGTATTTATACTTCAGCATCACCGGCAGGGAGATCAGGCCCATGGCCACAACCGATGCACCAACAACCCCGGTAGAAGCCGCCAGTAAAGCACCCACTAATACGGTGGATATGGCCAGACCACCACGCACGCCGCCAAACAACTTACCCATCGACTCCAGTAACTGCTCTGCCAGTTGAGTCTTTTGCAGTACGATACCCATAAAAATAAACAGTGGAACGGCCATCAGTACCGTATTTTCCATAATGCTCTGAATACGGAACGGCATAAACGCAAACAGTTCAGGACCTTCGGCAAAAATGCCAAACGCCAGCGCTACGCCACCAAACGTAAAGGCAACCGGGAAGCCTACTAACAGCATCATCAGCGCCACAACAAACATAACAATACCAATCATCGTAAACGCCTCTTAATGCTGCGGGGGTTGGTAGTTATCCGCCTGACGCTGGCCAAGCAGAATATTCAGTGACTTGAGAAACAACCCCATTCCACTGATAAAAATAGAAAAGAAAGCAAAAGGAATAACCGCTTTTATAACCCAGCGATAAGGTAAACCACCGGGATCACCAGATGTTTCCCCCAGTTCGAATGATTCCCGTGCAAAGTCGATACCGTACCAACCAACTAATGCGCAGAACGGCATCAACAGCAATACAGTACCGAACATATCAATCAACGCCTTAGTCTTATCACTGAGACGTTCATAGATAAGATCGACCCGTACATGGCCGCCGGTTTTCAGGGTATAAGGCACGCCCAGCAGAAACACTGCCGCGTAGAGATGCCATTCAAGTTCCTGTAACCCGATTGAGACATCGTTCAACAGATAACGCATGATCACGTCGATAAAAACGTTAAACAGCATGACGACAAAAAGAACAGCAGATACCTTACCTAACAGCTCGGAATAGCCGTTGATTATCTGCTCAAGTCTGACTAACAACATGGCCGCTCCCACATTAAAACTGCAACGGCCTGTACCGGATATCAGCAACAGGCCGTCGTGTGACATAAAGATCTGGCTACTTAAAGCTGTAGAAGACTAGTTAACAGCGCTGTCCAGATACGCTTTATCTGAGATTTCGGTCCAGGCACGGGATTTCTTCATATACTCAGCCTGAGAGTCGAGGATCTTCTTAGCCAGGGGATCCGCTGCGGCCTTCTCTGCCAACAGTTCCGTATTTGCTGCACGCATCGCTGCTACTACATCTTTCGGGAATGACTTCACCTGAATATTAGGGAACTCTTTCTTCATGCTGTCCCAGTTTTCGCCCGAATCATTGTACGACTGTATGTACATGTCATACGCGGCGGTCCGCATTGCCGTTTTGAGGATTTGTTGCAGATCTGCAGGCAGGCTTTCAAATTTTTTCTTATTGATCATAAACTGAAGCTCAGTGGCAGGCTCATGCCAGCCGGTGTAGTAGTATGGGGCGATTTTGTGGAAACCCATACGCAGATCCAGTGACGGACCCACCCACTCCAATGCATCAATTGTGCGGCGCTCCAGTGCGGTGTACAGCTCACCCGCCGGTATATTGGTTGGTTTAGCACCGAGCTTCGCCATAACTTCACCGGCAAAACCAGGAATACGCATCTTCAGACCTTGCAGATCATCCAGAGATTTAATCTCTTTCTGGAACCAACCACCCATCTGGTTTCCGGTATTTCCACCCGGAAAAGACATCAGATTAAACTGGCCATACACCTCATCCATCAGCTCCTGACCACCTCCATAGTAAAACCAGCCATACTGCTCAGGAGCAGTCATACCAAAGGGCATCGTCGTAAAGTAAAGCGTATTAGGTACTTTGCCTTTCCAGTAGTAAGACGCCGAATGGCCCATATCGTACTGGCCCGCGCGGACCATATCGAAAATACCCAGTGGCGCTTTATGCTTATTCTTTGAATCGATAGTGATCTTCAGTCGGCCTGCAGACATCTCCTCCGCGAGCGCTGCCATATTCTTAGTGGCATCGCCAAACACGGGGAAGTTAGTCGGCCAGGTTTCAGCCAGCTTCAGGCGATAAACTTTTTCAGCCGCCATCAGGGGGCTAGCCAGCAACGCGGTACAAGCCGCGACAGCTGCAAGCTTCTTTGCAAAATTAAGTTTTAACATTGTTATTATCATCCTCTGTTTGCAACTTCCCATCTGGGAAGATCATCGGTAAGGGCAAAGACCCGGTCAGCTACAAGACCCGATCAGCGACCAGAGGGCACCAATTGAAACGGTACCAACATGACAAACAGTGTGACAAAGCGCAGCAATCGCTCCCATTCGGGATACTGCGCAAGCAGCCTACAAAAACTACCTAGAAGGCATTCAGTAGTTTTACGGACTACTCAGTAGAACTACCCATAGAAATGAAAAATGTCAGACTCTGCAGAATAGTCCCCATCAACGTCAGATTCACAGCACAATAGAGCAATAGAAAATATTGGCAGCTTTACTTTGCTCACAGTTCAGACTCGAAGCGCGTCTCTGCCACTTTGATTAGTCGGCATAATTTTCATCCAAATACTCAAAGCCTCAACTAGAATATATTCTGACTGATTCATGAAGCTGAAAATGGCATAAAGGAAAGCTAAGGCACCTGCAGAGGGGAAGAACATGACGATTAAAACTATGTCAGAAATTTTCTACCATCCCATCATCGCGATGCAGCACATCAGAGATGAAAAGCTAAAAGGCACGGGGGAAGTGCTTATTAGTCTGGCCATACTGGCCTTTATCCCAGCGGCATCCCTGTTTGTCGGTACCACTCAGATCGGCTGGAGCCTGACGTTAGGAGGCGAAACAACCCGGCTGACAACCGTCAGTGCACTCAACTCTGCGATCGCCTTTTACCTGGCTACCTGTATATCACTGACGGTAATGGCTACCGCCATCTATCTGATGGAGCGGACTTACGGGGGCAATGCATCACTGGAGCGCTGTATGAACCTGACGCTATTTACCGCATCACCTTTACTATTCATCGGCTTTACCGGACTTTACCCCATGCTCTGGTTCTGCGTCATAGCCGGGATGGCCGGACTGAGTTACAGCACTTATTTATTATTTAAAGCGGTACCGATAATCATGAGAATACCTGAAGAGCGGGGATTTCTGTTCTGTGTCTCAATACTGACCGTCGGGCTAATCATACTGGTCAGCCTCAGGGCTATTACCGCACTCTTGTGGAATACAGCATTACCACTGATTTACCTGTGATAACGACTCAAGATAATAGTTAAGAGATATTAATTCAGATATAACAGCATAAAAAAAGCCCGCTCGACAGGCAATAAATTAATAAAGAGCCTGCCTGACTACTATAGAATTCACTTTAGCTTAAACTAAATACAGAAACTTAAACCTAAATATGAAATCTAGTCAGCAGCGGTTTCGCCAACTCATATAGTTAACACCTGAGCCTAGAGCCCACTAATAATCTTGTCAACAGATATTCTAAGCTTATTTTTAATCACTGAGCCAAATCGGCTACCAGATCATAATAACTCGGTAAGTTTTAACCCTACTCAAAAATACGTTTACAAAAACCTCAGCAAACATCATATTACTAATGGAATAATTCAGGCATAACTTTGCAGTGTAAATAACCCGACAGTTATCCCTACCAGTTGGAAAATAGATAAAGCTCCGATTGATCATCTGCACATCTAAACAATGTCAGATATTAGATACTGATTTCATTAGAAAACGGCTGACCTTCACCAATGACAGCACCGTTATTACTCAATTTATTCAAAGCGAACTGTTGCTTCAGAGCATACTCTAGCGACTGACTAATGCCCCCTGCAGGATCACTGTTATTCAGATTGATCAATTCACTATCCGCACTGATAGAGAAAATCCCCTCTATCAGAGCGAAAGCAACTTTGCCAGTGGTTATTACAGAAAATAATATTTCTCTCAAACCAAAGCAATAATAGAGTCTGGTGCATTGACAGAAAACTTATTATGCTACATTGGAATTTTTCAGTAATTACACAGCCGGAAAAGACCCGCACGGCGTTAACAAAATTGCTTTATTCATAAAACAATCAATTCTATTTTTTTATAATATAACAAACACCTCTAAACTGACTTATTCTCTCTTCACAACAATTTTTAGAAAGGTAGTCATGTACAGCTTTAGAGCACCCATCCCAAGTATGATAATCATCTATAATAATCAACCCACCCTTTTTAACCTGAGAAAACAAATTATTCATTATGTCTAGGGTAGATTCATACCAATCAGCATCCATTCTTAATATACTTATACCTCCATCAATTGTAATACCTTTGAGGGTTTCATTAAACCAACCCTTTTTCACTACAACATCATCTACACCAGCAAGTTTCATTGCTTTTATTGCATCCCCTTTTGGAGCACTACAATTATCATAATAACTAGGAGAGTCTTTATTTTTTTGCCATTCCAAGGCTCCTTTACCATCAATTTCCTGCGCCTGAGGTAAACCCTCAAAACTATCGAATAAATAGTAAATATGATTATTTCCTAGTAACTCTGCAATTCCGGCAATCATCCCCCCCTTCCATGTTCCACACTCTACTATAGCACCATCCAGACTAGAGAAGCCTTCTACTAATTCCAAGTTGGCAAGATAGCATTGCTTATTAAGCATTGTGTAGTGTTTAAATTTTTCAAAAACTTCCACAAGCCTATCTTCAGCTGATGATATACTTTCACTTCCCTTTGAAAGAAGCCTATTATATTCACCTAGCTTCTTTATTATATACGGACCTTTTGGCCGAGACTCCCTAGCCATTTCCATTAAAATATTCGCCAAATAAAGATTTTCTTTCTCTATTTCAAGTGCCGCATCCCTAAGTTTATCCGCACGTTGAAGCATACTATCATTTATCTTTTTCATGAAAAGATCTGGATGAATAATATTTTCAATGAAAACCTGACTTTCCTCCTGCAAAAAAGGATAGAGTTGAAGCTTTTCCTCTCGCACAAACAAAAAAGTATTCTGCTTATACCAAGTTTCAACTTCTGGGTCATTCCAAAAATCAGGTCGAAAATAATCAAAACATAAAAAACCTTCACGTTTAAACTTATTTATCCAGTATGATTGGGGCTGTTCATTCACATGATTAGTCCCACCCTGTAAAGGTACTGCAGCACCAAAAATGATGAGATCGGATGAACAAGCAATACTTTTTACAAACCGATTTGCATAACTTTCATCAAAATGCTCAGCAACCTCCACGGAAATAGCAAGCTCACAGCAAGCGTTTAAGGATAATAATTTTGATAGGTAATTTTCTTCTTCAGATTGAAAATCGACAGCATGAAAATGTATGTTTTTTGAAAGCAACTGATCTTTTGTTACCCACTCGCCATCTAATCCAACAAGATTATTGACTCCTAAACTTTCAGCTACGCATAGCCAACTACCAATACCGCAACCAAAATCAACTACTGATTTTGGCTTAAAATCAGAGAATAGTTTTGATAATAACTTTCCTGCTGAACGCATCGACCCTTGGTATTGAACATCGTAAAACTCATTATCATAATGCCCCACAAAATACCTCATCACTCATTAAAAGATTAAAGTCACAAAAAACTTCAAAAACAACCACAAAGCAAACCAACAAAAAATCAGCATCAGATTCAAAAAAAATACAGCACAAATATCTAACATTATAAGTCAATAAATATTCCAAGTGGTATTTATTCCAAATTCATTACCAATCTTAAAATTAGAATCAAAGTAAAACTCTCTAAGAATTGAAAGGACTTCAACATCCATTTCACAATCATATGTTCCAACATGATAACGTTTAATATCTATATTTGACCACTCAAAAGGACGCATGCCAATAAATTTTTCAATTCGTCCTAGCTCCGTCTCTACATCAGCATCCATATCCTCATTAAAAACTATCAAAATCTGAGACTTATCAAACAAAGCATAATACGATTTAATAATATCGTAATACAAACCCCACTCAATAATTGGAGCCTCAATTTTATTACCTAATTTATATTGACACAGTTCCCATTTAATATCATCAAGAAAAGATTCACCAAAATTTTCTTTCCGTCTAATCACCGTAGAAGAATTTATATCATCATTATCTTTTTTAATCCATTCAAAATACCAATTTGAATTTTCAACAAATTTATTCCTATACATATTCCAAGCAGAAAACGCTCTATAGCAGGGATCGCGTAAAGATATAATTATATTTATGTCCGGGTTATATTGATGTATTCGTTTGGCTGATCGCTCAGCTTTACAAGCTCCGGCGGTATAACCCGGGGTTATATCAAAACTATATGATCGTTTTTGCCAAGGCCAACACCTTAAAAAATGCGAATGATAAAAACCAACACCCTTATTATATGAATTATCGCAATGGAAAAAGTCAATTTCTTTAACTGTTGTTGAACACACCTGAGGATGTAATGAAAGATACCTGTATAGAGAAGTTGTACCACTTTTCTGAACTCCTACAACAATAGCCGAAGGCTTCACGCGAAAACCAAAGTATTGTACTAATTTTTTAGCCTTAGAAATCATTTATAGCACCATTCAAAAATAACAAACCACATTTTACTCACGAAATCTAATCGTTGATTTACTAGAACAAAAAACATATTACTAACTTAAATCAAAATATTACATCTATTCAAAGTAGGTTTTAAATATTCTTACTATAAATTGATCAACACTCCTTACATTATATTCAGACGAGGCTAAACTTATCTAAAAACTCATCGAAACTTTCTATCTCAAAAATCACTAGATAGTAATGACAAGCTAGTTTATTGAGTTTATAACTCCTAGAATCACACCATCATACTGAAACGACTACGCATAAAAGTAGATATTTCGCCTTATTACATTGTCAAATCGCCATAATATTGCCAGTTATTTATCATTAACTAAGCCAGCACAGTCCAGCGGTAATACCAGGACAATTCTACAACGTAATTGTTGCAGTTATCTAATAATTAAGGCCGGAGAATTAACGTTACAAGAGGCTTCATACCAATATTAAAACCGACGTAAACAAAGAGATTTAGTGGAACTGATTATTGCTTAGAATCGATGAAAAATACCATCCACCTGCAATAATTCACCAGATTTTTTATCAGTAAACCCAGGCTCAATTCCAACAAGCCTATAGCCTTTTTCATTCATAAGCTGGCACATATCATTAAACAATAACTCTCCCTCATACAGCGGTATAAGAGACATTTCCAATTGAATTGTGTTAATATTTTCAAGTGATTTTTCTGCCCCTTTTAAAACCATACTTTCGTATCCCTGAGTATCTATTTTCATATAGATTTTATTCGTTTTGTCGCACAGGCCATCAAAGACAGAATCGAGACTTTTCATCTCAATTATCTCTACTCCGGTATACTCTGATTTTGGAGCCGACTCTATATGTGAAGACAACATATTAAGCAACGAACTACTACAAGAATTTCCAGCTATATTAATACTTCTTTGTTCTTCTGTCTCACCTAATGCAAAATTATACGCCTGCCATCCTGAATCATTCTCGGTTCTTTTTTTTAACAGCTCAAAAGCTGAACTCAACGGTTCAAATGACAAAATTCTATTTGTATAACCTAGACGTCTTCTCATTTGTACTGCAAATTGGCCCGAATTTGCTCCAATATCCAGAACAGTATCGATACCATAGGAATACAACAACCGCTTTCTACGCGAAAGAACGCGAGAAATAGATTTATCTTTGGGAAGGTTGGTTCTGAATCCTCCAATAAACTTACTTATTTCGTACTTTAATCCCATACTTCATATTCACTTGTATTTACAATATTTTTAAATTATTTTAATAAACTGAAACAGTCAGCTTTCATAAACATGCTTAAAACTAGCTGCAATACCTTGTAAGATCATCTTCGTTCTTTATTTCAAATCCATTACAGTGAGGCCATGCATTAATACATTGAAAATAATCAGAAACCATATTTTGACCCTGCTCTGCATCGTAAATGTACTTATTGACCTGTTTTTTAAGCAGATGACGACAACCGGAAAACTTAGCCAAAATATAGCCAGAACAAGTATTTTCTACGATATTGTAATCTTTCGCGTTTAACCGGCAGAGTTGAACCGCCTTATTCTCCCACAACCGAATATACTCTCTTATGGGAACTGGTTTTTTATCTACGGTTTCAATTCGGTACTCAGCTGAATAAGCTGATGAGGTAAACAGAATTAATAAAATTAACATCCAATTTTTCATAACAGCATTCATGCTCTTGTTAATACGGATTATTCTGTCAGCTCGCCACAGAGCGACTCCGACATCAGTTGACCAACCTTTTCCTGCGGTTCAGTCGCAATCAGGTAATGTAATTTAGTCACCGCGGCTTCAAGGGTCAGATCACTACCCGCTATCACGCCTATCTGATTCAGCACTGAGCCGGTAGCATAAGCCCCCTGGCTGACACGCCCTAGCAAACATTGAGTGACATTAACAACGGTGACACCCCGCTGAATTCCTTTCTCAAGCACCCGCATCAGCTCAGTATTGGCATCCGGTGGGTTACCAACACCATAGGTCAGCAACACCAGCCCCTTTACATCCCCATGATTAAGCATGTCTTCTGCAACTCTGGCCGACAAACCGGGATAGACCGGCAGCACCACGACCGCATCAGGGTTTATCACTGGAATATTAAAACCGGGAGTGTTTGTATCCAATAGCAGATGACTATGCAGATCGATATGAATACCCACCTGAGCCAGCCAGCTGTAATTAGGCGAATCAAAGGCATCGAAGCCGCTACTCTTCAGCTTACTGGATCGGTTACCCCTTAACAGTCGACCATTAAAGTAGATACAGACTTCCGGTATACGATAGTTACCCGCCAGTATCAGCGCCGTAATCAGGTTATCCAGGGCATCATTGCGCAACTCTGACAAAGGGATCTGTGACCCGGTGACTATCACTGGCTTATCGGTGCCTCGCAACATAAAGGAGAGCATCGAAGCGGTGTAAGCCATAGTGTCAGTACCATGTAAAAGAATAAAACCGTCATAGTTCTGCCAGCTATCGCTGATTAACTGAGCCAGTTCACTCCAGTGATGGGGCTGGAGGTTTGAGCTGTCGATCAACTGATCCAGCTCCAGCACTTCAAAGTCCGGTAACTGTTGTGTAGCCCCACTTCGTAGTTGCTGACGTAACAACTGCTCAAAACCGCTAACAGGTACATAGCCCTTATCAGAGGCTTGCATCCCGATAGTTCCACCCGCGTATATAATCAGAATTTTTCGTTTCATCTGCTCAATGTACCCTTACTCTGACACATAAAAAAGCCCGGACTTAGCCGGGCCTGTCTGATTATAACTTTTTAGTTACAACCCTTTAGTTACCTGATGCATCAAGCTTGTAATTTCCAGCTGACTTTCTGACCGGCAAAGAAAGGTACGATCGGACGGCCATCCGGCAGAGTAATTTCTTCCGGCAGAGTCCACTCATCACGTACCAGTGTGATAGTGCCTTCATTACGAGGCAGACCGTAGAAGTCAGCACCGAAGTTGCTGGCAAATCCTTCCAGCTTATCCAGGGCATCCAACTCTTCAAACACATGGGCATAAAGCTCTATAGCACTCCAGGCACTATAACAACCGGCACAACCACAGGCGTTCTCTTTGGCTTCTTTCGCATGCGGTGCAGAGTCCGTTCCCAGGAAAAACTTAGATGAACCCGACTGCACCATCTTACGCAGCACTTCCTGATGGGTGTTTCGCTTCAATACCGGCAGGCAGAAATTATGTGGACGCACCCCTCCTACCAGAAGATCATTACGATTTAATAGCAGATGCTGAGGTGTAATAGTGGCTGCGACATTATCGGAAGCGGCCTCAACAAAATGCGCCGCATCGCTGGTAGTGATATGCTCAAATACGATCTTCAACTGAGGAAAACGATTAACTATCTGAGTCATCTTCTGATCGATAAACTCTTTTTCCCGGTCAAAGATATCGATATGGTTATCGGTCACTTCACCATGTACCAGTAACAGCATCCCCTGCTCAGCCATCACTTCGAATACCGGATACATTGCTTCCAGATCGGTTACTGCCGCAGCGGAGTTAGTGGTCGCACCGGCTGGATAAAGCTTAGCTGCGACAACACCCATCGCTTTTGCTTCAATAATATCCTGACCTGTGGTGGCATTAGTCAGATAGATGGTCATCAGCGGTTCAAAACTATTACCGGCAGGACGCGCCGCCAGGATTCGCTCTTTATAGTCCATCGCCATCGCCCCATTAACTACCGGCGGCGCCAGATTAGGCATCACAATCGCACGCTGAAAACAGCGCGCAGTGGCTGCGACAGTCTCAGGCAGCATATCGCCATCACGGAAGTGCAGATGCCAGTCATCGGGAGTACGGATAGTCAGGGTGGTCATAGAAAAGTCGTCCTTAGGAAATTTGAGCGTATCCCGCTATTATACCGTAGTGGGGAATGGAGTAGCTATAGTGGCAGTTGTGCTTCCTGCACTGAACATTTCACTATGTAATCTAATAAGAGTCTTGCTTACCAGCTATAGAATTACTGATATTTCGACAATAACTCAGCTATCATCACCCGATAATTTATTGATCTAGCCTGCCATCGCCGGAGTAATTACATCATCATGTCTGAACTGAATATCCGTACCGTCAGGGAACAGGACCTGGAACGCTGCTTTGAAATTGAAATAACAGCCTATTCCGGAGATGAAGCGGCCTCCAAAGAGAAGATTCTGAAACGGATACGCACATACCCGGAAGGATTTATCGTATTAGAGAATGACCAGGAGATCATCGGCTTTATCAACGCAGGGGCTAGCCACAAAGTGGAGATGTCTGATGAAGCTTTTAAAGAGATGGTGGGCCACGACCCCGATGGTAAATATGTCGTGATCATGTCCGTGGTGATCCATCCTGATTACCAGAGGCAGAAGCTTGCAGGCAAACTGATGCAAGAATTTATCGGACGTATGAGACGGCTGGATAAGTCTGAAATCTACCTGATCTGCCAACAACACCTGATCGGTATGTATGCCGGTTTTGGCTATCGTGAGATCGGAGAATCAGATTCAGACCATGGCGGTTTAAGCTGGTATGAGATGTCGCTGACATTATAAAACAAACAGCATCTTCAGCAGTAAAAGATGCTGGCTATAATAATGCTGTTTTCCAATGATCAGGCAGTGTCACCATTAGTTTTCAAATACCCGGCATGAAAACGCAGATGCTGTTCAATGAAGCTCGCAATGAAGTAATAGCTATGATCATAGCCTTCATGGAGCTGCAGTTGCAGCGGATAACCACTGGTCTTTGCGGCAGCACTTAAAGTATCAGGCTTTAGCTCAGCTTCAAAAAACTGATCGTCCTTACCCTGATCCACCAGCGCAGGCACAAACTCAGTTGCGGTTTTCATCAACTCACTGGCATCGTACTGCAGCCACTGATCTCTGCCTCCCAAATAGGACGTTAACGCTTTCACACCCCATGGGCTGGTCATCGGATTACAGATAGGACTGAAAGCAGACACAGAGGAATAACGATCAGGGTTATGCATAGCAATAGTTAACGCACCATGCCCGCCCATCGAATGACCGGCAATAGCCCGCTGCCCGGTAACCGGGAACAGCTCCTCAATCAGCGCTGGCAATTCAGACACGACATAATCATACATCCGATAATGCTGCTGCCAGGGCGCCTGGGTTGCATTGACATAAAAACCAGCACCTTTACCCAAATCGTAGCTATCCGGATCATCAGCGACGTCATCACCCCGGGGGCTGGTATCCGGTGCCACAATAGCGATACCCAGTTCCGCCGCGATACGCTGTGCTCCGGCTTTCTGCATAAAGTTTTCATCGCTACAGGTCAGGCCCGATAGCCAGTACAAAACAGGGACCTTCTCGCCAGCCAGAGTCTGCGGTGGCAGGTAGATTGCAAACCGCATGTCGCAGTTAAGACTGCTGGATCGATGGCTGTATTGTTTATGCCAGCCACCGAAGCTTTTATTCCGACTGATATTCTCAATAGTCATTACTGAATTCCTATTGGCCGCTGTTAGCCTTCATTATCAATGATGCTAACAGCGACCTGTATCTGCACTATTACTTATCGTAGTGGATAACACTGCGAATACTTTTACCTTCATGCATCAGATCGAACGCCTGGTTAATATCTTCCAGACCCATGGTATGGGTGATGAAATCATTCAGGGCAAACTCTCCGCTCAGGTAACGTTCTACGATTTCAGGCAATTCAGAACGTCCTTTAACACCACCGAAAGCTGAACCGCGCCATACCCGACCGGTCACCAGTTGAAACGGACGGGTAGAAATCTCCTGCCCCGCACCTGCAACACCGATTACCACCGACTCACCCCAGCCCTTATGACAGCACTCCAGAGCAGAACGCATCACATCAACATTGCCGATACATTCAAATGAGTAATCCACACCACCCTCTGTCAGTTCAACAATCACTTCCTGAATCGGCTTATCGTAATTCTTCGGGTTAATACAATCGGTCGCACCCAGTTTCTTTGCCAGATCAAACTTAGATTCATTGATATCGATAGCGATTATGCGGCTTGCTTTCGCCATCGTTGCACCGATAATGGCCGACAAACCGATACCGCCGATACCAAAGATAGCCACCGTAGCGCCCTCTTCAACCTTGGCGGTATTCATCACTGCCCCCATACCGGTAGTAACGCCGCAGCCCAACAGGCACACCTCTTCCAATGGTGCATCTTTATTCACTTTCGCCAGTGAAATTTCCGGTAATACGGTATATTCAGAGAACGTGGAGCAACCCATATAATGGAAAATCGGTTCACCGTCTTTATAGAAACGGGTCGTACCATCCGGCATCAGTCCCTTACCCTGAGTTTCACGGATCTTCTGGCACAAATTAGTCTTTCCAGATTTACAAAACTTACATTCGCCACATTCAGGGGTGTACAGCGGAATAACGTGATCACCAATAGCAACACTGGTGACGCCCTCACCGAGGGCCTCAACGATACCACCACCCTCATGGCCAAGAACTGCGGGGAAAATACCTTCAGGGTCATCTCCTGACAACGTAAAGGCATCGGTATGACAAACACCGGTTGCAACGATACGTACTAGTACCTCCCCAGCCTTTGGTGGCATCACATCGATTTCTTCAATAGAAAGAGGCTGGTTTGGTCCCCAGGCTATCGCCGCTTTTGACTTGATCATCTTATCGCTCACTTCAATACCTCTATTCTGATTGCTTAGCTCTAATTGCTCAGACTTAAATACTAAGCTTTATTGACTAAGTTCTGATTTGTTAATTAAGGAGCCAGTCATTCTGCTCTCTGGTGTCGATGGAGCTATTGTAGTTATTTCTCAATAAGAGATAATCCATATAATTAGCAAATAACTATTACGAGCTGGTAACAATGTTTAACTGGGAAGGTGTGACAGAATTCGTCGCGGTTGCCGAGGCAGGAAGTTTTACTGCCGCATCCAAGCGACTTGGAATATCTACTGCGCAGGTTAGCCGCCAGATAAGCGCACTTGAAAACCGGCTTGCGACAAAGCTGTTCTATCGCACAACCCGAAAAGTGTCGGTGACCGATGCAGGGCAAATTTACTATCAGCATTGTCGACAGGTGCTGGATGGACTTGAAGAAGCAGAACGCGCTTTAGGTCATTTACAAACCACACCCAGAGGCAAGCTAAAAATTACTGCGCCAACCACGTTTGGCGAAAACAAAGTAGTCCCCCTGTTGAATGACTTCATAGCACAGTATCCAGAGCTAGAAGTAGAGTGCCGCTTAACCAATCAAAAAGTTGACCTGGTCGATGCAGGCTTTGACCTGGCAATACGCCTGGGCAAGCTGGAGGATTCCAGCATGATTGCCAAACGCCTGGGGTCTCGTCGACAGTTTGTCTGCGCATCTCACGCTTACCTCTCAGTCCGTGGAGAACCCCATCTTCTCTCAGAGCTGGATCATCACAACTGCCTTAAGGGCACATTGGCATACTGGCGTTTTCAGGAAAAAGATCAGGAAAGAAACATCAGGATTAACGGTAATTTTAGCTGCAATAGCGGTAAAGCCTTGCTGGATGCAGCCCTTAAAGGGCTGGGTATTGTGCAGCTACCGGATTACTACGTTCGGCAACATATAAAACGGGGTCAGCTAATTCCGTTGTTACAAAACTTTCAGCCCTCAGATGAAGGTATCTGGGCTCTGTATCCTCACAACCGACATTTATCACCCAAAGTACGTTTGCTGGTAGATCATCTGAGCAAACATCTGGGCTAAAGGGTATCTAGGCTAGAGCGGGAGGAAAACAGATGATTTACGAATAATCTGACCATCTCGCTTAAAATCATGACTATATAACCAAGACTCAGTAACCCAAGCTAAGTAGCTAAGTAAGCAACCAACTAAGATCCTACTTTCTACTTTCTACTTTCTACTTTCTACTTTCTGATCAGCATTCGCTCAATAATTCAGAATGTACCTATACTAAATCCAGAAACCCATTAGACGACTTCGATCTGAAACAGATAACTTTATACGGATTTTTTCACATGCACATTTTGTCATTATCACCCTCTTCCGATAACGGGTTAACTCCCTCGCTTGCATAGCCTTGATTATCTGGCTGCGGACCTCAAGGATATTTTTCCTGAAATAGGACTCTAAACAATACCCCAAACCGCGATAAGCCGCTGATCCTCCTTTGGAGTTGATGTGAAAATGCAGATCAATCTATCCCTTACAACTGCTATGCAGGGCAAACCGCAATGCAGTTAAGACGCAAACATTCGAAAAAAAGCAGGCCTAATCATATCGCTCCCTGGGAGCGAGCGCTTGAGAGGGTGCTGACACCTATTGATGAGTTTATCAACAGACAAACAACCAGCGGTCTGTTGCTTATTGTTTGTGCAGTCGTCGCCCTTGGTCTGGCCAACAGTCCATGGGCCGAGATATATCAGCGCCTGATTCACATGCCAATTTCTATCAGCCTGGGCGGATGGGTATTAGAAAAGTCGCTGCAACACTGGATTAACGATGGCCTTATGACGTTGTTCTTTTTCGTTGTGGGTCTGGAGCTCAAACGTGAAATGCTGGTCGGGGAGCTGGCACAGTTACATCACGCATCTTTACCAATAATTGCCGCCTTAGGTGGAATGGTCGTACCCGCGCTGGCATTTACCCTGATCACTCCGGACTCCGATGCATCCCGTGGCTGGGGTATCCCCATGGCAACGGATATCGCCTTTGCTATAGGAGTACTAGTGTTATTTGGTAAACGTATCCCCAAATCCCTTATCACTTTTCTTATCGCCTTAGCGATAGTTGATGACTTGGGGGCAGTAATGGTTATCGCTCTTTTCTATACCAGCGAGCTCAATGAGCAGGCCCTGGTCTGGGCTGCGGCTCTGTTTGGAGCGCTGGTTATGCTCAACCGGAGCGGGGTCAGTAGAGCATTACCCTATTTTCTGATCGCTGTGTTGCTGTGGCTGGCAATGCTCACCTCTGGAATACACCCGACTATTGCCGGGATATTAACCGCCTCTACGATTCCAGCCGTACCCAAATATGACCCTAAAGGTTTTTCCTACTCGGTTCGAAAATTACTGACGCGCTTCGATGCATCACATCGTCAGGACGAGAATATTGTTACCAACAGTACCTTGCGAGGCCTTGCTCAGTCACTGGAAAGCGGGGTCGCTAAAGTTCAGGCTCCCTTGCAACGACTGGAGCACCACTGGCATCTACCAGTGGTAATACTGGTGATCCCACTTTTCGCACTGGCTAATGCAGGCGTACCACTGGACTTCGTATCATTAGGGCTAGCCTTCGAGCACCCTGTGACCTGGGGTGTGATCACCGGTCTGGTATTGGGCAAGTTCATAGGTATTGCCGGAGCCAGCTGGCTGGCAGTGAAAATGGGTATAGGCATTCTGCCTGAAGGAACCCGGTTTGCTCATATCATCGGCGTAAGCTTACTCGGCGGGATCGGTTTCACAATGGCTATTTTTATTGGTGACCTGGCTTATTTACACCAGCCGGAGTTGCAGGTGCTAGCCAAGACAGGCGTCTTAGCTGCTTCATTACTAGCCGGGATCGCAGGCTGTACCTGGCTATGGTGCTGTACTCGCCAGGACATGAAAAAAGAGAACCTTAACCATGAATAACTTGCTTTCTAAATCACCTGTTACTCAAGCGGCTACCGGTCATTGGCGTCTTCACTATGTATCAGCAGAGATGCTCCAGCTTAGGGAAGATGCGAATAAGTCCAATACATTCTCTGCGGACCATAGAACGGCCAAATGCGCGAAAGGCAGTGCAGTGAAATGTCGGGACCTTTTCTAGCTGCCTGACAAAACAGCCTTTATTTAACTTAAAGGCTAATCAACCAAACACTATTCAGTTTAACAATATGACTAAACTACTTCTTATAGCTTCACCCGAATCATTTTGGATTAATTCAGAGTAAGTACTTTGTGCACCACCCTGGACGAAATCGATTCCGGAGGATATTGATATGCAGAGATTCAAAAATATTCTATTCGTCATGGAACCTGATTATGTCAATGTGGCCGCATTAGCACGTGCATTAGCAAGCGCCTCAGCTCTCGCGGTCCATAATCAAGCTTGCCTTACGGTTGTTCAAGTGATTGATGAAATACCCAACAGTGCAAAACTGGTTGAACGTGTACTTTTCCCTGAAGACCTTCAAGCCAGGATAGTTGCAAATCATTTAAATAGACTGAGAGAACAAGTGACCCCCTGGAAGAAAACGATCAAGATTCAAACCAAGGTACTGGTCGGAACGCCTTTTTTAGAAACTATTCGTAATATCCTTCGTAACGAGCATGACCTGGTCATCAAAGCCGCCGAGCAATCGGATCTGCTAAATCGCATATTAGGCAGCAATGACATGCACTTATTACGTAAGTGCCCCTGTCCTGTGTGGTTACTAAAACCGAAGTCGCCTAAAGATTGCCACTGCATTCTTGCCGCCGTGGACGTTGACTATTCCTTTCCGCCGACAGCATCAAACACGAAACATCAGCTCAACCTTCAAACGCTTGAAATGGCTAGCTCATTAGCGCTGTCAGAGTCCGCTCAGCTACATATCATTAATGCATGGGAGGCTTCCGGTGAGAGTATGCTGCGCAGTGCTTTAGTAAACACCCCGGAACAACAAGTTGATCGCTATGTCGAAGAAGTACAACAAAAGCATCGTCAGAATCTACAGGCGCTTATGGATGAAGCACTTTGCAAGCTGGCACCCCGTGATCTGGAATATATCGACCCCAAAACACACCTGATAAAAGGGCTACCCGGCAAAGAGATTCCCATTCTGGTCGACAAAATTGCTGCCGACCTTGTGGTTATGGGTACAGTGGCACGTACCGGTATTCCAGGATTTATCATAGGTAATACGGCAGAAACTATCCTCAACCAGATTAACTGCTCTGTGCTGGCGGTTAAGCCCCCAGGATTTGTAACACCTGTAGCCTGATTCGTTTACTTTTTACCGGTTAATTATGGCCGCGGCGGGAAGTTAAGATCGATAGAGTAGCGTCCTCCATAAACCATCATAAAGATCACCATTGGATCGCAATGAATAGGCTATCTCTCCACAAAAAAAAGAGACCTTAAGGTCTCTTTTTTATGCATTCTCGAACAACGGATTTTATTCCTGCTCAGTTGCTTCCTGTTGTTGCACCTGACCTTCAGCAGCTTTTTCCTGCTCTTGTGCTTGTTCCTGCTTCTTTAATTCTTCAGCGTCCTGACCGCCGCAACCACCACAACATGAGCTCATAATTAACCTCTGAATATCTAAATCACTATTTAATCAATGCAGAGATATTAACCGACTAAAACCGTTGGTTAATTGATATTTGTCATTTCGCCTGTACTTTCCCTTATCAAATCCAGTAAAACAGTATTTTAACTTAAATATCCTGTTGTTCAGGAAGCTCAACCCGGAAGCAACTGCCCTGCCCTATTGTACTCTCAAGGCTAATAGTCCCCTGATGCGCTTTAACAACAGCTTTGACCATACTCAGACCTAAGCCCATTCCGGCTTCACTGCGGCTACTATCAGCCCGGTAGAGTCGATCAAATACCAGTGACAGATCCTGCTCTTCAATACCGATGCCAGTATCCTGAACCCTAATCTGAACCCCCTTATCGACGGACCGAACGTTAAGGCTGACGGTGCCTCCCGCGGGCGTATATTTAACGGCATTATCCAGCAGATTAGCCAGTACCTGTCGCAGGCGCATTGGGTCCGCTGTAATAAAGTGGTCATGTTCATCAGCAAACACAATCTCGATAGATTTATCTTCTGCCACATAACGATACAGATCGATACAATCCCTGATTAATTGTGACAGATTGAGCCGTTCCATATGCAGCTTCATAATGCCGCTTTCAGCTTCAGACAGATCCATTAACGCTCTTAGCAGCGCTTCAATCTGCTCGCCCTCTTCAGCACAGTCCATTAACGCCTCTTTCAGGCTTTGCTCATCCGGCTTAGTGAGTGCGGCCTCCAGGCTAAGACGCATTCGGGAAAGAGGAGTTCGAAGATCATGTGCCACTGAATCCAGCGACTGTCGCATGCCCAGAATAAGCCGTTCGATCTGCTCCAGCATCTCATTGAATATACAAGCAAGCTCACCTAACTCGGACTCAGGATTACGCACTTCTACCCGGGCTTTTAACTGATTAGCCTGGATGCTGCGTATCGTGTCGATAAGGTCATGTACAGGACGTAAAGCCCGCCAGTTCATATAGAAGGTTAGTAACAACCCAAACAGTAATAATGGTACCATCACCTGCAAGACTAACAAGCGATAGCTGGCTAATTGCGCTTCACCTGGCGCGACTGATTTAGCCACCCGCAAAACGACCTGATCACTCAGCTCAACCTGCCGGAATAACACCCGAATGGAGCTCTCTTTCGATGCCCCTTTCAGCTGCCCCTCATGCCAGTCAGATCCATTGTCAGGCGCTTTAAATTGCAGTTCGCCATGCCAACTTTCAGGCTGAACCAGCATCAGTTGCTTACCCTGTTCATCCGTCAGAGTGACACTCATCTCACTACGCTGAAAATACGGCGCATCCCGCTGCACAACTAACTCAAGTTTATGCAGGCCGACCTGTTGATGCAGACGCTGATAACTCTCAATAAATGAGGTAATCAATTGCTGATCTTTCTCTGTTTGCGACTTATTCAAAAGGTAGTCAACGGTCGTAAATAGCACCAGAGCGCTTAACAAAAATAGCAGTGAAAAATGCAGACTCAGCCTTATCGCTGTATTTCTGTGCAGGGATTTAATCAGTTTTGAGAACATAGCCAACCCCACGCAGAGTATGAATCAGTTTAGGGGTGTAATCTTTGTCAATCTTGCTGCGTAAACGACATACCAGAACATCAACTACATTCGTCTGAGGGTCAAAGCTGTATTCCCAAACATGCTCCAGTACCAGGGTTTTGGATAACACCCGCCCCTGATTTCGCAGCATATATTCGAGCAGTTGAAACTCCCGGGGCTGCAATCTGATCTGTTGACCACTACGGGTGACAGTCTTCCGATAGGGTTCCAATACCAGGTCAGCGTAACGTAACTCCGATTGCAGACCCTGGTCAGCCGTATTCTGCTGCAACGAGCGGCGCAACAGAGCCTGTACCCGCGCCTGCAATTCAGTAAATGAAAAAGGCTTAGTCAGATAATCATCACTACCGGTTTCCAACCCACGTACCCGATCTTCAACCGACTTCTTGGCACTCAGAATAATCACCGGCGTCGATAAACCCCGTGCCCGCATCTCTTCGATGACAGATAAACCATCCCGGCCAGGCAGCATCACGTCCACAATTAAAAGGTCGTAATCACCCTCTAACGCCATGGCCAGACCATCACGCCCATCAGATTGAATATCCACCACATCCCCAGATTCACGAAAGCCTTTAGCAACATAAGCAGCAATCTTCTGGTCATCTTCTATCAATAAATACTTCATGTGCTAAACGGTAGCACTGTCATTCAGCTTTAGCATCAAACAAAGGTGAACCTTACAAAACTGTAATGAAACAGAAAGCCCCGGGTAAGAGATCAACGCCTATGCTGCAATCAGCACTGAAATGAAATGAGGTAAATCACAATGATTAAGCAACTTGTAACACTGGGTGCCGTACTTTCCATCGCCGGCGCCGTTCAGGCAACTGAACTTCCCCAGCAAGCTTACCTGAATCTGGATACTGCTCAGCAGCTTGCTAACGCAGCACTCACTCAGTGTGCCAGCGATGGCTATAACGTGAGTGTTTCGGTAGTTGACGCATCCGGCGTAACCCGGGTTCAGATCCGCGCTGACAAAGCCGGGCCGCATACACTTGAAAGTAGCCGTAAGAAAGCCTACACCTCTGCCAGTATGGGTCGTGCAACTGCCGATTTTGCTGCGCTGATTAAGAAAATGCCTGAGGTTGCGGGCTTGCGGGATATGGATCCGAACATCCTGATTCTGGGTGGCGGATTACCACTAAGCGTTGCCGACCAGAAAATCGGCGGTATCGGTGTCGGTGGTGCACCAGGAGGCCATCTTGATCAGGCTTGTGCTCAAGCGGCAATTGATAAAGTGCTGGGGGAGAAGTAACCCGTTTTACGCCTTTACGAAAAGCAAAAAAGAGACCCTGGGTCTCTTTTTCCTGATTAGCAACGACTAAAAAGCCTTGGGCTTTTTATTGCGCAGCAACAACCGTCAGCTCGACTAATACATTAGGACGTGCCATGTGCGCTTCAACACAAGCACGGGCTGGCTTTGGCTTATCCGCAATCCAGGCATCCCATACTTCATTCATCGCAGCAAAATCTTTCATATCCCGCACGTAGATAGTGACAGATAGCAACTTATCTGTAGAGGAACCCGCTTCAGCCAACAGATCTTCAACCTGCTGTAGGCAACGACGGGTTTGCTCTGCGGTATCCCATTCATCTGCACTGGCAGTCTGACCGCACAGGTAGATAGTGTTGTTGTGTTTAACTATTTTACTCATGCGGTCATTGGAACCGATTCTTTCAACTGTCATTTTCAAATCTCTTTTTAAGTTTCAGAATTCAATAAAAAACAGAAATAGCGAGGATTAGCGCTGCAGGACAAGAAAAAATCAGCGAAAAAGCGGAGCCTACAGCTGTAGGTGAGCATTTTAAGCTGATTTTTAATGCCGCCATGGAGTGCTAAGACCGCTATTTCTACAAAGTTTTGCGTTCATACCTGTTAACCCGCAACGGCTCTAAATCAAACCGGGTTTCTCCCTGAGTAATCAGATCAGCCATCACTTCGCCGATAACCGGCCCCAACTGGAAACCGTGGGCGGAAAAAGCAAAAGCGTGATACGCTTTTTCAGCTCGCATACTTTTACCCAGAACAGGCAGGTTATCCGGCATGTAAGCCTCAAGACCGGACCACATACGGTTAATACAGGCGGTTTTCATTATCGGGAAAAACTCGATCGCATTACGGGCACCATTCGCCATCAAGCTATAATCCAAGCGGGTTGTATTATTGGCCCGGTCAGCAAACCCCTTAGCGCCGCCACCAATCAGTACCGTACCGTTTTCAAACTGTTTGAAGGACAAAGGTCGGCTTACGGCACCCACCACAGGACCGGCAAAGTGTGGCATTCGGGCGGTAATCATCAGCATAGGAGCGCTATAAGACATCGGCACATTATCGCCGATCATCACCGAGATAAGGTCACCCCAGGCACCGGCACAATTCACCAGATGTTCGGCTTGGTACTGTTGAGTTTTAGTATCCACCAGCCAGCTATCACCCACTTTACGGATCTGCTCGACCAGCTCTCCCTCACAGAAACAAGCACCTAAACGCTCCGCTGCGATACGGAAAGCCTGAGTTGAATGAAAAGGAATGGCATAACCATCCTGTTCAGATACAACGCCGCCTACACAGTGATCCGCCACATGGGGTAGACGTTCTAGCAGTTCTCGCTTATCCAGCATCACTTCATGGAAATAACCCAGGCTATGCATCTGCTGTTCACGGCTACGCAGACTGTCCAGATCATTTTCATCTGCAGCTATATTGATCAGGCTACGACGACGAAAACCGGTATCCGCATCCAGCTCATCATCGAGCTGCTGCCAACGTTGCATAGCTGCTTTGCTCAGTTCAACTTCAGCAATATTTCGGCCCAACAAACGGACACCACCAGCATTCACACCTGAAGCATGACGAGAAACCGTGTCTTTCTCCAACACCGTCACGGACACGCCACGCTGTGCTAAGTGATAGGCTGTAGAGGCACCCTGAATACCTCCCCCGATCACCAGTACATCTGAACTTAACTTTTGGGAGGTTGTATTAACACTCATCAGTTCACCTCCTCGGTTTTCTTTGCCTTTGGCGTCACATCAGTAAACTGACTCAGCTCCGCCAATGTTACTAAGCGCATAGGCGATCGCAGACGATAGTAGCCAACATCAGCAACCGGTTGATTACGCCAGTTGGCCAATAGTTCACTTACCGTATGGCCACACATCCGCCCCTGACAAGGGCCCATGCCGCAACGGGTCTGGCTCTTCAGTTGGTTAGGCTCGCGGCCGCCAAGCTCAAAGCCTTTTTTCAGGTCTGCAACCGTACGTTCTTCGCAACGACAGACCACCGTACCCGGGCTTTCAGGAATACGTTGCTGATCAAGTGGACGATAAAGGCGATCGATAAAACGTCGAAAGCGCTGCTGGCTGGCAACAAAAGTCAGATCATCCGCCGCTTCAGATTCACCTTCTAAAGCGCTGATAACACCCAGATTAACCAGTTGATTAAGCGCTACGATACGTCCCATCGCTGCGGCAGAATCCGCACCGATAATGCCGCCGGAATCTCCAGCCACTGCAATGTGTGACTTTGAGCTTTGCCCCCAACGATTAAGCTTTGGCTTCCAGCACAACTGTTGTTTACACCAGTCATGCTCTAAACCAAGCGCCTGGGTCATATTCAGATTGGGAATAACACCCTGATGAAGAAAAATATGGCTGGCAGGTAGCGAATACTCTTTACCTCCGCGGGTATAACTGAGACCTTCAGCCTGCTCCTCACCGAGGATCTTTAAATCTTCGGCAAAGCTGACTATCTTCGTGCCTGATTTACGGATCTCATTCAGTAAGCCGACACCTTTAATCAACATGCCCGGTGCTCTCATTGCCCCGCTCAGCTCGGTCATAGAGTGCAGATAATTCTGTTTCGGTGTAGTGTCGATTAATGCTTTAACCTTCCCCCCCAGTCGCAAGTACTGCGCCACAATAAGGTAAAGTAACGGGCCGGTGCCGGCGAATATAGCCTCATCACGCACTAACCCATCGGACTTAAGCATCACCTGTGCACTACCAGCTGACATAACACCAGGAAGGTGCCAGCCCGGGATAGGAAATGGACGTTCCATCGCGCCGGTCGCCACTATTATCTGTCGGGCTGTGAGTCGCTTAGTGGTGCCATTATCAGAAAACAGGATCTCTCCATTGTCACCCACATGCCATACGGTAACCCCTCTGATATGGTGGGCATTACAACGCCTGAACCGGGTCGTTAATTCGGCACCCTTGATATAATCAGGCCCTAGCACTTCGGCATCAGGCAATGGGCTTGCATCGACATTACGGTAGATCTGTCCACCGCTGCGGGGCTTATCATCCAGCACTACGACACTGACGCTGGCCCGACTTGCGGTAATGGCCGCTGACATACCTGCAGGACCGGCACCGATAATAGCGATATCATAGCTGATTGAAGAACTCTCTTCTGCGCTACTATCACTTGAACCGGGAGTAAAGAATTCAGTCATTGTATTCACTCCCCTGTTTTAATATTTTCAGTTACATCCGCAGCCAGACTACTGCCGGTTGCGGTTAATTCAGACAAGTTGCCTGTCACATCCTGAGGTTGTGGTTCAACCTTTAATTCAGTCTGTAATTCAGCAATCGTCGCTTCAGTAATGACCTGACGATTAATCTGCATGCCATCAACTACTTCGGTCAGACAGGCCTGTCGATTTGGCATGCCATTAATTTCAACCATGCATTCAAAGCAGACTCCCATTGCACAGTAAGCGGAACGTACCTGCTGATTCACCGGTGATACCCGGGTAGCCGTTTCACCCGCCAGCGCCATGGCTGCCCAAACGGTTGTTCCCGGTACCACTGATACAAGAGTATCGTTGATGGTTACCTGAACAGCTGTCATCGGGTCTTGTTGTTTTGTAACAGATCGGAACATATGCTCACCGCCTCTGTTTATATTCTCAAGGTAAAAAAACCCGGCACAGGGGAGTACCCTATGTCGCTAGAAACAACTCTCGCAGAGCTTGTTCGCTTAGTTCTGGCCGACATACACTTCAGATGAAGAGCCTGGACCGGGCTGAAAAATCACGGTTGGGTTGCCAGACCAGGAGGCACTGAACCCAGGAGCAAAGATCTTCTCACCAGAGAAGTGGAGGAACCACAGCCGTGAACCTGTAGTCCCCCCGGACAATCAACTTAGTTAGCGATCTGGTCCAGGATACCCTGACCCCATTCAGCACCAACATCTTCCAGAATCTGAGGCCATACTTCAGCACGGGCTTTCTTCGCCGCTGCTGCCAGCTGGTCATCACTCAGCTTAACGATAGTTGCACCATAGGCTTCCAGTTTCTTCTCGTTAGCTACTTGATCAGATTCAGCTTTAGCCCAGCGACGTACTTCAAAGTCAGCCGCTGCTTTACGCAGTGCTACCTGATCTTCGGAGTCCAGATCAGCCATAGACTCGTTATTGATGATCATGTACCACACTTCAAAGTGAGTATTAACCGGGATGTAGGTCTTAGTTACGTCACGGAAAGACGCGTAGTAACCTTCTGCACCTGAACCGATTACACCATCAACAACGCCGGTCTGTACGGCAGTGAATGCCTCAGAGAACGGGATAGGTGAGCTGATATAACCTAGGGCATCAGCGGTCAGCTGGAAGCTCTTGATACCAGGTACACGTACTTTGATACCCTTATCAACACTCGGATTGCCTGGAGATACTGCATCACGGTTCAGCGCTACACCGCCGAAATAAACCGGGTAGGCTGCCAGCATTTCAATATCCTGCTTGGCATACAGCTCTTTCATCGCCTGGTTGATTGCACCGCCCGGACCATAGATAGACTGTGCTTGCTCCCAGTTTGCCGCGATATACGGGAATGCGGAGATCTGCATTTTACGGGATGCTGCAGTCGCTGCTGGCTGAACCGCCATATCGATTGCGCCAACAGAGATACGCTCCTGAACTGTGGTGTAGTCACCCAGTGCGCTGGCTGCAAAGATCTTCAGAGACAGATCACCGCCAGTCGCTTTTTCGATATCAGCAGATAGTTCCTTCAGCTCCATATCGATAGTTGCGCCCTGTGGACGGATATGGCTGATCTTCAGTTCAGCCGCTTCTGCTACGGAAGTCAGAGCGAGTGTGCTGGCCAGCAGCGCAGATGTCAGAAGTGATTTCTTCATTACAGATTCCTCTCTTTTTAGATTTTTTATCTATAGGTTTTTCTTAATGCGTATAAGTAATCGAACCCGACTTCAGTCTCAGTAACCGAAGTAGTTCGGAAGGTACATCGACAGGTCATCCCAGAACGATGTCAGAAATACTACTGGCAGGTAGCCAGTAATTATCAGCAGCATGGCAGGCTTTATCACCTTAGTGACCTGAACCTTACCGATGCGAGCGCCGAGATACAGGATGGAAGCGTATGGCGGAGTAACTCCACCCATAGCGGTATTTACACCCATGATCGCAGCGAACTGAATTGGACTGATGCCGATCGCTTCCATCAACGGCAGAAGCAGAGGGGCGATCAGAATAATTGCGGTGACATCGTTAACAACCATCCCTACCAGGAACAGCAGCACGTTAATCAGAATTAGCAGTACCACTTTGTCTTCAGTGATCGAGAAGATCGCTTCGACCAACGCCTGAGGCACAGACTCAACCACAAACATCTGCGACAGAATCATACTGAACAGAATCATCAGCATAATGGCGCCAACCGCAGTAGACGCTTCTTTTCCTGCGAACAGGAAGGTCTTCAGGTCCAGACCCTTGTAGATCAGGAAGCCGACAGGCAACGCATAGATTACAGCAACAGCTGCCGCTTCAGTCGGGGTCATGATACCGCCGTAGATACCACCCAGAATGATGACTGGCATCAGTAGTGCAGGGGTCGCTTTGAAGCCACGGTTAGTTGCTTCAGCAACAAACTCTTTACCCTTTGGCCGCTCATCCAGCACCAACGGGAACTTACGTGCTAACCAAACGTTAACCACAGAGAAGTTAAACATGATCAGCAAGCCCGGACCTAAGGTCGCCAGGAAACAAGCCAGAATAGAAGTATCAGTCACCCAACCATAAACAATCATGGTGACACTTGGCGGTATCAGCAAACCTAACAGCGATGCGTTAGCGATCAGTGCGGTAGCGTATTCACGGGGATAGCCTTGCTTTTCCATCTCAGGAATCAGCAGTGGACCGATCGCCGCCACACCGGTCAGACCGGAGCCGGAGATCGCGCCGATTAGCGCGCAGCTAATCGTTGCAACAACACCCAGACCACCACGCAGATGACCAACAAAAATATTAACGAAATTAAGTAAGCTGGCGGCTATACCGCTGACACTCATAATGGTGCCCGCCAATACAAACAGAGGTATGGCCAACAAGACAGGGTTACCTAGCTGTTGGAAACCCCACAGCATGTTACCTTTCATTATTACGTCGCCGAGGAAATACATCACCATCAGGCCGCCGCCAAAACAGTAGGGTAATGGCAGGCCCAGGGTCAGCAAAACGACCAGAACCGCCACTGCAATCAGTGCAATTTCAACCATCTTATTGCTCCTTATTATCAGTAGTCAGGTCGCGGATGTGATTCCACAGGTGCCACGCGGTATAGATCATCATCAGAACCATACCGGTGAACAGGGCAACATCTACGTAGAAAGTGGGGATATACAGGGTTGGACTCTCTTTCCAGACCCGCATGGAATACTTGGTAAAGTCCCAGGCCCAGTACATCAGCCAGCAGCCGATGATCAGACTCAGTACTTCACCAATAATGGCCAGTGAAACAACCTGACGCTTGGTCTTCAGGAAGATCTCCAGCACGTTGGCACGGATATGGGTATTTTCACGAGAGGCGTTTACTGCCCCGAGGATATACAGCCACATCGTCGGATAGAGCAACGTTTCCTCTAATCCCATCACTGGGATTTCGAGAACGTAGCGGGTCACTACCTGGATAAACTGGCCACCCGCTACCAGACATATCAGTCCAGTCAGCAGATAGCTGGCAAACTTGTTCATTCGGGTTTCCTCAGATACTTCTTATTATTCCAGTGACTCTCATCCGGACTGTTCAGTCTCTTGCGAGACCTATCCTTTACACACTGGTAGCGTTCATATTTGCGTTACGAGGGTATAAAATCAATTTCAAAATATTGATACCTCCATAATCTTAAGTTATGGTTATCAATAAAACCTAAGCGTAACAGTGAGTTATAAATCCGACATTCAAGAGGGTTTAAGGTAGAAAAATGAATATCACCGTTCGACAGCTACAATGTTTTCGCGAAGTGATGCGAACCGGCTCAATTTCTGAAGCCGCCCGAACCTTGCAACGTACCCAACCGGCGGTCAGTAATATGATCGCTACATTAGAAGAAGAGCTGGGGGTAGAACTGTTTGAACGGCAGCGGGGCCGATTGATCCGAAAACCTGAAGCCCACTACTTTCTGGAAGAATCTGAGCAGATTCTGGAACGTCTTAACAAAACCGCCCGTACCATGAAAGAGATCGCGGGGCTGGAACTGGGCCGATTAAAGATCGCCTGTATGCCTGCGGCATCTAATTACCTGATGCCACGCCTGATTGCAGAATTTGTCAGGGATAAGCCCCGGGTAAACGTATCGATGATGATGCGAGATTCTTCGGTGATTGAGGAGTGGGTCGCTTCGCAACAATACGATATCGGTCTGGCAGAAACACCACCACCTAACCGGGCGTTGTCAGCACTAACCTTTGATCTGAAATGTGTTTGTGCCCTACCGGTCAATGATCCCTTAGCCAATAAAGCCGTTATTACACCGCAAGATCTGGATAACCTGCCCCTGGCTACTCTGCAGGAAGACCATCCTAACTATCAGTCAGCGCTGAAAGCATTCAAACGTCAGGGGGCCACTTTGAATCAACGCTTTGAACTACTGACCTTTCAACCGGCACTCAAACTGGTAGAAGAAAATCTCTGTTACTGTATCTGCGACCCGATGACCGCCAGTGGTTATCTGCAGCGCTTTGATGATCGGGCACGACTGGTATTCAGGCCTTTTGTGCCGGAAGTTATTCTGTCGGTATCCGTCCTGACGCCGGCACACCGCCCGGCATCAGTTCTGGCCAATAGTTTTACTCAACTGGTAACCCAACAGTTAGAAGAGCTAAATGCCCAGTTTTACTCTGAATAGTTCTACTCTGACTCGCTCTATAGCAATCATTCACTTCAGATAATCATAAATTAACTTCAGATCCAGACTGTTCACTCATCCGATTAAACCAGTTGTAATGCGGTTTAGTAGCCGCATTATCAACATTAACCGGCATACGTTGTTGCGCAATATCATCAAGATTGAAGCTTCTAAGCTCGTAGCTGTAACGTGTCAGACCGGTGTTATTTGGCACACTGGCGTGCAGATGGGCACTTGAAAAACAGAGAAGATCACCAGGCTCAATAACGACTACCTGCTGTTTAATATCTTCTATGGGTTCCAATACTTGTGGTGCATAGGGATAGCCGATTGTCTGCCCCTTCTCTGCGTTCTTTCGCGCACGACAAAAAGCATCAAATGACCAGCTCGCAGTACTATTTACTACCGCTGAGTCCCAGTAAGCGGGATAGAAAACAATACTATTCTGTTCAGTAACCGGATACACAGGACTCCACCAGTTTATCTGCTGTTGGATATTACTCCCCCAGGTATCCCGGTGAGGTCTTATCCCCCCCCTGAACAAAGGATTATCCGGTTGCTTTATCGCTAACGGCGGGACTGAGCGAAGAAACAGTTTATCGGCATAGTTAGCCTGCGCATCGACACCAACCTGATATAGCGCCCGATAAAACAGCTCAGAAAACAGAGAATTCTCGGCAAACGTCTGCTGTATCTGCTGCATTAACTGTAAATATTTGCTGTCATGCTCCCTACCCTGCTCTATGGTTAACAGATAAGAACGCGGGTGCCCTTGTATCTCCTGTATCAGATAATCTACCTGGCGATTTAACTCAGCTAACGCCGGTAGCTGTTTAAACACAATCAGATCTCCGTTAAACAGGATCTGACTACGCTGAACATCGGTAATCGGGGAGCCAAACTCATGAACCTGCATCAGTCAGCCACGCCGGGACTTATTCATTCGCTGTAGAAAAGGCGTTCTCGGCTGAGCAACACTCCCCTGATATGAACAATCTGACAGTTGTAATTGCTGCGCAGCCTGCTCAAGATCCTCTGTCTGCGAGAATGCAACTGAGCTGAAACCGCAGCGTAACAGATAGGCGACCTGATCCGGCAACACTGAACCGAACGCGCGTAATTCACCCTGAAAATTAAACTCTTCCCGGATAAGCGATGCGGTCGAAAAGCCCGATCCATCGACAAAGCTACCGAACTCAATTGCAATCAGGCTGGCCAGTATAAAAACCTCATGCAAAGCCTCCAGATCAGCACTACCACTAATCCAGACACCGGGTACTTCAGAGTATTCGCTAAACTCAGGTGCAGATGTCAGCCAGTAATCAACCGGAAGAATATAGCGATTACCTGGCATAGGTTGAAACGCTGCATTATCAGCGACATATTCGGCCTTAAGAGAACCCTCAGTTTGAACAACATCAGGCCAGCCGACTAAGATCCGGTTATCTTCCTGTATCCGGTTATCTTTAATTATTTGCTGCATAAACAGACTCCTTAAACGGGGGTTTTCCGATACGTTGATATACAGCACTAAAAGATTCAGAAGGACTGGACCTGTTTGCAATATATACCCCGATAATCTGCTCAATAGCAGGAACCACCCGATCCATAGGCAGAGACGGACCTAACACTTTGCCGATGGCATTAACCTTCCCACTCATGCCTCCCAGGGTAATCTGGTAATACTCCTGGCCATTTTTATCAACGCCGAGAATACCGATATTGGCGATATGGTGATGGGCACAGGCATTGATACAACCGGAAATACGCAGACTCAGGTCGCCCAGCTCATACAGCTGATTAAGATCGTTAAACTGCTGTTGAATCGCCGCATTAACCGGTAAAGACCGGGCATTAGCAAGATTACAAAAGTCAGCACCGGGGCAACATACGGTGTCGCTCAGCGTACCTACTGTCGGCGTATCAAGCTTTAGATAACGAAGTTCCAGCCAGAGGCTGTAAAGATCAGTACTTTTAACATCGGTAAGGATAATGTTCTGTTGCTGCGTGGTCCGAATCTCTGCGAAAGAATACTGTTCCGCCAGATCTGCCAGTTGCTCTAACTGCCGGGCAGAAATATCTCCCGGCGCAGCTCCCTGATATTTCAGCGACAGAGTCACTATCCGATAGCCTTCAATTTTATGGGGGCGTACATTACGCTCAAGCCAACGCCCATATTCAGGGTAAAGATCGGCGTGAACAATACTCGCTTGTCCGGTTGCCGGCTCATACTCAGGTGCAGTAAAGAACGACTGGGCATAGCTGATTTCTTCCTGGGTCAGCAGCCCATCAGCACCGTCATTGCGATCAAATTCCTGTTCAACCTGTCGGGCAAATTCTTGCGCCCCTAAACTTGCCACCAGAATCTTGATTCTGGCTTTATATTTATTATCCCGACGACCATAACGGTTATAGACACGCACAATCGCTTTCAAATAACCCAGGAGTTGTGCCTGAGGCAGGAACTCTCTGATCAGACTGCCGAGCATCGGTGTTCGTCCCAGTCCGCCACCTGCCCAGACTTTAAAGCCGATATCACCGGAATCAGCCTTGACTAACTGCAGACCGATATCATGTAGCCGAATAGATGCACGATCTTCTTCAGCACCAATAACGGCGATTTTGAATTTGCGCGGCAAATAAGCAAACTCAGGGTGCAAAGTGGACCATTGGCGGATGATTTCACAATATGGGCGGGGATCTGTAACTTCCCCCTTCACCACACCGGCCAACGGATCCGAGGTGGTATTTCGGATACAGTTACCGCTGGTCTGTATGGCATGCATTTCAACACTGGCCAGACGATCCAGTATTTGTGGCACATCGGCCAGCTCGACCCAGTTGAACTGAATATTGTGCCGGGTCGTAATATGACAATAATCACGATCAAAGTCGCGGCAAATCCGGGCCAGCATTCGCAGCTGAACGGAGGAAAGCATTCCGTAAGGTACAGCGACCCGAAGCATAGGGGCATGCTTTTGAATATACAGGCCATTCTGTAATCTCAGGGGCAAAAAAGCGGCTTCGCTGATCAGGCCGCCTTGATAGCGCTCTATCTGATTTCTGAACTGCGAGACCCGGCTACGGACAACCTGATAGTCGACTTCATCATATTGATACATCTACAAACAATCTCTCTAATACTAATTGAACACAGTCTAGAGGGGGATTATTCATGGTCACAGATACAAAATATTAATTATTTATAAGTACAGATTATTAGAAATAGTTAACTCTTAAGCTAAAGCCCCACTACTTTATTACGCTAAATACTCAGCGCAAACTCGACATCAGGTTTCTCAGGTATGCTGCTACTTCTGCTCCTCCTTTAAGTTGCTGCGCCTTCATTCCCAGGCGGCGAGCAGTCGTCACATTCTCTTCCATATCGTCCAGAAACAGCACCTGTTCGGGCTCTATCTGAAGTTGCTCCAGTACATAGTCAAAGGCCGCCGGATCGGGCTTAGCCAGTCGAATCAGATGAGAGGCGAATATCTGGTCTGTATCAAAATAACGCTCCAGACTGAACTCGTTAAACAGTCGTGGATAGTGAAGTTCATTGGTATTACTCAGAACAGCCAGTTGAAAACATTGCCTTAATTCAATCAATAGCGCAGGTAGTTCGGGATAGATCCGGATTGGCCATTTACGAAATTCAGCAACGATCTGCTCCGGCTTAGCATCCAGCTCAAGGTCACGTTTTAAGCATCTCGCCAGCTCAAGCGCAGAAAGCTCGCCACGCTCAAATGCCAGAGCTACATCAGAATGAAACCACTGTTTCAGATCGAAAGATTTACCGGCTTTCAACCAGTGTGCAGGCAAGGGGCCAGCACCTAGTTCGATAACAACATTACCGAGGTCAAACAGAATAACCTCTGTTTCTCTTATAGCTTTGTTCATCGCTCAATATAAAACCAGAATATGAAATACTGCATCCTACAGGATTATCATGAAAACAATATTTAAGAACATTGTTTTTGAACATTTTCAGTAAACTGCAATTTTTTACAATGCAGCTAAAGCCCGATGCGTCATAATTGCTCCCATTAGATATCTGCCTGGTTTCTGTTTTATCGGCAGTAAGCATCATCAGAGGTAGTAAAGTGCAGAACTCAGTGACTCAACAACCAAAATATAATATCGGTTTTAGCAGCGACAATATTGCCGGGGCTTCGGCTGAAGTCATTAACGCCATCGTAGAATGTAATACCGGCACTGCATCCCCTTATGGAACAGACAACTACACTGCACAGGTAGAAGAAAAGCTTCGTCAAATTTTTGAAACGGATCTGAGCGTTTTTATTGTGCCAACAGGCTCCGCCGCGAATGCATTATGCCTGGCTACACTAACGCCTCCCTGGGGGGCAGTACTCTGCCATCCGGACAGCCATATCAATAATGATGAATGTGGCGCGCCTGAATTTTTTACCAACGGTGCCAAGTTAATCGAAGTGGCAGGGCAGAGCTCTAAGATTGACCCGTTACTGTTACAGCAAGAAGCACTGAATAAAGTTGGCGATGTGCACTCAGTTCAACCTTCTGTAGTAAGCATTACTCAGGCCACAGAAACCGGAAGTATCTACAACCTTGATGAAATAAAAAAGATCGGTGATATCTGTCGCAACAGTGGCCTTAGACTCCATATGGACGGTGCTCGCTTTGCTAATGCGCTGGTTTCACTCGATTGCTCAGCTGCCGAAATGACCTGGAAAGCTGGCGTTGACGCCCTCTCCTTTGGCGCAACTAAGAATGGCGTACTGGCCGCCGAAGTTATCGTGCTGTTTGATAAGAGCCTGGCTCAGGAGATGGCATACCGACGTAAACGCGCTGGTCACCTGTTATCCAAAATGAGACTGTTGTCGTCCCAGATAAATGCCTACCTCAGTGATGACCTATGGCTGAACAATGCTCGCCATGCAAACCAGATGGCACTGCGATTAGAAGAGGGCCTTACAGCGATAGAAGGGGTTGAGTTACAAAGTAAAACCGAAGCGAATATTATCTTCTGCAAACTGCCGCTGGTGGTGATTACAGGTTTACTAGAACAAGGCTTTCATTTTTATCATGATCGCTGGGGACAGAATGTAATCCGTCTGGTAACTAACTTTACCAGTCAGCCAGAAGAGATCGATCTATTCTTGCAGGCCGCTCGCACCCTGATGGCCAGTAAGCACAAAAGCTAAATGACAGGGGTCTATGGCAAGTCCTGTTATAGCCTCTGTTATACTTAGACGACTATGTATACACCTGATTTGATAGCCGGTAGCCACTGATGCAAGATCTGATTGCTTACCACCGGCTAACTGATACCCCTGATCTGGTTCTGAGTGAAGGACTTTATTCTGAATACCGGTTTGAGCCCCACTATCATATCGACTACCACATTGGCCTTGTAGTCGAGGGGGTACAGCGGCAAAAATTTCAGGGTAACACCGTACGGCTGGCGCCCGGGCGTATATCAGTCATGCCCCCCGGCGCAGTGCATGATGGTATTAGTGACGATCAAAATGCTTACCGGATGAATACCTTCCGCATCTCTCCAGAGTTAATCAGTCATTACTTTACCGATATCTACGAACAGGAAACTGATCTGCTGCATAGCGGTACTCTGTTTTCTGGCGCTATGATCGAAAACCGCCTTATCTCAAACCAGCTAAGCCAGATCTTCAAACTGCTGCAATCAGACGGGACACTTTCCTCTGTCGCCAGTGAACAAAACTGGCTGAATGCCTTGGCGCCGCTACTTGCACAGTTGTACCAACAGACACCTAAGCCGGTAAAAGGAGGTCTGAGCGATAAAGACATCTACCGTATCAGAGAGTATTGCCATGCTTATCTGGGGGAAAAGATTAGTCTTGAACAGCTGGCAGGCCTTTGCGGGTTAAGTCGCTACCAGTTTCTGCGTCGCTTTGAAAAAACCTGTGGAATCACACCCCACGCCTGGCTCACCCGCCTGAGGCTGGAATATGCCTGCCGCAAGATCCGTTGTTCCGATAGCACTATTGCCCAGATCGCAACAGATACAGGGTTTTACGATCAAAGCCATTTTAACCGGGCCTTTCGCCAGGCCTATGGTGCGGCCCCTTCACGCTACTGAGTTTCCAGTAACCAGCCTGAGCTTTTATAAGCTGCTTATTCCGATCGTACTTTCAGCACGCTAAGTCTGCGGCTTTGTAACAAAATAAAGCCACCACTCAGAACAATAATAACTCCACCAGACAGCGTCATCATATCCGGGCGTTCAGCAAAGATGACGATACCTATTACCAGGGCAAACAGTAACCGGGTATAACGAAATGGCGCAACAACCGAGACATCACCACTGCGCATCGCAATCGTCAGGCAGTTATAGGCTGCTACACCAAAGATAACTGCAGCAACAATCTGCACACTCGCCTGAGTGTTAATTGAAAGCGGATCATTAGAATAAAGCTGCAGGATCAGGCCACTGACTATCAGAATAAAAAATCCATAAATACCCAGCTGTACATTTGAGAGAACCGGGGAAGCTGCACGGGTAGCCAGATCACGACCGGCAAAGCCCAGGGTACCAATAACCGCAAATAACGATGCCGGATTAAAACTATCCAGTCCGGGACGTATGATCATCAGTACACCGATGAAACCGGTCAGAATGGCTAACCAGCGTACCGCCCCCACCTTCTCTCTGAAAATCAGAGCGGCTCCCAATACAACAACCAGAGGCGTTGCCTGTAAAATAGCTGATGCGCTGGACAGCGGCGTCAGGGTGATGGCCAAAGCAAAAAACAGACGGCCAACAATCTCACAAACGGAGCGGATTAACAAAGGCCTGGATAGTATGGCTGGGTGGAAAACAGGCTCACCTTTCTGCAGTGTCAGCAGAATAAAAATCAGCATCCCACCAGCACCGAACAGCATCAGTATCAGACCAATAGCCATGCTCTGTGCCGCAGCTTTAATAAACATATCTTCGATAGCAAAAGCCGCCATCGCCAGCACCATAAAGATGCTTCCCCGGGTATTATCCAAACGCTCTATCTCCTGTAATTGACTGATTATAGGCTCAGCCCTTCAGGAGTACAGATACAAAGACTGGATTAGTCATAGGCACAGATGCCTTGTATTAGGTTTTTCTATTCAGCCTTTAACCTAAGCTGCAGGCTTAAGATTCTCAATATATTTAATTCGGCTCAGTCCACTCAATAACCAACCCGGCCAGTGTTTTTAAGGCGGCAATACGCGGCTCATTCCAGGGTTGAGCAAAGCTCAGCCGCAGACAGTTCTGATATCTGTCCTGCGAGCTAAACAACTGTCCCGGAGTAATGCTTATGCCAAATTGACGTGCCTGATTATAGAGCGCTAACGTATCTATATGCTCGGGTAGCTCAAGCCATAACACCAACCCGCCCCGGGGCTGACTATAAGTAACGGTGTCAGGAAACAGCTGTCTGATTAACTGCTGAAGTTGAGCACATTGCTGAACCAACTGTTGCCGATAGTGCCGTATATGACGCTCATAACTGCCCTCCTCCATATACATTTGCAAACCTAACTGACTCATATGGCTACCGGCCAGCATAGTCACCAGCTTCAGCTTCTTTACTTCAGCCAGATAGCGTCCCGGAACAATCCAGCCAATACGCAGATCCCGAGACAACGACTTTGAAATCGAGCTACACAACATAACCCCATCGAAGCCCTGATCCTGAGCGTAGGAGTGCAGTGTACGTGGCCGTTGCAATGCAAATGTAAGATCACCGTAGATATCATCTTCAATAACGGGCAAGTCATACTGTGCCACTATATTCACCAACCGCTGACGGTTCTGATCCGTCATACATGCTCCGGTTGGCGTGGCATAGGCAGGCATCACAACTAATGCACTGATCGACCAGTTTTGCAGCGCCATCAACAACGCATCAGGACTCAGCCCCGTATCCACCAGAGATGGAATTTCTACCGCTTTTAGCCCTAAAGATTCCAGTAACTGCAATACGCCATAAAAACCTGGCGACTCTACAGCAACGGTATCACCCGGCCTGGTTACCGCCATCAGCGCCAACAATAAACTGTGCTGACAGCCACCGGTAACAACCAATTGATCTTCTGTTACCCGACTTCCACCATCAGCACAGCGACGTTGTAACTGTTTTCTCAGACCTAGCAAGCCCGATGGCTCATTGTAATAATGCTGATCAGCGCCCTTTTGTCGGCGCGCCGCCCGGCCCAGGCATCGACGTAAGGGTTCATTACAGGAAGGTTCTGTTTGCCCGGGACAGATATCAAAAGCACTACTCTGGTCCATAATATCAAGCAGCAAAGCATCCTGATTAATAAATGCTGGCGGCTGTGCCTGCTCTGCCCGATGCTTAACCACTGCGCTTTGCGGCTGGTAGCAAACAAAGTACCCGGATTTGGGTCGGGCATTAACCAACCCTGCCGCTTCCAGTCGTGCGTAAGCGGTCAACACCGTAGATTTTGACAAGCTCTGCTCTTTACAAAGACTTCTTACGGAAGGCAAGCGACTACCTAAAGGCAACTGCCCGGACTCTATTTGCTTCGTTAACTGCTGCTCAAGCGCCTGATACAAAAAGTTCATGGATAACACCGTAGGTACAGATCCGATAAAAAGCAGAGGCACAGATCACTTAGCCCCTCCTCTGTATCTAATAAATATGTTTTTTTTACATCTGTTCCTATTTTGATCTTTCGCTAGGATATGCACAACCCTTAAAAGTTGTAAGCCTGTTTATTACAAAGCCAGTGCTTACAAGCGTATTTTTACGAGCCTGGTTTTTACAAGCCTATTGAAACGAGCCTGATATGCAGCAGATACCCGCCAAACAGATCCCTGTTCAAATTCATAACCCTGGTCAGAAAAACGGCAAAATATATGTTCGACTAACCAGCGGTCTGTTTCAGAATCTTCGTCGCCTGATCAGCGGCTCAATGATGCTAATGTTTTTTGGCACCGCCTGGATCAATCTGGATGGGCATCAAATCGTACTGTTCGATTTCTTCAGCCGTCGAATTCACCTGTTTGGTTTACAGCTCAGCCCGCAAGACCTGTTTCTGTTAGCCGGTTTTATGATTGTTGGGGCTGTACTGCTCTTTGCCATGGCTATGGCTTATAGCCGTATATGGTGTGGTTTTGCCTGTCCACAAAGTATCTGGAGCTGGATATTCATCCGTATTGAAGACATGACGGAGGGCAGTCGAAATAAACGTATCAAACGTGATATGCAAGGGTTAAATATCGGTAATCTTCTACGCCGGATTATTAAGCACAGCCTATGGCTGGTAGTGGCTACGGCAACAGCGATCACTTTCATTGGTTATTTTGTGCCAATTCGAGAGATTGCTACAGACATCCTTAATGCAGAGATGAGCCTGGAAATGTTTAGCTGGATCCTTATCTTCGCCTTGCTTACCTACGTTAACGCGGGACTTACGCGAGAGAAAGTATGTTTGCATATGTGCCCTTATGCACGGTTCCAGTCGGTTATGTTTGATGAAGATACCCGGGTAGTCAGCTACAACAGTGATCGGGGAGAGCCTAGAGCAAAGCCCGGCGCTAAACCTGGTACTCAATCAAGTACGACAGCCAGTACTTCAACCATAACAAAGTCCTTCACTACAACTGAAACGATAGCTGAGACAAAAAGCGGCGACTGTGTCGATTGCCATCTTTGTGTGCATGTCTGCCCCACGGGGATCGATATTCGCCACGGTTTACAGGCCGACTGTATCGCTTGCGGTGCCTGTATCGATGTCTGTGACCAGGTAATGACTAAACTTAAACGCCCCACCGGACTGATTCGCTTTATTTCAGCAAATCAGGAAGCAGATAATAAAAGCGCTTTAATACGTCCAAGATTAATAGGCTACCTTGCTGCCATTCTGCTTATCAGCGGATACCTGGGTTGGGAGTTTAGCCAAAGAGAAGCACTTATTGTAGATATCAGCAAAGACCGGCAGTTTTTGTATCAACACAATAGTCAGGGGCAGCTGTGCAATGACTATCAAATGATTATCGAAAACCTGGCTATTATCAGCGACACGTTGAACATCTCCGTTGAAGACAAACGCTTCATCTTATTCGGATCGGATAAGATAAAAACAAAACAGGGGCAGCGTGAAGAATATCGCTATCGTATATGTACTGAGCATGCCACAGGCCTACCTCCCAGAACAGACCTGCAGTTTCTGATTAGCAATGCAGAAAAAACATGGCGTGCTCAGAGTACCTTTATAGCGCCGCGCTAACTCTTTACAGCTAGTGATTACAGCCAGCGGCTATAAGGGCCTGTTTTGCCCGACGGGAAAGCTTCTTAATTGCCGCTTCCCGTTTACAGGCTGATGAACGATCGTTACAAGATTCCTGATAGACCAAACTAACCGGTCGTCGTGTACGGGTGTATTTCGCTCCGAGCCGGTCACTTTCATTATGCTCTTTAATACGTCGAACAGGATCGACTGTAATACCTGTATAGAGAGTTTTATCAGCACACTCAAGAATGTAAACATTCCATTCGGAAGCCGTTCCCATCCAGTTAAACCGCGTCTCTCAGATCCAACTCGACACCATCGATCGAACTGAGGAAATTGGCTAAAAGCTGGTTTACTTTAGATGGCTGTTCCATAGGAAGCATATGCCCTGCCTCCTCAATAACTGCGAACTGACTCCCAGGCAACAGATCATGCATTGTATTGCTCTCTACAGCGGGACGAACAAGATCAGAATCGCCGGACAAGATCAACGTAGGACAACGGATCTGATCTGCAAGCGTAACAATAGTGGTTCTATTACAGATTTCCAAGCCCAACGCAACGACACCCTTCACCTGTTCCGGAGTCAAGAACATCAGATCAAAACGAAATGTTTCCACCAAAGCAGGATGACGTTCCTGCGTTTGAGAACAAAAATAAATTTTAACCACGGCATCTATAACAGAACTATGAAGTTCCTCAATATTACCTGCTGAAGACATCAAATTTTTATAAAACTGAGCCGTCTCAGGTCTTTCTTGCTCCAGAGTTCCAGCCATCATCGTCAAGCTGGCAACTTCATCCGGATATTTAATAGCCAGTCGACTCCCCCAGATAGCGCCCAGGGCAAGACCTACAATACTATACCGCTCAATTTCTAAATGCTGCATCAGTGCACGGTTATCTTCTACCAGTTGATCCAGGCCACTCTCATATTCAGTGATAACTTCTGATTGTCCGTGAGACCACGCATCAGGAGCAATACAGCGAAAATACTTGGACAGAAAATCAAACTGATTCTGCCACACACGGCTATCCCACAAATAACAGTGCCCAAACAGGAGTGGAAAACCCTCACCCTGATCCAGATAGTGCATCTCTCTGCCATTGATCATACAGCTTGGCATAATCGCTCCTTTCACAACAAAAGTAAGGAATAACCTGACGCTTATTCGAGACAGCAATAAGCTGAGATTAATATAAAGAATATTTTTAGATAAAAAAAGAGCTACCAGTGGCCAATAAAAAGAATGGGAGCTTTAAGCTCCCATTTTGGTTAATACTTATAAATCAAAGAGATCAGCGCTCTCTCAAGGCCTGCTGCCTGAGTTTGGTAATTGGCTTCACAATGTAATCCAACAGCGTGCGCTGACCTGTTGTCACATGCACTTCAGCGACCATACCCGGGATGATAGGCAAAGGATTATCCAGTTCGCCCATAAACGAACGGTCTCCCTTAACGACAACCTGATAGTAGACCTCACCCTGATCATCGGTCAGGGTATCAGCACCGATCTGCAGCACCCGCCCTTCAAGCGCCCCAAAAATCGAAGAGTCATATGCAGTAAAACGAATAGTCGCTGGCTGCTCAGGGGATATAAAACCGATATCCGCCGGGTTTACCCGCATCTCAATTTGCAAGTTATCCTCATCGGGCACTATCTCAATCAGATCATCACCGGGACGACTAACGCCACCAATAGTATTGATCAACACCCGATTTACCACACCGGATACCGGTGCTTTAACCTGACGCCGGGCGACCCGGTCACGCTCACCTTTCAGAGACTCCGCCATGCCCGAAATACGGACTTTGATATCGTTGTAACCTGAGCGAGCTTCGGATCTGAACGTCGCTTCCTGTTGCTCCACTCTGGATTCAGCCTCAGAAATTTCAGAGTCAGTTCGGTTATAGGCAACTTTAAGCGCCTCAATTTCGCCCACCAAAGAAGCTTCTTCCCGGCGCAACCTGATAAACTCAACTTTTGAGGTTGCCCCCCGCTCAACTAAAGGCCGGTTAAGTCGAATCTCCTCTTTGATCAGTGCCAGGTTTCGGCGACCGGAATTAATCTGTTGTTGAATTTCATCCCTTGCCAGCTGACGCTGATCAACTTGCCGCCTGAGTACATCCAACGTTTTTCTTAACTCATTTTTACGTTCATGAAAAAGCGCATTTTCCTGGGCTATCAGGTCCGTGCGGTGCTGTAGATTTGGAGGATAAACAGGTTCTGTTCCTTCTGCTTCAGCATTAAACCGAGCCGCTGCAGCCAGCGCCCCTTCATAGTTAGTCTTGAGCTCTTCCAAATCTGCTGTAAAACCGGTGTTATCAATCTCCAGTAACAGCTGATCTTTCTGTACATATTCCCCTTGCTTAACATGTATCTGAGAAATAATACCGCCTTCAAGATTCTGTACGACCTGAAGCTGAGCTGAAGGTACCACTCTGCCGGAACCAAATACCGTAATATCCAGCGCGGCAACACTGGCCCAGAATAGAAAGAATAAGATAAAAGAGGTGATCATAAGCAACAGGCCGATCACCGCTTTACGGGGCCCCTGATCAACATCAAGCCGCAGGGGCAGATGACTATGCTGTAAAATATTCATGAGTTTGCCCCGGTATTATCCTGGTAACTCAATGCATTCAATACCTGATCTTTTGGCCCGTCTGCAACTATACGGCCGCCATCCAACACAATCAGACGATCAACCAGTGCCAGTAGTTTTGGCCGATGAGTAACCAATACAAGCGTCTTATTTTTAACGGCGCCAGCCATGCCCTGCAATACCCGTTGTTCTGAACTGTTGTCCAGCAGACTAGTAGGTTCGTCCAGCAACATTATCGAAGGGGAGTTATAAAATGCTCTGGCCAGACAAACTAACTGTCGTTGTCCTCCTGACAAACTATTACCCCGTTCACCTATAGGCAGGTCAAGTCCCTGTGCAGTCTGACCTATCACTTCATCCAACCCTATTACCCGCATCGCCCTGATCACAGTCTCATCATCACCGGTCAGGTCTCGCAAAGCGATATTGGTTCTCAGACTGGCACTGAACAGATGATTTTCCTGCTGCATAAAGCCAATATTACGACGTAGCTGTACTTTATCCAGCGATTCAAGATTCAGGTCATCGACCAGAACCCGACCTGTCTCAAGCTGCTGCAGCCCCATCAGGACATTAAGAAGGGTACTTTTACCACTACCTACTTTGCCAAGAATGCCTATCCGCTCACCGGCTCTAATTTCCAGATTGAGTTCTTTCAATACCTCAGGAGCATCTGGCTGATAACGTACTGAAACATCCTGCAGGCTTAGTTTACCTTTATACCGAGATTTACTGATGGTCTCATTCACAGGCTTAGACTCTGATTCACCCTGCATCACGCCATTCACTACGGCATAACTCAGGCAGGCCTGGTGATAGCTGATTAACAGATTAGCGATCTGGCCTGAAGAGCCCATCGCCCTGCTCCCCAGCATCATTGATGCAATAAGAACCCCGGACGTGACTTCGCCTTCAGCGACTAAAATAGCCCCGTGTACAATAATCGCGATACTGACAAGTAGTTGAATTAATGTCGCACTATGCTGAGACAGCCCACTCCAGCGGCGGTATTTATCCTGATTAAGGCTGTTAATACCCACCAACTGACGCCAGCGCTGGGTACTCCAGTCTTCAGCACCAAGCGCTTTTAACGAATCAAGCCCATTAAGTGATTCATAGAGCAGAACGTTCTTTTCTGTACTGTCTTTCTGACTTTCCTGAACCAGTTTTCGTAAAGGTATTTGCAACGCGATACCAATACCAACAATGATCACCAGACCGATCATCGGCCAGATCCACATCGGGCCAGCAACAACACCGATGATAGCGATAAACAAAAACGCAAATGGCAGATCCCCCAGTAACGTCATGGTTGTGCCAGACATAAAGCTACGCAGGGTTTCATAATCTTTAATTGTCGCCGCCAACTGACCCGCTGGCTGATTACGGGCTGAATTTTTCAACTTAATTAACTTAGCATAAACCGCTACGCCTAAACGATTATCAAACCGACGACCCGCCGCCTCTATCAGGTAAGTCCTAATATTCTTAGTCACGAAATCAAACAAAAGTATTGCAGATGCACCGAAAGCCAGCGCAGTAAGACTGGTCAGGGCATTATTTGGAATAACCCGATCATAAACAGCCATCGTAAAAAAAGGCACTACTAAGGCAAAAATATTAATCAACATAGTAGCCAGTAACGCATAGCCATAAATCCAGCTCTGGCTACCCAGAAGCTGGCGGAACCAGGGCGTACTATCTGCCAGAGGTAAAGCCGTTTGCTGCCAGTTTACGGGTTGATAAACAACCCAGGCTTGCCCTGAATAACGTTGTTTCAGTTGCGATAAAGAAAGCACTTCCTGCCCTTCAGGGCCATAGGCAATAACACGTTTATTCCCCAGCCAGATAGCCCATTGGTTATCATTTAACTGAAGCAACACCGGGCTTAGATCATCGGGTATATCATCGATTGAGAGAGTAAAAAAATCAGACTCAAGGTTTGACCGGGATAATAGCTCAGGCAGAAACTGATCTGTCAGCTGCTCACCGGTCGGAGCTATCCCTCTTATCAGATCTTCGCTGTTAAGGTTAATACCCAGGGATTTAGCGGCAGCCACTATGACATCCACCAGCCCTGAGGACACATTTAAGGTATTCGCTTCACCGTTACTCAATTTGGTTACTCTTTTCCAGCCCGAATAAAACTATCATAGCAAAGAAAAAGCACTGATTATCCAAATAGTTAGCCATTTCGGGTAATGCTTCTATTCAGTTTCTATACAGTCACCACCCGTATAACTAATAGCCAAAGAATAGCCATTGCTAGTAAACTATAGGCAGACAAATTAAACAGTGTTATTTAAAAAAAATCTTTAACTACAAACACTAAGACTAATATAGCGAACAAATCAAACTATTTATTGTTCACGCATTTATTTAGCTGATTAACGCGGAAGCCAGCACCGATTTATTTACCATCAGCTCAATCTAGCTAAGAGAGGAAACCGTACATGAGTGGTTCAATTGTTCTTACCCAAAACAATGGCGAACTGATTACTGCGGATCTTAACGCTAGCCAGCAAGTTGACCTTACCGTCATCAACAGCGTATCCCTGCCATTCAACCGTACCGACATCCAGTCGCTGGAATTTGATGGTGATGCACTGACGCTTACACTGAGCTCCGGCGAAAACATAGAGTTCACAGCTTTTACCGACGCTGAAGGAACACTGGTACCTGTTTACCAGGAAAACGGCTCGCTCTTATTTGATAGCATCGCTGAACTGCTTTCTGAACTAAACGCCACTGCGGCAGGCCCCGAACAAACAACCACTAAAATTTCTAACGGTAGTGGCTTCACTCCAGCTGATGAGCAATCTGAACCGACAACCGAAAATAGTAATAGCTACCGTAATCTGCGAGAGGCCCTCGATGGGCCTTCATTCATCAATCAGGCGTTCACAGAAGCAACCGAAGTTCTTGCTGCAAACCAGGCCCCTATCGCGGAAAATGAAAGTTTCAGTTATAACGAAGCAGAACAAGAGAACGGACTGCTAACCGGTAACCTTTTGGTAAATGACAGTGATATTGATAGTCCATCGATTGCGATAAGCAGCGTTGAAGGACTGCCTTTAAACGATAGTTCTGTCACGGTTACTCTGGCCACCGGCGTTCAGGTTACAGTATTCCAGAATGGTCTGTTTGTTGTACTCAATCACAAAGCAGTATATGGCGACCTGAGCGAAGCAGAAACCGTATTCGACCAACTCAATTATGAAGTAAGTGACGGCATCTCCAGTAGCAGTGCGGTGATGGATTTTAGTGTTACCGGCACCAATGATGCCCCAGCTATTGGCCCTATCGAACATCCTGATGTCAACGAAGATGACGCCGCTTTCACAATTAACCTTTTGGATGGCGCCACAGATGCCGAAGGCGATGCACTATCGATTGAGCATGTAACAATTACTGCAGTTGATAACCGCCCGGTTATCTTTACTGAACAGGATGGTGTGATCAATATTGATCCCTCGCAGTTTAATAACCTGCCTGAAAAGGCTGAACTGCAATTGACCATTAACTATCAGGTCAGTGATCAGCAAGACAGTACTGCAAATACAGCAACGGTTATTATTACCGGTACCAATGATGCCCCAGCTATCGGCCCTATCGAACATCCTGATGTCAACGAAGATGATGCCGCTTTCACAATTAACCTTTTAGATGGCGCCACCGATGTCGAAGGCGATGCACTATCGATTGAGCAAGTATCAGTTACTGCTGCTGATAACCGCCCGGTTATCTTTACTGAACAGGATGGTGTGCTCAGTATTGATCCCTCACAGTTTAATAACCTGCCTGAAAAGGCTGAACTGCAATTGACCATTAACTATCAGGTCAGTGATCAGCAAGACAGTACTGTAAATACAGCAACGGTTATTATTACCGGCACCAATGATGCCCCGGCTATCGGCCCTATCGAACATCCTGATGTCAACGAAGATGATGCCGCTTTCACAATCAACCTTTTAGATGGCGCCACAGATGCCGAAGGCGATGCACTATCGATTGAGCATGTAACAATTACTGCAGTTGATAACCGCCCGGTTATCTTTACTGAACAGGATGGTGTGATCAATATTGATCCCTCGCAGTTTAATAACCTGCCTGAAAAGGCTGAACTGCAATTGACCATTAACTATCAGGTCAGTGATCAGCAAGACAGTACTGCAAATACAGCAACGGTTACTGTTATCGGTAGCTACGATGCTCTTATGGTTGGTGACCGCCAGTTCTCAAATACAGAGAAGAACAGCAGCGCAAATCTGATCCTCAACTCAAAAAAATTATGGCAACAAGGTATTCTCGACTCTGATAACCCTGATACCAATTATAAGACCGTCAACATAAATGATGACCAAGTCCATAGCCCCGAGATCACCGCAATCAGACTACCTGAAGGTGTCACATATCAGACGTTGGGATTTGCCAGCGAGCAGGAGATGCTAAACGAGATAGTGAGCGGACTCCAGGTAGTCAACAGGAGCAAAGGCAGTGACTATCTTAAAATCAATTATCAGAATAACTTTGATTTCCTGGCTAAAGGTGAGCAAGCAGAGATTGATATACAGTATCAACTGGAAACGCTGAGTAGTGAATCCAGTGGCCCTTTAACAGCTACCCTAGTCATTGGCGGTTTAAATGCCGGACATAAGTTTATTCGTCAACAAGGTGATCAGCTGAGTAAAAACTTAACCGAATCTGATCAGGCTCTGCACTTTGAGGGCACGATGAGCATCGCTGATGCAGACCTGAACGATACTCACAGTCTATCAGTAGTAAAAGTCATCGCCCATACAACGCAGATCTCAAATCCAGATCTGCTAAATATGCTATCGCTTTCTACTGACAAACTAGCCGAGATAAAGATCGACGCCGGACAGGCGAAAGATCAGTTCATTTGGAACTTTGATGCAGCGCCCCAGAGCTTTGATTTTCTTTCCGCTGGGCAAAAACTGGTAATAGCTTACAGCCTGAAACTCAGTCAAACAGATGGCCTTGGGAAAGATCGGTTTCAAACTATCAGAGTACAAATTAGAGGCACTAACGATAAGCCAGAAATTTCGTTGGATGAGTCATCTGAAACAGAGTTTAGTTTTAATGAAGATGATACTGGCACCCTTGCTGGGGGTAACTTCAGCGTACAGGATATAGATGTCAACGATACGGTTACTGTTAAAGTTAGCTCTGTTAAAGCCAACGGCCCGACGGGCGGTATGAAAACTTCTGCACTATTAAAAATGCTATCAATTATTGATGGCAATAATATTGTAAAAGGTGAAACTGAAGCCGATTACGAATGGCAGTTTTCAGCTAAAGATAGTCAGTTTGATTTCCTGCCCGCAGGTAAGGAGCTGGTTTTAACTTATACCATTCAAGCCAGGGACAGCGCTAAGCAGTCAGATACCCAACAGATAAAAATCACTATCTCAGGCACCAATGATGCGCCGGTTATCGCTGAAAACTTCGTTTTATCAGCAACGATTAATGATACTGCAACCAGTAAAGTGATCAGCCCGATTACGAATAAACTATGGAGAAAAGGAAAGATAGGCGACGTAGATTCTAACCATAGCGTTAAACAACTTGATGTTGCTAAGGACTCTGTCCAAATTGCAGGCCTGGAAATCGTCGATGACTCCGGCAATCCGGTTTACAGCGAAGCTGATGATAACCATGTTCTGAACACACTTGGCTTAGACCGGGCGAGTCTGACTACTCAACTGCAAAATGATCTGATCATCGTAAATAAAGGAAATTCAATAAAGCTAGATCTTTCAGATGCAGGACTCGCCACGCTGCCCAGAGGCGTTAACCTGAAAATTAGTCTTCAATATAAGATTACAGACGGTATAGAAAACAGCAACGCTGCTGAAGCTGAAGTGACTGTTAAAGGTACCAGTCAGCTATTACGTATCGATGCTGATCAGATTATTGAGACTGATGGGATAACATCACTGTCTTTAGATAATGCGATTGTTGATATCGATGCACTTATAAACAATAAGTTTATAAAACAATCCATTAACCATATTGATCTGACTGGTGATGGTGAGAACACCCTTAGTGGGCTTGAAGCGGCAGATGTTCTGTCCCTGACCAATGACCAGCCACTACTGATCGAGGGCGACACAGAAGATCATGTATTACTGAAAAATCCTGACGCATGGAGCAATACTGGCGTTCAGAATATTGACGGTATTAGCTACAACGTTTTCACGCTCGAAGGAGCGATCGTTAAAATTGATACTGATATCGATACAAACGCCGATATTGTTTAAAGAGCTTCCAGCTCGTACTCTTCTACTATAAATAATAAAGCCCCGCTACGCGGGGCTTTGTTCTATTTACCTCTAAGAAACATCATCAACATTCAACTCTGTTTCGATCCAGAGCGTCGCCCCGTCATTGGTAAAGACGTTAAACTCCATACCATCATAAGATTGAGTTCCTCCCTGTACCCACTCTGCAGGTGATATATCCAACTTAACCGTATCACCCGGACTGGCATTAGGCTTAAGCGGATCGATCGGATCACCTGTGATCAAAAGAATATTAGCTAGGGGCCCGGTATCCGAAGTCATATCCAGCACATCTTCAGCGAAGATCTGCTGTACCACCTGGGACTGATGATTATTATTCTTTCCACATAGGTGTAACCGCTCAAAATTATCAAACTGACGTGGTTTATCATCAAAATTAAGAGTCGTATCATTAACGACCAGAATATCGTAGCCATCACCACCATCGATGGGATCAAATTTACCGGTACCACTAAACAGATAGACATTACTGGCAGATATATCTGGGCAGGAACCATCATCAGATCTACCGTTGATCGTAATAGTCAACTGAGCATCTGATATAGAACCATCGCTATCTACCATCATATAAGTGAACGTTTCACTGAGCGTATCCCCATCCGCCAGTGCCAGAACGTCATAGTTGCCACTATCCAGTTCATAGTTGTAACTGCCATCATCATTAGCAGTTAACGTACCATACTGGGAGTCAGTCCCCCCCCACTGGGCCGTCGCCGGAGTATCAGCACTCTGGGTATCATTCTCCAAAACATTGCCACTGATACTTCCACTCCCCTCGGTTACATCAGCTATGTCATCACTGGCATGCGGAATCGTATCATCGATTAGAATTTCCAGATTATCATTGGCTGATTTGTTAGCGGTATCTGTTACTGTTATCGCAATAGTTTCCAATATTTCTCCGCTACTATGATCCTGACTTGTCCCTGTAGGATCATAACTGTAGCTAATTGTCGTTCCGTCAAAACCGGTAACCCACATCTCCCCATTGAGGGTGCCTGCTATAAGAATATTTGTCGTTGCCGATGCCAACAGATCTGCTGCACTAATGGTTGTCGCACCAATCATTACCTGCTGTAATCCATTGGAAACCGAGATATCAAAACCTTCGTTCGTAAGAACCTGGTCTTCCACAACACTGATATCACCGGATGCGATACCATTATCATCGTCGATATGAATCTCAGGATCACCACCGGTATGCCCCTGAATCGTAATGATTAAAGAAGCCCCTTGGCCACCCGGAACACCATCGCCATCGGCCATTTGGTAATCAACAGTCAGGGTAATTTCATCTCCGGTATTCAAGGTATCAAATATCGAATGTGAATTATTAATTGAAAAAGAGTAACTACCGTCTGAGTTTACTATCAGTTGATCAACATACCCCAGTGCATTAACTGCAGTGACAGCATCATCATCCCAGCCAACAAAAACAAGCGGTTGATCTGCACTTTCGATATCGTTACTAAGTACATTTCCTTCAATAGTCCCAATATTGGTTTCACTGATAGCATCCAGATCATCCACGGCTTCCGGAGCAGTATCCGTAATATTAATATCTAGCGAATCACCAGCGATCTGACCTGCCCGATCCGTTAGTGTTAACGAAATACTTTCGATCACATCACCACTACTATGGTCCTGGCTCATACCGGCAGGGTCATAACTGTATTCCAGGGTACCAGAGGCCGAGATAAAACCCGTGACCTGCATATTGCCAAGATTCAGGCCGTTAATTCCAATACTATCTATTGCACCGTTTTCAATGTCCTCCAGCTCACTCAGATTGATCAGAGTATCACCGATTTTAATTGTTGCGATTCCCTCTTCAGCTTCTATGACGAAGCTACCTGCAACACTACCGTTTTCAACTACGCTGATATCTCCTGATGCTTCTCCGTTGCTATCAACAATATCAATAGATGGCGTTCCATCTGTGAACCCCTTAACGGTAACCACGATTTCCTGGCTAGTTCCATCCAGACTACTGACAGTAAAGGTTTCATCAAATGATTCACCTGTGAGCATATTTTGGACTTCAGGTAGCTGGTTTTCGATACTGTAGTTCCAATTACCATTAGCATCGATAGTTAATGCTCCCAAATTTCCCGCATTAGAAATTACGCTATCAGGATCAAAAAAACTTTCGCCATTATCCGGATCAGAAACGGTGAGCTGACCGGTTTCAGCAAGGTATTCGACATCTCCAATCAACTGAACTTCGAAATCCTCAGTGACCTCCCCCGCATCATCACCGTCGATAATCGCTATATCATTTTCACCATTAACAGTAATAGTTACTGTGGCTGTGCCAGACAAGTCACCATCAGACGCTGTGTAATTAAAGGTTTCAGACAGATCATCATTACCACCTAGCCCCAAATCATCATAGACTTGCGGATTAAGAACCTGATAATCACCATTTTCAAAAACTTCTACCTGTGCACCTGATGGCAAGGTTATAACGATACTTCCCCCCTCAAGTGGCTGACCATTAACAGCGATTACTGTTAAAAGATCACCTTCTGGATCGGTATCATTATTAAGGACATTGCCACCGGGAAGTTGTTGCTCATCAAATTGTCCCTCATCAAAGGAGAGAAAGTCAGGTTGAATATCTGGCTCAGGGATCACAAAGGGGTTGTCAGGATCACCATTCAGATCAGTTTCAACGAGAAGCGGATTATCCAATCCGTTACGAAGATCCCGGTAGCCCGGTGCATTTGAGGAAAGAAAAGGTCTGATATCATCAAGAAAACTAAATACCGAACTGCTGCCTTCAGCAGCAATATTACCAGCAGCAGGAGCAGCCAGTTGTTCAAACAGGTCCGTTGCATCTTTAAACAGCAACTGACCATTTACCGTATAGATCTCTTTAATATTTCCAAACTCATCAATAAAATCACTAATAACCAGCTCTCCCTGCTCAAGGCTCAGGGTTAGCTGATTACCATCAAAATCGATCTCACTGATATCATTCCGGGTTAAAGGTAGTGTTAGCGATTGTAAGCTTTCCATAGATACATCGTCAGTACTCAAAGTATCTACATTTTGCTCCTGTTCCTCCCCCTCACGGGTCACCAGAGTGAGTTGTACATTCATAACCAAACTCCTCTGCGGTCAGACAAATGCCAACCACAGACTTATGCTCTATTAGAGCGTTTGCAGTCACTGACTGCCAAACCGTGCATCCAGTTGACCAGTTGCCTGAAGCAACTCAAAGTCCTGGGTAACAAGATCATATCTGGCGTTTACCAGATCAGATTGTGCACGAAATGTTTCAACCTGTCGGTCCAACAGATCAAGAAGGTCTCGACGATTCACGGAGAACTGGTCTACATAATCCGCCAATACTTTATCCAAAGAGTCAGAATAGCTCTGCAAGAGAGGTAATCTGGATGCTGTTTTCTCCCGGCTATACCAGGATGTACGGATAGCTTCCCGGGCATCCCTTGCAGCCAGTTTGTATAATTCTGTTGCCGATGCTTCCTGAGCCGCAGTGATATCACGTCGGGCACTGTCAGCCCCGCCATTAGAGATGTCATAGCTCATCACCAGTCCGGCGAAGGTTTCATAAGACTGCGGATTATAAGGCGAAAGATCGGAGCTCGCCGAGGTGTCCTGCACGGTACTGCGAACCTCAAAATCAACCCGAGGTCTGAACGCTGATTTTGTTTGTTGGTAATTAGCCCGGGCCTGCTTAACCGTAGCGGCAGACTGGAGTACCGTAGGATGATTCATGGTTGATTCCAGTGCGTCCTCAAGGCTGGCGTATTCAATATCCGGACGCTCCACACCTTGTAACGCTTCAGCTTCGATACCCACAATTTCAAGATAACGTTGACCGGCTATCAGATATTGTTCCTCCTGAGACATAAGAGAAGCATCTGCAAAGGCATAACGGGCTCGGGCATGATGGGCATCTGTTTCTGTAATAACGCCTTGCCTTGCCCTGCTTTCAATATCATCCAGATACTGTTTATGGGCAACCAGATTAGCCTCGGCCAGGCTAAGCAGCTCTTCACTTCGTAATACATTCAGATGGGCACCTACCGCAGCCAGGGTGACATCCTGCTTTCGCTCCCCAACCAGGTGACCCGCGGCATCATAAGCACTAGAGGCAGAATCAATTCGTCCCCGGGTCAGACCACCATCATAAATAACCTGTCGCAACAAAAAATCTGCTTTATTCAGGTGCACATCATTCCCATCGTCCTGAATACTTCTGATAGTGGTATTGTTAGCCCATTGACGGCCGGTAGATAGCTCGATAGACGCCTGCGGCCGGTAGCCACTTTTGGCCTCGTCAATTTGAAACTCTGTAACCGTTTGCTCTTTTGTCGCAGCGCTTAACGCCGGATGATATGACAGACTCTGGGAAACAGTTTCATCAATAGTTATGGCACTAACTGCATTTGATACCAGTAACATTGAAAAACATACTATTGTTGAACGGTACATATCTTATCTCCGATCTGTTCAGGTAATCTCTAAACCTAAGATTTTAGAGGATTTATCAATACCATAAACAAAAATCTTGTAAGACATCCCTGCATTGCTATTTACTTCAGCCCTTTGAAAATCCGTTTTTCCAGAATAAAGTGTAGCAGTTTAACGACGTTCGTCGATTCAAGTGTAAGTAAAAGTAGTATTTTTCATATCTCGTATAAATGATTATAGCTACTAAACACGCCCTTTAAGGCTGTTAAGGTAAAGGTGAGCTATATAAAAACCCGCTATTTCCAAGTATCTACTTATAAAAACATTAGATGAATAAGCCATAATTCTTACTTCTGAACTAATTCAATCAATCGCCACTTTAGACCGCAAAACCTCGCACTCCTCTATTGCCTTCGCCCTCAGGATAGTTAGACTAACTTGAATAACTTTCACATTTCTGAGGTTTCGAATGAGTTTCACCAAGTTCAGTAATAGCCAACAGCTAATCGATTACATCAGTAAAAATTCAAGCTTTTTTTCTACCGATGCAGATTTAGTAACTGAAGAGATCAGTGACGGTAACCTGAACTACGTCTACCGGGTAAAAGACAATCAGGGCCAGAGCCTGATTGTGAAGCAAACACCGCCCTATATCCGGGTTATCGGCGAGGGCTGGCCGCTGACTCAGGACCGACTGCGCATTGAGCACAATAGCCTTAAGCTCACCACAGAACGATGCCCTGAAATTGTGCCTGAGATCTACCACTACGATTCTGATAGCTCAGTTATTCTAATGCAGGATATCGGTGATCATCACAACCTACGTGAATTGCTTATTAACCGGACCAAGTTACCGTTACTGGCAGACCAGCTTGGCTCATTCCTTGCGACCATGAAATTTTACACTAGCGGTATGGGGATAGAATCTACCGACCATAAAGCTCTGGTCAAAAACAGCCAGAACCCCGAACTATGTAAGATTCACGAAGAGGTTTTTTTCTGGGATCCGTTCTGCGATCACGAGCGTAATGATATTAACCCTCTGCTACGTGAAACAGCAGAAAAGCTATGGGCTGATAATGAATTAAAGCGGGAAGTCGCTATCCTGAAACGTCGCTATATGTCTGATACTGAAGCGCTGCTACATGGCGACTTACATACAGGATCGGTATTTGCGACATCTGATAGCTGCAAAGTTATCGATATGGAGTTTGCCTTCTGCGGCCCTGCCGGTTTTGATACCGGAGTCTTACTCGCCAACTTCCTGTTGAATTACTGTGGCCAGGCTAACCTGCCTGGTTCAGAAGAGCAGCGAGCAGACTATCAGGCATGGTTACTCAACACGGTCGCTGCGTTGTGGCAGAGCTTCAGCCAGAAACTTAGCCAGCTAATGCAAAGCCACAACCTTGATCCCTCCCTGAGTAATGCAAGTTACCAACAATGGTATCTGCAACAACTCTGGCAAGATACTCTGGGTTATGCCGGCGTAGAAATGACACGCCGTACTATAGGCATCGCCCATGTCGCTGATTTGATGAATATTGAGGATCCGGCACACAGAGCTGAGTCAGAAAAACTATCCCTTAAAATTGCTCAGATGCTGATTGTAAATCGCAGGGAAATTAACGATTCATTACAATTAGCCGAGCAGATCAGGGCTCTATAGCCCTCTATTCTGTATCTATCACCGGAGTCGATAATGAACAGACCTGTCATACTCTGCAGCTTAATGGCACTTTTTCTGATGGGCTGTTCTAGCGCAGAAAAACAAAACCTTCCGCAATACGCGGGCAGCGGTGGTATGAGTGAATGGAATATCGATCCGGTCGCTTACCTTTATCATTATGATAACGGTTTTACCGGTAGCGATGCCCTGGGTTATAACGAGCAGTTACAAACGGTCTGGTCTCGTTTAGGCGCTGCCCAAACCTGTAAAGTTACCTATGACAAACAGGCAATGATAGATCGATTAGTTCTTCAGTTCGGTGAAAGCAGAGTGACACATGAGCTGAATGGCATAGGCTTTCATGCAGTACAGAGCCGCAAAGTGCCTAGGTTTTGTAATGAGGACCGGATAGAGCAGCTACAAAGAACTATCCGTAAGTATCAACGCGATCAGCTCTAAATCCGATTCAGCTAAAAAGATGAACAATAAAGAAAATTATAAGATGAAAGGATTCTATCTAGTTCCGGTTGTATTAACCTTCGCTGTTAGCGCCTGTAGCGCAACACCGCCGCCTTGTCCGGACCAAGGTCGCGAGGCCAGTGTAAAAAGTGCCGGTTGTATTGTTATCAACGATAATAAACTACTGGTCATAAAAGAGATGACGGGAAAAATCAGCATTCCCGGCGGCAGTGGTAATACCGGCGAATCACCCCGTTGTTCAGCCCACAGAGAAACCTGGGAGGAAACCGGATTGGATACCACTCCGAAAAACCTGGTACGTAAATTTGATAACGGCTTTCATCTGTATCGCTGTCAACTTCATGAAACATCAGGTGAGATCGATATTCAGTTTACCCACGAAGTGAGGAGTGCCTTCTGGCTGGATCAGGACGCATTTACTGAACACCAGTGGCGCTTTCCAGCACAGAGAGACTGGCTTAAACGTTATCTGACAGGGCAAAACTGATAGCGCAGTTACCAGATTTAAAAGCCTAAGCAACACCCGCTTGTAGCAGAATTTTTTCACACTCATCACTCATCAACGGCAATGCTTTTACCAACTTATCGATAGGAAATGCAATATCCGGCCAGTCAGAGTGGGTGCAGTAGCTCCTTATACGTTCACTTAATTCAGTCTCGCTCCAGCTTCTCCACTGCGGGTTCTGAATCAATAGTACACTCAGAAAATCAGCAAACTGCACAACCGTTAATAACTGCAGGAATGATCTTGGTACCTCATCCATTTCCCAAAGATTATAATGGTGATGAAAACGCAACGTTTTACAGATAATGTCGGGCAGCTGCCAATGCTCTGCTGCAATACGACCCACTTCAGCATGATTAAAACCAAATAATGACTGCTCAACTTCAGGTAGTTCTTGTGGGCTATCCCAACCGGCAGCATCAACACTTTCTACAGCATGAACAGCAACCTGTAATAATACAAAACGTCCAAGATCATGCAATAACCCACAGCTGTAAGCTAATTCGTCTGACAGATCAAATTCAGGTATATGAACGGCAAGAAAGCGACTGAACCGGGCAGTTTCAACAGAGTGACGCCAGATAGTTTTATATTCTGGTTTTGTCGGACTAAAAGCGCTAACGGTTGTTAGTTCATTGATTAGATTAAGTGTCTTTATTACACCTAATTTCATCAATGCCTGATGTACATTGTTAATCTGCTTATCAGAGGCAGGACTTATAGTATTGGCAAAACCAAGTATACGTGCTGAAAGGGGTGGGTCCTGACTAGCCAGCTCTGCCATTTTTTCATAAAAGTCATCCGCATCCTGGCTCAGTTGAGTCAGTTCAAGCACCACGGCAGGTAAGAGCGGTAAACGATCAATCCGTTTAGTTACATACTCAATATTCAGTACTTGCCGTTGTGTTTTTTGCAAAATCTTATCCTCAAACTATCGGGATATTATTGCTCGGACTTCAGCGACTATTAGCATGAGAACTTAAGTACGACTTAGTATCTGAAATCACATTAGCTGACAGAATCAGACCAGGGTAGTGCAATACGTCATCGCTAAGCCAGGCCAGATCCTCATGCAACAGTATCACTTCACCAACGATAAGCAATACCAGACTCCTTGGCCAGGCGGCAATAATACTGCCTGTTAAAAAATCAAGGTTTGCTGACTTTCAAATGACCGCAACTTTTTCGTAACAGGATCAAGAAATTCAATCGTCTTCGCCAACAACTGTAACGGTTCAGAATAATCCTCACCTTTATCAGTCTGTAATACCGGATAGAACGGATCATTCAGAATAGGAGTGCCAATTGACGCCATATGGACCCGTAACTGGTGCTGTTTACCAGTAACAGGGTTCAGCTGATAACGCGCTAAATCACCTTTAACCTCAACCATGTCGATAATGGTTTCTGTATTTGCTTCCCCGTCCTCTTCCTGCATTCTGAAGAACGGTTCGCCTTTACTTATCCGGCTCCGATGGTTAAAGGGAAATTCCAGCGTTGAACGTACCGCTATCGCTTCATAGGTTTTGCTGACCTGCTTGTTTTGAAACAGACTCTGATACGCGCCACGATCAGCTTTGTTGCAACTAAAAATAACCACACCGGCAGTTTCCCGATCGAGCCGGTGTATAGGGGAAATGTCTTCCAGCTGAAAACGATGCTTCAGACGACTAAGCAGGCTTTCACGTACAAAGCGTCCACTGGGTACTACCGGCAAAAAATGGGGTTTATCCACGACAATAATGTGTTCATCTCTGAATAAAATAGTCTCTTGAAAAGGGATAACCGGTTCATCTGGAATTTCCCGATAGTAAAACAGGAAAGTCTCAGGCTGGTACAGGCTATTAACAGCGTAAGGCTTGCCGGTCTGATCCACGATATCACCACGGCCCAAACGTTCCTGAAAAACCGTTTCAGGAATGTAAGGAAAGCGCTCAAGCAAGAAATCTAGAATTGTTTCCCAATGGCCATGGTTCTCATTGGCATTTTTAAAGCTTCCGCATTTAGGCAACCATGTACGACTGGCGGAGACACCATAACGCATCGGTAGTGGCGAGAGCAGCTTGGTTTTTTGCTCAAGAGAAGCAGACTTGGTATGACTGATGGTGGTTCGTCCTGATGCGCAAAATATTATAGATAGAATGGCAGATTATAACGGCAGATGAGCTAAAGTTTGATATTTTTTTAACACTTGCTGGAGCTTTTAAAATCAAAGATATCGATCTGTAAGTAACTCTGTGCAACTTACTTAAAAAAAGTAGGTGCTTTGGTCTCTGTTCCTCCCCTGATTATACTACTTACCAATAATTCAGGTATTCAACTGTATTAATTCCCTATCGAATAAAAAGGTGCATTCAGCACCTTTTTGTAAAACGGCATCGAGTTACCAATACTTATAAATCCGTTACAGGCCCCGGTGACATATCATCTCCGGTATCAACAGCTACCGCTGGAGCCGCTTTCGGATCTTCATCGGTATCCGTCAGACCCGCTCCAATGCCTAGATTCCATTCTCCTTTCTGATTGTTATAACCAGTATTGAGCTCGCCATATACATTTTCACCAAGGTAGGCGATACCGACACTAGGCCGCACCCCTCCCGTCCCAGGCATATAGTCCAGGCCAATTAACCCGACCCCCTTACCTTCCTCATTATCACTAAAAACTCTTAACCCAACAGCAACACCTTCACCGAAGACGTAACTAACTCCCGCGCCAAAACCAACTTCAGCATGGGCTATAGGAACGGATAAGAAAGCTGCCAGATAAGCAACAAGAGAGACTTGTTTGAGAGACATACTTCACTCCTTTGACGTATGTTTGAGAAAAACCAGCGCAAACTACTGTACTTTTCAATTCCTTGATCAGCTTGCACTGCATTTAGGTATAGCCATGCCAGAATGCATTGTCAATAAACATACAATGACCTTTACTACCTCTTTTATAACGCCTGCTTTAATGGCTTTCCCTATTTATTAACGGGTAATAGCAATCATATTTTTGCTATTTATTCAGGCTTGCAGCAGATCTATATTGTTTCTAATGCTGAGTTCGTTCACCTTTTAATGAGCTTAAAAAAAAAGGAGGCCAAAGGCCTCCTTCATTCTCTAATCACTTACCAGAACCGTCTTTTATATTAAGGCTTATTAGCGTCCGGTAAAACCAAACCGTGGTTTTGCAGTACATCATCACCAAACCAGGCCAGATCTTCATGTAACAAGACCACTTCACCAACAATAATCAGGGCAGGAGCTGGTAGCTTAGCCTGCTCTTGCAATTCAGGCAGCGTTGTCAAAGTACCTGTTAATACCTGCTGATCAACCCGGGTTCCCTTAGACACGATCGCCGCAGGTGTCGTCGCTGGTTTGCCATGGGCTATCAATTGTTCGCACAAGTGCGGCAGTGTATGTAAGCCCATGTAGAACACTATGGTCTGATTCGGATGAATCAGCTCAGCATAATTCAGATCGGATGAGCGATTTTTAAGTTGTCCGGTGACTAATTTCACCGATTGAGCATAATCCCTATGGGTCAATGGAATACCGGCATAAGTTGAACAGGCGCTGGCAGCTGTAATACCCGGCACTACCTGAAACGGAATATTATGCTGGCTCAGGGTTTCCAACTCTTCCCCGCCACGACCAAAGACAAAAGGGTCACCGCCTTTGAGACGTAATACACGTCGGCCCTGTTTAGCATATTTAACCAGTAGCTCATTAATACCTTCCTGGGGTACCGCATGATTATCTCTGCGTTTACCCACAAATACCCGATCAGCATCCCGACGACACAGATCCACCACTTCAGGCGAAACCAGCTGATCATAGAAAACAATGTCTGCCTGTTGCATCAGACGCAGCGCTTTAAAGGTCAGTAGTTCAGGATCGCCCGGGCCACCACCGACCAGATACACTTCACCAACCTGATGCTCAGGGTCTGCATTTTCTAATGCCGTTTCCAGCAAGGTTTCTGCTTCGGCGTCACGCCCGGCAAAAACATTTTCAGCAACCTGCCCCTGAAGGATTTTCTCCCAGAAGATCCGGCGTTGTTCAACACTACCAAATTTACTTTTAACCTGAGACCGGAATCGTCCTACCAGCTTACCTAACCGGCTATACCCCTGAGGAATCCAGGTTTCTAGCTTAGCGCGCAAAAGCCGCGCTAATACCGGTGACTCGCCACCGGATGAGATACCGATAACAATAGGTGAACGATCAACAATCGCCGGAAAAATGAAGGTGCAGAGCGCTGGACTGTCGACCACATTCACCGGCAAATGACGCGCTATTGAATCATAATGAACCCGCTCATTTAGCTCAGAGTCATCTGTCGCGGCAACCACCAGATAAGCGTCATCCAGCAATGCACTGTGGTATTCACCGATGATCACCTGTCCGCCATGCTGCTCGACCAGCTCGGCCAATTCAGGTTCCACCACATGAGCCACTACCGTAACCCTGGCACCGGCCCGCACCAGCAGTGTTGCTTTTCGCAAAGCCACCTGACCTCCGCCGACCAGCAGAGCAACTTTGTTTTCAAGCTTAAAAAATAACGGTAGGTAATCCAAAACGATCTCTCCTGAAAGCAACAACAAACCCATACATCCGGCATAAGGATAATATAAAAACACAGACTAAACTGAGAAACCGAATCAGGTACGGGGAATGTATCAAAAAGGGGGGAACTGAGGTACTTAAATATGCAAAGCTTTGTTGTGTTAAATCAACGTTCCTGTCTGAGCGTAAACAAACACTAAAAGCGTCGTAGGGAAAAAGACTTCGGACAACCAATTCTTGCGTGCAGAACCAGCTCCCCGAAGCCTGTTTAATCACTTAGGCAGAAAATCCATAACGTTTATCGGTTTAGCCTCAACAACCGGCGTCCCCGGATGCAAACCACACTCGCGGGTTTCTGGGTTTTCCCACCACCAGCGTCCTGCGCGCACATCTTCTCCGGCACTGATAGCACGGGTACAAGGCGCACAGCCAATGCTTGGATAATTCTGATCATGCAGTGCGTTATACGGCACTTTATTGGCATTAATATATTCCCAGATATCAGCCTCGGTCCAATCGGCCAATGGATTGAACTTATCAATACCATTGCCCTCATCAAACTCTTTAAAGCCGATCTCATCGCGGGTGACCGACTGTTCACGACGCAGACCGGTAATCCAGGCTTCACGATTCGACAGCGCACGCTTTAGTGGTTTAATTTTGCGTACAAAACAGCAACCTTTACGTCGTTCCTGACTTTCAAAGAAAGCATTAACGCCATGCTCTTTAACGTACTGCTCAACATCGCCCGCTTCAGGATAGTAAACATCAACCTGAATATTGCTATAAAGCGCCTGCACATCCGTCAGCAGTTTCAGCGTTTCTTCGGGTAAACGTCCGGTATCCAACACAAACATACCGATAGACGGGCTATGTTTACTGATCAGATCAGTAATAACCACATCTTCAGCACCCAGGCTATTGGCAAATACCACTTTGTCTTTTGCGTACTCAGATTCCGCTTGCTGCAATACCGCGATGGTATTGGCAACTTTAGCTTCAAGTTCAGCCCGCTCTTTTTCGCTCAGGGTTGTATGTGCGCTCATACTATCGGTCCTGTTCTGTCTGGTTTGTTAGCCTGTCTTACTGACGGAAAATGGGACGTTCGTCATCGGCACATCCCTGATAATGCACTGAGACTTCACCAAATGCATTAACCATTGTTTCGTCAAAACGATCTGCTGGAATAGCAAAAGCATCAAAACCGCAACGCTCCATATATTCCAGGCGATCCCGGGTAACATCACCCTCAGCACGTATCTGGCCGGAATAACCAGAACGGCGCAGAATCCGGGCAAAACTAAAGCCACGGCCATCAGTAAAAGCGGGGAACTCTATCGTCACCAGTGACAGTTTGTCCAGATTCTGCAACACCAGATTAAGGTCCTGATCGCCGTTAATACGGATACCAAGACCGCCTTCAGCACTTAACAATTGCTCCTGCTCTGCGGCAAACAATTCGTAAGGTACGACAATATCTTCATTCAGATGAGTTGAAAGATTATCCTCATCAACCAGCAACCAGCTATCTTCGGTTACTACACGATTAATTAACAGGGGCATAAACTCTCTCCTTAAATGGTGCTACACCGATACGGCGTACAGTTTCGATAAAGCGTTCATCATCTGTGCGGTTATCGATATAGACCTGTAGAACTTTTTCTATCGTATTTGCAACATCAGCCTGTGGTACCGCCCGGCCGATAATTTTACCCAGAGAAGCATCTTCACGGGATGAACCGCCCAGCGTAATCTGGTAAAAATCTTCACCGTTTTTATCAACACCCAGAATACCGATATGTGCAACGTGGTGGTGTGCACAGGCATTGATACAGCCCGAGATGTTCAGTTTGATATCACCGATATCATGCAGATAATCCAGATCATCAAACTTCTGGTTTATCTGCTCAGAGACGGTCAGTGTATGTGCATTGGCCAGTGAACAAAAATCGAAGCCCGGGCAAACAATCATATCGGTTAGGGTGCCGATATTAGGACGGGCCAGATTCTGATCCCGCAGCGATTGCCAAAGCTGATACAGATCCCCTGCAGCAACATGCGCCAGTACCAGGTTCTGATCATGGGTACTACGAATCTCGCCGAAATTATATTTATCAGCCAGATCAGCGACGGCATCCAGCTGAACATCAGTAATATCGCCAGGTGCTTTCAGGTGCGGTTTCAACGAAACAACAACAGCACGATAACCGGCAACTTTATGATCACGGGTATTGCGCTCGTACCAAGCGCTGAACTCCTGATTATCAGCCAGCTGGTTTTCCAGCACAGCCAGACCATCAACGGCATCCGCAGCATAGGGCTGTGGTTCAAAGAAACCTTTGATCCGTGCGATGTGCTCATCGGTCAAACGGGTCTCAGTGGCACGAATAATGTCCCACTCGGTTTCAACCAACCGGGTAAACTCTTCAGTCCCCAGAGCATTGACCAGAATTTTGATCCGCGCTTTATATTTGTTATCCCGACGACCATTCAGGTTATAAACCCGCAGAATCGCTTCCAGATAAGTCAGCAGATCATGCTTAGGCAGGAAGCTACGAATAACCTTACCGATAACCGGAGTACGACCTAAACCACCACCAACCAGTACTTCAAAGCCGGTCTCGCCAGCATCGTTCTGTACCAGGTGCAGGCCAATATCATGTACCTGAGTCGCAGCACGATCTTCAGTACTGCCGGCAACAGCGATCTTAAATTTACGTGGCAGATAAGCAAATTCTGGGTGTAGCGTCGTCCACTGACGAATAATCTCACACCATGGGCGTGGATCTTCAACCTCATCAGGAATAATGCCGGCAAAATGATCCGTCGTAGTATTACGCAGACAGTTACCACTGGTTTGGATTGAGTGCATCTGCACTTCAGCCAGCTCTGCCAGAATATCTGGTACCTGTTCCAGTTTCGGCCAGTTCAGCTGAATATTGGTACGGGTAGTAAAATGTGCGTAGTTCTTATCAAACTTACGGGTGATGTCAGCCAGCTTACGTATCTGGACAGAGTTCATCAGGCCGTAAGGTACAGCGATACGCAACATTGGTGCATGACGCTGAATATAGAGGCCATTCATCAGTCGCAAAGCACGGAATTCCTCATCGGGAATCTCTCCTGCCAGAAAGCGACGCGTCTGATCACGGTACTGTTCTACCCGTGCGTTGATCAGATTCTGATCCTGTTCATTATATTGATACATCTTCTTAACCCTAAAATGCCGTTCGCACGGCGTTCACCCTAAAAAGTTTGAAACAAAATATTTTCTTTAGTTCTATCCGGCCAGCACAAAGCGCATACCGATCGCCAATAGCAAAGAACCCATAATTGGCTGTATAACCTTTGGCGATATCCTGGTGCCTATATGGCTACCCATAAACACCCCTGGTAGCGATCCCATGATCAGGAACAACAGCAACCAGAGATCAACGTTACCCATGCTGTAATGTCCCGCACCGGCAATCGCTGTCAGTACGACTGCATGAACCAGATCAGTACCCACAATGTTCTGCATCGACATTCGTGGATACAATAAAATCAATACTGCAGTACCCAGTGCGCCAGCTCCAACAGAGGACAGTGTTACCAATCCACCTAATATCAAACCAACCAACACGGTGACAGCTGGACGATAGCGACGACCATGTTTTTCAAATTTTGTACCTTTCAACAAAACAACTGAGTTGCGAATACGGGTACGGAAAAACACAGCGATAGACGTCAGTACCAGTGACACACCCAGGGTAATATTCATCAGGTGCTCAACTTTCTCCAGACCACCCAGGCCTTCTAAAAAGTTAAGCGTCAACAGTGAGCCCGGTACACTACCGCTCAATAGCAGAATAACAACTCGCCATTCCACCAGTTTTTTACGGGCATATGAAAAGCTACCACCAAACTTAGTAATAGCCGCATACAGCAGGTCAGTACTCACAGCCGTCACCGGAGGAATACCGAAGCCGACAATCAGAATCGGGGTCATCAGAGCACCGCCACCTATTCCGGTCAGACCTACAATAAAACCGACCACCAGGCCGGCGAAGCTGTATGCTATTTCCATCAACGTTCTCAGCTGCCTTTAACTAAGCGCTGTAACTAAACCAAGCACAGCACCACACAATTCGAGCTGGCTATACTAACCACTACCTCTTATAACTCAAAATAATAATTAGAAATTTATTGATTCTTTTTAGTTATATAGAATAAGCAAAATGATAACTTGCTTATATAAAGAAGATACAAACTTAGTAAGCTGACACCGGATTGTTAGTCTGCATTACGAGTCTCATTATTGGGAAGGAGCGTTTAAAGAAGGGTTTCCCAGCAAAAGAGTTTTATCACAAACGACTTTTTCATTGATCGTTTTAATTAAAAGAACTGAAGTTGAACAGCTTAAGTCAAACCCCTCATATTCCATTTGGTTTTAAAAACATTCCAACATATTCTTTTTACTTTTAAGAAAACCCCTGCATACTGTCGTCCATTATCAGGAGAGCTGCACCTTGTTGACCAACACTTACTGATCAACAAAGGCTACCGCACTTTCACCTAAACAATTTTTCAAGCGCATAGAGAAAGAGTTAATAACATGAGTCAATTGCCGGAACACAGACTGACCCATCTGCGTCAGTTGGAAGCTGAAAGCATCCATATCATTCGTGAAGTAGCATCGGAGTTCGAAAATCCGGTTATGCTTTACTCAGTCGGTAAAGACTCTGCGGTTATGCTGCACCTGGCACGTAAAGCTTTCTATCCGGGCAAGCCACCATTCCCGCTGATGCACGTTGATACCACCTGGAAGTTTAAAGAGATGATCAGCTTTCGCGACAAGATGGCCGCTGAAGCAGGCATGGACCTGATCGTCCACGTCAACCAGGAAGGCGTTGATATGAACATCAGCCCATTTACTCATGGCTCTAAAAAGCATACCGACATCATGAAAACCCAGGGCCTGAAGCAGGCACTGGATAAGTATAAGTTTGATGCTGCATTCGGTGGTGCACGCCGTGATGAAGAGAAATCACGGGCGAAAGAACGTGTCTTCTCATTCCGCGATCAGAATCATCGCTGGGATCCAAAGTGTCAGCGCCCTGAACTGTGGAACACATTCAACACCCGCATCGATAAGGGTGAAAGTATTCGGGTATTCCCACTATCTAACTGGACTGAGCTGGATATCTGGCAGTACATCTATCTGGAAAGCATCCCGATTGTACCGCTGTACTTCGCTGCAGAGCGCCCGGTAGTTGAACGTGATGGTATCGAGATCATGGTTGACGATGAGCGCATGCCTCTTAAACCTGGTGAAACACCAGAGATGAAGATGGTACGTTTCCGTACTTTGGGCTGTTACCCACTGACCGGCGCAGTTCAATCTGAAGCCCAGACACTCCCTGAGATTATTCAGGAGATGCTGTTAACCACTACTTCAGAACGTCAAGGCCGGGTCATCGATCACGATGGTGCGGGCTCGATGGAGCAGAAGAAGATGGAAGGCTACTTCTAAAGCTACTGCGCTTGGGGATGCTGCGTTGGCGGTGACTTCGAAAATGCTCACCTACAGACGTAGGCTGCGCTTTCTCAATCACCGCCGCCTTGCCTACCCATCGCTCGTAACGCTTTAACTTTTTAACCAGCTATTGCTTCCATACAGAATTCAGCAACAGCGGTGTACAGAATTTAAGAATACGGAACAGAATATGAGTCATCAGTCCGATTTGATTGCCAGCGATATCGAAGAGTACCTGGCACAGCACGAAAACAAAGAGCTACTACGTTTCCTGACCTGCGGTAGCGTAGATGATGGTAAATCCACCCTGATTGGTCGCCTGTTACACGATTCCAAAATGATCTACGAAGATCAGCTGGCAGCACTACACGCAGACAACAGCAAAGTAGGTAACGCCGGTGAAGAACTGGATCTGGCACTACTGGTTGACGGCCTGCAGGCTGAACGTGAACAAGGTATCACTATCGATGTGGCATACCGCTACTTCTCTACTGATAAGCGTAAGTTCATCATCGCGGACACCCCGGGACATGAACAGTACACCCGCAACATGGCCACCGGTGCTTCTACCTGTGATCTGGCGATCATCCTGATCGATGCCCGTCACGGTGTTCAGGTACAGACTAAACGTCATAGCTTTATCGTATCTCTGCTGGGTATCAAACACACTATCGTTGCTGTGAATAAGATGGACCTGGTTGATTTCAGCGAAGAGCGCTATGAAGAGATCAAGAAAGACTACCTGGAATTTGCTTCAGATCTGGATCTGAACGATGTGCAGTTTGTGCCACTATCTGCCCTGAAAGGCGATAACGTTGTCAATCTGAGTGACAACATGGCCTGGTACAAAGACGCGCCAATGATGGAGTTGCTGGAAAACATCGAGATCGCTAACGACCAGAACTTCGAACAACTACGTTTCCCGGTTCAGTATGTTAACCGCCCTAACCTGGATTTCCGTGGTTACTGTGGCACCATCGGCTCAGGCATTGTACGTCCGGGTGATGAAATTACAGTACTGCCGTCAGGCAAGAGCAGCCGGGTTAAATCGATTGTTACCTTCGACGGTGAACTACAAGAAGCCTTTCCACCAATGTCAGTGACACTGACACTGGAAGATGAAATCGATATCAGCCGTGGCGATATGATTGTCCACAGCAATGATGATGTTCGTGTTAGCAATCGCTTCGATGCGATGGTTGTATGGATGGCTGAGCAAGAACTTCTGCCAGGCCGCCAGTACGATGTTAAGCTAGCGACTCAGACTATTGCTGGCGGTATCAGCAGTATTCGTCACGCAATTGACGTTAACACGCAACAACAGCATCCGGCTGCAACGCTGAAGTTAAATGAAATTGCCCGCTGTGAAATCACGCTAGAGCGCCCGGTAGTCACCGATGATTACCGCGCTCACCACAGCACCGGCTCTTTCATCATCGTAGACCGTCTGACCAACACGACTGTCGCTGCAGGTATGATCGCGGGTGATGACAGCGCTGACAATCAGATCAGTGATAACTTTGTGACCACTAAAGCCAGTATTCGCAAAGAAGATCGTGAACGTCGCTACGGTCAGAAAGCAGTGACACTGGCGATTCGCGGTGGCGCTGAACAAGAGCGGGATACGCTGCTATTCACTCTGGAACGTCAGCTGTTCAACCAGGGTCGTGCAGTCGCTGTACTTAACCGGAATAACCTGCCGGGTGATCTGAATGCAGTTGCCACATTGCTGAATAACAGTGGCCTGCTGGTTCTGGCTGAAGCCACTGACTCTGCTCTACCTGAGGGTAGCCTGATCGTTGACCTGAATGGTGCCAATGCAGACCTTTGCCTGAACAGCTCTGCCCAGCCAGTTTCAGCCCAGGTTAATGCTATTCTGGAACTACTGCGGCAACGCGGCGCCGTGTAACATCTGTATCATCAGGTAAACAAATAAAGCCGGAACTGTCTTCAGATCCGGCTTTGTACTCTTGAATGACCATAAAGTGTTACGCAGTTGCAAAAATATTGAGGCATATCAATCAGAAACCTATACCGGAACGCCTCTGAAACCGGTAAAATTCAGGACTTTCTAATTTTAACCTGTTAACCCTGCAGGCAGGCCCCCGGTAGTGACAGTGCCGGTGATGATGTAACGGACATTATGACTGAATATCTGCTTATACTTATCAGCACTGTGCTGGTGAACAACTTCGTTCTGGTTCAGTTTCTTGGCCTCTGCCCATTCATGGGTGTGTCCAATAAACTCGAAACAGCGATGGGCATGTCACTGGCAACTACCTTTGTACTGACGCTATCATCCGTGTGCAGCTACCTGGTATTCACTTACCTGCTGGCACCACTGGAGCTGACCTATCTCAAGACCATTGCGTTCATACTGGTTATTGCCGTCGTGGTTCAGTTCACCGAGATGGTGGTGCGTAAAACCAGCCCCCTGCTCTACAAACTCCTGGGTATCTTTCTACCGCTGATTACCACCAACTGTGCGGTATTGGGTGTTGCCCTGCTAAACATTAAAAAGATGAATGGCTTCATCGACTCCATCGTCTATGGCTTTGGTGCCGCGGTGGGTTTTTCGCTGGCGCTGATCCTGTTCTCAGCCATGCGCGAACGAATCGCCGTTGCCGATGTGCCTGTGCCTTTTAAAGGCTCAGCTATCGGCATGGTTACAGCTGGCCTGATGTCTCTGGCTTTTCTCGGTTTTACCGGCTTAGTTCAGTTTTAAGGAGATATCGTGGACGCTGTATTAATTGCCATTCTGGTATTGTTAGGTCTGGGCCTGGTATTTGGCATTCTGCTGGGCTATTCCTCTATTCGCTTTAAAGTCGAAGGCAACCCGCTGGTTGATCAGGTTGATTCGCTGCTACCACAAACTCAGTGTGGTCAGTGTGGCCACCCGGGCTGTCGCCCTTATGCTGAAGCTATAGTCAACACCGATGAAGCGATCAATAAATGCCCTCCCGGCGGTACAACCACTATCGAGGCTTTAGCTGATCTTCTGGACGTTGAGGCGCTGCCTTTAGACACAGAGCACGGTGAAGAGCAAGTTAAAACAATCGCCTTCATCCGGGAAGACGAATGCATCGGCTGTACTAAGTGCATCCAGGCCTGTCCTGTTGACGCTATTTTGGGTGCCGCCAAACAGATGCACACTGTTATTGAATCTGAATGTACCGGTTGTGACCTCTGCGTCGAACCTTGTCCGGTAGACTGTATCGATATGAATCCGATTGAAACCACCCTCAACACCTGGCAGTGGCCAGCCCCTAAAGCAGGAGTCGAGCTGATCGCTACCGATCGCAAACCCGCTCCAGCACTGGAGGGTGAAGCATGAAAAATACAGTAAAAGTCCACAGCTTTCACGGTGGCATTCATCCACCGGAAAACAAGAAGCAGTCGACCGGTGCGGCCATTAGCGCAGCACCAGTACCTTCTCGAATTGTGCTACCACTACAACAGCACATAGGCTTGCCAGCGGATCCCTTGGTAAAAGTCGGTGATCGGGTATTAAAAGGCCAGCAGGTTGCTGAAGCGATCGGTCGTATCAGTGCCAATATCCACGCCTCTACTTCGGGAACCGTCACCGCGATAGAGAGCCATCCAGTCCCTCATATGTCCGGCATGACCGCCGATTGCATCATCATCGAGGCTGATGGCAAAGATGAGTGGATCGAACATAGTGGTTTAGACGACTACACCAGCCTGCCTAAACCTGAACTGATCGAGTTCATCCGTCAGCAAGGTGTAGCAGGCATGGGCGGTGCGGGCTTCCCTACTGATGTAAAACTACATCTGGGCGATGATCATATTGTTAACACCCTGATTATCAATGCCGCCGAGTGTGAACCTTACATTACTGCCGATGATATGCTGATGCGTGAGCGTGCCGATCAGATTATGGGCGGTATCGAGATTATTGCTCACCTGCTTAAACCATTGCATATCATGGTCGGTATTGAAGACAACAAACCTCAGGCAATCCGTGCGCTGCACGAAGCCCTGGACGACAGCCCACTGAACCTGGATATCGTCATAACCCCGACAAAATACCCGTCCGGTGGTGAAAAACAGTTAATCAAGCTACTCACCGGCGTTGAAGTTCCCAGTGGCAGGATCCCTGCCGATGTAGGTATTGTGTGCCAGAACGTAGGCACCACCACGGCAATATTTAAAGCAGTCACTTATGGCGAGCCACTTATTTCTCGTATTGTCACTGTTACTGGTCAGGCTGCCGGACATCGACAGAACTACGAAGTCAGAATCGGTACCCGTTTCGCCGACCTGTTAGATCATGCCCAGGCTAGTCGTGAACACATACACCGCCTTGTCGTTGGTGGGCCCATGATGGGGATCACCGTCACCGATGAACAGATTCCGGTTATAAAAACCACCAACTGCCTGATTGCAGGTTCCGTTGAGGAGATGCCACCACAGCCTCCGGCACAAGCTTGTATTCGATGCGGCATGTGTGAGCAGGTCTGTCCGGTTGAACTACTACCGCAGCAGTTACACTGGTTTGCCAAAGGCCGTGAATTTGATAAAGCGCGCCATCACAACCTGTTCGACTGTATCGAATGCGGTGCTTGCTCTTATGTCTGCCCAAGTAATATTCCACTAGTACAATATTACCGTTTTGCTAAAGCTGAGATCCGTAAAGAGGATGATGAGCAACGCAAAGCTGACCATGCGCGTATCCGTTTCGAAGCACGCCAGGAGCGTCTCGAGCGAGAGAAGATTGAAAAAGAGGAACGTCGCAAACAGCGTGCAATTGATGCAGCCAAAGCTCAGGCAGCCAAAAAAGATGCCGCTCTGACTAAGAAGCCGGCCGCAGCTGCTGCAGCATCTACCGCTGCGCCTGATCTTAAACAGCTAAAACAGAATGCAGCCATCGCCCGCACTAAGCTAGGCAAGGCTGAAAAAGCCCTGACCAATGCCCAAAGCAAAGGCCAGGATGGTATCGAAGCACTGCAGGCGACAGTACAACAGTTACAGGTCAAATTCGATACCGCACAAAAAGCTTATGAAAAGGCACAAAGCGCGCCAGCACCTGTTTCGACATCGACTGCACCGGTAACAGACCTTAAGCAGTTGAAGCAGAACGCTGCGATAGCCCGTACCAAACTCAAGAAAGCGGAAAAGCAGCTAGAAAAATCAGAAGCTAACGGTGATGACGCCGACACTATCGCTACGCTGCAAAAGCAGATTAGTGAGCTACAAGCTAAAAATATAGCCGCCGAAAAAGCCTTTAAAGACGCTGAAGCTGGCGACGCTAAACAACCATCTGCACCTATTCAGATTGACACATCTGAACTGGAAGCCGATATAGCAGCGATGCAGGCCAAAGTAGATAAAGGCGAAGCTGCCTGGAAGAAAGCTGCAGAAGCAGGCAGCCCTGCTGCCGACAAGATGGCCGCCGGGGTTGAAAAACTGAAAGATAAGCTGAAGGCCCTGCAGGATGAATTGGCTCAAATCCGGGTTCAATCCAGTAACACTGCAGCGCCAGCACCGGTTGACACATCTGACCTGGAAGCCGATATAGCAGCAATGCAGGCCAAAGTGGATAAGGGCGAAGCCGCCTGGAAGAAAGCTGTAGAATCAGGTAGCCCTGCTGCCGACAAGATGGCCGCCGGAGTTGAAAAGCTGAAAGATAAGCTGAAGGGCCTGCAGGATGAGCTGGCTCAGATTCAGTCCAATAATGCTTCAGCGCCAGCACAGGTCGACACATCTGAACTGGAAGCTGATATCGCCGCGATGCAGGCCAAAGTAGATAAAGGCGAAGCTGCCTGGAAGAAAGCTGCAGAAGCAGGCAGCCCTGCTGCCGACAAGATGGCCGCCGGAGTTGAAAAGCTGAAAGATAAGCTGAAGGGCCTGCAGGATGAGCTGGCTCAGATTCAGTCCAATAATGCTTCAGCGTCAGCACAGGTCGACACATCTGAACTGGAAGCTGATATCGCCGCGATGCAGGCCAAAGTAGATAAAGGCGAGGCTGCCTGGAAGAAAGCCGCAGAATCAGGTAGCCCGGCCGCTGATAAGATGGCCGCCGGTGTTAATAAGCTGAAAGATAAGCTTAAGGCTCTGCAGGATGAACTAGTTCAGACTAAGGGCAACGATACTGCAACCGCTGAAACAGCAATAGTTGAGACAGAAATAGCTGAGATAGCCAAACCTGATATTAAAGAGCTGAAGCAACAAGTATCAATTATGCGCACCAAGCTAAAGAAAGCTGAAAAGCAGCTTAGCGAAGCGGATGATTCAGAGGATACCAGCGAGTTAGCAGCAGAAATTGAGCAGTTGAAGCAGCGTCATGATGAGGCTAAAGCAACCTTAGATAAGGCGGAAGCTGAAAAGATAGCCGCCGCAGCGCAGGAAGGTATCGACCTTAAACAGCTTAAGATCGATGCCGCACTGGCCCGCGCAGCGGTCACCAAGGTTGAGCGCGCTCTGAGCAAAGCAGAACAGGACAGCAAAGATAGCCTGGAAGCTGAATTGATATCTGCCAAAGCTCAGGCTGAGCAACTAAATTCAACTCTGGAACGCTTTTCAGAATAACGACCGAGATCTGAGTAGATATAAATGGCACTGATTCGAATCACATCACCCCACGCACACCGTCCCGGTAACACCGGCAATGTGATGCTCACTGTGTTGATGGCCACACTGCCGGGTCTGGCAGCAATGACATTCTTTTTCGGCTGGGGCACTCTGATCCAGGTGATCTGGGCAGTTATGCTCGCTGTAGGCTTGGAAGCGCTGATTATTAAATTGCGTAACCGTCCGGTCAGCTTCTACCTCACCGACTATAGCGCGGTAGTAACAGCCGTACTTCTGGGGTTAGCACTACCTCCATTTGCTCCCTGGTGGGTGATAACCGTTGGCGTCATGGTCGCCATCGTTGTCGCTAAACATATGTACGGCGGCATGGGTAGCAACCCTTTTAATCCGGCTATGGTCGCCTATGCACTACTGCTGGTATCTTTCCCGGTACAGATGACCAACTGGACAGCACCCTTTGTTATGACCGGTGAAGGCTGGGCAGTACTGGGGCTGGGCGATACATTCAGTGCTATCTTTGGTTCCGCCGGAACCTTGATCGACGGCCATACCATGGCAACACCGCTGGACATAATGAAGCATCGCGGCGGCTTTACCACCGAAGAGATGTGGGCCGAAAGCGCCCTGCTTGCCAATGGCATTGGCGCCTGGCATGCGGTTAGCGCTGCTTATGTTATGGGCGGTGTGTTCCTGATGTACCGGAAGATTTTCACCTGGCACGCACCGGTGGCAATGCTGGGAACCCTGGCACTGGCCTCCACTTTCTTCTTTCTGCTCATGCCCGACCAGTATCCGGATCCGTTTTTCCACCTGACAACCGGCGCAACCATGCTGGCTGCGTTTTTCATTATTACGGACCCGGTCACCTCGGCCACCAGTAATAAAGGCAAACTCTGGTTTGGCGCAGGTATTGGCTTACTCATATTTATTATCCGCAGCTGGGGCAATTACCCCGATGCCGTCGCCTTTGCCGTATTACTTATGAACCTGAGCGCACCTTTTATTGATCAATACACACAACCGCGCAGCTATGGTCATCATAAAGCTAACCGTGGCATGAAGGGGGACAGCTAATGAACCTGAGCGTCCTTTTTATCGATCAATACACACAACCGCGCAGCTATGGTCATCACAAAGCTAACCGTGGCATGAAGGGAGACTAGGGCCTGCCTGTAGTTCTAAAGCAGATTCTGGCTTAGTTGAAAATCCGCTAATCAAGGCGAGAGGAGAGTAATTTAGTGATTCTAAATAAGCGACAAACAACGCTGAGTGGTGGGTTTTCAACACGCCCCGAAGGGCTGGTGCCGGTTGGGCACACAGCTGCGTTATCATTCGCTCATGTGGAACAACCACACCGCGCTCTTTCTGCCTTGTTATGCAGCCCAACCGGCCTCCAGCAGAAACAACTTACGAACTATAGGCAGGCCCTGTAATGGAAATGTTAACTGCCATTCGCAACAGCGCCCTGGGGCTGAGTATTTTCGCGGTAATTACCGCAGGTGCAATCGCCCTGACTCAGGTATCGACTAAAGATCGTATCGAGATAAATGAACGGGAAGCACGCGCCAAGGCTCTGTATGAAATAGTCCCTAAAGACAGCATCGACAACAACCTGCTGGAAGATATCGTTGCTATCACAGCACCAGCGCTCACCAGCAGCGAACTACCGGTTGACGTGTTTCGCGCTCGCCGTGATGGCCAGGTAGTCACCGTGATTATGCCAGTCACAGCGCCGGACGGTTATACCGGCAATATCAATATGATTGTTGGTATTAACAGTGATGAGAGTGTTGCCGGCGTTCGGGTGCTATCGCATAAAGAAACACCGGGACTGGGCGACAAAGTGGAACTGAAAAAAACTGACTGGATCCTTAGCTTTACCGGACAACGTTACCAGGGCGATGATGATCCAAGCTGGGCGGTAAAGAAAGATGGCGGTCGATTTGATCAGTTTACCGGCGCCACTATCACACCTCGCGCAGTGGTCAATGCCACCGCTAAAGCGATAAGGTACTTCCGGGAACATAAAGCTGCGCTGTTAGAAAGCAAGTCGAACCAGGAACAGCCACAAACCAATGTGGCAGGTACAGAATAATGGCAACTGATTACAAAAAAATCACCCTCGATGGCCTCTGGGATAATAACCCGGCACTGGTTCAGCTACTCGGCCTCTGTCCGTTGCTGGCCGTCACCGGCACGGTGGTTAACGCGCTGGGGCTAGGTATTGCCAGTATCCTGGTATTGATCGGCTCAAATCTGACCATCTCCATGTTCCGAAAATTCGTACCGGATTCGGTACGTTTACCAGTGTTCGTCATGATCATCGCCTCATTCGTAACTTGTATCGAACTACTGATGCAGGCCTTTACCTACGAGCTGTACACTATTCTAGGTATCTTTATTCCGCTGATCGTAACTAACTGCGCCATCATGGGCCGGGCTGATGCGTTCGCCTGTAAAAATCCGGTCGGTGCATCTCTGCTCGATGGCGTAATGATGGGTATCGGCTTCACTGCAGTACTGGCGATTCTCGGCGCTATGCGTGAGATTCTTGGCCTTGGCACCCTGTTCGCTGATATGCAGCTATTATTCGGCCCGATGGCCGAGAGCTGGAAAATCGTCCTGATCGACGACTACACAGGTTTCCTGTTTGCCATACTGCCACCCGGCGCTTTTGTCGGCATGGGCTTGTTAATCGCGTTGAAAAACATCATCGATGCCCGTCTTGAAGAACGCCGTAAAGAAGCTACACCAGCGGCTCCTGCAGCAGAATCCAAGCGCGTTAGAGTCACTGGTAATATATCTTAATAGACCGCAGCGCTTCGCGCTGCTAGCTATGTAGAGAGCTTAACTTTCCTCGCTGCCAGCAAGGCTGGCCGAGGTATTTTATATGCAGAGTACTGTTAAGCAATATATAAACGATAGCCAACGATTAAATGCCAGAGTTTCTGGCCAATCCGGGGACTAGATGATAATTTCCCCAGCTTAAATCTGACAACAACCTGCGCCCTCCCGCCCTGATTTCTGCGTCGCCGTAAGCCATACTTAAACCTGCGTATAAAAACAGTATATTGCTCATTACGCACAAAATATGCGCGTTTATCTGGCCAGATAATTTAACAGTGCGCGCTTTCTTATGGTAACTTCCGAATAACTCCTGCATTATCAATGAAATAAGGAATAGCGTGCTGAGATAACGTGCCAGAGTAAAATATCAAAACACCCGTGCGCGTTTTCATCGGAAGATGAATGGCAGCTACTATCTATAAATCTATTCTTTTCATCAAGTTAGTTTGTGTTTTTCGAATCAGGCTTTCCAGAAAAACGCGCATGCGTGCTATTAAAAATATTAAATATCATCATGAATATCTAGCAAGAAGTAAAGAGTCTACGAGCTGAGGGCTACACCTAAGGAGAGCTGGCAATTGACCCGCTTTGGTACATTATTTGGGAGCCCGAGAATTTAGCAGAGTACAATCAGGACTATGAGCTGGCAGTTTATGCGCCAGAGTTTACCGCATTTGGCTCAAACGGTGCTGATGAGCTTTTCGTTCTAAATAGCTTAGGTGAGGTTTTCTCTATTCCAGCTATCGGCATGGAGCCAAAGTATGCAAACAAAATTGCAGGTAGTATTAATGAATTTAAGCAGCACATGGAGCAAAACATTTAACAAGTCAAAGCAGCAACGCCACTTCGTGGCTGGACGCGCTAACGCGCGCCGCTGTTTGAGGCGTTATGTGTCATAGGTAATTATGAGCTGGAATCAAAATAGGCGAGTAAAACGAAGAGAGGCTATTTTCAAAGCAATTGCTTTCATCTTCGCTATGGTTGCCCTTGCTGGTTTTCTGTTGTTACCTATGTATATCTTTCGTGTAACGCAAGGTATTCCGCTTGATGCCAAAGGGCCAGAAAGTGAAATTTGGTTCCTTATTATTGGCGGTGGTCTTGGTGCAGGAGCTGCGTACCTGGTTTCTCATTTTATCTTGGTAAACCTTGGCGGCTTTAATGAATCTACTGTTAATAGGTTATGGCGTTGACGTAAGTAGTAAAACACATAACAAGAACATCAAAAGTCGCCCTGCGGGCTTGGACCGTCGCTACGCTCCTGCCCTCTATGTTGGGCGTTAGAAACTCAGAGAGATACCGTGAACTGTTTAGTTGTATTAGCACATCCTTTAGAAAATAGCCTTTGTAAGTATTTAGCGAACAAAACAATAAATCACTTAAAGAACAAAGGTTACCAAGTAACAGTAAAAGACCTTTATAGTGAAGGGTTTAACCCCGTATTGAGCAAGCCGGAAAGAGAAAGTTATTACCGAGAACAGTTTGATGAGAATCAAGTTAAGTCTGATATAGAGCAGTTAAAGCAGGCTGAATCTTTAGTGTTGATATTTCCAACTTGGTGGTTTGGTTTTCCTGCAATTTTAAAAGGTTGGTTTGATCGGGTGTGGGCACCAGGTCATGCATACGATCATGCATCGGATTATGGGCCGATTAAGCAGCGCTTAGATAATTTGAAAGAAATGAAGGTCGTAACGACTCTTGGTTCGCCTTGGTGGGTTGATACCTTTATTTTGAGAAAGCCTATAAAGAAAGTACTAAAACTAGCTTTACTGGGAGCTTGCACAACCAACTGTAAATTCAAGATGCTATCTCTTTATAAAAGTGAAAAACTAAATAAAGAAAAAATTGACAACTTTGTTGGTAAAATTGAATCAAAATTTTAGGAGTAAAGCGCTTCTAACAAGGCTAACCAGAAGGAACAAAAAAACCGCCGCTTCGCTCTGGTTTTTCGTCCCCTGCTGGCGGCCTTAGGCAGTAATTCACATGAATTTGATAGCATCGAAAGACTCCCATATTGACACCTTGATGAGCTGGTTTCCCGACAAGGAGAGCGGCTACCTTTGGTGCGGACCTGGCTTGAGATATCCATTCACACGAGCCACATTTCTTGAGGATGCCCGGTGGGGCGAAATGCCTACCTATTCACTCATTGACTCAGATGGGGAGTTACTTGCTTTTGGGCAGTATTATGAAAAGTCTGGTCGGTGCCATCTGGCAAGATTAGCAGTTTCACCTCTGGCACGAGGGAAGGGAGTAGGTAAAGTACTTATATCTAAACTCATACAAGTCGGAATGCATAATCTTAATGTCAGTGAAAGCTCACTCTTTGTCGTTAAGAATAATATTCCAGCACTTAGGTGCTACACGACACTTGGCTTTGAGGCGGCAAATTCCCCAGATAATCACAATCATTATGATGATATCCAGTTTATGGTGGCAAAAAGTGCCTAACAAAAACAGGCTGCAGGAAAAATTGGTGCGTCATCCGTTTTGCAAAAGACCGCTACACCTTTTTTCCGCAGCTGTAGGCATTGTATCTCTTAGCAAATGAGGTTGCTTTGAGAATATTAATGAGAGTATTGGGTGGTATGGTCGGGCTGTTTTTTGTCCTCGGCTTTGCTTTTATGCTCACAGAGAACGTAGTGCCATATTTGTCAGGAATCTCGGGAGTATTTACAGGTCTGTATTTCCTGATCTTTGCATTCACAGGTGAATCCAGTTTATTAAAAGGACTTAAAGCGATTGGAAATAAGCTTTCACACCGTTAACACATATAACAAGGAGCACAAGCAAGGACGCAGTAAGCTGCGCCGCTTTGCTTGGCGTTATAACTCTATTTAAATAAGAATATTGAGGTTGTTGAAAGCTATTCTTAATAGCTTTAGTAGCCACTGTACCCTGATAATTTGTTTTATCCCGCTTTTTTAGCAACCAAGGCGCAACTACCTATCTAGTCCCCCCCGTTGCGACGTTTAGCCTGACCGCTTCCCTCCGGCCTGTTCCACACTTGCCGAAAACTACCCACCTCTATACCATTACGCCCTATCAAATAACCACCGATCAAAAACAATGAACGCCGCGAAACGCCACGAGATTTTTACCCGCCTGCGAGATGCCAACCCTAATCCGGAAACGGAACTGGAATACAGTAATCCGTTTGAGCTTCTGGTCGCAGTGACGTTATCTGCCCAGGCAACGGACGTAGGTGTAAACAAGGCAACCCGTAAGCTGTTTCCGGTTGCCAATACTCCAGCAGCTATCTACGCACTGGGCGTCGATGGACTGAAGGAATATATTAAGACAATCGGCCTGTATAACTCAAAAGCCGAGAATGTCATCAAGGCCTGCAAGATGTTGGTCGAGCTGCATGATTCAGTCGTACCCGATAACCGGGAAGACCTCGAAGCACTTCCCGGCGTCGGCCGTAAGACCGCCAACGTAGTGCTTAATACTGCCTTTGGTCAGCCTGCTATGGCGGTAGACACGCATATCTTCCGGGTCTCTAACCGGACTAAGATAGCACCAGGTAAGAACGTTGTAGAAGTTGAAAAGAAACTGATGCGCTTTGTGCCTAAAGAGTTTCTTATCGACGCTCATCACTGGCTGATACTGCATGGCCGCTATACCTGTGTTGCCCGAAAGCCCCGCTGCGGATCCTGCCTTATTGAAGACCTTTGTGAGTTTAAAGACAAAGCAGAATAGAGCGCTTCTGCAGCAAATAATAGCGATAAAAAAGCACCGTCAATACGGTGCTTTTTTATATCCTTCTTCTGACCTTATCTGCTCAAATATTGACCTGTATCATAGGTGTCTCTGTGCCATATTTCGCTACTTAAATCTGTCACAGTATTGTTATTTAGCACAGCTATAAAGACACTAAAGAGAGCCCATTAACGGATCAATGTTGTGCACATTTTCTGTGGATAACTCTGTTAATAGTGTTGGGGCAAATTGCTCAAGAGCCCATAGTTAAAGGGCCTGAAACAAATCGTTCACATAAACGACACACAAATAAAAGCCCTTTAATTACAACAAGTTACGTAAATCAACAGCTATATCTAAAACTTTTGTTTAATTTTTTGTGAAACATCAAACAGCCATGTTTCACACTGTGCATTAAATTTAATTAACAAGTTAAGCCCTTATATTTATTCACTCCCAAAAGAAGTAGGTACTAACATAGATTTCTGTATCACTTTAATCTTAATAATCTCATTTTAAACATTCACAAAAGGCCATCAGCAAAACGTCATCAGGATGACAAAATTTACAATTGCTATACTGAACTGCAGCACTATCCCAGACAGGTATAAAGCATGGCGATGATCTTTCACCAGATAGCAACGGCACGGGGTTGTCAGTCATACCTTATTGGCTGCAGTGAGCAACGCAGTGCAATTATCATTGACCCGGAATTGACGCTGCAGGACAACTATCTTGCCCTCCTGGCTAAAGAAGGACTGCGTTTACATTACCTGCTCGACACCCATACCCATGCCGATCACTTCAGCGCCAGCCAGGCACTTGCGAAACGGTTACAGGTACCGGTTATTATGCACCGCAACAGTCCGGCACCTTTTGTCTCTTTTCATGTTGATGATGGTGAGATGATACGGCTTGGGAGTCTTAAGCTTGAGATTTTACACACCCCTGGCCACACTGAAGATTCTATCTGTATCTATGTTGAAGACCGTGTCCTCACCGGCGATACATTGCTACTGGGAGGTACTGGCCGTAGCGACTTGCCGGGGGGTAATCCGGAGAAGCTCTATAACAGTCTGTTTAACCGACTACTCTATCTGCCCCCTGAAACACGGGTTTATCCAGCTCATATCTACAGCAACAGACAATACTCAAGTATCTCAAACGAGTTAGCCACTAACCCCCGACTTCAGATATCTGAACGTGCTGCTTTTATTCAGCAGATGAACAACCTTAATCTGAGTATGCCTGATCACCTCAGTGAAGCACTGCGGACCAATCTGAGCGGAGGAAAGACTGTCGCCGGGCTTATTGCGGAAGCTGCAGAAAAGGTTCCCTTCATGTCTCTCTCAGAGGTAGCATTGAGAATTCAATCGAAAAGCCCTGATATATTGCTATTAGATGTCAGAGAAAGTGATGCTTTCCGCCAGGGCCGTATTCCCGGGGCCATTCATATACCACGCGGCCAACTAGAGCTGCAGGTAAATGACCGCTTACAGGATCCGACGCAACGGATAGTGACTTATTGCCAGTTCGGCAAAATTTCCACCCTTGCGGCAGCTACCCTGAAACAACTTGGTTTTGATCGGGCTGTGGCGCTGGACGGCGGCTTTAACGCCTGGCAGGAACAGGGCTATCCCATCAATAATTAAGCCTGCCAGTTAAACCCGACTAATCAGTCTGCCAGCCAGTCGGGTTGAGGTAAGCCCTTTGATCTTAAGAATTCCGGATTGAATAATTTACTCTGATACCGGGTACCGATATCACAGAGAATAGTGACAATGGTATGACCCGGCCCCAGTTCCTTTGCCATCGCAACAGCACCCGCAATATTAATTCCGGATGACCCCCCCAGACATATTCCCTCCTCTTTGAGCATATGGAAAACCCAGTTCAAGGCTTCACTGTCACTGAGCTCAAAGCCGGTATCGACGACCGCCCCCTCCAGATTCTTTGTTACCCGGCTCTGACCTATCCCCTCCATGACAGAGCTCCCTTCTGCTTTTAATACTCCCTGGGTGTAGTGTCGATACAGCGAGGCACCCTGCGGATCAGACAATGCGATACAGATATGCGGATTCTTCTGTTTCAGAATAGCGCTGACGCCGGCTAACGTTCCCCCGGTACCGACAGCACAACAGAAGCCATCGACTGTTCCAGCGGTCTGCTGCCATATTTCTGAACCCGTGGTGCGATAATGGATATCACGGTTGGCAACATTATCAAACTGATCAGCCCAGATAGCGCCCCGCTCTTCTTCAGTGCAAAGCTTTTCTGCTAACCGTGCCGAAACTTTAGTGTAGTGTTGCGGGTCTGCCAGTGGTACAGCGGGTACAAGATGAAGCTGCGCGCCATAGAGCCGAAGAATATCTCGCTTCTCCTGACTCTGGGTATCGGGCATGACGATGACAGAACGATAGCCCATCGCATTAGCGATCAGACTAATACCTATGCCAGTATTGCCAGCCGTACCTTCAACAATAGTTCCACCAGGTAAAAGTGAACCTTTTTCAGCAGCATCCAGAATAATACCCAATGCAGTACGATCTTTAACTGAACCGCCTGGATTTAAAAATTCAGCTTTACCAAGAATGGTACAACCGGTTATTTCAGAAGCCTTGCGTAGTTGGATAAGTGGTGTATTACCAATAAGAGAGAGCAGTGCGGGTGTGCTGTTCATATCCACCTCCGGTATTCAGATAGCAGTATAGTTCAGCGACAACGTTTAATGGTCGGACAGTTTCTGGAAAAACGTTTACGGAATGAGACTAGAGGAGAGCTTTTAGAGGCAGTGCTTAATAAAACTACCTAACCGAATCAGGCGATGTTCCGCCGGGAGTGATCCCGGCGGTTCTGTGATTACGACAACATAAGAAGCTCTTGAGAACCTCTTAACTGCAACCAAAGATCCGGTCTCCGAACAACTTTGCACTTAACTACAATGCGGAACTACAACCGGTGTGCAAAATCTATAGTTAGGTAGTTAACTTGTAAAGTAAGGTAGCAGCGGCTTGTACCTTCTATACTGAAGAGCATAAGATCATTACACTTTAGATGACTCAATGATCCCGTTGATAGATGATCTTTTGCAGTATGAATCGAGCAGAGAGAGCCGAGCGATTACAACGAGCAAGATTAGCTCAGGGACTCAAACAGCAGGACATTGCAACACTGCTGTATAAATCGCTTTCAACAATCAAGAAATGGGAATCCGCTACCGGGGCTGAACCAAGCAACCTGGATGACTTAATACGCCTGTGCGAAGTCTACGGAATCACTGTTGAGTGGTATCTTTCCGGGCAGGATAAACGCACCCGAGCACCTTACCCATTAACGCTTACCCCTCAACAGGAACAGCTTATCGCCGATTTCGATAAGATGTCACCGGTAATGAAACGTCGTGCAAACAAAATTATGCGGATCCTGACCGAAAACTAAATCGATTCTGATCACTATTTCTTCCAAATATTTTTACGTTCCTGTAGCAGAATCCATAGCTGCTCAACTTTTTCCCTTGCCCAGGGCGTTTTACGCAAAAACTTCAGGCTGGATTTAACACTGGGATCATTCTGAAAGCAGTTGATACTGATACGCTCACCCAGCTCCTGCCAGCCATATTCAGCCTCAAGGTCGATCACTATCTGTTGTAACGTCACGCCATGCAGTGGATTATTCTTCTGAGCCTGTGTCACGATTCACTATCCTGCTCTGTAGCCTGCTCACGTTCCGCTTTAGATATATATCGAGGCTTGTTCGATACATTCAGCTTCGCATTCGCCTTTTTGGCTCGTTTTTTTAAAATGCTGTTTATCTTCTTTTTTCTGTTCATCGGTCCAGACCTGGCATGGGGCGGTAAAGGGCTATTGTAGTCGCGGGACTAATTGAAGAATAGTGCAGGTTATAAATTAGCTAAAGTGCACCGGCCTCTAGTCACATAACCTGGCCCGGCACAAGCATTATGTAATACACATATTCTGTGGATAAGTCAGTGAATTACTTTTTAACAACCCGCCGAAACAGCACTACTATAAGGCCTTCAGCGAATTGATTATAAATTCAACCACAGAGCAATAACTAAATTATTTTTCAATGACTTAGCGACATACAAATATTTACAGCCCGCTAGATCAGCCGCTCATTCAACCGTATGAAAAGCACTAGTGTCAGCTTGTGAAAAACTTTTAGGAGAGTCGCCGTTATCCGGACGGATAACGGTTATAAAAATAATCCCTGGGAATCGATTAATCCTCAGGAATTTCTATCTCAATATGGCCTACCGGCTTGGTACAGCAAGTCAGGATCTCATCACCAACAGTGTCAAAAAGAGCATCTTGCACCTCTTCAACTTCCCCTTCGATGAGGCGCACACGACAACAACCACAATAACCACCACGGCAGTTATAAGGTGCAGGAATCTCCTGCGCTTCTAATGCATCCAGCAGAGAGAACTCATACTGAAAATAAAAAGTATTGAAATGATTAACCTTAATTCTTGGGATACCCGACACAGCTTGTTCCTTAGAGGTCGAAGTCGTCGAAGTCGTCTTCACCCACTTCATTGTCGATTGCTCCTACCAGATATGAACTGATCTCTGCTTCCTGAGGTGCAACCTGCACATTGTCGCTGACCAGCCATGCATTCATCCATGGTAGCGGATTTTGCTTAGGCGGGAAGATCTCTTCCAGATTCAGCGCTTTCATCCGCACATTAGTAATATATTCTACATAATCGGCCAGAATCTTAGCGTTCAAACCGATCATTGAGCCGTCTTTAAACAGATACTCAGCCCACTCTTTTTCCTGTTCCGCTGCTTCACGGAAGATCTCGTACACTTCGGGCTCGCACTCTTTAGCGATCTCTTTAAATTCAGGATCATCTGCACCCGAGGACAGTACATTCAACATAAACTGAGTGCCGGTCAGGTGTAACGCTTCATCACGGGCGATCAGCTTAATGATCTTGGCATTACCTTCCATAATGGCGCGTTCAGCAAAGGCGAATGAACAAGCGAAACTAACGTAAAAGCGGATTGCCTCCAGTACGTTTACCGATACCAGGGTCAGATAAAGCTTAGTTTTCAGGTTACGCATCGACACATCATGGGTTTCGCCATTAATGGTATGCTGCCCTTCGCCCTGAATCAGGTAGATATTCATCAGTTCGATGAATTCGTCATACAACCGGGTCACACTTTTGGCCCGCTTTACAATCTCTTCATTAGTAACGATCTCATCGAACACTTCAGCAGGCTCGTTCATGATGTTACGAATGATGTGCGTGTAAGAACGGCTATGGATGGTCTCACTGAAAGACCAGGTCTCCAGCCAGGTTTCCAGCTCTGGTAATGAAACCACCGGCAGAAACGCAATGTTAGGTGAACGACCCTGTACCGAATCCAAAAGTGTCTGATACTTAAGATTACTCAGGAAGATATGCTTCTCATGTTCCGGCATACCCATGAAATCTTTACGGTCAGTGGACAGATCCACCTCTTCCGGGCGCCAGAAAAAGGACAACTGCTTTTCAATCAGCTTCTCAATAATTGGATATTTTTGTTTATCGTAGCGGGCTACGTTAACGTTATGGCCGAAAAACATCGGCTCTTTAGTCGCATCATTGAAAGTCGGATCAAAAGTTGAATATAGCATTTTGTATCGATATCTCTTGCCCTGGAACCAGGGTGAAAACTGAAGGTCTGTGACAGCGCCGCAGACCTATAATCCTTAACTGCTGATTAGAGCTTACAAGCACCGCTTTCACAGCCGCCAGTCAGATCATCATGCTGATCGGTCGCGCCGTCACGAGTGTTATGGTAATACAGCGTCTTCACACCGTACTTGTAGGCTGTCAGCAGATCTTTCAGCAACAGTTTCATTGGCACTTTATCGCCCGGGAAAGTTGCTGGATCGTAGTTAGTATTGGCTGAAATCGACTGATCGATAAACTTCTGCATGATACCCACCAGCTGTAGATAACCTTCGTTTGAAGGGATCTCCCACAGCAGCTCGTAGTCCTGCTTCAGTTCGGCATAATCAGGTACAACCTGCTTCATTACACCGTCTTTACTTGCCTTAACACTGACATAGCCACGCGGCGGCTCAATGCCATTAGTCGAGTTAGTAATCTGTGAAGATGTCTCACACGGCATTAACGCGGTCAGGGTGCTGTTACGCAAACCAAACTCGCGGATATCTTCGCGCAGAGTTTCCCAGAAGTAATGCAGCGGCTCTTCACAGAAATCATCCACTTCACGCTTGTATGTATCAGTCGGCAGAATGCCTTTCGCGTAAGTCGTCTCGTGGAACAGTGTACAAGGCCCTTTCTCTTTCGCCAGCTCATTCGATGCTTTCAACAGATAGTACTGCACAGCTTCAAAGGTTTTATGAACTAAACCGTTGGCCGAACCATCCGAGTAGCGAACGCCATTCTTAGCCAGGTAGTAAGCAAAGTTAGTCACACCTACGCCCAGTGTACGGCGATTCATCGACGCAGTACGGGCCGCTTCAATTGGGTAATCCTGATAATCCAGCAGGTTATCCAGCGCACGTACAATCAGGTCCGCCAGATTTTCAAGCTCGTCCAGATTGTCCAGTGCACCCAGGTTAAATGCAGACAGAGTACAAAGAGCGATCTCACCTTCAGCATCGTTGATATCATTGAGGGGCTTAGTCGGCAGCGCAATTTCAAGACAAAGGTTAGACTGCTTAACCGGAGCAACCGCCGGATCGAACGGGCTATGGGTATTACAGTGATCCACGTTCTGAATGTAGATACGACCGGTAGAAGCACGCTCGGATGCCAGCATACCGAACAGCTCGACAGCTTTGATTGTCTTCTTACGAATGCTGTCATCCTGCTCATACTGAACATAGAGACGTTCAAACTCATCCTGATCAGCAAAAAAGGCGTCGTACAGGCCCGGCACTTCATCAGGGCTGAACAGAGAAATATTGCCACCTTTGATCAGACGGGTATACATCAGCTTGTTCAGCTGTACACCATAGTCCAGATGACGTACCCGGTTTTCTTCAACACCCCGGTTATTCTTCAGTACCAGCAGTGACTCAACTTCAAGATGCCAGAGGGGGTAAAACAATGTCGCAGCGCCACCACGCACACCGCCCTGAGAACAGGATTTAACCGCTGTCTGGAAGTATTTATAAAACGGGATACAACCGGTATGGAAAGCTTCACCACCACGGATAGGGCTGCCAAGTGCACGAATCCGGCCCGCATTAATGCCGATACCGGCACGCTGACTCACATACTTAACAATGGCGCTTGCAGTTGCATTAATCGAATCCAGTGAATCACCCGACTCAATCAGCACACAGGAGCTAAACTGACGGGTAGGCGTACGCACACCCGCCATAATAGGTGTCGGCAAAGAGAGCTTGAATTGTGAACAGGCATCATAGAAACGTTTTACGTATTCCAGACGGCTCTCTTTAGGGTAATTGGCAAACAGACAAGCAGATACCAGCATATACAGGATCTGCGGGCTTTCGAAAATCTCACCGGTAACCCGGTTCTGTACCAGATACTTACCTTCCAGCTGCTTAACTGCGACATAGCTGAAGTTCATATCACGGCTATGATCAAGATAATCATTCAGCTGATTAAACTCAGCTTCTGAATAGTCTTCCAACAGGTGCTTATCGTAACGACCAGCATCGACCATCTGTGCAACATGAGTCGACAGATGAGGCGGTTCAAAACTATCAAAAGCACGTTTACGCAGATGGAAAATGGCCAGACGAGCAGCCAGGTATTGGTAATCCGGAGCATCTTCGGAGATCAGGTCGGCCGCTGATTTAATTAGCGTTTCATGAATATCGGCAGTTTTAATACCGTCATAAAACTGAATATGAGCTTTCAGTTCTACCTGAGAGACTGAAACATTCTGCAGGCCATCCGCGGCCCAGATAACTACGCGGTGAATTTTTTCCAGGTCCAGTTTTTCCTGAACACCATTGCGTTTCGTTACCAATATGTCCTGCATTTGCACTTCCCAAGTCAGTATAAAATTTTAGACCGGCTTCTGATCGAGCCATTTTCTGATTAGGGATGCTGCTATTTATTCCATTAAGCCGCGCTATCCCTGGGCTTCAGCACGTTAGGGTTGCCTAGTTGCTAAACTTCCGCTAGGCCACTATATATTGTGCGTACTGAAACATTAGGCACTAAATATAGTTATAAAGAAGTTAATTACAATACTTGATTTTGGCCTTTTATGCGTGTAGCCAAACAGCAAATAACAGGCAGAAGCCCGTGCCATCTACGTTGCAGAAACTGTATTAAAAAATTGAAAATTTTTTATCGAAAGAAAAAACTTAATAGCTAAAAGCAATAGCTTAAAAAGCTTGTCAAATTGAGCAAATATATTGATTTAAAGGCTTTACATAGACCAAACAAATCAATAGTATACGCGCTCCTTGTGGTGGGGTTCCCGAGTGGCCAAAGGGATCAGACTGTAAATCTGACGCGCGAGCTTCGGTGGTTCGAATCCACCCCCCACCACCATCGAATTCGATACGAAACAGCCTCGTTTATGCGGGGCTTTTTTGTGCCTGCGATTCTTGATGGAGGGGTGGGTGAGCACCACCGACGTGGTTCGAGCCGTAGTGAGTTTGCGAACGAGACAACATTGCGCGTTCTTTGCGCAATAGCCCGAAGGGGAATAATCCACCCCCCACCACCATCGAATTCGATACGAAACAGCCTTGCATCCGTGCAGGGCTTTTTTGTACCTGCGATTCTTAATGGGGGGTTGGGTGAGAATCACCGACGTGGTTCGAGCCGTAGTGAGTTTACGAACGCAGACAACATTGCGCGCTCTTTGCGCAATAGCCCGAAGGGGAATAATCCCCCCCCACCACCATCGAATTCGATACGAAACAGCCTCGTTTATGCGGGGCTTTTTTGTGCCTGCGATTCTTGATGGAGGGGTGGGTGAGCACCACCGACGTGGTTCGAGCCGAAGTGAGTTTACAAACGCAGACAACTCTTAAGCTATAAGGCGCGCTTTTTGCGCAACGGCCCGAAGGGGAATAATCCACCCCCCATTCGATACGAAACAGCCCCGTTTTATAACGGGGCTTTTTTGTGCCTGCGATTCTTGATGGAGGGGTGGGTGAGCACCACCGACGTGGTTCGAGCCGAAGTGAGTTTACAAACGCAGACAACTCTTAAGCTATAGGGCGCGCTTTTTGCGCAACGGCCCGAAGGGGAATAATCCCCCCCACCACCATCGAATTCGATACGAAACAGCCTCGTTTTATAACAGGGCTTTTTTGTGCCTGAAACATGTCAAATCACCTCAATCAAAGCAGCTAAATCTGGCAACACGCTTAATAGTGCCAACTTCACTACCCTGCTTATTTTTGCCCCATATCACACAACTGATTTTTTTTATCGTTCGCCCCTTGTATCAAAGGCCTCAGCTATGCCAAGGTGTGAACATAATTTAAGTACACTCTTTACATCTTTAGGAGAGACCTATGCCATACAACGACAATATCCAGGAAGAGATCAACATGCTGATCCGGTTCAGCCAGACTAGCGATCACCAAGGCCTTAAGGTTCGTAATGATGCTTCACCGGAACTGGTTACAGCGACCCGCCGCCTGTTTGATAAAGACCTGATCACACAGATGGATGGTGGATACCTGACACCTCTGGGTCACGAAGCTGCCGATCAGGCTCATGCCCTGTTAAACATCCTGAATGCAAAGAAGTAAGCCCCTGCTATGCAACAGCCAGAGATTCTGATTGAGGATATCAATGTCTGGGAAACCCAGATGTTTACCCTGCAAAACCCACTTCACGCGAATATAAAGCAGCCGCTGCTGGAACTGATTTATCAATTACGTGACGGCCAACAGCAAGCAATAGAAAGTGAGGTTGCACCTACCGCTAAGCATGCTTTATATGAAAGCACTCTGGATCTGCTACAACGTCAGGAACCTGTGATACAGGAACTGCGGGAATTCACTGAAGATATGCTGACCATGGTGGCCAGCTCAGTTAATCAGCCGTTCTGGCCGGAAGGTGCTGAAGCAAAAGCTGACATCGTCGAATCCTGGTTCCATGTCACTGAGAATGGTGGTTACCATGATACCCATGCTCATCCTAACTGTTCATGGTGTGGTATCTACTATGTCGATGCCGGTGATTGCGATATCAGTAGTCGCAACGGCATTAACCGTTTCTACGATCCTCGCCACGGAGCCGATCAATACCTTGATGCGGGTACCGCTTATCTGAACAGTACCGGCAGCTGGGATTTCGAAGCGGTCGATGGCCAGATGGTGATATTCCCCTCTTACCTTAAGCACGCGGCAATGCCCTATTTCAGTCAGAAAGACAGGGTTATAATCGCCTTCAACAGCCAGATCCATTTTCAGGAGTAGCACTAATATTAGCTCCCTGTAGCAGGAGGTCAGGATGAAACAGGTACTTGTGTACGCCGATTCACTCAGCTGGGGAATCATTCCTGATTCCCGCCAGCGTTTCTCCTTTGAGCAACGCTGGCCTGGCCACCTTGAAAATCTGATCAACCATACTGACAAGTCAATACGCATCATAGAAGATTGCCTTAACGGCAGGCGCACCGTACTTGATGATCCTTTCAAACCCGGAAGAAACGGATTAGAGGGGCTACAGCAACGTATCGAGATCAATAGCCCGCTCAGTTTAATAATAATTATGCTGGGTAATAATGACTTTCAAAGCCCACATAGCTTTACTGCCGCTGAAGCGGCGCAAGGCGTTGCCAGCCTGGTTAATAGTATCCGCCAGGCGCCTGTAGAGCCCGGCATGCTGGCACCTGATATTTTACTCATCTGCCCACCTCCCATTATTGAGCCCAAAGGGGTTATTGCCGCCAAGTTTCGTGGCGCAGAAATAAAATGGAAAGGTTTTGATAGCGCCCTGAAACAAATTTCAAAGCAGCTCAATTGTTATTACTTCGATGCAGGTGAACATATCAGTGCCAGCAAAGTCGACGGTATTCACTTAGATCTGGAACAGCATCAGCGGCTGGCTGAAGCCCTGAATCCAGTCGTAAAGAATCTGCTAAACCTATGATGTCTCAATCTTTTACCGTACAAGTGGAACTTTATGGCTATATAAATATCCACTTAAGCGACCAGCGATATAGTTATTACAGTTAAATTAAAGGAATACGATGCTAGATTCACTCCAACGTTTTGTTCGCAGCTACTGGTACTGGCTTGCAATTATTGCAACAGGCCTGGCCATGGAAGCGGTGGCGCTCTATTTTCAGTACGCTCTTGGCTACGGCCCCTGCGTTCTTTGTATCCATGTTCGCATCTGGGTGATGGCCTTTATCATTCTGGCAACCTTAGGACTACTGCTGCGCAATAGCCGTCCTGCCATTATCAGCATCAGTGGACTAACTGTTATTGCAGCCTTAGGTCTGGCAGAGCGTTCCTGGATGACTTTTGCCATAGAGCGTAATTTAATAGAAGGCAGCTGCACTATGGGCTCAGGCTTACCTGACTGGTTCGCACTGGACCGATGGTTTCCGGCAGTATTTGAACCCTGGGAGCTGTGTGGCTGGACCCCTGAGTTACTGTTCGGTATCACTATGGCGGAAGGGTTGCTAGTGTTTTCTGCCATCGCGCTGTGCAGTACTATATTCGCAACTTACACATTCATAAGGAAAGCCTGAATTAAGCTGTCATTCAGGCTTTAGAGTCATATACTGTATACAGCAAGTGATGTACTACAGAACACTGTAAACAGTATTTGAAGTGTTTGTACATTAGCTATGCCAAAGGGATGTGGGCATTCGGCGCTGATTTGTCAGGCATTATTTTTAAACGCCTGACAGCTGTAACCAGATACAGATTAATAAAGCAGAAATCTGCTTATATGAATGGATTCATCAGACTCATGAAGGACAGCAAGATCGTCTTCTTCGGCCCGGTAGGCGCCGGCAAAACAACTGCAATCAAATCTCTCTGTGGTACAACCGCGTTATCCACCGATGTTCAGGCTTCAGACAGCACCCAACGAGCCAAACGTAAGACAACCGTAGCGATGGACTATGCCCTGTTCGAAGAAGCAGGACGGCGTATACACCTTTATGGCACACCGGGTCAGGAACGCTTTCGCTTTATGTGGGAGTTAATCGCTACTGAGTTAGCACATGACAGTAGCGGCCATATACTCCTGCTGGATAACGCCCGAAATCATCCCAGACAGGATCTTGAATTTTATCTGAGCAACTTCCTCGAACACTATCAGAACAAGCCCCTTATCATAGCTGTGACCGGCAGCGATCTGGTTCACACGCCAACACAAGCAGACTATGCTGGCTGGTTAACTGAGTTAAATATCAAAGCACCGGTGTTCTTTATTGATGCCCGCAATCCTGAGGATGTCCATTTTCTGATTGATGAAATCGTACAACCTCCTCATCCTGTTACATCAGGTAGCGATAAAATAACGGTTCAAGAGGAGGTACAACATACTGAACAGATTATCCGTCAAGCTAAACTGAACAAGCGGTTTACCAGCGAACTAATGCAAGATATCGAGCAACTTCCTGCCGTCAATGGCGTCGCCTTGATCAATGGACAAGGTAAAACAGAGTACTCAAGTCTGACCACTCCACAGCTAAAAGAACTTAAGCACTTCACTCAGAACATTACCCCCTTACTGGATAAAGTTGATGACTTTGACGGTATCGATACCATCACACTAGATACCGAAGCCGATGGCTACTTTTCCGTACTGATAGCCGATCATCGACTATTAGGCGTGCACTGTACCGATCAGATTACTATGTTAATGCTTAAGCAGGAGATTAATAATCTGATGCAGTGGAGTCGCTATACTCCAGCCTGATAACCCTGCTTATAAACAGGCTGACATTTTATCCGTCAGCCTATCGCACCAGCCCATAACGCTCACCTAGGAAGCCAGCTGAAAGTAGCTCGCCTTATTTTTTTATTTTCTATTATTGCCACAACGAGCTGTGACTCGGTACAATCCGCAACCAATTTGGTTTTAACCATTTTAATTTATAGCAATTAGCAGCGGAGAATAGAGATGCGTCTGGCTGAAATGGAAAGTATTGCAATGACGATCTGCATTACAATATTTGCAGGCTATATATTTTTCATCATCTACGATCTGGCTAAGAAATCTAATGCCGGTAAGTTTGGTACCGCTGTGCTGTTTTTTGCGTTAGGACTTGGCTTAGCTGCTTTCCTGATAAAAAGCGTTGTCGTTGGGATGCTGGAAGGCGCCTAAGATACATACACCTCAATAGATACATGCTCCTCAATATAAGTCGCCTGAATAAAAGCGCCGGCGATAAAAGGCACCTTAGAGGGCCTCTTCCTGAATTCATTCACAAAGCTAGTTCACAATTAGCGCTTTAGTTCAGCCCCCTTCTAGCTTATCCGCCGTTATCGGCTGTAACTCAAAACCAGGCAGCGCAACCCGAAAAGCCCTGCCAAAACCGATAACGAAACGCCCTGTATCGGGGGATAATCTGAACAGATGAAAGTCCGGCAGCGTACGTAACAACGCAACCGTATCACCATGACGTTGCTGATACAGATCCAGCAACCGGCTCTGTTCTTCGGTTTCAGGTTTTACCTTTACCGCCTGACACTGAAGCGTCAGTCGGGTGCGAGCAAACAGGTTCCGGCTTTTCTCTTCATCTTCAATGAGCATAACGCCTACTGTCGGATGCGCTATTAAATTTGCAGTATGGCCGGCCAGTTCGCTAATCAAAATATAAAAATCACCATCCTCATATAAAAACGGCGTATAGCTGGCTTCAGGCCCCCTTTCCCCCTGACTGGCTAACTGAACAGACCGACAGGAGGACAGCAACTCTGCCAATATCAAATTAGCCCCATCTTGCTGTTGTTCATCCGTATTCATAACTTATCCAGCCCAATCAAACATGATCCAATTTTCATGTATCAATATACTCCAGCTCCGCTATTCACGTATAATTGTCGGCGTATTTAATTTATAGGATTTGTGAATATGCAACAGAAAGTGGTTAAGGTTGGCGATATAGCGATCTCCAATGATGCTCCGATGGTTCTGTTCGGCGGTATGAACGTACTAGAGTCAAGGGATCTGGCAATGCAGATCGCTGAACACTATGTTGAAGTCACTCAACGCCTGAACATTCCTTATGTCTTTAAAGCCTCTTTCGATAAAGCTAACCGCTCATCATTAACATCCTTTCGTGGTCCGGGTATGGAGGAAGGTCTTAAAATTCTTGAAGAGATCAAGACTACCTTTAACGTACCTCTGATTACCGATGTTCATGAACCCTATCAAGCCGCGCCGGTTGCCGAAGTCTGCGATATTATCCAGCTACCCGCATTTCTGTCCCGCCAGACCGATCTGGTAGAAGCGATGGCAAAAAGCGGTGCCGTTATTAACATCAAGAAAGCTCAGTTTCTGGCGCCTCAGGAGATGCAACACATCCTGAATAAGTTTGAGCAGGCTAACAACAGTAACCTTATTCTGTGTGAGCGTGGCAGCAGTTTTGGCTATAACAACCTGGTCGTAGACATGCTGGGCTTCTCTATCATGAAAGAGATGGGTTACCCGGTCATGTTTGATGCAACTCACGCTCTGCAGATGCCGGGCGGACGAAGTGATTCTGCTGATGGCCGACGTGCACTGGTTGCACAGTTGTCGCGCGCAGGCCTGGCTCAGGGTATTGCCGGACTGTTTTTGGAAGCACATCCAGATCCAACACTGGCGAAGTGCGACGGTCCTTGTGCTCTGCCATTGGCTAAACTGGAGCCTTATCTGGCACAGATGAAAGCTGTTGATGATCTGGTTAAAAGCTTCGAACCCCTGATTACTGAATAATCCCTCCGGCTGCGATATGACAACATATCGCAGCTTTTTTCCTCAACTCAATGATTACCTGTCGTTTTGACAGTTCTGATGCTTAACTCTGAGCGCGGCTTCCTCTATTATCGACTTAAATCGCACAGGATTTATCGATTCAGGACGCTCAGGTATGGCAACGACTAATGAACCTATCTATGACGGTCTGGCACCGGATCAGATAATTGGCCCAGAACATCACCAGTTCAAACTGACTGCCCAGTTAAAAACCACCCGTTTTGGCCAGCTTTGGCAGGCGGAAGATCAGGCAACCAGTACATCCGTACCCGTCACACTGCAAATATTTGACCCCCGGTTACTTAAACATCAGGGTTTTATTGAATCAGCAAAAAAACATATTGTCCTGAGTAAAAAGTTTAAACACCCGCACCTGGCAGAATACTTTGGTATGTTTCGTCAGAAAGGCGTTTTATTGTTCTTTGCAACCGAGCTGATGGATGGCCTGACCCTGGAACAACTAATGACCAGCGGCCAGGCAAAAAAGCTCAAAGACAAACAAAAGAAAGGCCTGTTACAGCAGCTGGCCAATGCCATAGATACCGCCCATGCCGGGGCAGGACAACCACACCGGGCTCTCAGCCCTGAACTTATCTATATTAATAAAAAAGGTGGGGTCAAACTCAGCGGCTTTGCCTTCGATGAAGCGATGGTCATTGCAGGTGATCTTAACGACTCACCTTCTACGCATCTGGCCTATATGGCACCCGAAGGCTTTCATCCTGCACCACTCACCACCCGGGCTGATATCTACTCTTTTGCCTGTATCATTTATCAGTTATTCAGTGGTAAACCACCCTTCAAAGCCTCAGATGATGAGATGGTAAGGGTACAGAAAGAGCTAAAAAAACCATCCTCATTGAGCCCGCCGCAATGGGAGGTATTACAAACGGCCTTTGCAACAGATCCGATTGAACGCCCCGCTCAGGCCGCTGAACTGTTAAAGAACATTTTTGCTGTTGCGGATGATCCTGATGAAGACCCTGAACCATTAGCTGAAGAAACAAAACAGAGTAGAACTGGTCGTAGAATCGGAATGTTTACTCTACCCGACTGGAGTATCTCCGCTCTGATCTTCGTGTTTGGCTTTTTACTGGGCTTTGCTATCGCATTCTTCTTAGGTTTACAAAATACCGATCAGGTAGAGCAAGCCCTCAATCAAACCCGCGCAGAACTTCAGCAGGTACAAAAAGATATAGCCGAATTACAGGAAACGCTACGGCAAGAAAGAGACGAGCGCTCAGTTGAACTTAAACAGCTGCAAACTGAGCTAAAAAGCCGAACTGAAACCATGGATTCATTGCAAAAAGAGCTGGAGGAAATCAGGTTCGATGATGCAGATAAACTGACCGTTTTCACTGATCAGCTTGAGGATGGCTTTAAAGGCCCGCAGATGGTGATTATGCCCCGCAGTACCTTCACTATGGGCGACCAACAATTGATTGGTGATGATAATGAGCTACCGGCTCACTCGGTTACTATCAGCCATCGCTTTGCCTTGTCCCGCAATGAAGTCAGCTTTAATGATTATGACTATTACGCCCGTACCATGAGCAGACCTCTGCCTGATGATAATGGCTGGGGCCGGGGCAACCGACCTGTTATCAATGTTAGCTGGAAAGAAGCCAAAGCCTACGCACAGTGGCTGGCACTGTTTACCGGCCAACCTTATCGCCTGCCAACAGAAGCGGAATGGGAGTATGTAGCCCGTGCAGGAACTGATACTAATTACTGGTGGGGTGATCAGCTTGAGCCTGAAAGAGCCGTATGTAGCGAGTGCGGTACTGAGTGGGATGGCCAAAAGACTGCACCGGTAGCCTCTTTTCCGGCAAATTCATGGGGCATTCATGATATGAACGGTAATGTCGACGAATGGGTCGAAGACTGTTATCAGGATTCCTACTTTAATGCACCGGATGATGGATCAGCGATGATCGATGGTGACTGTAACTTCAGAGTAATGCGCGGCGGTTCATGGTTTGATATTAGCCGGGTAATCCGCTCCTCCAGTCGCTATCGCCACCCACCGGAAAGCACAAAAAATAGCTGGGGATTCAGAATAGCCCTGGACCTGTCAGACGATACAACTGAGGAATAGTTGATGATACAGACAGTCGATATCAAATATTTATGCCCGGCAATAATAGTGCTCGGCAGCCTGTTACAAATAAGTTCGGTACAGGGCGCTCCACTGCGAGTCGATGCTGACAAACAGCAGGGCTTAAGCATAACCCTTTACAATCAGGATCTGGGGCTGGTCCGTGATGTACGTAATCTTCCTCCAATCAATCAGGACCAAACCCTCTATATAGAAGATGTCAGTCATCAGATAATGAGTGAAACCCTGCAAATTGAAAATGCAGGAAAAGTGCTTGAGCAGAATCTTAATAACAACCTGATATCCACCAGCGCCTTGCTTAAAGCTTATATAGGCAAACCACTTCAACTAGCCAGATTTAACAGCGTCAGTGGCACTGAAACTATCACCGATGCCCGCCTGCTCAGCGTTCAGGGTAATCAGGCAGTAGTAGAACATCAGGGCCGTATAGAGACCCTCCCGGTCAATCAGCAGGGCTGGCGCTTTATCTTTCCTAAGCTTCCTGAAGGAATGCAGGCACGCCCAAGCCTAGAAATACGCTCACAGGGAACCAAAAAGGCCGGCGAAGCAGTACTCACCTATCTGACCCGCGGTTTAAACTGGCAGATGGATTATGCGTTAGTACTCCAACAAGAAGGGACGCAACTTAGCTTAGATGGCATGGCAACCTTGCGTAACCAAACCGGAGTAGATTTCAAAAACAGCCAGATTCTGTTGATGGCCGGTCAGGTCAATCAGCCACCCAGAGTAATGCAGCAACGTTTCAAAGCTGAAGCGATGTTGGCTGATGCAGCGCCCCGTGGCGGTTCACCTGAAGCATTTCAGGACTATCAACTTTATCGTTTACCACAACAGGCTAGTCTTCTTAATGGCCAGACCAAGCAAGTTAGCCTGATTAGTGCTGAGCAGATAAATTCCAGTAAGTCTTACCATTACCGTTTTCCGGTTTTTCCATCCTTAGATAGACAATCCTACGACCAGAAGCCGGATATAAAAGTCAGTTTTGAAAACAAAGCCAGTGATGGGCTGGGATTTCCATTGCCTGCGGGCACCGCCCGGGTATTCAGCCCTGATAGTGAAGGCTTACGCCACTTTATCGGCAGCGCCCAGATTCGCCATACCAGCAAAGGTCAGAAGGTAGAACTGGCCGTCGGTAAAGCCTTTGATATTACAATCAAACGACGTCAGACCGAATTCAAGAAAAACTACGATAGTCACCTGGTAACGCAAGAAATCACGCTCCTGAACAGCCGTAAACAGGGCGCTACCGTTAACCTGAACGCTGACTTCAGTCAGCCATGGAAAATACGCGACAGTAATCATCCGTTTACCAAAATCAATGCTAGCCAGAACCGCTGGCAGATCGAGGTACCAGGCGAAGGTCAGGTCACTCTAAGGTTTAAAGCAGAGCTTACTAAGCGCTGATGTCAACAACAGATAGCACACCGGAGCAGGCAGAATACCGGTCATCCCAGATACCACGGTTCTGCCTGTTGCTACATGAGAACGAGCCTTTGCGGCCCAGCGGAACAGCGCCACTGATCAAAAGCTGCCTACCCGATACGCTTAGCTTCATCTGGCAACGTAAAGAGATCGACTCTGAGTTTCTGAGGTTGCTGGACGACCCCCAGTATCAACCCTATTTAATCTTTCCTGCAGACCGACCCGGCACACAACACCGGACGGTGAATAAACTGATAAGCAGTGATCGTCGCCCCCTGTTCATCATTCCTGATGGTACCTGGAAAGAGGTTCGGAAAATTGTTCGTAAAAGCCCCTATCTGGATCAGCTACCTATGCTGAGCCTGACCCCTGACAGTAGTACGGAATACCGGTTACGCCGCAACCCGGACCGGGATCATCTTTGTACCAGTGAGATCGCCGAACTATTGTTAAAGCCTTTTCAGCCAAAGCTAAGCTTTGCACTTCAGCAAGCATTGCAACAATTTCAGCTCGATTATTATCAAACACAAGATTAGCCCTGGGCTGTAATACCTGTCAGTTTCGCCTGCCAGAAGCCCGCCTCAGACTCTGATACATCCAGTCCTAGTTCACCCTCAGAATAAGCATCGACCATTCGTCGTAACGCCAGAACATGACCCTGTTCTGCCGCTGCCTGATAATAACGACAGGCTTTTTCCTGCGACATAGGAAAATTCTGATAACCCTGTTCAAAGATCTTCCCCATCTGGTAAGCCGCTTTCATATCCCCTTTATCTGCCGCACGCTCCAGATAGATAGCCCCCTGCACCTTATTTGTTTCTCCCTCACCACGGTAAAACAGCAAATGCCCATAGACTGAAAGAGCCCGGACACTGCCATTATCTGCGGCATAACGAAATAGCTTCATCACTAAGCGGTGCTTACGGGGTGATTTTTTAAACAACGGCATACGAAAAAGTTGAAAGCTAATCCAGCCCAGTAAAGGTGCTAACAGAGTCATAACAAGCCGCATATAAAATCCTGTAAATCATGAATACTTAACCAATACAATATCAGATATGCGGAGGAGTCGACTAACAAGTCCGAAACACCTCTGGCTTTCAGAGCAATTCGAGATCAAGGCAGCTTACCCAAAGGGCATGATAATTACAGGCATGCTGGTGGCCTGTCGAAAATAGCTAACGTAGAGATCGTTTTGCTCTGTAAGCCCCCCTCTTTTGAAAAGAGGGGGCAGGCACTAAAATAGTCTCCTGCGGTGTCAGGCAGCTTGGAAAGGATTAATCATTCCGCTGCGCTACCTTCCGTGCATTAGACTATTTTTGTGCCTGAAGAGAAAGATTCGGACTTATTAGTAGATTCCTGGATTAAAACCAACAAAAACTGTGTCTTTAGTGTACTTCGACTATCACTTGCTATAACCCGTTTATTACGCTTAAATCATTATCAGTTTTTGAATAGACATTTATTTTTTTATACTCTAATGGAATAAACCAAGTACAAAGTTGAGCCTTCGCAAGTAAGCGCACTTTGTGCCTGGTCGCTTTATCGTAAGCCACTCTTAGTAAGCCACTTTGGCGTAGTGACAGGAACTAATATGAAAACCTTTGAAGATAACTCACTGACCATTGGTGCAACTCCTCTGGTACATCTGAACCGAATTGCTCCAGGAAAAAAAATCTTTGCCAAGCTGGAAAGCCGTAACCCGGCAGGATCAGTGAAATGTCGTATCGGTGCTAATATGATCTGGGCCGCTGAAAAAGATGGCTCACTAAAACCCGGCATGACGCTGGTCGAACCAACCTCGGGTAACACCGGTGTTGCTCTGGCATTTGTTGCTGCATCCCGGGGTTATAATCTGGCCCTCACTATGCCCTCTTCTATGAGCCTTGAACGTCGTCAGTTAATGAAGGCACTAGGTGCAGAGATTGTACTGACCGAACCGGCAAAGGGTATGAAAGGCGCCATTGAAAAAGCACAGCAACTGGTCGACAGTAATTCTGATACTCACCTGATGCTGCAACAGTTTGAAAATCCGGCGAACCCGGCTATTCATGAGCAGACGACCGGTCCGGAAATATGGAATGATACCGATGGCGGTATTGATGTACTGGTATCGGGTGTCGGTACCGGCGGTACTATTTCAGGTATCTCCCGTTATATTAAGCAGCAACAAGGTAAAGCGATCACATCTGTCGCTGTAGAGCCGGTAGACTCACCGGTTATAACCCAGGCCCGCAATGGCGAAGAACTGACGCCATCACCCCATAAAATCCAGGGTATCGGCGCGGGTTTCATCCCTAAGAACCTGGATCTTTCGATAGTTGACCAGGTCGAACAGGTTAGCAATGACGATGCCATTAATATGGCTCGCCAACTGATGACTCAGGAAGGCATTCTCGCAGGTATCTCCTGTGGTGCTGCGATTACTGCAGCTATTCGTCAAGCTGAGTTACCGGAAAATGCCGATAAGATGATTGTTGTCATTTTGCCGGACTCAGGTGAACGATACCTGTCTACCCCGCTGTTCGAAGGTATGTTCAGCGACAATGAAAAGGTGCAGTAATAAGCCTCCGCTGTAATAGCTATTGGTAAAGCCCATAATTATTACAGGCAGAAAAAAAACCGGACAATGTCCGGTTTTTTATCTTACGAAATAATCAGTTAAGCTTATCTATTTCAGATCTTAGCTATCAGTTAACCATCTTTCGAATTTCATCATGGCTGGGAAAGGTTGGCAGATGATCGACAAAGGTACGGCCATCACTCAGTTGTTTTACCGAATACCAGCGGGCTTTACGCTCCTGTCCTTCAAAATGACCGTCTACCTCAAAGTTTTCTCCGTCTACACCTAGTACAGCAATTGTTCTTGTTATCGCCTCGGTACGCATATTCAGGCTCCGTCTTTTCTTTTTTGCACTCTGTTCGTCAGTCCCTTGCGTCCATTTTTTTGTGCTCTGACCTAAAATCATTCTACAAAACATGTCACAGAATAATTTTCCTAATCCCTTAAGCATAGCCTAACAAGCGTTTCTGACAAATCGATGACAGTCGCTGTTGGTCTGCTAATCAGGATTTCAGCGCCATGAGCCAGTCAACCGAAGGTGCAAAAAAAGCCTGCCCGGTTACAGCCTGACTGTAACCTAACAGGTGGTCCGCATGCCCATGCTCATCACCCCGAATCATACTATTCAACATCGATCTGAATGGCTCAGGGCTACGGCCATAAGAAGCAAACAACAGGCCTTTGCGGCTCAGATCACCGTAGGGCATGCTATGACGTAAAATCTCAACAGATTGCCCCTCAGCGTCTTTCAGCGAAACCCGCTTTGTATGGGAAAATGCAGCTTTATCTGCACTTGAATACTCAATATTATCCGCTTTAGTCCGGCCGATAATATCTTCCTGCTGCTTAACCTGAATCCGATTCCAGGCATCAAGATCATGCTCATAGCGCTGCAGGTGAATATAACTGCCACCCGCAAACACAGCGTCATCATCTCCTACTACCGCAACGTCAATCCGGTGCTCACCTTCGGGGTTTTCAGTACCATCGACAAAACCTGTCAGGTCTCTGCTATCCAGATAACGAAAACCATGTACTTCTTCAACCAGACTGACAACACCGGATAACAGAGCAGATACCCGTGATGCCAGCTCATAGTTCAGATCATGGCGTTCCGAGCGAATATGAAAAAGCAGATCTGCTGGCGTTTCAGGGGCCGATTGTTCAGCACTCATTTCTGGAAAATGAACCAGTTCAGCTGGCCGCTGTTCCGGACTCAGGAGGTTCCAGTAATGACTGCCAACCGCCACCGTGATATGCAGATCAGCCTCGGGATACTGACGTCGAAACTCAGTTTCAAGCTCAGGACAACTCGCCAATACAGAACTAACCTGACTTAGGGCATTGTCCGTACGTTCAGCATTCAGCGTTATGAAGATGGCATCACTGTTTGCCGCAGCGATGACCCCTGACTGAAAACCCTTGTACTGATTCTGCTGAGGCTTATCCTTCTGAAACTGAGCCGTATCTGACATGGTCTTGCTCCTGACATAACTGATTCATTTAATACAGTATAAAAGCTCAAGAGCTGAAGGTATGTTTAACTCTTGCTATAGCTGCTATTGAAATTAAGTATTAACATTCCTGTTCACGCTTTATTAACCGGTACGACTGGTGACAAGGATCCATCTGACAGATCGTCTGAGAGCGTTTCCCGCTCAGTAAAGCCAAAATCCTCAAGAATACTGTACGCCGCAGGCAACACCATCAATAGCAGCACTGTTGCTGTCATCATGCCAAACACCAGGCTGCAAACTAATGGTACTAACACCTGCGCCTGAAGACTGGTTTCAGATAGCAGCGGCAGCATACCTGCCACAGTGGTAACTGAGGTGAGAAAAATAGCTCTGAACCGGTCACGCACCGCCTGCCCGGCCGCATCATGCAGGCTCATACCTTCCAGACTGCGGCTTTTAACAAACTCCACCAGCAATATAGAGTCATTCACCACGACGCCGGCCAGCGCAACAAAGCCGATCATACTGGGTAAACTCAGATCCAACCCCATCAGCATATGCCCCCAAACCACACCGATAAAGGCTAAAGGAATATTCAGCAATACGATCACCGGCTCCTTATAATTGGCAAACTGAAAGCTCAATAGCAGGTAGACACCCGCAAGCCCCAGTAAGAAACCACTGACAACCGAACCACTGGTTTCCTGATCATTCTTTACCTCACCTTCCAAACTAAAACTGATACCTGGATAACGCTCGGTCAGCTGAGTCAGGTAGTTCAGCTTAATATCACTGATCACTGCCGATGTATTTGCCAGCGACGAATCCACATCACCGGTTACAGTAACCGTGCGCTGATGGTTAATACGTACTATGCGGGAGTATTCTCGTTGAGATGCAACATTAGCAATGGCAGTCAGCGGGATATCCTCACCCGCCGAATTGAAAATGGTCAGGTTTTCAAATTCAGTAAAAGCCTGGGATGCTTCATTATCCAATTTGACATTTATCTCGTAAGCTTCGTTACCGCGATACACATCACTAACCTTAACACCCTGATATGCCGCTCGTAGCTGCGAGGCCAGCTGTTGTGCGTTCAGACCTGAGTTAAGTGCGCCAGCCTGCAGCTCAACCCGCAATTGAGGCTTACCGGGACGCAGATCCGACATCACATTACTAACGCCGGTATAGCCTTTTATCCAGCCCTGTAATTGCCAGGATGCCTGATACAACTGATCAAGATCCTCGCCCTGCAGTCGGATCGAGATCGCCTGTCCGGCAGGCCCCATAACAGGTTCTTTAAACTGCACTGCAATTGCATCTCTGAATTGCGGTGAGTTTTTCAGCCACAAACGTTTCAGCTCGACTAATGAAGTATGACGTTTCTCTGCGTCCAGCAGATCAAGGCTAATGGTCGCCAGATGTTCACCTTCTTCATTGGCATCAGCATTACTACTGAAAGTCACCAACCTGTTACGCACCAACTTTCCATCAGGCTCTGGCGGCAGGCTGGCCAGGGATTGATCCAGGCTAAATAATAGCTGATTCACTACCTCTTCCGTACGTTCAAAGGGGGTCCCCTGAGGCAGCATTATACGCGCCTGTAACCGGTTTCCTTCTATATCGGGAAAGCCTTTAAACTTCACTACCCCGGCAGCCATCATACCGACCGAAATAATCAGCATAAAGATCGCCATAGCAACACTGAAATAGCGGTAACGGATCGACCAGTCGGCCATCTTTCCAACCCGATCTCTGAGCTTTGCAAAGCCAGCCTCAAAACGGTCACGCCAACCCGCCTCATCGGATTCTGACTGACGACTCAACGAATGTTGCAGATGATGTGGCAGGATCAGAAACGCTTCGATCAGACTGACAGTGAGCACCGCCAGTAAGACCACAGGTAGCACACCAAGAATCTGTCCCATGTCACCTTTAAGGAATAGCAAACTCCCAAACAGAATAGCTGAGGTTATAAACGAAGAACTAATCCCCCGGGCAACTTTCTGTATACCATCAACCGCGGCCTGAAAAGGGGTTTTCCCCTTACGGAACTCGGTTTCGATACTCTCAGAGAGTACGATCGCATCATCCATCAGAATACCGATCGCCATCAACAACGCGACCATGGAGATCATATTGATACTAATACCAATAGCCGACATCACGACTAATCCGCCAAGGAACGAAATAGGTAATCCCATCGCGACCCAGAAGGTGTAGCGCCAGCCAAAGAACATAAACAGCGTCAGCGTTGCCAATAACAAGCCCTGCCAGCCATTAGTTAACAGCAACGACAAACGGTCTTTTACGATAGAAGCCGCATCCTGGGTAATGACCAGAGACGTGCCTTCCGGTAAACGACTATTCTCCAGGTCGGTAAATTGTTTGACTGCATTGAAGACCTTAAGCGAATCATCGCTGCTATTCTTACTGATCTCAATCAGAGCTGCCGGCAGACCATTCAATTCTATGCGCTGCTCAGGTACTTCAAACAGATCTTCTACTGTTGCGATATCTCCCAGCCGTAACTGGCCACCTTGTTCTGTGGTGAGAATAACCAGATCTTCCAGCTCAGCTACGCTGCGCCGGGCATTTTCAATCCGCACCTGATAAGTGCCATGCAGGGCATCGATATCACCGGCAGGCAGATCCAGCGCCTGAGTCCGGATAAGGTTAGCAATATCATCAATACTGAGTTTATATTGCCGCAGGGCATAGGGTTTTACACTGACGCTCAGCTCATGCTCAGAAAAACCAGTCACGGTCGCTATGGGCACGCCCGGTAAAGCCAATAATTTATTACGGTAGTACTCTGCCAGCGCTTTCAGCTCCACCATGGTCGCATCAGATGAGATCGCAACACTCACCACCGGCTCAGTTCGTCCCAACTCCTTTACAACCGGATCTTCTGCATCTGAAGGAAAGTCCGTTATCGCATCTACCGCCGCATTAACATCATCGACAAACTGCTTAATGTCGCCGGACTCCTGCATATCAAGTGTCAGCGTACCCAGGTTATCCCGCGCTTCACACTTCTGCTCGTCCATAAAACTGATGCCGTCGGTGGCATCTTCGAGTCTGTTACAGATGCCATCTTCCACATCTGATGGACTGGCTCCCGGATAGGCTACAGTGACACTCACCCGGTTCAGGTCAACTTCGGGGAAAGTCTCTTTTTTCAATGTTGGCAGAGCCACCAGACCAAGCAATACGATCGCCACCATGAGAATATTTCCGGCGGTAGGATGCCCGGCAAAGAAACGAATCATTATTCAGCACTCCCGCTAAATGCCAGATCAGCATCGGAGGCAACCGCGTTTAGTTCTTCCTGATAACGAGGTTCCGTTACCGGCGCCAGTGGCATCCCCTTTATCACCGGAATCAGGTCATTCACTATCACCTTATCCCCCTCAGTCAGCCCCTCTGAGATAAGCGCAAAATCGCCCTGGGTAAACAGAACTTCTATCGCCCTGATTTCAAGCTTTTGATCTTTTCCTACCAGATAAACACGACCTTCATGGATCGCTTTACGGGGAATAATCAGCGCATCTATCGCCGGTGCATAGAGGTCAACCGCGGTATACATTCCCTTAATCAGGGGAGGTCTTTTACCTGGAATTATTTTTTCATAAGGATTATCTACCGCCACGACAATGCCCAGCGTCCGACGTACCGGATCGATAGATTCAGAGAAACGCACAACCTCAGCCTGCCAAACGGCCTGTTCCTGCCCTCCAACTAAACTTACCTTAGCTTTCAGCCCTAGTTGCTGCAGAGCCTCTCCCATTTTCGCCGTAGACAAATTTGCACCACTGACCAACTTAGCCATCTGCTGTATAGGCAGTTGTGCTGTAATCTCAACCCGATCAGTCGCCAGGGCTTCAAACAGTGCAGTGCCGGTCGAAACATACTCACCCTTTTCGACAGGCACAGTGCCAATTCGAGCATCAAATGGCATATAAAGCTCAGTACGTCCCAGGTTGGTTTGCTGACTGCGTACCTGCTGGGATGCTCGTTCAATCTGAGCCTGCGCCGATGCCCTGCGGCTGACATAGGTATTCAACTGACCTTGCAGATCCGAGACATTTTGCTGTAGCTGCAATACATTCTGCTTTTCAGCATCCATTACCGAGCGCGCAATCAAACGCTTTTCCCACAGCTCCTGAATTCGCTGTAGCTCTTTTCGTCCTACGTTCAGGTTGTCCTGAGCCAGACGCAACGAACGTCGACTGGTTTTTTCCTCTTCATCCAACTGCTGTAACGAGGACAGGTTGGATTTCAGATCTGCTTCACTCTGCTTCAGCGATACCTCTACATCTTCCGGGTCTATTCGTAACACCAGAGTACCAGCAGAGATACTGCCGCCTGACTTTAGATCGGGATGCATATAGCTGATCTTGCCACTCACTTCGGCTCTGTTTTGCAAAGCGACACTGTGCTCTACGCTGCCATATGCCGTTGTCATCGGATGTATTTTCTGTGCAACTACATCAATCACATCTACCTGTTTAGGTGCCAGTTCAGCACTCTGACGCTCTACCGGTGCTTTATTACGTACCATCAACATAACAATGAGAACGGCCAGCGCTACAACACCAAAAAATACCAGCGGCTTTTGAAAAAATGCTTTCATGTGCGTATTCCAGACAGGAAGTATAAAAAAAGATCAATATCAACAGTATATAGCAACCGAATTTGCTACCGACAAACTTTACAGTAATTTACAAACAGCCTTTGTCGCAGAGCCTTTTAAAAGAACCGTTAACTAAACTGTTAAGCAGAGCAACGAAATAATTGAGATGAATCAGGAAGAAAAGTTTAAGCAAGAGAAGTTAACGATAAAGCTGTTCTGATCCGTACTTCAGCTCCAGGGGTAAACGCTCTTTGCGACTCATTCCTTTGACCACCAGGCCATAGGAACGATCAATCATTCGTTCAACTTCACCTGCGGGAATAGAACCATCCAACATGACCGTATTCCAGTGACGCTTATTCATATGATAGCCGGGCAATACCGCATCAAAAATATCACGCAGCATCACTGCTTCTTCAGGATCGCACTTGAGGTTCATATGGGCGATGGGGTTATCTTGCAGATCCCGTTCATGGGTAAGGGTGGCAAACATTTTATTGCGCACCTTGAATACCGCTACATGAGGGTAAAAAGGGAAATCCTCCCAGGCATCAGGGCGGCTTAAAAGATAATCCCGGGCCGTGTCATACTGCATCTGGCATTCCTCTGCACAGTTCCTGCTCAGTACACATTGAACAATGTTGCCAACCTATTCTGCTATGCAAATTGTGTTTCTACAAATGCGACCCGCTCTTCAGCCGTCATCACCTGGTCTCCAATAGCCTCAATTGATTGTAAGCGGCCACTTAATCCCCGGCTATTTGCTATCTGAATAGCCAACCCCGGCCGGGCATTCAGCTCGAGTAACATGGGGCCATGCCTGGCATCTAAAACAATATCCACCCCCAGATAACCAAGGCCCGACATTTCAAAACAGTGAGCGCCCATGTGCAGTAAACGATGCCAGTCGCTGATGCGTATATCGGTTAACGGCATACCCGTATCGGGATGATCGGTTACCGGCCGGTCAAACTGCACTGCATGGGACGCCACACCCGTAGCAATATCAAGACCTACACCGACAGCTCCCTGATGCAAATTAGCTTTGCCGTCTGAAGCGGCTGTCGAAAGCCGCATCATCGCCATCACAGGAAAGCCCCTGAAGACGATAATACGGATATCAGGCACCCCTTCATAACTGTAATGAATAAACTGTTCATCAAAATGGATCAGATCTTCAATAATCGCTTTATCAGGCTGTCCGCCAAGAGAATAAAGCCCGGCAAGAATATTGGACGTATGCCGTTTAATATCAACCAGGCTCAGGGCCTGATTGTTCGGTTTAAAATACTGTTCATCATCATGGTCATGGATAACCAGAATACCTTTACCACCACTCCCTTTTGAGGGCTTAATACAAAACGCTTCCCGGTTGTGCAGCAGCTCAGCTATCTCACGCACCTGATGCTGATACCGAACTACGCCCAACAGATCAGGTACTTTCAGACCGGCAGCCAGTGCCAGTTTCTTGGTTTTCAACTTATCATCAACCAGAGGAAACAGACGGCGCTCATTGTGCCGGGATATGTAATCAATATTACGCTCATTCATCCCCAGCACACCCAGATCACGTAACTTTCCTGATGAGATAAACCAGCCCATCACTCTGGCTTCCTGTTATCGACCGAGGCATTTTTTCCAGGCAGTGCCCCTGACTGGTCCTGCGGTGTAAGTGGACTAAAGCGTATCAATTCAATAAGACGGTAGCCGGTATAGCTACCTAACAACAATACAAACGCCAGTAACACCAGCTGTAAGCCTGGAAAATTAAATGTCAGATGCTGGACATAAGAGTTAGACATCACCATATAAGCCAACAATGCCACCAGCAAAGAACCACCACCCTGTTTCATTACTTCAGTACCACCCTCCTCTTCCCACAGCAGCGACATACGTTCAATAGTCCAGGCAATAATAATCATGGGGAAGAAAATAATATTCAGACCTTCAACAATACGCAGGTTATAGGCGATCACCGAAAACGTCGCCGTCAGCAAAATAACCACGATGATCACAGCACTGATACGGGCAACTAATAATAAATTCAGACGGGAGAGATAACTTCGGACGATCAGACCGGAAGCCACTATCAGTACAAATCCGGCCAGCCCTGCTCCTAGTGCTGTTTGCATCAGTGCTAAAGCGATCAACACCGGCATAAAAGTACCTGAGGTCCGTAAACCCACCAGGACCCGCATCAGCATGACGACCATTACGCCGACCGGTATCAGCAGCAGCCCACGAAACAGTTGCTGTTCCTGTAAAGGCAAACTATGCAGTGACACCTGCGCCGCACTGTCATCCTGATACTTCTGTTCAATCGCCTGCTGCACCGAAACTACATCACGTTGCATAGCAAAACTGACCCGTGTATTTCGCCCTCCCTCAAGATCTGTCAGGGGCCGATCACCCATCTCCCAGATCAGTAGACGCTGGGGCCGCCCCTCTTTACCGGTACTCAGATTAAAAAAGGCTACCTCATCACCTTCATACACCATCAGATATTGATGTGTTTCCTGGTTACGTCGGCCGTGACGTAATCTGAGCGCAGTGACCTGACGCGCAGAGATACCTGCCAACCGCATCAATAACATCGCTGCGGCGGGCTGATCCCGGTTCTGTTCAAGTAACTGCACTTGTTGATTCTCTGATAGCAATGCATTCAGTAGCTGGGCCGCCAATGTAATCTGGCTTGCCGACTGCTGCCTTGCTTGCTGAATTAAACGATTCGCCGCCAGGGTAACGGGTTCAGGTAATATCGGCGCAGGAGCTATCGGTGGTGGCGCTGCCCACGCAGGACTACCTACCGGGTCCAGCAGAAAACGAGCACGATAATAGAGTACCTGCTTACCTGCCGCCTGCTGCGTCGACCAACGAACCGCAGGAGTATCCTCTTCCGTCAGATAACTTAATCCATATCCCGGAGACGCTGTACCCTGTTCCAACAAAGTAAAGCCCGGTTGTGAACGGGGAATAGCCAACTGTACAACAACGCCTTCGCCCTTAGCGGTAAACTCCAGTCGCGCTTCAACACTCCAGACTTCACGAATCTCGCCCGGCAACCAGGGTACTTCAAGATTCAGGTGTCGATATACAGCACTGCCTAGCCCTAGCCCAACCAACAGGATAATCAGAAGATAAAATGGTATTTTCTGCTGCATATCATTTTACCGCTTCAGCCTGCTTTGCAGGCTGCTTGCCTAAGATATAGCGACGGGCAACATCGACAACCATCAGGTCACGCAGTAAATTACGGCCAACCAACACTTCATAGTTAAGATGACTACGGTCTTTAAGTGTGAATTCAGCTACCTGGGAGATTGTGCCCAGCCGAATCCCAAGCTTCACAACCCAGCGTCTATCTTTTTCTGTCGCGGCCTGGCGTATGTTTGCATAGCGCTCCACCAGCATAGAAACTTCTCGCCCATCTTCCAGAGTAAACCTGACCCAGCGCTTTCCATTACGCTCAAATTCCGTCACATTCTTAGCACTAATTGATGATGTTGATGCCCCTGTATCCATCCGTACTTTGACTGCACTTTGATGGCTACCGAAATCGATCCAGGCCCATTCAACGTCACCAACAACGGTTTTATTATTCAATGATTGTCGTAAATCAGAACAGGACTGATCAGACTGCACCTGAACAAGCAGGGCCTGACGTTTATCAGACTCGCGCTTTATCAACTGATTCGTCTTGCTTTGCGTTGCTACCAGTTTATCCAGCTGAGGCTGCAGTTGTTGACACTGAGCAATTGCCTGCTCAGAAAGTTGGATGTTCTCGCGCTGTAAATTCTTTGTTGCTATACATCCCTGCAACAACAATAAAGCGAGACACAAAATAAGTGCTCTCATCCTATAACCCCGATAACTTCAGGTTGTGCTCAGTACACAACAGCTATCTTCTGTGACCCGTAATCAGCTCACAGAGAACGTAATTCCACACTTAAGCATAGCTGCGAGGGAATATTACGTCGATTAATTAGGGCAAGTTGAGACTTGTTTTAAATGAGTAGCAATAAGAGGTTCAGCTTTAAATGCATACGACAAAGAACAGGTCTGACTGGTCTGTCACAAATCTACAGTTTAATCTGTCAATTAAACTGAAATTTAAACTGTCATTTAAACTATTGTTTCATTTGTTATTTAAGCTGTTTTTTCATCAATAGTCGCAATCGGGCGGCTAGTATCCCTGATCCACTCACTCCAGGAGCCAGGATAGATACGAGCACCAGTCAGACCTGCATGTTCCATTGCAAGCAGGTTATGACATGCAGTCACGCCGGAACCACAATAATGGACTACCTGAGCCGCGGCGGTACCCTTTAGTAACAATTGCCATTCAATGCGTAACTGTTCAGCACTTTTAAAGCATCCGTTGGCCGAAAGATTGTCCGGTAAAGGCCGGTTCAACGCCCCCGGTATATGCCCGGCAACCGGATCAATCGGTTCCTGCTCTCCCCTAAAACGCTCCGCAGTGCGGGCGTCAATTAGTAAGCCTTGCTGAGGAAAATCAGCAACCTGATCCAGCGGCAAAATCATAGAAGTATCTGCAGTACCGCTAAAATCACCCGGTACATTCTTTGGCAGTGCTGCTGTCACACCTGAACCTGCCGCAATCCAGGCTGGAAAACCACCATCCAGCAGCGCAACAGACTTATGACCCAACAGTTTAAGCAACCACCAGCACCGACTTGCCATCGCGCCGCCGCAATCATCATAAACCACCACCTGCGAACGATCAGAGACCCCTTTTTCACTAAAAGTAGCAGTAAGAGACTCAAACCCGGGAAGTGGATGACGCCCTGTTTCCGGTGTTACCGGTGCAGAGAGTTCCCTGTCCAGATCGATATACCGGGCATTCGGGATATGGCTTTCAGCGTAAAGCTTTGCTCCCAGCCCGGTATCCATCAAATTAAAGCGACAATCCAGAATAACCAGATCACTCTGTTCAGTATCAATCAAATCAGACAATTCATTTGCAGAAATCAAGGTACTAAACATCATCTGTTCTCCGGTTATTGAGTCACGATATTCTGGTCGCTGTTACTGGTCGTTTAAGCTGCTGCTCAGGCTAACAGATCAGCCAGCTCTTCACGCAGCAGATCCAACTCGTTCTGAGCTTTCTGTTTCGCTTTCTTCTTCAGCGTTTCAACAAGAGCTTCTTTCTCACTGATCAGGAGTTTAGCTTCAGCAGCTTTATCTTCAGCGGCTTCGACCCGATCAAGCATCGGTTTAAGCTGCATCAGGATAGCGCGACGACGGCCTTCTTCAGCCCGGGCGATCTGCTCTGCAGACTGTTCTTTCTCTTTCTTCGCTTCCTGCTGTACGTTTGCAGCCTGGTAAGTCAGAGGACGAATACCGGTAGCGATACGTATCTGATCGAGGAATGGCGTCGCATAGCTACGGGCTTTTTCAGCACCTTTATGCAACTGCTGTTCAACATAAGCCATGTCGGTCATCAGTCGATTGTATTCTTCACGTGGTGCCGACAAAAAGCTATCCAGATATTCGAACAGTTCTTTTTTAGCATCGCCCCAACCAATACCATTTTCAAACTTGCTGCGCATCTCCTCTTGTTCGGCCGGACTGGCAAAACTTGAGTAGAGCTGGAAGATAGTGCTGTTATCAGCATCTTTGGGCTCGCCAGGCTCTTTAGTGTCAGTCTTGATCTGTTTAATCAGCTTGTACAATTCATCAGACGAGCTGAACAACGGAATAGTGTTGTCGTAGCTCTTAGACATCTTACGGCCATCCAGGCCCGGTATCAGCTGAGTCTGTTCATCCACCTGCGCTTCAGGTAGGTGAAACAGCGTACCATAGGTATGATTAAATCGACCCGCAATATCCCGTGCCATCTCAATGTGCTGAATCTGATCTTTGCCTACCGGGATAATACCGGCATTAAACATCAGAATATCTGCAGCCATCAGTACCGGATAGCTGAACAGCCCCATTGTTACATCATCGTCATCCTGCTTATTTGCTTCGCGGTTAGCATCGACAGAGGCTTTATATGCATGAGAACGATTCATCAGACCTTTAGAGGTCATGCAGGTAAGAATCCAGGTCAGCTCCGTTATTTCAGGGATATCTGTCTGACGATAGAATGTCGCTTTATCCGTATCCAGCCCCAGCGCCAGCCAGGTCGCTGCAATCTCACGGGTTGAACGGGCGACCCGCTCCGGATCATGACACTTAATCAGCGCATGGAAGTCTGCCAGAAAGAAGTAACTGTTAAAATTGCTGTTCTCACTCGCCTCAATTGCCGGCTTAATAGCCCCCAAATAGTTACCGATGTGGGGGGTACCGGTGGTGGTAATACCGGTCAGTACGGTTTGCTTAGTCATTGGATTATCTTTTCTATAAAAAGCTGTCTGAAATTGCGCCCTATAATACTAGAAAAACCTGTCTATAACCTCCCGGATTAAACCAATGCAGTCTTTTTTCATATCCGAATCAGTGGTACAAAGAGTCCTCTCTTTTTAAGGAACTGTTATGCTGGATCTGATGCCCTCTTTTATCGTCTTAGGTTCTCTGCTTGTGACCCTGTTTTTTTTAATTAAACGGGCCCCTGATCGCAAAGCCGCGACTATTGTAAATTGCGTTCTTATGAGTGCCCTCTGTTTTGTTGGCGGCATGCTCATCTCTGCTATGTATACCCGTGCAGTAGGTAATGAAAATTCTAATCCAATGATCATCGCTGTACTGGTCGCGTTCGGTACGATCAGCGCAATGTCGATCTACATTAAGCTGGATAATAAACAGAAACTGATAAAGCGTGAGGATAATCAGGAGCAGCTTTGACAAAACAGACTTGCTGACCAACACTTTTCTGACCACTCTTACAGTAAGAGGTATAAGCTTTGAAAAGCTGAGGAGGTCAGGATGGACAGATCTGCCCATACGATGAATACTCTGTTCGAACAATTAGGATTACCCAGTGATAATTCCTCAATCGATCAGTTTATCCGTACACACACATTATTTACACAATCGGTAAAGCTGGATGAAGCGACTTTCTGGAATGATAGCCAGGCCGGTTTTATTAAAGAGTGTCTGGACAGCGATTCAGACTGGTCAGAAATAGTTGATGAACTGAATATTCGACTTCACTCCTGAACAATCGGTTCACTATTTGCCAGCTCTATCACCCATATAGCAAGATCTTATCGACCAGCTCTTTCCAGAGCTGGTCGTTTTAGTTAGGATCTGTGAACTATTCCAATTTACCGATACAAAACTATGCTACTGGTTATCTCTCCTGCTAAGAATCTTGATTACGACACCCCTTCTACGACTGAACAGTTCAGCCAACCGGTACACCTGAATCATGCTCAGGAACTGATAGACCAGCTGCGTCAACTTTCTGTTCAGGATATCGCAGAGCTGATGAAGCTCAGCGATAAACTATCAGCCCTGAATGTTGCCCGTTATGAAAGCTGGTCTCAGCCATTCGATACCGTTAATGCTAAACAAGCGGTGCTGGCTTTTAATGGCGATGTCTACAGCGGCCTGAATGCTGACGACTTTACCGCACAGGAGCTCAGCTTTACTCAGGATCATCTACGCATACTTTCAGGTCTATACGGGGTATTGAAGCCACTAGATCTGATGCAACCTTATCGCCTTGAGATGGGCACCAAACTGGCTAACAATCGGGGCCAGAATCTATACAGTTTCTGGGGTGATATTGTCACTGAAGACCTGAATACGGTGCTAAGTGCCAGTGATGAACAGGTTCTGGTTAATCTGGCATCTAATGAGTATTTTAAGTCGGTAAAACCCAAGAACCTGCAAGGTCGGGTGATTACACCGGTATTTAAAGACTGGAAAAACGGACAATACAAAATCATCAGTTTCTTTGCTAAAAAAGCGCGGGGATTGATGTGCCGTTACGCGATAAAAAACCAGATCACCGATGCAGAGCAACTGAAGCACTTCGATCTTGCGGGTTATCAATACGATGACCAGTTATCCCAAGGCGATACCTGGGTCTTTACCCGTAAAGAAGTATAAATTCTGTTGTTAAGCTAATGCTAACTGGGGCTTAATCAGTTTTGACATTAAGACCCAGCGCCCTCCATGTAAGCACCCTGGATAAGCGATAACCGGCTTAGAGCTAACCTCTTGATAACCAGCCCTGGCGCAGAGTCTGTGAGCGATTATATTTTCAGAAGCAACGATAATGCTCAGGCTGTCACAGCCCTTTTCCATCCCCTGAATTTCAGCATCATTGAACAACTTTTTGGCCGCACCCTGGCCACGACAATGTTCAAGTACTGCTATCGCGCTAATATACCAACTGCCAGGCACTACGGCCTCTAATTCAACCAGTGGTAGCAATACAGAAGGATACTGGTCTATCGTCTCCATCTCATAGGGTACTGGCAAACGGTAGGCAAATGACATACCTAGTAGCTTGTCACCTTCATAACATATCCGGGCATTGATATAGCTAAAGTTACCTTCAGCTACAGCCAGACGGCGTGCAACCGCAGAAAGGGGCGTTTCTCCCACGGCCAGATAGTCCTGCAACAGGTACTCGGGAATGCCCTCACCTGACAGGTTAATCAGGTAGGCCAGATCTAGTACATCTTCTTTAACTGCAGCTCTGATATTCATCGCTACAACCTCAAAATAATGTTACCCCCTCATACAAACTATCAGATCTGTTCGTTGATTCGTCAATGTTTGGCTGGATTGCCCTGGTTAAAAATCTAATAGTGCAGAACGAAAAAACGCACCAGAAGGTGCGTTTTTTTTAATTTAAAGGTAGTAGCTTAAGGCTGCTGAATACCCACTATCTTCCAGTCTGAATCAGCCTGTGACATATCACGGCTAAGGTGCCAGATCTCACTGAACTCAGTTGTCTCTGCGCCATCTTCTTTAAGCCAGCCATAGAAATTAATTGAGGCAACGACATGATCACCATTGTCGATAAAGTTAGCCAGTTCAGCCATCACAGAAACCACTTCCGTGGTCTGGTTCTGGGGTTGCTTAGCACGCTCCTGCTGAAGAATTTCCAACAATTCAGGCGTTGTATAAGTGGCTATATCATCCCAGTCAGACAGATCCCAGGCCTTTTGCAGATGACCAAAGTGCCCTTGTGCGCCTTCTACAAAAGCTTTTTCATTAAACCATTCTGGTAGTTTCAGCTCTGGTGTTCCCATGCTAAATCCAGCTCCCGGAGCCGGTGAGAAATCCTGATAGGACGGCTGCTCGCTCTGCTGTCGCTGCTGAGTCTGATCCTGAGCCTGATCTTGAGACTGACCTTGAGACTGATGTGGCTGACGCTGATGGCCCGCATACTGAGGCGCCTGAGAACGCTTTACTGCTGAGAAGATCTTAAACGCAGCAAAAATGAGCAATCCGATCAGCAGCATATCCATAAACTGGAAGCCTTCAAAAGCACCGCCGAAGAACAATGCTCCGAGTAAGCCTCCGGCCAGTAAACCACCCATCAGACCACCAAAACCACTACGGCGTGGTTGAGTCGCTTTATTAGTCGCTGATCCTGTCGGCGCGGCCTGTTGCTTTGAGGGTGCTGCCGGCTGCACTCTCTTAGGCGTTGAGAATGACTTACCGAAGCTGCTACCACCACCGAAACGCTTAGCCTCGGCTTCTGGTACCAACATACCAAGCCCGATAACCAAAGCAAAAAATGAAACTAACAGGGTACGCATAGAAACTCCTTCATATCCGGCTCTCAACCTGCATTATCAGCATCGGTTTGAACCTTCTTATCGTTATGTCTGGTACCAGTGAGGATAGCCAGATAGATGCCGCAGAATATTAGCCCCATCCCTACGAAATGAAAAGGCTCAACTGTCTCATTAAGAAAAATGACTGACAATATCAGACCAAACAGTGGCATCAGATGAAAAAACAGACCCGCAGTTGCGGCACCCAGTTGTGCAACACCCCGGTTCCAGAATATATATGACAGTATAGATGGACAGATCGCCATATAGATAATAGCTGACAACGTATTCGGCCCCCAGTTCGGCTTTTCGCCATTTAATACTTCAGTAAGCATCAGTGGAAAGAGCACAATAACGGCAACTAATACGGTAAAACCCAAAAATGTAAAGCCATCTAACTCCACAGGCTTCCAACGCAGCAACACAGAATAAACCGACCAACAGAGCACGGCAGCCAGGATCCAGAGATCACCGGTATTAAAAGATAGGGTCAACAATACCTGTAGATCACCCTTAGCTATCAGCAGCATCACCCCTGTCAGAGAGATAAACACCCCCAGCCATTGTCGCCGGACAACGGTTTCACCCAGAAACAGAGAACAGATAACCAGAATAATAATAGGTATTGCCGATTGCATCAGGGTCGCATTAGTGGCCTGGGTGGTTTGCACGCCCAGATAGATCAGCGTATTGAAACTGGCGACCCCCACCACTGCAAGCGTGATAAGAATAGGCAGGTGCTGTCGGATCAATTCTCGCTTGTGCCAGATACGGGGCAACACAAAAGGCAAAATAATAAGTAACGCCAGCCCCCAGCGCATAAATGACATCGTTAAAGGCGGGAAATCCGCTGACACACCGCGGGCCGTGACAAAATTACCGGCCCAGAACAATACCGTCACCGTTAAAAGAAAATAAGGCATCAGATTTTTTTCAATATCTTTGCTAGCAGATTATGGCTGGGTTCTTCACCCGTCATCAGGTAGTAAAGAATGTTGTAATTATTCACACTCCATTCCATCTGATCCTGAGCCGCGGCCAAGCCACAAAAGAGAATTTCATCTCCCTCTTGTAACAAACTAAGTTCACCCGGTAACAACTCAAGGTCTCCATTGCGACGGAACATCAATGGAAAACAGGGCAGAGATTCTGTTCTGCAGCGAGGATCCTTCATCAGCTTATTCAGCTTTACCTGCTCGTCTTCATCCAGCAGCGCCATAATAGCTGGGCTTTTCTCACGTGAGACCTGAACAGACCAGCTATCCAGCTCCGAAGTATTGGCAATACTGCTCATACGATTCAGCAATGTATGCGCCCACACATCATCGTATTGCTGCATCTGTTCGATAAAAACCGGTAACAATGGCGTTTTAAGCTTAGCCAGAATCCGGTTCGCGATGATTCGGCCCGGCTCCATAATGAAATCAGCCTTAGAGTTTTTATACACTAGTTTATTGGTATTCAGGTTCTGCCGTACCACAGTCACTAACTTGGGGTTCAACTCTCTGGCAGTCATAATAATCGACAGATTATCTGCGTCATTATCTGTACCTGCGATCAATCCTACCGCATCACGAACACCTGCCTGCATTAACGTGGATGCTTCCGTACCTAAGCCGATAATCGCATTATCGAAATCGGCTAATTGAGTTGCATCATCATCCAGCAGCACCAACTCTACATCGTGTTCGATAAATTCCTGATACAACGCTTTACCAAACCGACCAAAACCACAAATGATCCAGCGACCACTGGTCTTCTTATAAGCACTGGATAGTGGCCGGTGATAAGGGTTCAATAACCAGTCATAAACCAGATGCATATAGGGGGAATGCGCCGCCAGAGAGAGATACTGAGCGTAAGCCCGAAACGGATCAACAATATGATCAGTACCAAAAGACTCCAGATTCCGCGCATTCACTGCAGATTCAGTCCGGCTGACGACAACACGATCAGGCGCTAACAACTTACTGGCAATAGCGATCGACAGATTCACATTATCATTGTTTGTAAGAGCCAACACCCCTACACAACACGGGTGTTGCAAACCCGCATGATCCAACGCCTCCGGCAGAGATGCATCTGCGGTGAGCCCGGGAACCCGAAGCGCAAGGTCATCCATCTCCAGACGATCGATACGTTCCTGATCTATATCGATAACAACTGAACGTATTCCCCGTTTACAGAGTTTATTAACAATCGCACCACCGGTAATACCGTAACCACAAATCAGATAAAAAGGTTCATTAAAATTTTTAACCTCATTGGCAAATGATCGACGCCTCAACATCCGGCCAAAAACAGGTTCCTGAAACAGCGCTAACAACGAACCAATGCTATAAAGCCACGCAATCACGGTGCCGTAAATTGAGACCAGCGTCCAGGCTCGCTGAGCCGACGTAAAAGCATAAGGTATTTCACCAAAGCCTATAGTCGACCCCATAAAACTGACGAAATAGATGGCATGGAAAAAATCCATATGCCAGACATTACCCTGGTCATCCTGACCGGGAATCAGCACAAAGCCAACCACCGCTACCGAATAAATAACGATCAGAGTAATCAGCGGCTGCCGCAAACGGCGCAGCATCAAATAAAGGATATCGTTCATAAGTGGTTGGTAATCAACGGCGCACGACGATTGTCTCAACCATCAGCAATATCACCGAGACGATATTTGCCAATAAAGCACCGCCAGACAGAGAAACCACACTGCTAATCATCTCAGTCGTCATGCCATTATCAGATAGCTGAGCACCATAACCCCAGATCATCGCCGCGACCACCAGCTGCAGATCAGCAACCAGACTGGTTGCCAGCATTAGCGCGCCTATGTGAGTTCGGTCACCAAATTTAAGTACGGTACAGATCATACTCACGACAACGGCAGCAAAGAGTTCAAATACGTTATGGTGGGCAGGGTTTTCAATATCTCCCAGGAAGAAACCGAAGTTCAGGGTCAGCGCTAATACAATAAAGAAAGCAAAAATTACCTTTTCGCGATTCATAGAGTCCATCCATCTTGAGTTGAGCTATGCGCAAAGTCGTAGCAGCACAATCTGTTTGTATAATTCCGCTGTCTGCAAAATTAAGCTCTCAGACAGATCAAGCCCCAAAAAGCACATCAATAAAAGAACTAGCCATACAAAGACTTATACTGAATTTGCGTTAATTTTCCGATTGTAAAACATCCTGACAGTAACAGCGAACCTGTTGCATTATCTGTTGTCGAATCATGCTCTGATGCGCCATTAAATAACTCAAAAGTCAGCGCGAAAAACAAAAAACAGCTGATCAAAAAATAGACAAGAGAATGAAAACTAACTAGTATGGGCCGCTTACGCCAAATAAAAATGGGGCGGACATCGCAAGACTAATAGCCGCTTTTAGCTGCTATTTGTTAGTTGCATTCCCCTTATTTAAAAGTGCGGCTTGAACTTGTGACTAAGTGTAGTTGCTAAATGTTGTGCCATTATCAGAGACTCTAGTGAATGCGTTACATAATAAAATCTAAAACCATCAGCTATCTGCTTTACCTATCCCTGTTTATGGTCGCCAAGGTCGGCTATGCAGCCGTTCATAAAAGTCCTAACGATCATAGGGATTATCTGAGCTTCAAACTACCCAATCAGATGAAAGTGCTGGTAATTTCAGATCCAACCACGGATAAAGCCGCAGCCTCTCTGGATGTGAACGTAGGCTCCAATGCAAACCCCGCAGGACGACAAGGCCTGGCGCACTTTTTGGAGCACATGCTGTTTCTGGGGACAAAAAAATACCCTAAAGCGGGCAGCTATCAGGCCTATATAAGTGAAAATGGGGGTAACCATAACGCTTATACTGCCTACCAGAACACCAATTATTTTTTCGATATCAAAGCAGATAGCCTGGCACCAGCGCTGGACCGCTTTTCTCACTTCTTTATTGATCCTCTTTTTTCCAAAAAATATGTCGACCGTGAGCGCCATGCAGTCAATTCTGAGTATCAGTCCAAGTTAAAGGACGATGGCCGCCGAGGTTACTCTGCTGGAAAGCAGGCCATGAATCCAGCCCATAGTATGAGCCAATTTGCCGTCGGTAACCTGGAGACACTGTCTAACGATGACGGTTTGCTGCGTAAAGATCTGACGGACTTCTACCAGCAGTACTATTCGGCAAACCTGATGTCACTGGTCGTACTGGGTAAGGAGCCGGTCGCTAAGCTACGCCAGCTGGTTGAGGAAAAATTCAGTAAAGTTGAAAACCGTAATACCCGGGCCTTCGTTGAGCAGCAGCCTTTATACCAGCCGCTACCGCTGCAACAGAATATTAAAACCCTTAAAAACTTCCAACAGCTAACACTGACCTTCCCTCTGCCGGAAACAGATAATCTGTACCAAGAAAAGCCGCTTTATTTTCTTTCGTCCTTACTCGGCTACGAAGGCAAAGGTAGTCTGTTCTCTCAGTTAAAAAAGCAGGGTTGGGCTAATGGTCTGAGTGCATATCGAAGTATCAATCTTGAACATCAGTCCGCTTTCCAGATCACTATATCGCTGACCGATGAAGGCCTGAAGCATTACCAGGACGTAGTAGAATCTACTTTTTCCGCGATCCGTCTGATCGAAGAGCAGAGTATCACTGAAGCGCTCTATAATGAGGAAAAACAAATCAATGCATTGCGGTTCCGCTTCAAAGAGCAGAGCCAACCCATGAATTATGTTTCAGCACTGGCCGGTAATTTACGCCAGTACCCTGCCGAACAGGTTATCAGTGCTGATTATCTGTTAGAAAAATATGATGAGCAGTTAATCCGCAGCTTTGTTAAGCAGCTATCACCTGACAATATGCTGTTAACGTTACAAGCTCAAAATATGGATACAGATACCCAGGACCCATGGTTTCATACTGAATACAGTGTTAAGCCTATCGAAGAATCGTTATTAAGCAAATGGCGTAACCCTGCATTGTCCGAAGGCCTTACTGCCCGTCAGGCTAACCCGTTTATTTCTACAGATCTTAAGCAAAAGTCATTTGCCCAAAGTACCGATAAGCCAGAACTGATTCTGCAAAATGACGGTCACTCTCTGTGGTATAAACAGGATAATCAGTTCAACCTGCCTAAAGCTGATTTCTATCTTTCCATTATCACAGAGCAAGCGAATAAAAGTGCAAAAAATGCAGTGTTAACCGCTCTCTATACCAAGCTTGTAAAAGATCAGTTGAATGAGACCTTGTATGATGCCGCATTAGCAGGCCTGAACACTCGGATTTATTCGCATATGCGAGGACTGAGTCTGCGTATTTCTGGTTATGATGAAAAACAGGCGGAGTTACTGCAAGTTGTTTTACAAAGCATGCAAAGTGCTGACTTCAACGAGACGAGCTTTGAGCGGGTAAAAGAGCTCTATACTCAGGAGCTGGAAAATCGTCGGAAAGATAAACCCTATAATCAGGCCATCGGCGAAGTCTATACTTTGCTGATGCAAAGCTGGAGTGCAGATAAAAAGCTGGCTGAACTTAGCCTTGTCAGCCTTGATGATCTACAGGCATTTATTCCTCAGCTAATGTCAGAAACCGAAGTCCGAATGCTGGCCCATGGTAATCTGACTGCAGACGATGCGACCCACATGGCGAATATTGTCAGCACTCAACTGCCGACTAATGCGGTCCTGAATACACCACAAGAACTGCCTGTAATTTTATTAAAGAAACAACAGCAGCTAACTCAAACGCTACCACTTGAGCATAACGATTCAGCCATCAGTGTTTATTTTCAGGGCGAAAGCAGTGACCTGAAAACCCGGGCGGAATATACGTTACTGAGTGAAATTATGGCCGCACCCTTCTACAGTAAACTACGTACTGAGCAGCAGTTAGGCTATGTGGTGTTCGAAACAGCCTTACCTCTTCGCAAGGCGCCGGGGCTGGCCTTTGTGGTGCAGTCACCCAACACCGATCCACTAGGTCTGGAAAAATCCATCGATACCTTCGTAAATCAAATGGGTAAGCAGCTGACTAAAATGGATAGCAACCAACTGAAGCGCTTTAAAGCCAGTGTTATCTCCCGTATTAATCGCAAGGCCACCCGTCTTTCTGATCTGAGTGAACAATACTGGCAAGAAATTGATCGTGACGAATATAGCTTCGACAGCCGCAAACAGCTAACTGATGCTGTCAGCGAGTTGAGCCTTAGCGATATCAAGAAAAGTTTTAACAAGTTACCGGAGCGTCGTCTGACTGTACGTTCCTTTGGTCAGGAGCACCGCAAGCTAGTAGGTAAGGCTGATTTAGAACAGATCTGTGACTACGAAATTGCGCTATTAAAAGAGCAAGATCAGTTTGTTCCTGAAGCCTGAATCTGGCGATCTATAATCCGGCGGGACCGGGGTTTCTCTTCAGGAACCTCGATCTCTATCCCTTCACACTGATCCAGCGTGTCATCCATCAGACACCTGATTTCCAGCTGATCTTTAGTGATCTGCTGAAACACTTTATCCTCACCTTTTAATGGCGGTAGCTTTTTCTCAGCACTAACGACCCGCTGAACCGGTTGTGGTGCATCATGGGGAATAACAGTAGGCGGTGGTAGTTGACGTTCAGGAATAAGATAAGGTTTTATTTCTGGTATCTTTTCGCTGTCAACATAACCCCGACGACGATTATCGTACATAGTTGCCGGGTCTACCGGTGAGTCAATATAACCTGAAGGTTTGGTCACCACATAGGATATAGGATTCTTCAGATCTTCTTTTCGCTCGGCACTCGCAGGCAGTGCTACGACAAGCAGCAAACTACAGAGTGACGGCAAAAGATGGTTCATTATTAATACACCTCATCCATTGGATAAATGGCTTCTGCATACAGAGCCAGCTCTTCCAGTATTTCTTTATGGGACTGACTCAATTCAGGCTGCTGATACATCTCGTTCAATTTGGCAAAAAGCTGACTCATCGTCAGATAGCCCCCGTTATCAGGCCCGATCAAACGCTGTTTTCTGTACTCTTCCCAACGTTCCTGCTCGTCTTCATTGAGACTGAAAGGGTAATTACGCGCCCGATAGCGCAGAAACATCTCTTCTAACCGGTTATCCTGAAATGCCAGCTGCAGACCCGCCAACTCTTGTGGTGACGTACTGCGAATCTGATCCATTATCTTCTTATCGGCATCACCGAAGAATCCGCCACTATAAAGCATATGATCAGGGTCATAATCCTCTTCAAAATTAGACTCTGAGAAAACTTCTGCCAGCTTTTGTTTCAGCTCAACGCTGCCCCGCAACATTGCCAGGTGAGTTCGACAGTCATCTCCAGCTATCCCCAGACGTTCAGCTTCCACCTTAGTCAGCATCCCTGCAGGGGCAATAATCGGCGACTTATTGGTATGAATCTGTTTTAAGGGAATACGCTGCTCCCCGTCAGCAAGATCTTCTGCTCTGGTGTAGATTAGCCTGCGTATCTCATCTGTAGATAAGTTAAGCAGTGGTGTCGGGTCATGTCGCAGATCAAATGCCAATACCGCATTCTTATTGACCGGATGGCTGGCAACCGGCGCTACAATAGCAGCGTTACCCCACTCAGCCGGATACATCGAAGAGATATGCAACACCGGCTTCATTGTCATTACGTCCAATAAGCCCTGTATTGCACGTTTACTACGATTGTCCAGCGCATATTGATAAAGTTTTGGCTGCCGCTCTTTTACTAATTTAGCCATCGCTATCGTGGCATAGACATCCGCCAGTGCATCGTGAGCATTGCCGTGATCAATACCATTGGCTTTCGTCAGATCCTCAAGGCGCATACTAGGTCGACCATCTTCATATTCAGGCCAGACAATACCCTCAGGTCGGAGCGCTCGGGTAAGCCGTAACATATCGATAATGTCCCAACGGGAACATCCGTTCTGCCACTCCCGCGCATAAGGGTCGAAAAAGTTACGATACAAAGCGTAACGGGTTATCTCATCATCAAAACGGATACTGTTGTAACCCACACCACAGGTACCTGGCCTGGCTAACTGTTCATGGATCAACGCCATAAACTCAGCCTCACAATAGCCATCCTGCAGCGCCTTTTGTGGCGTAATCCCGGTAATAAGGCAAGCTTCCGGGTGAGGCAAGAGATCTTCAGCCGGCTTACAATAAAACATCACCGGTTCTTCAATAATATTTAACTCAGCATCAGTCCTGATACCTGCAAACTGAAGGGGCCGATCACGTTTGACATCCGCGCCGGAAGTTTCATAGTCATGCCAGAAAAAAGTAGTTTGAGTGTTTGCAGACATTCTTTACGCCTTAACTAATGCAAGCTTATGCTTTCGGTCTATATGCTTAATAATTCAGCGCTTTATAATGTTCCGTTAGAGACGGATCACTATTTGCTGAGGGGCCCAATGCTTCACGACCATAAAGATACCACGCTTACCTGCCCATGTGGCTCAAATAAACCTTTTAGTTTTTGCTGTGAGCCTGCAATTGAAGGGCATAAACCGGCTAAAACAGCAGAAGCATTGATGCGTTCCCGCTACACGGCATTTGCGCTGGGCGCTGTCGACTATCTGATTAATACAACGGCAGAAGAACACCGAAATCCTGAAGATGCCGAAGTCATTGATGAACAGATCAAAGCAACGACCTGGACAGGTCTGAAGATAGTCGCAACTGAGGCGGGAAGCAGTTCCGATAACAAGGGTATTGTAGAATTTATTGCCCGGTTCGAAACCGATGAACAGATAGCCGAGTTACACGAGCGCTCAAATTTTCGCAAAGAGAATAATCACTGGTACTACGTTGATGGTGATGTTGAAATTATGAGTGAGTAAAATATTTTAAATAAAAAACTACCAGGAAATCACTGCAACCCCCTGTTTACAGGGGCCAAATATAAATGTTGCTATTTAAGGACAGATTTCTTGGCTGTCAAGACTTTTCCTGTATAGCCAAACACCGGTAGAATATGCCGCCTTGGCCACAGGTACCGCTGTTTATATAGTGGCCCATGCAGGATAGATGTAATGTTTGCGAAGTTTTTTAAACCCCGTTGGCAACATAATAAAGCCGCGGTAAGAATTAAGGCTGTCAGTCATCTCAGTCCCGATAACTCTGACGACCAACAAGTATTGGCTCAGTTGGCCCGCCGGGACCAGAGTGCTGAAGTACGGCTAGCGGCTGTCACAAAGCTGGCAACGCCTGCCCTGCTATCGGAAATTATCAGTCATGATGCTGATCCGGATATTCGTCGTAAAGCGGCGGACCGGATCTGTAAGATCATTCTTGACCCGGCTTACACCCAAAGCCAGCAAACAGAATGTATGCAGTATCTTAAGGATGACAATATGCTGGCTCATATTGCCCTTAATTGTAAAAATCAGGAACTGCAGCAACAGGCACTTAGCAATATTACCGATCAACACTGTCTGATGACACTGACCATCAGCGGTAATAACACCCATCTGCGACAACTCGCTGCTCACCAGCTGGAACTTCCTGAGCTACTTGAACAGGCTGAAAAAGCGATAAAAGGTCGGGATAAAAGTGTCTTTCGTATTATCCGCACCAAGCAGAACCAGCTTCAGGAACAGCTACGCCAGCAACAGACCACCCTGCAGCGTAAAGAAGAGTTGCTTGGCAGTATTGAACACCTGAGTCAGGCCGATTTCTTTCCACTTTATGCAGCAAAACTGGATGCCCTGCAGCAACAGTGGGAAAAGCTTAGTGAGGCAACCTCAACATCTGAGCTAGATCAGCAGTATCAAGCCTGCATTAGCCAGTGTAACTCCACACTAGACTCTGAAAAACTACGCCTTGCTTCAATTGAGGAAGCCTTACAACAACAGCAAAATTGTAAGCTTCAACAGGATGCCCTACTACTGTTGATGAACAATACGGTTCAGCGTTGTGAGAAACTACTTAATGGCGGAAATTTTTCAAAAGCAGATATCGAAGCCGAACAGCAAGCCTGGCTTAACATACAATCAGAATGGCAGCTGCTCGAACAACCTAGCGAACAAAATCAGTCTGCAAAACAACTGGTAAAACAATATAACAAGTATATAGAGGCTGCCCATGCATGGCAGCTTTACTCAGAGAGTCCAATCTCTTTAGCAGACCCCGCACTTATTGCAGATAACTCTGCTCAGTTGCAGAAACAGATCAAGTTATCAGATAAAACCATTGCAACGATTAACTGGCCTTCCGTCCTGACTAAACCAGAACAGTTAAACGAGTTGTTATCTTATCGGGAGCAACTGAAAAAGTTATTACTTAATATCTCCAGACAACAACAAAGTAGTTCAGATGATCTGGATAAACTGCTCTGCCAACTGGAACAAAATCTGGCTAATGGCGAAGTAAAAATAGCGATCAGTGTAGAGCAAAAAGCGAATGCTCAGCTGAGTGAAATGAACGGCAGTACGCCAAAATCACTTATTCAACGCTATAAAAGTCTCCATGCAAAACTAGCCGAGTTAAAAGGCTGGCAAGGATACGCCATTATTGCCAAAAAAGAGCAGCTATGTGAAAGCATGGAAGCCCTATCCGGCATTCAAACTAAGCCCCCTGTGCTGGCAAAGCAGATTCATAAGCTACAACAGCAATGGAAAGAACTGGATGCCAATGATCCGGTACATTCGCACGATTTATGGCAACGTTTCAAAAAAGCCTCAGATAAAGCTTACTCCCCGTGTGAAAACTATTTTAAAGAACAGAAGCAGCAGCGTGAACAAAACCTGGCCAAGCGCACACAGCTAGTCAGTGAACTATCGGGCTATCTCGAGACAATCGACTGGGATTCTGTCGACTGGGCCCAGATTGAATTACTTAACAGAAGCGCTAAACACGAGTGGAAATCCTATGCACCGGTAGATCGAACGCCGGGACGTCAGGTTCAGTCCGAATTTAACAGCCTGCTCAAACTCATGGATGGCAAGATTAAAGGCCAGCGTGAGCAGGTAGCGATTCTGAAAAAACAACTACTGGAACAGGCTTCGCTGCTTTCTCAGTCAGAGAACCTGGCTCAGGCTGCCACTGAGGTCAAACGACTGCAGCAACAATGGAAACAAGCAGGCAATAGTTTCCATAGCACCGAACGCACTTTATGGCCGGAATTCCGTAAAGCCTGTAATCAGGTATTTGAGCTGTTGAATCAGGAAAAGCAGGCGATCAGTAGCCAAACACAATCCGATGAAAACCAGCACGACATAGAAGCACTGTTCGATAGCTCTGGATACCAGGCTCTGTTCCGCCGAATTAATCTATGTGATGAACTTGAATCGATGTTATTGGATGGCTCTCTCGATCAGCTCGCTATGGATGAGTTCCTGAATGCCTGGAACAATGAAGAAGCAGCCGACAAATCGTTTGCCTTACTGATTGAAAAGCGATTTGATCTGTTACTTGAACTGGTTGCTGGCCGAATTGAAATGGACCAGTTACTTCAAGAAACCGAGCAGAGCCTGCGTCAACTATGCATTAGATTGGAAATTATGTTGGGCCACGACTCACCTGAGCAGGATCAGGCACTCCGCATGGAATACCAAATGGACAGACTTCAGAAAGCGCTGAGCCAGCGTAGTCACGGTTCCAGCGCAGAAGATCTGAAGAAACTTGAGCTTGAATGGCAATGCCAGCCGTTTACTCTGCAGCATGAAGCATTACAGATACGTTTCTACTGCCATCTACAACAAGCTTAAACCACACCCTAAACAGCGTTACCTGTTTACTTGCAGACACAAAAAAACCCGCTCAGGCGGGTTTTTTAATAAGCTTTAATCAGCTTATGACATGTGCTGACCACCGTTGATAGAGAAGTCAGAACCTGTCACATAGCCACAATCGTCGCTAGCCAGATAGGTCACTGCTTTGCCGATCTCTTCAGGCGCACCCAGGCGACCAACAGGGATCTGACGAACAATCTTTTCCAGAACTTCATCTGGGATCTTAGCAACCATCGGCGTTAGTACGTAACCAGGGGATACAGTGTTAACTGTTACACCTTTAGCGGCTACTTCCTGTGCCAGAGCCTTAGTAAAGCCGTGAATACCTGCCTTAGCAGCAGAGTAGTTACACTGACCAAACTGACCCTTCTGTGCGTTCACAGAAGAGATATTGATTACCCGGCCCCAGTTTTTTTCCAACATAGGATTAATTACCAGACGGGTCATATGGAACATGGAGTCCAGGTTTGCGGAAAGAACTTCATTCCACTGTTCCCAGCTCATCTTACGGAATGTGCCATCACGGGTGATACCCGCATTGTTAACCAGAATATCAACTGTACCGCCAGCTACTTCTTGAACGGTCTTGATACATTCTGCACACGACTCTTCATTAGTTACATCACCGTAAGCTACCAGAATTTCATAGCCATCCTTACGCTGCTCTTCCTGCCAAGCTTTAGCTTTATCGTGATTACCGCCAGAGTTATATCCAGCTACTACTTTTAAACCTGCATCAGCCAATGCGCGACAAATAGCAGTACCGATACCGCCAGTACCACCTGTAACCAGAGCAATTTTTTGTGTCATGCTCGCGTCCCCTTTGCTTCTTGAGTTGTTCTGTTATTACGAATTTTTATTTTTATTAATCGTGTTTGTTATTACCAAGATCATATTATCTATAACCAATCCTGATAATATGACTTTAGGTTTAGTAACCACACTGAATAGAAGTTGTTACAACCTGAAGATAACATACAACGTATTACAGGGATGTGAAACCCCTACAGACGGCGAAGATGGCGCCTCATCCACCAGAACGCTATTGCTGCAGTGCACATATTTGCCACCACAAATCCTATGAACATTCCCTGTAAACCATCCAGATAATTACCGGCACAACCTAAGGGAACATAGAGTATGAAGAGCCGGAAAATACTTATTCGCATCGCCCGAATAGGCTGATGCAGTGCATTAAAACTGGACGCAGTTAAGAATGTTACTGCCTGAAAGCCAAAGCCCAAAGGTACAATCAAAACCCACAGGCTAATCAGATCAACAACTTCATCATTATCACTGAATAACGCCCCTATACCACCGGCAAACATGAGTAACAGCACATAAATAAAGGCCTGCCAAAGAAGTGCAAATTTCACTGCCGCACGATAGGCATCCCCTACCCGCGCGACATTTCCGCGACCAAAATTCTGGCTTATAAAAGGCGGCAGAGTCATAGAAAGTGCAAGGTTAGCCAGTAAGGATAATGATTCAAGTCGGTTGCCAACACCAAATGCAGCAACGGCTTCGGGGCCGTTGGTAGCCACAACAGCCGTCATGATAGCAGCGGCAATTGGCGTCATCATATTTGACAATGCGGCAGGAAAGCCAATCTTCATCACCGTCAGCCAATGCTGCATTGCAGCAGAAATTGACTCAATATGAAGCACTAATAATCCTTTACGTGCATATAAATTAAGCAAAGCCAGACAAGCAGTAGCTCCCCAGGCAATAATACTTGCCGTTGCAGCGCCCTTAATCCCCATCTGTGGAAAAGGCCCCCAACCAAAAATCAACAATGGATCAAGGATCAAATTCAAAATGGATGATAGTGCCATGATCAGCGCAGGGGTTGTCGTATCTCCAGTTGCACGTAATGAACTGTTCGAAACCATGATCAGGACATAAAAAACAGCACCGGCAAACCAGACCGACATATAATCATGTATATAGGGCAACAGATCATCCCCTGCCCCTAACAACCGGAACACAGGATCGATAGTAAGTATTGCCAGTGTTGCAATAACCATCATCAGCAGACCGGTTATCAACAAATTATCGGTGGTTAGCTGTCGCGCCTTGTCGCTGGCACCGGAACCGATCAGGCGGGCAATGGTCGCAGAGGTACCGATACTCAGGCCAATTGACAAGCTAATGATGGTAAAGGAAACCGGGAAGGTAAAACCTAGTGCTGCAAGCTGTTTAGTACCTAACTGACTGACAAAAAAACTATCTACCACATTGAAAAGCATCAAACTAACCATGCCAAACATCATTGGCACCGTCATCTTAAACAGAGTGGGGCGAATCTCGCCATTAAGCAGGTCGGGCTTCACTATTAGCCTGTAGGGTAGGTCTGAGGAGGCGCCATAATAGCACTTATCTGTGCTGATTTTATCCCTTTCATCTTGCAATTAAATAACAGTCACTTAGGATCCAGCTAATACGTCTTACTCAAGCTCTGCCAGCCCTGAAGCAGCCTATAGATCTATCATGAAAGCCATCAACGATAGTAGGTATGTGCTTTAGTCCTGCCCCTGAGAGCGATCAACGCCATCAGGCATTATTCGGAGGTCCCTTATTTCTTCTTCATACCCTCCTGATAAGTTAAAGCTCTAGATATAATCAGGCCATAAGGAGTTTCATTAAAAGCGGCCTCCACCTTATTTGTATAATAAAAAAACCCGGACCAGGTCCGGGTTCTGTTGATCAAAGCAAGGTTAAGTTTACTTACCCGATGCTCGCAGGTTTTGAACTGTCATTTTATTCGCAGGGGTCAACTCAGGATCAACAATACCTTTGAACTGACCTGTAGTGCAGTGCTGAGCCTGCATATCGATCATGGTAAAGGCATCATCAATCGCAACACCCGTACCTTTATTCTGTGGCAAGTGGTGATCCGGGTGTGCCTGACCTATTGACCAGCTCTTCCACATATCACCTTTACGGTCATAGGTAATGTTACGTGGAATGGTAAATGTCTGCGCATCGATAAAGTGCTGACGCTTGCTGATCGGGTGATTCGAATCGACCGAAGCAGATTCAACCTCATACACCTTACGTAACTGATAAGTTACATTTGGGAAGCAGTTACCTTTACCGCCAAATGCAACCACCTGATATCCCTCATCATCTTGATGGGATTCACTATCCAGCACCATCTCATTATGGTTATACATAGGTACCAGCATGTTACGGGTACCTTTGAAGGTCCACTTCATATCTGAGATTCGACCGTTATAACCCTCAAAGTCCTCAATCATCACGTCTGATCCCAGGAAAGAATCGGTCACCTGGCCGGTGGACAAGCGACGTACACGACGCTGGAAGCCCAGATACAGATATGCATTATCCCGTTTCAGGTCATCTTCAAACCGCTGAATCAGTAGCTGTGTATTCTTAACATCAAAAGGTTCCAGTACCTGTACGTAAATACCACGGAACAGATTCGATGGGTTTGGCGTAATAGCTGGGGTCGGATCCTGCTGAGTACGGTGGGTGAAGTTCAGGAAGTGGAAGTTAAACTTCAGAGTCCGCTCCAACTTACCGGTTTCCATGTTACGGAACTTCCAGTAAAACGGCATAATCGCTGCTGAATCACCCCAGTTATAGCCATACTTGTAGTTCCAGGCCAGTTTTTCACCAGCACGAGGATCATCCATAGATGGTTCTTCCGGAAATGGTCGCCCCGCTACTGAACCGCTGATCTCACCCGGATTATCACCCAGCTTTACATTGGCGAGATTCGCCTTCGTCGCGTCAACATAACTTGAATGCAGGTCAAACGAGGTGGTTTCACCTACCTTAATTTCAGTATCACCGGCTTTTAGAAACTCATACATCGCCGGATCAAGAATCTCTTTAAACTGTTCAACATTCGACTGGTTAATCGTCATGCCCGCACTCAGGCCATTGTATGACGGCACACCACTTTTATATGGGAAGAAAGAGTTTTCCACATCCTGATCTGTCGCAGCGATAGCTGTAGTCGATACCGCGGCAGTCAACGCCAGGGATATAAACGTTTTATTCAACATAATTATTTACCTTCTTATAGTTATATTCGCTTAGAAGCTGTAACGAACAGACATCTGGAATTCGTCTTCCTGATTTGCCACACCTATAGGGCCGTTCAGGAAACGAGCCAATGGTTCGGTTTGATCAGATGGACCAGAAACAGACCATGGAAATTTCTTATCGCCGCCCTCTTTAATGTTGAAGCCAACGTTTACTTTCCAGTGATCATCAATCAGATACTCAACACTCGGGGCAATTGCGGTCGCTTCCGCACCAAAATCATGGGCGATAATGATCTGCGGGCTAAGACGGTTATTGACGTAGAAACCTTTGAACAGCAGTGTTGCTATCCAGTTATCCGCTTCATTTGGCATATCCACTTCATGATCAAGGATGTGTTCACCGAACAGCTGGGTGGACACCAGGAAGGCACTACGGGTGCCTAGTTCAGGTATAGTAATGTTCTTATCAAACCCTATTACGTAGCGGAACATATCGGTTTCTTTGAAGCCATTAGTATCTCGTGGTTGCTCTTCACCCTGGGTGTAGGATGTTTCCAAGCGCCACACCGCATCCATATCCATTGAGTAATAGTCGATCGATCCGCCGAGTAGATTTACCCTGGGAAAGTGAATATCAAAAATACCATCAGGAAGTGGAGCACCTGCACTGCGAGCATGAATCGAAGGTAGTTGCTGACGATAATGAAGGGCATTCACAGAGAATGTAGCATCACCATAGACACCTTCCCATTTGGCACCAATCTGGGTGTTTTCCAATGACCAGTCGTAATCAACCACATCATGAATAATCGGCGTTCCTGCAAATGGTCCAACTGCTAGCTCAGAGGAAAAGAAACACCCAGCATCCAGAATACGGTACGGCTGACCACAGGTACCCAGGTTGCTTGGGCGGAACTGATCAATATTCCATATAAACGACAGGTTAGAGTCATCAAAAATTTCATTCGGTCCCATGCGCCATTCAGCAGTTAGCATCCACTGAGGAATACGAATATCTTCCAGCTCGTCATAGATATTATGCCGGGAGTAATCGACCGGATTAATTACATCCAGCACCCGAAACAGATCGGTCTTACCCCAGACCACCTGTTGTTTACCGAAGCTTAGATTAAGAATATCGCCATTATCCAGCTGTTTATCAGCCGATATATATAGCTCACGAATGAAGTCCAGCTGATCATTAAATTCAGGGAACCGTGCTTCATTCTCATCCTGATCCATATAATCCTTCAAGCTATTACACTTTGTCGGATCGTTATCACAGGGAAATGGTGTACCTGGCGCAAGAATTACCGTTGAAGTATCTTCACCATGCCAGTTAGCACCCAGATAATCTTCGGTGGCATCTTTACCAAATTCACCGTCATTCAGATCATAAACGCCATCATAGGTTGCCCGCAGCGTGCCGTTTATCGACACATTGCTCCACCCTTCGGTCTTTATAGACTTAGAAAACTCAGCCTGCGCCGTATTTCGGAACTTAGATAGCCCGACACCGTCACGTACATAGGTAGCGTTCTCGACGAATCCAGCCCACTCAGCATCTGCCGCAACAACCGACCCGGTATAACCGGCCGCCATAGCGGTAACCCCAACTGCCACGCCTGCGGCCAGTTTATTCATTGTCGTTATTATTTTTTTCGACATCGTTAAATAACCCCTTCAGGTTTACTTGTTTTCAAAAGCGAGTAACAAACACAGGTATGCCTATGCGTCAGATCAGCCGTGAATCACGCCGTCCTCATCTTCATAAGCTTCACAAATAAATTTCGGTTTAAAGACCAGCACCCAGGACGGCACTAGCAACATCGCGGCAGCACCATTAAGAATGACCATGACAGAGAGCAGCAGCGCCGCATCAGACTGAAAACGCAGGTCGGACAAAATAACCCACATCACAATGCCGGCAATCAGGGTAATAGCGGTAAAGCTGATCGCCAGACCCGTGGTACGAATAGCCGTTCTTACTGCAGCGGCGAGATCCCGCTGACGAACCATTTCAGAACGGATACGGTCCATCATGTAGATCGAATAATCGATCCCCACTCCGACCCCGACAGCGATAATAGGTACGGTATTGATGTTGATACCCATGTGAGTCACGCCCATGTAGGCATAGGTCAGGGTAGTGGCGAACATCATCGCCATAAACATCATCATGCCGGCCTGCAGGGAGGTGTAGAAAAACATCACCATGGCAAAGATCAGCAAAAAGACTAACGGTAATACCCAGAGGTTAGTTTCATAAGCTGCCTCATTCATCGCCGCAGTAACACCGATAGTGCCGCCAGCCAGACGAATCGTCAGGCCTTCGACCTTACCTTCATTTGCCTCAATCCACTGCTTGGCAGTATGAATTGCACGGCGAATAGTTTCTCCCTGATGGTCCTTATAGAAAAACACCAGGTTGGCGATCCGCTCATCGGTATCAACAAACTCGTTCAGCGCACCCGGGATCGGACTCGACATCATGTAGGTAAACATCAGACCACCAACATATTGCGCATCACCCGGGATCTGCATCCAGCGCGGGTCATCGTTATGCAATAAGCGATTTACCTGTTTCACCAGATCAGGTACGCCTTTGGCGCCACCCACTTCGGGGTCCATCAGCATATGACGCTCCAGGTCAGCCAGAGCTGTCAGTACTTCAGGACGTTTGATTCCACCCTTTTCATCAGTTTGAGCAACAATATAAAGCTCCTCTGAACCGGGAAAACTGTCATTGATGGCACCTGATGACACGTTATAGTCATGATCCTGATAGAGGATAGGCGAGCCGGGCTCGGATTCGCCAATGACAACTTTTGATGAGAAGAACCAGCCACCAACTAACAGCAAGGCACCGAACATCAGGGCATTTTTTGCTGCTTTTTCGCTACTGACCAGATCAGCACAAATGTAGCCAACATTGCGAAATAAGTTGTGTTTAACCTCATAGTTTTTTGGCTTAGGCAGCACCGACAGCAACATAGGTACAGCCAGCAGTACGGTAATAATGATCGATAGCGCCCAGAGTGAAGCGTAGTGCGCCAGTTTGGTATTTAACGGAATCGAGCCAATCGCAATAAGCAACAGACCGATAGCATCAGACACTACGCCTAAACTGCCCGGCCGAAACAGATTTTCAAAGGTAAGCTGAGCGGCTTTTTTATGATCCGCATGCTCATTTAACTCAAGATAATAACGCTCCACGATTTGAATACCGTGGGACATCGCCCGGGCCGAAATTAGGAAAGGTATGACCAGCCCCAACGGGTCAAGGTTGTAGCCAAACAGAGAGATGATGCCGATACCCCAGATGGTAGACACCACGACCGCCGCCAGCGGAATCAGTACACCGTAGGCTTTGCGGAAATAAAATATCAGCAGCGCAATCATGATCAACGCAGTGAACATAAATATTTCGATGATCTGACCCAGGTACTGATAAGCCCAGCCCACTAACATCGGCTGACCGGTCACATGGATTTTAAAACCAGCGGCGCCTTCATCAGCACGCATCTTTTGAATCGCTTCAAAGGTTTTTACATAGTCCAGCTGACCTTCATTGAGCTGCGCTTTGACCAGTGCCATTTTCATATCAGGGCTGACCAGCGGGCCATAAACACGGGGGTTAGCCACTATATCCTGGCGCAATAATTCAAGATCCAGCTCGCTGATCTCACCACCTTGAGGGTCGTAGTAAGATTCAGAGTTAACATTACCTTCCGGGGTCATCCAGACCTTGCGGGAGTTACGGTGAGTCACACTGGCGACTAAATTGTGGTTGATACCCGGCAGGCTATCTACCGCCTGGGTAACACGATGAATACGTGCCAACGCTTCATTACTAAAGATATCGCCGTTTTCAACCTCAACCCCCACTATGACAACGTTGGCGCCACCGAAGGATTCCTTAATCTCATTATGCAGTTCGATATAGGTATGCTCCTGCGGTAGCAGGTCGGCAAAGTCTGAGTACATCTTTACACCAGGAATCTGGCTGGCAAAGAATAGCGTAATAGCGAGAATCAAGCCGAGAACAACCTTAGGATGATGAAAAATCCGTTCATCCAGGTTATGCAGCATATGGGTGATTTTATGGGATTGTGCAGATGCTTTATCAGACATATCCGTCATTCCAAAATTATTATTGTTAAGTCAGTGCTGTTTTAAAACTCAAAAGCTAATACAGAGCCGACAGCTCAGATATCGACGGTAAAGAGCGCACCCCAGCCGCCGGACACCAGTAGTCGGTTTTCATCAATCTGCTTACCTGCGCGCAGATAAACCGGAATTTTAGGTGCCTCTATTCGCACCCACTTTTTATCGAGTTTCTCTAACACTGTGCCGTGATCGCCAAAGGCGAATAGCCGGGTATCATTGGCATAGAAGTTATAAATTGGGGATTCTGTCGGGGTTTCCTGCTGCTGCCAGGTCTGACCACCATCTGTAGTAGAAAGAATGGTGCCACCCAAGCCTGCTACCCAACCGGTAGAGGCATTACTGAAGTGGCTACCTAAGGGGAAAAACTCATTAGGAATAGGCTCCTGAAGCGTCCAGTTCTGGCCGCCATCACTGCTGCGGGCCATGAAGCCAAACTCACCCACTGCAATCGCATTGTCTGAATCAAAAAACTGTAAGCCTGAAATGGTGGCGTCCTCATTCAGACTCAACTCATTCCAACTGGTCCCTTTATCATGACTACTCATCAGAGTACTGAAGCTACCCATAGCCCAATAGCTGTTATCCGGACCACATGTAACAGAAATCAGACTTTCAGCGGTGGGGATATCACTGCTACGCCAGTGCTTACCCTGATCGTCACTGATCCATAACTGATGCTCCATACTCAGCGCAATCAGGCTATTATCCGGACAGGTTTCAACAGCGACAAAGTTGGGTTTGGATTCAAGCTCCTGTCGTTGCCAGTTCAGTTCAGGTGTAGTACTGGTTAGTACCAGGCCATTGGAACCTACGACAGTCACCACATCTTTACTGACCGCCAGAGCCTGAAGTTGATCGGTCCGGCGTACTGATTTGTTCTGTTCCTGTTCGATACCCTCCAGATTCAAGGGAGCTTCACAGCCCGTTAAGACCAATGGCATAGCTATTGTGGCTAACACAGCAGCGGACTTGTTCTTTAAATTAACCAGGTCAGTTAGCTTTTTACATTGCAGACCGGTTTGCAGGAGCTTTGTTGTATTTATTGCTCTCATTATTACGACACCACAGAGTTTTAAAATCACTGCATGTGTAAGAGCAACCCTTGTGCCACATCATGACAAAGATCAACATTTATTTATTTAATCTTTATTTATCATAAACTTAAAGACACTCTCTTGAACTTAATCTGATGCATAAAGTCCCTATCACCTAGGCTATCAAAGAGATCATTTTATTAAATAAATAAGCTTTTCAATAAATGCTTAAGCAAATCATCAATCGTTGAATGACAACGTTAACTTTTACAAAGGGAAGGTTTAGAGTCGTCTATAAGCGCACGCCATGACCCCATCTACCACAGATCATTGTCAACAGACTCATGAGCTGATTATACTAGCCCTAAACCTCTACCCAGAACTTCTATCCCAGAGCGATATAAAATGCCAAAAGCCAGTGAAATTAAAAGAAATATGGCCGTCGAAATGAACGGCGAAGCCTATATAGTGCGTGATATCGAGCGGTCTGTGCCACAGGGGCGTTCAGGTGGCAGCCTCTATCGTATGCGTATGTATAACGCAGCGACGAATAACAAAATTGATCAAACATTCAAAGATTCCGATATGCTGAATCTTGCTGACCTGGTTCGTCGTGCGGCTACTTTTTCTTATTCTGATGGCGAAGAATATGTATTCATGGACTCTGAAGATTACTCTTCTTACAGCCTGAATAAAGACACCATTGAAGATGAGCTGTTGTTCATTACTGAAGAGACCCCCGGGTTACACGTCGTTATCGTAAACGATATTCCGGTGGCACTGGATCTGCCTGGCGCCGTTGAACTGGAAATTATTGAAACTGATCCATCAATCAAAGGCGGTTCTGCAACAGCCAGAACCAAACCTGCTAAACTGTCTACCGGTTTAACTGTTCAGGTACCAGAACACATTTCCACCGGTGACCGTATTAAAGTAAACGTTGAAGAACGTAAATTTACCGGCCGGGCTGAAGCTAAGTAAGGCTAAAGCAGATTGCATAAAAAACCTCCATCAGGAGGTTTTTTTATGCCTAGCGTTTATTTACCAAGCTTTTTGGCAGACTGACCGCCGATACCGAAGTGCTGTTTAGGCATCTCATTAATCATTACCCGTACACTCTCTTTCGGCGCGTCCAGCGAACTGGCCAGCGCATCACTCACCGCATCGATCATTCGCTCTTTCTGCTCATCGGAGCGACCTTCCATAATATTTACTGTTACTATCGGCATTTATTCACCTCATTTAAAAAGCCAGCTACGTAAAAGCCGGGTAACCCTGGGCATCACCAGATAGGTCATTAGTAGCACCTGCAAAATAACAATCACCGCACTCTTTAGCCATAAACCGCTATCCACCAATATCGGTGCCAGCAACAGATTCAGAGAGATAACCAGCACATACACAACGCTGATTAATACCAGCGCCATCTTATGGGGTGATGGGTGCTTATTTACCGGTAACTCAGGTAGTTCAAACCAGAATTCAAGACCGGTTCCACGCTGTACTTCAGCATCTCCCTGCACCAGTCCATCCAGCTTATCGAGCCATTGTCCACGTAACGCTGATGACTCCCAGTTCTGACAGTTTTCATAGCTATCAAAACGATAGATCAACACATAGCGGTTCTGAGTCGAGGCCGAAGGGCGCAACACATTACTACCCTGATGACCCGGATAACTGGAAGCGGCTTCAATCACCCCTGAAATCCAGGCCTCGTAAGCAGTTTCACAACCCGGCATCACCTGACGGGAGATACTGACAGTGACCGGACCTTCCTGACCCGGTTCTGTCAGCTGTTTCTGAATACAACTATCAGTCATCACAACTTACCAAACATATAATTCTGCCGCGTAGCCAGGATTGACGCTTGAGTACAAGGCAAAGCTCTTTGAGATAGCGCAGTCACAGTCCCCTTGTGGGGTTACAACTGTAAATGAGCATTTCGAAAAGAGCTTTAACACAGCAATCAAGTGTACAGACGGCTACGATCAGAACTTATTCAAACTTGCCCGAAATTGATCCCAGATCCTGATAACGCACACAGAATGAGTCACCTTTATTCACTTGTACCGCTGCAGTAATCGCACCGATCATAATGAAGGAACCCGCAGGCAACTCTTCGCCCCGCTCACCCAGCATATTCGCCAGCATCGCAACAGACGCAGCAGGATGTCCCAGTACCGCAGCACCGGCACCCAACTCAACTACTTCACCATTCACTTCCATCACCACCCCCAGATTTTTCAAATCAAGGTCGGCAACATCAGCCATCCGGCCGCCGGTAATAAAGCGTGCAGAGGAGGAGTTATCAGCAATAACCGATTTCAGATCAAACTTAAAATCCCGGTAACGGGAGTCGATTACTTCGACCGCAGGCATCACGAAGTCCGTCGCCCGCAACACATCACCGATATGTATACCCGGACCTTTTAATGGTGCTTTTGTCACAAACGCCAGCTCCGCTTCGATCTTTGGATGAATCAATTCATCATGCTTAATCGTTCCGCCATCGGGTACCGAGAAATAATCAGCAAGAAAACCATAACAAGGATGCTCAACCCCCATCTGCGACATCTTAGCCCAGGAGGTCAGTCCCATTTTCATACCGACAATTTTATTACCGCGTTCTTCCTTACGACGACGGATCTCCCATTGAATATCAAAGGCATCCTCGTACGTCATATCAGGAAAATCATTAGTAATCTTGGTGACATCGTAGGCTTGCAATTCAGCATTTTCCAGGTGAATTGCCAGCTCTTCGATCTGTAATTTTGTTAGTGTATTACCTTTAGTATCAGCCATTAGACCAACCCTTTCTCTTTAGCCATTGTCAGAGCCAGGTCTTCAATCATATCTTCCTGACCACCTACCGTACCGCGACGACCCAGCTCCACCAGCAAGTCCCGCGCCTGAATGCCGTACTTAGCTTCCGCCCGTTTGGCAAACAGCAGGAACGAACTATAAACACCGGCATAGCCCAGTGTCAGCGCATCCCGGTCGAGACGGATCGGATGATCCATCATCGGTACAACAAGATCTTCAGCAACATCCATAATCTTATACAGATCGATGCCGTGATCCGCTTCCATCCGTTCCAGCACTGCGACAAACACTTCCAATGGTGTATTACCAGCACCCGCACCAAGCCCGGCGACAGAACCATCAATCCGGTTCGCCCCTGCTTCAACCGCTGCAATGGAGTTAGCTACCCCCATCCCCAGGTTATGGTGACCGTGGAAGCCGAGCTCCGTATTCGAATTCAGTTCGGCACGTAGTAAACCGATCTTTTGCTTTACCTCTTCCGGCAGCATGTAACCGGCGGAGTCCGTGCAGTAGATACAATTAGCACCGTAGTTCTCCATCAGTTTCGCCTGCTCCAGAATTTTTTCTGGCGACACCATATGCGCCATCATCAGGAAGCCGACGGTGTCCATCTCCATCTTCGCCGCCATACCTATATGCTGTTCCGATACATCGGCTTCGGTACAGTGGGTAGCAACCCGGATGGTATTTACCCCCAGATCCTTCGCCATTTTCAGATGATCAACAGTACCGATACCCGGCAACAGCAGTGCCGATATTTTGGCATTTTTCATCTTCGGAATTACTGCAGAAAGATACTCTTCATCGCTGTGAGCCGGAAACCCATAGTTCAAAGATGCACCGCCCAGGCCATCACCATGAGTGACTTCGATCAACGGCATACCCGCTTCATCCAGACCCGTAGCGATACTCACCATCTCATCCAGCGAAATTTGATGACGCTTGGCATGCATGCCGTCACGCAAGCTCATATCATGAAGGGTGACCTTCTTACCTTGTATACTCATCACTTATCCTCCACTTATCTAGCTGGCAGTTCGATGCTGCCCGCTTTCACTTCTTCAGCAAACATCTCAGCGGTACGCAGGCCCGCAGCGGTCATAATATCCAGATTACCGGCATACTTAGGCAGGAAGTCGCCCAGACCTTCAACCTCCATAAATACCGATACTTTATTGCCATCAAATACAGGACCGTTAACCAGCTTGTATCCCGGCACATACTTCTGAACTTCTTTCACCATCTGCTTAACAGATGCAGTAATAGCGGCCTGATCGGGGGTGTCGGTCGTCTGGCAGTGAATAGTGTCACGCATCATCAACGGCGGTTCCGCCGGGTTGATAATAATGATCGCCTTACCTTGCTTAGCCCCACCTACTTTTTCGACGGCGCCTGAGGTTGTGCGGGTAAACTCATCGATGTTCTGACGGGTACCCGGGCCTACGGAACGTGAGGAAACAGTCGCGACGATTTCGCCATACTCGACTTCCTGCACCTGAGACACCGCTGCGACCATCGGGATGGTGGCCTGGCCACCGCAAGTTACCATGTTGACATTCATTTCCAGATTTTTAGCATGGTCAGCCAGGTTGACCGGTGGTACACAGAAGGGCCCTATTGCTGCTGGTGTCAGGTCGATCATAATCACACCCAACTCATTCAGTTTACGGCTGTTTTCCGCGTGGACATATGCCGATGTAGCATCGAACGCAACCCGGATATCATCGTCTAGCACGTGAGGTATCAAACCATCTACACCGGTTGTCGACACCTTCAGACCAAACTCTTTGGCCCGCTTCAGACCTTCAGAATCCGGATCAATACCGACCATCCAAACCGGCTCAATCCAGTCGGATCGCATCATCTTCATCAACAGATCGGTACCTATATTGCCGGGCCCGATAATGGCGGCTTTCAATTTCTTAGTCATACTCTCTTTCCTAACTTATTCGATGCTGCTCAGTTACGATTCAGGTAAAACGCAACTTAGGTAAAACGCACTGAGGCAGAACCGATACCACCAATAGATACCCGCATAAAATCACCCGCCTTCACCGGCTCAAGCGGCACCAGCGAGCCGGACAGAATAACCTCGCCTGCTTTCAGCGGGATGCCAAACTGACCCAGAGTGTTGGCCAGCCAGGCAACACAGTTAACCGGACTTCCTAACGCAGCCGCACCCGCACCGGTCGAGATAATTTCACCATTCTTCTCCACCACCATGCCGCAGGTAGCCAGATCCACTTTACGAGGGTCTACTGCCTGATCTCCCAGAATAAACAGACCACAAGAAGCATTATCCGCAACGGTATCCTGAATCTTGATCTGCCAGTCTTCGATACGGGAATCCACTACTTCAAAGCAGGGCAGTACACAGTCAGTCGCCGCCAACACATCCGCGTTAGTGACACCCGGACCAATCAGATCTTTTTTCAGAATGAAAGCGATCTCACCTTCTGCTTTAGGTTGAATCAGCTGCTCGCTGATCGGCATTTCCTGACCTTCTGAAAACGCCATTTTGTCGGTCAGATAGCCGAAATCAGGCTGATGAACATTGAGCATGTTCTGCACCGCTTTCGAGGTAACACCGATCTTCTTTCCGATAATACGTTCGCCGGCAGCAACCCGCCGTTCGATCATGCGCAGGGAGATGTGGTAAGCATCATCAACGGTGATATCGTCGTAACGCTCGGTAAATGGGCGCAGCGTTTGTTGCTCAGTCATCGCCTGAAAAAGCTCATCACCGCACTGAATAATCTGTTCTTTATTCATAATCTATTCCTAGAACTGTAAACGCTTCCGCATAACCATCTGATGCAATCATCCAGGCTATGAAGAGCTGTCATTTTTTCTTACAACTTGATGCAGACATTCTTTGTCTCGGTATAAAACTCAAGACCATGCACACCGCCTTCCCGACCAATCCCAGACTCTTTCGCACCGCCGAAAGCGGTTCGCAGATCGCGCAAGAACCAGCTATTTACCCAGGCTAAACCGACATCCATCGCCTCAGCCACGCGCACCGCACGAGAACTATTTTCAGTCCAGATGGTGGCTGCCAATCCATACTTGGTATCGTTAGCCAGTTCGATCACTTCCTCTTCGCTATCAAACGGGCGGATATGGCAACAAGGGCCAAAAATCTCTTCATTAACAACCCGGGCATCATCGGCAAGTCCGGTCCAGATGGTCGGTTCAACCCAGGCTCCATCATTCAGATCGGCGCCCATTTCCGGAATGCCTCCACCGATAACCACCTGCGCGCCCTCTTCAACCGCAAGGTTGTAATAGGAAAGTACTTTCTCTTTATGCTCCAGGCTCACTAACGGACCAAAATCCACTTGTGGATCTTCCGGGCGGCCCAGCTTGAGATTTTCAACCCCTTGCTTCAAACGCTGCACAAACTCTTCAAAAATCGGGCGTTCCACGTATACCCGCTCGGTACCCAGACAGACCTGACCGCAGTTCACAAATGCTGAACGCATGGTGCCCTCGATCGCTTTATCCATATCGCAATCGGCAAATACAATGCCTGGATTCTTACCACCTAGCTCCATAGAGATATTACGTAACCCCACAGATGCAGCCCGCATAATGGTTTCACCCGTACTGGTCTCACCGGTAAAAGTGATCGCATCTACGCCCGGATGGGCTGTCAGGAATGCACCGGCGGAATCACCACCAAACCCATGTACAACGTTATATACACCGGCTGGAACACCGCATTCATTCATCACTTCACCCAGCAACGTTGCCGTCGCAGGCGTTTCTTCGGAAGGCTTAACAACCACCGCATTTCCGCAAGCAAGCGCAGGACCAACCTTGAAGGTCATCAACAACAACGGCAGATTCCAGGGGCTGATAACAGCGATTACCCCTTTCGGCTTTCGATGGCCATAGTTCAGCGCCCCTTTACCATCCGGGGTATCCAGCTTGAACGCTTCGGTTGGATGGTTAGCCAGGGTCTCAGAGAACGCTTTAAAGTTTGCCGCGCCCCGGGGAATATCGATATGAGACGCCACTTTGCGAGGTTTACCCGTATCCTTACATTCAGCATCGAGGAACTCATCAAAACGCACATTAATTCGATCAGCAACCTGGTTTAGTATCTCGATACGCTGTGCCTGAGTCATCTTGCCCCAAGGCCCTTTCATCGCAGCTTTAGCTGCCTCAACCGCAGCATCTACTTCGGGTTTACCTGCTTCGTGAACCTTGCCAATCAGGCTGTTATCCACCGGATTACGATTTTCGAAGGTTTTGCCGCTCTGGGTGGTAACAAACTCACCGTTTATAAAATTTTTGAATTCATTCATCTTTAATTCTCGCTAGCATGTGGCAATCCATTTCAAACCGTAGTTACCGACAAGCAACAGCTAATAGAACCAGTAAAGCTGGTATTAGTTGTGCGCTGCTACTGAGTGACAGTAGCAGCGCTGTGAACTTTGATAGGATCAGGTAAGAACCGTTAGGAATCGGTCATTCAGTACGCGGTCATGATAGAAAATTGCCTTACCCAGCTGCTCGGCCTGCCAGGTCACCGGCTCATGATCCGGATAGTGATAATCTCCATCGCAGAATACTTCGGAGCGGTTACCCGATGGGTCAAAGAAATAGATCGTCTTACCATGGGTCAGACCGTGACGGGTCGGACCGATATCCAGAGAAACATCTTCCATGGAGATCAGGTCGGCAGCGCGCAACACATCTTCCCAGGTGTCCAGTATGAACGAGGCATGGTGAAATTTACCCGGCTCTGGATGCTCAATAAAGGCAACATCGTGGGCCTTCATACCGACCGTCAGGAACTGGGCAATACGGGTACCTTCAGGATCAAGCACCTGCTCTGCCAGTTCAAAGCCCAGCACATCCCGGAACAGATCCAGAGTGCCTTTGATATTAGGTCCGTACAGCAGGCAATGATCGAAGCGTGTTGCCTTCATGCCTTTCAGACCACGAGGCCAGGCTTCAGGGTTTACATTCCCCACTCCCCACTTACCGGTCTGTTCCTTCTCTGCATAAATTTCAAACATGTGACCGGTCGGCGAGTCAAAACGGATACGGCGACCGCAACCATTCAGCTCTCCTGCCGGAATCTCTTCTACGTTACAACCATATCCGATCAGTTCAGCATGCAACCTTTCCAGAACCTGGTTATCCAGTACTTTGTAGCCAACAAAATCCATACCCGGCTCATCTGCTTCACGCAACACGACTGAAAACTTATCGACTTCAGTCCAGCCTTTTAGGTAAACACGGCCCTGAGAGTCACGTTCAACTTCGATCAGACCTATCAGGTCGCGATAATGTTTAAGCGCTTCTTCAACATCCAATACCCGAATCTGAATATGACCGGGACGCATTACACCTTTTCTCATGATCTTTTCCTCAGCTTTTTACTTTTATTGTTTAACTGCAGACAGCGTTACGGCTGCCTGTTGATATGAAGATTCCGGTGCCCGGTAGTGATCTGATTCAATCTCAAGGTCAGTTCGGGGAAAGACCCGACAAGCAAGGGCATAGCCACGCTGCTGCTCTGCTTCCGAGATATGGGCTTTGCTCATCCGTTTAGTCTCGTATTCCCCTGCGAGAATACGAATTTTACAAACGCCACATCCCCCACCCCGACAACCCACACTGATAGCTGCAGCGCTGTGACGCTCCATCCCCACCAGTAACACCTGATCTTCAGCACACTCGAAGCTCTGATTCCGGTTAATAACCCTAATCTGGTGTGAAGACTGATCGGGCATTTGAATCTCCATTCAAGTTCATTCGGTTTCATTCACTCTAGTTAGAGCAACCACTGTGCCAGCATTACCAAAAACCAAAAAAACAACTCATAACACGCTGTTTTTAAAGCACTTAAAAATCATCCCAACAAAATACAGGCATAAAAAAACCCGTTCTTATAAACGGGCTTTCAGCAAATAATTAATCATTTCAGCAATAAGGTTCATGATTTCATTAGCTTTACTACAGTGGTTCTCAACACCAGAGATAGGACTCCATTGAGATCGCCCGGTACAGAATCGGGCTTTCCAATACTCTGAACGAGTCCTGCCAACTGCTGGCCCCCATCGCCACCAATAATGGTAAATAGTGCTCAGAAGACGGATGCGCCTGTTGATAGTCTTTAGTTTCAATATGCGGCTGACTAAGCGCTGTTGTATCGCGAGAGGCTACTTTTTCCCTGACCCAATACTGAAAACGTTGAGCATAAGCGGCTGGAGGGCCATTATTAAACGCCATATCAAACAGATTATGGGTCACCCCTCCGGTCGTAACTATGGCAATCCCCTGGTCTCGCAGCTCACCAAGAACTCGTCCAAGCAGGAGCAGACTCACCGGATCCAGGCGGCTATCTAACGATAACTGCAGCACCGGAACCTGTGCCGCTGGTAAGAGATGCATCAACGGTACCCAGGCCCCATGATCCAGCCCCCTGCTCCGGTTCAGCGCCACTGTGAATTGGCTTTGTTGCAGATGTGACTGAACCATTTCGGCCAATTCTGGATTACCGATAGCCGGATACTGCAACTGATATAGAGCGTCAGGAAATCCACCAAAGTCATGGATAGTTTCCGGGTTATTCACCGCCGTTAACTGAAGCCCGCTTGTCTGCCAGTGAGGGGAGATAACCAGCACCGCTTTGCTAGCTGAGAACTGACTCTGCAGCTGACTGAGCAGGACACCCGCTTTACCCGGCTCGATCGCCCACATCGGCGATCCGTGACTAATAAACATGACCGGGGCTTTACTCTGCATCAGGACAGCTCCTCCAGGTAGCTATACCAGTCCAGCTCAGGGCCCGCAGGCACAATCCCATTCGGGTTTAATGCCTGAATAGAGTAGTAACCGGCTTTTATATGGTCTACCCGGGTATTCTTAGCGAACGCAGATATCTGTAGCAAACGCTCCAGATAAGCAGAGATGTTTGAATAATCACTAATTCGCTGACGGTTAGTTTTAAATAAACTGAAATAGGCAGGATCAAAACGAACCAGGGTGACAAATAATCTGATATCACTCTCGGTCAGTTGCTCTCCCACAGCAAAGCGCTGCTCAGCGAAGTGCGCTTCCAACCAGTCCAGCGTACGAAATACTTCAGCATAGGCTTCCTCATAAGCCCCCTGAGAGGAAGCAAAACCCGCTTTGTACACTCCATTATTCAGGGACTCATAGATACGCTCATTAAAACTTATGATCTGTTGCTCCAACGTAACCGGTAATAGGTCAACTTCTGAACGGTGCAGTGGACGCAGATCCCGATTAAATAGCCGGACAATATCCTCAGATTCATTATTAAGAATCAACTCTTGTTCTACATCCCACAACACTGGAACCGTCGCACGACCGGTGTATTCAGCATCACTGCGGGTATAGAGCTGATGCATATACTCAAAAGATTCATGATCGGTGGCCGTACTACCGGGAAAATCACCAAACTTCCAGCCATAATCACTCAGTACAGGTTCAACTACACTAATCGGAATATACTCTTCCAGTCCCAGTAAGGAGCGGGCAATAAGCGTCCGGGTTGCCCAGGGGCAAATATAGGCAACATACAGCTTTACCCCAAGCGCTTGTTTCTGTTGAGAAACCACCGCGTTGACCCGTTCTGCGGATACACTATCCCTGAAGGCACTGCTCTGTCGGACAAAACGACCCTCAGCATCTTTTTTCTGAACCGGATCCCACTTACTTTGCCATATACCATTAACTAACATGATCTGCCTCTTTCACTAAACTATGACCCCAGCCAAAAGACCGGGGCAGAATGTCATTAAATTATGCCGGCAACTTTTCAGTACGATCCTGTAGCAAAGCAAACTTACCATTACCCAACAGAAACTGAGCAACAGAGGCGAAGATCAGGAACACAGGATACTCCCAGCCACCACCTTCGTTACCAAAGCCCCAGCCATTCGCACCATGCACCAGCACCACAGAACCGATCAGTACCGGGATCAGAGCAGCGGCAACCCAGCGGGCATAAACCCCCAGCACCAGAGCAGCACCGCCGGCGATTTCAAGCGCCATCGTTAAAGGCCCCAGAAAAGCAGGTAAACCCAAAGAACCAAAGAAACCGGCCGTTCCCTCTGGCGTAAAGACCAGCAGTTTCAACAGACCATGGGCCAGATACATAACACCCAAAGCGATACGGAGAAGAGTTGCGGCGTAGTAAGGTTGAGTTGTCATTGTTTTTTCCTCAGATAAATTCAATTCAGTCGATGAGGATAATTTTTGACCAAACACAAAAAACAAACAATAATCCATTTAATTGACTTATTGTTTAGGAATCTTTAACAATCATGGATAAACTCAATCTGATGACCTCTTTTATCGCGGTCGCGGAAGCGGGCAGTTTTACTGCAGCAGCCAGACAATTGGGTAAAACCAAAGCACTGGTCAGCACCCATGTTTCCCAGCTGGAAGAGTGGTTGAAGGTTCGCCTGATTATTCGCTCAACCCGCAGCATGATGCTGACGCCCGAAGGGCAGAGTTACTATGAGCAGGCGAAGAAAATTCTGGATGATGTAGCCAGCCTTGAGGCTGACCTACTTTATAAAAACCAGTCACTGGTAGGACGGTTAAGAATTTCAGCCCCCACCACATTCGGCGAACTGGTTTTAATGCCCTTTATTGCCCAAATGACCGCAGATAATCCAGAGCTGAATATCGATCTGATGCTGAATGACCGCTATGTCGACCTGATAGGCGAAGGTTTCGATATGGGGATACGGATTGGTAAGCTGGAAGATTCCAGCCTGATCGCCCGTTCCGCCGGTGATCGCAAAATGACCCTTTGTGCCACTGCCGGGTTTATCGATCGATTTGGCTTGCCAGAACAACTTGAACAGCTATCAGAGATGCCCTGCGTTTTTGACAGCAATTTTCGTGAAGGCGCAGGTTGGAGCTTTCACAGGGACGATCAAGAAGTTGAGGTAAAACCCCGCTTTGTCGCCAGAGTAAACAGTGCGCTAGCCGCGGCTAACATGGCCCGAACCGGAGCAGTGATTGCTAATTGTCCGGACTTTGCAGTCCAGAGCCTTATTGAACAGGGCGAGCTTATCCCTCTATTCGAAGAGCACCCTCAACGGCCAATACCGGTCAATATTATTTATCCCCACCGGCAACACCTTTCGACCAAAGTTAAAACTTTTACCGACGGGCTGATAAATTACCTGGCCCGGTAATAAAAAAGCCGCAGATGCGGCTTTTTGATAGAGATGGAAAATATCTCTGCAATTTTAAATCCTTTTAAACAGGGCGGATTTACTCTGTTCTTCCGCACCATCAGCCGCTGTCACGAAACGTTCCATATGGATATCACGTTCAAACAGTCGTCCCTGCATCAGAGTTGTTATTGCAGCATCGATCATCGGCGGAGGCCCGCAAAGATAGGCTTTATTGCCATCAAACCGACCATCGAAGTGGTCTATTGCCGCCTCATGAACAAAGCCGGTAAAACCACTCCAGTCATCCCCCTCTTCAGGGGCATTAAGCGCCGGAACATAGGTAAAGTTGGCAAACTCTTTATCCAGGTTCTCAAACAGTTCCCGGTTATAAAGTTCAGCCACATTACGCGCGCCCTGTAACAGGGTAATCTGACGATCATCACCCTCTTCCAGCATATCTAAGATCATCGACTGGGGGCTGGAAAGACCGGATCCACCAGCAATGAAAATTGCACCTTGTTCATCAGATTTACGCACAAAGAACTGACCATAGGGGCCTGTTACATCGATAGTATCTCCCACCTGTAACTCTTCATGCAGATAGGTCGTACCCGCACCGCCAGGCACCTGACGTACATGCAACTCAAGGGTAGTCGCATCAGACGACTTATTCGCTATCGAGAACGCCCGATTACCTTCAACGCCTGGAATATTCAGGTTGATGTACTGTCCTGCCTGAAACTCCATCGGTTTATCCAGCTCAAAGAAAATACCTTTGATCGTTGGCGAAAGATTCTGAATTTCAGTAACAGTACCGACAAAATCCAGCACCGGGTATCCGGCAAAATCCTCATCAACATCGATATCCGCTTCGATCACCATATCGGACTCTGGGGTGCAGCAGCAGGCCAGCACTTTACCCTCTTCACGTTCCATATCCATTAGCGCAAAGGGGGATGCATTACCCAGATCACCTTCACCTTCCAACACCTGCACCTTGCAGGTGGCACAAGTACCATGCCCACAGGCAAAGGGTAGCCAGACGCCCTGTCGCAGAGCTGCATCAAGGATGGTTTGTCCGTCTTCAACCTCGATTACATCGCCGGTTGGTTCTACTGTCACTTCATAACTCATACTTTCACCTTGCTACAGGGCAGCCGGTATACCCGCCGCCCTGCCTTACTCGACTAAGCGTTGTTAAACACCCGCGTTGTTATAGCCTTGTAATTCCGGAGTCTTAAAGCGGATCAGTGATTTATGACCCACCCCCTGCGATTCCAGAGATACATCCAACTGGGGCTTAAACGGCTCGTTATCCAGCAACCATTCAGCTGTCTCCCAGTTAATCTGACTAAACTCAGGATGCTGACCAAAGGCTTCCGGAATAATCTGTTCCATCACCGCCGCAAACGGCATTGATGGCGGCAGCGGAAACGCCTTGGCGGCACAAAACATGCGGTGTTCATCCCAACCAAAATAAACAATCTGGTTTCCACCGAAGTTTTCAACCCGGTCCATTCGCTCGCCCTTATAGCCGGGCTTTAAAGAAAAAACTGGCATCTTTATTTCCTCATCTTATCGGGGGTAGCAGTACTACCCCGTTCTTATTCTTGTTCTGATCAGGCTATGCCTTTCCACTGGTTCCAACGGATCTCATCGGGTGAGCCTTTGATATCCATATTGTCGACGCCAACATTCATCTTGTAGTAATCACTCAGAATATCGCCGACCTCCGGGCCACCGCAGTTACCCTGGAAGATCTGATGTACCGGCAACCAGGCCTGCACATACTTTTCTGGTTCTTCTTCAAAGATGTCGCAGCAACCATCAGAACAGAAGTGATAACGCTCCCCCTGATAAAGGGTATCGCGCATGGAGTTCTGATTCGGATTATCCATTTCGGTAAACAGCATCGGGATCTGACAGGTCTGACACAGCTGCGGCAGGCCTGAGGTATAAAAGCGCTCGCCCTTAGCTTCCTGCTCTTTAGCTAACTCCCAAAGCGGACGGTAGTACTTGTCGAACGTATCGGGATATTTCTCAGACAGCCAATCCAGCTCCTCATCGGTTGGAATCCAGGTATGGAAACCTGCGGCATGACCGTGGGTATAGAAAGTCCACCAGGCCTGATGCGAAATATGCTCTTTCTCTTTTTCGATCACTTCAGAGTACTTCGGCATGGTGATACCGTAACGGGCCAGATCTTTAAACAGCGCACCACCGGCTTCTTCAAAATACACTTCCCAGGCTTCTTTCCAGGACATCACCTTATTTGGCAGCATGTAGTCCATCATCATTGCGACGATGGTCAGCAGGCGGGTACCGCGCCAGAACCACTTATCGATCCACTTCTGCACAATCGGCACATTATCTTCATGCTGTTCCAGCAGGAACTTAATCACTTCCAGACCCAGCGTCATATGTCGGGCTTCATCCGACTGTGCCGAGAAACCAAAAGTCACTGTCGCCATATCACCGTTGTGGGCAGCACCGGACATAAACGGAACAAATAACAGGTTTGTCAGTACGTACTCAAACGAGAAACCGATCGCGATCATAAATTCAAACGGACCAGCAGAGCGGGCATCGGTAAAGAAGGAGCGAGGAACAGACAGGTACCATACGCGATCATGCATATGGCTGAATTCCTGGAAACCGTCGAAGAACTTGTTGTAGTGGCTCATCGCATGGATCTGGGTCTGTACATGGCGCAGTTCATCCAGCGACTGCATCTGACATGCAACCCGGGCACCGACACCACCAAACTGACGACCCACATGAGCAAACCCCTGATAGGCCTGATATTCCAGTGGTGAAACACCGGTCAGGAAGATCTTTACTGCATTAACATAGCGAGGATCAACAACGTTCAGGTGACCATTATTTTGAGAGAACGCATCAAAGATGGCATATAGCTTCTTCTCTTTTTCTGCCTGATACTTCCAGTAAGAATCCATCGTCAGACGGAACGGATCTTCCCACTTATTCCAGTCGGTAATTTTAATACCTTCGAACTCTTCATACGGGAACGCTTCTTTACGATCTTCGTAGGAGAAATCCCAGTCCAGATCACGGGTCAGCAGACGGTATTTGTCTTTTATATTTAGTTTTTTAGCTGCCATTGTCTTATACCCCTACAGTTTCCACTCGAGAACGAACTGGTCGTCATCTTCATCTACGTTGCCACCGAGGGTGATCAGATTGATATGCAGTTCCTGCACATCCCAGTCACGCCCCATCTTCTCTTCTACTACTTCTCGCTCAATAACTAACCGGCCTTCCCGTTCAATACGGATCATGGCAGGCATATGGATAACGGTTGCATCCGGGTTACTCTCTTCGATAGCTTCCACGATATAGCGGGACTCATCGTTATCCTGGAGTGCGATATATACTTTTGACATTGCTTTAATCCTTATTCTTATTGCCAGCAGTGTTACTTAAACAGGCCTGCTTTGTTCAAGCGCTTATCCAACGCGACAACCGCATTGTTCAGTGCTTCTGCATCGACCATCTCTTCCGCTAACGGCGCCAATGCTTCAATCGCTTTAGCCTTCCAGTTACCGATCCACTGTTCCAACTGCTGTTTATTGTCATCGGACTCAGCCGTTGCTGTTTTAACAACCGCATCTACCCAGCGATTGGTATCTTTATTCCAGGTCTGAATAAACTCAGTTAGCATGCTGAAATCCTGACCACCGTTATCCGCCAGCCACTGGTCAAACTGCAGATAAACCAGCTCATAGATCAGCGCATCAAGCACCACATCCTGAGCCACAAAAGACTCAAACCAGTCTTCGACACAGATATTTGCCTCACAATACGCACGCAGCCCCTGCCAAACCGCATCATCCATCCAATAACGCTTAGCTTCAGCCAGTGAGTCACTGCTATTGCCATCCAGAATCAGGCCAATACGCGACAGGTATTGAGCATTGCCCAGTCGATCCATACCGTTGTACAGCAACGCCTGTGTAATAGCCGTGCCATAGCCCAGTGAGCTTCCGTAAACATTATTCAGATTTGCCGCCTGCTCAACATGACGCAGCGGTAACAGTAGACGGATAACTTTGCGCTGAATCTCTTCAGGGATTAGTCGTGCCAGATCACGCTTTTCAAAAAAGCTATAGTTACTTTCAGCAACTTCCTGCTGCTTAGCGCGCATCTGCACATAGGTGCCGTAATAGAACTGGCGTGGATCTTTAAAGGCATACCAGTCTTCCATCACAATAGCGGTACGGCCGGTGTCATTCAGTTCGAACTCGGGCTGCCATAACGGGCGGTAGTGAAAGTTCACTTCCGATGCCACATCGTAGGTTGCTTCCTGATACCTTGTTGCCGGCTTATCGCCAAAACGACGTTCGATATGCGCGAAGGTATTGCGTACCGGTTCCAGCGTTGCTGTTTTTATCTCAATGGTCATCTGCTTTATCCCAACTTTTCAGGGTCATTGTTGTTATTGTTAAACCCACGACTAACCCGTTTGTTTGCCGTGGTTATTCGCCATTAGTGTCTCTTCGCCGTAGCGCCACTTTTCCATCTCTGCATCTACCGCCTGTTGCTGTTCCTGGGTCATATAGACCACATCGTTGGCTTTACAGAAGTGCTCAAAAGCCCCCTGCGGCATTATCAGTTCGACAAAAAGACCTGGATCACCAATAGCAAAATCAAACTCAACAAAACGTGAATTAGAGGAGCTACGCACCCTGACATACTTGGTAAGCTGCTCGAACGCAGGTTTATCCTGTTTTCCACTGCGGGTATGTAGTTGTGCATCCACCATGGCGGTCTCCTTTGGTTTAAGGTTTGATCACCTTGAATAGAGCAATGGTTATGCCAGACTTTAAAAAAAACTAAAAAACCGTTATCAACATCCTTATATCAAACTGTTTTTAAAAGACTTTTTGGAAACAATAAAGACTTAAACCGGTACCAAAACAAGATTCATCAGCCCAGAAACTAAGCTAATCAAATGGTGAAAATTTGATGAAAAAATGAAAAACACAAAAGGAAGCCGATACCAGAAAAGCCTCTGGATATATCAATCCGGTATTGTTTTTTAAACAGAAATAGCGTCACAATGACTGTAACCCAGAATAATCTGGCACTGAAAATAACAATAAATAACCTATAAAAGACCATGACAGAACAACAGCTGACACTCCCAGATACACAAGACCTGCTAGATCAGATCCGTTTCGAAAGCGATGAAGGTAAGATCTGGCTGGATGAACAACGTATGCTGTTAATCCATTCCGCAGTGATGGGTCTGCTACGAAATGAACTGATTCAAACCATGGGCATTGAGCGAGCCAAAGGCTTCCTGATGCGCTTTGGTTACCATACCGGCTGGCGTGACGCTGAACTGGCAAAAAAGGTTCGCCCGGACATGACCCATGAAGAAGCTTTTATGGTGGGTCCACAGCTTCATGCAATTAAAGGAATGGTTAAAGTAAAGCCCATTTCTCTGGAGTTCGACGTAGATACCGGACATTTTCACGGCGCTTTCGACTGGTTCAACTCCCACGAAGTAGAAACCCATTTAGCCAGTTTCGGCCAGTCTGATATACCTGTCTGCTGGACTCTGATCGGCTATGCCAGTGGTTTTTCTACCTATTATATGAATCGACAGATTATTTTCCGGGAGACCCAGTGCGCAGGTAGCGGTGCAAGCCATTGCCATATTGAGGGACGCCCGGCAGAAGACTGGGATGATGCCGATGAGTTGGAAAAATACCTGCTACCGGATCCTATGATTGAAGAATTGCTGGCGCTTCAAAATGAAGTCTCGGCTTTAAAAGATCAGTTTCGCAATCCGGAAGTCGAAGAAGATCTGCTCTTTAACAGCGTCGGCCACTCTGCGGCATTTAAAAATGTCTGCCACCTGATTCGCAAAGCATCGAAAAGTAAGGTTAGCGTATTACTTCAGGGCGAAACCGGTGTCGGTAAAGAGATCGTCGCTAAGGGACTTCACAGTTCCAGCGATCGGGCAGAACAAGCTTTCGTTGCCGTTAACTGTGCATGTATTCCACCGGACCTGATTGAAGCTGAATTGTTTGGAGTGGAAAAAGGCGCTTACACCGGAGCAACTCAATCCCGTGAAGGTAAGTTTGAACGGGCCCACTTAGGGACTATTTTTCTCGATGAAGTCATCGAACTGACACCACGAGCCCAGGCATCATTATTACGGGTATTACAAGAGTCAGAGCTGGAACGGGTTGGTGACAGCCGTACCCGTCGCATCGATGTCAGAGTGGTGGCGGCAGCCAATGAAGATCTTGAGGTTGCTGTACAGGAAGGTCGTTTCAGAGCCGACCTGTTCTACCGTCTCAATGTATATCCGGTGCATATCCCGCCACTACGAAATCGCACCGAAGATATCCCCCTACTCACAGATCACTTTCTGAAGAAGTACTGCGCACTGTATAACAAGAAAACGGCTGGCGTAACCGATAAAGCGATGCAGGCACTGATGCAATATAAGTGGCCTGGCAATATCCGTGAGCTGGAGAACATGATCGAGCGGGGTGTTATCCTGACCGAGAATAACCATAGCATCGGTTTAACCAGCTTTTTTCCTTCTCTGTCAGAACCTTCACATCCGTTGAATATCATTAACGGTAAAGGATTTCTTTCCGAAGAGAGAAATGAACAAGACAAACAGCCATTGAATGATGTCGATGAGTTGCTAGTCGACAATTTCAGTCTTGAGCAACTGGAACAGCAATTGATTGATAAAGCGATGCAACAAGCCAATGGTAACGTTTCAAAAGCAGCCCGCAAGCTTGGGTTAACCCGTCCTGCGCTTGCCTACCGCCTCAAGAAAATGCAGGAAAACTAAGCAAGGCCCTACTCTTTCTGAAAACCGTTTCTGAAAAGGCTTTCTTTAATAGATTTCTAGAAAGCCTTTTCGGAGAGTCTTTATAAGGTTCTTTATTTAAAGCAAGGAGCTGATTTAAAATAGCTCCTCAGGCTATCAGCCTGCTTCGCTATTTATCTGCATGCAATGAGAACCCAATGAATCTGATTCTACTGTTTGAAAGTGATTTTAGTGCCGCTGATACTGTCATTATCAGTGATCGACGCTTTCATCATATCCGGCAGATTCACCAACCCGAACCCGGCCAGCAACTTAAAGTAGGATTGTTAAACGGTGAAATAGGTACCGGTATTGTTATCAATCTGTCAGAACATCAGATTACACTCAGCATAAGCTTGAACCGATCACCGCCACCAGCACTGCCTGTTACTATGTTACTGGCGATGCCCCGCCCGAAAATGTTAAAGCGTACCCTGCAGACAATAACCAGCATGGGTGTAAAGCAGCTATATCTGATCAACTCGTATAAAGTGGATAAAAGTTACTGGTCGACACCGGTATTACAGGAAAAGACCTTAACTGAACAACTCTTATTGGGCTTGGAACAGGCCGGTGATACACAGCTGCCAGAGGTACACCTGCGTAAGCGTTTTAAACCTTTTGTCGAAGATGAGCTGCCTGCTATCGCGCTCAATACCCGGGCGCTGGTCGCACACCCATACAATGCAACTCCCTGTCCCGATGCGAAGCAGACACAAACAACCCTGGCGATAGGCCCTGAAGGAGGGTTTATTCCCTACGAAGTTGAAAAGCTTCAGGAAACCGGTTTTCAATCCATCCATATCGGCGAGCGCATATTACGGGTAGAAAATGCAGTACCGGTTCTGTTGGCCAGAATATTTCCTGTCTGAACTGGGTTTATCGGCGGTGACGGATGTAAATACTATAGCCTGTTGTTAACTACGACCCCATTGAGTTCTCCTTATTAGCCATCTGAATAGCTGTTTCCCCTCCAATCAATCACGAATGAAAGTAACAAAACACTGACCTGAATCAAACGTATTGAGAATCATACTCATTTGTATTGACAAACAAGTAAATATTAATGAGAATACTTCGCATTCATATCCTTTAAGTGACTTCGTTGTCGAACTCAGACTGATCAGGAAATAAAAAATGCGTACTACCTTTAAGAAACTGGCTTTTGCCGCTCTGCCACTGACCATTGCGGTTACTTCTGTACAAGCTAGCGAAGAAGTAAATATCTACTCTTACCGTCAACAGTTCCTGATTCAGCCAATGCTGGACGCTTTTACTGAAAAAACAGGTATCAAAACCAACGTAGTATTTGCTAAAAAAGGTCTGATCGAGCGTCTGGAAAACGAAGGCAAAAACTCTCCTGCAGATATCGTACTGACCTCTGATATTGGCCCACTATACGATGTTGTTTCTAAAGGCCTGACTCAGCCAGTACAGAGCGCTGTGCTGGAACAAAACATCCCGTCTCAGTTCCGTGACCCTGCTGATCACTGGTTCGGCCTTACTGCCCGTACCCGTCTGGTATACGCAGCTAAAGATCGCGTAAAAGAGGGCGAACTTGCTACATATGAAGAACTGGCTGACCCTAAATGGAAAGGCCGTATCTGTACCCGTAGCGGCAAGCACTCCTACAACCTGTCTCTGATCGGTTCTATGATCGCTCACCACGGTGAAGCTCAGGCTGAACAGTGGTTAGAAGGTTTGAAAGCTAACCTGGCGCGTAAACCACAAGGTAACGACCGTGCACAGGTTAAAGCCGTTAAAGAGGGCGTTTGCGATCTGGCACTGGGTAACTCTTACTACTTCGGCAAGATGATCACTAACGAGAAGAACCCAGAACAGAAAGACTGGGCTAACTCTGTAAACCTGGTATTCCCTAACCAGGCTGACCGTGGTGCGCACATGAACATCTCTGGTGCGGCGCTGACTAAATATGCTCCTCATGCTGAGAGCGCAGTTAAGCTGATGGAATTCCTGAGTGAAGCTCAGGCACAAGCAATGTACGCTGAAGCTAACTTCGAGTTCCCGGTTCGCCCTGGCACTCCACGTTCTGAACTGATCGAGCAGTACATGGGTGAGTTTAAGGAAGATACTATCAACCTGCAGAAAGTTGCCGAGCTTCGCGCTCAGGCTGCACGACTGGCTGATAAGGTTGGTTTCGATAACTAATCTGCCAACCTGCTCGTCGATTAAGCCCAAAGAGTCTAGGGTTTAATCGACAATCTTCAATGAAAACGGTAGTCTTCGCGCTACCGTTTTTTTGGTTATGAGAACAATGGAACAGACTACCGCAGTAAGCAACTCTATACCACGCCCTAAGAACTACCTGTTGGGTTGGTATAGTTGTACCTGGACGACCGCTCTCATGGTCGCACTGCCGGTATTGTCTATCTTCTATCTGGCTTTCTTTCCCAAAGAAAATGCCTGGGCACACCTGGCCAGCACAGTACTGCCTGTCTATATAGTTACAACGCTTGAGCTGATGATCGGTGTAGGCGCCTTAGCCATAGCAACCGGGGTTTGCGGTGCCTGGTTGGTGACTATGTGCCGCTTTCCCGGCCGCAAGATTTTTGAATGGGCACTACTACTGCCTTTTGCCGTACCCGCCTATGTCATCGCTTATGTTTATACTGATCTGCTGGAGTTTTCCGGCCCGGTTCAGATCGCCCTTCGCGAACTATTCGGCTGGCAAAGTGCCCGTGATTACTGGTTCCCTGATATCCGTACCCTGGGCGGCGCTATTTTAATGCTGTCACTGGTTCTCTACCCCTATATTTATCTGTTAGCGAGAGCCTCATTTTTAGAACAATCGACCACTATTCATGATGCCAGCCGAACCCTGGGCTGCACGCCGTTTCAAAGCTTTTACCGGGTCTCTTTACCTATTGCCCGTCCTGCTATCGCCGTTGGCTTGTCTCTGGTGTCGATGGAAACCATAAATGACTTTGGTACCGTTGATTATTTTGCCGTAAAGAGCATGAGCGCGGGGATTTACGATACCTGGCTTAATATGGGTAACCTTGGTGGTGCTGCACAGATTGCCAGCCTGATGATGATCTTTGTGGTTATTCTGATCTCTCTGGAGCGAATGGCCCGGGCAAAGCAAAAACAATTTCACAGTTCAGACCGCTTTAAAGCCCTGACCGGCTATCAGCTCCATGGCTGGCGTGCCTGGGGCGCCACCCTGCTCTGTGCCTTGCCAGTCGCTTGCGGCTTTGTTATTCCGGTCTGGATACTGGCAGGTTATGCGCTGAGAAATATTGATCAGCTTTGGACCAGCGATTTCCTGTCCTACGCCAGTCATAGTTTTATCCTGTCCAGCTGCGCTGCTGTACTAACGATAATAATCGCCTTGCTATTAGCTTATTCAAAACGACTACACAGAAAGCGCAGTCTCAAAGTTGCAGCACAGTTTTCCAGTCTGGGCTACGCCATGCCCGGTGCGGTACTGGCAATTGGAGTCATTATTCCGTTAGCCGCTTTTGATAATGCAGTGGCAGACCTGATGGAACAGCTATTTGGTATTTCCACCGGTTTGTTACTCAGCGGTACCGCCTTTGCCGTGGTATTTGCCTATGTGGTGCGGTTTCTAGCCGTGTCAGTCGGTTCTGTGGAGTCCAGCCTCAACAAAGTGACTCAGAGCATGGATATGGCATCCCGCTCACTGGGCCATAAGCCGCTAAGCACCCTGACAAAAGTACATCTGCCGCTAATAAAAGGCGGTATTCTGACGGCGGCTTTAGTGGTGTTTGTAGACTGTATGAAAGAGCTACCAGCAACGCTGATACTGCGACCGTTTAACTACGACACGCTGGCAACTTATGTGTATCAGTTTGCATCGGACGAGATGCTTGAGGAATGCTCTCTGGCAGCCTTGTTGATTGTTCTGGTGGGCATTATTCCGGTAATATTACTGAGTCGAACTATATCTTCTACCCGCACTAGCCAGTAACTGATCGGTTATTAAGGTAAGGGCTATTCCGGTAGCTCTACTAAGCCGAACTATATCTTCTACCCGCACTAACCAGTAACTGATCGGTTATTAGGGTAAGGGCTATTCTGGTAGCTCTACTAAGCCGAACTATATCTTCTACCCGAACGAGCCAATAACTGATCGGTTATTCGGATATAGACTATTTGGCAACGCTTATAAACAGAGTTAATGCTTCTATCTGCAGCAGCCAATAAACTACCTGTTAGTAGCTAACACTTACAAACAGGCTATAGCTCAAAAGCGATAGGTCGATGCGCCGCAACATGGAGAGACACTTCAGCCCCAACATCAAGCATCAGCGGTTCATAAATTTCGGCTTCAATCTGTCGGCCTGATGGCAAACTAAGTTGATATACCACTGAGCAACCCAGAAATTCCTTCTGCTCAATTCTGGCCATCACATCCCCATGCTCGATGCTGGGACGGATATCCGCAGGACGGATAAACAGAGAAAGCTTCTTACCTTCTGATGCACCAAAAGGTTCGGCAAACTCAATAGTACCCAACTCAGTTTTTACCGTCGTCTCGTTGAGGCACTCGCCATTATAAAGCTCACCTTTACCGACAAATCCCGCGACCTGGGGATTAACCGGGTGATAGTACAATTCCGGCGGGGTGCCCCACTGCTGCAATTTACGATCCGCCAGGATGCCTATCTTGTCACTAATCGCGAAGGCCTCTTCCTGATCATGGGTAACCATAATAGCGGCAATCCCCTGATCTTTAAGAATCCCCCGCACCTCAAGCGCCAGTTGACGCCGCAGGTCAGTATCCAGGTTAGAAAAAGGTTCATCCATCAATAACAGCTTAGGCCGCGGTGCTAAAGCCCGGGCTAATGCGACTCGCTGCTGCTGTCCACCCGAAAGCTCGTGGGGATAACGATCAGACAGATCAGGCAGCTCTACTAATTGCAGTAATTCAGTCACCGCCCGCTGTTTCTCTGCCCTACTCTTACCCTGCAAACCAAAAGCGATATTATCGAACACACTCAGATGGGGGAATAGCGCGTAATCCTGGAACACTACACCGATTTCACGCTGTTCTGGAGGCAATGTGAACACCGGGGTTGAGACAGGCTGTCCATCTTTGATTATTGCGCCACTCAGAACAGGGCTAAAACCTGCTATCGCGCGTAACACTGTTGTTTTTCCGCAACCGCTAGGCCCTAAAAGACATGCAATCTCTCCGGCTGCAAGCGTCAGATCTAACTGTTCAGTAATTAGGGTATTTTCATAGCCACAGCTCAGTGACTGAAGTTGTAATAGCGAGCTCATGATAGCAATGTCATCGTAGTAAATAAGACCTTAAATGCAGATACATTAATAAGCACAACAGGGCATAAAGTATAAATGAAAATGATTCTCGCTTATAGAATATTCTGTCTAAATTAGTAGAGAGGGGTTTCAGCGCCCAACATCGTCAGGACACCAAAGACTACCAGCCACAATATTGCAGAGCGACGAATCAATACACTGAATTTACGGATCTCATCTGCACCATGGTGCTGGAACTGATCCTCACTCAATTCAGTATCTGAAGAATACTGTTTATAGCTATCATCTCCGATAGCCGCCAGCGCAATTCTGAATAACCAGTCACTGCTACCAATCTTTTCAGTGGCCTTTATTTTTAACTGTTCGTAGGTACTCAGACCATTACCAACAATAAAGAAAGTTAAGGCCAGGCCACGGGCTGGAAGCCACAAAAGCACATCAGATAATTTATCAAAAAAGCCCTTAGAACTTTTTACTGATTCACGATTATCAGTATCACTGTTTAGCCGATCGCAGCCTACTTGTTGAAGGTTAAACTGCTGCCGCTTCCAACAGGCCCAAAGCGCAAGAAATATCCCCGGCAAGCCCAGTAAAATAAACCAGAAGAGCAATGCAAAGAAACTGATAAAAGAGAGATAGATGTACTGCTGACATATTGCATAGTGAGCAGTCTTGCGGTTTAACTCGCCGACTTCATCACCGTTGAGCTGCAGCCTATCAGACAGATCCAGCCAGGCTGCCTGATAATCACCACGACACCAGTCATTAAAATACTCACCGGTAAGGTCACAGGGCGCCCAGTTTGGCAGAAATATATAGAGCAGTAGCAACTCAATTGCCAATACTACTGCGCCAAATTCCCAGCTATAAAACATCAGCAGCAGGGTTTCCAGAATCACGACATACAGGCCGAGCATAATCCATTGCACAGGCTTCTCGGGTTGCCCGCCAACCGCAAGTTTTTCAGCCCATGCTGGGCGTCGCTTATAGCGCCCGGATAACATCAGTAACATCAGTGCTAAGAACTTCATGATGGTATCTCCTGAAAGAACGGGGTTAGCATGGCTTAACTTTCTTGCTTAACCAGGCGCAGAAAATAGCGCCAGTTAAACGACGCGCCCGGATCTGTTTTACGTCCCGGTGCAATATCACTATGTCCGGTTATGTCATCCGCATTCATACTGGGGTAAGCGCTTATCAAAGCACGGGTTAACTCGGCAAGTTGGCTATATTGAATCTGCGTATAAGCGCATGAATCCGTTCCTTCCAGCTCAATGCCTATGGAAAAATCATTGCAGTTTTCACTACCACAATACTCTGACTGACCCGCATGCCAGGCTCGTTCATCGAAACTGACAAACTGGATTAGCTCTCCGGTTCTTTTAATAAGCAGATGAGCAGAGACCTGTAGTTCAGCAATAGTTTCAAAGTAAGGGTGCTCTGAGGCGTTAAGGCGATTCTGAAAAAAACGCTCGATATATTCGCCACCAAACTTCCCTGGTGGCAAGCTAATATTGTGCACCACCAGTAGACGGGGATACACACCTTCCGGCCTTAGGTTATAGTTTGGCGAAGGACAACGGATAGCCTGTACCAGCCAGCCATTTACAATCTGCATTTTCTCAAACTCACTTCTGCTAACGCTTTACTTAATTTAACTGAATATATTTTAACTGAGCCTAGCCAAACTATTGACTGCTATTTTACAGATCCTTTAATACTCAATTTTACTACGACTTTCTAATACTAAGCGCTACATTGAACGCACGGTTTCCGATAGAATACCGGCCTGTGATAGTAACACGGCTTAAGCCGCTCACAAGCGGTCATCAGTAAAGATAGTCTAAGCCTTGATCTGATCCACTTACTTAAACCAAACGGAGCCCCCATGGCCAACACTCAATTGCTAACCGACATTGCAGCAACAGTCAGCTTTGCCCTTGCTGAAGATATTGGTGGTGGGGATATAACTGCGCAACTGATACCAAAAGAGCAGCAGGCCAAAGCGCGGGTCATCTGCCGTCAGGATGCGGTTATCTGTGGCATCGCCTGGGTTAACGAAGTATTCCGTCAGGTCGATGATACTGTACAGATCAACTGGCTGGTTAAGGATGGAGATAAAGTCGTCGAAGATCAGCCGCTATTCGAAATGACCGGGGCCGCTCGCTCCTTGCTGACCGCTGAGCGTGGTGCACTCAACTTTTTACAAACCCTTTCCGCTACTGCCACCATCAGTGCGTATTACGCTAGCCTGGTAGAAGGTACAGGCGTTAAGCTGCTGGATACCCGGAAGACGATTCCCGGCCTGCGAAATGCCCAGAAATATGCGGTATCCTGTGGCGGTTGCTTCAACCATCGTATAGGCCTGTATGACGCCTTCCTGATTAAAGAGAACCATATTATGGCCTGCGGTTCTGTTACCGCGGCTGTATCTACCGCTAAAATTAACGAACCGGGCAAGCCGGTGGAAGTCGAAGTAGAATCATTCGAAGAACTTCAGCAGGCACTGGATGCAGGTGCAGATATCATCATGCTGGATAACTTTGATCATGCGGGGCTGCGCTTAGCCGTTCAAAAGAACAAGGAGCACACGACGCCGGCTAAGCTGGAAGCCTCTGGCGGAATCGATCAGGACACTCTACGCAGCATTGCCGAAACCGGCGTCGATTACATCTCTATCGGTTTACTAACCAAGGACTGCAAAGCCGTCGATCTTTCAATGCGATTTATATAAGTCGCCAGAACTTCATTTAGGTTACCAGGGCGTAGTTTCTCAACAGCCAGTCGGTACGCTAAACCTTACTGTTAACAACTAATTAAAGTTGTTAGTTCTAAGTGAACTTTCAGTTGATGCTTTTTAAATAGCAGAATCAAAAAAACCGCCATAAGAGCGGTTTTTTTTATATTGAAAAACAACTTATTATTTCCAATTAGTCATCAATCGTGCGTTTCAATTCCCGTACCCAGATTGGGTAACACGCGGGTTACAAATACTCTTTAAGTTGTATTTTAACCTTCCCGACGACAATCTGCTGCGCCGATTAGTTCCCAGTCATCACTCTCCTGAATCTTCAGAATGTCGTACATCTCAACCACTGTACGATTTACACCGTGCTTCCAGAGCAGCTTACAGAGTTCCTGGGCACTATCGTTGCGCTTTTCACCGTTTGCTCGAGGCAACATACCTACGGCAATAACCTCGCCGTCAGACCACCAGACAGGTGTCGCCGGGTATGTATCTGACTGTTTAGCCATATCAGCCTCAACAGCGGCACGTTTTTCAACGGAAAGAGGTTCTTTGTAGAGGAAGTAGGTCACTGCAACGGTCATTACAAGCAACAAGAGAAACATTGTTTTTTTATTCATTGGGTACCAGATACAACTAAATAATCAGTTAACCAGTAAACCAAGTTTTTCTGATTAAAAACAGTAGCTAAAAGGATAATTTCAGGCAAAAAAAAAACGCACAGTTCAAAGCTATGCGTTTTTAAATAAAAAGTCTAAAATTAGTCGCAATAACCTACAGCAATACAGGTACCGCCACTAGCAGTCCACTCTAATGCGCCTTTAGTGCTAGGATCTGCTCCAACTAGAATATAGGTATATGCACTGCCATTAAATATAGTTTCAGAAGTTGCTGTAATAGTACCTGTTGCTGTAATTGCCACATTATTAACAAATTCACCAACATCAGCACCATTAAGTGCGGCACTGATTGTAGTGTTGTTAGTTCCATCACAACTCGCTAATGCGGTGCCTGTTTGGTAACACACGTCAATAGCAGATTTAACACCTTGCGTCGCATTCACTACTTCCGAAAACTTAGCCTTATTTGAATATGTTTGATATGCAGGCAATGCAATAGCCGCCAATATACCGATGATCGCTACCACGATCATCAATTCAATCAGGGTAAAACCTTGTTGCTTCTTAAGTGTACTTTTCATATTTATCTCTCCAGCGAGTAAAGTATTCATCATCATCCCTGCTCCGAACGACTCTTTCCCTTGCCATACGGCTCTTCATCCATGCTCCATACGAGCTTGCTATGATAGTAGCGTTTTTTTTATGACAGTCCAGTGCCCCAAAGCAAGTGTCTGTTGATTCTCAAACCGACGAATAGATGTTACTTTACAAATAGATAATAATACAAGGCAGTTCCGGTTAAGATTAACCATAATAGTTATAACCTTAATCCATTCACTATTCAGCCGATAATAAGGCGGCCGATATAAGATAGTTATTGTTACTAATTAGCAGACAGATAAGATGGATTTGGAGATCTGATGAGCGTACAACCCTTTCAGCCTTTGAGCGGCCTGGCCCGACGTTTAGTCAACGACGGCGTTTTTTCATCCGATGTCGCCATGGATGCACTTAAAACTGCCCGTAAAGATAACAAACCATTTATTGCCCATATTATCGAAAACAGGTTAGTCAGTGCTTATCGGGCAGCAGCTGCTGCTGCTGACGAATTCGGCATGCCATTGCTTGATCTTGATGTCATGGATCAAGAATCACTGCCCCAGGGCTTAGTCGACGAAAAGCTAATAACCAAGCACCATGCACTGCCCCTGATAAAACGGGAAAACCGTCTTTACGTTGCCATCTCAGACCCCACCAACATTCAGGCTTTAGATGAATTCAAGTTCCATACGGGTACGACTACCGAAGCGGTAATTGTCGAAGAAGATAAACTTACCCGACTGATTGATACTTTTTTAGACGAGCAAAACTCTGCTCTCGACGGCCTCGATGACACCGACCTTGATAACCTGGAAATTGATGAAGGTTTAGATACCCAAACCCAGGAAGATGACACCGAAGATGCCGCCAACGATGCGCCTATCGTTCGCTTTGTTAACAAGATATTGCTGGATGCGATAAAAACCGGCGCTTCAGATATTCATTTTGAGCCATACGAAAAAACTTACCGCATCCGCTGTCGGATTGACGGCATATTACAAGAGGTTGCTAAACCTCCTGCAAACCTGGCATCCCGACTCTGCGCTCGCTTAAAGGTTATGTCACAGATGGACATCTCCGAACGTCGGGTACCTCAAGATGGCCGGATCAAGATGAAGATCTCAAAAAATCGGGCGATCGATTTCCGTGTTAACACCCTGCCGACCCTCTGGGGTGAAAAAGTCGTACTGCGTATTTTAGATCCGACTAGTGCACAGATGGGTATCGAAGCGCTCGGTTATGACGAAGATCAGAAAGAACTGTTTATGCAGACCCTGCACAAGCCGCAAGGGATGATTCTGGTCACCGGCCCTACCGGTAGTGGTAAGACCGTCTCCCTTTATACAGGCCTGAATATTCTCAATACAGTTGAGCGTAATATCTCCACTGCAGAGGATCCGGTGGAGATCAATCTAGAGGGGATAAACCAGGTTCACGTAAACACTAAGGTCGGCTTGACCTTTGCCGAAGCTCTACGCTCCTTCCTACGCCAGGATCCCGATGTAGTGATGGTGGGTGAGATCCGAGACCTTGAAACTGCAGAAATTGCTATTAAGGCTGCGCAAACCGGCCATATGGTCCTATCCACCTTGCACACCAACAGTGCCCCTGAAACCCTAACCCGACTACGCAATATGGGTGTTCCTGCATTTAACATTGCCACATCAGTGTCTATGATAATTGCACAACGATTAGGCCGACGCTTATGTCAGGGTTGTAAGAAGCCTGCAAATATCCCTGAAGCTACTTTATTAGAGGAAGGCTTTACCCAGGAACAAATCAATACTGGCTTGCAGTTGTTTGAACATAACCCTGAAGGTTGTAATAAATGCAACAAAGGTTACAAAGGCCGGGTCGGTGTCTACGAGACCATGAAAATGACTCAGGAGATTGCTGAGGTCATCATGAGCAACGGCAACTCACTGGACATTTTTGCCGAAGCCAAAAAACAGGGATTCCGGCCACTGCGAGACTCAGGCCTACTAAAAGTAATACAAGGCGTTACCAGCCTTGAAGAGATGAATAGGGTTATTAAGTTGTAAGCTATTAAGCTTTTGTATTGTTAATACATCCACTTTACCCAGATATGGTTTAGACACGGAATATATATTGATGGCTAAGAAATCAGCTGATAAAGCACCTACTACCTTTAACTGGGAAGGAAAAGACAAAAGTGGTAACCCTAGCAAAGGATCAATCAATGCTGCAAGCCTGAGTGAAGCCAAAGCACAGCTGCGCAAGCAGGGCATCATGCCCAAGAAGGTTCGCAAACAGACCCATAGCATGTTCAGCAGTCACAATAAGCCGGTTAAACCGCTGGATATAGCACTTTTTACCCGCCAGATGGCCACAATGCTGAAGTCAGGCGTACCATTATTACAGGGGTTTGACATTGTTGCTAACGGCGTCGAAAAAGCTCAGATGAAAAAGATTATTTTTGATCTGAAGGCCGATGTAAACGGCGGTACCAACTTTGCAAAAGCCCTGGAGCGCCACCCTAAACACTTCGATGACTTATACCGAAATCTAGTTGATGCGGGAGAAAGTTCTGGTGCGCTTGAGACTATGCTAGAGCGAATAGCGACCTATAAAGAAAAAATTGAAACCTTAAAGAAAAAGATTAAAAAGGCCTTAACCTATCCTATCGCTGTAATTGTTATAGGATTAGTTGTATCAGCAATTCTACTTATAAAAGTAGTACCTCAATTCGAAAGTGTATTTTCTAGCTTTGGTGCGGACCTTCCCGCATTTACTCTGTTTGTAGTGGGTCTATCAAATATTGCTCAGGACTGGTGGTTTATCGCAATAATAGTCATCGCAGCAGCCGGCTTTATCTTTAGCAAGGCCCACGAAAAATCCCGAAGCTTTAGAGAATGGATAGACAGAACATCTCTAAAGCTTCCAATAATTGGGCAGATACTGCATAACTCTTCTATCGCTCGTTTTGCCAGAACCCTGGCCACCACTTTTGCTGCTGGGGTACCTTTAGTTGATGCACTGGATTCGGCTGCTGGAGCTTCAGGAAACGTGGTTTACGAAAACGCTATCATGCAAGTTAAAAACGGCGTTTCAACCGGTCAGTCACTGCAAAATGCTGTCAATATGACAGGCCTTTTCCCTCCTATGGCAACGCAGATGATTGCTATCGGCGAAGAGGCCGGCTCGCTAGATATGATGCTGGATAAGGTAGCCAGCTATTATGAGGAGGAAGTCGACAATGCTGTGGATAACCTTTCGACCCTGATCGAACCAATGATTATGGCTATTTTGGGCATACTGGTAGGTGGTCTGGTTATCGCTATGTATCTGCCAATATTCCAGCTGGGTAATGTGGTTTAAATTAACTAAGCCAAAACCACCAGAGATTATAGTTTCATAGTAGGAACAGTTACTCTAATGCTTATAGATACGATTGCCGCTAGCCCATGGCTAGCGGTCACTCTTACTTTGCTTTTCTCGCTGCTGATCGGTAGCTTCCTCAATGTGGTTATCCACCGCCTCCCCCGGATGATGGAGCGTGAATGGCAGATGATGGCGTTCGAAAGTACTAACCCCGATGCAACTGAATACCCGGAAGAGCTACAGCAAACCTACAACTTAGCTGTCCCCGTCTCCAGCTGCCCCGGCTGTGATCATAAAATTCGCTGGTATGAAAACATCCCATTGATCAGCTATTTTGTCCTGCTAAGAGGGCGCTGCAGTTCCTGTAATACACCTATCTCTATCCGATATCCTTTGATAGAGCTCTTTACCGCCCTGATCTCCGCCTTTATTGTCTATCAATACGGCTTTAACCTAATAGCTTTCTCTCTGGTTTTTCTCAGCTGGTGCCTTATCTCGCTCACCGCGATCGATATCGATCATCAATTATTGCCCGATAAAATAACCCTGCCTCTTCTATGGTTGGGCTTAATACTCAACAGCTTTGAATTTTTCACCTCGCTGCCAATGGCGCTTTGGGGAGCGGTGCTGGGCTACCTCTCTCTCTGGTCGGTGTACTGGCTGTTTAAGTTGATTACCGGCAAGGAAGGCATGGGTTATGGTGATTTTAAGCTATTAGCCGCTCTGGGCGCCTGGGCCGGCGCCGATATGTTACCTCTTATTATCCTGGCATCATCATTGATTGGTGCAATTATTGGTTCACTAATGATTGCTTTTCGCCGTCATGAGTCGCAAAATCCTATACCATTCGGTCCTTACCTGGCAGGGGCCGGCTGGATTGCGCTGCTATATGGTCATGAGCTAACTGACTGGTACCTTCAGTTATTAAATCTGTAATCTGACAACTAGTTATTGGCTTATAGTTACGGCTGTTAACTACACTAGCTACTGGCGTAACGCTTTAAAAAATTGAAATAACGGAAACCTGATATGTTTGTAGTTGGACTAACTGGTGGAATTGGTAGCGGCAAGTCCGCTGTTTCCCGGCTTTTCGAAGCCTTTGGTGTAACAGTCATCGATGCCGATCAGGTTGCCCGGGAAGTTGTAGAGCCAGGCGAACAGGCGCTAGATAATATAGCCCAACGTTTTGGCAGTGACATCCTCCTATCTAATGGTTCACTGGATCGAAGCGCGCTACGTAAGATAGTATTTGAGGAACCCCGTCAAAGAGACTGGTTAGAAGACCTTCTGCACCCACTTATCAGAACCCGTATCATGTTAAAACTCGAACAGTCCAATTCCGGATACGCTATGCTGGCATCTCCGTTACTGCTTGAGACTGATCAGCATCTACTTGTAAATCACATTCTTGTTGTTGATGTTGACGTTGAAACGCAAATTAGCCGTACGGTCAGCAGAGATAGTACTGATGAGGTACAGGTACGGGCTATTATTGCCGCCCAGATGCCCCGAGAAGAACGAGTCAGCAAAGCGGATGACCTGATCGATAATCGCGGCAATGAAGAGCAACTAAAGATTGTGGTAGAAAAGCTACATCGTGAGTTTATGAAAAAAGCACAACAGGACTGGGAGAACGATATTGGCTAACAAACCACTGGTCAACTGTCCGACCTGCGAAAAGCAGCAGGAATGGTCTACCGATAACCCTTACCGGCCTTTTTGCAGTGAACGCTGCAAACTTATAGACCTGGGCGCCTGGGCCGCAGAAGATTATCAGATAGCCGCCGAACCCAGCACCGATGACTACAGCAGCAGTTATGATGACCCGGAAAGTAAAGACCATATGGACAGGCCGTTACATTAAAGTAACAGTTCTTAAATTTTCAGGTTTTAAATCACCAGAACTTAAATCACCAGAACTTAAACCAACAGGTCTTAAACCAACAAACCATGACCAGCATTCTTGAACAGTCAATTAGCCTGGTTAGCAAATCCAGAAATACCCGCGATACCCTGACCGCCTGACTCTATACAGGTTGTCAGGTCAGCGGCTGTAACACCGCCCAATGCATACACAGGCAACGCACATTTTGCCGTGAGTCGGGCAAACTGCTCCCAGCCCATCGGTTCTGCATCCGGATGACTGGACGTTCGCTGCACCGGCGACAAAGTAATGTAATCGACACCGGACTGCTCAGCCTTTCTGATCTGCTCAGCATTGTGACAGGAAGCCCCCAGGTAACGACCTGAAAACTCTGCGCGATTAGCCAAGTCCATCAATCGTTGAGAGCTCAGATGCAGCGCATCCACATTGACTTTATTGGCAGACTCTACTGACCCATTCCAGATCAACAACTTACCTTGGTTCGCTAAGTCCTGAGATAACTCGGCATAGAGGGACAGCTGCTCAGGGTCATCAAGATGCTTAGCCCGCAACATAATAGCCTGCGCGCCAGAGCTCTGCACATCCGCGACATACTCAGCATAGACATCAGGGTTAAGCTCAAGATTAAGCTCTGGAGTAATTGCGATCTGTTGCGGTAACTGTAAGCTATTAACTATCGGTTTATTCGCAGCGGGAAACTCATACTGATCCAGCTCAGACAAGGCTACCCACTTGAGGGGCTGCCCTTCCCTGCCATATGGCTGACCACTAAAGCAATTCACCCGAAAAACATCGAGTAAGACTGATTTGTCAGAATAATGAAAAGGCACCTGAATCAAGGGATGCGTAGCAGACTGATCTATCTCAATGCCCAGCTCTTCATACAACTCTCTGGCGAGCGCTGTACGCACATTTTCACTAGCTTCAACCTTACCGCCGGGAAACTCCCATAATCCGCCCTGATGCTGACTTTCATCGCGCAGAGCCAGTAGCAACTGACCTTCATTATTGAAGATAGCAGCTGCCGCAACGTGGATAAGTTTAGTCACTATAAGACTCTCTCCACAAAACCCCAGTTATCAGGAACGATAATCCGCATTAATGGACACGTAGTCTTTACTCAGATCAGTTGTCCAGACAGTTTCAGATTGATCGCCACGATTCAATACGATGCGAATAGTAATATCTTCTTCGCTCATTACCGCCTGACCAGCTTCTTCGGTATAGCTATCAGCACGTCCACCATTGGCTACAATGCAGACCTCTCCTAAGAAAATCTGTAATGCATCAACATCAAGATTTTCAACTCCGGCATAGCCTACCGCAGCAAGAATACGCCCCCAATTAGGATCACTGGCAAACAACGCTGTTTTAACTAGTGGCGAATGTGCAACGGCGTATGCTGTTTTAAGTGCTTCCTCTGAACTGCCAGCCTGCTCTACGCTAATAGTGACAAACTTAGTTGCCCCTTCACCGTCACGAACAATAGCCTGCGCCAGTTCCAGCATGACTTTATCAAGCACAGTATTAAATTGTTCAAATAGCACCGCATCAGCTTCTGTTACTTCAACATTGCCGGCACCGGTTGCAACTAACATACAGGAGTCATTGGTTGAGGTATCACCATCGATAGTCACCCGGTTAAAAGTCAGATCAGCGGAACGGCTTAACATCTTCTGCAATAAACAGGATTCTATTTTTGCATCGGTGGCTACATATGCCAGCATAGTCGCCATATTAGGCTTAATCATGCCGGCACCTTTAGAAATACCGGTCAGGGTTACAGTCTCACCCTGATATTCAAACTGCTCAGACCAGGCTTTAGGTCGGGTATCTGTAGTAGTAATACCATTAGCAGCTGCCAGCCAGCCATCAGCTGTCAGCGCTTTAAACGCAGCAGGCACCGCAGTAATGATACGATCAGTAGGTAACTTTTCACCGATAACGCCGGTTGAGTACGGCAACACTTGCGCAAGCTCTACACCCGCCTGATCAGCTACCGCCTGACAGACATCAAGCGCATCCTGATAACCTTCTTTACCAGTTCCAGCATTGGCATTGCCGGTATTTACCACTAAATAAGAAGCCGATGCCTGCTGCATATGAGATTTACAGATCTGCACCGGTGCGGCACAAAACTGATTCAGGGTAAACACACCGGCGGTCGCCGAACCCGGCGCAATCTCCATTACCACCAGATCCTTCCTACCCGGCGTTTTAACGCCCGCAGAAGTAGTACCAATACGAAAACCTGCAACCGGATGCAGAGTTGGAAGAGTGCCCGGACCTACCGCCATTACAAGCTCCTTAACCTTTTATCTTTACAAAAAAAGAATATACAAAAAAAGAAAGCAGCTTCGCTGCTTTCTGTTACTTATTCAATACCACAATAAAGTGGGAATATTTCCGGCATGTACTGTATGCAGGCTAGAGCAGGCAAAAACCAACGAAATAGCGGAGCTTACATTTGTAAGTGAGCATATTGAGGCGGTTTTTAACGCACTATAGCCAAATACAGAAATGCTTAGCTGAGCTTACCGTGACACTGCTTATACTTCTTACCCGACCCACAAGGGCAAGGATCATTACGACCGACCTTTTTACCTTCACGAACAAACGGTTCAGCCCCTTCGGATGTATCAGCAGCCTCACCCTGAGCAGTCTGCTCAGAGCCCATTGCAGAGGTTTCTTCATGTTTAAAGTCCATCTGCTGATTCTCAGCCTGCTCACGACGCTGACGCTCCATCGCTTCAATCTCTTCAGGTTGACGCACCTGAACATTGCTCAGAATCTTAACCACATCGGTTTTGATATTTTCCAGCAACTGTTCAAACAGAATAAAGGACTCACGCTTATATTCCTGCTTCGGGTTTTTCTGTGCATAACCCCGCAGGTGAATACCCTGACGCAACATATCCATAGACTGGAGGTGCTCTTTCCAAAGGGTATCCAGTACCTGCAACATCACCTGCTTTTCAAACAGGCGCATGTTTTCAACACCGACAATCGCTTCTTTAGCATGATAGTCTTCGATAATATCTCGCAGAATACGCTCACGCAGATTATCTTCATGCAGGCTATCATCTTTATCCAGCCATTTCTGAACCGGCATCTCCAGACCAAATTCACCCTGCAGGTAAACTTCCAGCCCAGGAATATCCCACTGCTCATCTAAGCTTTGCGGGGTAATAAACTGATTAATACCATTTTCAACAACTTCAGCACGCACCGCTTCAACGGTTTCAGAAATATCATTGGTTGCCATCAACTCATTACGCTGATCATAAACCGCACGGCGCTGATCATTGGCAACATCATCATATTCCAGCAACTGCTTACGCATGTCGTAGTTACGACCTTCAACCTTGCGCTGTGCTTTTTCAATCGCGTTTGAAACCATCTTATGCTCGATAGCTTCGCCTTCTTCCATGCCCAATGCCTGCATAAACTGACGTACACGCTCGGAAGCAAAAATACGCATCAGATCATCTTCAAGCGAGAGGAAGAAACGGGATGAACCATTGTCACCCTGACGACCGGCACGGCCTCGTAACTGATTATCAATACGACGGGATTCATGTCGCTCAGTACCAATAATATGCAAACCACCCGCTTCCAGCACAGCATCATGGCGTTGCTGCCATTCAACCTTAGCCTGAGCCAGCTCTTCTTCAGTCGGATTTTCTAACTTTTCTAACTGAGCTTCCAACTTACCGCCCAGTACAATGTCTGTACCCCGGCCGGCCATGTTGGTTGCAATAGTCACAGCGCCAGCACGACCCGCTTCAGTGATAATACCCGCCTCTTTACCGTGATTTTTAGCGTTAAGCACGTTATGAGGAATTTTTCGCTTTTTCAGAAAATCAGAGATCAGTTCTGAAGATTCGACAGATGCAGTACCTACAAGTACCGGCCGTTTTTCTTCAACGCAATGTTCGATCTCTTTAAGAATGGCTTCATATTTTTCCTGAATAGTCAGGAACACCAGATCATTATAATCAATACGCGCTACATCAACGTTGGTTGGAATAACTACAACATCCAGACCATATATCTGATTAAGCTCGAAGGCTTCGGTATCGGCAGTACCGGTCATACCCGACAGTTTTTCATACAAACGGAAATAGTTCTGGAAGGTAGTCGAAGCCAGCGTCTGGCTTTCCTGATTAATATGCACACCTTCTTTTGCTTCAACCGCCTGGTGCAAACCTTCAGACCAACGACGCCCCGGCATGATACGGCCAGTATGCTCATCAACGATAACAACCTCATTGTCCTGAACAATATAATCAACATCACGCTGAAACAGGTTATGGGCACGTAAACAGGCTAACACATGGTGTAGCAGGCTTAGATTCTGAGGTGCATAAAGGCTCTCACCTTCACCGAGGATACCTTCACTCGAAAGAATCTCTTCAACCCGCTGATGACCCCGCTCAGTCAGTTCAACTGTACGGTTCTTTTCATCAACCGCAAAGTCGCCATCGATCTCTTCTTCGCTTTTTGGATCTATCTCGCCATCAAACTTTTCCAGCGCAGGAATCAGCGCATTCATCTTGCGATACATCTCTGAACTGTCTTCAGCAGCGCCTGAAATAATCAGAGGCGTTCGAGCCTCATCGATCAGGATGGAGTCCACCTCATCCACAACCGAGAAAAAGAAATCACGCTGAACCTTCTCTTCAACACTGAACGCCATATTGTCGCGCAGGTAATCGAAGCCAAATTCGTTGTTGGTACCGTAAGTAATATCAGACTGATACGCAGCTCGCTTAGTATCAGGGTCCTGCCCCGACAATGCGACACCAACAGAAAGCCCCAGGAATTCGTACAAAGGACGCATCCACTCGGCATCCCGACTAGCCAGATAGTCGTTCACCGTCACTACATGAACACCCTTACCTGCCAGAGCATTCAGGTATACCGGCAGTGTTGCTACCAGAGTTTTACCCTCACCGGTACGCATTTCAGCAACCTTGCCCTGATGCAGGGAGATACCACCGATCATCTGAACATCGAAATGACGCATCTCCATCACCCGACGGGACGCTTCACGTACAACAGCAAACGCTTCCGCCAGTATCTGATCCAGGCTCTCACCCTGCTCCAGACGAGCTTTGAACTCAGCGGTTTTAGCTTGCAAATCAGCATCGGAGAGCTGCTCAAGTTCACTTTCATAGCCATTTATCTGCTTAACGGTCTTGCCCATCTGTTTGAGGACACGTTCGTTCTTGCTACCAAAGACTTTCTTTAACATCGAAGTGAACATAATCTGATATATAACCTTAGAGCTATCTTAAGCTGATGGAATCTATCGATAAAAACCCATACCGGATTTAAGCCGATCCCTTAAATTAACGCAACATTCTACCTCTATTGGGGCAATAAATTGAATCTCAATAGGGATATTTTTTTCATGGACGAAAAACAGATATAAAACAAAAAACCGGACAAATATGTCCGGTTTCTGAATTAAGCAACAGTAACGGGCTGTAGATAAGAGATTGGTACTGACTCATCCTCTTCTTCAAAGGTCACTACTTCGAAGGCATCTTCAGTCTCAAGCAATTTACGTAGCAGTAAATTATTCAGGTAATGGCCAGATTTAAAGCCATGGAATTCACCGATCAGGCTTTTACCCAGCAGATAAAGATCACCTACCGCATCCAGAACCTTATGCTTAACAAACTCATCATCGTAACGCAGACCATCTTCATTAAGGATACGATAATCATCGACTACGATCGCGTTGTCCATGCTACCGCCCAGCGCCAGATTCTGACCACGCAGGTACTCAATATCACGCATAAAGCCAAAGGTACGCGCACGACTTACTTCTTTTACAAAAGAGGTACTAGAGAAATCCAAAGTCGCTTCCATATTACGACCAGCAAAAGCAGGATGATCAAAATCGATAGTGAAACCAACTTTAAAACCATTAAACGGTTTAAAGGTTGCCACCTTGTCTTCCAGCTCAACCTTAACCTCTTTCAGGATACGAATGAACTGTTTAGGTACTGACTGTTCAGAAATACCGGCAGATTGAATCAGAAATACAAAAGGAGCGGCACTACCATCCATGATAGGTACTTCTTCAGCGCTAAGCTCGACATAAGCATTGTCGATACCTAAACCCGCCAACGCCGATAAAAGATGCTCTACAGTAGAGACCCGAACATCGCCTTTCTGCAGGTTAGTTGATAACGTTGTATCCCCAACATTTTTAGCACAAGCATTAATTTCAACAACCGGATCCAGATCAACCCGACGGAATACAATACCTGTATCAACAGACGCTGGTTTCAGTGTCAGATAAACTTTCTGACCCGTATGCAGACCTACGCCAGTTGCTTTAATACTATTCCGTAACGTACGTTGTCCGATCATATTTCCTGCCAAGGTTGTTTTGCGCCATATTAACCCGACATTTTAACAATAATCAGCGTATATCAGCAATAACTGATTAGCGATAAATCGCTACTGAGGGCAACAGTAACCATTGGTTTATCGCTTAGCCAATCAGCTATTGCTCAGTCAGCCTGACGTCGCAGAAATGTCGGTATATCCAGATAAGTTTCAACTTCCCCATCTGTTCCGTTATTCGACTGCTGCGTACGAGAAAGTTCCGCCGTTTCCTGTTTATTTTTTTCAGCGTTTATATGATCAGCCTTACGTCGCTGAACTGCAGGTAATTCAAGCTTTTTCAGGTCAAGTTCGCCGTTAGCTTTACGAGTGTTATTAACAACCTTCACTGTACCTTGCGACTCTTCTGGCTTATCCAGCCCTGTTGCAACAACCGTTACCTTAATATCATCGACCATTTCCGGATCGATAACGGTACCTACAACAACCGTTGCGTTGTCAGATGCAAAGGCTTCAACAACCTCACCCACATCCGAGAATTCACCTAACCCCAGATCCAGGCCTGCAGTGATATTCACCAGAATACCCCGCGCCCCGGTCAGATCAACATCTTCCAATAAGGGGCTACGCACAGCGGCTTCTGCCGCTTCAACAGCACGGTTTTCACCCCGGGCAGAACCGGTACCCATCATCGACATGCCCATCTCAGACATCACAGCGCGTACATCGGCGAAGTCAACGTTGATCATACCCGGACGAATAATCAGGTCTGAAATACCCTGTACCGCACCTTTGAGCACATCGTTCGCTTCATTGAATGCATTGATCAGGCTGCAGTTCTTTCCTAACACCTGCATCAGTTTTTCATTTGGCACGATGATCAGGGAATCAACGTTTTCAGATAGTTCTTTAATCCCTTCGTCGGCGATCTTCAGGCGCTTACGGCCTTCGAACGGAAACGGCTTAGTGACTACCGCAACTGTCAGAATACCCAGTTCTTTGGCGACTTCAGCAACGATAGGTGCCGCACCAGTACCCGTACCACCACCCATGCCTGCGGTAATGAAAACCATGTCAGCACCACTGAGCATCTCAACGATCTGTTCGCGATCTTCCAGTGCTGCCTGACGACCAATATCCGGGTTAGCGCCTGCACCCAGCCCTTTGGTGATCTCGCCCCCCATCTGCAGTACATTTTTAGCACCCATATTATTGAGTGCCTGCGCATCAGTGTTAGCACAGATAAATTCGACCCCATCAACGTCCGTTGAGACCATGTGCTGTACAGCATTACCGCCACCACCACCGACGCCGATCACCTTAATAACCGCGCTTTGCGCTACATTATTTACTAACTCAAACATGTCCATTCCCTCCAGGTTCGTGCCCAACCCGCACCTGATATTGCAAGATATTCACAACGCCGTTAAATAAAACACCCCATCGTATTCAACGATTTGTTATCTAACGCCGCTATGAAACCACCCTCTGTTGCATTCTTATCTGGCTTTATGCCAATCCATTAACAATAAAGCCAAAGTCCACAGCACCGCTGCAGACTCCCCTTTAAAAATTCCCCTGAAACCATGACTTCATCCGGTTCAGTACACTGGGACGTGGCTCGGTCATCTCCTCGACCGGTACCGCTTCGCCCAGATGTTGATTATCCTGTTTTGCATACTGCAGTAAGCCGATACCCGTAGCATAGATCGGGCTGGCCAGTATATCTTCCATGCCCCGTACCCCTTTAGGTATCGCTAAACGTACCGGCATATGGAAAATCTCTTCCGCCAGTTCGACCGCGCCTTCCATCTTTGCCGTACCGCCGGTCAGAACAATGCCTGCCGCGGCTAAATCTTCAAACCCGCTACGTCGCAGCTCAGCCTGCACCAGGGTGAACAGTTCGTCATACCGGGGTTCAACCACTTCCGCCAGCGCCTGTCGGGACAAATCCCGGGCTGGACGGTCGCCAACGCTCGGCACTTTAATAGTGTCATCGGCGCTGGCCAGCTGCGCCAGAGCGCAGGCGTACTTTATCTTGATATCTTCCGCGTGCGGTGTCGGTGTGCGAAGTGCCATCGCGATATCATTAGTTACCTGATCACCCGCAATAGGGATCACCGCGGTATGGCGAATAGCCCCCCCGGTATAGATGGCGATATCGGTAGTACCACCACCCATATCCACCATGCAGACACCCAGCTCTTTCTCATCTTCGGTCAATACCGAGTAGCTGGATGCCAACTGCTCCAAAACAGAGTTATCCACTTCCAAGCCGCAACGCTGCACACATTTTTCAATATTCTGTACCGCATTCACAGCACCTGTCACCAGGTGTACCTTGGCTTCCAGGCGCACACCGGACATCCCCAACGGCTCACGAATACCTTCCTGATTATCGATCACATATTCCTGTGGCAGGATATGCAGGATTTTCTGATCCGCGGGAATCGCCACCGCACGGGCTGCATCAATCACCCGTTCCAGGTCATGTTCCATCACTTCACCGTCGCGTACGGCAACGATACCGTGGGAATTCATACTATTAATATGACTACCGGCAATACCAACAGAGACCGAGTGAATCTTGCAGCCCGCCATCAGTTCGGCTTCTTCCACCGCCCGCTGAATCGAATGCACGGTGGATTCAATATTAACCACCACGCCACGCTTCAGCCCCCGGGATTCATGGGAGCCAATGCCAAGGATATCTATAGTGCCGTCCAGGCTCACTTCGCCTACCAGGCAAACTACCTTAGAGGTGCCTATATCCAGCGCTACAATCATGTTTCTTACAGGCTTCATCGCCATACTCACTACTATTAACCTTTCTGTTGCGCTTCTGAGGTTTCAGTTTTACGCCATTTAACGGCGATACCGTTGTTATATCTAATATCTATCTGCTCTATACGGCCCGCATCTGCATCTTGTTGCAGCCGCTGTTGATACACTTTTAAAAAACGTTCTAACCGCGCCACTACCTGCTCGCGACCAACAATGACCCTGATGCCATTATCCAGCAACAGAGTCCAGGCGCCCCGGGCCTCCAGCTCAAGCTCAATCAGCTGAAGATCCACATTACGCAGCATCTGATTCAGATCGTAATACTCTGACATCATCAGCGCAGTTTCACTGGAGGGCCCCTTTAACAAAGGTAACTGTTGATACTCCTTTGCCTGATCCGGCCAAAAAATATCACCCTCATGATTAAGTAAACCATCCTTTCCCCAGCGGGCAACCGGGACCTCTTCACGAATATCCAGATAAAGGCTGGCCGGCCATTGCCGTGCTACACCCACCTGATACACCCATGGATCAGCCTGAATCCCTTGTTTAACCATCTTTAAGTCAGCAGATAGCAAACCGCCATTCATCAACACAACCGAACTATTAGCTAATGACTGACGATCCAGATGCCGTGTTTCACCATTAATAACGACACTGGATACTGGCTTATCCAACCAGCTGTAAACCTTACCCCAGGCGCCATTAGCCAATGCGATGTAGACGGTAAGCGCCGTTAGGATAGTGGCGGGCTTCAGCCACCAGTCACCGTCTATACTTTTCCAGTTCAAAATTCGGCTAAAGTTCCAGCGCGCCTCTTTATCTGCACCTGCCTGCTCATCTTTTCGCTCCAGAGCCGTCGCACCTCTACGAGGCGGGTCTATCTGGGGCGGATTATGAATACGCAGCTGCTTCAACATAGTTAAAGGCTTCCCCGCAGCACAGTAACCACTAACTCTTCAAAGCTGATGCCTGCTTCGCGAGCGGCCATAGGCACCAAACTGTGATCTGTCATACCCGGTAAAGTGTTAACCTCCAACAACTGAAAGCCTCGCTGCTGATCTAACATCACATCAACCCGGCCCCAGCCGTTACACCCGACCATCTCAAACGCCTGCTCCGACAAACGCTGTAATTCGGTTTCCTGCTCTGCACTCAGACCATGATCGAATTTATACTGGGTATCATCAGCCTGATACTTGGCATCAAAATCATAAAACTCGTGGGGGGTTTCCAGACGAATGACCGGTAACGCTTTGCCATTTAGTACCGCCACCGTAAATTCAGGCCCATTCACCCAACTTTCTACCAATACCGCCCGGTCAAATTGACGCGCCTCTGTAATAGCCTGACTCAGCTGTTCCAGACTATCGACCTTGCTCATTCCGATACTGGAGCCTTCATGGGCCGGTTTCACAATCAGAGGAAAGCCCAGCTTATTTGCCAACGCTGCCATATCGGTACCTTCACCAGGCACAGCATACTGCGGAGTAGGTAATCCAGCAGCAGCCCAGATCTGTTTGCACTTAACTTTATCCATACCCAGGGCCGACGCCATTACGCCACTTCCGGTGTAAGGCTTACCCATTATTTCAAGTACCCCTTGCATAGTGCCGTCTTCACCACCACGGCCATGCAGAATAAGAAAGGCCCGGTCAAATTCAGCTTGCTGCAACTGCTGCAATGGGTCTGCACCCTCAGCACAGAGATCAAGTCCGAAAGCATCCACATTAGCTTGTTGCAAGCCACGCAGAACTTCCGCTCCGCTCTTCAGTGAAACACTACGTTCAGCCGAAGAGCCGCCATAAAGTACGACCACCCGGCCAAACTGACTACGTTCCTGATCAGTAATCCGAAAACCAGTCATTAGCTACCCTCCTGACCGTCACTCAGATCCAACTGAGACAGTTCATGGGCCAAAGCGGTGATATTACCAGCCCCCTGAGTTAGCAAAAGATCACCTGGTTGTAACAGGTTGCGTAGCACGGCGGGAACTTCATCAAGGGTTTCGACAAACACCGGATCAACGCTGCCACGCTGGCGGATACTACGACACAGGCTACGACTATCAGCGCCGGCAATAGGCGCCTCGCCTGCCGCATAAACTTCCATTAGCAATAGCACATCAGCATCTGACAGTACCTGAACAAAATCTTCATAAAGATCACGGGTACGGGTATAGCGATGCGGTTGATTAACCATCACCAGACGCTTACCCGGCCAGCCCTCTTTAACAGCTTTAATGGTGGCTTGTACCTCACGAGGATGATGACCATAGTCATCCACCAGCATGGCGCTGCCGCCTTTAACTGGAATTTCACCCAATACCTGAAAGCGCCGTCCCACACCCTGAAACTTGGCTAATGCACTACAAATGGCGTTATCTTCGATGCCTTCATCGGTCGCCACAGCAATGGTTGCCAGCGCATTCAGAACGTTGTGCTTACCCGGCATATTCAGCGTGACAGAAAGATCCGCCCGGCCATCAGGACGTTTAACGGTAAAGCTGGTTTCCATGCCGTTCTGACTAATATCAACAGCACGATAATCTGCATTCTCAGTAATTCCGTAGGTCACTATCGGACGACCGATCGCAGGAATAATTTCCTGCACTACAGGATCATCATTACATAACACCGCCAGTCCGTAGAAAGGCAGGTTATGAAGAAATTCAATAAATGTCTGCTTAAGCTTGCCGAAGTCACCGCCATAGGTATCCATATGATCGGCATCGATATTTGTCACAATAGTGACCATCGGCTGCAGATGCAGGAACGACGCATCACTTTCATCTGCCTCGGCGACTAAATAACGGCTACCGCCTAACTTGGCATTAGTACCAGCGCTATTTAACCGGCCACCTATCACAAAGGTAGGATCCAGCTTTGCTTCAGCCATCACCGATGCGAGCAAACTCGTTGTCGTGGTTTTACCATGGGTACCTGCAACTGCGATACCGTGACGATAACGCATAAGCTCAGCCAGCATCTCTGCACGACGAACAATAGGTATCCGACGTTCACGGGCAGCACTAACTTCAGGATTATCTTCCTGAACCGCTGTAGAGGTAACCACCACGTTAGCAGCCGTTATGTTTTCCTGAGCATGACCGATAAAAATCTCGGCACCCATGCCTCTTAAACGCTCGGTAACCGCTGAGTCGCGAATATCTGATCCTGAAATCTGATAACCCTGATTAAGCAGCACTTCAGCGATGCCACACATACCTACACCGCCAATACCCACAAAATGAATCCGGCGGATACGGCGCATCTCAGGTACTTCATAAATTTCAGCTGTATTCTCAGTCATTTTTTCATTACCTCCAGACAGATATCAGCAACCGTCTGACTTGCTTCAGGCTGAGCCAGATGACGCGATTTTTCCGCCATACCCAGCAAGGTTTCCCGAGTGTTCAGTTGCTCTGTCAAAATATTAGTCAGGCGATTCTGGCTCAGCTCTGTCTGCTGTACCAGAAGCGCCGCACCGGCTTCCGATAAAAATCGGGCATTTCCGGTTTGGTGATCATCCACGGCGTAAGGAAAGGGTACGAGTACCGAAGCAACTCCCGCGATACTCAGTTCACTTACGGTAAGCGCTCCGGCACGACAAAGAACCAGATCAGCCCAGCCATAGGCTTCATCCATTCGCTCAATAAAGGGCACAACGCGAATCGTATCCCGTTCACTCAAGCCCAGCGCTGCATACAGTTGCTGTGCTTCAGTTAAATTTCTTTTACCGACCTGATGCCAAACCTCTAGCTCAATACCCTCCGGCAACTGAGCAATCACCTGGGGCACCAGATCATTAATCGCTTTTGCACCCAGACTACCGCCAACAACCAATAGACGAATAGCCCCCTGACGTTGCTCAAAACGTTGTTTAGGTTCCGGCAGTTTTAATATATTGCCCCGCACAGGATTACCGACCACCTGAGTACTTACTTTGCCCTGAAAAGCCCCGCCAAACGCTTCCAGTACTCTGGTTGCCATTTTCGACAGTATTTTATTAGTCATCCCCGCATACGCATTCTGCTCATGAACAACGACCGGTACACCAGTTAACCAGGCCGCCAGACCGCCAGGCCCGGACGCAAACCCACCCATCCCAAGCACCGCATCAGGTTTAACCTTTCGCAATACCTGCCAGGCCTGATACAGGGCAAACAATAGCTTGAAAGGCGCCAATAGAAGACTCAGTCTTCCTTTACCGCGCAACCCTTTTACATCAATACAATGCAGCTTAATATCCGCTGCAGGAACCACTTCAGCTTCGATACCCGCAGCCGTACCGAGCCATTCAACGGCTGTACCCTGCTGTCGTAAGCAATCTGCAGTCGCCAGCGCCGGAAACACGTGCCCACCGGTTCCGCCAGCCATAATCAGAACTTTCCTGGCACTACTCATCTGCAGTTCCTGTTTTATTCTGCTTGGAACGTTTGGGCTCAACCGGCATCTCGTTCTGCATTCGCTTCAGTTCGTAATCAACCCGCATTACTATCGCTAGCATCGCGCAGCTAACCACCAGACTACTGCCCCCATAGCTCAACAACGGCAAGGTCAGGCCTTTAGTGGGTAAAGCTCCCACGTTAACTCCAATATTAATCAGCGCCTGGCCCGCTAACATGATGGCAAAACCATAGGTCATATAGGCCATAAAGAACTGCTTAAGTTTTTCAGCCTTACGTCCGATCTTAAACATTCGGATAGCCAGCAAACCATAGAGACAAACCACCAGCAACGCTGCAATCAACCCCATCTCCTCGGCCAATACCGAAAATACAAAATCGGTATGCGCTTCTGGCAGATAAAAAAGTTTCTGCACGCTATTACCCAGCCCGGTACCCAGCCAGTCACCACGCCCGAATGCTATCTGCGCCTGAGCCAGCTGGTAGCCCGAACCAAAAGGATCGGCCCAGGGATCAAGAAACGTTTTTAACCGTACCACTCGATACGGTTGCAACATTGCCAGCGATGGAATGACGACCGCACAGCCAGCTACAATCAGTGCAAACTGGCTGAATTTCATACCACCCAGAAAGATCATTCCCATGATGCTGCCCATCAGCACCACCGCCGCGCCGAAGTCAGGCTCGAGAATCAGTAAAAACACAAAAAAGGCTAACGGCAGTGCCGGTTTCGCTATCCCCTTCCAGCTACTACGCACTTCAGATAAGCGCCGTACCAGATAACCTGCCAGATAAACAACCATGGCAAACTTTGCAACTTCTGATGCCTGAAGGTTAACCGGCCCCAAAGGGATCCAGCGTACCGAGCCATTAATTTCCCGGCCCACCAGCAACACCAATATCAACAGCAAAAAACCCAATAGCAACAACCAGGGCCCTGATCGCTGCCAAAAGCTCACCGGTATCCGGAACATCACTACCGCCGTTATCAAGCCGATAACAATAAAGATACCGTGGCGGATCATATAAAAAAATGGATTACTATTTCGCACAGCCGCGACTTCGATAGACGCTGAACTGATCATAATAAAGCCGATCAGAATCAGGCATAGCGCAGCAGTTAAAAACCAGGGATCAAACGGCAGGATCTGCTTGACTGCTGAGTCGGTACCGGGATCGACTGTTTCAGCGCTAGTAGCCAGCATCATAGAGCCTCCACCGCTTCGATGAAGGCATCACCCCGTGCAGGAAAGCCACTAAACATATCGAAACTGGCACAGGCAGGAGACAGCAGTACGATATCACCAGACTGAGCCATATCCGCAGCCAACTTAACAGCTTCGCTCATAGAGTCAGCATAATGACCCTTAAAGCAATTAACTGCGTCATCAATAACAGGGCCATCTTCACCAATAAGAATCAACGCTCGACCGGCTGTTTGAAGGGGCTTATTCAGGTCTGAAAATTCAGCACCTTTACCCACGCCACCCGCGATCAATAATATTTTACTATTATCTGCCAGTGTTGCAGCCAGACCATCAATGGCAGCGACGGTCGCCCCTACATTGGTACCTTTACTGTCATTAAAAAAGGTAACACCTTGTTTTTCAGCAATCCACTGACAGCGATGCTTAAGACCGGTAAAGGTTTTTAACGTTTGCAGCATTGCCGCCATCGGGATATTAACGGCATCGCCGAGTGCAAGTGCGGCTAGTGCGTTAGCAATATTATGCTGGCCCTGTGTTTTGAGCTCGTCAATCCGGAGTAACGGGTCTAAACCCTTGACCAGATACTGTTCAGCATTTTTTTCTAATAAGCCAAACTGATTCAAGTCCGGGCGACTCAGTCCAAAACTGGATACCTTGACCTGCTTATTAACCAATGGCGACGTCAGACTATCATCCCGATTGATCACTATCTGAGCGCTACCACGAAATATCCGGTGTTTCGCCTGATAATAAAGCTGCATATTATTGTCGTAACGATCAAGATGATCCGGGCTTACATTCAGTACGGTCGCGACACTGGCCCGCAGGTCATTGACCGTTTCTAACTGAAAACTGGATAACTCCAGTACATACAGATCCTGCTCACCCGCAGCCAGCATATCCAGTACCGGTGTGCCTAAATTGCCGCCAATACCGGTATCAATCCCCGCATTCAACGCCATCTGCCCTACCAGGGTTGTCACCGTGCTTTTCGCATTAGAGCCGGTTATCGCCACAATAGGTGCGCTGACAGCCTGACAGAACAGATCGATATCACCACTCAATTTCACGCCGGCGGCAACAGCCTGCTGAATGGCAGGCTGATCTTTTGCTACCCCTGGGCTCAGTAGTATTTCACTGGCCCGACTCAGAAGCCCTACATCCAGCTCACCACAATGAAGCTCCGCTGCAGGAAACTCAGTTTTAATTTGCTCAAGATTAGGCGGCACATCACGGGTATCGACCAGCACAAAAGGCAGCCCCTGACGCGCCAGATAGCGGGCACAGGATAACCCGGTCTGTCCAAGACCGATAATAACCCTCAACTGATCTGTCGCTATCAGACTCACAGCAGCTCCGCTAACGTACTTTCAATGTTGCCAGTCCGATAAGAACCAGCACTACAGTAATAATCCAGAACCGGACAATAACCCGTGGTTCTGGCCAGCCTTTTAATTCAAAATGATGATGCAAAGGCGCCATTCGGAAAATCCGCCGCCCGGTAAGCTTAAAAGATGCCACCTGAAGAATAACGGATACCGTTTCTATCACAAAAACGCCCCCCATTATCATCAATACAAACTCCTGACGCACCACGACGGCAATAACACCTAAAGCAGCACCCAGCGCTAAGGCACCCACATCACCCATAAATACCTGTGCCGGATAAGCGTTAAACCAAAGGAAACCAAGTCCCGCGCCCACAATAGAGCCACAAATTATAATCAGCTCACCTGAACCTGCGATATATGGAATATGCAGATACTCTGCAAACTTGATATTACCGCCCAGATAAGCAAATACACCTAATGCGCCGGCAACCAGAACCGTGGGTAATATTGCCAGGCCATCCAAACCGTCTGTCAGGTTGACCGCATTTGACGTACCTACTATGACGAAATAGGTAAATACGATGAAGAACAGCCCCATATCAATAGTCAGATCTTTGAAAACCGGAAAGATCAACTGGGTTTCTGCCGGTGACTGTGCCGTCATATAAAGCAAAATGGCGGCTCCTAAGCCACCCACTGATTGCCAGAAGTATTTCCACTTTGCCGGTAACCCTCGGGTGCTTTTCTCAATCACCATCCGGTAATCATCAACCCAGCCTACGGCGCCAAAAATAAAGGTCACACCCAGTACGATCCAGGTATAGCGATTAGTCAGGTCAGCCCAGAGTAGACTGCTGACTATAATTGCCAGAATAATCAGTGCGCCACCCATAGTAGGCGTACCTGATTTACTAAAATGTGATTCAGGCCCGTCATTGCGTACAGTCTGACTGATCTGTTTACTTTTCAGTTTCCGGATCAGCGCAGGCCCTAAAAACAGCGAGATAGCTAACGCCGTCAATACGCCCAGAATACCGCGCAAAGTCAGATAGCTGAACACGGCAAAAAAACTGTTATATTCAGCCAGCCATTCGGCTAGTAGTAATAACATTAGCGGCTCTCCCCTTCAGTAAGGCCAGTGACAATCTCATCCATTCCCGCACTACGGGATCCTTTAACCAGCAGGTTACGCTTGCAATCAGGTAACTGCTTAATAAAAGCCAACAAGCTGTGCTTATCTGTGAAGTTCTCAGCAGCATGACCACCGGCAGCAATAAAGCCATCTGACGCTGCAGCACTTAAAGGGCCGCAGCTATATAAGGCATCGATACCTTTTGCGGCAACATAGGCTCCCAGGTTACGGTGCTGTTGTTCTGCATCCACACCCAGTTCAGCCATATCACCCAACACTAGTACTGCCTCGCCATTGAGTTCAGCCAGCGCATCAACCGCAGCTTTTACGGCATCAGGGTTCGCATTGTAGCTATCGTCTATAACCAGCATTGAATCATTCACTTGTACCGGACGCATGCGTCCGGCAGCGCCACGACACTGTCCCAAACCATCTGCAACCGTCGCCAGAGCGCAGCCATCCGCTAACTGAGCCGCTGCAGCTGCCAGGGCATTAGCAACATTGTGCCGTCCCATCAAACCTAAAATTACCGGGCGATGTGCACCAGCAAAATTCAAATTAAAGCGGTAACAACCGTTATCCTGCAGGGATATGTCAGATGCGAACACGGTCGCGGTATTATCGATAACCGAAAATGTGAACAACGGCTGCTGTTCCAGCATAGCCAGCCAAACCGATGCATGAGGGTCGTCCAGATTAACAACGGCGGTACCTTGCTCAGTCAGCCCCTGAAAAATTTCTGCCTTCGCCTTAACCACACCCTGAAGACTACCAAACCCTTCCAGGTGAGCGCCCATTGCGTTGTTAAGAATGGCTATATCAGGTTTCGCAAGGTGAGTACTATAGGCAATTTCATGGGGTCCGCTGGCCCCCATCTCGATCACGGCATACTGGTCACCTGATGATAACCGCAACAAGGTTAATGGTACGCCAATGTCGTTATTCAGATTACCCTGAGTCGCCAGCGTCTGGCCGCGCAGACGGCTGATCGAAGCCAGCATCTCTTTTACTGTGGTTTTACCACTACTGCCGGTCACCGCAAACAGTACACCGGTAAAACGATGACGGTTGTAAGCAGCAAGATTACCTAACGCCAGACGGGTATTACTCACGATCAGCTGCGGCAGTGAGGTATCAATTTTATGATCCACAACAACAGCGGCTGCACCTTTACTTTCAGCCAGGCCAATAAAATCATGCGCATCAAAATTGTCACCCTTCAACGCAATAAACAGATCACCTTGCTGAATTTTACGTGTATCTGTACTGATACGCAGAATGTCACAATCATCCCCCAGCAGTGTTGCCGATAAAGGCTCTGCCAGTTCCGCCAATCGAAACGGACCATTCATAACTGCGCTCCTGTATCACGTTTAGCAGTCATTGCAGCCTCAGCCACAGCCACATCATCGAATGGCATTTTCACCCCTTGTATATCCTGATAATTCTCATGACCTTTACCGGCAATCAGTAATATGTCCTGCTCCTGAAGTGCATTGACTGCAGCAGTGATTGCCTGCGCCCGGTCTACATCGGTTATTTCCGGTTCAGATTCTTTGAAGCCAGCAAGTACCATACTAATAATCTGATCCGGATCTTCTGTCCTGGGATTGTCACTGGTAACCACAACCTTATCGGCCAATCGCTCAGCGATTGCCGCCATTTGTGGACGCTTGCCATTATCCCGATCGCCACCGCAACCAAATACGCACCAAAGGTTGCCCTGACAATGATTTCGCAACGCCTCAAGTGCCTTTTCCAGAGCATCAGGCGTGTGTGCATAATCAACGGCAACCAAAGGCTGATCCCGTGACACTAATTGCATCCGCCCCGGAACGGCTGAAATAGCGTTGACCGCTTCAGCAATCTGCGACAACGGCAGCCCCATTTTTCCTGTTACCGCAATAGTCAGTAATAAGTTACTCAGATTAAACCGGCCGATCAGACCCGTATCCATCTGAAAGGTTCCCCAGGGAGTACTTACTTCTGCATTAATACCTGCGGTAGAAAGCTGTACCTTTGTCGCCCTTACCTGCGCCCCAGCAACTTCACCAAAACTGATTCGATCCTGACCATCTGACTGGGCCAGAATTCGTACACCATAGCTATCATCAGCATTCACAACCTGATGATCGATATTCATCTCATTAAACAAGCGTGCTTTAGCCGCACCATAGGTTTCCATATCACCATGGTAATCAAGGTGGTCACGGGACAAATTAGTAAAACCCGCTGCATCAAAATGCACACCACTAACGCGATGCTGATCCAGCGCATGACTAGACACCTCCATCACCACACTGGTTGCGCCTTGCTGAAGCAAGGCTGCAAGCATAGCATGCAGACTTATGGCATCAGGTGTCGTATGGCTTGCTTCATCAAGCTGACCTAACAAACCATTACCTACGGTACCAATTAAAGCACTGGTTTCGCCGCTGTAATCCAATACCTGCGCAATATAATGCGCGCAGGATGTTTTACCGTTAGTTCCGGTAATACCCACCACTTTCATATGGAGGGAAGGCTCCCCATAGAATCGCGAAGCTACCTCTCCGATCAGTTCAGCAACATCTGCCACACCGATCAGTGGGATAGCTACATCGATAGGGTCCGCTGCAGCCAATTCTGCGTCATTAACAATCGCAGCAACTGCCCCTTCTGCTGCAGCGGAGCAAACAAAATCTATTCCTTTATGGCTTACGCCATCACGGGCAAAGAACAAGTCACCCGGTTGTACTGCACGGCTATCCTGAGCCACACCCTTAACAATTAACCCTGCAACCGCAGTATCTGCTAACTGAGGCATTAACTCAGCGAGACTAAAGCGCTTCATACTCATTGCATTACCACTTGAGTCGCGGGCTTCCAGTTATCTGGCGCAACATTTAACATCCGCAATGCACCTCCTACAACCCGGGAAAAGACAGGCGCAGCGACTTCGCCACCGTAATACTCTTGTCCCTTCGGATTATCGACCATGACAACTGCAATAATCTCGGGATTTTCTACCGGTGCGACACCGGCAAACACCGCAACGTACTTATCATCTTCATAGCCACTGGAGCCCACCTTATGCGCGGTACCAGTTTTTCCTGCGACCTGATAACCCTCGATCGCGGCACGTCGTCCGGTGCCCCCTTGTTGAGTTACTGTTTCCATCATTCGTAACACCTGATTAGCTATCGCTTCTGGCATCACCCGGGTAGCAGGCTCCGGTCGTTCAAGCTTCAATAATGAAACCGGACGCGTTAATCCTCCGGTAGCAAAAGGAATATACGCCTGCGCAAGCTGTAATGGCGTAACCGCCAAGCCATAGCCGTATGACATAGTGGCACGTTCAACTAACCGGTTCTTTGCATGATAAGGCAGTACACCGGCCTGTTCACCAGGAAAACCAGTACCCGGAACCTGCCCCAGGCCCACGTTTTGCATCGTGTTACGTACAGCATCTTCGTGCATACTCAAGGCAAGCTTAGTAACCCCTACGTTGCTTGATTTGGTAATTATCCTGCCGATATCCAACTCACCATAATTACGATGATCACGAATGGTTTTACCTTTAACCCGGATATATCCCGGTGATGTATCAATAACACTATCTAACTGATATTTACCGCTCATTAACGCCGCCGCCACAGTCAAAGGTTTCATCGTCGAACCCGGCTCGAAAGTATCTGTCACCGCACGGTTACGTAACGATTCCATACCAGCCCCCAGATTACTGCGGTCATTAGGGTTATATGAAGGCTGATTCACCATCGCCAATACTTCACCGGTATGTGCATCCAGCACTACCATCGCAGCCGAATCCGCTTTATGTGCCTGCACCGCCGCTTTCAGCTCACGATAGGCCAGATACTGCAGTCGCAGATCGATACTCAGCTGTAGATCCTGCCCCTGACTCATGGGTTCAAGCTCACGAATATGCTTAACCGTACGCCCCAGCAGATCGCGCATGACCAGTTTTTTACCCGGAACCCCCTGCAACCAATCATCAAAAGCCAGCTCAACGCCCTCCTGGCCTTTGCCATCAACATTGGTAAAACCAACCAGATGAGTCGCCACCTCGGCAGCAGGATAGAAGCGTTTATATTCCCGATCGACATAAACACCCGGGATATCCAGCGCTTCAATCTGAACCGCCTGAGCCGGAGTCATCTGACGCTTCAGATACAAAAATTGCTTTGCTCTAAAACGAGACACCTTACTCAACAACGCTGCTCGATCACTTCCCAAAAGGCTAGCCAGGCGATCAATTGATGCATTCTGCAGGTCAAATTCCTGGGGATTCATCCACACAGTTGAAACAGGTGCACTCACTGACAATGGCTGCCCATTTCGGTCACTAATCACACCCCGATGGGCTGGAATAACAGCGGTACGCAGTATCCGCGCATCACCCTGACGCTTAAGAAAAGCCTGCTCCTGCATATTGAGGGTCAACATTTTCCCACTAATAGCTAAACCGATCAGAACCAGGAGCAGAAATACCAGCCACAGACGCCAGCCTCTGGCTGCACGAGCTTGAATATCCTGCTCATCGCTCATCTCTGATCACCTCAACCTGCTCCGCAATTCGCATCCCCAAACGCTTAATTGCAACCGACTCAACCCGATTATTTGCAGCCAGGGCACCTTGTTCCAATAGCAACTGCCCCCACTCAACCTGCAGTTCATCCCATTGCTGCACTAACTCTTGCTGCTGATTAAACAGTAAGCGATATTGGTGTGCAGACCAGACAACCAGTAAAGCCGATATAACCAACAACCCAACCAAAACCAACAACAGAATCCCTTGTTTAATCAGTCGTATCGGCTCAATAATCTCTCCGACTTCAAGCTCATCCCCAACCGTTAGCCATCCTGGCAGTGGTATATTCAGTTTCATCTGACTTTTTTCGCAGCCCGCATCACCGCACTACGTGAACGGGGATTATCTTCAACCTCATCCCGTCCTGCCTTTACCGCTTTACCTACCGCCTTCAAACGGATCTGTAACATATCATCGGTTACTGGAATCCCGCGTGGTAGATGCTCATCACCCTTAACGTGCTTACGAATAAAACGCTTAACAATACGATCTTCTAAAGAATGAAAACTGATCACAACTAAATGTCCACCCGGCTTAAGCACATCCAGCGCCTGATCAAGGCAGCTTTCCAGATCTTCCAACTCACGGTTAATAAAGATACGAATACCCTGAAACGCGCGTGTTGCAGGGTTTTTACCTTTCTCCCATGACGGATTGGCTTCGGCGATTATCTTAGATAAGCGTGCGGTCGTGGTAATAGGTTCGATCTCTCGTTCAGCAATAATAGCCCGCGCCATACGCCTGGAGTGACGCTCTTCTCCATAGGTATAAAGCACATCCGCAATTTCTTTATCATCAGCACGCGCCAACCATTCGGCAGCGCTCTCACCCACATCCGGATTCATCCGCATATCAAGCGGCCCGTCAGCCATGAAGCTAAAACCACGACTAGGATCATCCAACTGTGGCGAAGACACACCGAGATCAAGCAGAACACCGTCGACCTGCCCCAGCAGATCTTTCTTTACAACAAACTCTTCTAATTGAGCAAAGGAGCCACGCTCAATACTAAAGCGTGATTCATCTGCGAAACGCTCTGCAGCACAGGCGATCGCTTCAGGATCTTTATCGATCCCCATCAACCGACCGTTCTCAGATAAACGGTTCAATACCAGCGCCGAGTGACCACCGCGCCCGAACGTACCATCAATATAAAAACCATCCGGATCACTGACCAGGGTATCCACAGCTTCATTAAGCAACACTGTGATATGTTTATACTCTGCACTCATGTGCGTTAACCCCTGTCGGTTTAAAGTGATAAATTCTGTAACTCATCTGGCAGCTCTGCGCCGCCATCAACTTCAGCCAGATATTCTTCGCGGGTCGCTAACCAGCGCTCCTCGCTCCAGATCTCAAACTTATTGCCCTGACCTAACAGAACAATTTTCTTATTCAGTTCCGCATAATCCCGTAAAGGTGCAGGCAGTAATAAACGACCATTACCATCCATATCCAGATCGGTAGCATGACCAATCAGTAAACGCTGTATCCGTCTTGCTGCAGGATTAAAACTGGGTAGTGCTTCGATCTTTTCCTGAATCTCTTCCCATTCAGCCAAAGGGTAAAGCAGTAGGCATCGCTCCTCGGTATCAATGGTCGCCACCAGATGCCCACAGCAATGCTCCGTGATCCTGTCACGGTAACGCGCTGGTATAGCCATACGACCTTTTGCATCCAGATTGATTGGATTGACGCCTCGAAACACGAGTTTCACTCCCCCATAACCAATTTAACCCACAATTACCCACATTTACCCACTAACACACACTATAGAAATTAACCCCCCCGTTTGCAAGGCCGATATTGGTTCTTTGATGAAGGATTAAGAGCGCTTAAAATCAGGTTAAAAGCCCAGATTTCAAGGGACATAGCTATCAGAGAGCAGTTACAAAGAAATGAACTTGAAGCAGTTTTAAGATAAGACCGAATTCAAACTGAAATATTCAAGTAAAAGTAATAATTAGAATCAAAACTACATTCACAAAGCAGAAAAACAAACACAAGAACCGCCTCCAGCCCAGCAATCTCAAAAAACTCACCTAAACTAATTACAGTCCCCCGCATCAAGCTGGCAGGAGAGTATATAGAAAGCAAGGAAAGCATCATGACTTTAAATAAAAACGTAATAATTCAATTGCTATTATCTATATTGCTCATATCTATCTCGTCCACAGCCTTGCTAAGCAGCGTAACTGCTGCCCCATACGAAAACCAAAAAGACAAAGACCTTAATCTTCACTTGAATGGAGCCAGCTATCACTTCAAAAGAGCCGGACACAATGAACAAAACTACGGATTAGGCTTCTCATACAAACTCTCAGATTCAAACCAGAGGCCAGACTTCCTGAAAAAAGAACCTCTTTATTTTGAACTCGATATCTTTAAAGATTCCTTTTCAGATACAGGCCTGACTGCAGCAATTGCCTGGAAAAAACGCTTATCCAAACGCACTTCCTACGGCATAAAAGCAGGTCTTTGGTACGCACAATCCAATACAGATAAGTACAACACACCATTTTTACCATATGTTGTACCCTTTCTAGAAACCAACTACGACACCAGAATAAACTTGAGAACAACAATAGTCCCTCCTTTTGGAGATGTAACCTACGGCTCCCTTATGTTCCAACTAATTATAAAAACTGACAGATAATCGAAAACAGCTAACAAAGAGCCAACAAGCAGCTAAAAATACCTTTCTGAAACAGAGGATTTGTAGAGTTCACTGATAAGCAGGGTTTTGACTGGAGCTACCGCTATTCTAGGATCTGTACCGTCACAGTTTTAAGCGACCATCAAAATCAAGCTCTACCTGAAATGCAGCACACCTTAAAGAATTCAACAGACACAGCTGCAATAGAAAAAATGTAGAGCTCGTCAATAAGCTAAAGCTCTTATCAAAAGCTGTCGAGGATAATCATTTATCCAGCTCTTTCAAAAGCACACCTCACTCTGAAGTGCTTAATTGACACACTAGCAAAAAAAGCTGTAGAGCTCGCCGATAAGCCGGGTTTTGTCGTGGACAATCATTCATCTAGGACCTGCGTCGCCACAGATCTCAAGCGACCTACCCGAATCCAGTGTGGGCCACACCTTAATGGATTCCTATTTGGTCTTGCTCCAGGTGGGGTTTACCATGCCATGAAGTGTTGCCACTCACGCGGTGCGCTCTTACCGCACCCTTTCACCCTTACCGGTTTTCTATCCGAAAATAAAAAACTTAGGCGGTCTGCTCTCTGCTGCACTTTCCGTAGGCTTGCGCCCCCCAGGCGTTACCTGGCACCCTGCCCTGCTGGAGCCCGGACTTTCCTCCCCCCTGCACTCAAGAGATTAGGGCGGCGATTGTCTGGCGAACTCTACGGCGCAAAGGATACCAGCAAGCAGGCTATTAGCAAGCCCAACCTGATCCCTGAAGATGAATTATTTTCGATCTAACGCCGCCTGATACAAAACCTTCTTTTTTACACCTGTAATCTTTGCTGCAAGCGCAGATGCCTGCTTAACTGATAACTCAGCCAACAAAATATCAAGCACCTCACTTGCATGAGAATCAAGATCAGAATCATCAATCTCTGGGGCACCCTCAACCATCAGAACAAATTCACCTTTGCGTTGATTAGGGTCAGCCTCAACCTTCGATAACACTTCAGCAGCAGTACCGGCAATAAAGGTTTCAAAGGTTTTGGTTAGCTCCCGCGCAATAACAATAGGCCGATCAGCACCAAATGCCTCTACCACCGCAGCCAGACTATCCAGAATACGATGCGGGGACTCGTAAAACATCAGCGTGCGCGTCTCTGCAGCCAGTCCGCTAAAAAAATTCAATCGCTGCTGCGACTTCGCTGGAGGAAAACCCTCAAACGCAAATCGATCTGAGGGTACACCGGCTGCGCTCAACGCTGCCACCATGGCACAACACCCAGGCACAGGCACAACATTAAAGCCAGCCGCCCGAACTTCACGCACCAACACAAAGCCAGGATCAGATATCAACGGCGTACCAGCATCAGAAATCAATGCGATATCCAGCCCTTGCTGCAATTTTTCAATAATTTTTTGCTGTTGCTGGCGTTCATTGTGATCATGAACTGCTATCATCGGCGTTTTAATATTAAAATGTGACAGCAACCGACCACTATGGCGGGTATCTTCAGCTGCGATTAATGCAACCGACTCCAGAATTCGGAGCGCACGCGGCGTCATATCTTCCAGATTACCAATTGGCGTTGCTATTACATATAAAACTGATTCGGACATCGGTTTCGAGCCATTCAAATTTCAGGGTGTGAAAGTATATGACGTTTCCAAGTCGTCTGTCTCTTGTCCTCGCTGCCAGCGTGACACTTTTTATTGCCGGCTGCTCTTCTCAGCTTCAAGAGAGCAGAACAAGCTCAGCAAGCCAGAACCCGATGCAACAGGTCACAGAGCTACTTGCCGAGGCTGACACAGCCGCGCCAATTAAAAGCGCTCGCCTTAAAGCGGAAGCAGCACGAATCCTGGTAAAACTGAATCGTCGGGACGAAGCAGCCAGCCTATTGGAAGAGGTCGAGCTTCAACTACTGCCGCCGGCACTACAGTTTGAAATAGCTGAACTAAAGGCACGAGCCGCCCTTGACCGCCAGGATGGACAGAGCGCACTGCGCTATCTACAACAGCTTCCAGAAACAACAACCAACAACCTGCCAGCCGAGAGACAGTACCAGATAGGCGAAATGCAGGCAGACGCTTACCTTTATCAACAGGACCAGTTAAGCGAACTGCAACAGCTAATTCAATTAAGCAGCTTTAGCCCTGCAGATAAAACCAACACCCTCCACAATCGCATCTGGAACATACTCACATCGATGCCAAGCGCGCAGCTAAAACAGCTCAGCCAACAACCATCAAACAGTTATTACGAGCAGGGTTGGTATGAACTGGCACTCAGTACGTCTTCTGCCAAAGACCTGAGCCAACAAAGCACACAGCTGGAGCAGTGGAAAATACTATGGCAATCACACCCGGCACACCAAACACCGCCAGAAACACTGGCAGCAGTTAGCAATGCAGAAACACTCACAGCCAATAATATAGCGCTGCTGCTTCCATTAACCGGCCGATTACAAAAGCCTGCCGAAGCGATTTTGAGCGGATTCATGGCCGCCCACTACAATGCCGTTCGCGCTGGCACCAGCACAGCGAAAGTTACCGTCCTCGACTCATCACTGATCAGCACCCCGGGACAGCTGTATCAGGTGGCCGGAGAGAAACAGATAGACCTGATAATCGGCCCCCTACAGAAAGAGATGGTCAGCAGCCTGTTACAATACGGCCCTGCACCGATACCAACACTCACTTTGAATACGATACCGGATAGCCAGCAAAGCAATATCTATCAATTTGGACTAGCAATTGAGGACGAAGCAATACAGGCAGCCACACAGGCCTGGAATGACAACCGCAAACAGGTACTGATCTATACACCAAACACCGAATGGGGCCAGCGAGCCGCAACTGCATTCAGCAAAACCTTTACCGAACTTGGCGGTACCATTCTGGATAGCTACAGTTACAACAATGAAGCAAACTATTCAGAGCAGATAGCGACCCTGCTTGGCACCGAAAAGAGCAACCAGCGACAAAAGCAACTCACCCGAATTATCGGTGAACGTCCAGAATCAGAAGATCGGCGCAGACAAGATGTTGATGCTATTTTCCTTTCCGCCCTGCCTCAGACTGCTCGCCAGATAAAACCAACACTGGCATTCCACTACGCAGGCAGAGTCCCGGTTTATGCCACCTCGCACATATTTAGCGGCAGCGAGTCCAGCATAGAAGACCAGGATCTCAACGGCATTCGCTTTGTTGCTATGCCCTGGCTGACTAGCGAACCGACAACAACACATTTACAGCTGGCGCAGCTTAAGAAAGATACTGACAGTCGTTTCGGCAGACTTTACGCTCTGGGAATAGATGCTTTCCAACTATTCCCTTATCTGGCACAACTGGCCGCCTCACCCATTGCCCAGGTAAATGGTGAAACCGGCATCTTATCCATCAAGCAGAACAACCAGGTTCAGCGCACACTAAACTGGAATATTTTCAAACAAGGGCTGGCGCAACCTTTAAACTAAAGCTGACATTTTTACTCAACAGTCAGCTTTGAACAAAAGCCAGACCTGAATAAAGGCAAGCCTAAGATGAAGCTCGCCGCCTGATTTTGGAATGATCATGGACAGACAACAAATAGGCAAGGATGCCGAAAAACAAGCACTAGCGTATTTAAAAAAACAGAAATTAAAACTTATCAGCCATAATTTCAGCTGCCGCTTTGGCGAAATAGATCTGATTATGACTGACCATGAACAACTGGTGTTTATCGAAGTAAGGCAACGTAGCCACGCCCACTGGGGCGGCGCAAGCCATTCAGTCGACAAACGCAAGCAACAGAAGTTAATAAAAACAGCAGCTTACTTTCTATCCAGAAATAGCCGCTATAACAATACAACTTGCAGGTTTGACGTGATTGCTTTTGAAGCAAACACCTCCGACAGGAGTGGAGATTCCTGTCCTATATGGTATAAAGACGCCTTCAGACCTGAAGCCACTTTCTGACAGGAGCACCGATGGTACTTCAAGACCGAGTTATTAACCTATTCCATAACAGCATGGAGGTTAATGCCCAGACCATCGAGGAATACACCCCGCTAATTTCTCATGCCGGCGAGCTTTTGCTCAACTGCTTAATGTCAGAAAACAAAATCCTCTGTTGCGGCAACGGTGGCGGCGCAGCTTTGGCACAGCATTTCAGCAGTTTGCTTCTGAATCAATATCGCCACGAGCGTCCAGGACTGCCGGCTATTAGCCTCAGCGCAGACGGCTCAGCCTTGACTGGCATTGGTCACGACAGCCACTTTAACGATATTTTTTCCAAGCAGATCCGCGCACTGGGCCAGCCCGGCGACCTGTTACTTATTTTATCCACAGATGGCCGTAGCGCAAACCTGGTACAAGCCATTCAGGCCGCCCACGACAGAGACATGCTGGTTATTGCACTTACCGGTGGAACTAATGACAACATTCAGTCTCTATTACTGCCTGACGAGGTTGAATTCTGCATTCCTGCAGATGATCCAGCCCTTATTTTTGGCGCACAGACCCTGGTTCTACACGCCCTATGCGATCTGATTGACTACCAACTTTTTGGCGGAGAATAATTAATGAAGCAAGTACTCACTCTCACCCTGACAGCGTTACTACTAAGTGGCTGCTCTACTGTTGTCAGTACCATCAAAGAAGAGCCCATTAAAGAAGATCACGCCAATCGCACCACCGGAAGCTATGTTGATGATGAGTTAATTGAGATCAAATCAAACGTCAATCTAAGCAAAGCATCTGAAGAGCTGCGCGGTAGCCACATCAGTATTACCAGCTTCAATGGTGTTGTGCTAATTACCGGCCAGGTTGCTACCGAGAACAGCCGCGCTGAAGCCGAACAGATCGTCAGCCAGGTGCGTAAAATCCGCCGCATCCACAACGAACTGACAGTGACTAGCCCAACCTCATCCCTGACCCGTGCAAGCGATACCTGGATCACAGCTAAAATTAAAGCCAATATGCTGGGTGATGAACAAGTTAACGCAACACGCATCAAAGTCGTCACCGAAAATGGCGTTGTATACCTGATGGGACTGGTTACCCGCCAGGAAGCCGACGAAGCTATTCGCGTAGTACGTAGCGTTAACGGCATACAGAAAATCGTTAAAATCTTTGAATATATCGACTAGCTAAACCCAACGCCTGTTGACTACGGATTAGCCAAAAAAAACCGCCAGCAGGCGGTTTTTTTTATGGTCATATCCACAGGATCAGTATCGACAGAGTGACTACTTCACAACCTTCAACGATGGACGCCCAGACGCCTTCGGCGACGGTTCCGGTGGAGTCGGATCATTATCTGGCTCATCATCCTGATACAGCGCCTCACAGCCAGGCTCAGTGCCAAACCCCATGCCCATGCCATTCTCTTTGGCATAGATAGCTAAAATCGCTACCATCGGTGCAAAAACATTCATAGGCACACCGCCAAAGCGCGCACTAAAGCTCACCGCTTCATTGTCTATCAGCAGGCTCTGAACAGCTGATGGCGTAATATTCAATACAATCTGACCATCATTGATAAACTGCTCAGGCACCATAACTCCCTGAATTTCAGCATCGATAACCAGATGTGGTGTCCAGCCGCTATCCAGAATCCACTCGTTCAGGGAACGAATCAGATACCCCCGACTTGATTGCATACATTACTCCCAAAAAAAAAGGATGAAGCAAGCTCATCCTTTATATTATGCACAAATGAAGATTAGTCGCGCATTTCGCGTTCTTCTTCAGACAGACTGATCTGGAATGATTCGCGCTCGAACAAACGACTCATATATTTAATCAGGTCTTTACTCTGCGCTTCAGGCAGCTCTACACCCAGAATCTCCAATCGCCACAGCAACGGAGCGATACAGCAATCAACCAGGGTAAATTCTTCACTCATGAAGAAATCTTTCTCACCAAAAATTGGTGATACTGCAACCAGGCTATCGCGCAACGCTTTACGCGCTTCTTCAGCCTCATCAGCATCTTCACTGTTAAGAATTACATCTGCCAGATCACACCAGTCACGCTGAATGCGATACATGTACAGACGGCTTTCAGCCCGTGCAACAGGGTATACAGGCAGCAGTGGAGGATGCGGGAAACGCTCATCCAGATATTCCATCATCACGTTTGGTTCATACAAAACCAGCTCTCTGTCCAGCAGAGTTGGCAGATTATTGTATGGATTCAGTGACGCCAGATCCTCTGGAAGGTTATTAGGATCACAGTCGTTGATCTCAACGGCCACACCCTTTTCCGCCAGTACGATACGTACCCGATGGCTGTAATGATCATTACCATCGGAGTAAAAAGTCATTGAAGACCGTTTGGCCACTACGCCCATTAAATCACCCCGTCTCACTTATTCCATAAAAAAAATATACGCGGCTCACACAATATGAGCCACGTACAGATGCTACTGATCAGCAGACGTCTTAGTGAACGTCTCTCCAGTACTCTTTCTTCAACGCAAATGCGAAGATGAAGAAGATAGCCAGGAAGATCAGAACTTTATAACCGATTGCTTCAGACTCCAGCTTAACAGGATTACCCATATAAGACATGAAGTTAACCAGATCGTATACAGTCTTGTCGAACTCTTCAGCCGTTTGAGTACCTTTTTCGCTAATCGTCAGACAGCCACCGATAGCCAGACCAGTAAGAGGATCAATCTCCTTTTCCTGATGCAGCAATTCGTCTTTAGAGCAGCTGTTCATCTGAGTACCTTGCAGGCTCTCAAGAATGTTAGGCATACCAACATCCGGGAAGACAACGTTATTAACGTTATACGGGCGACTCTCATCTTTGTAGAAACTACGCAGATAAGTGTACAACCAGTCTTCGCCACGCAGACGAGACTCAAGAGTCAGATCCGGCGGAGCCGTACCAAACCACTCAGCCGCATCAGCTTTAGGCATAGCATTAGTCATCTGCTCGCCCACTTTCTGGTCACCAAAAATCAGATTCTCTTCAACCAACTCATTAGGCATACCCAGATCAACTGCAGCACGCTCAAAACGCTGATAATCCGCAGAGTGACAACCCAGACAATAGTTTACATAAGTCTGCATACCACGCTGCAAGGACTCCTTGTTCGCGTGATCAGCTTCCATATGATCCAGAGGCGCCTTGCCTCCCGCGGCACTTGCTGCCATTGGCAGCAGTACCATCATAAATGCGATAAAAAACTTTTTCATTAGCCTGTTACCCTCTCTGGTACCGGTTTAGTGCTTTCCATTCTGGTGTAGAACGGCATCAGGAAGAAGTACGCAAAGTACAATGCCGTACAGATCTGAGCAACAACAGTACGACCTGGAGAGGACGCAACCACACCCAGATAACCCAGGATCACGAAACATACACAGAAGATAGCCAACCAGATCTTGCTCATCAGGCCTTTGTAGCGCATAGATTTAACCGGGCTACGGTCAAGCCATGGCAGGACAAACAGAACAGCAATCGCACCACCCATTACAACTACACCCGGGAACTGGGAACCAGCAATAGGTGGAATCGCACGCAGCATTGCGTAGAACGGTGTGAAGTACCATACCGGCGCAATATGCTCAGGCGTCTTCAGCGGGTTAGCTGGTTCAAAGTTTGGCTTCTCAATGAAGTAACCACCCATCTCCGGGAAGAAGAAGATGATCAGACAGAAGACAAACAGGAACACAACCACACCTACAATATCTTTAACAGAGTAGTAAGGGTGGAAAGGAATACCGTCCAGCGGGATACCGTTCTCATCTTTCTTGTCTTTAATCTCGATACCGTCCGGGTTGTTAGAACCCACTTCGTGCAGTGCGATGATGTGCATAACAACCAGTGCCAGCAGAACGATCGGCAGAGCCACAACGTGCAGCGAGAAGAAACGGTTCAGAGTAACGCCAGAAATAACGTAATCACCACGGATCCACTCAGCCAGCTCAGGCCCGATAACCGGCACAGCAGCGAACAGAGATACAATTACCTGAGCACCCCAGTAAGACATCTGACCCCATGGCAACAGGTAGCCCATGAAGGCTTCAGCCATTAGCGCCAGGTAGATTGCCATACCAAAGATCCACACCAATTCCCGTGGCTTACGGTAAGAACCGTACATAATACCGCGGAACATGTGCAGGTAAACAACAGCGAAGAATGCAGAAGCACCGGTAGAGTGCATATAGCGAAGCAACCAGCCATAGTCCACATCACGCATGATGTATTCAACAGAAGCAAATGCACCGTCTGCCGTAGGGTTATAGCTCATTGTCAGCCAGATACCGGTCAACAGTTGGTTAACCAGAACCAACAGCGCCAGTGAACCAAAGAAGTACCAGAAGTTAAAGTTCTTTGGAGCGTAGTATTTTGCCAGGTGATCGTCCCACATAGCAGTGAGCGGGAAACGATCATCAATCCAGCCCATCACACCTGGATTTCCTTTATTTCGAGTGCCAGCCATTATGCAGTCTCCTGATCAACACCAACGATAATCATATTGTCGTTCGCATAGGAATGAGGTGGAATCACCAGATTACTAGGCGCCGGAGATCCTTTCAAAACACGACCGGACAGATCGAATCGGGAACCGTGACACGCACAATAGAAACCACCAACCCATTCTGCACCCAGATCAGCAGGCGCCAGCTCAGGACGGTAGGTCGGAGAACAACCCAGGTGAGTACAGATACCAACCAACACGGAGATATCTTCGCGCAGTGCACGCGCCGGCGTACCCGGCACATATGCTGGCTGCTGTGGAATCTTAGACTCAGGATCGGTCAGGCTATCTGTGATCGTTGTCAGATTCGCCAGGGCCTCATCGCCTCGACGAATAATCCATACTGGCTTGCCGCGCCATTTAACGATCGCCTGCTGACCGGGCTCAAGTTTACTAATATCGACCTTAACCGGAGCGCCGGCAGTTTTTGCCTCTGCACTCGGATTCCAAGAAGCTACGAACGGAACCGCAGCTCCGACGGCACCCACTGCCCCAACAGCAGAGGTGGCACCGATCAGGAGACGTCGCCGCCCCTTATTCACGCCATCATTACTCATTAAGATTATCTCCCCTCACTCAACCATTCCGCCCCCTGCACTGTTGCAATGCAGTAATTGTCTGGCTGCTCGTAACGAATACCGAATTAACGGATTTTTAAAATGGCCCAAATAGTAAAGAAAATCCCCTCTTCTTACAAGGCAATTTCTATTCAAAACCGGTTATTTACGCCTATAGTCGACTATCACTTAAGTAAAAAAACTCAGGCAAAAAAAAACGCCCGAACCATTGCTGATTCGAGCGATTTTTGTGCGATACAAAAAGTATCGAAGCGGTATTAACGCTTGGAGAACTGTGGACGCTTACGTGCTTTACGCAGACCCACTTTCTTACGCTCAACTTCACGAGCATCACGGGTAACAAACCCAGCTGCACGCAGTTCAGGACGCAGAGTCTCATCATATTCCATCAGGGCACGAGTGATGCCGTGACGAATAGCGCCAGCCTGACCGAAGCCGCCGCCGCCTTTAACTGTTACGTATACGTCAAACTTTTCAACGTTACCAGTCAGTTCCAGTGGCTGCTTAACGATCATGCGAGCAGTTTCGCGACCGAAGTAAACATCCAGCTCACGCTGGTTAACAGTGATTTTGCCTGTACCTGGACGCAAGAAAACACGTGCAGTAGAGGACTTACGACGGCCTGTGCCGTAATACTGAGTAGAAGACATATTGACCGCCCCTTAAAGAGTTAGTTCTTGTGGCTGTTGAGCCGCATGAGGATGTTCTGCGCCAGCATACACTTTCATCTTAGTGTACATAGCACGGCCCAGAGGACCTTTTGGCAGCATACCTTTAACAGCCAGCTCGATGGTACGTGTTGGCTGAGTCTCAACCATCTTCTCGAAAGAAGTTTCACGCAGACCACCAGGGTAACCGGTATGACGGTAGTAAGTTTTATCCTTACGCTTGTTACCAGTTACGTTAACTTTTTCAGCATTGATAACAACGATGTAATCGCCAGTATCAACGTGAGGGGTGTATTCTGCTTTATGCTTGCCGCGTAGACGACGAGCAATTTCTGTAGCCATACGACCTAAGGTTTTACCCTCAGCATCGATAACATACCAATCGCGTTTTACCTCTGCAGGCTTTGCGCTAAATGTAGTCATGATAATTTCGCCTATACATCAGTCTAATCTCGTTAAATCAAACACTTAACGTAGATTGACGACCTTATAATTATTGGTTGTAGTCCAGGGACTACAACGTCATAAATCCCCGACCTGAGTCGAAGGAGCGCGGATTATACTGCAACCGCACAACAATGCCAATAGAAATTAGGAAGTTCGATCGGATCTTAAGCCCGATGCTCTCTGGCAAGGTATTCGTGCGACTGCATTTCAAGCAAACGACTCTGAGTACGTTCGATTTCAAAACCTAACCGTCCTTCGGTGTAGATCTCATAAATAGGCTTTTCAGCTGAGATAATCAGCTTAACACCACTATCATAAAACTCATCAACCAGGTTTATGAATCGACGTGCAGCATCATCATTACTGCGACCTAGCTGCGGCACATTACTGATCAGCACGGCATGGAATATTTTTGCCAGCTCAATGTAATCATTCTGACTTCGCGGCCCTTCGCACAGTTCAGAAAAATCAAACCAGACCACATCCTCACAACAACGGCGCGCCTGTATATCACGACCATTAATATCCAACACCTCAGCCTCGACCACCTCTTCCAGATCAGGCGCAAGGCTTTCAAAGCTGGTATTAAGGCTGACATCAGCAGCGGCATCTAAAGGATGATGATATAACTCAGCCTGTTCCAAGGTTCGCAGACGATAGTCAATACCGCTGTCGACATTGACCACATCAGTATATTTATTCAGCATTGCGATCGCAGGCAGGAAGCGCGCACGCTGCAAACCGTTTTCATACAAACCATCGGGCACGATGTTTGAGGTCGCCACCAGAGATACACCATTGTTAAACAACTCTTCTAACAAACCACCCAGAATCATCGCATCGGTGATATCAGTAACAAAGAATTCATCAAAGCAGATAATCTGAAACTCTTCTGCGTACTTCTTACCAATAGTAACCAGCGGATTTGGCGTACCATCAAGCAATTTAAGCTCTTTATGAACACGCTGCATGAAGCGGTGAAAGTGCGTCCGCTCTTTGTTCTCAAAAGGCAAGCTATCAAAAAAGGTATCCATCAGGTATGTCTTACCACGACCAACACCACCCCAGAAATATAGGCCTTTAACCGGCTCAATCGACTGTGGCTTTTTAAACTTTCCGGAAAGACGCCCCATCAAACCTTTCGGCTTAGGCTGCTCTTTTTTTGCTACCAGCTCATCATAAAGACGCTGCAGGTTCTTTACCGCCATCTCCTGGGCAGCATCATAGGAAAAATCATCCCGTTCAAGGTCTTTTTTATAGCGCTCAATAGGGGTCATGCCGGAACCTGTAATATGTTAGAACAGCGGATCAAATTTAGGTTGGGCACTTTACCGCCAGCGCCCATCTTTTGCAACGCAACAAAAGGTTTACATCAGCCAAGCTGATGTAAACCCGAGCGCTTCGCTTGTCCGATGCTACTGCGTAGCGTCCGATCATTTCATTTGTCCGAGCGTTGCTACGCAACTTGTCCGATAGCGCACAAAAACACAAAACAATTACACCACAGAGGGCACAGAGGACACGGAGAAAAGATTAAAAATACAAAAAGCCATTAACGCTCCACTCCGTGCTCTCTGTGTTCTCCGTGGTAAACCGCCCTTATCTTTTCCGTTTCTACGTTACCCGCTCTTTCGGACGCGGCGTAGCCGCATCGGACAAGTGAAACGTTCGGACTAGTGTAACGATCGGCTTTCTTATCGGACACGGCGCGTAGCGCCATTCGGACTTCGTTTTTTAGCGTGATTCGGACCCTTAAAGCCCTAACAGAGGAATCAGTACCGGTAGCATAAACGCGGTAAACGCCCCCGTCATACCCATCGCCAGCCCACCAAAGGCACCGGCCATTAGCCCGTATTCAAAGGCGAAGGCTGTTCCCATACCGTGCGCAGCCACGCCTAGAGCAAACCCCTTAACCGCTTCATCTTTAATATGCAGAATACGGTAGATCGGTGGCGCCAGAATACAACCAATCGCCCCCGTTATAAGCACCAGCCCCGACGCTAACGATGGATAACCGCCAATTTTTTCAGCGATACCGATCGCTATAGGAGAAGTCACCGACTTCGGCGCCAGGGAAAGTAGCGTACCGATCTGAGCATCCATCAACTGAGCCACCAGCACAGCAGAAGCCGCCGCAGTCACCGCACCCGCCACACAGGCAACAAGTAGCGGTAGTAACATCTTCTTAACCCGTTCCAGATGATCAAATAACGGCACAGCCAGAGCCACTGTCGCAGGCCCTAGTAGGAAATGAATAAACTGAGCCCCTTCAAAGTAGGTTTCATACTCAGTTCCGGTAAGCAATAGAAACACAATAATCAGCGAAAGGGACACCAAAACAGGATGTAACAGCGGAGTACCACCAATACGCCGATTAAACCAGGACGTTACAATGAAAGTAGCAATAGTAACAATTAGCCACATGAGCGGTTTAGCCGCGAAAAAGGTCCAGAATTCCACCCTAACCTTCTCCACTCATCTGATGCAGTTTTTTCGCAGAACGATTGAGAATTAAGCCGGTAATAACAATAGTCAGCGCCGTACTTACTATCAACGCCACCAGAATAGCCAGCCAGTCGGCTTGCAGTAATTTGAAATGCACCATCAAACCGACACCAGCAGGAACAAACAGCAGAGCCAGATGCTTTAACAAAGCCTCACTGGGAAGGCGCAGATAATCAGGCACCTCACCTTTCAGAATCAGACATCCTAATAACAGCACCATACCCACTACCGGTCCAGGTACAGGCACTCCAACCGCCAGAACAAAGAGCTCACCGACGAACTGAAACAACAACAATACTAACAATCCGATCAACATAGGTAACCATCCATTGAATCAGGCAATCTCAACGATTGAAATGAACTCATATAGAGCAAACAAACCAAAACCGATAAACAGCACACCACTGGCTCGGTGCAACCACTGCAAGGATATATACCGCATCAACGCCCGACCTGACAATACGCCAATAAGCGTAGTCGCCACCAGTGCCAGGGTCGCCCCAACCCATACCGCCACAGGCTCACGAGCACTCCCTAACCCCGCCACAGCCAGCTGAGTCTTATCACCAAACTCGGCCATAAAGATCAATAAAAAAGACGACAAAACCAAACTCTTTAATGAGACTGAATTCGCCTCTTCATCGTCATCGTCGCTATTTAAAAAAGCTTGCACACCAAACCAGAGAAAAAGCACCGCAACTACCGCAAGCACAAACCAATGGGGAAGCCATGCAGCAGCCACAGCCCCCAAACTGACTGCTATCAGGTTAAGCAGAGCAAATGCCACTATGGCTCCCGCCAAAACAGGCAACGCACGATGCCTTGCAGCCAGCGTCATACACACCAGCTGGCTTTTATCACCAAACTCCGCAAGAAACACCAATAAGAACGCACCGGAGGCTATATCAACTAAACCCATACAATCTACCCATCAAAGCCCGATTAATTCAGCTCGATAATGTGAAATAACCACCGATAGACTGTGTACCAGCGCACCCATCCCGATATCTCGCGACAAGAACTCATACCAAACAACACTATCGGGAAGTGCTCATCACACGCCACACACTACCTACTGACCAGACACAAAAATGCCCGCATTTATGGCGGGCATTATACAGAGCTATCGGTAAAATTCAGGATAATCACTCCCGATCAGTAAGCTCCTGCGGGGTGTTCAGGTTATACAACTGCTCAGACAGATCCGATATATCCACCAGCTGAAACGGGTGGGTTCTCATCCAACGCTGCACAGCTCGCTGACCACCCTCAAGCCAACGCTCAAGATCGGAACTATGTTTAGCCGGAATAACCGAATGCAACGGGTGCCACTCATCACCTTCAGCAAGCACTGTAATATGGTCTGGCTTATCAGCGGCAGCGGCAAATAACCGGGCCAAAAGCTCATCGCTCAGCAAAGGTGTATCGCAAGGCAATACCAACAACAATTCTGTCTCACATACACTCAACCCGGCCAGAATCCCCGCTAACGGCCCCTGAAAATCATCCAGTGGATCGACTACCGTTTTATCAGCTAACGTCTGATAACGCGGCTCATTACGGTTGCAGCTGATAATCAGTGAATCGACATGGGGCCGGACCAGCTCTACAGTATGACCAATCATAGGACGATCACGAAACTCAACCAGCCCCTTATCACGACCACCCATACGCTGCCCCTGACCACCCGCCAGGATCACTGCAGATAAATTATTCAACGATCAACCACCCGTAACAGGCGGAAACAAAGCCAGTTCATCGCCATCATTGAGAATGGTTTCCATCGGAACCATCTCCTGATTAACAGAACAAAGCAGCTGTCCACTTAAAGCCTGCTGCCATTCATCACCTTGCTCACGCAAAGTATCTACGAATGCCGCAACACTTGAACCCGCAACAAGCTCATGATTACTCTGAGCCAAACCCAGAGTCTCTCGCAAGGAGGCAAAATACAGCACATTAATCATCAGGACTCCTTTTCAATCAACTTCAACTAAGCGCTTCAGCTGATTGCATTAATTAGTTACTTCACTAAAGGGTATAAAGGTCAGCTGATCACCTTCACGAACCTGAGCATTCTCAGGCACGACCAGATAACCGGCAGCAGTTACGGCAGAACTCAACACACCAGAACTCTGACTACGCCCCAATACGGCACAACCATCTTGCAACTCTACCCGTAGATACTCCTGACGCGCCGTGGTTTTAGTACGGCTAAAACCAGCCTCTACAGCAAAGCTGTTTGGCAAAAACTGGCCGTTACCTTGCATTTTCAACAGATAAGGACGGGCAAGCACCGTAAATGTCACCAACACTGAAGAGGGATTACCCGGCAGTCCCAAAATCGGTGTGCCATTAACAAAACCAAATGCCATCGGCTTGCCCGGTTTAATTGCCATCTTCCACAGCGACAACTCACCCAGAGACTCAACGGCAGTCTTGACGTGATCCTCTTCACCAACAGAAACACCACCACTACTGATGATGCAATCTGCCTGTTCAGATGCACGCTTCAGTGCATCCTGAGTACCGACAAAGGTATCTTCGATAATACCAAGATCAACAATCTCACAACCCATGCCCTGTAACAGCCCCTGAATAGTAAACAGGTTTGAATTGTAAATCTGGCCCGGCTTAAGCGGGTTACCCGGCATAACCAGCTCATCACCGGTAGTCACAATAGCAACTTTAAGTGGACGGTAAACTTTAACCATACCGACACCGACAGAAGCCAGCACACCCAGATGAGCAGCCTGCAAGCGAGTACCGGCAGGCATAACAGTCTGGCCGGTTTTAACATCCTGCCCCTGCTCACGAATATTGTTACCAACACCCGGCTCAGAATTAATCTGCACCCATGTATTACCTGCATCATCGCTTTCAGAGCAGGTATCTTCCTGCATCACAACCGCATCAGCACCATCCGGTATTTCAGAACCAGTAAAGATACGGGCAGCCGTTCCCGGCTCCAGAGCAGTTGGCGCGGTACCGGCAGGTATACGTTGTGATATAGCTAAACGACTAGAGTTCTTAAGATCTGAACAACGCACGGCATAGCCATCCATCGCACTGTTATCCCGCGGCGGCACATCAACCCCGGATAGCTGATCTTCCGCCAATACACGACCTAAAGCAGCAGCCAGAGAAACCTCCTCGATTTCTGCCGTTACCGTTGCCTGATCAAGTAATTTTCCCAACGCCTCGCTGACCGGCATGAGGTTTTGGCCATGACGTGGTGCATCACATCCACAGCCACTCATCCCCGTGTACCACAAGCTGTTTCAACCGGTTTGGTTGTCATCACCATCTCAACAAAGTTACAAGGACGATGGCGCGCATCCAGCTGTTCGCGAATAATACCGTTCCAGGCGGTTTTACAAGCACCGGTTGAACCCGGCATACAGAAAATAGCGGTACGGTTAGCGACTCCACCGAAGGCACGAGACTGAACCGTAGACGTGCCAATCTCCTGATAAGAGATATGACGGAACAACTCACCATAACCCTCAATCGCTTTATCAAACAGAGGTGTTAGCGCTTCAGGGGTATTATCACGTAAAGTAAAACCAGTACCGCCAGTCACCAGTATCGCCTGAACCTTATCATCAGCGATCCACTGCGAAACCACGGCACGTAGCTGGTAAACATCATCTTTACTGATAGTACGGTCAGCCAGATGATGACCCGCCTCAGTTAAACCTGCGACCAGCGCATCACCTGAAGTATCATTTTCAGGGGTACGGGTATCAGAAACAGTCAGCACTGCGATCTGCAACGGCTGAAAAGGTACATCTTTTTTGGCGTGGCCCATGACTATTTTTCCCAGATAAAGCAATTGTTAGCGACAGGATGCTCATATAGCTAAGATAGAAGCACCGAGCGTGACTATCATATCAATACCGATGCATGTCAATGACGGTCGTCATGTGACAATAATACAGGCGATCAACAAAGGGCTGAATACCTCATAAGACGTACCCATCAACCAGCCACCAATGTAGCACGTCAGTTACCACCTACAGCAAACTAACATAAACCCACTCAAGCTATTGCTAGCTAGAAATTTATGTTAATGTTCGAATATTAAGTTATTTGATAAATGGTCCGATGGAATAGCGATGTAATCGTTCAGGATTTATATTATTTAAGGAATGAAAAACATGAATCAAGTCATTACAGGACTCGCGGTCTCCACTTGCTTGGTAGCACAATCATTACTTGCAGCCATCGAACCGGCATCCATGCCGCTAGGTCCCGTTGCATTCACCCCCACCATCAATATTCAAACTGGCTATGACGATAACATCCTTAATGCCAGCAACAATGAAATTGACAGCATCAAAACTATTATCACACCTAACTTTCAAATTGTTGCTGAAGATGGTTTAAACGCATACAGATTACAATACGCCTTAAGCAAAGGTATATTTCACAGTAGCTCAGATGATAACTATCTGGACCATAAACTATCCTTTGATGCTCATTTAGAATTTAATGCCAGAAACGCATTGGATGTAAACGCCTCAATATCTAAGAATCACGATGACCGAGGCACTGGTATAACAGAAACAGGTTCCATCGGTGCAGGGACCATTGCCCCACTTGAATACAATATAAAATCAATAGCCTCTACTTATACATACGGTAGCGACAGCGCTACAGGTCGTTTGGTCTTATCCGGCAAATATGATGATAAAGAGTACCAGAACTTTCGCACCATCACGCAACAGCGTGATAACACATTAACAACACTTAGTGCTGTTTTCTATTACCGCATACAACCTAAAACTTCTATGGTTTTCGAGATACGAAACCAGAATGTTGACTACACTACCGATACAGCGATTAGCCTCGACAGTAGTACACAAAGATATTATGTCGGTGCAACCTGGGAAGGTACTGCTAAAACCACAGGCACAATAAAGCTGGGCCATGTAAATAAAGATTTTGATTCCGACGCCAGGTCTGACTTTTCCGGTAAAAGCTGGGAAGCTGATATAAAGTGGGAACCTCGCACTTATTCAACATTCAATCTGAAAACGAGTCAGTCTGAAAAAGAATCATCTGGCACCGGCGATCTCATTGATTCGAAAACTGCTCGAATAAACTGGACACACGACTGGAATGATCAGTTACAAACAATAGCTGGGCTAGGCTATACCCGCGATAATTACAGAGGCGATACCGCCGGTCGAAAAGACAATACAAAAGATGCAAGAGTTCAGTTTAACTACGACCTACGTCGCTGGCTCAGTTTTGGTCTCAGCTACTCTCTGCAAGATACCGACTCCAACATTGCAGGCATTCCCTTTGATCGAAACATAGTCCTGCTTTCAGTTACCGGTTCCCTTTAAAAAATATTTTTTGTAGCTTTAAGAGAAACAGATGCAACCTTTAATTTCACTGATAAATACTTCAGCCCGAATAATTGCGACAGCCCTGCTGACAACAGTACTCTGCTCAACTGCTTTTGCTGCAGAAACACAGTTTTCAGATTACCAGCTTGGTTCGGGAGATATGATTAAGATCACTGTTTTTGGTGAAGAACAACTTAGTATCGAGACTCGTTTAAGCGATGCTGGAACAATTTCATACCCATTTCTGGGCGAACTGGAAGTATTAAACCTGACCACTAGTCTACTTAGCCAAAAAATTACACGAGGCCTTGCCGACGGCTACCTTATAGACCCTAACGTAAACGTTACCGTTTTAGTCTACCGCGAATTTTTTATAAACGGGGAAGTTAAAAAACCAGGTAGCTATCCATTCCAGCCAGGATTAACCCTACAAAAAGCGGTCGCTATTGCCGGCGGCTTTACTGAACGGGCGTCTAAATCAAAAATGTATGTACTACATGATGACAGCACAGAGAAACCATCAAGGGTGAAACTAGGTGAGCAGATACTGCCTGGTGACATTATTACTATTGAACAGAGCTTTTTTTAGACCACTGTGAGTAGCGACTCAGGCTTCATTTTTAGCTCGAAAAATCACGTCCTTCTCGCAATTTGATTTCATAAAATCACCACCGGCCATCTGGCAGCAGAGATAATTTGGTATGGATACTACAGATAAATTTAACCAGCAAACACCAGAAGAGGTTATTGACCTTCGACAGTACTGGATGACCATTAACCGTAACAAATGGAGCATCCTCAGTTTTGCTGTAATTATCTCTATACTGACGACGCTAGTCGTCTTTTCCATGCAGCCTTTGTATCGAGCTACAGCGACACTATTGATTGAGTCACAACAGGCCAATGTTGTATCGATCGAAGAAGTTTATGGTCTTGACTCTAGCAATAATGAATATTTTTTGACTCAATTCGAAATACTGAAATCCCGGCAATTAGCTGAGAAAGTCATCCTTAAACTGAATTTACTTGATCACCCTGAGTTCAACCCTGAGCCATCTGCACTATCTTTCAATTGGCGCGATCTGATACCCGTAGAGCTACCTCAACAAACGGTCTCAAAAGAGGAGTTCGCTCAGAGCAAATTCCAATCGGTCACGACTGACTTTCTTGGCAGGCTGACTATTTCACCCATTCGAAAAACCCAGCTGGTAAATATTACATTTGAAGCCCACGACCGACTGCTGGCAGCAAAAATAGCCAATGCTGTTGGCGATGCCTATATCGAGAACAACCTTGAAGCACGCTTACAGCTGACCTACAAAGCATCAGAATGGTTAATGGAACGCCTGACAGGTTTACGTGAGCAGGTTAATTCATCTGAAGAGAAACTCCAGCAGTATCGCAACGCAGAACAAATAATCGGCAGTGATGGTGGAGCAACAATCGCTAACAATGAACTCTCTCTGATATCAACCCGATTAGTGGATGCTCGCAGAACCCGCCTGGAAGCAGAAAGCCTGTATCGGCAAGTTAAGTCCGTAGCCTCTCCCAGTCCTGAGGCATTCGAACACATCCCTCTTATTCTTAATCACCCACTAGTACGTGATCTTAAGCGGGCTGAATTGGAGACAGCCCTGAAAAAAGCGGATCTGGCAAAACGCTATGGCGCCAAGCACCCTCAAATGAAGGCCGTTGAATCTGAGCTAAATGACGTAAGAGCTGCACTCTACAGCCAAATTAAGAAAATAATCAACAGCGTAGAAAACGATTATCGCATCGCACTGGCGAACGAGCGCTCACTTAAAAACGATCAGACAAATGCAAAACAAAATCTGCAATCGATCAATAACAAGGAACATAAACTTCAATCACTAAAAAAAGAGGCAGAATCCAATCGTCAGCTCTATGATACTTTCTTTACCCGCCTGAAAGAGACCAACGCAACAGGGGACTTACAGACGGCGAATGCCCGTATCAGCGACCCTGCTATTGCCCCTCCATTCCCAGCAAAACCTAAAAAGAAACTAATAGTTGTACTGGCTTTTGTTGCCAGCATTATGTTCGGCATAGTTCTCGCGTTTCTAATGGAAGCGCTAAATAACACAGTCAAAAGCGCTAACGACGTTGAGTCTAAGCTGCATTCTACAATGCTTGGGCTATTGCCATTGCTAGATAAAGACAAAAGCCTGGTAAACCCAAGCTACTCAACCTACATTACCGACCCGCAATCCCCCTATTCTGAATCTGTCAGAACCATAAGAACCGGGGTAGTACTCTCAGCACTGGACAGCCCTCATAAAACACTCTGCTGTACCTCTTCAATACCCGGTGAAGGCAAAACATCGGTCGCCATTAATCTGGCAACCTCACTTGGGCAGATGGAAAAAGTCCTGTTAATAGATGCAGATATGCGCAAACCTTCAATAGCCAAAGCCTTTGAGCTATCAAACAAACAGCCAGGCCTTTCAAACCTGGTAGCCGGCACGTCAAAACTTGAAGAATGCATCCATCGTGCAGACGCTAACAACATCGACCTTATGACCGCCGGAATTATCCCACCTAATCCATTAGACTTACTGGCATCTAAGCGTTTCGCAAAGGCTCTTGAAATTCTTGAAACCAAGTATGACCGAATTATTATAGATACAGCACCGACCCAGGCTGTTAGTGACGCGCTGGTTCTGGCACCGCATGTCGGCGCGATGATCTACGTGGTCAAAGCCGACTCAACTAATTATCAGCAGGCGAAAAGCGGACTTAAACGCCTCAGAGACGTAAACGCCCCCGTCATAGGCGTCGTTCTGAACCAGCTGGATATTAAGAAGGCCTCTAAGTACTACGGTAATGAATACCAGGGCTATTACGATTCGTATGGCTACTCAGATTCAGATAACCTGACAAGTGAAGCTAAAAGTCCTGCCTGATGATTGACCTTCATAACCACATTCTACCTGGCATAGATGATGGCCCAGCGACCCTACTCGAGTCGTTGGAATTAGCCAGAATAGCGGTTGACGACGGCATTCAGCATATTGTTGCAACACCTCATATACATCCCGGACGTTACGAAAATCAGATTTCCAACATCCAACCAGTACTTTTGAAATTACAACAAAGCCTGATCGAGTTAGATATTCCACTAACTCTCAGCATGGGAGCAGAAGTTCGCATCTCAACAGAGATGCTAAATATGATTCCCGCTAGGAAAATACCTTTTATTGGTAACTGGTTTGGGCAAAGTATATTACTGCTGGAACAACCCCACAGCCATATATTACCCGGCACGCTAAAATTAATTCACTGGCTGCAATCACAAAACATCACCCCTATGATTGCTCACCCTGAACGCAATAAAGAAATCATGCTGACACCCGATAAGCTCAGCCCCTTTGTTGAAGCCGGGTGCCTTATTCAGCTTACCGCTATGTCTATAACAGGTAACTTCGGAGCTAAAGCGCAACACTGCGCGAACCATATTCTGGAGCAAGACTGGGTCACGGTAATCGCTACTGATGCCCACAACAAAAATCATCGCCCTCCCATTCTAAGCCATAGCTTTAAGACTGTGGTTGAAATGCTCGGTCTTCAGCACGCCACGAGGCTATTTATTGATAACCCCAAAATAATTTTGGGGCAATCATCATGAGCACTGTTTTTAACAAAAAACTAGTGTTTATTCCTGCCTTGTTACTATTAATTCCGAGCATCCTCATAGGACGATGGGTTTTAGGGGATATTAACGCATACACGGTCCGCTATTCGGTTCAACAATGGCAAACAGAAAACCGTCTCCCCAGCATAAGTGAGCTTACAAGCGCCCAGACATCTATTCATGCTGCACTAAGTTGGAATGACACACCAGAATACAGAGACTATGAAGGCAGACTGTTTCATTACCAATCCCTTATTTCTGAAAACCCACTACTTAAAAACACAGCCCTTAACAACGCACTTAATAGTTATCGAGCATCTACTAAACAAAGGCCACAATGGCCTTATAGCTGGGCCAATCTTGCATTAATAAAAGCCCTGACAGGTGAATTAGACTCGGAATACCGACACGCTATCAGGCAAGCAGCATTGAACGGTCCATGGGAAAATGGCGTCAATATCGCTCTGACTGAAGCAGGGCTTATCGGCTGGCTCAGTCTGAATAGAACAGAGCAAGAAATAATCACTGAAAATATCCAACGTGGTATTCGCAGAAACCTCAAGCATATAAAAGTCATCATAAACCGATATAATAAGCGTTCTCTGATTTGTGCAAACCTCAAACGAGATAAATATCAAAGAAAGCTCTGTGGTTTCTGATGACAATAAACCATAACGTTTTCTATGGACAGGAACACTATGACAACTGTACGTAAAGCTGTAATCCCCGTTGCAGGCCTTGGAACCCGCGTTCTTCCTGCGAGTAAAGCAATACCGAAAGAGATGATGCCGGTAGTCGATAAACCGGTCATACAGCACGTTGTTGAAGAAGCTGTTCGTGCCGGTATTAAAGAGATTGTACTGGTGACTCGTAATGGCAAGTCTGCTATCGAAGATCATTTTGATAAGCACTTTGAACTTGAACAGTCCCTGGAACGCAAAAATAAAACAGCGATTCTTGAATCCATTCGCAATATAGTACCTAAGGATGTAACAATCCTTTCGGTCCGCCAGCCAGACGCACTAGGTCTAGGCCATGCTGTCTTCTGCGCTGCTCAGGCAGTCAACAATGAAGCTTTTGCCGTAATTTTACCCGATGTACTAGTCAACAATTATCAGCAAAGCGAAAACGACCTACAGAAGATGGTTAAAGCATTTGATCAACATAATGCTGCCCAAATAATGGTTGAATCTGTTCCTCAGGATAAAGTTCATCTATACGGTATTGCTGACTGCAAAGGCATAAAGCCTGCCGCAGGAGAATCTGTAGCTATCTCTGGCATGGTTGAAAAACCCTCTGCAGAAGAAGCGCCATCTGACCTTTCGGTTGTCGGCCGTTATATTTTACCCGCCAGGGTAATGACGCTACTAGCTGATACCAAACCGGGCGCCGGTGGCGAAATTCAGCTAACCGATGCGCTGGATGAACTATTAAAAGAGCAATCAGTTGAAGCTTACCGCATGACTGGCAAAACCTACGATTGCGGCAATAAACTAGGTTATCTTCAGGCAAACGTTGCTTACGGCCTGCAACACCCAGAAACGGCCGATGGATTAAAACAGTTCATTGCACAGCAGGGCTGATAGAATGACGGTCAATCAATCTCCGGCATGGAATGCCCTAACAGAACACGCTAAAGATATCGGACAATCTCCGATCAGTAAGCTGTTCACATCAGACCCTGATCGTTTTAAAAAGTTAAGCTACAGCGCAGCTAACTGCATGCTGGACTTTTCAAAACAAAGAATTACGCAAACCACGATTGAAGGTCTGATAAATCTGGCCGAACAACAAAACCTTCAACAAAAAATAGAAGCGCTGTTCAAGGGTGATATCGTTAACCCTTCCGAGAACCGGCCAGCACTTCATACGGCACTGCGTCAACCTGAAAAAGAGTCACTGATCGTTAATGGTACCGATATCAGTGCGGAGATCCATCACTCACTTGTACAGATGGAGAGCCTGGTTGATCAAATTCATAACGGACAATGGCGAGGCTATGATGGTAGCCCCATCAAACATGTCGTTAACATTGGCGTTGGAGGCTCAGATCTTGGGCCACTAATGACCTGCCGCGCCCTGTCACAATTTGCACCGACCAATATCAGACATATTGATCTGCACTTTGTATCATCAATGGATGGTAGTCAGCTGGCACAGTTATTAGACCGGATAGACCCGCCATCAACACTGTTTATCGTATCATCAAAATCATTCAGTACTATTGATACACTGGCAAACTCAAACACAGCCAGAGAGTGGCTTATCAACGCTAGCGGTATGTCAATAGAGCTCATTAGTCAGCACCATTTTATTGGCATAACAGCTAGCCCTAAAAAGGCAGCTGAGTGGGGTATTCCTGAGAAAAACCAGTTACATTTCTGGGACTGGACTGGCGGGCGTTACTCCATGTGGTCCGTCATTGGAATGGCGATAGCGCTCAAGGTAGGAAACAGTAATTTCCGTGAATTCCTGGCTGGCGCAAACACAATGGACAGCCATTTCCGTGAAGCGCCGTTAGCTGAAAATCTGCCAGTACTTCTGGCCATGATAGGTATTTGGAATATTAATTTTCAAGATATCCACGCCCATGCCATCCTGCCATATGATGGCCGACTCGCTCACCTGCCAGCCTATCTTGAGCAGCTAGAGATGGAGAGCAACGGTAAAAATGTAACACTCAATGGCCATTCTGTAGACTATGCCACTTGTCCTATTTTGTGGGGTGAAGTTGGCCCTAATGCTCAACACGCCTTCTATCAGCTACTCCATCAGGGCACCGAGTCGGTAATGTGTGATTTTATTGCACCGGCATTACGTTACCAGGATCAGGGCGAAGAGCTACAGCAACAGCATCAGTTGGCACTAGCTAACTGCCTGGCTCAATCCCGCCTGCTAGCGCTGGGTGATTCAATGTTAGATAACGCAGAGAACTCACCAATCCATAAACGCTATACTGGCAATCAGCCAAGCACCACTATTATGCTGGACCAACTGAGCCCCCTAAGTTTTGGCGCCCTGATAGCCCTTTACGAGCATAAAGTTTATGTTCAGTCTGCCATCTGGGAGATCAATCCTTTTGATCAATGGGGAGTCGAACTTGGCAAGCAAGTTGCCACGTCACTGCTTAATGATTTCGAAAATACTAACAACACCAATAATGATTCTTCTACCGATGGTTTAATCCGCTTTGTCTTGCAACAACGCCAAACTGCCCGGAATAAAGAAGATGCCACCCAGGATCATGTTAGTCAGACAGGCAAGGAGAGCAACCAATGAAGATAAAAGTATATGGTGCCGACCTTACCGCCTGGGTCGCTGCAGCCTGCCTTGCCAGGTCAGGTAATGATGTCACTATAGAAGGCCAGAACATACCAAAGGATAAGCCCTTATACGATATCTCCATACTAAGAGATGAGCCCGGTTTACTGGAACAGATACAGCTACAGGTTAAAGAGGGCCGACTCAAGCGCAATAGCAAAACATCTGATACAGCAGATATATACTGGCTGGCGCTTGAGCATGGAGAATATGATCAGGCTCAGAAACTCATAGTACAACTCGGTGAACAAACTACCGAGAACTTACTTATAATCAATCAGTGTAATTTTGGTGTTGGGGCAAGCGATCAACTGCAAGCACTACTTAACGAAGACGCTAACCAGGCCATTGTCTATATCCCTAATAACTTACAGGAAGGCCAGGCACTTCAAGGCTTCAGCCAACCTAAACGAATCATCATCGGTAGCGATAATAACTGGGCCATAACCGCAACTCGTGCATTAATTAAGCCTTATCTGCAAAACATTGAACACCTACAGATCATGAGCTGTCGTGAAGCTGAATTTACCAAGTTTGCAATCACAGGTATGCTGGCAATTCGCCTTGGCTATATCAACGAACTAGCTAATCTGGCCGATAAGCTTGATGTTGATATCGACACCATCAGAGACGGCATGGGCGCCGACCCCAGAGTAGGTAGCCACTACCTTTCACCCGGCTGCGGCTTCGGTGGCCAAAACTTTAATCAGTATATAGCCCGTTTTTCAGAAATCTTCGAAAATAAAGGCCATAACTCACTGTTAAAAACAGTCATCACAGAGAACGAAATACAAAAAGAGCTGCTATTTCGCAAACTATGGCAACACTACCAATGCGATCTTACTGATAAAGCAGTGGCAATCTGGGGAGCATCATTTAAACCCGGCACAGCTAGTATCGATAACGCTCCCAGCCTGAAAATAATAGATGCCCTACTTGCTCAGGGTGTGCATGTTAAAGTGCACGACCCAGAAGCCCTGAATAATTTACGCCAGCATTATGCACAGGAAACCCGTATAAGCTTTTGCGATTCAGCCTATAGCGCTGCCGCTGACTGCCACGCCCTCCTCTTAGTGACCGAATGGCCTGAATACTGGTCCCCTGACTATATGCGACTGCTCGATCAGATGCATACGCCACTCATTATTGATGGCCGTAATGTATTCGATAAGGAAGCACTGGAAATGTATGGTTTCATCTATATCGGTGTTGGTCGATAATGGCTGCACTTCGTATTCTGCTTTTCGCTGTCTGTGTAGCCTGTTTAATGTACGGCCTGTTCAGAGAAACACCACCAGCACAGGTATTCAATCAGTCAGATAAAGTAGGCCATATTCTTGGTTTTGCCGTTATGTCGGCAATAGGTATCTGGAGCCTGCCACGCCGATTTATAGGTGGATTTCTGGTAGTTTTAGTCGGTTTAGCCCTGAGCGCTGAATTTTTACAGGAGCGCTTACTTCCTTACCGCCACTTTTCAATAGACGACCTTTACGCCAACCTGGCTGGAATTGCGCTCGCAACGCTTCCATGGCTACTCTGGCAACTGAGTAAAAAAGCGATTCAACACTCAGATACCCCAATATTAAATTCATCAGAGAATCACCAATGAGCAAACTTGCCTGTTTTAAAGCTTATGATATCCGTGGCCAGCTAGGAACTCAGCTGGATGAAGACCTTAGCTACCGTATCGGTCGAGCCTACGCCGAATTCCTTCAGCCAAAAACAGTCGTTGTCGGCGGTGATATGCGTCTTTCAACTGAATCCCTAAAACAGGCACTGGCTAATGGCCTGCGGGATGCTGGTGTCGACGTACTTGATATAGGCCTTTGCGGTACAGAAGAGATCTACTTCGCCACTGCCCACCTGGATATGGATGGCGGCATTGTGGTTACCGCCAGCCACAACCCTGAAGACTACAACGGCATGAAACTGGTACGTAAAGGCTCGCGCCCTATTAGTGGCGATACAGGTCTGAACGATATCGAACAACTAGCCCGTGAAAACAACTTTGCAGGTGTCGATCCAAGCCAGCGCGGTAGTTACAATAAAGCTGACACCCTGACCGCTTACGTTGAGCACCTGAAGGGCTACGTGAAGCTAAATACCCTGAAGCCTCTTAAGTTGGTAGTAAATGCGGGTAACGGTGTTGCGGGTCATGTAATTGATGCACTGGAGCAGCAATTTGACGATGCTGCAGTACCCGTCGAATTTATCAAAATACATCATCAACCTGACGGCACTTTCCCTAACGGTATTCCAAACCCGATTCTTGAGGAAAACCGCGCAGACACAATTGCCGCTGTACTGGAACACAAAGCCGATATGGGGATTGCCTGGGATGGCGACTTCGATCGCTGCTTCCTGTTCGATGAAAACGGCCGGTTTATCGAAGGCTATTACATCGTAGGCCTACTGGCAGAAGCCTTTTTGGCCAAAAACCCGGGTGCCGCCATTATTCACGACCCTCGCCTAACCTGGAACACCCTGGATATAGTAAAGAAGGCCGGTGGTAATGCCGTGCAATGCAAAACAGGTCATGCTTTCATTAAAGAGCGTATGCGTGAAGAAAATGCAGTTTATGGTGGCGAAATGAGCGCCCATCACTACTTCCGCGACTTCTTCTACTGCGACAGCGGTATGGTACCCTGGTTATTAGTTGCCGAGTTGATTTGCAACAAGAGCAAGACCTTATCACAACTGGTTGATGACCGTATCACTCAGTACCCGTCGCCTGGCGAAATTAATAGCAAACTGGAAGATCCGAAGGCCTCAATTGCTAAAGTATTAAATACCTATCAGGCAAACGCCCTAGGCATCGACTATACCGATGGTATCAGTCTTGATATGGGCGAATGGCGCTTCAACCTTCGCTCATCGAATACTGAACCGGTAGTGCGCCTGAATGTTGAAACCCGGGGCAATGAAGCTCTGATGAAGGAAAAGACCGACGAATTACTTCAGCTCCTACGGGGCTGAAGAGCTTAAGACCCGTTCGCTACGCTTGTCCGAATGGAACTACGTTCCGTGTCCGATGCGGCTTCGCCGCGTCCGAGGTCCGAAAAAGCAAACAAATAGCCTTCGGCTACAATCCAGCTTGTATTTTTGCTCTTATCTTTTCCGTTCTTTCGGACGCGGCGAAGCCGCATCGGACAAGCGCAGCGTTCGGACTAGTTGCAAAGTAACGATCGGACATCGGCTCTTAAGATCGGACACCGGCTCTTTTAACCCCGCCCCCCTGCTTATAGAAAAGGTTTGAAATATGGAAACCAAAGCGCCAAAGGACTGGTTCGAAGAAGGACTGTTCAAACGTGTTCCTGAGGAGATCAAAGACAGTTTTTCTCAGGCACAGATCGATGCACTCAAAGTAGCATTTGGTGCGCGAAAATGGGGAAAACACCCTGTTGATATTCGCGGCACTCTGAAGCTATGGACCTGGCGATACTACTTCGTCGTTCTGATAGGACGTAACCGTCGTGAACTTAGCCGTGCGGAACAAAAAACAGCAGCCCTTGTACAAGCCTTTTTCCTGATACTGTTTCTGTCATTTTCAACCCTGCTGGGGCTACTAGTTTTATACCTGATCAAATCAGCAGCAGGCATCGACCTGTTCCCGGGCTTTTCACTGGGAATCTGGGGGTGGTTTAAAACTAACATGTTATGAGCAAGGAGCAGTGGTCCGATACTTAAGAGCCGAAGTCCGATGCCTGCAAAGCAGGCGTCCGATCATTTCATTTGTCCGAACGTTGCTTCGCAACTTGTCCGAAATACCCCATAAGAACATTTTCACCACAAAGACCATAGAGAAAAGATTTAACTAAGCTCTTAACGCTCTCATCTGTGTGCTTGGCATGCCCCTTGGATGCTGTGGTAAATCGCTCTTATCTTTGCCAGTTTTTCGGATTCGGCGCTGTAGCGCCAATCGGACTGCGGTTATATTATTTATACCCTTCCGGATTATTGGACTGCCAGTTCCAGGTATCGCGCATCATATCTTCCAGGCTAAACTGAGTTTGCCAGCCCAACTCGTTATTCGCCTTGCAAGCATTAGCCCAGAAAGCGGGCAAGTCCCCATCCCGACGGGGCGCAAATTCATATGGCACAGTAACCCCAGTAACATTAACAAAGCTATTCACCATCGCCAGTACAGATAAGCCCTGCCCAGTCCCCAGATTATAAATATGAGTACCCGGCTGTTGCAGGCATTCTAGGGATTTAAGGTGTCCGTCAGCCAGATCCATTACATGCAAATAATCCCTGACACAAGTACCATCATCTGTATCATAGTCATTACCGAAAATAGATAGCCGCTCACGCTTACCCACCGCCACCTGACTGATAAATGGCATAAGATTATTGGGAATCCCTTGCGGATCCTCACCAATAAGGCCCGATGAATGAGCCCCTATAGGATTAAAATAACGTAGCAATGCAACAGACCAGCCAGCATCAGAAGCACAAAGATCCGTCAGAATCTGCTCAACCATCGCCTTTGAAGTACCGTAGGGGTTAGAGGTTTTACCCCGCGGCATAGTTTCAACGTAGGGGACGGGTGCATCTTCCCCATAAACCGTTGCTGATGAACTGAATACCAGCTTTTTAACGCCCGCAACGGCCATCGCCTGACAAAGAACGACTGAGCCATGGACATTATTCTGATAATACTCGAGCGGGCTTTGTGAACTTTCCCCCACCGCCTTCAGACCGGCAAAGTGGATAACAGACTCAATAGGATAATTATCGAAAAGCCTCTTCAGGCAAGCAGCATCCCGAATATCTCCCTCAACAAAAGCGGGACGTTTACTCGTAATAGTTTCTACCCGATTAAACACTTCAGAGTGGCTGTTACAAAGATTATCAAGCACAACCACGTCATACCCGGCCTCCAATAGCATCACTACTGTATGTGAGCCGATATATCCTGCACCACCTGTAACCAAAATCGCCATCAACAAAATCCTTTAAAATGATCTGAACAGGCCACAAATCATAACATTAAAATACGAAAAGCAGACGCTGCACTTGTCCGTTAAATGCCGAAGCCCAATACCTGTGAAACAGGCATCCGATGCAGCTACGCCGCGTCCGAACGTTGCTACGCAACTTGTCCTGTACTACTTAAATACAGAAGTATCCTCATCACGGAGGACACAGAGATCACAGAGAAAGACTTAAGAGATCAAAAGGTTTATCCCTTCTCAATGCACTCGGCACTCTCTGTGGTTATTGTTTCTTTTCCGTTTTCAGCTTTTTCGGACACGCGGCAAAGCCGCATCGGACAAACGTAGCGTTCGGACCCGGCGACTTAGCGCCAATCGGACCTCGACTCTTTTAGCCCCAAGCTTCATTCCGGCCAGCACAGACGATAAAAAACGGATTCAATAGGGTATCCGGACGGGTGTTATACAGCAGTGGCTCCAAGCCTGGATACTGCAACACCTGTCCACCAGCCGCTTCAACAACTGCATGGGCAGCGGCAGTATCCCATTCACTGGTTAAACCCAACCGAGGGTATAGATCAGCCTTACCTTCAGCAACCAGACACAACTTTAGTGAACTACCCATGGAAACAACTTCAGTATCAGGCAGCTCTTTAACAAAGGCTTTAAACTCATCGGACTGATGCGAACGGCTACCCACGACCTTCCAGGTCGAACCGGAAGCAGGAATATCAGCAACCTGTATCGGATTAACCAAGCCATTCTCTTCCTTAAACGCGCCCTGCGCGTCCCCCCAGTAAGTCTCCTCAAGAACCGGCGCATAAACTACACCAAACACAGCCCTGCCCTGGTCGATCAGCGCAATATTAACGGTAAACTCACCATTCTTCTTAATAAACTCTTTAGTCCCATCAAGAGGATCGATCAACCAATATGTCTGCCATGACATACGCCCCTCATGCTCGGTTGCGCCTGACTCTTCAGACAATACCGGAATCTGCGGCGTAAGCTGTTTCAAACCATCAACAATACAGTGATGCGAAGCAAGATCCGCCTCTGTCAGCGGACTGGCATCGGACTTATCATAGACCGCAAAATCCCGCTGATAGATATCCATAATCGCAGCGCCGGCCTGTTTGGCCAGATTAATAATTTCTTGATTGTTAAACATGATGTCCTTCTCAAATTCATTAGTGTAATTGTTCAGAATGACCAGACCTGAGGTATCAGGCTCAGGGAGACAAAAGCAACTGTCAGGCTCATCGGAACCCCAAGCCTTGCATAATCAGTAAAACGATAACCACCAGGGCCGTATACCATCAGATTAGTCTGATAACCCAACGGCGTTATAAAACTGGCAGAGGCGGCAAACATCACGGCAATAACAAAGGGCATATAACTCACACCCAACTGTTCAGCAAGCGCCATCGCCACCGGAAACATTAAAACAGCCGCAGCGTTATTAGTAATCAGTTCAGTGAAGAAAGCCGTTATAAGGTACATCATAATCAGCGCCTGCCAGGCACTTATCCCCTCATAAAATAGTAGCCACTCTGCGATCATACTGGCATTACCAGTTTTTACCATCGCAGCCCCTAAGGCGAACGACGCGGCAATAACTAACAAAACTGACAGATCAACATTACGTCGGGCTTTAGCAATTGAGACACAGCCAGTTAACAGAATAGCTCCAGCCGCAATAATTGCGGACTCAAGAATAGAGAGCAGGCCTGAAGCGCTCACAACAACCATTAATAATAACGTCAAGACGGCGATTGGAGCCTTATCATAATCAGGAGGAGTAGACTCATTCAAAGCGCTAATCAAAAGAAAGTCCCTTCGGGAACGGTACTGACTGACGAAATCTTCACTCGCCTCCAGCAACAAAGTATCACCAGTTTGAAGCTGTATATCGCCGATTTTTCCATCCAACCTATAACCCTGACGACAAACAGACAATATTGCAGCCTGAAACCGACTCCGGAATCTAGAATCCCTGACCGTCTGCCCCAATGCAACAAACTCAGGGCCAATAACAGCCTCAACCAAACAGCGCTGCTGCATAGAGATATCCAGCTTTGCAATATCTTCATGTGAAGGAGTGAGCCCTCTTATAGCTCGCAACTCATGAGCTGCCTCCGCTGCTCCAATAAACACCAATACATCATCAGCTGATAACACCATATCTGGCGCAATCGCAGTCAATAACTGGTCACCCCTCTTTATATCCACCAGATAGCCGTAAGTTAGCTGGCGTAATCCAGCATCAATAACTGTTTTCCCAACAAGAGGCCCCGCCGGCATAACCGCCAGTTCAACTACATATTCACGAGCACATTCCAGCTGCTCAACTACCCCTTTCCGGGCAGGCAACAACAGCGGTGCTAACAAAACCATAACCCCAGCAGCGATAATAAGTACCGGTATCCCGACCCAGGCAAGATCAAACATACCCAGAGTCTGCCCTGTCTCAACCTGAAGCAAACCATCAACCACAAGGTTGGTACTGGTACCGATTAAGGTACAGGTACCACCCAAAATAGCAGCATAACTCAGGGGAATAAGTAACTTTGAGACAGAAGTATTGAGGCGCTTTGCCCAATCCTGCACAGCTGGAATAAACATGGCAACTACTGCAGTGTTATTCATAAAAGCACTTAGTAGCGAAGAAGGAATAATTACTCGCACCAAGGTTCTTTTTTCACCGGCAGGCAACCCAAGCAGCAACTGTCCTATCCATCTTACAGCGCCAGTCTCTTTCAGCCCTGCTGCGATCACATAAAACGCAGCGATGGTAATAACGCCTGGATTAGAAAAGCCAACCAGTGCTTCAGCAGGGGTCAGCACCCCCGCAACAATCAGTACCGCCATAGCACCAAGAAGCACCATATCCGCTGCAACACGACTGAAAACGAGCAACAACAATACCAGAACGAGAAGCAATAACGTTAGAACAGCCGAAAAATCCATATTTCCACTTTACGTTTTATTTTGTCCGGCTGACTTATATAAAACAAAGACTTATGCCAGCAGCAATTCAAGGACATTAAATGTTTAACAGATAGAGATTGTCATCATACCGCCAATTACGTATCATCTCAATTCTTATACAAGGATCTGTTAATGAGCGGCAAAAAACTTTCTCCTACAGCACTCAACAAACTAAGAAAACAGGCTGTCAGCCTGCGAATTAGTGGAGAAACGCTGGCCGCTATTAAAAAGACTACGGGATTATCTCACCCAACAATAATTTCAGCCCATAAACGTTTTATAACCGGTGGTTGGGATGCAGTAGATACAGGGAAACGCGGGCGACCAAAAACACAACTATCAACTGCTGGCTCTCAGGATGAGTGCCTGACATTCATGCTATCAAACCTGCCCGAAGGTGGCGGTTTATGGAGCAACGACTCAGTTAAACACTGGTTCAGCGATCATCAGAACCCTCTATCCGCTAAAACCATCAACCGCTACCTGAAGCAGTGGGGCATCACAGCCCAAAAGAATACTGCAGAGAAGATATCGGCCGGTAACTGGCTGGCTCAGACCCATCCGGAACTAAACGATCAACAAATCAAAGCTTTTGGCAAAATACTTAAAGGCGGTATAGCTGAACTAAACACCAGCGAAGCCCAGAAAAAGCCCGGCCTTAAGGGCTACTTTATCTATGCTCAGGACTTCAGAGGTAAAACCTACTGGCTTGCTCAGACAGACAAGCCAGACAGCAAGCTCATCATTCGCTTTCTGGAATTACTCAAGCAACAATTAACTAGCAATACTGCACTTTCACTACTTAGCGTCTCACTCAATAGCTATGCAGACGTTCAAGAGTGGCTGGCAAACCAGTCACAAATAACCCTATTCACACATTCAAAAACCTTAACCCACACCCAAACGGTACAGTTACCGATCGACGGTGTAATGGAATCCAACCAGTCATATGTGAGGAACACAATGGCATTAACACACTTAGAAAGACTGGAAGCAGAAAGCATTCAAATAATGCGGGAAGTTGTTTCCAAAGCAGAAAATCCAGTCATGTTATATTCCATAGGCAAGGACAGCGCCGTCATGCTTCATCTGGCGATGAAAGCATTTCACCCGTCAAAGCCCCCTTTTCCACTGCTGCATGTTGATACCGGCTGGAAATTTCGGGACATGTACAGCTTCCGCGATCAACTAGTCAAAGACCTGGGTGTCGAGTTAATCACCTACAAAAACCCTGAAGGGGTAGAAAAGGGTATTAATCCTTTCACCCATGGATCAGCACTGCATACCGACATCATGAAAACTGAGGGTCTGAAGCAGGCTCTGGATCTACACAAATTTGATGTTGCTTTTGGCGGCGCACGCCGTGATGAAGAGAAGTCCCGAGCCAAGGAACGAATATTCTCTTTCCGTACCGCCGACCATCGCTGGGATCCAAAAAATCAGCGCCCAGAACTATGGAAAAACTATAACGCCAATAAGCGCCCCGGCGAGTCAATACGAGTATTCCCGATATCCAACTGGACCGAACTGGATATCTGGCAGTATATATACCTTGAACAGATCCCAATTGTACCGCTCTACCTGTCCGCTCAGCGCCCGGTAGTCGAACGCGATGGCACCCTGATCATGGTCGATGACGACCGTATGCCGATGCAACCGGGTGAAGTACCTATGATGAAAAATGTCCGCTTCAGGACCCTGGGTTGCTACCCACTAACTGGTGCCGTTGAATCAGAAGCCGACACCCTGCCAGCTATCATTCAGGAAATGCTACTGACCAAGACATCAGAACGACAGGGACGGATGATCGATCACGACTCAGCCGCGTCAATGGAGAAGAAAAAGCAGGAGGGCTACTTCTAATGGCACATTCATCAGACATGATATCTGAAGATATCGTTCAGTACCTGAAAGAACATGAGCAGAAGAGCCTGCTACGCTTTATCACCTGCGGTAGTGTAGATGATGGTAAAAGCACCCTGATCGGCCGCCTACTGTATGAATCAAAACTTCTGTTTGAAGATCAACTGGAAGCCGTTGAAGCTGAATCAAAGAAATACGGTACTCAGGGCGATAATATTGATTTTGCCCTACTGGTTGACGGTCTGGCAGCAGAACGGGAACAGGGTATCACTATCGATGTCGCATACCGCTTCTTCTCTACCGATAAGCGTAAGTTTATCGTAGCTGACACACCAGGACACGAGCAGTACACCCGCAACATGGTGACCGGAGCATCCACTGCTGACGTCGCTATTCTCATGGTTGATGCCCGTCGTGGAATTTTGACCCAGACCCGTCGACACAGCTATCTGGTATCACTGATAGGCATCCGCCACATCGTTGTTGCTATCAACAAGATGGATCTTGTCGACTACTCAGAAATTACCTTCAATAAGATAAAAGAAGAATACACTGAATTTGCCAAGCAGATCGGTATAGAGCAGATTACCTTCATTCCTATGTCAGCCCTGGCCGGTGATAATATTACCGAACCCAGCAACAATATGAACTGGTACCACGGAACAACCCTGATGGGCTACCTGGAAACAGTACAGGTCGATGACGAGCGAATGCAAAACACACCGTTTCGCATGGCGGTTCAGTGGGTCAACCGGCCCAATCTGGATTTCAGGGGGTTCTCTGGTCAGATTGCCAGCGGAATAATTAAACCTGGCGATAAAATTCGCACTCTACCATCAGGTAAAGAGAGCACCATCTCTGCAATCTCCACCTATGACGGCGAGCTACAGCAGGCCGTTGCCGGACAATCAGTAACCCTGACCCTGAATGACGAAATCGATATCTCCCGCGGTGATATGATCACTTCAGCGACAGAGCCTGCTTCTATTGGCAAACAGTTTGAGACCACAGTTATCTGGATGCATGAAGAAGCGCTTCTTCCAGGTCGTACTTACCTGATGCAGGTTGGTGCCAAAACCGTTGCAGCAACAGTAACCGAGATTAAATATCAGGTTAATGTAAACACTATGGAACATTTAGCCGCTAAGAAACTAGAGCTAAATGGCATTGGTGAGTGCAATATCAGCCTGGATCAGGACATCGCCTTTGATGCTTATAAAGATAATCGTGATACCGGTAGTTTTATTCTGATCGACCGCATGACCAATAACACTGTGGGCGCCGGCCTGATCAACTTCGCCCTGCGCCGCAGCACCAATATTACAGTCCAGCATACCCAGGTCACCAAGGAAGTTCGCTCAACACAGAAGCATCAGAAGCCAGGCGTAATCTGGTTAACAGGTCTATCCGGCTCAGGCAAATCAACCATAGCAGACTTGGTTGAACAAAAGCTTCTGGCGGCCGGCCATCACACCTACTTGCTGGACGGCGACAATGTAAGACACGGCCTCAACAAAGATCTTGGCTTTACAGATCAGGACCGGGTAGAAAATATCCGCAGAATCTCGGAAGTAGCAAAGCTCATGGTCGATGCAGGCCTTATCGTAATAACATCATTCATCTCACCATTCAGAGCCGAGCGGCAAATGGCCCGGGATATGGTCGGTGACGATGAATTTATCGAGATCTTCGTTAACACCCCACTTGAGGTTGCTGAAGACCGTGATGTTAAAGGCCTCTACAAAAAGGCACGCCGCGGTGAGCTGAAAAACTTTACCGGTATCGACTCACCATACGAAGAGCCGCAAAACGCAGAGCTAGACCTTAAAACAGTAGAACTTACACCAGAAGAGGCTGCCGATAATGTGATAGCACTCCTTAAAGAGAAGGCAATTATCTAACCTCATCCGAACAGCCCCTCTCATCATGAGAGGGGCTACCCCCCAAAAAAAAGCCCCCTGATCCAGATTGACTAGCTAAGACACAAGCCATTCTAATCAAACATTTAAAACACAAAAATAAAACTCACAACATTCAACAACCAGGAAAGCAGCGCAGTCTGTAGCACGTAGAGAACGTGCAAAAAAAGAATACTAGAATTTCAAACAAATAAGTCCTATATTGAACTTGAGTTTAGTAGAATTACCGTTTTCAAAAGAAAGCGGATTTAAAAACCAAAGTCTTTGCCATTCAGGCACTTTGCGAAGACGGGCTTGGTTGCATATTCATTAAAAAAGGACTTTAAAATGAGTACAATCACAGGCACAGATATGGCCGATATCCTCAATGGAGCAGTTGCAGACGATACTATAACTGCTTTAAAAGGCGATGATATCGTGATGGCGGGTTCTGGTGACGACTACATTGATGGCGGCGCCGGAAATGATGAGCTCTATGGCGAAGATGGTGCCGATGAGATTCATGGTGGCAACGGCGAAGATATCATCTTAGGTGGCGATGATAACTCTGCCGATATGCTATTCGGTGGTGGAGATAATGATCATATAGAAGGGGGGGCAGGTGACGATGTCATCGACGGACAAGCCGGTGATGACACTCTGCTAGGCGGCAGTGGTGACGACCTGGTTGCCGGATCTCTTGGAAACGATAATATTTACGGCGAAGGCGGCAACGACACACTTCAGGGCGGGGGCGGTGACGATATAATCAATGGCGGTATCGGCTTTGACACCATCACCGGCGGTGAAGGTAACGATGAGCTTAATGGTGGCGCCGGAGATGATACACTCAGCGGCAACAGTGGCGACGATACACTAAAAGGGGGCCATGGTGACGATATGCTCAACGGTGGCATCGGTGACGATACGCTAAAAGGCGGTTTCGGTAGCGATACACTGGAAGGCGGAGAAGGCGCAGATAAGCTTTCAGGTGGCGCAGGTGACGATATGCTACTTGCCGATGAAGATGATGTCTTCTATAAAGGCGGAGATGGCTTTGATAGTTTACAGGTAGAAGATAGTAATGGTGACAATCTCGTTGAAATAGATCTTAGCAGCAACCTTAATAAAGGCATTGAAGCGGTGCTTGGCGACTTCGAAGGGGACGTTTTCACCTCTGTTGAAATAAGCCTGACAAAACTCTCAAATGATGACAATAACACCAACGATAGCGGCCAGTTCGCAGATACATTCCTCGCCGTCGGTATTAATGAGTTGCTATTCAGTGATGGTGATTCATGGACCGCAGGAGCCGTAACAGACCTCGATAGCGCTCAAGAAAGTCAATATCTGGCAATGCTAGGACTCAATACTAGTGTCGACCTATTCTCATACTCGTATACCAACGGAAGTGGAGATACCGTAACAATAGTCACTGATATGCTTGAGGTTCTTCCAGACACCGATGGTCTGGCTCTAGATATAGTTTAAATTTTTATACATAAAACAGGGAGACAACTCCCTGTTTTATTAAATAAAAACATTTATCGCCAGGGGCCTAGGTGCAATCCATATCATATAATAGTTCTGTTGAAGCAATGTTTAAATGCATTAAAAATGGCATAAAACATATTCTAATATTAACACTTATTTGCAATCTAATATTGCTCATACTACCTATATACTCATTTCAGGTATTTGACCGAGTCCTTACTTCAAAAAGCGTAGAGACGTTACTATCACTTTCTTTAATTGCATGCCTATGCTTATTATTCTATGGGCTAATTGATTTATGCCGTCAGAAAATCTCAAACTATGTAGCAAGTGACATTGCCAATATTCTATCAGAAACAATGAGCCAGGAAAAACTTGCTGAAACAAAATCAACGAAAAGCAGCGATAAACTGGAATCACTATTTAACAAGGTATATAAAGGCATACACCCTTATACTCTTCAAATTTCAGAGCTAATTTGGAGTCCACTATTCGTTATATTTCTTTGGCTGCTGCACCCTACATATGCATTAATAACACTTACATTTATATTCACTTTTGCAATATTAACCGCAATAAGCAATACAAAAAATGAATCAAACACCGAAATCAATCAAAACATCACGATCAAAGGTTTAGAAGACACAATCATAGCCACTGGTACAACTGACACTATTACAAAAGAAATAGAAAAAATAGATTCAGAAAATCAAGAAAAAAACGCTCATTCTTTAGATTCGATAATTATAATCAAAACCATATCCAAAACAACAAGACTTATAGGACAAATATTAATAATTGCTAGCGGCGCATACCTATACATAGGTAATCAAATATCAATTGGTGGAATGATCGCAGGAACTCTTATTTTTGGCAGAGCCTTGCAGCCTTATGAAAGTATGGTATTGAATGGAAAATCCTGGATTATTTTTTATAAATCAATAAAAGAGCTACGAGAAAGACTAAAGCATACATACCGGGACTCGCCCAGAACAAACTTAACAAAGATGCAAGGCAATATAAATATTGAAAACGCTCTAATATTTCACAAAAATACGAAGAATATTTTTTTCCAAAACTTAAATTTAAGCATTAAATCTGGTGAAATAATTTCAATTATAGGCGGTGCAGGATCAGGTAAATCTACATTACTCAGATGCCTCTTAGGCTTGCAAACCCCTGAAATTGGTAACATTACAATTGATAATGCAGCGCTAACGCAATGGGGTGACGACCTATTCTTAAATGTTGGCTACTATTCATCTAATCAACAACTTTTACCAGGAACCCTTAAACAGAACATATCAAGATACAGCGTCTCAGATGACATTGTAGTTAATACCTGCAAAAGAATTGGTATTCATCGTTCAATAATAAATCTTCCTATGGGCTACGATACAGCCTCAGATGACATCATGTCACAATTGAGTGACGCAGAAAAACAAAGATTACTAGTTGCAAGAGCTATAATAATGGACCCAGCAGTCCTAATCCTTGATAATGCAGATAGCTACCAAGGCGCCGATGGCGAACCTTATATAAAAAAATTGATCGTCGACAGAAAAACTGCCGGAAAAACAACAGTTATCGCCTCAAACAAACCTAGCATAATAAGCCTTAGCGATAGAATAATAATTCTAAACAATGGAAAAATTGAGAAAACATTATCTCCAAATGATCTGGCATTAATAGGCAGGAATAAACTAGAGATATCAAATGTCTAGAACAAACCACATATTAAAAAGTAAATCTTGGGCAAAAAAATCAACCATAACAACTCTATTATCAGCATCAGTACTAATACCTCTTCTATTTATATTAAAGATTCAAAGCGCTGCAATCGCACCAGGAATTCTAAAGATTGAAAGCAATAGAAAAGTTATCGCACACTACCAGAACAGTCTCGTAGAAGAGATATTTATATCTGAAGGTGAAACGGTATATAAGGGGCAACTTCTAATCCAGGCCGACAACACAATTGAGCAGTCAAAATATGAGCAAATAAGAAATGAATTTCTTTCAAATTATGCCCTATACTCAAGATTACTATCTGAGTTAGATAGACACATAAAAGTTAAAATACCAGAAAATTTTGACTCAATAACACTACTGGAAAAACATATAGAACAGCAAAATAGAATTTTTATAAAAAGAAAAGAGAAAATTAACGGAGTAAAAACAATAATAAACGAAAGAATCAGAAAGGCTAATGAAGAAATAGTTTCATTAGAATTAAAAGAACATACGGACAACAAAATTTTACGAACAATAAAACAACAAATATCAATGCAATCGCCCTTAGTAAAAAAAGGACTAGCATCAAGAGAAAAAATTCTTGATTATATGATAGACCGCTCAAAAATTGAATCAAGCATAGGTAACACAAAATCAAAGGTAAGATCTGCTCACATTGAAATAAAACAATTAGAACAAGAGCTGAAGAACACAGACATAGATTTTTTTAGTGTAATAAGTGAAGAAATAACACAGACCGAAAACAGGTTGTTTCAGCTAAAAGAAAGACTTTTTCAGGCTAAGGTTGACTTAGAGAGAACAAAAATATTTAGTCCCGTTGATGGTAATGTTGTCGGACTCTCTATCTTCACAAAGGGAGGAGTTATAAGCGCACACTCCACCCTCATGGAAATAGTACCCGCAGACAGAAAATATATTGTAGAGGCTCTACTTGATCCTAAAGATATAGATATCATAAATTTGGGCGATGATGTTAGCATCAGACTGAGCGCTTATAACTTCAGATCTATTCGCCCTCTTACAGGAAACATTGCAGTAGTCTCAGCTGATCGTGTATCAGAACCTAATACAGGGGTCTCAGCATACTCACTAAGGGTTTCTTTAAATGAGCCTACACAAAATATAAAGCTACACCCGGGCATGCAAGCAGAAGTCATGATACTTAAAGAAAATAGAACCATTATTAATTACTTAACGACACCAATATTAAAAGTATTTAGCAAATCATTTAAAGAAAGTGATTTGTAACTGCGGGTACTGAAACTAATTTCAATCTATTTATTTTAAAATTAACAATACAGCCAAAAAACCTATTAGTGACTAGAGATAGATTTAAAAACAAACCTATGTTCGAATGGCAATTAGCCTTTAACTAAAACCCATTACAACCTAACAATACCTTTTAGCATGTCTACAAGCTGCTTTTTTGGAAAAATAAAAAAATTTAAATAGTTTCCATATATCGACTCATCAAGATACAGGTTTACTATTCATACCACTAAGAGCATTCATACGATATTCAGCAATACAAACAGCATATCAAACTTGCTGCCGTTTCAGGCTCAACAACTATTGCGAATCGATATCATACTTTTTAAATACTACCCACTAAAATTTGAAATAACTTTTCAAGTCTATATTTAAAAATATAGAATAAACAACATACCAGCTAACCTTCAACCTTTAATTTAGCATGTATTTCTATCTTATATAGTTTTTAAAAACTTCAAAGTTTCAGTATCTGTTGCAATTTTATAGTCTTTCTTCCACCAGTCTGATATGACCGTTTGATACATATGCCTAAAATCTGTGGTGTATAACATATCATTGTTTACAAGGTATTTAATATCAGGGTCAGCCCCATAATGCCCGCCAACAACCCTTCCCCCCATCACGAGGTGAGTTGCCGCAGTACCGTGATCAGTACCACCCGAGCCATTTTGAAAAGCCCTACGACCGAATTCTGAATATGTCATTATCAACGTATTTTCCCAATGGCCGGAAATTTTCAATTGATTTTTTAGTGAATTCAAGCCCGAAGCTAACTGTTTTAGCAACTGACTATGCTTAGCCGTCTGCTTACTATGAGTATCGAATCCACTCAGAGCTAGTTTATAAACTGGTATACCACTGTTTAACTGAACCAAAGTGCAAATATCCGACAAATTCATTCCAAATGTTGTTCTTGGAAACAAACTACCCAATAGTTTTTTATCTCTAGAAAAACTTTTTAATAGTTTCTTTCCTTCATGAATATAATTTTGTGAACTGATAACACTATTCAATGCATCATTGCTAGTTGTCACATTAGTAGACATAACTGACTTTGAGCTTTTTACAAACTTAGCCATATTCTTAAACTGGATAAAGCGATTCATCCCTCCCGTAACACACCCGGGATTTCGACCAAATACAATACTATCTAGTCCACTTCTTCCCATCCCATCGATGACATTAGAAAGCCAGCCTTTCATACTACCGTTATCTACTTTATTAGCAGTATCCCAGATATCAATAGACCGAAAATGCGACTTATTAGGCTTTTCATAACCCAGGCCATGTATTAACGCAAAGTCTCCATCCAGCCAACTTTGCTTAAGAGGTTCTAGTGAGGGGTGTAATGCAAAATCAGTATCAAGATCAATCATTTTGTCACGACCAACTCCTAGCTTGGGCCTTAACCTATAATAGCTTTCAAGCTGATTCAAAGGTATGTAGCTATTTAGAGTGTCATTTCCACCATTCAACTCAATAAGTATTAGAACAGGCAATTCTTTATGGTCTATCGAATATACTCTGGCATTAAATAGAAATGGAGATAAAGCTACCATTCTCAGCAACTGTCGTCGATTCAATGTAAACTCCTTATTTACTTTAATTGCCAGACAGGATCTGAAAGTAATTGTTCAATTTTACCTAAACAGGTTGTAGAACCCATAGTTTGAAGAGGCGGCATCGCAGTATAATAATTTAATTCTATTGATTCACATAATCTATGTGACAAATTACTATTATTCATGTTTACACCTCGTAAAACTCTTCCTAGGAAATTTAACCTTACAAGTAATCGACCAGAACTAACCCACTCACTTCCGAAAGGCCACCCTTTAACGTTCGGGGGATCAAACAAATCCATTCCCATCTGAGCCGAATAACGCGTAATATCTTCTGGTTTAACCATTCGATTACCTACTACACGAACAGTCCCAGTTATCAGCTCTAAAGGAGATTTTATCATTTGCCCTTTATCTAAATTAAACTGATCTGATTCAATGATTGTGACAACTAACTTTTCAATATCCCAATTTTTATAGAAATCATCACTGAGTTCATCAACCATTTCATTATCTACTACACTTATAAAATGACTCCAAATTTTTTCCGTAATATACCGTGCAGCTTCAGGCTTCTCTAAAATCAGTCCCAGCACAGCCTCTGGATTATAATTGCCTGATTTATCAAATATAATCTTATTTCCTTTGTCGTGCATATCTTCTACAAATACTGTTTCAAAAGTTTCTTTATCAACTGTAAGACCAGTAAGAGATCTAGCAACCCCCTTCACATCATCTTCAGTATAATTCCCTACACCTAATGTGAAAAGTTCCAATAATTCTCTAGCAAAATTCTCATTTGGTTTTTCTTTAACATTTGAATTATTATCCAAATAAATGAGCATTGCAGAATCAAACAATATAGCTTTTAATAATTCATCAAAAGATCCGAGTGATAATTTTTCAATTGAAATATGTTGTTTATAAATAAGCTGAGGCTCTTTTACTTTCTTAAGAGACGATGTGAAATGATTATGCCAAAACAGAACCATCGTATTTCGCAAGCCGTCCTTACTATAAAGAAGATATTCTGCATACCAATTTTTCATTTGTTTCTGACACTTTTTACGTAACTTAACAAAACTTTCTCGTTCTGTTTTTGACCATTTTTTTCGATGTGACATTGGTATTATTTTTGATTTCAGACAACCTGGAGCCATAGGTACTGTTTCGTTTACTTGTTTATTATCATAATAGACAACACCTTTTTTACAAATTCCAGAAAAACCTAGCATGTTTGTTCGCAGTGATAAATGCAGGCATTTATCCGCTGCGATCACTTTTGAATTAAGTAGTACAAAAGAAACAACAGTGGCAAATATGATTTTGATCACTAAGGCCTGCATATAAACATCAACCTCACTTATAAAACCTATAAAATAAATTTTACGTAATTAACAATTAGTTTTTTTCCATATAGCCATTGTGTTAAAACCAAGTCGTTTATTAACCAACCACATGGCCATAATATTTTGTGTAGAAATAGCGATAGCGGTTGCTATTGCAGCACCAGTAACACCATATATTGGAGTTAAAACCAGGCCTAGTACTATGGCTACGGGACCAGAGATAAGTGCAGTATTTCTTAGCTCTTTTTCATGCCCTGACATTGTAAGCAAATAAGCTACAGAGCCAGTCATCACATTAACAAACTGGCTAACTGCAAGAATCTGTAGCAGGCTGGCTCCTCCGCTAAATCCTTCACCAAATAGACCCATGATGTAATCTGGAATAACAACCATAATCGTTACAACAGGTATCGACAAAAATATCATTATTCGTGTAGATGTGATGGCCATATCTTCCAATTCAGCCATCTTTGCTTGCTTAAACATGGCAGCGTATCTTGGCGCAACAACCATATTTACTGCCATTAAAACAAAACTGACAAGCAAAGCAGTTCTTTGCGCTACTGCTAATTGCGCAACTTCTTCTGTTGAGACAAAACTACCCGCGATAAACTGTCCGGACCATTGGACAGTTTGTTGCATGATAACCACTATCCATAATGGCATGCAGCTTTTAAATAATGCTTGCCAGCTAACAACTTGTGAACCCCTTTCCAAATTACTAAAAAATAGATAACAACCAAAAATAACGGTTAGTACTGTTGTAATACTATATGCTAATGCCGCACTTTCAGGGCTTGATACAGAATAAATGTATAGTCCAATGGCCAACACTAAATTCACGACAATAGTCTGAATTAAAATAGAAGCAGGTATGCGCCTGGTGCCTTGCAGTGCCATGGAAATAAGTGTTAATACACTCAATCCAACAATACCTGGCGAAATCAGCTTAAGAACGGCACCAAGTTCTGATTTTTGAAACAGACTTTCAGCCAATAAATCCGCACTATAATACAAAACTATAGCCAGGCTGAAACTTACTAATGAACTAATTAAAATGGCTTTGTAAACTGTCGTTCTAATGATCCCCCAGTTCCTTTCAGGCAGTGCCGCACCACAAAATCGAACGATAGTATTATCGAGTCCTAACCGGGAAAAAGCCGACACAAAAGATACAATGCTGAAAGCAAGAAAGTACAAACCGGCACCCTCAGCTCCTAGCTGACGTCCTATGACCAGGCTTGTGATAAGTGCTGCAATAGCAGCCAGAGCACGGCAAAAGAAACTAATAATTGTTTGAATCAGTAACTCTCGCCGCCCACTGAGCTTCATCATAATTGTTAGAGACAATCTTGCATTTCCTTATGCACGACCATATTCATCCTCTATTCGAATAATATCATCTTCACCAAGGTACGATCCTGATTGAACTTCAATCAACTCAAGCGGTATTTTGCCAGGGTTTTCCAGAGAGTGGATATCCCCAATCGGGATATAGATGGACTCATTTTCAGAAATAAGCATTGATTCTTCGCCACGACGAACTTTCGCGGTACCCAACACAACAACCCAGTGTTCAGCTCGGTGATGGTGCTTTTGCAGTGATAATTTAGCACCTGGGTTGACCGTTATACGCTTAACTTGATAGCGACCACCACTATCAATTGAGTCATACTTACCCCAGGGCCGGTAGACCTCGCGATGTTGAAAATGCTCTGATCTGGCCGCATTCTTAATACCAGACACTATTTTTTTAATATCTTGTACCCGGTCTTTACGAGCCACCAACAGTGCATCTTTGGTATCCACTATTACCAGGTCATCCACCCCAAGTGTGGTTACCAGGCGGTCACAACCATAAACAAAACTGTTCATTGTATCTTCAATAATAACATCACCTTCGAGAACGTTATTATTGGCGTCTTTCTCTTTTATTTCCCACAGTGCAGACCAGCTGCCCACATCACTCCAGCCGACATCCAACGGAATCACAACTACACTGCCAGAGCTACCACGAGAGTCAGCCCCCCCTGCTAAAAGGGAGCCCTCAGCACACAGCGGCTCCATCACTGCATAATCGATAGACTCATCAGGACAAGTTTCAAAAGCCTCAGCATTAACCCTGATAAAGTCCATATCTTTAGCCGTATCAGCCATCGCCTTTTCGCAAGCCTCGATAATATCGGGCCGATACTTTTGTAACTCTTCCAGATAACGATCAGCACGGAACATAAACATTCCACTGTTCCAGTAGTATCCCCCCTCTGCCAAATATGACTCAGCGGTAACCCTATCCGGTTTCTCTACAAACGCAGCTACGTTGTAATACTCTTGCTCTTCGCCTTTTTGGAAATCCGCCCCTTCGGCCTTGATATATCCATAACCTGTTTCAGGATGTTGAGGAACAATCCCAAAAGTAACCATCTTACCCTGAGCAGCCAGCGGCAGCGCCTTATCAATCGCTCGACGAAACGCTTCTTCATCTTTAATCACATGATCCGCCGCCAACACCAACAGAATCTCACTCTCAAGCTCGTTGGCATCGGACTTCTGCTTTTCACCTCCAGACGCCAATTTATTGGCATCGGCGTGCAACGCAGCCAAAGCCACAGCAGGAGCAGTATTCCGCCCTACAGGCTCAAGAAAAACAGAACATTGCACACCTAACTGCCGCATTTGTTCTGCAGCCAAAAAACGATGATCCTCATTACAGATCAAGCTAACCGAATCGACGTCTCCCAAGCGCTTAACCGTATCCTGTAGCATTGTGGTTTCACCATTAAGTGGTAAAAACTGCTTAGGGTATTGAGTACGGGACAGTGGCCAAAGTCGAGTCCCCGAACCACCACATAGAATTACTGGTGAAATCATTTTAGGCACCCACCCTGGTTTTCGAGTAAACATACTCTTTAATTTGTTTACGAAAGCGACTAGTACAAAATTTTTCCGCATGGGTACGAATAACGTTAGCATCAAACTGTTCAGAACAGTTTTCAAATCTCAATACCGCGTCACATAGTGAAGGCACTGATTGCTGATCAAAAAACACACCTGTAACACCATCGTCTACAGTCTCCAACGCGCCACCTTTGCCAAAAGCTATAACAGGTGTACCGCAGGCTTGTGCCTCAACAGGAACTATCCCGAAATCCTCTTCCGCAGCAAAAACAAATGCTTTTGCATTAGCCATTAATTCTCGCATCTTCTCAAACTCTTGATAGCCGAAAAGTTCAACATTCGATGTTGCTAACTCACTAATTTTTTCCATTTCTGGGCCATCACCAACGACTATGAGCTTTTTATCTTTCATTTCACTAAACGCTTCAACAATAAGATCAATTCGTTTATAGGGTACAAGCCTTGAACATGTAAAATAATAGTCACTTTTTTTATTGACTACGTTAAAATCATCAACATTGACATTCGGGTAGATAACCTCAGCATCACGTTTATAAACTTTCTTAATACGTCTGCTAATGTACGTTGAGTTAGCTATGAAAAAATCAACATTGAAAGAACTGGTGACGTCCCACATCCGCATCTTGTGTAATAAATGTCTATAAATAAAGGATAGAAAACCTTTTTCTTTGTGTGCTGATCTAAGATATTCTTCCTGTAAATCCCAGGCATACCTCATAGGTGAATGGCAATAGCAAATGTGTACCTGATCAGCACCTGTTATAACACCTTTAGCCACGGATGAACTGCTTGATAGAATTAAATCATATTCAGATAAGTCAAAAGAAGCCATTGCCATTGGCATAAGAGTAAAATATTTCTTGTATGATTTAGACAGTGGTAATTTTTGAATGAACGTTGTATTTATTTTTTTCCCATTAACGATTTCATCTCGTTGTTTATCAGTCAAATAATCTACAGTGGAAAAAACATCGGCGTCAGGAAAAATTGAAAGCAATTCACTTACAACTTTTTCGGCACCACCACTATCGACAAACCAATCATGAACGATTGCAACTTTTTGACCTAAATTTACTGACATATTTTAACTACCTGATCAACGTGTCGGTTTATATTTTCAGGCATACTCCAATACAATCTGTATCCACGTTCACTGCAACTCTTCACATTGTCATTACTTTCAAATAATTTGATCGTCTCAGACAACGAGTCCAGTTCATATGGGTCATATAGCATCCCTGCTTTGTATTTCCCTAAAGCTTCCATACCACAATTAACATTAGCGCATATAACCGGTACTCCCATAGCAATTGCTTCAGTTACAACAAGGCCTTGAGTCTCATACCATAGACTCGGAAAAAAAAGATACCGAGCCTTAGCCATGATCTTTTCTACATCATGCCGTCCAAGCCAACCACAACATTCCAGATTTAGATTTTGTAATTTTTTATTACCAAAATCTGATTCTTCAGCCCCGATGACAACTATTTTTCTTCTGAAGTCTATCTTTGACAGCAATTCAAGTAACTCTGCAACGCCTTTTTCAGGTGAAGGTCTACCCACAACGACAACATAATCATTTTTTTCAGAATGAATCCTGTCTTTTTTTATCAAATCAATTGGATTATTAATAACAGAAATGGATTCAAAGTATGAAAACTCATTAATCACATTCAAACTAGCGTTTGTCACCGCTATTTCTGAACATTTCCCACGAGCTAATCTAAAAGCAAAAAACCTGAGAATACGCCAAACTTTTATAAGATAACTTCGAGAATCGCAATTGCGCACAAGACACCTAAATGAAACCGCACTTTCCTTACATGACTTTTTTATTTTATAGTCAAAAAAACCACCATTCGGACAATGCATAAAATAGTCATGATTCCAATAAAAGGTTCTATCCGTATAAGATCTTAACGATAGGAATATTGATGGTGATAACGATTTACTCCAGCCATGAACAAGTACTTTAGTATCATCAGTTATACATGCTTTTAAAATCTTACGTAACTTAAGCGCCACAGACAGGTCAAATATTCCATTAAGAGCACCATCGACGCTATTACTCCTCGTTAAATAGTCTCCTTTGCCGATGACTAGATGGTCAACATTATTATTACTTAACTCAGGAGCTAATTTTTTAGAACCTGTTACAAGTAAAATCTTCTTATTTCTTCCTATAGATAGTTCTAAAATTTGAGAAACTACAACTTTGGCAAGACCACCATTAATATAGCCATGATCTGTAATAACAATATAATCATAATCATTTAGCATATAAATCATACAACCTGTAGACTTCTTTATACAAAGCTTCGCAGTTTTTAGGAACATCAACCATTTTATAAGATGCCTTTAATGCATCTTTTCCACGCTGATGATTATGAATTCCAGAAAATACACCTCTAGATTTTGATTCATACATCTGATCAAGATTACACTTAAGGCTCGCATATGAATCTAAATTCAAATGATTAAAAACTTTTTTTAAATCATCTTCTGTTGCACCAGCTAGCTTAGATGTATCCACAACCGTAAACAAATCTGATTTTAGATCTTCAAATGAATTATAAATAAGGTATTGAATATAGAGCGCATAAAATTCAGGCTGCATTGTATATTCTGATAAACTAAACCCTTCCAAATACTCACACCCATCATGTGGAAACACTTCAGGAAAGATCCAGTTATACCTTTTAAAACTATTCATTATTCCAATTGGAGGTCGAACTGTTATATATACATGATCAAAAAAAACTGTAGCGGATTTAAGAGACAACGATAAAAACGGGTCCTTTACAACACGATTAAGACCTTTAAAATTGTTTAAGCTTCTTTTTGTTCGTGCACCAAAAACTCTTTTGGCACATCTACGTAACAAGTCATCACCTGGAAATATACCATCTTTAACAATAACGTCATCATTGGCCAGGCGTATCAATAAACTAATCAATTCATTGTTTAAAGTTGAGTTGGGGACATCCTTAAACTGAAAATAACTATTTACTTGTTCAATCCCGGTATGATAATTAAACGGCTCATGCAAAACTGAATAATCTAAATATTTATCAAATATATACCCTAAAGGAGTCGTTCCACTTCTCGGACATCCTGTCACCAAAATCATTACTATCTCCACTTCACAACTAGGTTATGACGATAGTTTTCGCTTCGTCTTCCTGACAATTTAAGACCTATATAAATCCAATTTAACATATATGTAAAGAACATTGCTGACCATGTAAACCAATAAACAACCGATAAAACATAAAACCAAAATAAGAAAAATATTCCAATGTCATTTTTATTATATAAATAGTCACGATCTAATACCGCCCTACATATAACAATAAGATTAATCAATATCAAAACTAAAAGACCCACACCGCCTCTTTTTAAATATTCAGAATAGATACCTACATGTACATTATGATTTTCATATATAACTTTTTTTGAAAGATAAACATCATATCTAGCTGACGCCCCTAAACCAAAGATATAATTAAGTACAGAAGCTTCATTATGAAACTTATCTTTAACACTATTATTTTCGTATTCTCTATCATTTAGAGAAACGTTCCCCTCCATTTCCCCACCGCTGATCATAAATAAAACCGAATTTACTCTGCTCAACGTCTTTGAGCTGTCATCGTCAATAATTTCATTACCTGAGACATCAACGAAAGCCCATGTAAATATAACTAATATGACAAGGAATGGGCATACAAACTTTAAAACAATGCTCTTAAATCTGAAATAGAAATTTACTAATAAAAACAAAGAGAACCAAAGCATAAAGGTTCTATTTATGTCCTCTACAGCCATAATAAACATTGCCAGAAATGACACGAAAAAAAAGCAATACAGAAAACTTCTTTCAAAACAAATAACAGATATCATTATCAATACAGATAGTAAAATAGATGAAGATCCTGAATACGCTCCGGCAAGAGATAAAAAAACATTTACCAATACAATACAGAGCGACACCTTTAACAGCGCTCTTTTATCAAACACTAGCTCAACAGATCTTCCGTATAGGTATGAAGCCATAATTATTATGAGAATAAACACCTGCTTTACTAATATTATATCTACACCTTCAGATAGAATTGACACTATAAGTGATAAGGCAAACAGCCCTCCATAAAGCAGCAATAAAAAATCTACTGGCTTTAGCAAGAACCTTTTAAATTCCTGATTCACAACAACATATAATAACGAAAAAACTAAGCCTAAACTTAAAAACAAGCTTCGCTCAGAACTTAGAAAATACCACCACTCGCCTTTCACAATTTCAAAATAAAACCTTGAAAACTCCAACCCAAAAAACGGAAGGAATATCACGCATATAATAGGTGTATTTTTAAAGAACCTATTCATTAGAAATCTAACCTTTACCTTCCAACAACTCTTTAGTTTTCAAGTAATCGTCTTTCAATGTAATTAAAATATCCTTTCTAACAAGTTCAGTATTCAGCTTCTCATCATTTTCCTTATACACCACTCTCTTTATATGATTTTTAACATTTGAGCCTAGCACTGTTCTCAAGAAAACCTTTACCCCACTAGTCTGAAGAAAAGTATTTAAAAATTTAAAACGTGGCACTTGTGCTGCATTCTTCTTTTCCAGAAATACTGCCTTATACTTCAACCCAACAAATGAGTAGATATCACTCATTACATCTTCTTTCTTATCACTAAACAGGTCCTCAAAAAAGACGACTAGAACATTATCATGGTTAAATAACTCCATATATCTTTTTACTTGTTCAAAATATAATGATCTTGATACATAGAGCGGACTATTACTAAAGTTGACGTTAGCTATATCATCATATTCTTTCTCAATCTCTTCATAAAACCCTTGAACTCTGAATCCTATCCTTCTATCCATAAGCCAATGTGAATACGCCCGTTTAATTGGATCTCTCAGAATAATTATTATTTTTGCATCTGGATCATCCTTATAAATCTCACTAGCCGCTTCTAATGAGTATAAGTAATTAGTAGACGCATCTAACCTTATATCCCCTTGACTAAATAATTGCTCATAAATAAATTCATCTTTAACAATAGCCGCATGACTATGCACTTCTTCATAATCAGCCACTGACTCTAAAACCTTTAAATTATTATATTTTGAGGTCATAAATTGAGCATGAAGATCTTTACAATAATAATTTGGTTCTTTTATCAAGGATTTTGATATAGATGCATTTGAAGACAGAACACTTTCAACCGTTGTAGTACCAGCCTTTGCAGCGCCTACCAAAAACACTTTTTCAATATTATTCACTCAGTATATATCCTTAGAAAATAAAGAAATTGGTGTTTTAATAAGAATTTTAATATCTAGAGTTAATGACCAGTTATTGATATATGCGAGATCAAACTCAACCCTTTTTTCCATTTTATCCAGCGTTTCTGTTTCACCCCGGCAACCACTGATCTGCGCCAATCCTGTAATTCCAGGCTTAATCCTGTGTCTTAATAAGTAGGCATTCACCTTACCTGAGTAATAATTGTTATGGGCTACAGCATGGGGTCGTGGACCAACCAGAGACATAGTCCCCTGAAGTACATTAAAGAACTGTGGCAATTCATCGATTGAGGTCCGCCGTATAAAAGCCCCAACCTTTGTTACTCTACTATCGCCTTTGGTTGCCTGCTTTACCTCTGCCCCCTCATGCATTTTCATACTACGAAACTTCCACACTTTAATAATCTTTCCATCCCAACCGTGACGATCTTGCTTAAAGAAAATGGGACCGGGGGATGATTTTTTAATCAATATGGCCACAACCAGCATTAAAGGGCTTAACGCAATTATTGCGAGAAACGCGAGTGCTTTATCCATAAGGTTTTTCAATACTATTGAAGATGGGCTGGATGTCAGCGGGCTTTCGTTCAATGAGATTAGCGGCATGCCTGCAACCTCTCGAATTGAATGATTAAGTAAGCTCAGGCCAAAGATATCTGGTACCCAGATCACATCGACATTCATATCCAGCAGATCAATATGCAGAGCTTCTATCTGTTCAGACTCTGAAACCGCTAATGCAATGTATACCCTGCGCACATTTCTTTCTTTTATTAACTGCCTCAGAGACTGCACACCACCTAACAACGGCAGTGACATTTCATTTTTCTCACTTTCGGCCACGGGATAATCGTCAGCTTGCACAAGCCCCACCACCCTGTCTGCTAACCATTGGTTAGAGTTAAGATTCTGTATCAGGTTATTTGCAAGCGCTCCCGTTCCAACGACCAGGGCTGGAATTTCATGTGAGAATAGCTCGATATAGCGTTTATATATGAGGCCGAGGAGGGTATGACTTAACAGCTGAAGTGCATAACCTACTACAGCCCATTCAAACAGAACCTCACGGGAAAAACTTTCGCTGCTTTTGGTTAAAAACCCTACCAGCCCCAGTACTAACAGAACCTGGAACCACGCGACCAGCAATCGAAACGAGCTTTTCATAAAGCCCACGGACTGGCGATAAACGCCTTCACGACGATAAATAATCCAGACACAAAGTACCGCAATCACCGCTAACAAGCGGTAATGGGAAGGAAGGTTACCTAGTTTTATAAAGGTAAAGGCAAACAGACAGCCACAAATAATTAGCGAATCCGCAAAACGCTGGATCCAGAAAATCAGTGACTCATGATTATTTAATAGCCTACGCTTACGACTAAGCGTATCAGGCAGTCTTACACTCGCATCCATTGAGTAATTCCGAACAGTCCATTGTTCTTGTGATGTAACGGTTTCTTTCTAAAACCCATCAATCATTTGTAAGATATTTACACAGAGAATCCTCTGTTTGCAGATGTCTTACAAAGCCATTAAAGCTTAACTCTGAGGCTGACATATATCAATGTTTACTTTTTATAGGTTGCGTTGCTAAACTCTTGTAAAGGATTTATTTATGTGCAGGAGCACAAGGAGCAAAGGATATGCACCTACTACGTTATGGGGCTATGGTAACAACTGGATTGTTATTATCGGTTAACCAGGCTCAGGCAACTATTCAAACGGACCTCAGTGCAGGATTACCCCTCACCAGCATCATTCAGAATGCAGTTAGTAGTCAGACATCACTAGAGACAATTCTTGATCAGATTTTGACAAACTGTGACTCAAAAGCCATTCCTGATCCTGCCCTTGATAATAAATTTATTGTCTGTACAGCAGGAAGCCTTGAGTCAATCATAAGCGCAGCTGTAGTCAATTATTCAGATGATACGGAATCATTGCAAATGATCGGACAGTCGGGTCTCGAGGAGGGTCTATCGTTAGAACAACTTATTCAGATTGCCATCAATAATGGAATTGACCCTGCAGCACTCTTACCTCCAGCAGCGGCGGGTGCTCCTCCTGCACCAGCTGGTCAGAACTTTACACCATCCCCCTTTGGTAACAATACTGGTGGCGGAGGAGGTGGAAACATAAGCCCCAGTTAACAACTGACCGCCTCGCTTGTCCGATTTAAATACCGAGGTCCAATGCCTGAAGATCAGGCATCCGATGCAGCTACGCTGCGTCCGAATGTTGCTACGCAACTTGTCCGAAATAACCGTTAAAGACATTCTCACCACAGAAAAGAGACTCATATATTGTTGTAATGCTTTTATCTTCCGCTCTTCCACTTTTTCGGACGCGGCGAAGCCGCATCGGACAAGCGCAGCGTTCGGACTAGTTGCGAAGCAACAATCGGACTTCGGTATTTAAGATCGAACTTCGATTTTTAGGGAATAACAATCTCGGCCTCAGGCACGACCTCTTCCAACAGCTCCCGGAGTTTTAGTTTCGCCCTTTCGCTGCCATGCACTATGCGGATCTCTTTTGGTTTGTGTCGCATCCGTTTAACGAAATTGACCAGGTCTTTCTGATCAGCATGCGCTGAATACCCGCTAATCGTATGCACCCCGGCCCGTATATCTATACGTTCGCCATCAAGATAAACATAGCCGCCCTTCTCTCCGTACTTTTGTATATCCCGCCCCGGCGTACCACTTGCCTGATAACCCACAAAAAGTACATCAGTTCGAACATCATCCAGCAACGCTTTCAGGTAATTCTGGATCCGGCCACCGCTACACATACCGCTTGCCGCTATCACAATTGCCGCCCGGCCACTGCTTTTCAGATAATTAACCAGTTTCATATGATCCCGGTGTGATTCAACAGTAATCAACTGATCAAAACTCAGAGGGTGTCTGCCAGCGTTTTTCTTTCTGCTAGCCTCTGCATCCCAGAGCCCTTGCAGTGCAATATAATGTTCAGTAAATTTTGCGGCCAACGGCGAATCAACAATAATGTCCACAGAATCCCAATCGCTCCCCTGACGCTTGTGGATAATACTTTCAAGCTCATAGAGTAGTTCCTGGGTACGACCAATACTGAACGCAGGAATCAGAACAGTCCCGGCATTTCTAAAACTGTGGTCAACAATCTTTTCAAGTGCTAACTTTCTGGTTCGGCGGTTCTCATGTAACCGGTCACCATAGGTACTCTCGATTATTAACCGATCTGCCCGCCAGGGTGACTTGGGCGAAGGTAGTAATGGCGTATAAGGTGCGCCCAGATCGCCAGAGAACAACGTAATCTCATTATTGTATTTAAGCTCAATATAGGCAGAGCCCAGAATATGACCAGCAGGCTTAAAACGAAATTGTAGCGAATCATCAAAATCAACGCGCCCCCATTCTTTATAGGGGATAGCAATGAGCTGTTGCTTTAACCGCTGTAATACTTTCTTAATCAGACGACTATTACGAGTAATGCCTATCTTGATCGCATCCTCAATAACCAACGGCAACAACTTAGCAGTGGCTTCAGATGCATAAATCGGCCCCTCAAAACCCGCAGCAAGTAGCCAGGGTAATCGTCCGACATGATCAATGTGACAGTGGGTTATATACAGCGCTTTGATATGATCGATCGGGAAATCGATAGGCGATTCACCATCTTCCAGTGCCACTGATTCAGCCCCCTGAAACATGCCACAATCGATAAGCACCCCGGCCCCAGAATCAAGTAACAGTTCATGACACGAGCCAGTAACACCCGTAACCGCACCATGATGAAGAATAGAAACCATAAGAACCTCCCTGCTCTTAAAAACCAAACGCTTCGCTTGTCCGATACGGCTCACCGCGTCCGATCATTTCATTTGTCCGAACGTAGCTACGCAACTTGTCCGCAATATACCGAAGTCCGATACTACTTCGTAGCGACCGATGTGACTTCGTCACGTCCGAACGTTGCTACGCAACTTGTCCGTGATTAATTAAGTTCAAAAGCATTTTCACCACTGAGAACACAGAGTACACGGAGTCAAAGAATTGAAAGATTAAGCTACGCTACATGGCCAGGATTGATTAAGTTCAAAATAATTTTCACTACAGTACCCAGATGCATGCTAAGAACACAAAGAACAAGGAAAAAAGATTAAAACTATAATTACTTGTTCTTCTCTGTGTGCTCGGTGCCCTTGGCATGCCCCTTGGGCACTGTGGCAAACCGTTCTTATTTTTTCGCTCTTATCTTTTCCGGTTTTTCAGACGCGGCGTAGCCGCATCGGACAAGCGCAGCGCTCGGACTAGTTGCGAATCAACAATCGGACTAGTAAAACGATCGGCTCTTATACCGGACTAGTGAAACGCTCGGCTCTTAACGTTCTTCTCAGTGTGCTCGGTGCCCTTGGCATGCCCCTTGGGTACTGTGGTAAACCGTTCTTATTTTTTCGCTCTTATCTTTTCCGGTTTTTCGGACGCGGCAAAGCCACATCGGGCAATAGCAGCTCTCGTACAAGTGTAACAATCTGACCTCAAAATTTATGATCGGACAATTAACGCGATCGTAATCGGACGCTACTAAGCTGCATCAGACAGACCAAGTGTTCAGATTTAATCCAGTAAGACTTGGTAAAATCGTTCTGTAGGAAGTATCCAACGGAATAATTCTTTAATCTTAAAAATCAAAACACTAGTAAATAAAATCAAAGATAATCTTTCTATGTTTCTCAAGTGAGTAGGCTTCACAGAAGCATCAATGTGATAAAATCTAATTCTATAAAAACACTGGATAACAAATAAAATATCAAAGCTTCTTTAAAGAAAAGACAGTACCACATAGGATTAGCGCATATTTTGTATTTTTTCGTCTTAATAATAGTCAATTAATCACTTCCAATATCTCACTTTTCTCTTTTAAATTAGCCACACAAGCAATACAATGTAAATACTAATATTTGAAAGCCAAAGACTTACCATAAAAAGCAGAAAAACTCAAATGCATTCTTTAAATAAAAGCACCGTAGAAAAGTATGATTTTATCGATCTGGCAAGGGCACTAGCCATTTTAGGAGTTATTGCAGTTCATAGCTACCAAAAAATTGAAGATCTACCATATATACTTTCAGCAATATCGAATTATGGTCAACTAGGTGTTCAACTTTTTTTTATAGCATCAGCCTACACTTTATGCTTATCCATGGAAAATCGAAATGAAATATCTATATCCTACTTCTACTTACGACGTTTTTTTAGAATAGCCCCATTATTCTACTTTGGTATAGTCTTTTATTATCTGTGGAGTGTATTTAAAATCAATACGCTTGGGTTAACTAGTGAAATTAGCTATAGTTATTTATACGTAATTGAAAACATATTATTCATTCATGGGTTTAATCCAGAAAATTTCAACAATATAGTACCAGGAGGGTGGAGCATTTCTGTAGAAATGACCTTTTACTTACTATTCCCTCTCCTCTATAGACTCTATAAACTCATTGGCCAAGAGAAGTTTTTAGCATACTCTGCACTCCTTATAACTACTGGAATTTGTATACAATATAGTATATATAACGAATTAACCCCACTATCTCTTAGTAGTAATATTACAAATGATGGCTTTTCATTCATTTACGCCTCATTTTTTAATATGTATGGCGTTTTCCTTATTGGTATGATTTTTTATTTCTATAGGGACAAGCCTCTAGCGAGTGGATCAATGGTGTTAGCCTTAGTATTAATAGCCACATCCGCATTGATGCAAAACCTACAACAATTCAATACTACAATTGATGGAGCCATATACCCAATCCTCTCATCAATAGCATTTGGAATATTTATTATAAGAATATCAAAAATTAAAAACATAAATTTTTGGGGTAAAAACTTTTTAATTGAGATAGGAAAAAAATCATATTCAATTTATCTTTTACATTTTTTCACGCTAGATATCATTAGAGAGTTACTAATAAAAGTAGATGCAAACCCTTCACTACTTCTATTTTTAACATTTTCATTAACAATATTACTTACTACATTTTTTGCGACACTAACAATGAAGTATATCGAGAAACCTTTCATAGATACTGGCTCAAAAATCATAAATTCAATAAAAAGAAACAGAGCCCTTATTAACTTTAAATAACTCATTACAATCAAAAAAATTCACACTACCAATTAAGAAGGCAAATTAATTTTTAACACACATGAAATTAAGCCATAAAACGAACCTCATAAACACGGAGTCAATTTTTATTATAATTAAACATTCTACATTGATCTATCAAAAAAAATTTAGAATAGGTTTTAATATTATTTATAAACATCATTCATCTTAGAAAAAGCCAATCAACTATCTAAATACAGCACGCAAGATTATTCAATTAAAAACAACAAAGACATTAGTAGAGCATTATCTTCACAAGCAACTATAAACAAAAAAAACAGCAAAACATCCAAACCATAGCATTAAATTTATAAGTTATAAATAAATGATCTTTTTTACAAATTCTAATTTAAAGGTTCACTGTAATCCAATTACAGTTTTCTCCATTAATAACTTAGTTTTAATTACCTCATTAATTAGTAACTCAGCCCCCCGCAGAGAAGGATGATCATCGTCAAAGTAAAGCGGTACACCATTTTTAACTGCATAACATACATCTAAATCACAAAAAGATTTTACAGGATCTATAAAAAATACATTTTTTGGATAAACCGTTTTTTCAAAGTGATCCAAAACATAAGAATTACGATTATAATAATCTGAAAGACCAACACCGAAAACATTATTAACAGATCCACCCAGTATATTATTCCGCCCCAACAAATCATACACAGAAAACTCAAGCTCAGGAATCGGCTTAAGCACAAAGACGTATTTTTTTACTTTTGAAAGATCTAAAATCAACTCATCAAGAGATTCAATAATTAATCTTCTTCGACCTTCAGAATACTCCTGCCCACCATCAGATGAGTTGCTACCTTCTCCAAACAATGCGTACGAATACCTATAATTAATCAAAACATTTTCAATAGACTTATTATTTATAATTTTCGAATAAGATTGATTTGTCCATGAAGCACAGTCACTAAAATCTTTTCCTTTATTATAAGAAGGGATGCAAGCAGAATAGCTATAATGTGCAACTCCTCTATTTTTAGAATCTAATTTTTTTGCCAAAGCGTATGCTAATTCAATAGTGTGGCTATCTCCAAGAGTAGCCCAAGATATATCTTCATGAAAATACTTGCACTCGCCCTTCGTACTAGCGTTATAATTTTTGTCACTATTGCATTTTAGCCTATAAGGGCTCGCCTTAACTTTAGATAGAACATTCGATAGCTCTGTGCTTATTGTCGGCCTTGAAAACAAGCCTGACTCAAAAAATGTGATCACACTGATAACTACCACGAAGAAGGCCATAACAACTGGAGTGGTAGTAAAAAGGCCACTAAAAGTCGCTTTCTTATTATGTTTTATTTTGCTTTCAACATAAAAATATGATAGAAAACCTAAAAGAAAAGCTAATCCAAACCCTAGGAAAATATAAAACACGTCATCTAAACCTGCGGTGTAGAACAGTACAACTATCGGCCAATGCCAAAGATATATAGAGTATGAGCACTTCCCTATTAACTGGACGGCAACATTATTTAAAAGAATATTACTTTCTCTATTCGACAGAACAACCAAGAACGTTCCAAAAACAGGAAGCATTGCAAGGTATCCTGGCCAAGTGCTACTTTTCGAGAAAATATAAAATGATATAAAGATAATTAACATACCAAGAAGCTGAAAGTAGCACTTACTTTTTTCCTTCATAGTAAGTGGAAACAAATAAGCTAGACCGCCCATCAACATTTCCCACGCACGAGTAGGCAATAGATAATAAGCCGAACTAGGCCAATAATGTGACGCAACACTAGAAACAATGAAGGAAAAAGCAAATACAATAAGAACAAAAATCTTTATTGACTGAAAACCAAGAAACCTATTAATAAATAGAATAAAAGCTGGATAAAGCAAGTAAAATTGCCACTCAACAGATAAAGACCATGTATGAAGAAGCCATTTACCATGAGAAGATCTATCAAAATAACCTGCCTCACTCCAATATAAAAAATTCGAAAAAAATGATATAGAACCTAGTATATGTTTACTTATCGTTTCATATTGAAGAGGTGGAAAATATATCCATCCAAACACAAATAAAACAAAGCACATTATAGCTAAAGCCGGAACAATTCTATTAGCTCTAGCCATATAAAAATCAGTTAATGAGAAGGTTTTCTCTCGTACCCCATTAATAACTATTCCTGTCATTAAATAACCAGAGATAACAAAAAAGACATCAACACCTGCAAAACCACCAGATAGCCAGTTCTGATTAAAGTGAAACACAACTACAGCAATAACAGCCACAGCTCTAAGTCCATTTATATCTTTTCTAAACAAAGCAAACCTTTTTTACTTAAGACTATTTATTGGTAATTACACTGCACACACAACTCATTAAAATCAATTTATTTTAGTTCAATTTTTCATAAAAAATATTAAACACGCCCGTACTGATCTTCCAACCTAACGATATCATCTTCACCCAGATAGGAGCCGGACTGAACTTCGATAAGCTCCAGTGGGATCTTGCCGGGGTTTTCAAGGGAATGAATTTCACCGATAGGGATATAAACCGATTCATTCTCTGATACAAGCATAGTATCGTCACCGCGGCGTACATTGGCAGTACCAGATACAACAACCCAGTGCTCCGCTCGATGATGGTGTTTTTGTAACGATAGCTTAGCCCCTGGATTTACCGTAATACGTTTTGCCTGGTAACGCTCACCGTTATCAATAGAATCATACTTACCCCAGGGACGATAAACTACACGATGCTGAAAATGCTCATTACGCTCAGCCGCTTTAATCTGGTTGACGATCTTCTTAACATCCTGCACCCGGTCTTTACGGGCAACAAGAAGAGCATCTTTGGTATCCACAATTACCAGATCATCCACACCCAGTGTCGTTACCAGGCGGTCTCCGGCATAAACAAAGCTGTTAGTGGTATCTTCAAGAATGGTATCGCCAACGGCGACATTATTGTTGGCATCTTTATCTTTAATCTCCCACAACGCAGACCAACTGCCCACATCACTCCAACCCGCATCAAGCGGCACGACAACCACACTGTCAGAGCTATCTTGAGAGTCAGAGCCTTCAGCGGATAAAGAGCCTTCAGCGCACAACGGCTCCATAACAGCATAATCAATCGACTCATCCGGGCAAGCCGAAAAAGCTGTCTCATCGACACGTACAAAATCCATATCAGCAACGGTACCAGCCATCGCAGCCTGACAAGCTTCTAGAATGTCTGGTCGAAACTTACCTAGTTCTTCTAAATAACGATCCGCCCGGAACATAAACATCCCGCTGTTCCAGTAATAATCCCCAGAATCCACATAAGCCTCAGCCGTCACAACATCCGGCTTTTCAACAAACTCCTGAACTGTAAAATGGCTTTGCTTTAGATCTTCCGACTTTGAACTACGGATATAACCGTAGCCTGTTTCAGCATGAGTCGGCACTATGCCAAAAGTTACCATCTTACCCGCCGCCGCTAACGGCTCCGCAATGGCCACCGCATCACGAAACGCCGCGACATCCTCAATCACATGATCCGCCGCCAACACCAACAAAATCTCGCTCTGATCTTGATCTTTTGCCCCTTCGGACAAGCGAAGCGATCGGACCTCGGACGCCGATCTATCGGCATCGGTGTTTTTGGCATCGATTCGTTTAGCATCAGCCTTAAGCGCAGCTAAGGCAATCGCCGGCGCTGTATTTCGCCCCACAGGCTCAAGTAACACCGAACAGTTTTGCCCGATCTGACGCATCTGCTCCGCCGCCAGAAAGCGATGTTCTTCGTTACAGATAACATCAACAATATCGACCTGTTTCAGGCGGGCAACCGTTTCCTGCAGCATGGTCTTTTCTGCATTTAAAGGCAGAAATTGCTTCGGATACTGGGTACGTGAAAGAGGCCAGAGCCGGGTACCGGAACCGCCGGCCATAATTACAGGGATCATTTCGAATATCCTTTTCCATTCATGAAATACCACTTCGAGTGCAGATGCACATCATCCGCCTCTAACAGCTCAGCCTCTCTGAGCCAGCGATATTCACTATGTTGTTCTTCGGGTAACGACCTTATTGTGTCCCCAAGATTGATTAAAAATGCGTTAACAACATAATGTGTCGAGACTAACTCACACACCGCCGCATCTTCATAAAAATGTTCATACAGACCTAAATAACGGGCCTGATCAATAGTATAAGACTGACCTAGCTCATTAAGGGTTAGCCGCTGAAACGCATCGGCCAGGGCTTCATTCTTCAACACCCGACCACCGGGCACAAACCAATACCCCTTCGCAGGGCGATTAAGCCGCTTGCCCAGCAACACCTTACCTTGTTGATCTCGTACCACCAGATCTAAAGAGATCAACGGCGTAGACTCGACTACGGTCTTAAACTGTTCCTTCGATAACAAACGGCTCATTTTATGTAAAAACCCTTAAAAACTTTTTGCACCACAGAGGACACAGAGGCCACGGAGGGAAAGCCTCAAACATGATAAAAACACTATTACCTTAAGCTCTTACCCACGAAGTCTGCCTTTGATCTTCTCCGTGTACTCTGTGTCCTTAGCATGCCTTTAGGTACCGTGGTTAACCGCTCTTACGCACCTGAACCGTAAAATCTTACAAGCCTTCTCACCACAGAGAACACCGAGGAAAGGAAAGAAAAACATAACAAACACCTCAACTGGTGACCCTTTAGCATTAGGCTATTAATTCTAGCCAGAAATCCCTTCGCTTTTGATCTTCTCTGTGGTCTCTGTGTCCTTGGCATGCCCCTTGGGTACTGTGGTAAACAACTCTTTAGCTCTTATCTTTCGTTTTTAACCGCGAAAATCATCCTGATGTTGCAGGAACCAATCGTAAGTCATGGCAAGACCTTCGCGCAGGCTGATCGAGTGTTTCCAGCCCAGTGCATTCAGTTTGCTCACGTCCATCAGTTTCCGTGGTGTTCCGTCAGGTTTAGTCGAATCAAATACTACTTCGCCTTTAAAGCCCACCACATCCGCCATGGTCAGGGCCATCTCTGCGATGGTGCAGTCTTCACCGGTACCCACATTCAGGTGCGATAGCATGGTTTCGGTATTGGCTTCATAAACCGCTTTATCAGCGTTCATGACAAACACAGAAGCGGCGGCCATATCATCCACATGTAAAAACTCACGCATTGGCTTACCGGTACCCCAGACGACTACCTCGGCATCATTGGCTAGCTTCGCCTCATGGAAGCGACGCATCAGCGCCGGAATAACATGGGAGTTTTCCGGGTGGAAGTTATCGTTTTCGCCATACAGGTTAGTCGGCATCACGCTGCGGTAATCAACACCATACTGACGGTTATAAGATTCACACATCTTAATACCGGCAATCTTAGCGATAGCATAAGGCTCGTTAGTTGGCTCAAGCACACCGGTCAACAACTCACTTTCCTGCATCGGCTGTTCCGCCAGTTTAGGATAGATACAGGACGATCCCAGGAACAACAAATGCTTAACACCTGACTCATATGCCCCGTGAATCACATTATTCTGAATGGTCAGGTTCTGATAGATAAACTCAGCCGGGTACTCATTATTCGCCCAGATTCCACCCACTTTAGCAGCAGCCAGATACACCTGATCGAACTTATGCTCAGCAAAAAATGCCAGCACATCCTGCTGTGACAACAAATCCAGTTCCTGCCGGCTAGCCGTCACAACTTCAACCGAATCATCCGCCGCCAACTGACGACAAATAGCAGACCCAACCATCCCGTTATGGCCCGCAACAAATATTTTTTGTTTCATTTTTGTTCCAAAAATAACAAAAAATCGAATAGCGCTAACGCGCAGTGTCCGATCGTTTCACTAGTCCGAACGCGTTGCTTGTCCGAAGTCCGAAAAAGCGGACAGTCGCTTTGCGACTATCGGACACGCAGCGTAGCTGCATCGGACATAGCGCAGAGCGCTGATCGGACAAGCGAAGCGTTCGGTTTTTAACGCTCAAGAGCAACGCTAACGTCATAACCGTGTTCTTTAAGCAAGGCGTGTTGCTTAGCTTGCTTAAGATCGTTCTGGACCATTTCAGCACACATCTCTTCGACGGTAATTTCCGGAGTCCAGCCCAGTTTTTCTTTGGCCTTGGTCGGATCACCCAACAGCGTCTCTACTTCAGCTGGGCGGAAATACTTAGGATCAACCCGTACAATCACATCACCTTCTTTAACAGCTGGAGCATCGTCGCCTTCAACCTTAGTGACAACCGCGTATTCATCAACGCCTTCGCCTCTGAAATCAAGAGTAACACCCACCTCAGCAGCCGACATACGCACAAACTCACGGACGGAAATCTGCTTACCGGTGGCGATAACGAAATCTTCTGGATTATCTTGTTGCAGCATCATCCACTGCATACGTACATAGTCTTTCGCATGACCCCAGTCACGTAGCGCATCCATGTTGCCCAGGTACAAACAATTCTCAATACCTTGCGCAATATTAGAGACTGCCCGGGTGATTTTACGGGTAACAAAGGTTTCACCACGGCGTGGCGATTCATGGTTAAACAAAATACCGTTACAGGCATACATACCGTAAGACTCACGGTAGTTAACAGTAATCCAGTAGGCATACATCTTAGCCGCGGCATAAGGCGAACGCGGATAGAAAGGTGTAGTTTCGCGCTGAGGTGTTTCCTGTACTTCTCCAAATAGCTCAGAAGTTGACGCCTGATAAAATTTAGTTTTCTTTTCCAGGCCTAAAAAGCGGATCGCTTCTAATAAGCGCAAGGTACCGATAGCATCAACATCTGCAGTGTATTCAGGCGACTCAAAAGAAACCGCTACGTGAGACTGTGCACCCAGGTTATAAACCTCGTCCGGTTGAACTTGTTGAATAATACGGGTTAGGTTCGAAGTATCAGATAGATCACCATAGTGTAGGTGAAATTTAACATTTTCTTCGTGTGAATCCTTATAAATATGGTCAACCCGCTCGGTATTAAAAGAAGATGCACGGCGCTTAATGCCATGCACTTCATAGCCTTTTTCTAACAGGAATTCAGCAAGGTACGAGCCGTCCTGACCGGTAACGCCGGTAATGAGTGCTACTTTGTTAGACATTAGATTATCCTTTCTAGTCAGTTAAATTTTTTACCAAACAACCACTGTTGCAAGAAGTAATAAATAAATCGTGGATTTTGTATAAGGTATCGCTTCCAAAGACGCTTAGGCTCACTAAAAAGTCTGAACAACCATTCTAAGCCAATTCTTTGCATCCAGCGGGGGGCATGTTTCTTACTGCCTGAGATAAAGTCGTAAGCAGCACCAACACCAAGCATGACACAATTAAGTCGATCTTTATGCTCCGCCATCCAACGCTCTTGTTTAGGACAACCGATACCAACAAAAAGAACATCAACACCAGTCATATTAATTTCATCTACAACAGCATTGTCTTCTTCAGTCGTTAGTGAACGAAACGGTGGTGAGTATGAATAAACAATCTCAATACCAGGGTAACTCATAGATAAAGCAGCTTTTACTTCCTCAAGGACATCATTATTTGCGCCGCCATAAAGACCAATTCGTATAGATTTCTCAGAACTGAGCCTACACAGCTCATTCATTATGTCCTGACCACGTACCTGACGGGCTACAGAAGACCCTAAAAAAAATTGTGCCCACGAAATAGGTCGTCCATCAGGTATAATAAGATCAGCATCATTAACAACTGATCTAAACTCCGATGAATCAAATACTTCCATACACATATGGACATTAGAGACGCAGACGTAAGCACCACGATCTGACTGGGCTAAACCTAAAACCCTATCTATAGATTTCTGAATATTAACAACATCAACATCCATATTTATAATTGTACGACGATCTTCCATTATTTAACCTTAGCCTCAGCTATAGCCTGTTGATAAATATCCATTAACATTTCGTAATTTTTTTCAGGAGTGTATTTATCTAAATATTCTTGACGTGAACTTTCACCCATTCGACGAGTCTCTTCAGGGTGTTCAATCATCCATTGAGCTTTATTAGCAAGGTCATCTAAGTTACCTGGCTCAAAATGCAAACCAGTAAGACCATCCTCTACAATCTCTTCCATGCTACCCAGTCGAGAAACAACTGCTGGAGTTCCACAAGCAAAAGCCTCTACTAATACCATTGGGAAGCCTTCGTACCAAGTAGAAGGCATTAGAATGAAATCTGCATTACGAACCAACTCAAAAACATCTTCTTTATCTTTACGCCCTAAATACTCGACACCTTTTGTGACATTGGATTCCAGTTGTTCTTTAAGTGGCCCATCTCCAATGATTTTTAGTGAAGCATCAACTTGTTCCCAAGCAGATAGCAGTAGACTTAGACCTTTCTCTTCACTAAGCCTCCCCACATATAACGCATAGCCCCCTTTTTTAGGTACACTAGTAACACCAAAAAAAGGATCTTCAATAAAATTTGGCTTTATACATATTTTGTTTTCAGGCCAACCAGCTTCAATATATTTCTTTTTTGAAAACTCTGTTAAAACGATGTATAAATCAACGTGGTTATTCCAAGTCTGAAAAAACTTATGAAATTCTACCATCACAAAAAGAATGAAGCTCCCTAAAAAAGAATTACGATAAACTTTTGATTTAACAGCCCACCATGAAGAGTTAAGTATACTAGTTTCGTTAATCTGACCATCATGCATCAACAATGAACTAGGGCAGACAGCACGATAATTATGAAGCGTATGAACAACTGGGCACTTAACCTTAGAGCAGGAATAAAATATTGATGGAGAAAAAATTGGAAAATAATTATGAACGTGAACAACGCTAGGCTTACTTCTCAACAACTTACGTTTAATTCTATAGTATTGTTTTATAGAAAAAATAGTCCCCAGGGCCACCCTAATCTTACTGAAAAAACCTACTATAGAGTCATTATCAACATAAACCAACTCGACAACCTTACCATTTTTAACAAGGATGTCACGTTCATTTTCTAGAACAAAATCTTCACCACCGCCAATCTGATAATAATTATGCAAAAAAATAATTTTCATTGAAAAACTCCAGAAACAGCTTTCAAAACACCAAAATGAAAATTTGAAGCCATATTTTCAACACTATAATTAGAAGCAGAAGACCTACAGCCTTCTTTCAAAGCAATTAAAAGAGAATCATCTTTAAATAATTCAATAACTTTTTTTGAGTATAAATGAACATCAAATTCTGTTACAATCCCATTAACATTATTATCCAAATAATCAAACTCAGGACTATGTATTGGTATATTTGTTGTAATCATTGGGACTTCGAAAGCAAAGCTATCTAATACTGCTAATCCTACAAGACCAGGCATTAGAAGAATTTTACTAATTTTAAAATATGGGACTCTATCGACACCAACTTTAGGTCCTATAAAATGCGCCCATGACCGATTGACTGTGTAGTTTATAACATCCTTTGAATCAGGGCCGTCTCCTATAAACAAAACCTCAAAGTCTGATATTTCCTTCCTCACGAGATCACAAGATTCAAGAAGGAAATTAATTTTCTTTTCAGAATACATCCCACCACAATAGACAGCCACATTATTTGAGATAATACCTAGAGTTTTCTTAATTTCTAAAACATCATTTAGCTCTACGTTTCTTGAACTTAATTTAAGCTCAGAAACATCTATACTATTATCTACACAAGTAATTTTCGATTCAGGAAACCCCAAACTTTTGATAATTGAAACACCACTATTTGTATATGAAAACCACCAATCCACTTCAGAAGAATAAAACCGTTTAATTTTCTCAAAAAAATCATCTGAATTATAAGACTGGAAATTTTTTCCATGCCCCCAAAAAGCAACTTTCAGTTTGGTTAGACGCCTTAAAACAAGCAACAAATAGTTTAAAACTAACCTATTTGCCTGCTCTACTATCACTAGATCTGAAGTACTTAACAAATGAAAGACTGGTTGATAAACAATTTCTTTTCCGAAAAAACTAAAATATTTATTATCAATTTTTAATGACCAATCTCTAGTATATTCACAACTCGCTGGCACAGAACCAGGGCACTCTTGACCATAAATCACAAAAAGCTCTACGCCTTCATCTTTCAAAAGCTTATATAATAAATCGAAGAATGGAACTCTATAATGAGGCAAAACCCTTTGCAATATAATTACTCGCATACCTATCCTAATGTATGATTGTTGATAATATTAAGATAGAGCTCTTCAAGTTTAATCGATTGTTCAGCAATATTGAAACGATTAAGAACCATATCTCTCCCTCTAGCTCCCATTAATCGTGCTTGACTGTCGTCATTAATTATTTTGATAATAGCAGAAGCTAACTCTTCTACGTTTTCAGATTCAACAACAAATCCTGTCTCACCATCAATAACAGCTTCAGGGATTCCACCAACTCTAGTACCTATTACAGGAATACCGCAGGCGGAAGCTTCGACTAAAGCTAACCCAAAAGCTTCTTCAGCTCCTGATTTAGACTTTCTACTAGATAAGACAAGCGCTGATGATTCCTGCATAAGTTTAACAATCTCAACTTGCTCTAAGGCGCCCTTGAAAAACACATTACCATCAATACCAAGATCTACGCATTGCTTTCTCAAATCACTAGTTAAAGTTCCATCACCTACCTGAATTAAACTTAAATCAGGATAATATTCTAGAACTTTAGAGAAAGCTGAGAGCAATATATCAATCCCTTTTACATCTGTATGCCTAGCTATTGAAATGATCGACTTTTTACTACCAGATTTTTTTTCTTTTCCTGGAACAAAGAGCTGAGTATCAACGCCGATATAATGCTTAACAATTTTATCTTTTGGAAACCCTTTTTTAACCATTAAGTCACGAATAAAGTCAGACACAACAATAAAGGTCGTTACTTTTTTCTTTAACATTTTTCGTAATATTAAATAGCGAAAATCAGTTATTCGTTTATTCAATATCAAACCATAATCTGTAGTAGTTACATCTGAGCCATGACATGTAACGACCATCGGTTTATCCAAAACATACGACAAGCTTAAAATAAGAGCTGCATCTTGGACAAAATGAGCATGGAGCAATTCAATATCATTAACAATTTTATTAGAGAAAAGCTCCTTACTATAACCTACCAAGGTAAATATTAACCGTGAGAATTTACCATTAACACTCACTAATTTAATACCATGAACTTCCGAAATATTATCTCTGCAAATAACAACAGGCTCAATATTTTTGCAACTCTTTATCTGCTTAGTTATAAAAACCTCAGAATATATTGGATAGACAGTACGAAAGATCCCTACTCTGATCTTCTTGCTCATATTTTGCAGCCTCAAAAATCATTTGCGATTTTTTACTATAGACGCGGGGTTACCGGCCACGACAACATAATCTGGAATATCTTTGGTAACTATTGATCCTGCACCAATAACCACACCTTTCCCGACATTAACACCTGGCAAAATTATACTATTTGATCCAATCCAAACATCATCGGATACGACAATTGACTTTTCTTTAGTCAAACCTTGTTTGATCATTGGAACATTTATGTCTGAAAATTCATGACCAGTAGTAATAAACTGAACATTTTGCCCCATCATTATATTATTACCCAGAACTACTGTACCAAATAACTTACAGTTAACACCTATTCCAGAATTATCACCAATACGAACTTTTTTTCCACTACCAAAGTATGCGTTTCTCTCAATATTGATATTATCACCTGCCTTGTCAAACATATACGATGCAATATTTCTTCTTAGAGGCCTTACCCACTTAGTTAACTTTGTATTTGATGAAGGAAGGTATCTAACAGCACCATAATATGTACAGGCACTTAAAAGATATCTGGCCTTATTAAGTGACAATTTTGCATTAATTTTAAAGATAGAATAATAAATGTTTAAGACTGATTTATCATGCCACTCTGCCCCATGTTCAAGTAGCATTTTTTTACGCTCGGTTAAGAGAGACGTCCCTCCATTCAAGGTCTTAGTTTCCTCCCATTCACGATATCCTGCGATCGGCTTTGTGTTAAGATCTACAGGATTACTTTTAACTAGGAGTCTTAGCCATAGGTCTAAATCCATTGAGTACCTGAGGGTCTCACTAAAGTAGCCAACATCTACCAAAGCCTTTCTACTATAAAATGAACCTGGCTGAATCAATGTATTATTTTCACGTAACAACTGTTCCCTTGTGGATACTTTAACCGATGCCTCTCTTATAACCTTTCCATATTTATCAATAATGTTGATATTTGAATTGTAAAACAAAGTTGAGTCATGTGAGAGGTTGTATGCATCTACTATCTTCTCTACTGCATCAGGATATAAAATATCATCAGAATTTATCCAACCTACTAGATCACCGCTAGCTAATTTGAAACCTTTAATTATTGCATCACTTTGTCCATTATCAGGCTCACATACCAACCTATCTATTGAATTTGAAAAACTATCTAATACTTCTGATGTATTATCACTAGACTGAGCATCAACAACAATATATTCAACATTCTTATAAGTCTGACTCACAACAGACTTAATGGTATTAGCAATAAACATCCCTTGATTAAAGCTAGGTGTAATTATTGATACTAAAGGTTCATTATTCATAACCGCTTCCTATTATTAGAAACAAACTTCTACTTTTTTGAATAACTCTGTGAAGATTTTTTCATTTGCTTATAATACGAATAGGCAAGCAAATCGTACACTAAAAAAACAACAAACAAATATACATAACTCATACTAGCTGCATTTATGAATGACAAAACAAGATAAATTATAAAAATAAAGTGAACTTTTGAAAACCTTTCCATCTTCATCAACTGTAAGTTGATATTAACATTGAGCCAAAAAACAAGAACACACATAAACAAAAATGTACCAAGAAAGCCTGTAACTCCAATTAAATTTGAAAATCCATTATCTGGTGACCCTCCATGAATCACATTTGACTGATACCCTAATCCTAGCGCATTAAGGTTAGTAAACCCGAAGCCTAATATCGGATTAAAATCTAGAACATTATTTATTATATTATTAAATTCAATAGCTCTCACCATATATCCACTTGACTGATCGTACCCAGCTACTTTAAATTCATCAAAGCGCCCAAAAAGAGCAGTTAAGTGCCCAGAGAATACATCTACTAAAAAAGGCGATACAATCGTAAACAACGCAAATATAAACAGCATTCTTTTAAAACTACGAATCATTGGTGAACGATAAACTAAAACAAGTAGCATCACTGCAAACATTAAAATTAATGATCCTCTTGTTAGACTTAGCAATACACAACCAATCAAAATAAATAAACTAGCAACATCTATAAATTTAACTGTAGTAGAAGACAATACTCTATCCGTCAAATAAATAATAAAATAAAAACAAAACACAGGAAACCCTGAGAAATTTCTTTTAACATCTTCAACATCCAACAAAAATTCTTCATGAACGCCTTTTGGATATATCTCCCAGCCCAGTAAATTATAACCAAAATAACAAACCCCAAAAAAAATAGTTGACCATTTTAAAATACAAATAATATCATTAAAAACGGCTACAGGATTCACTCTCATCACATAGTACGCAACAAAAAAAACAAGACCATAAAAAAACTGCCTACCCATTTTTATGGGCCATTCTATCCCGCCCTGAATCAAAACAGAGTAAATAAATAAAAAACAGTAGTAGTAAAAAAAAACAACAACCGAGTTGTATAAATAACTTGAATATTTATGCCTCTGGTAATCAACATACCTAGGCTCACACAGAAACTTCCAATAAAAAAACAGAAAAATGGTTATTACCAACCCATAATCCATAAACTTAATCATGCCTTTTAACGCAAAATCTTCCCAATCAAGCAAACCATTAATATTCGAATATACTATCAATATCAAAGGAATCCAGGCCGCTTTACTTCTATTCAATAGAAATAAAAAAATTAGCACAAACATCATAACAACAGTATATTTATACAAACTTAGCACCTAATAAAAACAAGCCAACTGCTAATTTAAATACCCTTAAAAAACGAAACTTTCAGCAGTAAAATATCTATAAGTATTTTCCTTGGATAGAATACAAACAGCATAATAACAAACATTGATACATATAAGAGCATTGATATTAAAGAAAACAAATACCCCCCTATATCAACAAAGTAATAACTACCAAGAAAAGACACACTTAGTGACACAATTGATGAAAAACCAATCTTTATACAATCAGGAGAAAACAACTCAAACAATTTTATATTCAGCCATTTTTGTACTTTAAACAGCAACATCAAGTTACCTACACTCAGCGCTATAATTGAAGCATAAACGATCCCTATCCCTTCGTAGTAAAGACCAAGCACATATCCTAGCATTAAATTAAGTAGACTCATCAAGACATGCGCCCATGCATTAACAGAAATATCCCCTGCACCTAGATTCATAAAATACGCGGGCAGACACATCCCTGACACTAACGCGCCCACAGCCAATATCTTTCCATATAATATAAATTCACTTTCTGCATACCCTATCCATAGTATTGAAAGCATTGAAAAGAATACAAACACCGCTAGATAATAAGGTAATCCAATAACAAAAATACTGTTAAATGAACTTTTATATACGCTTTTCAACCTTTCGACATCATTATTTTTTATTGTCGCAATTTCTGGCAAAAGCGCCTGCATTACAACTACAACGATAGCTCTAATTTTTACAACCGCTTGATTAGCCATTTCATAATATGCAGTGGCATCCAGCCCTGCAAACTTTGCAAGCAGGAACTTTGTAATAGGATCAAACATTAACCCTGAAATCCCAATTACTTGAAAATTTAAAGCATAGCGATATATCTTTATAAAGCTTTCTCGATCCCAACAGAGAGGAATTATTGGAAGTTTTGACATCAGCTTTTTCAAAACAAACCAATTCAATATCATTAACACCAAAAACTGAATTAATTGTGCTATCGCAACCCCCTCTATACCATAATATGGGACAAAATACAGAGTAAGAAATAAATACAACAGATTACATAATATTAATATAATATTCTTTAAATCCATTCTTTGACACCCATCAATCGCGGACTGCAACACACCTGATATTATTCCAATCCATAACGCCACAATTGACCAAGGTAATATCTTTACTGCAATTATATATTCGGATTCCGGTAGACTCCATGACAGGAGGTTTATTATTAGTTGGTACCCTATACCCACTAATACAAAAAAAATTATTGCTACTGTTATAACTGCAGTTTGTACTATCTTGCGTGCACTCGCATGATTGTTATTAGATATATCTCGAGCTATAAACTTCAACACGGCTCCAGAAAATCCCAGCTCACTCAAGCGACCAACAGAAACACTAGCAAGCACTACCGCCCACACCCCCAACTGAGCAGTTCCAATGGTATCCAATAGGTAGCGATACATAATGAAAAGTACTATTGTAGAAATGCATAATTGAATAACCCCTGTCAATGCGTTTCTACTTAACCTTTTCCTAGCTATCACTTTCAATTCCTTTTCATCTGCCAATAATAAACTTGGCTCTATCACTTAGCTTTAAAATATATTTTTAATGAATATTAATTACTATACCTATCACTCGTCCCTTAATTGCATTTTTCTGTTATTAATAACGAGATCATAAAACTTAAACATTAATCTTTCTTAAAAATCTAGCTGGATTACCAGCCCATATTTCATTAGCCGGAATACTTTTTGTCACAACACTACCAGCACCAATTATTACCTTATTACCAACATCAACTCCTTTTAATATAATCACTGAGCCTCCAATAAAAACGTCATCTCCTATTCTTATTTTTTTTGATATAACATCATCGTCTGCCCCTCTCCTATCAACAAATGATATTGAATGAAAGTTAGTATCCCAAATCTTAGTGCCATTTCCCAACAAGCATCTTTTACCTATTTCAACCTCATCGCAACTAAAAATACTAACATTAGACATTCCCGTTCCTTCTCCTATTTTTATAAAAGCTCCATCCAATGCTGTAATTTGAGTTTTACTCCCCCCACCGATTGGATTATATTTATTTCCTGAATTTATAACTACATTATCATCTATCTCAACTTGACCTCGACTCTGAAAGGCAACCATGCCATTAAAAACAACATTTTTTCCAACCCTAATTCTTAAAACATTTCTCAAGTAATATTTATTGATATTGCCTATTATCTTATTTATCAAATTAGTTATATTCATAACAAAATTAAATTCTCTATTTATCAAGGCTAATTAATCTTAATATATATCCTTAGAAAATAAGGAAATTGGTGTTTTAACAATTATTTTTATATCCAGTGTCAACGACCAGTTATTTATATACGCCAGATCGTATTCGACCCTTTTTTCCATCTTATCCAGGGTTTCAGTTTCGCCCCGAAAACCACTGATTTGCGCCAAACCGGTTATTCCCGGTTTAATTCGATGGCGTGCCAAATAAGCATTCACTTTGTCAGAGTAATAATCGTTATGAGCTACCGCATGGGGTCGGGGGCCAACCAATGACATGGTGCCCTGCAGTACATTAAAGAATTGCGGTAGTTCATCGATTGAGGTTCGGCGTATAAAAGCACCGACCTTGGTAATGCGGGTATCGCCTTTAGTGGCTTGTTTTACTTCAGCATCATCGTGCAGTTTCATGCTGCGAAACTTCCACACTTTGATGATTTTGCCATCCCAACCATGGCGATCCTGTTTAAAAAATACCGGCCCTGGGGATGAGCGCTTAATTGCAATGGCGACTCCCAGCATTAACGGACTGAAAGCGATAAGCGCTAAGGTAGCCAGCACTTTATCCAGTATGTTTTTTAAAACGATGGCGCTTCTTCGCGAAGTCATCGGGCTTTCGTTCAACGAGATAAGTGGCATACCCGCCACTTCTCTAATGGAGTGATTCAACAAACTCAATCCGAAAATATCCGGTACCCAGATAACATCGACATTCATATCCAGCAGATCGATATGCAACGCTTCGATCAGTTCTGATTCTGCAACAGGAAGCGCCACATACACCCGACGAACTTTATTCTCTTTAATTAGCTGCCTGATCGCTTCAGAACGACCCAGTAGCGGTAATGGTAGTAATCCGATTTCATCATCGGTCAGTGGATAATCATCTGAATGGACGAAGCCTACTACCCGATCGGGTAACCAACGGTTTGAATTAAGATTATTAACCAGATTACATGCCAGCTCACCGGTACCCAGCACCAGGGTTGGTATTTCACGAGAGAACAGCTGTTTATATTGCTTATATAATGAGCCCAGTACGTTGAGGCTTAACAATTGCAGCAGATAACCGGCAATAGCCCATTCGATGAGTACTTCCCGGGAAAAGCTTTGACTACTTTTGGTCGCAAACCCCACCAGCGCAAGTAACAGCATGACCTGAAACCAGGCGGCAAATAGCCGGAATGCACTTTTAGCAAAGTTCAGTGATTGACGGTATACACCGCGACGCCGATAGATAATCCAGACGCAAAGAACCGATACCACCGCCAGCATGCGATAGTTTGAAGGCAGTTCGCCTAACTTAAGGAAGGTAAAGAAAAACAGGCAGCCACACACAATCACCAGGTCAGCAATATGCTGCACCCAGAATGCGAGTGACTCATGATTATTTAATAGACGTCGCTTACGCGCAACTGTGCCGTAAGGCGTCACATTGATATTCATATCAATGCGTTTCCCTGTGTTATCCCTTGTTTGCGATCGACAACTCCATTAATCCCTGATCGCAATAAATGCTTAAATGCTGCATACCGACGTAGACTTAACTAGCGGCGAAGCTTTGTGCTGCTATTCTGCAGCGCAACATTAACGCAGGCAGATTTTACACAATTTACGTTCTTTATAGCAAATAATACGTGCCACAGTATGGCAGAGTTATTTACTTTACTCCTGCGTCACTGCTAGAATTCGATGGATTTCATGCATAATGTGCACATAGCACACAAGGAGCACGCTACATGCGCCAACTTATTATTGGTGTCGTAGCAGGGATGTTGTTACCGTTGTACCCTGCCCAGGCAAACATTCAAACAGACCTTAAAGACGGCCTTTCTTTTACTTCTGTGATTGAGAATGCTATTCAAAGTGAGATGTCTGTCGACAAAATCCTGTCTCAACTATTGGTTAATTGTAACGGTGACACTCTGATCGTCTGTAAAGCAGGCGATGCTGAAGCGATAGTTTCTGCTGCTGTCTCATCTTTTTCTCAGGATGACGCTGCGCTATCACTCATAGGTGAAGCAGCCATTGAAGCTGGCCTCACTGAAGCCCAGCTTACGCAGATAGCGCTGAATACCGGCGCTGATATCACCAAAATCCTGCCCGCTACCGCTGCTGGTAATCCGCAAGGTATTGGACAAGGACAGGGACAAGGCCAGGGTTTAAACATTGCGCCGGGGCAGACAGGCCTTCCTGTTAACCCACCAGTCTTTGGTAATAATGGTGGTGGCGGTGGTGGCGGTAACGCCAGCCCAAATACCTGACAATTAAAATCCAGGCCCTAAGCAACCTTAAAGTACAGCCTTGAGCTAGCTTTAAAGAACAGCCTTGAGCCAACTTTTAAGAACAGCCTTGAGCCGAATTTTAAGAGCAGCCTTAAGCCAGTCTTTAAGAATAACCTGGGGCGCGTTTTAATTTAGTCTTGAGCCTGGTTTCGATAAAGTCCTGTATTTCTGAAAAGCGCTAACGCGCTTTTCTTTTTATTCAGGCAGGGCTGTTATTTCTGCTAATCGTATGCGCTTTTTTATTACCGCGTAACTGTCATACATGGACGTAGCCATCATGCTTGAGCCTGCTAAGCATTCTAAAGAGTACGATCGCTGGCTGTTTTTTTTCTTTATAGCGCTATTGATCTGGATCCCCCTCCCCCTTGCCAGTAATAAACTCTGGGCCAGCAGTTTGCTCTGCATGGTCAGTTTTTCACTCACAGCCTGGTGGCTGACTCTCTTTAGTCTGAACCGCGTTGAAATCAGTGAAAGCCTTAAGAAAAGCCTGCCCATCATTCTGTTACTTAGCTTCGCCCCCCTTTGGGCTTTCGCACAGAGCCTTTTATCGTCTGAATACTTGGGTGCCTCGATAGACAGATCTTCTTCACTGCATGATGCAGCACTGGGCGTTAGCTTTATATTAATATTCTGCCTGACGCTATTGTTGGCTTCTTCTAAATCTCGTTTAAAAGTGTTGGCATACAGCCTTATATTCAGCGGTCTGTTTCAGGCGGTATACGGCAGTATGATGAGCCTGACCGGCATTGAATATAGTTTTTTCGTGCCGAAAGAAGCCTATACCAACCTGGCCACCGGCACTTTTATCAACCGTAACCATCTGGCGGGTTACCTTGTGCTTACTCTCAGCGTTGGCATTGGCATCATGATCTCCAGCCTCAATACTTCAAGCGTTTCAGGTTGGCGCGCACATTCACGTCGTTTACTTGCGACTTTGCTTGGCCCTAAAGCCCGGTTAAGAGTTATGTTGATCATCATGGTCGCTGGCCTGGTTATGACCCACTCACGCATGGGCAATACTGCTTTCTTTGCCAGCCTTGCTATTACCGGCGTACTCGCACTGATACTAGGGAAGCACTCTACCCGCTCGACAATTATGCTGATCAGCAGCCTGATTGTGATCGACATTTTTGTTATGGGTACGTTTTTCGGTGTTGATAAGGTTGCGGACCGATTGCAAAACACATCAGAAGCCTCGGAGACCAGAGACGAAGTAAATACTTACACCCTGGATGCAATTCAGGACAATTTATGGGTGGGTAGCGGTGCAGGCACCTATTACACTAACTTCCCGCAGTACCGTGAATACGATGCCGGCCGGGGCTTCTACGACCACGCCCACAACGACTACTTCGAGTTCGCTAGTGACTACGGTGTTATTGTAACGGGTTGCCTGATTGCTGCTGTATTGTTGGTATTCATTTCCGCACTGCGCGCACTAAAGAGCCGCAAAAACACACTCATGCGTGGCCTGGCATTCAGCGCAGCTATGGCCGTTATCGCCCTGGCGATCCATTCAACGGTGGATTTCAATCTACAGATCCCGGCGAATGCCGCGACTTTTATGGTTATCTTAGCTTTAGGTCAAATTTCACTTTATCAAAAAAACCGTAAAGTAAAATCTTGACCTAAAGCCGAACGCTTCGCTTGTCCGATTTCCGAAAAAGATTAATCAAGAATTGAAACGAAAGGTTCAAATATCGGACAAGAGGCCGAAGGTCTCGTTCGGACAAGGTGCGTAGTACCAGTCGGGCAAGCAAAGCGTTCGGACAAGCAAAGCGCTCGGCTATTAAAGCGTCCGATCATTTCATTTGTCCGGTTTCCGAAAAAGATTGATCAAGAATTGAAACGAAAGGTTCAAATATCGGACAAGAGGCCGAAGGTCTCGTTCGGACAAGGTACGTAGTACCAGTCGGGCAAGCAAAGCGTTCGGACAAGCAAAGCGTTCGGACAAGCAAAGCGCTCGGCTATTAAAGCGTCCGATCATTTCATTTGTCCAAGGTCCGAAAAAGCAGACAAGTTGCTCCGTCAACAATCGCTATTATCTTTCCGTCCTTTCGGACTAGCTGCTTTGCAGCGGTCGGACAATCGTAGCGTTCGGACTAGTGAAACGATCAGACAAACGTAGTGCTCGATCTCTACATCGGACAAGCGTAGCGTTCGGACTAGTGAAACGATCGGACAAACGTAGTGCTCGATCTCTATACCGGACTAGCAACGCGTTCGGACGCGGCATAGCCGCATCGGACACGACGCAGAGCGTCAATCGGATTTTTTGCCAAGCTACGTTTGGTAAAAATCCTTATACCAATCGACAAACTTCTGCATGCCGTCTTCGATGGTAGTGCTGGGTTTGAAACCGACTGTTTTTTGCAGGCTGTCGATGTCGGCATAAGTGGCTGGTACATCGCCCGGCTGCATTGGTAGGTATTCTTTCTGTGCTTTTTTACCGCAGGCAGATTCAATGGCTTCAATGAAACGGCTCAGTTCAATTGGCTCGTTGTTACCGATATTGAATACCCGGTACGGTGCGGTGCTGCTTTCAGGACTGGTTCTTAGATTGTTCTCATCCGCTTGCGGGATGACATCCTGAATACGGATAACCCCTTCGACGATATCATCGATATAGGTGAAATCACGTAACATTTTACCGTGGTTAAAGACCTTGATCGGACGATCTTCCAGAATCGCACTGGTAAACAGGAACGGCGCCATATCCGGGCGGCCCCAGGGACCGTAAACGGTAAAGAAACGCAATCCGGTGGTTGGCACACCGTACAGATGCGAATAGGTATGGGCCATCAGTTCGTTGGACTTCTTAGTAGCTGCATACAGCGATACTGGATGATCTACCCCATCGGATGTAGAAAACGGCATCTTTGAGTTCATACCGTAGACAGAAGAAGAGGATGCATATACCAGATGCTTCACATCGTTGTTACGACAGCCTTCCAGAATCGTCATCATACCGTTCAGGTTTGAATCGACATAAGCAAACGGATTCTCAATCGAGTAACGAACCCCAGCCTGCGCTGCCAGGTGAATAACCCGGTCAAAGCCACTATCAGCAAACAGCTTTGCCATACCTTCACGATCTGCCAGATCCTGATTAACAAAAGTGAACTCAGGGTACTGTTCTAAACGCGCCAGACGAGCATCTTTCAGTGCCGGATCGTAGTAATCATTCAGGTTATCCAGACCGATCACCTTATGACCCGCCTGACACAGACGCTCTGATACGAAGTTGCCAATAAAACCGGCCGCGCCGGTGACTAGATAGGTTAGTTGCATTGTCTGTACCTGGTAATAATATTTGTTTGGCAAGCATCGTATTGGTATGAGGACCGTGCCGGAAAACCACTAACCGAACGCTAAAGAGCAGCGTGACGATCGCTTCGCTTGTCCGATGCTACTACGTAGCGTCCGAGCATTTCATTTGTCCGAGGTCCGAAAAAGCGGACAAGTTGCCAGTGGCAACGTTCGGACACGTGGCGCAGCCACATCGGACACGGCGCGTAGCGCCATTCGGACAAGCAACGCGCTCGGTTCTATCCGGACTAGCGGCTGGGCCGCGCTCGTCGATTAAGTGCTTTGCTTAATCGAAAGCCCACGCCCTATGGCGTAGTAATCGAAGCCACGATCTGCCATACGTTGTGGATCGTACAAGTTTCGGCCATCGAAGATGACTGCTTCGTTCAGCTCACTTTTAATCAGATCGAAATCCGGAGCGCGGAAGCTTTGCCACTCGGTGCAGATCACCAGTGCATCGGCACCGTTCAAAGCAGCTTCTTTAGTGCCCATCAGTGCCAGATCAGTACGTGAGCCGTAGATACGCTGGGTTTCTTCCATCGCTTCAGGATCGAAGGCCTGCACTTTAGCACCCGCTGCCCACAAGGTTTCCATCAGAACCCGACTGGAAGCTTCGCGCATATCATCAGTTTTTGGCTTAAATGACAGCCCCCACAAGGCAACCGTCTTACCCGCAACGTCATCTCCAAAGTGACGTTTAATCAACTCAGGCAGCTTGGATTTCTGCTTATCGTTGACCGCTTCAACCGCTTTCAAAATCTTAGAGTCGTAGCCGATCTGCTCGGAGGTTTTTACCAACGCCTGTACGTCTTTAGGGAAACACGATCCACCATAGCCACAACCTGGATAGATAAAGTGGTAACCGATACGCTCATCAGAACCGATACCGTTACGTACCTGTTCGATATCTGCACCAACCATCTCGGCGATATTAGCCATCTCATTCATGAAACTGATTTTAGTTGCCAGCATGCAGTTGGCGGCATATTTGGTTAGCTCAGCACTGCGGATATCCATGAAGATAATACGATCATGGTTACGATTGAATGGTGCATACAGCTCGGTAATCACATCTTTAACATGATCGCTATCGGTACCGATAACAATACGGTCCGGACGCATACAGTCACTAACGGCGGCCCCCTCTTTAAGGAATTCCGGATTGGATACAACCTGATAATCGATCTCTGCACCACGATTCGCCAGCGTTTCGGCTACTTTGGCACTCACCTTATCACCGGTCCCTACAGGTACCGTCGATTTATCGATGATGATCTTCGGATCCTGCATATGAGTAGCAATGGTTTCAGCAACAGCCAATACATACTTCAGGTCTGCTGAGCCATCTTCGTCCGGCGGTGTACCTACCGCGATAAACTGGATCTCACCAAACTCTACTGCCATTTTGGCGTCAGTAGTGAACTGCAGACGGCCTTCTTCGTAGTTAGATTTAACAATAGGGGTTAAACCCGGTTCGTAGATCGGGATGATACCCTGCTTCAGGTTTTCGACCTTCTGCGCATCTACGTCGACACAACACACATCGTGACCAACTTCGGCCAGCACTGCTGCTTGTACCAAACCTACATAACCTATACCAAAAACCGTAACTTTCATGCGCGTTGTATTCCTTTAGCAACCATTCCTGTAGCCCGTGATTATACCTTGGAATCGAAATATGTTGCCTACTTTATAGCCAAATAATTTATTGCAATTCTAACATAGTAAATGCCGAAGTCCGATGCGAGAAAATCCGAGGTCCGATGCGGAAAAATCGCGCCCGAACTGAAAAGCCGAGGTCCGATGTGACTTCGTCTCGTCCGAACACTTCGTTTGTCCGAACGTTGCCGGAGGCAACTTGTCCGGGAAAAACCGAACGCTGCGCTTGCACGATTGGTGCTGCGCACCTTGTCCGATGCGGCAAAAATCGCGCCCGAGCGTTGCCGGAGGCAACTTACCCGTAAAAAAAAGCCCCGTCTCAATCATGAGAAGGGGCTTGAGTCAGGCGAATAGCCTAGAAACAGTGATCGATGCGGCTATGCCGCGTCCGATCATTTCATTTGTCCGAACGAGGCCTTCGGCCTCTTGTCCGGTTTCGGACCTCGGACAAGCGTAGCGTTCGGACACGGCTCGTAGAGCCATTCGGACAAGGCGAAGCCGAATCGGGCTTAGAAGCCTTATCGGACATCGAACCTTTTCCTTACATCACCATGCGACGTACGTCGCTTAGTAACTGGTTCAGGTAGGTCAGGAACTTACCTGCATCACTGCCGTTGATCGCGCGGTGATCGTAAGACAGGCACAGTGGCAGCATCTTACGTGGTTCGAATTCCTTACCGTTCCAGCGTGGCTCGATATCTGCTTTAGAGATACCCAGGATTGCCACTTCAGGTGCATTAACGATCGGCGTAAAGCCGGTACCACCGATGCCGCCCAGGCTGGAGATTGTAAAACATGCGCCCTGCATTTCTGCCGGCTTCAGCTTACGATTTTTAGCTTTACCTGCCAGCTCTGTCGCTTCACGGGACAGCTCATAGATGCTCTTCTTATCTGCATCTTTGATTACCGGAACCATCAGGCCGTTAGGTGTATCAACCGCCATACCGATATTTACATACTTCTTCAGCACCACATGCTCACCATCGGCATGCAGAGAAGCGTTGAATTTCGGATGCGCTTTCAGTGCAATCGCGATCGCTTTCAGCATAAATGGCAGTGGAGTCAGCTTAACGCCATCGCGCGCTGCTTCCTCTTTCATGCTGCCACGGAAGGCTTCCAGATCGGTGATATCCGCTTTATCGAACTGAGTTACGTGCGGGATGTTCAACCAGCAGCGTGACATGTTGGCAGCGGTCAGCTTGTGGATCTTGGACATCTTCACCATTTCGATTTCGCCGAACTGGCTGAAATCTACTTCTGGAATCGCCGGAATACCGGAACCGCCGGTTACCGCTGCCGCAGCAGGCTTTTCAGCCAGTTGCTTCAGAGCACCTTTCACGTACGCCTGAACATCTTCTTTCAGCATACGACCGCGAGGACCAGTACCTGTCACCAGCGCCAGATCAACACCGAATTCACGGGCGATGGCACGTACAGCAGGACCCGCATGAACAGACTTGTTCTTCTTTTCCAAGGCGTCCTTATCAAGCTTCTGGCCAGCAGCAGGCGCTGCCGCCGGAGCCGCTTTAGCTGGAGCTGCTGCAGGAGCCGCCGGAGCTGAAGCAGCAGGTGCCGCCGCTGGTGCAGCTGCAGGAGCAGATCCACCAGCCACTTCAAGCTGCATCAGTAGATCGCCTTCGCTAACCGTACCGCCTTCAGTAATTTTCATGGACTTTACGATACCCGCTTTCGGGGCAGGTACTTCCATCGATGCTTTGTCTGTTTCCAGTACGATCAGGGAGTCACCTTCCTCAACGCTGTCACCATCCTTGACCAGGACTTCAACAACATCAACGTCGGACGCACCGCTCAGATCCGGGATCAGAACATCTTCAACACCACCGGCAACCGCGGCCGGAGCTGATGCAGCTGGTGCTGCCGCAGGCGCTTCAGCGACCGGAGCAGGAGCAGCGGCAGGCGCAGCGCCAGCAACCTGAAGATCACACAAGTGATCGCCTTCGTTGGTGGTGTCGCCATCTTTAATATTGATCGCGACAATTGTACCGGCCTTAGGGGCAGGTACTTCCATCGATGCTTTATCAGTTTCCAGTACGATCAGTGAATCGCCTTCTTCAACGCTGTCGCCGGCTTTAACCAGCACTTCAACAACATCGACATCGGTCGCGCCACTCAGATCCGGAACCATAATCGCTTCAACCGCACTGGCTGCCGCAGGTGCTGCAACCGGAGCAGGTGCTTCAGCAACAGGGGCCGGCGCCTCTGGAGCGGATTCAGGTGCAACAGCAGCCGGATCGGCTACGTTCAGGCCGGTATCCAGTACCACAATCGCCTGGCCTTCGTTACAAGTGCCATCGGTTTCAACCAGAATCTCAACCACTGTACCCGCATGGGTTGATGGTACTTCCATGGATGCTTTGTCAGTTTCCAGAACGATCAGAGAATCGCCCTCAACTATGCTATCACCCACCGCTACGCATACTTCAACGATATCTACGTCTGTCGCGCCGCCAATATCAGGAACCGTAATGTTTACATTACTCACGTTATTTTCCTCTCTTAAAAGTTCAGCTTCGGGTTACACAGTCCAAGGGGCTGGTTTTTCCGGATTAATGCCAAACTTCTGCATCGCTTTGGCTACAACAGTACGCTCAATCTTGCCGTCTTCTGCCAGAGCAGTCAGGGCAGCAACAGTGACGTAGTAACGGTTAACTTCAAAGAATTCACGCAGCTTAGTACGGGTATCTGAACGGCCGTAGCCGTCGGTACCCAGCACTTTATAAGTACGTGGAATGTATTCACGCAACTGATCAGCGAACATACGCATGTAGTCAGTCGATGCGATAACCGGGCCTTCACGATCTTTCAGACATTCGTCCAGGTAAGAGGTACGCGCCTCTTCTTCTGGGTGCAGCATGTTCCAGCGTGCAACCGACTGAGCATCACGACGAACTTCGTTGATAGAAGTCGTACTCCATACATCGGACTCGATACCGTACTCGTCACGCAGAATATCAGCAGCGGCTGTTACTTCACGCAGAATCGCACCACAACCCATCAGCTGTACTTTATGCTCTGCATCTTTGCCTTCCTGCAGCAGGTACATACCTTTGATGATGCCATCTTCAGAACCCACCGGCATCGCTGGATGAGCGTAGTTCTCAGTCGTGGTCGTGATGTAGTAGAACTTGTTCTCTTTGTCCTGGAACATGCGCTTCAGGCCATCCTGAACAATCACCGCCATTTCGTAACCGAAAGTCGGATCGTAAGAGACACAGTTAGGGATCATCTGCGCCATCAGGTGCGAATGACCATCCTGATGCTGCAGACCTTCTCCGTTCAGCGTAGTACGGCCTGAGGTTGCACCTACTAAGAAACCACGTGCCTGCATATCACCTGCCGCCCATGCCAGGTCCATAATGCGCTGGAAACCAAACATAGAGTAGTAGATGTAGAATGGCACCATGGTGCAGTTGTTGTTGCTGTATGAGGTGGCACATGCCATCCATGCAGACATCGCACCCGCTTCGTTGATACCTTCTTCCAGAATCTGACCGGTCTTAGATTCTTTGTAGAACATGATCTGGTCAGAGTCATGCGGTACATAACGCTGGCCTGCTGAAGTATAGATACCCAACTGACGGAACATACCTTCCATACCGAAGGTACGGGCTTCGTCCGGTACGATAGGTACCACGCGCTCGCCCATATTCTTATCTTTAACCAGCGTACTCAGTACCCGGTTCAGTACCATCTGGTTCGACATTTCACGCTTGCCGCTTTCTTTCAGCTGCGCTGCAAATGTTTCCAGTGGTGGAATTTCAAGGGCATCGAAGTCAGCACGACGGGTAGGATAAACACCGCCCAGCTTGTTACGACGATCCATCATGTACTTCATCTCAGGAGAATCAGGTGATGGACGGTAGTAAGGCACTTCTTTCAGCTGATCATCGCTCAGTGGAATGTTGTGGTGATCACGGAAATCTTTAAGATCATCCATCGCCACTTTTTTCATTGAGTGCGTATCGTTCTTAGCCTGGCCCGACTTACCGGTGCCGTAACCTTTAACGGTTTGCGCCAGAATAACAGTAGGCTGACCTTTGTGATTCATTGCAGACTGGTACGCTGCAAAAACTTTATAAGGATCATGGCCGCCGCGGTTCAGGTTCATGATGTCGTCGTCGGACAGATCTTTAACCATCTCCAGCAGTTCAGGGTACTTACCGAAGAAATGCTCACGGGTGTATGCACCACCGTTCGCTTTGTAGTTCTGCAGCTCGCCGTCACAGACTTCGTCCATACGCTTTTGCAGCAGACCTTTTTCATCGTTTTCAAACAGTGGATCCCAGTGACGACCCCACAGACACTTAACTACGTTCCAGCCAGCGCCACGGAATACACCTTCCAGTTCCTGAACGATCTTACCGTTACCCCGTACCGGCCCATCCAGACGCTGCAGGTTACAGTTAACCACGAACACCAGGTTTTCCAGGTTTTCACGGCCTGCCAGTGCGATCGCACCCAGTGATTCCGGCTCATCACACTCACCGTCACCCAGGAACGCCCATACTTTACGGTCACCACGGTCGATCAGGGAACGGGCAGACAGGTAACGCATAACGTGTGCCTGGTAGATCGCCTGAATCGGGCCCAGACCCATAGATACGGTCGGGAACTGCCAGAAATCTGGCATCAACCAAGGGTGTGGATAAGAGGAAAGGCCAACACCGTCTACTTCACGGCGATAGTTATCCATCTGTACTTCGGTCAGACGGCCTTCAAGATATGCACGGGAGTAGATACCCGGTGCGATATGACCCTGGAAGAAAACCAGGTCACCTTCCTGCTCACCTTCGGAGCCACGGAAGAAATAGTTAAAACCGATATCGTACAGAGTTGCCGAAGATGAGAAGCTGGAGATGTGACCACCCAGACCGTCATCATTATCATTGGCACGCATTACCATCGCCATCGCGTTCCAGCGAATGAAAGAACGGATACGACGCTCCATAAACAGATCACCCGGCATGCGGATCTCGTCTTTTGGTGCGATGGTGTTACAGTAAGGAGTATTCAGTGAACTGGTCGTCTTTACGCCCAGGTCAGACGCTTTTTCACCCAGCTTCTGCAGAATGTAGTGCGCGCGATCGCTGCCTTCATTTTTAGCAACGGACTCCAGCGCGTCCATCCATTCCGTTGTTTCGATTGGATCAATATCATCGATAATATCTTGCACTTTGCCTTTCTCCACTATTCTTGCACTCAAAACCAGGTCTCCCAATCAACCCGGCTGCGAAGGTAAACTCTGTAAGAATAGAAGTTTTTAGACGTGACAAGACAACAAAACAACCATAAAGCTGAATTTAATCAATTATTCAGAATATTTAGCACTTTGCCTCACGCCCAAACCTTCTATTTGAGGCCTTAAAGAGCTTAGAAACAGGATCCATGCTGCACCGCAACAAGCCTGCCATTTTTTGTTCTAGTTATTAATTCTGTAGTAATACTACAAAAAAACCGTTTTAAAGTCCACACTGACTACAAAATAATCAGCCTGTGTAGTTTTTATACGGGAGAAATATTACAGAGGTGTGACGTCAGCACGGCGCAGTGCCCGCTTAAGGCGAGTGTTCTCTTTACCTTGCTCTAACAGGGCATCTTCAACATAGGCAAGGTGATCATGGGCTGCTTTTCGGGCGCGCTCAGGGTCACCATCCAGAATCGCTTCCATCAAAACCGAGTGTTGTTCATGAATCTTGCCTCGAATATCTGATTTTGGGTAAATATCCTGGAGGTTTTCCCAGATGTGCTGACGCAGCAGACTGAACAGTGCGCGCATCATATGCAGCAGCACCATGTTATGGGTGGATTCTGCTATTGCCAGGTGGAAATCCACATCGGCATACACCTCTTTATCAAAGGCTTTATTGTCGTGATGCTCCTGCAACAGCTTATAACAGGCTTTAATATTCTCTTTATCAGCTGGGGTACTACGCAGTGCGGCATAGTAGGCAGACACTCCTTCCAGAGCATGACGGAACTCAAGCAGATCGTATTGCGCTTCAGGATGGGTTTTGAACAGTTCTAAGAGCGGATCAGAAAATGCATCACCTAAGCCTTCAGAGACAAAAGTCCCGCCCCCCTGCCGACTCACCAGAATGCCTTTAGCTGCCAGCTTTTGTACCGCCTCCCTTAAAGAGGGGCGCGACACTTCAAACTGTTTTGCCAATTCACGTTCTGGCGGCAACCGCTGGCCCGGCTTAAGTGTACCTTCCAGTACCATCTCTTCCAGCTGACCCATAATTACGTCAGAAATTTTCGGTTGCTTAACCCGCTGATACGCCATCTTTATCTCTCCACCACGTCATCCGATCCAGGACAGGTGTGCTCTCTATCTATAGCCATATTTTAAGGCTGCACTATATAGAAGATCACCTTTTGGTATCAAATGAAAATTGGTCTTACCAAACTCACCTTTCGTTCTAACAGCCCATTTATCGTTGTTTTTTATGGAAAATAACGTATTTTCAGAAAAAGAGTCTAGATTTATAACTTAAAAAACCATTGACAAGCTACGCGTTTAACTTTTAAGGTAGCGACTGATTGCATGGTAAATTGGTATGACCAATTATTCAAGAACATTTTTAAAAAGGCTTCCGAATGGCCTGTTCTGAATCCGGCAATGCCGAACAAAAACAACAAAACATCATGAGGACACATCATGAATAAAATCGCCAAGTCTCTTGTTTCCGCAGCAGTAATAACAACTGCAATGACAGCAACTACTGCTACTGTACAAGCTGCTGACCGAGTATTACTTAAAACCCCAATCGCATTTGGATCACACCTGCCAGCACTGGGCACACCTATTAAGTGGGTCTCTGAACAGCTGCCTGTCATGAGTGATAACACTTTAAAGATGAAGATCTACGAGCCGGGTAAGCTGGTTGGCGCAAAAGAGATTCTGGACGCGGTATCTTCAGGTAAAGTGAACTCTGGTTATGCTACAGCCGGTTACTGGCAGGGTAAAATGCCTGCAGCTGCTCTGTTCTCAGCAGTACCATTTGGTCCGGAAGCGGGCGAGTATATGGCCTGGTTGTACTACGGTAACGGCATGAGCCTGTACCAGGAGATGTATGACACCAACGGCTATAACGTAAAAGTTATCCCTTGTGCCATTATCTCCCCTGAAACCTCAGGCTGGTTCAACAAAGAAATTAACACGCCTGAAGACCTGAAAGGTCTGAACATGCGCTTCTTCGGTCTGGGCGCTTCAGTCATGGAGAAGATGGGCGTTTCTACTTCACAGCTGCCTGGCGGTGAAATCTTTGGAGCACTTGAGAAAGGCGCTATCGACGCGAGTGAGTTCTCTCAGCCTGCTATTGATAAGCTTTTGGGTTTCCACAAGATCATGAAGTACAACTACTTCCCTGGCTGGCATCAGCAGGCAACCGTATTTGAACTGCTGGTCAACAAAGATGCCTGGGGCAAGATGTCCGGCGGACAGCAAGCTATTGTTGAGAACACCTGTAAAGCATCCATGACCAATGCGATTGCAGAGGGCGAATCCATGCAGTTCGAAGAGATGGCCAAAGCGCAGGAAAATGGTGTAGAGATCCGCTACTGGAACGACACTATGCTGAACGCATTTGAAGAGAAGTGGCTGGAAGTGGTTGAAGAGAAAACCGCCGCTGATCCATTCTTCAATAAAGTATGGTCTGACCTGAGCACTTTCCGTAAGGGTTATGATCTGTGGGAAGCTAACGCATTCCTACCTCGTACAACTAAGTAAGACTCACCATTTAAAGCCGGGGAGCGCTGTTCCCCGGCTTTTATCAGATTCCCAGTTACAACAGTCAAGATTTCTGCAAAGCGTACTGTCTGGTTCGTTTTTCAGAATTTTTGTAACTACGCTATATAAAATAATAATTGGTTTAAAGGTGCATCACGGTGAATGAGCAAAGCAGCCTGCCTCCAGTTCCCCTGGCGGATAGTATCGACAGAGCAATTCAAAGAATAGGACTCAGCATCGCCTGGGCGTATGTCCTGCTGGTCCTGGTAATTATGACTCAGGTTATTCTGCGAAAAGGATTCTCCAGCGGCTTAATCGTTCTGGAAGAACTACAGTGGCATTTGTATGCCGTGGGGGTGATGTTTGGCCTTTCTTATGCTCAAACCACTAACTCACATATCCGCGTTGACCTGTTCTATTCATCATTCAGAGCCAGAACAAAACACATCATCGAAATTCTAGGTATTCTGATACTGGTACTGCCTTTTGTCAGCGTTATTTTTATCCACAGCCTCGATTTTGTACACGACTCATGGCGAATCAATGAGCACTCGGAATCACCTTCCGGCCTGCCCTGGCGCTGGCTGATCAAAACCGTCATTCCTCTCAGTATGCTGATGTTAGGTCTTGCCGTTTTATCCCGTCTGTATCGTGACACTGTTCTGCTGTTTAAAGGTAATGCGTAATGGAAGCTAATGAAATTCTCGTTATCGCGATGTTCCTATCGTTCATCGCGCTGCTCTTTACCGGTATCCCTGTAGCCTGGGTTCTGGGCGGTATTGGTGTATTGTTTGCCGGTATCGGCTATCTGGCAGATATCTATTTGGATACCTTTACCGGTCTGGATTTTCTGACGCTGGGTTTGGTGGTTAATCGTCTGTATAAGATCATGGACAACTGGATTCTGGTCGCCCTGCCCATGTTTATCTTTATGGGCATTATGTTAGATAAGTCCGGCGTTGCTGAACGCCTGATGAAGTCGATGCAGGAGCTGTTCGGTAACGTACGTGGCGGTCTGGCCATCACGGTAACCGCTATCGGTATCATACTGGCAGCCTCTACCGGCATCATTGGCGCGTCCGTTGTACTGCTGGCAGTCATGTCGCTGCCTTCGATGACTAAGCAAGGCTATTCAATGCCGCTGGCTCTGGGCACCATCGCCAGTGCCGGTACCCTGGGTATCCTGATTCCACCGAGTATCATGCTGGTCATCATGGCCGATCAGCTAGGCCTGTCAGTAGGTGACCTGTTTATGGGCGCTGTTTTCCCAGGCCTTATGCTGGGTGCCATGTATATTATCTACATTCTGGTTACCGGCTGGCTTAAGCCTGAATCAGCACCAATTCCATCTGATGCTAAACCGGTTACCCTCGCGACATTAATGAATGTGCTGAAAGCAGTAACCCCGACCCTGGCGCTGATCTTCGTGGTGCTTGGATCTATATTTACCGGTGTTGCCACACCGACAGAAGCATCGGGCGTGGGTGCCTTTGGTGCAACCCTGCTGGCTGCCTATAACCGCAAATTTAATTTCAAGGTAATGAAAGAGGTTGTTGCGGGCACATACAATACTACCGCTTATATCTTCGCGATCTTTATCGGTGCAACTTGTTTTGCTCTGGTACTGCGGGAACTGGGCGGTGATGAACTGATTGAGTCTTTCCTGACCGGTCTGCCATTTGGCCCGTACGGTATCATCTTCTTTATCCTGGGTGTGATCTTCCTGCTGGGTTTCTTCCTGGACTGGATCGAAATCACGCTGATTATTCTGCCCTTATTAGCACCGGTAATATCGGCACTGGGACTGGATATCAATGGCTACGGTGTTGTGGATAACCCTGAATTAGTATGGTTCGTGATGTTGGTAGCGATGGCATTGCAGACATCCTTCCTCACCCCCCCCGTCGGGTTTGCACTCTTCTATCTCAAAGGGGTCTGCCCGCCAAACGTAAAACTGAGTGACATCTACAAGGGGGTTATGCCGTTTATCATGCTTCAGCTAATTGCGCTGCTGGTGCTGGTATTCTGGCCACAGCTGATACTCTGGTTACCTGCTGCAGCATACGGTTAACAATTAAGTACGAGGAAGGGGTATTGCGCCCCTTCCTTCTCTTCCTTATTTCATACCCGGCCCCAGCGGCCAGATTTATACCGGGCAGCGCCTGTGCATTTGGCTGCCCGAGGCGAGGCTCTTATGAAGCAGCAATACCAACAATTCGAACAACTGCTGCAGGCATTCCTGCCGGCTGAGCAGATCATTTCTGATCCTCTGCGCACTCTGGCCTACGGTACCGACGCCAGTTTTTATCGCCTGATTCCTCAACTGGTTCTGCGTCCTGAAACAGAACAGGATGTCGCTCAAATAGTTAAGCTGGCCCAACAGCAAAATATTCCGGTTACTTTTCGTGCAGCAGGCACCAGCCTTTCCGGCCAGGCGATTACAGATTCGGTTCTGATTCAACTACGCGATGGCTGGAGAAGCTATTCGGTTAACGAAGATGCCAGCCAGATAAGCCTGCAACCGGGCGTTATCGGTGGTCAGGCCAATAAAGCGCTGGCCCCGTTTAATAAGAAAATAGGCCCTGATCCGGCATCCATCAACACGGCCATGATCGGTGGCATTGCCGCCAATAATGCCAGTGGCATGTGTTGCGGTACAGCACAAAACAGTTATCGCACCCTGCACAGTATGAAGCTGGTACTGGCCGATGGCACATTACTGGATACCGGTGATACTCAGTCTGCTGCTAAATTCAGAAACAGCCATAAAGGCTTGCTGACCGCCCTTGAGTCCCTGGCACTCCAGACCCGCAGCAATGAAAACCTACGCCAACGTATTGAGCATAAATACCGCCTTAAAAATACTACCGGTTATGCACTGAACTCTCTGGTGGATTATGAAGATCCTATCGAGATCATGAAGCATCTGATGATTGGCTCGGAAGGTACCTTAGGCTTTATCTCTGAGATCACCTATAACACCGTTGATGAACATCCGAATAAAGCCTCTGCTCTGATCTTTTTCCCCACAGTACGTACTACCTGCGAAGCGGTGGCTATTTTAAAGCAAACGCCGGTATCCGCTGTCGAGATGATGGACCGGGCAGGCCTTCGCTCTATCGAAAATAAAGCGGGCATGCCTGACTTTATTAAACAGCTACCTGATGATGCAGCAGCGCTATTAGTTGAAACCCGTTCCGGTTGTCCTGATCACCTTGCGCAACAGGTCGACGCAATAAAAGCCTCTATCGCTGCACTGGAAACCGTTCAACCGGTTGAGTTCACTACCGACCCTGCGGAATATTCTAAGTACTGGGCGATCCGTAAAGGCTTGTTCCCGGCTGTTGGCGCGATGCGAGAAACAGGTACCACGGTTATTATCGAAGATGTTGCCTTCCCGGTACCTCAGCTCGCTGAGGCGGTACACGACCTGCATCAGATCTTTGAAAAGTGGCATTACGATGAAGCCCTGATCTTTGGCCATGCGTTAGAAGGTAACCTGCATTTTGTATTCACCCAGTCGTTTGATTCCCAGGCTGAAACCGATCGCTATGAAGGCCTGATGGATGATGTCGCCAATATGGTGGTGGATAAGTACGATGGCTCACTCAAAGCTGAGCACGGTACCGGCCGTAATATGGCACCCTATGTAGAGAAGGAATGGGGCAGCGAAGCTTACGCGCTTATGTGGGAGATCAAAGAGCTTTTCGATCCCAATAACATCCTTAATCCGGGCGTACTTCTTAACCGTAACGCCCATGTTCACCTTGAAAATCTTAAGCCATTGCCGGCTGCCGATCCGCTTGTGGATAAGTGTATTGAGTGTGGTTTCTGTGAGCCGACCTGCCCGTCACGGGATCTGACCCTGACTCCTCGCCAGCGCATAGTCATCTGGCGGGAGATCGCCCGACTGGAAGCCAGTGGCGAAGATTCGCAGCGGCTTGCCGAACTACGTAAAGAGTACCTTTATCAGGGGATTGATACCTGTGCGGCCTGCGGGTTATGTTCCACCACCTGTCCGGTAGGGATCAATACCGGTGATCTGACGCGCTCGGTGCGTAGCCGTAATAATGAAAATCATACCAAGTTGGCACAATGGTTAGCTGAACATTACGGTGGCGTAATGAAGGTCAGCAAGGCAGCATTTATGGGTGCCGATCTGACCCATGCGGTAATCGGTAGTAAGGCGATGAGTGCAATCTGTGATACCACGCGTAAGATTTCCGGTGGCCGGGTTCAGAAATGGACACCGTCAATGCCGAAGGCTGCACCTAAGATCAACACACAACGCCCTGTTACTAACCCGGATGCACCGAAGGTAGTGTATCTGCCAAGCTGTGCAAGTCGGGCAATGGGACCTGCGCGGGGTGATGAAGATCAAACATCGTTGGCAGATAAAACCGAGCAGCTACTACGCAAAGCCGGCTTTGAGGTTATCTATCCGGACAATCTCGATCAGCTTTGTTGCGGTATGCCGTTTCAGTCTAAAGGAATGTTTGATGCAGCCGACTTCAAGGCATCTGAAACCGACACTATGTTGCTGGCAGCTACACAAAATGGTGAGTATCCAGTACTTTCAGATACAAGTCCCTGTAGTCTTCGACTAAAGGATAATACAGATCAACGTCTGAGACTTCTGGATACAGTAGAGTTTATTCATGAATATTTGCTGGACCGGCTGGTCATTACCCCAGCTAAAGAGACAGTAGCGTTACATATTACCTGCAGCACAACACGGATGGGGGTTGCAGATAAGCTTAAACAGATTGTTGAAGCTTGTGTTACCGATGTAGTGATACCTGAAGACATAACCTGCTGCGGATTTGCTGGCGACAAAGGTTTTTCGACACCAGAGCTGAATGAATCAGCCCTGCGAACCCTTAAGCCGGCGGTAGCAGGATGCAAAACAGGCTATTCGACCAGTCGAACCTGTGAAATAGGGCTGTCACACCATAGCGGTATAGATTACAAATCGATTATTTATCTTCTGGACCGGGTTAGTCAGCCAAAGCTGAGTAACCAGGACACAACCCCAGAAAACAAACTGATACAGGCACATACCCCTGATCAGTAAAAATGAGGAAATTGAGCATGGCACTCCCTGAAATTAAGACAATTCTGTACACAACCTCTTTGGGCAAACATACCCGCCCTGTATTCAGACAGGCGGTCAACCTTGCTCAGACATTCAATGCTCACATTGTTATGTTGCATGTTATTGAGCCGATTGGTGAACTGGGCCACGCCCTGATTCAGAACTACCTGCCTGAAGATACCGTGAAAAAGATGCACGATGAAGGTATTGAACAGGTTAAAGAGCAGATGAAACAACGGGTTGCTAAGTTCTGTGAAGAGGAACTGGGATCCCTTGATAAGGCACTGGACATGGATATTGAACATGTCATTGTCGAAGGCAACTACACTGACTCGATTCTGAAAACAGCATCTGATCGTAAAGCTGACATGATTGTTATGGGCTCTGAAAACACTTTCGGTCACCATAGCCAGACCACCCGTCAGGTTATCAAAGGCGCTAAAATACCTGTGGTTGCAGTACCTGTAGGTAAGAAGTTTAAGTAACAGGATTAAATCCCGAGCGCTGCGCTTGTCCGATGCGACTGCGCCGCGTCCGATCGTTGCTTCGCAACTAGTCCGATCGCTTTGCTTGCCCGATCGCTACGCTAGTCCGAAGTCCGAAAAAGCCTGTCGAATGACAGGCTTTTTTTATGTCTGAACAGGTTTATAGGTCCATATTAATCGAGGTCCGACCGTTTCACTCGTCCGAGCGCTACGCTTGTCCGATGCGGCTTCGCCGCGTCCGAAAGAACGGAAAAGATAAGAGATAAGAGATAAGAGATAAGAGATAAGAGCGATTTACCACGGTACCCAAAGGGCATGCTAAGAACACAGAGGACACCGAGAAGGTCAAAAGCAAAGAATGTTGATAAAAGAATAATACGCTTTTTTCAATCTTTTCTCCGTGTGTTTGGCATGCCCTTTGGGTACTGTGGTGATAATTCTTTAAAGGACTGAAAGAACAAAAAGAGAAGAGCTAAGTGCTTTAATCTTTTCAATCTTTCCTCCGTGTTCTCTGTGCCCTCTGTGGTGCATATTGTTTTGAACTTAAATAGTCCCGGACAAGTTGCGCAGCAACGATCGGACAAATGAAATGCTCGGACTCGGTGCGTAGTGCCATTCGGACTAGCGAAGCGATCGGATCTTAATATCGGACAAGCGTAACGATCGATTCTTTAACTTCGGCTCTAAAGCATTCAGTTTTATTTCATGTTTTTGCGCTATATTTGCTATCTTTATTCACAGTTTCAATCAGTTAGCTTCTCTGACTGGCAATCAACGATAATAAACACGGACAGGTAATGGAAATTACACTTACCCTGGCGGTGGCTGCAATCGCAATCATCTCTGTCATCATTTCCCCTAAAGCTAAAAACAAAGGTGCCTTCTTTCAAGGCTTATCACCCGCCGGAGGCCAGCCTGGTTTGCTGCTTCTGACACTCTCCCAGGTCACGACCTGGATCTTTGCCCGCTCGCTTTTGAATGCCGCAATTCTGGGTTTTTATTACGGTATCTGGGGCACTCTGGCTTATGCCGCTTACTACCTGTCTTTTCTTACCGGCGCAAAAATAATCGATTCGGTTCGCTTCCAGCACGGCTTCGATAGCATTCAGGCTTTTCTGACCGATCGTTTTGGCGCCTGGGGCAGCCGCTGTTATAACTTTGTTATCGCGGTCAGGCTTATCAGTGAGGTGTTTGCTAACATCCTGGTCATTGGCATTCTGTTCGGTGTTGCCGGAAGCAGCTCTTATACTCTGGCCGTAGCCCTGTTTGCCATTGTCACACTGGTATATTCAATGCTGGGGGGCTTACACGCCTCATTGCGTACCGATCTATTCCAGATGGTACTGTTTCTGATTGTTATGACGGTACTCACCGTACTGGTTATGGGTACCGGACAGGCCACGTTGGAAAATCTGATGTTCAAGCCTTTCGATATCAGTGAACCTGGCCCGATTTTATTGATGGTTGCCCTGTTACAGGTATGGAGCTATCCAATGCACGATCCGGTGATGATGGATCGAGGCTTTCTGGCTGACCGAACAACAACCCGCAAAAGCTTTTACCATGCGGCATGGATCAGCATTATCTGTATCACCCTGTTCGGCTGTTTTGGTGTGATCGCTGGCGCTAATGCGATGAGTGGCGAGTCTATGAATACCGTATTGATGCGTATTCTGGGTGAAACACCCATGCTGTTATTTAATATCACTCTGGTCATCTCAGCCATGTCGACCCTTGATAGCACACTATCCAGTTCATCCAAGCTGGTCGCCGTTGATATGAAATGGGTCGAGCCCAGCCTTAAGAACGGTCGCATCACTATGCTGGTGTTTGTATTACTCGGCCTGCTATTAGTCTTTATCGGTAATAAAGATCTGTTCAGTGCCGTCGCTGTCAGTGGCACCGCATCAATGTATCTGGCGCCGGTTATTTTCTTCTCGCTATGGGGTAAGCGTACCGACATCCCTCTCTGGAGTTACCTGAGTTGCTTTGTACTGGCAGTCGGAGGTGCAGCACTATACTTTGTTGAATCCGCCGGCCATACCCAGTTACTTGGCGACAGCCATAAATACACCAAGCTACTATATATCTCATTAACAGTATTGATAGGCGGCTGTCTGTTGTTCTGGGCCGGGGCCCTTAACACTAAGCAACAGCCGCAGACTAAAACAGCCTAATGGGACATTTCGAACCCGATCAAAACAAGCCCCTACTAATATTTGGCGGGGCTTACAGCAATCTACAGGCGACTCAGTCGCTGCGCCAGATCGCAACAAAGCTGCAGATCCCTGCTGGGAATGTACTCTGTACGGGAGATCTGGTCGCCTACTGCGCTCAGCCGGATGAAACAGTGGATTTTATCCGGGACTGGGATATTGCCGTTGTTGCCGGTAACTGTGAAGAATCCATTGGCGCCAGCGCTGAAGACTGCGGTTGTGGCTTTTCTGAAGGCACCACTTGCGACCTGCTTTCAGCTCAGTGGTATAACTACACATTACCGAGGGTCAGTGACGACAATAAAACCTGGATGCGGCAGTTACCAGCCAGTATAAGCTTTGACTACCTTGGCTATACCTTCACCGCGATTCATGGAGGTGTAGAACAAAGTAATCAGTTTGTGTTTGATTCGGACTCAGTCACGCTAAAACAGAGGCAACTAGAAACAGCTCAGAGTGAAGTGATCATCGCCGGACATTGTGGCATTCCCTTTGGCAACAGAACAAAACAAGGCCTCTGGCTAAATGCCGGTGTCATCGGTATGCCCGCTAATGATGGCAATACCTCTACCTGGTATATGCTAATCAGTCGCCAAAGCAAGCAACTTAAAATCAGCTGGCATCAATTAAGTTACGATCATAATCAAACCGCTGATGAAATGCATAAAGCGGGACTGAATAATGGCTACATGCAGGCGCTCGGTAATGGCATATGGCCTAGCCATGACGTGCTTCCTGATGAAGAGCAAAACAGAACGGGCAAACAGATAAAGCTACCAGCCATTCATTTGGCGATAAAATAGCCGGGGCAAGATAATCAGATCATAAGAACCAGATAATAATCAGAAAAAACAGAATCGTCTTTTGGTCATAGATCTTGACGCCAGCATGATCAAAACCTTCTCGATTCAGCATAGTTTTTATTAAACAGATCAAAGTAGCTATCCAAATGATCTGCCGCATGCTGATCCCCCACTTGCTCTAACAAAGCAGCGGCAACTTCAACAGTACAAAGCTGATCAGAAACCTCGGTCTTGCGCAGGCTATAACGTGACTGCCTCTGTGTATTGAGAGAGATCACCGGTAGATGCTGTAAATACTGACTTAAACGAAACATTCGCCTTGCTTGCCGCCAGGTACCATCGAGAATAATAAACAAAGGTTGGCGGTCCGTTTTCTCACGAAAGTTCACCATGCGATGCTGATAATCTTCTGCTGCCGGAAAGACAATATAAGGATCGATTGCCGGATCATTAATCAACTTGATGAATGCGCTATCCGGCTCGGTTCTACTCCAGTGAAACACCTGACTCGCAGCAATAGTATCGACAATCAAACGACCGGTATTGGTCGGTTTATAAAGCTCATAAGGGTGCGATAACAGACAGAACTGTACTTTAGCAACAATCTGATGACGGGCATGACAAATACAGCCCGCCGTATGTAACAAGCAGTGCTCACAACGCTGGATTTTTGACCCCCTGGCAATAAAGGGCTTTCTGGGGGGATTATCAAGCTGCATAAATTAACTATTAATGGAATGAAGAGCGGATCATAGCATAGGATAGACGCTATTTTAGGCCCATCAAATCCCGTATACTGTCGCCCATGCAAATACTCTGGGTAACTCTATTTACTGCGGTGCTGATCTGGTCTGGCATCGATCCGAAAGATCAGTTCACCTGGTTTCTTGAAGTGCTGCCTGCCCTTATAGGTGCAGTCGTTTTAGTGACCACCCGAAAAGCCTTTCCACTGACGGGACTGCTTTACCTGTTAATACTGATTCACTGCATTATATTAATGGTCGGCGGCCATTATACCTATGCTGAAGTCCCGCTATTTGACCGCATCTCAGAGTGGTTTGGCTGGCAACGTAATAATTATGACAAGATAGGACACCTGGCACAGGGCTTTATCCCCGCAATCATTGCCAGAGAGCTCTTAATACGTAAGAACGCCGTCAACGGTAGCAATTGGCTCAAGCTGTTTGTCATCAGCTTTTGCCTGGCATTCAGTGCGTTTTACGAACTGATAGAGTGGTGGGTCGCAGAGCTCTCAGGCCAATCAGCCGAAGCATTCTTAGGCACACAAGGTTATGTATGGGATACCCAGTCAGATATGCTTCTGGCACTGATTGGCGCCTGTCTTGCTCTACTACTTCTCAGCCGCCTGCATGATAAACAATTACACCAACTCAACTCAGACTCAAAATAACCGGGCTAACTAATGCGCGAAGACACCTGTAATTACCGCGAACTCTTCCTTAATGATACCCCGATGATCGATCTTCGGGCACCGATTGAGTTCAGTCAGGGTGCGTTTCCCAGTGCAGTAAGTTTGCCACTGATGACTGATGAGGAGCGTACTCTTGTCGGCACTTGCTACAAAGAACAAGGCCAGCAAAAAGCCATTATACTGGGTCATAAGCTGGTCAGCGGTGCAACAAAAGAACAACGTATGGCTCTCTGGCTAGACTTCTGCAACAAAAATCCCGAAGGCTACCTCTACTGCTTCCGTGGCGGCCTGCGCTCCCACACTACACAGCAATGGCTTAAGGATGCTGGCGTCGATTATCCGCTTATAACCGGTGGCTACAAAGCACTGCGCAATGCACTGTTATCTGTATTCGAGGATGTTGCTACACAACTCTCCTTCCATATTGTGGGCGGTAAAACAGGTAGCGCTAAAACCTTAATGGTCAACCGTCTCGATAATGCCATTGATCTTGAAGGCGCAGCGCACCACCGTGGCTCCAGTTTTGGTCCTTATGTTGAACCGGCAAGCACTCAGATTAATTTTGAAAACCAGACTTCTATTCAATTATTAAAAAAACAGAATGCGGGCCATCAGCAGCTTGTTTTTGAAGATGAAGGCCGCAATATCGGCAGTGTTGATTTACCCCGGCCGATCTATCTGAAAATGCAGGATTCCCCGGTCATCGTGATTGAGGATCCTTTCGATATCCGTATCCAACGATTACTGAAAGACTATGTTATCGATATGGTCGCATCATACATTGCACATTACGGCGAAGAGCAGGGACAACAACTCTGCTCTGAATACCTCTTTAGCGGGCTGGATAAGATTCGTAAACGCCTTGGCAACGAGCGCTGGCAGATATTACGCAAAGAAATGACTAAAGCCATTAACCAACATCAGTCAGGTGCTGGCTTTGAGCAACATATAAACTGGTTGCAGCCATTACTCGAGTGGTACTACGATCCGATGTACGAGTATCAGCTTAGCCTTAAGGCTGACAGAATTACATTCCGGGGCGACTGGCAGGAATGCCATGATTATCTGGTAGAGACTACAAGATAAGGATTCGATCACTTCGTTTGTCCGAATAGCGCTACCGCGCCGTGTCCGAACGTTGCTACGCAACTTGTCCGAGGTCCCAAAGAGCTAAAAGATAAGAGCGGTTTACCACAGAGAACACAGTACCCAAGGGGCATGCTAAGGCCACTGAGAAGGTCAAAAGCAGAAATTCAGGATAAGGGATATAACATAATTGCTTTCTCAGTTCTGGACCTTTCGTTACTCTTCTTTTCCTATGTACCCTCCGTGGTGAAGGTATTTTTTCAGGGGTCGTAGTCCTATAGTCGAAAAGAAAAGAGCTATTTACCCAGTATCCATAAACCTTGCGAAGAAGAGGTAGAAGGCGTTTATCTATAATTCTTTTCTCTGTGTCCTCTGTGCCGTCCGTGGTGAGAATGTTTTTAGCTCTTTCGGACGCGACGAAGCCGCATCGGACAAGCGCAACGTTCGGACAAGTGAAAGGATCGAACTTCGGCTTTTATGTTCGGACAAGCGCAGCGTTCGATTCCCTTACCCTGAAACGCAAAAAGGCCGGTTATTGCTAACCGGCCTAAAACATTTTGTCACTCAAAGCTCGAAGGGGTGACCTCTGAGTGAGTATATTGTTTCTTAGAACTTAACGCGCATACCAGCCAGGTAGCCCAGGTCCTTGTCATCAGCATCAGAATCAGCGATCTCTGCAAATACGCTAACATTCTTCTGAGTTGGGAACTTGTAGGTTACGTTCGCATACCATTCAGCAACATCTTCAGCTGACTCGTAGTCAGTGCTCTGGTAACCAACAGAAACTTCTGTAGTCTCGGCAACAGGAACAACAGCAACCAAACCGTAAGTCTTGTTGGTTTCGTCTGCAATCTTGTCATCAGCAGAGCTGTAGTCAGCGCCGAATGCAGCGAACCCAGCATCAAATGCTGCGCTTACACCCCAGGCTTTATAGTCCAGATCGTCATCGTTATCGTAGGTCTGGTAAGCAAGAGCCAGCTCAACATCAGCTACAGAAGTAGCAGCCAGGATATCAAAACCTTTTGCTTCGTCTTCGTCACCTTCTAGAACTGTTGAAGCGCCAACGTACAGGTTTTCGCCTTCGAAATCGACACGGACTACGTTATCACCAGCATCTTCAGCGAACTGAGACTGGTCTTCTTCGTTTTCGTACTGATTCTCGATACCAAAACCTTCAACAGCCATGTCCTGCTTACCAACAGAAACAGCTACATTACCAAACTGCATACCCAGGAAAGCATTTTCAAGCTCAGCACCATCCTCATCACCTTCAGCTGCACCATCAAAGCTGAAGTCCAGAGCGCCAAACGCCTGCATATCATCACCCAGGTCGTAGGTAACAGTGTTATGTACTTCCAGATCGTCAAACTCGATATCGGTATCTACGTCATCACCAACAGCTTTACGCAGTTGTACCTGGAAATCACCGCCCAACTCATAAGTCAGACCATTACCTTCGTAAATAGTCGCAGCGTTAGCAGCACCAGCAGTAGTCGCTGTAATTGCAGCAACCAGAATAAGCTTTTTCATTTCTTTCTCCAAATTAAGAAAAGATAAAAATTTAAATATAAATTTAAGACAAACGATCCCTGCTACCTCATTAAAACAACAAGGCATAATCCCTTACAAAAAATAATTATATTGCGTTAAAATCCAGGCTTTAAATGCTTCCTGAGTTTCTTTATCAGCTTGCATAAACCAGTATTGAAGCATTACACCTGGCATTGATTTACCTTCAGCGCTTACATTAGCTTCTGCTGTAGTATTCGCCATATTAAAAGCCTTAACATTTATACGACTAATATTTTTCAAGGCTGCAGCGTTGTTCGTTGCGTTAAACTCTTCGAGCTCACGCTTATAGTTCCGATCCAGCTGAAAGCCCACTTTCTTCAGAACAGCTGATTGGAATTCAATACTTTTTCCCTTATCGTCAGTGATCAGCCACTGCTGCTCTTTATTGAATTGCGATAATTGCTACAAGCTTTTGATTTTTAGAGCTTTAATTTCAAGACTGGTATCTTTAGCTGTAAACAGAATTACATGAGTGTCTGAAGTTTCTATTTCAGTATCACCTGCAGATGTTATCTCAACTGAATACTGAATTAAAACCTGGTTACTGCCGTTTTCCAATTCAGCTTGATTCCTACTACCAAAAAAGGAATCAGAATCAGCCTCTTCACCGTTTACAATTATAAGGAACACATCACTCCCAAAATTTAATTTAACTTCAGCACAAACCGAGCTCGTAAAAAACAACAAAAACACTAAAACTTTTCTTTAAAAAAATAACATTAGCTGTGTCTCAGTAACTACCGTAAATTTAATGGTTGCGATAATAGAGCTGCGATATGACAATAAAGTCAACCTTAGACTAAATAAAAAATACACTCGAAATCTAATTAAACTTATTCCACATTTATTAGTTTTCTATTAACAAATTATTATTTGTTTAACGCGGAGGCATTTTGCCACTAAGAGAATCAACTATCAATGCTTATACGAATCGTTCTCATTTGTATTTAGATTATAATGCAATAAGCATATATGACATATAGATCTATTGGTATATAAAGAATTATGTATAAGGGGTGCGAGCAGAAACGCATAGAGCAGGTTCAACATTACCTACTATGCTGAACCTGGTAGATCTTGGATGGGATTACTTCTAAAGTGCTTTTTTATCTTGGTCAGAGGTAAAACGTAGTACTCTTTCGTGCCACTCATAGTCTTCAAAAGAGTTGTTCATACGAACCGTATCTGCACCTACCGAACCTGCCAACAACATTACAGCCAAAGCTGAAACGATATATTTTAATAAGATTTTCATATTCAGATCCTCATCTGATAACAACTATCAGACTACTACTCAGGACTGAAACATCCCTGGAAAAACAACCAGAGAGATCTGAAGTCATAAAAGATTCATAATCCGCACTAACATAACCCAAGCCCCACTTTACGCCTACACCGCTGCAGATCGGCACTGCCAAGCCTCACTCAATAGCCGTAGCTCCGAACTGAGAGCCGAGGTCCGATCGTTTCACTTGCCCGAACGCTGCGCTTGTCCGATGCGGCTTCGCCGCGTCCGAAAGAGCGGAAAAGATAAGTGCGGCTTACCACGGAGATCACTGAGAAGGTCAAAAGCAAAGAATGTTGGTAAGAGCATTACAAGTTTCTTTCCATCTTTTCTCTGTGCCCTCTGTGGTGCATATTGTTTTGAACTTAAATAATCCCGGACAAGTAGCGCAGCTACGATCGGACAAATGAAATGCTCGGACACGGCGCGTAGCGCCATTCGGACTAGCGAAGCGGTCGGTTTTATACCGGACTAGCCTGAGTTTTGAAACGAAAAAACCCCAACACAGCGTGTTGGGGTTTCTCGTATTAGGTGCTCAGTGTGCCCCTTCGGGTATGGCGAAAGTTTGCCCCAGGAGCAAAGCGACTGCATTGGGCATGACCTACATTATTCAGGCTTCGCCTTCACCCATTCATCGCTTCGCTCTTCAGGGCTGTCGTCGCAAGCGCCGACGTTCAACGCGCTTCGCGCTTTTGTCTCATCTATGCTCGAGCAGATCATAAATCACAGACATTAAAAAACCCCAACACAGCGTGTTGGGGTTTCTCGTATTAGGTGCTTGGCGATGACCTACTCTCGCATAGGGAATCCCTACACTACCATTGGCGCTAAGACGTTTCACTTCCGAGTTCGGTAAGGGATCGGGTGGTTCCATCTCGCTATGGTCGCCA
>NZ_RQXV01000004.1 GCF_003858655.1 Amphritea balenae
GCGACCATAGCGAGATGGAACCACCCGATCCCTTACCGAACTCGGAAGTGAAACGTCTTAGCGCCAATGGTAGTGTAGGGATTCCCTATGCGAGAGTAGGTCATCGCCAAGCACCTAATTACGAAAAACCCCAACACGCTGTGTTGGGGTTTTTTCGTTTCAGAACGCAGGCTACGTCTGCTTGTCCGATCTTAAGTGCCGAAGTCCGATGTGGCTATGCCACGTCCGAGCGCTTTGCTTGTCCGATCGTAGCTGCGCTACTTGTCTGGTCAGAAGTAAGTCCCTAACCAGCTTTAAAAACAATTTTCACCACAGTACCCAAGGGGCATGCTAAGGGCACAGAGGACACAGAGAAAAGATGGAAAGAAACATGTAATGCTCTTACCAACATTCTTTGCTTTTGACCTTCTCTGTGTTCTCCGTGGTAAGCCGCACTTATCATTTCGCTCTTAACTTTTCTGCTTTTTCGGACACGCGGCAAAGCCGCATCGGACAATGAAACGATCGGACTTCGGCTTTTAGTGATGATCTAACTTTTTAAATCGCCATATCCGACCTTCTCATCGAGGGGGATACCTGATGGCATGAAGGTGCCACTGCCGCGGGCTACTTCACGACCTCGTTCATCGTAAGCGATAGCTTCGGCAATGATCAGTTTTTTACCAAATGAGATAATACGCCCTTCACTTCTAAGCTGTCCTTTTGCTACGGGTCGGGTTATGTAGGTGTTAAATGAAGCGGTAAGTAGAAATTCATTAAACTCACGACTCATTGCGGCAAAGTAGGCTGCATCATCGAGACATTTAAAGTAGGCAGAGCCATGCAGTGATCCCGCCGCATGAAAAAACTGTTCCTGGACCGGCATACTAATAATGGCTTCTGATTTACATATTTCTATTGAGGGTTTGTAGAGCTCGTTTATGGCGGCAGAAAGATACATCTGTTCGAGCGATCTATAATGGATTTTAGCCCTGTTACTCATCTTACTATGCCTTTTTATTGTTTTTTGCGTCCTGCTGGATAGAGAGCCAGAAGGAATGACTGGTATTGAAGCCCGTTGCTAGCTTATAAGCGAGTTCGTAACCAATCTCTAACTTGCCACTTATGATGCTGTCCAGCTGTTGCTCAGTCAGGTTGCAGAGTTGAGCTGCTTCTTTCAAAGATAAATTACTAGGCTTAAGGTACATTTCATGGATAATATCGCCCACAGTAGGCGGTTGATTCATAATCTGCATAACTAAAAGATCCTAGGGTTTTATCAATCTGGAGAGTGACAGTATATGTCTGATACAGCAATATTCATCTTAATAGCAGTTAATCTGTTTATCATCACCGGATTATCTCTCTATATCTGGCGTTTACTCCAGCAGCAGAAAATGAAACGGGTTCAGGCGGAGGAGAAATTACAGGCTCTGGCCGATGAGGTACAGCAGCGGAGATCACATATTGTTGAAAGCTTACAGGTGATTAGCAGGGCCGTAATAAATGGGGAAGTCCCACTCACAGAAGCCAGTATTCGATGTAAAGTGCTGTTGGATAATCTTGACCCACAGTTATCCAATGATGTCACTTACACTGTATTTAATGAGGTATACGAGCTAACTAAGCACATCCCCCGGCTTGAAGCCTGGAAGGGATTAAAAGGCCCAGAAAAAATAAAGTATCTCGATGAGATGGAAGCAATTGAAAGTCAGTATACAGATGCTATCAATCAGGCTGCTAAAGCTTTAGTTAAGCAAGATTTTGATCGTTACCACTGAGGTATAGATGGAATTTATCGCGGTATTTCTGGTTTGTTTGTTTGTTTTATTTATATTAGTTGCTGGCTTAGCATTTGGGCGCTCGCCTGTATACCAGCCAGAGCCTGAAGAAGTGCTTCAGTTACTTAGAGGTATTGCTAACCGTACGACCTCAGAGCAAGCCTGGAGTCTGTTTCTGCATACGCCTATTACCCATGATCCTGAGTTAGAAAGTTTGCGGCTACGTTGCTATCAGTTTGATCAGGGTGAACTCGAAGGTGCTGTCGCTCGTCAGGGTATAAACGGCTATATTTATGATTCAGACAGTCGGATTTTTATCTCAACGCTGGCCGATGATCTGGAAAAGAAAATTCAGGAAGCACCCTTAAAGATAGATTTTTAATCACCTAATACTGCTGATGCTCTATTAGCCTCTGTAAGCGCCAAAGTTGCTGCCAGGTTTCTCTACGATCTTCTTTTTTTATCGCTTCGTTTAATTCAATACTGCATGACTCAAGCTCGGGTAGTTCGAGTAGTCCGGCTAACCCGGTTAATTGGTGGCAATGATCACGGATTTTGCAGTCGTCCTGATCTTTAAAAGCGCTTTTAAGCTTGTCTAATTGATCAATTAACTCCTGATGCAAGCTGTCCTGACTGAGTTCATATTTGTCCAGTAATGGAGACTTGGCGTTAGGGCCTGATATGCTGTTTTCCTGAACCTCCTGAACCTCCTGAACCTCCTGAACCTCCTGAACCTCCTGAACTGCTTTATTTGATGAAATATCTGAGCCGCTACTGTTATCACAAAGTAAGCAGAGCAAGTGTATTAGTTTTTCATCTTTTACCGGTTTGTACTCTATTCGGCTAATACCTGCCTGCCGTAACTCATGCTCTTCACTTGATATGACGTTTGCCGTCAGGGCTATGATCGGCAGATCCGGCATATCATTACGAATAGTCCGGGTTGCACTGATGCCATCCAGCACTGGCATATGAACATCCATAATCACCGCTGAAGGCCTGAGTTTCCTTGTCAGCTCAATGGCTTGCTGACCGTTTCTGGCTTCAAAAACTTCAGCGCCGGCGGCTTCTACGATTTTTCTCAGTAGTAGCCTGTTAAAGTCATTATCCTCTGCTATTAATACTTTATGTCCAGGGGGCAGTTTGTTACTGCTTTCCGGTGGTTTAACGCTGTTTTGTTCAAGTGAAGCGTGGCTAAGCCATTTTTGAACTAAATCTCGCTGTAACGGCTTAGTTGCTACTGACAATTCAATACGATTGTTCAGTTCGGATAGCTCGGTGAAGTGCCCAGCGATGGCGGGTGTTATTAGCAATATTCTGCCTTTAAATGAATTGATAATACTATTCAATTTGAGTTTTTGTTGGGTGGCTATATCGGGGTTTGCGCTGACACCAAAGATTAATGAAGTGTCGCGATCGTCTGTTCTCGATAATGTCGACTCAAGAGACTGCATAGTGGCGCACTGCTCAATTTTAGATACATTGGGAGCTGTGAGCTCAACCAGTGATGCCAGCGTCTCTGGGTGACGATCAAAAATGATTAATTTGCCAGAAGGTGACGGTTTTTTCTGAAGTTTACCGATCGGATTTATTGTTTTGACTGCAAAGCTACAGCGGACCGTTGTGCCTTTTGCTGGTGTACTTTCGAGATTAATCTCACCTTGCATCAGTTGTACTAGCTTACGCACAATGACCAGGCCTAGTCCGGTGCCACCAAAACGGCGGGTGATAGATGAATCTGCTTGTGAAAACGCATTGAACAGATGCTTTTTTTGTTCTTCTGTTATTCCAATACCTGAGTCTTTAACAGATAGCTCAAGTACTTGGGTTTTATTCTCTTTTTTCAGAGTATCTAGGCTAATAATAATCTGGCCGTTATCAGTGAACTTAATAGCATTGCTTATTAGATTCGTCGCTATTTGTCTTAGCCTGGTAGGATCACCTAACACAGTACTACTAGCTGAACTTTCCACTCTAAAAGCCAGCTCCAGCCCTTTTGTTGCGGCGCTTTGAGATTGCATTTCGATCGCTTCATAGATCACCCGCTCGGGATTAAACTCAATCCTTTCAAGTCGTATAGCGTCGGACTGAAGCTTTGCAAAATCGAGAATGTCATCAATTATGGCCAGCAGCATGGTTGAAGTCTGATTGATAATTCGACAATGTTCCTGCTGTTCATAAGTCAGATCCGTTTGCCTCAGCATACTGGTAAAGCCCAGCACTGAAGTGAGCGGAGTTCGCAACTCATGACTCATTCGGGCCAGGAACTCATCTTTAGCAAGGTTGGCCTGGTCAGCCCTTTGGCGGGCTCTCTGAAGCGCTATATTCTGAGTTTCCAGGTGATGCATTGTCTTACGAAGTCGTTGTGTTGCCTTATCTACCTGGCTTTCCAGCCTTTGATTGGACAGCTGAACCTGTTCTGCCAATAAGTTTACGCCTTGTTCCAGAGAACCCAGCTCTGCGGTGGACCTGACCTCGACCCTGGCGCTGAGTTTGCCCTCTTGTAACTCTTTAATAACGGAGGTAAGCGATAAAATAGGTTTCGTCAGTGTTTCAGCAAAACGGGCGGCAATAATAAAGGTAATGAGAAAGCCACTTAACAGGAGCAATAAGCTATTACTGATGATCTGGTTTTCACGCGCATGCATTGGCTGGGTTGATATAGCGACAACGATCCAGCCGAGCAGCTCAGTTGTTTCCTCATCATTGTTAAATTCTGGCGAGTCTCCGACCAGTACTCCACTACTTTTGACGGGTGTAGAGAACAGCCAGTATTCGCCATTGCGCTGATTAATTGCCTGATTACTCAGAGAAATATTCAGATCGAAATCTCTGGCTCTGTAGAGTGTGTTTTTATGCGCATCAAAGAAAATAACATCAGCGACATCATGCTCTTGTATAGGGCCCTGGCTGAGGGCACTCAATTGATGGGTCAGTCCGGAGATTAAACCGAACTCAGATGCTTCTGCTAATAAACGAGACATGGTTTCGCCACGTTCAATCAAGGCTGTCTGATTGTCTGATATCCGGGTCGATACAAAGTATCCGGCCATAATTAGTGTCATGACTACCAGAGGCAGCAGTGTAATCAATAGAACCTGTTGGCGGATTCCATAGCGGGTATTACTATTTGTAATCATCGTTTCTCTACCTCCAGTAGCTGCTGTCGGAGGCGTTCGGCTGTTGGAATGGCTAAATGGATCTGGCGTGCCGCTCTGGAGTTAGTGACTACAGAGAAAAATGGACTGTATGTCGGGGGGGGAGTTACTCCGCTCGAGATGGTTTTTAACTGCTGCGCAGTCATGCGGCCAATATCTTCTGGAGAGCTAATGCAGGCTGCTATCGCGCCCGCTTTTACATAATTTTGTGAAAACGCGATCAACGGCTTTCGATTTCTGTATGACATATACAACAACCATTTTGCCGTTGTCTGATTAAAGGTGTTCCTATCAGGTATAACCAGAAACAGATCTGATTCTTTAATGATGGGTTGAATGCGCTGTATTGGGTTATCTTCCTGGCTAAGTGCTTCATAATTAAGCTCTATACCCAGCTCGTTTGCTGCTAGTTTTAATTTGGGCAAAATTTCTATCGAATTGGGGCCTAAGGTCAAACCAAGTGTTTTTAATTCCGGCTGTATAAGTTGAGCAAGCTGAAGCTGCCGCTTGACCGGTTGATCAAGGAATACTCCGGTTAAGTTCATTTTGTGTTTAAGTAACTTGAAAGCGTATTGATGGTTTAGTTGCTCAAAGCGCTGACTAGGGATGAATGTGCTGAGTATAGTGCTCTGGTGAGTGGCTTTTTCCAGTACAAAAGCAGTGGCGTTAGTACCCACTGTAATCAGCAGTGGATATTCAGCAAGCGTCGACTCAGGTTGTTCTTTTAACTGCTCAAGAGAAAGTGTTTCAAACTGAAGCGAAGGGCTTTCCTTGATCAGAGTATTTGTCACTTCCTGGTAAGTACTAGACGCGTCACTTTGAACAATCAGGGTTGAAGCATTTACCGGAAAATAGGCAAACACGACCCACATCAGCAAAATTACTGCTAACCGGGTGGTCATGCCTGATGCTACTTCCGGTGTAGTCATAATCCAGTTTTTTATAAACTCAGAAACTCATCTGAGCCTGCAGATAAGTTCGTTGTTCGAAGATATTGTTAGCATAAAACTCAGAGTAAGGATTATCCAGCAGGTTCTGAATAATCAGTGAAAGTTTTAGTTCATTAGTTTCAGAGAGTTGTAACGATTTAGATAGTTTCAAGTCGGTACGGTGATAAGGGCTGTTGCCTGGATCCAGACTACTTCGTGCCGCCTCAATCCAGCGTACAGAGCTCAGGTAATAATGGCTTAGACTGAGTTGGAGGTTTTCAGGCAGGGTAATACTTGCAAGCGCCGAAGCGGTATGACGGGGATTGCGACTGTCCAATTTATCTATGTCTATATCGCCTGGCCGCTCGTCGAGAACCCTCTGGCCACTGCTTTGGATATATCCGTAGTTGATGACTAACAAGGGCTTAAGGCCTGTACCAGATTGGTACTTATACTGAAACTCGATACCTTTGTTGTTCCATTCAGCTTTATTGGTATAGGTATGGACTCCGTTGCCTGCTACATCATCCCCATCGGAATTGGTTTCAGTAATCCCATCATTAATATCTTCATAAAAGAAACGGATATCTAGCATGCTGTGATAAGCAGGCCAGTTTCCTAGGACTCCGATATCAATAGTGTCCAGCTGCTCAGGCTTTAGGTTGGGGTTAATTTTGAAGTTATAGTCATATTTGTCCTCACCCATTGTTGCTCCCAGCAGGGCATCAGGGACATAAACAATACTTTCAAAGTTAGCCTCCAGTAGCGAAGGCATACGGTAGGCCCGACTTACTGAGCTTCGAAGGGTAAGTGAAGGATTTAGATGGTAGTTGGCTGCCAGGCGAGGAGATAATCTGATCGAACCCGTGGTAGAGTGTTCCGCAGAAAGACCTGTATTAATTACCCAGTCGGGAATCGAACTGAGCTCCCAATGTCCGAATACACGGAAGCTTTCTTCATCCTTCCAGGCTAGCGTATTAAGTAGTTGATTGTTCTTTGCCTGATTGAGGCGGTAGTCAAATCCAGTGAGTACTTTGCTAAGTGGAGAAATATTACTGGTAGCACTTAGTTCAATATGATGTTGCGCGATATCACCATATTCTGAAGTCTCGTGATAGGGGGCGTTGCGTTCCAGAAGTAAACCAGCGAAAGCGTTAAGAGGTGGATCGATCGCTGCTGCAGCTTCAGCAACAGAAAGTAATTGTGCTTCTAAACTATTAACACTGTGCGAGTAGCGTAAACGGACATCACCATTATCGTACTGATGAAACCACTCTATATTCTGATAATGTGTTTCAAACTCTCTACGCTTTGGGTCAGGTTTAGTATTAATATCACCAACAGAAGAGTAACCTGAATTTATACCCAAATTAATGGTGAAAGTATCTGATAGGGTTGGAGATAATGTCGTATTGAATGTCAGGTAACGATTAAAGTATGGGTCTTGGGTCTCGTTATTAAACCGGTTGCCTTCATTGCCGGTTATCCCCGCAGACAGGCTGTAATTTCCCAGACTATGAAGGCTACTAAAGCGACCATAAACGGCATCAGTATCAAACTCTCCAGAGGTGTACTTAACCAGGTTATCGCGAGAGCTTAGCGGATCATTGGTAATAATATTTATCGCGCCCAGAAAAGCATTTGAGCCTTGTGTAACAGTGTTAGTACCCCGGACGACTTCGATCCGCTCTACATCATCGATACTGATCGGTAATGTTTCCCAAATAACGGCTGAAAACAGAGGGATATAAACTGAGCGTCCATCAATCATTACTTCCATGCGGGGAGGGAATTTATCACTCATACCGTGGTATGAAGCAGCAGAAGCGTTGGTTGCTATATGATAAGACTGCATGCCCGGTACTAGCCGGAGTAGCTCTGGTATGGTTATGGCACTTGAAGCGTCGATCATATCCCGATCAATAATGGTTACCGATGCCGGTGCTGCACTTAACCGTTGGGGCAAGCGGGTCGCTGCAAAAGTAATGGGAAGATCGTTGAGGTAATCAAGCTCAGTAATATTTTGCTCTTCAGCGCTAACAGACTGAACTGAGCAAGCCAGTATGAATAGAAGAGGCCGTGAATCAAATAGCATAGTGGTGGAAATCCGAAACAAGGGTTATTCAGATCCATGTATTAACCCTATTTAATAAAGCGCCAATTTCTTATATCAAAAATATATAATTTTTTGATAATCCATTATTTTGTTCGGACCTACAACATGCTTATCAATAGACAAGTAAATGGTCGTAAAAGGCGGTATCAAATGAGTCTCAAATATACCGTATTAGTGGGATAGGGTCGAACTGAAGTGTAAGAATAGCTGAATAATTCATAAACAAACGTTTGAAAATATATTCGAAGCTATCCTTTTAATAAAAATGCGATATGTAGCACGTTTAAACTTCATTGCTGAGCTCTTTATTAATTACTTTACGGCTTTTAATATAACGAATTTTTTATTGCTGGCTACAGTTTCACAATTATTAAATAAGCGTTTCAATATGACGTGGTAACCGAGATGGCGGTTGCCTATAACCCATAGCTCGCCGCCTTTGTTAAGTACCTTGTATGATTCTTTAAACATCTGTTGCGCAATAAAATCCCCAACCGTATTTTGCTGATGAAAGGGGGGATTGTTGAGAATCAGGTCACAGCTGTTGTCTGACACTCCCTTCAGACAATCAGTCACTATAAATTCTGCACTTCGTTCAGGAAATGCCCGACCGAAGTTCTCTTTAGCCGAGGCCACCGCCATATAGGATTCATCAATAAAGTGGACTTTTGCTGCGGGATTCTTTTCCCCTGCGATCAGTCCCACTATGCCGTTACCGCAGCCCAAATCGATAATATTCCGATAGTGGCTATTGGCCGGCATATTTTGAATAAAAAAGCGGGTGCCTATGTCCAGCTTTTCACGCGAAAAAACGTTGGCGTGATTGGTAATCTGATATTGAGTATTTTCTAGTAGGTAGTGTTTAGGATAATTATTTTCCGGTGGTATAAGCGTGGCATCATATTGACAGAAAATGAGCCTGGCTTTTTTACGCGCCAGGGATGTATGAGTTGGCCCGATAATTTTTTCAAAAAGCTGCAAGGTTGAGGTGTGAATCCCTTTGACCATACCGGCAGCGATAATCTTGGTTTCAGCTGTCAGGTATGGCCGTAACCGTTGTAACTGGTCTTCCAGTTGAGCCAGACTCTTGGTGATCTTAATGATCAGCAGATCAAATTTAGCGTCCTTTGGCAGAACTGAGGACAGGCTTGTAAGACTATTTATATGAGCGACACTGCTTTCAGGTAGATCGTTAATTCTGAGATTATTTAACGTCGCTTGTTGCGATATGAACGAGTCGGTTTGCATCGTTGGTAAATTATCGGCTAAAGCGATGCTGATGGCTCCAAAGCTATCGTTGCAGATAAGCACCCTGGAATCATGAGATGGATAACCTTCTTCGCTAAGTTGGTGCAACAGATATTCATCTGAGGCATCCCAGGCTCGCAGTGTTTCTTTATTTCGAACGGGAAAACGGGCCAGTTGGAAGTTGCCTTGCGGTACTGTCAGTGTATCCATGTAAAGCGAATCTGCTGCTGATAATATTGGGCCTGTAGTATATAGGAAACTTGCTAAGCACTCTGCCGAAATTCGTCCCAATCTAATTGCTGCAACCAAAATAATAGGCTACTCAGCATGGGTAGAAAGAAGGTTGCTGGCTCTACTTTGTATGTGATTTGTCAGTAAACTCTCCGATGGAATATTGGTTATTAGTCATTAGGTTCAAATATCCACAGGGTGGCAGAATGTATTTCTGCGCCATATGCCGTTTAAGGGGCAATTAAATGTATAAGTCGGTGGCAGGTGTTATAGATAACATCCTTAGGTTATTAGGCTGTAAAACGATTAACAGTCAGTTTATGTTGTCATATGTTTTAATTTTCCTGTTGGCTGCTGTTTCAGCTATCTCACTGTATATGAGTATGGCGATAAACCCCGAAACAATTAATGTTGCTGGTCGACAGCGTATGTTGAGCCAGCGTATTGCTAAAGAAGCGATGCTGGTTGCTGCAGGTGTAGAACAGCGTGCCGCGTTAGAAAAAACCATATCACTGTTTGAAAAGTCCCATAAACAGATAGTCGATGGTGATCCGGATGTCGGGATGAATGCACTTTCCAATGCTGAAACCCTTACTCAGATGAAGCATGTAGATTCATTGTGGAAAGCTTACAAAGCACTGATTCTTAAACATATTGAGGAAGATAGTCCGGCGACGTTACAACAGCTCCAAAAGCAGTCCCCGGTCGTACTGAAACAGATGAATAAGGCGGTTATGATGATGACTGCTGAAGCGAATAGTACGACACAAACGCAGTTATTAATCTCATTTGTATGTATTTTGATGATCCTGGTATTTGTTGTACTGGGACGGGTATTTGGCTTACGCATGCTGATGGATAATATCGAGCGATTGCGTAACCGTATGTCTGAAGTCGGAAAAGGTGATTTCTCCCATCGTTTCGATGTTGTTCATATCGATAATGAGGTCGGGCATATGTTCGATTCTTATAATCGAATGCTTGATCATGTTAGTGAATTGCTAAAGAAGGTACAGTTGGTTGCGGCAAATACTGAGCGCCACATAGATAATGTTGCTCAGGCAACTAATTCAACTGAACAGGGTGTCAGTCGTCAATATGCTGATATAGAGCTGGTTGCTACTGCGATGACAGAGATGGCGGCAACGGTGAATGAGGTTTCCAGCAACACTTCTGAAGCAGAAAAAGCAGCTATCAGTACCGGAGAGCAGGCCCGGGAAGGGGGGCGGGTTGTTGGTCGGTCCCAAACCCAGGCGATTGAGATGAAAGAGATGTTGCAGCAAACGGCAGCGTTAATTGAATCTTTGAAGCAACAGTCACTCGAAGTCGGAGAATTTACCTCGGTTATTAATGATGTGGCTGAACAAACCAACCTTCTGGCATTGAATGCTGCAATTGAGGCAGCCCGTGCGGGTGAGCAGGGACGTGGCTTTGCCGTTGTTGCAGATGAAGTGCGTAACCTGGCGATGCGCACGCAGCAATCAACTCAACAGATTCAACAGATTATTCAACAGCTTCAGGAGCGAGCTGAAGAAGCGGTAAGTTCAATGGAGGTCAATAATAGTCTGGCTGAAGCCAGTATTGAACTGGCTGAATCCGCAGCCATCGCGTTGGACGGTATTATCAGTTCGGCAGAAACTATCTCGTCAATGAATATGATGATCTCTACAGCAACAGATCAGCAAAGCGCAGTCGCAAATGATATCGATCAGCGAGTGGTCAATATTTCAGATATTGCGGGACATACTAAAGACGATGCGCAGCAGGTTGTGGTTGCAATAAATGAGGTGCGTAACGAAGCTCAGGCTCTCAACCAGCTAACACAGCAGTTTCATCTGCGAGATCAACAGCGCTAGTTTCTGGAGGCCAGATAGACTCCCGCTCCCATCATGATACCTCCTGCACTCTGATTGAGGCGTTTAACCGCCCGTTCAGATTGCAGGCGGGCGCTGGCCCAGTGGGAACCGTAGGCAATAAGCATCAGTCCCAGCATCAGGGCTACCATTGTTAGCCCCGCTGCCAAAGCTATATCACTGCTGCTAAGGATTGTCAGATCCATAAAGGTAGGAAGAAAAGCGATATAGAACAGAATCACCTTAGGGTTTGAAGCAGAGATCAGAAACCCCTGTACAAACTCAAGAGAACTACGCTTGTTAATGCGGGCTGTAGTGGCATCTACTTCTGGTTTGCTGGTAAATATCTTATAACCCAGGTAGATCAGGTAAGCTGCACCCACCCAGCGGATCACCGTGAATAACCCACCCCAGTGTTCAGCAATGGTTGCCAGACCCAGGCAGGCTAAAATCAGATAGATGATATCGCTAACGACCATACCCAATGCAAGCATAAAACATCGATGGCCACCTTCAATCATAGCCTTTGCTAAAACCGCAAATACGCCGGGGCCCGGCGTAATGCCAAAGATAAAGATAGCGATAAAAAAAGTCACAGCTCTTTCGAAAGTCATCATTCAGCTTCAGTGTTAATAAAATTGGTTAATAAGTATACAGTGGATCTCACTTATACCGGAATAGCAGTTTCATACTTTACTTCTCTCAGGGTGAAGTTTGATTTCACCTGAGAAACCCCAGGCAGAGAAAAAATGTTCTCGGTCAGAAAGTTGTCGTAAGTAGCCATATCCGGAATCACTACCCGCAGGACAAAATCGGCATTGCCGGTCACTGCATAGCATTGCATCACCTCAGGACAGGCTTTTACTGCTTCTTCAAATTCGCGAGCATTGTCTTTTGAGTGGCGGGTCAGGCTGACCAGCAGGAAAACACAAAGCCCATAGTTCAAGGTTTGGGGATCAACCAGTGCGGTGTACTGACGTAATACACCGCGCTCTTCCAATGCCTTTACTCGCCGCCAGCAGGCTGCTGTGGATAAACCAACTTCATCGGCTAATTGTTGGTTAGATATACGGCCGTCCTGCTGCAGAATTCGCAGGATGTGGCGGTCATAATTGTCAGGCTTAAAAATATCCTTCGGAGCACTCATATTTATATAAAACCTATTACTGTGAAATATTCTTACTGATAAGGCATAAAAATTTAAAGTTTATTTCATAATGTTAGTCTTTTTGATTGGTATTCGAAAGCACCTTTCGGGTAAAAAAAACTACACTGGATACTAAATATGCAGTTGGGCAATCCACTGCAAATAACAATAAAAGTTCTATGTGAGGTATGCCATGGGTCAGCCAGAAACCCTAGTTCCGAATAGCCCCCTGTTAGATGATTCATTACTCGATAACTATGCTCTAAATGATCGTTACCTGCGTCCAACCGGACGGGTGTTTCTGACTGGAACCCAGGCGCTGGTTCGCTTGCCGATGATGCAGCGTCAGCTGGACCGTAACAATAATCTCAAGACAGCAGGTTTTATCAGCGGCTATCGGGGCTCTCCGCTGGGAGGCTATGATCAGGCGCTATGGCAGGCGGGTGATCTGCTCAAATCTCACGATATCGATTTCATACCGGCGATTAATGAAGATCTGGCGGCGACCATGGTGTTGGGTACGCAACAGGTTGAGACAGATGCCGATAAGAATGTGGATGGTGTATTTTCCATCTGGTACGGCAAAGGGCCTGGTGTTGATCGGGCCGGTGATGCCCTAAAGCATGGCAATACTTATGGCAGCTCCCCCAATGGCGGTGTATTAGTCGTTGCAGGCGATGATCACGGTTGCGTTTCTTCCAGTATGCCGCATCAGTCCGATGTCGCCTTTATGTCCTGGTTTATGCCGACCATCAATCCGGCCAGTATTTCTGAGTACTTTGAGTTTGGCCTGTGGGGCTTTGCTATGTCCCGCTTTAGCGGAATGTGGTGTGGCTTTAAGGCGATTGCCGAGGCCGTGGAAAGTGCCGCGTCTGTTGAAATCAATGATTTACCTGAGTTTAAAATACCGAATGACTTTGTCTCGCCGGAAGGTGGTCTGCACTATCGCTGGCCCGATCTGCCGGGACCGCAGCTGGAAACCCGTATTGAGCATAAACTGGCTGCCGTTGCCGCTTTTGCCCGTGCCAACCCGATTGATAAACGTATTTATGACCTGGCCGATGCCCGCTTCGGCATAGTAACCACCGGTAAGGCCTATCTGGATCTGCTGGCGGCGCTGGAACTGCTGGGACTGGATGAAGCACAAGCGCGTGATATCGGTCTGGATATTTACAAGGTCGGCCTGGTCTGGCCGTTGGAACGCACTGGTGCACTGGATTTCGTCCATGGCAAGCAGGAAGTGCTGGTGGTGGAAGAGAAGCGCGGCATCATCGAAAGCCAGATTAAAGAGTATATGTCCGAACCGGACCATCCCGGCGAAGTGCTGATTACCGGTAAGCAGGATGAGAACGGAGAGCCACTGATCCCTTACGTTGGCGAGCTTGGCCCTAATATGTTGGCGGGCTATATCGCCCAGCGATTAAGTAGATTGTTTGGTCTCGACTTCAGTACCCGTTTGGCCACTATCGGTGAGCGTGGTAGTGATGCAACAGATCCCGGTGGTGTACGCCGGTTACCTTATTTCTGTTCCGGCTGCCCGCACAACTCATCTACTAAAGTGCCCGATGGCAGCAAAGCTCAGGCAGGTATCGGTTGTCACTTTATGGCGTCCTGGATGGGCCGTAAAACTGAGTCACTGATTCAAATGGGGGGCGAAGGGGTAAACTGGATCAGTAAATCCCGTTACCTGAATAATACCCATGTATTCCAGAATCTGGGCGAAGGGACCTACTTTCATTCGGGTTCGATGGCGATCCGTCAGTCGCTGGCGGCTGGGGCCAATATTACCTATAAGATCCTGTTTAATGACGCGGTTGCTATGACCGGCGGCCAGCCGGTTGACGGAGTGATAACTGTGCCGGCCATTGCTAACCAGGTGAACGCCGAAGGGGTCCAGCGAATCGCTATTCTTAGCGACGAGCCAGAAAAATACAGCGATAAGAGTATCTTCCCGCAACAGGCGACCTTCCATCATCGCGATGAACTGGAACAGGTGCAGGTGGAGCTGCGTGACATTCAGGGCGTTACAGTGCTGATTTATGATCAGACCTGTGCAGCAGAAAAGCGTCGTCGCCGTAAACGCGGTCAGTTTCCGGATCCGGCCAAACGTGCTTTTATCAATCATCATGTTTGTGAGGGATGCGGTGACTGTTCCGAACAATCTAACTGTCTGTCCGTGATACCACGCGAGACCGAACAGGGACGTAAGCGTCGTATTGATCAGTCCTCATGTAACAAAGACTTTTCCTGCGTGAAGGGTTTTTGTCCGAGTTTCGTGACTATTGAAGGCGGAGAGCTGAAACGGGGAGCGGGTGTTTCTACCGGTGATCAGTTTGATAAAAAGGTTGCAGCTTTGCCGCAGCCTGAGATTAAAACGCTGGATAAAACCTACAATCTGCTGGTCGGTGGTGTTGGTGGTACCGGCGTTGTAACGGTCGGTGCGCTAATCACTATGGCAGCACATCTCGAAGCGAAAGGCTCTTCTGTGCTGGACTTTATGGGCTTCGCCCAAAAGGGCGGTACAGTACTGAGCTATGTACGACTGGCGCCAACGCCGCAAGACATTCATCAGGTCCGTATCGATGTTGGGCAAGCGGATGCGCTGGTGGCCTGCGATATGGTGGTGGGAACGTCCGATAAGGCGTTGAGCGTTTTACGCCGCGGCCACAGCCGGGCAGTGATGAACCTGGCGCAGATGCCGACAGCCGATAACGTGCTGTATCGTGATGCCGATATGCAGGCAACCCGCCGCAATCGAATTCTGCTGGATGCTGTTGGTGACGGAAATCTGGCAACTATGGATGCTAACCGTCTGGCTGAAGCATTGCTGGGTGATACCGTATTTTCTAACGTTATGATGCTGGGCTTTGCCTGGCAGAGCGGTCTTATTCCGCTATCAATGGTATCGTTGAACAGAGCCATAGAGCTTAATGCGGTTGCGGTGGATAAAAACCGTACCGCCTTCAACTGGGGCCGTCTGGCGGCGGTTGATCTGGCCTTTGTTGAGCAGGCCGCAGGCGGTGTTGTCGAACTTGAAACCCCGGATTTGAAGAGTCGTATTAAGCGCAATATTGAATTCCTGAGCCAGTATCAGAATGCTGCGTATGCAGAAAAGTATAAAGTATTGGTTGATTCAGTAGCTAAAGCTGAACAGCAAGTGTCAGCAGATAATGCTCTGTCCGATGCGGTTGCTACTCAATTATTCCGTCTGATGTCATATAAAGACGAGTACGAAGTAGCACGGCTCTATACCGAAACCAGTTTCCTGAGCGAAGTCGCTGATACCTTTAGCGGTGATTATCGGATTAAGTTCCATGTAGCGCCGCCATTATTGGCCCGTAAACAAGTGAATGGACGTCCGCGTAAGATAGAGGTGGGTAGCTGGGCACTGAAAGCATTTAAACTGTTGGCTAAAATGCGTGGTTTAAGGGGGACTACCCTGGATCTGTTTGCCTATAGCGCTGATCGTAAGCTAGAGCGTCAGTTACTGACAGAATATAAGGCACAGATTGCCACAATGGTCAGCGGCCTGCGCAGTGACAACTATACTACCGCTGTCGAGCTGGCGCAGTTACCAGCAGAGATTCGCGGTTTTGGCCTGGTGAAAGAGCAGGCCGCAGAGAAAGCACAACAGCAGGCAGAGCGGCTACTGGCTCAGTTCAGCGCCAACAAAATTGAAGTTGAGCCAGCTCTTTAGCAGCGGCGATATATGCGCATAAACAGAGGAGATTCAGATGTTTGAAGGATTGAAAGCACTCCCCCAGGATCCCATCTTAGGCTTAATGATGAAGTTTCGTGAGGATACTAACCCGGACAAGCTGGATCTGGGGGTTGGGGTTTATAAAGATGAACAGGGTAATACACCGATAATGGAGTCTGTTCATCTGGCTGAGCAGCAGCTGCTGATTACCGAATCTACTAAGAGCTATATCGCGCCGGCAGGAACCATTTTATACAATCAGCGTATGCGTGAGCTGGTGTTTGGTGCAGACCACGTTGTATTAAAAGAGGGTCGTATAGCCTCCGCTCAAACGCCGGGCGGTTGTGGTGCTTTACGTATGGCTGCCGAATTTATTCAGGGCTGTAATGCTGACAGTGCAGTATGGGTCAGCACCCCGACATGGGCTAATCATATACCGTTGTTAGGTGGTGCCGGGGTCACTATTAAAGAGTATCCCTATTATGACTATGAGCAGAACAATGTTCAGTTTGATGCGATGTTAGCTTCACTTGAAGCTGCTTCTGCGGGTGACTTTCTGTTGTTGCATGGCTGCTGCCATAACCCAAGTGGCGCCGATCTTAACCAGGAACAGTGGCAAGCGGTGACAGAGCTATGTGCCAGAAAAGGACTGATTCCTTTTATCGATATGGCTTATCAAGGGTTAGGTAGTGGTCTGGATGAGGACGCTTACGGCGTGCGTCTAATGGCGGATACACTGCCTGAGATGCTGGTGGCAACATCCTGCTCCAAGAACTTTGGCTTATATCGCGAGCGTACCGGCACCCTCTTTATTGTTGCAGGAAATGCCGAGCAGGCGGCGAATGCTGGCAGTCAGCTATTCAATAAGATTCGTAGCCATTACTCTATGCCACCTTCCCATGGTGCTGCAATTGTTGAGACCATCCTGAGTGATACAGGGATGAATCAACAGTGGCAGGAAGAGTTACAGGCCATGCGTCAACGTATCCAGAGTTTGCGTAAAATGCTGGTACAGAAAATTACAGCAACCGGTATTGATCGTGACTTCAGCTTTATAGAGCAGCAGTTCGGTATGTTCTCGTTTCTGGGAATAACACCGCAACAGGTTGCGCAGCTTCAACGGGATTACGGCATCTACATTGTCGACTCAAGCCGGGTGAATGTGGCCGGGCTTAACGATGATCGGATGGATTATTTTGTGAATGCTTTGGTCGAGGTGTTACGGCGTTCCTAGCTTGTGAGTAGTTAAACTAAAAAAGAGAGCCGCGAGCTCTCTTTTTTTGTTTAATCATTTATGAATAACGGATAGACATAAACGCTGATCGCACAGAGATCAAAGGACATGCCGCTTTATACATATACTCGCGAGTTAAGTGGTATAATTACTGCTCATTTCTGCTTATTAGTGCTGCGAGTATCATGAAGAAAAAAGGCATATTGCAAAGAACCTCCCTGTTCATGGGAATTGTCTGTGAAGTTGTATCATTAATCTGCTTGGTGATGCTATATCTTAAAGCGCAGGAACTGGGTATGCAGGATGTGATCTCTGCCAGCTTTATGGCATCAACCTTTTTCTTTTTTACCTGCGGTATCGTGTTGATTATTATTGGTAAAGCTGATCTTCCGGATCTGAGTTTTAAAGGTTTATCAGAAGATAAGTAAACAGTTGACGGTCGTAATCCAGCCGACAGACTAAATATAAAAAGAGCGCTTTAAGCGCTCTTTTTTGTTTTTACTAGCAAGGAAAACGGAGTTTCTGTCTAGCGATCGCTCTTTTTAACTTCGTCGTACCATTGATCATGGTGTTGCTTGGCCCAGGTTTCGTCGACATAGCCGGTTTTCATCCCTTCCAGCGCGCCTTCTGTACCGGCGGTGCCGATATAGATGTGGCCAAAAGAAGCTGCTATCAGTAACAGCGAAGCGCCTCCATGTATCAGGTTCGCCAACTGCATGGTCTCGCGGTACTGACCAAAGTTCGGGAAGTCCATCACCAGACCACTGGCACAGACCACAATGCCCACCAGGGTCAGCACCCAGAACCAGGCTTTCTCACCACCGTTCATGTAACCGGCACTTGGATGAGCCTTACCCACCATACCGCCGCCTTGCAGGAACCAGGTCAGATCGGTGCGATTGAAGACGTTGTGCTTCATCCACTTCACTATCATCAGTAACAGACCCAGCACAAACAGTGGTCCCAGATAATTATGGGCCAGCTTGCACAATGTGGCGTAGTTACCCCAGAGTGAGGCGCCTAAAGCGTCGCGGAGAAAGAACTTGCCGTACAGCAGACTAAGCCCCGAAATCGCCAGGATGATAAACAAGGTTGCGACAGTCCAGTGCATGGCCCGGTCGAAACGTTTCCAGCGTTCAATGGTGTTGCCGGTACGGGCTGAGTCGAGCTTATTCTGACCGACTAACAGGTAGAAAATCAGCAGCACAGCGAGAGTGCCACCCAGCGCATAAGCTCCGGCAGGTGTGATCCACTGGTTGCGCCAATGACGCCATTCTTCGCCCTGAACGTTGATCAGCTGACCTGCTTCATTTGCCTGAGACTGGGTCCGGCCGCTTTCTCCTTTACTGATAGCGTCCCAGTATGCAGTACTGGCAAAGCCAGCCACTTTAGCTTCAGAAGGTGATGCCGCCTGTGCCAGACCTGAAAATGACAGTGTTATCAGCAGCACCAGCATCAGAGACAAGAACGGCATGATATGAAATGGCAATTTAACGGTTAGCCATTTATTAGGAATCATAGATCCCCCTCAGAATCAGGCCGCCGGATCGCTCCGGCGGCGTTAAGGGTTAAGGTGCTCAGACTTTTGGCTGGGTTACGTCGTAAGCCAGGTCTGCTTCGGGCTGAGGTTCAGCCTGATTTTGCGCCCAGGCGCCATCATTGTGGCCGCGGTAGATGACCCGCTCACGGAAGATGTCAGATACTTCACTTGCATCACCGGCCAACAAAGCCTTGGTCGAACACATTTCGGCACAGAGAGGCAGTTTGCCTTCAGCGATACGGTTGGAGCCGTATTTGGCTTTCTCTTCCGGACTGTTGTCCTCTTCCGGGCCGCCGGCACAGAAGGTACATTTGTCCATTTTACCTCGCTCACCAAAAGCGGCGTCGCTCGGGAACTGCGGCGCGCCAAACGGACAGGCGAACAGGCAGTAACCGCAACCGATACAACCGTCTTTATTGTGCAGTACGATGCCATCTTCGGTCTGATAGAAAACATCAGTAGGGCAGACTGCCATACAAGGTGCATCTGAACAGTGCATGCAAGCCACTGAGATCGAGGTTTCACCGGGATCACCGTCGTTGATGGTTACAACACGGCGGCGCTGAATGCCCCACTCCACTTCGTTTTCGTTCTTACAGGCCGTGACGCAGCCGTTGCACTCGATGCAGCGCTTGGAGTCACAGAGGAATTTCATTCTAGCCATAATCTGTTACCCCTTATGCGTTAGCTTTGTTGATACGACACAAGGTAACTTTCGTTTCCTGCATCTGAGTGACCGGGTCATAACCGTAGGTTGTCGCCGTATTTGCCGCTTCACCGGTAACGTAAGGTGCTGCACCTGCCGGGTATTTATCGGTCAGATCCTTACCCTGGAACTGGCCACCGAAGTGGAACGGCATAAATACAACGCCTTCATCAACGCGGCGGGTAACCAACGCTTTAACGCGTACCTTGCCGCCTTCAGCACCTTCGACCCAGACATCGTCTCCATCTTTGAAGCCCAGGTTGTTGGCATCAACCGGGTTCACTTCAACAAACATCTCCTGTTGCAGTTCTGCCAGCCAAGGATTGGAACGTGTCTCTTCACCGCCACCTTCAAACTCCACCAGGCGACCTGAAGTCAGGATGATCGGGTACTCTTTCGACAGGTCTTTGTCCTGAATCGACTTGTACATAGTCGGCAGGCGATACAGCGATTCGGAATCGTTCCAGGTCGGGTACTTACTCACCAGATCGCGACGCGGGGTATACAGCGGCTCGCGGTGCAGCGGTACTTTATCCGGGAAGGTCCAGACTACGGCGCGGGCCTTAGCGTTACCGAAAGGTGAGCAGCCATGTTTGATAGCCACCCGCTGAATACCGCCAGAGAGGTCGGTTTTCCAGTTTTTACCTTCTGCAAGGGCTTTCTCTTCTGCGGTAAGGTCGTTCCACCAACCCAGCTTTTTCAGCAGCTTATCGCTGAATTCTGGATAACCATCTTTGATGTCGGAACCTTTGCCGAAGGAGTTTTCAGCCAGTAGATTGACGCCTTCACGCTCAACACCAAAGCGGGCGCGGAAAGTCAGGCCGCCTTCAGCAACCGGCTTACTGGTATCGTACAGGATCGGCGTACCAGGATGACCCTGTTCCGCAGTACCCCAGCAAGGCCAGGGCATACCGTAGTATTCGCCGGAGATCGGGCCGCCTTCGCCTTTCAACGTGTCGTAGTTGAAGGTGTGCCAGTTTTGCTGGTGCAATTTCAGACGCTCAGGGCTCTGGCCGGTATAGCCGATGGTCCACATACCCTTGTTAAATTCTCGGGTAATGTCTTCGATCAGCGGCTGCCCATTTTTGATCTCGATATTCTTGAACAGCTGCTCGCTGAAGCCTAGTTTTTTCGACAGCAGGAGCATGATCTCGTGATCTGGCTTAGATTCAAACAACGGCTCGATGATCTGGTCACGCCATTGCAGAGAGCGGTTAGACGCAGTCACGGAACCGTATGTTTCAAACTGGGTACAGGCCGGGATCAGGTAAACACCATCTTTACGATCCGACATAACGGCAGCATGGGTGGGGTACGGATCGACGATTACCAGCGTATCGAGTTTCTCGATCGCTTTCTTCATCTCGGCACCACGGGTCTGAGAATTCACCGCGTGCCCCCAGCAGACCATCACCCGAAGATTGTCATTCTGATCGATCTGCGCTTTATCTTCCAGTACACCGTCGATCCAGCGTGATACAGGTATACCCTTGTTATTAATCGGTTTCAGCTTACGATGAACTTTCTGGTCGAAGCGGTTCTGCACCCAGTCAAAGTCCAGCCCCCAAACCTTGGACCAGTGCTTCCAGGCGCCGTCAGACAGACCATAGTAGCCTGGCAGAGTGTGCGACAGGATGCCCAGGTCGGTAGCGCCCTGAACGTTGTCGTGGCCACGGAAAATGTTAGTACCGCCACCAGAGGTGCCCATATTACCCAGCGCCAGCATCAGGATGCAGTAAGCACGGGTGTTGTTGTTACCGGTGGTGTGCTGGGTACCACCCATACACCAGATAACGGTGCCCGGACGGTTTTCCGCCAGCTCTTTAGCTGCGCGGCGCATCTGGCTGCCCGGAACGCCGGTGACGTTTTCGACTTCTTCCGGAGTCCAGTTTTTAACTTCTTCGCGAACTTCATCCAAGCCATATACGCGCTGCTGGATGAATTGCTTGTCTTCCCAGCCATTTTCAAAGATATGCCACAGCAGACCCCAGACAAAGGCGACGTCGGAGCCCGGGCGGATACGGATATACTCGTTGGCGTGGGCTGCGGTGCGGGTGAAGCGTGGATCAACGCAGATGATGTGCGCCTTGTTGCGCTCTTTGGCCCGCAGGATATGTTGCATTGCAACCGGGTGTGCTTCAGCCGGATTTGAGCCGATCAGGATAATCGATTTGGAGAAATGGATATCGTTGAACGAATTAGTCATCGCACCGTAACCCCAGGTATTGGCTACCCCGGCAACTGTGGTGGAGTGACAGATTCGGGCCTGGTGGTCGACGTTATTGGTACCCCAGAGAGCGGCGTATTTACGGAACAGGTAGGCCTGCTCATTGCTGAACTTGGCAGAGCCGAGCCAGTACACGGAATCCGGGCCAGATTCTTTACGAACCTGCAGCATCTTATCGCCGACTTCGTCGATCGCCTGTTCCCATGACAGCTTCTTCCACTGGCCGTCGACCAGCTTCATCGGGTACTTCAGGCGGCGGTCGCCATGGCCGTGTTCACGCAGTGCTGCACCTTTGGCGCAGTGGGCGCCGGCATTGAATGGGTGGTCAAACGCGGGTTCCTGACCGGTCCAGATACCGTTTTGTACCTCCGCGTAGACACCACAACCAACCGAGCAGTGCGAGCAGATGGTTCGCTTAATTTCCGTTGGCGCACCGGTTGGTACTGTTGCCGCTTCAGCTTGTTGCATCATACCCGGTGCCATCATGCCGGCTGTGGCTACACCACCGGCAGCAATACCCGAATTCTGTAAAAAGCGACGCCGGCTCAGGCCTAAACCTGATGCACCTGAGGTTGCTGCTGGCTGGTCTGATTTTTTTGTAAGTCTCATATTGTTAGGTCCTCACCTGTTCCCGGTATCAGTTACGTAAGGTTTCGTAGTAACTACGAACATGTTCAGTTTCCTGGTAACCGGAACCTTCCTGTTTCTCACCGGACTCTGCGGTGGTTACTTTTGCCTGAACCGTGCCGGCAACGGCAGCAGCTCCGACGGCAGTACCTGCCAGACCCAGTGTTTTCAGGAACCCGCGGCGCCCTGTATCAGGCTTCTTTTGCTGGCTCATTGTTTATCTCCGCTCTGTTAGTCACTTATCGGGTAAGCGTCCTGTTTTTATTGTTCTCCGCCCCCAAGTGCGGCAGGGGATAACTGCAGGAACCAGTTATCCTCCTGTTGCATAAAAGCGGCGCCTAACAGGCCAGCGGCGGTGTAAAACACTGCGCTTTCCGCATTTTGCAAATCGGTAAAAAATCGGTTGCTCCAACTCTGCAGATGTTGCTGCCAGAATCGATGCTGTATCTCATAGCCCTGACCATTGCTAATCAGCAGGCTCATCACCTCGCATAGGGCTGCGATATGATCTTCCGGTTCTTTCACATCGGGTTGACGCTCAAACCCCAATAGACTGAGATCTTCGCGTAGCAGAACCAGAGGCTTCTCCATCAAAGAGCCGGTCAGATACCAGCAGGCAAATGGCATCAGCTCGCCGCGGCCTACGCCAATAAACAGGTGCTGGTATTCATCATCCAGTTGCTGTGGTCGGCTATGTTTTGCAGCCAGGGCCAGGGTGCTCCAGGCACGGGCCATGGGGGTGTCTTCATCCTGATCCGGTTCCAGACCGGACAACCACTGCAGCAAGTTTCCCTGGGGAGCCTGACGTAATAAAGTAGCTAGCAGGGCGTAAATATCGGCGCGTAGCTGATCAGTTTCCTGCAGGACAGGAGCGGTGTTTATCGTGTTCATTTTGTCACTCTCCTTAAGCCTTACAGTTCAAGTTGTTTTTCGGACATTGCTGCGTCAGGTCGATTACCTGTAAGGGCAGGAATAGCATTGATTGTATTCATCGTGTCACTCTCCTTTATCCTTACAGCTCTAATTGTTTTTCAGGGTGTTGTGTCAGGTCGGCATAGATATCCGTAACCCGGCAGTCTTCACACATTTTCAGACGATTGATGGCTGGCCCCTCAAACAGGCGGTGGCCGCTCAGTTTTTCAATCATTTTTTCTACTGTGCTGCGTGGCGCAAAAGGTTTGCTGCAGGTGATACAGGCAAAGGCTTCATCGGCATGGATTTCAATTGTCTGCTTACGTGTCTCAGACAGTAGTAAGCGTGATTCCAGCTGGATCGCATTCTCCGGACAGGCGCGTTCGCACAAATTGCACTGCACACAGTTCTGTTCGGTAAAGTTAAGTGCCGGCTTTTCTCCTCCACTGGTCAGTGATTGGGTAGGGCATACCGCGACGCAGGACAAGCAAAGTGTGCAACTTGACTGATCGACGGTAACCTGACCGAAAGGAGAGCCCGCCGGCAGGGCGAGGTAATCGGCTAATGGCTGTGGTGCATGGGTAATAAGGTGATCTAAAGTGTGATGCAGGCGGTCTCTTTTATTTTCTGCTGAAGCCGCTGGCTGAGTTTCTATCTGCTGCCCGGCATATTGCTGATTCAGAGCTGCAACCAGGTTTTGTGAAAGTTCGGTCTGCTGCAGCAGGTTAATGCGTGAGGCGCCATAACCCAAGCCACTGAGTATGGTTCGGGTCAGCTCTATTTCACGCTGCAGAAGACTACGCATTGATTCGGGAACCGCCGGGGTATCCAGCAGGATAATGTGGCTGGCACCGGCTGCCAGAGCCGCCAGCCAGATATCCTGGCCAGCCGCCGCAAGTTCTTCAAGTTCCACCGGGATCAGATTGCCGGGCAGTTGCGGAAGAATCTGGTTTACGATCTCGCGGCCCTGCTCGTGGTCATGCAGCAGAATAGCGGGCTGCTTTCCGCCAGCCTGTTGATAACTATCCAGCAGCTGCTGGATATAGTTTTGCATCCGTACCGGTTGCGGCAATGCATAGCTGATCGCACCCGTCGGGCAGGCTGTCGTACAGCCGCCGGCACCATGGCAGGTATGCGGATCGATATTGATCAGATCCCTGATTGATCGGATGGCGTCAGCAGGGCAGACATCGAGGCAGCGGGTGCAGCCGGTCTGACCACGGCTGGAGTGTGCGCAGAGATCCTGATTGACCTGAAAGTAGCGCGGCTTTTCAAACTCGCCAATATATTCAGGTAGCTGTTGAATCACTTCGCTCAGGTTATCAGCGTCTGGTGAGATGTGAAAATAACCCGCCGGTGCCAGTTCTGTGTTGAACAAAGATTCTTTGCCGAGATTCAGGATCAAATCAAAAGTGGCGCGATTCTGGGCCATTTTAGCCAGTTCAACTGTTTGTTCCTGATGCCTGATGGAGACCTGAAACTGGCCCAGGAAGCCTTTGACCGCTTCTAGTTTTGCTTGATAAGCAAGTAATGTTGGTGCTGCTGTGAGTGCCGCTTCAAGGTGTGCGCTATCGGTGTTCTGAATAGCTTCAGTGCAGAGCAGCGTGATACTGGCCATACCCCGTTGTTCAGATAGTTGATTTGACTGTTGATTAGAGTCTAGCTGGTCGGCGACAAGGCGAATCACATCCTCCGATCCTGTGATCAGAAGGTGGCCCTGGGTACTGAAGCTAACCGTCGCCGGTGCCAGGTTGTGTGGTGGCATTACTCGCGCTTGTGCCGTCTGCCGTGCCTGGGAATTCAGGCTTTGCTCGTTAGTCATCTGTTACCTCACCAGACCGCTGTCAGCATGTGCAACCTTGGTCGGTTGCTGGTCAGTCCGTTTTTGGCATTCACGGCTGACGGTTATTCATGTTGTCAGTGGTATCGACCGGCACTCACCCGAACCGGTCGTAATTACTGTTATTAAGAAAGCAAAAGCGAAACCAGAAAAATCTGAAAAGAACGCCTTAGGGTGGGTATTAGTCAGGACGTCCTGCTGCGATTTGCTTTGTGGTGGGACAAATTGTCTGCCTGCCCCGGGGCGGATGTATCAATTCGGCGCGTTAGCCTTCCAGGTCAGCATCACCCAATGAGTCCTCTTCGTCGTTGTCAGTCGCTACAGCGCTGGTTTTAACCGAGTCCAGTGCGGTGCTTTGTGTCAATTGGTCAGGGGATTCATCGGTGCTTGCTTCGGTACTTTCTTCGGTGTTTTCTGCCGAATTTTCTAGAGAGCTGGCATCGGTTATTTCGTCACTGATCTCATTTACGACCTGCTCCTGCTTGTCCTGCATCCAGCTACGCATTCTGGCAACCACCTCTTGTGACAAGGCGGGCATCTTGCTGAAGTCTTCGTCGTAGTCATTGAGACCGTCGACGATATTGAACTGAGGTAGATTGAATAGTTTACGCAGGGCCAGATTGCGCAGTTCGTCACTGACGCCGGATGAGAGAAACTGACTGTAATCAGACGCTTCACTGAGGCTCTCAATGGCCGGCATATCAGCATCGGTCAGCGGTATAGGATCGTCATGTTCAGCATTCTGGTCTGGATTGCTGTCCGATTTGCCCGCCGTTACTGAAATCTCGTCGGTTACTTCATCTGAGATCGGTGCCAGCGCTTGCGGATCATGTTCTGGCCTGGTTTCGACCTCTACAGCAGGCGCAGAGGATTGCTCCGTTTTGCGGCGTGACCAGCGTGAAAGAAAGGTTTCATCGTTCACTGCTGCGCCCCTTGCCTCGTTTCTTCTTTTTCTTGCCTTCTTCGATCAGCTCACCATGAATACCCAGATAGCTATCGATCCAGCATTGCACTGCCGCGGGCATCGGTGTTTCCAGCAGCTGATGTTCACCATCCATGAAGGAGGCTGCTTCATCCTGGCTGGCGGTCATATGCATCGGAATTAATTCACCGCTGGATTCGTCTTCATCGCATAGCAGAAACAGATGCGGTGATGTTGAGTTCAGATTGAAGCGATAAGCGGTGCGTTCATCTTTATGTAGCTCCAGGGCCAGACTGGTATAACCATCGCCTTTTGTTGCATCGGGACATAAATCCCGAATGCTCCAGCGTTCGGTTTCCCAGCCGCGTGTCAGTACAGTTTCGTGTTGCAGGCTGACCTGCATGGGCCAACGGTCATTGCTTTTGCTGGCGGTCATAATCTGACTCCCTGTTATTTTTCTGGTTACAGAGTGATTAATAAAACGCTCTATAAAGGTTCGCTTTATAGAAGTTGGTTAAATGACTCTGCAAAGGGCGGGCCAGCACTCAGGTTTAGGGGTAGGAAGAAGGGTGGGATGGAGGATAGAGCAGGATTGAGAGGGGATTGTGAGGAGGCAAGGTTACTTATAGCCCGATCTTGACGGTGAACAGGGTGGTAAAAAAGGGGCAGCTTTGTTTCGAAGTGGGACATTTTGTCCCAGTGGTGTATGTGGCGTATCTGGGAGAACTGTCGGTTTATGCTGTTAACACTGTATCTGGAGAGGAGGAACAGAAATTGCAGACAGTCATTTAACGATAAAAGTCAGAGTGAATGCCAATGAATACTGAAAGTGCGCAGCCGTTGCTGAGTCAGGCGGTGGCAGAGTTAACCGAATCGGTACGGGTTATCGACGAAAATGGTGAGAGCCGGGTCGTGCAGATCGCCTGCGAACGACCGCTTACTATTTATCTGAATAAACGGGAGATTGTTACCCTGATGACCTTGGGGGGAGATCCCGAAGCGCTGGTGCTGGGATACCTGCGTAATCAGGGATTTATCCATCGTCTGGAAGAAGTATTAGCGATTCAGGTGGACTGGGAGGTTGAATCAGCCGCAGTAGTGACTGATGGCGAACCGGAAGGGTTGGAGGAGAAACTACAACAGCGTACCGTGACCTCGGGTTGTGGTCAGGGCACTATGTTTGGCAGCGTAATGGATAAGCTGGCAGAGGTTTCATTGCCTAGGGCTGAAGTGAAACAGAGTACGGTGTATGGCTTGTTACATAACCTCAATCTGCACAATGAAACTTATAAGAATGCCGGCGGTGTACACGGCTGCGCTATCTGTGAAGAGGATCAGGTGATCGCCTTTGTCGAAGATGTGGGTCGGCATAATGCAGTAGATACGTTAGCCGGCAGAATGTGGCTGGATGGCATCAGCGAGGCGAATAAAACCTTCTATACCACCGGGCGACTGACCTCGGAGATGGTGATAAAGGTGGCGCAAATAGGTATCCCGGTGCTGTTGTCTCGTTCCGGTGTAACACAGATGGGCCTGGGACTGGCCCGTGAGCTGGGGATAACAATGCTGGCCCGGGCTAAAGGTAAACACTTTCTGGTGTTCAGTGGTGAAGAGACACTGGAGTTGGATGCCATGCCTCAAGCTAAGACACCAGAAAAGACACAAGCTAAAGGGCAGCAGAGTAACAGAGCAGTGGATGCTATTTCATGAGTAATATGCCAGCGGTGTTTATGAATGTCCGTCAAGTGACGGAGTATCTGAACCTGAATGAGAAAAAGATCTATGCCATGGCGGCCGAGGGGCAGATTCCGGCGACTAAGCTAACTGGAAAATGGTTATTCCCCAAAGCGCTGGTGGACCGTTGGTTACTTGAGAGCTGTCATGGTGGTCTGATGACCGACCGGCTGATTTTAGGTGGTAGCGATGACCCTCTGTTGCAGGCGGTGGCAATCCGCTTAACCCATAAGCTCAGAACTAAGGCGTTGTTTGGCTATACCGTGACCGGCACTAAGCTGGGTCTGGAGCTGTTAGCTAAAGGGCATGCCGATGCTTGCGCCATCCACTGGGGACGGATGGAAGAAAGTGAGGTGCGACATCCAGCCTTGTTGCAGCAATATCCTGAGTCCCGAAACTGGATTCTGGTGCACCTTTTCTGCCGTAGCCAGGGGTTGGTTGTTCGTAGCCAGGATCAGTATCGATTGGAAGATCCGCTGCAGGCACTGGATTACCGGACCCGTTGGGTGGTACGCCAGGAAGGCGCAGGCGCCCAGCGTTTTCTGAAAGAGTGGTTAGTAGGTCATGCTCGTCCTTATGAGCAGCTTACGGTGAGCAGTACTGTTTTTTCTGAGCGTGAGCTGGCATCCGCTATAGCCAAGGGTGAAGCAGATATAGGCCCAGGGACACTCAGTGCTGCAAAAGAGTTTGGTCTGGGATTTATTCCCGGCTGCGAGGAAAGTTTCGATCTGGTGGTGCCGCGTAATGTCTATTTTCGTCGTTTACTTCAGCAGCTATTTGAATTCCTGCAAAGCCCGGATGGCATCATGCTGGCACAAAACCTCCAGGGCTATGATCTGAGTCGCAGCGGCCGGTTGGTGTGGAGTGCCGATGGCGAATAAAGTTCTTTATACCTCTTAAAACGACCTTTGATCCATCGTTGGCTTATTCGCTGGTCAGGGCGCGGCGATTAGTCCGGTCAGCTGCTGCCAGTCCGTCGAGAATACCCTCCAGTTCGTTATCTGTGGATATGTTTGCCTGTTGCAGCAGGTAGACCGAAAAGACAGTGCCTTCTCCCAGCCTGGACGATACGGTGATATCGCCACCATGACGCCGGATAATGCCGTAACTCACTGAAAGACCAAGGCCTGTGCCGCTTTCTTTGGTGGTAAAGAAAGGATCGAAGATATGTTTCAGGTTATCTTCACTGATTCCTTTGCCACGATCCTTGATCTGTATAACCACACCTTTGATTTCACCGTCCTCAAGCCAGTTGGCAGTGTGTAGCTGGACTTTGCCCGGTCCTTCCAGAGCGTGAGACGCGTTGATTATAAGATTGACCAGTACCTGTTGTAGCTGTTGGTAATTCACTTCTGCCGGACAACTGGCTTTAAAGCTCTTTTCTATTGTGACCTGCTGCTTTTCAAGCGCATGGGACACCAGTAACAAGGTGTCTTCTATCAGCGGGCTGATCTGATGGCTTTCATAGCCGTCAACGTAATGATCCGGACGACTGTACTGGAGAAGATTGTTAATCAGTGACCGAATGCGATATACCTGTCGGATGATCATATCGACCTCTTCCCGGGCCGGTTCTACGGCATCACCCAGCTCTGCTACCAGAAGATCGATGTTACCCAGTATCACCGCTGCGGGGTTGTTGATCTCGTGTGCGATACCTGCGGTCAGCTCACCTAATACTGCCAGTTTTTCATTATCTAATAGTTTTTCCCGGGTGGTTTTCAGTAGGCGTATATGCTGTTTAAGGGCCTCTGTTCTGTTACGCAGTGAACGGGTGCGCTGTTCTACCGTAAGCTCCAGTTGGTCCCTGGCCTGGAGTATCTCCTGCTCCCGACTCTCTAACAGATCCAGCATAGCGTCGAACTGTCGGGCCAGGTCGACCAGTTCGTCTGAGGTGTTGAGTTGACCGATACGGGGTTGAATTGAACCATCATCGCGTACTGAGGTAACCACCGAATGGATTCGTGCCAGTGGGTTTAGCAGTAAACGGGTGTGGATAAGTATGACAAACCCGGATACCAGCATGATCAGTCCAATCAGGCTGGCTGATTCGAACAGAGTCTTATAGTAAATTTTGCTGAATGGCGCTTCGGTAAAGCCGGTATAGATCATGCCGATCCGCTTACCGTTCAGGTCAGAGAGAGGCTGATAGGCAGAAACATACCAATCGTTAACTACAAAGGCCCGGTCGAGCCATTTTTGGCCCTGGCCCATAACGTGTTTGTGCACTTCTGCGGAAACCCGGGTGCCGATCGCCCGTTCCTGCAACGACAGTTCTTTGTTACTACCGATACTCTGCTTTTGCGGCACGTTTGTACTGATACGCACATCATCCAGAAACAGTGTGACTGTGCCAATACCCCCTGCCGGAAGTGTGCCTGGGCCGTAAACCAGATCACGAATAGTATCGACAGCCTGGGTGGTATTGTTGAGGATGCTGCCTGAGTCGAGAATACCTATCAGCTTGCCGAACTTATCCTTAACCGGAACCAGTGCTCTCAGTACCATCGCTTTATCTTCTACCGCACGGTTACTGGGAAGCGCCCTTGGGGTTTCGGTTAACGGGATCTGGGCCAGTTTTTCCAGATCGGCGCTGATCCGGTCAAGCATCTGCGAATCCAATACTGTCAGACCTTTAAGTTGCTCTCCCTGGTACAGGCGCGGCAACAGTGATGCTAACGATGGGTCCTTAATATCAGCGATCAGGTCGGTTGGTAGAAAGCGCAGGAAATCCAGTCCACGGCTGTTACGGATCTCCAGCATTTGTATCTGGATGGAACGTTGATCACCCAGTTGCAGGTGGGTGCGAAATTCATAGCTGCCCGCTAACTGATTCAGGGTGTTGAGCTGCTCCTGCTGCATAATATCCAGCGTGCCCTGGGCAACAGCAAGGTCTGCGCTGACCTTCATGTAGAGTTGGCGATCGGTATAACTGCTGGCCCAGTAGGCTGCCATAATGACAAAACCGATAGCCGTGAGGATCAGGGGTAGCAGGGTTAGCAGTAACAGTTTATTGCGTAATGAACTGTTAATTTTATGCCACAACGCCGATATCACAGGCTTAACTCACACTCGGGGGACGGTTCTTCAGCTGCAGCCCAGTTGGAAAGCTTGCGATCCAGAGTCTTGCGTGACACGCCCAGATCACGGGCGGCAGAGGATTTATTACCTTTATGCTGCTCGAGTGTCAGCAGAATATGATGCTTTTCTACCGCCTCCATCGACCAGCCGGCAAAACTAGCGCCGGCTTTTGCCACATCGGCGCTTTGTTCGCGGAAATAATCCGCAGGCAACTTGCCTAGCAGAATGCAGCGTTCAATCAGGTTTTTCAGCTCGCGGATATTGCCCGGCCAATGGTAGTGCTGCATCTCTTTCAGGTCATCGTGACTGAAAGGGATCGCGGGCAGGCTAAGTTCGTGGGCCAGCTTATTAGAAAAATGGTGGATCAGTTCGGGAATATCCTCGCGGCGGTCCCGCAATGGTGGCAGGGTAATACTTAATACATTCAGGCGGTAATAAAGGTCTTCGCGGAAGCGGCCTGCCGCGACTTCCTCTTTTAATTGTCGGTTAGTGGCGGCGATGATTCGCACATCGATATTGATCTCCTGCTCACTGCCGACCGGACGTACCGCTTTCTGCTCCAGAGCTCGCAGTAGTTTGGCCTGCATCAATAGCGGCATTTCGCCGACTTCATCTAGAAACAACGTACCGCCATTGGCGAAGTTGAACAGGCCGTCGCGGGCTTTAATTGCCCCGGTGAATGAGCCTTTAGTGTGGCCAAACAATTCAGCTTCTAAAAGGTCCGGAGAAACCGCACCACAGTTAATAGGTACAAAAGCGCCACGTCGGCTACTGAACTGATGCAGCATCCGCGCTGCCAGTTCTTTACCGGTACCCGATTCGCCTTCAATCATTACCGCAGACGGGGTGGGAGCAACCCGGTGGATAACCTCCTGCACCTGATAAATAGCAGGGCTGTTACCTATCATGCTGGTGGTAGGAAAGGCGCTTTCGACCTCTCGCTGCAGGACAAAATTTGTCCGGGCCATCGCGCGCCGTTCAAGGCAACGATCGACCGCGTTCATCATCTGCTCAAGCCGGAAAGGCTTAAGGATAAAGTCGCTGGCACCGGCCCGTAGCGCCTGGATGGCAGTTTCAAGATCGGCATAAGCGGTCATAAAGATAACGTCGCTGCTGCGTTCAGTTTGCTGTAGTGCTTCGTGCCACTCCATGCCAGAGCGGCCGGGTAGTTTGATATCAACAATCAGCAGATCGAAGTGACAGCGTTTGCGTAACTCTTCAGCTTCTTCAACACTGCCGGCGGTTTCCACCAGGGCAAATTTTTTCTGCAGAGCCTTATTCAGGAAGCTACACATTCCCGGTTCATCATCGACAACCAGAACTGAAACTGCCATCGGATTAGAATCGGACTTATTTGAATCCATTTTCATTAAAGTCTCTCTGCATAACCTCAACGGAGGAGGTTGAGGTCGGAATTAATTGCGCTCGGGACAAAATGTCCCGCTGAATGTATTGGTTGGTCATTATGACCCATAAGTCCGGTTTTGCGGATACAACTATTGTCTTGGTTGCTCTGGATCAATCTCGGCAACAAAAAATAGCAATAACAGCAGGGGCCTTGCGATACGGGGTTTTAGCCCGACTCTAGCGCAGTGTTTTTAGCCTGACAGGGGGTTGGCATTCAAATTGCTCTATAGAGGATAAGTAATGGGGGAGTAGCCAGGTAAAAAGGCTGCAGCTACAAAAAATGATCAACCACTCTTTTTGAGCGTAATAACAATGAAAAAATGGATCACATCACTGTTGTCCGCAGCGCTGCTTAGCTGCCTGTCGCTCTCTGTGCTGGCAGAAGAAAATATTATCCGACTGGCAACCACAACCAGCACCTACAATTCTGGTCTGCTGAATAAACTGTTGCCGGTATTTGAACAAAAGTTCGGCACCAAAGTTCACGTGATTGCGGTTGGCACCGGTAAAGCGCTGCGCATGGGGCGGGATGGTGATGTTGACCTGGTTATGACCCACGCTCCGATCGCTGAAAAAGCATTTATCGATCAGGGCCATGGGGTCGAGCCGAAAAGCGTGATGTATAACGATTTTGTGCTGATCGGGCCGGACTCTGATCCTGCTGCAATCAAAGGTGCAGCTGATGTAGCTGAGGCGTTGCGTGCAATTGCCGACAGCAAGGCACAGTTTATCTCCCGCGGTGATGATTCAGGTACCCATAAGAAAGAGTTGAAGCTATGGCAGATGTCGGGATCAGCCCCAGGTTTTGATGGCTATAAAGAGATCGGTCAGGGCATGGGTAAAGTGCTACAGGTCTCCGATGAACTGCAAGGTTATACCATGACCGATCGTGGCACCTGGCTGGCTTATCAGGCGCGCTTGCAGCTTAAATTGATGGTCGCAGGTGATCAGCGTTTATTTAATCCTTATCAGGTGATTCTGGTGAATCCTGAGCGTTATCAAGGGCTGAATACTAAAGGCGCACGGGATTTAGCGCAGTGGTTAGTTTCAACGGAGGGGCAACGCATGATCAATGATTTCCGAATCAATGGTGAAGTGCTGTTCCATGGTTCAGCGCAACAGGCCGTGACAATTAACTAATGGCGCTGATTAACGAGTCAATAAATTTTGGTAGTGGTTGGTGATGGAGTCAGGATTGCTCGCTACCTGTATGGCTGCACTGGATCTGCTATTTAGCGGTGATGCCGAGTTGTGGAGCATCATCTGGGTATCGTTCAGGGTTTCGATTACGGCCATCCTACTGTCTCTCGTGCCAGCTATCGCAGTGGGCTTTATGCTGGCGATGATCGATTTTCCCGGCCGCTGGATGGTTATCGCGTTGTTTAATGCCCTGATGGCTATTCCCACGGTCGTAGTCGGTCTGACGTTATACCTGTTGCTTTCACGTAGTGGCCCCTTCGGAGAGATGCATCTGTTATTTAGTCAGCCGGCCATGGTGATCGGTCAGGTGTTGCTCTGTGTGCCTGTGTTGGTATGTATGAGTCATTCGGCATTTCAGGGACTAGATCGCCGAGCATGGGAAACCGCGCGTACCTTAGGTGCACACTGCAGCCGCGCTGCAATTACCATGGTTTGCGAAGCACGGTTTGCTCTGCTGGCCGCGGTATTAGCAGGCTTCAGTCGGATTATTTCTGAAGTGGGTTGTTCGATGATGGTGGGCGGTAACATTCTTAGTTACACCCGTAACATCCCGACAGCGATCGCGTTGGAAACCAGTAAAGGGGAGTTTGCGCAGGGTGTTGCATTAGGTTTAGTGCTGCTGTTACTGGCATTGGTTTTGAATTTCACCCTGGCTTCAGTAAGAGGCAAAGGGCAGTTGGTTTGATCGGGTTGCCTTCAATAGGTGGGCATCTGTTAAGAGGTAAAGTATGAGCCTTGAATTAAACGTAGATAATCTGGTTAAAAGTTTTGGCCAGCGCAAGCTGTTTCATGTAGATCAGTTGCGTGTTGGTGAAGGTGAAAGCCTGCATCTGAGTGGCGAAAATGGGAGTGGGAAAACCACTCTGATGAAGATCCTGGCTGGTCTGGAAAGACCTTGTAGCGGCCGTGTTATGGTGACGCCCAAGGCCCGGCGCTGGTGGTCGGACCGGATTCACCCACAAGTGATCTATCTGCATCAGACACCTTACATCTTTAGCGGGGATGTACGGGATAACGTAGCCTATGGTCTAAGGCTACGTAGCTATAGTCGCCGGGATGTCAAACTTAAAGTACAGCAGGCTCTGGCCTGGGCCCGCCTTGAACATTTAGCTGAGCAGCCCGCCTATGCCCTTTCCGGAGGAGAGAAACAGCGATTGGCGCTGGCCCGGGCGTGGATACTGGCGCCAAGTTTATTGTTGCTGGATGAGCCGACGGCGAATCTTGATCAACACTCGGTCAGAGCGGTGTCGGAGCTGGTAACCCAGTTGCTGGACAAGGGAACAACCGTGATGGTTTCCAGTCATCAGAAGAATGCCGTCACCGATCTGTGTGGCCGTCGCCTGCACCTTGAGAACCTTGCTTTGCAGGAACTAGGTAACGCCTTCAGCAATGAATTAAATAATGAGCCGGAGTTGAAATACTATGTCCAACACTGATCAGATTACTGCAGTCATCCTGGCCGGCGGAATGGCCCGACGCATGGGGGGAATCGATAAAGGCTGGATGGGGCTGGATGGCAAACCGTTGATCCGTCATGTGCTGGATCGTATCCAGCCGCAGACCGGACGCTGCCTGATCAATGCCAATCGTAGCCTTGATGCATATGGCACGCTTGGTTTGCCGGTTGTCACAGATCTGGCTGGTGATTTCGAAGGGCCGCTCATGGGTATTGCCACCGGCTTGCACCACGCTGCGACGGAGTGGGTTCTGTTTGCCCCTTGCGATAGTCCATTTCTGCCCGTTGATCTGGCCGAACGAATGTTGTCCCAGGCTGAAGAGCAGAGCGCTGATATCGCAGTGGCCCATGATGGTAAGCGCTTACAACCGGTAGTGGCTTTGATCAAGCGCAGCTTGCTGGAAAGCCTGCAAGCGGTGTTAGCTGCAGGCGAACGTAAAATTGATCGCTGGTATGCCCAGCACCGTATGATCGAAGTCGATTTTTCAGACAGTCCCGATGGCTTTATCAACGTTAACCGCCGTGATGATCTGGCTGAACTGCAGCAGATGCCAAAGTTGCTGGGGCTTGCGGCCTGGAGTGGGACGGGTAAAACCACGCTATTGAAAAAACTGCTGCCTGAACTGAAGGCATCAGGTATCAGAGTGGGTGTAATAAAGCACGCCCATCACCAGTTTGATATTGATCACCCGGGTAAAGATAGCTATGAACTGCGTCATTCCGGGGCCGATCAGGTGCTGATCTGTTCATCCAATCGTTGGGCGTTGATGGTAGAAGAAAATCAGGGCGATATGCCATCACTGACCCGAATGCTGAGTAAGATGGACTGCTCGAAGCTTGATCTGGTTCTGGTGGAAGGTTACAAAAAAGCGGAAATACCAAAAATTGAACTCTATCGCAGGGCCTTGGAAAAACCCCAGCTGCATGGCGAGGATAATAATATTATCGCGGTGGCCAGTGATGGGCCTATGCAGCTGGCGCGTGACCTGCCGCAACTGGATCTGAATAATACTGACGCCATGGTTGCCTTTATTGAAGACTTTTCTAAGGGTTTTATTAAGAGTGATATGCAGGAGAGTGATCATGGCTGATATGAATAGTTGCTGTGATATCGTGCCGGCTGACATGCTGGCGGTTGAAGAAAGTCTCCGGCGGATACTGGCTGAGGTGAAAAGTGCCCGGGACAGTGAGTCTGTTGCCCTGCCTGATGCCCTTAACCGGGTGCTGGCTGAAGATCAGATCTCGAAGATTAATGTGCCGCAGCATACTAATTCTGCGATGGACGGCTATGCAGTTAATACCGGGAGTCTGTCGGATGAGCCAAATCACCGATTGAAAGTGATCGGCCGTGTCTATGCCGGGGAGTCGTTTACCGGGGACGTTGGCCCCGGAGAAACTGTGGAAATCACCACCGGCGCGACTGTACCTGCAGGTGCCGACAGTATTGTGATCCGCGAGATGACCTCACTGGATGGCGAATGGCTGAGTTTCAGTGGGCGTCCGGGAGCAGGGCAGCATATACGCCAGGCAGGCGAGGATATAGAAGCCGGTGCAGTGGCGCTTACCGCCGGGACTATGATTCGACCTCAGGAGATGGGCTTGCTGGCCTCGCTGGGACTATCACAAGTACCGGTATATCGGCCATTGACGGTAGCGATCTTTTCTACCGGCGATGAAGTGATTGCCCAGGGCCAGCCATTGCCTGAGAACAGCATATACGACACCAACCGCTTTACCCTGCAGGGGATGCTACAGCGCTTAGGCTGCCGGGTTATTGACCTGGGAATCATCGAAGATAACCAGCAAGTCATGGAAAGCACCCTGAGTGAAGCGGCCGGTCAGGCTGATATGGTGATCTCCTCCGGTGGTGTCTCAATGGGGCAGGCGGATTATATTAAGCTGGCCCTGCAAGCTGTGGGCGAAATTAACTTCTGGCGTATTTCGATGCGTCCGGGGCGGCCACTGGCGTTTGGTCAGTTGAGCTCTGGTTCAGGGGCCGTAGCTGGTAAAGAGGCAGATAAGACGCCGTTCTTCGGTTTGCCGGGCAATCCAGTGGCGGTGATGGTGACCTTTCAGCAGTTCGTACAACCGGCCCTGCGTAAAATGATGGGCCAGCGCGACTGGCAACCGGCAAGAATGACCGCTGTTGCGGAGCATACCCTTAAATCACGACTTGATCGGATCGACTATAGCCGCGGCATATACCGTATCAACGAACAGGGCCAGCTAGTGGTCAGCAGTACCGGTGCCCAGGGCTCAGGTATCCTGACTTCGATGGTACAGGCCAATTGCTTGATTGAGATAGGGGAGTCTTTTGCCCAGATCGAGGCCGGGCAACAGGTTTTGATACAGCCTTTTGGTGATTGAAGCCGAAGGCTGAAGGCCGCAGCTCGTTGCTCGAACGCCGCTTCGTGACTTGCTCGTGGCTCGAAAGAGCCAAAAACGTTCTTTTTGGATTATCCAGTATCTCTTTACTTATTACTCCGTAAGGTACGCTTGGCACGGAAATCTATCCCCTTCTGTGCAGCTGAGCATTGCAGGTTACCAATGGATTAGTGCGAGAACTGTCTGAGAGTGCGAAGCGCTCGAGTTTTTGAGCACCCATTGGTAAGCGAAACGCGCAGGGGAGTTGGCGCAGCCAACCAAACCGCGGGGCGGCTTTAGATTGTTAAGACCTTTGGCCGTTTAAAGGTCTTGACCCGTCTTGAAGACGGAAACTGAGTTAAAATTCACTACCAAAGTTGTTACTTACTGATTGCTCGGAAGGCGTGCACGTTTCCAACTGGTAGTTCTGCAGAAAAGTAATTAGTATCAGGGAGTTACAAAATTGTGCATCGGAGCTTATGCGCAACGCAAAAAGAATAACGCGCATGCGCGTTTTCATGGAATCACCGGAGATGGATTTTGCTCAATAATCCTGTTTTATCAATTAGTTATTGTTCTATTTCAGAGTTATACACGCAATACATATGCGCATGCGCACAATTTAGTTGTTATGCACAAAGGAGAGCTATTGCATGGAAAGCAATATTTGGGAAGGTGTTGCAGTTGGGGCGTCTGGTGGTTCAATAGCGGGTATTACTGTTTATCTAATTCAATACCTACATCAAAAGCTGCGTGATTATCTTGAAATGCGCAGCATAAACAAATGGCTTAAAGAGAACTCTACTGGTGGAAAATGGCGCACCACTAGAACCATTGCTAGTTGGACCAACCTCCCTGAAGATCGTGTGCAATATTTGTGTAGCAAGGATAAAGAAATAAAGCTTTCTACTGGTGAAAATGAAGGCTTGTGGGCACACCGTGAAACAGTAAATAAAACGGACTGTTAGTAATGCATTACAAAAACATTAAAGACCGCTCTACGGGCTCGGACCGTCGTTACGCTCCAGCCCTTTGTGTTGAGCGTTAGCTGCAAAGGAGCAATCGTGCCCGTAAATTCATGGGATTCGGATCATTTAGATATACCAGAACGACATCTGAAATTTTCAGAAGCCTACTTACACTCTGCGAGAGTCTTGTGTGAGAACCTCGTAAGATTACCTGCAAGTGAAACTTTCGAGACGGGGTGCGCGTGTCTGTTTAACGCGCGACTTGCGGTAGAGCTATTTTTGAAAGCGGCACTTTTAAAAAAAGATCCGAACATTAGGCTTCACCATGTAATAGAAGAGCTACGTGACGAATACAATAAACATTACCCTGAATCAGAGTTTTTCTGGGACATTCCGTTCACTGTCGAAATCCTGGGGGCTAGGTCACAAGAAGAGAAAGAAGTAATGCATAGAGAGCACCTAAAATCATATCCACAAGATCAAGTGCTACGTTATCCCATGAACAGGCAACGAGAGCCTTGGGAAGCCGCTGCCCAATTTTCTGCTCCTGCGTTTTTGATAAATCTGGATACTATCGAGGCAGATTTTCAAAGGATTCGTGGTGTTATTTTCAACTAACAAGTCAATCAACGCACACCAGAAAGCTAAGCGTTTCGTCAGTCCGTTATTGAGGCGTTAGGGTTACTATGGACATTTGGCAAACAAGAAATGAGTCGTTGAAATTCCTAGAGACAGAGCTTTCTTCTCAAAAAATTATATTAGAGCAGTGTTTTCGTTTAATGGATCACTGTATCGAGATATTTGAAGATAAGTCGGAAACGAGCCCACCGCACAACGTCTGCGCTATTGCATTAGTGAAAGGTAGAAATTACGCCTTAGGTTCTTACGGAATGATGTTGGATGGCTTAGGGCAAGAGGCTGGAGCATTGATGCGTCCAATGGTGGAGTATTTAGAGCTACTGAAGTATTTCAGACTGTTTCCTGAAGATGTAGATTTAGCATTTTCTGGGAAACTCCCCAAAGCAGGAGAAAGGGCAAAGAAAATTAATGGGATACACAAAGAGATCCGTGATCACTTTAATTCGCATTCTTCTCACAGCTCATTTAGCGAACACTCAGTTAAACACTTATTTGAAGCTGATGGGTTTAAATTACGTAAAGTACAGCCTTTAAGTAAAGGAACGCTATTTCGTAATTTGGGTAGTCTGTTTACTCAGTTGTATATTTTGCTGAGAGAGTCTGTCTTGTGTGTTAATTGGCTAGAAGGTGGAATTACTGAAGATCTTGCTGACTTTGTAGATACATTGCATGCAAAAGGCATTGAAGCATTCGAGTTGGATGGCCTTCTAAAGTAACTCCAGCAAGCTGCTTAAGAGTTAGCATCGTAGGTTAGCGCAGCCCAACCCCACCCTATACCTGCATCTGAAACAATCGATCATTAACCTCCCGCAGTCGTCGGCTAAGCTCCCGCGCCAGGTTCATCTGAATCATCGCAAACTGGGTTGGATCCTTTTGATACAGTTCATGAAGTGCCGCCATGGGCAGTTCGATGGCACAGCAGTCTTCTACTGCGCATACTGTGGCGCTGCGCGGGCAGAGGTCGATCAGCGCCATCTCACCAAAGCAGTCGCCCTCTCCAAGGTATCTGATCAGGCAATCTTTGCTCTCCCAGCATTTGGTGATGGAGACTTTACCCTCTTCCAGCACATACAGGGCATCTGCCAGATCGTCCTCGTGAAAGAAGTAGTCATCGGCAGGAACATGAACTGTTTTGGTTCTGGCCATCAGAAACTGCAAAGCCTCGTCGCTGATCCCGCCAAATATCGGCATCTGTTGCAGTGTTGTGAGCGTTGACGTCGGCATGGTTGTTGGCTCCGCTTGATTCAGCCGGCCCTGCGCTTAACCCAGAACTTTACAGCTGATGTACTTGAGTATAAGTCATCGTACGAAATCCATGGCATCACGGGGCTGTAGCCCGTCGAACGATAAAAGGAGGCTAATAGCCTCCTTTTTAATAGTTTGATTTTCAAGCAACGAACAGTGGCGCTTGCGCCACGTTCTGGCTAGCCGCGTAGCGGCGATCTTGCCACTTCAGCTATAGCCTGCATGGCGCGGTTGAAGTTCAGGTCATTGAAGCCAGATAAATTTACCCGGCCGTTATTGACGATATAGATGCCGTAGTCCTGACGTAAACGGCTAATCTCGGACTCTGACAGTGGGAACAGGGAGAACATGCCCCGGCCCTGAGTCAGGAAGGACCAGTCTCTGGAAGGCGCATCTTCACTCAGAGTATTAAATATATTCTGCCGCACCTCGCGTATCCGGGCGCTGATCGTTTCCAGCTCGGCTTGCCACAGTTTACGCAGCTCGCCATCGTTGAGTATCTGCCGTACCAGGCTTGCGCCATGGGCTGGCGGGGTGAAGTAATGCCGTGTGGCCAGTTGCATCCACTGCTTTTCAACCATCCCACGTCGTTGCGTATCGGCGGTCAGCGCCAGCACCATACCGGTACGGTCCCGATACAGGCCGAAGTTTTTTGAGCAGGTGTAGCAAAGCAGTAGTTCTGGCAGCTCGGCGGCCATGATCTGCAGGCCACGACGGTCTTGCTCCAGGCTGTCACCCAAACCATGGTAAGCCATGTCGATGATCGGCAGCAGGCCTTTCTCGTTGCAGATCTGTGCTAACCGATGCCATTCGGCTTCGCTCAGATCCAACCCGGTTGGATTGTGACAGCTGACCTGCAACAGAATTGCATCGCCGGGTTTAGCCGCGCTCAGGCTACTCAGCAGCGCCTCGAAACCGGATGGTCCGGTTTCGGGATCGTAATAGCTGTATTGTTGCAGGGGGAGTCCGGCGGCATTGGCGATAGGGATATGTACCTGCCAGGTAGTATCGCTTAGCCATAGCGAACAGTCGGGATTGTTTTGTGCCAACAGTTCAAATGCTAAGCGCAGGGCGCCAACACCGCCCGGGGTTTGTGCATAGGCGAAACGGGAGGCCAGACTTTCTGCCAGTTGTTCGCCGAATGCCAGGCCAGAAATTGCCTGACAGAAGGGCAGATCGCCGAGGGGACCGATATAGGCTTTATCTTCTTCGGTGTCGACGCGCCACTGTTCGGCGTGCTTCACCGCTGAAAATACCGGAGACTGGTTGATATGGTCACGGTAGACGCCGATACCCAGATCGATCTTATCGGTACGGGTATCCAGACGGAACTGTTGTAACAGCTCAAATATCGGGTCTTCCTGTACCTGACTGCTACTCGCGCCAAGTTGTGGCTTCGCGGCGGATTCCTGCTCTGACAGATCGCCATTAATAGCCTGATTCAGGATTGCTGAACGGCCATCATGATCATTTTGTATTGTTGTTAAAGTCATATTTATTATCTTTTGCTCAGATTGCCGGGTAGCGGTCAGGAAAGAACGGTAAACGATCAGGAAGTGATCGTTTACCGGGGGGCTGAGTCAACAGAAACAGCGCTTTACAGGCTGATCACACCCAGGGCGTTAAGGAAGACAATTACGATGCCTATTGGTGTCAGGTAGCGCATTGCGAACTGCCAGGCTTTAAAGAGCAAGCCCTTGCCCAGGCCTAACTCTTCTTCTGCTACCTTCGATTTGATAACCCATGCGGCAAAGATAGCGACACAGAGACCGCCTAACGGCATCATCAGGTTTGCGGTCAGGAAGTCCATCAGGTCAAAGAATGTCTTACCGAACAGCTTGTGGTTTTCCCAGACATTGAAGGACAGCACAGTACCAAGACCCAATATCCATAAACCAAGACCCGAAGTGACGCAGGCTTTCAGGCGGGAGAACTGACGTTTCTCGGTTAACCAGGAAACCGCAGGTTCGATCAGCGAGATAGCCGAAGTGATAGCAGCTATCGACAGCATGAGGAAGAACAGCACGCCAAACAGAGTACCAAATGGCATCTGGCCGAAAGCGATCGGCAGAGTCACGAAGATCAGTCCCGGACCCGCGCCAGGCTCAAGGCCGTAGGCAAATACGATCGGAAAGATTGCCATACCGGCCAGTAGAGCGACCGCAGTATCGACGATGCCAACTGCCATTGAGGTTTTTACAATGGAGGTGTTTTTTGGCAGGTATGAGCCATACGTCATGATAGCGCCGGATGCCAGACTCAGGGTAAAGAAGGCATGGCCCAGTGCAACCAGCACGCTTTCTGTGGATAACTTGCTGAAGTCAGGGGCAAACAGGAACTCAACACCTTCAATGAAATGGCCGGTGCTCATGGCGTAGCCAACCATTATCAGGATCAGTACCAGCAGACCCGGCATCAGGAAGTTGACCGCTTTTTCTAACCCGGCATTAACGCCCCGGCCAACGATATACATGGTGACGATAACGACCAGTGTGCTCCAGGAAAGCAGACGTATAGGATCGGCCAGCATGCCGCCAAACATCGCACCGGCTTGATCAGGAGTGATATCAACGAAGGCGCCGCTGCCGGCAGTGAATACATAAGACACTGCCCAGCCCGCGATGACGGTATAGAAGCTGAGGATCAGGAAACCGCAGATAACACCCATCCAGCCAACGCTTTTCCACAAGCGGTTGGCTTTGGCTTCAAGCGCCAGAGATTCCATCGCTTCCGCCGGGTTCTTCTGGGCGCGGCGACCGATCATGATTTCAGCCATCATCACCGGGATACCGATTAGCAGAATACAAGCCAGGTAGACCAGTACGAAAGCGCCGCCACCGTTTTCACCTGTAATGTAGGGGAATTTCCAGATATTACCCAGGCCAACGGCAGAACCCGCTGCAGCCAGAATAAAAGCCATACGGCTTGACCATTGAAGGCGTTTTTTTCCAGTTACGACAGCTGAGCTGCCATCTGCTGGTGCTGTGATTGCACCGGTTAGATCAGACATAGGTGTTCCCTGTTTTTATATTTTTGTATTTATCAATTTTCAGGTACAACAACCCCGTCCCCTCTGCATAGAAAAGGAAGTGGGGCTTTAATTTTCTGAGGTTTTGTTCGGACCAGAGCCAGGCATGGCTATTAAGGTTAAAGGGCCTTATATAAGAGCCCTTTTGATTCTGAGACCGTTAGCCTTGCCTGACAGACCTGCTCAAATGACGCCGCGGCGTTCCTGATCGCGTTCGATTGATTCAAACAGCGCCTGGAAGTTACCCTCGCCGAAGCCGTTGTTGTTCTTACGCTGAATCAGTTCGATAAAGATCGGACCGAACAGGTTTTTGGTAAATATTTGCAGCAGATAGCCGGACTCATCACCATCCAGAAGAACCTGGTGGTGTTTAACGCGGGCAGGGTCTTCGGAAACACCGGGTACCCGGTTAAAGACTTCTTCGTAGTAGTCATCGCTGATATCCAGGGTGTCGATTACATCACGATCCAGTTTATCCAACGAGGTCAGCAGATCATTAGAACGGAAGGCGATATGTTGCACGCCAGGGCCATTGTACATATCCAGATATTCGTCGATCTGGTTATTGTTATCGTCTTTGCCTTCATTGATCGGTATGCAGAAATTACCGCATGGGGACTGCAAGGCATAAGAGATCAGCGCCGTTTTTTCACCCTTAATATCAAAATAGCGGACTTCAGTGAAACCAAATACGTCTTTATAGAAATCAGCCCATTTCTGCATGGTGCCTTTATAGACGTTATTGGTCAGATGATCGATATTGATAAAGCCTTTGTCCTCGACGATGACTGGTTGATCGAGGTGGTGAAAATCAGACTCGTAGATGGTGCCTTTGGCGCCAAATTTATCAATAAAATAGATAAGGCTGTCGCCAATGCCAGAGATCGCTGGATAGGGCAGGTCTTTATCGGTGTCAGCTACCGCTTTTGCGCCACGCTGGATCGCTGTTTCAAGTGCATAGTCAGCGTCTTCTACCCGCCACCCCATAGAGCAAATAGCAGGACCATGGCGCTTAGTAAATTCGGCAGAGAATCCCGCTGTTTCATTGTTTAGCAGAAAATGAATATCATTCTGGTTGTAGTAGGTGATGTCTTTAGTGCTGTGTTGCTTTAACTTGGAAAAGCCAAATGCGGTAAAGACGTCGTGCATGAAACCGGAATCGGTGCTGGCAAACTCGGTAAATTCGATGCCTTGTAAACCCAGAGGATTATTCTGATCAGCCATGGTTTTTCCTTTTTTTTATTTTGGTGTTAGATCAGCGCTGTTATGTCAGATCGGCGTAACAGCGGACTAAAATTGACTTAAATCAATTTTAATGGGGCCAATATAAATAAAAAGAATAATATTTAGCTAAACATCATCTATTAATTAGATGATGTTCGGCTTGGTAGAAGATGAGACTGAAGGGCTACTGACTGTACGCGGCGAACTCTGACAGTACCTCGTTGAGAATGACTTCGCCGGCTTTGCCTAGTGGTTGTTCTGCGGAATAGACCAGTTGCGGGGTAAAAGCATGGCGTGAGCCACCCAGGTAATTCAGCTCGATCAGCTTGCCGGTTGCCAGTTCTTCAGAGATCAGCGACAGTGGCATCCAGCCATAGCCCAGGCCCATTAACAGGCAGGTTCTTTTACTGTCGAAACCGTGCAGGTAAAATACTTTATCACCGCCAAACTGCAACAAATCCTGTTTTCCGGTAGTGGTTTCACTGGAATCGTGGATAGTCAGTTCGACATGATTTAGTAACTGGTTCAGATCGATATCAGGTTGTCCTGCCAGGGCATGGTCGCTGGCGGTCACCAGCACCATAGGCACTTCAGGCAGGGGTATGGCGTTCAGTTTCTGGTTGGGAGTGTAATCAACCACCAACATCATGTTGGCTTCATCCTGATCGAAACGCATCTGCACACCGCCCAGAGCTTCGACCTTAATTTGAATCTTGGTGGGGATCTCTTTATCGGCCAGGGCTTTCATCGCTTTCATTACCGGCTCGAGGGGCAGGGCGCCATCAATCACCAGTTCAAATGTCGGTTCCCAGCCTTTGGAATACTGGTCGGCCAGGTTTTCTATTCGCATTGCCTGTTGCAATAACTGGCGACCTTCCTGCCATAGTGCGCGCCCCTGAGGGGTGAGTTCAGCCCGATAACTGCTGCGATCGAAGATGGCGACATCAAATTGTTGTTCCAGTTTCTTTATCTGATAGCTGATTGCCGATTGAGCTTTATGTAGCTTAACGGCCGCTTTAGCAAAACTGCCCTGTTCGATGACGACATCCAGAACGTGTAGGGCTTCGATATCGACCCGCATAGCAAGGCTCCTAATGATCAATATAATTGATAGTGTTGAGTGATTTATTATGCTTTTTTTAGATCAGCTTGGCGAGTAGTGTGATGGCAGTGTTTTTTAGCTGCTTTTCTTACTGCCTGTATTAGTACTTTCATCACTACTTGTATGATTAAAGCCGCGTAATTTTCTTAGAGAGGTTATCCGATGAATCTGGCTGAAGTACTGCTTAACGCGCTGAAAGATCATGGTGTAGAGGAAATTTTTGGTATCCCAGGAGATTTCGCATTACCATTTTTTAAAGTGGCGGAAGAATCTGAAATTCTACCACTCTATACTTTCAGCCATGAGCCGACGGTTGGCTATGCAGCCGACGCCGCAGCCCGTTGCCATGGTAAGCCATCGGTAGCGGCGATTACTTATGGTGCGGGTGGCTTCAATATGGTCAATCCGATAGCCGCTGCTTATGCAGAAAAATCTCCGGTTGTGGTTATTTCTGGTGGACCCGGTGAGGGGGACCGAAGCACAGGTCTGTTGGTTCATCATCAGGCGAAAAGCCTTAATTCTCAGCTGGAAGTGTATAAGGAGGTCACCTGTGATCAGGTGATTTTGAATGATATTGCTCGAGCGCCTGAAGATATAGCCCGGGTACTTGCGAGCTGTATTAAACATTCCCGGCCTGTTTATATCGAGATTCCACGGGATCTGGTGTTCCATGACTGTGAAGAGGTTGTGTCATATAAGCCTGATACTCAGCAGGTACATGAAGCGGCTCTGGATGCCTGCGTATCTGCCACACTTGAACAGCTACAACGGGCGAAATCGCCGGTATTGGTAGTCGGTGTTGAGATTCGTCGTTTCGGTATTGAACAGGAAACGGCGGCGCTGGCCAAGCGCCTGGGGATTCCTGTCGTGACCACTTTGATGGGGCGGGGTTTGTTGAACGGTATGGATGTGCCGTTACAGGGAACTTATCTGGGCGGCGCCGGCGATCCGGAACTTACCCGGCTGGTTGAAGAGTCGGATATGCCGGTATTGTTAGGTGTAATACTGACCGATGGTAATTTCGGCGTATCAGAGAAAAAGATGGACTTCCGTAAGATTATTCTGGCCAGTGATGGCAATGTTTCTATGGGCTATCATATTTATCCGGAGATTCCGCTGCAGTCATTTATTTCTGAACTGAATCGTCGTGCACACAATCTTGAATCTGCCAGTAAGCCGGTGTTACCGGTAGCACAGAATTACCCATGTAACCTGCAAGCCGATGAGCAGAAAATAACGCCGACCGATATAGCCGCAGCGATTAATGATCTGTTTCATAAGCAAGGTGCGATGCCTATTGCTGCGGATATGGGAGATTGCTTCTTTACCACTCTGGATATCGAAGAGACTGACCTTGTGGCTCCTGGTTTCTATGCCACTATGGGCTTCGGCGTACCTGCTGGTTTTGGTATGCAGGCAGCTACGGGTAAACGGCCTATCGTACTGGTGGGTGATGGTGCTTTTCAGATGACCGGTTGGGAGTTGTTGAATGCCCGGCGCTATGGCTGGAATCCGATCGTTATTGTCTTTAATAACAGCAGCTGGGAGATGTTGCGAACCTTTCAACCAGAATCTAAATTCAATGATCTGCCACAGCTTAATTATGCAGGTATTGGCAATGAGCTGGGAGGGGTTGGTCAACGGGTGACAAATCGTGCTGAGTTACAAACAGCGTTAGGGACTGCGGTAGCGGATGAAGATAATTTCTATCTAATAGAAGCAATTATAGAATCGGGCGATCTGTCTAATACGTTGAGTAACTTTGTCGCAGGCATTACTAAAATGCGGGAAGCCGCAGGGCAGTAATCTGTAGGGTAAATTATCGCGGACCATCCGGTATAAGCTCATCTTTACAGATGCAGTTTTTACCGGCGGCTTTAGCGCGATAAAGTGCCTGATCTGCCCGGTGAACAAAACTATCGATAGGTTCACGGGTTTTGTATTCCGTCACCCCGAAACTGCCGGTAATATTCACCTCCTGAGTCAGATTAAAGGGGTGTGATGCAATTGCAGTGCGAAGCTTTTCAGCACTTTGTTCTGCCGCACTGAGATCAGTTTCGGGCAGAATAATCAGGAACTCTTCCCCGCCCCAGCGTCCAAAGTAGTCCGTGAGTCGGCAATTATTTTTTAAGATATCAGCAATCGTTCGTAATACCTTATCGCCTTCATTGTGACCAAGATTGTCATTTACCTGTTTAAAATCATCCAGATCAAAAAAGATAAGTGAGACTGGCCGGTTATATCGATTTGAAATAGCAGTAGTGTCGTTGAGCATATCCCTCAACATTCGACGATTATAAAGGCCGGTTAAATGATCATGTCGTGCCATCTCTTGTAGCTGTAAATTGTGTAACTGGATTATGCGATAACGGTAGGCTAGAAAAATAACAAGTAGCGCTACAACCGAAATTATCTGCCACATCAGGTCGTAATTTGTTTCGTGCTCAAAGGTTAATTTAATCCAGCGATTACGAATAGCCGATTTCTCTTCCGGGGTAATGCTATCGATGGTTTTATTAAGAATGCTGCGCAGCGGTGTGTGTCCTAACTTGGGGTTGATTGCGATGCTAATATCAAAACTATCATGCACCAGGTTGAGAATTTTTATCTCACTGATGTTGTTGTTACTGGCCACACTGCTGATGCTATCTGCTGCATCTATTATCGCAACAGCATCACCCTGCTGAATAAGCAGTAGGCCCTCAAGGAGGGAGGCAACCGGTACTATTTTAGTCTCAGGGTATCTGGCCAGTATGATTTCATGAAATGCTGATTCTTTTACAATAGCGACCGGGTGTCGCAACAGGCGTTGCAGGTCGAGCTCACCATTATAGCTTTTTGATACAGCAAGTACCGCTGGCATGCTCATATAAGGCCGGGTGAAATCCATATACAAGGCGCGGTTATGGGTTTGCATCGCCCCATCAATCAGATCACATTTAGCGACTTTCATTGCCGTAACCGTTTGATTCCAGCTATGGGTGTTAACGGTTTTAAACTTTAAGCCTGAGCGTTGCTGGATGAGTTCAATATAGTCTGGAATGATACCTTCATAGCCGTTATAGGTTAGCTGGCTATAGGGCTCCCAGAGGGGGTCTCCGCAGATATTAAGGGCCGGTGACGAACGAATGAAGGACTGCTCTTCTTTAGTCAGCAGCAGTTGTTTTCCGGGTCTTGGGTCATAAATAAACTGTTCAAATGAATATTCATGATCGATGATATTGAACAGCAGATACAGTTTGGACATTAATTTCAATTGTTCTGCCGAAATAGAACCAAAGTTGCCTTCCTGATCAAAGGCCAGTTCGGCCAGCTTTTTTCCTTCAAAAATCAGCGCCTCTCGACTGCGCTGTTGAGAGTTGTATTTGTTAATAATCAGGTCGGCAGTTTCTTCGATATTATTAAAGGCATATACCCACCCGGCAATGGTTGCACGATGAAACCGCTTCACCAGATCCGGGTTGTTTGCCAGGAAGTCTTCAGATGTAAATAACAGATCCGAATACATACTGAAGCCAAAGTTCTTAGGATGGATAATGTTATAGCCAATGCCTTTTTCTTGCAGTTGATAAGGCTCATTCGATACATAGGATGCCATAGCGTCGGTTTCACCCTTGATCAGAGAGTCGATGTTGAAACTGTGGTCCTGGCGAATGAAATTATCATTACTTAAGCCCGCCTGACGTAACATCGCCAATAATTCGACCTGTTGTTCAGCATCAGTGGTCATCATAATTCGCTTACCGCGAAGGTCGCCAGGTTTAGTGATACCTGATGCTTCAGTCGTGAGTAGCATTAGCGGTGAACTTTGATAAGCGCTCATAAGCGCAACGATTCTGGCTCCCTGAGCTTTTTGTGCCAGAACCGTGGAACGGCCTATAGCAAAGTCCCGTTGGCCTTTAAGGACAATCTCAACCGGATCGGTATTGTTTTCATATTCGTGGATACTGAGATCGATACCGGCGCTTTGGTAATAACCTTTATGGATGGCCATATAATAGCCGGCAAACTGGAACTGATGTTTCCAGAGAAGTTGCAGACTGACCGGTTGTAGGTCCGTGGCGTTGACGGAGAGTGAAACCAGTAATAGTTTCATTCCGAGGCAGACTGTTCTTAACAAGGAACAGGGCATAAAATTATTTACCGAAGTATCTCTATAAAAGCTGCTAAGAACAGAACATATACCTACTTATCTCAGTCCTTGTTACCTTTAAAAGCCATCCATAGTATTACTGCTTAATGGGTTACTTTATTGCGAGTGAAATCCTGTCCAGTAAATTTAGTTTGCATAACAAGAATAGTCGCTTCAGATTAGATTGCTTAGAAAAAGATAAGATGTTGATTAAACAAGTGTTTAGGTTGGTTATTAGCTGATAGCGGAATAATCCATTTAAGCAAGCTGAAAACTACTATCGCTTTATGCGAGAATAGCGCCGCTCAGATTACTTTTATATGGATTAACAATGATAAAACATCTACTAAGGGCGTTTGCACTAATGTGCATTGCCAATCTTGCACATGCGGCGCCTGCCTTTGTGTTTACAGCGATTCCTGATCAGGATGAGACTAAGCTTCAGCAGCGTTTTCAGAAAGTGGCAGATTATCTGCAGGAACAACTGGAAGTTGATGTACGTTTTGTGCCGGTAAAGTCTTATGCCTCTGCAATTACTGCGTTTCGTAACAATCAGGTGCAGCTGGCTTGGTTTGGTGGTTTGTCCGGTGTTAAAGCCCGTGAGCTTGTCGCAGGTTCTAAGGCGGTTGCCCAGGGTGTTGAAGACCCTGAATTTAAAACCTATATTATTGCTCACAAGAGTACCGGCCTTAAGCCGGCAGATAAGCTGGAAGATGGGCTGAAAGGTAAAACCTTTACCTTCGGTTCTAAAGGTTCTACTTCCGGTCGCCTGATGCCGGAATTTCACCTGCGTCAGCAGTTTGCTCAGGCCCCTGAAGAAACTTTCAGTCGGGTTGGTTTTAGCGGTAACCATTCCCGTACTATCGCTTTGGTGGAGTCAGGGGCTTATCAGGTAGGTGCGGTTAATTACCAGGTATGGGAGAGCGCAGTTGCTGAAGGTAAAGTGGATACCGATGCGGTGAGTGTGATCTGGCAAACACCGGCTTATCCTGATTATCAGTGGACTGTCCGTGGTGATCTGGATGCGTTATTTGGTACAGGCTTTACTGAAAAAGTGTCGCAGGTATTGATCGGTATGAATGACCCTGAACTGCTCGCTAGTTTTCCTCGTAAAGGGTTTATTCCTGCTGTAAATGAAGATTATGAGCCGATTCGTCAAGTGGCTAAACAGGTAGGTCTGCTGGACTAATGTCAGCTATCCATATAGCGGACATCGATGTTAGCTATGATAACCCTCAGGTACTGGGACCTTTGTCGCTGAAGCCCTTGTCACTGGAGCTTATGGCCGGTGAAGTTGTTGTGATTATTGACAAGAGCAACTGCGGTAAATCAACGCTGCTTAAACGGGTAGGTCTGCGGGACTGATGACAGCTATTCATCTTACGGACATTAGTGTTAGCTATGATAACCCTCGGGTACTGGGACCTTTGTCGCTGAAGCTTACTTCCGGTGACTTTGCGGTGGTTTTTGACAAGAGCAACTGCGGTAAATCAACGCTGCTTAAACGGGTAGGTCTGCGGGACTGATGACAGCTATTCATCTTACGGACATTAGTGTTAGCTATGATAACCGTCAGGTACTAGGCCCTTTGTCACTGGAACTTAAACCCGGTGAAATTGTGGTGGTTATTGGCAAGAGCGGTTGTGGTAAATCAACGCTGCTGAGTCAGATTTATGACCGGTTGCGGCATCGGGCTGCCTGGTTACCTCAGGATCTGGGGCTGGTGGATACCTTATCGGTTTACCACAATGTTTATATGGCGCAGCTGGACCAACACTCTCGTTGGTACAACATTATCAATTTGATCAGGCCTTTTTCTGAACAGGTTGATAATGTTCGGCCCTGGCTAAAGAGAATGTCGATAGACGACAAAATCTGGCAGTCAGTTGATCAGCTATCAGGTGGCCAGAAACAGCGGGTAGCGATAGCCCGGGCGTTGCATCAGGGGGCCGAGATTTTGCTGGCTGATGAGCCTGTCTCGGCGCTGGATGGGCCGAAAGCTGATCAGGTGATGGCCTGTTTGACGCAGCAGTACTCCACCGCGCTGATAGCGCTGCATGATGTCGATCTGGCATTGCGTTATGGGCAGCGAATTATCGGCATCAGTGATGGGCGGATAATGTTAGATCAGCCGGTGCAAAAGCTGTCGCAGCAATCTTTGCTGGAATTTTACTGAGACAATGACGGTCCGGAATAAATTCAGTTTTTCTCCCCGATTGCGGGTCAGTATTGGCTTTCTGATCAGCGCCATACTTTGTCTTTTTGTCGCCGACATATCGATTACCTCATATAATCCCTGGTTGGAAATGGGGCGTTTTGTCGGCGGTATGCTAGCGCCGGATCTGATGATACTCAGCGTTGTCGGTAAAGCCCTGATCACGACACTGGCATTTGCCTTTCTGGGGGTCGCACTGGCCGCTGTGGGTGGCTTTCTGCTGGCGCTTATCTACCATCATCGCTGGGTTCGCGGTCTAACGGCGTTTCTAAGAGCTGTTCATGAACTGTTCTGGGCACTGATTTTTCTACAGTTTTTTGGTCTGCACCCATTAACAGGTTTATTGGCGATCGCTATCCCTTATAGTGGCGTGTTTGCCAAGATTTATGCCGAAATTCTGGATGAAACGTCCACCATTCCGCAGCGAACCTTACCTAATGGCAGTGGTAGACTGGTTGCTCTGTTGTATACCCGTATCCCACAGGCCTGGCCTCATCTCGTCAGTTACACTCGTTATCGCCTGGAATGCGGTATTCGTACCAGTGCTATTCTGGGATTTGTCGGCATGCCGACGCTGGGATATTACCTGGAGTCCTCCTTTGCTCAGGGGCTTTATTCCGAGGTTGCGACTTTATTGCTGCTGTTCTATCTGTTAATCGGCACCATGCGATTCTGGCTCAAGGGCTGGTTAATACCGCCCATGATATTGATTGCACCTTTTATGCTGGATAAGGGACTACCGATTATCTGGAGTAATGTCGGCCGTTTCTTTAGTGAGGATATTGTTCCTGCGCCTTTACGGCGGGCTGATAGCCTATGGAGTTCTGACACCTGGTTAGAGTTTGTCTACTGGTTGCAAGATATTCTGTCGACTCAGGCACTGCCCGGGCTTTGGAATACTTTAGTGCTTAGCCAGATAGCTCTGGTGCTAACCGCAATCCTGACGCTGCTGTTGTTTCCTCTGGTATCACGCAAACTTGTCTCTGCTAAAGGGCGGTTTGCTGGTCATCTTTTGTTGATAGTCGCCCGCTCAACGCCTGAATATCTGCTGGCTTATATATTGCTCCAGCTATGGGGGCCTTCAATGTTGCCGGCTATTGTTGCGCTGGCTATTCATAATGGCAGCCTGATCGGTTTTCTGATCGGTCAGCGCAGTAATGAACTTAAATTACGGCAGGATACTGCGGTGGGTGTTAACCGTTATAGCTATGAGATATTGCCTCGTATCTACAGTTCGTTTCTGGCATTTCTTTTCTACCGCTGGGAAGTGATTATTCGGGAGACTGCGATTCTTGGTATTCTTGGTATTCACACCTTAGGATTCTTTGTCGATAGTGCAATTCAGGATATTCGTTTTGATGTCGCTATCCTGTTGATTCTTATATCTGCTCTGGTGAATATTGGTGTTGATACTTTTGCTCGCCGCTTACGTAGCAGGCTTCGCCTGACCCACCATTCTGCCTGTTAATCCCTTTTTGACTACAGACTACTACCTCCCATTTTGATGAGCTTGACCGTTCGGAATTTGCTATCTCGCGTTAGGCTGTAACATGCGTGTGCAAAAAATACAGGTTTTTTTGCGGGCTATTTTTGTTTGCTGAGATCGAAGCAATGTTGTTTTTAGAGTGTCTTAAAGCTATTGCGCAGCTTTGGTCTTTGGTGGAGGCGTCACATGAAAGCTCTGTTGTTCTCTGTTTTGTTTTGCTTGTTGACAGGATGCGATCAGACTCAGTCGTCTATAAAAATTGGTGTGGTACTACCCCTAACCGGAGATTTTAAAATTTATGGTGAGCAGGGGCTGAATGGTATTCGCCTTGCTGTATCCGAAATTAATGAAGCAGGAGGTGTGCTGAATGGCCGGCCTCTGGAATTGATCGTTAGGGATAATAACACCAGCCCATCTGAGACCGTTCGCCTGGGGCGGGAATTGATACAGATAGATAATGTATTTGCACTCTTTGGCCCGGTGAGTAGTAATGCGCGCAATGCATTACTCGAGGTTGCAGAAAAGCACCAGATACCGATGTTTTATGGCATCGATTATGAGGGCGGAGAATACTCAAGATACTTGTATTGTCTGAGCGCTATTCCGGATCATTATGTAAAGCCCGTTGTACCATACCTGCAACAGATTTCCGGTGATAATTTCTATATTTTTGGCTATGACTACATCTGGCCCCAATCTATAGCTAAATCCATCATTTCAGAGGTCAATAAAGGTGAAGGGGTCGTGGTTGGACGGGAGTTCACCCCTTTCGGTATATCAAGCTATCTGGAAGTACTGGAACGGATAAATCGATCAGGTGCAGACAATCTGATGCTTCTGTTAGCGGGCCCGGACGGGTTTCGTTTTCTAGAGCAATTTTCCCGCTATCCCTTTGATCGTAATATCAGGGTGATGGCATATGCTGCCGATGAAAATTATCTTCAATCTGTTACCCCGCAGGCTTTGGAGGGGGTGATGACGGCTTTACATTTTTTCAATAGCCATAAGAGTCCAGATACGGAGCAGTATGTTAGAAACTATCGGGCCCGGTTTGGTGATAAAAGTGTGCCTACGTATGCGAGTAAAGCCAGCTATCAATTAACCTATTTACTCAGGGATGCTATTGAAAAAGCAGGTGTTCTGGATCGAGAGAAAGTGATTGATGCCAGTCTGCAACTGGAGCCCGATCCTGAACAGGAAGTTATGCTACGTGAGGATCATCATTTTGACTTACCGATGTATCTGGGAGAGTTTCGGCAAGGAAGCTTAAAGGTGATTCAAGAACTGGGGGTGGTGAGTCCCTCTGATCAACGCCTGCAGGGATCGCCCTGATGAATCTGCTGACCAAAATTCTGCTGTGGATGTTTCCTATAGCGCTGCCGGTGATGGGGTTTACCTGGAGTTATTATCAGGCTCAGTTGGATGCCGGGGCAGAACATACCGGGAATGTTGGCGTTTTAGTATCTGCCTCGGGTGCGCAGCGATTGAATGATTTTCTACGTTTACGAGCCAGTGAGTTTACGCTTATCTCTGGAAAGTTTGCTGTTTGCGAAAGCTCACCAAGCAAAGAGCTCTATCAGCTAAAAGCCCGGAATGCGTTACAGCAAAGCAGGGGATTCTCTGCCTTAATCGTTTCTGGCATTGATGGTAAAGTTCAGTTAGGTCAGGTGGCAGGAACTCCCAGTAACCGCTTTATGTTACCTCGCTCTTTGGCGAATAGCTGGTTGTTTACCGCAGCCCAGTTAGAGCGCCTCAACTCAGGTTTTAATATATGGCAGGAGAAAGCTCCTCTGCTACGTAAAGAAAAGAGTAAACTTTTTCTAGAGGCGCTGAGTCTGGAGCGTCGTGGGGAAATTAATTCTTCAAAGTACAATAATATTCAGTCTCAGATCTTCAATATAACCAATCTTTTGAAACAGCCTCCTGCAGTTATCTACTTTAATGGTGGACTCCATGCTGAGGTAATGGGGCTACCATATCGTCGAGATACCTTTCTGTTTACCCGCCCTCTGGTGTCCTGTGAAGGTGAGCTTGCTGGCTATATCACCGCGTTTCTGGACCGCACCCAGATAGAAGATATCTTGTATGAGCTACGCCAGAGTTTATATGACCGGGGTATCCATCAGGTTGATATTGCGTTGATGAACAGGGAGTCGCAAAAGTATGAAACGGAAACCCGCTACCTGACTGATCGTAGTTTGCATGGAATAGTAAAGATGTCGGCGAGCGCGGGATATCAGCGTAAGTTTGGTGGGTTTCTGGCTATCCAGCCGATAGCGGATGCCAAAGTGTTGAATCAGTTGATGGAAGGCGCTGACGCCACTGAACAAGGTGTTTCTGCTGCAGAGTATCAAGAGTATATAGATCGTTTTTCAACGATGTCCTTATTAGTGTTTATCGCCGATGAAGAGTGGCATGAGACTAGTAAGCGTTTGTTGCTGAAAGTATCTGTATGGCTGTTATTAAGCTTGTTGTTTTTGTTTGTGCTGGTGTTCTTTTTAGCCAGAAATATTGTCAGGCCAATCGTGAAGCTTAAACGCTCAGTCGCTAAGGTGGAGGCCGGGGATCTGATGGTTCAGGCGGACATCTCCAGTAATGATGAAGTAGGTCAGTTGGCTCGGGCTTTTAACCGAATGACACGGGCGTTGCAGCTAAGTGAGAACGAGCTTCAGCGTCTTGCCCGTGTAGATGAGTTAACTGGCTTATTGAACCGTCGGGCGCTTATTGAGGAAGCAATTAACGAAAGACACAGAGCGAGCCGGTCTGAATATGGTATTTCCCTGGCTATTCTCGATCTGGATTACTTCAAACAGATTAATGATCGTTACGGCCATGCAGCAGGCGATCTGGTTTTGAAACAGTTTGCTGATATGTTGCAGGAGAAACTGCGAAAGACCGATATAGTGGGCCGGATAGGAGGAGAAGAATTCGTTATCCTGCTACCTGATACCAGTCCTGAAAGTGCGGTTAAACTGATAGATAAACTACGCATATCTTGCGCTGAAACGATGATCGGGCTGGATGACGGTATTTTACTCTCGGTAAAGTTCAGTGCAGGTGTGGTTGTCTGGAGTGCGGATACCGGTTTTGAAGAAGCACTTCACCGGGCGGATGAAAAGTTGTATCAGGCTAAGGAAAACGGTCGTAACTGTGTTAAAAGCTGAGGCTTTTTGATGAAAGTCTCATTCTGTATGTCTCGCTTCTGTTTTAATTAACTCTGACCCATTTTGGGTATCTCTTGTTTGATCATTGCTGTCGGGTGGTGATAGATTGCTTAGCTTTGTGTGATAATTTAAAACGTACGTTTGTTTTTGGTTGATGCATTGTCTTCCCAGTCAGTCAGACTGTTGGTTGATCTTTCTGATGTGTTGGCTGCAGTACTGATAAAACAAAGGTCGGTCTGACCGACAATAGCTATCGGATGCCAGTAATGAAGATAATTCCGTTTGTGAAATACACCTCATGTGGTAACAACTTTGTTATTGTTGATGAGACTGAACACTCTTTTCTGAATGAAGCTGAAAAGTCACGTTTTGCTTTTCAGGCAACTAACACCAGTTTTGGCGTTGGTTGCGATAACCTGTTAGTTATTCAGCGCTGCACCAAAGAAGTTTTACAGAATATTGCAAAGGAGCGGCCTTATTGGCGCTGGCCTCCAGGTGAGGATAGCGCAGATTTTCTATTCAGAATGTTTGAGCCTGATGGCGAAGAAGCGCTTTGTTGCGGTAATGGTCTTATTTGTGTGGCCGGTCATCTCCTGAATGCTCATAATATTTCCTCCGCATCTATTATGACTGAGATTCCCTTAGCGCAACCGAAAACGATAGAGATCGGTGCCGGTGAAAATACGCTGGGTGGCTGGGTTAATCTGGGGCATCCGCGCAGAACGCCCGTCGAGTTGGCTCTTCCTTCAAATACCGACCCTCTTAGTCATTCAATTGATCGTTACACCGAACTTAAAATCAAGTTCAGAGCGGGAGACCTTCGAGCGTTCAGTGAAGAAACTGAGCTGTATATGAACGCTTATCTGGTCTTTACCGGTGAACCTCATCTGGTGATTTTTCCCGATAGTGATTTCTCTATTCCTGAACTGGCAGATTATATTTTTGGCAGCTCAGAGCAATGGTCCATAAAAGATCGTCGTGAGAGTTTTGGTACCTGGTTGGTCGATCATATAGGGCACTATATGAATAGCCGCTTTAAAGCTCTGTTTCCGGCAGGAATTAATGTAAACCTTGCCCGAAGCCAGCAACCTGATGTGATTGAAAACCGCTGTTTTGAGCGGGGTATAAACCGGGAAACCCTGGCTTGTGGTACCGGGGCGTTGGCTGTTGCTTATGTGTACAGCCATCTCAATAACCTGAATCTGGATGAGATAGATATACTGCCGCACCGTTGTCGTTGGCATGATGATCAGGCGCGTATTCGTATTCAGAGTAGCGATGCCGGCTGGCGGCTGGCCAGTCAGCCAGTGATGTTATTCGATGGTCATTATCGTTTATTGCCCGATAATAACCCTCTGGTTGAAGCCGTATCTTCTTCTGGGGCTTCTTCAGATACTTCGGCTGATACTGTTTCTGCTTCTAAGTCCGGGGCTGGGAAAGATAGTTCATCGGTGATTGGATGATTGAACAAATGCCGCTGAAAAGAACGCTTCTGCCCGCGGTTCTGCAACTGATGTTTGTCATTGCACTGGCGCTTTCGCTATATGCTGCGGCCTGTCAGCGTGCCGGTTTAGTGGTAGATATTACTGAGCTATTTAACTGGGCAGGTAGTGCGTTGCTGGTTTCTACAGCGGTGTTAAGCCTGTTGATTTTCAGTCTTATCAAAAACAGGACGGCCTTAACGGGAAAGATATTAGGCAGGGTGTTGATGATCTCGAGCCTGAGTGCTTTTGCTGTGTTACTCGTACAGCACTTCGGGTCAGATTATCTTCAGCTATCGCTGTTTGAAGTCGCGACGCTCTTGCTGATTGCGGCTCTGTTTTCACTTGAATATGCGGTGCTGCAGGAAGGACGATGCAAGCTGGCAGCCGCATCTGCAGAGCTGTTTAAAAAAATGCGCCCCGCAATTTTCATATTTTTGTTTGGTATCGATCTGTCGATGGCTTTTATTCCATTGCATATGGAAGCATTACCCCAGGCGTTTGCCGGGATCTCGCCTGAACTACTTATTGGCCTGCCGATATCAGTGGAGTTTCTGTGCGTCGGAATTGCCATACTCTGGTGTGGTGTGTGGCTGGATCGCTGCGGTTGGCAGCAGCCTTTTTATGTCGGGCTGGTTCTGACCGGTATTGGTTCGCTTTACTCATGGCTGGCGCCAGATGCGGTGCAGTTTATCTTGTCTCGCGGAGTACTGGGGTTAGGGTATGGATTGACGCTATTAGCCGCTCAGGGCTATGTGATCAGGCATACCGATTCGGGCAACAAAGCGCGGGGACTGGCTCATCTGTTTGCCGGGCTCTATTCGGGAAGTATCTGTGGTGCCGCTACCGGGGCTGTTCTGGCTGAGCAGTTCGGTTATGGGCCGGTCTTTTTGTTAGGTTCGATCATCATCTTTAGTGTTGTTATCTATGGCTTTTGGGTTCTGCGAGAGCATAAAGATGAATCTGAAAATGAATTTAAAAAGCCGCAGTTAAAGGCAGCAGCAACCTATGGAAATACAGATCAGAAAGACGTAGGTGTTTTAGCCTTTATCTGCAATAAGAAAGTATTAGCGGCAACACTGTTTAGCAGTATGCCAGCTGCAATCGCAGTGGTGGGCTTTCTCAATTATTTCAGCCCGGTTTATCTGAACAGAGCAGGGGTCGGAGATGCGGCTATTGGTCAGATATTAATGCTGTTTGGTGTAATTCTGGCATTGCTGGGCCCGCCCATAGGGCGTTTTGCAGATCGGTGCAGCTCAAAGCGTTTACCTATTATCCTGGGCTCATTGCTGGGCGGATCGGCCTTCATATTATTTAGTTTGGTGGATGGCGTGATGGCAATCACTCTGGCCATCTTATTGTTAGGCCTGTCGAACTGCCTGGTGCTTTCTTCTCAAAGTGCTTTTGTGCTTAAACAGGATGTGACTCATCAGTTTGGCGAAGGTAAATCCATGGGGGTGTTCCGTTCCAGTAGTCGGATAGGTCAAATGCTGGGTCCGATAATCTTTGCGGTCATTATTACAGCGACAGATATAGAAAGTGCGGTAGTTGTTTTTGGCAGTTTATATTTAGTAGCCGCCCTGATATTCACTGTGATGACCCGTACTGATATTAAGCAACTTACACAGAAAGAGGCGAATTAAATGAATTCTGTGTTGCCCTCGACAAATGTTAATGAAGACCTTTCGGCTCAGCTTCTGGATAAAGTCCAGCAGCAGGCAGGCACTATTGCAAGGGTGTTAGCTGAGCAGGGAGATTGTTCCGTCAATGAGTATGTTCAGCAGCTTGGGCCTTCAGAGCATAGTAGTTATCAACCGGTTTCTGATGTAGCTGATCTATTGCTTGACTATGTTACGCCCCTGTTAGGGCGTGAAATTGCCCAGACCGCACGGGATGAGTTGATGGCGCAACCCCTGGTACTGACAGCTAATCATCATGGAGTAGATTTCTTTGCGCAATCGGTTCAGGGCACTCTGTTATTAAGTCAGCGGGAACTAAGGCTTGAGGGAGTAACAAGAAGAGCCAGAATTGTGCCTGTATTTGCCTGTGGCAGCGTTGCAATGAATAACCTGACATATCCTCGCGGCGCTTTGCTTTATGGCGCAGATGATGAACAGGTTCCGTTACGACTTCCCATATTTCCTGATCGGGTTAAACGACAACTGGTCGCACGTACTGCTCCGTTCGATCAGGGGATGCTGGACCGGGCTATAGCCAGGGTTCATAAGTTAGCCGGTGAAGGCCGGATCACTTCTACAACACAGAATAGTATGTGCTCAATCCTGACAGAGCATTACGGTGCCCGTGAAGTTTTGACTCAGAAAAGTTATTCAGATCAGGCGGTGATGCTTAATGCCCGCTTATGGCGGGAGATGATGCCTCCTGAGTTTGATTCGGAATTAGTTTATCTTGAGTTGGAGCAGATCGGTGCAAGACTATTGCAGCAGGATCTGGGTAATGAACAGAGTCTGATCTCTATCTTACTGTTTAACCGAACTGTAAGGGCAGAATTAATGACGTTGCTGAATGGCGCTAAAGGTTGTTGGGTTGGGGCCGATTTATTAACACAAGCGTTAGATGGTCAACCATTGTCAGGCTTCGGAACATTTATGTTCTGGGGCGTAGACTCAAAAGGTCGACGCATATCACTGGGTGTAGACAGTAACAGTGGAATAGATGTGCTACGTGCTGTTGATAGCTCGGCTGCATTTGAACCGGTTCCGTTAACCCCTGAATCAATTACCGAAGCAATGAATCAGGGGCATCTGTTACCTTCATTATTTTGTTGTTATACCGCTATTTCTTTAGCGCGGGGGGTAGTCTGTGCAGGTGGCTACTATCAGGCTGAGTATTTACCGGTAATGCAGCAAGGGGTGGTAAGTGCGCTTCGTAGTCATGGCAGCTATAGCGATATCGTGGCTAAGGTAGAGCGGGTTAAAACGAACTGTTACTTGTCCGGCATGCAGATGGTGATGGCTAATGATTCTCAGGCAGGGCTGGTTCCGGCAGGCCCGGTAGAGATTATCGCAGGTGGCGGACTCAGCATGGCTGAGTTAAAACAGTTAGGTCAGTTGAGTGTGCGTCTAGCGCATATCGCTTCTCTGTCTGAGACTGTGCCCGATGTCGTACCTGATCAAATTTTGTCGGCCAGCCAACTGACCAGGCTTGCCCGTGAAATAGCGAGGCGGCAAAAGGATAGTTTGATTGTTAAATAATGAGTATTAGTTTGTTTTATTGATCGATAGTGTTTATTCACATAACAGGAGACGCTGATGAGAGCAGTGAAAATGTTGGCAATGTTTTTGACAATGTTGCTTTGTGTATCTGGCCCGTTAGCGAGTGCCTCTGATCAGGGAGTGTTCAGTGTTGACCCTGTTAAAAACGGGGAACAGCGATGGAAGGTCGGATATTACGAAGGTGGTGAGTATACCGACTATCAAAAAATCCTGATTGAAACCGTGAAAGGGCTGGTCAAACTGGGATGGATCGAGCCGGTGACAATCCCGGTACAGGAAGGTGAACAAACCGATCAGCTTTGGAGGTGGCTGAGTACCGAAGTGAGTAGTGAATATATTGAGTTTGTTTCTGATGCGCATTATTCAGCAGGATGGGATGACGCTCAGCGTAAAATGCGCGCTGAACAGGTGATTGATCGACTCAGTAATAAACAAGATTTAGACCTGATGATAGCGATGGGGACCTGGGCCGGTAAAGATCTGGCAAATGATCGTCAGCACACGCCTACCATGGTGCTGTCGGCAAGCGATCCTATATCATCCGGGATTATTAAAAGCGTTGAAGACTCTGGTTTCGAACACCTGCATGCATCGGTTGACCCTAATCGTTATGACCGGCAGGTACGTATTTTTAATGATGTGGTCGGTTTTAAGCGGCTCGGGGTAGCGTTTGAAGACTCGATCAATGGTCGTAGTTATGCGGCGATGGACGTTTTGCAACGCTTGAGTAAGAGCAGAGGTTTTGAGCTGCTAGGTTGCCATACACAAAGTGATATTAGTGATCTTCGTATAGCAGAAGATAGCGTTAAAAAATGCTTTAGAGAGTTAGCCGGTAAGGCAGATGCTATCTACGTCACATTACAGGGCGGTGTGAATAGCAATAGTATTCCTGAGCTGGTTCGTATTGCTAATAAAAATAGCATTCCTACTTTTTCACAGTCAGGTTCCGAGGAAGTTAAACAGGGATTTTTAATGAGCTTATCCCAGGCAGGTTTTCGCTATGTAGGTGAGTTTCATGCTTCCACTTTTGCCAAGGTTTTCAACGGTGCTAAGCCAAACCAGTTAACACAGTTTTTTGAAGAACCACCGCGAATGGCTGTAAATCTTAAAACCGCGGAGATTGTTGGTTTTAATCCACCCTTGCTGCTGCTGGGCGCTGCTGATGAAGTGTACCGGGAGATACCAGGGCAATGATATTCAAAGCCGGTGGTGATGGGGTGAAAAAATTTCCCATTGCCAGACTTAAAAGCTGGTTGGCTGGCGTTCTGATTTTTATGGTCAGCGCTTTTGTCAGTGCTGCAGACCTGTCGCAGTCGCCCAGTCTGAATAATGGGGCGAAGTGGCGACTGGGCTACTACCAGGGCGGAGAATATATTGATTATTTTCAATACCTGAAAGTCACGACTGAAGGGTTAGTCGAGCTGGGTTGGGTTGAGCCGGTCACAATTCCTGAAAATCTGTCTACAGCTAAGGCACTTTGGTATTGGCTTGCTGACCATGTTCAGAGTGATTATCTGGAATTTCCTAAGGCTAATTTCTATAGCGCCGAATGGGACCGGGAGCACCGTGAGACACTCAGGAAAAAGGTGATTCAGCGTCTGTCTGATACCCGGGAAATTGATCTGATTCTGGCAGTGGGAACCTGGGCCGGACTGGACATTGTGACCACTGAACATCAGATACCGACCATGGTTATGTCGGTAAGTGATCCACGCAGTGTTGGTTTAATGCGTGTCAGTGATGATGCTGACTATAACCATATTTATATTACTGAAAACCCTGACCGCTACCTGCGACAGGTGAGCTTGTTTCATGACCTGATCCGTTTTAAAACCTTAGGCGTGGCTTATGAGAATAGTTTTGAAGGGCGCAGTTATGCCTCAATTGAGACTATTGAGAAGTTGGCAGCCGAGCGCGGCTTCAGCGTTGTTAGCTGCCACACATTAAGTGATATTGCCGACCGGTCAGTTGCAAATCGCTCAGTGATTGATTGCTTCAATAAATTAGCAACGAAAGTGGATGCTATTTATGTGACGAATCAGGGCGGAATCAATAACGAAACTATTCCCCAGTTGGTATCTATTGCAAATGAGCATGGCATACCTACCTTCTCTCAATATGGTAAACGCGAGGTAAAACTTGGTTATCTTATGAGCTTGTCAGGTATGGATGATTTTCGTTCAGAAGGACGTGATCTGTCAGAAAATATGGCGCGAATTTTTAATGGTCAGTCGCCTGGGCTGCTGACAAAAACAATGGAAGAAACAGGACGTATTATTCTTAACCTGGCAACCGCTGAACAAATTGGTCTATATCTGGATGCAGACCTGCTGGCGGCTGCAGATCAGCTTTATTGGAAAATAGAACTGCCCTGAGATATTAATTATGTTGTCCAGTTTTAAGTTTAAGGTTATTGGATTAATTGTTCTGGTATTAATTTTTTCTGCCGCTAGCTTAATGTATTTTACCCAGCGAGATGTGGGTCAGGCGATGTTAACGGCAGAAGAAAAATCTGCTCGCAACGTATTGCAGCTGGCCGATCTGAATATCCGGGCCGGTTATGATCAACTGATCTCTGAGAAAGTAGAAATACTGTCCAAAATTAAAACCGATATGCGCCAGTTCACGGGACTGGGTCAGTCAGTACTGCACAGTTATTCCCAATTGTCTGATGATCAGTTGATTAGCCAGGCTGCTGCACAGCAGCAGGCTGTAGACTGGTTGCAGAGCACTAGTATAAACAATGGTGATCTGATTCTGTTTAATGCCAGCGGCGATATCATTAGCTCAACTGATCCTGCGCTTATTAATACTTCTATCGCTGGTTTAAGAGATTTGAAAGGGCGTCAGCTACAACGAGCGATGCGCTATGATCATCTGAGTGAGACGGGCGATACTGGTATTTTCTTTTGGCACAAGCCTGGGCAGCCGGAAGGTGAAAAGTATATGGGCCACTTTATCTCAATTGAGAACTGGGCCTGGACGCTTGCGATAATTGTTAATTTTGAAGATGTAGAACAGGAAAGTCAGCGAAAAATGGCGCTGATAATCGATGCGCTTACAACAACCTTCAGTAAACTTCAGGTCGCTGAAACCGGCTATGCATTTCTGTTTAGCGGCCAAAAAGAGGTGCTGATAAAGCCTCCCTTACAAAGTCTGCAGGGCGGTATAACAACACGGGATCTGGACTGGAATCAATCATCATTGTTAGATGAGATTATTGCAACTTATCGACAGGGAGATCGGGCCATTGTTTATCAGGGGCCGTTTACTGGTGAGCGAAAAGTTCAGATCTATATCAGCTATTTTAAAGCCTTCGACTGGTATTCAGTGGTGGTTGTACCGGTAGAAGAGATCGCCGCACCTGGCCGTGATGTAGTGGCCAGTCAGAGTATGATTATTGCGTTGATCTTTCTGTTCAGTATTGGTGCAGCCTTCATACTTGTGTACCGAATGGCTAAACCATTGAATACCCTGGCTTCCTATGCCAAAGCGCTGCCAGATCAGAATTTCATGAAGCCTAATAGTGACAGTAAAACGATTCAGCAGTTAGCCGTAAAAAATAGGGATGAAGTAGGTCGGTTGGCTGACTCATTTCTGTTTATGGAGATGGCGATTCGCAGCACTATTCAGGAAGTACGCAAAGAGAAAGAAACCGCTATTCAGGCCAATAAGGCTAAGAGTGAGTTCCTTGCCACAATGAGTCATGAGATTCGTACACCGATGAACGGTGTGCTGGGCATGACCGAGCTGGTGATGGAAACCAAGCTGACAGAAGAACAGCTTCGATTTATGCAGATGATCCGATATTCGGGGGAAGGCCTGCTGGATATTATCAATGATATTCTGGATTTTTCTAAGATTGAAGCCGGTAAGCTGCAACTGGATTATCAGCCCTATAAACTCAGCGATCTCATTCAGACACAGTTTGAAATACTGGCGACACAAGGGCGACAAAAAGGGCTTGATCTTAGTTGTGACCTGCCTGCTGAGATGGATACAGTGGTATTAACCGATGCGATAAGGTTACGTCAGATTCTGACCAACCTTATCGGCAATGCCATTAAGTTTACCCGGCAAGGTTCGGTAGATATCAAGGGCGTTATCTTCGAGCAAACAGACGAAGAAATCTCAGTGCAGTTACGGATCACTGATACCGGTGTGGGTATTTCACCTGAGCACCAGAGTGTAATTTTTGATTCTTTTTCTCAGGCCGATGGTTCCACAACGCGTAATTTCGGCGGCACAGGGTTGGGGTTGGCAATATCCCGCCAGTTGATCGAGATGATGGGCGGTAGTATCGATTTTATCAGTGAGCTGGGCTCGGGCAGTACATTCTGGTTTGGGTTAAAGCTGCGTAAAACGGACCAGTCTCCATTACTTGGTTTGCCACAAAACAGTGATGCTCCGGTTGCAGAAAAATTACAGGGCCGGATATTGTTGGTTGAAGATCATCCGGTGAATCAGGAGTTTGCGCTGCAGGCATTACATAGCTTAGGCGTATCGGTGACACTGGCTAAAAACGGACAGCAAGCGTTGCAGTGTCTTGAACAGGAGTCTTTCCACCTGGTGCTTATGGATTGTCATATGCCGGTGATGGATGGTTATCAGGCTACCACTCGTATCCGACAAATAGAGCAACAAGAAAATCGTCCACATTTACCTGTTATTGCGTTGACGGCCAATGCGATGAAAGAAGATCGTGAACGTTGTTTGACGGTTGGTATGGATGACTATCTGGCCAAACCATTTAATCAGCGTCAGCTTGCCGGGTTATTAAAAAAATGGCTCAGAGGCGATATCAAAAATACCGGGCTGAATGAGCTACAGCAGGATGAGCCTTTATTTGAGGAACCTCAGCCTGATGCAATTCAGCTAGATGATGGGCTGTTGGATGAGATGCAGTTGGATGAACCTTTGCAACAAGAGGTTATCGAGCAATTAAGGGAGATGGATCCTGAAGAAGCTTTTTTACAGAAGATCATTACGGCTTATCTGGAAAAATCACCTATCGATATCAGCCAGTTGCAAGCGGCCCAGTCCGCTTCTGATGCTGAGGCCCTGAGAATAGCAGCGCACAGTTTCAAATCCAGTAGCTACAACCTGGGCGCCCAGGTACTGGCCGAGTTATGTAAAGAGTTAGAACAAATGGGCAGGGACCAGAATCTTGGCCAGGCAGATGATTTTATTAGCCTGATTGAAACTGAGTACCGTCGGGTAGAAAACGCATTAATTGAAATTCGGGACAGCGCCTATGTCAGCTAAACGTCAAGTAGTAAGTTCCCCAGAACGCTGTAAGGTGTTGGTGGTCGATGATGATCTGACCGCCAGACTGTTGGCTTCACAGGCTCTGGGTAGAGAGCAATTTGACGTTATTGTTGCCGAAGAGGGAATAACCGCGCTGCAGATATTTCAGCAGGAACAGCCAGATATTGTCCTGATGGATGTTGAGATGCCGGGGCTTAATGGTTTTGAGGTTTGTCGCCAGCTGCGCAATATGCCTTGTGGAAAACTCGTCCCTATCCTGATGGCCACCGGACAAGATGATATTGAATCGGTACGGGAAGCTTATGCCGCTGGAGCTACCGATTTTGTGACCAAGCCTTTTAACTGGCAGATATTGGGGCATCGTTTGCGCTATATGATTCGTGCCAGCAATATCACAGAGCAACTGCATGAACTGCAGAAAAGTGAAGTGCGGCTCGGTAATGCCCAACGTATAGCCAGGATGGGGAACTGGGAATGGAACCTGAAAACAGGCGAGTTGTACTGGTCAGATCAGTTATTCAGCCTGTTAGGCATTCAGCGGGGAATGGCTAAAGCGGGTCTGAAAACGTTTCTACATAGAATCCCCCTACGTGAGCGAAGTCAGATTCACCATTGGCTTAAAGAACTGATTGCTTCAAATGAATCAGGTTTTGCTTCAGGTATTAAACACCGGGTTTCGGTAGCAGAGGGGCTAATGCTAGATGTCCAGCATCAGGCGGAAGTCTTTTGCGATGAGGATGGCTCTGCGAAGCTTATTTCAGGCACGATGCTTGACGTTACAGAACTTAAAAAAGCGCAGGACCAGATTTTAAAACTAGCGCGTTTTGATAGTCTGACCGGCTTGTCTAATCGTAGTGTGTTTCGTGAACGGGTCCAGATGGCGATGGAACATGCTGAACGGCAGGGCTATCTGGGTGCTGTACTGTTTCTTGATCTGGATAATTTTAAACGTATTAACGATACTTTTGGCCATGGTATTGGTGACCTGTTACTGCAGGAAGTTGCCAAACGTCTGAATAGCTGTGTTCGAAATACCGATATGGTGGGGCACGATCAGAGTAGCTCCTTAGTGGCCCGTTTTGGTGGTGATGAGTTTACGGTGCTTCTACCTGAAATTAATCAGGTTAAAGATGCTGAACAGGTTGCCCGTCGGATTCTGGAGTCCATCGGACATCAAATTAACCTGGCGGGGCATGATGTGGTAGTTACCCCCAGTATCGGTATCGCTATTTTTCCACACCATGGTGAAAACGTAGATAGCCTGATGAAAAATGTCGACGCTGCTATGTACTATGTAAAACATGCAGGTAAGAACGGTTATGAACTGTTTGTAAAGTCGATGAATGTCGTTGCAAAGCGGCGGCTTGAATTAGAGAGTAATCTGCGAAAAGCGATCGAATTAAATGAGTTATCGCTTAACTATCAGCCACAGATCGATATGCAGACCAACCGAATCATCGGTGTAGAAGCGTTATTACGATGGCATAGTGAAGAGCTGGGTTTTGTCTCTCCGGTTGAGTTTATCCCGGTGGCAGAAGAAACCGGGTTGATTACCCCTATCGGTGAATGGGTGATGCGTGAGGCTTGTGCTCAGGCCGTGCGCTGGCAAGTACAAGGCCTGCCGGAAATTCGAATGGCGGTTAACCTGTCTGTACGGCAGTTTGCCAAACAGAGCCTTGAAAAACAGGTAAACCAGGTCCTGTTGGATACCGGACTTCCGGTTCATTGTCTGGAGCTGGAGATAACAGAGAATATGATGATGGATGATGTAGAAGGTTCGGTTGAAACTTTGCATCGTCTTAAAGCGTTGGGTGTACAGCTGGCGATAGATGATTTCGGAACCGGCTATTCCAGTTTAAGTTACCTTAAACGCTTCCCTATTGACCGGCTTAAGGTCGACCGTTCTTTCATTACCCATGTGACAACAGACCCGGGGGATGCTTCTGTGACCCAGGCGATTATTGCGGTTGCTCATAATCTGGGGTTAAGTGTGACCGCCGAAGGGGTTGAGGAAGAATCTCAACTAGCTTTTCTTCGTGAACATAGTTGCGAAGAAGTGCAAGGCTACCTGTTTAGTCGTCCCCTTAAAGCAGATGACCTGGCGGAGCTGTTAGGATCAAATAACGGTTATATTCACCTCTGATATGGCGCGTCCAAATCCTAAAGGCCCGCAGCGAAAAGTTGATATTTACTGCGCTCGCTGTCGTACCCAACTGTTCCGTTATCGCAAGGGGGGGAAGGGGGCTCTGGTAAAGTGTTTTATCGAACGGATTGTAGAAGATTATACCGACACGCCCTGTGTCTGCCCTGGTTGTGGCGCCGAATTCGCTCGGCAGGCTCTTATAAGAGGAGTGCCCGCCTATAAGATGATAGGCGGGAAAGTGATCGTTAAGTAGTGAGCAGAGCAGTAAATGCTCAGGCTGTCATGGCTTAGGTAGTAATAATTCAGGCAGTAAATATTTAGTTCAGCACCTCTGCTTCGGGTGTTATCTCAGGCCTGTCCATACCTGCTTGTTCTTCCTCTGTAAAAGTAACAAAACGCTGCATCATCTGATCAAGCCCTTTAGCCTGATCATGAACTGATTCCGCCGATGCAGACATCTCTTCAACTAATGCCGCGTTTTGTTGAGTCATTTTGTCGATCGAGGTGACCGCCAGGTTAGCCTGGCTTATGCCGGTTGCTTGCTCCTGGCTGGCATTGGTTATCTGCTGTGTAAGCTGAGTTACCTCGTCAATACTATCAGCTACTTTTGTAAATGCGTCAGAGGACAAGTTAACCTGTTGGGTTCCGTCGTCAATAAGGTCTACGGTATCTTTGATCAGTGCTTTAATCTCTTGCGCAGCATTGGCTGATTTTTGAGATAACCCGCGAACTTCACTCGCAACCACTGCAAAGCCTCTGCCCTGGTCTCCAGCACGCGCGGCCTCGACCGCTGCATTAAGCGCTAACAGGTTGGTTTGAAACGCGATGCTATCAATTAACCCGGTTATTTCGTTGATCTTGTTACTGGATTGCTGAATTTCGCCCATTGCTCCAATCGCCTTTTCCATTACCTGGGTGCCCTGTCCGGTAATGAGTTTCGCCTGACTTGCCAGCTTATCCGCCTTATCCGCGTTCTCTGCGGTCATTTGAATTGCTCGACTGATTTGTTCGATAGTGACACTGGTTTCTTCTATCGCTGAGGCCTGACTCTGAGTTCGCTCCGACAGGTCATTATTACCGGTCGATATCTCTTGGGTGGAGTGGGCTACATCAGACGCTGAGATGCGTACCTCATTTACCAGCGATGAGATCGATTGCTGGCCATGATTGATGGCGGCTTTTAATTCACCGAAGCGTCCCAGATAGTTACCGTCAATAGTTGTTACCAAATTGCCCTGTGATTGAAGCTCTGCAACTGTCAGTACTTCACTGGTAGCATTTTTGATCGATTCAAGTGAATGGTTGAGATCCTGTTTTAGCTTATTTAACTGTCCCGGAAGCTCAGTTTCGATTCGCTGTTCAAAGTCACCGTTGGCCATCGCGCTCAGGGCGTTGTTGACCTCTCTGATCGCGTTACCAATATTACGCATAGCGTTTTGAGTTGCTTCGACCATATGCAGATAGTCGCCGGAAAGCTTTTCGTTAACCTCGGAATCAAAGCTACCATTGGATAAGCGCTGCATCAGTAAAGTCAGTGTAGCTATGCTGGATTGAGTTTGTTCAGCACTACTATTAATAGCCAGTTTCAGATCAGCCAGGTCGCCGCGCAGGTCCATGTTGACCCGACCGGAAAAGTCGCCTGCGGCCATTTTCTTCACCACTTTCTTGGTTTCAGTAAGGGCACCCTGCATGGCTTGTAACAGGTGGTTGACGGCATTGCTGGCGGAGCCAATTTCGTCATTACTTAAAACCTCGAGGCGGGCGGAAAAATCACCGTTTTGCTCAACTTTGCGAATAGTTTGGGCAAGACTAATTACCGGCAGGGTAATGCTGTCAGATATACGCCAGGCGATATAGGTAATACAAAATAAACCAAGCAGGCCGATTATCAGAATCCATATTTCCAGGCTGGTAACGGCGCTGAAAGCTTCTGATTCATGTATATCGACCAGTAATGCCCAGTTGATGCCGTCGACCTTTATTTGTGTATAAGCGGACAGAACCGCATCACCCTTATAATCTGCAACCAGCTTGCTAGCGGTTTCGCCCGCCAGAGCCGCTTTAGCTGCAGCTGTATTCACACTACCCATTTCAGGATTTGCAAATGAAGACACCACTGAGTGGTTTTCCGGATCCAGAAAAGTATCTGAGCGAAGCAGCAGGTCAGGACCAACCAGATAAGATTCTCCGCTATTTCCCATCCCCTCCCGCAAATTCATAATCGCATTAATAGGAGCCAGTGAGATCTGTAGCGCCACAATATATTGCAGTTGACCTGCATCATCGTATACCGGAGCGCCGGTAAAACCTGCTGGTGCTCCGTTACTTGGTGCGTAGGGTTGAATATCCATTAACGCATATTGGCCGGTATCCAGGATCTGACGGAAAAGCACGCCTAAGCTCGAGTCTTTATACGGACCGGTCATCAGATTGGTTTTATAATCGGCCTCTTTCATGATGCTGTAGGCAACTAAACCATTAGGTTCAATCAGGAACAGGTCGTAATATCCGTAGCTGTCATGATACTTTGCAAACAGGCTCTTATGATCCACACCTTTACTTTCAATAACCCCGGAGAGTGTTCCACTGTCCTGTAGGGTATGGACCAGTGCTGCCAGTCCCTCAGTGTCTCTGCGGCTTATGGCCAGAAAGTTTTCAATCTGGCTGGCTTTTATACCACGCACCGCTTCTAACTGATGGTAACTTTGCTCGGACAGGGAATGGCTTGCTTTGTACACGGCGACAAAGGCAAGAATAGCGAAGGGGATCAGGCCAATTAACAGACAGCTGACTAATAATTTGTTACGGATATTGAGGTGCTTAAAAACCTTCATGTTGATCTCCATATTCCCTGAACCTTTTTGATCGCTTTATCTGTTACCGATGTCGGGCACGATGCAGGCATTGGCCGGTATTTTTAAGGTGATGCGTTATCAATAATGTGCGATGTATTTCAGATGAGATTGCAATTGATTATTGATCAGGGTTGATCAGTAAACAAAGCTAAGCGCTGGGTAACCTGCCCAAAGTGAGCATTCGTAATATCAGGTGCAGACTTCCGAAGACTCAGGCTATCTGACTAGTCGCGTCCTCTTTTTGGGTAATTAATAGTTTCTTTTTAAGTTTCATTTAATTTTGTCAGGCTAAACTGCGGCTTAATAATAGAAAGTGCGAATTCGTATATGGGTTTCTTATCCCGAGTATTAATGATTTTTTTCATTCTACTGAGTAACCAGAGTGTATGGGCTGATCCGCAGGATGAGATTGATCCGGATCAGGCTGCAGAGTGGGTGGCGAGTGGCTTTATTATTTCTTTAGATAAGTTATTTGAGATGCATGAGTTTCTTAACACATCCCGTCTACTTGATCTGGAACTGGAGCAAGAGCCTGGTGAGCCGATCATTTATGAAATTGAAGTTCTACTCAAAAATGGATACGTCGGTGAGTATGAAATTGATGCGAAGACCGGTGTGTTATTACAAGAATCATTTAACGAGTAAGCGTGATGCGGATTTTACTGATTGAAGATGACATCCGGTTGGTTGAGAGTATCAAGAGCTTTCTTCAGGCGTCAGCTTTTATTGTTGAAGCTTGTCATGACGGTATAAGCGGTGGTTTCTTGATTCGAGAGGGTGGTTTTGATGCGGTTGTACTAGATCTTGGTTTACCTGAAAAAAACGGATTGGCTGTATTGCAAGAGATACGAGCCGAGCAGGTTGCGGTCCCGGTATTGATTCTTACGGCAAGGGATAGTTGGCAGGAGCGTGTAGATGGTCTTAAAGCTGGCGCGGATGACTATCTTGGTAAACCTTTTCATTTAGAAGAGCTTCAGGCTCGTTTAGAAGTATTGATTCGACGTAATTATGGTCATGTTAGTCAAAAGCTAGAATTGAATGGTGTGAGTTTGGATCTTGATACTCAAATAGCCATTGCTGAAAGTGGAGAGCTACATGCGTTGACTGGGATTGAATTTCGCTTACTGCGTTGCTTGCTAATGAATCCTGGAAAGTTGATGAGCAAAACGCTGATTAGTGAACAGGTGTATGAAGAGGAGCATTTACGGGACAGTAATGTCATTGAAGTATATGTAAACCGCTTGAGGCAGCGTTTTGGCAAGCAATTTATTCGAAATCGGCGAGGTCAGGGGTATTACCTGGCAGAACAGGAGAGGGAATTGTGAAGAACGCGACGCCATCTCTGGAACGGCGAATTAGGCATGGTCTGATTCTTCTGATGGTACCGGCTTTTATTGTAGTGTTGTTTTTTCTGCATACGGCCATGAATGGTATAGCGAGGGAGTATATGGTCGCTAGGCAGCAGGACGATGCTAATAACATTATTGCTGCATTAGTGCAGGAAGCTGGGCGTTGGACGATCGATGAAAGCCGGGTGTCTTCGGTTTATAAACGAGTGCGCACTGGTCATTACTATATTGTGCGTTGGGATAGTGAAGAGATTCGTTCTCGTAGTTTATGGGATCTGAAGCCAGAAGTGATGCTGTTACAACCCGGCGAAGTTCAGCATTTCGAGCAAGCAGGGGCTGGTGATGAAAGCTGGTTAGTGTGGCAGGAGGGGATTAAAAAGGGTAATCAGAATTTTACGCTCTGGTTAGCTGAAGATATCTCTATCTTTAATGCCCGTCAGAATGAATATGGTAACTACCTGTTGATATTGCTAGGGGTGTTGACGGTTCTGATATTACTGTTGCAACGTCATATTATTCGTTGGGGGTTTGCTTCGCTGAACCCTTTACAGGAACAGATAATTCAGGGGCAGATGAGTGGTGCTGTCAAAGTTACTGAAGATATACCGCTTGAGGTAAGGCCGTTAGCCAATGCGATACAGAAGTTGGTTGAGCACTCAGGTAAACAGATTAGCCGTTCCAGAATGGCTACGGGGAATCTGGCTCATGAGCTGAAGCTGCCACTGCAACACTTACAATTGTTGGCTGATAAAGAGCAGTCAGGTAGTAACCGGGACAACTTACAAGAGATTTATGTACAACTGAAGCGCCGTATCGACAGTGAGTTAAGGCGGGCAAGAATATCGGGATCACCAGCCCCAGGCGAACGATTTAATCCGCAAGAAGAGATACCGTATCTGGTGAAACTGGTTAGTCAGGGCCGTAGCGATGCAGTAAAGCTGAATATGGAACTGCCTGACCAATCAATCCCGTTTGACCGTGACGATATGTTGGAGCTAATAGGAAATCTTCTTGATAACGCCTGGCGATTTGCAAAGTCATGCATTGAACTTTCCATATCGGTTGACCGGGGGGATTGGGCAATAAGTATCGCTGATGATGGGCCGGGAATTCCGGAATCAAAAGTTTCAATATTACAGCAGCGGGGCGTTCGGGCTGATGAACAAAGTGACAGTAACTATGGTTTAGGGTTGGCAATCTGTCGCAGCGTCGTGCAGAGCTATAGTGGAATATTTGAGCTTAAGAGCAGCCCTCTTGGGGGGCTGCAGGTACTGATAAGAATTCCGCAGCCAGGTGCCGGTTGTGTGGTAAAGGAGAACAATAATGAACCGTAATAAACTGATAAAGGCCTGTGCCTGGATCCCCCTTGCTTTCCCCCTGAGCCTGTGGGCATCACTCGAACCCGGGAGTGTGGTGATTTATTCTGATGGGGATGTTAAAAAACTGTTACAGCGGGATGAGCAGTCAACCCTCTGGGAAGATCAGCGTAAACGGCGATATAAACGTTCCTACCTGCCCTATTTTCCCGTCCTGGAGTATCGCCGTTTCGATGAACAATCCAGCGGTTACAATCAGTTCGTATCAGCGACCACTAATGTGGAATTGATACCTTTTAATAATGAGGATTACGTCCAGTTCAATCTGACCAGACAGGATCTTTATAAAGGTAGCAAGAAGAGATTGTGGCAATGCGCATATAGCGGTAATGGTCATTTCTCTCTGGGAAACAAAAAATACAGTACAGAGAAGTACCGTTGTAAGCGATTCTCAATTAAGAAAACCTTCACTTATCGGCTGAAAGAAGAGATCAGATTTTATTACTCACCTGAGTTGGACCTGGTGATGAAGCAGGTTAAAACAAATTCTGTGGGGGATAAATCCAGGGTTGAAGTGGTTCGTATTCTATCTCCTGAACGTGCAACGGCGAAAAGGATTGCCCGTGCAGTGTATAAGCAGAAAGCTGACAGGTAACCGTTATGAATAGTCGTATAGGAAAAGCAAAGCGTAGCTATATTACCCGGAATGTTGATCTTTCAACGGCTGCTCAGCTAAATCAACAAGTGCCGGTTAAAGGTGATTTGATGCTGGCCCGGGTCGATCGGATCAGACAGCATACCCGACTGGAAAATACTCAAGGTAGACGAGAGCACCTGTATCCTGGCGATGAAATAATTGTTGCTGCGTCAGACCGGTATGCCACAGGACAATTTTATGCCCGTGTGCCAGAGCAGCTGGGGGCTTGTCACTTGGTGGCCGCAGGAGGGATAGCGGCCGAAGTTATTCAGCGTAACAGAGGTATCAAAGCGGCGACTGAGATTACAACCTTGGGTGTCCTGTGCGATTCACAGGGCGCGGTGATTAATCTGAGTCGTTTTGCTCCACTTAATGATGTAAATGTTGATCTGATTAGTCAGAAGAAGGTGCCAACATTGCTAGTGATGGGAAGCGATATGGATAGCGGTAAAACCACGCTGGCCTGTGCTGCTGTCAATGGGTTGCGCCAGCTGGGTTACCGTATTTCTGCTACCAAGCTCACCGGCACAGGGGCGGGTCCGGATTACTGGCGTATGCATGACTCGGGCGCCGATCGGGTAGTGGATTTTCTGGATGCTGGTTTTCCTTCGACAGTGGGGTTAGAGGCGCACCAGTTGGTGAGTCTGTTGCAACAGTTTAAAGCCGATGCTGTGGATTCGGGATCCGATATATTAATAGTTGAGGTTGCCGACGGAATTCTGCAGCCGGACAACAAAGCATTGCTTGGTTCTGATGCTTTCGTGAATGAAATTAGTGCCGCACTGATTGCAGCAGATGGAGCAATAGCAGCGACTATGACTACCCAGACAGTTTTGCAGGCTGGTATCAGTGTACTGGGTATTGGAGGGGTGATTAGCAAGGCGCCATTGAGCTGTAACGAGATGCAAGAAAGCCTTGGTTTACCGCTGTTAGGTTTGAGTGACTTCCATAAGGATGAATGCCGGGATTATATCCTTGGTAGTTTATTCGGAGCTGAATATTATGCTGCCGCGCATACTGGCTGAACGTCGCTGGCAGCAGCTTCTGTTATTGGCAGGAACAGGAATACTGCAATCGCTATGTCTGATCGCGTTGATCGATTGGGCACGTGATATTGCCATGGGTGATGTGGCGTTAATCAATAGCGGGCAGTGGTTAGTGGGTTTCCTGGCGATTATGTTGTTGGCAGCAGGGCGTTATATAGAACGCTTTTATGCTGAGATAATGGCGCAACGTTATATATATAGCCTGCGGCAAACTGTTTTTGATCACGCTCAACAATTATCGACAGAGGATCTTGATCTGCCCGGTAAAGGTGGTACTTTGCTACGCCTGACAGGTGATATGACCGCGATAAGGAACTGGATTGTACAAGGCATGGCGCCTTTGATCGTACTTGGTTTATGGCTACTGGTCTCATTGATTGCACTACTGCAGTTACATTACCTGTTAGCCGTTTCATTATTAGTGCCGCTACTCATGGGTGTAGTAGGTAACTATCTAATGGGCCGGCGGTTGTTTGTACAGTCAGAAAAACTGCGGCGCCACCGTGGCGTTATGATTCGAAATGTTACTGAGAAACTGCGTCACCTGAAACTGATCCGGGTATTCAATCAGCGTGGTAAAGAGTCTCGTTTATTTGCGCGTCAGTCCGGTCTTTTGGTTCAAAGCCAGATTCGTCGGGCCAGGATATCTGCCATTATGCGGGCGATGAATGAAGCGGTTTTGTTACTGGTGATGCTGAGTCTGATCAGTACCGGACTCTACCTGCAACAGCAGAATGCGTTGAGTGGCGAACTTATGGCGGTATTGATGACTGCCGGAATTTATCTGTTAGGCCAGCTAAGACGGCTTACCCGATTATATGAGTACTGGACCCTGCAAAAGGTCGCCAGTAAAAAATTAAATCAGTTTTTGAGTCGGGGGGGGCAACCCGATGGTTCACGACGCAGAAATAATCGGATTTTTTCTCTGGAATTAAAGCGAGTGCGCTGTATAGGTCGATTCAGCTCCCAGTCTTATCTTATTGAATCGCACAGCAGAGTGCTGCTGGGGGGAAGTCCAGGTAGTGGTAAAAGCACCTTGTTGTCGGTTATTGCCGGACTCACCACTTTTGAGCAGGGGAAAATTTTACTGAGCGGTCGGAATATCAACCGTTATCGGAATAGTTTTCTGAGTCAACAGATCGCGCTTGTCAGTGCAGACCTGCCCCTGTTGCGTGGTAGTTTGAAAAAAAATCTGTTCTATGGCGCCCGGAAGATAGATAAAGAGTACAACGACTTTGTAATGGAGCTATGCCGGTTGACCAGTAAGGAAGAGTTGCCGCTAGGGCTCCGCACCCGCATTGCAGAGGATGGTGCTAATTTGTCTGCGGGTTTGAAATACCGGGTTATGCTGGCCAGAGCATTGTTGCGTCAACCAGCGTTGATATTGCTGGATGATGATGTGGCTTTGCAAAGCCCGCTGATTCAGGACGTGATAGTTGATCTGTCAGGCTTTTTTGGCGGCGCCATGATTATTAACAATGAAGCTGAACGTTTGACTCAGATCTGTAATAAGCGCTGGGAATTGCGTAGTGAAAAATCACGGCGAACCGCAAAAAACAGCAATGTAATAGATATGGGGCGTTATGCCAAAGATTAGTGAACGGTTACCCGGGGCTGGGCAATTCCGACGTCTGATATTTCCGGCCATACCGGCAATGCCGGTGTGGCTTTATCAGCCTGTAACGTTAGTAAACAAACAGCGGATTATCGTCGCAGTACATGGTATATCCCGGGATAGTGAAGAGCAGGTCAGAGAGTATTGTCACCTGGCAGATCGTCTGGGTTGTTGGTTAGTTGCGCCTGAGTTTAGTGCACAAGCCTATCCCCGTTATCAACAGCTGGCCCGGGCCTCCGGTTATCCACGGGCTGATCTGGCTTTAAATAGTTTTCTGGCATTGTGGCGTGGTGTCGTTAGTCAGCCTGGGTTGAAAATGTATCTGGCTGGCTACTCGGGTGGTGCACAGTTTGCCCATCGATATGCCATGCATCATCCGCAACAAGTTGCCGCACTGGTACTGAGTAGTGCTGGTTGGTATAGCTTTCCTGACCGAAAACGGGATTACCCTTGTGGTATTGCAAATTCAGTAGGCCTCAACCGGGTGAGACTGAATGAGTTGCTGCAGCTACCTATGTTAGTCACCGTTGGAGAGCAGGATCTTGCTCGGGACGGCAGTTTACGCATATCGGTTACCCTGGACCAGCAACAGGGTAGTAACCGCTTTGAGCGGGCGGTGAACTGGAGTCAGGCGGTACGTAAGTTGCAACTGAAAAAATCATACCGGCCAGTGCAGTTGACGGTGCTGGGCGGGCAGTCACATAGTTTTATTAATAATATGCAACAGGGACGAATGGCAGAGCTGATTCTGAACTTCCTGCAGCAGAGTGAAGGAGAAAGAAATGAAAAGATTAGCTACCCTGTTGGCAGCGGCAATGCTGGCAAGTATTGCCGGATGTCAGGTTAAGCCAGATTCAGGCCTGTTAAATTCGGCAGAACTGCAGCATCTGTTCAGTAACAAGACAGTTGAATCTTATAATCTGATCAATGGCTCGACTAGTTTTACCTATTATGCCGAGGATGGACATGTGATCCAGCATCGTTACTGGGAGAAGCGTGTCGGTCGTTGGTCGATTGCTGATGATAAAATTTGCCTGAGCATGTCGGGAAAAAAAGAAAGCTGCCGAACCATGCAGTATGAAGGGGGGAAGTATTACAAGTATCGTGAAAGTAGCCAGGGAGAGCAGGAAAAAATTATCCGTTACCGACAATTTCTGGTTGGAAATCAGCTTTAATCTCTGTTGATAGGGTCAGAACGACTATATTTAAATTACAGTCGCTATAGGTGAACATTTATTCGGTCAGGGTAAGCATATCTACGATATTGATTTTTACTTGAAAAATATGTCCAACTGGTAATCAGTTGCAAAGGCTGGTCTGGAGGTTCTTATGTATCAGAGAATTATGGTGCCAGTTGACCTGGCCCATGTTGAGCAACTCGATAAGGCCCTCACCACCGGGGCTGATATGGCGAAGTTATACCAAATCCCGGTTTGTTATGTAGGAGTTACGGCAGCGTTACCTGGTAGTGTTGCTCATAATCCTGACGAATATGATGAGTTACTGCGGAATTTCACGCAGGATCAAAAAGAAAATCAGGGTCTGGCAGAAGTGTCATCAATGACTATCGTCAGCCATGACCCCGCGGTAGATCTTGATGAAAAACTGATGCAGGCAGCGCAAGACCTGAGAGCGGATCTGATCGTTATGGCTTCTCATAAGCCGGGCCTGATAGAGCATATCTTTGCATCTAATGCCGGCTATGTTGCATCTTATTCCACCGTTTCAGTGCTGGTGGTGCGTTAGCGGAGTTGCAAATAACTCCCTTACGCCTTTTTGTGCCTTCTTTGAGCGCCGATCTTTAAGCAGCTGTCTTTAAGCCTTTATCTTTAAGCTGCTATCTTTAAGCTCCTGTCCTTAAACCCTTACCTTTAAGCACTGATGGCCAGCAGTTCAATATCGAAGATCAGTACCGAACCTGGGGTAATGATGCCTGCGGACCCGTTACCATAGGCCAGGTCAGCCGGAATAACCAGGCGACGTTTCTCGCCTACAACCATGAGTTGTACCCCTTCACTCCAGCCCTTAATCACCTGATTTAAACCAAAGGTGATAGGTTCATCTCGCTCAACAGAACTGTCAAATACGCGGCCGTCAATCAGGGTGCCATGATAGTGCACAGTAACCCGATCAGATGCGATCGGGTTTTCTGAGCCACTTCCCTCGCACAGGACGTTGTGCTGCAATCCCGAACTGGTGGTTGTGACTTCAGGGTTGGCCGCGTTTTGTAACAGAAAGGCCTCGCCTGCAGCACGATTGGCCTTTGCTTGCTTTGAATTTGCTTTAATATTTTTAAATATTACAAAACCAACGCCGCAGGCTACGCATAGCAATAGAAATTCAGTCATAGATTAATATCTTATCGTTTAAAAAGTCAGTTACAGAGAGGCCCAGTTATCTGAACCTTATATATTTGCACCATAACATGAGACAGCAACTTGTTGGCGGAGTAATTTGGTTAGCTCGTCCGCAGGTAGCGCTTTAGCAAATAACCAGCCCTGGCCATAATCACAACCGGCATTGATGAGGATGTTTTGCTGCTCTTCGGTTTCGATACCTTCTGCGATCACCTTAATGCCCAGTTTGTGAGCCATGACGATGATTGCTTCACAGAGCGCCGTATCATTGCTGGTGCTTGTCAGGTTACGTATGAAAGTCTGATCTATTTTCAGGAAGTCAGCTGAGAAATCCTGCAGGTAAGCCAGTGAAGAGTAGCCCGTACCAAAGTCATCGATAGCGATCTTGAATCTGTCCTGGTGTAGACTTTCCAGTACAGATCGGGCCCGCTGGTTATGGTCCATCAGCAGGTTCTCAGTAATCTCAATGACCATCGCGTCCTTAGGTATAGCCATTTTCTCCAGCTGTAAAGCCCAGTCATCGGCCTGAATACCATCGTTTCTCAGCTGTAATGGTGAGACATTAATGCTTAACTCGAGATCACTGAATCCCAGTTTACGCCAGGCTTGTAACTGCTTGGCTGCAGTATGGAATACCCATTCGCCAATTCGAAGGATCATGCCAGTATCTTCTGCCAAAGGTATAAACTGGTCTGGAGCAGTTAATCCGTTAACCGGATGATGCCAGCGAATGAGTGCTTCTAACTTAATGATTTTACCCGTTTTCAGGTCCACGATCGGCTGGTAATAAAGCTCAAATTGATGCCGTTCAATGGCGTATCTCAGATCCCGCAGGGTATTTGATCGGGTTAATGCCTGTTCCTGCATTGCCGGGGTAAAGTAATGATATCGGTTTTGTCCGGCTTTCTTTGCTGCATACATCGCCTGATCAGCATTTTGTAGTAGCTGGCTCGGTTTAACACCATCATCTGGAAAAAGGGTAATGCCGATGCTGCCGGTGACAAAGGCCTGTTCATTAGCCAGTTGAACCGGCTTTTCAATAGCAGACAAAATGCTGTTAGCTATTTTTTCAATTTTTCGTGGGCTACCGATTGCGCTGAGAATGATGGCAAACTCATCGCCACTGAGTCTGGCAGCCAGATCAGAATCTCTTATGGTGCGGGTTAAGCGTTTGGCGATCTCTTTCAGCAGAATATCCCCCTGATCATGCCCCAGCGCATCATTCACTTCTTTGAAGTGATCAAGGTTGATAAACAGAAGCGCACCAGAAAGACCCGAGTCTTTGGTTTTGCGGTTTTCCAGCTTCAGGCTTTCAAGAAATAATCGACGGTTGGGTAGTTCTGTTAACAGATCATAATTTGCTTGCTGAAGTATGAGTGCCTCGGCCTCTTTTTTCTTCGAAATATCAGAAAACAGTGCAACTCTGCGATAAACACTACCGTCTTCATTGTAGATCGTGTTGATGACAAGCCATTCGGCATAAATTTCGCCGTTTTTTCGCTTGTTCCAGATTTCACCACTCCAGCAACCGCTTAGTTCTATCGTGTTCCACATCTTAGAATAGAATGTTGCACTGTGACGACCTGAGCTCAGGTATCTGGGGTTTTTACCTTGTAGTTCAGGTAGTGAATAACCGGTGATCTCTGTAAAGGCTGGGTTGATATCCAGTATTTGGTTATTTGCATCACTGACCATCATCCCTTCGCTGCTATTTTTATAGACCAGTGAAGAAAGCAGCAGTTGATCGTTATTTTTCTTCTGCTCAGTCTGATCAACTATCTGGCTGATGAAGCGCTTAACATTGCCTGAGCTATCAGGCTCAGCGACGATAGTCAGATAGCCGGGAATGACTCTGCCTGACTTATGCAGGTAGCGCTTTTCAATTCGTACAGGAGTGAATGGGTCGTTCTGTAAAGCCGCTCTGATTTGCTGGTTTACTTCAGCTTCATCAGGGTGCGAAATAATAATATGGGGGGAGTAAATTTCAGCTTCGCTATAGCCAAGCATCTGCCTTAACGCCGGGTTGGCATACTCAAAGCTGCCATCGGTACGTGACAACACCATAGGTACAGGAGTAGCGTCATAAATGGTTAATAGCTGCTCATCAATATCCGTATTACTGGCAGGCGTACTGTGCTGACAACTATTTACCATAAGCCTGATTCTGTTTTCAATATTCAGCGAATTTTAAACGCTTAAAGTTAGTAAGGGAATAGGTTATTCAAGAGAAAGCGGTGATTATTGAAACATAATAGACTATGTGTGACTGGCATCACTGATGTGGCATGTTGGCATTATATATTTTTTAACAGGCCCTGTATTTAAGATATTTTAGGTAATAATCTTATAACCGTATTAAGGCGTAAAATTATTATTCAGTTCAATGCTGTAGCCAGTCATAAATGCGATTATGAGCTGGTGTAAAGGAGGATGACCAAAAAACACCTAAGCCAGGGTTTCGCAAGGGTGGCTGGTCTAAAAGTGCTGGCAGGTATAAGCGCTAAACTATCCTGGCCGACTCTAGGGATCAAGCTTCTGGATCTGTATAAGCTTACGAATGTTAGCTTGCGCACTGGCCTCGTAGCGCTGACGGAAAAAGTCAGAGACGTAGAGGTGCTGACGGTCAAGCAGTGCCTGAAGAAACAAGACCTGTCGGTTTAAAAAATCGGCTTCTGGCATGTCGGGCGATTCGGCACGAATTGCTTTAGTGTCCTGCAGGCAATCTTGCCACGGCTGACCGAAACCGGACAGGTCAATGTCAACGGTGAACTGGCCATCCTGTGTTTTTGGTGTTTCCTTATGTCGGGTAAGCAGAATCAACTCAACCACTTCCTGTGCCAGTCGGGCATCGACCTGGTCGCCCATCCGGGCGATAAACAGGTCAGCGCTTTGCTGCTCATTATCCCGCGCCTTAGGGTTATATATTGCATCATGGAACCAGAGTGCCAGCTCAACGGCATCCGGTGTTTCCATATGCTCCCGGGCAAGGTCAAGTTCTCTCAGACAATGCGCGATGTGGCGGGCTGCATGATAGTGCCGATGAGGTTCGTTATACAGTTCGATCAGCTCGTTATAGAGGTGGGAAGCGCCGTCCGCTCTGCCTGAGTGGCTGCAGCGTGCATAAAGTGCACTGAAACGAGTTTTATTCATACAGTTCTCATGCGTCAAGCTTTGATCCTTCATTGGGGGCTCTGTGATTATCCGGGCGTCAGCAGGGGTGTTAGCCCGGTTGTTAAATAGTATAGCTGGATCTGTTGCATTATCTGTCTCCGGGGCCGTTACCTGATTATCGTTGTCTGGGGATATTTCGACATCGAGACGATCGCGGGCAATCCGGTTTATCTGTTCCTGCAGACTTGGGTTTTCTGCCAGTAGTTGCTGGAAGTCCTGACTCTGAAGGACCAGTAGCTGGCAGTAGGCCATGGCGATGACATCAGCATTCCGAGGAGCCTGTGTGAGTAATGCCAGCTCGCCAAAAAAATCACCACTGCCCAACAATACCGGATCAGGTTCGATGCGAACCTGAACCGCACCGCTGGATATGAAATACATCGCATCACCGGGCTCGCCTTTGCTGACTACCTGCTCACCTGGAACGAGTAGCAGGGGCGTGAGTAATTGAGCAATAGCGGTGACACGTTCCGCTGATAACGTGTTGAATAAAGGCACCCTGGCAACAAGTTTGTCAGGTTGTAGTCCCAGGTCCAGTTTTGGCTGGCGATCCAGTGCGCTACTGCGTTTGTCCAGATCCCGCACAAGGTCATTGAAAACCTCCTGGCTTATCACCCGATCATCAAGCATTCGGTGATAGCCAGCCTCCTCCTGGCGTAGGGCAACTCTCGCCAGATAGCGTCGCTGCAGGGTGTTGGCATAGTCGGGATACTGTCGTTCCAGAGCCTGTAGCGCCTGCCTTGTAGCATTCATGCGATTGTTTAAATGCGGTAAAAGACTGGCAGCGGGCTTTTCTCCCAGCAAGGAAGGCATTGTGGCCTGACTATATCCGATAAGTGCTGTCAGAACCGTTTCAGTTGCGCGCAATACTTCAAAACGGTCGGCCAATGATCGTGCCAGGGGCCAGCTTAACCCCAGCCGACGTTGCAGCATCAGAGTGGATCGTTGCATTGAACTGAAGCCCAGTTGTTTGGCTACAGTTTGTTGGTAGCCGGACAAGCCTTCCTCTTTGATACCGTCCAAAAGATCATCGACCTGGGCCATCAGAGTGCGGGTAATGCTGGCCGATATCAGTCCTCCGGAAAAACGTTCCAGATATAGTTCTCTTTCGTAATTGACCAGGGTTGCTAATCCAACCTGTTGCATCATCGCTTCGGGCAACTGACCGGCCTGCGTCATATCGGTTTCAATATTAGTTAAGCGTTGAAGGTATTCGGCCGCAACATCGGCTGCGATATGAGGGGAGATTCTTTCCTCTTCAGCGGCTTGCTCCAGTCCTTTGCTGATCTGGGATAGAGACAGAGCCATCACCCTGCTGCGAATTGCCTGTTCCGCTGCAGGCAGGCGGTCGAGCTTAAAGAAACGCATCATCATGGCCATTGTCGGGGCGTTGACGAATAATGTGAATAACACAAAGCCGGTGACTAATACGGCAATAAACTGCTGTACCTGGGGATCAATCCCCGGCGACTCCAGAATGACCAGTGCCAGGGCCAGTGAGACTGCTCCGCGCAGTCCGCCCCATAACATGACAGTGCGAAATGCCGGGCTGATTTGCTGTCCCCAGCCAAGCTTGTTCATCGAAGGCAAAACGCCAAATAGTACGAGTGTTCTGGCGGTAAACGCGGCGATAGTCAGTGCCAACAATGCGATAGCGCTGGTGCTGGAAAGTTCCGCCAGTATCTTCGGCATCAGTAATCCCACCAGAAAGAAGATCAGGGAGTTGGCCCAGAATGCGAGTTCTTCCCATGTTTCAGTTAACGCGTGCCAGGTTTTGGGAGACACCTGGGTACGGCCGAATGAGTTAATCATTAACCCGGCCGTTACTACCGCCATGACGCCGGACACATGTAGGTAATGCTCGGCCCACATGAAACTCAGGTAAGCGAGGCAGATGGTCAGGGTAATTTCGACCAGCGGCATGTTGCGCAGGCGACCGATAACTGTGGCGAACAGCCAGGCTGCGATCGATCCGACTAAAGCCCCACCGAAGAACACCACAAGAAACCGCCCGCTAGCCGAAAACAGGTTAGCCTCAACGCCTTCTGTCAGAATGGCGACCAGAATGGTGAAAACAACGATTGCGGTAGCATCATTAAACAGGCTTTCCCCTTCTACCAGAATGGTCAGCCGTTTCGGCGCACCCAGATTCTTAAAGATGGCTATTACAGCGATTGGATCGGTAGCGGAAACGATGGTGCCGATCAGTAAACAGATAATGAGCCCCATACCGGAAAGACTCCAGAGAGTAACTCCAACCAGCAGTGTTGAGATCAGTAATCCGATCACAGCCAACAGCAATATCGGGCCGATATCGGCCATCAGGTGGCGGGCGTTGATATTCAGGGCTGATTCAAAAATCAGTGCCGGCAGGAAGACAAAGAACACAACTTCTGATGTGATATTCAGGGCATTGAGTGCGCTCAGGAAGTCTCCCAGAATGGTTGAATGTTCGCCTTCCCCAAGGGTCATTGTGAGAATACCAAGTACGCTGCCGGCCAGGGCCAGGAGAACCGTGTAAGGGAAATTGATACGATTGGCCAGCGGCAGCATCAAACTGGCTACAGTGAGTAGTCCGACCAGACCCATAACCAAAAAGAATGTTTCATGCATGCTATTGGCCAGCGCTTGGGTCTATTCCGAAACCTGATTCCGGGAAAGATTTATAATGGCTGCTGGTGGCGAAAAGTATATGCATCGTATTAGCCTCATAAAAGGTAGCGTAAGTGCTTAGATCCAGGGGGGAGCACGGAAATTCTGCTCAGCATATACGGGCGGCCAGATTATCCTGCCCTGACCGCCAAATAGCTGCGCCATCGGGAAAAAGAAACCTTCCATGAACTTGCCGGTAACCACCTCGTGGGTCTCTTGCTCCCCGATCGTTGCCTCACTGACGAAACGGTAGCGGTTCCAGACTCCGCGATAAGGGGTTCGGTAGATCGCTTCTCTCAGCTCATCGAGGTTCAGGGTAGAGGCTGAGTTCAGTACCCTGATCGCCATTCGGGTGTAATCGTAATGTAAGCCAGCTGCAGCGATGCTGGGCGGTTGCTTAAATCTGGCCTGATAGCGGCGTACCCACCACTGTTGCCACAGGGCAATGGGCATGGCCGAGTCCATGGTGATTATAAAATCTGAGCTGTCAGCGGTTAATTCATACCAGTTTTCAAACCATCGCAAGCCATGAGCCAGTAGCAGGGCTTTAATTTTTCGTTGGTGGAACTGTCTGACAAAACTGGCTGCGGCGGCACTGCCGGTTGTCGTCATCGCGACCAGAGATACCTGCTCACGCTCATATCGGTCCAGCAGAGAATGAAAGTTGGTTTGTGTAAGTTCAGTCAGATCATAGGGGAGAGGTTCTAAACCTGCCTGCTTCAGACTATGACGCAGAGCATCTCCCCAACTTCTGCCGAAGGTGGAGTTTTCCACCATCACCGCCGCTTTATTATTTTTAGGCTGCCATAATCCCTTCTTCTGAAAATGCTGTAGCGGCTCACCATACAGCGCACTTACCTTTGATGGCGCGGGCCAGCCCTTAAACCAGCCCCGGTACATGCCGGGGGAAAGGCGCACTTTATCGGTTATCGCCTTTGATTCTCCAAGGTGACCAAGATGTAGGATCTGATAGGGGACTTCAGCATCCATAACCGCCAGCGCCACGGCTGAATGCCAGCCACCGAGTAGCAGGCTCACGTCATGCCGGGTAACAGCCCTGATCATATTATTAACCGCAGTGTCCGGATCTGAGGCGCTGTCGATCCAGACCAGATCTATATCCTGTAATTGATTGTCGACCGTTACCGGGACTTCTCCTTCAGCCCGGGCGTCTTCTAGCGCCATAATGGCACCTTGCCTGATTGCCTGCCCTGTTTGGCTGGCGGGTCCGGTAAAGGGGCCCATGACCCCTATCCTGATGGTCTTATTATCAGGTTGTGCCCGAAGCCGACCCGCAGGCAGAGCCAGAATCGCCGTGCAGCCTGCCAGTTGGAGTATACGGCGACGGGATAGCTGGCGTCGGAATGATCGGCTCAGGCCTGAACACTGCCCGGAACCCTTATCGTGCATCTGGGACTCCTCCCTGGCGTTACTGCTGACGCTTTATTCATTATCTATGTTGTCTCTCTGAATTGGCCTTTGCCTGGCTTCAATGCCCTTACTCTCTGCGTAAACCCCAGGCGTATTTATACTAATCTTAGCTCAGGCAAACGGTCCCGGCGTTGATTGGCCGCGGTATCGGGAAAAGTCCGCTACCCTTTAAATATATTTGGGAATGGATAATTTTAATGTGAGGCTAAAGGTATGGGGCTGCTGAAAAAGCATTTGAAGGCCCGGATGACAGCCTATTTCCTGTTTGTATCAATACCAGTGGTGATGTTTTTAGCCGCAGCGTCTTTTCTGCTGTCTGCGGATACACTTAAGGGGTTAGTTGTGGCCCGGTTTGATCTGATTGCCGATCAGAAGGAGCAGCAGATTAACCGTTTTATGGCCGATCAGATTGAGATAGTACAGGGGATCTCTGCTCTCGAAGAATTACAAAAAAACGTTCTTCGTTTGTTGCAACAGTCTCCCGGAACGATGGCCTATCGAGCGGCTTACATGAGAATGGCCGATAGCTTGTTTCGTTCGACCTTTCTTCATTATGGTGCTGCGGCAGGCTCGGACCTGACGGAGATCCTGTTGTTGAGCAAGACCGGAGGAGAGGTGTTCTTTTCAACTGATCCCAGCCATGAGGGAGAGTATCACCTCAGTTATGAGTATTTTATCCAGGGGCGGCGCAAGCCTTATATCCAGCCGATCTATCCATCATCGGATTTTGGTGCCGCAACCCTGACCGTGGCTACGCCCCTTCTGGGGCCTAACGAGGTGCCGGTTGGGGTACTTGCTGCGCATGTTCGCATACCGGTGCTAGTGGATATTGTCAGTCAACGTTCGGGGTTGGGAGAGCGGGGAGAATCTTATCTGGTTGATGCCCACAGCCGTTTACTGGCGACGGCATATTTTCGCGATGAAGCACAATCCCGGGGGGTACATAGCGAAGGGATCGATGCCGCAGTTAAAGGCAAAACGGGGTCGGGAATCTATCGCAACTATGCCGGGGAGCTGGTGGTCGGTAGCTATCGCTGGCTACCGGCGCTGGAGTTGGCACTACTTACCGAGATTCCTGTGAGTGAAGCGTTGCAGCCTGCTACCCGGTTGGCCAGGATGATGTTGGGTCTCGGCCTGTTGGCTGTGGCAATGCTGGCTGTGGGCATCTATCTGATTACCCGTCAGATCGCCCGTCCAATCCTGGCTGTTTCTGAAACGACCCACAAGATTGCTGCCGGCGATCTGAGCCAGCGAGCTCCGGTGTTGACCGAGGATGAAACCGGTGCCCTGGCGGATAACTTTAACCACATGATTGATCGCTTGAATAATACGCTTGAGGCGCTGTCAGTTGAGCAGCAGAAATCAGAGCAGCTGCTGCTCAATATTCTGCCGGAGCCGATAGCAAAACGCCTTAAAAAGGGCGAGGAAACGATTGCCGATAGTTTTTCAGAGGTGACAATTCTGTTCGCTGATATTGTTAATTTTACCCCTATGTCCGTTAACCTCCCGCCCCGTGAACTGGTTGGCTTACTCAATGAAATATTTTCCGAATTTGACCGGCTCAGTGAGCTGCGGGGGCTGGAGAAAATTAAAACCATCGGTGATGCTTATATGGTCGGTGCAGGGCTGCCAGTACCAAGAGATGACCATGCTGCTGTAATCGCAGATATGGCGTTGGATATGCTGGTAGTGATTGAAGATTTTAATCGTAGTCATGGCTCAGAACTTTGTATGCGGATGGGGATTAACAGCGGTTCAGTGGTCGCTGGTGTGATAGGTACTAAGAAGTTCATCTACGATATATGGGGTGATGCCGTAAATACTGCCGCCCGGATGGAGTCTCAGGGCCTGAAGGATAGGATACAGGTAACAGAGGCTACTTATAACTACCTCAAGGATCAGTATAACTTTGAAGATCGTGGCCTGATCGAGGTCAAAGGCAAAGGTAAAATGCACACGTATATCCTGCAAGGGCATAAGTGATCGCTGCGCAATATCGCTTCTGAACAGGTGGCGATATGGGAGTGTTGTATGCACAAGTGGACCAGAATAATTCGATTAATGGTACTGGCTTTGCTGAGCCTGACTTTGGCTGGATGTAGTGATCAGGAAAAGCAGGCTACTGAACTGCGTATCGGCCTGATTGCTCCAATCACCGGGCCACTCTCTAAAGTAGGTCAATCCTCAGTAGAGGCTGCCGAACTGGCCGTGAAAGAAATTAATAATGCTGGAGTACTGTCAACCTTGGAGGGGGCTGTCAGAGTGGTGCTGTTGATAGAAGATAGCCAGGATCAGCCGGCGATGGCCGTGAGTGCGGCCTTAACGCTGATTAATCGTGACCGTGTTAACGCAATTGTTGGCCCTCAGGTGAGCCGCAATGCTATTCCCGCTGCCAGGGTGGCTGAACGGGCACAAATACCGCTGATCAGTCCGGGTTCAACCCACCCCGATACCACCCGTGAAAAAGCCTGGGTGTTTCGGGTGGCCTTTATTGATACTTTTCAGGGCAAGGTTATGGCGCGGTTCGCTCACGAAGAGCTGAACCTGCAAAAAGTTGCTTTGTTGTTCGATATTACGAGCGAATACAATCAGGGCCTGGCTGAAGTGTTTAAAGCCACCTTCGAAGAATTAGGCGGAGAGGTGGTGGCGTTCGAGCCCTATACCCGGGATATGCCGGATGTTAGCGAACAGCTGGCCCGGATAAGCCTGAGTGAGAGTCAGGCGTTGTTCCTGCCCAACTACCATAATGAGGTGCCCGATCAGGTACGTCAGGCTCGGGCAGCAGGCCTTCAAACACAACTTCTTGGTACTGACAGCTGGGCTCAGATCCCCACCGTTTATCGCCGTATTGTCGAGGGTGCGTATTTCAGTACCCACTACACCAGCACGAGCACCGATCCAATGACTCTGGGATTTATCGCCCGCTATCGGCAAGCATATGATCGTACTCCGGATGATATTGCCGCGCTGACCTATGATGCTTTCGGCTTATTAGTTCAGGCTGTTCAAAATCAGGCCAGCATCGATCCCGGGTCTATCCGGGATGGTCTGGCGAAAAACGATAACTATCAGGGTGTAACCGGCAATCTGATCTATCGTGGCTCCGGAGATCCGGTAAAAAGTGCCGTCGTCATGCAAGTACGCGATGGCCAGTTCCTGTTCCACTCCAGAATAGAACCCGCAAAATCTGCCGATTGAATATAGGTCAGTTCTAAACGCCAGAGTAAGAAAATGGTTATGGCAGTTGATTTAATACTTCAACTATCTACTTAAAGGAGGAGATGAGGCTATGCTTAAAAAGCTAAAGTTGCGGGTATCGTTTACGCTTTCATTGGTATCCGGTCTCTTAGTTATGACGCGGAGAAGAGGAGATGGGCATTAATAAATTACTGAGATTTACCTTTAGCGTGATGTTGTTAATGGCGCTTTTCTATCTGGCTTTTTATGTGTTTGACCTGAAACCCGCGATTCATGCTGTTGCTGACGCTTTCAAAGGAATGTTGCCAACATCTACTCTTGGCTATGGCGGGTGATAGTCGCGGATTTAACCGAACTAAAATTAGAAGATGATATGAGCGGGGCCTGTTTGTATCTCAACGTTGGTCATAGATTGAACGTAAGCTGGAAGCTAAGCCCTGACTGCTCTCCTGCCACCTTCTACCCAAAGTTTGCACAAGGTTATCCACAGGAATATGGGGTAAGTATTACTGTGGATGTACAAGTCAGGCGGTTTTTTATTCAGTCTGAGACACGGCCTGTTTCAGTTCTATGCTGCTGTCCGCCATCCGGTCCACATCTTCTGTCTGATGGGTCACCATCAGTATGGTTTTGCCACTGGCTTTTGCGGTATTTCGGACCCAGGCTGTAGCCAGTTCTCGGGTATGGGGATCCAGTTCGGCAAAAGGCTCGTCAAGCAGTACCAAAGGCTCGGGGCGCAGTAGTGTTCGGATCAGTGCGATACGTTGTCGTTGTCCGCCAGATAGTTCGCCGGGACGCTTATTCAGTTGCTGATCGACATCGAGCTGTGCTGCTGCTTCTAGTAGTTGTTCATAGGGGGTATCACCTGAAAAGCCCAGACAGAGATTTTCCTTTACGCTCAGGTGTTCGAATAAGTTGATGTCCTGAAATAGCAAACTCACCGGTCTTTGTTCGACGGCCAGCTTCAGCAAAGATTCTCCACGCCAGAGAATATCGCCGGATCGGGGTTTTAGAAAGCCTGCGATAGCGTTAAATAAACTGGTTTTTCCGACACCACTGCGTCCCTGGATGGCCAGAATCTGGCCCTCCTTAATTTCGAAATTATAGGCTAGCAGCTGGTTGTCACGCTCCAGTGTCAGGGAGTCTATCTTAAGCATGGTGAGTTCCCTTAGTTGGGGGCTTTTTATCACTGAGTTTATGGGGGCGTTGTAGCTGCTCTATCCCCCACAGGATCAGCGCGCAGAGGAGTAAAAGTAACAGCGATGCCAGGCTTGCCTCTGCGATCCGATAGGTGCCCGCGTAGCTATAAATAAGCCAGGGAAGGGTGGTCCAGTCCTGTGTTCCGAAGATGGAAAATATCGCCACATCGCCCATCGCCAGCACCAGAACCAGTGCAAATGTCGGGGCCAGTACCGAGCGCATGAAGGGCCATTCTATCTGTAACCGTTGCCATTGATTCAGTTTCAATGAGCGTGCCAGCAAGTGGTATTGGCTGTCGAATTGCAGTAGCCGGGGTTTCAGTTTCTGGATTGCGAAGGGTAAAACTACTGCTGTATTCAGTACCGCTACCCAGAGTATTCCCCATCGGTCCAGATCCATAAGCGGGAGCAGGAATACAAACAACCCTACAGATACCACCATGGCGGGGGCGACAAGGTTATGCACTGCCAGCCACTCAAATAGCAGCTGGCGGTGGCGCTGGCCACTAATCACGGCATCGCGCACCGGCTTCAGTGTTAAGTAAGCCAGGGTCAGGCCTCCCAGAGCGGCTGTTACCCCCAGGCCAATACTAATCAGGGTGGGGTATAGTAGCTCGCTGAGCTCAAATCGCTTCAGCTCGTCTTCCAGTAGTCCAGGTAACAGTGCAAGTATGGGTAGCAAGAGAGCCAGCCAGGCTGCGAAATAGGTTAGTTGTAACAGTCGTTTTCCACTGCCTTTGGCTGAGGGCGTGTATGCCCGAGTATCCGTATCCACTGATAACCAGGCAGTTGTTCCCAGCCGGGAAATCAGCAGATAAAGGCCTCCGGCGATAAGCAGCTGGGCCCAGGCCAGCGTAAGGGCTTCCGGAATGTTGAAGTCATATTTCAGTGCCTGATAAATGGCGACTTCCAGGGTGGTGGAACGGGGGCCTCCCCCCAGTGTCAGGACTATGGCAAAACTGTTAAAACAGAGTATGAAAATAAAGCCGCACAGCATCAGGGCAGCATGCTGCAAAGCTGGGAATTCAATTAATCTGAGTCGTTGTGCCAGAGTGAATTTCAATTGCGCTGCCAGTTTCCAGCTACTATCCGGAATCGCCTGAAGTTGCTGATACAGCACCCGCACTGCAAACGGCATATTCAATAATACGTGGGCCAGCAGAATACCGTTGAGGCCATAGAGGTTCCAGCGCTCACCCGTTATAGCATCCAGTAACGGAGTGGCCAGTCCAGAGCGTCCCAGTAGCGCGACCAACCCGGTGATCAGTACTAAGGTTGGCATGACAAAACAGAGCAGACACAGGCCGAGAAAGGAGCGACGTCCCGGCAGGTTTGGCAGATAAAACAGGGCGCGGGCAACAGGCCAGGCCAGGACCACAGAGATCAGGGCGCTAAGCAGTGCCTGCTTAAAGGTAAATTGCAGGATCTGATGAAAGTAGGGATCACTTAATAGTGTCCAGTCAGGTCCTTCGTTGCTCAGACCGATCAACCCCTGAAAGGCCAGCGCAGTTAACGTGACAACAGCGGTCAGTGCTAACCCCGCAGCGACTTTAATCAGCATCAGAAGTGGCTAACGTGCGGTTTCGCTGCGCCACTCTTTGATCCAGCGCCGGCGTTGCTGTGCTACTTCGGTGGGGGTGAATCCTATCCGCTCAGGCGCGATCAGTTGATCAAATACTTCGGGCAGTTCAATACCCTCAATGACCGGTAGCATCCAGTTGCTGGTGGGTATGATTGTCTGGGCTTCGGTTGAAATGAGAAAGGCCAGGAAATCTCGTGCCAGTTCTGGATTTGTACTGGTTCGGGTGATTGCCGCAACCTCTATCTGAGCAACGTGGCCTTCTTTAAACTGCGCGGCGCGATAGTGATCTTTGCCTTCAGCTACGACGTGATAAGCCGGGGAGGTGTTGTAACTTAGTACGTAATCGGCATCGCCTTTCAGAAACAGACTGTAGGCTTCCCACCATCCTTTGGTCACCGTTACGGTATGTGGCGCCAGTTGTTGCCAGGCCTGATCAGCCTGCTCCCCATAAACTGATTTGACCCACAGCATCAGGCCTTGTCCCGGTGTGCTGGTGCGCGGATCCTGATAGATGATGCTGGCGTCAGATTCGATAATCTGTTTCAGGGAGGTCGCAGGAGTAGTGATCTTCTGGCTATCGTATATAAAGGCGAAGTAGCCATAATCGATCGGCAGAAAGTCTGTATCCTGCCATTGTAGCTCTTGTTTCAAACCGTTAAGTGGCTGTTGGTGGGGGATCACCAAACCTTCGCGGCGGGTTTCTTCGATGAGTGCGTCATCAATACCCAGAATTACGTCCGCTTTAGTTCGATCTTTCTCGATACGCAGCCGGTTAAGAATACTGACACCGTCTTCCACAGCGATATATTCCAGGTCACACTGACACTGCGCTTCAAACGCTTTTTCCAGCTGCGGTCCTGGGCCCCACTCAGAGACAAATGAATCATAAGTGTAAATCGTCAGGTCAGCCGCAAACACAGGGAGGCAGAGACTATAATATGCAACAAAGGTCAGTAGCTTTTTCATGATGCCTTCGACGGCGGGAAATCAAGCGAATATCCGGGAGATCAGCTTATTTCCTACGCCAGTAGTTAACTGGATCAGGTTCTACGGGTTAAACTCTCAGCCAATTGAGCAGACGGTTTATAGGCCTGCTTATTTTTAGCACCCCGATAAGATGTCGGACGATTTTACCGCACCGCCAGAGGAGAAGCTATGATAACCGGGCCGGCCAGACAGATGCCTCCAGAACAACAAGATAACGACACTGATGATATGTCATCATCTTTTCAGGCCGTTAATGCTTTTCTGGGAATAGCGGCTATCTGGCAGCCGATCCAGACGGCGGGCTCTACTAACCGATTGTTCCGTACCAGGCTGGCAGACCGGCTGCTGGTGTTGCGTATAAACGCAGATGATAGTCGGGCATTTGGTGTTAATCGAATGACTGAGGCCGATGTTCTAAAGCTGATTCAGGCGTATGGCTGGGCTCCGAAAGTGTTGCATAACGACTGGCAGGCAGGCTGGTGTCTGATGAGTGATCATGGCGAATCATTCAATGCTGATGCTGAAGTTAGGCATGGGCCTGAGCAATCGTTTAGTTATGCTCAGGAGTTATTGTCGGCGGTCCGACAATGGCAGCAGATTCATAACGGTCCGGTGTTTGATTATCCCACTTTGTATCAGCGCTATAGACGGTTGTTTGAAGGTGAAAAAAACAGTATCTGGATAGCCTTGCTGGAGGCTATTGAGCTAGTGAGTAAGCTGCTGCCCAAGGTGCCTGAATGTCTGACCCACCACGACCTTCATCGGGGGAATCTGTGTGTGGATAGAGGCCGGCTGGTGGTGCTGGACTGGGAGTATGCCGCGATAGGTAATCCCTGGTTCGATGCGGCAGCATTGCACCGGCAGCTGGATATTCCGGCAAAGCAGATCGCTACTTTACCCGCCTGGCAGGCTGTAACACTGACAGATTTTAAAGCCGGTTTGGCGTTGGCAGTTTGGCTTGCGGAAGCTCTGGAAGTTCTTTGGTATGAAGCCCGGGTAGATAAAAAGGGAGCGAACTCAGACCGGAATGCTCAGACTGAAGCGCTGTTGAAAGTGAGTGCTGAGTTACTCTGCCGTTATGCATGATTGTTCTATTGTTGCATGGCTTCAATAGGAAGTTTTGAGCAGATTGTGATTTATCTTGTCTACTAGTCATGGGGAGTTTGCACTAGTAAATGACAGGGGGAGGGTATGAATACAGAAAGAAGCAAGAAAAGGGTGATCAGTATTTATGTACTGATATTAATCGTCTACCTGGTGTTTGAATACACCCCTCTGAAATATGAATTGTCCTGGATGATGCATAGTCTAATGAATGCTCTGCCATTCATTGATTATGATGTAGGCTTGTAGATAGGTAAGTGCTGAGAGAAAGTCTATTTCGGCGCAGACACCTGGTTTTCTGAGTATGCTATTGTTCTGGCAGCATATTTTAATTCGTCTTACACTTCTGATATGACCGGTTGATGCTGGCAAGGTGGGGAACACTTTGGCGCGTATAACCAGATAACCGCTTTATTTGGATATAGATTTGAAATCTCAACGGCTTCTTCCCATTGTATTGTTAGTCATTGCCTGCTCTGCGTTGCTAACCTGGCAGGCGGGTCGCTATGCCCATGACTGGTCGATGATTCAATTGAAAAGTGAGGGTGAAGACCGGTTGTTACAAGTGATTAGTCAGTTTCGATCGGCGTTAGGTGAGTATCAGTATCTTCCGTTTTTGATCTCCCAGAACCGGGAAGTTAAGAGTCTCCTATTGTCGCCAGCGCCGGATAAAATTGCCGAAGTCAGTCGCTATCTGGAACAAACAAACCTGGTTGCTGGTTCCACTGCGTTGTTTATTCTTGATACCCGGGGACGGGCTCAGGCCTTCAGTCACTGGCGCGAACAGCAGGATTTTTATCTTATCTCGCACGCTGAAACACCTTACTTTGAACAAGCCAGAAAGGGGCAGCAGGGCGTTTATGCCGTATTGCCTGATGCCGCTTCCGGAGGTGCTTTTTATCTGTCAGCACCGGTCTATAACCATAGCCGGTTTGCGGGTGCCGCGACTGTCCGTATTGATCTTCAACTGCTGCAGCCTGAGCTACCCCAGAACGAAAATTTTATTATCAGTCAGCACGGAAAAGTGCTGCTGGCCAGCGATGAACGTTGGGCCTTAAATCCTCTGGATGAAGTATTGCAGCCTTTGCAGCAAGAGTCTCTGGGGGATGATACCGTCGTTGATATCAGGATGCTTGAAGACGGTAGAAAAGTGCTGGTGCAATCGGTGTTACTGGATGATCTGAGATGGGAAATTTCGGTTATCAGCAGTATTGAGGGGGTGCAACGCATAGGACGTACGGCCCGCTTGTACAGTCTGGGTGGTTGTATTGCGTTTTCACTATTGTTGCTGCTGTTGCGTGAGCGCCAATTAAAGAATATTTCCCGGCTGGAAACCCGTGAAGTTCTGGAACGCAATGAGGCCAACCAGCGCAACATAATTAATACGGCACATGTGGGTCTGATCTCTCTGAACGGAGCGGGTGAAATTCAGTTTATCAATCCGATGGCGATGAAGCTCTTTGGCGTCTCGATGCCACGGGTGTTGGGGTTATCGATCGAGCAGTTAATTGCGGCGGATGCAGGGCATGGTCCGTTACGAAAAAACCTGGCACGAATTGGCAGCTCGGGTTTTGCGCCCATTACTGCGCTTGAGACGGTTGGCGTACGTTCGGATCAGACCGCGTTTCCGATGTTGTTTTCGATTAAACAAATGGAGCAGCAGCCTGAAGCGATCTATCTGGTAACGGTGATAGATATAACCCCGAGGAAGCGACTTGAACGTGCGTTACAGCAGGCGAATGATCAGTTAGAAGAGAAGGTACTGGATCGTACTCAGGCCTTAAAAGAGGCACAGGATGAGCTGGTGCAGGCTGAAAAAATGGCGGCGCTGGGTCGTATGTCTTCAGCGGTAGTGCACGAGTTGAATCAACCTCTGACAGCCATGCGGACCTATATTTCTATTTGTCGCCACCTGTTGGCTCAGCGAAATGCCGGGCAGGAGAGCGTTGTTAATGATAATGACCCGCTGGATCAAAATCTGGATCTGATTAATAGTCTGACAGATCGTATGGCGCAGCTGACCCGGCAATTAAAGATCTTTGCTTATAAAAAGCCGGAGCAGCTAACGGCGGTAGATCCGGTCAGCGTACTGGATCAGTCGTTGCAGCTGTTTCGTGAGAGATTTGAGAATGACGGAATTAAGCTAGACTACCAGCGCCCTGATCAGGCGTTTAGTATTGCCGGTGATAATGCCCGGGTTGAACAGATCTTTGTTAACCTGATAAAAAATGCCTGTGATGCGATGGCTTCAGTTGCAAGTAAAGAGCATAAGTTACACATATCGATAACGGCACCTGAGGAGTCAGCTGCGTATATCAGAATCCGTATAGCTGATACCGGGCCGGGGATTGAAAATCAGGACTTCGGACACCTTTTTGAACCTTTTTTTACAACTAAAAGTATGGGGGATGGATTGGGGCTGGGTTTATCAATTGTGAAGTCGATAGTTACCGATCTCCAGGGTGAAGTCAGAGCCTCTAATTCCCAGACAGGCGGCGCATGCTTTGAGGTACGTCTGCTGAAATATCAACATGATGATTTAACAGTGCAAGCGGAGCAAAGTGCATGAGAGGAACAGTGCTACTTGTCGATGATGAGGCCTTGATTCGTCAGTCGACAGAACAGTGGCTCAAAATGGCACATTTTGATGTGATCAGCTGCGATAGTGCTGAGCAGGCCCTGAAGGTTCTCGATGAGCAGTTTCCAGGCATTATTGTCACCGATGTCCGGATGCCGGGTATGGATGGTCTGGAATTGATGGAAGTCGCGCGACAGCGGATTCCCGAGCTACCGGTTATTCTGGTGACGGGGCATGGTGATGTTGATATGGCGATTAAAGCCATGCGCAATGGTGCCTATGATTTTATTGAGAAACCTTTTGTGCCTGAACGGCTGGTAGAGACTATTAACCGGGCTTGTGAGAAGCGTCAGTTGATGTTGGAAAACCTTCGCCTGCAACAGAGCTTTTCATCTCAGTCGGGTATCGATAGCCGGATCATAGGCATATCGCCTTCAATTCAACGACTGAAGCGAGATCTGCTTAAATCAGCGGATCAGGACACTAATGTCATCATCTACGGTGAAACCGGATCAGGTAAGGAGCTGGTTGCACAGTGCCTGCATGAGTACAGCGGTCGTTCGGAGCATAATTTTGTCCCTATCAACTGCGGCGCCATTCCTGATTCTCTGATCGAAAGTGAGCTGTTTGGTCATGAACCAGGCGCGTTTACCGGCGCGGCAAAGAGGCGCATAGGTAAATTTGAGTATGCGGATAATGGCACGCTGTTTCTCGACGAGATAGAGAGTATGCCGGCTAACCTTCAGGTGAAAATACTGCGCGCTTTACAGGAAGGACTTATTGAACGGTTGGGGGGCAATAAACAGATTCCTGTCGACCTGCGAATTATTGCCGCGTCTAAAGTAGATCTGCGCACGGAGGAGGGCTTTCGTGAAGATCTCTACTATCGACTCAATGTATCCTATTTACGGTTACCCCCTTTGCGTGAGAGGCAGGAAGATATTCCGCTGTTATTTGAACATTATGCGCGTCAGGCGGCGAGTCAGCACGAGCGAGAATTGCGCCGGGTAACCGATCAGGATATACGCAATATGCAGCAATATAGCTGGCCGGGGAATGTTCGTGAGCTGAAAAATGCAGCGGTTCGTTATGCGCTTGATGGTGGACTGTCTGTAGCAGATACCTTGTTCCCCCGAGAGTCGGATATTGACAGTGACCTTCCCGTTGCTGATTCCTTATCACTGGCGGCACAGGTTGCCAATTTTGAGCGGGATCTGATCTGTCGGGCTCTGAAACAGCATCAGGGTAATATCAAAGCCATCATGGATCAGCTAGACCTGCCACGTCGAACACTGAATCAGAAGATGGTTAAGTATGATATCAACCGGGCAGAGTTTCTGGATGACGATACTGAGGTATAGCTTCGTTTGTCGCTTCGTTTTTGGCTGCTGCGAGTGACGTTTTGGGGAGGAAGAAATCGGGCTAAGCAAAAAATTGCCGATTGATCAGTTTGTCCTGAAAAAATAATGATTCTTTGCATATTTACCCGACGGTTGATCCCCTTATCAGGTAGGTCTGGCTCCGGATTAAGCGAATAAAACCCTGGGATAGGCTATTTATTGCTTATTGTTTTGCAGGCTAATGAGCAAGATGTTGCTTATTGCAGAGTAGGTTGCTAGTTTTTGTTTTGATATAGTCCTTTTAAAACAAAGTGTTATGCTTTTGTGTGAGAGTTGGCCTCGTAGTTGCATTGTAAGGAGGTATCTAAAACAAAAACATCAGATAAGGGTATAACGATGAAAATCAGTAAACGTACTTTCCTGAAAAACGTTGGTGTCGCAGTGGCATTGACTAGTGCTGTTGGCCTGTCCGGTATGACGCAAGCTGAAGAAAAGCGGTCTTACATTCTGGCGACAGCCTCAACAGGTGGTACTTATTATCCTGTTGGTGTTGCACTGGCAACGCTGACCAAAGTAAAGCTTGAGCCTAAATTTAAGATCTCTCTGTCGGCTATTAACTCAGCGGGTTCCGGTGAAAACGTTAAATTGCTGCGTGAAAATGAAGCGCAGTTTGCTATTTTACAGGGATTGTACGGCGCCTGGGCCTGGAACGGTGATGGTGCACTGAAGGCATCTGGTCCTCAGAAAAACCTGCGCTCAGTGTCTATGTTGTGGCAGAACGTTGAGCAGTTTGCAGTGAAGTCTGACTATGTAAAAACCGGCACCATCGCAGACCTGTCCGGGTTAACTGATTCTAAGTTTTCTATCGGTAAGAAAAACTCTGGTACTGAAGGTTCTGGTCGTCAGATCCTCGGCGGCCTGGGTATGAATGCTGATAAGTTCGATCTGGCTTATATGGGTTATGGCCCGAGCGCAGATGCACTGCAAAACGGTACAGTTAAAGGCATGAATATCCCATCGGGTGTACCAACCAGCGCAGTTACCCGTGCTTATGCTGCTTTAGGCAGCGATATGACGATCCTGAATTTTACCGATGAGCAGATCAATCAGGCCAATGGTAACTACAAACTGTGGACCCGTTTTGTCATCCCTGCGAATACTTATCCGGGTCAGACTAAAGATGTGAACACTATGGCACAGCCTAACTTCCTGGCGGTGCGTGATGATCTGTCAAATGAAGATGTTTACCTGCTGACCAAGGCTATTTACGAAAACCTGCCATTCCTGAACGGCATTCACAAAGCGACTAAAGCGATGGCTATTGATAAAGCGATTGCGGGTCTGCCAGTGCCACTGCACCCAGGTGCAGCGCGTTACTACCAGGAAATGGGCGTGAACATTCCAGCGCACCTGATCACTGAATAATATTCAGTGTTCTCCCTGAGGAGCCTTCGGGCTCCTCCCTTTCTGGTTCAATATTTATACCTGCATATTTATATCAATTTTTTCTGTTAATACTTTTATTCTAATAATACGTTCTCGGGATGCTGCTATGAGTACAACCTCGATTAATGCCGATCAGGAATTGGCTGAAAAATTACAGAGCCTCGAATTAAGCCAGCGGCCTGAAGGATCAGCAGTAGGTCGATTCATCTATTGGGCAGGTGTGCTATTTGCCCTGGCACATATCTATTTCAATACCCTTGGTACGCTGCCTGAGTTGTGGGTGTCGGCTATTCATTTTAGTGGTTTCGCTCTGATTTGTAGCCTGATGGTACCGATGGTTCGTTGTCAGACCGCAGCGGGACGACGTCTGGCTCTGATGTTGGATACTCTGGTAGGCATTGCCGCCGTTTTTTGTTCGTTATATTTGATCGGATTTGAGGACGCACTCTATGAGCGCGGCGTCAAATTTGCTCAATTGGACTGGGTGTTTGCCGTTTGCGCGATCTTTATCTCTCTGGAGATGGCACGCCGTACAACCGGTTGGTTTATTCCGGTGATGATAGTTACCGCTCTGACCTATGTGTTCTGGTGGGGGCAGTATATTGATGGTGTATTCGGTTTTCCCGGATTGAGCCTTGAGACGGTACTATTCCGTAGTTATTTTTCGCCAGAGGGAATGTTTGGTTCAATCGCCCGCATCTCCTGGACGTTTGTTTTCATGTTTATTCTGTTCGGCGCTTTCCTGGTGAAGTCCGGTGCCGGTGATTTTATTATCGAATTGTCACGCTGTGCGGCTGGCCGCTTTGTGGGTGGTCCGGGTTTTGTTGCGGTATTAGGCTCAGGTCTGATGGGATCAGTATCCGGATCCTCGGTTGCTAACACCGTCTCTACCGGGGTTATTACTATTCCGCTAATGCGTAAAGCGGGTTTCCCGGCGAAATTTGCTGCAGGCGTTGAAGCTGCCGCCTCTACCGGTGGTCAGTTAATGCCGCCGGTGATGGGGGCAGGCGCCTTCATTATGGCGTCTTATACGCAGATTCCTTATGTCGACATCATATCGATAGCCGCATTGCCAGCCTTACTCTACTTCATGTCGGTTGGTTTCTTCGTGCGCGTTGAAGCGATGCGCAGCCATGCAGACTCTGTCGAGCTGGATACCCGTCCTATCGGTGAAGTGTTTAAAGATGGCTGGCATTATCTGCTACCGCTGGTGGTTCTTGTTGCGCTGCTGATTTATGGTTTTACACCGACTTACGCGGCAGGTATTTCAATCATCTCTGTCGTCGTCTCTTCCTGGTTGTCTAAAAACCCAATGGGGATCCGGGATATTCTCGATTCCCTGGCGCAGGGCTCTAAGAACATGGCTACTACCGCGATGCTGCTGGTGGCTGTCGGGCTGGTGGTGAATGTGGTTGCCATGACCGGGATCGGTAATACCTTTTCTCTGATGGTAACCGACTGGGCTGGCGGCAGCTTGCTGATTACCATTCTATTAGTGGCACTGGCATCTCTGATTCTGGGTATGGGCCTGCCGGTTACCGCCTCTTATATCGTCCTGGCAACACTATCGGCACCGGCCTTATATAGTCTGATTGCTGAGATAGAGCTAATTAGCATGATGGTTGCGGGTACGCTGCCTGAGGCTGCGCAAACTATCTTCTTGCTGGTGGATGCCGAGAAAGCCGCCTTGTTAATGGCGCCCATGACTGAGCTGGATGCCCAGCAGATGTTGGCAATAGTACCGGATGACTTCAAAGGACAGTTGCTGGAAATGGCGATTGCACCAGAGACACTGGCCATGACCCTGCTATCTGCACATATGATTATTTTCTGGTTATCCCAGGACAGTAACGTAACGCCACCGGTTTGTCTGACCGCATTTGCCGCAGCGGCGATTGCCAAAACACCGCCAATGGCGACCGGATTTATGGCCTGGAAGGTGGCGAAAGGGTTGTATATCGTGCCGCTGTTATTTGCCTATACCGGCTTTATTGGAGGCACCACATCAGAGGTTCTTTCAGTGTTTGTTTTCTCCCTGTTTGGTATTTATGCACTGGTCGGCTGTATGGAAGGCTATCTGGAAAGCCCGTTAAATATAGGCTTGCGTATCTTAAGCGGTATTTCAGGTGTAGTGATGATGTGGCCCCATGATGAACTTCTATTCAAGCTGGCAGGGATGGCGGTTTTCGTATTGTTGTTTTGGTACAGCCGTCGTCAATACAAACTGCAGAGCGTCACAGCAGTGGCAGCCGGATAAGTCTGTAGTTAAGAAAGCATGGCAATAACTTTCTCTTATTTTTACGGAAGTAACTATGATCGATCGATATGATTACCTGATCGTGGGTGGCGGAATAGTAGGTCTGTCTACCGCATGGCAATTACAACAGCAGTGTCCGGATAAGCGTATCGGTCTGTTGGAAAAAGAATCATCTTTTGCGCAGCATCAGACCGGTCACAACAGTGGTGTGATTCACGCGGGTGTTTACTACGCGCCAGGCAGCCTGAAAGCCGAATTTTGTCGTGAAGGCGTTGAGAAAACGATCGCCTTCTGCCAGGAAAACGATATCAAATATGACCAGTGCGGTAAGCTACTGGTCGCCACCAATGAGCTGGAACATGAACGTATGCTTGCGCTCTACGAGCGTTGCCATCAGAACCAGTTGGATGTGGAGTTATTGGATGCGAAGCAGTTAAAAGAACGTGAGCCCAATATTCAGGGGTTAGGTGCCATTCTTGTTAAGACCACGGGGATAGTCGATTATCGCCAGGTCTGTAACAAAATGGCCGAGCGCTTTTGTGAGCTGGGAGGTGAGACGCTGCTAAGTACCGAAGTAACAGGTATGGAAGAGAGTAGCGAAGAGATAACGGTTAAAACCAATCAGGGAACGCTACATTGCCGCTATCTTATCTGTTGTTCCGGCCTGATGGCCGATCGGTTGACGCGTATGCTGGATATCGAAACTGATTTCCAGATTGTTCCCTTCCGAGGCGAATACTACCGTTTACCGAACGAAAAGAGCGATATCGTAAACCATCTGATCTATCCCATACCTGATCCGGAGCTACCCTTTCTGGGCGTTCACCTGACCCGAATGATTGATGGTTCGGTAACGGTTGGTCCTAATGCGGTGCAGGGCTGGAAACGTGAAGGTTATGGTCGTATTAATATCAGCCTGCGTGATATCTGGGATATGCTACGTTTTCCTGGTTTCTGGAGGGTGCTTAAGCAGCATATAGGTACCGGCATTATTGAAACCAAGAATTCACTGTGGAAACCGGGTTACCTGAAACTGGTGCAGAAATACTGTCCCTCAGTACAGGTGAAAGACCTACAACCTTATCCTGCAGGTATTCGGGCACAAGCCGTTATGCGCGATGGTTCTCTGGTACATGACTTCCTGTTTGCTGAAAGTCCCCGCTCTTTGCATGTATGTAACGCGCCATCTCCGGCAGCCACCTCTGCAATTCCTATCGGACGGCATATTATTGAACGGGTCATGGCGGCATCGACGGATTAGATCCTCTGTCGTAACCGACTGTTGAACTGGCGCAGACTCCTGGTTGAGGGGCATTGTTGTGGGGCCGTGTTGAAGGACATTGCTGCGTGACGATACCTGAAGCCAGGATTAAGGTAAAAATGATAAGCAGCAAGGTCTGAATAGTTGATAGCTGATAGGATGCCCGCAACTATTTTGGGAGCCTGCTATGCAACTTGAATTGAATGATCTAACTCCAGAGCAATTCCTGGCTGAATACTGGCAGAAAAAACCGTTAGTTATTCGCCAGGGCTTTAAAAACTTTCAGGATCTCCTGTCTGCCGATGAGATGGCGGGTCTGGCCTGCGATGAGTTAGTCGAGTCGCGCCGCGTTTTTAAAAAAAATGAACAGTGGGGCGCTGAGTTTGGCCCGTTTGAAAGCTATGAACATCTGGGTGAAAAAGACTGGACACTGATTGTACAAGCGCTGAACAACTGGCTGCCTGCGGCAGAAGACCTGATTCAGTGCTTTGATTTTATCCCAAGGTGGCGGTTGGATGATGTCATGGTGAGCTTTGCCACCCCCGGTGGCAGTGTCGGCCCCCATATTGATCTTTACGATGTATTTATCTGTCAGGGCTCCGGAAGCCGTCGTTGGCGGGTGGGTGATCTGGGTGATCATTCCGAGTTTGCGGCCCATCCGGCCCTGTTACATTGCGAACCGTTTGAACCGATTCTGGATATAGAATTAAACACCGGTGATATTCTGTATCTGCCACCGGGCTATCCCCATGATGGAATATCGCTTAACTCTTCGATGAGCTTCTCTGTTGGTTACCGTACCGCATCCGCCAGCGATATGCTCAGTGGTATAGCCGACTACCTGATTGATAATGAACTGGGTAAAGCGCAAATTGCCGATCCGCATCGGAGTATTTCAACCCAGTCTGGTTGTGTGACTCCTGCAGATTTCGCCCGCATAAAACAGCAGCTGCTTGATACCCTCGACGATAAGCTGATTAGCCAGTTCAGCGGCTGTCGTCTGACAAGCTCTAAGTGCGAACTTGACCTGCCAGAAGAGGAGTTAGGATTTCAAACTTCTGATTTTCTTGAAGCGATTCAAAACCAGGACTTAATCCGTCTGGGTGGTCTTCGTTGTTTGTACTTCGAAAGCGACTACCGCGAAGGCAGGTTGTTCATAAATGGTGCAGCAGAATCACTTAGTAGTGACCTGGCTGAAGCCATCCCTGTCCTGTGTGACAATCCGGTTTTAACGGCAGAGAACCTGGCGGAATGGGTTGAAAACAGTGCTTTTCTTGAGCAGATAGTTGCCTGGATTAATAAGGGATACTGGTACTTTGATGAGGATTGATCAGGCGATTATTTGCTGATCCCCCAATGACAGGATAGTTGTCGCCTCACCGGATCTGGTTAAGGAAGGTGCGATTAAGCGTTTCTTTCCCTCCGGTATATCTCATCTGGCTACATCAGCCAGAAAAGCCGTGCTTTACTGCCACTTACTTCTGCCTGAATATGTAGTGGGTAAGGTCGCCGACCGTTACCCGCTTGGGATAATAAGGTTCAATGACCGCTTCAATCCGATGCCACGGAACCAGTGCTTCCATTGGTACAAAAACTTTTCTTTCCGGGTTTGGTGCGCTTTGTCGATACTCACAATCGGCAAAGCTAAGCTGATTTTCCATGTATTGATCCTGGCTGACACTATGCCTGACATTGCCTCATGCGGAAGGACTTAATCGCATCTGCCCTAACCTTATAGCCTCCTCAAGGTGAGCTAAGCTTATTGGTGACACTGCCATTCTTGGTATCCATCACGATAAACGTACAAGGGGGCCGGCCATGTCAGATAACAGCATCACCATTAGTGACAACCGCAACGGAAAAACACTCAAACTTGCAATTCAGCAGGGCACTGAAGGACCACCTGTCGTTGATATTCGTAGCCTCTACAGTGAGCTTGGTCTCTTCACCCTCGATCCCGGTTTTAAGGCGACAGCCTCCTGTACCAGCAATATTACCTTCATCGACGGTGAAAAAGGCATCTTACTTTACCGCGGCTATCCTATTGAGCAATTAGCTGCGAAGAGTACCTTTACCGAAACAGCCTATCTATTGATGAAAGGAGAGCTACCCACCAAGCAACAGCTGAACGATTTTAACGGTCTGATCAATAAACATACAATGGTTCATGAGCAGCTGCTGAATTTCTATCATGGCTTTCGCCGGGATGCCCATCCGATGGCTATTATGGTAGGTGTTGTCGGTGCGCTTTCAGCCTTTTATCATGACTCGCTGGATATCAACAATCAGCAGCATCGCGAGATCTCGGCAATACGCCTGTTAGCCAAGATTCCAACCATCGCTGCGGCTTGTTATAAGCATTCAGTCGGCCAGCCTTTTATCTATCCCGATAACAGTCTGGACTATTCAAGTAACTTGCTACGCATGTTATTTGGCGTACCCAGTGAAGACTATCAAGTCGATCCGGTAGTCGCTAAAGCACTGGATAAAATCCTCATTCTGCATGCTGATCATGAGCAAAACGCCTCAACTTCAACTGTTCGCCTGGCAGGCTCAACCGGAGCCAACCCCTTCGCGGCTATTTCCGCCGGTATTGGTGCTTTGTGGGGGCCCTTGCATGGCGGTGCTAACGAAGCGGTGCTGAGTATGCTCGAAGAAATCGGCAGTGTTGACAAGGTACCCCAATTTTTAAAAAGAGCCCGTGATCCTGAAGACTCTTTCCGCCTGATGGGGTTTGGTCATCGCGTATACCGCAATCATGACCCACGCGCGACAGTTCTGCGCAAGGAAGCTCAGAAAGTACTTGATGCAATGGACAAACACGATGATCCACGCTTCAAGCTAGCTATGGAACTGGAACGTATAGCGCTGGAAGATGACTACTTCATCAAGCGCAAACTATACCCAAACGTAGACTTCTATTCCGGTATTATCGAAAGCGCCATGGGCATTCCAACCAATATGTTTACGGTGATGTTCGCCCTGGCCCGCTGTGTCGGCTGGATAACCCAGTGGAAGGAGATGATTGTCGATCCTGATCAGGTGATCGGTCGACCAAGACAGCTTTATAAAGGTCTGGCCCGAAGAGAATACAAGCCTATGTCAAAGCGTTAAGGAAAGTGCGAATAGGTCCCGGTTTCAAACCTATCCGGCTAAAGCTTTATCCGGAGATACACAAACAGAAGATTAAGCTCGATATCGCCATATTTAGTGCTTTTTAGCAGCTAAATCTGCCTGAAAGGCGGGTTTGTTGTGAGTGCAGCGGTAGCTGAATGATTGTTGCAGCCTGTGGACTGCAACAACTCCGTTGGGCCTTCGCCGCAAGCTGCTAGTCCAAAATTTACTGGAAACTATTTGTCGAACCGGCACGTTTTTAAGGGCGGGTAGAAAACTTATGGAAAGTGAATCCACTATGTTTTTCTTACCCAAATATCAGGCACAAAAAAGCCCTGCTATGAAGCAAGGCTTAGTCGATATACGTTCATGGTACCAGTGGCCACTGACTTAGGATCTTGAACCGGCATGCTTTTAAGGGTGGGCCAAGATCTTATGGAAAGTGAATCCACTATGTTTTTCTTACCCAAATATCAGGCACAAAAAAGCCCTGCTATAAAGCAAGGCTTAGTCGATATACGTTCATGGTACCAGTGGCCGGGATCGTACGGGCACGCTTTTAAGGGCGGGCTAAGATCTTATAGAAAGTGAAGCCACTATGTTTTTCTTACCCAAATATCAGGCACAAAAAAGCCCTGCTATGAAGCAAGGCTTAGTCGATATACGTTCATGGTACCAGTGGCCACTGACCTAGGATCTTGAACCGGCATACTTTTAAGGGTGGGCCAAGATCTTATGGAAAGTGAATCCTCTATGCCTTTCTTTAAGCCACAAAAAAGCCCCGTTTCTCTATAAAGAGATTAACGAGGCTTCCTGTTTTACGTTCATGGTACCAGTGGCCGGACTCGAACCGGCACGCTTTTAAGGGCGGGGGATTTTGAATCCCCTATGTCTACCAATTCCATCACACTGGCACGAACGTGAGCGTATTATACGGTTCGTTTTGAAGCGGTCAATGCATAAGTGACATATCGTTGAAAATTTGTATTTTTGTCAGCTGTTATTTGTTTGAGTAACGGTTAACTCATTGATTCCCCAATTTACAAATTTCTTACAAAATCGATAACTTCATCTGACTTTTCTAAGTTTCTCCAGGCGTAGAGTAAATACAGCGGTGGTTGCAATCCACTATACTCACAACTCGGGAATATGATCATGAACACTCAATCTGATAAGCATATGTTAAGACGATTTGTACGGACCTGCGGATTTGTTTTACTTGGCCTGTTGCCTGCGCTGGCTCAGGCTAATCAGGTCAATTTGAATATTAATCTGGCTACCCCGGTGATGGAGGCTGAACGTAGTCATCGGGCGTTTATTAAGGTTTCTCTGGAAGGCTTTAAACAGCAGGATAAGCAGGCACGTATACCGGCCAATGTGGCGATAGTGCTCGATAAGTCAGGTTCGATGGGCGGTGATAAAATTCAGTATGCCCGTGAAGCGGCCATTATGGCGATTAAACGCCTGGATGAGCGGGATATTGTCTCGGTGGTGAGTTACGACTCTCGAGTACAGGTGGTGGTGCCGGCCACGCAGGTACGCAATCAGCGGGCTATTTATAATGCGATCCGTAATATTCATGCGGATGGCAATACTGCGCTGTTTGCCGGGGTCAGTAAAGGGGCCCGTGAACTGCGTAAGTTCCTTAGCCGGAATAAAGTGAATCGGGTCATTCTACTGTCAGATGGTTTAGCGAACGTGGGCCCTCAGTCAGCGTCTGAACTGGGTGAACTGGGCGCTTCGCTGGCGAAAGAGGGGATCAGTGTCACTACCATTGGTCTTGGGCTGGGCTATAACGAAGACCTGATGACCCGTTTAGCGGGCTTTAGTGACGGCAACCATGCTTTTGTGGAGAACGCGGAAGATCTGGCCTCTGTTTTTCAGTATGAATTTGGTGATGTACTTTCAGTGGTGGCTCAGGGCGTTAACATTGAGATTCATTGCCGTAACGGTGTAAAGCCTGTTCGTTTGCTGGGGCGGGAAAGCGAAATTATCGGTAATCGTGTTACAACCCGTTTGAATCAACTGTATAGCGAGCAGGAGAAGTTCGTTATTCTGGAGGTCGAAGTGCCAGAGCAGCAGGCTGAGACAGAGCTTGAACTGGTTGCAGTGAATGTGAGCTACGATAACCTGTACACACAATCTCAGGAACAATTGTCTGGTTTGAGTGTGGCCCGTTTTAGTCAGTCAAAGCAGGAAGTAAAAGCGGCCCGGGATGATGAAACGCTTGAAGCAGCGGTTGAACAGGTCGCTAACGAATATAGCCGTGATGCGATTGAAGCCCGGGATAGTGGCGATCTGAAAGCGGCTAAGAAGATCCTGCAGGATAGCGCATCTTATCTGGGGTCTCAGGCTGAAGCGTTGAGCTCGCCACGCTTGCTGGAACAGAAAGAGGAAGCCCTGCAGGATGCCGATACACTGGAATCTGAACAGGACTGGAATAAGCAGCGTAAAGAGTTGAAGGCGCGTCAATATAAGCGCGCGACCCAACAGAACTATTAAGTTGTTTAATTGAGTCGCTTGATCGATTCACTGTATTGAGTAACCGGGCAGACTGATCTCTGCCCGGACTGCTCTGCTTAATCATCTAAGGAAGCGTTGAGTGAAGAGAAAAACACTGATACTGCTGATACTGATTATAGTGTTACCGATGATGCTATTGGCCTGGTTCGGCGTGCGTATGCAGCAGGACCAGCAGCAAGTGGTGGCGTATCAGTTTAAAAACCTGGTAGACAGCCGTCTGCAGGGTATCGATCAGCAGTTTCAGAATCACTTCTTTGCTTTGCAACAATTATTCATCCCTCAGGCTGCGCAGTTGCAGCAGCAAACGGCCGGTCAGTATCAGGCCCATGATATCCGGCAGTTTATTAAGCGTTCGGCTTTCGTGCAGCAGGTGTTTGTTATATCCGATGCCGGTGAGCGCTTGTTTCCGCCTACTGATCAATCTCTAAATCAACAAGAGCGGACGTTTGTTGAGCTGACACGCAAGTTACTTGAATCCCCTGAACGCTTTACTATGCCTGTAGCAGATCCTCAGCAGGTTTCCGCTGCTACGGCAAAGCAGCCATTTGATCCGTCTACAGAGTCAGAGTCTATTTTTAGTGCCCGGCTGAGCGCTCCGGCAGCGCAAGAAAGTTTATACAGTAGTGCAGACCAAACGCAGCGATCGTTACCTGCCCATGGCTGGATTGCATGGTATGCGGAAACGGGCTTGCGGCATATTTTCTGGGTTCAGGATTCCGCTGGAAATACGGTTGGCTTTGCGTTGAATTCAGCACGTTTATTATCAGATCTGATCAATCTGCTGCCGGACAGTTCGGTGCTCCCAGATGCCGGTATTAGCGCGGCGGAGATTCAACTGATCAATAACCGGGGTGAAATTAACTATAGCTGGGGAGATCTGTCTGCGGTTGATGAACAGATGCAACCTCAGCAGGTGCTGCCTCTGAGCCATCCATTGGCGAGCTGGCGGTTGTCATATTTTGGCACAGACCCTCAGCCTTTGACGAGTGGCTGGATCGGTTTAGCAGCCTTGATCCTCTTATTAACGGCCGGTTTGTCAGTGCTTGCTTACTTGCTATACAGGGATCATAGCAGAGAGCTGAGGTTAGCCGAACAACGGGTGAATTTTGTTAATCAGGTTTCCCATGAATTGAAAACGCCGCTTACCAATGTACGTTTATATACCGAAATGCTTGAGCAAGAATTGGACGAAGAGGAGATCGTCGCCCAGCGTTATTTAAATGTGATCGGTAGCGAAGCAGGTCGACTTTCGCGTTTGATTGAAAATGTATTGAGCTTTTCCCGTTCGAAGCGTGAGGATGTCAGCGTCCGGTATCAGAAAGGCGTTGTTGATGATTGTGTTAACCAGGTGGTTGAACTGTTTACCCCGGTATTAAGTGCACGACATCTGACGATGCGATTTACTGGTCAGGCAGATCATTTGTGTCAGTTTGACGGCGAAGCGTTGGAGCAGATTCTCAATAATTTACTGAGTAACTGTGAAAAATACGCAGCGGATGGAAAATTTGTTGATATTTACAGCTGGCAAAAAAAGACCCCGGATGGGCTCTATAGCTACATTCGAATTAGTGATTTTGGTCCCGGGGTGTCAGCGTTAGAAGCTGATAAGTTATTTGAGCCTTTTTATCGTGGTAGCGATAAGCTCACCGAAGGTGTCAGCGGTACCGGTATAGGTCTTGGGCTGGCGCGGGATCTGGCCCGGGCCCATCAAGGGGATCTGGTAGTAGAAGAGCATTCAGTAACGGATAGTACAGCGGGTGCCAGCTTCCTGCTGACGCTGCTAACGCCATTGGCGGACGTCGCGGAAGTTAACTCCGGGCAAGCCGATGATTAAACGGAAATGGTTATGAAGTTATTAATCGCTGAAGACGATCTGCATATACGACAGGGCCTTGCTGCTTTACTTGAATCAGAAGGGTACCAATGTATTGAAGCGGCGGACGGTGATCAGGCGTGGCAGCTCTATCAGCAGCATGAACCGGACCTGGTGCTGTTGGATATTATGATGCCTAAGCAGGATGGGTATGCGGTGTGTCGTCGTATTCGACAACGGGATGAGCAACTCCCGGTTATTTTTATTACTGCTAAATCTGAAGAGATTGATCAGGTGTTGGGGCTTGAGCTTGGTGCCGATGATTACATTAAGAAACCATTTGGTAGCCGTGAGGTTGTCGCGCGGATTCGGGCTGTCACACGGCGCTGTTTGCGTTCGGTTGCAGAGCCGAATGTGGATGATAGTTTTATTATGGATGATCTGGTGATTCGCCCCTCAGAGCTACGCGCTATACGTGATGATCAAGTGATTGAGCTGAGTTTGCGGGACCTGAAAATATTGCGTTTATTATTTGAACAACAAGGCAAGGTGGTCGATCGAGATTCACTGTTTAACCATTGCTGGGGGCGTGACTATTTTGCTAACAGCCGTACTCTGGATCAGCATATATCAAAGCTAAGAAAGGTGATTGAGTTGGATGCCAAAGCTCCGAAGATCATCAGCACTGTACATGGGATTGGCTATCGTTTTGATAATTAATGGTAGTAACTAGTAGGCTGGTACCAAAGGTTATTGTCAGGCTGAGTGGCATTACCGATTCGAACGACGAAATAGTTTATGTTTAAGGGTTCAGGCCTCCGTGAGAAGCCATGCATTGCAGAGCACCGATAATCTCTTGCTCTGATTAGTCTGTTCTCTGTGTTCTCTGTGTTCTCTGTGGTAAATACATTCTTATTGAGACCCGACTTCCAGGCCTTTGCCCCAAAGAATACGACACGGAATTCTTCTTCCTGAGTCCGGTATTCGAAGGTGAATTGAAAAGCCATCCAAAGCTGTGCTTTGAATGGCTACTTTATTTGATAGTGTAAGTTGATAGCGTATTGCCGGGATCAGCGCTCCACAAATGCTCGCTCGATAACATAATGCCCCAGGTCGCCGTGACGCGCTTCAATAAAGCCCATCTTATCAAGAATCTGCGTGGTGTCTTTTAGCATACTTGGGCTGCCGCAGATCATAAAACGATCATTCTCAATACTCAGATCCGGTAGTCCCAGATCCTCAGTGAGTTTGCCTGAGGTGATCAGGTCAGTCAGCCGGCCCTGGTTGCGGAATGGCTCACGGGTAACGGTTGGGTAATACAATAGTTTGTCGGTAATCATCTCGCCAAAGTATTCATTGTCCGGCAAGTGTTGCTGGATCACGTCGGTATAGGCCAGCTCGGACAGGTGGCGTACGCCGTGGGTCAGGATAACTTTATCGTATTGCTCATAAATTTCCGGATCCTTAATAATACTCATGAACGGTGCCAGGCCAGTGCCTGTACTTATCAGGTAAAGGTGCATGCCCGGTAGCAGGTGATCATTGATCAGGGTGCCGGTAGGCTTGCGACTGATGAGAATCTGATCGCCCACTTCAATGCGCTGTAGTTTGGACGTCAACGGGCCGTCTTGTACTTTGATGCTGAAAAATTCCAGCTGATCTTCATGGTTGGCGCTGGCAATACTGTAAGCACGCATTAAAGGACGCCCTTCATGCTCAAGTCCGATCATGGTGAAGTGACCATTCTTGAAACGAAATCCCGGATCACGACTGGTAGTAAAGCTGAACAGGGTCTCGTTCCAGTGATGGACGCTGAGCACTTCTTCACGGCCGATGTTTGACATGGAGCTATCCTCGCAGTTAAGCGACTGACTTATGCAATTAAGTCTAGTCGTTTTGGTTATTCGTTTAGGTTATAAAAAGATGAATATCTATTCTCTTTATATGCATGTTAGGCCGCTTTGTTATATTGTTAAAGACGATTGTTCAGTTAAATGTAATCGGAAATACAGGATATGAAATATACCTTACGGCAGCTGGAAGTATTTCTGGCTGTTGCTCATTTCGACAATATTACCCGTGCGGCAGATAGTTTATCGATGTCTCAGTCAGCTGCGAGTGGCGCGTTACGGGATCTTGAAGACCAGTTTGATATACGGCTGTTTGACCGTGTAGGTAAACGACTGAAGATCAATGAACTGGGCAGATTACTGCGACCCAGAGCTGAAGCCTTACTTGAAAGGGCGCAAAGCCTGGAGCTTGAAATGGCCCAACATCAGGCGGTAGGGCAGCTGAAAATCGGTGCGACGATGACCATTGGTAATTATCTGGCAGTGGGTTTGATCGCCCGCTATATCAATGAGCAGCCGAAGGCAAAGTTGGATCTGAAGGTTGCAAATACCTCGGCTATTGTTGCTCAGGTGGTTAACTTTGATCTGGATATCGGGTTGATAGAGGGTGAAATACAACATCCTGATCTGGAGGTTATTCCCTGGCGTAGGGATGAATTGGTGGTGTTTTGTGCGCCGGACAACCCGATGGCCCGAAAGCCTCAGCTGAGTGACACTGATCTGCAGGCTGTGCGCTGGATTCTGCGAGAGCAAGGGTCTGGAACCCGGCAGACATTTGATTGGGCATTACATGGGTTGCTACCGAATCTGAATGTTCTGTTGGAGTTGGAGCACTCAGAGGCGATTAAGCGAGCGGTGGCTGAAGGCTTAGGGATAGGCTGTTTATCGCGTATCGCGTTGCAGGAATCTTTTGACCTGAAAACTCTGGTTCCATTGAAGGTAGCTGGGCGTGATTTCAGCCGTCAGTTGTATCTGGTGATAAATCGCCATAAGTACCGCAGTGCCGGTATTGAGCGTTGGATTGAGTTATGTCACAAGATCTGATCTGTTTTAGCCCCTGATAGTAATATGCAGGAGATACGAGTAGTGCACAGCTAAACCTGCGCACTACCCGAAAGAGTATCAGCTTACCTTTTGTTGGTTCTTCGCTTTCTGATCCTGACGCAGTTGTTGTTTCAGCTCGCGGCGGCGAACAATAGCGCCGCTGGCATCAGCACCTATATGTGCCTCCCCCCGTTGCTCCGCCAGTTGCATCTGTTTCTGACGTTGCTCAAAACGCTGACGCTGATCTTTGCTTTGTTTGTCATAGCAGTTAGGACAACTAACCCCTGCCTGATACTTCTCGCTTTGCATCTGGGCTGCGGTTAAAGGTAATCGACAGGCGTGGCACTGGTCGTAGCTACCTTTTTCTAACTGATGATTGACCGTAATACGGTTATCAAACACAAAGCATTCGCCCTGCCAGAGAGACTCTTCTTCGGGTACCTGCTCCAGATACTTGAGGATGCCGCCTTCCAGATGGTAGACCTCATCGAAGCCTTGCTCCTTGAGGTATGCCGTGGATTTTTCACAACGAATACCGCCGGTACAGAACATCGCGACTTTGCGGTTCTTGTCCGGATTCAGGTGGTCTTTAACATATTGCGGAAACTCGCGAAAAGTATCGGTATCAGGGTTAATAGCCCCCTTAAATGTGCCTACCTGTACTTCATAGTCATTACGGGTATCAACCAGGGTGACTTCTGGATCTGAGATCAGAGCATTCCACTCATCAGGCTTAACATAGGTGCCGACCACCTGCTTAGGGTCGATACCTTCGACGCCCATGGTCACGATCTCTTTCTTGAGTTTTACTTTGGTGCGATGGAAAGGATTGCTGGTATCGAATGACTCTTTATAGACGATATCGTTTAAGCGCGGATCATCTTGTAACCAGGACAGTAGGGTGTCGATAGCTTCACGGCTACCAGCAACGGTGCCGTTGATACCTTCACGGGCCAGCAGCAGTGTGCCGCGGATATCGTTATTCTGCATAACCTTATGTAAAGGTTCACGAAGTGCTTCAAAGTCTTCAAGTGCGACAAATTTATACATCGCACAGACAATAATCTGTGACATTAGGAATACTCAGCCAACCGGAACGTAAATCCGGAGCTTTTGATTAGTTAAAGGGGGTAAGAGGACCATTTTACCTGATAGAGGCGCGCAGGAAGACAGATAAACAGTAAGGGTAATTCAGGTGTTGATTAAACGCCTAGCGTTAGAGTTGTTCGAATTGATTCTTAAGTTGTGTTACTCGGTTTATCGTCGTGTCGGGTCACACTGAATAAGCTTCATACAATATAACTGAAACTTAGGCTTAAATCGGGTAGCATACGCCGCCATATTTTATGTCGAAATATGCACAAGTACTTCTTGTAAGTGCTTTTGTCAGATTACCCAGGTTAAAGACTTATTTAAATGAACGTTAAAGACTTATTCAAATGAACGTTAAAGACTTATTATCATGAACGTTAAAGACTTCCATTTCGAACTTCCTGATGAGCTGATAGCCCGATATCCGCTGGAAAACCGTAGTGATAGCCGCCTGCTTTGCGTAGACGGTGATAGCGGGGCACAACAGCATCGCCAGTTTTTTGAGGTGCTGGAGTTTCTTGAGCCCGGTGATCTGGTGGTGTTTAACAATACCCGGGTAATTCCGGCGCGGATGTTTGGCCAGAAAGCTTCTGGCGGTAAAATAGAGGTGTTGGTAGAGCGACTGTTGGACGAACAATCAGCTCTTTGCCATATCCGCTCCAGTCGTTCGCCTAAGCCTGGTGCTGAACTGACCCTGGATGGCGGACTTAAGGCAACCATGGTTGCCCGACATGATGATCTGTTTGAACTACTTTTTGATCTTAATGAGGGTAACCTGATTGAGGCGTTAGAGCAGTTTGGCCATATGCCATTGCCTCCTTATATGAATCGTGAAGACGAACTGTCTGATCGGGAACGTTACCAGACGGTGTATAACGAAAAGCCCGGTGCGGTAGCCGCACCTACGGCGGGCCTGCATTTTGATGATGCGCTGCTGGCTAAGCTTGAAGCGAAAGGTGTTAATAAAGCCTTTGTTACGCTACATGTTGGTGCAGGTACTTTTCGACCGGTTAAGGTCGAGAATATTCAGGATCATAAGATGCATGCTGAATATATCGAAGTATCGGAACAGGTTTGTCAGCAGGTTAAAGAGACTAAAGCCCGCGGCAATAAAGTGTTGGCGGTAGGTACAACCTCGGTACGCTGTCTGGAAACAGCCAGCCAGAGCGGAGAGATAGAACCCTTCTTTGGCGATACTGATATTTTCATTTTCCCCGGTTATACCTTTAAAACGGTAGATATGCTGATTACCAATTTTCATCTGCCGGAATCGACCTTGCTGATGCTGGTATCGGCATTTGCGGGCTATGAGCATATGATGTCCGCTTATAAAGAAGCCGTTGCGCAGCAATACCGTTTTTTCAGTTACGGTGATGCCATGTTTCTTACTAAGCAAGGTTCCTGATAACACAAGGTTCCTGGCAAAAGGTATAACCCTGAAGGTATCTGAGTAAGTTTAGGGCTGCTGTTTAGCCGCAGGGCCTTTTAATTATCAGATTCAGCCTTATATAAGCTACTACTCGCCAGTTAGATCGACTCTTAAGGCGAAACCAGATTTAGGATATGTTGTGAGCAGAGAATGTTTTATGAAGTTTGAGCGTACGGCCAGTGACGGTAAAGCCCGTCGTGCCCGCTTAAGCTTTCCACGTGGTGATGTTGAAACCCCTGCATTTATGCCAGTAGGCACCTATGGCACGGTAAAAGGTATGTTACCAAAGGATATTGAAGCGATCGGCGCTCATATTATCCTGGGCAATACCTTTCACCTGATGCTGCGCCCTGGCACCGAAGTGATTAAACAGCACGGTGGTCTGCACGAGTTTATGAACTGGAAAGGTCCTATCTTGACCGATTCGGGCGGTTTTCAGGTGTTTAGCCTGGGAGCAATGCGCAAAATTACTGAAGCCGGTGTGACTTTTCAGTCGCCGGTGAACGGTTCTAAAGTATTTATGGGGCCGGAAGAATCGATGCAGGTTCAGAAAGATCTGGGCTCTGATATCGTGATGATCTTCGACGAATGTACCCCGTATCCGGCGACTGAAGTGGAAGCTGCAGAGTCGATGCGTTTGTCACTGCGCTGGGCTAAGCGTTCTAAAGAAGCCCACGGTGACAGCCCGTCAGCGCTGTTTGGAATAGTGCAGGGTGGTATGTATCCGCACCTGCGTGATGAGTCTATGGCTGGCCTGAATGAGATCGATTTTGATGGCTATGCCATTGGTGGTCTGTCGGTGGGTGAACCGAAAGAAGAGATGGTTAAAGTTCTGGATCATCTGGCACATCAGATGCCGGAAGATAAACCCCGTTACCTGATGGGTGTTGGCAAGCCGGAAGATATTGTCGAAGCGGTGCGCCGCGGCGTTGATATGTTTGACTGTGTGATGCCGACCCGTAACGCCCGAAATGGTCACCTGTTTACCCGTGACGGTGTTGTTCGACTACGCAATTCAGCCAATAAAACGGATACCCGACCGTTGGATGAGCAGTGTAGCTGCTATACCTGTCAGAACTTTAGTCGTGCTTACCTACACCATTTGGATAAGTGTAAAGAGATCGTAGGCTCGCAGCTGAATACTATTCATAACCTGCACTACTATCAGGAGTTAATGGCCGGATTGCGTCAGGCTATTGAACAAGGTAAATTGGACGCCTTTGTGGACGAATTCTATCGCTTGAAAGGTATGGAAACACCGCCTTTCGATGCGGAATCTATCGTATAATTAACTTTTAATAAGTATTAGGAGAAGCCTTAATGAGCTTTTTTATCTCTCCAGCTTACGCTGAAGCAGCTGCCGGACCTGGCGGTATGGACCCTAGCATGTTCAACCTGATCTTCCTGGTTGGCTTTGGTGTTATTTTTTACATGTTTATGTGGCGTCCACAGTCTAAGCGTGCCAAGGCTCATAAAGAGTTGCTGGGTGGCCTGAGTAAGGGTGATGAAGTACTTACCGCAGGTGGTATTTTGGGTAAAGTTGTTCGTCTGAACGATGATTATGTTGTACTGGAAGTATCTGAGAACACTGAACTGACTTTCCAGAAAGCTCATGTCAGTGCGGCTTTGCCAAAAGGCACTATCAAAGATATTAAGTAACATCTCTCCTAAATAACGCCACGTTCAACGTGGCGTTTTTTTGATGCAAGGACAGGGGCATTATGCTCAATAAATATCCGCTGTGGAAAAACGCGCTGATCATCCTGATGCTGCTGATTGGCGGTATCTATGCAGCACCTAACCTTTACCCTGACGATTTTGCTGTACAGCTTTCCGGTTCCCGGGAAGTGCATGTGGTAAATCAGCCGCTACTGGATCAGGTAAAGCAGGCGCTGACGGCAAAGCAGATTAGTTTTAAATCAGGTGAACTGACGGCAAAAGGGGGGCTTATCCGCTTTTCCGATGGCCAGACTCAGCTGAAAGCTAAAGAAGTTATCAGTCAGACGTTGGGGGATAACTACGTTGTTGCCCTTAACCTGGCGCCAACAACGCCGGATTGGCTGCGTTCTATAGGTGCTGGCCCGATGAAGCTGGGTCTGGATCTGCGTGGTGGTGTTCACTTCTTGCTGGAAGTGGATATGGCGCTTGCGGTAGCTCAGCGGCTGGATGTTTATGTTAGCGAGATTAAAACCAAGCTGCGTACCGATAAACTGCGCTATCGCGCGGTAAATCATCGTGAAGATGGCAGCCTGGAATTGAAGTTTTCCAACGCGGATGTGCGCGATAAGGCACAGTCGTTATTACGTAAAGACTATCCTGAATTCCTGATTGAATCTGAAGATATGGATGGCGCGTTTTACCTGACCATCAATCTGACCGAGTCTAAGGTTCGTGAGATTGAGGATTATGCGATCAAGCAAAACCTGACAACGTTGCGTAACCGGGTTAACGAACTGGGCGTGGCTGAACCGCTGGTGCAGCGTCAGGGTCGTAACCGGATCGTAGTACAGTTGCCGGGTATTCAGGATGCTGCTGCTGCAAAACGAATTATCGGTAAAACTGCGAATCTGGAATTCCGTCTTGAAGCGACAACTGATGCTTCCCGTGCCGTAACGGAAACTTATCCGTTCCGTAATGAGAACCGTCGTCCTAATAAAGCCACGCTGGAAAAAGATATTATTATCTCTGGTTCCAGTGTCGCCAATGCCCAGTCCACCTTTGATGAAACCGGTCAGCCTCAGGTATCCATAACACTGGATTCCAAAGGCGGTCAGCTGATGAACCGTACTACCCGTAACGCGGTAAAGCGTCGCATGGCGGTACTTTTTGTTGAGCATAAGAGTCGCACGCTGTACGAGACAGTGGATGGTGAGCAAGTTGCTAAGCGTATTCCTTACGTAGAGAAGAAGATTATCTCTCTGGCGACTATTCAGAGTGTGCTGGGTTCCAGCTTCCGGATTACCGGTCTGGATAGCGCGACTGAATCATCAGAACTGGCACTGTTGCTACGTGCCGGTGCACTGGCAGCGCCTATCTACTTTGTTGAAGAGCGTACTGTAGGTCCTAGCCTGGGTGAGCAGAATATTGAACTGGGTGTGACCTCGGTTCAGATTGGCTTCGCGCTGGTGCTGCTGTTTATGCTGGTGTACTACCGTGTGTTCGGTTTGCTGGCCAACATAGCGCTGACCATTAACCTGGTGTTACTGATGGCGGTGATGTCGATAATGTCGGCAACCCTGACCTTGCCAGGTATTGCGGGTATTGTACTGACCGTAGGTATGGCCGTTGATGCCAATGTGTTGATCTTCTCCCGGATACGGGAGGAACTGAAAAACGGTTTGCCGCCGCAGTCTGCCATTAGTGCTGGCTTCGATCGCGCATTTACCACGATTTTTGATGCCAACATTACTACCTTGCTGGCGTCAGTTATCTTGTTCTCCATGGGTACCGGTCCGGTGAAAGGCTTCGCCATTACACTGTCGGTAGGTATTGTGACCTCCATGTTCACCGCAATCATGGTTACCCGTATGCTGGTTAACCTGACTTACGGCGGTCGTGCGCTGAAGAAACTGTCGATTTGACGGAGGAGACGAAGATGACGACTGCAAAAATTTATAACTTTATGGGGCTGCGAAAGATCGCAGCCGGCCTGTCGATTCTGTTACTTTTGGTCTCTGTTGCATCGCTGGCAATTAATGGGCTTAAGTTTGGTCTCGACTTTACCGGTGGCTCGCTGATCGAAGTGGGCTACCAACAAGAGCCGAATCTGAATGACATTCGTGGCAAGCTGGAAACAGCCGGGTATGAAGATGCTGTTGTGCAGACCTTTGGGTCGCCAGTAGATATTCTGATTCGCATGGGCGCTGCCCATGATCCAAAACTGGGTGATCAGGTACTGCAAACACTGCAAAGTGGTGAATCTCAGGAGCTTACCCTGCGCCGTAACGAATATGTTGGTGCCCAGGTAGGTGAAGAGTTGCGTGAGCAGGGCGGGCTGGGCATGTTGCTGGCACTGTTTATGGTGATGGTATACGTGGCGTTCCGTTTTCAGCTGAAGTTCTCTATCGGTGCGGTATCGGCGTTGGCCCATGACGTACTGATCGTGCTGGGTTTCTTCTCAATTCTGAAACTGGACTTTGACCTCACGGTACTGGCTGCCTTGTTGGCGGTTATCGGCTACTCGCTGAACGATACTATTGTAGTGTCTGACCGGATACGGGAAAACTTCCGTAAACTGCGTAAAGGCACAGCAATTGAGATCATGAATACCTCACTGAGCCAGACGCTGGGGCGGACATTGGTAACCTCCTTAACGACGTTGTTAGTGCTGGTAGCACTGGCAGTGTTTGGTGGCGAGATGATCCATGGCTTTGCTGTGGCGCTGTTGGTGGGTGTCTGTGTCGGTACTTACTCTTCTATCTATGTAGCGGCAAACGTACTGGTTATGCTGGGCATTTGTAAAGAAGATCTGATGCCGCCTGAGAAGGCAGAAGACGGAGAAGAAGTCGACGAAATGCCTTAAAAGCTGCTGCGCTTGGTGATGCAGCGTTATTCCTGAAATTTTGAATACTCATTTACAACTGTAAACTCCGTTTCAAAATTTCAGGAAGGCCTTGCCTGACCTTCGCTCGCAACGCTTTTACTATTCTAAAAAAAACCGGCCGATTGGCCGGTTTTTTTTATTGGCTGTGGGTGATTATTTCAACTCAGGTCGTCGCACATGTTCGGCTAGTTATCACTTGTAATTCAAGAGCTAGGATAGGTTTAGTTTATGGCGGCTGTGCTATAGTTGCTGAAATTGATAATTGTATGAAGAACCGGAATGTCTAAGAAAAAGTGGTCCAGCGTTGATCCCCATGCTTCCCGCGAAGCGGATAAATATGAGCGTCCGATAGCCAGTCGTGAAATGATCATGGAGCTGCTGGATCAGAAAGGTGAGCCCCTGACCCGGCCGCAGTTAGAACAGCTGCTGGAGATCGGTGATGAGGATGCGTCTGAGGCGCTGCGTCGTCGATTAAGGGCAATGGAGCGGGATGGCCAGCTGATGCGTAACCGTAAGGCTCAGTATGTATTGCTGAGTAAGCTGGATCTTGTTGCGGGTCGTATTCAGGGGCATCGGGATGGCTTTGGCTTTCTGGTGCCTGAAGAAAAAGGTGATGATATTTTTCTGTCAGCCCGGGAGATGCGTCAGGTATTTGATGGCGATCGGGTATTAGTGCGAGCGACCGGGCAGGACCGTAAAGGTCGTACCGAAGGCGCCATTGTTGAAGTGCTTGAGCGTAATACCCGGAAGTTGGTAGGGCGTTTTCAGGGGCAGGGCGGTTTTGGTTATATGACCCCCGAGAATCAGCGTATTACCAATGATATTCAGATTCAGCCCGAGCCTGATTCAGAGCTGAAATACCGTACTGGTCAACTGATCGTGGTTGAGCTGATTACGCCGCCTTCCAAAAGAGCCAAAGCAACGGCCCGGGTGACTGAAGTTTTGGGTGACCATATGGATGCCGGGATGGAGATTAAAGTCGCCATCCATAACTACGACATCCCCCATGAATGGACTGATACGGTACGCCAGGAGGTCAGTGAATTTGGCCCGGAGGTGCCGGACTCTGCTAAACAGAACCGGGTAGATCTGCGTGACAAGGCGCTGGTCACTATTGATGGTGAAGATGCCCGGGACTTTGACGATGCGGTTTACTGTGAGGCAAAACGCTCGGGTGGCTGGCGCCTTTGGGTCGCGATTGCCGATGTTTCAGCTTATGTGAAGCCACAGACTGATCTGGATATTGAGGCACACCGCCGGGGTAACTCAGTCTACTTTCCTGAATATGTTGTGCCCATGCTGCCGGAGATGCTGTCAAATGGACTCTGTTCTCTGAATCCGGATGTAGACCGGTTGGCGATGGTGTGCGAGATGACTATCAGTGCCAGCGGTAACCTGAGTGGTTATAAGTTTTATGAGGCGGTAATTCGCTCTCATGCCCGGCTGACTTACACCAAGGTTGGCGCCATGTTGCAAGAGCCAGACTCTGACTACGGTAAAGAGATGCGGCAGCAGTATTCAGCCGTATTGCCTCATGTTGAGCATCTGTATGATCTCTATCATGCCCTGCGCAAGTCCCGTGAAGAACGGGGAGCAATCGATTTTGATACCACTGAGACCCGTATTCTGTTCAGTGAAAATCGTAAGATTGAGAAGATAGTTCCAGTGGTGCGTAATGACGCCCACAAAATTATTGAAGAATGTATGTTGTGCGCCAATGTAGCATCCGCTCGCTTGCTACAAAAACTCAAGCAGCCAGCCCTGTTCCGGGTACATGATGGGCCAAAAGAATCTAAGATAGCGTCTTTGCGAACCTATCTGGGGCCTTTAGGGCTGAGTCTGGGTGGCGGTGATGAGCCGACACCGCAGGATTATCAGGATCTGACTGAATCATTGGAAGGTCGCATGGATAAGCATGTGATTCAGATTATGATGCTACGCTCGATGTCGCAGGCGGTTTATAGCCCCGAGCATAAAGGTCATTTTGGCCTTAATTACCCTGCCTATACCCACTTCACTTCGCCTATTCGACGTTACCCTGATCTGTTGGTGCATCGGGCTATTCGTGGGCTGGTTCATTCCGGTAACGGTAGTAGCCATCTGCATCGACCGGATGACTTTAAACCGAATAAGAAGTTTATCCACAGCTACACTATGGAACAGATGGTTGAACTGGGTGAGCACTGCTCGATGACCGAACGTCGTGCTGATGATGCTACCCGGGACGTGATGGCCTGGTTGAAGTGTGAATACATGCAGGACTGTGTCGGCGAAGAGTTTAGCGGTGTTATTTCGGCAGTGACCGGTTTCGGTGTATTTGTTGAGCTTGAAGAGGTTTATGTTGAAGGCCTGATTCATATCTCGGCTCTGCCGGGGGATTATTATCAGTTTGATCAGCCGCGTCAGCGTTTACAGGGTGAGCGTAGTGGTAAGAGTTTCCGCTTAGGCGATCGCCTTCAGGTTCAGGTTGCCCGGGTTGATCTTGATGATCGTAAGATCGACTTCGAGCTGGTTAAACAGCTGGGTGCTGCGGATAAGCAGGGCGTTGCTGAAAAGCCTAAAAAGCAGAGTAAGCGAGAGTTACTGCGTAGCGGTAAGATTCAGATGGCTGAGATGGAGAGCCGTCAGGGGCGCAAACCCGCAGCTAAGGGGAAGAAACCTCATCCCCGTAATCGCTCTGAAGCAAGGTCTCCCTGGAATAAGGCGTCGGATACGCCTGCAAAAGGGGCTGCTAAAGGACCGAGGAAGCGTCCGGTGGCCGATGCTGATAAACGAGATCCTGTTGCTGAAACTGAAGCAGAAAAACGCTCACATAAAAAACCGCGCCTGAGTGAACATGAGAAAGAGGTTATTAAGCTTTCTAAGAAACAGTCAAAGGGTCTGAGCAACAGGGCTAAAAGGCGCAAGCTTAAGAAATTACGTAAAAAAACCTAGTGCTGGCAATCAGTATTTATTTCTCCTCTTAAAATACCGGCTTCGGTTGTCTGGGCCGGTATTGTCCATATCTATACTGATAGTAATTATTCTGTAATAGTTTTGTATTATTCGGTTGTTTGAAAAAGGCTCGATGGAGCGAGGCTGTTCAATATATCAGTTTGTCTGTTTTCTGAATTTTCACTTAATTTTATCGCTATATCGCAACTTTTCTTATGTTTATTTGGTTTTCTACTACCAATATGTAGCACGTAAAAGTGTTTGAGTTCTGCTTAAAAATTGACCATAATCATGTTTGAAAAAATAATAATTAAAACTGTGCTGGATCTTCGGTCTTAGCATAGGAATGTAGTTCTCCGGTTGTGGTAAGGCGGGGAGCTGCTCTCAGGATGAGGGTGGGGGACAATCAATGAATTTCAATAAACTGGCGCGTGTTCTGCGGAGCGCGGGGCTTTGCTCTGTGCTGTTTATTTCTGCTGAAAGTCAGGCGGAAAATCTTATTCAACTTTATCAGGCTGCGCTGGAAGGTGATCCTCAGCTTCAGGCCGCGTTGTTTGATCATCAGGCTAGTCAGGAAGTGGTTACTCAGGCCTGGGCAGGTTACCGGCCTACTGTTAGCTTCGATTATGATCAGGTTGAGACTACACAAAATATCGTTAGTAGTGATAATAACCCCTATCAGGATGGTACAACCTCTTTTCCCTCTACGACCTGGTCTATTACCGTAACTCAGCCCATTTTTCGCTATGCCAACTATGTTCGTATCGGTCAGGCAAAATCTGAACTTCGTCAGGCAGATGCTGAGTTGGTTGATGCTCAACAAACAATGATGCTCAGGATCTCTGAAGCCTATATGGAAGCACTGGCCGCAAAAGATGAGCTGGGTTTTCTGCAGGCAGAGCTGAGTGCAGCGCGTCAGCATCTTGAGCAGGCTGAAGGTCGGGAAAATGCTGCAGTAGGTCGGGCGGTAGATCGCTATGATGCGGAAGCACGAGTCGCCTCGGTTGAGGCTGATTATGCCGAAGCGGATGTCGCTTTGCGGGATGCCTTTGAATCCTTGTATGAAATGACCGGACGAGACCCGGCCCATTTGGCAGAATTGCAGGCTGAGATTGATCTGGTATTGCCTGTTCCTGCTGATGAACGGCACTGGCTTACTAATGCCATGTCAAACAACCCGGCACTGGTCGCACAGCGTGAAGCGGTGGATGTCGCCCGGCGTGAAGTGAAACGCCAGAATGCGGGTCATTTTCCAACTCTGGATGCCGTGCTGAGAAATACCAACCAAGACACTCAGGGCACGTTGTTTGGTGGTGGTAGTGAGGTGGAAACGGAAGAGTTGCAGCTGCGCTTTAATCTGCCAATTTACTCGGGTGGGGCTGTAAGCTCGCAGAAGCGTGAAGCGGTGGCTCGTTATCACAGCGCCGAACAGGAGCTGACCCGGATAATACGAGCATCCCGGCGTGGCTCGCGTGAAATGTACTGGGGTGTAGTTAATGCAGTAAAACGTGTTAAAGCACTGAATAAAGCAGTGTCGGCACAGCAGGCGACGCTGGATCTGCGTCGGGCTGCTTTTGATGCCGGCCTGGAAACAGCCATCAGTGTGCTTGATGCGGAGCGTGATCTCTACTCGGCAAAACGGGATCTCTCCCGTGCCAAATATGATTATCTGGTTAACGGCTTACGCCTGAAGGCATTAGTGGGTGTGTTGACTCAGGATGATCTGATTCTTGTAAATAATTGGCTGGATTAATTATCCGGCCTTTTTTTTCTGTTTTTACCTGATCAGGTAAGAGCATAGCAAATGGACGAAACGCGGGGGCGTTGCTATGAGCAAGTTGTTCGGTAAGGGAAATAAGCTGCGTAAGGCGGCTAAGAAAAAACAGAATCTGCAGTTGGAAGCGCTGGAAAACAGAGTCCTGTTATCTGCTGATTTAGGTATTACCGCCAGTGATCTTCAGCAACCGGAGCATACCGATGTAATTGAATCGGAGCAGCAGCTGGAAGCCATCGGTGCGGGTGAGTTTGAGCCTCAGACGATCGCCGTTGATGACTCGCTGACACGATTAGCTGAAGGCTTGGCTGCTGGTACAGAAAGTGCTGCGGCTCCCGAAGAGCTTCAAAAAGCCGATTCCGCTAAAACTGAAGCGGCAGAAGATATAGCGCTTTCCCCTGAAGCTGTGTATCTGATGCAAAAGATGCAAGCCTCTTCAGTAATTATCCTTGATGCCGGCGTCCCCCAGCTGAAATCAGTGGTTAACGAACTACTTAAAAGCGCTGAAACTGATGTTCAGCAGTTAGTTGAAGCTGCAGTTGCGAATAATTCTGTTCCTGTTGTGGAGGCCGCCCCCGCCTTAGACACTGCGGAGCAGGATGATATTTCAGCACAGCTGATCGGTCTGTCTATTGAAGAGCAGCTTGGTTTTAATGCAGATCGGGACGTTAAAGTCTTTGTGCTGGACACTGAGCAGAACGGCGTTGAACAGATCAGTTCAATTCTTGATTATTTCGACAATGTAGCCGCAGTGCATCTGCTAAGCCATGGTTCCGCCGGTGCCCTGTTCCTGGGTAGCTCAAAAATCAATAGTCAGCAGTTGCGCCAGAATCAGCAGCAATTAAAGCGCTGGGGTGAAGCCCTGGCAGATGATGGCGACCTGTTATTGTATGGCTGCAATGTGGCTGAAGGCACGGTTGGTATTGAGTTTATCGAGCAGCTGGCTGCACTGACCGGTGCTGATGTGGCTGCATCCGATGATGATACCGGTAATGGTACTAATGCTGACTGGGACCTGGAGCAACGCGTTGGTCAGGTAGAGGCCAGTGTATTTGTCAGTAGCGCAATGCAGGATGTGCTGGCACCAACAATTAATCTGGAAGCTGATGCCGGATCTGCCGCTACCTTTACTATTACCAGTGCTGGCAGTAGTTCAGCTACGGTAACTGTCGCGGGAGCCAGCGCTGACAATTCAGAATTGAATGGTTCCAATACTAGTGTTACTGAGGTTTGGGGTAAGAGAAATCAAAGTAATACCCTGAACTCAACCAGTGCTACTGCGCTTACTTACTTTATCCGTAGTAGTGGGGATATCTTAGTTTATAAAGGCGCCAGTAAAGTCCTGACAGCCCATAATATTGAAAATATTACTGCAGGCTCCGGTAATGATCTTTTTGTGTTTGAGAAAGGCGCTAGATTAGCGGGTCCGCTGGATGCAGGTGGTGGCGTTAATACACTGGCTTACGCTGTCCCTGCCGGTGTTACCGCGCCGAGTGGTTTTAGCGCCTACGCTGGGGTGGTGAATGTGGATCTTACCGCAGGTACCGGCAAGGCCAGTAACATCAATAGCGGATTAACTAACGGTATCAATCATATAACTCATGTTATAGGCGGTACTCGCGGTGATACGGTTAATGCGGATAGTGCAGCGAATGAACTTACCGGTAGTGCGGGCAAAGATACCCTTAAAGGTAACGGTGGCGCTGACGTAATAGACGGTGGCGCTGGTAATGATACATTGGCAGGTGGGGCAGACAATGACACTTTGAAAGGTGGAGCCGGCGATGATGTTTATATTTTTGATGCTAACTGGGGCGCCGACAAAGTAACGGAAACGGCTCAGGCAGGTAATGATGCGCTGGACCTGCAGGCGATTAATTCTGATATCAGTATCAGCATTAAGGATAGTGCTATTTCTGGCGGTGGTATTTTAATTGATGCCTCAGCAGCAAATACAATCAGAGATGCCGGCGGCGATGGCGCTAAATACATTGAACGTGTCATCCTGGGTGACTTCGAAAAAACATATTCACTGACATTTGCCGATGACTGGGCTAAAGGGCTGCAAGGAAGTGGCGACAAGCGCACCCTGGGTATACATGGTGTTACAGCAACCGGTGCGATCAAGGCTATCGCTGAAGTTGCCGCTGTTACTCTGGATTTTTCTGCAGTTACCGCCGATCTGATATTTGAAATTGATGCGTCGGGTCAGCTTACTGTTTCTGATATAAATGCCGACGGTCATGTTAATCAGTTGGTGCTCTGGGCTGAAAACGTTACCGAGATAAAGGGTGGTCTGGGCGACAATACCTATAAATTTGGTAAAGATGGGGCGGTTGCCGGCCGTATCATTGCCGGTGCTGCGGGGCAGGCTGTCGGTAAAAATAATACTCTGGATTACTCCGATTATACCGATGTCACGGAAAAGCTGGTTCTGGTCAACCTGGAGAACTTTAGTGCCCCTGGTATTTATGGCCTAGATTCCCTGGGTAGAGCCAATGCTGGCGGGTTTGAGAAAATCAATCTGGTTATTGGTGGTTCACAAGTCAAATTTATGACCGGTTCCGATGGCCGTAGCGATACGCTTGAGGGAGGGGCTGGTAATGACTGGCTGGAAGCCGGCGATGTTGGTGCGAGTCAGACCGGTGATACTCTGGCCGGTAATGATGGTAATGATCTGCTTGAGGGTGGCAACGCGCGGGATAATATCTCCGGTGGCAGTGGACAGGATATCCTTACCGGTGGACGGGGCGATGATACCCTCGATGGCGGAACTGGCAGCGATGAACTGCATGGAGGACTGCAGAACGATACTCTGATCGGTGGTGCCGGCGCGGATAAGTTATTCGGTGATGAGGGCGATGATAAGCTTCAGGGGGGAGCGGGTAACGATGTCCTCAGTGGCGGCTCGGATAACGGTAGTATTGGCGATACCCTCAGCGGTGGAACTGGCGATGATATTTATAAATTTACCAATGGCTGGGGCAAAGACACTGTTGTTGAAGCTAAGAACAGTGGTACTGATACGCTCGACTTCTCTGAAGTCACTGAAAAAATAACCCATGTGTTATCCGGTAACAACTTAGAGTCTGGTACCGATATACCAACAGTTGAAATAGATCTGTTGGGAGGCTCGACCTTTGTAACTTACGATGGATCAGGAGCCACCACAGGAACACCGGTATTGCCTTCAACGGGTACGCTGACAACTGATTTTAGCGGTTCTTCTAATCTTGTTTCAGTTAAAGACTCCAACCTGCAGCATATTGAGAAGATTGTTGCGGCAAACGCTGATAATACATTTGTTTTCGGTAATGATTCCGGGGTTAGTCATCTCTCCATCAATGAGCCCGATTTTGTCACTGCGGTATTGAATCTGAATACTGTTCTGGAAATTGATACCAGTGCAGCGGCGGCTTATGCGGAACGCGATGTTACCATCGTTACCGTAAACCAGGCGATAGACAGTGGCTTTCAGCCACAATCTATTCAATGGGATTTTGATATAAGTGGTGTTGAGCAGGGCGAAGATACTTTTTACGTTGCCGGTGATCAGGTAGCGGCTTTTTCGACTGGTGATAAGATTGGTGTCAGTGATTCCGGCTCGTATATCCCCATTCCGGGTTTTACAAATAACGGTTTGTATACCGTAGTCCGTTCCTATGCTGCGGATATAACCGATCCGGCCAGTGGCGCAACAGTTCAGCGTACAGCGATAGTTGTCAGTGAGGCGATATCGGTAGAGGCTGTCGGCGGTAAGCTGTCGAAGAGTATTGCGGGTGTTTCAGCCTATGCTGCTGGTGGTGCAAGCCTGACCCTGAGTGGTGATCATACTGCTGCGTTTAGTGGAGTGACTTCTTTTGCTATTGCCGGCTCTACTGATGGCAAGAATGACACAACCTACCAGCTACAAAGCGCAACACTGGTTGGCGGTAATACAGAATTAACTCTGGGTAGTGGTGAGTCGATTAAGGATCTGACCGTGGCTGCCAAAGGCTCGGTTGTTATACCAGGGAGTGCGTTGGCCGTTAAAAGTGTTGACCGGGGTAACGACGCATTTGTTATTGATACGGGCACTGATCAGACAGCATTTTTCGCTGTAGGTAAGAGTATTACCGTTAGTGGTGCTACTAAATCGTTTGGCTTTGACGGTATCAGTAATAATGGCACTTATACTATTACGGGTGCTTCATACAGTGGCGGGAAAACCACTATCGATGTTCAGCAGTCAATCACTAAGGCCGATGCTACAGGTCAATTATCCCGTAGCGTTGAGGTTGTTAAAGTTGATCGCGGCGGTGATGTTTTCAGCCTCAATGGTGATCAGCTTTCTAAATTCCAGCAGGGTGCGAAATTAGCTGTTACAGACAGTACTGGCAAGGATGGTGTTTACACCATCGGCAATGTCGAGCTCGTTGGAGGAAAAACGCAGATAACAGTACTGGAATCAGTAGCAAATACTATTGTTGTTGGCTCATTAGCTCAGGCCGATGCGATAACTAAGGTTGATACCGGGAAAACCCTGGGTGGCCTGAAAGATAATGGTGTTCGCACCTTCCAGGTATCTGGTGATCAGTCGCTACGTTATTCCGCTGGTACCCTGATTGAAGTAGAGGGCTCAACATCTAATGACGGTAAGTACCAGGTTGCCAGTGCTGAGTATTTGAGCGATAGCGATATCACCCTGATCACTCTGGATACTACGGTTGGCGCGGGAATTAAAACCACGATTACCAGCAGCAAAGCTGATGGTGCTGTGTTTGTTAGCAGCGATAAACTGGATATCAGAGGCGTCGATAACAGTAATGACACTCTGAGTGTCAAAGGTGATGAAACAGCACTGTTTAGTGGCAGTGCGGACCTGTTAAACAATGCCTATGTGGAATTCCTTGATAAAGATGGCAAAACGCTAACGACGTCGACGCTGTTTACATTAAGTAGCCTGGTTACGCCGACTTATACCGAATCGTTTAATCTGGAACTGGACTTCCGGGCAGTTAAAGAAGCACTTACATTCGAGTTTGATCGCGAAGTTGATGCCGATGGTGTGGTACATAACACCCTGACGGTCAGTCGGGATGCAAGTCTGGGTATTCCTGACTTCTTAGGAAAAAACATCGGTCGCCTGGGCAAACTATTTGATGGCGTTTTTGGAAATTTTAATAAGATTAAATTCTCCGATGTCGACGTTAATACGACGGTGTATGGCGGGCGCGAGGCCAATACCTTTGTTACTAAAGCTGGCACTGTATTTAATGGTGATATTGTTGGTGGCACCGGGCTGCGTAACCCAACAGAGATACTTACTCTGGATAATCTGGCAGGTGCGGTAGGCTCTCTTGGCGTAGGTTTACCTCCTGTCACTGTCCAGAATACACTCGACTTTTCCGATACCGGTTTCTTAACGGCGACCGGTGTAATGTTGGGTGACTCTGTTGGGGACCCTTATGCCAAGAGCTTATCTGTAGGCACCTCGGGCATTAGTGCCAAAGGTTTTAATGGCAGTTTGCAGAATATTGCTAATGTTACATATGGCTCAGGTTTAGACTTTATCACCGGTACCGGTGTGCTGGGTGGTATTGCAACAGATACAGCTGCAGCGCTGATAAATGCTGTTAAAAGCGGTAGCCTGAGTTCGATTACTTCCTTATTTAACGACAAATCCGATGAGCTTGGCAAACTCAACTTTGGTGCAAATACCTTCAGTGTTGATGGTAATGTGATAACCCGGTTACTACCGGGACCTTTGCAAGCGCTTGGTAATGCTTTAGCGCCGACGATGGCGCCAGGGTTTCATGTATTGTCTGGATTGAGTGGGGCTGATACCTACGAATTTAAAGGCTTCTGGGGAACCACGGTTGTTGCGGAAATTCCTGATCTGACGATTGCCGGAACTGCGGTGCCAGAATTTTTCGATACCCTTGATTTTTCCCTGGTAACGGCTGACCTGACTTTTACCATCGATAAGGTTGAATTGGATGGTGCGGTCGGTCTGGCTTCGAATCTGATTACTGTCGAGCTGACAAACCCTCCGGGCTCGGGCTTCCTGCCTGAGTTTCTGGCTGAGGCTGAAAGTGTCTTGCTGGGTAAAGTGTATGCCAACGATATAGAGAACCTTATTGGCGGTAAAGGTGTAAATACTTTCGTCTTTAAGCAGGGTGCTGATCTGCGCGGAACTATCAATCTGGGTGATGGCGGTAGTGCAGTGCTGGATTATTCCCAGTACGTTGATCCTGCAGTAGTTGATCTTGCTGCTGGTGTTAATCAGGTGTTAGTACCTACAGTTGACCTGGGCTTTTTTGGTAGCCTGCCGGGTATCAATCTGGTATTTGGTAAGGCCAGCGGGGTCGAGGGAAATCGTTTTGGTGGACTGACCTTTGGTGCTGATCCTTTTGAGAATAATGCTGTTTATGGTGTGACTGAAGTTGTTGGCAGTATTGGCAACGATACCCTGATTGGCAGTAAGTTTGGTGCTACATTTGATCTCAGCGCCGGTGGTACAGATACTGCCACCGGTGCAGCCCTTGGTGATCTTATAGTCACCGGTACTTCGTGGAACGGTACAGACACTAAAGCTACCAACAACGTTACAGTTAAGAGTGCGACTGATTCCTGGGTGCTGGATCTTACCACCGGTAAAGCGTATCTCGCTTCCGCCGGAACAACGTCGACAGCCGGAACGGCAGATTTTACATCAATAACTGCAAGTGACAGTTCTACAGCAGTAGTGGCTTCCGGGGCTACTGCGGTAGTCGATTTTAACTTCACACCTGTAGATGCAACTGACTGGTCCATCACTGTTGATGCGACAACCCTGACCCATACGGTTATCACTGATCCAGGCACCGGTCTTGAATCGGTGGAAGATGTTCTGACTGAACTAGTCGATCAGGTGAATGGTTTAACTGGATATACTGCTGCTTTGGTGGATACGGCGATTGTCGTTACAAAACTGAGTGGTGCTACGCTTGTTTTAACTGGCCTGGCCGATGCTGATTCTGCAATGTTAGCTCACGCCAGTGCGGCCAGTACTAATCTGACCCTGAGTGGTGTTCCGGCTGCCGGTGAACAGTGGAAAATTACTCTCGACGGCACTCAGTACCCAGCTGTAACGGGTACCACTCTGGCTGAACTGGCAACTGCATTTACGTCGCAGTTAAATGCTGTGACGGGCTACACGGCTGCTGTTGAAACCGTTGGCGTTACCGAGGTTATAACCATTACCCATCTGGATGGGCCAGCTCCGGCTGTCACTGCTGCGATACTGAAACCCGCAGGAACATTGACAGTTGATGCTGAGGCAGGTGTTTTCAGCCTTAACGTTGATATTGGCGGGACCGAAGAAACGACTGAGCTGCTGGCTTTTGATGCGAGTGCCCAGGATATTAAGACAGCGCTGGAAAAGGTTACCGGTATTAATGCAGGTCAGGTACTAGTTACCACCGCAACACCTGGTTTAGCCTGGAATATTGCGTTTGATTCTGCGCTGACCGCTCTACCTGTACTGACAACCAACACCAATGCCACTGGTATTACCCTCAAGAGTGGTATCACCAGTGACAACACTTCGGTTGGCCTTGTGAAGCTGCCGACTGCACCTGCCACTGGTGCCAGTACTCTGACTAATATTCAGAACCTGCAAGGTGGTAAAGGCAACGATACATTGATTGGCGATGCCAATGTTAATACTTTCACCTTTACCGGAGACTGGGCAGGTCATAACACTGTGTTCAGTAAAGGTGGCGCAGATACACTGCTGTTTGATGCGAATCCGGATCATACAGTACTTATTCCCGGAGGATATGCATTCCTGTTTACCGATGGTGGAAACACTGTCACTAAGTCAGTTATTGCATATGGATTTAACAGTAATGCGAAGATTGAGATTCCTGATCCGGCGTGGGTTACAGGATTAACGGCAGCATTAGGCTTTAATTTTGGTGTTTTCCTTGAAGCTGATGCCGCTGTAGCCGGGGCCGATGATTTTGCGCAAACGCTGACTGCTGCCGGCTTAGATGCTTTGCTAGAGGAGGCTGTGCAGCGTTGGTCTGTGTTGTCGATGGATGCAAACCTGACTGAAGAACTGAGTGGTGTCACTCTGACGATCACTGACCTGCCAGACAATGTTATTGGTCAGACGGTTGGTGATGTCATTCAGCTGGATGTTAATGCTGCGGGGCTGGGGTGGTTTGTAGATGCAACTGCCGGGACAGATGAAGAGTTTCAGACCGTTCTGGAGGGCGCTCGCTTTGCACAAGCAGATAGCCCGGCTGCCAACCGTATCGACTTGTTAAGTGTCTTGATGCACGAGCTGGGCCATGTTGCTAACCTGGGTCATGGCAGTAGCGCAGAGGGTGAATACCTGCTGATGAGCGACTCTATTGTTGCCGGTATGCGTATCGATCCCAGCATTGCTGATCTTAATGTAGGTCCGGTATCAGGCAGTACTTCTTTGCTTGCCAATGCCTCTGATTATTCAGGTGAAGCGCTGGCCCTTCTGGAAGGGCTGGATGCTTTTGCTACATGGGCTGGTGCATTTGGTGGCTATACTGGTCAGCTGTTCCCGGATGAGGGACTGCCTTTAGTTGATCTTACCAATGCAGTGTCCGGTGCACTGAGTGCTGATAACCTCAGTACTCTGTTTTCTGGCGTTAACGGTGCGGCTATTACCAGTGCAGTGAGTTCGTTACTGACTGATGCTGCAGGTTATTTTGACACCGCAGGTGATGCAGCTACTGCCGGAGGCCTGCTGGATACAGTAGAGGGTATAGATGTTTCTGGTTCAGCTAGTCTGAAACAGTTCACCGGCCGGGTGAATCTGGATACTTTTGATATAGAGGCTGCAATCGACCTCAATGGATTAGGTTTACCGACCGCCAGCACCTTTTTTGATATTACCGATCCTGCATTGAGTGATGCGGCAGGCTTTGTAGATACTTTGCTGGAGGCTTTCCAGTTAAGTATGCCGGTTACTGATACCGATACCACAAGGGTCAGGGGTGATCTCGAACTGGTATTTGAATTTGGTGTAGATGATAACGGCGAGTTTTATGTATTGAATCCGGGTCTGGAAGCGAAAATCCAGATTGGTGAAGATGCAATAGATATTACTGCAGTTGATACAGCGACCCGCACATTAACTTTAGCCGGAGATCAGTCTGAATTAAGTGTTGATGATGTACTTAATATTAGTGGTTCGACCAATAATAACGGTAATTATACTGTTGACAGCGTGGGTGCCTGGGATGAGATAGCTAATACTACTGCTATCGTGATGGTTGAAGATCTGCAGGACGATACCGTTGATGGTATTGTCCGTAATACTGTCGATCTGGCCGGTTTGAATCTTGGTCCGTTAGGACTGCAGGTCGATGATGGTGTCGTCGCCCTGAATGCATCAGTAGGCCTGGGTGTTGATGCCCGACTTTCCAAGGCTGATTTAGCAGCTGCGCCAACCCTGGCTTCACTGGGAATTGATAGTCCGGTATTGGCTGCGGATAATGATTACCAGGTTAATCTGCCGCTGCAGTTGAGTGCCGGCTTAGCGGGGCTTTCGGATGCCAGTATTGTATTTACTGCGGATAGTTCGCTTTTGCCTGATACGGGCGATGCAATACTGTCAGGCTCAGATACTGCGATGGATCTGCTCTACGATCGTGCTCAGATTCTGATCCCTACGGATGCCAATTTTACCAACCTGTTAGCCTTTAACGGCTTATCACTGGATATGTTGTTAGCCGCGGTTAACCAGCTGTTAGATACGCTGGTGGGCGAAGCGATAGATGACCCGTCAACCGCATCAGTCGATGAACAGGGCTTGCTTTTCAAAGAGCTGCCTGCTGTGGGTGTAAGTCTGGTTGATGTGCTGGGCGGAGACGCTACCGGTGACTTCCTGACCGGATTTAAAGATGCTATTCAGACCGCGATTGCGGCAGCAACTAACTTACAGCAGGTAGAAACAGAGATTAATACCGCGCTGACCAGCTTGATGACCAGTATTGGAATTGATCTGGGCGGTACTGAAATAGTCGATCTTCGTTATCAGGATTCCAGCTTCCTATTCGATCTTGACCTTGGTTTTCAGGTTGATAAACAGGTGCCACTGGCGCTTGATCTGGCCGATTTCCCACTTGACCTGACAGGCCTGGGGCTGACCGAACTGCCGCTGACGCTTGAAGCCGAAGTGAATCTGGATGCCTTAGCCTATATGGATCTTCATATGGGTTTTGGCTTCGACCTGACCAATGTTGCAGATCCTAAATTCTTTGTTGATGATGCCACAGGATTCAGTGCCGGCGTAGATATCACCGGTACTGATCTTGAGTTTGTTGCGGCACTGAATATTCCAGAACTGGGCGAACTTGGTTTCTTTGGCAAAGATGGTTCTGCCAATGTTGGTCTGGATATGCGTATTGGCATGGCCGATGATAGCGAAGACAGTGATGGCGATGGCGTGAACCGCTATGTTGCTACGCTGGGTACCGGCCTGACCAATATAAAGAATGCCGTATCATTTACCGCGCAGGGTGAAGCTGATCTCGATATTAGTTTGTTCTTCCCGTCAGAAAACCTGCCGATGGGTGGTTCGACTGCCGATCTGAATAATGATGGCCTTGCCGATAATGTGTTGCAGCTTCAGGCCAGCATCGATCAGAACGGCGACTTTATTTACGAATATGTTATTCCTAACCTGCTGCCGGCTTTTGACCTGTTTGCCATGCTGAACGATCCATCGGCTATTGTTGGCGGACTTAATAGTATGTTTGATGCATTTAAAGATGCATTAGACAGTCAGTTTGCCGGTTTGATTATTCCAGCCCTGGGTGACGAGCTTAAAGACGCGGCAAACTTCATCGATGATGGCGATTATACAACCGGCGATGATCTGCGTGATCTGGTAGTGGGCCTGAATAGTGAGGCTGATGGTAGTGGTATTTATACCAGTGGAATCGGCAAGCTGCTTAAGGTTGGGGTGCAGGAACTTAACCTGAACGGAGCCACCGGCGGATCGATTAGTTTGCAACTGGGTGATCAGGATACCGGTATCATCAGCCTGGGCGCTGACGATGTAGCAACTGCCCTGGCTATTCAGGGTGCCCTGCGGGCCTTCAGCGATCCTAAAAAGACCGATGGTTCTCTACTCTCAGCGGTGACGGTTGAAGTTTCAACCCCGGGTATTTTCGATATCGTGATTGGTGCGGGTTATCAGAAGTTAACGGTAAGTAGTGATCTTACCGGCGCCACTGATGTCGCTGAAATCTCAAAGAAAACCACGCTTGATATTATCCGTGAAGCCCTGTTCAGTATTCTGGGGCCTCAGAGTGCCTCCAACCCAGATGGTGTTGGTTTACTGAAAATCGCTGATTATAACGACGATGGTTCGCCGAAGATTGATCTGACTGGTCGCCAGGTTTATCGCGATGTGGCCAGCCCCGATGAAATTATGCTGGTCGCTGATTCCGAACATATTCAGTTCAATGTGATTTTAGCGGGCAATATTTTCAACAAAGCAGTACCCCTGAACTTTGATCAGGCCCTGCCCGGACTGGGACTGCAGGTCGATGCAGATATTCAGCTGCAACTGGATTATCTGTTTGGTTTTGGCTTTGGTTTTCAGGCTCAGCCTGATATCGCCGATGTGTTCTACTTCGATACTGCCGGAGTTACGGCTGGTGGAGAAGAGTTTGAGCTGGCGCTTTCTGCAGTGCTTGACCGGGATGCCACTATGGGAGCGACCTTAGGCTTCCTTGAAGCGCAGCTTGCTGAGATAGATGATTATCATATTGGCCTGGATGATTATGAAGTCAGCGAACGGCCGAGTGGTGCCTACGGTACCTTTACTTTTGATATCAAAGATACCGGTACCAGTGCCAGTGATGACCGGCTAACCCTGAAAGAAATTAGCAATGTAACTGCTATTTCAGACATATTCGTTGCGGCGTTAAAAGGTTCTGTTGATGTCGACCTGCGGGCAGACTTAGGTTTTACCGGGGTTAATTTCTTTGAGCTGGGCAGCGATATACATCTTTATACCGATCTGGAATACAGCACTGATACCGGGTTTGGCTATACTCCGCCGGATGTCCTGCTGGAAGGGATCTATCTTGACCTTGGTAGTTTTGTCACCGACTTTATCGGTCCTACGCTGGCAAACATTCAGAAAGTAACCGGCCCGTTGCAACCTATTGTTGACCTGTTATACACCGAAATTCCTGTATTGTCGGATCTGTTTGGCCCCACTACGCTGATGAGCCTGGCACAGGAATTTATTCTGCCACTGCCGCCTATTGATCCCCGGGTCACTGCGGTGCAGAAAATCATAGTCGTAGTTGATGCTATTGCAGAATTAATTACGACAATAAACAGTATCCCGTCGGCAGCTGCAGGGCGTATCTACTTTGGTGATTATCAGGTTGGTTTCGGTGCTGATGGCAGCACAGTCGCTGCAGATCCTGCAGATGATGCTGCTTTTGATCATGAGAAAGAGTTGGATAAGTCGGGCAAGAATGCTCCGGACCAGAGTACCAAAGACTTCCTTAAGAGTAATGTCAGCAAAACCAAAGGCAAACTAGAATTTCCTATTCTTACTAAACCGAGCTCAGTATTTAACCTGTTGATGGGTAAAGATGTTGATCTGTTTCTCTATACCTTGCCATCGGTAGGCCTACAGTTCGATATCGATAGAACTTTCCAGTTGGGCGGACCACTTATCGGTCGCTTCTTCGGGGGTATCGACTTCGGTTTTGATCTGGCCTTTGGCTTCGATACTTCAGGTTTAAGGCAGTATATTGACACTACTGATATTCCTGCCGGTGATTTTGGCGATCCGACCAAGATTCTGGAAGGTTTGTTCCTGTCTGACCACGTCTATGACAGTACCAATCTGCCGACCAATAGCGATGTGGTTTATGAAATTGGAGACAATCCGGAAGCATGGCTGCGGATGGATCTGGGTGCCGGGGTGGGCGTCGGTATCGCTGGTCTTGTTGAGGTGCTGATCAACGGTGCGGTCAGTGCCGAGATTGAGTTCGATTTTGCTGAATCAGAATTTACTATTGGTGGTATTCCTAACAAAGATACCTATAAAGATGGCAAGGTTACCTTCGGTGAGCTCACCGAGCGAATTACTAATTACGGGCCGCTGTGTCTGATCGATACTCATGGAGAGCTGTCCGCGCGCTTATTTGCTTCTATCTGGGTAGGTTTGGATGCGGGCCTGTTTGAGATCACCATTTATGAAAACGAATGGACTTTCTTTGATGTAGTTCTGGCCAGCTTTGATCACCATTGCGCGCCTAAAACGCCTCCGATTCCGGCCCATATTGATCCGGCTGACAGTGGCCATCTGGTACTTAATATGGGTAGCCAGGCGTCGAAGCGTTTCGGTAATCATCCTGACTTTACCGATCCGGCTCAGGCCAGTGACTGGCCTGATCATGACGGTCAGAATATTGATACTGTTTATGAAGTTACCCGAGAAGACGTGGTTCAGTACAACCTCGATGCCAACTCTGTCAATTTCGGTAATGCACTAAAGCATGCTGACGGCACTACTGTTAAACGTGCTGCTACCGTCGTTAAATTTAACGGCTTCCGACAAAATTTCTATGACTATGCCGCCGGTCATGAAGGTGATGAAGATTACCGTATTAATAACATCACTAAGATCAGTGGTAGTGGCGGCGACGGTGTCGATGTTGTTGTTATCGATGACAGCATTACTGCAGATGTCGAGCTACATGGTGGTAAAGGTAATGACGCCCTACGGGTGAATGGTAGCGGTGTTGCCAAACTCTATGGTGATGCTGGCGATGATGTTCTGGTTGGCGGTAGCGGTAATGATGTCCTGGAAGGCGGTAGTGGTAAAGATGGTATTGCCGGTTTTGGAGGTGATGATTACATCGATGGCGGTACTGAAGATGACAAGATCGATGGCGGCCTGGGCGATGATTACATCCTTGGTGGTACCGGTGCAGATACTATTGTCGGCGGTAAAAACAAGCTTGAATCAGGTCAGACTGATAATGACTATATCGATGCTGGCGCAGGCGACGATACCGTGCTGGGTAATGCGGGTTCCGACTGGATCTTAGGCGGTACCGGTGATGACCGCATTCAGGGTGGTACCGGCGATGACTTTATTTTTGGTGGTAATGAATCGAATACACCCGAAGTTACCAAGGATGATGCGGATAACGATATCACCATATTACACGGGGATATAATTTCCGGTGGAGAGGGGGCCGATGTTCTTCTGGGTGAAGAAGGTAATGACACCTTCAATTGGCAGCGGGGCGATGGGGCTGATATTTTTGTCAGCGGTGGCGGCGGTGCCGATAGCGTTGCTATTACCTCTTATAGCCGGGACGAGTTCGGTGTTATTTCTGCAGCTACAGACGATACCGTTAAAGTCGCTACCACACTAACTGATAATACCCCGCAACAGTTTACTTATATCGGTGGGGCGCCAACGCCTGGCGCAATCACACGGACTGTTTCGCAAGCTGATAAGGGTGTAAAAACCACCCTCAATGATGGCGTGAGCACTGATACACTGATCTCGACGTCCATTGAAAACTTTGCCATCGATACCGGTGATGGTGCCGACAGCGTTTATATTGGTGATCTGCGGGGAGACCTGTCAAATCCTGTCCAGTCGATGACCGTTGATCTGGGATTGTCTTCAACTACACGGCCTGTTTTAGATACTTCAGCCTATGTTGAAGTGACCCGTTCATCTTTCCCGGCCGGTGAAAATGATGATACTGCGCCTGTCGTAACTCTGACGACACCAACCAATGCGCAAATTGTCACTATCTTCCAGAATAACGGGCTGTCAACCAAGATAGGAGTCCCGGTTCAGGATCAGGACGATACCTTAGCCGTAGCGGCGGGCGAGATCTGGAAACTTAATGTTGATGGAACAGAATATACCTATACGACTAATGCCTCCGACGGCCTGACACGTGAGGCGGTGGCAAACGGATTAGCCCGGGCAGTTAATAGTGGTAGCAGTGGCTATGCTGCGACCGGCTTTGCCGGTGCAGAGACCAGTGCAGTTGCACTGGTGGGTGGTAACGATAACCGGAAAGACTCCGTATTTATCCACGGTGGACAGGCAACTTCGCTATTCGGCGAGTCCAGTGTGTATGGTGATCATAGCGCTGACGATGATGTATTTAGTCTGACGACTAACTACGGCATGGTTGAGGTGGAGCGCTCTGTTTTCGATGATAATGATACGCCGGATAACTTTTCCGATGATGTTTCTACCAGCGTGATGAGCTACACCATTTTGAATGCTCAGCGCGACCTGAATGACCCAACTATCCTTGGTAATACAGCGACCTTCACCGATGACAATCTGACCATTCTTGGCCAACAGGGTAATGATCAGATTATTGCCAGCAGCGTCGACGATAATTTGATTGCATTGCATCTTAAAGGTGATATCGGTAACGATAAAATTATTGGTTCTGACTTTAGTGATGTCATTGATGGCGGTGAAGGTAATGATGCCCTGACCGGCGGTACCGGCGTTGATTACTTCCTCGATTCCAGCGGTAACGACACCTTAATTGAGACGTTCGATCAGGATATATCTCTGTTCGGCAATACTTTTGTTGTCGGTACCATTCTGGGTAATGATGGTAATGCGCTGACTAAGTACAGCAAAATTGCCGAACAAGATGCGAATGACAAAGCTAAGGACACCAATGCCTCTATTACTATTCGTGATACGGGTGATGCTGATACAGCGACAAATTATCAGGTTTATCTGAATGCACCTGCCTCGGCAAATAGTCAGAGCACACTGGTTAAGACCGGTAACCAGTGGGAGATAAAGCTTAAGGGTGATGTTAAAGCAGGTCAGGTTTGGAACCTGACGGTGGGTGGAACAACCTACAGTTATACTGCAGGCTCTCTTAACCCGGATACTAACGACACTACTGATACAGATCCGCTATCAATGGTAGTTGTGGCAAATCGTCTGGCGGGCTTGATTAATACCAAACTAAAAGATCTGAATGATGCGGCTAATACTCGTTTTGCCGCTGAAGATGCTGCCCCTGAGCCGATTATTTTCGGCCTTAATGACGAAGACCGGGGCGATCACTACGCAGCCGGTGCTGAAGTAGAAAATCTGATTGATGCCAGCGGTAATCAGATCTTTGAAAATGCCCGGCTGACCGGTGGCGATAGCAATAACGTATTCGTGGTTAATGACAGCGATAACTTTATTACTGTTGATGGCCAGGTCGTACCTCATACCACGACTACTAATGGTGTCACAACCAATGTTACGCCATGGACCGGAATGGTTATTCTGGATAACCGTGGCAGTGATGGTGATGATGATGATAATGAGTATTATCTGATTACGTTAAAAGGGAATGGTGAGCCGGGTACCGGTGCCAGTTACTTTATTGAGGATAATGGCGGTACCAGCGGTTTTGATGAAACCTATGTGTTCGGTACTGATGGTATTGATAAATTCTCCCTTAATGCGGCTGGCGGTGGCGTAGGTGTTGTCTCTTCAGGTGACTTCTTTGCCGGTAATACGGTTGATGGCACAGGCCTGTTCCCATATAAAGTGAGCAGTGTTACCGCTGATCCAGATTTTGCTTCCAGTATTTTGCCAACTTCGTCAAACCCTGACCCTGAGCGGAGCACCAAAATACAGATTCAGTCTACGCTGAGTTTGAACGACTTACGGATTGTCAGAGGTGTGACCGATGTCACTGCCACTGTGCTAACGCATATCACCTCAACCGGCGGTGTTAATACGGCTAACTGGACACTGACCGCAGATGATCCGAATGAAATAGCCAATCCTGCTAATGGATTCATGGAAGCGGGGATTACCTGGAAGGTTTCTCTGGGGGGCGTTGTCTATAGCTATACCACTATGGAAGGTGATACTGATGCTTCGGTAGCGGCTCAGTTTGAGCATCTGATTCAGGGGAGTAATCCTGACCGCGAAGATGTGAAATTCTCATCGGTTGAGCGGTTAACGCTGCGTACCTTTGGTGAAGCAGACGAGATTCTGGTCAACGATACGGCCATACAAACTATTATTGAAACCGGTGCTGGTGCAGACAGTATTACCATCGGTTCTGTGCCACAGATTCCAGACCGGGGTAATGCTGATCTGGAAAATGTTTCGGGTATTCCGATTGCCGATATCAAGCATATGAGTAAAGGTAACTCTGCAGAGTTATCTGTCTATGGCGGCACCGGAGATGATCAGTTTGAGGTCAACCATAACTCTGCAGAAGTCTTTCTGTATGGTGAAGAAAATGACGATACCTTTATCGTAAATACCTTCCTGGTATTGAACGATGATCTCGAAAACCCAGGCTCTATTTCTAACCTGACCAAACTGTTTGGTGGTACGGGCTCAAATCGTTATGTTTACCTGCAAAATGCACCGGTCAATATCTTCGGTGGTTCCGGTGTTGATACCGTTGTTATTAATGGTACTGCGATCGCTGATACCTTTGTTATTACTGAAAAATTTGTTGCTGGTGCGGGTCGGTTAACCTTCTTCTCGGGCATTGAAAAGCTGGAAGTGAATGCGGGTGGCGGTGATGATGAAATCTACGTGCTGGCAGCGCCGGCACATCTGGAAGTTACTGTTCGGGGCGGTACCGGTGATGATCAGATCCATCTGGGTGGTGATCATCCAACGCTGTTCTTTGATCCACCAGAGTTTATCTATCAGCCGCCTTCGTTCTTCGTCCAGGATCTGCCGTATATTGAATTTAATGTGCTGCAATATGATCCATCGCGGGTGTACAGGCACATCAATTTCTGGAGTGATTCGGATGCGTGGGATTTGTTCCGTGGCGATGTTAATGGTGTAGTTGGCTATGTTGAGCGACAAGTAACCGGTTGGGTGAATAGCTGGTACCAGCTGAATAAAGATCGCTGGCGCTATATCGATGTTCGCTATGAGGGTGGTTTAGATGGCTTAATCTCCGATACTCTTCAGACCATTCAGTGGAACTTCTCCTGGGGACACTGGTGGAGATTTGATCCGTATATCGATTTTTCTTTCGATATGCCTATGGTTAATGTTGAATACGGACAAGAAGTTACACCGCCATTGCGCCAGGTAACGCCTCCTCAGGTAACCGTTGACCCTGATCCGTTTGCTTTGAAGATTGATGCGGTTCATACCCTGGAAGATATTCAGGGTCGGATACTGGTTGATGATGCATCCGGTGATGATACTCTGATTGTTCATAGCAGTGAGAGTCAGGCATTAGAAGGTGGTTTGATAAATGCGAGCTACCTGAATATAGCCCGGGCTGATGATTCGCCGTTGACCCAGTCAATAACACTGACCGGAAGCAATCTGGGCAGTCAAAGCCCTGTTATCAGCAATCTGGGTACCAAGGTTGAAATCCTTCTGCCTGAGGGCGAGGTCCTAGCCGGTGACTCCTGGACTTTGAATGTCGATGGTAATGAATTCACTTACATCTCAAATGTTGATGATGGACTGAATTCAGCGGCTGTAGTGAAAAATTTCGCACAACAGGTAGCCAGCCGTATTGGTGCAACCTGGACTGCTCAGGATAAAGCCTTCTACAACCTGCAAGGGTTGGGGCTGCGACAGGGCAGTGTGAATGGTAATCCATTTAACGGCGTGTTAGTCGGCGGTGTGGATGAGATTGACGTTCGCCTGAGTCAGTATGATGACGAATTTACCCTGGATATCTGGCAGATTGGCGATACGCCAACAGATGTGCAACTAGTATTGAATGCGGGTGCTGATCAGGTTAGCGTTAAAGCGCTTTCTGGTGTAACCAACATCCTGGGTGGTACCGGTAGCGATACTGTAACGGTTGCTAATGATCGTCAGGTGATTGACGAAATAGTGGCGAATCTTACCTTTGATGGCGATGGCTCTATTGTAGAGCTGTCTTCCGCGATTGTTTATCACTCAGATACTCATGATGCGATTCTCGATGCAGTACCTTCAGTATTTGTAAATACTGTGGGAGGCGTTATAAACCAGCAATATAAAGAGGCTATTCTCGATAATTCCCGTACCTCTCACCTGACTATTCTGAAAAGCGCAGCAGGTGCTATGCCTGTTATTGGTTCGCTGGGTACTGGTATTGAGTTCCTTAACCGCCCTGTTGGTCAGCTCTGGTCAGATTCTGTCGTGTCATTACAGGGATCTGTGATTGTCGGTGATGAGTGGACTCTGCGTCTGGATGGTGCTGATTATACCTATACCGTTCAGAGCGGAGTGACGACCCTTCAGCAAGTGGTAGCGGGTCTGATCGACAGAGTCAATCTGCTAAGTTCAGCCTATAGCGTGAGTGTTAATACTGACGATTCTACGGCGCTTAACGTTAGCAGGGTCGATAACCAACCGTTTACGGTTCAGATGATTCGCGGCTTGAATGTCGCGGCAACACTGGGCGGCACGCTATACAGTAGCTTTGTTCAGTTAGAGTTGAAAGGTGATGTTAACGGGCAGACCTGGAGCGTACAGGTCGGTAGTTCAACCTATACAGGTACTGGCTCAACGCTGCAGCAGATTGCTGCATCCCTGAAAACTCAGATCGATAGTGCCGGTATATTTACGACCCGTGTCGATCAGTATCTGGATATCTATGCAGTCACTATAGATCCGTTTACAGGTAAGCCAATTGAGGACCTTGTGCAGCGTCGTGGTGAGCAGGCTCAGGGATACGTAGCTACTGGATTCCAGCTATATGGCTATGGTCTGAAAGGTTACGATAACGCAGGCACTATTGTTATCGATCAGTCGGCGGCTAATTCGCAGTGGCTGTACGAAGATGCCATGGGTGAGCTAACGCTGACGGACTCTGGTAAGCAGGCGATTGTTCTGACTGATCAGAGCAATGCTAATGCTGTGGCTCTGTATATCTCTGAGAATGGAACCCTGACGACCAATAGTATCAGCGGTATCCAGGCTTTGCAGGTTATGGAAAACAGCAACACGGCTGTACCGCTGTATTTCAAAGATGTTATAGCCGGTGGCGCGCAAGAGCTGACAACGCTAACGTCGACTGTTCAGGCTTCCCATAGCGATGTGAAAGCCCTGCAGCATGATGCTGCGGTGCAGCTTCAATACGATCAGAACGGCAATATCGCCCTTTCTCACCCGCTGCTGAATACGGATGGTAGCTACCAGACCGGATTCCAGGTGAAGGGTTACCAACAGTATGGTTACTTTGAAAAGGATGGTGTGAAGTCGACGACCAATATCGGCGGCGGCTATGACCTGGTAACGACATTTAACGATACCTTTGCGGTTCCGCTATACGTGCGGACCGATTCTCTTGGTAATACTCAGGTAACCACCGAGAATATTGAAGATGCCAGCTTTATCGATTTCATGGATGCAGTGACGGATACCACCATCTCTCTGACAGGACAGAACCGTTCTTTCTCCGATACCGTTGATGGTAGTGGCGTTGCCCGACTTGTAATACCAACCAATAATATTATTGGTGGCCGTACCTGGACTCTGACGGTAGGTGGCACCGATACCTACACCTACGTTACCGGGTCGAACGGCGATGCACTGACCTCTTTGGCTATTGCTAAAGGGCTTGCGCTGGCGGTGAGCCAGTCGGATAAAGATTACTCGGCTAATGGCGAGATAGAATTCACCCGTGCGTATATCAAGTACAGCTGGTCCCATGGAATTGGACCGGGTTATCTGTCATTACAGGATGTTAATGATCAGCCTGTCTATACCGGCCTTGGCGTATCTTTTGATCAACAACTCTATCGTGATGCCAATGGCAATCTGACCACGGTTAATACCGGTGATGCAACTGAGTTCAGGGGTTATCAGCGGACCGATGCGGGAGCTGCGCTTTATATTAAGACAGCAGCGAATACGGCAGTTGATACGCTGACAACCGATCCGGCTCAGGGCCATCAGCAAGCTATCGTTGTGACTAATCAACAGCTCTATCTGGACAACAATGGTGCGCCAACTACGATGGCGACCAACAATCCTCAGTGGGTTGTTAACGGGGGCACTTCTGTAGGTCAGGCTTTGCATGACTTTAATGCTAATGGCTCTGTACGGGCAGATGAGACCCTTTACGCGGATACCGATGGTAATGAGACTACCCGGATCAGAAATCCATTTGTTGTAGTGGTTCAGGCTGACTCTACAGGTAACTATCCTGCAGGCTCTCTGCCGCTATACCTGGATGAAAATGGCTATAAAACAACCCAGCCAACGGCAAATAAGGCCTATGTTACGACCGATGATAATAGCGCACCGCTAATTTGGTATAACTCAAATGGCCTTGATGTTGAGACCGGTGATCCTCTGCCGGTGCCGAGAGTGGACGATAATGGCACCTCCGCAGGCACTGCGCTTTATGATACTGCCGATAATCAACAGGCGGTTATCCCTGTTGATCGTTTAGAACTCAGTGTAGCTACCCGACCTCTTGAGGTGTATCAGTCAGATGCTAATGATGCAGGTACTGATAGCTTAATCATCGATAATAGTGGCTCCAATACCGGAGCCGATGCTGATCTTGATTATGATGCTGTGACAGACACGACCACGGTTAGCGGATTTGATCCTCTGTTTAAGGGGCAGGGTCTGGAGGCGATTGAAGTCAGACTGGGTAATCAGGCTGATACTTTTGATGTCAATACAACGGCTATTACTACGACCATTCGTACCAACGGCGGAGAAGACGCTGTTACAGTCAAATCAATAAAAGCCGCTACTGCGGTCTATACCGGAAATGACAACGATACGATTAATGTTAGTAACGATGGCCAGCAACTTCAGGATATCGATGCCCCCCTGACCATAAATGCGGGTGAAGGCTTCGATATTATTAATGCGAATAATGCATTGTCGAGTTCTGATGCGCAGACGACGGCTGATGCTGCCGCAGGTCGTCTGACCTCCAACCAGCTTAGTGGTCTGGATATGGATGGCGATATTCATTACGACCAGGCTGAGGCGCTGAATCTTGTACTGGGTAGTGGTGATGATCACCTCAGCATCCTCAGTACTCATACCGGCACCACGACTGTCAGTGATGATGGCGGTAATGATGATTTTTACGTAGGTGATACAAGTAATACGCTGGCTGGTATTGATGGTCAGCTGACGATTAATACCGGTAGCGACACCGATACACTGACCCTGAAAAACCAGGGTGCAACGACAGAGCAGACGGGTACCTTAACCGATGCTCGCCTGACCGGCTTTAGCATGGCCAGCACGCTGGATTTCTCCGGCATTGATGAGATTACCCTGAATCTGGGTAGTGGCGTCGATCATTTCAACCTTGATAAGTCGATCGATGGCCAGACAAATGTCTCCACCGGTGATGGCAATGATGACATTTATATCAATGCGGTAGGTGCTCTGCTATTGGATAGCGGCGCTGATAATGACGAAATTAATATTGCCGCTGTTGGAGCCGGTTCGGTTATTAATATGGGGGCCGGCGACGATAAGGTTCGCGTAAACTTTGATGAAGCGGGCAATCAGACTTTCGTTAATGGTATTGCCGGTGAGTTGTCAATCGATGGTAATACCGGTAGCGATCTCTATGAGATCGGCCTGGCCGGGGCGGGTAACTCACTGATAGATATTGATGACAGTGGCAGTAAGACAGCTGAGAACGATCCAGGTGTCGATAATATGTATATCTACGGCACCGATAATGAAGATGTCTTTATGTTCCGTCCGGGAGCTATCTCTGCACTGTCTGTCGATGCCAGTGGTAATCAGATTCCTGACCAGATTGAGCGGGTAAATTACAACAGCGGTATTAATGGCTCTGTTGCTGTGTATGGCCGGGAAAGTAACGATACCTTTGTGTTCGACTCCACCAGTTCCAAGATTACCGCTTTTGGTGATGCCGGCGACGATACCTTCCAGATTGGTCAGATGTTTAAGTCGAAACGTGCGGCTAATGCCGGTTTAGAAGAGGACGATCAGTTTAATACGACGTCGACGACACAAGGTGAACTGAGTGACGGGGTTAACCACTCAACTTCACTCTATGGTGGTATCGGTAATGATAGTTTCACGGTTTATCATAATGAAGATGACCTCTGGATGTATGGTGATGAAGATGATGATACCTTCATTGTCCGCGCCTTCGTTAAGGTTAATCCGAACGATACCAAAGCACCGATCACTAACCTGAATGGTGGTCAGGGTGCTGACTTTATCTCCTATACCCTGAATGCACCGGTCAATATTGAAGGTGGTGATGGCTATGACACGCTGACGGTGATCGGTACCGAATTTGCCGATAAATTTGTAGTTTCAGCTGAAGGTGTTTACGGCGCCGGACTGTTTGTCCAGTACAACGGTCTGGAAAAAGTTACTGTCGATGCGATGGAGGGTAACGATACCTTCTACATCGATAGCACCAGCGAGCACGTTGAACTTGAACTGATTGGTGGCATGGGTAGCGATACCTTCAATACGGCAGGTGGTGAGGTTGGCGACAATATCACGGTCGTCAGTAATGACCTTAAAGGTCACAGCGGCATTATTGATACTCAGGTAGAGGGGCAGGCGCAGAGCTATCAAGAGCTCTGGATGCAAAATCTGATTGCCAATGTTTATGACAATGAAGAAGCCGGCGTAGTGATTCGTCCTCTGCAGGGGGGGGCGTTACGGGTGTTTGAGGATGAGGATAATGATCCGTCGAACCTGATCAGCAACCAGTATGAAGTATTTCTGACTAAGGCTCCGAAGAGCGATGTACGGATTACCGCTGCAGCAGTGCCATTGAGTGAAAAGGACCGTGAGGCGGGTGCCCAGAGCATAACCCTCAACGGAAGCGAGTCCGGTGCCAATCTGTTCTTTACGCAGCAGAACTGGTTTATCCCTCAGACAGTGACTATTGCTGCTATCGATGACAGTGCCGCTGAAGGCCTGCGCACCATTAATATTCAGCACAGTGTGACTGAGGGCGCGACTGATAGCGATGCGGAAGAATATGACCGCCTGGCGGTGACTACCCTGTCTGTTGATGTGGTGGATGACGATAAGGCGCAGATCGTCATTATCGAGCCTGATGGTCAGACCCGTATCGCCGAGTCCAGCGGGTTGGGAGGGGCAGCTAAAGATGATTACTATATTGTACTGAGTCAGAAGCCTGATGCCGATGTTGTGGTAACTGTGGCGCTCGATAGCACGCAGATGAGCGCTAATACCACCACTCTTACCTTTACTGACTCAGACTGGTTTACACCTAAGAAAATTGAACTGACCGCCAGCGGTGACAATGTCATTGAGGGTACTCATTTCAGTCGTATTACCCATACGGTCAGCAGTACAGATGCTAAGTTCAATGGCCAGCTGTTGAATCAGGTGGATGTCGAGATCAATGATAATCAGCCTGGGGTGCTGGTGACCTCTACCGATGGCTCTATCGATGTGGTTGAACCCACCACTACAGTGGTTATGGGTGATGGTCAGGCAGTCGGAGCCTCTTCAGAGGAGATTCTCCGGGAGTTGCCCAACGGCGTTATTACGGTAGCGAATGTTAATTCAAGTGATGCTTCCAGTGCCAGCATGACCCTGAGTTTTACCACCCCTTATTTCTGGCAGGAATCCTATCTTGCACTGTATGGCCCGGTTTCTGATATAGCGGTTACCAGCGGCAACGGACTCTTTAGCCAGTCGTCGAGCGATATTGCTCTGGATTTCTATCATCAGCTAAGTGACTGGGCGATAGCTAACAGTTTTGAACTTGAGGTTAAGGGTAATGAACTGATTTTCTCCGGCTCAGGTGATATTGCATCGCTGCAGCGAAATCTTCAGGCATATTCAAATGTTCTACAGGATCTGGAGTATGAGAAACAGACCCAATACGGTGCAGACATTACGCTTTCTGAGAAAGTCGTTGATGATTCTGTGGATGAATTGTGGAATATCAGTCTGATATATGGCGATACTAATATCAGTGTCAGCTATGCAATGGGGTCGACTGATTCTTTGGCTGATATTGCGAACCAGCTGGTGACTAAGCTAAGAACTGCAGGCGTAGAAGTTACTTACACTACGGACACTGAGACGTTCAAAGTCATTACACCAATTACACCAGAAGTGTTTGTCAGTGTTGAGGGCAATACTTATAAAGTGACACAGGTTAGCGGTACTTTTGGTAACTCTGTTAGCAATGAGGTAGATGATAACGATTCTGCTAAATACGCCATGGACCTGGATCTGTATCGGTGGAGTACCACAACCACCCCTGAAATTGTTGATCCTGTTAATACACCGCATATCACCGTTAAAGCGACCGGTGATGATACCCGTGATTATTTCAAAGTTAATGTCACTCAGCAGATGCTGGACGATAATGGCGGCGCAATTGATCTGACCGTCGATATCGATCATGGCTTTGAATACGATGCTAGTCGTGGCACCGAGTGGTATGAGCGATATGACCAGATCTGGTGGAACAGTGCACTGGAGTTGTATAAGTACGATGAAACCGCCGATCCATCGGCGGAGCTGAAGCGGGTGGATGCAGGTTACCATGATGCCAATTACAATGTCGGTGGCACCGGAAGTAGTACCTGGCTGGATGACTATCTGACTCATCAGATAAATCAGGCGGGTACCTATGTTATTCAGGTGTCTAATGCCTGGTGGTCATGGAACGGGACTACCGGCGTCCCGGAGGGTGTGGATTATGACCTGCATGTTTCGATGGAAGGACATAAAGTTGATTCGCTAAACTTTACACCGCAGTCTGTGCATGACACCGAAACTAATAATTCGCTTGGCGATGCTCAGGATGTTGATTCAGCCGCCAACTGGTACAACATATATGACCAGAACATTGGTAGCGATACCGTCGACTCTTCTATCCCCTATGTGAAGATTCAGGGCACCGGTGATGGATCTGAAGATCTGTATAGCTTCAGGATTGACGACGCGATGCTTAGATCTGAAGCGGGTAACGTGTTGAGTCCGGCTCTGGGTGATACCTTCTATACCGATCTGACTATTGCATTCAAAGACCAGGTGCCAGTTGCCGGAGATGTATGGGAGCTTGTGCTTAACGGTACAGGTTATAGTTATGATGTGCAGGCAAACGATACCCTTGACCTGTTGATAGCCGGTCTGCAAAACGCTGTAACAGGCTCCAGTAATACGCTGGCACCGGATACCACAGACTGGGTTATCAACAACGCGTTACATACACTGAATATTAAGGATGATAACGGTGTCACTGTTGCTCTGAATCGCATCGTTTCAGCGTCGGGCTCTGCCGATCAGGGCACCGGTTACGCAGCTGGGAAACTGTTCAGTTCAGCGAGTCTTGATTTCTCTGCAGTTAATAAGCAAAAAGTTCTGGAGGGCAGCCGCTGGGAAATCACCCTCGGTCAGGAGACCATCAGCTATGAGGTGCAGGGCACTGATCTGGACACGGCTAATAGCGAGATAAACAAGGCGCTGGTGGGTCTGAAGAGCGAAATTATTAAATCAGCTGATTTTGCCGATGCAGATGTAACCGTTGACGGTAAAAAGCTGATCGTCAAGCGTACTGACGGAACTGGCTTTGCTCTCAGCTTTGAGGTGGATAACAGCCGCGTAACTAAGGGTGTACAGCACAGCGGCCTGATCGTTCCTGCAGTAACAGGTATTGCCGATTCTACGGATCACACCGAGATTCAATGGACCACTGCTGAACTTACCCTGACGGGCACGCCTCAGGTGGGTGAAGTATGGGCGGTAACAGTAACCGATTCAGCGGGTAACACAGATACCTTCGAACGTAAGGTAACAACTACCGATGCCGGTAAGGCGGATGTTCTGGCTGAGGTCGTCAAGAAACTCAAGCAGGATGCTAACGGTAACAACAAGTTTGATCTGTCAAACAGTGGTGACAAACTAACGGTTGATCTGGATTCAAGCAATTCTGCGAGTACCTTCACTGTCTCTTTCGCTGTCACACCGGCACCGGTTGCTGAGGCGAGTACGATCAATAACACTAACAGTACGGTTGCTACCTGGACCACTGTAGCGATGCCGGTGACTGATGATATCGCTACCGGTGATGTCTGGACTCTGAGCCTGGATGGTGACAGCTACACCTACGTTGTAGTGTCTACCGATGTTCGAAGTGATGTGGGCACTGCATTTACCACACCTGACTCAGCGGCACAGGACACTGGAAATAACTCGATCAGTGGTTATGATATTAGTTTTGCCAACGGTGAACTGCTGATTGCCAAGAGTGATGGCAGTGATTTTACAGCGAATACCGTTGCACTTTCTATGCTGAGTGCTGGGCAGGTTACAACTGATACAAGTGCCTCTTCTGAATCGACTAGTGCTTTCTCTGCAATAACCGTTGATTTTGGCACTATCGCTAAGAGTGACACTATATCAATTGTTCTGGATGGCGCTACCTATAGCCATCAACGGGCGGCTACCGGCGAAACTGAGGCTGAAGCGCTACAGAATCTGCTGAATAAGATTCCGGGTGTCTCTCCGGTGGCAAACACTGACTTCACAGCGACTATAGACGTTGGTACGACGACGGCTACTATTGGCTTGGGAGCGGACAGTTCTCTGATTGCATTTACTGCAATTGCAACACATGTAGCCGCTGATGTAACAACCACTACAGCAGGCACTGGCACTCCCCCTGGCCCCGGCATAACTACCACTACCCCTGGAGCAACAACCAATCTAACGGTAAATAAAGCTACGGGAGCCGAGACTGTATACAGTGAGGTTAAAGTTGATCTGACTGGCTCAACGGTTCGCACCGGTGAACAGTGGGCATTTGTGCTTAACGGTACTAGTGTTCCGATTACGGCTGCCAGTAATGATCTCCAACTTGTAGGTGAGCAGTTACGAGCAGCACTTACTGGAGGAGATATTACAGCGACGTTCGATGCCAACAATGTATTTACCATAACAACCACGGCAACAGGGCTCACTGTCGGTGACTTAACCGTTACTGACTTCTATAGCCATACTGAGACTTTCTCTGCTACCGACGGTGATAATGTTGCTAAGTCAGGCACTACACTGGCGATAGATCTGAGTGGTAGCACCGTTACTGCAGGTGATACCTGGACGATCACGTTGACGGATACTAATGGTGCCCACGCTGTGAGTACTGTTGCCGGTACGGACCTGGCTGCTATTGCGTCAGGCTTTAGTGAGACAGATTACACATTTAACTTTTATCCCATTAATGATGAGTTGGTTGTAACCAATACAGCTGATAATGCATTTAGCTATGAGCTGACGACCACCGCGCCTGCAGTGCCAACAGATGTTACTGTGGAAGGCGGAGTGGTCTCCTCTACCAGCAACGCGTTAACCCTGAGTGCAACCAGTCTTCAGGCAGGTGATATCTGGGCTATCACGGTGAATGGTTCCAATATCAGCTACACCGTTACTGGTGATCTGACTGAAGACATTATTGCTGGTTTTGCCGCTAAACTTCAGGCTCATAATGATATAACCACGGCCACCCCGAACGGTAACGAAATTGTTATTGTCGGTGATGTGTCGCTGGGTACGTTAAAACTGATTCGTAGCAATGACTGGCTGAGCCGGACAAACACCAGTCAGAGCACTGCTGACCACTACTCTGACTCGGTTACTGTTGCACTTGATCAGAGTGCGCCGGTGACGGTGGGTGATGTCTGGACATTAACGGTTCATGGTGAGGCGCTGACTTATACCGTTCAGGACGGCGATGATCTGGCTGATATTGCCGACGAGCTTAAAAAGAAGGTCACCTCTGTTACCGCCACCGCTCTGGGTAATAAAATTACGCTGACCGGTTTGCAAGGCTCTAGTGTTGGTATAGGCCGGGGTGATGGCTTCGTTGAAGCACTGTTTGATCTTGATTTTGCCAATTCAAAAGTGTGGGGATACAGCTATGATAATGGCGACGGCACTTATTCTGACTATCGACTCAAATCAACCCACAACCTCGACGTGTTCCATAAAGATCTGGCGGGCAATGTCACTGACCTGTCTCAGGCTCCGACTCCAACGCAGCAGGATCAGGGTAGTGATGCTCAGGATCCATTCGAAGGATACCGTTTCGATCAGGCAGGTACTTACTATGTGAAGGTTAGCAGTTCGAATGAGTGGATGGATCGGACGTTAGTTACCGACTATGGTTTCTCCGATTTCGCCGGTGGTGTCTGGGCGGGTATGGATTACCAGCTGAATATGAGTGTAGAGAACCATGCGTTTAACCAGAATGCTGTTTCACTGGTGGGTAAAACGCTGACGATTACCGATGGTCTTGGCGAGGGGCAGAGTTCTAAGATACTGGGGTATGACGGTGCGACCGGTGTTTACCAACTGGAAAACACCAGCATCACACTTGATAGCACCAGTATTTACGATATCAGCTACCTGATGGAAGATGAGTTCAACACTTACAATACTGAGGGTGAGGGAGATTCCTTTAATCTGGTATTGCAGGCTCAACCCGCTGTAGGAGAAATCGTTCGCGTGGACCTGGTTCCTCAGTTGACACCGACCTACAACGCTAAATATGCCTTCGACGAAACTCAGAATAATGGCGAGCATAATAATGTTCAGGTTGAAGTGGCCGCCCGTAAACTGGCGATCGCTTTTGATACCGGTATAGCAGCGGGTAGTACCTGGTCGCTGACGCTGCAGGATGAGGTATTAATCGGCACCGTGCCTGCAGATACATCGACTTTGGCGTCGAAGGTACAGGAGGCCATAGAGGCGGTTGAGATAAATGTTCAGGCGGTCTATACGGTTGTTAATGAAAGAGGTGTGTTACATGTTTCCATGGTCACCGACACCGATACATTCCTGGCGCATGGCGCAAGCAGCGGCATAACACTGACGCCTTATGCAGAATTCACCCGTGATAACTGGTCTGATGCACAAACTGTCTATGTGACAGCCGTTGATGATGATATCGCTGATGGTAGTGATGCCCAGGTATTTGCTGGTCTGGATCAGCGCATCAATACGCTGCGTGGCCCTGTTACTATCAATGGTGGTGAGCGATTGGATGCTGACCGCTATCTGAATAACCCGTTCATGCTGCCTGGCGAGACCAACTGGTATGTTCCTGACGGCACTATTACCGCAGCGGATACCAGTAATTCCAAAGCGACGCTAACCCATACCGGAGTAACACATGTAGATCCAAGAGGTGGTGACACTGATGGCTTCGATACCCGGTTGAATGACTTCCCGTATGAGTTTTATGTTATTTCAGGTGATGCTGCCGGTACAGTGATGCAGGTTGCAAGTGTCTCCGGTGATACCGTGACCTTTACTGAAGACTGGCCTGCAGGTATGAAGCCTGTGGCGGGTGATGACTATTATTATCGTCCGGTGAATCTCAACCAGAGGGTTGTTGAAGCGGATCAGGTGGATGTACTGAACCTGTTTAATGGCAATGACCCGACCCATAGCAGCGGTACTCTGAGTAGTACTCATATCGGTGGTTTTGGTATGGCTGACGAGGCGGTTATCGGTGACAAGACACTGGTTGGCGGTATTCACTATAGCGATCTGGAAGAGATCAGTTTTGATCTGGGTCAGGGTGATAACAGCCTGACTATTGAGTCGACCCATACCGGCATTACTCATATTACCGGGGGTAAAGGTGTAGACGAAGTGCGAGTAGAAACCATATCCGGTCAGACCATTGTTGAACTGGGTAAAGGTAATGACAAACTCATCGTTTCTAATACCCAACAGCAAGTTGATGAAATCGCTGCATTGCTGGCCTTTGATGGTGGTGCCGATCAGGATACGGTTGAAATTGATGATCGCGGAGATATGGATAATGCTGATGGTTATCTGACCGACAAGTCTGTGACGGGTCTGGATATGCCGTCGTCCGCAGAAGTTCAGACACTCAAAGTACAAGGCGGAAGTGGCAGCTATATGCTGAAGCTTGATGGCTATGGTACCGAGTCCGGGCTGGCTGCCAGCAGCAATGTAGAGCGCCATGATGGATTTGCGCTGATCAGCGTTGACCTGACGGCGGATAGCCGTGCGATTGCTGCTCTGCTTAATACGGCGATGGGTGTCACCTCCGGCGTGGCGGTGTCAGAAAGAGAGGGTGTCTTTACACTGACCTTTGGTGGTGATCTGGCCGGCGTTGATATTGCCCAGCTAGAGTGGGCTTATAAGGTTGATGTGGCCAGTATTCCGGTCGTTTTAACCTATCAGCAGCCAGCCAATGCTATTGCAGCAGTAATTGCGACGGCGCTGGGCGCAGATGAGGCTGATGTGAGTGTGCGCCGTGATATAGATGGCATTATTGAGGTCACTTTCAGCGGTGCGCTGGCAAGCAATGAAACGGAGCAATGGGATCAGCGGGCGGCTTCGCTTACTGGTCTGACCGCAGCACAAGAGTCATCTGCGAACCTGAGTGTAATCACAGTTGCAGAAGGCGGCGTGGTACAGAGTGATTCCAATGTACAATTGTTGACGGTGAGTAACCTGGCCGTTGGCTCTACTTACACCCTGACGGTGTTGGGCAAGACGACCGGTCCGATCGCCTATAATGCATCGGCTGCTGATCTGCTTGCCGCACTGAATCCTATTCTGAACAAGAATAATACCGATCCGGATCTGCCGCATACTGATAATGTATCGGTATTTGAACTGGGTGGTGATCTGGCGATTATTCTCAAAGGGGAGCATGTTAACGCTGAAATCTCTGTTGATGGATATACCTCACAAACCGGTGAGGTAACGCTGGAAACCAGCGCTGCGGGTATCAACTACTACAACACGGAAACGCTGAATATCCGCCTGGGTGATCAGAAAGATAGCTTCAACGTACGTTCCACCGCAGCGAATACTCAAACCAACCTTTATGCAGGAATGGGTGATGATGCGATCTATGTCGGCTCCGATGTCGATAGCGATCTGATACTGGGTGATACGGCTCATGGTACTTTGGCAGGGATTAAAGGTGTACTGAATCTGTATGCCGGCGACGATTCAAATGAACTTTATGTAAGTGATTTTGATGCCACAGTAGGTGTGACTGCCGGTGTTATTACTGCAGATAGCATCACCGGATTCTCAGGTGGTGATATCAATTACTCTGCGACAGGCGATTTCGATAAGGGTCTTGGCATTTGGGCCGGTAAAGGGAGTGACGTCGTTGAGGTACAAAGCGTTATAACCGGTAGCGATAACCAGACGGTGACCACAGTCTATGGTAATGAAGGTAGTGACCAGATAACAGTCACGGCCAGTGATGACCTGAATAATCCTGCACATGCGGCACTACCGACCGGTGAACGCCGTTTGGATATCTTCGGTCAGGCAGACGATGACATTATTGATGCTTCATCAGCTCAGCTTGCTATCCGTGTCCGTGGTGGTGATGGCGATGATCAGATTACCGGTGGTGAGGGAGATGATCGAATCTTTGGTCAGCTAGGCCAGGATACCCTCGAGGGTGGTGCCGGTAACGATATGCTTGTCGGCGATACTGTGACCGATATCTCAGCCACTCTGCCCGCCGCTGAATGGATCGATGTGATCAGAGGCGGCTCTGGAGATGATGATATCTTTGGTGGCCGTGGAGACGATATCCTGTTTGGCGATAACGGTAAGTTGTTAAACAGTAACGATCAGGAATTGTTGGCCAGTCAGGTTGCTCAGATGGTTAAGATTGTCTCTGCCGATGCAGTTACTGATGGTAAAGACAAGATCGACGGTGAAGAGGGGGCAGACCGCATTATGGGCGGCCTGGGTAACGATGAAATCACCGATCTGAGCGGTGATAATCTGGTTATTGGTGATCTGGGTACCATCGATTACAGCACTGGCTTCATCGATATGAAGGCGGAGGGTCTGCTGGGTGGTAACGATAAAATTTTCCTGGCGGATGGCAATGTTATCGCGTTGGGTGGTCTCGGTAATGATCAGATAAAGTCAACGGCGACTACGGAGTTAACGTCTGCTGAGCAACAGGCCTATCGTCGCATCCTGATGGGTGATGAAGGCTCTGTTACCTACCGTGATAATGCCGGCGATGAACAGCTGAATGTTACTAGTACTACCCAGGCTGGTGGCAACGATATCATTGAGATCAGTGGTGCTCACAGTGATGATCTGAACATCATCGTAGCGGGTACCAATGCGAGTGGCGTGGACGATATAACAACCACTGGCAACAGTACTGACCTGGTACTGGGTGATAATGGCCTGCTGCAGCTGACTGATGGTGAGCTGGATTATATACAATCCAGTGATTCAGGCTTGGGCGGGCAGGATAATATCCGTCTGGCTGATGGTGATAAAACGGTTATTGCCGGTATGGGTGACGATCAGATCACTATCGATGCTTCCGTTACGGTGGCTGAAGCGAATCGCCGTATAGTAATGGGCGATGAAGGTTCGGTCACTTACGCCGATGTAAATGGAGCTGAACAGCTGGATATCACCAGCACCAGTATTCAGGGTGGTAACGATATCATTCAGATAGATGGTGAAAATGGTGATGATCTCAATATCGTTGTAGCCGGTACTAATGACGCGGACAGCACAGATGGTATTGATCAGGTAACTATCAACGGTAACAGTACCGATCTGGTACTGGGTGATAATGGCCTGCTGCAACTTATTGCCGGTCAGCTGCACTTTATGTGCAGTATTAATCCGGGCCAGGGTGGCACAGACCATATTACGCTGGAGGCAGGTGATAAAACCGTCATTGCCGGTATCGGTGATGACCGTGTGACCATCACCGGTGGTGCCGATGAAGGCCATAGCCGGACAGTACTGGGTGATGAAGGTTCGGTCACTTATTCGACGATTAGCAGCCCTGAACGATTGAATGTCGCCAGCCTTCCGACTGCAGGTGGTAACGATACAATTCTGATTACGGGTAACCACAGCGATGATTTGAATATCATTGTTGCCGGTACTAATGATGCGGACTCTGATGGTGGCATCGATAGAGTCACCACCACCGGTAGTAGTACTGATCTGGTACTGGGTGATAGCGGTATGGTGCAGCTGACCGGAGGTCAGTTAGATTCTATACAAACTTCGGGTAGTGGGACTGGCAACGACGGTGAAGATCATATCAATCTTCAGTCTGGCTATAAGACGGTTATAGCCGGGGCGGGTGATGATGATGTGATAGTCACTGCCGCAGTTGCAGCGGCGACTATTGCCGCAGCCAATCGACGCACGGTACTGGGGGATGAAGGATCGGTTAACTATAACCAGCTCAATGGTCAGCTGAATATAGTGGGCACCGATACTGCTGGCGGTGATGATTTTATACAGTTGGCGAGTTTGCATAATGATGATCTCAACATCATTGTTGCAGGATCGAACACCGTCGTCGGTACTGATTTCATTACAACCACTGGTAGTAGCACAGATTTAATACTGGGCGATAACGGTGAGCTACAGCTAACTAACTGGCAGTTGGATTATCTACAAACAGGCCAGACAAATAATGGCGGAATCGATGATATCCGTCTGGCAGACGGCGATAAGACAGTAATAGGTGGGGCTTCTGCAGATTTGATCATTGTCCACGCTGCTGAGAATCAGGCGGCTGAGCGGCGGATAATCAGTGATGAAGGTTCAGTCACCCTGTCTGATACCCCCGCTGGTGAAAAACTGGTAATGACCAGTACCTCAACCGAAGCGGGTGACGATTCGGTAAATATCAGTGGTGCTAACGATGACGATCATAATCTGGTAATCGCAGGTAGCGGCAGCGATTATGTTGAGATCAATGCTGTTGTCGGTAAAGGTGATACATCGACGCCAACCGCTTACGCAAGCAGCGATATTGTGCTAGGTGATAACGGTACGATTATCCGCACCGATGGCAAGCTTAACGCTATTGTCAGTACTGCAACTACATTCGGTGGTAATGATGATATCGATCTGGGTGACGGCGATAAGACTGTGATTGCCGGTTTCGGTGCTGACTTTGTCGATGCCGGTACAGGTAATCACCAGGTGATTGGTGATAACGGCGAGCTGAGTTATACCGATGGTAAACTGGCTAAGATGACCAGCACGGTAGAGGCTGATGGTGGTGCTCTGGGTGGAGTCGACACTATTACTCTGGCAGATGGTGAAAACCAGATTATTGCCGGTGTTGGTAACGATCAGATTACGACGGCTGATGGTACCGACCATATTATTGCCGATAACGGTAATCTGGTATTTGATGCTGATACCCAGATTCTCCGCAGTGCTAATAGCGTAGAAAACAACCTGGGTGGAAACGATACCCTCAATCTTGGCAATGCGGATGATGGCGAAATCAAAGCTGTGATCGGCGGTATCGGCAGGGACACAATAACAGCCGGTAATGGTGACCACCACGTGTTAGGTGATCAGGGCAGCCTGATTTATCAGACTGATGGCATCCTGCAGCAAGCGCTGAATAAGGCTACTGAGGGTGATGTTGACACTATAAGTCTGAATGTCCGTGGTGAGGGTAATAATGTCGTCATTGCCGGCGCAGCCGGAGATATTGTTACTACCGGTAACGGTGAAGACTACCTGCTGGGTGATCATGGTGAGCTGAACTTTGTAAACGGTATTATCACTTCGGGTCGCAGTACTGATACTACCGAGGGCGACGGCGATACGCTGACTTTAGGCGACGGCGATAAACTGGTGATCGGTGGTTTCGGCGGCGATACCATTAAAGCGGGTAACGGCAATAACCGGGTGCTGGGTGGTAATGGTGAGCTGCAGTTTACCGGTGGTATTCTACGCACTATCGATACCCAGGATAAGACAGCGGCAACCGGCGGTATAGATGACATCACTCTGGGTAACGGCAAGCATATTGTTATGGGTGGTACCCATGGCGATAGTATCGAATCAGGTACCGGCAACGCGATCCTGATCGGTGATAATGGTACTGCAACCTTCGATGCTGATGGTAAACGGATTCAGGTTATTAGCGAACTGAGCACTCTGGGCGGCGACGATACTATCATCGCTGCAGGTGGTGATAACCTGGTTCTGGGTGGTGTCGGTAATGACGACATTGCAACGGGGGCGGGTGCAGACCGGGTGTTCGGTGATAACGGTCAGCTGGATTACAAGGATGGCATTCTTAACCGAATCTCGACGACCGATGTAACAGCGTCAACGGGTGGAGTGGATATCATCGAAGCTGGCGACGGCGACAATATAGTATTTGGTGGTACCGATGGCGACGATATCGATTCCGGAACCGGCAACAGCATTCTGATGGGTGATAACGGTTTTGTGCAATTGAATGATGCTGGCGACCAGCGGGTACAGGCGGTTAGTGAACTGAGCACTCTGGGCGGTGATGACGATATCAATGCCCGAGGTGGTCATAACCTTGCGTTCGGTAGTGTGGGTGACGATCGTATTGAAACGGCTGACGGCGATGATGTTATCTTCGGTGATAACGGCGTCGTTGATTATGCTGATGGCATGGCTGATCATTACTACACAACTGATACCTCGATGGAAACCTCCGGTGATGATGACCTGATTGGTGGAGCTGGCGATGATCTTATCTTCGGTGGCCTGGGTAATGAAACTATCTATGCCGGTGCCGGTGACGATAAAGTGGTCGGCGATCTGGGTGAGGCGTACTACAACACTGATGATGACGATCCTTTAACACTGGATCGGGTATTCAGTAAGAACTCTGATATTGGCGGTGCTGATGAGCTTCATGGCGGAGCCGGTGACGATACTGTTATCGGTGGTGCACAGGGAGACAACCTGTTTGGCGATGCCGGCGACGATTTTATCTCTGGTGATGGAGGTCTGGCTATCTATATGAATGGCCGACTCGTCAGTGCCGAGGCTTCTGAACTCTTTATTGGGGGAGACGATATCCTCAACGGTGGTGCCGATAATGACTTTGTGTTCGGTGGTTTTGGCGGAGACCTATTCTACGGCAGCTTGTCTGAAGATGTTCTGATCGGTGAATATGGCCGTGTTTTGATAGAAAGTAATCCGGACGGCTCACCAAAAGGCCTGTTTGTGATACGTCTGGGACAGGGTAGTCTTGATCTGTTCGCCAGAACTCAGTTTGGTTTGTATAACAATAAGCTAACGGGTACAGGCATTACGTTGTTGAGTGCCTTTACACCATTGAGCTCAATTGGCCTGCAGACTGATGAAAACGGCAGACTGACAACGGCAGACAGTAATCGCCATCATAGTAGTGGCCTGAGCGGTAGTTCGGTGACAACCGGAGATATTCTGAGTTCTCTTCCCGCAACAGCAGCAGGTGAGAGTAATACCAATACTGAGGAAGCAGAGCAGGAAACTTGCTACAGCGATCAGGGGATGAGTGTTGAATGTCCTGAAGGAATTCAGACTGAAGGTGCTGAAACAGAGGCTCAGGAAACGGTGCCTGCGGATGCAGAAACTCAGACTGGTGAACAACCGCTTGAAACTGAAGCGGTTGACGGGCAACCTGAACTTCAGGATGAAGAGACCGAAGAATCTGCCCCGGCTAAGCTGGAAAGCAATGCAGGTACGGCTGCAGCGATTGCGGCACTGGCCGGTTGGAAGCTGGCCAGCGGTGATCGTACCGGTGCCTCTAAACTGACTGCTAAAGGCTTTAGTGAGCTGCGCCATCAGCAGCGTCGGGTGCAGCGTTGGGACGATGTGAAGCAGTGCTTCGTTGAATCTGAAGAGAAAAAATCTGTGACCAGTAGTGACTGGGAACAGGCAGTTAAGAACATTAAGAAACACTGATAATAAGGAAGCAACATGGCAGATCAAGAAAAGAAGGTACAGAGCCCGACTATTCGCTGGGATGACTCTAAAATGACCAGCACTTACGCCAATGTGTGTAATGTCTCCAGTACCAGGGAAGAAATTACTATGCTGTTTGGCCTGAACCAGGCATGGAATGCACAGCAGAAGCAGCTGACGATTGAACTGTCAGATCGTATTATTCTTAACCCATACGCTGCTAAGCGGATGGCGACCTTATTGAACGGTGTACTGGCACAATACGAAGAGCGCTTCGGTGAGATCGGTGAAGGTAGTCCTGAAGCGGCTGAAGCGGTTAAAGCTGAGCATTAAGTTTAAGCTGGCTTGTCAGTGCCCGGTTTATACCGGGCATTGTTGTCTTTGAATGAACTGAAACAGGGTGGTTATGCAGTTAGATTCGCAGTTAGATTCTGAAACCGGTAACGAGTTACTACGCCAGGCCTGGGTGCAGTTTAGTGGAGCTGAAAGCTATACTGACTACTGTCAATATTGGCTGGAACTGATGTGCACCCGTATCGGTGGCGTCACTATGGCGACACTGGTATTAGATAGCGGTGAAAATGGCTTTCTCCCTAGTGCGATCTGGCCAGAAAAAAGTCAGCCGGATGAAGAGTTTACCGCACTGATTGAAGAGGGCATTGAAGAGGCGTCCGGATTGGTGCATTCCCTGGCGTCCGGTAGTTACGGTGTGGCATTTCCTATTCGGTTGGATGATGAGCTGGCGGGGGTGGTTGCGCTGTCGCTTAATGTCCCGCATATCGTGCTGCCTGAAGTAATGGAACAGATTCAGTGGGGTAGCGCCTGGATTGAACTGCTGGTTCGCCGTCAACGGGGTAAAGAACAGACAGAACAGTTTGATCGCTTGTCCGGCGCGGTTGATCTGCTGGCGGCGGTGCTGAGCGAGGCCCGCTTTCAGCCTTCAGCGTTGCGGTTTGTTAATGAGTTAGCCGCAGCATACGGTTGTGATCGAGTAAGCTTTGGTCTGACAAAAAGCCGCCAGACCGAGGTGACTGCGCTGTCCCATAGTGCTCAGTTCGGTAAGAAAATGAATCTGATTCGTCGCCTGTCCGGGGTGATGGATGAGGCTATTCTGCAGCGCGGAGTGATCAGCTATAACGCTGCTGCTACGGATGAAAGTCAGCTGGTGATGCGCGAACATGCGCAGTTTTCTCAGTCGGGCGGTAACGCTAATATTCTGACTATACCATTACACAGTGGTGATGATTATTTTGGTGCGGTGACACTGGAGCGCCCTGTAGGTCAGGCATTTGATGAACAGGAACAAGGCCGGATCTGCAGTATTGTTGCCCTGTCTAGTGAGGTGCTGCGCAATAAACAGAATCAGGATAGTTCCTGGTATCAGCATCTGTATCGCTCGACTAAAACCCAGTTACAACGTTTGTTTGGTGCAGGTTATCTGGGGCGTAAGCTTATCCTCACGAGTATCGCGTTGGTGTGTCTGTTTTTTACCTTTGCGACAGGGACTTATCGGGTTGCCGCCGACAGTGTGCTAGAGGGCGAGGTCCGTCGTGCGGTGGTTGCGCCATTTGAAGGCTATCTGGATGATGCGCAGGTAAAGGCCGGTGACAGGGTCAGTGCCGGGCAGGAGATGAGTCGACTGGATGACCGTGATCTGACGTTAGAAAAGCTCGGCTACCTCAGTGAAGGTGCTAAGTTACAACGTCAATACGAAGAAGCGGTCGCTAATCGGGACCGGGCTGAAGCTAAGATATTACAAGCGCAGCTGGAACAAAACCTGGCGCAGCTCAACCTGATTGAAAGCCAACTGCAACGTACCCGCCTTAAAGCGCCTTTCGATGGCTTAGTGGTGAGTGGTGACCTGAGTCAGCGCTTAGGCAGTGCGGTAGAGCAGGGTGAGGTGCTGTTTGAAGTCGCCCCCCTTGAACGCTATCGGGTGATTTTGTGGATAGATGAACACCGTATGGCCGATATTGATAATGGCCAGCAGGGGCGGTTGATTCTGAACTCATTACCGGAGCAGAGTTTTGCGTTCAGCGTATCCCAGGTGACACCAGTGACTGAAGCCAGAGATGGTGGTAACTATTTCAGAGTTGAGGCGCAACTGCAGGATATTTCACCGGGTTTACGTCCGGGTATGGAAGGCGTAGGTAAAGTTGAAATTGACGACCGGCGTTTGATCTGGATCTGGAGTTATCCACTGATTCAGTGGGTGAAACTTAAACTCTGGTCCTGGATTCCCTGATGTCGGCGTCGCTGTTTAGCCCTTTCTGGCACCGGGTCGCAGCGGTTAAACCCCGGTTGCGTTCTCATGTTGAGATTAACCGACATATCTATCGTGGTGATGTCTGGTATGTGATTCAGGATGATGCCAGTGGCCGCTATCATCGCTTTACGCCCCAGGCTTATGCCCTGATCGGGCTCATGGATGGACAGCGGGATCTGGATCAGATCTGGCACAGCGCCGGTGATCAGCTGGGCGATGATATGCCCTCCCAGGACGAAGTTATCCAGTTATTGTCACAGCTGTATCGGGTTGATCTGGTGCAAACCGATGTTATCCCCGATATTCGTGAAGCCTCTGAGCGTCGAGATCGTGAACGCCGCAATAAAGTGATGGCGGTGGTGAAGTCACCTCTGGCCATTAAGATCCCACTGTTAGACCCCGAACCCTTTCTGAACCGCACGGCGGGCCTGAGTCGTTGGCTTTTTAATCCGATAACGGGGCTGATATGGCTCTGGTGTATTGGCTGGGCGTTGATTCAGGCGGGCTATCATTGGGATGAGTTGACCGAAAACCTGGCTGACCGGGTGTTGGCGGCAGAAAACCTGTTTCTGATCTGGCTGGTCTATCCGGTGGTTAAACTTATTCATGAGTTTGGCCATGCTTACGCCCTGAAACGCTGGGGTGGTGAAGTGCATGAGATGGGGGTGATGTTCCTGATTTTTATGCCTATACCCTATGTTGATGCTTCCTCTTCGGCGGCTTTTCGTAATAAATATCCGCGCATGATGGTTGCCGGTGCCGGCATTATTGTGGAAGCGTTTATCGCGGCGGTGGCAATGGCGGTATGGGTTTATGCTGAGCCGGGTCTGGTACGTAGTCTGGCGTTTAATACACTGCTGATTGCCGGTGTATCAACGCTGTTATTCAATGGTAACCCCCTGCTACGCTTTGATGCTTACTATGTATTGTCGGACTTTCTCGAGATTCCAAATCTGGCGGGGCGTGGTACCCGACAAGTCGCTTATCTATGTAAGAAATACCTGTTAGGTCAGGAGGATTCAGAGTCGCCAGCCTATAGCCGGGGCGAAGCTCGCTGGTTGTTGTTTTATGCGGTTACCAGCTTTATCTATCGGGTTTTTATTACCATCAGTATTGTGTTGTTTGTCGCCAGTGAACTGTTCTTTATCGGTATTCTTCTGGCTATCTTGTCGCTCTACAATATGTTTGGTAAACCTTTAATTAGCATCATTAAATATCTGTTTATGGATCGACGCATGGTACAGAAAAGGGGTCGGGCTGCAGGTGTTACTATTGCAGTATTTGCTATGATCGGGGTGTTGTTATTCGTGATACCAGTGCCTCGAATGACGGTTGCTCACGGAATATTCTGGGCACCAGAGTCCGCTCGCCTAATGGCCGCTAGTAATGGTTTTTTAGAGCAGATTAAAACCCGCTCCGGTGAGCAGGTCAGTGCGGGGCAGACTTTGTTTGTCAGTCAGAATGATGAGTTGGAATCGCAGCTGGACCGTACGGCCGGACGTATTAAAGAGTTGCTGGTGCATTACCGTACGGCGGTGGCGGATGAGCGCCAGAATGAAGCCGGAATCATTCAGGAAGAAATTCAACAGGCCCGTGCTGAGTTAAGTCGTGGTTTAGATGAGAAACGGGATCTGGTTATGCTGAGCCCGGCTGATGGGGTGTTTCAGCTGGCTATGCCGGTTGATCCACAGGACCGTTATATCCCTCGTGGTACGCTGATGGGCTATCTGCTACAGCCGGGTGAATATCGCATACGGGCGGTCGTGGGTCAGGATGAGGTCGCTGCTGTGCGTAACGATCTACAACAATTGTCAGTACGTTTATCGGAGAATTTTGATCAGGTTATCGCTGCCCGGCTGGTGGGTGAAATTCCCAGTGCACAAAAGGCTCTTCCCAGTGCAGCACTTTCCGTTGATGGCGGTGGACAGTTTGCACTAGACCCTGCCGCGCAGGATGCACCTGAAGCCTTTGATCCGGTTTTTATTTTTGATATTCAGATAGAGGATATGCCGGTGTCCCGCATAGGTGAACGGGTTTATGTACGCTTCGAGCACAGCCCGGAACCGGTGGGCTTTCGCATATACCGCCAGATTCGGCGGACTTTGCTGAGGGAGCTTGAATTCTGATGTTCCGAACTTTCGATCATGCACCGGCAGATTACCGGCATCGGCCTGAACGTCCGGTACGTCAGGCTGATTGGCTGGAGCGGTTGCAGCGACGAGTGGTGGGGCGATTTGAATTAAACCCTTTACGCATGAAGTTGCGCCAGCGGCGTTTTATTAATGCCGTTAAACGTCATACTGAGCAACTGGACACTAACTCTGATCAACAGTTGGTTCAGAGTGCACGTGAGCTGGGTGATCTGATTCGGGTCGAAGGCTTCAGTGATGCTTTATTAGCGCAACAGTTTGCCATTATCCGGGAGATGTCGGGCCGGGTCCTGGGTATGCGGCATTTTGATAGCCAGCTGACGGGCGGTTGGATCATGGTGCAGGGCCGTATAGCCGAGATGAAAACAGGTGAAGGTAAAACCCTGACCGCAGTACTGCCTGTGATAACTGCTGCGCTGGCGGGGTTGCCGGTACATGTTATCACCGTGAACGATTATCTGACCGCGCGGGATGCTGAAGAGATGGCGCCGCTGTATCAGTGCTTTGGTTTATCCTTGGGAATCATAACTCATGAAGTCGACCCGGCAGGCCGGCGCGATGCTTACAGTCGGGATATTGTCTATGTGACCGGCAAAGAGCTGGTTTTTGATTACCTGCGTGATCAGATGAAACTTGAGCATCGGCAGCCGTTAAGAATGCAGGTCGAATCGCTGAAAACAACCAAGGTAGAGTCTCAGTTGCAGCTAAGGGGATTGCACTTCGCATTGGTGGATGAAGCCGACAGTGTACTGATAGACGAATCCCGAACCCCTCTGATTATCTCCGGTGTGCAAGGTAACGAAGAAGAACAGGCTTTTATCGAAACAGGCTGGGCACTGTCGTTTCAATTGCAGCAGGATGACGATTTTATGCTTAATAAAGATAAGCGTGAAATCGACCTGACCGAGGAAGGGCGCAGAAAACTACAGTACCTGAGTCAGGACCTGGGGCCGCTTTGGAAAGGCGCGATACGGCGGGAAGAGATTATTCACAAAGCACTACTGGCCCGCTTTATCTACGAACTTGATAAAGACTATCTGGTGCGGGAAGGTAAAGTTGAATTGATCGATGCACTGTCGGGTCGGGTGATGGAAGGGCGCTCATGGGAAAAAGGCCTGCATCAGATGGTGGAGCTGAAAGAGCAATGTGAACTGACTCAGCAGCGAGTCACGCTGGCCCGGATAAGCTATCAGAACTTTTTTCGCCGTTATCTGCACCTTTCGGGTATGACAGGCACCGCATGGGAAGTACGCGACGAACTATGGCGGGTATACCGTCTGCCAGTCACGCCGGTTAAACCTAATAAAGCTGAGCGTCGGCTTGCTCTGCAATCCCGGGTATTTAGAGAAGATAAAGACCGCTGGCAAGCTGTTACCGGGCGCTGCCAGGAATTGGTACAGCAGAGTCGCGCCATTCTGATAGGTACCGCATCAGTGGCAGAGTCAGAGATTGCCAGTGAGCACCTTAAACAGGCAGGCTTAGCGCACAAGGTACTGAGTGCCAAACAGGATAAAGAAGAAGCCGGTATTGTTACCGAAGCAGGACAGCCGGGACGTATTACGGTGGCGACCAATATGGCGGGGCGGGGCACGGATATTAAGTTATCGCCGTCGGTGCAACAGGCGGGAGGGCTGCATGTGATACTGACCGAGCACTATGAGTCGAGCCGGGTTGATCGGCAATTGGCAGGGCGCTGCGCCCGGCAGGGCGACCCGGGTAGCTTTGAGATGTTGCTGAGTCTGGAAAATCAGCCGGTTCGCTCACTGCGGGGTAAGAGTCTGCAACCGACTTGTCGTAGCCTGGGTGTGAGTTCAGTCGCCGGCCAGAAAGCTGCATTAAGCTTGTTACGGGCCGAACAGCAGTTCGTTGAACGACAGAACTATCTGGCACGGCAAGCCACCCTTGAGTATGATCACAAACAAAATGAATTATTAGCTTTTGCAGGATCGGTGGATTAATGATCAGAATAATAACCCTGATGAGTATGTTGCTGGCCACTAATGTGCTGGCTGTAACCGAATCAGAAGCGCAAAAACTGCTGGATATGCCGTTGGATGAGTCATCTGCGGCACAGTCAGATAATAAGGGATTCGGGTCTGTTAATACCAATACCCCCGCCCGGGCAATGGATTGTTTGCTGACCCCCAGCGTTGACGCCAGTATCGCCAGTCCGGTGGTGGGGGTGATTGATAAGGTATTAGTGCAGCGGGGGGATCTTGTCCGCAAAGGTGACGTACTGGTTAAATTGAGGGCGGAAGTTGAGCAGGCCACCCTGAAGCTGAATCAGGCCCAGACCGAATATGGCAAGCGCACAATTAAGCGTAATACTGAGCTGTATGAGCGTAATCTTATCTCTGAACAGGAGAAAGATGAGATCATCATGAATAATCGGTTATACGGTTATGAGATGGCTCAGACCCGGGCGATGCTGGGGCAGAAAACCATACGCAGCCCTATCACCGGTGTGGTTGTCGATACTTTCCTCGATGCCGGTGAATATGTAGGTGAAGAACCTATTCTACAGGTCGCTCAACTGGATCCGCTTTATATAGAGGCGGTGATGCCGGCAAAATACTTTGGTGAAATAGTCCAGGGTAGTGAAGCGGAGGTTACCCTGGAGGAGCCGCTGGCAAGTGAGCATCTGGCCAGAGTCTCCATTGTTGATCGGGTTTTAGATGCCGCCAGTGGCACTTTTGGTGTACGTCTGGTTCTGAAAAATAGTGATTATCTGCTACCTGCAGGTTTGAAATGCAGCATTAGTTTCGATCTGTAACAGACTTCATGGGCTGAGATGTTATAATTTTCGCAACTTCACACACAGCGCTTTTACACTATATAAAAAATCAGGTCATGAAAGAGATAATTCTGCTTAACATCTCCGGTCAGGATAAGCCCGGAGTTACGTCCTCAATTACCAGCATACTGGCACAGTTTGATATCGACATTCTCGATATCGGCCAGGCGGTTATCCACAACACCTTATCACTGGGTATTTTGATTGGAGTCCCTGTTGAAGCCGAGGCTTCAACACTGCTGCGCGATATTTTGTTTAAAGCCCATGAGCTGGATGTCAATATCCGCTTTGAACCGGTCTCCGGTGATGAATATGAAAGCTGGGTAGGCGCACAGGGTAAATCTCGCCATATTATTACTTTGTTGGCACGTAAAGTGACTGCAGAGCATATAGGTAAAGTGGCCCAGACTGCGGCTGATCATGGTCTGAATATTGATAATATCAGCCGGCTATCCGGGCGTATTTCACTTGATAGCGCTGAGGAAAAAACCAAGGCCTGTGTTGAGTTTTCAGTACGGGGTGCTCCTGCTGATACGGCTCAACTGCGTGAAGAATTCTTACGTATTGCCAGCGATCTGGATGTTGATATCGCCTTCCAGAAAGATGATATCTATCGTCGTAACCGTCGTCTGGTGGTATTCGATATGGACTCAACCCTGATTGAGGCTGAGGTGATCGATGAATTGGCTAAAGAGGCCGGTGTCGGCGATCAGGTTGCCGAGATCACTGAAGCGGCTATGCGTGGCGAGATAGACTTCACTGAGAGCTTTAAGCGCCGTATGGCACTGCTGAAGGGCTTGGATGAGTCTGTACTGGCTGATATTGCTCAACGGCTACCGTTGACGGAAGGTGTTGAAGAGCTGGTGTCTAATCTTAAGGCGCTTGGCTTTAAAACAGCGATTCTGTCCGGTGGTTTTAATTACTTCGCTAACTTCCTGCAGCAGAAGATGGGCTTTGACTACGTTTATGCCAATGACCTGGAAATTGTCGATGGTAAGGTGACCGGTAATGTTACCGGTACCGTGGTGGATGGTAAGCGCAAAGCGGAACTGCTGCGTAGAATCGCCGAGAAAGAGGGGGTCTGCCTCGAACAGACGATTGCCGTTGGTGATGGTGCGAATGATCTGCCGATGCTGTCGATTGCCGGTTTAGGCATTGCGTTCCGTGCTAAGCCGTTGGTTCGTAAGAGTGCCAAACAAGCGATATCAACCCTGGGGCTGGACGGTATTCTCTACCTGATCGGCTTCAGGGACCGGGATACGCTTAATTAATCGTTATACTGCTGTGAAGGGCGGCTAGCTTCAGGTTGGTCGCGCACATGCTGGTAGTTACGTCAGTGTTATAAAAACTAAAAAACCGCCTTTTGGCGGTTTTTTTGTTGTTTCTGACTACTCAAAGAAATCGTAACTCATCTCCGGGCCGGGTGGCTGCAAGTAGTAACCTTGCACGTAATCGATACCAAACTTCCAGAGTTTACCCATGAGCTTAGTGTCTTCGACCAGCGGCGCTATTGTGGTGATTTTAGCCGTCTTGAGTTCAGCGATCATTTTGGCAAAGCCTTTGTCGGCGTTGTTTAAGTTATCCAGATCCTGGATATAGGAACCATCTAATTTGATTAGCGTTGGTTTCAGTTTTTTACGCAGTGCCAGACTATTAGGTGATATGCCAAAATGTTTGATACAAAGTCGACAGCCCAATTTGCTAATGCCCAGGGCAAAGCGCTCAGCTTGAGGTAAAGCTGTTGTCAGGTCGGACTCGCTTAATTGGAAAACGATCAGGTCGGCAGGGATGCGATATTGCTTTAGTTGCTCAGAAAGCCATTTGAGCGTGTCCGGGCTTTGAAAGAACCGAGCTGTCAGGTTGATGTAAATCCGGTTGCGTTTCTGTTCTTTGAGCTGTTCAGCAATTTTGGTGAAGCTATTCTGAATGACCCATTTGTCCAGATTAATACTGGTTTCGGCATGATCCAGTGTGGTGAGGAATACATTGGGTGAGACACCTTCGGTACTCTCATTATCACTGAGCCTTAAAAATACTTCATAGTTGCCAAGCCCATTAGCGCTGGTCAGTCCAACAATCGGCTGAAATAACAGGTGGAACTGATCATTGGCCAGCGCATCTTCAATCAGCTTAATCGCAGAGTTATCCTCTTCAAGCTCGGCCTGGTGTACCAGTTCATAGAGTTTAGCCCCATTGCCGCTGCCTTCTTTACTACTAATTGATTCTGCCGCGTGCCGAGCCTGATCCAGTATTTCAAGGTAATGCGGGGCATTATCGTTGATCGTACTGATACCGATACTACAGGTGGTTTGAATTGTTATTCCGGTGACATCTATCTGTTGCTGTGAAATGGCCTTACAGAGCAGTTCAGCCAGTTTAATCGCTTTACTGGTGTTGGGGTCATGAAACAGTACCGCGAAAATACCATCACCGATGCGTGCGCATATATGAGCCCGGTTAATTTTGGCATGCAGTAGTTCGGCTATATCAGCCAGTACTATATCGGTACCTTTACTGCCTAATTCTGAGAGCAGGTTCGCGTAGTTATCGAACTTAATATATAAAAGATTACAATCTGCCCCACCGGGTAACGCTTTATGTACTGCCTTTTCCAGTGAGTTTAACAGATAGTCTTTGTCATACAGGCGGGTGATAGGGTCGAGATTGGCAAAGCTGTCTTCATTGGCTTTGCTGTCTGGTTCAATGATGACCTGTATGCAGTTTTGATGCTGATAGCGTGCCGGCTGAATGCTAAAACTCGCCATGAAGTTAGTGCCGTCAACACGGCGTCCACTGAGCTCCAGTTGTACCGGATCGATACTTTTATCCAGGCTGCTATGAAGGGCTGTAATCAGTTGTTCACGATGTTTCATCGCGACAAACTTATCCAGACTCTGGCCATGCAGGTTTTGCTTGTCTTCCAGACCGAACAGATCTGCAAACGCCTGATTGGTATAGACAGGGTGAAGGTCAGAGTTGAGGTAGAGGATCGGTAGTACGGACAGATCAGATAATTGTTTACAGAGCTTCTCTGTTTCGGTCTGTTGAACTTCAACCGCTTTAAGGCGACGGCGATTTTCCAGGTGTTCAAGCTGTTGGCGAATCTGAATCAGCAAAAGTTCCTGCTCATCCAGAGAGATGACCGCCGCCATCTTTGCTTTTAAGCCCTGCAATAATGACTGATTAGTGCTCTTGGGTACTAGCTGGATAACAGGTATATCCCGGTTTTGTCGTTGCAGGATCTGAATAGCTTCTTTGGCGGTAAACTTACCTTCCACCTGAGGGCTGAGAATCAGGTCCCAGGCTCTTTCACTCAAGGCTGCACTGAATTCATCTGCAGACTGAACCTGCTTGCCTCTGGGAGCTAAGCGGGCACCACGTAGTAAGGTGATAATTGGATCGGCTTCTTCCGCTGAAAGCCCGAGAAACAGTATGTGCACATTCTTGCGCAGACGCTGACGCTTCTCTGAGATAATCCTTTTTAACAGGGCGTCGGGGTTCCCCGTTTTAACTTGTCCGCTCATCGCATTCTTCTATCGTTAAACAACAGCTAGGAAGCTCCCAGTGTATCCCCTTTATTTTGTTCTGTCAGGCTGAAAAGCAGTATCTAAATCAATAGCATAAATAAAACGTTTGTTTGATTGCTGGGGTTGGGTTGTGGCAAAGCTGAATAGCTAATGATATTTGTTCGTTGCGGAGTATAGATCTGTGGGGCAAGGGGCAGAAATGGATAACTAAAGAGGCTTATTCTGGTGTCTTACAAATGACATAATCGTGGCGAACCAGATTCAGTTCAAAAGCGAGAAGCTTAGTAAGCTAAAGGGGTATTAAACAATTGGAGTGGTAATTCCTGAAGTAGGAAATGGCTGGGGTAGCAGGATTTGAACCTGCGCATGACGAGATCAAAACCCGTTGCCTTACCGCTTGGCGATACCCCAGCAACATAATGGTGGCAATAGCGGGACTCGAACCTGCGACCCTCGCATTATGAATGCGATGCTCTAACCAGCTGAGCTATATTGCCGTTTATATAACAGTGGGTTTAATAACTGTTATACAAATGTGGTTGGTAATAATCAGAATAGAATTCTAATTAATACTCACCTTTTTACTCACTATAAATAGTTTGTAAAAGATGGCTGGGGTAGCAGGATTTGAACCTGCGCATGACGAGATCAAAACCCGTTGCCTTACCGCTTGGCGATACCCCAGCATTATTGATAAAGGCATGGTGGCAATAGCGGGACTCGAACCTGCGACCCTCGCATTATGAATGCGATGCTCTAACCAGCTGAGCTATATTGCCTTAGCACTTATCAAGGCCGCGAATTATTCTCTTTTTTGGCATGCCTGTCAACCGGTTAGAGTTAAAAAAGCAGGGAAATGTTGTACTGAATTTTCAGCTACAAAAAAGCCGCCGGATATTGCTATCGGGCGGCTTGTTTTTGACTGTTTTTTAAACAGCCATAGCTATTTATACGTTGAATCGGAAATGCACTACATCGCCATCTTTAAGGATGTAATCTTTTCCTTCAAGGCGCCATTTGCCGGCATCTTTAGCGCCAGACTCGCCATTGAATTCAATGAAGTGGTCGTAACTAACGACTTCTGCACGGATAAAGCCTTTCTGGAAGTCGGTGTGGATAACGCCGGCGCCTTCGGGAGCGGTAGCACCCTCTTTTACTGTCCAGGCGCGCACTTCTTTTACGCCAGCAGTGAAGTAAGTGTGTAATCCCAGTAGCTGGTAGCCGGCGCGAATAACCCGGTCAAGACCCGGCTCATTCATGCCCATTTCCTGCAGGAATTCCATCTTCTCTTCATCTTCAAGCTCTGAAATCTCGGCTTCCATCATGTTGCAGATAGCGACGATCTCAGCACCTTCTTCTTCAGCCAGGGCACGTACTTTATCCAGATGCGGATTGTTTTCGAAGCCATCTTCAGAAACGTTGGCGATATACATGGTTGGCTTAGTCGTCAGCAGGTGGAACTGCTTGATCTCGGCTTGCTCTTCATCATTCAGTGTTAGCGCGCGAACCGGTTTGCCTTCTTCCAGCTGGGCCAGAACTTTTTCCAGGATGACTTTAGATTTCAGTGCATCTTTGTCACCGCTTTTGGCGATACGCATTACTTTCTGTAGCTGCTTCTCAACAGATTCCAGGTCGGCCAGTGCCAGTTCGGTGTTGATAATCTCAATATCATCCAGTGGATCGATCTTATTCGATACGTGGATAACATTTTCATCTTCGAAGCAGCGTACTACATGTGCGATCGCATCGGTTTCGCGGATGTTAGCCAGGAACTTGTTGCCTAGCCCTTCACCCTTAGAAGCGCCCGCCACCAGACCTGCAATATCGACAAACTCCATGGTTGTTGCCAATACGCGTTCTGGATTCACAATCTCTGCCAGAGCATCCAGACGTGGGTCTGGCATAGGTACGATACCCGCGTTAGGCTCGATGGTGCAAAAAGGGAAGTTTTCCGCGCCGATACCCGCTTTGGTCAGTGCGTTAAACAGTGTAGATTTGCCGACGTTTGGCAAGCCAACGATGCCGCATTTGAAACCCATGGCAGTAGTCCTGTGGTAGTTATTCTGCTTTGAAAGAATGTAGTTTAGTCATTGCTTTTTGCCAGTCGCCACTGGTGGCTTGTTCCAGCACTCGCAGCGCTTCGTCAATTGCCGCTTCGGTCATATTGAACTCTGACGTCGGGGCTTTCTTTAGTACGAAGCCGCTAACCTGACTTGCGCTACCGGGATGACCGATACCTAGACGCAAGCGGTAGAAATTCTTGTTGTTGCCCATTCTGCTGATGATATCGCGTAAACCGTTGTGGCCACCGTGACCTCCGCCTTGCTTAAAGCGGGCAACACCGGGGGGCAGATCCAGTTCATCATGTGCGACAAGGATAGATTCAGCAGGAATCTTATAGAAATTAGCCAGTGAGGCAACCGCCTGGCCACTAAGATTCATAAAGGTGGTAGGGATCAGCAGGTGAACCGGTTTTCCGTTCAGGCTGATTTTACCGTAGAGGCCGTGAAACTTAGTTTCAGGCTTCAAAGAGATAAGTTGTCGGGCAGCAAGCTGCCCGACAAAATCGGCTCCGGCATTATGACGGGTTTGGTCGTACTTCTGACCTGGATTACCCAGGCCAACGATCAATTGTATCTGGTCTTGCATACCGGAACCTGTATCAGCTAACTAATTAGCCTTCAGCTTTTGCGCCACGTGGAGCGTAAGTCTGAGCGATGCCTTGGTCACGGTCAGCGCCACGACGCAGTTGTACAATCTCAACACCAGCAGGCAGAGTGATGTCAGACAGGTGAATTACCTGACCCATCTCGATTTCAGCCAGATCAACTTCCAGTGCTTCTGGCAGTTTGTCAGCCAGGCAGCGCACTTTAGTAGTGTTCTGCTGTACAGCGTACTTAGCATTAGCTTTGCCCGCTGGAGACTTGTTGAAGTTGATGAAGTTCAGAGGAACAACGATTTCGATAGGCGTAGATTTAGTTACGCGCTGGAAATCGATGTGCAGAACTGAGTTACGTGCAGGGTGGCGCTGCAGATCTTTGATGATAACTTTTTCTTCTTTGCCTTCTAGTTCCATAGTCAGGATAGAAGAGAAGAAAGAAGGATCTTCAAGCTGCTTAACCAGTACGCGGTTTTCCAGAGAGATAGACACAGGCTTCTTGCGCTTGTCACCACCGTAAACTACAGCTGGAACAAAACCAGAATGACGCAGGCGGCGGCTCGCACCTTTCCCTTCGTCTTCGCGAGGCTGTGCATTCAATACAAAATCGGTCATTTTAATACCTATAATAAAAACAAAACTGCAAGTACCTTGCGACCAGGTAATTGCAGTTGGTTTAGTTAGCCCTTAATGGGCACGTTGCTCCTTCACAGGAGCCTGTATCAGTCAGTCCGCTAGTTATGCCTTGCGGCTAACTAGCGGATTATTTCAATGTTTTTGTTAAGCGGACTGTTGAGTCGGGCTTAACGGAACATTGCACTGATAGATTCTTCATTGCAGACGCGGCGTACCGCTTCTGCCAGCAATGGTGCCAGAGTCAGTTGACGGATCTGAGGACAATTCGCAGCTGCTTCAGACAGCGGAATTGTATCAGTCACAACCAGTTCATCCAGATCAGAGCCGGTAATGTTATTTATTGCAGCGCCAGACAGTACTGCGTGAGTTGCGTAAGCAACAACACGAGTAGCACCGTTTGCTTTCAGTGCTGAAGCTGCCTTACACAAGGTGCCGGCAGTGTCACACATATCATCAACCAGGATGCAGGTACGTCCTTCAACGTCACCGATCAGGTTCATTACCTGCGCTTCATTAGCTTTTTCGCGGCGCTTATCGATGATTGCCAGGTCGCAGTCATCAAGCTGTTTAGCAACGGCGCGGGCGCGGACTACACCGCCTACATCAGGGGATACAACAATTGGATTCTCGTATTTCTGACGTGCGATCTCATCCAGTAGAACCGGAGAGCCGTATACGTTATCAACAGGGATATCAAAGAAACCCTGGATCTGATCGGCGTGCAGATCAACGGTCAGTACGCGGTCAATACCAACGCCTGCCAGCATGTCAGCAACGACTTTAGCGCTGATTGCTACGCGGGCAGAACGTGGTCGACGATCCTGACGGGCATAACCGTAGTAAGGAATTACTGCGGTAATACGGCTGGCGGATGCGCGACGCAGTGCGTCAGCCATCACAATCAGCTCCATCAGATTGTCATTTGTAGGTGCGCAAGTGGATTGCAGGATGAAAACATCCTTACCACGGGCGTTCTCATGAATCTCAACGCTGACTTCGCCATCGCTGAATTTAGTTACAGTGGCTTCTCCCATTGGGATGTCGAGGCGTTCAACGACTTTATTGGCAAGCTCTTGGTTAGCGTTACCAGTGAAAACCATCATTTTAGGCACGGCGTCTACCTTCTCGGATCTGCTGTCGTTTAATTGAGATTCGTTTGTCGTATATGTCGGGGCTTGCACTCTAATTCAACCTCTTAGCGAAGGATCAGGTACCGCTGCCCGGCACATACTCTTAAACAGTGTAATTTAGTTAAATCTTTCAGGAGTGTTGGGCGTCAATCTTTACTACAGATTTAGCCTTTGAGTCCTGTATTCCATCTGTTAGATGCTTATATAGTGAGGAAAAGATAGCTGTGCATAACCGTAGGATTAAATCCTGTTATATGCTTAACCACCTATGCACACTATAAAAAGCTTATAAAAGATGGCTGGGGTAGCAGGATTTGAACCTGCGCATGACGAGATCAAAACCCGTTGCCTTACCGCTTGGCGATACCCCAGTAACTGTTCATTGCCGGCTTAGGCCGCAAATGAGGCGCACATTTTCCCGGAAGCGCTGACTAAAGTCAAACAAATGGAAGGGCAAATCAATGCTTTTCAGTGCAGAATTTGCCACTCTTTAGCTACGATCGTGATGCGCAGATCATCACGATTTATGGTGAGCTTTCCTGGTAATTGATAACCACTCTGCTCGGTAAATCTTAAGTAATTGATTTGCCAGTTATTCTGAGTGATTTTTTCAGGCAGTTCCTGGCTCAGACTCAACTCGAATGGTGTGCCGGGTGCCGGGACTCCTTTAACCCAGTAAAGAAGTTCTCGTACCGGGAATTGCCAACCCAGCGTTTGCTCCATGAGTAGCTCGGGAGAGGGGGCCCAGATAGGTTTCTCACCGGCGACATCGATAGTGATACCTGCACCGTTACCTTCAATACGTGCGCCGCCCTGACCCAGTGGTCCTGTCAGTTCTATCTCATAGTGCTGTTGTAATTGTTGCCAATAGAGGCTGGCGCTACTGTTGTCAGTGGCCGTGCGGATGCCAATTTTACCTTTTAAACGCCACCGCTCAGCAGCCAGTATCATGGCTTGCTGTTGCTGCCAGGGACGCTGATTGAGCGCTGTGTCGACCTCTTCTGTGGGCGTCAGGTTTAAAGCGGAACAGCCACTAAGCAGAATAATGAATAGTACAAATAAGCTTCGAAACATTACTGTAGCCTCTAGCGTGGCGCGTTGATGGCGCTGGCGGCATCGATCAAAAACTCATTGTCCGGGTGTTTCAGCAGTTCTTGCTGAAGCAGGTCGAGCGCTTGCTGTTCCTGCCCTGCAGCGTGGTAAGCCTGGATCAGGTGACTGCTGACTTCAGGATCGGGGAACGCATCCCAGGCCTGTTTCAGAAAGCTGATAGAATCCCGGGCTTTACCCTGCTTGTATAGAATCCAGCCCATGCTGTCGAGGATGGCCGGATCCTGAGGGTTTAACTGGTGCGCTTTACTGATAAGGTCAAAAGCTTCATCGAGTCGATCGGTATAAATGGTCAGGGTATAGCCCAGTGCATTCAGAGCCATACTATTATCTGGTTCTAGCTCTAATACCTGACGCAGATCTTTCTCTATCAGGCTGATATCCTGCGGATCCAGTGTCATTGCTCTGGTATAAAGCAGATTAATATCGTTGTTATGTTGCTGTAATGCTTCATCCAGCAGACTGAGAGCACTGCTTTTACTATCGTGAAGATTGAGCCATTCAGCTTCAAGCACATATAGCTGAATGCTTATTTCCGGTAAGGAGCTACGGCCTTCCTGCATAATGGTCTGTAATCGGGACTGATTGTCGGGATGATCCAGCAGGGAAGATATCCGGCTGAAGGACTGCATGATGTTATTGCTGTCTCTGACCTTAAGGAAATGCTCAATTGCCAGTTCAGTGTTTTTCTCGCGCTGTTCTATTAGCCCGAGATAGTAGTGTGGAGTCGAATTGTTAGGGTAACGTTCCAACAGATCTTCCATTATGGCCCGGCTCTGATCGATCTGCTTGTTTTCAAGCAGTAGAAGAGCAACATAAAAACTCAGCTGAGGTTCGTCAGGAAAGCTATCGTTCAGAAGTTGAGCTTGTTGGCTGGCTTTTTTAATCTGATCTGATTGAAACAGCAGCTGCACATAAAGGGTGAATAGCTGTTGGTCAGCTTGTTCGCTGTCTAGCTGAGGCTCTATCAGCCGAATGGCTTGTTTGTATTTATTCTGTATGCGGAGTAACTCGGCTTTTTGAAATAGTGCTGCTTTGTGGCTTTTGTCCAGCGCCAGGGCCTGGTCAAAACTATCGAACGCCAGCTCTGGTTTACCCAGGTTTTTATAAAGTATGCCCAGCGTTGTCTGTAACTCAGCACTATTGTTTTGCTGTTTATGTTCTTTAAGCAGCTGAATGTAAGCTTGTGTTTCTTCCGGACTAAGCTGGTCTGCCTGAGAATTAATGATTAACAAAGACTGCTTATCAGAGTGTTTTAGTGCTTTGCGTAGTAGGGGCAGGGCAGCACTGAAGTCGCCTTTTCTCAGTAATAAACTGGCTGAGATCTGGTAAGGCTCAGAGTTTTCAGGTTCGGCCTGTTGCCAGAGAGAGCTTGCCAGAAGTAACTCGTCCTCTCGTTGCAGGTACTGCGCGATATGGGTGGCACGCTTGGCTATAGCTGCATCACCGGTTAATTGCGCCTGATGAAGATAGTTCTCCAGCGACAGATCGAAGTTTTTTCGCTGTCCCGCCATCTCGGCAACGATCAGTTCATACAGGGTTTCCCGGTTTAGTTCACCGGGCTGATATTCTACATTGGAAAGCGGGATGACAGAGGTGGTCTGAGTATCCTGATTTTGCATACTGCTACAGCCGCTTAGTAATGCGGTTGCTAATGCTGTAGTAACGATAGTCGCGATAAAAGGTGCTTTCATTTAGCTGTTCTTGTGCTTCACAAAGGTAGATGGCTCCACTATAGATGAATCCCCTGTCGCTTGTCATATATTGGCCTGCTAAGGGAGAAATATTAGTGATTTGGTGTGCTTCGATTGCAAGTATGTCGAAAAAGGCAAAAAAATTGATCTGATCCGGGTTGGGATTTTTAACCTTTCAGTTAATAAAGTGTATCATTACGCGCTTATTCAGATCTGGATGTTGTTTTCCTCTATGGCTTTGCTCGCGTTAGGTATTAATCACAAGACGGCTTCAGTTTCGGTTCGCGAGAAAGTTGCTTTCGCACCGGAACAGATGGCGGATGCACTGGCACAGGCCTGCGAGCTGGCTCACTTGAAAGAAGTTGCCATTCTCTCGACCTGTAATCGTACTGAATTGTATTGCTCTACAGAGCTTGAAGGTACCCGGGCTCTGTTGGAGTGGCTGGGTGGTTATCATGAGCTAGACCCTGATGAACTTCAGAGTTGTAGCTATGCATTCTGGGGGCAGGAAGCTGCCCAGCATATGATGCGTGTTGCCAGTGGCCTGGATTCTATGGTGTTAGGTGAACCCCAGATCCTTGGACAGCTAAAGTCCTGCTATGCAGTATCCCAGGATACGGGTGTGGTAGGGGCGGAACTGGCCAGGTTGTTCCAACAAACCTTTGCTGTCGCTAAGAAGGTTCGCACAGATACGGCTATTGGCGAAAACCCGGTGTCGGTTGCTTATGCTTCGGTGAGTTTGGCGCAGCATATCTTTGCTGATCTGAGCGATAGTAAAGCACTGCTTATCGGCGCCGGTGAAACGATAGAACTGGTTGCCCGTCACCTTTCAGAAGCGGGTGTTCAGCAGATGACCGTGGCTAACCGTACTTTGGTTCGGGCCGAAGCTCTGGCTGAAGAATTTAGTGCAAAAGCGATTCTACTGGGTGATATCCCGGAAGCGTTGGAAGATGCTGATATTGTGATTGCCTCTACTGCCAGTCAGTTGCCTATTTTGGGTAAAGGTGCAGTGGAGTCAGCGCTTAAGAAACGTAAACATCGCCCTATCTTTATGGTTGATATCGCTGTGCCGCGGGATATTGAGCCTGAGGTTGCTGAGCTGGATGACGTCTACCTTTATACCGTCGATGACCTGAAAGAGGTTATTGAAGAGAATGTCCGCAGTCGTGAAAGTGCAGCCCGTGAAGCGGAAACGATGGTTGAAGCGGGGGCGGTTGATTTCATGCGCCAGCTGCGCGCTCTGGGTGCTGTTGAAACCGTGATGGCGGTGCGACAACAGGGCGAACAACTTAAAAATGTTGAATTAGAAAAAGCCCTGCGACAATTGCAGAACGGCAAATCAGCCGAAGATGTGCTGAATAACCTTGCCCGTGGACTCACTAATAAATTACTTCATACGCCGACCGTACAGCTGCGTAAAGCCAGTGCTGAAGGGCGTGAAGACTATCTCGAGATGGCGCAGGATCTGTTTCAGCTATCCGAATTAAAAAAAGAAGACTGATTAGTAATGAAAGAATCTATTGCCCTGAAGCTAGAAACCCTGGCTGATCGTTTTGAAGAACTGGCTGCTCTGTTGGGTGACGCAGGGGTGATCTCCGATCAGGATAAGTTTCGCGCCTATTCGATGGAGTATGCCGAGCTGGAGCCGGTGGTGAATTGTTTCCAGTCTTATCAGTCAGCTCAGGGAGACCTTGAAGAAGCTCAGTTGATGCTGGAAGACTCTGACCCTGATATGCGGGAGATGGCGAAAGAGGAGTTTTCTGAAGCCAAAGAGAGCATTGAAACCCTGGCGCAGGAACTGCAGATTCTGCTGTTACCGAAAGACCCTAATGATGCCCGGAACGTCTTTTTGGAAGTACGTGCTGGTACCGGTGGCGACGAAGCGGCGATCTTTTCCGGTGATCTGCTACGGATGTATAGCCGTTATGCAGAAAACCAGGGCTGGAAGATTGAAGTTGTCAGTGCTAACGAAGGTGAGCATGGTGGCTTTAAAGAGGTTATCGCGCGTATTGTTGGTCAGGAAGTGTATTCCCGGCTTAAGTTCGAATCCGGTGCTCACCGGGTGCAGCGGGTTCCTGAAACTGAATCTCAGGGTCGTATTCATACCTCTGCCTGTACTGTTGCAGTCATGCCTGAGATGGATGAAGTCAGTGATATCGCGATCAATAAAGCTGATTTGCGGGTTGATACCTTCCGGGCCTCTGGCGCAGGTGGACAGCACGTCAACAAAACTGATTCTGCGATTCGTCTGACTCATATCCCGACTGGGGTGGTAGTGGAATGTCAGGAAGAGCGTTCACAGCATAAGAACCGGGCCAAGGCGATGTCATTATTGGCGTCTCGTTTACAAGCCGCGGAGCAGGAAAAGCATGCCGCTGAACAGGCCAGTACCCGTAAATCACTGGTCGGTAGTGGTGACCGTTCTGAGCGTATTCGTACCTATAACTATCCTCAGGGTCGGGTAACCGATCACCGTATTAACCTGACGCTGTATAAATTGCAGGAAGTGATGGAAGGTGCACTGGGTCAGATAGTTGATCCGTTGGTCAACGAGTATCAGGCTGAGCAGCTGGGTGCCCTGTCTGACGGCGATTAATCGATTGTCCATGAATGCTTTGTTATGAATATTTCTGAAGCGATAGCATGTCATAGTCGGCTTGTCGGGCTGAGTGATAGCCCGCAGGCGGATGTAGAATTGCTGCTATGCCATGTATGTCAGCGTTCACGAACCTTCTTCTTTACTCATCCTGAATATCAGTTATCCGAGACTGAAGCCGAAAGCTTTGAGTCGTTGCTGAAGCGACGCGAGTCGGGTGAGCCGGTGGCTCATCTGACCGGTAGCCGGGGATTCTGGACTCTGGATCTTGATGTAACTCCTTCGACACTGATTCCCCGTGCAGATACTGAATGTCTGGTAGAAAAAGCACTGGAACTTATTCCACATTCTACGGCCAGAGTATTAGATCTGGGTACCGGTACCGGTGCGATTGCTCTGGCGCTGGCATCGGAATGCCCGGCCTGGCAGGTTACTGGTATTGACCTTGTGGCTGAGGCCGCATCACTGGCAGAACAGAACCGTAATCGGTTGGGGCTTAACAATGTCACTATCCTTGAAGGTAGCTGGTTTGAGCCTGTTGATGGGCAGTATGAACTGATTGTCAGTAATCCTCCCTATATCGATCCGCAAGATCCTCATCTGCAACAGGGAGATGTGCGTTTTGAACCACTGAGCGCCTTGATAGCGGATGAAAATGGATTAGCGGATATCCGCTATATTGCTACAACGGCAAGACAGTATCTGAGTGATGGTGGCAAGCTGTTATTTGAACATGGTTATGATCAAACGGCGGCGGTGCAGGAAATATTAAAACAGCTGAATTACACAGAGATTGATTCGGCGCAGGACTATGGCGGCAATGACCGTATAACATGGGCAACCTGGTCTGGATAAAATTTTAACGGGATTTTGAGTGTTTTTTTAATCGGTTTACCCGTTAAAAAGCTGATAAAGAGAATAAGAATAATGCTGAACGATGAACAGCTGCTGCGCTATAGCCGGCAGATTATGTTGCCAGAAATTGAGATTGCAGGTCAGGAAGCCTGGCTGAATGCCACTGTACTGATCATCGGTGTGGGCGGTTTGGGTAGCCCGGTTGCTATGTATCTTGCTGCCGCCGGAGTAGGGCGACTGATACTGGTAGATGATGATGAGGTTGAACTGACTAATCTGCAGCGTCAGATAGTGCACCGTACCTCCACCATCGGCCAGTCAAAAGTTGCGTCTGCTAAACAGACATTATCCGAACTTAATCCTGATACCGATGTCATTACAATCGATCGACGCTTATCGGATTCTGAATTGGAACAGCAGGTTTCAAAAGCGGACCTGGTGCTGGATTGTACAGATAATTTTTCAACTCGCTTCACCGTGAATGATGCTTGTGTGAAGCACCGTAAACCACTGGTGTCTGGTGCGGCTATTCGCCTGGAAGGTCAGGTTGCGGTGTTTGATTCCCGCCAGGATGATGCGCCCTGTTACCGTTGCCTTTATCGTGATGGCAGCGATGAAAACCTGACCTGTTCTGAGAGCGGTGTTTTGGCGCCATTAGTCGGTATTATCGGCTCGGTACAGGCGATGGAAGCATTAAAGGTGCTGGCAGATGTGGGTGAGCCGCTGGTCGGAAAATTATTACTTTTAGATGGTCGCTATATGGACTGGCGAACGCTCAAACTACGACGGGATCCGGAATGTCCTTGTTGTGGTCAACTACAAAAGCAAAAGGAGCAGTAATAGATGGAAACTATTCGTCGGGTATTAGAAACCAGTAAAACCATTGCTATGGTGGGTGCGAGTCCAAAATCTCACCGGGCCAGTAATCAGGTTATGCATTTTTTACTCTCTAAAGGCTACAACGTCATTCCGGTTAATCCGATGAAGATTGGCGAAACTATCCATGGTCGGGAAGTTGTGGCATCGTTGGCTGATATTAAAGAGCCGATCGATATGGTCGATATTTTCCGTAACTCTGCTGAAGCGGGCGACGTTGTGGATGAAGCCATTCAGGTAAACGCAAAGGCTGTCTGGATGCAGTTAGGTGTTATTAATGAGATGGCGGCAGAAAAGGCTGAAGCGGCCGGACTGGAAGTCGTTATGGATCGTTGTCCTGCTATTGAAATTCCCCGCCTCTGATCTGATTCTTTTGCCGTTGTTTTTTATAGCTGAGGGCTAAGCACTTTAATTAAGTACTTTAATTAAGCCCCTCAGCTAAGTTCTTCATTAAACTCTTCAATTAAGGACTTAACTAAGACTCTCAGCTAAGTCCTTAACTAAGACTCTCAATTAAGCCTCTCAGTTAAATTCTCTGTTAATTCTTATACTTCAATTCAATTAGCCGTGTGGTGATCTGAATTCAGAAGCATTGTACTGGTGCCATTTCATGCGAGCGCTACAATAGTTGCTTTTGTTTAAGCTTAAAGGGTGAAGTGTAATGTCTATTGAACGTATGGAAACCGCTCAGCGTATGAGCCGGATTGTTATCCACAATGATACTGTTTATCTTTGCGGTCAGGTGGCTAAGGATGCCAATGCCGGGATTAAAGAGCAGACTGAGACCATGCTGGACAAGGTTGATGCGCTGTTAGAACAGGCCGGTAGTGACCGTAAAAATATCCTGTCGGCGACAATCTATGTTCGTGATATGAAAGACTTTGCCGGTATGAATGAGGTGTGGGATAACTGGGTGCCAGAAGGTTATGCTCCGGCCCGTGCCTGTGTTGAAGCCCGTATGGCTCGCCCAGAGCTACTAGTAGAAATCTCTGTTGTTGCTGCGCTTAAGAAGTAAGCAAAATAAACAGTAAGTACTTGAATGATGCTGGGTTACCCCAGCATCATCTGTCGTATTCTAAGGTCTTCTGAGCAACGCTTGGCATACTGTCTTAGCTCATCAGAACAGATCCCTTCAGCTAAATTTTCAGGCAGTGCGGCACCGCTGTTTATCAGCATCTGAACTAACGCCTGTTGATTACTTTTTAATGCCAGAATCAGCGCTGTATTTTCTTCTGCATCAGCCCGGTTCAGATCAGCACCGTATTCGTTTAGCCGGCTGAGGTGTAGCATGAGTTTATCCTCAGAGCAGTATTTAAAACAGGCTAGCAGGGCGTAGTCAGTTTCGGCTTCAGGGTACTCGAAAGGAGCACCTGCCTGTAGCAGTACCGTTAGCAGTGCCAGGCTTTGTTCTTGTTGCCGTAGCGCCTGATAAAGTAAGGGTGAAGCAGTGCTTGATTCTAATGCCAGTCCTGCACTTAGCAGGTGCTCCAGCACTTTAGGTTGGCCGGCTTGTATTGCCAATTCCTGCGCGTTTAGTGTCATATCCTGAAAACTGAAACGCTCTTGTTGCAGGCTCGCATGATCAAGCTTTCCGAATTGCTTCTTCAGCAATGTCAGATCGCCATCGATAATAGCTTGCTGTAATTTTTTAAAATGGTGCCGGGTAAAAAAAAGCATCAGTTTGTTGTCGCTTTCCAGAATAGGTTACGCAAGGGTTTAACTGCCAGTATCAGTAAGATGATTGCCGCCAGCCATTTAATCAGCATCATGGTTTCATTGTGATCAGCCATTGTGACCCCAATAGTCAGAGACTGGCTACTCAGCAGTGCATCGGTTGCCAGGCCGAGTAAGACAGCGCAGATACTGATTCCGCTGAGGTATAGCGCAACCGCACGTATGCCGAGTTCCCGACTCAGTATGCCGAGAGAAGCAATATTGGTCGCCGGACCCACTAATAAAAATACCAGGATAGCGCCGGGTGACATACCTGCGGCGAGCAGGGCTGCAGCCAGAGGTGTAGATGCTGTGGCACAGATATAGAGTGGTAAGCCTACTGCCAACATTAATAGCATGGCACTTAGCCCTGATCCCCATTGGCTCAGGCTGGATGGTTCAACCAGCGTGGCTATAATTGCAGCCAGTATCAGGCCTATGGCCAGCCAACCGGAAATATCGTCAAGAATATCAACGATTGCGAAACGAATTCCTGACAGTATGCCGGATTGTTCGGTTGCGACTGGATCTTTGCTGCAGCAACTTTCCGGTTCTGTTTGGCTTGTGCCAGTGCTGCAGCAGCTTGTTTTAGTAACGGCGGGTTGATCTCCGCAGCAACTACTTTTTTGTGTATTGTTACTGCAGCTGTCTTGAGGAGTTACTGTACTTGAGCTTGAGCTTGAGCTTGAGCTTGTACTTGAGTCTGAGCTGGAACTGCAGCAGGAGGTGGCGACGTTCGTATTCTGCTCTGCTGTTGCTGAACTTGTTTCTCTATTGATCGCCGTATGAGTGGCTGCGGTTTCCCGGTCGAAGAAAAGTATCATCAGTCCGCTGACGACGGCGCTGGTGATTGCCGACAAGGGTCTGATCACGGCCATGACAGGGCCGAGCAGGGCATAAGTGACAGAGATCGAGTCGACACCGGTTTCGGGTGTGGCAACCAGAAAAGACACCGTGGCTGGTTTTGATGCGCCGCTGCGTCGAAGGCCGATGGCAGCCGGCAGTACGCCGCACGAGCAGAGCGGTAACGGAGCACCAATCAGGGCTGCCCGAACAACTGATCCCGTGCCTTTACCGCTTAGCCAGCGTTGTACCAGGGATGTTGGAATCCAGCCTTTGAGTACAGCCGCTATAACCAGGCCCAGTAAGAGCCATATTGCGGTGTCGAGAAACAGATCGACAAGGTTATTGAGAAATTCAAATAGCATTAGGGTACCCGCTATATTAGATAGCGCTTATTTTAACTTAAATTACATTCCAGATCCGCAGCAAATAAATGCCACCGCTAAGGGTAAGTACAGAGCCCAGGGTGGTGGTAAGAACTATGTTGGCTGCGAGCTGCGCATTGCCTCCCATGCCTTTGGCCATGATAAAACTGGCAGCAGCTGTCGGGCAGCCGAACAGAACCATTAAAATGCCGATATCCTGACCCCTGAAGCCATATAGCCATGCCCCACCGGTTAGTACTAGGGGCATGATGATCAGCTTTATCAGGGTTGCCCAACCCGATTCGCCTGAGGTATTACGCAGGCTTTTAAGGTTAAGGGAGCCACCAATAGCAAGTAGCGCCAGCGGCAGAGTAAGATTGGCAAAGTAATTGCCAATCTTATTGCCGATGATGGGTAGTCCCCAGCCGTAGTAGGAAAAGGGCAGGGCCAGTATTACTGCGATTATCAGAGGATTGCGGGCAATTTCCAATAATGGCTTGCTGAGATTAAATCCACTTTTCTGATGCGGCATGGAGAGTGCCAGTACTGAAAGCACGTTATACAGGGGGATAACGCAGGCCAATAGCAGTGAGGCTTGAGCTAGACCGCTGTCGCCAAACATGTTGAAGCTAACTGCTAAACCGACGATGCCGTAGTTGCCTCTGAAAGCGCCCTGTATAAAAACACCCAGATCTTCAGGGCGATGGATAAAGCGCTTACTGATCTGCCACAGCAGGGTGAAGGTGATCAAGGTACCAATAATAAAGTAACTGAGTAATACCGGATTAAAAACCGCCTTAAAGTCCATGCGCGAGATGCTCATGAACACCAGGGCAGGCAGTGTAATGGTAAAGACCAGTCGAGAGGCTGTGGTGACGAACCCCTGGTCAATAACCCGCAACCGAATCAGCAGGTGGCCAAGAAAAACAATGAAGAAAATGGGGGCAACGATGTTGCTGGTAAACAGCAATGTATCCAGATAAAGAGTCAAAAGAGGTCCGGTAGCTAGGTAGACTGAGCGGGCAGTTTACCATAGCTTATCTCTTTGCCACCTTACCTTATGGGGCTAGCCATTGTTCAGGCAGACCTGCCTGGCTCAGTTATGAAGTTTTGGGTAGTCCAGTAACTCCATAGTACCGCAGGATTCAGCGAGTTCTTCCCAGCCTGTGATACTCAGAGCCAGATGAATGATTCCACTGGTAGGGAATTTCGCCACCCGTTCATGGGTAAGAAAGTAACTTGCCAGTTCCAGTGTAGGGTTGTGGCCAACAACCATCAGATGGCGATAATGATCAGACTGTCCCTGGAGCAGGTTGATCAGTGTTTCTTCTCTGGAGTGGTAGAGTTCGGGGATTTCAATGATTTTTTCTTTCGGGTAGTTCTGAGCCAGGGCTATCTGTTCTGCGGTAGCGAGGGCGCGGCGGGCACCGCTGCTCAGGATAAGATCGGGTATCAGCTCGAAATTAAGTATCCGTTCTGCCATCAGTGGCAGATCACGCAGGCCTCGTTTATTAAGAGGTCGGTCAAAGTCCGATAGTTCAGGATTCTTCCAGCTAGATTTAGCGTGTCGTACCAGAGTCAGCTTTTTCATGATGAGCAATTCCCTGTAGGTAGAGTCTCAGTATTAACTAAGGCGGCCCGAAAAGCTATTTAGGGAAGGGAATTGTTTGTCCCTTCCTTAGCTTGCCAGACAGCTGGCTTGTTCATCTTCTATCTCATTTAAGTTATCCATTAACTGGGACCATATTTTTCGCATATGTCCTGCCGGATGGCTGCCGGTATGTTGTAGATGCATGGCCCCTTCTTTAAACAATCGAGGGTCCATTGGTGTCAGGTCATCGTCTATCAGGGGGCGGAAGTTCATCTGATCCAGGATATCCCGTTGCAGATTGATGCCCGGGGCTATTTCAGTCAGTTTCAGGCCTTTATCGGTCAGTATAAATACCGCCCTCTCAGTGATAAAAGTAACCGACTGACCTTGCCTGATAGCGTATTCACCATTAAAGGTGATCTGCTGTACCTGCTTCAGAAATTTCTTTACCGGCCCGTTTTTAATAACCTGTAATTCGCCGTTATGGATCTCTATCTGTTGGGGGCCTGAGGTGAAAGTGCCCAGGAAGCATAGGTCTCGCGTATTTTGGGTAATATTGATAAAACCGCCTGCACCAGCCAGCTTATTGCCAAAGCGACTGACATTTACATGGCCTTCGGGGCAGGTTTCGGCTAACCCGAGAAATGCCTGATCCAGCCCGCCACCATCATAAAAATCAAACTGGGCCGGTTGATCGATAACGGCTGATGCGTTACTGACTGCACCAAAACTCAGACCGCTGGCTGGTTGGCCACCAATTCCACCGGGTTCTACCGTGAGGGTGAAATCGTTGAGCATATTTTCTTCTGCCGCTACGCTGGAGACCATCTCTGGCATACCTATGCCCAGATTGACGACTGACCCTTTACGTAGCTCCATCAGCGCTCTTCGACCGATAATCTTGCGCGCAGATAAAGGTTCGGTCTCATGGCTGGTTGGAGCGATAACATCACCGCAATAGGCAGGGTTGAACGGTTCGGCAAAGGTCTGTGGGTGATCCGCAGGATCCGCTACCACCAGATGATCAACCAGCACACCAGGGATTTTAATACGATCGGGAGTGAGTTGATGCTGATGGGTGGTGCGTTCTACCTGTACTATCACTTTGCCACCACAATTATGAACAGCCTGAGCGATGGCCAGTGATTCCAGTGGCAGGGCTTCCCGCTCCATTGAAATATTACCTTCAGCGTCAGCCGTAGTGCCCCGTAACAGTGCGATATCTATCGGAAAGGCTTTATAGAAAAGATATTCCTCGCCGTTTAGTTGTAACAGCTCAACCTGATCGGTGCGGGTTCGCGTATTGATCTTACCGCCTTCCTGGCGAGGATCGATAAAGGTATGCAGACCGACTTTGGTCAGCGTGCCTGGCTTGCCAGCGGCGATGTCTCTGAACAGGTGACAGATCACGCCTTGCGGCAGATTATAGGCTTCGATTCGGTTATCGGTGGCGAGCTTTCCGAGTCCCGGGGCCAGTCCCCAGTGGCCACCAATGACTTTGCGTACCATGCCTTCGTGACTAAAGTGATTTAACCCCCGGGTCTGTGCATCGCCCTGACCTGCAGCGTAAACAAGCGCAAGTTCGCGAGGATGTCCCTCGCTGTTGAAGCGCTGTTCTATCGCTTTTGCCAGGGCTTCAGCAAAGCCGATGCCGATAAAACCGCCGGTGGCAATGGTGGCATTATCGGGAATGAGTTGTGCGGCCTGCTGCGGGGTTATCTGCTTAGACATAATGTCATCCTGGCTGGTTTTTATTATTACTTTAGCGGGTTATGTAGCAATGCTTAGGCCATGATAAAAAAAGCGAATAAAAACAATTAGTTAATTTTTATATTCAAGGTGTTAATGATTTTCATGTCTAATTTTTTAGACGATATGTAAATATAGTGTATACGGTACTGTCTTAGGTTAGACGCTTGAGCCGGTTGTATAAGGTTGCCCTGGAGATGCCCAGGTATTCAGCAGCCAGGGTTTTATTAAACTGACACTGTTGTAGCGCATGATGAATGGCGCTAAGTTCGGCCTGATCACGCTGCTTGTGTAATTGTTTCTTGGGGGACGGTTCTGATAAAGGGATCTCTGTTACTTCGCTGGCACCCAGGTCGTCGGCGGTGATCTGATCCTGTTCGGCCATTACACAGGCTCGCTCAAGGCGATTGTGAAGTTCTCTGACATTACCCGGCCAGTGGTATTCCTGCAGCCATACAATAGCCTGAGGGCTGAGTTGCAGTGGTGGTAAGCCGGTTTCCTGCTGGATCTTATCGAGCAGGTAATGGCTCAAACTAGGGATGTCCGAGCTACGCACCCGTAATGGCGGCAGGTTGAGTGGCAGGACATTCAGCCGGTAATACAGGTCTGCTCGAAACAAGCCCTGATCAACCTGTTGTTTGAGGTTGCGAGAAGTCGCCGCGATAATTCTCACATCGACTTTTTCGAGTCGATTAGAGCCCAGGGCTTCTACTTCACGCTCTTGTATAACACGTAATAACTTGGCCTGAATCGCTGGTGATATATCGGCGATTTCATCCAGAAACAGAGTGCCGCCCTCAGCTAGCTGTATTTTTCCCTGTCGCCCTTGCCTGCTGGCGCCGGTATAAGCACCGGCTGCCGCACCAAATAGCTCGGCTTCAACCAGGGATTCAGGCAGCGCTGCCATATTGATACCGACAAAGGGACCACTGCTTCGTGGTGAGGCATTATGAATACCCTGGGCCAGGAGCTCTTTACCGGTGCCTGTTTCTCCCAATAGCAGAACGGTCGTATCCAGTTGAGCCGCTCTGAGGGCCTGGCGTTTAATTTTTAGTAAGGGTTCAGATTGTCCAATCAGATCATCGAGAGCGTATTTACTGGTACGAATAAGGTTCTGTGAAACCAGTTGTTTTCTGAGTCGTGCAAACTTATCAAACAGAGGTTGCAGGGCATCCAGGTCATGATAAAAAATAAATCCAATAGCGCCGAATACGCTATTGTCAGGGTTTTTTAAGGGGAGTCGGGTGACTGCGCACCATTGATTGTTTATCTGCATCAGATCAAGAAAGCTGGGCTGACCCGTTTGCACTACTCTGGGGAGCTGGGTTGAAGGGAGTATCTCTTCAACATGGACGCCACGTAGCTCTTTATCAGGGGGCAATGCCAAGAATTCCCGATAGGCGTCGCTGATCCAGACGATTTTACAAAACTGATCAATAGCGATTGAGCCCTGACAGAGGCTGGAGAGTAATGTCAGCAGGTTATCATCGTTGGCACTGAGCAGGGCTTCGAGTTGGTTCATCTGAGGTATGACAAGTTATTAGTCGATAAGCTCAGTGTGCCAGAATTAAGAGGAAGTTTCAGTCGAACAGAAATTTCAGGGGGATAGGGGCTTCAGGGGGTAGAAACAAAGCAGCCCGCCAAAGGGCAGGCTGCTATTATCTGAACAGAGTTTAGGCAACCTGTTGTTTAGGTGATGAAGATACCATTTCCCAGCGATGGGGAACGCTAACCAGGCCAATTTGCGAATAGCAGTACTTACACTCGTAAAGTGTATTGTTATGGATGTGGTTAATCTCTATCAGGCCGCTATGCAGGCTGATTCCTTGATTTTCCAGAAGTGTTTTACACTGCGGACAGGTACATGTCATGTGTGATACCTCAACACTGTTGTCGGATGACTATTCCTTAGTCAGATATCCTTCGTACAGCAATTGCTCGTTTAACTATTATTCACTTAACTGTTACTCGGTTAACTATTCTTAGTTTAATAAGTAAACAGCTTGAATCTGTTTTGAGACGGTCAAATGTCTCGTATATGCGACGAATTCTATCACAGCTTGTGTGTGCAAAGAAACACCAGCGTAAATCACTGTTTTTCAAGAGGTTAATACTGTTACGGCTGATCTGTATCAAACTATCTGTGTGGCTTAGCTGAATGTTTGCTTAACCTGAAAAAAAACCAGCCGGTTGGCTGGTTTTCTGTATCGGATAAGCGACGTTATTTAACCGCCGAGATAAGCCTGTTGAACAGCTTCATCGGTTAGCAGGTTAGCACCACTATCGGTCTTAATTACCCGACCATTTTCCAGTACATATCCCCGATCAGCGATACGTAGTGCCTGGTTAGCATTTTGCTCTACCAGGAAAATGGTAACGCCTTCATCACGCAGTTTTTGAATGATGTCAAAAATCTGCTGGATGATAATAGGGGCCAGTCCCAGAGAAGGCTCGTCTAACAATAGTAAACGAGGTTTACTCATCAGCGCCCGGCCAATAGCCAGCATCTGCTGTTCACCGCCGGACATCGTACCTGCGCGTTGCTTGTAGCGTTCTTCCAGACGAGGAAATAACTCTAGTACGTGTGCTGCGGTTTTTTGAGCCTCTTCCTTGCTGCGGAAGTATGAACCCATAAACAGATTTTCTTCAACGGTCATACCGCTGAATACCCGACGTCCTTCAGGCACAATCGCAAGACCTTTGCGCATGATATCGGGGGTGTTCAGCTTGTTTATCTCTTCACCGCAGAAGGTTACCGTTCCGGAGGATGCCTGCGGGTCGCCGCATATAGTCATCATCAGGGTAGTCTTACCAGCGCCGTTAGCACCGATAAGGGTAACAATCTCACCCTCTTCGATGTTAATCGAAACATCATGCAGTGCCTGAATCGGACCGTAATGAGTGTTTACATTATTAATCTGCAGCATCTTATTCCTCTCCGAGATAGGCTTTGATAACGTCAGGGTTATTCTTGATCTCTTCCGGGGAGCCATCAGCCAAAGGTGTACCTTGGGCAATAACGTAGATGTGATCAGAAATACCCATTACCAGGCTCATATCATGCTCAATCAGTAGCACGGAAATTTCGTGCTCATCGCGTAGCTTGATAATCAGCTCATCAAGTTCCTTAGTCTCATTTGGGTTCAGACCTGCAGCAGGTTCATCCAGCATCAGAAGCTCTGGCTGGGTAACCATGCAACGGGCTATCTCAAGACGACGTTGCTGACCGTAAGACAGGTTTCCTGCCTCACGATTAGCGAATTCCAGCAGATCGACCTCTTCCAGCCAATGCATGGCGTGGTTCATCGCATCTCGTTCAAGGCGTCGATAGTTCGGCGTTTTGAACAGTCCGGAAATCAGATTTGTATTGAGGTGACGGTGCTGGGCAACCAGCATGTTCTCAATAACGGTCATCTTCTGGAACAGACGGACGTGCTGAAAGGTACGTACCAGCCCTTTACGGGAGATATGAAAGTCTTTCAGTCCGGCGATCTGCTCGTTTTTAAGCATTACACTGCCTTCGGTCGGGATATAAAACCCAGAAAGACAGTTAAATACTGTGGTTTTACCCGCACCATTGGGGCCGATAACAGAAACAATCTGGCGATTTTTAACCTTCAGGTTAACGCCGTTTACTGCGACCAGACCGCCGAAGCGCATGGTTAGGCCGTTTACATCCAGCAGTAACTGACTCATTGTTTCAACTCCAGCTGTGGTCGCTTCATCGGTATCAGGCCTTCAGGACGCCAGCGCATCATTAATACCATCAATAGTCCGAATAACAGCATGCGATATTCAGAGAATTCACGGGCCAGCTCAGGCAAAATCGTCATGATAATGGCTGCAAGAATAATACCGACCTGGGAACCCATGCCGCCCAGAACCACGATGGCCAGGATGATAGCGGATTCAATGAAGATAAAGGACTCGGGGCTGATAAAGCCCTGACGAGCGGAGAAGAAAGCACCGGCAAAACCAGCGGTAGATGCACCGATGGTAAAGGCAGATAGCTTTATAGCTGTCTTGTTAAGACCCAGAGAACGACAGGCGATCTCATCTTCACGTAGTGCTTCCCAGGCCCGGCCGATCGGCATACGCATCAGACGGTTGATCAGGTAGATCACAAAGATCACCAGCAGTACCGCGATCAGATAAAGAAAGATGACTTTATATGAACTTGAGTAATCCAGATTGAAATACTCATGGAATGTCATCGCATCTTCGCCACCTTTGGCTTTGCGGGTGAACTCCAGGCCAAACAGGGTTGGCTTCGCAATTCCGGAAATGCCACTTGGGCCGCCGGTTACATTCGTCCAGTTGTTCAGCAGAATACGGATAATTTCACCGAAGCCCAGGGTTACAATAGCCAGATAGTCGCCACGTAATCGCAGAACCGGGAAACCGAGTACGAAACCAAACAGTGCTGCCGCACCGGCAGAGATAGGCAGGCAAACCCAGAATGATAAGCCGAAGTATTCTGATAGCAGGGCATAGGTGTATGCACCCACCGCGTAGAATGCTACGAAACCCAGATCCAACAAGCCTGCAAGACCGACTACAATGTTCAGGCCCAGGCCCAGCATAATGTAGATCAGTGTCAGGGTTGCCAGGTCAACCGAGCCCCGGGATACCATAAATGGCCAGATAACCATGATCACAATTAAGCCCGCGATCAACCATGGCTTCAGGGTGGCCATTTTTTTCTCTTCGGGAAGCATGGTAGTTATATTTGGCTTCGGAATAGACTTGAATAGTGAGTCTATCTGGCCACTGAACAGCTGTGACAGAAATACCAGCGCAATACCGCCACCGATCCAGGTCCATTGTGCTGCTGAGGCACCTTTAATTGCCAGTTGAGTACCTGAAGTATCCAACTTAACGCCGATCATCAGGCAGGCCAGAATCAGTGTGATACCGGCGGCGAAGATAGCGTTGTAAAACTTGCTAGTAGTCATACTTTTTCTATCTCCGGCTTGCCCAGAAGTCCGCTAGGGCGGAACAGCAGGATAGTGATCAACAGGCCAAAGGCTACCACGTCTTTATATTCAGATGGGAAGAAGGCTGCAGTCATCGCTTCGGTAACACCTAATACCAGTCCGCCTAATACTGCGCCAGGAATCGATCCGATTCCGCCCAGTACGGCCGCTGTAAATGCTTTCAGGCCTGCGATAAAACCGACGAACGGGTTTACAACCCCGTAGTACAAACCCAATAACAAACCGGCAATCGCAGCCAGTGCAGCACCGATGATAAAGGTCAGAGCGATAACCTTATTGGTGTTAATGCCTAGTAGGTTTGTCATACCCAGATCTTCTGCACAGGCGCGACATGCGCGGCCCATACGGGATTTGGATATGAATAGGGTCAAAGCCGTCATCGTGACGAAAGTAACAGCGAAGATAACAACCTGCATATAAGAGACGGTTACTTCAAAGTCGGCTGGATTACCGAAAGCCCAACCGCCGGAGATCATCGGTGGTAGCGCAACATCACGGAAACCCTGGGAAATACCTACCGAGTTTTGCAGGAAGATCGACATACCGATAGCAGAAATCAGTGGGATCAGCCGGTTAGAACCACGCAGAGGGCGATAGGCAACCCGTTCAACTGCCCAGCCGTAAGTACTGGCGATGAACATTGCGATAACCAGCGCAATTATCAGGATTATTGGAAGGCTCACCATTCCCATGCTCACCAGGCCTGCGATAACAATAAATGTTACGTAGGAGCCGATCATATAGATCTCGCCGTGAGCAAAGTTAATCATGCCGATGATACCGTAAACCATTGTGTAGCCGATGGCGATCAGGGCATAGGTTGAGCCGATGGTCAGCCCGTTAATGAGCTGTTGCAACAGATAGAGTGAGAATTCTGACATTTGCAGGGACCATATAAAACGAAACCCCGGCACCGGATCACGGCGCTAGGGTATCGGGATCAGATCCACCCGACTATTACAGTCGGGCGACGCTAATCAATTGTTATTATTGAGAATTACTGTGCAGGAGACTTAGAGCCATCCTTATGCAGACGGTAAACCAGGAAAGTAGACTCGGTCAGGTCGCCCTTCTCGTCATACTTTACTTTACCGATTGCAGTGTCAGCTTCGTTTGCACGGATGTACTCAGCAAGCTTTTCAGTATCAGTCGACTTAGTTGCAGTCATCGCATTAGTCATTACTTCAACAGCAGCGTAAGCGGTGAATACGAAAGGACCAGTTGGGTCTTCGCCGTTCGCTTTAATTGTTTCTACACGCGCCTGGTTTACAGGGTTCTGATCAAAGCTCTTAGGTGCTGTTGCCAGTACGCCTTCAGTTGCTTCGCCAGCAATCTTAGCCAGATCCGCGTTTACGATACCTTCAGGTCCCATGAACTGAGCATCGAAGCCTTTTTCAGCAGACTGACGCAGGATCAGACCCAGTTCCGGGTGGTAACCACCGTAGTAAACGAAGTCTACGCCTTGTTTCTTCAGTTTAGCGATCAGTGCAGAGAAGTCTTTGTCACCCGGGGTAACACCTTCAAACATAGCCGCTTTCAGGCCATTTGCTGCTAGCTGGTCACGTACTGCTGTTGCCAGACCTTCACCGTACTGCTGCTTATCGTGGATAACCGCGATGCTTGCCGGCTTAGCTGTTTCCAGGATGTACTGTGCAGCCATGCTGCCCTGTAGACTATCCAGACCGATGGTACGGAAAAGCATCTGATGACCTTTTTCCGTGATCGAAGGAGAAGTAGAGGCTGCAGTGATCATCAGAATGCCTTCCTCTTCGTAGATGTCAGAAGCAGGCTCAGTAGAAGATGAGCACAGGTGACCAACTACGTGGGAAATACCGTCGTTAACGATTTTGTTTGCTACAGCAACTGCCTGCTTAGGATCACAAGCGTCATCGTAAATAACGCCTTCCAGCATCATACCGTTTACACCGCCAGCCTTATTGATATCTTCAATCGCAGCCATTACACCGATTTTCTGCATGTCGCCATACTGGGCAACAGGGCCGGTGGCAGGTCCTGCCAAGCCGATTTTCAGTGTGTCAGCCTGTGCAGCAGCAGTCATACCCATAATGCAAACTGCGGTACTCAGACCCAGCAATGTTTTGCGGAATTGGTTCATCGAGATGATCTCCATTTATTGTTCTTTTGCGGAGGGGCCCTTGTGAGGCAACGTTGAGTCCTCCGTCGCAGTCGCTAACTCTACCTCCGCCTATCTATGAAATGCAATCACAGTAGAGAATTTTTCTGAATTTTTATTGATTTAAAAGCAGGTTTTCGGTTTGTGGCACAAAATGTTAATAATCTTGCCAGTATTTGTTATTGAGCTGTTGAGCGATTTTGTTAATGATCCATGCTCTCCAATTGGTTGTTCCTTAAATATCATAAGACATGGTAATTTGATTGAGGGACAGGATTCCTGATAAAGGTGCCGGCTGAAATTGCCAGTAGGTTCCGATGAATAAAAAAAACTGGGAATGTTATGGGTAGTATCCAACTTAAGCTCAGGTGGTTGTTATCAGCCACCTTGTTGTTACAGCTTTTCTTGCCGGTAGCGGCGAATGATCGACTGACCACGCCTGCAGTGAAAACGGTGCGTGCCAGCCAGGCTTTGTTACTTGATATTACGGCTGCGGGCCAGCAACTGATTGCGGTAGGTGATCAGGGGGTTGTGCTGCGGTCTTCTGATGAGGGACTCAGCTGGCAACAAATTCAGACGCCCTTCAGCGTGATGCTTACCAGTACGTTTTTTACAGATGAACAGCGAGGCTGGGTAGTTGGTCATGATGGCCTTATGGCCTTTACTAATGATGCAGGACTGAGTTGGCAGACAGGCTTGGATGGTAATCAGATTAACCGTTTACGTCTGGAACGACTGCAAGAATTACTGTTAGAAGCTGAAAGCCTGAGCGATGCAGACCCGGACAATGAGGCGTTGCTGGAACGTCTTGATCTGCTTAGTTGGCAGGTTGATGATGCTCAGGTTGCGCAGGAAGAGGGGCCTTCGGTACCGTTGCTGGATATTCTGTTTACCAGTCCGGAGCGGGGCTATCTGTTGGGCGGCTATGGTTTGTTGTTACGCACGGATGATGGCGGGCAAAGCTGGCAATACTGGGGTGACCGTCTGGAGAATCCGGATAGTTTTCATCTGAATGCTATGACTGTGGATCATCGGGGCTTTCTTTATATAGCCGGGGAAGCCGGGCTGTTGTTTCGTTCGATTGATGATGGTGTTTCATGGGAAACCCTCGACTCCCCCTATGAAGGTTCTTTTTTTGCTGTGACCGAATTTGATCATCAACTTTTTTTGATGGGATTGCGTGGTCACCTTTATCGCTCCGAAGATGGTCTCGACTGGATTGCAGTAGAGACCGGTTCAGGCGCTACTTTAAATGGTGCTTATAGTAGTCAGGACAAAGTGTTACTGCTCGGGGCCGGCGGAACTGTATTGCAGAGCAGTGATGGCCTCAGATTTAAGCGGTTGGACAGCGGTGGGCGCAGTTCATTAAGTGCGGCTGTGATTATTGATCATAAAACAGTTCTGGTTGGCGAACAGGGTGTAGTAATGCTGGAGGCGAATGATGAATAAGCTTAGTCAGCTGATAATGGCACCTATTAAAGGCTCTGAAGAGTTTGCTGAACGTTTTCTGTTTCACCGGCGGTTGTTGGTGTTAGTGGTATTTGCCCTGGCGACACTCTTTCTGGCCTGGCAGGCGGTACAGATAAGGCCTGATGCCAGCTTCGTGAAGATGATTCCGACGTCTCATCCTTATGTTGTGAACTATCTGAAGAACCGGGACGATCTGTCTGGTCTGGGTAATAGTGTAAGGGTCGCGGTTGCAGTTAAAGAGGGGGATATTTTTACTGCTGAGTACCAGCAGGCGCTGCAGCAAATTACCGATGAACTGTTCTTTATCCCCGGGGTTGATCGTGCGGCACTAAAATCTATCTGGACACCTAACGTGCGCTGGACCGAGGTGACAGAAGAGGGCTTTGTCGGTGGTCCGGTCATTCCACCAGAGTATGATGGCTCGCCAGAGAGTTTAGATCAGGTCAGAACCAATGTGCTGCGTTCCGGTCAGGTTGGTCTATTAGTGGCTAATGATTTTCGTTCGGCGATTGTTCAGGTGCCGCTGTTTGATAAGCATCCGGATACCGGGGAAAAACTTAATTATCAGGCGCTGTCTGAACAGTTAGAAAGCCTGATCCGGGATAAGTATGAAAGCGATAACCTGTCGATTCATATTACCGGCTTTGCCAAAATTATTGGTGATCTGATTGCCGGAGCAGTTCAGGTTGTAATTTTCTTTGGTATAGCGATTCTGATTACGCTGGTTTTACTCTACCTATATTCTCGCAGTGTGAGCGGTGCCCTGGTTCCTCTGGCCTGCTCTATAGTTGCCGTAATCTGGCAGCTGGGCTTATTGAAAACGCTGGGTTACGGTCTTGATCCTTATTCTATGCTGGTGCCTTTTCTGGTGTTTGCTATTGCGGTCAGTCACGGAGTACAGATTGTGAATACAATCGCGCTGGAAAGTGCCCGTGGCGCCGATAGCTGGTTAGCTGCACGGCGGGCCTTCAGAGCGTTATATATTCCAGGTCTTACGGCGCTGTTATCCGATGGTATCGGCTTTGTTACTCTGATGGTTATTGAGATCCGGGTGATACAGGATCTGGCGATCGCAGCGTCGCTGGGGGTCGCCGTTATTATTCTGACTAACCTTTTCTTGCTGCCGGTTATTATGTCGCTGGTTGGTATAGGTAAAACAGCGACTAAGAGAGCGGCGCTGGCGGAGCAGAAGCAGCATTCAGGCTGGCAGTTGCTAACCTGGTTTGCGCGCCCAAGAGGGGCTTTTACTGCTGTTGGCGTCGCGTTGGTATTGTTGGGGTTGGGGCTATTTCAGAGTCAGCAACTGCAGATCGGTGATCTGGATACCGGTGCACCAGAACTGCGGCCTGATTCCCGCTATAACCAGGATAATCGTTTCATTACTGAAAATTATTCCACCTCCAGTGATATTTTCGTGGTGATGGTAGGCACTGAAAATGAGCAGTGTTCCAGCTTTGAAACCTTGTCGCTGGTTGATCGGTTTCAACATTATCTGACCGATATAAAAGGCGTTCAGTCCAGTGTGTCGCTGGTCGATGTATCCCGACGTGTTACCTCCGGTTTGAATGAGGGTAATCTGAAGTGGCGAACGGTGAGCCGGAATCAGTTAGTTATTAATGCCTCACTTTCATACGTACCGGCAGGACTGATGAATCCATCCTGTTCATTGCTACCGGTGATTATCTTTCTGGATGATCACAAAGCCTCAACGCTAACCGGTGTGACTCAGGCGGTAGGCCAGTTTGCTGACCAATACGGTTCTGAACAGATCCGCTTTGAGATGGCGGCCGGTAACTCTGGCTTTGAAGCGGCAACGAATCAGGTTATTTCCACTGCGCAATATCAGATGCTGGCCTGGGTTTACGGGGTTGTCAGTTTGCTATGTTTGTTGACCTTCAGATCCTTTAAAACGCTTATCTGTATCATCGCCCCATTGGCGCTAACCTCGGTTTTGTGCCAGGCGCTAATGGCTAGCATGGGGATAGGCGTTAAAGTTGCGACGTTGCCGGTTATCGCTTTAGGTGTGGGTATAGGTGTTGATTATGGCATCTATATTTACTCGAAACTCAGCACCTATCTGGTGCAAGGAATGCCGCTCAGGGATGCCTATCTGAATACCCTTAAAACTACCGGTAAATCGGTCGCATTCACCGGGATGACTCTGGCGATCGGCGTGGTGCTATGGGTTATGTCTCCGATAAAGTTTCAGGCGGATATGGGGATTCTTTTAACCTTTATGTTCCTGTGGAATATGTTGGGTGCATTGATATTACTACCCGCACTGGCCTGTGTGCTGGGCTGTGAAAAAAGCACGGTCACCTTACCAAAAAAGGATAGTCGTAAGCAGGAGACTGAAAATGCCCTTTGATAAGCAGATCTTAGTTGTAATTGATCCGAAAGATAGTGATGAACTGGCACTGCACCGCGGACAGCTCATCGCTAAGCGTCTGGGTTGCGCAATTAACCTGTTATGGCTGGGCAGGGATGATGAACCGGTTATTCGGCTGGTAAAACAGTTGCAGGCCGAGGGGCTAAGCGCCAGCTATCAGTGTTGTATGAAAAAAGCGCTGTTAGAAACATTGCAGGCACTGTGGCAGACGCAGCACTTTGGTTTATTGATCAAGACCTGTGATCCTCGCACACATAACTTTACCACTTCGGCAGATGCTCATTTGCTCAGAGAGCTACCTTGTCCTGTATTACTGGTTAAGCATGATTCAAGCTGGCAGTCGGGTGTGGTGGTTGGTGCTGCAGATCCCCTGAGCGAAAGTGTTGAACAGCGGTCGTTAAATCGAGGTGTAATGGGTTTAGCCAAAGAAGTTGCTTTACTGACGAATGCCGAACTGCGGGTTGCCGTCGCAACGCCATCGGCCATGATGGCGGCGAATCCGGCCTTGCAGTCGGAAGCGATGATCCAGGCGCGTGCTAAAGAAGCGATGCAGCAGCAGTTAGCTGATTTAAGCATTGAGGTAGGCGATATTGATGTTGGTGAAGGGCCGCCAGAGTACTGGGTGCCCCAGGTTGCTAATCAGCTTAATGCATCGGTTGTTGTGATCGGTACCCGCGCCCGGGGTGGCATCAAGGGTGCATTGATAGGTAATACAGCTGAACGCATTCTGCATCGCTTAAATGCTGACGTATTAGTTTTGAGAACCGGGGTGTCTGATCAGATATTACCGGTTATCAAATCCTGATCTATTCATCGGCAGAACAAAAAAGCCCGCATATGCGGGCTTTTTTGTTAATGAATATAGTGTTGGTGGTTAATTGTTAACTGTATGTTTTTTAATGAAAATATTTTAATTGATTAGTTTTGTGGGTTTAAATGTTAGTAAATATGATGGCTTTTGTTATTGGACTTTAATGCCGCTTCAGAGATCCTACTATTATTGAATAAACAATAATAATTACCCGAACGGATAGTATTTCATCACTCGGGTACACAAGGATCTATTGAGGTAGAGCAGATGCCAGAATATAAAGCGCCGTTAAGGGATATTCAGTTTGTGCTGAATGAGATGCTGGATAATGAGCAGCATTATCAAAACCTGCCAGGTTGTGAAGATGCAACGCCGGATATGGTGAGTGCCATTCTGGAAGAGGGTGCTAAGTTTTCTGAGCGTGTGTTGGCGCCTCTTAATCAGGTAGGGGATCAGCAAGGTTGTCAGTTTAACGATGGTGAAGTCACTACGCCGGAAGGTTTCAAAGAGGCCTATCAGCAATTTGTTGAAGGCGGTTGGCCATCACTGGCACATGCCACCGAGTGGGGTGGGCAGGGTTTGCCGGAATCAATCGGACTGGTAATGAATGAGTTAGTGGGTACCGCTAACTGGTCCTGGAGTATGTATCCGGGCTTAAGTCACGGAGCGATGAATACCATAGAAGAGCATGGTAGCGATGATCAGAAACAGACCTACCTTACCAAGTTAATCAGTGGTGAGTGGACCGGTACTATGTGTCTGACTGAACCTCACTGTGGTACCGACCTGGGTATGCTGAGAACAAAAGCAGAGCCACAGGCCGATGGTAGTTATCAGATCTCAGGAACAAAAATTTTCATCTCTGCCGGCGATCATGATATGGCGGAGAATATTGTCCATATCGTGTTGGCGCGGCTGCCGGATGCACCTGCAGGTACTAAAGGGATATCGCTGTTTATTGTGCCTAAGTTTAATCCACAGGCCGATGGCGCTGTCGGTGATCGTAATGGCGTAAGTTGCGGTTCGATCGAACATAAAATGGGAATTCATGGCAACGCAACCTGCGTGATGAATTTTGATAATGCGACGGGTTATCTTATCGGCGCCGAAAATAAAGGTTTGAACTGTATGTTCACCTTTATGAATACTGCCCGTCTGGGTACTGCGCTGCAGGGTTTGGCCCATGCTGAGTGGGGCTATCAGAACTCCCTTATTTATGCCCGTGAACGCTTACAGATGCGCTCTCTGAAAGGGCCTGCTTATCCCGATAAGCCTGCCGACCCTATTATTGTTCATCCCGATGTACGTCGCATGTTGCTGACCCAGAAAGCTTTTGCTGAAGGTGGTCGTGCGTTGATCTATTTCTGTGCTCAACTGGTCGATAAAGTGAAACTGTCTACGGATGTTGAAGAGCAAAAATCAGCGGATGAACTATTGGCATTCCTGACGCCTATCGCTAAAGCATTTTTAACTGAGACCGGTTTTGAATCCGCCAACCAGGGTGTACAAATTTTTGGTGGCCATGGATTTATCAGCGAATGGGGAATGGAGCAAAACGTACGGGATAGCCGTATTTCAATGCTGTATGAAGGAACCACCGGTATCCAGGCATTGGATCTGCTAGGCCGTAAGGTGTTGATGAGCCAGGGTGAATCACTTAAGTCATTTACTAAAATTGTGCATAAGTTTTGCCAGGCTGAAGCTGAAAATGATGCCCTGCAAGAGTTTGTCGGACCATTGGCTGACTTGAATAAAGAATGGGGCGACCTGACCATGAAGATCGGTATGCAGGCGATGCAAGACCGGGATGAGGTGGGTGCTGCATCAGTCGATTACCTGATGTATTCCGGTTATGTCGTATTAGCTTATCTGTGGGGACGCATGGCTTTGGTTGCCCAACAGAAGCTAGCTGAAGGTACCGGGGATAAAGCGTTCTATGAGTCTAAACTGCATACAGCTCGTTTCTACTATCAGCGAATCCTGCCAAGAACCCGGGCTCTGGCGGTCACTATGCAATCCGGTGCCGACAATCTGATGGCGATGGGTGATGAGCACTTCTCCAGTTAATTAGGGCGATGATGTGAAACTTTTAAAAACCGCCGCAGGTCGACAGCTGGTTACTGGCCTGGCGGGAATTAACCGATTTAAGCACCGTATCAGTGCTAGTAAAGCGAATAAACAGATTAAGGAAAACAGCATGAGCAATATTCAATCAATGTTCGATACTATGGCTTCTCGCTTTGATTCAGCGGCAGCTGGCGATCTGGATGCTATATTCCAGTATAAGCTGGACGAAGGGGATGCCTATTATGCAACTGTCTCTGGTGGTAGTTGTAACGTACAGCAGGGCGAGCATGATGACCCTACGGTAACGCTGTTGATGGATAGCGAGACTTTTCAGGAGGTTCTGGAAGGTGAAACCGATGGTATGCAGGCATTTATGACCGGCCGGATTCGTGCCGAGGGCGATATTATGTTGGCAACCCGTCTGGCGACCTTGTTTCCGGTATAGTCGGAAATAAGCAGAGAATGGTTTGTGAGAAACCGCTGTTTACCGATGTAAACACGTATTCTAAACAGGTTTTAATGTGCCAGGGTTAGCTGGTAATCGTTTTTAATACGGCCTTAAAATGGGCGGTTTCAATTCGACAATATCAGGCTTATCGGCTTATGCTAATAAGTACTGCTCCTGCAAAAACAATAAAAGGAAACAGGACCTTACAATGGATCAGCAAATGCCACCGGGTTGGATACCGGATAGTCTTAACCCCCGGGGTTATCGAAATCTTAATGAGGTGTTGCAACGTACGGTTGCAGATAACCGGGATAAAATAGCTTTTACCAGCTTTGGTTTAGAGTTGAGCTATGCCGAGCTTGATCGCTTGTCGGATGCGTTTGCTGTTTATCTACAGCAGGAAACCAACCTGCAACCGGGTGACCGGATCGCTATTCAGATGCCCAACCTGAATCAGTACCCGGTATCGGTATTTGGCGCGCTTAAAGCGGGTCTGATAGTGGTTAATACTAATCCTCTGTACACCCCCCGTGAGCTGAAACATCAATTTGTTGATTCCGGCGCTAAAGCCTTAATTGTGCATAAATCCATGGCCCATAACGTTGATAAAATCATCGCAGAGACGCCGCTGGAGCATGTTTTTGTTACCCAGGTTGCCGATCTGCATAGCCCGATGAAAAGGCTGTTGATTAACAGTGTTATCAAATATGTAAAGCGTATGGAGCCTGCCTATAACCTGCCTCAGGCAGTCGAACTGCGACATGCGATTAATTCAAAGCTGGGCCAGCAACCAACTGCCGTCGAATTGAACAGTAGCGATATTGCGGTATTGCAATATACCGGTGGAACCACCGGCGTATCAAAAGGCGCAATGCTGACCCACGCGAACCTGATTTCTAATTGTCTGCAAGGGGTTAAACTTATCTCCGGAGCAGATGATCATTGGGCTGACAAAGTAGTCGCGCCCCTGCCCCTCTATCATATTTATGCCTTTACCATCTCTATGGCGGTGCTTGAGTTAGGGGGGAATAACCTGCTTATAGCCAATCCACGGGATATTAATGGCTTTGTTAAAGAACTGAAAAATCATTCCATCTCAGCGTTTATCGGTCTGAATACTTTGTTTGTCGCGCTCTGTAATCACAAAGATTTTGCTCAGGTGGATTTTAGCCGGTTAAAAGTAACGCTCTCCGGTGGTATGGCACTGACATTCGATGCTGCGAATACCTGGAGAGAAGCAACCGGTTGTAAAATTCTTGAAGCTTATGGTTTAACCGAAACCTCACCTGCGGTCGCGATGAATCCGCCTCTGGATATTCGTATCGGTACCATAGGGCCACCTGTTGCTGAGACTGAGGTGAAGATTATAGGCACCGAGGGACAGACCTTAGGTGAGGGTGAGCCGGGTGAACTTTGTGTCAAAGGTCCGCAGGTGATGCTGGGATACTGGCAGCGTGAATCTGCTACTAGTACCTGTTTCACCGATGATGGTTACTTTATTACCGGTGATGTTGCGATATGGGAGCCAGATGGTTATCTCAAGATTGTTGATCGGGCTAAAGATATGATCAATGTCTCGGGTTTCAATGTCTACCCTAATGAAGTTGAAGATGTGGTGACCTCGCACCCTAAGGTGGTTGAGTGTGCCGCGGTAGGTGAGCCAGATAAGCACAGTGGTGAGCTGGTAAAACTCTACGTTGTTGCTAAGGAAGAGGTTAGCGTAAAAGAGATCCGGGACTGGTGCAAAGAGCGGCTTACCGCCTATAAAGTACCTAAAGTTGTTGAGTTTACGGATGAGCTGCCTAAGTCAAATGTAGGCAAAGTTTTGCGCCGTATGCTGCGCAAAGACGCGGCCTGATTCCAGATCCGCAGGAGATTTCTATGGCGTTATCAAAACCGTCACGACGGATGCTACAGCACCGTCGCACAGTGGAGTGCCTTGGCTATAAAAGAGAGGATGGTCTCTGGGATATTGAAGGCCGGATGTTGGATGTTAAGTCTGAAACCGTTGCCTTGCCTGAACGGGGTGATGTAGTCGCAGGAGAGCCTTTCCATGATCTGGGGTTGCGTGTCACGCTGGATCATCAGTTATCTATTCGCAGTGTAGAAGCTTATATTGATGCTTCACCATTCGGTATATGTCCGAAAATTACTTCAGCGTTTCGTAAGCTGGAGGGGACCCAAATCGGACCAGGCTGGTCACGCCAGTGCAAAGAATTACTGGGGGGCGCGCAGGGCTGTACTCATCTGTATGAGTTGTTACAACCGATCGCGACTACCGCAATTCAGACTTTGTGGCCGAATAGTGATATCGATGTGATGCGGCTGGGAGCGGGAGTCATGATCAATAGCTGCCACAGTTGGGCTGAAGATAGTCCGGTTATTGAGAAACTGCTGCCAGAACATTATATCGCCTCTTCCTGATCTGCATTTGGCCTGATGGGTTAAGATTTTGACCGATGTTTTCCCTGGTTTTTTATTACATTGAGTAACGCCACATAAATTAGCTGCGCTGCCTGATAGCTGCTGCCAGACCTGACTGAGAATCAAACAATGACCGATCAACTGCTGATACAACGAAATGGCTCCGTTCTGGAGTTGACCATGAATCGTCCTGCTAAGAAAAATGCACTGACTCTGGCGATGTATCAGCAATTGTCTGAAGCATTGCAGGCGGCCGATAAAGATCCTCAGGTAAGAGTTGTATTACTGACTGGGGCCGGAGATTGTTTTTCTGCCGGCAATGATATTGCCGATTTTCTGGCGGCGCTTGGTCAGCCGGATGCGGTTCAGGGCCCACTTAGTTTTCTCAGGTCTATCTCTGGTCTGAATAAACCTATTGTTGCGGCTGTACCAGGTATTGCGGTCGGTATAGGTACGACCATGTTGCTACATTGTGACCTTGTTATTGCCAGTGACCGGGCGCGCTTTCAGTTGCCTTTTGCCCGACTGGGTCTGGTGCCTGAGGGCGGTTCCAGCTACCTGATTCCTCAGTTGTTGGGCCATCGCAAAGCATTCGAATTGTTGGTGATGGGTGATCAGTTTGATGCCCAAACGGCCTGTGAGCTGGGGATTATCAATCAGCAGGTAGAACATGATGAGCTGATGGCAACGGCCCGGCAAAAAGCTGACGCTCTGGCGGCGATGGCGCCGGATGCTGTTCGTCAGAGTAAGGCGATGTTACGTCGCTATCAGATGGATGATCTGCAACAGGTGCTGGTCGCTGAGATTGAACAATTTGCAGCACGGCTTAAGTCACCGGAGGCGATGGAAGCTTTACAAGCCTTTATGGAGAAACGCGCAGCCGATTTCTCCAAGTTTAATTAAACCGGGTTATGCTCGGTAGTCGGTTAGCCTTTGTTGTCTTTATGACGCAGTAGCAGGTCACCGTACAGCGCTTGAATTTCAGCCAGATCTTTTTCTACATCCCCGCTGGGGTGATATACCTTATAGACCCCGGCTCGACGGGCTTTCATATCAAAATATACCGGCAGAATAGGTACCCCGGCAGTATGAGCGATATGATAAAAGCCTGTTTTCCATTGTTCCACTTTTGCCCGGGTACCTTCAGGTGCAATAGTTAGATACAGGTGATCGGCTTGTGTTAGTTGGTTAGCCGCTTGTGTCACCACATTCTGTGAGCGCGACCTGTCGATTGGAACACCACCCAGCCACATCATCAGATGCTTGAAGGGGAAACGGAAGATCTGAATCTTACCCATCCAGTAGATCGGCATATCCTGGCTAAATGCTAATAGCAGGGCATAAGGCAGATCCCAGTTGCTGGTGTGTGGCGCGCCAATCATGACGCAACGGTCGATATTCTCAGTCGCTGAAAAATCCAGTTTCCAGCCCTTTATCTTAAAAAAGCTACGGGCAAACCAGCGTAGAGTGGGTTTGATTACTGGAGTCGAAAATATAGTGCGATGCATCTGGGCAGGTTCCGGGGTTTTGGAGTGGCTATTTTAATGATTTAAACCCGGTATCGCTAAGTTAATTTTAAGACCGGATTTGTTATCTATTTGTCCCAATTAATATCTTGATGTGTTCTATAGTAACTATATAAGAAATAAGAAGATTTTTAACCTGTAGATGTTTTTGTTAATGATTGAGGATCTTTTTGTCATTGTTGAGCTGAAGGAATCTATTAGTATTAATCAACATCAGGATGTCGCTGTCTGAGTTATACAGCTGTTATGGCTGGTTTGTAATGACAAGATAAAAGTGAACAGACAGCCTAATACAATTGAAGCGTAGCTACGCTTTGTAAAATAAAAACTATGTATGGAGTCGACCATGCTATTTGAAGGTCAAGCGGTACGGGTTCAGGAGGTTGAAAGTGGCATATATGAGCTGACTTTTGATCTGCAGAATGAGCCGGTAAATAAGTTTAACCGGGTTACTCTGGCTGAACTGAAAGAGTCTGTCAGCCTGTTAAGCGCAGTAAAGGGCATTAAAGGTGTGTTATTCAGTAGCGCCAAAGACTGCTTTATTGTGGGTGCTGATATCACCGAGTTCAGCTCACTGTTTGCCGATGGTGAAGAGGCGCTTATCGCTAAGCTGCTTGAGCAACATGCGATATTCAGTGCGGTTGAAGACCTGCCATGTCCGACGGTAACGGCGATAAACGGGGTTGCTTTTGGTGGAGGTTTTGAACTCTGTCTGGCGACTGATTTCCGGGTGATGGCTGAGAAAGCAAAGGTCGGTTTGCCGGAAGTTAAATTAGGTATTAATCCTGGTTGGGGCGGCATTGTACGTCTGCCACGGCTTATTGGTGTGGATAACGCTAATGAGTGGATCTGTACCGGTGCGGAAAAACGCGCTGCTGCTGCACTTAAAGATGGTGCGGTAGATGCGGTGGTCAGTCAGGATAAAGTACGTGAAGCGGGACTGGATCTGTTACGTCAGTGTGCTGCGGGTAAGTTTGACCATCAGGCACGTCGTGATGAGAAGCAGTCGCCGATCAAGTTAAACCAGATAGAACAGATGATGGCATTTGAAACGGCTAAAGGCATGATCGGTGCTAAGGCTGGTCCACATTATCCAGCACCTCTGCAGGCGGTAAAAACGATACAGAAATCCTGTTCTTTGACACGTGACAAAGCGATCGAAGCTGAAGTCCGTGGTGTAGCAAAACTGGCTGGTGGTCCTGTCGTAAAAGCCCTGGTCGGTCTGTTCCTGAAAGATCAGTACGTTAAGAAGGTGAGTAAAGGCTTTGAGGCGAAAGCCGATAAAGTGAAGCAGGCTGCGGTACTGGGTGCCGGTATCATGGGCGGTGGCGTAGCTTATCAATCTGCCTCTAAAGGCACGCCAATTCTGATGAAAGATATCAACGAAGCGGCAATTCAACTGGGCCTGGACGAAGCGAATAAGTTGCTTGGTGGTCAGCTTAAACGCGGTCGTATCGATGCTGCGAAAATGGCAGCGACCATGAATCGCATTCGCCCTACCCTGAGCTATGGCGATTTTGGTTCTGTTGATCTGGTGGTTGAAGCGGTTGTAGAGAATCAGAATGTAAAACAGATGGTGTTGGCTGAAACCGAGCAACACATTGCGGATGATGCGGTTCTGGCGTCGAATACTTCGACTATCTCGATTAATGCATTGGCCAAGTCGTTAAAGCGGCCTGAAAATTTCTGCGGTATGCACTTTTTCAATCCGGTACACCGGATGCCGTTAGTAGAGGTTATTCGGGGTGAACAGACGTCTGAAGCCACTATCGCAAGAACGGTGGCTTATGCCACAGCGATGGGTAAAACACCGATCGTTGTTAATGACTGTCCGGGGTTCCTGGTAAACCGGGTGCTGTTCCCTTATTTCGGTGGTTTCAGTGGGCTGTTGCAGGATGGCGCAGATTTCCGTCATGTGGATAAAGTGATGGAAGGGTTTGGCTGGCCGATGGGACCGGCGTACCTGTTGGATGTGGTCGGTATTGATACTGCCCATCATGCGGATCAGGTGATGGCTGCGGGCTTCCCCGAGCGGATGTCCCATGAAGGCGAAAGCGTGATTGACCGGATGTTTAATCTGGAGCGCTTTGGTCAGAAGAATAACAAAGGTTTCTACCGATACGAGATGGATCGTCGGGGTAAACCGAAGAAACTTGCTGATGATGAAGTGGATAACCTGATCAGTGGTGTGGTTGGTCAAAGCCGGGACTTCTCCGATGATGAGATTATTGAGCGGATGATGATCCCGCTCTGTATTGAAACAGTCCGATGCCTGGAAGAGGCTATCGTTGCCTCGCCGGCGGAAGCCGATATGGCGCTGATTTACGGTATTGGTTTCCCGCCGTTCCGGGGTGGTGTGTTCCATTATCTCGACGAGATGGGTATGGCTACTTTCTGCGAGATGGCCGGAAAATATGCTGAGTTGGGTCCGCTGTATCAGCCGACTGAGAAGATGCAGCAGATGGCCGTGAGTGGCGAGAAATATATTAACAATAGTGTAGCTAACTAAGGAGGAATCGAGATGAGTCTGAATCCGAATGATGTAGTCATCGTCGATGGCGTCCGTACCCCGATGGGTAAATCCAAGGGTGGTTCCTTCCGTAACGTACGTGCTGAGGCATTATCTGCACGGGTAATGAACGCATTACTGGAACGTAATCCTGAAATTAATCCGGCTGAGATTGAAGATATTATCTGGGGTTGTGTTAACCAGACCAAAGAGCAGGGCTTTAATATCGGCCGTAATGCAGCGGTATTGGCGGGCATTCCCCATACAGTTGCAGCACAAACGGTTAACCGTTTGTGTGGTTCTTCAATGGCGGCACTGCATACTGCTGCGCAGGGCATTATGAGCGGTAACGGCGATATGTTTATGGTCGGTGGTGTCGAACATATGGGCCATCTGGATATTCTGCACGGTATCGATGTAAATCCGCAAATGAGTAAGCAAGTGGCTAAAGCGGCGATGATGATGGGTATTACCGCCGAGATGCTGGGTAAGATGAACGGTATAAGTCGTCAGCAACAGGATGAGTTTGGTGCCCGTTCCCATCGTCTGGCTGATGAAGCCCGCAGTCAGGGGCGCTTTGATAATGAGATCGTTGCCGTTGAAGGTCATGATGAAAACGGTTTCAAGAGCTTGCTGGAGCAGGATGAGGTTATCCGTCCTGAAACAACAGTAGAAGCACTGTCTGCCCTGAAACCTGTATTCGTACCTAAGGTTGGTACTGTTACTGCGGGTACCTCATCAGCATTCTCTGATGGCGCGTCGGGCATGTTACTTATGTCTGCCGCAAAGGCACAGGCGCTGGGGCTGAAACCCCGCGCTAAGATCCGCTCAATGGGGGTCGCTGGCTGTGATCCTTCTATCATGGGTTACGGTCCGGTGCCGGCTTCGCAGAAAGCACTGAAACGTGCCGGTCTGACCATTGCGGATATCGATTACGTTGAATTGAATGAAGCGTTTGCTGCTCAGGGACTCGCGGTATTGAAAGGGCTTAAATTGCTCGATCAAATGGACGAGCGGGTCAATCTTAACGGCGGTGCTATCGCGCTGGGTCATCCGTTAGGTTGTTCCGGTACCCGTATCTCAACGTCATTGCTCAGCGTGATGGAGCAGAATGATGGCGAGCTGGGTCTTGCGACCATGTGTATCGGTATGGGGCAGGGTATAGCGACAGTGTTTGAACGACTTAACTGATCGTACTTTGTTTTTAGCATCAAATAAAAGTGGGAAGTCTATATAGGTAACTCCCCTGATTGATGGAAGTTGAAAAAGCCCGGATACTGTTTCTTTATTGAAACAGGCCCGGGTTTTTTTTATGAACTTTTTTGCCCATCTGGTACTTTCAGAACCAAATGTCCATTCCCGGGTAGGTAACCTGCTGGGTGACTTTGCCCGTGGCATTGATACGGAGCAATTACATCCGCAGCTGAAGCTGGGTTTACAGAATCACAGACGGATAGACCAGTTCACCGATCAACACCCTAAAGTGCTGCAGATGAAGCGCAGCTTTACCCGGCAGCGGCGCCGGTTTGCGGGTATTGCGTTGGATGTATTGTTTGACCACTTCTTGTTGCAACACTGGGCACAACTGAGCCCTGAACCTAAAGCACAGGTCATTGAGCAGCTGTATGCGGATCTTCAATCGGGTCAGTCATTAATGCCGGAAAGGATGCAACAGGTAACCAGTCGATTAGTTGAGTATGACTGGTTTCGTTCTTATGAAAGCCTGGACGGGGTAGCTTATGCGTTGGAACGCATCGCTACCCGTATCCGTTTTCCCCATGAATTTTCGGGTATTGGCCAGGAGCTGGAATTGCATTACGAGCAGTTTGATGCAGGCTTTCAGCTTTTTATTGTTGATTTACTGCGGACCTTTCCCGCCCCTCTGATGCACCCTGTGCCCGACTTTCCTACGTTAGATTCAGCTGGTTGAGAGGTTGTTGCGTTGGGCCAGTCGTGACTGCAATGCCGTCTTCAGGTCCTGTTGTCCCTGAATAACGGGACTGCTGTTTTTTTCCACACGAGCGCGATAACGATCAATCGTAGTTTCAATACGCTGGGTTTTACTCAGCACAGGTTTTTGCACTGTTGTTACCGCAGGTTTGATCGCTGGCGTGCTTGAGGGGGTAGCCATGCTAATCCGGGGAGGCGGAGTCGCTGCTTTAAGCTCCTGCTGTTGTACCAGCCGTTCGGCAGTTTGTTTTAAGTTACGGTCCAGCTCCAGCGTAGTTTCTTTCAATGCTGCAGGCTTATTCAGCGATAATTTGCGACCACTACTGCGTATTGCCGATTTAGGTTTGGCCTTAACGGGTGTTTTTCGTTTTGCCTGGGCCCGGGCATCGATGCGGGCCATCACTTCTGCCATCTCTTTAGCTTCAGCGCGTTGTTTGGCCATTTTTTCATTCTGGCGAGCCTCACGCTCCTGCTCGAGCTGTTCGCGAATCTTCTTTTCCTGCTTGGCCGAAGATGCTTTGCCGGTTGCTAGCTTAGGCTTAGCCGCGGCCTGAGCTGGCTTGGTAGAAGCTGCTGCTTTTGGTTTAGCCTTAGGCTTGCGCTTACGGGCATCCATGCGCAACAGTACTTTGGCCATTTCAGCGGTTTCTTTACGTTCCCGCTCGATGCGTTTCGCTAACTCGGCATCACGTTGCTGCGCCAGAGCTTTCAGGTCGTCCTCTGCGGGCTTTACGCCGGTTGGCAGAGGTGCAATGTCGGCAGGTTCTGGAGAGGCTGCTATCGCTTTTTCATGGGCTTCTATAGCGGCCTTACGTTCGGCTGCGGTCTGACGATGTGCGGTACTTGCATTTGGCTTAGTCCGTAAGCCTTGCAAGCTGGCAGCGTCATAGGTCTCCAGAGCCTCACGGGTGAGCTCGCGCAGGTCCTGTAGATCTTCAGCTATCGCCCATTCAGCGATGTTAAAAGAGTCCCCGCCGCAACGGCGAATATCGTCGTAAAGGGGATGGTCTACGCCTGACTCGGCAGCGATTAGCAGGGTTTCCCAGTGCTGATCAATAGTGCTTCGTGTAGAGCCAACATAAACTTTTTCAGATGTAGTGTTTGTAATGGTGAAAACGATCAAAATATTACCCGGTACCGCTGGTAAAAAAGCGCGTATTATAGAGATCGTTTTGTTAAAGGTAAGACTTGAAATTTAGTTATTTTTATTGCCGTAATTTTTTCTTCTCAGAGTGAACCTCAGAATGCCAAAGCAAGCTGCTGATACTGTTATAGTTCTTGATTTCGAGACCACCGGATTGTCGCCGGATAATGGTGACCGTGCGATAGAAATTGGTGCGGTTCTTATTCAAAATGGAGAGGTCGTTGATAGCTTTCAGCGATTGATGAATCCGGGCCGGCGAGTTAACAGCTTTATCGAAAACTACACCGGCATCAGCAACGCAATGCTGAAGGACGCTGATGGCTGTGCACAGGTGATGGCTGAGTTTTGTGATTTTATTGGCGACTATAATCTGGTTGCCCATAACGCCTCATTTGATCGCCGCTTTCTGGATGCGGAACTGGCTATTATAGACAGACAGTATGGAGGTGATTTCGCCTGCTCAATGCTGATTGCAAGGCGGCTTTATCAGCAGGCGCCCAACCATAAGCTGGGTGGATTAGTGGAGTATAAAAACCTGCCAACTGAGGGTGTGTTTCACCGGGCGCTGGCGGATGCCGAGATGACCGCACGGCTCTGGTTACAGATGCTGGAAGATATAGCCATGGAGTACGATAAAACAGACCTGACATTCAGGCAGGTGCAAAAACTGGCGAAAATACCCAAGGCGGGTGTCGCCAGCTTTCTGCAAAAGCTTTAAGGCTTTCTCCGGGAGAAATAGCCAGGTAGTCAGGCCTTAAATTTTGCTCTGAACTGGTCTGCGGTCATCAGCAAGCGATTAAGGCGGCAGGCCTGATCACTGACCTGTTGTACCAGTTCGGCATTATTAAGGGCCGCAACGCCTTGACTATTTAGCAGGTTGTTCTCAAACCCGACCCTGACATCACCGCCTAGTTCAAGCGCGCGCCGGGCGCACAGATTTTCCTGTTTTCCAAATGCGCAGACCATCCAGTTCAGATTATGAGTGTCTGATGTCAGGAAAGGTTCAAGGTCCAGAGGGCTGGATTGCTGCTGACTATGGTAGCGTCCCAGAACAAACAGTAACTGATGGGGTTGATCCGGAATAATACCTTGGCTGTGTAATTGCTTATACCAGGCCAGTTCCTGTTCGGAATAGAGAATGTACTGCGGCATTATCTGTTGCTCTGCTATCCAGTGAAAGAAGCGGCTGGCCTCAGGTTCTGCACTGCTATCCGGAATCAGTTCTCTTAACGCCAGAGAAACCGCTTCGGGCTTAACCTGACGTACCATCTGCATCTGTTGCTCAGGTTGATAGATACCGGCTGCTTCAGTGGTCAGCTGAACGACTATCTTGTTGTCGAGCCGTTCACGGATAGCATCCCATACCTGCTGGTTGAGCTCTGGATCAAGCGAGTGTCTGCCCTGGTTATCACGGGCATGGGCATGAATCATCGTTGCTCCTGCCTGCCATGCCTGCTCAGCGGCTTGTGCTACTTCAGCAATAGTTACCGGCAGTGCGGGATGATCAGCTTTCTGCTTATAGGCCCCGTTTGGCGCAACCGTAATAATGGCTGGAGCTGGATTTGAGTCGGTTATTGGTTGATCTTTCATCACTTATCCAGCTCCTGAAACGCATCCTGCAGGGATAACTGCAATTTATCAGTAAGTTCATCCGCCTGAGTATTAGTCAGGATAAAGGGCGGCGCCAGTAGAATATGATGACCTTGTTTGCCGTCGATAGTACCTGCCATCGGATAGCACATCAGGCCCCGCTGCATTGCGCACTGCTTTATTAACTGGTGTATGTTTGAGCCAGCTGGCAGCGGTTGTTTGGTTTCCCTATCGGCCACAAGCTCAATGCCTAATAACAGCCCACGGCCTCTGATATCGCCGACATAAGGATGCTCATTGAACATCTCGTTCAGGTTACCGGTAATCTGTTTGTTGAGTTTCCTGACCCTGGATAGTAACTGATCCTGCTCAATAGTATGTTGTACCGCCAGAGCCGCTGCACAAGCTGTCGGGTGTGCCATGTAGGTATGACCATGCTGAAAAAAGCCACTGCCCTGGGCAAATGCCTGATAGAGCTGCTCCCGAACCAGCACCGCACCGATTGGTTGATAGCCAGCGCCCAGCCCTTTTGCAACGGTTATGATATCCGGCACAACATCGTCCTGCTCACAGGCGAACAGGCTTCCGGTGCGACCCATACCGCACATGACTTCATCTAAGATCAACAAAATGCCGTACTGATCACAGATCTCTCTAACCCGTTTCAGGTAGCCGGGCACCGCAGGCACAGCACCGGATGTGGCACCTACTACCGGTTCAGCGATAAATGCCAAAACCTTTTCCGGGCCCGTTGTAAGCAGAGCCTGTTCTAACTCATTGGCAATTCGCAGACCATACTCTGCTTCTGTTTCATCAGTGCGCTGATCCCGGTATGAGTAACAAGGTGCAATATGCTGAACCGGACTGAGGAGCGGATCAAACTGTTGTCTGCGCCATTGGTTTCCGCCCACGGCAAGCGCGCCTAATGTGTTGCCATGATAGCTCTGACGGCGAGCGATAAAGTATTGTCGCTGACTCTCTCCCTGTTCGAGGAAATACTGACGGGCCATTTTTAAGGCCGCTTCAACTGCTTCAGACCCGCCGCTGGTGTAATACACACGGTTAAGATCCCCCGGCGCTTTATCGGTGAGCCATTGGGCCAGCTCTTCGGCGGGCTCAGAGGTAAAGAAACCGCTATGAGCATAGGGAATGCTTTGTAGCTGTTTCTTTATGGCGCTGATAATAGCCGGATGGTTGTGACCGAGGCTCGAGACTGCCGCTCCTGAACTGCCATCAAGGTAACGTTTCCCCTGGGTGTCAATGATATAAGGACCATCGCCGGTAGCTGCTGTTGGCAGGTTACTGTGACAGTGGCGGTGAAAAACGTGAGTCATGGTGCTGTCGTCCAAAGCAAGTTGAGAGACTGAATATTAAAGAGAGAATGGCATTTTTCAGCAAACGCGTTATTCTCTTTAGGGTATGAGAAAAAGGAATGCGGGTCGGTTTTTAGTATTCTTTTTGATTCAGCTGATTAACAGGGCTAACAGCAAGGTTATAAATGCGTCGTAATTTACCCCCACTCAATTCCGTCAAAGCCTTTGAGGCCGCAGCCCGTCAGCTAAGCTTCACTGCCGCAGCGGAGGAACTCTGTGTCACCCAGAGCGCGATAAGTAAGCAGATTAAACAACTGGAACTCTATATCGGTGAACAGCTATTTGAACGTACACCCAATCAGCTGATACTAACCGACAAAGGATCCCGCTATCTGGCGGTTATCTCGGTTGCGATGGATAGTATTGACCAGGCCACCGCAGAGCTGAAGCGGTCGGATAAGAGCAGGGAAAGCCTGCGTTTGGATATGTTGCCATCCCTTTCAAGTATCTGGCTGATACCCCGACTACAACAGTTTGAACATTGTTATCCGGAACTGAATGTAGAGCTGATCAGTGGTGAAGGGATACCTGACTTTGTCGCATCTGAAGCGGACCTGGCAATTCGCTGCTTTAAGCAGGACAGTGCCCCGGCTAAAGCCGATCTGTTACTGCCTGAACGGTTACTGCTGGTGGCGTCTGCTGAGCTGATTAAACGAAAACCTATTCGTCAGATTGAAGATCTGACACAACATAAATTGCTGGCGCAGACTACCCGTCCAGCAATGTGGCAAACATTTTTTCAACAGTTGAATCTTAATCCTGAGTTATGCGATCCGGGTATTGCTGCACAACATTTCTTTATGTCGCTGCAGTCAGTTAAAGAGGGGTTAGGTATCGCTTTGATCCCTGATTTTCTGGTTCAGAGTGAGTTAGAAACAGGGCAGTTAGTTGCGCCGTTGGGGCTGAGTATGGTGAGTAGCTTTGGTTATTATCTGAGTGCCCCTGAGCATAAACGTCATCAGCTTAAAGTGCGGCAGTTTAGTCAGTGGCTGGTGGATAATCTGGCCCGTTCGCAGATTATTGATCGGGGCTGAATGAGTCTGTGCAAGCCTGTTAGCGGCTCAGGTATGCGATCCGTTCTGCCAGTTGCATATATTCAGAGTAGGCTTCAACCGTAGATTTACGTAATTCATAAGGAATGCCTGCTATACCTGCGACTGAACCATTAGGCAGTACCAGGCTCCAGGCCTGTTTGAGTTGCTGGTCTTGTTGTAGCAATTGCTGGCATTCCAGTGTTGACCAGATACTGGCGGTTTCTGTATAACGCAGGGCCTGTTGCAGACAGCCGGTAATCACCGGCCGCTGTTTCTGGATATATACCGCGGCTGAACGGGGGTCATTCAATTGCATCGCCTGAACCCCTGATACTGAAGTCAGTAGCAAGGCGGCAGTGATTAAGCGTCTGTATCCTGACAAAGATTTTACTCCGATAAACGCTGTTACATGATACTACAGCCTAGTCTATCGGATTATGGCCAGGATACAGGGTTGCTATACTCAAACCGGGTAGCGGTAGGCGATTATTCAAACAGCGTTAGCAGTTCTTCGTAACCTTTAGATGCGAGCTCCTCTTTGGGAATAAAGCGTAACGATGCTGAATTAATACAGTACCGCAGGCCTGTAGGTGCCGGCCCATCACTGAAAACATGTCCCAGATGAGAGTCTGCATACTTACTTCGTACCTCTGTTCTGCTCATAAAGAACTTAGTATCTGAATGCTCAGAGACTGAGGCAGGGTAGATAGGTTTGGCAAAACTCGGCCAGCCGGTACCCGATTTAAATTTATCCCGGGAGGAGAATAGCGGCTCGCCGCTTACGATATCTACATAGATACCCTCACGTTTTTCATTCCAGAAGGCGTTTTGGAACGCTCGCTCAGTGCCATCTTCCTGAGTGACTTTATACTGTATGTCAGTCAGAGTGCTTCGTAGTTCCTGATCGGAGGGTTTCTTGAAATCCTGATATCCTCCCGTTTTATCTGCTGTCTGGTTACCCTGCTGCTGGTCGCGGCCAAACCGGGTGAAGTCAGGATGCAGATCATCTCCCCAGGTTTTTTCCAGATACTGATCGCGACCGGAGTTAAAACGGTAGTATCTGTACCGGATAGGATTCCGCTTATAATAATCCTGATGATAATCTTCAGCCGGATAGAATACTGTCAGCTTGCTCAGTTCTGTTGCCAGAGGTTTGCTGTAGCGTCCTGACGCCGCGAGAGCACTCATCGATTGTTCCGCCAGATTCCGTTGCTGCTCATCATGGTAGTAAACGCCAGGGCGGTACTGGGTACCCCGATCAACGAATGAACCCTGACCATCGGTGGGATCCATCTGGCGCCAGAGTGATTGCAAAAGCCCCTGATAAGTAATGACTTGCGGGTCGTAATAAACCTGAACAGCTTCGGTGTGGCCGGTCACGCCGGCGGAGACCTCGCGGTAGCTAGGGTTCGCTTTTTCTCCCGCGGTATAACCAGAAATAACCTCTTTTACACCGGGTAATTTTTCAAAGCCGGCTTCAGTACACCAGAAGCATCCGCCAGCAAAGGTCGCAACTTTTAATCCTTGTTGTTGCGCTGTGGTATCAGTTGGTTGGCTAGTGGCAGCGACTGCCAGAACACTGATGCCGGCGGTAGCAACCAGAAGCGCTGCGATCTTGGTTTTCATTTTCAATCCCTCACATCATTTCCATTTATGAATGCACCTTACCGTTGAGGCATGAAACCAAACTGAAAATACCAAAATGGTGAGCTGAGCCTTTGACCCCTTAGTGTCGCTATAGTATTCCTGTCTTATTCAGGAATACTTCAGTGAGGAGTACAGCAGTCAAATGGCTGAAGATAATGAAAATGCAGTACTGAAGGAGCTGCCCGCGATAGATCAGGGTACGGTTATACAGGTCACCGATGCTGGTGGTGGTCTGAAATATATATCACGTTTTGTGGGTATCGATAGCCAGGTTGTTATTACCCGGTTACCCCCGGTAACGCAGTTGAAAAAGAGCGGTATGGGAACCGATGAACTGACCTTCCGGGATACGTTTTTTTCAAAACGTAAACTGGTTATGCGGATGATCTCTAACGGTCGGGTGTTTGCGTTTGAAACCGATGTTGTGGATGTTTTTCTGCAAGGCAGCAAATTACTCATGTCGACCTACCCGAAACATATTCAATCCCGAATGCTGCGCAAGGAACCCCGATATCCCTGCGCTATACCAGGTGACCTGACGGTGGGGGAACAGGCTTACAGCGGTATTATGGTGAATTTCAGTACCGGTGGGGGCTTATTTAAAATCACCTCCCAGACTGAATTTGAAGCGTTACAGAAAGCCCGTGAAGAACAGCAGAAGCTAACACTCAAACTGCAACTGCCTTTTGACGATCAGCCTTCAGAGATCAACGTACAGTTGATGTCTATTACAACGGCTGACCAGCAGCTGGGGTTTTCGTTTAGTGATGGGAAAGAGTTGATTCAACGTTACATAGCCGCATTGAAGCTGGACTCAATCAGTGATTTTTTCTGATCTTATTCACCTTTTCCCTAAATCAGTTCTACGCTATTGGGAACACCGTTTTGTTGTACTGAACCTATGACCCGGGCATGTTGATAGCCAGCACTATGTAGCGCAGTTATAAGCTGTTCGACCTTATCGGCAGGTACTGCAGTCAGTAGTCCTCCCGCCGTTTGAGGATCGAACAACAACTCGGTCCGGTGGCTGTCCTTAAATTCATCCAGATTTGTAATGTACTGATCATATTTACGGTTTTGCGGATGAAGCGAACTGAATAGTCCTGCTTTCAGGCAGAGATCTGCCCCTTCAAGTACCGGCAGATTTTCTAATCGTAAACGGATATTGAAACCTGATCCGTCCAGCATCTCATGAAGATGACCTAATAAGCCAAAACCGGTTATATCGGTACAGGCGTGGGCGTTATTGTCAGATAGAATCCTGCTGGCCTGATAGTTTGACAGAAGCATCTGTTGCAGCGCGTTACTGATCCAGCGACCATGGGCCTGACTACGCATATCGCTGGCAAACAAAGTACCGGTGCCTAACGGTTTAGTGACAATCAGCTTGTCACCTGGTTGCAGTCCCTGTTTTGTGAGTAATTGCTGTTTATCAGCCAGACCATTGATAGTGAAACCCAACTGAAGTTCAGCGCCTTCTGAAGTATGGCCGCCGACCAGACCTATACCGCAGTCACTGAAGACTTTGCTTGCCCCCAGTAACAGATGGCGTAAGCGCTGTTCCAGAATAGTATCGCCGGCATAGGGCAGAGTGACCATTGCCTGAGCGCTATGGGGTTCTGCACCCATGGCAAAAATGTCCCCCAAAGCATGATTCGCTGCGATCTGCCCAAACAGATAATCATCGTTAACCAGCTGTCGGAAGCTATCGACAGACTGGACTAAAAGCTTACCTTCAGGGACGGCAATGACGGCTGCGTCATCAGGTTTGTTCAGGCCGATCTCTGCATTGTTATGAGTTACGGGTAATTGGCGAAGTACTTTGTGAAGAATGGTATGGCCGACTTTTGCGCCACAACCACCGCAGCGCATATCGGGGTTTTCAATACGGATTTCATCATTGTCCAGCGTGCTATCCGGCAGTTCGGTCAGTTCACTGAAACGACGCATAAATTTCTGATCGATATGATCTTTCCAGCGCCAGACCCAGGCACCTGACAGTGAAAAGGGGCCTCTTGATGCAACCGCATAGCGGTCTCCGGTACTGATCAGGCTGAGGAACTGACGCTGTGGTTTATAACGGCTAAGTGTACGGTTTTGTAACCGCGCCTGAATATTTTTGGCCAGCGGCATCCCCTGACGCACGGCAAAGACGCCGGCTTTGGGGCGTGAAAAATTGACCATGTCGGCGATATCACCGGTAGCGAAAATATCAGGATGGGAAACAGACTGCAGGAAGTCATTGACCCGAATACAGCCGTTATCAGAGCATTCAAGTCCGGCTCTGGCTGGCCAACCGGCTCCGCTGGCTGCCGTTGCCCATATAATTTCATCCAACACCAGGCGCTGGCCTGACTCGCTGATCAGTTGTCCTGGCTTTACTTCTGCGACCCTAAAACCGGTATGCAATGTAATATCACGTTGTTGTATTACCCGGTTATATAACCTCTGAACCCGAACGTTATGGCTGGGGAGTATCTGCTCAGGGCCACAGATGATGTGAAAGTGGATATGATCGGAGCGGCGCTGCTGTTTTCTCAGCATTCGCTCTAGTTTGTGCTGCATAGCTAACAAGACTTCTACTGCGCTGGCACCACCGCCTACGGTACCAATATGTAGCGCCTGATTATAGTCGCCATCCAATACGCGCTGTTGCAGGTCATCCCAGTAATCCAGTAGCTGCTTTACTGGTTTTACACCGATACTGTTTTCCTGGGCGCCGGGAATCGTTGAAAGATCGGGGGTGGAACCGGTATCGATACTGAGCAGATCATAGCTGAAATCAGGATGATTCAGACAGCTGACAGTGCGTTGTTCCGGATCGATACCAATCACGGTGTCCTCAATAAAATCTATACCGGCATAGCGGCAGAAGCGGCCCAGATCGATATGTACCTGATCAAACTGGTAATGGCCTGCAATCAGGCCCGGTAACATACCGGAATAAGGTGTTTGAATCAGGTTTGAGATCAGGGTGATCTTGACTCCGGCGGGCTTATTCATCGCTATCATCAACAATGCTATGGCGTGAGCATGCCCCCCACCTATAAAAAGCAGGTGCTGGCTGGCTGGAGTAAGGTCTTGTTGCATTGAGAATTAAGCCTGATCAGAAAGTTTGGCTATATAGTAACGGGGGAGGTAGAAAAAAAATACCGGGTGCGAACACCCGGTTAAAAATGACAAGAGCCTGTTGCTTGAATCAGACGAAGAAATCGCAACCATCTGAATTCAACAAACCTGGTAAGCAGGATTGAAGGAGAGGCTGGCCAAATCAGCCTCTCCTTCAGAGACAGAATACCGGTGAGGTGAGAGTATTCTGTCAACCACTTACGAGCGATATAGATAGTAATCTACATGATAATCATTATCAATAGCGTTTAGAAAATAATTTGAAATAGTTTAGGATAAAAACTGTACGTTCGCCCGCACTGCACTATCCATGCTACTTTGACGCGACTTAACAAGGTTATCCCGGTTTTTCCCCATAGCTTATCCACAGATTTCGTGGACAAAATTGATCTGGATACCGCTTGTTAATTGAACAAAACTGATTGCCGGTCTTAACTATGTATATTGATATTGCCGGGAGTTGCCCGAGGCTATGGGACTTGAGATCAGGAAATCAGAGTTTAGTGGTGCAGAATATGAGCGCTTTACCAATAAGCTTTTTGGCCATCTGGATGTACTTCAGCAGTTGCTGCAACGACCGGACTTTGGTCAGGGCAAGGTTACGCTGGGAGCCGAATTAGAGCTGTATATCGTTGATCATAAGGGCTGCCCACTGCCGGTGAATCGGGAGATTCAGGCCCGGATGAATGATCCTCAGCTGACGCTTGAACTGAATAGATACAATCTTGAATATAACCTGACGCCTGTGGATATGGCGGGGCGTCCTTTTTCAGCGATTGAAACAGAGATTCGGGATGTACTGAAAAAGTTAAATGTTCTGGCAGAGCAGCAATCCGGACAGATAGTCCCTATCGGTATTCTGCCCACTCTCCAGCGTTGTGACTTTGGTTTACATGCGATGACAGATCTGTCGCGCTACCACGCACTGACTAAAGCATTGGCTCAGATGCGGGGACAGACCTATGCTATTCGCATCGATGGGGAAGATCCTATCTCTTTACGCGCCAATGATGTCACGCTGGAAGGGGCTAATACGTCGTTACAGATGCATTATCGGGTTGCGCCACAGCAGTTTGCCGATAGTTATAACGCGATTCAGTTAGTGACGCCTCTGGTATTGGCTATAGCGGCTAATTCGCCTTTCTTGCTGGGCAACAGGCTTTGGCATGAAACCCGTATTCCTCTGTTTAAACATGCGATCGATGGCTGTGATCATCTGTCAGTCAAAACCGGTCAGCCTGACCGGGTTAATTTTGGCCATGGCTGGGCACGTCATGGTGCCTATGAGCTGTTTGCTGAAACGGTCTACCTGCATCAACCGATATTGCCAGTGTGCAAGCGTGAGAGTGCAGGTCGTCTGTTGGCAGAAGGCAAAACGCCTTCGTTGTTTGAGCTTATGCTACACCATGGGACCGTATGGCCATGGAACCGCCCGGTATATGATCCTGTTGATACAGGTCATCTGCGTATCGAAATTCGAGCACTGCCTGCAGGGCCTTCAGCCTGCGATATGATGGCCAATGCGGCACTGATTATAGGGCTGGCGGAAGGGTTGAGAGAGCGTATTGAAGAGATTATACCGGCGATGCCGTTTCAGACACTGGAATATAATTTCTATCATGCGGCCCAACAGGGGATTAATGCTCAACTTATGTGGCCCAGTGGTCCCCGCGAGCGGCTGTTACGCCGCCCGGTCATCGATATTCTGACGGAACTGCTGCCTATCGCCCGGCGAGGGCTGCTAAACGCCGGAATCAACCGTACCGAAGTGGATTATTATCTGGGCATCATTGAGCAACGTCTGGCTGCCCGAAGTAATGGCGCCTGCTGGCAGCTGCGTCAGTTTAATCGTCTGTCTAAATCGATGGTAAAACGGCGCGCGTTGCGTCGTATGCTTGATCAGTATATCGATTATTCCCGGAATAACACGCCAGTGGCTGAGTGGGGGGATATCTGATGCATCCTATTAGTCACCGTAAACATAAGCCGATCCACTTTCTGCATAACCCGGAACCGGATAGTCTGCCGCAGGATGTAGAGAGTTTTCTACGTCATCTGGGAGGGCCAACACTGATCATCATCGATGGACAGGATAATAGCCGTTGCCGGGGTATTGCGACGCTATTACACGGCAATGAACCTTCTGGTGTTAAAGCGTTATTGGCCTGGCTGCGAAGTGGCCAGACGCCGGCAGTGAGGGTTATATGTCTGATTGCATCTGTTCAGGCTGCACTGCATGAAACGCTTTTTTACTATCGGATGATTCCGGGCCAGCGGGATATGAACCGTTGCTTTCGTCCGCCGTTTGATGATCATCAGGGACATATAGCGGAACATTTTATGATGTTACTGGATCAGTATCGGCCCGAAGCTTTGCTGGATATCCACAATACATCGGGGATGAGTCCCTCATTCGGCGTGGTGACTTATTTAAGCCCTGAACATGATCATCTGGTGTCACTGTTTACCCAGCGTATTATTGTGACAGAGCTAAGGTTGGGGGCATTGATGGAGCTGAGTACGCCGGACTATCCTATTGTTACTATTGAGTGTGGTGGCTCTGATCAGCCAGAAGCGGATCAAACTGCTATCGATGGCTTACACAGTTACCTGTTCAGGGAACAGGTTCTACACTCTGAGGGTACTAACGAATTAGATCTTTATCGTCACGCTGTACGTTTTGAGCTGGTGGATGATTGTCATATCGCCTTTGCTGATCAGCCGGTAGCCGGGGCGGATCTGACCGTACCTTTCGATGTGGAAAAATTTAATTTTGGTGTGATTCCAGCGCTGACCCGGTTAGGGTGGCTGGGGCCAAGGGGGCTGAGTATTTTCAGAGTCTGTTCGGCGGGAGGAGAGAATGTACTGCCTCATTTTCTGCTGGCTAGGTCATCCGGGTTGTACTCTGCTCAGCGTTTGAAACTGTTTATGGTAACCACTAATCCGGCTATCGCTTTAAGTGACTGCCTGCTTTATGCCTGTGCTGAGACTGAGCATATCAGGCCACCTGCATAGAAACTGTTCGCTTCCGTTTACGTCAACGGTGGCAGGCATTGCAGACTAGTTATTAATGTTATGCAGAGTTTTCCCCAGAAGTTATGCACAGAATTCGGGGATAACTTTAGCCGTTATATTTTTTCAAAATTGCGACACCCTGTTTATAACCCAGTCCACCATTGCCATGTACCGCCCCGGTGTGATGCTGTGGGCTATGGGTCAGTTGCTGGTGCATCTCTATCAGGCTGTTGAGTGCCGGATTGTTCCAGGGGCCTTTGGCCAGATTCATACCGCCGGTAATAGTGATCAGGTGCTGATCAAGAAACTCTGGTACCTGTTCCAACAGATCGACCAGCCCGCTGGCGAGTAGAAATGCGATAGGCACGACCGGATAACAGGTATAAGTTTCCAATAATGCATCACCGGCACGAAACTGTGCCGCAAAGTCGATACCGGCTTGCTGACAGGCTTCGGTGTAGGCCTGCTCCAAATGCTCATAGCTGACAATATCTTCAACATGCTGTTTACCGTCACCCGGAGTATAGCCCAGCCCTACACCGGTTATTTCCAGTTGTTCTGATGCGGGAATTTTTAACAGTTGAGTTACTCTTTCATTGCCAATCAGTAAACGTCCGCAGAAGTCTATTAATGGGTTGGCGCAATCAACACCACGAAACAGGGGAGTGATATGGTTATACCAACGCTCGTCCGGCAGTTGCTCAGCGGCCAGTTCATCTGAGACGACATTGCGATAACTGCATTTGTAATTCTCAAACAGGTGATGGGCCAGCTGGTGGAAAAGTTGTGCATCGGCACCGTGGCGGTGGATAAATTGTTCAGCCAGTTCGTTGTAGGCTTCAGTCAGGGGATAATCATTGCCATACACCGCCATCAGATCCAGCCGTTGCTGCCGTTCATAGCCGCTGCGCAATAAGTCTTTACCGCTAATAACCACGGCTTCGGACTGACCGCTGTGTATCAGCTCTCTGGCCCGTGCAATCGCTTCAATGGGCCCACAGCCACTGCGAAAATGATTGGTCTCGATCTCGCTGTGCCAGGGCGTGCTGAGGGGGTCAATTGTGAGCTCTGTAATATCGATGTCGTGCTGATGTAGCTGATTTTCAAGTGCCAGACAGTGTTGCAGTGAACCGCTGTCATCAACAGTTTTAGCAGAGGAAAATAGCAGGGCCTTAGACATATCAGAGCTTCCTTCGGATAAACGAAGGGTTATGTTATCAGGGTTTTCCTGTATTAGGTAATAAGTGAGGGGGCGCGCGGGAATCGCTTATAAACGGCGCTGAATTTGCTTAGATCGAAACCAGACATGATTGATTACAGAGATAATAAAAAGCCCTCGGAAGGAGGGCTGTAATAAGATTAGCAGTAACTTAGCTGACCGGATCCTGAATTTGCACTGCGGCTATATGTTTATCGGGATGAATGTAGCGTTCCGTCAGAATGGATAAGCGTTCACGTGCTCCGTTCAGATTGCGTGCTTTCACATGCCCGAAACCTTTAATCAGTTCTGGTATGTTTGCTATCTCCACCGCTAAAGCCAGATTTTCGTTCGTAAGACCAGCGATAAGAACATTCAACAGCTGTTCATATTCAGTAATCAGAGCCCGCTCTTCACGACGTTCTTCCGTATAACCGAACGGATCAAAGCGCGTGCCTCTGAGCCCTTTGAAACCGGCAACCAGCTTTAAACCTGAGTACATCCAAGGGCCAAACTCCCTTTTCTTTGGCTGGCCCGTAAGTGGATCTTTACGCGACAGCAATGGCGGCGCCATATGGAATTTGAGGCGGAAATTACCACTGAACTGGCGATTTATCCGTGCCAGCCAGGCACCATCGGTATAGAGGCGGGCGACTTCATATTCGTCTTTATACGCCATCAACTTATACAGGTTGCGGGCGACCGCTTCAGTCAGTGTTTTACTATGATTTCCCAATGCAGTTTCAGCTGATTTGATCTTATTAATCTGCTCTAGATATCGAGCGGCATAGGCCTGGTTCTGGTAACTGACCAGGTCTTTACTGCGACGCTGGATAATCTGGTCAACATCCTGCGACAGTATCTGCCATTCAGGGGTTGGTAGCGCTTGTTCCAAAAGCGGTTCCAGCTGTTCAGGTGCCCAGGCCATCATCCGGCCAATTTTAAACGCTCGCAGGTTATATGCGACGGCGATACCGTTTTTCTCGATCGCCGCTTCCAGTGATGCCAGCTTAACCGGCAGCCAGCCCATCTGACAGGCAAAACCTAATAACATGGTGTTGGCACCGATCGTATCGCCGGTAAGGCGCTCCGACAGGCTGATTGAATCAAAGAATGAGGTATTTCCTGCCCCCGTAAAGCGCTCAATAGCTGCACGCATCTGCTTGACCGGGATCTGGAAATCACCATCACGGGTAAAGGCTCCTGTAACGGTTTCATGGCTGTTTACCACGCCATGGGTATGACCTTCCCGTAATCTGGACAAGCCTTCATTACTGGCGCTGGTGACAATGTCTGCGCCTACCAGAAGATCCGCTTTACCCACGGATAATCGGGTAGAGTTCAGATCATCATTGTTATCTGCGATCTTCAAATGACAATATACGGCGCCAAATTTTTGTGCCATACCGGTCAGGTCCAGTACCTGAGAGGCTTTACCTTCCGACTGTGCAGCATCACCCAGTAGTGATGATATTGTGACCACTCCGGTACCGCCAATACCACATACTAATGCGCCATAAACCCCGTTTAATGGTGCCACCGCAGGCTCAGGTAGTTCAGCAAAGGTAGTTTCATCTATCTCTACGCCCTGACCTTTATTCATTGCGCCGCCTTCAATGGTGACAAAGCTCGGACAGAAACCTTCGACACAGCTAAAGTCTTTGTTACAACCGGATTGATCGATACGGCGTTTACGGCCGACCTCAGTTTCTAACGGTTGAACTGACAGGCAGTTAGACGCGAGACCGCAATCGCCACAGCCTTCACACAAACGATAGTTAATATAGGCACGTTTAGCCGGGTCTTCAGCTTTGCCACGTTTACGCCGGCGTCGCAATTCGGTCGCGCAGGTCTGTTCATAGATCAGAATAGTAACGCCGGGTACCTTCTCAAGTTCTGTCATCACCTGCTCTAACTGATCACGATGGTAGAGGTTGGTACCTTTGGCAAATTCACGGGTATTGAATTTATCTGGATTGTCACTGACCACGACGACTTTTGCCGCGCCTTCAGCGTTTAGCTGGTGGGTAATGCTCTGCACACTCACCGGCCCGTCATGGGGCTGACCACCGGTCATCGCGACAGCATCATTGTAGAGAATCTTGTAAGTGATATTGACGCCGGCTGCGATTGCCTGACGGATGGCGTTAGAGCCCGAGTGGTAATAAGTGCCGTCGCCGAGATTGATAAAGGCGTGTTTATGGTCAACAAAGGGTGCCGCACCGGCCCAGGTAGCACCTTCGCCACCCATCTGGGTGTAAGAGACGCCGCCCCGGTCCATCAGTCGGGCCAGGTAATGACAACCGATACCGATCAGCTGAACGGTGCCATCCGGCTGCTTTGTTGAAGTGTTATGCGGACAGCCAGAACAGAAGTAGGGGGTTCGATCAACATTGTCCCGGGGAATCGCCAGTTGCTGATCGGTACGGTCCAGCACATCGATCCACTGTTGCATGTCAGGGTTCTGATAGCACGGGCTGAGCCAGTCCACTAATACTCTTGAAATCAGCGCTGGGGTCAGCTCACCATTAGAGGGAAACTGGGTTACGCCTTCCCGGTCTTGTTTTCCCAGAACCAAAGGGCGCTGTGCTTGCGGTAAATGATAGAGGATATCTTTTATCTGGGTTTCCAGAAATGGTCGCGACTCTTCGATAACCAGTAACTCATCTACCGATTCTGCAAACTCTTGAATCAGGCTTTCTTCTAAGGGCCAGGTCACCGCAATTTTAAATACCGATAAACCGATTTGCTCTCGCTGTTGTTCGCTAATACCCAGATCATTCAGGGCTTCTAGCGTATCAAGATAGCTCTTGCCAGCGGTGATGATACCGACTTTTCGTTGCGGACAATCCAGCGTTACTCTATTTAACTGATTAGTTTTTACAAAGGCTTTAACGGCAGGCAGGCGGGCTTTTAACATGCGCTCGTCCTGATCAACCGACTGATCGGGCCAACGGGTGTGAACACCGCAGTCCGGGATAACATGGTTCTGCGGAAGTGTGGTTACTGTCCGGGCCGGGTCAATATCGATCAGGTTAGTAGCTTCGGCGATATCTGAAACTGACTTCACCGCAACCCAGACACCTGCGTAACGGGAGATCTGATAAGCGATCAGGCCGTAATCGTAGATATCCTGAACACTAGAGCAGGCCATGGTCGGAATGCAAAGGCCGGAGAGAACATACTCGCTCTGCTGTTGAATACTGGATGAGCGGCTCATCGGGTCATCACCCACTGCCATTACTACACCGCCATGCTTATGTGTGCCCCAGAGGTTGGCATGGTGCAGAGCATCAGCGGCCTGATCCACCCCCGGGCCTTTGCCGTACCACATGCCAAATACACCGTCATATTCGCTGGCACCGAAGAAGTCGATCTGCTGAGAACCCCATACCGAGGTTGCCGCCATCGCTTCGTTTACTCCGGGGTTAAAGTGTATGTTGCGTTCGTCCATCGCCGGCCGAACTTTGGCAACATCCTGATCGAAATGACCAAAGGGTGAGCCCCGATAGCCGGAGATAAAGCCACCGGTTTTCAGGCCTGCTTCCCGGTCCCGGCGTTGTTGTTCGAAAGTGACTCTTATGTAGGCCTGATTACCGGACAGATAGACCGGTCCCTGATCAGTAATGTATTTATCAGCTGCGTTCGGACGGGCTGGTTTAATTGGCTGTTTTGTTGACGGACTCTTAGTGGCGTCTGACATTGTTGTTACCTGTAAGCTATATCATGTTGAGCGACGCTTATTCTGTTTATTCAATGCGTCTGCTGTCTGAATGCATATAAAAGGGACTCTGTTTAGCAGCCCTTACATACGTGCTTTTACTTTGACCGGAATAGGCTTAACCCGGGCTTCGCCCCGAATGATCAGCTCACCCGACTGATCGAAGCACTCAGTCGCCAGCGTGACGGTATTGGTTTCTTTTTCGATGGCGGTAACACAAACCCGGGCGCGGTAGTTTTGGTCAAAGAAAGCAGGCTTAAGGAATTCGACGCTCTGTTTAAGCCAGAGAGTGCCAAGACCGGGTAGCTCCATACCCATTAGTCCAGAGAACTGAATAACAGAGAACATGCCGTGAGCAACCCGCTGTTGAAAAATGCTGTTAGCGGCATATGCCTGATCATGGTGAGCCGGATTCCAGTCACCGGATAGCTCAGAAAAACGAACGGCATCCTCATAATTGATACTGTATTGCTTCTCGACACTCATACCTATTTCCAGCTCATCTACGGTGAAACAACCTGAAGGGGAGGGGGTAGCCATGTAGGCCTCCTGTATTACATTGTTATTGTGGGAGGCGTTGGATCATCAGCAAAACCGGTCGGAAATCCCGTTTATTAGTGCACTTTTTTCTGTCCGACAGGTACAGCGGTTGCTATGAAATATCGAGGCCGGAAGTTAATGATCTGATTAAAAGTTATATCTGTCCGGGCTCAGACAGCATTCGAAGTTCTTATTTGATCAACTGATCGGGAAAAAACTTCGCCAACATACTGATAGGGCAAAAGAGGTGCCAGAACGGCAAAAAGGTATAAAAAAAGCTGCCTGATGGCAGCTTTGTGATAGGCGGGTGCTATTTTGGTTAGTTCTTCTCTAGTAACCGGATACCGCGCTCTTCAATATCGATAGTGCGCTCTTTATAGAGTCGGCCGATTGAAAGTTTGAACGCTTTCTTGCTACAGCTGAACAGTTTTTTAATTAGCTCAGGTGAGGTTTTATCGTTAGCTGCGATATAGCCGTCATGCTCTTCTAATAAGCGAAGAATCCGTTTGGTCAGATCATCGGTTTTACCATAGCCCAGTTGTTGCAGGCTCAGATTGATCTTGCCATCGGGACGAACCAGTTTGATAAACCCCTTCATTCGCTGACCATAGCGAATCGGCTTGAATACATCGCTATCATAAACAACGCCCCAGTGCTGACCGTTGATGATCGCTTTATAGCCAATGTGGGTATGTTCTTCGATGATCAGGTCGACCTGCTCCCCTTTCTTATAACTATGAGGATAGTTATCCAGGAATTTGTTCAACTTGGTTGAACCGGCAATCCGGTCACTTTCCTGATCCAGGTAGATGTATACGATCTGCTCCTGTTCCTTTTCAACGGTTTTTTTCTGTTCGTTGTAAGGTACCAACAGGTCTTTCGGTAAGCCCCAGTCAAAGAAAGCACCGACCTTGTTCAGATCGACCACTTTAAGACAGGCGAATTCGCCGACCTGAGCTTTAGGTTTTTCGGTGGTCGCGATCAGGTAATCATCGGAATCGAGATAGATGAACACATCCAGACGATCGCCAACCTCGGTATTTTCCGGCAGGTAGCGCTGTGGCAAAAGAATTTCGCCCAGCTCCTCACCATCCAGATAAACACCAAATTTTACTTCTTTGATCACTTCCAGATTGTTGTATCTGCCGATCATTGCCATGTTGTACCTCGGTAAAAAATAAAAAACGGAGCCTGGCTCCGTTTCTGAATCAGAGCAAGAGCAACCGCTGTTTAGGAATGATCCTGCAGGAACTTAGGATCCAGCTGCAGTTCATCATTACTATTAACGCCGACACCACGACCTTTAATATTCTCGGCAATAGCCTTGGCTTCATCCAGTGAGTGCATCTCATAGGTGCCGCACTGATATTCATTCAGTTCTGGAATCTCATTTTGCTGTTGTACGCCCAGAACATCGGCCATTGCAGCCAGCCATGCGTTTGCAACCTGCTGCTCTGCCGGTGTGCCTATAAGGCTCATGTAAAAGCCTGTACGGCAGCCCATAGGAGAGATATCGATAATCTCAACGCCGTTACCGTTCAGGTGGTCACGCATGAAGCCAGCAAACAGGTGCTCCAGAGTATGAATACCTCTTTCGCTCAGAATTTCTTCGTTAGGACGACAGAAACGCAGATCGAAAACAGTGATAGTGTCGCCGCCCGGCGTAGTCATTGTTTTTGCTACACGAACTGCCGGAGCGTTCATTCGGGTATGGTCAACAGTAAAGCTATCTAACAGTGGCATGCCAACATCTCACAAAAGTATAAATACAGAATAGACCTGATTATCCCAGTATTCTGCGGGGAAATTAAGTCTAAAGGAGGGTTATGCGATGTTTTTTAATTTTATTAACAGAGTCTGAGCCGGTTAATCATTCTGCGGGCGGGAAACTCGAGGTGTTTTTCCATCTGCTTAGCCGGCTTCTGAAGATTACGTGGATTGATATCCGGGCAGCCGGACTTAAACGCGAATGCGATCAGGTTCCCGCTATCAACCGGGCAATAAAGCCACTGCTCACCAAACTGTTCGCTAAGCTGCTGTCGGGCCTTTGGATGAAAGCCTTGCCCCTGATCCCAAAGATTTAGCACCAGAATACCCTCATCGCTGAGCAGCCGGTAACAGTCGCTCAGATAGTCCCGGTTTAGTTGCTGTTGTTGCATTCCCTGATCCGAATAGATATCGGTGAAAATAAGATCAACAGACTTATTCTGACGTTGCAGGTAGTCGCCGGCATCTGTAATCGCAATTTCCAGGCGGGGATCATCCGGTAGCAGGAAAAAGTCGACCGCGGTTTGGTAGACCTCTTTTCGTAGTTCGGCCACTCTGATCTGGCTGTTGTCTGAATAGGCCAAAAGTGAGTGCACCATGGCGCCGCCGCCAAGGCCAAGCATCATAATTTGCCTGGGGTCCGGATTGAATAACAAAGCGAGCAGCATCGCCTGATAATATTGATAAACAGGATAATGGGGACGACTGAGTTCGATTCGGCTCTGTTCACCCCCTTCGCCAAAGCTTAGATAACGGTATGGACCATCATCGAAAATGTATATTGAACCATGTTCGTCGAAGCGACGTTCGATCTCTGTACCGTTCATTTTATTCCGGTCTGTTTTGCTGCGCTGCAGAAGGAGTGTTGACCTGGATCAGGCTTTATCGGCTGAAGATTAAATCTGTTCAATGAACAGTTTAAATGAGTGTTTAAATTTCATTCAAAATAGCCATTTAGTTTAACAGTCAGGCTCCGCTGTTTCCCCTATTATTACTTCGCTATAAAGGATAAAAATAAAAAAGGCAGGAGAAACCTATGAGGCAAAGTCATTTAGCACCGGCTTATTGTATAGGCTGTGGCTGCGATGATCATCACAGTTGTGATACCGACTACGGCAAATGTACCTGGATCATTGTTGACCGGGAACTGAGTGTTGGTGTGTGCAGCGGCTGTGAAGAGGCTTTAGTTGCATGGCAGCAAGGTGCCAGAACGGCTCCTGTGATGCAGGCCAGAGCCAGCGCATAACGATTACAGACAATAAAAATAATAATGAAAAAGGAGCCTTATGGCTCCTTTTTTTTAGATCGCTGTTACCTTGCCGGGAGACAGCGATATCTGTTTTGGGCACAGTAAGCTGTGCCCGTAATTTATCTATTAGCTCTATCGCTTACCTAAGCGGCGAATGGCCTGTGGGGTAAAGTCCCGATGCTTAAAGCGGGCATTAAAGTCGAAACCATCACCCTCTTCATTGGTCAGACTGCCTGCAATATAGCGACCTGATTGCAGGTCATATAGCAGTTCAGCAGTAAGCCAGGGTACCTGAGCATCCTGATACTGCATCTGATGAGCTTCACCAACGCGCCATAGCTGACCACGGCCATCATAGTGATCTACGATAGCGGTTTGCCAGGTATCCTCATCGATGTAAAAGGTACGCTTGGCATAAACATGCCGTGAACCTTCTTTCAGGGTCGCTTCAACTTTCCAAACCCGGTGCAGCTCATAACGGCTATGTTCAGGATTCAGATGGCCCTTTTTCAGGATATCTGAATACTTCAGGTTACGGTCTGCCAGTTTGTAGCTGTTATAAGGGATGTAGATCTCTTCCTTACCTGCCAGATTCCAGTTGTAACGGTCTGGTGCACCGTTAAACATATCCAGGTTATCGGCGGTACGTTGACCATCAGAGGCTGTTCCTGGTGCATCATAGGCGATCTGAGGAGCACGACGTACACGACGCTGTCCTGCGTTATAGATCCATGCCTGACGCGGCTTAGCAATCTGATTCTGAGCTTCATGTACCAGTAGAACATTACCGGTTAAACGGGCCGGTGCTTGTATCTGCTGTACAAAATAGAACAGAATATTGTCATCTTTAGCGTTACGTCCCTCTTTCAGATAGTTCGGCCAGGACATTTTTTCAGTAATTTTCACAGGCACAAAATTACCATTTTCATGCACCGGCACCTGTACAAAGGTTCGTTCCAGGGCGCCACCCCGGTAACGGGTCATATGGTTCCAGATCGCTTCCAAACCAGTTTGTGGAATAGGGAAGGGCACACCTTCCTGAGTGTTCGCACTCAGTCCATTACCACCATCGGTTAACTCAGCGTTCACGGCATTCTGACGGACATTGTCATACTGCGTTTGTGGCAGAGATGCGCTTCGGTGAGTCGGATAGATATTCATTTTGAAACTGTCAGGGTACTTGGCAAACATTGCCAGTTGTCCCGGGGTCAGATTCTGCTTGTGCTGCTCAGCATTCTCAGCAGTAATTGTCAGTATTGGTTGCTCACTGGCGTAAGGGTCGGCATAACGATCTCCCCCCGCTGGCAAACCGCCATCCCAGGCTGGGATAGTGCCAGCAGCGTTACCTGCTTTTTCTGCCCCCATCGGTGTCAGGCTATCACCCAGTTTAGCGGCTTCCGCTTCAGAAACGGCTGCCAGGGTGTGCATACTAAAACTCAGGCTCATGGCGGAGCCAAGTATCAGAGCCGTGGATTTAAAATTCATAATCAATACTCCTTAACAGGCTCTTAGAAAGAAACGGATGCGCTGAGTGACAGGAAGTCACGGTCATCGATTGCGTTATAGTCACCACCAAAGAAATTGGTGTAGCCCATTCTTACCTGATACTGGTTCAGGTAGTCGGCTGTCAGACTGATAGTAGCGGTTTTTTCACCTTCTCTGAAAGCGGCGCCAGGTTCAGGACCATTGCCTTCAATACCGTGCTTGAAGCTAATTTCAGGTTTAAGATTTACACCGGCAAAAACATCAGAGTAACTCAGGTTAGCGCGGACGACATAGCCCAAAGAGTCCTGAGTAACAAAGCCTTCAGTATCAGTTCCTGTAAAACCAAATACACTGTTACGACCATATTTGATGGCTGAGGCGCTTTCATCTAAATCATGTATATGAGTCCAACCCAGTTCACCAATTAAGGTCATACGGCTTGCGCCCATTACCTGATCAAGATACTTGATAAAGGTGGTTTGTACCTGGGTTACATCAAACTGGTCATAACCACTGACTTCGCCGCCAAGACCTGCCGCAGAGATTCTTGAACTCGCAGGATTAGTTGGATCGCCACCACCGGTTAAGATAGCTCCTACTAGCATTGCACCGTTAAGCTGGAGTGGAACATCCATTTTATGACTGATTTCTCCCGACCAGGCAATATCATCAATATTGGTACTGAAGCTCAGGCCAATCATTTTGGTATCTTCTGGATATTCGATAAAGTATTGCGCATCAAATGGATTAATAATCAATGGAGAAGGAGAAATGACGGTTGACGTTACTACTCCACTAATTAATGGGAGGCGACTATGGTATTTAGCAAAGTAAAGACCGAATTCCGTGCTGTTAAGTTCTTCGGAAAAATAACGCAATGCTAGACCAAACTGACCGCTATCATCAGCTTCTCTTATTCCATCGCTAGTCCTGTTAACTACTGAGACCCCGAAAGGGGTTGGTGGAGGCAGAGGTAATGAAGCCCCTGAATAATAGACTGAATCTGGAACAGGGTAAGGTGTGCGAATACCATCACAGCCTTCTGAGCTTATATCTGCGGTTGAAAAGTAGGTACCGCAACCGTCAACACTGGTTTTCTCCCATTCAAGTTGGTAAAAAGCTTCAACGTTAAGGCTATCGGTTAGTCCAAGGGAAGCAAAGGCCATATTAACCGGCAGCAGCCCCTCTTTGACTTCGGCACCTGCGCGGCGGAAGGCATTAACGTCAAACGGGTTAATTACGTTAATACCGCCCTGAATAAAGGTGCTTTCGCCCCAGTTAACAACCTGACGACCAATGCGTACATCCAGAGGCTGATCATTTAGCTCGAACTCGCCAAACACATAGGCGTCGAGGATCTCTGCGCCGGAAAACTTGGCGTAATCATTGAAGCCACTATCATCCAGTGAAGTATTTGCCGCGTAGCCGTTAGGAATATGACCGTGGTTTACCGTGCCTTCACTCAACGCATAGTCATACCAGTATTTGCCCCGGACAAACGCACCAATGTTATCTTTAGATAGCTCAAGGTCATGTACACCTTTGAATACGGTTGAAAATGCATCGCCTTTGGAGTAGTTCTGAGTACCGTCATCAAAGCTTCCACCGCCTGCACCAGTACCTCCGTTAGGAACAGAAATAAGATCACTGTTCTGACCGGCCATGCGCCAGCTGGAGCCAATGGATAACTGAGAATCAAAGCGACCCTCTATTTCACCGATATTGAACTCCACGGCGATAGCGGGCGTTGCCAGTGCGGTAGATAAAATAGTCAGGGATATGCTTTGAGCCAGTCGATTACGCAGCATTTTGGGCTGTCGCTGTGGTGACGTCCGGGTCGGTCGGTTTGCCATAGGTTTCACCTTTAATTGGTCTTTTTATTTTTGTTGAATGTGCACTGCGTTTGTAATGACAAAAACAGTTACCCAAGGTCGCATGAGTATTCATGGCTATTCAGGGCGTTTCCAAAATTGTATTAAGGCAGGCTAGATATTCCTTTATCTGAAGAGCGAATAAAATAACAATACTCATCATAATGAGTGACAAAAAAAGTCGCAGCTTTTTTTTTAAGTTTTATTGATATAAGTTAAATGAACAGGTTATGCGAATAATTAAAACAAAAGCTGATAATTAATATCGAGAGGAAATGATGGAAAAGACCATCACAGTCCCCAGTGGTTATGTACTTTCTCTACTGCAGCAGGTGAAAAAACAGGGCTATGATCTGTCTGAACTTTTGTCGGAGTTAGGCATTGATCCCAGTGAAATAGAGATGCGTACAGAGTTCTCTGCTGTCAAATTCGGTCAGCTCTATCAACGTATTATGTGGACATCTCAGGATGAGTCCTTCGGTATGCTATCGGGGGGGCGGGTACCTAACGGTACGTTCAGGATGATGTGCCATGCCATTATTCATTGTCTGACGTTAGAACGGGCGATCTGGCGTTGTAGCTCGTTTTATGAAATATGCCGGGGGACAAAAGTTAAACCCAGTCTGGTCAGAAAAGGGCGTTTTGCCAAAATATCTTTTGCGCCAGTCAGTACCGTACCTGAAGCCGAAGTTAAAAACCTGATGGAAAATCAGATCGCCAGTGAAATTCGCACCGGCTTGTCAATGTGGCACCACTTTATCAGCTGGTTAATTGGTACCCGTCTGGATCTGAAAGCGGCGTACTTTAATTTTCCTCAGCCGGATGATGCTTATCACTACGAAACTTTGTTTCAGTCGGAAATAAAGTTTGATCAGCATGACAATGCGATAGTGTTTCCAGCCCGTTACCTCGATTACCCTATTGTCCAGAATGATGAGACCCTGCGAGGCTTTTTACAGACCGCCCCCTATCAGTTGATAGTGATGGTGGATAATGATCAGACCTTAACCTCTCAGGTCGTTGCCTTGTTAGGTAAAGACTTCAGTCGTGAACTGCCCGGTGCAGAAGATGTTGCCTTTAAGCTGAATATGTCTGTGTCGACTCTGCGACGCAGACTGGCCGATGAAGATAGTTCGTACCAGAAGATAAAAGATGAATGTCGCAAGAAAGCCGCAATTAACTATATGGATTCGCCTCAGCTGTCGATCAATGATGTCGCCGCACTAATGGGTTTTGATGAACCATCGGCCTTCTTCCGCTCTTTCAAGAAGTGGACAGGGATGACGCCAGGGGAGTATCGAAAGAGCGAAACATACGGCCAGAAGTACGCTCTTGGCAGTGTTAACTAGCATTACCGCACCCGGAGTTATCCGGCTCAGGGAAGATGATGTTAAAAAAGTAAATTTTCCGTTGTTAAAGTATTGACACAAACGCGAAATCCTTTAATATACGCCACCTCACTGGAGGGGTGGCTGAGTGGTCGAAAGCACTGGTCTTGAAAACCAGCGAGGGTTAATAGCCCTCCCAGGGTTCGAATCCCTGCCCCTCCGCCATTAAGTGAGAAAGTGTTCCTCGATAGCTCAGTTGGTAGAGCAGTAGACTGTTAATCTATTGGTCGCTGGTTCGAGTCCAGCTCGAGGAGCCAGATGGGACGTTAGCTCAGTTGGTAGAGCAGTTGGCTTTTAACCAATTGGTCATAGGTTCGAATCCTATACGTCCCACCACTTTTTCTTTTGAGTAATCTTAAGAATTTGTGGAATGGGGAAAAGAAGTCCGGTGTGGGACGTTAGCTCAGTTGGTAGAGCAGTTGGCTTTTAACCAATTGGTCATAGGTTCGAATCCTATACGTCCCACCACTTCTACAATAAGCCGCTTAGATGCGGTTTTTTTGTGTCTGAAAAAAGTGAAGAGTAAGCTCGTATAGGATGAGAACCGTAAAAGGTTCGAGCCGAGCGCAGCGAGACAACCGAGGAGCCTGCGACGATGGCCCGGAGGGCGCAGTAATCCTATACGTCCCACCACTTCTTATAGAACAGCCACCGTAAGGTGGTTTTTTTATGCCCAAAATATGTGGCGAGGATAGGATGAGAACCGTAAAAGGTTCGAGCCGAGCGCAGCGAGACAACCGAGGAGCTTGCGACGATGGCCCGGAGGGCGCAGTAATCCTATACGTCCCACCACTTCTTATAGAACAGCCACCGTAAGGTGGTTTTTTTATGCCTAAAATATGTGGTGAGGATAGGATGAGAACCGTAAAAGGTTCGAGCCGAGCGTAGCGAGACAACCGAGGAGCCTGCGACGATGGCCTGGAGGGCGCAGTAATCCTATACGTCCCACCACTTCTACAATCAGCCGCCGCTTTTGGTTGAATAGGTTGCTACTTCGTAGCTTTAAGGTCGTGCTTTTTCTTTTTCTGGCAGGAATCGAAAGTTCTGTTCTAGCTACTCTCTTTTGCTTCCCGGTACTCAATACCCGTAATTTCATACCAGGCTTCGTTGCCATCCGGACGCAGAATTGAGAATTCATCGCCTAAATGTTTTTTTAGCAGCTGTTTGGCCATAGGGGAATCCATGCTTATGTAGCCTGGGGTTTGGCCGATTTCATCGGGGCCTACAATGCGGTAACAGCCTTCGTGGTCCTGTTCATCCATTACGGTTACCCAGGCGCCGAAGAAAACGGTGTTGCGGTCTTCCGGCAGACGATCGACCACGGTCAGTACGTCCAGACGTTTTGACAGGTATCGTACCCGCCGATCTATTTCACGTAGCTGTTTTTTACCGTATATATATTCGGCATTTTCTGAGCGATCTCCCTGTGCAGCGGCCTCTTTTACTGACTGAGTAATCGCGGGCCGTTTCACCTTCCACAGATATTTCAGCTCATCATTCAGTGCTTTAGCACCGGCAGCGGTTATATAGCGGGATTTTGGCTCTGCGGGTTCTCTGTAGCGTCCCATGAAAGAATAATTTCCTCTAAAGAATTCGGCGCCAGGGCCGACTTAAACTAATCTTAGAATAAGCTCTTACTTTACCTTAGAACATGCCGGTATTTCATGCAGATTGAACGGATAGAACAACAGATAGAGAGTTATACCTCGTCGTTAACCCATGCGGTTAACGAGGGCCGGGGTGCGCAGTTCTCTATGTTGCTGAGTCTGATCAATAATGCTGAAGGGCTGGTGCAGAAAAAAGCTCAAGCCAGTAGTACGGAGTTTCGTCTTCCTGAAGAGGAGGGGCTGCAATACCCTGATCCTGACAGTCTCTATAGCGAGGAGCTTGTCGGGCGTTTAAATCGTTCAGTGACAGAAACTCAGCAAGGTGAATTTGCTTATCTGTTGAGTCACCTTGAGAGTCGATCAGCAAGCCCGGTCAATGTGCAACTGAATCAGGATTACTTTGCTAAGGTGGGGCTGGCATCAGCCGGTCGACTGATGCTGGATGAGATTGATCGTTCGGGTCAGCAGTTCAGTGCGCAGGCTTAAGTTAAGAGCGTCTGGATTCTTCTGAATCTCGCTTTAAGTACGCCACTGAATCTTCTCAGTGTTGCCCTGTTCTATCTTCCACCATTCATCCGGGTCATCACCGGTGTTCCAGCCACTGGCGATACAGCGTATCTGGGTGTCCAGTTCACTGGCGGCTTGTTTGGCGCAGTCCAGATCCTGCATCCAGGGGGTTTGATCTGAGTTAAACCAGACGCTGGTCCAGGCTTTTCCCGATACCTTTTCATGTACCATCACCGGGACTTCCTGTTGATCCAGCATGCCAATAAAATGATGGACTTGTCCCTGTTCATAATCTCGGTGGAGAGTGTGGCAAACCTGTTCCAGCCACTTGATAATCTGATCCAGTGAGCGGTCTTTGATATATATTTCGATATCCGGGTGGCGTTGAGTGTCAGTCATCTTGAGGTCTGGTGTCAGTTAACAGAAAGCGGAATATCCGCAGGATGCTCAGGCTAATATAGCCGAATGCGGCGGTGATTGCGCCGCCAATCGCAGTAATCAGTCCGATTAATGCGATTAATTCCCGGTGCAGGCTTTGTTGCAGAAGAAACTGGGCCGTAACCAATAGGAGAAAGCCCAGCAAAAAGATACCTAAGCCTGACATCAGGATGATCATGTTTTGTCTGATGTTATCGGCGCGCCGGATCAGACGTATTCGCAGGCGATGTGTCAGGCTTTGTTTTCCGCTCGGGTTATCCATTGGCTTAGTTACGTTTAAAGCGTGCCAGCTTAACGTCCAGAGTGAGTTCCAGCTGCGCTAGCTGGGCTAACCTGTCTTTAGCCTGTTGGTTGATTCTCCAGCCGTGGGGAGTCATCGACAGCAGCTGCTGAATCTGGGTCTGATCGGGTAGGGTAAACTGATAGCGAACCGTTTCAGTGTTAATAAGTGTAAACTGATCACCCAGTACCTCCGCCGGATTGAAACCGGAGTGGCGTACTTTGTCATAGATAAGTTCACGCAGTTCAAGCAGATGGTCTTCGCCGGGATAGGCGATCAATAACGCTGCATCTTGCTTCAGGGTACGGCCGAACTCTTCGGGCATGAGTCGGCTAAACAGTACGGTTATCAGATCAAGTGAGCTGTCAGCTACCGGCATCCGGGCACCAGAGGCTACCAACCATTGTATTGCTTTGTTTTGTCCACAGGCGGCTTTTACCGCATGTTTGGAGATGTCCAGCCCTGCTAGTTGGTAACTCTGTTGCTGGTTTTCTACCTGTTGTTCTAACTGCAGCTCTAGCAGTTGCTGCATGTGGTTAGTGTAATAGCCTTCACCGCAGCCCATATCCAGTATGCGCGCATCAATGTTATTAGTCAGTTCTGCTACCCGCGTAGCAACGCTGTCTGCTAGGAGCTGATAGTGACCCAACGCCAGAAAAGCACGCCTGGCCTGTACCATCTCTGCATTATCACCGGGATCTTTAGAGCGCTTCTGATTGGCCAACAGAAGATTCCAGTAGCCTTGTTTCGCCGCATCATAGCTATGGCGGTCAGGGCACTCTAAGTGCTTTGTATCACCTTGTAAGGGTTGCAGGCAGACCGGACAGTTCAGCGCAAAAGTCATGATTATTTCTGCACCATCAGGCGGGCAAGAATGTTTTCATAAAGTGATGAAAGGGTATCCAGATCGTCCACTTTAACCCGTTCGTTTACTTTATGGATGGTCGCGTTGATCGGCCCCAGTTCGACTACCTGAGCACCAGTTGGCGCGATGAAACGGCCATCAGATGTACCGCCGGAAGTGGATAGTTCTGTTTCCTGACCTGTAATCGCCCGAATAGATTCAACACAGGCATTAACCAGATCACCCTTGTCAGTAATAAAGGGGTTACCACTGAGAGTCCATTTTATGTCGTAATTCAGGCCGTAACGGTTAAGAATCTCGTGAGTACGCTCTTTAATCTGATCCGCTGTCAGCTCGGTTGAAAAACGGAAATTGAATTGCACATCGATATGACCGGGAACCACATTGGTCGCCCCGGTACCGGCATGGATATTTGAAATCTGAAAACTGGTCGGCGGGAAATACTCATTGCCTTCATCCCAGTGCTCGGTTGCCAGCTCATTCAGCGCGGGTGCCGCAAGGTGGATAGGGTTTTCAACCAGGTGTGGATAAGCAACGTGTCCCTGAACTCCGCGGATGATAAGGTCGCCACTGATCGATCCACGACGGCCATTCTTAATTGCATCACCTACTTTTTCGGTGCTGGACGGTTCACCAATGATACACCAGTCAATTTTTTCGTTGCGGGCTTCCAGATGATCGATAACCCTTGTCGTGCCATTGATAAACGGGCCTTCTTCGTCGCTGGTGATCAACAGAGCAATAGAGCCCTGATGATCTGGGTGGTGCTCAATGAAACGTTCCAGGGCGGTCATAAAGGCAGCCAGGCCGCCCTTCATGTCAGCGGCACCACGACCACAGAGAAAACCATCGGCAATAGTGGCTTCAAAGGGCGGGTAGTCCCACTTCTCTTCCGGGCCGGAAGGTACAACATCGGTATGACCGGCAAAACAAAATAGCGGCCCTTCCGTGCCCCGGCGAGCCCAGAAATTTGTTACCTCTTCAAACTGCAGGCGTTCGATATGAAAATCCATGGCTTCCAAACGTTCAATCATTAGCTCCTGACAACCCGCATCATCCGGGGTGACTGAGCGTCGGGAGATCAGTTGCTTGGCAAGTTCAACAGTAGGGGAGAGGATGGACATTAAAAAACACCTTGGAAACAGAGAGGAAGATGGATGCTGTCGATAACAGCATCCAGTCGGAACTTAAGGAAGGGGCTTGCTCGTATCTTCCTTAGTTATGGGCGTGTAGCTCTTCGTTCAGTTCAATCGCAGACTTATTAGTCTTTACTTCGATGCGACCGTTCTGAGAGTTACGACGGAACAGCAGATCAGGCTTGCCGGCCAGCTCAGCCGCTTTAATGGTGCTGACTTCGTTATTCTGGTCGTCCAGCAGAGTTACCTTGGAACCTGCAGTGACGTACAGACCGGCTTCAACAGTACAGCGATCGCCAAGTGGCAGACCCAGACCGGCATTCGCGCCCAGTAGGCAGTTTTCGCCCACAGAGATAACGACATTGTTACCACCGGATAAAGTACCCATCGTTGAGCAACCGCCACCCAGGTCGGAACCGTTACCTACAACAACGCCTGCAGAGATACGGCCTTCAACCATACTGACGCCCATAGTACCGGCGTTGAAGTTGATGAAGCCTTCGTGCATAACTGTGGTGCCTTCGCCAACGTATGCGCCCAGGCGGATACGTGAGGTTGCAGCCAGACGAGTACCAGCAGGTACGACGTAGTTAGCCATTTTCGGGAATTTATCAACCGAATGAACATCGATGATGCGACCCTGAGCACGGGCAGCCAGTTGACGCTTAGGCAGATCTGCCAGAGAGATTGCGCCTTCGTTTGTCCAGGCAACGTTTGGCAGTTTACCGAACATGCCGTTCAGGTTCAGACCGTGTGGCTGTACCAGACGATGAGACAGCAGTGCCAGCTTCAGGTATACCTCAGCAGTAGACTCCGGATCCGCATCTGTTTCCAGAATGGTCAGGATCATTGGCTGCTTAGTACCTTTACAGATCTCTACAATTTCAGCCTGATCTTCAGCGTCAACAGACAGGAAAGCACCTTCCAGGTCGGTCAGCTGTGCATCGTTCAGTTCAAAGGCCTGGTTACCACCGGTATAACCGAATTTAGCTGCTACCGCTTCAATCATTGCGGCTGAAGGGGTGAGTAATGGTTGGTTGTAATATACTTCCAGTAGCTCGCCGTCAGAAGACTTGGTGCCAATACCCAGACCAAATGCAAAAGTTGTCATGTGTAACTCCATAGAACTTTTAAATTGTAAGTTTAAGTAGAGCTATAAGCAGCGCTTAAGTCAGGCAGCTAAATAGCACTTAAAAATTAGTTATAGGACCGGACTCAGAATTTTTGAGCTTCTGGCTCCGGTGCTTGTTTCGTTTTATCAGTCGCTGAAGAGAGCGCTGTATTCATTCTCTTTAAATCCAACCTTGTAGCTATCGTTCTGTACCAGCACCGGACGTTTAATCAGAGTCGGGGTTGCCAGCATTTCACGTATAGCTGAGGCTTGATCAATATTGTTCTTAACTTCGTCGTCCAACTGACGCCAGCTGGTACTACGTTTATTCAGTAGAACTTCCCAGCCCAGCTGTTCAATCCAGACGTTAAGTTGCTGTTCGGTTAGTCCATCCTTGCGGAAATCATGGAAGCTGAATGCGACGTTATTTGTCTGCAGCCAGCGTTGCGCTTTTTTAACCGTGTCGCAATTAGCAATGCCATATAAAGTTGTCATAGTGATAGCCTTAATTCGCCAGCGATTCAACATAGCGACGGATACGCCATGCTGCTTCCACACATTCATCCTGGGTTGCTACCAGTGCCATCCGCACCCGGCCCGCGCCAGGCAGGTTGCCCTGTTCATCTTCGCGCGAAACATAGCTGCCCGGTAGGACGGTTACATTCTGCTGCTCGAATAATCCCTGGGCAAATTTATCATCGGCGATCGGCGTACCGGCCCAGAGGTAGAAACTGGCATCCGGCAGTTTTACATCCATTACCGGCTCAAGAATTTCGATTACAGCGGCGAATTTATCGCGGTATTTATCGCGATTTTCCAATACATGGGCTTCATCTCCCCAGGCACTGATGCTGGCCATCTGCGTAGGCAGTGACATTGCGCAGCCATGATAAGTTCGGTAGCTTAGAAACGGCTTTATCAGGCTGGCATCACCAGCGACAAAGCCAGACCGTAGTCCCGGCAGGTTTGAACGCTTCGATAAACTATGGAATACCATGCAGTTTTTATAATTGTTACGGCCGATCTTTGCACAAGCTTCCAGCAAACCGGCTGGTGGAGTTGCTTCATCAAAGTAGATCTCTGAATAACACTCGTCCGACGCCAGAATAAAATTGTATTTATCAGATAGTCTGATCAGCTTAATCAGTGTGTCAGCATCTGTCACTGCCCCGGTTGGGTTGCTGGGCGAACATAAAAATAGCAGCTGACAGCGTTGCCAAACAGATTCAGGTACAGCGTCGAAATCCGGAACAAAGTTATTCTCTGCTACACAGTTCAGGTAGTAAGGTTCAGCACCGGAAAGGTAGGCCGCCCCTTCATAGATCTGATAGAACGGGTTTGGTGAAACCAGTAACGGTGTTTCACCGCTTTCAGGGGCGCGGTTTATAGCCGCCTGGGTGAACGCGAAAATGGCCTCCCGGGTACCATTAACCGGCAGGACATGCTGTTCAGCCGTCAGACTGCCCGCTTCAAGACTAAAACGCTGAGTCGCCCAGTTGGCAATCGCCTGACGCAGTTCAATTGTGCCTGCGGTGGTCGGGTAATTAGCCAGCTTATCCAGATTGCGGGTGAATTCATCCATTACAAATTCAGGCGATGGATGCTTAGGTTCGCCAATGGATAGTGCGATATGTTCAATATCGGCCGGTGGTGTTACCTCGGCTTTCAGCTTAGCCAGTTTTTCGAACGGATATGGCTGTAGCTTATGCAGATCTGGATTCATTGAAATGCCTTGTTGTTTTGAGAACCTGCGAATAAGTCCCGGATTTTCTCTGTGGGCAATAAAACGGCTTGATGCGCGAAAGGCCGTGCAGCGGAATGACGAGTCCTTTTCAAGCGGCCTGACAAAGCAGAAAGTCGTTTTAGTGCCCACCCTACGAGGCGTTCGGGACTTGTTCGTAGGTTCCTAGTAAAAAGAGCGGAAATTATACCGGAAGGGAGGCTGTGGGCCAACGAAACCGCTACTTTAAGCAAAATTCTGTCTATATTTAGTAAATACAGACAGTAACTACGTGACAATAATTAATGAAGATCATAGTCTTAGGGTTAGGAGCATTAGCAAATGGAGTGAGTCATAGTGCTATCAGATAATCGATTGCACCCCCGGGTTGCGACGGATATTTCGGTTAAAGTCGGTATTCCCGGCGACAATAGTGGTGCCAGGATAATAGATATCAGTTTGGGTGGAATTACCATCAGTGGTTCGGATGAACTGGCGCAGGTATTGACGCTGGATCAGGAAAACCCTTCTGTGATTCGTGAACATGTAATCAGTTTTAGTTTGCCAAGCAGTGAGTTCAGTGAGGTGTGTCGGCTGGTTAATATCCGACGGTTATCTCAGAGCAAATTTGAGTTTGGTATGAAATTTGTTGATTTGAATTCAAGGGATGTCGCCAGCATCTCAGATTATATTAATAACCATGTACTTTGAGTATTAACTTTTAAGTTATAAGTCGTAAGCGTAAAGAAGCCCGGATTAACCGGGCTTTTTTGTGTATTAAGGCTGTGTTGCCGGGCGCTTACGGAGCATGTTCTGTAAACTAAACTTGGCATTTTCCAGCATGACAAGCAGTGAGGGTACAACCAGTAATATCAGCATAGTGCCGAATGCCAGACCGAATACAATAGAGGTCGCCATTGGAATCAGGAACTGGGCCTGCAGTGAGGTCTCAAACAGAATCGGTGTCAGGCCGGCAATGGTTGTCAGTGATGTTAACAATACCGCCCGCAGCCGCTGACACGCCGCTTCAACGATAGCGCTATGCACATCCATCCCCTGCTTACGCAACTTCTGGTAGAAAGTGATCAGAACAATAGAATCGTTGATGACAATGCCGGATAAACCAAAACAACCGAACAGGGATAGAATGGTCAGGCTTTGACCGGTCATCAGATGTCCCGCGATAGCGCCGGTCAGGCCCAGAGGGATTGCCAGCATCACCGCCAGCGGCCAGCTGTATGATGAAAAAACCCAGCTCAGGATTATAAAGATCAGTAACAGTGCAATCAGCAGCCCAAGCTTCATATCCGCCAGCGTTTCTCGCTGATTCTTGTTACGGCCTTCAAAACTGGCCTGAACACCGAATTCTGATGTGATCTGCTGGATCTTACCATCGCGCAGATCAGCCAGTATTTCATTCGCGTTGGCGACCGCTTCATCAAGGTCTCCGGTGATCTTAATTGCCAGCTGACCGTCGACCCGCTGTAATCGGTCGAGCCCTTGTCGGTCAGTGAACCGCACGACATTAGCTAACGGAGAGCTGCTTCCATCGGGTAGCAGGACGGGCAGGTTTTCAAGCGCGCTCAGACGATCACGTTCGTTGTCAGGCAGTACTACCCGAACTTCAATTTCATCTTCGCCGCGATTGAATATCTGCACTAACTGGCCGTCGAAGGCTGAGCGGAGCTGGCGACCGACTGAGTTGATATTCAATCCAGCGGTTTTGCCTGCCGGTGTGAGTTCATAGATCAGTTGCGATTTACCAAACGGCAGATCGTCATCCACATTGCTCACACCATTGTACTGACGCAGGCTATCCTGCACTGCAAGTGAGGCGGCTTTCAACTGCTCGACATTAGTGCCGACCAGCTTCACATCCAGTGACTTACCCGGTGGACCTGAGCGGTTCAGGTCGATGGTGAATTTTTCAATCCCGGCAGGCCTGATGATTTTGCTGCGCCACTGCTTAATAATGTCAGAATTAGTGACTTCTCTGCTATCCACAGGCGTGAACTGGACGTATAGCGCACCAAATTCGTCGCCTTTAGATGATCGTTCACTGTTACGGCTGGAGTTTGTTTTACGATGAACCTGCAAGGCCATTACCACCAGATTTCCGCCCAGCTCTGCTTCAGTCTCGCGTAAAGTCTGATCCAGATGTTGCAGAAAATTGTCGACCTGCTCTGGTCCGGTACCGGCAGTAAACTGAATATTAGCGTTCAGGGTTTCCAGTTCGACAGCCGGGAAGAAGGTGAACTTTATCCGGCCACTACTCACCAGGCCAATAGCGATTATAAATGCAGCTAAAGCGATGGTGACGGTAATCCAGCGAAATTCGATAGCGTTTTCCACCCAGCGGCGGAAGCGACCATTTTTAAAGTTATTAAAAGCGTTATCCAGTTTGATCCGGATTTTAGACGGGTGAAGATCCTCCGCTTTATGCAAACTGTGATGCAGGTGACCCGGTAAGATAAGAAAACATTCAACCACTGAGGCAGCAATAACGCAGATAACCACGGTAGGAATATCGATCAGGATATTGCCGATAATGCCACCGATCATCAGGAGTGGCAGGAAGGCTGCGATGGTGGTCATAGAGGATGCCATAACCGGAGCGAGCATTCGATGGGCTCCACCAATAGCCGCCTGCAGACCGGGTTCGCCCATCTGTAAGTGAGTTAGTGTGTCTTCACCAACGACGATAGCATCGTCAACAATGATACCCAGCGCCATAATCATGCCGAACAGGCTGATCATGTTGATGCTGCCACCTATGCCATAGAGCACCGCCAGAGTGGCCATAAAAGAGATCGGGATACCGACCGTTACCCAGAATGCAACCCGGGCATTGAGGAACAGAAACAGGGTGGCAATAACCAGAATCAGTCCACCCAGACCATTTTTGATCAACAGGTTTATACGGTCTTGTATGGCGACATAGCTTTCATCAAATGCGATTAACTGAATTTCCGGCGGCAGGGTTGGCTGGCGGTCATCCATCCATTCGCGCATGATGGCTGCGGCTTCGAGGGTGTCATCATTTTCTGTACGGCGCAGACTTAGCTCGATCGCAGCCTGACCACGGTAGGTCAGAAATGTCTGGTTATCCTGGTTGCGCCATTCTATATCGGCGATATCACCCAGCCGGACCAGTCGACCTTGCTGTTCAGTCAGTAACGGTAGTTGATTGAACCCTTCTACATCACGCTGCTGGTTAAGGCTGCGAACCTGGCGGGAACCATCACCTTTAGCTGCAGTACCTGCAGGAAGGTCAACACTACGCTGGCCTATTATCTGTGCTACATCACTCAGGCTCATGCCCAGCTCATGGAGGCGGGCAGAAGGTATCTGAACCGCAATCTCCTCTTCAGGCATCCCGATAAAGTCAATTTTACGAATGCCGCGCTGTAATAGCTCACGCTCAAACTGGCGTGCCAGGGAACGTAGTTCCTGCGGGTTGGCGCTGGGGCTGGTAATCAGAATCCGGGCGATATCTTCATAGCGTATGATCTGTTGCACGACCGGTTGTTCAGCATCAGAGGGGAGACTCGATATACCATCAACCTTCTGTTTCACTTCGTCCAGAATGTAGGCAATATCGCTGTCTTCTTCCAGCTCCAGTCGAATAGATGCCGCGCCCTGTACCGCAGTAGAGAATAAGCTGTCGATACCATTAACTGATTTTAATTCCCGCTCAATAGGCAGGATAATTGAGCGTTCAACATCTTCTGCTGCTGCGCCACTCCAGGGCACGGCGATGGTAATAATATCCAGCTCAAAAGAAGGGAAGAACTGCGTGTTGAGTTTCTTTAGTCCCCAGATTCCCGCCAGAATCATGAGCATCATTAACAGATTGGCAGCGACTCTGTGCTCAGTAAACAACGCAGTCAGGTTTTGTAGCGGACCCCGGTAACCTCTGTATTCACTATTATCCTGCATCGTTTATTCCGCCTTTGCTGTGGCCGCGGCGGAGGTTTTCTGTCCCGCAATTTTTACCAGAAGCCCCGTCACTGCGTTAGGCAGCTGGGTTATCAGAATCTGATCGCCGGCCTTCAGATCATTGCTCTGAACCAGCACCAGGGGCTTACCGTTTTGATCCAGACTGTCACCGACTCTTACAATTTGACGTGAAACCAGGCGTTGATCCTGAACGATATAGATACGGTCAGTACCGAAGATCGCCTGAGGGGGCAGCGCCAACAACTGAGGTTGCTCTGGCATACTCAAATTAAGGGCGATAGACCGGCCAGGTTCCCCGCTGTAATCATTATTACTAATACTGAACAGACCATCGATACCGATACCGCCACCTTCAACGGCCGCTGCCAGACGTTCCAGCGTTAAGTTCATTTGCTGGCCATCCAGTTCGGCGCTAGCCTGAATATTCTGTTTTGCTGCAAGCTGCTGACGTATAACGGGTAAAAACCGGCTCGGGATCTGGGCCCTGACTTCCAGTTTTTCGGTGTTGTAGATATTCAGAAGCGAGTCACCACTTCTTACCCGGTCTCCCGCAGCAACATTAATGCTGGCGATCCTTCCAGGGAAGGGCGCGATAATACGGGTGCGCTCCAGATCCAGAGCGGCTATATCACGCAGTGCTTTGGTCTGTTTTAACTGAGCTTCCAGTTGTGCCAGCCGGTTTGGATGATCGTTAATTGCTTGTTGACGGCTATTGAGTGACAGCGCTTGTTGCTGCTTAGTACGGCGGGCATCGTCCAGTTGATTCTGGCTGGCAACCTGACGGCTGCTAAGGTTTTTATAGCGTTCTAATGTGCGTAGGGTAATGTTAACCAGTTCTTTTTCTATTTTTAGCGCTTTAAGGTCGGACTGATAACGCACTTTTTCAGCTTGAATCTGCGCTTCTATACGCTCCATATCTGCCTGACGTTGCGCCAATAGCAGATTGGCATCACGGTTATCCAGCTTTAGCAGTAACTGACCGGCTTCGACCAGTTCGCCTTCGGAAATATTTCTGCTTTCAACAAAGGCGGTAACCGGGGCCGACAGGGTGCTACTTGAAGGGGCTTCAATCTGTCCATAAAGTGAAAGCTTTGGTGCATAGCTGCCGTACTCCGCACTGATGACTTTTACGGTCCAGACCCGTTCTTTGACCGGTTGCGAAGGGGCGGTGGGTTTAGTTGCGATAAGCAGAACAAAAATAGCGACGGCGCCGCCAAGAATCAGAATAGGAAGTATCCAGCGCTTATTGCGTTGGAAGAAATTAGGGACTGCTTCAGCCATTGCCGGATCCATTATTAATCGCTGTTATATCAGAAGATCATAATACATATGCTATCTGCTGTGTGTAGTAATTGTTCTGACTTTACAATTCTTTACCAGATGATAGGTTAGGGAAAGGTTTGTTCGCACCTTCCTTTATAGCTCAGAGACAGGAGTTCAGCATGAGAACCAGTTCGGTTAAAGCGCTTAACCCACAAGGATTTCATAAGGTGGTTTATCATGAATGGGGCAGTGCCGATAACGATCGGGTGCTGGTCTGTGTGCATGGTCTGGCGCGCAATAGCCGTGACTTTGATGATCTGGCGCTGGCGCTTTCCCGTGACTACCGGGTGATCTGTCCTGATATCGTGGGCCGGGGGGAGAGCGACTGGCTGCCACAAGGGGTTAACTATGATCTGCCCCGCTATATGAGCGATATGGTTACGCTGCTGGCCCGGTTAAATGTTGAGCAAGTCGACTGGGTGGGTACTTCCATGGGCGGACTTATCGGTATCTGTCTTGCTGCTCTGCCCGGTTCGCCGATCCGTTCATTGGTGCTGAATGATATAGGTACACATGTATCTAAGGAGTCGTTACAGCGTATCGTTCAGTATCTGGGAGATCACCGTTTTGCCAGTCTGGCGGAGCTGGAGCAATATATGCGGAACACTTATACCGCATACGCAGGTCTGAGCGATAAGCAGTGGCAGCATCTGGTGCAATCAGGTCATCGTAAAATTTCCGACACAGAATACGGTCTGCACTATGATCCCCGGTTAGTGGATGCAACCCGGGAGGCGCAACATCAGGATGTCGATCTCGAACCCTTTTGGAATATGATCCAGTGTCCTCAGATGTTGATATGGGGGCAGGACTCCGATGTACTGACCGAAGAGACCGTCGCCCGGATGCGGCAGCAGCGACCGGATATGGATCTGTATCAGATTCCCGGCATGTCCCATGCCCCGTCATTGATGGAAGAGGATCAGATAAAAGCGGTGCAATTATGGCTACGGAATAATCGCAATAAAAACCAGGAAACAGGCCGATGAATTTATTAACCCGTTGGCCCCAGAGTCAGCTCCGATTGACTTCTGCTCAGCGCAAAGAGGCGGTAGAGCGGGTGGAGAAGGCGTTTGCCTCAACCCTTGAATCTCTCAAAGTGGATATTGGACTGGTTGAATTACTGGAATCTATCTATGTGCCTCTGGGTGCCTGGTTGGTAGCCCGTAAAGAACAACAGCAAGGGCCGCTGGTTGTGGGTATTAATGGTGCTCAGGGGGCGGGTAAATCAACACTGTTTAATCTGTTAGAAGTGATTCTCGAAGATGGTTTTGATCTGCGTGTAGTAGGGTTGTCTATCGACGATCTCTATAAAACCCGGGCGGACCGGCAGGCCCTGAGTCACAAAGTGCATGACCTGTTCAAAACCCGGGGAGTGCCCGGCACCCATGATGTTGAATTGGGAATAGAGCTGCTCCGGTCTCTGAAAGGTGAATTTGGTTCCGATGCTAAGAATGTAAAGATTCCGGTATTTGATAAATCGATCGATGATCGTTGTCCGCCCGCTTTATGGCAGGAGTGGCATGGTGATGCGGATATTATCGTGCTAGAGGGCTGGTGCGTAGGGGCAGGTCCGCAGCCGGAAGCCGAGCTGGCTGAGCATATTAACGACCTTGAACGAAGTGAAGATCCAAACTGCATCTGGCGTAACTATGTGAATAAACAGCTCCAGGGTAGCTACAAAGAGCTATTCGCTATGATTGATGTGTTGATCATGCTGAAAGTGCCGAGCATGGAGTCGGTTTTTGAATGGCGATCTCAGCAGGAAGAGAAACTGGCGGAGCGGGTACGCTATTTTTATAACACTCAGCAGCCGACTCAACACCTTCGGATTATGAATGAGAGGGAGATTCGCCGTTTTATCCAGCATTATGAACGTCTGACCCGCACTATGCTGGAAGAGATGCCAGAACGCGCCGATATCTGTCTGGAGCTGAATCAAAACCATAAAACCAGTAGAATCCGCATCAATAAGCCACTGCCTGACCTGGATGGGTCATAGTAAAGGGAAGTCAGATGAAACGATTAGTATTAACCTGTGTAATGATATTGGCGATGCCGTTGTTTAGCGGTTGTCAGAGTGCTTATTACTCTGCCATGGAACAGGTCGGTATCCATAAACGGGATATTCTGGTGGACCGGGTTGAAGATACCCGGAATGCCCAGGATGAAGCACAGCAGGAGTTTGTCTCAGCACTGGAGCAGTTTCGTAGTGTAGTGAATTTTGATGGTGGCGAGCTGGAAAAAGTCTACAGTGAGATGCAGGGAGCCTATGATGATAGTGCCGCTGCAGCAGAAAATGTGACCGATAATATCCGAAAAGTGGAAGATGTATCCGAAGCCCTGTTTGATGAGTGGGAAGAGGAGCTGGACCAGTACACTAGTGCTAAGCTACGTAGCCAGAGTGCCCGTACTCTTCGCGATACTAAACAACGCTATAAAACCCTGCATGCCAGCCTGAAGCGGGCCGAGTCTAAGATGCAGCCGGTACTTAACGCTTTGCTGGATAATACCCTTTACCTGAAGCATAACCTCAATGCCCGTGCTATTGGCTCTCTGAAGGGCGAGTTCGGCGGTATTAAACGGGATATCGATCGATTGGTCGCCGAGATGCAGAAATCTATCAAGGCTTCAGATCAGTTTATTAAAGAGATGAAACAGTAAGGGTATTTTTACTGTTTCAAGCGGTGAAACCGACTACAGGCCTGATTAAATATAGCTGCTGTAGGTTATTGGTATTTAAGGAATGAAAATGAAGAAATATGTTGTGACATGCGCTTTAGTTTTTTCTGCACTATTGATGCAGGGCTGTTCACCCGAGGTAGGAAGTAAAGAATGGTGTGCTGAGCTTAAAGAAAAACCTAAGGGGGACTGGACGGCAACTGAAGCGAAAGATTTCGCCAAAAGCTGCCTTTTCTAAACCGTATATAAATCGATATCGATCGAATTTGGATCAAAGCTAATTAAGCCTGTGGTGAAAGCTCAGGCTTTTCTGATCTGAATTAATCGATATTTCTGCCAATCAACTTTTCTCAGGTGTAAAAAACCTGATCTGTCAGTAATATTATTGATCGTCTTCAGGGTCATAACCCTTTTGCTATTTTTCTGCGCTCACTACGACAGGCAGCTGGCCGTTAGCAAAGAACCAGGAGTCCACAACATAGCTTTGTTGGCTGGAGTTATCGGTCAGAACTGCGCTGTAGTGGGGCCCTGTTAAGTCCAGAATACCCCGATGGCGAGGATACCCGACACTGTGATGCTGTAATAGCTGGTTTTGTTCAAGCAGTAATAACGTAACAGTGGTATTGATGGTTTCTGCGACGCAGTCGAGCTGTGGCGTGCCCACAAACCAGCCAGCATTACGGCCCAGATCGCCCGCAGTGTTATTCTTAGCCCCGACGAAGCTTTCCATTAATGCCACCGCCTGACGAATCGCTTGTCGCTCTTCTTCTGGTGAGCGTGATGGTTCATTAAATAATTCTCTTATTGAAGACCATTCTGTGGCGGTGTAAGCCAATGAAGATTTATCCTCACAGCCGAACTTTTTACAGCTGATAAAGGCTTCAGGGCTGGGTTCAGGTACGGCATATCGGTTTAAAAACTGGTCTGGTGACTGAGGCTTAACCAGCTGGCAGCCCAGAGTGAATGTCAGAGGGATAGCGATAAGCAGTGTTCGGTATTTCACAATCCTTTCCTCAGAAAAACCTTAACAACAGTTTGAATGGTAGTTAGCTATGCAGATAGTCAGATAGGCAGCAGAGTCATCGACGCAGCGCTGTGCACAACCTTAGTAATAGTGCGATTGGTTGTATCGGCAATCAGAAGTGCCATCATATCCTGCAATGAAATAAGTTTACCAAAAATACGTTCATAGCTCAGGTTCCGGATACCTTCAGGACTGGTACCGTTACTCAGGATATAAAGCCCGCCACTGCTATCCCTGCGATTATTCAGTTGCCAGGCGATCGCCTCCAGATTGCGGGCGCTGTTATAAAGCTTCTGGTGATCGATCTCGTCGAGTATAAAAAACTCATCCTGATGGTTATATGCTGCATGGAGCATTCCGCTGATGCCGGCCATCAGAGCAAACACCCGGTCACCCTGAAAGTCATCGGCGAAGCTGACAGGTATCGCACTGATACCATCGGCACCCCGTAGTTCGCTAAAACCTTTCGCTCTGGGGTTGCCGAATAACTGATTGATGCGGGTTTCCAGCGTTGTGCCTGGCGGTGCTTTAGCTAACTCTTTAGGGTTACGTTTATAGAGTTTTATGGCCAGCTCGCGTGACAGGCGGCGTATCTCGCGAATATGCATATCGGTAACGCTGTCGATCTCCGTTTTGGCCAGGTTACTGAGTTTAAAACCGGAGCTGTTGCCGGAGTTATTAATAGCATTCGTTATACAGCCGCTCAACAGCAGTACCAGCATGGAGCAAAGTATTACCCTGATCAGACGGACTGCGGCATTAATCATCATTCAGGCTTCCGTTCCCATATAGGGAATTGAGTACCCTGGATCACTTTTGCTGAACCCGGGTTAGGCGTACTGAACGCGATACCGCCCTGAACAAAGCTTTCAAGATTACTGGTTTCGAGCTTAAAGCCTTTAAATAAGCCGAATTCAGCATCGACACCACTGATACTCCAGAACTGACTATCTGGCGTAATAAGGTTGCTATAACGGGGTTTAATATTAACGAACAGTTGTACCAGCTGGCTATCGTCGCTGAGTTCGAAACCTGAGACAGAGCCTACCGGCATACCTCTGAAGTAGAGCAGGCTTCGCTTGTTCAGTGAACCCAGTTGAGCGGTTTCTAAGACAATATTTAATCCTGGTAGCGGCAGGTCCGGAGGAATTTCGGACAGGCCGGTAAAGTTATACTGGATCTCTCCTGTACCGGGCAGTGCCTCAATATGATTTCCCAGCAACAGGGTTTCAGGATAATCAATACCGGATAGATCAATTTTGGCAGCCGCAACCCAGAACCGACTCCCCTTGTGAGCCAATAAACTACCTTGCTTATTCAGTGCGATATTAGCCTTAATAGTCCCGCGGGCATCGGTCAGCTCTAGCCTTTCAACAGTACCCATTTCGACCCCTTTGTAGAGCACTTTTGCACCTTCAGCGATGTTAGGACCACTGGGGAAAGTAACCTGGATATCAGGGCCTTGTTGAAGGGCTTTACTCTGATCCGGATGAAGGGTGAACAGCTGACGTGTTTTGGCCTGGCTTCCCTTATCATTCAGATTTGAAAATGAGATACCCCCGCGTAACAGACTCTGGATAGATTCACTATGCACCTGTACGCCTTCCTTAGTCAGGCTGGCATCGATACCGCTACTGTTCCAGAATCGGCTTTGATCGGTTACCAGGTGGCGGTAAGGCTTATCTATTAGCAGATAGATGATAACGCTGTTACTTACAGGATCCAGCGCATAGTGGCTGACACTGCCTACGGGTAGCTGCTTATAAAGTACCGGGGCATCAACAGTAACAGAGCCGAGGCTATCTGCCTGCACTCTGATAGATAACTTATCGGCGTTTTCTTTGTAAAGCAGACGGCCTTGCTTGCTAGCGTTATCGAAATTACGGAACAGATGAAAACTATGTTCAGGCTTAACGGCTTGCTGATCTTTAGTATCAGGCGTAAAAAAACTGATGCCGCCATCAAGGGTGCTGCTCAGGGTGCCGCTGTCCAGTTTGATGCCTTCAAGCCCAGCCTGCAGCTGAACACCGCTTTGTTCCCAGAAACGGCTGTTATGTTTGATCAGGTCTGCATGTTCTGGGCGAATAGTGGCATGAATAAATACTTTGCTGCCGTTTTCGTTGAGCTCATAACCCCTTACTTCGCCGACCTGAATCTGGCGGTATAAAATCGGTGATCCATAGCTGACAGATCCCAGTTGATTCGCTTCCAACCGGATATCGAAGCCTGGAATACCAGGGCGACGCGCTGGTGGATTATTCAATGCGGTAAATTCAAACTGGGGGGCTCCCGGTCCTGGCTGTAGTTCAATGGGTGAGCCTTTTATCAGATCACCCAGTTGCTGAAGCCGGTTGAGAGAAAGCTTTGGTTGCGGTAACCAGAACTGAGTACCACTACGTAACAGTGTGCTGGCCCGCGGATCGATAAGTAAGCGGGCGTTGAGCGTACTGAGATCAGTGCTAAGTTCAAGCTGCTGAACCCGCCCGACCTTAATGCCCTGACTGACTACCTGAGTACCTTCATGTAAAGCGGATCGGGCCGGGAATTTAACCTGTACTGCAATACCATCTTCAGCGGCTTCGAAATCGGCAAACAGATGGAACTCATGATCAGGATTGAGACCACCGTTATCATTGGGTGGCGAGTAGAAGCTTATACCCCCTGCAATAATGGCTGCCAGTGAACCAAAGCGCAGGTCGATACGGGGCAGATCGGCTTTCAGGCTGATACCGCTGGCATTCCAGAAGCGGGTGTTATTGTTGATCAGATGGCTGTATGCCGGTTCTATAAACAGCTCTATTCGGATCTGTTCTGCATTACTGCTCAGGCCGAAATTGATCACTTCACCGACTTCAATCTGGCGGTAAAAGACTTTTGCGCCACGCTGAATAGATTGGGCCGTATCAGCCAGTAGCGAGATATAGAGCCCTTTCTTATCTTTCAGCGGTGGGGGAGGCTCATCATCGGCGATAAACCGGGTTGTTTCTTCGCCCTGGCCAGGCTGTATTTCGATGTAATAGCCAGATAACAAGGTATCCAGGCCTTTTACGCCGCTGAGCGATATCTGGGGCTTAACAAGCCAGAAACGGGTGCTTTCAACCAGAATATTAGCCGCTTCTTTCTCCATCTCGATCAGGGCCGTAACGCTTTTCAGGTCATCATTCAGTTGCAGGCTTTTGATCATGCCGGTTGGCAGACCCCGGTACATAACTTTGGTTACACCGGCTTCAAGGCCTTCTGCAGTTTCAAACTGTACTTCAATCATAATACCGGCGTCCTGATAGCTTTTTACTACCAGCCAGCCAGCAATCAGCGCTGCGAGGAAAGGGAGTATCCAGACAACGGAAGGCCCGCGGTGACGTTTGATTACCGGCATAGAGGCCTGATTGTCGGATTGCGGAGTACTCATCAATCTTCCTTATGATTGCGACTTGTTTGCTTTGCTGCTTCAGCTTTGGCTATGCCATTATCCCAGATCAGGCGGGTATCAAAAGCGATAGCGGAAAACATCGTTAAAATAACCACAATAGCAAAAGCGGTAGCGCCGTGATTGCCCTCAATATGGGCGATATTCCCTAGTTGTACCAGCGCTACTAAGATACCGATAACAAAAATATCCAGCATTGACCAACGACCGATCCATTCTATGGCACGAAACATGATGGTTTTCTGACGCAGATTGGTTTCGAGCCCAAACTGGACAGTACTGAGCAAAATGGTCAGCGCGATTATTTTTAATAGTGGAACCACAATACTGGCGGTTAGCACGACCAGCGCAATAAATAGCATATCCCGTTCCAGAAGTTGCAGAATACCACCGAGAATAGTGCTGGGTTCACCCTGACCAAAGGTTTTAAATGTCATTATGGGCAGTAGATTAGCCGGCAGAAACAGCATGACGGCAGTGATCAGACAGGCCCAGCTATGATTGAGTGAGTTGGGGATTCGGCTATGCAGTTTTACGCCGCAGCGGTCGCAGTGATGACCTTCCATCGCGAGCTTATGCAGTTTATTACAGTCGCTGCACAACAGGTAACCTGATTGTCTGGCTGACTGGTAGCCTGAAGTGAGCGGCTTAGTCATAGCGTTTGCTCTGTTGGCGGTGATGATCGATTTGTTGCCAGAGCTGATGAGGGTTAAAGGTAATGCCCATAAGGGTGATCAGTATTATTAATGCGGCCAGACTATATAACCCTAAACCGATCTCAAGCTGGGCAATATCTTTAAGCTTGATAATGGAGACCAGTACACCCAGCAGGAAGATCTCCAGCATGCCCCAGCCGCGCAGGTGTTGATAACTATGCATAGCCTGACGCAGGAGCCTGCCACCCCAGCCGAAATGCAGAGAGCAACTGATATATAAAAGCGCAAGTAGCTGTAATAGTGGTATGACAATAGCGAATAGCATAATGAGTAGAGCTATCAGGAATAAACCGCCATCAAACAACGACATAGCGCTGTTGAGAATAATCTGGCTCTGGTTCTGGCCAAACACCTTCAGGGTCAGTATGGGAAACAGATTCGCAGGAATAAACAGGATGAGTCCGGCCAGCGACAGTGCCAACAGGCGCTCAATTCCATTAATGGTGGTGTAATACAGACGAGCATTACAGCGGGGACAGATAACATCTTGCCCCGGCTGATTTTCAACCTCTTCTATCAGCAGGTCGCACTCATGGCAGGCGATTAACTGATCTTCTGTATGTGCTGTCATATTAACTATGCTTTATCTGCCTTATAGTCAATCTGGGAGCTAACCCGGGCGGCTATGCCAAAGTCTCGTATCCGGGCAGCCGCATTATGAAACCAATTATTACGAATACAGAACTCAGAGTATGCCAGATTTATTACCTCAACCCATAACCCAATGGATGCAGCGGGCTGACCTTAGGCTGGTTGGTATTGAAAGCCTTACGGGTGGGTCTGTTTCTCAGGTACAGCGACTCGATCTTAAGTCGCCTGATAACACCGAATTAAAACTGGTGCTTAAGCAGGTGTACGGAGCAGGTCAGGGGCTGTTTGCTGCCGAAGCAGAAGGGCTGGACGTACTACGTTTACAACAGTCTGAGGCATTATTGGTTCCCCGGGTGCTGTTACAAACAGATAACTGTCTCTTACTAGAGTATCTGCGGTCGGGCTCTCCCACGACTGCATTTGACCAGCAACTGGCAACCGGTCTGATGTTACAACATCGGCAATATGGACCGGGTTTTGGATTCAGCAGAGATACCTTTTGTGGCGGAACCCGGCAGGATAATAGCTGGCAACAAGATGGCCGCGATTTTTTTGCAGAACAACGCTTGCAGCCCCTGATAAGTGGTTGCCGGAATAAAGGTTTATTAACCTCTGAAGAGGTTCGACAGTTGGAGCGTCTTACGGGGTGCTTGCATCAACTGATACCTGAACAGCCTGCTGTACTTCTGCATGGGGATCTCTGGCATGGTAATCTGATCTGTGGCCCTTCGGGTGAGCCCGCGCTGATCGATCCTGCAGTTTATTATGGCTGGGCCGAAGCCGAATTGGCGATGACCCTGCTGTTTGGTGGTTTCAGTGATAGATTCTATGATCTTTATGCCGAACAGGCTGATCTGCTGCCAGACTGGCAATCTCGCACCGATCTGTACAATTTGTATCACTATCTTAATCATTTACTGCTGTTTGGTGAGGTTTATCATCGTGATGTTATGGGCATAGTAAAGTACTATAGCGACTGAATTTAGCAGGATTACCAGGTTATTTATGAGTCAATCTGATCAGGGTGATTTTAAAGCCCTACGCCGAGAATATGTGGCGCAACCTTTGAGCCGGTCCGATCTGGCGGCTGACCCGTTACAACAGTTTGCTGACTGGATGCAGACGGCAACTCAATATAGTCCAGACGATGCAACCTCCATGACGCTGGCGACCGCCAGTAGCAGTGGCATGCCGTCTGCCCGTATTGTGTTGCTGAAACACTTTGATGAGGACGGTTTTGCCTGGTACACCGATTACCGCAGCCGTAAAGGTCAGGAGTTGGCTGAGAATCCGCAGGCAGAGCTGATGTTCTACTGGTATGGCCTTGAACGTCAGGTACGGATTCAGGGGCGGGTTGAAAAGCTGTCACCAGAACAGGGCAAAAAATACTTTAACGAGCGTCCGGTAGGAAGCCGTCTGAGTGCCGCTGCCTCGCATCAAAGCGCGGTGGTTGAAAGTCGTGAAACCCTCGAGCAGGCAGTAAAAAGCCTGCAGGAAAAGTATGTTGATGGTGATATCCCCCATCCCGAGTTCTGGGGCGGGTATCGTTTAATTCCCAGTCACTTTGAGTTCTGGCAGGGCCGTGAAAGTCGCTTACATGATCGCTTTACCTATTCGCAAGTTGATGGGCAGTGGCAGATAGATCGCCTTTCCCCTTAAAAGCGCCCCGATAATTGATATAAAAAGTTGATGAGCAGATCGATGACTGAACAACTATTACCTTGTGTTGAAATTGAGCCAACCGCTCCCGCTGTGGCCAGCGTTATCTGGTTGCACGGTCTGGGGGCGGATGGGCATGACTTTGAGCCTGTAGTACCCGCATTACAACTGCCAGACAGTTTGCCTGTACGTTTTATTTTCCCCCATGCTCCGGCTCAGCCTGTCACAGTCAATGGCGGCATGGTGATGCCTGCCTGGTACGATATTCTGGAAATGAATATCGAGCGTAAGATTGATAAAGATGGGCTGTTGCGCTCGGTTGTTCAAGTGGAAGCATTGATAGAACGGGAAAAGCAGCGCGGTATTCCTGCTGAGCGGATAGTGCTGGCGGGATTCTCGCAAGGTGGCGCTGTGGTGTATCACGCAGCGCTTTGCTACAGCGAAAAACTGGCGGGACTGTTAACGCTTTCAACATATATCGCTACGGCCGATCTGATTTCCGGACAGTTGGAAAACGTGAACCGGGATCTGCCGGTAATGATACATCACGGTGTGCATGACGATGTGGTGCCACTCAGCCTGGGTACTGATGCGGTCAGCTTTCTTGAACAACATGGTTTTCAGCCAGATTGGCAGACCTGGCCGGTAGATCATGGTCTTTGTCTGGAAGAGGTTGAGACAATAGGTAAATGGTTAACAACAATTTTGAACAGGGAAACCAACTGAATGAATATCAGTAATAATAGCTATGTAGAGATTCATTACGCTTTGTATGATGAAAGCAACGAGGTCGTTGATGGTTCCCGTGGTGGCGAGCCATTGCCTTATATTCAGGGTAAGGGAAATATTATTCCTGGCCTTGAACAGGCGCTGGCGGGACGTGCAGAGGGCGAAAAGTTTACTGTTACTATTGAACCCGCTCAGGGTTACGGCGAACGGGATGTCGAAAAGGTGTCGATCATTGATCGTGAATCCTTTGCCGGGTTTGATTCAATTGAAGTCGGTATGTTGTGTCAGATCGAAGCCGAGAACGGCGAGCCTCAACTGGTCACTCTGATCGCTATTGATGAAGAAGAAGTGACTATAGATGCAAATCATCCGTTTGCGGGGCAGACGCTGAATTTTGAAGTAGAAGTGATGACTGTTCGTGAAGCCACAGAAGCGGAGCTTCGTGACGGTATTGTTGGATAAAAGGAGTTTTTGTTATGCGATTGATATTAGCTTTATTGCTTCCATGGGTGCAGTTTTTTACTATCGGCCGGCCTGTAGCGGGCATTATCTGTCTGATTCTTCAGATCACTCTGATCGGTTGGTTACCTGCGACGATCTGGTCAGTATATGCGCTGAGCCAGTATAAAACGGATCAGAAAATTGAAGCCGCGCTGGGCGAGAAAGATAGCTAATTATCTTTAATTCAACGGCTACTGTTCTGATTTAGCCAGGTCCGGTACTTCTTTCTGATTCGTTATTAGTGAAGTACCGGGCCATTCTTCAACCACCATCCCCTTCCTCTGATTTCTTAAGAAACAGTTATCCGTCTATGCGAATTTAAACCTGCTACTTATCAGAGCGGCATAGTGCCGTCACGGTGGTTGCGGGCTAACGGGTTTAACCAGCTATACCTTTTCCTGCCATTCCATATCACCGATATGAACATTCAGCCATTCAAAGCCAATTCTGCGAGCCACTGCGGCTGCGCCATCCAGACTTTTAAACTCTCTCTCTTTTCGAGATCGCTGTAGATCAAGCGTCATTACTTCATTCTGTTTAGTCATGAATTTGAGACGCCAGCCACGGGCCATCGACACTGGTGCAGCCTGACAAGAATCAAACACACCTGCCTTAAATAAAAGCTTAATTTCACGTTCTTGCATGGCTAATACCTTTTATTGAAGGTTCTTTATTATCATATGATAAGTATAAACTATTTTTTGATAAATCAAAACTTATTACGCTTGTTTGGTGTTGTGTAAGTTGTTGATTAGTAATGACTTTTTTGAAAGAGAATAGAGCATGGATTAGGTTAGATGAAATCATTCTTAAGTTGTTGTTTTATAAGGATAAATTTGTTATTTGTTTGTGATTATATTTTTTAATGACGATGAGCGGAAATTATTAAAAGAACTATCAATAATGATATTTTGATGAATCAGTAATTATCTTTTGAGTAGTTAATTGTTGAATAGGAGTGGTTGTCGTAAATATTTATAATTTTGAATTAGAAAAAGGCCATCTGAGTGAATAAGAGGAAAGAAGGAAGAGGAGGGAGTAGGGTAAGCAAAAAAAATGCCCCCGGTTGGGAGCATTCGTTGCTTGAGGGTTATTCAGGTATCGAGGCGATCTTGTATCATCGCTTCGACGGTTTCTAATTTGCTTTTCATTTTGTCTATGCTGTTGTCGCTTTCATCCGTTACAGGTGAGATCTTGATCATATCCAGCACTTCTACCAGAAATCTCGCCTCATTCATCTGCTTCAGCTGATCGCTACTCCAAGCCTTCGTATTATGAGCCATTGCTATTCTCGCTTCACATGTCATAGGTTTTTTTATCGATCTGGTGGAATAGTTCTTATCCCATTGCTTACTTAACATATGGTTGAGATTTGCGATTTTTGCAAGATAGGTAATTCCCCATTCCGGGAGCTGGTTATTTATCAATCAACGTAGTTCTTGAGTTATATCAATATTCTCTAATGTGATAGACGGTAGTATCTGTTCCAAAGTTAGACACACATAAAAGGGTGATTGATATGGATCCGTATCTGTTAGAAACGTTGCTGCCAAGCCTTGTCGGTGTTGCAGGAATGACTGTTGCTATGATCTGGGGATTTTTTAAAATTCGTAAGCTGATGAGCGAAGATGCTAAGAAGTAATCGCTGATCAGATATAAAAGAGGCCGCTATTTGCGGCCTTTTTAATGTCTGGCATTAGGAATGGCATTATTGATCGGCACTACGGACGCAGTTTCGGCCATCTTCTTTGGCTTTATAAACCCCGGTATCGGCTGCTTTAATCAGGTCATCGGGTCCGGTCATTTGCTCAGTTCGACAGGCAACTCCCACGCTTATACTGCCTTGCCAAAACCCGTTACTTCCTACAGGAACCTGCATTGCAGCTACTCTCTGTCGCACCTTTTCCGCACAGAGTAAGGCCGCTTCGATATCAATAGCCGGACAGATTATAAGAAACTCATCGCCACCCAGTCGGGCAGTAATATTATCGGTACCTGCGGATTGTTTTAATGCATCAGAGAGCTGTCTAAGTACTTCATCTCCTGCGTCATGGCCGTAGGTGTCATTTATCTGTTTAAAACCGTCAGCATCGATCATCATGCAACTCAGTGATAGCTGCTCTGTTGTGCTCTGCTGCCATAGCGTGTCTAGAATCTGCATAGCATGCCGTCGATTCGGCAACCTGGTAAGTACATCGGTCAGGGCTATCACTTCCAGCTTTCGATTGGCTTCAGCCAGATCCAGAGTACGCTGTTCTACCCGGTGTTCCAGAGTCTGGTTCAGGTCGGAAAGTGCCCGGTTGCGATCAGAGACTTGTTGGAATAACCCATTGAGAGCCTTTAGCAATGGTCCGGTAGAGGATTCCTGGTGTTTCTGCTCTTCGTCAAACGCGGTGGCGGGAGACATTCCCTCTTTAATAGCGGCAATCTGACGAGACATTGACTGATCGGTTCCCAGAATGTGATAAGCCAGCCAGTGAGTCAGAAATTTCATCACCGTTTCGGCTTGAAATATGTCACCTGGAATAATGGATTTTCTGTTCGCTTGTATCTCATGTATAAATGACTGATGAGCCTTTTTATGAAGAATCAGATGCCGCTGATCGATAGCTGAAGCCTCCATAAAGGCTTCCTCTTCAGAAAAATGGTAGTGGGTATAATCTGAAAGCTCTCTGAACACATCTTCGATCTGTTCAGGAGTAACATTTTGTTCCCCGGCTACCAGATCCCCAAAGCGATTGATAACGTTGACCAGATGGTGATGTTGATCATCTACGTCAGATATTCCGGTCAAAAAACTCTGATCCCACTGAAAAGAATCCATGCTGCATCACCTAACGCTAAATTATGAGAAAGTGTAAAAGATCAGACTACTCCAGTTATCTTGTTCTTAGTAGCTTATCTGGCGGGTTACATGATACGGGTCAGTTCGCATGCTACCCACTTTGTTGAACGTTCGATTGTGGCTAAAGAAACCGTCGGGATTGAATAGGTGTTTTTTAAAACAATCGGATCACGCTCGGTTTCTCTCTGGTATAAAGGCTTGGTTCTGATCCTGGATGAAACAGGCAGTGCTATGCTTAACAGGTCAGGGGAGGGTTTGCTTTCCTGGCAGTTTAGCAGGTCTATGATATGCGGATGCGTCACACTATCCTTTTCAATCTGCTCTGTTTGCTGGTTTTCTCAGGAATAAGTTTGTTGTTAGGGAGTGCAACGCTTGCAAAGGGCAGTGAATCAACTCAGCCCACCTCTGGTTCTGTTCCTCAGGTTTGGACACTGACTATAGCGGGCGGTATTGGCCCGGCCAGCAGTGATCTTGTTATCCGCACTATTGACAGAGCTGCGGCGGCTACAGCAGAAATTCTGGTTATACAGCTTGATACGCCCGGCGGGTTGGATAAGTCGATGCGCGCCATGATTCAGCATATTCTGTCCGCACCAATACCTGTTGTAACTTATGTTTCCCCGCAAGGTGCCAGAGCTGCCAGTGCAGGTACCTATATTCTCTATGCCAGTCACGTAGCCGCAATGGCGCCGGCAACCAATCTGGGGGCGGCAAGCCCGGTGCAATTGGGTGCTCCAGGTATGATCAACCCTGCTCAGCCACAGACAGAAGAGGAAAAAAAACAACGGCAACAGTTGTTGGATCAGGCAACCACAATGCAGCGAAAAATCATGAATGATGCGGTGGCCTATATTCGCGGTCTTGCAGATGTACATGGACGTAATGCCGACTGGGCGGAGCAGGCGGTTCGCGAAGCGGTCAGTATTGATTCGGGGAAAGCGTTGGAGCTTAAGGTTATAGATATCGTTGCCAGCGACCTGAATGATCTGTTGCAACAACTGGATGGCAGGGTGGTGAGAGTAGCAAACCATGATTACCAGATAAGCACCGTTAACAATCTTATAGTACCGATATTGCCTGACTGGCGTGCCCGGTTCCTGTTGGTAATCACCAATCCGAATATTGCTTATATCCTGCTGATGATCGGGTTTTATGGCCTGTTGCTCGAATTTTATAATCCAGGCTTTGGCTTACCCGGGGTGGTTGGTGCGATCTGCATGCTCACCGGGCTCTATGCTTTGCAACTTTTGCCTATCAGTTATACCGGGTTGGGATTGATTCTGTTGGGTGTAGCGCTGATGGCGATAGAAGCGCTAACCCCTAGTATTGGGGTGCTTGGCTTTGGTGGTGCTGTGGCTTTTGTTATTGGATCGATCATGCTGATGGATACCGATCTACCTGGCTATCAGATCGCAACCCCGGTTATCGCATTGTTTACATTTGTTACCGCTGGGTTGTCTGTGTTTGTGCTAGGGATGGCACTTAAAGCTCGCCGTAGTGCGGTGGTGAGTGGTGTTACCACTATGTTGGGTGAAACGGCCATTGTACTGGATGATTTTAGTGCTGAAGGGCGGGTCACTATTAATGGCGAGACCTGGAATGCCTGGTCTGAAGAGCCATTGAAGAAAAATGATAGCGTCAATGTTGTTGCAATAGAAGGTTTGATACTCAGGGTTGAAAAACAACAACCGGACTAAGTTGTAATGTCTAAGGAGAACATGATGATTCACTATTATATTATGCTGGCATCCATCGTTCTGGTCATTCTGCTGATCGTCAGTATTTTCCGTATCCTGCGTGAGTATGAGCGGGGTGTTATTTTTATGCTGGGTCGGTTTTACCGGGTTAAAGGTCCGGGTCTGATCATTGTTATCCCGCTCATTCAGCAGATGGTTCGGGTAGATATACGTACTGTTGTGATGGATGTGCCCACTCAGGATGTAATCTCCAGAGATAACGTATCTGTCATGGTGAATGCGGTAGTTTATTACCGGGTTATTGATTCTCAAAAGGCGATTATCAACGTCGAAAACTTCCATGATGCGACCAGTCAGTTGGCGCAGACAACCTTGCGTTCTGTGCTGGGACAGTACGAACTGGATGATATGCTCTCTTCCAGAGATACCCTGAATCAGGCTATACAGGCGATTCTGGATCAGCAAACAGACATCTGGGGGATTAAAGTCAGTAATGTGGAGATTAAACATGTCGACCTGAATGAATCGATGATTCGGGCGATTGCAAAGCAAGCGGAATCTGAGAGAGAGCGGCGCGCCAAGGTTATCCATGCCCTGGGTGAACAGGAAGCGGCAGAAAAGCTCAGTGAAGCGGCAAAAATTCTTTCGTCGCAACCTCAGGCACTGCAGTTACGTTATCTGCAAACGCTGACAGAAATTGCCGGAGAACACAGTAATACGATCGTTTTCCCACTACCGGTTGATCTGATGAAAACCTTTGGTAATAGTTAATCGGAGTTAGACAGACTCAGACTGTTGTAGTTGAGGCTTTGTAGCTGAGCGAATTGTGCAGGACAACAACCGGTCGCGGAGCTTAAATAACGACCGGTTATTATTGTGTAATTAAATAGTAGCCTTCACTCCACAAACGCAGCAAAACGCTGATCCAGAGGCGTGTCAGCCAGATGGTTGATGTAATTGCTCATTATCTTCTGTGACAGACCCAGGATTATTTCTAACAGATGGTTCTGGCGGTAACCCGCTTTGTAGAAATCGCTTACGTCAGCTTCATTGACCAGGCCGCGGTTGCGCACAATATTTAAGGTTAAGTCGTGTAGCGCTTGTAGTTTTGCGGAAGGCATCGGTTTATTGTGGCGCAGTGCATCGGTTAGCGAATCATCTACCTGCATCATTTTCGCAATCGCGGCATGGGCCGGAACACAATAATGGCAGTTATGTTCCACATTAATGGTTTGCCAGACTACCGTCAGTTCATCCTTATCAAAAGAGCTTTCAGTAAACCACTTATGTAGGTTCTGATATGCCTCCAGTACTACGGGGGACTCTGCCATCACGCCATGCAAACTGGGGATTGAACCAAAATTCTTTATTGAGTTTTCCAGTAAAGGTTTGCTGCCTTCCGGCGCTGTTTCCAGAGTATGTACCTTTAAATCATTCATCATTGGTTCCTCATTTTGGGTGATATGGTTGAGCGCTTGTTCAATAATTTTAGACTATTTGATTTTGAGCGGTTGTTCAATATAAAATTGAACATCTGCTCAAAGAAGGTGAATCCAATGGCGAATGTTGCAAAATATGATAGAGACGAAGTTGTTCGCAAGGCGATGTTACTGTTTTGGGAGAAAGGTTTTAATGGCACTTCTACCCGGGATTTGCAGCAGGATATTGATATGCGGCCGGGAAGTATCTATGCAGCCTTTGGCAGCAAAGAGGGGTTGTTCAGTGAAGCGTTGGAGTATTATTCCAGGGAGATGAAGCAGATACTGGATCTGCGCTCTACCGAGCTACAATCACCACTGGCAGGTTTAGAAGCTTTTATGCGTAATGTGGTTGTTGATCGGCGCGATACCAATCCCAGTGAGTTCTGCATGTTGGTAAAAACGCTCTCAGAGCTTAATGAGGATCAGCCTGAGTTAATGCAACAGACACGTAAACTGTTAAAGCGTACCGAAGACAGATTCACCGACATTCTGGAACGTGCGCAGAAGCAGGATGAAATTTCCGCTTCAGCTAACCCTCGTATGCTGGCTCAGCAGCTTCAGGTGCAAATGATTGGATTACGCGCTTTTATGAAGGCAAATCGCAATCCAAATACTGTTAGTGAACTGATTGACAGTATTTTTAGTAGTATCAGGATTCACTGAGATCGTTACCCAAGTTGGGTAATGAGCTGTTTTCTGTCACAGGCAATCTCTCTGCCGTCAGCGTATATTCGTAGCATAACCGGATGAAGGAACATCGCTATGAATACCAAACCAGTTCACCAAAATCCTAACAACAGGATGTCAGGTTCGCTTGTTTTCTTTTTTGCGATCTTAATTATGCCGTTTTTACTGATAGCCGGGTGTAGTAAAGAACAGCCCGAAGAGCAGCAGGCGCTACATATTGATGCGTTGAATCAGTCCAGCATTGTTCAATTGATAGTGACTGATTATCAGCAGTTGAGTAATCAGATGTTGGAGCGCTATCAGAGCTACAAACGGATCAACGATATAGACGGATTTATTCTTTATCGTAATAGCCAGTGGACGCCTGCTTATATGGAAAAGAAGGAGCAGTATCAGCGTTTGCTACATCAGCAAAAAGCCTATATCTACCGGCATCAGCTAGATGGGTTATTTGATCGTTTTATGAATCTTCAGAAATTAGCATTGCACCTTAAACATAGCCTGCAAGACAGTGACCCTGAATTGGAGCGACAGGCAATGAAGCGCTTTGATGAAGATAAACAGGCGGTAGCGCTTTACCTATAAACAGTAGGTGCGCTGTCGCATTAAAGAGGATTATAGTTCCTGTTCTGTTGAGATCAGATTGACCGCTGAACTTGCCGTTAGTTTACTAAAGAATACTTCTGCTGGAAGGGGCTTAGAAAACAGATAGCCCTGGAAACAGTGGCATCCAAGTTCCATTAGTGCGCTCCTTTCATTCAGGGTTTCAACCCCTTCGGCAATAATCATCAGATCGAGTCGGTCTGCCGTTGCGATGATAACCTCAACAATGGCTGCCTGATCAGATGAAGAACGTAATCCGGTCACAAATGAACGGTCAATTTTAAGAACATCCAGGGGTAGGTGGCGCAGGTATTTGAGTGATGAATAGCCGGTACCAAAGTCATCGATAGCAAATGAGATACCGCGACGTTTGAGAATTTTCATTTTGTTGCTGGCTATTTCGAAGTTATTGAGCAGCATGTTCTCAGTAATTTCCAGCTCGATCATCTGACCTGGTAGCTTTACTTCATTCAGTAGTTTCAGAAAATCTTCGACAAAATTTACCTGCATAAACTGAACCGGACTAATATTGATAGCCAGCTTTTTGAATGTCTTAGGCAGGCCCCGTTGCTTCCAGCTTGCCAGTTGCTCTAGTGCTTGTTTTAGTACCCAGTTACCTATCTCTACAATCTGGCCGCTGTCTTCTGCAATATTGATGAAAGAGCCGGGTAGAATGATCCCTTTCTGTGGGTGTTTCCAGCGAATAAGGGCTTCAGCAGCAAAGATAGTATCGTCACTGCATAGCTGAGGCTGAAACCAGAGTTCAAACTCATTATTATCAAGCGCCTGGTGTAAGCCTTTTTCGATCTCTAGCCTTTCCTGTGCGGAAGATTGCATCTCTGGATCGAAGAACTGGAAGTCATTCCGGCCTAATGCTTTTACCCGATAGAGTGCGGTGTCCGCATGACGCAGGATATCCAGCGCGCTGTTGTTTTTTTCGGGGAAGGTGGCGATGCCAATACTGGTATTACAATAGAGCTGGTGGGTCTCTATATCGAAGGGTGTGGTCAGTGCATCGAGTATCTGTTTTGCGATAGTCGCAGCGGTTTCGGCGCAGGTTTCGGAAATATCACCTGCTTCAGGAATCAGTATCACAAACTCATCCCCACCAAAGCGGGCGCAAGTGCATTTTTCAGGCAGGAGGCTAATGAGCAGATTAGCCACCTTGCATAGAATAGCATCGCCTACGCTGTGACCCAGTGAGTCGTTAATGGTTTTGAAACGATCCAGATCAAGATAGAGCACTGCCCCGAATTTATGGCTATCCAGATGCAGTTTCAATGAAGAGTTGAGGCGGTCAATAAATAATCGACGGTTTGCCAGTCCTGTCAGGGTGTCAAAAAATGCCAGTTCGTAGATCTGTTTTTCTGCTTCTTTGCGAATTGATATATCCCGGGCAAGGATCAGAATATAGTCCTGCTCTTGTAATCGTAGCTTTATCCCTCTTGCTTCTATAGGGAATTCTTCCCCCTGACTGTTTATCTGTATATCTTCAAAGGTTGTCGGCTGTGTATCATCGATACTGGCAAATAGTGCTTTTAACTCTTTACCCGTGTAGTTCTTGCTGAAACTAAAAAAGGTTTGTCCTGCCAGTTGCTTTTGTTTGATACAGAGGGTTGTCGCTGCCTGACGATTTGCTTGTACTATGCTGGTATCGGTCAGGCACAGGAACATTGCATCGACGGCATTTTCCATCAGTTCCCGAGAGAAATTCTCGCTCTTAGATAACTCATTAATGGTGATATTTAACTTATCGGTCATCTCTTTGCGTTCATGCCAAAGCTTGTCAAAATTGCTAACAAGATCACCAATTTCATCTTCTTCCTGGTAAGGAATAGGGGGGGCTGTATCTGATCTGCGTAGCTGATTGACCCAGCTTGATATGTTCAGAATAGGTTTAGACAAGTAGCGGTATACAAATAGCAGGAACAGGCAAGCCAGTATAATATCGTGAATCAATCCTATTCCCAGGCTTGTCGCAGCCCGGCGGGTAAAGTTGTCGGCGATAAAAGTTGAATCCAGATAGATCAGCAACTGAGCTGAACCACCTTTAGAGTTTGCAATGTTAAGCGGTGTCTGAATATGGCTATTTATGCGGAAGAAATACTCGCCAATAGTGGCCAGGGTGTTTTTCTCAGCGGGCTCTCTGGTACTTATGCTCAGTATATCACCGAAATCATCTATCAGACCGGCCCGGTAAATGATGGGGTTGTTTAGCAAAGCATGGGTAACGATCTCAGCTTGTTTAGCGTCAAGATGGTAAACCGCACTGGCCGCACTTTCTTTGTGCAGATCGATAGTGCGTTCAACTTCGGCTTGTAGATTGTGTTGTTCTTGCTGCAGATCAAAATAGGTCTGCCAACTGGTTGAGATCAGGCCCATCAGCAACGAGATCAGTAAAATATAGCGGGCTTGCTTAACCGCAATTCTGTGTCGAAGTTTTACCACCATCAGTTGCGCCCCTGCTTGCCTAAGCTATTCAGGTTATCTTCCCCATTAATCGCACGGTTGATCAGGGTGCTGATTTTGTTATTGAGGGAGTGATGCACGTTATAAATACTTATCGTAAATTGCATCAAACTCGCCTGATGCCTTAATACGCTGGAGGCCGGTATTGAACTGTTTTAAAAGCTCTGGATTACCCGGATACTCTTTGCTCAGGCAGAGATAAAACTCGGCCCTTTGCTTATCTGCAAACCGCTTCGTTTTTAATTTTTCCTTCAGACCCAATTGTTGAGCCCGGTATAATGCGGTTAATTCACCGATATAAAAAACATCAATATCCCGGAACAGAACAGCGCGAATGCCGCTGTCCATATCCGGGGTAGTTACATGCTTGATAGCTTTGGTTTCTAGCTCTTTTTGAATTGCCCAACCCTCTATTGCTGTTACTTTGTAGTGTTTCAGATCAGTCAGGTTATTTAGTTTACGGGTATCGGTATTGGTGGCCATTAACGCCACTTGATTGGCCTCGCTCACCCGGTCGCTGAATAAGATATAGGCCATGCGAGCAGGGCGTTTTGCGCAGCTGGTATAGCCTGCAATGTAACCGTGTTCGAGGTTTTTACGGATTCTTTTCCAGGGGGCTGTGCTGAATTTTACATCGACACCTACACTGTTGAATGCAGCAATAACAACATCAACATCAATACCCGAAATTTCAGCCTGATCGTTAACAATAGTGTATGGCGGATAATCGATCGCAAATAGTTCGACAGGCTCATCTGCGGCAATAACCGCGCGCGTAAGCATTGTTATAACGACAAGAGCTAAGATTTTCTGAATAGAGATATGCACTTTAGATCCCTCATTTTGTTAATTCGCAGCCTTGCTTTGCTGTTCTGGCTATTGGGAAAAAACAGTAAACGCATGTATGAGACTATTGTTTCGCTTTGAGGGGATAATGCAACTCAGGGATGGTTGTTTTGTGACCAAAATGAGGGGCGTATATTCTTTATAACAATAGCGGCCATGATGTCTGTTTAGGGCTCGTCATTCCGTTGCCTGGCTTTCGCATATTAAGTCGATTTACTGTCCACTGAGAAAGTAGTGGACTTGTTCGCAGGTTCCCGGGTGTTGAATGCTATAATCGGGACCGTTTTTTGTGTTCTAGCTGCTATTGAGTGTATCTGAGTTGAAAATTAGTCTGCGTCTACAACAGATCGATCAGATGATTACTGATCGGTATAACAATATTTTTGATTGTTGCTGTGATCATGGTCTGCTTGGGCAGACGCTGCTGCACCGTAAGGCCGGGGATACGATCCATTTTGTCGATGTGGTTGAGTCTATTATGACGCAGCTGCGGCAACAGCTTGAACAGCAGTTCTCTGAACTTACTGAGACTCGTTGGCAGATTCATTGTCAGGATGTCGCAACACTGAAACTGCCTGATACAGGTAAAAGCCTGATTATTATTGCCGGTGTCGGTGGTGATCTATTGATCGATCTGGTGTCAGAAATAACCGATCGTTATCCTGGGCTCCCTTTGGAATTTATTCTTTGTCCGGTTTATCACAATTATAAAGTACGCACTGCTTTAATAGGCTGGGGCTTTAATCTATTGAACGAGCAACTGGTCAGGGATAATAATCAGTTCTACGAGATACTTCATGTGAGTAAAAACCTGGCAAATCCGAAGGCTTCAGTTCTGTCTGCGGTGGGTAGCCAGATGTGGGATCTTTCACGACCAGACCATCGACAGTATTTAGAACGCACCATTCAGCACTATCAGCGTATGGCACAGCGTCAGCAGTCGGAAGTGATGGAGATAGTAAGCCAATACAAAACGCTAAAAAGCGATAAGCTTGCTGAGTTATAAATCTGGTTAGGGAACCTGTGAACAAGTCCTAAACGCCTCAGGCTTTCAGAGCGATTCGAATTCGAGGCAACGGTTACAGACATGCTGGTTGCCTGTCGAAAACCGTTAACAAGGAAATCGGATCGCTCTGAAAGCCCCGAAGGGTGGGTATTAAATCGACTTCCTGCTTTGTCAGTCTGCTTGGAAAGGACTCGCCATTCCGCTTCGCAGCCTTTCGCGCATTAAGTCGATTTATTACCCACTGAGAAAGCTTGAGACTTATTCACAGGTTCCTTAGCGGAATGGACAAGAGGGGAAACCGTCGTATCCTGCCAAAAGAAAGCTGCTAAACTAAAATCTTGAAATAAATCAAAACAGTACCTGTTAAAAACGCTTCGCTAAGGGTATTTATTACTCAGAACAGGTTAGGTACAGCAAGGAAGGATGATATGTCTGTTTTTGAAATTGCGATAGTAGTGATTGTCGTATTTGCGCTGGCGATGGTGTTTGCTGGTGTGAAAATGGTACCCCAGGGTTATAGCTGGACGGTTGAACGGTTTGGTCGTTTTACCGGAACACTGCAGCCGGGACTGCATCTGATTATTCCGATTATCGATAAGATTGGTTCCAAGAAAAACATGATGGAGCAGGTCCTGGACGTACCGCCTCAGGAGGTTATCAGTTCAGATAACGCCATGGTTACTACTGACGCAGTATGCTTTTTTCAGGTATTGGATGCAGCTAAAGCCAGCTATGAAGTAAATGACCTGCCCCGGGCGATGCAGAATCTGGTGATGACCAATATTCGAGCCGTACTGGGTTCGATGGAGCTGGATGAGATGCTTTCCAGCCGGGATGCAATTAATACTAAGCTGTTGGGTAAAGTGGATGAGGCGACCGATCCCTGGGGAATCAAGATAACCCGGATCGAAATTCGTGATATCTCTCCGCCAGATGACCTGGTGGCATCGATGGCAAACCAGATGAAAGCAGAGCGTGATAAACGTGCTGCTATTCTGGTGGCTGAAGGGCAGCGGGAAGCCGCTATTCAGGTTGCCGAAGGTGAAAAACAGGCGGAGATTTTGCGGGCTGAAGGTAGTAAGCAAGCTACTATTCTTGAGGCGGAAGCCCGAGAGCGGGAAGCACTGGCAGAAGCCCGGGCGACTAAGGTTGTTTCGGAAGCGATCAATGAAGGGGATCCAAAGGCAATTAATTATTTTGTAGCGCAGAAATATACTGAAGCGCTGCAAAGTATCGGTGCCGGTGACAACAGCAAAGTGGTGCTTATGCCACTGGAAGCCAGCAGTATTATTGGTTCGGTTGGTGGTATTGCCGAGTTGCTTAAAGAAACGAAATCTTAAGGGTTACTCTGATGGCTGAATGGTTTTCTGAATTAACCCAGTGGCACTGGCTTACTCTGGGGGTCGTGCTACTGATTTTAGAAATTATAGGGGCGTCTGGTTTTCTGATCGGCCTGGCGGTTGCCAGTTTTGTCCTGGCAGGCATTGCCGCACTGGAACTGATCGTAAGTTGGCAGTATCAACTCCTTTGTTTTGCTGCCCTGGGCATGATTTTTACAGTGCTCTACTGGCGGATATTTCGTCGCTTTAATACCCAATCAGATGAGCCATTGATGAATGATCGCGCAGCGCAGCTTATCGGTCGACGGTTACGCTTAGACAGTACACTGGAAAATGGTCAGGGGCGGGTTCAGATCGGCGATACTTTCTGGAAAGTTGAAGCCGATGATGAACTAGCAACGGGTACCCGTATAGAAATTTATGACTGTGAGGGAATGACCCTGAAAGTCAGACCCTTTAGCAACCATAGTTAAAGGTATGATCTGTAAGCAGGGTTAAAAAAATATGATTTAAAAGGGACGATTAACGTCCCTTTTTATCGCTGATAAACCTCAGCCAGCCATTTAGCATTTCGGCAAAGTCATCCAGACCACAGCTGGAACTGGATTCCTGATCGTAGAGATCCATATCTTCCTCTGGTTCATCCTCACCATAGTCAGAATCCAGAGCATGGGCGCGCACGGTCGCATTCTCTCTGCTGAGCAGAAGGTTGTATTCGGCACCTTCCAGTTCATACTCAAAACGCTGGTGGCTTTGCAGTTGCGCTATTGCGCTGAAAATATCCTGAATAGATGACTGACGAGTACCCAGTTCATGGGTCACCCAGTATCCCAGAGCTTCATGGCCCATAGAAAATTCTGCACAAACATCGCCGTAAATATCGCGGGTAAAATCGTAGTCCAAGGCTGCTATCCATAAATCCAGGTAAGAGAATCGGAAAGCGGCGCAGCATAGCATATTCATAAGCTGGAAGCTGTGTAGGATGTCAGGCCGGGTAACCTTTGTTACCTGACCTGTTACAGCGATCTAATTATCGTTATGAATCCGTGTTGCATTCTTTCTGGCCCAGTCCAGGTTCTTTTTCTTATGGCAGCTTAGGCAGGCACGGTCCAGTGTGATAAATACTTTGCCATCGTCATCAGTTTCAACGTATTTACCGTCTTCGGTGAACATTTCCCATTCCGGATCGCGGGTGATGCGGAAAATATGGGTTCTGATATCACCTTCCATGACGGCACCGCCATCGAATTTATGTTGCACAGCCATTGCGGACTTTGCCGCCCTTGGCATATGGCAGGTAATACATTCAAATGCTGATTTTTTAGCTAGTTTTACCTCTTTGTCTTTGTGGCAGGTTAAACAGGTTGCCTTTGCCCCCTTAAAACCGCCGTTATCATTGAACACGCTTTTATGTGGATCGTGGCAGGCGACACATTTTAACGCCCGGTGTGGCGATGCCAGCAGATCTTCGTACTGTTCGTGGTGTTTAATGAGGCCGTCTTTGGCATCGATCCGATTGACGTCTCCGCGCACATGGCAATCTTCACATCGCTCGGATATAGACAGTTTGACTGTTTTTGGTTCTGTCACATGTTTTGCGCCGGGTCCGTGGCATGCTTCGCAGGTAACACCGGGAGCGGCCCAGGTACCATGAATCCCAGGAAGATTGTCCTGATGAGGCCCCGCCTGGCCGGTTGGCTCCCAGCCGGTAGTGTGACAGCCACCACAAGTATAAGGCTTACGTGGCGCTTTACCGGCATCGTAACCGCTCCACTTTGCTTCTGTCTCCAGTGCATCGTTGGCCAGGTTGTACTGCCGGTTAGCTTTGCCCGTCAGGATATAACCCTCATTATCCATAAAACGGGCTTTCCATTGGAAGCCGCCGATAACGTAGGAAATATCATCCCAGCTCTTATCTGCAGGCGGATGAGGAACCCCCGGTGAAGTATTGGCCGGATAAATCGGGGGGGAGCCTTCCAGTCGTTGTATCTTGTAGGGGTGTCCGGTTTTCCGGTATTGCTTATAGATATTCAGGTGACACTTTTTGCAGCTTTCATCGCCAGCATAGTGACCTTCAATGACCTGCGCGTTGGCAGGGCTAAAGGTTAACGTTATCAGCATTAGCGCTGCCAACGGCCCTGCTATGTTTAAGTCGCCTGTCTTAAGCAGGGCTAACCTCAGAGGTTGAAAAACAGAATTAAAGAGATCGGCCATAGTTCAGTTCCCCTGTTTTCAATTGGGTATTAGGAAAACTATAGCAGCGGTATTTAATAATCTGTGGCGCAGAAAACAGATCGATAAACTCTATATTGTTACTGTTGATATGGGTCAGTTTAATGGCTTGTAACGTGCTACATGCAGGAGTAAGTTAGTTTACATGTTATTTATTTGCTGACTCAGGGACAGGATCAGGAGTCGGTGTTTTCTATATGGAAGAATCATGGATTTGTTTCTGTTTCCGCTATTGATGATTATCGCGGTTATTATGTGCGCGTTGTTGCTTAAAAATGACTTGAAAGCGCAGGATGACAATCAGATGGCGGATGACTAACGCTAGTTTGGCGGGCATCAATATGGAAAGCGCAGCAGTCGCTTACGCCCCTATAGCTTACTAATTCTTTGAGCTAACCCTTAGAGCTTTCCCTTAGAGCTTAGCCTTTGAATGAAATCGGCCACCAGAGGATACATAGATTCCGTTACGCGGTGAGGTGCGTCTGCTATAAGGTTCAGCTCAACCTGCGTACCCAGCTTTAGTAAAGCATCGTAGCTTTGCTGAGCATGAACTGGATCGCTGATTTCATCAAGCTCTCCGTGAATCAGGCAGACCGGGGTTTTAGTCAGAGTCGGGTTAACCGGTAATTCAGCGAATCGTCCGGCCATAGCGACAATGCCTGCAACCCGGTCCTTTGTCTGTTTAAACCACTCCAGCGACATAATCGTTCCCTGAGAAAAGCCTGCCAGAACCACTTTATCCAGGGGCACGTCCGCGATTTCGGCCTGTTCACGGATCAATTGATCGAATGGTGCCATCACGGCCATTACCCGACTCAGGCGATCGGTTTCAGTCACTCCCTCGATACCAAACCAGTGAAACCCTTTAGGGTTAAGCGGGGATTCTGAAAAACCGATTGGAATTGATATTTCAAGATCCGGACATTGCTGATGCAGGTATGTTGCCAGCTTATGTAGTGATTTGGGGTTGGAGCCAACCCCATGAAACATAATCACCAGCGCAGCAGGTTTGTCGCAGCGGGCCTTAAAGTGAAAGGATGACATTGAACAGCCTCATAAATCGTCTCGGTGAAGAGCAGTAATATCAGTGAATTAATCATCAGTGGCGCTATTCTGGTATGACTGAGAATAATATTCAAATCTATGCAGCTAATTCCCGACGGCTTTAATCATTGTTTATAAGTCGTTGCTTTTAAGTCGTTGCTTTTAAGTTGTTGCTATATTTTGTTGCCAGTATCGCTGTCCCAGCACCCAGACCGTGAGTATGACGACCAGTATAAGTGCGTAGGCCATCGAGCTTCCCAGGCTGTAAGCGAATAGGGCACAGGCGGCCAGCCCTGCAGCGACTGCCGGACGATAGCGTTTAGGTAATAACCGCCATGCAGCTAACATCGCTGCACCGTATATCAGCACAAAAGCACCGTTTACCCAGCGTACAATAGCCGGGAAATCCTGATCAAGCAGATAGCATACAACCAGAATCAGTGCCGAGAGTAGCAGGAATGCAAGTAAAGCAGCGGCAGGCACCTTATGTTTATTCAAAGGTTTCAGACCAGCTGGTAAAGCACCATCATGACTAAAGCTCCATGCCAGTCTGGCCAGGCTGGCAAAATAGACATTGACCGTAGCAATACCACTGACCAGCCCTAAAATGCCGATCACCCAGCGGCCACTATCACCCAGCAATAGTTCAAAGGCCCCGACCATCGCCAGTGGATCATAGGGAGCCAGCAGGGACAGGTAAGTGCAACCGATAAAGATCAGGCCCACTAGGGTGACGCCGCCCAGTGTTGCCGGAATAAAGTCCCGTTTTACATCTTTGAACTCTGATGCCAGATGAGTCACCGCTTCAATGCCAAGAAAACTCCAGACTGCCAGACCGATAGCGGCGAGTATGTCATGATTATTGCCACTTTTTATCGATACGGTTGCCGCTTCAATCGCTGCTCCCTGAGGAGCGACAGAAGGTGAAAATAACAGAGCCCCCAGCATTAACAGCACCACTGCCAGAATAGCTAGTGTCAGCCCCAGCTGAGCCTTGCCCGATAGCTGTAGTCCGCGGCGGTTGGCAAAGAACAGAATAGCGATAACCAGTAGTTCACCGGTTAACGCTTGTTGGGACGTTAATGTGACCAAGGGTTTTAAGAATTCAAATGTCATAATCAGCGCTGCCGGAGCGCCCAGCGGTACAACAAACAGAAACATCAGGCCGATAACCCTGCCAGCCACTTTACCGTACGCTTGTTCAACGAAATAAGCGGGGCCGGCTGCATGGGCATAGCGACGGCCCAACTCAGCGAATACCAGAGTGAGGGGTAAGATAGCCAGCAGTAATAAAGCCCAGGCCAACGGCGCTTTGTCACCGGCAATAGCGATAGTCAGTTGCGGTAAAATGAACACACCGGTGCCCAATAAGGTGGTGGCGATCAGCCCCATGCCTTGCCAGCGGGTTATCGTTTGATTTAGCCTGTCCATTCTCAACCTCATAACGGTCTTGGTAATCGATAGCAGCGTTAAATCTCTTCTTAAAGTGCTCATTTACAACATGTAAATTCCGCTTTTTCGAATAGATTTGCCTTGCTCTCAATCACCAATCTGAGTTATTCACATTGTGCGCGTTTTCAGAGATAGTGTACTGCTGATGAAGCCGCCAGTGCGTCGTAATAATATTTCAAACTGACGGATTTTAAACGTCAAACCAACGCTTTACCTGAATGGATAACAAATGGACGGATTTGATCAGAAAATAATCGATGCACTGCGCCAGAATGCCCGTCAGAGTGTCTCCGCGATTGCTGAACAGGTAAATCTGTCCCGCTCGGCGGTGTCTGAACGGATCAAACGGATGGAAGGGCAGGGTGATATTCTCGGCTATCAGGTACTCACACCGGTAAGCTCGGATAGTTCGAATACAGTTAAAGCGTACTTCGAGATTGTTCAGCAGGGCTATAAATGCGAAGAGATAGCCGGGTTATTAATGAAAAATCCAGAAGTGAAGCATTGCCATGGCACCAGCGGCGAAGTGGATCTGCTGGTCTACCTGGAAGTGCCTAATATGCAGCGTTTGCACGATATCCGTCACGATCTGGATGTGCAATTGCCGACCAATGTTAAAGTCACCACCCATATTATTATGCGGGAATGGGGATAAGCTTAGTATTTACCGTGCAGAGGCTGGGTGTTACTGCACAACTTGTTAGAAAAAACGATAACCAAGGTGTCGTTTACGGGTATCACAGGCTTAGTCCTGAGGGGATTTATTTCCATTCTGAACGCGGATTAAAGCTGTTTTTTTCTACGTTGCTCATCATTGCTTTCCCTAGAGGTTAACTGGCGACGCTCTCCTTCGCCCACTATATTGGATTGGTATCTTCTACTCGAAAAGGAAGATTCTGATTAGGGGGCGGGGTGTGAAGTTTGTTCGGCATGTCATCTTTCTTGTAGTTATTCTTAGTTCTGGTTTCAGCTTTGTTGTCTCTGCTGCAGATAAGGCGGTATTCAGTATGAAGCCTGTCGATAATGACGGGCAACGCTGGCGTATCGGTTATTTTGAGGGAGGAGAATATTACCATTACCAGGAAACGCTGATCGAAACCGTGAACGGGCTGATGAAGCTTGGCTGGGTGGAAGAAACAGAGATTCCTCTTCAGGAAGGAGAGCAGACTAATCAATTATGGCAATGGCTTGCAACAGGTCTCAAAAGCGATTACATCGAGTTTGTCAGTGATGCACATTACTCAACTAACTGGGATGAGGATAAGCGGACCGAGACGACTGCTCAGATCATTCAAAGACTAAATCATCAGCAGGATATCGATCTGATGATTGCGATGGGCACATGGTCTGGCAAAGAGCTGGCTAATGATAAACACCGCACGCCAACGATGGTGCTTTCCTCAAGCGATCCAATTGCTTCAGGCATTATCAAAAGCGTAGAAAACTCCGGCTATGATCATGTCCATGCCACCGTTGATCCAAACCGCTTTGAGCGTGAGATAAAAGTCTTTCATGAGCTCATCAAATTTAAGCGCTTAGGTGTTGCCTATGAAGATACCGAGGAAGGTCGAAGTTATGCTGCCGTGGAAGACCTGGAAAGGTTGAGTAAAGAACGTGATTTCGAGTTAGTACGCTGTTATACCAAAAGCGATATCAGTGATACCGCTGAGGCGGAAGCCAGTATTATCAATTGTTTCAGACAGTTGGTTGAAACCACAGACGCTATTTATGTAACGGATCAGGGCGGTATAACGCTGAAAAGTATTCCACAATTGGTTTCAATTGCGAATGCCAACCGTATACCAACATTTAGCCAACCTGGTGCAGAAGGTGTTGAGAAGGGCTTTCTGTTTAGCTTTTCCCGGGCTAGCTTTAGGTATATCGGAGAGTTTCAGGCCACCACCTTTGCCAAGGTTTTTAATGGCGCTCTTCCGAATCAGCTCAGTCAATTTTATGAACAACCGTTACGTATGGCGATTAACTTAAAAACGGCAGAAATTGTTGGCTTCAATCCGCCGATGTTATTACTCGGTGCTGCTGATGAGATTTATCGTGAGATACCTAAAAGGCAGTAGATAGACGCAACTTCGTTGCTTGCTAGAAAAAGTATAACTTTGGCGAGATTACAACGCCCATTCTTTTGATAAAGAATGCTGGGGCTCAGAGTAAGAAAATTCAGAACTAAAGATAATAAACTAGAACTAAAAATTTATATGGCTCTAGTTCATGTGAAGTTCATTGATGGTTGCTATAGTGCTCTGACGATGCCTGATTACGGAGTTATCTATGCAGCTCAGAACTATAATGCTGATTCTGTCCATATTCGCCACACCGTTGGCGCTGGCGCTGGATAGTGTCGATACTCATCATCTGTTAAATCGTACCGTACTGAATCAAATTACGGCATTTCCTGAAATATACCCTCTTGATTCCCGGAATCAGGCGGTATCAGCATTAATGAATTCAGAAGAGTTACAGGTAGCACCACCGGGATGTGTTAATAAAGCACCGTTGCCTGCCTCTGTGCGTAAACAGATGAACGCTGATGAGAAACGGACAATGCGTAAGCAGCGCAGAGCATGTAGGAAAGTATTACAGGCATGGTACGCAGGTAGCTTATTAACATCTGGCGCGAGTATTCAAACTAAAATGGTTTTGTTTTGGCATAACCATTTCACTTCCTCACTTAAAAAAGTAAAAGAACCTAAACTGATCTACCGCCAGCACCAGTTACTTGAGCAGTATGCAATGGGCAATTTTTCCGGGTTCTTGCAGGCGATGGTGCATGATTCGGCCATGCTAATCTACCTGGATAATGCTGCCAATATTAAAGGTCGCCCAAATGAAAATCTGGCTCGGGAGCTGCTTGAGTTATTTAGCATGGGGGAAGGTCATTACTCTGAGCAGGATGTTAAAGAGCTGGCCCGGGCATTGACAGGTTTGACCGTTGATCGGGAGGTTTATGAAACTGCGTTCAGACAGGGAAAGCATGATGTTGATCTGAAAACAATATTTGGTCAGCAAGGACGCTATGATGCGAAAAGTGCCGTTGAGCTGATCCTTCAGCACCCGGCGACATCGAAATATATTACACGGAAGTTATGGTCTTATTTTATCAGTGTTGAAGACGAGACTGAGATTCAGAGGCTTAGCTCAGTGTTTGCAGAAACCTGGGATATTAAACAGCTGGTGACCGGTATTTTAAGTACAGACCAGTTTTGGGCTGATCGCGGCAATATGATCAAATCACCGATAGAGTTAATTGTGGGCACAACCAGCCTGGTGGGCAACCATTTGATAAGTCCTGATGATATTGTCAGGCTTGCGAACGGAATGGGTCAGGGTCTCTTTAACCCCCCGAACGTAAAAGGCTGGCCAACCGGGCATGACTGGATTAATGCTGATCGCCTGCTGCGCCGGATAAATTTTTCTGAACGGGTGATGCAAGGCTCAATGGCACAGTACAGTGAAACCCTGCCAGTTGCCTGTCAGGAAGGTGGGCCATTAACCTATGCCGCTTTACCGCCGGTACAGCCTATTCATTCTAATCAGTGTATTGATCAGCTTGAGCAGTTGTTGATTGACCCTGTCTGGCAGCTTAAATAATCGGAGATGAATATGAAGCGTCGAGCACTTTTACAGTATGCATCTCTGAGCCCGTTGCTGTTTTCTACAGACCTTTTTGCCCATGCGAAGCGGGCTCCGGTGCTGTTGTTGGTGGAGCTAAATGGGGGGAATGACAGCCTGAACAGCTTTATTCCTCTCGATTATATTGAACAATACCATCAGTTAAGACCTGAGTTGGGGCTACAGGATGAGGATATGCTACAGCTGGATCAGCAGTTTGCCATGCATCCTTCATTGCAGCCACTTCATGAATGCTGGCGTACAGGGGAGTTGGCTCTAATTCATGGCTTAGGTTATGCCAACCCAAACCGTTCACATTTCCGTGCAATTGATATCTGGGATACCGCTTCTGATTCTGATCAATATCTGGATGACGGCTGGCTCTCGTCTATCATCAGCGATCGGGGTGCAGCTGAGGTTAAAAGTATCGTCTTTGGGCGCAACGCTCGGGCTTTTTATGGGCAGAATAGTCGTTTTATTCAGTTGAAAACGGTAAAACAGTTTTTAAATCATGCCGCTGATATAGAGTCTGTCGATGCCGCCGTTGATAATCCTGCACTGCGGTTATTATTAAACACTCAAAATTCGGTGAAAGGTGCTGACAGTTTGCTACGGCGCCAGCTAAAAGGCGCAGGGTCTTTGGCTCGGTTTTTCCCGGACAATAAATTCGGAAAACAGTTGGCAGATATTACATCCTTGATACGGTCTGATCTGGGAGTGCCTGTCTACAAAATAGCCTTGAGCGGTTTCGATACACACAAGAGTCAGTCAGGAAAACATGCGCAACTATTAAAGCAATTAGCGCAGGGGCTAGAGGCGTTTAAGGGGCAATTAGAATCATCGGGGCACTGGTCAGATGTGTTGGTCATGACCTACTCAGAGTTTGGCCGTCGTGCTGCTCAAAATGGGTCAGGCGGTACCGATCACGGTACAGCTGCTACCCATATGGTAATGGGGGGAAGAGTGCGTGGTGGTCACTACGGAGAGCACCCTGACCTGACTCAGCTAGAAAAGAATGATATGCGCTTTACGACAGATTTTCGGCGTATGTATCAGACAGTTATCTCCGATTGGTGGCAGAACGATAAATTGTTGGGGAAAGGGTATCAAACTTTAGGATTTATTAAGTCCTGATCCACTGTCCGGGAGTAACTAGACGTCGCTTTGTGACTTGCTAGCCGCAATTTCCTGGCATCCCTTAAAAATAGCATCCCTGAAAACGTAAAAAAGCCCGGCAGCGATGCCGGGCTTTTTAGTTATGGTCTGTTGTTCTTTGATCCCCACTTCAGTTAAGAATTGCTTCTATTTCCTCGATAAAGCCTTTAAGCATAGTCAGGCAGGTATCGGCATCAGCAGGGGTCATATCGTTACCCTCGCGCAGTACATAACGGGCGTCATCAAGATCGGTGCGGTGGGAGAAGTAGAAAGTCTCCTTCCAGAACTTGCTAGGTACTGGCTCCTGCTTCAGAAACTCACGGGCAATATCTGCATTGTTAACGCTGGGCAGCGCTGCCAGAGCTTTGTGTTTGTAGACTTTAACGACAACGCCTTCAGGCCAGTGTTGTAAGCGCACATCCAGATCGCACTTGATATCAGCGTTGTCTTTCTTGATATAGACCTTTTTTACTTCAAACGAGCCGCGCCATGGGGCGAACATGGAACCGTTGAAAATCGTATGCTCAATGCCATCAAAATAGGCTTCGATCTGGCTATTAATCTGGCTAATCTGGTTGATATCGTTAGACACGGCAATGACTCGCTATAGCTTAAAACAAAGGCGATAGACTAATGGTTTGAGCGGGGCAGATCGACTCAGAAATACTTATCGGCTGATAAGGGAAGCGGTCAGAGGGAAAGCTTAGATGTTGTGCGGGTGATTAGGTCGGCGGAACCGCTTGCTAGAAAGCGCATAAGTGCTTTCAGCAAGCTATTCTAATAGCGGTAAGCCGATAGTGATGGTAGTTTTAGCTCTTCGTTTAGCATCAGTTAAAAATGGGATTTTGTATGAAAATAATTTCGGCAGTTATAGCAGTCTGTCTGGCTGGTTTCTTATTCTTTATGGCACATGATATGGAAGGAATAAGCCTGATGCGTTTAGGTTATATCGCGGGTGCGGTATGTCTGATTACCTGGACAATGTTTCTGTTTGTGAAGCCTCAGGGGCATGAGGAAGAATAGTCTGCTGACGAAGGGCCGAACGCCAGTGCCTGACTGGTCCGAGGTTCGATCATTGCTGCGCAATTTGTCCGAAGTCCGAGCGTCGCTGCGCAACTTGTCAGAAAAGACATAAAGCAGGAGTTTGGTGAGGCGGGAGTTCTGATTCGTGTACATAGTACACTAATTGCTCTATAGTGCTTTAGGTACATAGTACATGGATGTGCAATGTTTACATTTATTGAGCTGAATGGATTCAGCAAGCACCGCTTAAGCCTGTTGCAAGATAAAGAGTATCAGTTGTTGCAACAGGCATTGATTGTGAATCCCGAACTGGGCCCGGTTATGCCGGGTACTGGTGGTTTCAGAAAGCTTCGATGGTCCCGACCCAGAATGGGGAAGAGTGGTGGTGTACGGGCAATATATTACAGCCTGGTACCGAGTCACAGTCGGCTCTATCTGGCGCTGATCTATACCAAGAATGAAGCTGATAGTCTGACTGCTGAGCAGAAGCAGATACTTAAACAGATCGCCGGACAACTGAAATCGGCAGGAGATAAGCATGAAAGATGAATTGTTTAGCGACCTGCAGGCGAGTGCCGAAGAGATGGTTGCTATTGAAAATGGCGAACAACAGCCCCGCAGTGTCCATCATTATCAGACGTTGGATGTAAAAGCGATTCGTGAAGCATCCGGTAAAAACCGGATTGAATTTGCAGAGATTATTGGTGCCAGTTACGAAACTGTGAAGAGCTGGGAAAACCGCCGCCGTAATCCCTCAGGCGTTACCAAGAAACTGCTAACCCTGATTCAGGATAACCCCCGTAAAATGATTGAACTGCTAAATAACAGCGGTTAGCAGAACCGAGGTCCGAACGCCAGTGCGTGGCTTGTCCGAGGTCCGAGCGTCGCTGCGCGACTTGTCCGAAGTGATTAAGAGCCCGAGAGTCATTTTGGGTAGTAAGTGTGACCTGTGTCACCGCTGTTCTATTGAGTGAATACGTGAGGCAGGTTACATTCGACTCTTAACTTTTTAAGTTTCCCACCAGATTGTCATTCGCAATCATGTAGTTGGTCAGGAAGACCGGGCAGGCCCAAGGCTTGCCTGCAATGCATGGATGATGCAATGGACGATTTTTTTTTCCCATTACTGATCTTTATCGCGCTGATTATCTTTGCCGGTTTTGTTAAGAACCTTAAAGGCTCGGACACAGCAAGCAGTACCAATGACAGTGACAAGCCCGGCTACCGTAAAAAAGGCCCGCTGTTTACCCCGGCAGAACGCTCCTTCTACGGTGTACTGTTACAAGCTATCGACAGCAATAAATACCAGACCTTTTATAAGAGCTTAGGGCAAAGTCCGGTCACAGACCTGCTAGAACCCCAACCCAGCCGTAATCGCAGCCAGTGGCAGAAAGCCTTTAACGCCATCTCCGCCAAACACTTCGACTTTGTCCTCTGCAAAATCGATGACCTGACCCCGGTGGCCGTTATCGAACTGGATGATAAATCCCACAACCAGAATCACCGCCAGAAACGGGATGAACTGCTAAAAAAGATTTGCAAACAAACCGGCCTGCCCATGCTTCAGGTACCTGCCAAGTGGGCTTATAAAACAGAAGTGTTGAAGATGATGTTGGTTAAAGAGGTGGAAGGCAGTGTTGATGATAAACCGGACGAAGTAGAGATTGGTGATTTGAGGGTGGTAGGTAATTAAGTCATTTACTTTGGCAGTGAATTGCGCATTTAATTGATTATATAAGTGAGTTTTTATGAATGAAAATTATATATCTAAAGTGGTTATTGATGGTTTTTGGGGAGATAGAAGTTTAGTTCTAGATTTTAATCAGGATGTTAATTTTCTTATAGGAGTTAATGGTTCTGGAAAAACTACCGTGATAAATTTAATTGCGGCTGCCTTGATGGCTGATTTTACTACCCTTGATAGAATCGAATTTGAAAAAATTAGTATTGTTCTTAAAGGGTATAAGAAAAGAAAGAAGCCAGAAGTTGTAGTGTTAAAGAAGTATACTGAAGGTTCTCCTTTTGGTTCTATTGAATATCGTATAAAGAATAGTGCAGGGGAGCCGGCTGTAGGATATTCGCTTGATGACTTTGAAGAGCATAAACTTTATCGGGATATTCCGAAACGTTATGTTAATAGAGAGCTTAAAAGAATATATGGTGATTCAATTGTTGAGCATTTAGAGTCATTAACTCAAATAAGCTGGCTTTCAGTTCATCGTGCTTCACCATCCGAAGATAGAGAGCGAAAGTCTTTTGAATCAACAGTTGATAGAAAGCTTGATGAGCTGATGAATAGGTTGGTTAGGTATTTTTCTTCCTTAGGAAGAAATGCTTCTGGTTTGCTTGAGAAATTTCAGGAAAGTGTTTTTCTTTCTATGTTGGTAGGTAGGAAACAAGGCAACCTTTTTAGGCCGAATGCAGCGTTAGATTTAGAAGAGGAGAAAGATACCTTATATTCAATTTTTAATCATTTTAATTTGGATGTTGGTAATTATAAATCAAGGGTTGATAATCATTTTGTAAAACTTGATAAAGCTATGAATAAAGTGAACGAGAAAGAGGGGCTTGATTATATTGATGTGGCTTCGATTGTTCTAAATGATAGGATAGATCAGATAATAGAGGATTGGAAGATTGTCACTCAGAAAAGATCAGATATTCTTCAGCCAAGAGAAACTTTTCTTAAGATAATTAATGGCCTTGTTCAGCGAAAAACATTTTTTATAAATGATAGAAATGAATTGGAGGTTGAAACGGATTCTAATAAGAAGTTGTTATTGAAGCACCTCTCATCTGGTGAAAAACAACTATTGATAGTGCTGGGTGAGGCTTTGCTTCAAGAGAATAGATCTTGTGTTTATATTGCAGATGAGCCCGAGCTTTCTTTACATGTATCATGGCAGGAGAGGTTAGTAGATAATCTGAGGGCATTAAATCCTCATGCCCAGATTATCTTTGCTACACACTCGCCAGATGTTGTTAGTAGTTATGGAAATAAAGTTTTTGATATGGAGGAATATTTGAATGTCCTTCACAAGAACTAGTTCTGGGTTAACAAATAATTCACTTTTTTATGGTGTTGATTTAATTATATATACTGAGGGCGGAAATAAATCCTATACTGCAGATGAGGTGTTGAGAGGGGCCGGCTCGGAGCAGTCTGTTGATATAAAGTTTTGGAGTAATGTGCTGGTGAAGCATGGGTTAACATCTAATATTAAGTTTAAAGCGTTAGGATCGAAAACTTGCGCAAAAGAAATATGTAGGCTTCTGAGTGAAGGTGAAATTGAAAATGTAGCGGTAGCTGTAGATTCTGATTTGGATGATTTTATAGGGGTAAAAATTGATTCTCCCTTTGTGTTATATACAAAAGGATATAGTTGGGAGAATGATGTTTATAGGAATGATTTAGTAAAAGATCAAATTGAAAGTCTTATCTTTAAAAATGGTTTAGAGGAAAGGTATAAATATATCGTCGATAAGGCGTTTTGTGATCTTGGATCTAAGTCTAAAACTCTAATTAATGTTGAGATAATGTTTAGATTGAATGGCGTTAAGCTAATTACAGCTTGTAATGGTGAACGGTTTTTTGATTCAAGAAGAAATCCGTCTTTCAATAGGAAGCAATTGTCTAGGCTTATTAGAGATAATAAGGAGCAGCTTGCAAGGCCTATTTTTGTTCCTGAGTATGATAATAATCTATGCTCTTTTCGATACTGTTATGGGAAGCTTGTTGAGGCCATGTCTATATCGTTGATATCATATATTTGTAGAACAATGGCAGGTTTTGGGGCGCTACCAAAAGAATTTATTGTGGCTGCAATGATTGAGCGTTATGCAAGATCTTTAGAAGTAAATAAAGATCCTTATTATCAAGCTATGGTAAATAGGATGTTAGCAGCTTAAAAAAACACTAGGTAGAAAATTTCCTTTTATTCATTACTATATCATTTTATTTGTTGAAAGCGTCGCTTAAAAATATCGTTATTCACTAACTAAAAAAGCCCGGCATCACTGCCGGGCTTTTTGCTTTTTCAAGCCACTAGCTAGCCGAACTTGTTCGGCGGCTAGCGAGTCGCGAAGCGACGGTCTAGACACAAATAATTGGGATCAGAGTAAGATTTATAATCTGGCACAGACTCAATCTCCCCTTCTGTGCAGCCGAGCATTGCAGTTTTTAATCGGATTAAAGCGAGGACTGTCTGAGGGCGCGAAGCGTCCGAGTTCCGCAGCTCCGATTGAAAATGAAACGCGCAGGGCAGTCGCGAAGCGACCAAGCAGCAGGGGTGGTTTTGGATTGTTAAGGTCTTTGTCCATACAAAGGTCTTAACTCGCCAGCGAAGGCGAAATGGGGCGTTTCAGTTAGCCACCTTTAATCAGAAGAACACTAGATTCAAGATACAAAAAAGCCCAGAACAATGTCTGGGCTTTTTGTTTTTTCGGACTACGAAACGTTACAACGCCTCAATCTTCCCGTACTGCTCAGTCAATTGAGCTAACGACGCCTGAAGCTCAGAAAGCTTCTCACGCTCTTTGGCGACGACAGCCTCCGGTGCGTTGGCAACAAACTTATCATTGCTCAGCTTACCAGCTAAACGACCAGACTCTTTCTCCAGCTTATCCATCTCTTTCTTGAGACGGGCCAGTTCGGCGTCTTTGTTGATCAGGCCGGCCATAGGCACCAGTACCTGCATCTCGCCAACCAGCTGTACGGCAGACATCGGTGCTTCGTCGCCTTCATTCAGCCAGGTAACGGATGCCAGAGAGGCCAGCTTAGCCAGGAATGCCTGGTTGGCTTCCAGACGGACTTTATCGTCTGCGCTACCGTTCTGAATCAGGATATCCAGCTCTTTGGCCGGGGAGATACCCATCTCACCACGGATATTTCGTACCCCGGTGATCACGCCTTTGAGCCATTCAATATCGGCTTCGGCTGCTGCATCGATCTTGGTCTCATCAGCAATAGGGTAGCCCTGCAGCATGATGGTATCGCCTTCGACACCGGCCAGATCTTTAATGGAGTGCCAGATCTCTTCGGTAATGTACGGCATGATCGGGTGGGTCAGACGCAGGATTACTTCTAAAGCACGTACCAGCGTGTGACGGGTGCCGCGCTTGGCAGCCTCGGATGCGTTGTCATCCCACAGTACCGGCTTGGATAGCTCAAGGTACCAGCCACAGTATTCGTTCCAGACGAAGTCATACAAGGTTTTAGCTGCCAGATCGAAACGGTATTCATCCAGATGCTTTGTCACGTCGGCTTCGACGCGCTGCAGCTGGCTGGCGATCCAGCGATCAGCCAGAGACAGTTCCAGATCGCCACCGTTTTGGCCGCAGTCTTCGCCTTCGGCGTTCATCTGTACATAACGGGCAGCGTTCCAGATCTTGTTACAGAAGTTACGGTAACCTTCCAGACGCTTGATGTCCCAGTTGATGTCACGGCCAGTAGAGGCCAGTGCCGCCAGAGTGAAGCGCAGGGCGTCGGTGCCGTGAGCCGCAATCCCTTCAGGGAACTGCTTCTCGGTACGTTTGCCGATCTTCTCAGCCAGTTGTGGCTGCATCATGTTGCCGGTACGTTTTTCCATCAGTGTCGGCAGATCGATACCGTCGATCATATCCAGTGGGTCGAGTACGTTACCCTTGGACTTGGACATCTTGTCGCCGTTCTCATCACGGATCAGGCCCGTTACATAAACGGTCTTGAATGGAATCTGCGGCTTGCCTTCGTCATCTTTGATCAGGTGCATGGTCATCATCATCATGCGGGCAACCCAGAAGAAGATGATATCGAAACCGGTGACCAGTACGTCGGTTGGGTGGAACGTTTGCAGACGCTGGGTATTTTCAGGCCAGCCCAGGGTACCAAAGGTCCACAGGCCGGAGCTGAACCAGGTATCCAGTACGTCATCGTCCTGACGTAGTTCGGTTTCCAGATCCAGGCCGTATTTCTCACGAGCAGTATCGGCATCTTTTGCGACATAGACGTTACCGTCATTGTCATAGAATGCCGGGATGCGGTGTCCCCACCACAGCTGACGGGAGATACACCAGTCCTGAATGTCACGCATCCAGGCGAAGTACATGTTTTCGTACTGCTTAGGTACGAACTGAATGTCACCGTTTTCAACCGCTTCGATAGCCGGTTTAGCCAGCGTTTTGGCATCGGCGAACCACTGGTCAGTCAGCATTGGTTCGATAACCACACCGCCACGGTCGCCGTACGGGATGGTCATCGCGTTTTCTTCTATCTTAACCAGCAGACCGGCTTCTTCCATATCCGCTACGATCGCTTTACGCGCAGCGAAACGTTCCATGCCCTGGTATTTCTCAGGCAGGGTTTTGTCCAGCTCGTTATTCTCACTACCGTCAGTGTTGAAGGTCTGTGCTGCATCGCGGATATCACCGTTGAGGGTGAGGATGTTGATCATCGGCAGCTGGCAACGCTTGCCCACTTCATTATCGTTGAAGTCGTGGGCCGGAGTGATTTTCACACAACCGGTGCCTTTTTCCATATCGGCGTGTTCATCCGCCACGATAGGGATACGACGGCCAACCAGTGGCAGGGTAATAAATTTGCCGATCAGATCTTTATAACGATCATCTTCAGCGTTAACCGCAACACCGGTATCACCCAGCATGGTTTCCGGACGAGTCGTACCTACCACCAGGAAGTCGTCACCGGCAGCGGTTTTAACGCCATCGGCCAGCGGGTAGCGCAGGTACCACATCTTACCCATGACTTCGCGGTTCTCTACTTCCAGATCGGAGATCGCAGTGTGTAGCTTAGGGTCCCAGTTAACCAGACGCTTGCCGCGATAGATCAGGCCATCGTCGTACATGCTGATAAAGGCTTCCTGAACCGCGTTATAAAAACCGGAGTCCATGGTGAAACGTTCGGTTGGCCAGTCAACGGAGTTACCCAGGCGACGCATCTGATTAGTGATGGTACCGCCGGATTCTTCTTTCCATTCCCAGATCTTTTCGATGAAGGCTTCGCGGCCCAGATCGTGACGGGTTTTCTGTTCTTCAGCGGCCAGCTTACGTTCTACGACCATCTGGGTCGCAATACCGGCGTGGTCGGTGCCCACTTGCCACAGGGTGTTTTTACCTTTCATCCGCTGGTAGCGGGTCAGAGCATCCATGATGGTGTGCTGGAAAGCATGACCCATATGCAGGCTGCCGGTGACGTTCGGCGGCGGAATCATGATGCTGTAGGCTTCACCTTCGCCAGAAGGGGCGAAGTAACCTTTATCTTCCCAGGTTTTGTACCAGGATTTTTCGATCTCGTGCGGCTGGTAAGTGGTATCCATTGTCGACCGGTTCTCAATGCTGAAATTAGTGCAAAAAATAGCCGGCAATTATACCCCTGAAACGGGGGAATAAACAGTGGCTAGACGTTGCGTTCTGGCCGCTGTTATCTCATGGCCGCTAGCGGCAAACGAAGTTCTCGCTCTGGCAAGCGACTAAGTCACCTCTGGTCAGGCGAATTTATTCACCGCGTTAGCCACCATTCTTGTGATTGCGGGTTTCATCGATGAGGTATTTAAGCCATTTCACATAGGGTGTACCGCCTGTGCCTTGCTGATCGTTGCCGCGCCGGGCGATGTATTTTATCGCCCAGTGGTAGTGAACTTCGCGGAACTGGGCGATACCTTCGAGTATTTCGTCAAATAACTCCGGCGGGGTTAGTGGCTTCGGGTCAGGCATCTGTTGGACTTGTTCAATATAGAGACGGTGTTCGGCGGGCATATAGTTGCGCATATCTTGCAGGTGCTTTAGCAGCCGGGTTTGTTGGTGGGGAATTTTAAGAAATGCCAGTAATGTCGGGATAACCGAGCTTTGAGCGCCGGTTTCGCCGCGAAAGGTCATGACCGTATCGGTACCTTCATACTCAATATCATCAAAATGGCCGATGTAGGGGCGAAAATCGGAGAAATACAGCTGATCTGACATTCGCTCAGGTATACGCTGCAGAACCTTGGTGATCGCCACAATCGCCAGACTAATATCATCCATGGCGCTTTGTAAGCGGGCTTCTCTTGTGCTGTCAGTAAGGTCCAGGGCTGCGTTCCAAAGTTCTATGCCATTAAGTATGCGGGCTGCGATTGCTTCGATCTCGACATGGACCAGAATAAACCAGTGTTCGTCATACAGGTGGACAAAATTCTGGAGTGTGTCAATGTTGCCCAGTTCGATCGGTTTTTCTATGTCATATCGTTTCCAGTTGTACAATGCATAGCCGTCATAGCTGAGCATAGGTTTACGCCCTAATAGCCCCGCTATCTTGATCAGTGGCTGTGCTATGTTTTGTGGCAAAGTGTGACATTTGGCTTGGCCTGTCTGGTTGATGTAGCCCGATGCAATAAACCCGAGCCTGACATAATAGAGGCGTGCCTGAGAGAGTAGGGAGGGTGATATATTGTCACAGGGCCACTGAGGTATTATCTGCTGTGACAAAAAGGTGCGACAGTCATCTTCCAGTAACAGGCTGGGTAACTCTTCACCGAGTCTGTCTAATGATTCAAATTCCTCGCCTAATGTCAGCTTTTCGTCGGGATCATTGCAGGGTAAAAAACCTCGGGATCTGAAACAGTTTTTCATCTTCCTCTCCTTAGCCCTTTTGGCCCTTAGTTTTAACCTGAGTCTGAGCTACTGACAGGATGCTAATGTTGGCAGGAGATTATTTTTTTTTGATTGTTTTCCGTTGCCTTGATCAGTGCTGTCAGTTTTAGTTTGATTATATGTAGCTCCATGCGCCAGGATGCTGCTTTGTCGTTATTTATATAGCCGAGTCGTTGGGCTACATAGATCTGAATTTTAAATTCAGCCAAGGCTTCTCTGGCGTAGGCCAGAAAGCGTCGTTTTTCACTTGCTGAGTCCTTGTTAAAGCTTGTTTCGATATTGCATAAAATGGTTGAGCTGCTTTGGTTCGTCTGATTAATAAAATCAGGGTACATGCAGCGAGATAACTCGACAGCAACGTCGTAACTCAAACGATGAGCACGCTTCCATAGCTCAAGATCTTCATGATTCATGACAAATCCTTTTTATCAGTTTCTGCGCTTCAGTTTAGTTCAGAAAAATCGGACTTCACACCTAAGTGGGGAAGTGGTTAGAACGCGGCTATGCTGCTTGTAAGGTAGCTGAGCAGTCGATTGAAAAACTAAGGAATCTGAAAAACTATCGTAGGCGGGTTTATATTCCGTTCGTTAAGCTTCGATACATCTTTTTTCATTACCCTTGGTCTGTCGACTGGAGATGGACTATTAAAAGTTGCACTGTATTGGTGGTTATATTTATGACAGCCGAGCTGGAATTTCTGCTGTGATGGATTAAATACCAAAAAAAACCGCCTTAGGGCGGTTTAATTATTTCAGAGAGCTATCGCCTATGCAGGCGTTTTCGGCCTCATATCATGCATTTTCGGTGTAATACCGTGTTTTTTGTAAAGCGCGTAGTTAGCTCGGGTTGCAGCTAGAATATCGGGTTGTTGGATAACGATTTCCAGAATCCGGTCAAACTTGAGAGTTTCTTCGCTCGCTGCCAGATTCAGATTGATAAACACATCACGATGTTCTGGTAACTGATCTCCCCAGCCAATCTGTACCGGTGCGCCGGGTTTGGCGTTCAGAATACCGTGGGGAATAAATGCATCCGCCCGGTAATCCCATAGCAGCTTGTCCAGACGTTCAGCTTCGCTTTCATTGATGACATGAATATAGACGTTCAGACCCTTACCCAATATTTTATCCGCCAGACGGCACAGAAATGCCGTACGGCTTTCTGGGGTATCGTCGGGTAGGACGTAAAAGTCAGCTTGTGGCATATTCATCGACCGGGTTCTGTATTCAGTTCATGTATGAATGGCTTGTAGTGACGAGGAATAGTGTTTCAGAGCAAGGCAAAATTCTGCGAAAACGCGGAGCCTACAACTGTAGGTGAGCATTTTGAGCAGAATTTTAACGCCGCACTGGAATACTAGAGCCGTTACTCAGCAGTGTCGTCAACTTGCGCAATCAGATGCTGACACAGTAATGGTACACAACGTCCGGTAGCACCTTTCGCCTTGCCGTTACTGTTCCATGCTACACCGGCAATATCCAGGTGCGCCCAGCGATACTTCTTAGTAAAGCGGGACAGGAAGCAAGCCGCAGTGACAGTACCTGCTGCAGGTCCGCCGATGTTAGCGATATCGGCAAAGTTGCTGTCCAGTTGTTCCTGGTACTCATCCCACAGTGGCAGACGCCATGCTTTATCTGCCGCAAACTCGCCAGCGGCAAGAAGGTCATCAGCCAGCAGGTCATCGTTAGACAGTAAGCCGGTCGCCTGGTGTCCCAGTGCAACGATACAGGCACCGGTAAGGGTGGCAATATCGACGACGGTTTCAGGCTCAAAACGCTCGGCATAGGTGAGGGCATCACACAGCACCAGACGGCCTTCGGCATCGGTATTCAGAATTTCAACGGTCTGGCCCGACATGGTCGTGACAATATCACCCGGCTTAGACGCATTGCCCGCAGGCATGTTTTCCGCTGCAGCGATAATAGCCACAACATTGATTTCCAGATCCAGTTCGGTCAGTGCTTCCATAGTGCCCATAACGCTGGCAGCACCGCACATATCGTACTTCATCTCGTCCATCTTGGCGCCTGGCTTCAGGCTGATACCACCGGTATCGAAGGTAATGCCTTTACCGACAAGTACGTGTGGCTTCTGATCAGGCTCGCCGCCTTTGAATTCCATGACGATCAACTTGGAGGGTTCTGAGCTGCCTTTACCTACAGATAGCAGGGAGTGCATGCCCAGCTTTTCCATCTCATCTTCATTAAGAATCGTGGTGCTCAGTTCGTCACACTCTTCAGTCAGCGCTTGTGCCTGCTCTGCCAGATAAGATGGGGTACAGATATTGCCTGGCAGGTTGCCCAGTTCACGAGCGGTATCTACACCATTGGCGATGGCTGATCCGTCACTGATGGAAAACTCACCCAGTTCCGCATCTTCGCTGCTGAGCAGGAAGCCCAGGCTTTGCAGATCAATCGGCTCAGCTTTTTTGCTTTTGGTCGCATCGTACTGGTACAGCTCAGCACTGGCCCATTCGGTGTTATGACGCAGTTGACGGTACAAGTCCTGATCAGCGCTTTCCTGTCCGTCCAGTGCCAGTACGGCAGACTTGCAGCGAATCGCTTTCAGGTTGGCCATCACCGCTTTAATAATTTTCTTTTGGTTGCGGTCGCTGTGCTCATCTGCCTTACCGATACCGACAAGCAGTACACGGCCGGCACTGATGCCCGGCACTTTGTGAAGCAGCAGGGCTTCACCTGCTTTACCCTGATGATCACCCACAACATCTTTCAGGTATCCGGCAGAGGCCTTGTTGATCAGATCGGCAGAAGGCGACAGGTTACCTTCCGGTGCAACACCAACAATTAAACAATCTGTTTCCAGTGATTCTACTGAACCGGTAACAATTTCAAATTCCATGCTCTCTCCACACAAGACATCGTGCCTGGTTTATATGATAATGATGGCCCTGAACGTATTGACGTTGTCACGGGGCTTCGATCATAAAGTTTGTTGCGACCCAGTTGATATAGTTACGACTAATAATCGGTAAATAAGTACGGGTAAATATATCGTTCGGGCAGTTTTATGAAACGGGTTAACCGGATTTTATCCTAATGCCGGAGAAACAAAACCCTGTTTTAAGTTTCAGAGCTAAATCTTTACAGGCATTTACACAGGATTGTGCAGTTTGATCATCTTTCGTTATCTGGCAAAAGAGGTGCTGATCACTATGGTCGCGGTTTCCGCCGTACTGTTGTTGATTATCATGAGTGGCCGTTTCATCAGCTATCTGGCCATCGCTGCAGCGGGTGAGTTACCGATGCAGGCTGTGTATTACTACCTGCTGTTTCGGTTGCCAAGTTTTCTTGAGCTGATTTTACCATTAGGACTTTTTCTGGGGATATTGCTGGCCTACGGACGCTTATATCTGGAAAGTGAAATGGTCGTGCTGAAAGCAACCGGTATGAGTCAGCGTCGCCTGACTATGTATACCTTAGGGCCTGCCGTCTTTACTGCATTGATCGTTGCCTCCATGACACTGTTTTTGTCGCCCTATGGGGCATTGAAAACGGAGATTATGCTGCAGACCGAAAAGAATCGGGGCGAGTTTGATCTGATTTCTGAGGGGCGCTTTCAAAGCGGAGCAAAAGGCGAACGGGTAACCTATGTTGAGCAAGTCAACGGTGATGGTTCTGGAATGAAAGGGGTGTTTATCACCGAGCCGAATAGCAAGGGTGATGAGGGGCAACTGGTGATGGTGGTAGCCGAACAGGGCCGCCAGTATACCAACCCGGAAACAGGCGTTCGTTATCTGGTGTTGGATAACGGCTATCGCTATGAAGGTAATCCGGGGCAGGCTAACTATCGGGAAGTCTCGTTCCAGGAGTATGGTATCCGTTTGCCTGAACCCAAGAGAGCGGTTGAAATAAGTCAGCTTGATACTTTACCAACCAGTGGCTTGATGGCCGGCGGTAAAGCGGAGCAGGCACAGTTACACTGGCGGCTGTCACTGCCGCTGATGACGCTGATTATGGCATTAATAGCGGTACCTCTGAGTAAAACCAATCCACGTCAGGGGCGTTATGCCAAGTTAATTCCGGCCATTCTTTTGTATATGTCATATCTGGTGTTGCTCACCCACGCCCGGGAATATATGGAAGATGATGAGGGCGAGGCTACCTATATCTGGTTGATCCATTTGGTTTATTTTGTACTGGCGATGAGTCTGTTGTTTATGAAGCGATTCTGGCGTCGACAGCGCCCCCGGGTGGCGGTGACTGCTGATGCGTAAGTTACAGTTTTATGTAGGCAAACAGGTCTTTCTTGCCATCCTGTTGATCATTTTGATCGTCGTGGGGCTGGATACTTTATTCATCATTATTGATGAAGCGGATAACCTGACCGATAAATATACTGCGCCGGTAATGTTGGCTTATGCCTTATTGAATACCCCTTCAGCTTTTTATGAGTATCTGCCGCTGTCCTGTCTGGTTGGCTGTATGGTGGGGCTGGGAGCGATGGCTTCTGGCAGTGAGCTGACCGTGATGCGGGCTGCGGGTATTTCATTATCCCGGTTGGTGATGATGATTCTGAAACCGGTGATATTACTGGCATTGCTGGCAATTCCCGTCGGTGAATATGTGGCGCCTTATTGTGGAATTCTGGCAGAAAGTATTCGCGCCGAGCATGATCGCCATAGTGCTATTTCTGCACGTGTCGGGGTGTGGCATAAAGAGGATGACGAATATATTCATATCAAGGTTGTCAGACCTGATGGCGATATTCAGGGGATAACCCGGTTTAAGCTGGCTGAAGATAAATCCTTAGAGTTCAGTAGTTATGCTGAATCCGGCTTTTATGATGATAGCGGCTGGTTATTGAAAAATGTGTCGGAAACACGTTTTAGCGATAATCGTACTGAAGTGACGGAGTATCCTCTGCAGCCCTGGAGTGTGGCCTTAACACCACAGCGATTGAAAGTGTTGCTGATTAAGCCTAAAGATATGTCGATCTCTGAACTCTACAACTATAGCCAGTACCTGGCAGATCAGGAGTTAGAAAATGATCGCTTTATGCAGAATTTCTGGCGCAAGATGCTTCAGCCGTTGGGCATTATCGGTCTGGTGCTGATCGGGGTTTCCTTTATGTTCGGTTCGATGCGTAGTGTCTCTACCGGTCAGCGGATCGTGACTGGTGTAGTCGTAGGGATGGTGTTTAAGATTGTTCAGGATATCCTGGGGCCGCTCAGTTCGCTTTATAGCATAGACCCGGTCTGGTCAGCACTCGGACCTGCCGTTGTGTGCGTTATGCTTGGCGGGGTGTTACTTAAAAGGGCCGGATAAGGCTGACTTGGTGGGAGTCGCCAGAACGTCGCCGAAAAAGTTTAGTTAGCTGCCGACAAGAAAAAACAGACCCGCAGTGCGGGTATAAAAAAACCGCCAATTGGCGGTTTTTTTTTGATCTGTGTTTTCTGGCAAGTATGGTTTGCGATGTGTCTGGCTACTTGCTGTATTCTTGTGCGCTAATTCAGTTACTTTTTTGGCTTGGGCAAAAGAACGATCTGGGTTTCAGAAAAAGCATCGTGCCAGGTATTTTTTTCGGGAGAGAACAGCATCCAGAAGAAGCCCAGACCGAAACAACCGAATGAGAGGATCGCGGTCATAAAGCGGATCAGTGCCTGGCGGGGGCTGATATGGCAACCCTCGGCTGTCTGAATTCTTAAACGCCATACCTGCATGCCCAGCGTTTGCCCCAGGCGAACCCAGAAATAGGCAAAGAATGCGAATGTTATCAGGAACAACGCTGTCTGAAACAGGGCGCCACTTACCGCTTCACCATCGTTCAGGGCGACAGCAGCGAAGCCGGTACACATCCAGATGGCTACCACCAGAAAACCATCATAGATCATTGCGGTAAAGCGACGTAACAGGGTTGCCTGTTGAATTTCGCCATCAAGTTCTGGAAAAGGTCTGCTCATCTGTGTTTCGTCTTAATTGATCAATAAAAATAATTGTTAGCACTGGCCTGCGGCTGATTTTTCATTTGGTAGCCGGAACAGAGGGCGGATACGAGTGCCCAGAACAGTTCCGGCAAACGCAGCGATAAGCCACAACCAGCCATGTAAACTGCCGGAGACTATACCACCAAAATAGGCGCCAATGTTACAGCCGAACGAGATGGTTGCTCCATAACCCAGCATAACGCCGCCCAGTGCAGCTGCCAGCCAGTGTAAAAGGGGCATTTTCCATTGCCAGCTAAACTTACCTGCCAGGGCTGCGGCAAGAAAAGCCCCTAGTATAATGCCAATATTCATGACTGAGACGGCATCATTTAATAGCGGTTCGCTCAGCGCTGTTTCCCGGCCCGGTTGTAACCAGTATGCCCAAAAATCCAGATCGAATTCTAATCCCAGACTGAAACTTTGTTCTAACCAAAGATAAGCTTTAGCGCCCCACAGTGGATAAGCAACCGCGACAGACCAGGGTCTGCCTGTTTCTGCCAGGACAATGAAATTCAGGCCGGCCAGCGCAATGCCACCCCATATATAGGGCCATGGCCCCTGTAATAAACGGGACAATGAAAAAGGCTGAACCAGGTCTTTTTCAACACTGCCATGGCGGCGTTTTTCTAACCACAGCGATAGCCCGGCAATAGCGGCGAAGCATGCCAGATTAATGACTATCGCCAGGCTGCTGCCCAGTGTCTCGATCATAGCGACAGGGGCCAGTTGGGGCAGGGTCGTCCACCATTCATAATCGGCTGTTGCCCAAAGCCCGCCAGCCATAAAGCCGATCATGCTGGGTATTGCTCTTAGTTGACCGCCACCGACATGATAAAGGTTACCTGAGGCGCAGCCATTGCCCAGTTGCATGCCGATACCGAAGATAAAAGCACCGAACACGACTGACCATCCCAGTGGGCGGGTGTAGCCGGCGATATCATTGCCCATCAGTGTGCCGGAGGCTAAGGCCGGGAAAAACAGGCAGACAGCAACAGACAGCATAATCATCTGTGCCCGGATACCCCTGCCTCTGCGGTTGGTGATCAGGCTGCGCCAGGCGGTTGTAAAGCCGAAGGATGCATGGAACAGGCTGAGCCCTAATAAAGCGCCGATGATGAGCAGCAGGGCCTGATGTGAACCGCTCTCCTGAATCAGGTACAGGGCTCCGGTCAGCAGTAAAAGCAACGCCAGTGATATGTTGCGAAGTCGGTTAAAGCGGGCTGTGAGGGGGAGCGTTTCGGTATGATTCATCGTGGAGAAAGGTATGCAGCTGGTTAAAAGTTGGCCACTATAACACTGTTGATTTGGAATGGCTGTTATCTAAAAGCATAAAAAAACCGGACCAGGGCCCGGTTTTCTCAGTCAGGCCGTTCATTGTATAAACGACCTCTGTATTTAGCAGACTTATTTAAACGGAACGACGTACAGCTCTTTATACTCAGCGGCAAGGCTCTTTGCCTGTTCCAGTTCGCTGTCAGATAGCTTCATGACGATACGGGACTGAATAGCGCTAGCGGTAGGGTTACCCAGCTCCAGTGCATTCTGTAACCAGGCGTAGGCAGTGATATTGGTGTGCTGACCGGCATCGGATCCGTGTTCGTTTGAGTACAGTGCACCCAGGAAGAACATTGCATCCATATGGCCCTGTTCAGCGGCCTTACGGTACCATTTTTCTGCCTGATTGAAGTCCTGAGTCACGCCGGTGCCAAAGTTGTAAGCACGGCCAATGTTGTGCTGTGCTACAACCAGTCCCTGATCGGCGGCTTTACGGTACCAGCTGATTGCCTGAGCAGCATCACGGCTGACGCCGTAGCCAAACTCATACATTTCTGCAAGACGGTTTTGAGCAATCGCTTCACCGGACTGTGCTGCGGGTTCAACGGTTTTAAGCTCTACTTTGTATTCCTGATCTTTCAGTGCACGACGGCTGTTAATACAACCCAGGTGGCCCTGATCTGCGCAACGGGTATACAAGGTCAGCGCTTTATTCTGATCGACATCTACGCCCCAGCCAAACTCATACATCTGACCGACCATATTCATGGCATCAAGGTCGTTTTCACCGATCAGCGGTTCCAGCTCAGACATAGCGCTCTTGTAGTCCTGGGCTTCAAAGGCAGTCATACCTTTCGCCAGACTGGCAGCAGAGACAGAGGCTGTGTTCAGAGTTAGTAGCAGGCCAGTGGCGGCCAGTAGTAGTTTCTTACTCATCGAGATGCGCCCGTATGGTTTAAGATTAAAAAATTGCGGCCTATTATAGCGGCTGGCTTCCTGCACATAAAAGAGACAGTTTGGATCTTTTTCAGGTGCACTGTCTGGAATTTCAATGTGAAATTTAATTAGGAAGTTCTAATATTGCGACGCATTCTACTCCTTTCCCCGTGAAAAAACAGGGTGGCATCTTGTCGCATATCAAGAAAATACTGAGGTGGTTTATTTTGAACTCAGCAATTCGATCATGTAACCATCGGGATCGCGCACAAATGCGAGGATGGTAGAACCATGATTCATGGGGCCTGCGTCCCTTACAACCTGGCCGCCTAAAGCTTTAATCTTGTCGCAGGCGCTGTATACATCTTCCACTTCAATCGCAATATGGCCGTATGCGTTACCCATATCATAACTATCTGTTTCCCAGTTGTGAGTGAGCTCCAGAACAGTGTTATCCGATTCAGGGCCGTAGCCGAGGAATGCCAGGGTAAATTTGCCGTCAGGAAAATCTTTGCGGCGTAAAAGCTTCATATCCAGGATTTCTGTGTAGAAAGAGATCGATTTTTGCAGGTCAGTTACCCGCAGCATGGTGTGTAATAGTCGCATGATTAAGGATTCCGGTTTGTGGCCTGATAGCTATTCATCGTAAACTATCACCTTTACTGATCAAATTAATAGTTTCGGTGTGCTACAAGTGATGGCCGAACTATCTGGCTCGAAAGGATGTGCTTATGTTTCAGGATATGTCGAAAGCCCTAAATTCATCGATGGGACCTTTTAAAGAGTTGGTTAATATTCAAACCCGTATGCTGGAAGAGCTGACGCGCCAGCAGATGGCGTGTACTAAAGCCTGTATCGATGCAACCGTTGAACAGACCCGTCAGATGCAGGGCTGTAGCTCTCCTGATGAGCTGGTTCAATTGCAGCAGGATTACGCAAAACAGTTGGAAGATACGCTTAAAGAAGCCAATGACAACAACATGAAAGCCCTGTCTGATGCACGTGAATCGGTAGAGCGGCTGGCTAATGATGCGTTTGATGCGTTTGCACCAAAATCTTAATTTATAGGCCTGTATCCAGGAAGAAGAGAGTGTATGAGTAAGGAAATAGGCCTGTTTTACGGATCCACCACGGGTAATACAGAAGCTTGTGCCGAGATGATTGCCGAGCAGATCAGTCTTGATCGGGTGAGATTGCATGATCTTGCTGCTGATGGTGTGGATCAGTTGGGTGATTATCAGTATTTGGTTGTGGGTATGCCTACCTGGGACTACGGTGAGCTGCAGGAAGACTGGTCAGATGTCTGGTCTGAACTGGATGATATTGATCTTACCGGTAAGCAGTGTGCGCTATTTGGTCTGGGTGATCAGATTGGTTACGGTGAATGGTTTCTCGATGCGATGGGCGCTTTGCACGATAAGCTAGTGAGCCGTGGCGCATCTATGGTGGGTTATTGGCCGATTGAAGGCTATAGCTTTGATGAATCAAAAGCGCTGACGGAAGATCAGGCCAGCTTTGTTGGTCTGGCGCTGGATGAAGATAGTCAGGCAGATAAGTCACCTGAGCGTATTGAAACCTGGGTGCTACAGATTTTATCTGAATTTGATATTTAAGACGCGGTATTTATTTTCATACACCGTTAAGCCACAGATGGACTGCAATACTCATAATGTATCCCAGTCCTATCGCCCAGCTCCACTTCAAATGGTTGAGGAAGGTATAAACCCCCTGGGCTTGTCCCATTAGCGCAATACCTGCTGCAGACCCGATTGAGAGTAAAGATCCCCCGACCCCTGCTGTCAGAGTGACTAGTAGCCACTGGCTATCCGACATCTCAGGTTGCATGGTTAACACGGCGAACATCACCGGAATATTATCCACAAGGGCGGATAGCACCCCGATAAGACTGTTGGCCAGCGTAGGCCCCAGGTTGCTGTATACAAGGTCTGAGAGTAATGCCAGATAGCCGAGGGTAGATAGCCCGCCGACGGACAATACCACGCCATAGAAAAACATCAGGGTGTCCCAGGATGAGCGTTCGACAACCTTGAAAATATCAAAGCGACGAATAACGTCGGTATGATCGCCTTTCATCTTGCTGATATCGGCTATGTTTTCAGAGTGGAGGTTGTGGATATGCCCGGTATCCCGCATATGGGCTTCATGTCGGCTGAGGTAATAACCGTAGAGTTTTAAGATGCCAAGTCCGGTCATCATGCCCAGCACCGGTGGCAGGTGTAGTAAGCTGTGGCTGCTGACTGCGAGCATAATAGTACATAAAAAAAGTACCATAATGGCGATGGCGCCGGGCTTCATTCGACGTTTAGAGGTGCGGCGGTCCACCATAGGTTGAACCCGTTCAATGGCGAAGGACATAATCACCGCAGGCACAAGCCAGTTGACCAGAGAGGGAAGAAAGAGTGCGAAAAAGCCACCAAAACTAACCATCCCTTTCTGCCAGACCATCAGGGTGGTGATATCGCCAAAGGGGCTGAATGCGCCACCGGCGTTGGCGGCAACTACTACATTGATACAACCTACCGCGACAAATTTAATATTATGCTGTCCCACTGCCATCACAACGGCGCCCATGAGCAAAGCCGTCGACAGATTGTCGGCAATAGGTGAAAGTATGAATGCCAGTACCCCGGTGACCCAGTAAATCTGTACTAATGTCATCTGCCTGGTGATCAGCCAGGCACGCAGTGATGCAAAGACTAAACGTTCCTCCATCGCAGTGATAAAAGTCATGGCTGCCAACAGGAAAAAGAACAGCTCGGCATATTCCAGTAAGTTATGACGAAACGCCGTTGCGGCGGTTTCAGTATCTCCGCGTAACATGAATGCCAGCCCCACCAATAGCCATATCAGGCCGGCAGCGACAACAACGGGTTTTGATTTACGCAGATGAAAAAATTCTTCACCCAGCACGAAAAGATAGCTAATCAGGAAAATAGCGACACAGCTAATGCCAATGAAGGTGCCGGTAAAGGAATTGTCTGACAGATCGGCCGCCAGAAGTGGCTCTGGTAGTAATGATAATAGGGTGATGCACAGGATCGTCAGGCGATACATTTTCAGTGAGCTATCCATAGTTCAGGCCGTCAGCCCGTATTCTTGCGGGAAAAGGTGGTTAAAGTCGAGTTTTTTCGTCTATTGCAGATACACAGCGGCGGGCTAATCAGGTAAAATGTGCTGCTTTTTTAATCGCCAGTCTTCACAGATCTATACAGAGAGTTAAGCGTTTACGATGGAAATTAATCCGATCACCAGCAGCTTGAAAGATATTGCTACGCGTACAGAAACACTGCGTAACTATCTTGAATACCCGGAGAAACAGGAACGCCTGGAAGAGGTGACCCGCGAGCTGGAAGATCCGGCGGTATGGAATGAGCCGGAAAGGGCTCAGGCGCTGGGTAAAGAACGTTCTGCTCTGGAAGGCGTGGTGAAAACTATCGATGATCTGGTCGCTGGTGTGGCTGATGCCCGCGATTTGCTGGATATGGCGGTAGAAGAGGATGATGAAGATACCGTTGAAGAAGTGCGGGCCGAAGTAGAAGGGCTGGAAGGCCTGCTTAATCAACTGGAATTCCGTCGCATGTTCTCCGGTGAAGCCGATGGCAATAATGCATTTTTGGATATTCAGTCGGGTTCCGGTGGTACGGAAGCTCAGGACTGGGCCGAAATGATGCTGCGTATGTATCTACGCTGGGGCGAAGATAAAGGTTTTAAAACCGAGCTGCTGGAATGTTCTGCCGGTGATGTTGCTGGTATTAAGTCAGCGACTATCAGCTTTCAGGGTGAGTACGCCTTTGGCTGGTTGCGTACAGAGACCGGTGTTCACCGTCTGGTACGTAAATCACCGTTTGACTCCGGCGGTCGCCGCCATACATCGTTCTCCTCTGTATTTGTATCGCCTGAGATCGATGACAATGTTGAGATTGAAATTAACCCGGCTGATCTGCGGGTCGATGTATACCGTGCTTCCGGTGCGGGTGGTCAGCACGTAAACCGGACTGAGTCCGCGGTACGTATTACCCACGGACCTTCCGGTGTTGTTGTGCAGAGCCAGAGTCAGCGCTCGCAGCACCAGAACAAAGATACCTGTATGAAGCAGCTACGGGCTAAACTGTACGAGCTGGAGATGCTGAAACGCTCCGAAGCCGCGCAGGAACAAGAAGATAATAAGGCCGATATCGGCTGGGGTAGCCAGATCCGTTCTTACGTACTGGATGACCAGCGGATTAAAGACCTGCGTACCAATGTGCAGAGCAGTAACTGCGATAAGGTACTGGACGGCGATTTAGATCTTTTCATTGAGGCAAGCCTTAAGGCCGGCCTTTGATCTACTGCTAAAGCTATTGCGCTTGTGCTGACGGCGTTAAAAAGCAGCTCAACATGCTCACCTACTACAGTAGGCTCCGCTGTTTCGCTACTTTTTGCCTTGCCAGCCCAGCGCTCATGACGCTTTATCCGCGTTTACTTTTGAGTGACTGCGATGATTACTCGCAACGTTCAAACCAAAATGAATAACTGATTGAATCACTGCTTAGGTGATTTAAAAGAATTAAAGCTTTAACCATTAAAGGTTCAACAGAAAATGTCTGATAACACTCAGCAGCAAGATGAAAACCGCCTGATCACCGAGCGTCGTGAAAAGCTTAACGCGCTGCGTGAAGCGGGTAACGCTTTCCCGAATACTTTCCGTCGCGATACCTATGCCCAGGATCTGCAGGATAAGTACGGCGATAAATCGAAGGAAGAGCTGGCTGAAGCAGAGATTAAGGTAAGTATTGCCGGTCGTGTGATGCTGAATCGCGGTGCTTTTGGCGTGATGCAGGATATGAGCGGTCGTATCCAGTTTTATGTCAATAAAGCAGCCCGTCCGTTCGCTAAGAGCCTGGATCTGGGTGATATCATCGGTGTAACCGGTATTCTGCATAAATCAGGTAAAGGCGATCTGTACGTTGACCTGGGTGAATACCAACTGCTGACCAAGAACCTGCGTCCACTGCCAGAGAAGCATAAAGGTCTGCAGGATACTGAAACCCGTTACCGTCAGCGTTACGTTGATCTGATCACTAACGAACAGTCACGTAAGGTGTTTGAAACCCGTTCTAAGATTGTTTCAGGTATTCGTAATTACCTGACTGAGCGTCGCTTCATTGAAGCTGAAACGCCGATGTTGCAAGTGATTCCAGGTGGAGCTAGTGCGCGTCCGTTTATTACCCATCACAATGCGCTGGATCGTGATATGTACCTGCGTATAGCGCCGGAACTGTATCTAAAGCGTTTGGTTGTGGGTGGTTTTGAGCGTGTTTTCGAGATCAACCGTAACTTCCGTAATGAAGGTTTGTCGACTCGTCATAATCCTGAATTCACTATGATCGAATTCTATCAGGCGTATGCCGATTACAATGATCTGATGGATCTGACCGAAGATATGCTGCGCACCGTTGCTCAGGATGTACTGGGTACCACCACTATCGTTAACACTGTGCGTAACGAAGAAGGTGAAGTGCTGGAAACCTTTGAATACGATATGGCTAAGCCGTTTATTCGTCTGAGCGTGTTCGATTCTATTCTGCATTACAATGATGATATTACTGCTGAAGCACTGGCAGATGATCACGCAGCGCGTCAGATCGCTGAGCGTCTGGATATCGATGTGAAAGATAGCTGGGGTCTGGGTAAAGTGCAGATCGAGATCTTCGAGAAGACCGTTGAGCACCGTCTGGATCAGCCGACGTTCATTACTGAGTACCCGACTGAGGTTTCTCCGCTGGCACGTCGTAGTAATGATAACCCGTTTGTTACCGACCGCTTTGAGTTTTTCGTTGCTGGCCGTGAGCTGGCGAACGGTTTTTCCGAGTTGAATGACTCTGAAGATCAGGCGGAACGCTTCCTGGCACAGGTTGCTGAAAAAGATAGCGGCGATGATGAAGCGATGCATTACGATGCTGACTATATCAATGCGCTGGAATACGGTCTGCCACCAACGGCGGGTGAAGGTATCGGTATTGACCGTCTAGTGATGCTGTTTACTGATTCACCGTCTATTCGTGACGTAATCCTGTTCCCGGCAATGCGCCCACGGGGTTAAGCAGATAGTTAAATGATATAAAAAGGCTGTCTTATGACAGCCTTTTTTTTAATGAGTGGAGAGCGCAAGATGAGTTGGCTGATTCCAGAGCAGAAACGACACCTACCGGGTAAACGCTGGCTGAGTATTATTTTGCGTTCGCTGCATTTGGTTGGTATTGCCGGACTGGCCGGTGCTTACCTGTTTGATCAGCCAGAATCAGTCTGGTTTCCTTATCTGTTACTGGGAGTTGGCAGTGGTGTGCTGCTGTTGGCGAAAGAGCTTTGGGTTGATCCGATCTGGTTGTATCAGTTACGGGGTCAGTTGGTGCTGATGAAGCTCTTGTTGTTGGCGGTCGGAGTGTACTGGCTGGATAGTCCGCAAGCCTGGATTTATATTGTGGTTATCTTAGTCTCCGGTGTGATCTCCCATGCGCCGGGTAAGGTACGCTATTACTCGGTTTACTATGGTAAAACCTTTACCCGTGAAGTCTGGCTGGGGCAGCAGAACCCCAAAGTTCGTGATTGTGGTGATAACTAAGTTTAAAGCTATCTGCGTTGTCACTACTGCGTCAAAAACAGTCTTAAACTACTCGTGTATAACAATACACTCCGTGTTCTCGACAGTTTTCTCCTTGTATTGACTGCCTCAATTACGCTTCAAATAATCGGGTTTTAAATGAAAGAAGAGCTGAAGTTTAAACTGGATAATGCGCCTGGCTGGCAGCCTTGGCTAAAGGAAGAGCTTGAAGAGCCCTATATGCAGTCCTTAGCTGGGTTTCTGCAGCAGGAGATCGCACAGGACAAGATCATCTATCCGGCTCAGGAAAACTGGTTTCATGCCCTTGAGGCCACGCCGCTGGATCAGGTTAAAGTCGTGATTATCGGTCAGGACCCTTACCATCAGGCCGGACAAGCACATGGTCTGAGTTTCTCGGTACCTCCGGGTATCAAAGTGCCGCCGTCCTTGGTGAATATTTATAAAGAGCTGCAATCTGACCTGGATATCGCCCCGGCCAAGCATGGCTATCTTGAGAGCTGGGCACAGCAGGGCGTACTGTTGCTTAATGCGGTGCTGACCGTTGAGGATTCACAGGCCGCTGCACATCAGAAGAAAGGTTGGGAGCAGTTTACTGACCGAATCATAGCAACGGTTAATGAACAGTGTGAAAACGTCGTATTCCTGCTGTGGGGCAGTTACGCGCAGAAGAAAGGAGCGGTAATTGATCCGGTAAAACATCTGGTTCTTGAATCAGCTCACCCTTCGCCACTGGCAGCCTATCGCGGCTTTTTTGGCTGTAAACATTTCAGTCAGGCGAATGAATATCTGGTTCAGAATGGCAGAAAACCAATTGACTGGCGATTACCTGAAATACAAGATCCACAGCAGAATTTTGGTTTTTAGTAGCTAACTACTTGCCTTTAAAGACCTTCTTAACCGCAAACTTTCTCCAATCTGCTCTTCTGGGGTACCAGTTTGAAGTACGACTAACTCTCCGTCGACAAAGTCCTGTTCCATACCCAGCATAATGGCTGAGTCGTTATCCAGATTTATGATCAATAGGGCATCGTAGTTGAGAGATTCAGAGGGAATGTCCAGATCAGGGGCAACGATATCTATCAGTTCACGCTGTTCGTAGATATCGATGGATTCAACTCTGGCTGCGCTGGGCAGGCTTATCCAGCTGCACTGATCGGGCGGTGGTACCGTCGCCTGAATCTCTTTAGCATTCAGGCTGCCAACACTAAAGCCATCTTTAAATTCATGTCGGGCAACGTTAATCTCAATCCATTGCTCGTCATCGAGGCGGAAGCGCAGCCAGCAGGCCCGGTTCATGTCCTGGCCAAGGCAGGTGTGCAGACCGCCGGCCCATATTTCGTCAAGCCGAAGGTCAAATAGCTGGCTCAGACTGTTCTGAGCATTATTATCAAGATGAAAAACTTTCAGACGGACCGGATCAGACATAATCGCTCCTGCATTACAGTCGATTTATAAATACTGTAACACAGGAAAACAGAAAGGCTGTAGGGAGATTTTAGCGTTTACTTTCAAACAGTTCCGGATCAAGTTCGTAGGGCAGGCCTAACCGTTGTAGAGGCGCCTCAGTGCTTTCCAGGGTGAGAATCGTATCGCTGCTATCAAAGCTATCTTTCAATACCACGGCCAGCAGCTCTCCTTCGGACGCTGAAGTGATTGCGCTGCTGACCACAGTGCCTACACCGTTGCGATCCGGGGTATTAATTTTGCTGCCTGGCAAAGGCTGTTCACCGCTGAATGCCAGGCGGAACATCGGACGGTTCAGTTTACCCCGGTGTTGCAGGCGGGTGATTATCTCCTGTCCGGTATAGCAACCCTTGGTAAAGCTGACGCCGCCAAAGATCTGTAGGTTAGTCATTTGAGGGATAAAGGTTTCCAGTGTTTCCGGGGCGATCGATGGAATACCATTTTGAATTTCAGACAAGCGCCAGCTGTTGGTATCGGCCAGTACAGCCTGCTGCAGTAGTGTGGGGAGTAGTGCTTGCGCTTCACCCACGGGTAGCCATAGTTCAAAACGGTCACCAGGGACGCAAACGATAACACCATTCTGGCATGCCGTTGTCTGATTGGCTTCGTTGGAAACTGAAGGGCAGATCTCTTGCAACAGAGCCTGCGCTTGTTCTCCCTGAATTCCAAGGCCGACGACCTGTTCAGAGATGTTCTTGCTTTCGGCTTTGGAGAACATCATGTATTTGTTCAGGTTGGCCTGAGCTTGTGGCAGAACGCTGACTTCAGTGCGTAGCCAGAAACCACCCTCAACGGGCATGATACGGTTCAGGCTGACCATGCTGCCTTTAATATTACAATGAGAACCAAGCAAACTCTTACCTGCAGCAATCTCTGCGATATCGCAGGAGAGCTGACCGTGCAGGAACTTTTCTGCCTCAGGGCCGATCACATCAAAGATACCCAGATGGGTCAGTGGGGTTACCGTCGTGGTGCCGGACTGAGGCTCAGCTAACTGACTGTTACCTGCCTCATCAACCTGCATATTCAGAGACTTAAGCGTATCCAACCAACTCATAATAAAACCCTAAGATAGATGTAAGTAAGTACCTGCAAACCGGCAGGCCTTATAAAACATGATTCTTTCTAGCTTCTACCCGACACTGGTAAGCACCAGCGGTGCATCTGGCGAGCCGTATAGCGGTGCTATACAGTCAATCGTTTATGATTGACTGATGGCCTGTCCCAGGCGAACCGAGTCTTCTGCTTTAAGTGATTCGCTCCACTCAATCGCATCTTTACCAAATAACAAAACGACAGTAGAGCCAAGTTTGAAGCGGCCCATCTCTTCGCCTTTTTCAAGTATAACCGGTGCTGAAGGTTTTGACTGATCAACACGCCAACCATTGTTCAGTGGCGGAGCAACCTGACCATTCCAAACGGTTTCAATGCCGGCAACGATCATCGCGCCGACCAGAATCATCGCCATAGGGCCGGCTTCGGTATCGAAAATAGCGACTAAACGCTCATTTCGCGCGAACAGGTTGTCTACACCTTCTGCCGTGGTTTGATTGACGGAGTACAGATCGCCGGGTACGTAGATGGTTTCACGTAGCGTTCCTGTAACCGGCATATGTACCCGATGATAATCGCTGGGTGACAGATAAATTGTCGCAAAGCGACCATTTATAAACTGTTCTGCCAGATCGGCATGGCCTCCAAGAAGCGTGCTAAGGCCATAACCCCGGCCTTTCGCCTGAAAGATACGGCCATAATCGATTTTACCAATCTGACTGATCGCACCATCAGCCGGTGATACGATAGTTGCATCATCCAATGGGCGCATGCCGGGTTTCAGCGCCCGGGTAAAGAATGCATTGAAGTTTTCGAACTGATCCAGATCTTCGATCAGGGCTTCAGACATGTTGACGTTGTACTGTTTGGCAAACAGCTTAATAAAGGGACCTTTGATCCAGTTACAACGGCTCGCTGCGAGATAGCCGACAGCGCGGGACAGAAGGTGTTGCGGCAGCAAATGCTGGAGCAGAATAAACAGAGAGTCTTTCACAGTTCAGGTTCCGAATAAAACAGTTTTAAGGCAAATAAAGTTACTCTACCGGGGTATCTTCCAGATTACCCCATTCAAACCAGGAGCCATCGTAACAGCGTACCTTTTCGAACCCAAGGTGTTTTGTGAACAGATAGCTCAGGCCTGAACGACGATGGGTCTGACAATGGGTTATGAGGGTTTTGTCAGCGGTTACGCCCAGTGCTGCAAGCTCTGCACGAATTTCATCTGCCGGACGTAACTTCAGATCGTCTCCGGACACCAGAGCTCGGGTCCATTCGTAATTAACTGCGCCGGGTATATGCCCCCCTTTTTTGGCATTAATTATTTTTTCGCCGCGGTACTCCGGTTCGGACCTGACATCCAGAACAATATGATCAGTCTGATACAAATGGTCCTTTATATAATCTACATCGGCAAGGTAATCCGGGTTTATGGATGCCTGGAAGTCCGTCGGTTGTGGAGTATTAGTTTGTGTTTCAAGGGGAAGTTTGGCGGCTTTCCAACTGTTTAACTGACCATCCAGAAATGAACAGTTAAAGTGGCCAGTACAATGTAATGTCCAGATCATGCGGCCGGCTAAGGGGCCCATCTGATCATCATAAACAATCACATGGGTGGTATTGCTAAGCCCGACAGAGCTGAAGAGTTGAGTTAACTGGGAGGCCTGAGGGATTTTGTTAGGTACATCGCCGGTGCCTCTGAGTAATACCGAGGGTGCAACTGAAATTGCGCCGGGGATGTGACCCGCCTGATAATTTTCCGGGCTGGACAGGTCGATAATCAAAAGGTTTGGGTTATTCAGTTCTGTCGCTAGCTGATCAGCACTGATAACGAGAGGTAGATCCATTATTTTGCTCCAGAACGTTTCTGTGTGACCTGCTTCAGGCTGACACCTGCGGCACTACAGAGATACTTTAATTTTTCCTGATGAAAGTCGGTAGTGCCGCCTTTAGATCCGTCCCGATCGGCATAAACTACGGCGACGGGCTTATTGCCGGCAAACAGGGACATAAGCAGGAAGTCCTGTTCGCTCACCAGTGGATTAAAACTATCCGGTAGCATCGATCTGATGCGTTGCCGGTTTTGTTTGTTAACCCGCATACAGGCAGGCTTTTCCCACAGGCGGCTGAACAGACTGTTCTCACTGAGTTTATGGCTGGATTTTGAGATAGGGTGGCCCGGCTCAAATCCTTTATCGAGCACCACTTTTATCAGCTCGGCTTTGCCCGGAATAATGTTGATCGCGATGCGCGATAGCCCTAATCCTTCCGTTAGTCCGAGAATTAGATCGTTCAGTATCTCCGCTGCCTGACTGTATTTGTCACCGGGCTTTAAAAGCCTGGCTGCAATTTCTTTAAATTTAGCTTCATCGGCGAAGTCGCTATCTGCAGGCTGAGTCGTCTTAGCGTTAGTCTGTGCTTTTGGAGCGCTTTCTTTTTTAACAGGTGCCGGACGGGGGGCATGATCCGGAATCAGTTTTTTGTCTGCTCCTGTTAAGCGATAATTAGGCGAAATTTCAGAGTTAAGCATGAGCATCTCGGCTGCGGGTGACAGAGTGCCAACCACATGGTACTGCCGTGCCGCGTCGGCGCAATTCTGATGCAGGAAATTGACAGTTTTACCCAGTTCGCCACGTAGATAATCATTAATGATGTCGATGATATCCATAGCCGAATCACTGCTCCAGCAATAGTTGGCAGCAGAGCTCAGCATGTTTGCCAGCTTAACGGGAAAGGATTTTTGCTGTATCAGATGATTCAACGAGCGTAGCTCGTCGCCATGCAGGCGAGGATCGCCAAGGGCGCGTTGATGCAGTTTGGTGATAATCTGTTTATTCAGTGGTGAATCCTGATGCAGGGTTTCCAGTGCCAGCGGAGAGATAAACCACCGATCAATCAAGCCTTTAGATATGCTGGCAATGGTGCAGCCTAATACCTGCTGTTCAGCGATCTCTGGTAGTGCGCCTTTTTCCCGTATCAAAACCTCAATACGGGACATATGAATCGGTGCGAAGCTCCAGAGCATCCAGTGTCCTACACCATAAAACAGGGCTGCCAGAAAGCTTTCCTCGGCAAACATTCCGCTGCGGGTTTTTACCAGCCAGGTGCGGGTCTGAATTGCCGCGTGATAACTGTTAGCCACCGAGCGGAAATACATTTTATGGGCGACGCTGTTGGCGTTAAGCCGGATAGTCGGAGCTTTTTGAATTAGTTTGTCCAGCTTTTGTACGCCGATGGAACTGATCGCATGATCGATACTGGTGACTTCAGAATCTTTTTTATCGTGTAGATCACCCGCCAGGGAAACTATGTGCAGGCAAAGTACCGGGTCTGCTTTAATAATGCGGCTCAGTTGCATGACTGAGCAGTTTTTATCTTGCAGCTTTTTCTGTAATCGGGATATAACGCTCAGCCTGACCGGTGGCTTCTCATTTACCAGAAATTTGACCCATTGAGAGGTGTCTTTAGGGGAGTCTTCTGTCGCCATATATCTGTTCTGCCTGCGGCCCTTAATCCTGATTCAAAGAGTTCAGGATATGTTTGTAGCTATTTACCCGTTGTTCGCTAATCTTACCTTGCTCGATGGCTTCTTTAATAGCGCAGCCGGGTTCCTTTTCATGGTTACAGTCTCTGAATTTGCAGTAACCAATAAAGGGTGAAAATTCCCGGAAACCTTCTAACAGATTGTGTTCATCGATATGCCAGAGGGCGAACTCACGTATTCCGGGGGAGTCGATCAGGTCGCCTCCGTCAGGGAAGTGGAATAATCGTGCTGTGGTGGTTGTGTGTGTGCCTTTACGGGTCGCTTCTGACAGCGCGCCGACTTTAAGGTCTACGCCCGGCAGCAGAGCGTTTATCAGTGATGATTTACCTACCCCAGACTGACCAACAAAAACACTGATTCGATCATCCAGCTGTGCTTTGAGAGGGGCCAGACCTTGTTTGTCGGTTGAGGACACGCTCATCACTTTGTAGCCGATCTCAGTGTATAAGCTGATCATCTTCTCAACTCTGTCGCGGTTATCCTCATTAATAAGATCGGTTTTGTTTAGCAGAATAATAGGTTCTATCTGGCTTAGTTCAGAGGCGATCAGATAACGGTCGATAAGGTTGTAGTGGGCCAGTGGCTCGACCGCGATGGTGATAACAATCTGATCAATGTTTGCGGCAACCGGCTTGAGCTCACCATGATTATTAGGACGCTGCAGAATGCTATGACGTTCTTGGGTAGCAACAACTACTCCGTGTTCATTGCCGGCGCGCCAGATGACTTTGTCACCGGTTACCAGCGCGTCAAGGTTGGTACGCATATGACAGCGGATAATCTGTCCCTGTTGCTCGCCTTCTAAGGCTTCGACATCAACCTGTCGGCCAAAATGAGAGATGATCTGACCATGCTGTTCCGGGCCAAGTTCACCGCCTTCCAGCTGCTGATCTATACCAGAGTCTTTGCGAGCTGCTCGTTCGGTGCGCTCGTCCTGAATCTTTTTAATACGCCAGGCCTGGCGACGGGTTAATTTTCGTTTTGACATTAATTCAGTTGGTAACCGTCAGGGTGAGTAGAATATAGCTGAGAGCACCCGATCAATATTCGAGTAAGTGTTCACAGATCTTGGTTTGCTAAGGTATTCTATTCGGCAACAAATTTATAGTGTTGATACTGAGGAAAAGCATTATGTCACGGCAGGATAACCTGATCTGGATTGATCTGGAGATGACAGGACTTGATCCGGAGCATGACCGGATTATCGAGATCGCAACTATTGTTACTGATTCTCAGCTCAATATTCTGGCTGAAGGGCCAAATCTGGTGGTTCATCAGTCAGATGAACTGCTGAACAGTATGGATGAGTGGTGTACTAATCAGCATGGAAAGTCCGGTCTGACCCGTAAAGTTCAGGAGTCAGATATTAGTGACGCACAGGCTGAGCAGGCGACGATAGACTTTATCGCAGAGTATGTTGATAAAGGTGCTTCGCCTATCTGTGGTAACTCCATCGGGCAGGATCGTCGTTTTCTGGTTAAGTATATGCCCGAACTGGAAGCCTACTTCCATTACCGTAATCTTGATGTCAGTACCATAAAAGAGCTGGCGCGACGTTGGGCGCCGGAAGTGTTAAATGGAGTAGTGAAAAAAGGTTCACACCTGGCGATGGACGATATCAAAGACTCTATTAATGAACTGGAACACTATCGAAAGACCTTCTTTCGCGAGGTTTAAGCTCTCTTTATCAGAATATGTAAACAGGAATTAGTATGTCCAGCAAAGTATATTGTCTTGCTCAGTTTTTACCTAAACCGGGTAAAGAGGCTGAGTTGTTTAGTGTTTTACAGGCGTTAGAGCCTAATACAATGCGTGAGGATGGCTGTATTCAGTACACCGTAACCCGGCATATACCCAGCCCATTTGCCGAAGGTGAAAGCTTTCCGATCGTTTTTAATGAGATCTGGCAAAACACGGCTGCATTTGAAGCCCATTGTCAGCGCAACGAGATTGTAAATTTCTTTGAAACCCAGTGTGTGAGTGAAACCGGGTTGGTAGAGAAGTGGAATGTTTGTGTCTATTCCGATGAACCGCAGGATTTTGATGCGCCGGCAATTTGATACCGGAATTCTGCCAGATCAGGTTACCGATGGCGGGTTATTAAGCACTGGTTGTTGAAAATTTGCGTATCTCAAAATGAGAGGCAGGGTTGATTTATCACAGGGATTTCTGTTTCTGGGATGCGTAAACTGAAATAAATCTCTCTATTCAGGGTGTAGTTTTCCGATGACAGGAAGCCAAGAGCCGCAATCGGGTAACGTATTAAGTCAGGACTCAACTGAGTTAACCATGCCGGTTGAAGATCTTGATAAGATACTACGCCTGCAACATGCGATATTCACACAGGTAGGCGCGAATGTAGACTACCTGCAGGTGCTATCAGCGCTGTGTGAGATGGCTGAGCATTTGCTGCCAAATTCTGTTGCGACTGTTATGTTGCAGGATCAGCAAACCGGTTTGCTTAATGTACTGGTTGCTCCCAGCGTCCCTCAACCGGGTATTGATGCACTTAAGGGGTTAGAGCCCGGACCGGGTGGTGGCTCCTGTGGCAATGCCGTGCTTCGAAATGAACCGGTGTTTGTTGCCGATACTTACATAGATCCCCGCTGGCAGAATCTGCGGCAGATCGCATATGATTTCAATCTTTGTTCCTGTTGGTCAATGCCGGTTCGGGATAGTCATGGAAAACCTATTGGCTCTTTCGCTCTGTCTTCATTTGAGCACCGTTCACCTTCTCCGTTTCATGCCCGTTTGCTTGATGTGGGTGCGGCGATAGTCAATATCGTGTTGGCGAAACAATTTCAGGAACAGGCATTAGAAGAGCAGCGTAAGAAGCTCATTCGAGCGCTCGAGTTTGACTCTCTTACCGGTTTACCTAATCAGTCGAAGCTGAAAATGGTGTTGGCGGGTACTATTGCCGAGCAGTCTTTGCTGTTAATAAACCTGGATAACTTTCGTTTTATTAATACCGCTTATGGGCCGGTATTCGGAGATCGTTATCTGTGTGAAGTGGCAAACTGTTTGCGGCAGCAGCTACCCGATGCAACTATGTATCGTATTAATGCTGATGAATTTGCGCTTCACTATCAGGGTAGGGCGGATCTTCAGCAGCAGATCGAGGGGTTGCGAGATTACCTGTTCCGCCACCCTCTGCAGATTGATGAACAGAGCTTCAACATAACCTTTACTGCCGGCGGTGCTTGTTCGCGCCGGGGGGTAATGGGGCATGCGATTCAGGCGATGAGTCAGGCTAAAGCCCGGGGTAAAAATCGTTATCATATTTATATCGCTGAGCAGGATGAGCCTGATCAGGCTGACCGGCTGGAATATATCCGTTGGAATGGCATGCTTCATACCGCGTTGAATGAAGGTCGGGTTAAACCATTTTTTCAGGGCGTTAGGGGTAACCAGTGTGGGGAAATAGTCGCTTATGAAGCGCTGGTCCGTTTAGAAGCGGATGGGGAGATATATTCTCCCTTCAAGTTTTTGCAGGCCGCCAGGTTATCCGGGCTACTGCCTACAATCAGTCGTTTAATGATTGATAAAGGGTTAGCGAAAATCAGTGGTACCCAATTAACCTTGTCATTGAATATAACCGAAGATGATCTGGCTCAGGAATATCTTGAGCAATACCTGACGGAAAAAACGGCACAGTATGACGTGGCGCCCAACCAGGTTGTATTGGAGATTCTTGAGGGAGTCAGTTCCGACGGCAAAAAGAATCATATTACCCAGTTAGGGCGAATTAAGGCGTTGGGCTATAAGTTAGCGATTGATGATTTTGGTACTGAATATTCCAACTTCGAACGGATTCTTGAGTTGGATGTGGATTATCTGAAAATTGATGCCAAGTATATTAAGAACATCGATAGTGATAAGAACAGTTATGAAATTGCCCGGGCGATCGTATTCTTTGCTCATAATGCGGGTATAAAAACGGTTGCTGAATTTGTTCATAACGAAGCGGTTCAGCGGGTGGTTGAAGAGCTGGGGATCGATTATTCGCAGGGTTATTTATTTAGTGAGCCTGCCCCTGATCTGATCTGAGTCAGGCTGTTTAAACTCTAATCTTTAAAATTCTAACCCTCAGAGCTTTGCGGCTCTGGGGTGAGTCAGAATAGGGGCGGTTATTTTAGTTTTGTTTAATTGCTTCAGTGCCCATAAGGCGTGTTCCTGGACAATATCATCCGGGTATTGGCTCAACTCCTGTAATGCCGCTTCTATGGCTTCCCCCCCATGACTATTACCCATTGCAACTGCGATATTACGTAACCAGCCCTGATAGCCTGTCCGTCTTATTGCTGAGCCTTCCGTACGTTTGAGAAAGGTTTCTTCATCCCATGCCAACAGCTCAACCAGGCTCATACTATCCAGCTTGTGGCGTGGGTTGAAGTCGGCTTCACTGCTGTGTTGTGCAAAACGATTCCAGGGACAGATTAACTGGCAATCGTCGCAGCCAAAAATCCTGTTGCCGATCAGGGGACGGAATTCCTCAGGAATTGAACCTTTTAACTCGATAGTCAGGTAGGAGATACAGCGGCGGGCGTCCAGTTCATAAGGTGCGACGATGGCTGCGGTGGGGCATATGTCGATACAGGCCTGACATTTCCCGCAATGTTCCTCTTTGTATTCAGTATCGACCGGCAAAGGCAGGTCGACCAGGAGCTCACCCAACAGGAACCAGGAACCAGCACTACGGTTCAGAATCAGCGTGTGTTTGCCCACCCAGCCCAGGCCAGCTTTGCGCGCCAGAGGACGTTCCATGACCGGTGCACTGTCAACAAATGGCCGGTAACCAAATTCGCCGATTAATCCTTCAATATCTTTAGCGAGTCGGGTCAGCTTCTTACGCATGATTTTATGATAATCGCGTCCCATAGTGTAACGGGAGATATAAGCCTGATCGGGATTCTTGAGGATTTTCAGGGTTTCTATCTCGGGTGGCAGGCAGTTCATTCTTACGCAGATAATACGTTGAGTATTTTCAACCAATAAGCTCGGATCGATCCGTTTTTCAAAATGGTTTTCCAGATACCCCATTTCCCCCTGATAGCCCTTGTCGAGCCAGGCTTTGAGCGCTTCTGCTTCGGAGCTCAGGTCGGTATCGGTAATGCCACATTGCTGAAAGCCCAGTTCGATCGCTCTGTTCTTGATCTGCTTTGCCAGGCTTTGCATTGAGTCGGGGTCGTATTGAGTCATCGGCTATATATAATGGAGTGAGTGAACCTGATAAGAGAGCCAGCTATGACCCTTTCTAATCTGCCGACGACATTATACACGGCCGAACAGACCCGCGCTCTTGATAGTGCGGCAATTGCCGGTGGCGTGCCGGGATTTAAGTTGATGCAACGCGCCGGACACGGAGCCTTTGACCGGCTGCGTCAGCGCTGGCCTAAGGTAAAAAAGTTAACCATTCTTTGTGGTAGTGGAAATAACGGAGGTGATGGCTTTGTGGTGGCTGTGCTGGCTCGACAGCAAGGGCTGCAAGTTCAGTTGCTCTGTCTGGGGGGCGAGGACTTTGCTGATAAGCTGCAGGGCGAGGCGTTACAAGCCTGGCAGTGGATGCATGATGAAGGGGTAGCGTGGCAAAGCTACGCTGGGCAGGGTTTTAGTGGTGAGCTGGTAGTCGATGCAATGTTAGGAACAGGGCTTACCGGAAACGTCAGAGGCCAGTATCCTTCTGCAATTGAGCAGCTTAATAGTTCCCCTTTGCCTGTTATTGCGTTGGATATTCCTTCCGGCCTCTGTAGTGATACCGGTATGCCTTTGGGACAGACTGTTAGTGCTGATATGACAGTCACTTTTATCGGCGTTAAACGCGGCCTGTTAACGGGGCGTGGACCTGAGTTTACCGGCGAGCTGTTATTTGACAGCTTACGGGTTGAAGAGAGTGTCTACGAGACTGTTTCAATGGCGGGTTTTATTACCGGCGCTGAAGACTGTAAATCGTTACTACCTGCCCGCAGTCGTAGTGCTCACAAAGGTAGTTGTGGTCATGTGCTGGTAGTTGGTGGCGATAATGGTATGGGAGGCGCAGCGATTATGGCGGCTCAGGCAGCCGGAAGAACTGGCGCCGGGCTGGTTACAGTTGCCACCCGGGCGGAGCATGTTCCAGCATTGTTGACCCGTTATCCCGAGGCGATGGCCAAAGCGGTACGGAGCGGCGCGGATCTGGAGCCTTTGATTGCGCGGGCGGATGTGATTGTTATCGGTCCGGGCTTAGGGCAGGGCGCCTGGGGCGAGCAGATGTTAATGCAGGCTTTGCAGAGCGCAAAGCCGCTAGTGTTGGATGCCGATGCGCTGAATCTGTTATCAGCTAAGAAATTATTTGGTTCACGGCGGGGGAGTGGTTGGATAATTACCCCTCATCCGGGTGAAGCTGCCAGGCTGCTGGAAACCAGTGTGACAGATATTCAGCGTGACAGATTTGATTCTATTAACCGGTTACAGTCAAAATTTGGCGGTGTGGCGCTACTGAAAGGCCCGGGTAGTCTGAGTTGCGACGGGGATGTGTTGCATCTTTGTCCGGCAGGAAATCCCGGTATGGCCAGTGGTGGTATGGGTGATGTATTGAGTGGTGTTATCGGAGCGTTGTTGGCTCAGGGGCTCAGTGGCATTGATGCGACTCGCTTGGGCGCATGGTTACATGCCAGTGCTGCTGATCGTAGTGCTGAAGAAAATGGTGCCCGAGGTATGCAAGCGACTGATCTATTGGCACAATTGCGTCTGTTAGTGAATGGTATGTGAGGAAAGGCCCGGTGCCACAGCAAATTGAAAATAGTGTATTTGTCCCGGATGAGTCCGGAATGGTTCAGTTGGGTAAATTGATTGCCCGGTCCACCGCTGGTGGTGAAGTGATTTTCCTGAATGGTGATCTGGGGATGGGTAAAACCACGCTGAGTCGGGGGGTGTTACAAGGCTTTGGTCATCAAGGTTCTGTTAAGAGTCCTACCTATACGCTGGTGGAACCTTACGAATTTGATGAACGTTCGGTGTTTCATTTTGATCTTTATCGCCTGGGTGACCCTGAAGAGCTGGAGTATCTTGGTATCCGGGATTACTTTACCGATGAAGGGATCTGTCTGATTGAGTGGCCGGAACGGGGTGAAGGGGTATTACCGGTTGCGGACTTGCAGCTTAATATCAGCGTTGAACAACGGGGGCGCAGGATTACTTGGCAACCTCAGACTGAAAAAGGCCGGTGTCTGGCCGATAAACTGAATGGATGCCTGACGGCTACCGGTGAAGACCCGTTTACTGAATAAGGTAAATCTTAGAACTTCAGAGAGTTTGCTTACGCGATTATGATAAACAGATTTGTGACACAGCTTATGTTGAGAGTTTTGCTTCTGACAGGAATGTTGCTGAGTAGCAGTGTTTTTGCCGCAGAGGTGAAAAATGTGCGTATCTGGATAGCACCGGATCATGCCCGGTTGGTATTTGATCTCACAGCTGCTGTACAGCATAAGCTTTTTACTCTGAGCAAACCTGATCGGATAGTTCTGGATGTTAGTGGCGCGAGCCTGACCTCGAATCTGGCGGCGGTTGATCTGGCCAAGAGTCCATTATCGTTAATGCGCTCAGGAACGCGTAACGGCGGTAAAGATCTGCGTATTGTGCTGGATCTGAAAGAATCGGTTAAGCCTAAAAGCTTTGCGCTTAAACCTAATGCCAAATACGGACACAGGTTAGTTGTTGATCTGCACCGGGAAACAAAAGAGTCGCAGCCACAGAAAACTGCGCTGGCGTCAGTGAGCAATCCTGCCACTCTACGGGATGTCGTTATCTCTATCGATGCAGGCCATGGCGGAGAAGATCCGGGTGCTGTTGGGCCTGGCCGGGTAAAAGAGAAAACAGTGGTGCTGGGTATCGCCCGTGAACTGAAAGCGTTGCTGGCTAAAGAGCCGGGCTTTGCACCCAAGCTGACCCGTGATGGTGATTACTATATTAGTTTGCGTAACCGTACTAAACGGGCGCGTAAAGCAAATGCTGATATGTTCGTTTCAATTCATGCGGATGGCTTCAATGATAAACGTGCCCGTGGTGCGTCGGTATGGGTGTTATCTCCCCGGGGGGCCAGTAGTGAGATGGGGCGTTGGCTGGCAAGTAAAGAGAATGGTGCTGACCTGATTGGTGGTGTCGGTAGCGTGAGCCTTGAAGATAAAGATGATGTGCTGGCTAAAGTGTTGCTGGATATGTCGATGACAGCAAGTCGAAGTGATAGCCGTGAGATAGCCCGAAGTATTCATCGGAATGTCAGTAAGTTTGCCCGTATGCATAAAACACGGGTGGAACAAGCGGGCTTTGTGGTTCTAAAGTCACCGGATATCCCTTCGATTCTGGTTGAAACAGGCTTTATAACAAACCCTGAAGAGGCGAGAAAATTAAAATCCAGGGCTTATCAAAAGCAGATGGCTCAGGCTATTTTTGCCGGGATTAAAGCTCACTTTAAGGCGAAGCCACCGGCGTTAACCTTGTTGGCATGGCAGAAGAATGGTGGCAGTACAGTTGCTAAGTCTGTTGCCGTCAGTCATAAGGTTAAGCGTGGAGATACTCTTTCTGTTATTGCCAGCAGGAACGGTGTATCGTTGAGCGCATTGCGAAAAGCGAATGGGTTAAAAAATGCTGATCATATCCGTATTGGTCAGGTTTTGAAGATTCCCGCCAGTTAATTTATCTATCTATTCAAACACACAGATCCTATGTCCCGTATACAGTTACTAACACCGCGATTGGCCAACCAGATCGCAGCCGGTGAAGTTGTTGAACGCCCCGCTTCGGTGGTTAAAGAGATTCTTGAAAATAGTCTTGATGCAGGTGCTGGCCGGATAGAGCTGGATATTGAGCAGGGTGGTGTAAAGCTAATTCGGTTGCGGGATGATGGCCGTGGCATTGATAAAGATGATCTGCCTCTGGCTCTGAGCCGTCATGCGACCAGTAAGATACGTAACCTTGATGATCTTGAGGCGGTTGAAAGCCTCGGTTTTCGTGGTGAGGCGCTAGCGTCAATCAGCTCCGTTTCGCGCTTAACTCTGACAGCACGTACAGCTGATCAGGATAGTGCCTGGCAGGTACAAACCGAAGGGCGGGATATGGTGGCTGAGCTAACGCCGGCTGCTCACCCGGAAGGCTCGACTGTTGAAGTGCGGGATCTGTTTTTTAATACTCCGGCACGACGTAAGTTCCTGAAAACCGATAAAACAGAATTTAAACATCTCGAAGAGGTAGTTAAGCGGCTGGCATTAAGTCGGTTCGATGTCGGTTTTACGCTACGTCATAATCAGAAAGTTATTCATCAGCTACGACCGGCACCGGGTGAAGCTGAACAGGAACGTCGCATCGCTTCCTTGTTGTCGCCGAACTTTATTGAAAACTCAATGAAGGTGGATGTCAGTGCCGAAGCTTCAGGATTGCGCTTATGGGGTTGGGTAGGGCTGCCAACATTTTCCCGCAGTCAGGCAGATCTGCAATACTTCTTTGTCAATGGTCGTATCATTAAGGACAGGGTGGTTGCTCATGCCCTGCGTCAGGCGTATCAGGATGTGCTTTATCATGGCCGGCATCCTGCCTATGTGCTCTATATGGAGCTGGATCCGAAATTAGTCGATGTGAACGTGCATCCGACAAAACATGAGGTGCGATTCCGGGAAAGTCGGCTGGTTCATGATTTTATTTTCCGCACCACTCATCGGGTTATTGCGGATATACGTCCTGAGCAAGGTACCGAACCGGCCATTTCCGGGGCGGCGGCCAGTGCATTATTAGGCGCTTCTCCGGGGTCGGCGTTGAACCAGCAAAGTTTTGAACAGAACCGGATGCCTTTGCATCAGTTGCAATCGGATAGTTTACCGCGCAGCTCCAGTCATAGTGCGAACTCAGCCACGGCGGGATTTGGTTATCAGTCGGGCTATAAGTCGGGCAGCCTGCCTGATCGACCTGGCGCCGGGCAAGTGCGGGATCAGATTGCAGGTTATGCCAGTCTCCATCCTGAGCGGGTAATCAGTGATACCGGACAGTCCGGTTTATCTCAGGCTACCGCTGACGCGACCGATGAACTTTGTCCGCCGCTGGGATATGCCATCGCGCAGTTGCACGGTGTCTTTATCCTGGCACAGAATGATGCCGGGTTGGTTGTGGTGGATATGCATGCCGCCCACGAACGGGTCGTGTATGAGCGAATGAAGCTAGCCTATGAGGCTGAAGGGGTGCGCAGTCAGCCATTGTTAGTCCCTGTCAGTATGGCGGTCAGTGCGAATGAAGCGGATTCCGCAGAAGAGCAGGCAGATGTCTTTTCTAAGCTGGGTTTTGAAATTGCCCGAATGGGCGAAGAGACACTGGTTATTCGTCAGGTTCCGGTCGCGCTTGCCAGTGCAGATGTCAGTAAGTTGATTTTAGATGTGTTAGGTGAAATGACTCTGTTTGGCAGTAGTCAGAAAATTCAGCAACATACTAACGAATTGTTGGCGACGATGGCCTGTCATGGTTCAGTGCGGGCCAATCGGCAGCTAACTTTGCCTGAAATGAACGCCTTGCTGCGGGATATGGAACAGACTGAACGTAGTGGCCAGTGTAATCATGGTCGTCCAACCTGGACTCAGATGTCGATGAATGACCTCGACGGTCTGTTTATGCGAGGCCAGTAGCGTGAGTGAACAACAATTACCGCCAGCTATTTTCTTAATGGGGCCTACGGCATCGGGTAAAACTGATTTGGCGATGGCGCTATATGATCAGTTGCCCTGCGAAATTATCAGTGTTGATTCTGCGATGATCTATCGGCAGATGGATATAGGTACAGCGACGCCTGATGCGGAGTTTCTTGCGCGATATCCCCATCGGCTGGTGGATATACTGGATCCTGCGGAAGCTTACTCAGCGGCTGATTTTCGTCGTGATGCCCTGGCACAGATGGCTGAGATCACTGCTGCAGGTAAGATCCCTCTGCTGGTGGGCGGCACTATGCTGTATTACCAGGCGTTACTGAAAGGGTTGGCGAAATTACCCCAGGCTGATCAGGCTATTCGTGATCGGCTAGTGCAGGAGGCAGAGCAGTATGGTTGGGATCATCTGCATCAGCGCTTGCAAGCGGTTGACCCCAAATCAGCGCAGCGTATTCACCCAAATGATCCGCAGCGTATGCAGCGGGCCCTGGAGGTATATGAGCTAACAGGGCGTTCTATGACAGAACTATGGCAGGAGCAAGAGTCGCAACGTCTGCCTTATGATGTTACCCAGCTCTGTGTTATGCCGCAGGAGCGTAAAACGTTACATGAAAGAATTGAGCAGCGCTTTCATATAATGTTGGAGCAGGGATTTGAAGAAGAGGTCAGAAAACTTTGGCATCGAGGTGATCTGGATCTGAACATGCCTTCAATGCGCTGTGTAGGTTATCGCCAGATGTGGGAGTATTTTGAAGGTAAATGGGATTACCCTACAATGATTGAAAAAGGGGTGATCGCTACCCGTCAGTTGGCTAAACGGCAGGTGACCTGGTTGCGAAGTTGGGAAAATCTTCACCATTTTGAAACTGCAGACCCTAAATTAACCAATAATGCCTTGAAATTATTGGAAGGGATCATTATATAATGCAGTACTGAAACATTTTTTTGAGCTGTCCGGCTTTTTTGTGACAGCATTTTGCGCGGCGGTGTTAACTTTTTCATCCCTACCGCAGTGCACCACATACTCTTAGGAAGGAGCTTCCAATGTCAAAAGGGCAATCGTTACAAGACCCTTATTTAAACGTACTGCGTAAAGAACGGGTACCTGTGTCTATCTTTTTGGTAAACGGTATTAAATTACAGGGCCAGATCGAGTCGTTCGACCAGTTCGTTATTCTTCTGAAAAACACTGTTAGTCAGATGGTTTATAAACACGCTATTTCAACTGTGGTACCGGCTCGTCCGGTTAAATTGCCACAGGGTGATGAATCTGCTGACTGAGGTTTTCATTGTTCTTTGAGCGTCCCGAGTCTGGCGAGAGAGCCATTCTTGTTCACATTGATATGGCTGACGAGGCGGACCGGGAAAGTCCAAAAGAGCTGGAAGAACTTGCTCTGTCCGCTGGTGCCGATCCGGTAACTTTTCTTACCGGATCTCGCAGTATCCCCAATCCCAAAACTTTTATAGGCTCAGGTAAGGTTGAAGAGCTCAGGGATCTTGTGCGTCTGCACGAAGCTGAACTGGTGATCTTTAACCATGCACTGAGTCCGGGTCAGGAACGAAATATCGAGCGCGAGCTCGAATGTCGTGTACTAGACCGTACCGGTCTTATTCTGGATATTTTTGCTCAGCGTGCCCGAACCCATGAGGGTAAACTGCAGGTTGAGCTGGCTCAGCTGGAGCATATGTCCACTCGCTTGATTCGTGGCTGGACCCACCTGGAACGACAAAAAGGTGGTATCGGCTTACGTGGTCCGGGTGAAACCCAGCTGGAAACTGACCGACGTCTGTTGCGGGCGCGGATCAAAAGTATCCTTAAGCGGCTGGATAAAGTTCGTAAGCAGCGTGAGCAGGGTCGTCGTGCCCGGAGTCGCTCTGCAGTACCAACAGTATCTCTGGTGGGTTATACCAACGCGGGTAAGTCGACATTATTCAATAATGTCACTGATGCTGAGGTGTATGCTGCAGATCAGTTGTTTGCGACACTGGATCCAACTCTGCGTCGGGTTGAATTGCAGGATGTTGGTCCGGCAATTCTGGCTGATACAGTAGGATTTATCCGTCATTTGCCACATAAATTGGTGGAAGCGTTTCGTGCTACTTTGCAGGAAACAACTGATGCTACATTGTTGTTGCATGTGATTGATGCCTTTGATGATGATCGCCAGTCGCACATTGATGAGGTACATTCGGTATTAGGGGAGATCGGTGCAGAAGATGTGCTAACTCTCGAGGTGTATAACAAGATCGACATGATGGAAAGTGCTCAGCCCCGGATTGATCGCAATGAAGAGGGTCGCCCGGTACGGGTCTGGCTGTCAGCGGTGACCGGTGCAGGGGTTGAATTGCTGTTTGAGGCAATATCTGAACTTCTGGCTGACGATATCTTTCATGAACAGCTAAGCTTAAGGCCTGAAGAGGGTAACTTACGTGCTCAATTCTACTCGCAGGGTGCAGTCCTGAATGAGATGGTAGATGATGAGGGGCAGATCAGTTTGGAAGTTCGCTTGCAAAGAAAAGATCTGCTGCAACTGTTAAGCCGAATGAACATTGCACCTGAACGATACCTGGGTGCTGATGTCAATAAACCGGAATGGTTGCATAGTTAAGGCTGGCTACTTACAATTTTTTTAAATCGTTTAAACAGTTCTATAAACGGAGAACAGTATGGCTTGGAATGAGCCTGGTGGTAACGGGAAAAATCAGGATCCCTGGAACAACGGCGGAGATCGTCGTGGTGGCGGTGGCGGCGGCAATGATCAGGGACCACCTGATCTTGACGAAGCACTGCAAAAATTGCAGGAAAAACTGAACGGTATTTTTGGTAAAAGTGGCGGCAGCAAAGGTAGTGGTGGTTCCGGTTCCGGACCTGCTTCATCCGCTGGCTTCTTTGGTGTTATTGCACTGGTTATACTTGTTGGCTGGGCTGTGATGGGTGTCTATACCGTCGACCAGCAGGAGCGTGGTGTCGTGCTGCGTTTAGGTAAGTACAGTGAAACCGTAATGCCTGGTCTGCAGTGGAACCCTCCACTGATTGATGATGTGATGACGGTTAACGTTACCCGCGTAAACGCTTATGAGCATCGTTCACTGATGCTGACCGAAGATGAGAATATCGTCGATGTCAGCATGACAGTGCAGTATGTTATTTCGGACCCTGCCAGCTTTAAGTTAAAGGTGCGCGATCCTGAAATAAGCCTGGGGCATGCTTCAGAATCTGCTTTGCGTCACACCGTGGGTTCGTCTGAAATGAACTCTATTCTGACCGAAGGCCGGGAAGTGCTGGGTGTTGATGTTAAGGCTCGCTTGCAGGGCTATATGACAGATTATCAGACCGGTTTGCGTATCACTCAGGTCAACATTAAAGAAGCGAAAGCGCCTTCGCAGGTGCAGGACGCATTCGATGATGTAATCAAGGCCCGTGAGGATGAGCAGCGTTCGATTAACGAATCTGAATCTTACCGAAACGGAATTATTCCTGAGGCGCGTGGTATTGCGCAGCGGATGAAAGAGGAAGCTAACGGTTACCGTGAGCGGGTTGTTGCGCAGTCAGAAGGTGACGCGGAACGTTTCGTTGCTTTGTTAACTGAATATAAGAAAGCCCCTGTGGTTACCCGTGAGCGTCTGTACCTGGATGCGATGGAGACGGTTCTTTCGAACAACACTAAGGTGTTGGTTGATGTTGAAGGTGGTAATAACATGATGTATTTGCCGCTGGATAAGTTAACTGAGAATCGCCCGCGGACAATTAGCGGGACTTCAGGTGGTCGTCTGAGCAGTAATGAGTTGCGTGAAGTTACCAATCAGGTGGTTGATCAGCTTCGTCAGCGTCAGCAAACTACACGTAGGGAGGCACGCTAATGTCAGGTAAATCTATGACCGGGGTGGTAATCGCCCTGTTACTGCTGATGGTTGGTTTTAACTCTCTGTATATCATCAAAGAAACTGATCGGGCTGTATTGCTTAAGTTCGGTGAGATCGTTAATTCTGATATCGAGCCGGGTTTACATGTAATGTTCCCGGTGATTAACAAAGTACGTAAATTTGATGGCCGGATTCTGACGCTAGATGCGCAGCCTCAGGCTTATCTGACAATTGAGAAAAAGCGTCTGATCGTTGACTCTTTTATCAAGTGGCGCGTTGTTGATCCGCAAAAGTATTACACCGCTACTTCCGGTGATCAGTACAAAGCGGCTGACCTGCTATTCCCTAACGTTGATGCTGGTCTGCGAAATCAGTTTGGTGAGCGTACTCTGACAGAGGTTGTGTCGGGTGAGCGTGATGAGTTGATGGTTGAGCTGGTTGAATCACTCAGTGCTGAGACCAAAGATGAGCTGGGTATTGAGCTGATTGATATTCGGGTTAAGAAGATCGATCTGCCGCAGGAAGTATCCAACTCAGTATATGACCGGATGCGTACTGAGCGTGAGCGTGAGGCGCGTGAATTGCGTTCTCGTGGTCAGGAGCTTGCAGAAGGTATTCGTGCCGATGCTGATCGTCAAAAAGCGGTTATCGAAGCGAACGCATATCGTGAAGCTCAATCGCTGCGTGGTGAAGGTGATGCGCTAGCGGCAAGGATTTATGCCGATGCTTATACTCAGGATTCTGAATTTTATTCGTTCTATCGTAGTCTGAATGCTTATAAAGAAGCGTTTGGTCAGCAGGGCGATATTATGGTTCTGAAGCCAGATAGTGAATTCTTCCGCTATATGGGAGAGCAGAAGCCGCAGCAATAACTATTCGCTGAAGGTTGTATAAAAAATACGCGGAATAGGCTGCACTCTGACAGCTATTCCGTGGTAGAATTCCGCAAACCGGGTCATAACCCGGTTTTTTTATGTGACGGCTTTGCTGTTTGTTGGGGTAGAGGTATGGATTCGCCGTTCTGGCATCAGTTACTGATAGGTTTCTGTATGATGCTGGTATTGGAAGGCATAGTGCCTTTTCTCTATCCTCAGCGTTGGCGAAACCTGGTTCATCAGCTTGGGCTGGTAAGTAATCGGGGGCTACGCATTACAGGTTTTATAAGCATGATGGCAGGTGTCATTCTGCTGTATATATTTAACTGATCCATCGTATTTCCGGAGAGTTACATGACGTTGGCTGAGCGCTGGTTGTTACCAGACGGCGTTAAAGAGGTGTTGCCACCTCAAGCACTACAGGTAGAAGCTGCGCGTCGTCGTTTGCTTGATCTGTACGATAGCTGGGGCTATGAATTAGTGATGACCCCGCTGATAGAGAATCTGGACTCGCTGTTAGTGGGTGTAGGTCGCGATCTTGAGTTGAATACCTTTAAGGTAACAGATCAGCTGACCGGTCGTATGTTAGGCGTGCGGGCTGATATTACTCAGCAGGTTGCGCGTATCGATGCAAATCATCTGACCAGTAATGGGCCGGTGCGTTTTTGTTACTGCAGCACCGTATTGCATACTCTTCCTGCCAATCCACTTGCTTCCCGTAATCCTCTGCAGGTTGGTGCTGAGTTGTTTGGTCATTCAGGTGTTGCCAGTGATGCTGAAATCATATCGCTGATGGTCGAAACACTGGACGCGATGCAGGTGAATCAGGAATTAAGCCTGGATCTGGGTCACGTGGGTATATACCGTGGTCTGATGGCTGAAGCGAAGCTGACTGATAATCAGGAAGCTGAATATTTCGAATTACTACAGCGTAAGGATCTGCCAGAAATTGGTCGCTTCCTGCGTGAGTCAGACCTGTCTGATGAGGTTAAAGCTCATCTTACCTTGTTGCCGACGCTGCATGGTGGGCGTGAGGTGTTGGCGCAGGCGCGCAGTAGTTTTACTGCGCAAGACACATCTATCATTGAGGCGTTGGATTATCTGGATGCACTTGCAGATCAGATTAGTCAGCGCTATCCGCAGCTGGATCTGTATTTCGATCTCAGTGAATTGCGGGGTTATAACTATCATACCGGTATTGTCTTTGCTGCTTATGTACCACGTTTTGGTCAGGCGGTAGCGAAGGGTGGTCGTTATGATGAGGTTGGGCGTGACTTTGGTCGGGCCCGTCCGGCAACCGGATTCAGTGCTGATCTGAAAACGCTGGTTGAGCTTTCTCTGCTGGCTGATAAGTCAGGTCAGAAAGTAATTCTGGCGCCGGGATTCGGTGATTCAGCAGTGCAGGAAGCTGTGACTAAGCTGAGAGCTCAGGGTGAGCGTGTTGTTCAGCTGTTAGATGACTCTGTTGTGGAAGATGCGCAGCAGTTTACTCATCAGTTGGTACAGCAGGATGGAACTTGGGTTCTCAAGAGCCTGTAAATTTTCAAGATTGATTAAACGCTAGAGACAACCAATGGGCAAAAATGTAGTTGTTTTAGGAACGCAGTGGGGCGACGAAGGTAAAGGTAAAATCGTCGACCTGTTAACAGATCAGGCTACTGCAGTGGCGCGCTTTCAGGGCGGTCACAACGCAGGTCACACGCTGGTAATTGATGGTGAGAAAACGGTTTTGCACCTGATTCCATCCGGTATCCTGCGTGAGAACGTATTGTGCATGATCGGTAATGGTGTAGTGCTATCACCTGAAGCTCTGCTGAAAGAGATGGCTGAGCTGGAAGAGCGTGGTATTCCAGTGCGTGAACGTTTGCGTCTGAGCCCTGCTTGTACGCTGATTCTGCCATACCACATCGCAATGGATCAGGCGCGTGAACTTGCGCGTGGTAATGCTAAAATCGGTACTACCGGTCGCGGTATTGGTCCTGCATACGAAGATAAAGTAGCGCGTCGTGGTCTGCGTTTGGAAGATCTGATGAATCCAGAACGCTTTGCTGTGAAGCTGAAAGAGGTGATGGAATATCATAACTTCATGCTGCAGAACTACTATAATGCTGAGCCGGTTAGCTATGATGAAGTGCTGAAAGAAGCGCTGGAAATGGCTGAGGTTATGCGTCCTATGGTGACTGATGTGACGGCGCAGTTGCATGAGTACCGTGAGCGTGGTGAAAACATCATGTTTGAAGGTGCGCAGGGTTCGCTGCTGGATATCGATCACGGTACCTATCCTTATGTAACTTCATCTAATACCACGGCTGGCGGTACTTCTACCGGTAGTGGTTTTGGTCCGTTGTACCTGGATTATGTTCTGGGTATTACTAAGGCATACACTACCCGTGTAGGTTCAGGTCCTTTCCCTACACAGTTGGATTGTGAAATCGGCGAGCGTCTGGCTGAGCGTGGTCATGAGTTCGGTGCGACGACTGGTCGTGCACGCCGCTGTGGTTGGTTTGATGCGGTTGCGCTTAAACATGCGATTCAGGTTAACTCTGTTTCCGGTATCTGTCTGACTAAGCTGGACGTGCTGGATGGGCTGGAAAGTATTCAAATCTGTGTTGGCTACAAAGATGCGCAGGGTAACGCTGTAAGTTCTCTGAGTGGTAGCGAAGATTACGAAGCGGTACAGCCAGTATACGAAGAGATGCCGGGCTGGACTGAAACTACTCTGGGTGCCCAGTCTATGGATGCGCTGCCTGCTGCTGCTATTGCTTATATCAAGCGACTGGAAGAGTTGGTTGGTGCGCCGATTGACATCGTTTCAACTGGTCCTGACCGGGTTGAAACTATCGTCTTGCGTCATCCGTTTGATGCGTAAACGTTAGTTGAGTATAAAAAAGCCCGATCATTAGTATCGGGCTTTTTTGTGTCTGTTTTAGGGTGATTTAAAGGCATAAAAAAGCCGGGCATTGCCCGGCTTTTATTAATCAGTGCGGTTACTTCAGTTCATCAGTCATTGCTGGACGAATGTTCTGTAACAGCGCTTTTAGAATCTTAGGGTTGCCGGCAACCAGATTGCCAGACTTAAGATAGTTGTTGTTGCCGGTGAAATCTGACATCAGACCGCCAGCTTCCTGAAGCATCAGAACACCGGCTTCCATTTCCCACTGGTTCAGACCGATCTGGAAGAAACCATCTAAGCGACCTGCTGCAGTGTATGCAAGATTAAGTGCCGGAGAGCCGCCGCTGTAAATGCTGCCGCTTTCCATTGTGATGTTCTTAAAAATCTGCTGGAAAGAATCCAGGTGAGCTTTGTCGCTGTTGCGGCCGAAGAAGCCGCTACCGATCAGACAGCCATCCAGAGTTTTGTTATTGCTTACGCGCAAACGCTTTCCGTTTAGCTGAGCTCCACGACCCCGGCTTGCGGTGAATTCTTCACCGGTAATCGGGTTCAGGATGATTGCATGCTCTAACTTGCCGCTTTGGTGGCAGGCGATGCTCAGGGCAAACACCGGCAGAGCGTTGGAGAAGTTAGAGATGCTGTCGATCGGATTAACTGTCCATACAACATCACAAACCTTGTCTTCAGGTTTGTGAGTGCCGGTGTATTCACAGTCGATCTTGTGATCAGGGTACGCCTTATGGATCGTGTTAACGATAGTGCGTTCAGCTTGCTTGCAAGTGTCTTCGAGAAACTCGGTGACACTGGATTGCTCAGATTTGATCAGATCAAGACGTTCTACAGAACGGGCGATCTGTTCACCTGCGACGCGAGCTCCGCGCAGGGCGATATTAACCATCGGTTGCATCAGTTAAACACCAATATAAGGGACCAAAGCGAGCATTATACAAAACAGTTGTCGCGGAAAGAACAGCTCATGATTAATAGTTCGCTATTATCTGATAAAATGCGCTTCTTTTTTACAGATAATGGTCAAAAAATGCTGGAAAACATCCGAATCGTGCTGGTGAACACAACTCATCCCGGAAATATTGGTGGAGTAGCCCGGGCGATGAAGAATATGGGGTTGACCGATCTCTGTCTGGTGAAGCCGAAAACGTTTCCTCATGCCGATGCAGTAGCACGCGCAGCAGGTGCGGGTGATCTGCTGGATAGTGCATTGTTGGTGGAAGATCTTGATCAGGCGTTGGCAGATTGTCATCTTGTGGTAGGTACCAGTGCACGCAGCAGAACCATTCCCTGGCCACTGGTGAATCCTCGTGAGTTGGCTTCTATTGTGACGCCGTTACCACAAGAAACTAAAATTGCGATTGTGTTTGGGCGTGAGGATCGCGGGCTGACCAATGATGAGTTGCAGCGTTGTCATCATCATGTGCATATCCCTGTGAATGAAGATTTTAGCTCGTTGAATCTGGCTGCAGCCGTACAGGTGATTTCCTACGAGCTGCGCATGGCGCAACTGTTGTCTGTTGATTCGGATAAGCCGCAGTGGGGAACGGACTGGGATGTTGAGCTTGCTGAAAATCGTGAGTTGGAATTGTTGTTTGGCCACTTGGAGCAAACCCTGACAGAGATCGAGTTTCTAGACCCTGAAAAGCCACGCAATCTGATGCCGCGTTTGCGTCGATTATTGCTGAGGGCGGTGCCTGATAAGATAGAAGTTAATGTTTTACGTGGAATGCTGTCGGCGGTGCAGAAATATGGGCGACGATGACGTTTCAGGGCGGTGTTTGTAATCAAAAGCTGCTAGAATTCGCAGCCGTTTATAAAACCATTAAAGCCTGACTGAATTAGTTGGTTAAATAGTTGACCAAAAAGGTAGGGTATTGCATAATGCTCCCAGCTTTGTCGCAGGACAAGCAGATGATGGAGAGATGGTGCGATGCGATTAACGACTAAAGGCCGCTATGCGGTGACAGCAATGCTGGATCTGGCGATTCATGCGGGCGAGGGACCAGTCAGTCTGGCGGATATATCTGAGCGGCAGGGCATATCGTTGTCCTACCTTGAGCAGCTGTTTGCCAAATTGCGTCGCAATGAACTGGTGCGAAGTGTACGTGGTCCTGGTGGTGGTTACCAGTTGAATCGAGAGCAGCGAGATATTGATGTTGCCCAGGTGATTGATGCGGTGAATGAATCTGTTGATGCGACCGGCTGTGGACATAGCGGTGGCTGTCAGGATGGAAATACCTGTCTTACTCATCATCTGTGGTGTGATCTGAGTAGTCAGATCCATGATTTTTTGAGTCAGATCAGTCTGGCTGATCTGATGACACGTAAAGATGTTAAAACTGTTGCTGAGCGACAGGACAGAGAGCAGCTAGCGTCATTTGAAGACTCACTTATTTCAGCAAAAGTAACTGCCTGATCTGATAAATCAGGTGTTTGGAGAAGTATAGATAATGAAATTACCAATCTACTTTGATTACTCTGCAACAACGCCGGTTGATCCCCGTGTTGCGGAAAAGATGATCGAATGTCTCACAATGGACGGTAATTTCGGTAACCCGGCATCCCGTTCTCATCTGTATGGCTGGAAAGCTGAAGAAGCAGTTGAAACCGCACGCCGTCAGGTTGCTGATCTGATGAATGCAGATCCTCGCGAGATTGTATGGACCTCCGGAGCAACGGAATCCGATAACCTGGCGATTAAAGGTGTTGCACATTTTTACCAGAAAAAAGGTAAGCACATTATTACCTCAAAGATTGAGCATAAGGCGGTACTGGATACCTGTCGTCAGCTTGAGCGTGAAGGTTTTGAGGTAACTTATCTGGATCCGGATAAAGAGGGTATTATTCAGCCGCAAGCGATCGCTGATGCGCTGCGTGATGATACGATTCTTGTTTCTGTGATGCATGTGAATAACGAGATTGGTGTTATTAATGATATTGCCGCTATTGGTGAAATAACCCGTGCTAACGGTGTGTTGTTTCACGTTGATGCGGCACAGAGTGCCGGTAAGGTTGAGATCGATGTTGTTGCGATGAAAGTGGATCTGATCTCGCTTTCTGCTCATAAGATGTATGGACCTAAAGGCCAGGGTGCACTCTATGTGCGCCGTAAGCCGCGGGTTCGTTTGGAAGCGCAGATTCATGGCGGTGGTCATGAGCGTGGTATGCGTTCTGGCACTCTGGCGACACATCAGATTGTTGGTATGGGCGAAGCTGCACGTATCGCAAAAGCTGAAATGGCTCAGGAAAAAGACAAGATTCTGGCATTGCGTCAGCGTTTCTGGGATGGTCTTGCTGATATGGAAGAGATCTATCTGAATGGTTCTGCTGAGCAGCGTTATATCGGTAACATGAATGTCAGTTTCAACTATGTTGAAGGTGAGTCTCTGTTGATGTCTCTGAAAGATCTGGCTGTTTCCTCTGGTTCTGCCTGTACTTCGGCAAGCCTGGAGCCTTCTTATGTGCTTCGCGCATTAGGGCTGAATGATGAGATGGCGCATAGTTCAATTCGTTTCTCCATCGGTCGTTTCACGACAGAGCAAAATATTGATGAAGCTGTTGCTCAGATTCGCACAGCTGTGGGTAAACTCCGTGAACTGTCTCCGCTGTGGGATATGTATAAAGACGGTGTGGATTTAAGCAAGGTTGAGTGGGTTCATCACTGATTTGATAATCAGTTGAGCACCATGTGAGGAGGTCGTTATGGCTTATAGTGAACAGGTTATCGATCATTACGAGAATCCGCGTAATGTTGGTAAAATGAATGACAAAGATGGAAGCGTTGGTACGGGTATGGTGGGAGCGCCTGCTTGTGGTGACGTAATGCGTCTGCAGATTAAAGTCAGCGATGAAGGCATTATTGAAGATGCTAAGTTCAAGACCTACGGCTGTGGTTCTGCAATTGCTTCAAGCTCACTGGTTACTGAGTGGGTTAAAGGGATGAGCCTGGATGAAGCGCAGGACTTGAAAAACACTACGATTGCTGAAGAACTGGCGCTACCGCCGGTTAAAATCCACTGCTCAGTTCTGGCAGAGGATGCGATCAAGGCCGCGGTTGCTGATTACAAAGAGAAGCAGACCAAGAAGTAACAGAGCAGAGTAAGCTCTTGGGAGTGTAACATTCGATGGCAATTACAATGACACCGGCTGCGTCGCAGCATGTAAGCAGATACCTTGATTCCCGTGGCCATGGCTTTGGAATCCGTCTGGGGGTTCGTACTTCAGGCTGCTCCGGTATGGCTTATGTGCTTGAATTCGTGGATGATATCGCCGAAGAAGATGAGGTCTTTGAGACTGAAGGTGTAAAGATTGTTATCGACCCCAAGAGTCTGTTGTACCTTGACGGAACTGAGTTGGACTTTACCAAAGAGGGGTTGAATGAAGGTTTTAAGTTCAATAACCCTAATGTGAAGAATGAGTGTGGTTGTGGCGAGAGCTTCAATATCTGATTCATAATTTTTTACCTGCTGGTTTACAGATGGATATTACCCAGAGCTATTTCGAATTTTTAGGTCTGCCGGTCAGCTATCAACTGGATCAGCAGGCGCTTTCTGAGCGAGCCCGGGAATTGCAGAAAACATTGCATCCGGATCGCTTTTCTCATCTTTCTGATCGGGAGCGCAGGCTTTCGGTTCAGTATACGGCTTATCTCAATGAAGCCGTTGCTACCTTAAAGAACCCGCTAACACGGGCGCAGTATCTGTTACAGCTGGAAGGTGTAGATACTTTTTCCGAAAGCCGTGTGCAGCTTGACCCTATGTTCCTGATGCAACAGATGGAGCTTCGAGAGGCGGTCGAGTCGATACCTGATGCGGACGATCCCGAAGCAGAAATTGAAGAGCAGTTGCAGGTAGTAGAGCAGCAGATGCAAGAGTTGCGTCAGCAGTTTGCTACATTCTGTGTCCAAAATTCACCCTCAGCTCTGGAAGCCGCGGCTGCCTGTGTCAGAAAGATGCAGTTTATAGATAAGCTTGGCCGTGAAATTGAGCTGCTGGAAGATCAACTTTTCGACGACTAAAACATTATGGCGCTATTGCAGATTGCAGAACCGGGGCAGAGCCCTGAACCCCATCAGCGAAAGCTGGCGGTAGGCATCGATTTAGGTACAACCAACTCATTGGTTGCCACCGTTCGTAGTGGTGATGCAGCTACTTTGGCGGATGAAGGGGGTAGTCATCTGCTACCTTCGGTCGTGCGTTATACCGAGCAGGGTGTCGTTATTGGTCAGGCTGCATTAGCTCAGGCTTCGGTCGATCCTTTTAATACTATCGTATCCGTGAAACGGCTGATGGGTCGTGGCGCTAAAGATCTGAAAGGTTTGCACGGTGAGGCGGTATATCGCTTTGCTGATCGTGAAGGTGGTATGCCTTTTCTGCAAACGGTTGCCGGCGATAAGAGTCCGGTTGAAATCTCTGGTGAGATACTGAAAACCCTTAAAGCCCGTGCACTTGCTACTTTGGATGGTGAGCTGGAGGGGGCTGTAATTACAGTGCCGGCTTATTTTGACGATGCGCAGCGTCAGGCCACAAAAGATGCGGCTCAACTGGCGGGGATTAAGGTCTTACGTTTATTGAATGAGCCTACTGCCGCAGCGGTTGCTTACGGTTTGGATGAGGGGGCTGAAGGGGTTATCGCTGTTTATGATCTGGGCGGTGGTACCTTTGATATCTCAATTCTGCGATTAAATAAAGGTGTGTTTGAAGTTCTTTCTACCGGCGGAGATAGTGCGCTGGGTGGTGATGATTTTGATCTGGCGCTGGCGCAGTGGTTTTTAGAGCAATTAGGTGGTGCTGAGGTTGTTGCGGGTGAGTCCCGTTATCTGACAGAAAAAGCGCGCTGGACTAAAGAGCAGCTAACAGATAATGAGAGCGTCAGGGTTGAGCTTGATCACGGTGGTCAGAAAGTAGAGTTAGATGTTACCCGTGAGTTGTTTGATGGTCTGATAAATGACCTGGTTGGAAAAACAGTACGAGCCTGTCGTCGGGCATTGAAAGATGCGGATGTGACAGCCGATGAAGTACTGGAAGTGGTTATGGTTGGGGGCAGTACCCGGGTGCCTTTAGTAAGGAGTCGGGTAGAGAAATTCTTCAACCGTAAGCCGCATATCGATATTGATCCTGACCGCGTGGTTGCGGTAGGTGCCGCTATTCAGGCAGATGTTCTGGCGGGGAATAAGCCTGATAGCGAGATGTTGCTGTTGGATGTATTGCCGCTTTCGTTGGGCTTGGAAACCATGGGTGGTCTGGCGGAAAAAGTTATCCACAGAAATACCTCTATCCCGGTTGCGCGGGCGCAGGAGTTTACCACCTATCAGGATGGTCAGACTGCGATGATGATTCATGTAGTACAGGGTGAGCGTGAGCTGATCAGTGATTGTCGCTCGCTGGCGCAGTTTGTATTGCGTGGTATTCCGCCTATGGCTGCAGGTGCAGCTAAGATTCGGGTGTCTTTTCAGGTAGATGCGGATGGCTTGCTGAGTGTGTCGGCTAAAGAGCTGTCTACCGGTGTTGAAAGTGAGATTCAGGTTAAACCATCTTATGGTCTGGCTGATAATGAAATTGCAGCGATGCTGAAGGCATCTTATTCCAACGCTGAAGAGGATATGCAGGCCCGCAGTTTGCGTGAGCAGCAGGTCGAGGCCGATCGGTTATTGGTTTCCCTGGATCAGGCAATTGAAACTGACGGCGCGACGTTACTGACGGCTGAAGAGATCAAGCATCTGCAGGAGCAGATGGCAATTCTGCTGGCGCTGCGTAACGGCGAAGATTATAAAGCGATTGAATATGGCGTACAGGTGTTAGCTCAGGCGAGTGACTTCTTTGCTGCGCGTCGTATGGATCAAAGTATTAAGAATGCTCTTAAAGGGCATAGTGTTGATGAAATTGAGGGGAATACCTGATGCCGCAGATTATTTTTCTGCCCCATGATGAGCTTTGTCCAGAGGGTAAAGTTATTGAGGCTGAAGCGGGTGAGACTATCTGTGATGCAGCGTTGCGTGAAGGCATTGAGATTGAGCATGCCTGTGAGAAGTCTTGTGCCTGTACAACTTGTCATGTGATCGTGCGTGAAGGCTTTGATTCCATGGAAGAGTCGGATGAGCTTGAAGACGATATGCTGGATAAAGCCTGGGGGCTGGAGCCGGAATCAAGACTGAGTTGTCAGTCTGTTGTTGCGGATGAGGATCTGGTAGTAGAGATTCCAAAGTACACCATTAATCAGGTGTCCGAGCGGCACTGAGTCGGAGGTTAGTGATGAAGTGGGTAGAAGTTTACGATATTGCTATCGAGCTGGATGAGAAATATCCTGATATTGATCCGATAACCGTTAGTTTTCCTGACCTTTATGAATGGGTTATGGCATTGGATGGGTTTGATGATGACCCGAATCATTGCGGTGAAAAAGTGTTAGAAGCGATTCAGATGGCCTGGATCGAAGAGCGACAATAGAATGATCTTAAAAAGCCCGCAATTGCGGGCTTTTTTGATGCTGTATGGTGCTGTTCACTGGTGGGTTGTTAGCGTATAATTGCGCGTTAAATTTTTTTAGTGTCTGGAACTTATACAGAGGATTAATAGCACATGGCTATCGAACGTACTTTTTCTATTATCAAGCCTGATGCAGTAGCGAAAAACGTTATTGGTAAAATCGCTTCCCGCTTCGAGTCTAACGGCCTGAAGATGGTTGAGATGCAGCTGAAGCAACTGACTCGTGAAGAAGCTGAAGGTTTTTACGCAGAGCATAAAGAGCGTCCTTTCTTCGGCGATCTGGTTGAGTTCATGACTTCTGGTCCTGTTGTTGTTCAGGTTCTGGAAGGTGAGAACGCTATCGCTCTGAACCGTGAACTGATGGGCGCTACTAACCCACAGGAAGCGGCTGAAGGAACTATCCGTCGCGATTTCGCTCAGTCTATTGATGCGAATGCCGTACACGGTTCTGATTCGCCTGCATCTGCAGAGCGCGAGATTGCTTACTTCTTCGGTAAGTAATCCCCTGCGGGTCGCTGTTAACAGCGACCCGTCATTTCATGAAAGTTGAGACCCCTATGACAGATTCCATTAAAAAAACTAACCTACTGGGATTTTCCCCAAAGAAGCTGGAAGAGTTCTTTGTGAGTATTGGCGAAAAGCCTTTTCGTTCGACTCAGGTATTGAAATGGATTCATCAATTTGGCGCCAGCAGCTTTGATGAAATGACCAATATCAGCAAGGCGTTGCGACAGAAATTAAGTGAAGTTTCTGAAATTCGCGAACCTGAAGTGCTGGTGCAGAATATCTCTAAAGATGGTACCCGTAAGTGGGTTATCAAGCTGGATGGTGGTTCGGCGGTTGAAGCGGTACTGATACCTGATAATGGTCGGGCTACACTCTGTGTTTCATCGCAGATCGGTTGTTCGCTCGACTGTAGTTTTTGTTCCACTGGTAAGCAGGGCTTTAATCGAAACCTGAGTGCTGCAGAAATTATCGGGCAGGTGCGGGTTGCGATCCGTTCTTTTGGCCCATTCGATCCCTCTGGTGATCGTCGTGTGACCAATGTAGTGCTCATGGGAATGGGTGAACCGCTGATGAACTTCGATAACGTGGTCGATGCGATTCAGTTGATGATGGAAGACAATGCCTATGGTTTGTCTAAGCGTCGGGTTACTTTGAGTACTGCGGGTGTCGTCCCTCAGATTGATAAGCTAAGTGAAGTGACCGATGTATCTTTGGCTATTTCATTGCATGCGCCAACAGATGAGTTGCGTGATCAACTGGTACCGATCAATAAACGTTACCCGATCAATGAGTTAGTTGATGCCTGTAACCGCTATATGGATAACCTGAGTGATAAGCGGGTTATTACTGTTGAATATACGATGATTGCCGGTGTAAATGATCATCCAAGTCAAGCAAAACAACTGGTTAAGGTGTTAAAGCGTTTACCCTGCAAGCTAAACCTAATACCATTTAACCCATTCCCTAATTCGGATTATAAGCGTCCGGATGAAGATGCGATTCAGGCATTTAAAATGGTAATGGTAAAGGCCGGTATTGTTACTACGGTTCGCCGTACCCGGGGAGATGATGTAGATGCTGCTTGTGGTCAGTTGGTCGGGCAGGTAATGGATCGGACCCGCCGCAGTGAAAAGTATATACCGTTGAAAGATGCGACAAAGGTACAGCAGGAACCAACTCGTTAGCGCCAGACAATAATAAATAATCCCGCCGGGAGTGAGTGGATTGAAAGGTTATCTGATAATACTGTTGAGTGTTTTAATTGCCGGTTGTGCGGGGCAGGAAGTTACCACAGCAGAACAGAATGCACCGCAAGCGGCGCAGGCATACACTCAGCTGGGGATGCAGTATCTGCGTAGTGGAGATACAGGCAGCGCTAAAAATGCTTTTCAGCGTGCGGTTGAAATTGCGCCGGATGAATTCCTGTCATATAACGGACTGGCAATGGTATTCCAGCTTGAAGATGAGCCTGATTTAGCGGAAAAATATTTTAAGAAAGCGATCTCTCTGGAATCCGATAGCGCCATGTTGCACAACAATTATGGCGCTTTTCTGTTTAGTCTTGAACGTTATCCTCAGGCCTGTAAAGAACTGGCGCGAGCGACAGAAGATCCATTTTATAATTTACGCAGTCAGGCATTTGAAAATCTGGGTCGTTGCTTTATGTTAATTGAACGCCCTGATGCTGCACAGCATGCCTTTGAGCGAAGCCTGAAACTGAACGCAAACCGCCCTTTGGCTGTTCTACAGTTGGCTGATGCGATGTTGCAGCAGGACGAGCTGGCTGAAGCTATTAATTATTTTGATCAGTTCAGTGAACTGGTTGATCAGAAGCGTGTTGAGCATAATGCCCAGAGTCTCTGGCTTGGAGTGCAGATATCCCGTTTTAAACAGGATGGTGTTAATGCCTCAACCTATGGTTTGATTTTAAAGAGCATGTACCCGGACTCTGATGAGTATCGGCAATATAAGGAGTCAACCCGGTGAGTGAAGTAATGTCTCAGAGTGTTGATAGTGAAGAGCAGGAAGATGGCTTTCCCGCTGCAGAGTTAATTGCAGCGAGGGAGCAGCAGGGGCTGACTCAGCGGGATGTTGCACGTGAGCTGCGCCTGTCTGAAAAATATATTGATTCCCTGGAGCGCGCCGCGTTCGATGAACTGCCAAGTATGGTATTCGCTCGCGGTTATATTCGTTCATATACAAAGCTGATTAAACTGGATGCTGATCGATATCTTGCACTGTTTGATCAGTTTTATGGGCATGGAGGAACGCCTCCGGTTAAACGTACCGCTTCCGGTATTGGACAACAGGCTAAAGTTGGTGACCCCGCAATTAAATGGCCGGTATGGATTGTTGTTCTGATACTTATTGGCGCAACTGTTTGGTGGTGGAAGACTCAACAGGGTGGTCAGCAGAGTGTTGAATCTTTGGGCATGGCTCAGTCAATTGAGGTTGAGTCCGCCGATGGCACCACTGTTGTGGTTGAGCCTCGTCCTGTCATTGAGCTTCAGATGTCTGAAGAAAAGGCCGGAGAGCAGTCTGAATCAGATATCAATAATACTGCGGCTGATAACGCTGATTCTGAAAATACAGTAGAGCAGGGTATAGAGCCGACTAGTGTTGAAGTAGCTGTAGCTGAAACGTCATTACTTAATGAATCGGCTAATAATACGGAAGAAACTTCTGCTGATGTAGCTGAGGTTTTGGCGGCCATGCCAACTGAGGAAAATGAGCCGGTTCAGACTGTTCAGGTAGCTGAAGCGACAGTCGCTTCAAATTCTCCTGCTGAAGCGGGTCCTATCGGATCATTGCGAGTCACTTTTACTGATGAGTGCTGGGTAAGTGTTGAAGATGTAACGGGTGAAGTGCTGGCCATGCGAGTCAAGCCTGCTGGTAGCGAGCTCAATGTTTCAGGTCCTACGCCTTTGAAGGTGCTGCTGGGTAAGTCTTCTGCAGTGAAGGAGGTGTTTTTTAATGGACAGCCGGTGAATGTAGATCGGGCCAGTCGTGCAGGTGTTGTGCGTTTGTCACTACCTGTCAGTGAATAAAATAAGTTAGAAATTCGGGTAATAAACATTGGCCAAAATCAAAGCCATTCGTGGAATGAACGATATTCTGCCGGATCAGACACCGGTCTGGCAGTTTCTTGAAACGACGGTTAAGTCCGTTTTAGGTGCGTACGGATACAGTGAAATCCGTATGCCGATCGTCGAACAAACCGATCTGTTTAAGCGCTCAATCGGTGAAGTGACAGATATCGTCGAGAAAGAGATGTATACCTTCGATGACCGTAATGGTGAAAGCCTGACCTTACGTCCTGAAGGAACCGCCAGCTGTGTTCGTGCTGGAGAAGAACATGGTCTGTTATTTAATCAGGCTCAGCGCTTGTGGTATCAAGGGCCGATGTTCCGGTATGAAAAGCCACAAAAGGGCCGTTACCGTCAGTTCCATCAAATAGGTGTCGAAACCTTTGGTATGGCCAGTGCAGATATCGATGCAGAAGTTATTATGCTCAGTGCACGGCTTTGGAAACAGTTAGGCATTCTCGATGCTGTTACTTTGCAGCTGAACTCTCTTGGCAGTAATGAGGCGCGTGCAGAATACAAAGATGCATTGGTCGAGTATCTGTCGGCGCGCAAAGAACAGCTTGATGAAGACAGTCAGCGTCGGCTGGCTACTAATCCTCTAAGGATACTGGATAGTAAGGATCAGGGGACTCAGGCGCTGTTGAATGATGCGCCCGAACTTGCTGACTATCTGGATCAGGATTCGCGCGAGCATTTTGCCGATCTTTGTGAAATGTTGGATCAGGCAGGTATTAAGTACGAAATTAATCCGCGTCTGGTACGTGGACTGGATTACTATTGCAAAACGGTATTCGAATGGGTAACTGATAAACTGGGCGCTCAGGGTACTGTTTGTGCCGGCGGCCGTTATGATGGTTTGGTAAAACAGCTGGGTGGTAGACCAACTCCTGCTGTTGGATTTGCAATGGGTGTTGAGCGGTTGATCTTATTGCTTGAGACGCTTGAGGTTGTTCCTGAAACAGTTAAGCAGCCTTTTGATCTTTACCTGGCTGCGGAACAAAAGGGGTTGCAAAAGCGTCTTATGGTGCTGGCCGATCAACTGCGGGATCAGATTCCGTGTATGCGTATCCGGGTGCATTGCAGTGGATTAAAAAATATCAGTTCTAAGGCTCGTCAGACAGGGGCTGCGTGGGTGGTGTTGGTGCGTGAAGAAAACGATTCGTTACTGGCTAACCTATGGTATAACTCTGAACCTTCCTATGATGTTCAGGAACAGCAACTGATTGAGTTACTGCAACAGCAGTGGCAGGCATAAATAGCAAACAAGCTAAGGCGATTAGGAGTAAGTTGTGTCGGAAATGCGCACTGAAGAAGAACAGGTTGAAGCGTTAAAAAACTGGTGGAAAGAGAACGGCAAGTCTTTGTTGTTAGGTGTTGCGCTGGCACTGGCGATCGTATTTGGTTGGAAGGGCTGGCAGAACAATCAGCAGGTCAATGCAGAAAATGCGGCTACTCTATACACTAATCTGGTTCAGGCGGTGGCTATCGCCAGTACACCAACAGCAACAGATGATCAGCGGGCGACGGCCACTCATCTGGCTGCTACCTTGAAAACGGATTATTCTGATTCTGCCTATGCGCATTTTGGCGCGCTTTTTAGTGCCCGTCTTGCTGTCGATGGTGGTGATTTTGATAGCGCAATTTCAGAGTTGGACTGGGTGCTTTCACAGTCATCTGATTCGGTAATGAAGACGGTAGCTTCAATGCGTAAGGCTCGGGTTCTGGCAGCAACAGGGCAGGTCGATCAGGCCGTTACTTTGCTTAATGGTTTGAGTGAGGCTGGTTTTAAAGTGAGCATTGCTGAGCTGAAAGGTGATCTGTTCATGCAGCAGGGCGATAAAGAGAAAGCGCTGAGCGCATATCAGACAGCTGTTGATAACGCTCAACAGGCTAACCGTCCTCTATTAAATATGAAATTGGAAAATCTTGCTGCTGAGGAAGGTTAAACATGAAACTGATAAGCCGTGTATTGCTGATTAGTCTGAGTGCGTTATTTATGTCAGCTTGTAGTTGGTGGGGTGGGGAGGAAGAGATTCAACCTGCTGAACTGGTGAGCTTTGACCAGGAAAAAAAGGTCAAAATCCTCTGGAGTGCTTCTGTCGGATCAGGCCTGAGCGAAAAGTATACTAAGCTGACTCCTGCGGTAAATGGCGATGCGATCTTTGCTTCGGATGTAGAAGGTAAGGTTTCAGCGTTTAACCGACTGGATGGTAAGCGACTTTGGAGTGTGGACCTGGATACCCCATTAATTGGTGGTGTTGGTTCAGGGCCGGATCAGATTGCGGTAACTTCTGAACAGGGTGAGGTTATTATGCTCAGCTCTCTAGATGGCGCAGAGCTATGGCGTCAGCAGCTGAGTTCAGAAACCTTAAGCCCGGTGCAGATGAATACTGATATTGCGGTTGCTCAGTTGCAAAGCGGTAAACTAGTTGCATTGGATATGGCTAGTGGTGAGCGTCTATGGACTTATGATAGTCAGATCCCAAGGTTAACCCTGCGTGGTACCAGCGCGCCGATCGTAGCGGCTAACCTGACTATTGCGGGTTTTGCTAACGGTAAATTGGTTGCGGTGCTGAATGATTCAGGTGCAGAAGCCTGGTCCCGTCAGGTGGTGACTCCTGAAGGTAAGTCGGAGCTTGAGCGCCTGATCGATATAGATGCACGACCTCTCTATAAAGATGGCGTGATCTATATTGTCAGCTACCAAGGGAAGTTGGTTGCTGTCAGTGCCAGAGATGCTCAGATACTTTGGGCTCAGAATGCTTCCAGTCATCAGAGTCTTGCTGTTGGTTTTGGTAATGTCTACGTCAGCGAAGAGAACGGCTTTATTCAGGCGTTTGATCAGGGCAATAGTGCAAGTATCTGGCGTCAGACAGCGCTTGAATATCGCCAGACAACCGCTCCAGTGGCAATTGGTAACAGTGTAGCTGTTGGTGACTTTGCCGGTTATCTACACTTTATGTCACAGATAGATGGGCATTTTGTCGCTCGTTACAAAGTGGATTCAGCTGGCCTGAGAGGGGATATGATCGTAGTCGATGATATTCTTTATGTGCTAGGTAATAGTGGTCGTTTAGCGGCTCTACAGCTGGATTAACCTCAGTAATTGTTTTGCGGCGACTCTCTGTATAACGGATAGTCGCCATTTTGCTTTTTGAAATAATGTTTTTTAAGTTGGTAATAAATATATGCTTCCGGTAATTGCTCTTGTTGGCCGCCCAAATGTAGGTAAGTCGACACTGTTCAACAGGCTGACAAGAAGCCGTGATGCGCTTGTTGCAGACTATTCTGGACTGACCCGGGACCGGAAGTACGGTGAAGGTCGTTTAGGTGAACGAGACTATATGGTCGTTGATACCGGTGGTATTTCCGGTGACGAAGATGGTATCGATTATAAGATGGCCGAGCAGTCTCTGTTGGCGATTGATGAAGCGGATATCGTACTTTTTCTGGTTGATGGTCGTGCCGGGCTGAATCCTGCTGATGAGATGATTGCAGATCATCTGCGTCGCTGCGAAAAAGAAAGCTACCTGATTGTCAATAAAACCGATGGCCTTGATCCTGATGTGGCTATGTCAGATTTTTATGGCCTGGGTCTGTCCGAACCTTTGCCTATCGCTGCTTCCCATGGTCGGGGTGTTACTCAGTTAATTGAGCATGTTCTTGCTGATATTCCTGAAGAGGAAGAAGTTGAGGAAGATGAAGAGTGGCAGCGGCATAAAAAGATAGCCATAGTCGGTCGGCCTAATGTTGGTAAATCAACTCTGGTCAACCGGATCCTGGGTGAAGACCGGGTGGTTGTGTTTGACGAGGCGGGGACGACTCGCGATAGTATCTATATCCCTTTTGAGCGGGATGAAGAATCTTATATGTTGATCGATACTGCCGGCGTTCGTCGTCGTAAGAATGTTACTGAGGCGGTTGAGAAGTTTTCAATTATTAAGACCCTGCGGGCCATTAAAGATGCCAATGTGGTGGTGCTGGTAATTGATGCAAGAGAAGGTGTCTCTGATCAGGATCTTCATATGCTTGGGTATGTGTTAGATGCTGGTCGGTCGCTGGTTATCGCATTGAATAAATGGGATGGCATGTCGGCTGAAGAAAAGGAAGAGGTGCGTGAGCAATTGCGCCGTCGTCTGGAATTTGTTTCTTTTGCCCGAATGCACTTTATCTCAGCGTTACATGGTAGCGGGGTAGGTAATCTGTTTGGTTCGGTTGATGAAGCTTATAAGTTTGCCATGACCAAGTGGCCAACCAATAAGTTAACCCGTTTGCTGGAAGATGTAGTTGCGGATCATCAGCCCCCGATGGTGCATGGTAATCGTATTAAACTACGTTATGCCCATCAGGGAGGATCGAACCCTCCGGTGATTGTTATTCATGGTAATCAGACCAATTCGTTGCCCGGATCTTACAAGCGCTATCTGGAAAATAAGTTTACCAAAGTGCTGGGTATTAAAGGTACGCCGCTGCGGTTTGAATTTAAGAGTAGCGAAAACCCGTATAAAGATAAGAAAAATGAACTTTCTAAGCGGCAACAAATGAAAAAGCTGCGTCAGAAACTTCATAATGATAAACAGAAGCGGAAGGCGAAGAAAAAATAACGCCTAGCGTGGCTTTACCAGGGTAGCGAGATGGAAGCTAAGCTTTCCTGTTAATGGTTACAGCGCAACTTGCTAATGGCACGAAAGTGCAAGACTAATAAAACCGCCGTCAGGCGGTTTTATTGTTTAAAGAGAAAGCACTCGTCCTAAATAGGCTTACAAAGCGCGCTTTCACATAGCTATATAGAAGGCTCTGCAAGCGATAAGTCGCGTTTGGCGGCGAGCCACCTCGAAATTCGGACTTTTTCATAAAAATTCCACTATTTTCGTGCCTCCCTGTTGACTC
>NZ_RQXV01000005.1 GCF_003858655.1 Amphritea balenae
TGATAACACCATTGCTGTCCATGCTCAATCCGGTTGGCAAGCCCGCCGCACTGAAGCTCAGAGTATCTGCATCCAGATCTGAGAAATTACCGCTCACATCCAGGTTAATGCTGTCACCATCAAGGTCGTTCTGATCGTCAATCTCAACATCAACAACCGGTACTGGGTTAGTAACTGTCCAGTCGAAGGTATCGGTGACGACACCCCCTTCACCATCGTCGGCAGTCACTGTTACGGTGTATGGTGAACTCTGAGAACTATCCGCAGGCAGATCACCCGTGATAACACCATTGCTGTCCATGCTCAATCCGGTTGGCAAGCCCGCCGCACTGAAGCTCAGAGTATCTGCATCCAGATCTGAGAAATTACCGCTCACATCCAGGTTAATGCTGTCACCATCCTGATCCGCCTGATCAGCAATTTCAGCATTAACGACCGGTGCCACGTTAGTAATCGCCCAGTCGAAGGTATCGGTTGTGGTTCCACCCTGACCATCATCTGCAGTCACAGTAACGGTATATGGGCTACTCTGAGACGCTGAATTGTCCAACGTACCGCTGATCTCGCCAGTCGCGCTATCGATAGCCAGCCCTGCTGGCAGGCCAGTAGCACTGTAGCTCAGGGTATCGGCATCAACATCGCTAAAGCTGGCTGCCACATTGAGACTGATGACTTCAGCATCCTGTGAACTCTGATCAGCAATCTCAGTCGCTACAACTGGAGCCGGGTTAGTGACAACCCAGTCGAAGCTATCGCTAACAGTTGAACCGCCATCGGTCACCGATACGGTGACAGTATGTGGAGAACCGACGGAAGCATCTGCATCCAGTGTACCGCTGATCTCTCCGGTAGCACTATCGATAGACAATCCACCTGGAAGGCCGGTAGCGCTGTAAGTCAGGGTATCGCCATCCGGATCGGAGAAGCTGCCACTGATATCCACAGCGATCAGATCACCATCCTGATCCGCCTGATCGACGATTGCCAGATCCAGTACCGGAGGTGCATTGGTACCGGTCAGGGTGAAGGTATCGGAAATGGTACCGCCCTCACCATCATCTGCTGTAACAGTAATACTATAAGGAGGCTGCTCGGAGGCATCCGCCGGTATAGTACCGCTGATCACACCGGTATTCGTATCGATAGCGAAACCTGCAGGCATGCCTGTCGCGCTGTAGGTCAGGGTATCGGTATCAACATCGCTGAAGTGTGAAGTCACATCCAGGCTAAAGGCTTCGCCATCTACACCTGTCTGATCAACAATCTCAGTTGCAACAATTGGTGCAGGGTTAGTGACAACCCAATCGAAGCTATCGACTACCAGACCACCTTCGCCATCACTGACGGTAACCGTCACAATGTAAGGGCTGCTCTGAGAAGCATCTGTTGGCAGAGTACCAGTGATAACACCGTTACTATCCATGGTCAGGTCGGTTGGCAGGCCAACGGCACTGAAGCTCAATGTATCAGCATCCAGGTCGCTGAAGTTGCCTGAGATATCCAGGCTAATGCTGTCACCATCCTGATCCGCCTGATCGACGATCTCGGTATCGACAGCCGGTGCCGGGTTAGTGATGCTCCAGTCGAAGCTGTCGATTACCAGCCCACCATCTGCATCGGTAACAGTAACCGTCACGCTGTATACGCCGCTTGCTCCCGCTTGAGACGCTGAATTATCAATGGTACCGGAGATAATGCCGGTATCCGCATCGATATCCAGTCCCGCAGGCAGACCCGCAATACTGAAGCCAAGGCTGTCAGCATCCATGTCGTTGAAGTTGCCGCTGATATCCAGCGCGATGGTTTCACCATCTTCAGATGCCTGATCAACAACTTCAGTTGCAACAACTGGCACTACGTTAGTGATAGTCCAGTCGAAGCTATCGGTAATCGTACCGCCCTGTCCATCATCGGCAGTTACCGTAACAGTGTAAGGAGAAGCCGTTGACGCGCTTTTATCGAGCGTACCGCTAATCTCGCCAGTTGCACTATCGATATCCAGTCCTGCCGGCAGGCCGCTGGCGCTGTAAGTCAGGGTATCTGCATCAACATCGGCAAAGTTCGCTGCCACATTCAGGCTGATAACTTCGGCATCTTCAGAACTCTGATCGGCAATCTCTGTATCGACAACCGGAGCCGGGTTAGTGATTACCCAGTCGAAGCTGTCGCTGACATCGCTGCTACCGTCGTTTGCAGTTACCGTAATAGTGTACGGGCTGGTCTGGGAAGCATTCGCATCCAGATCACCGCTAATCAAACCGGTAGCACTATCGATTGTCAGACCGTTTGGCAGACCGCTGGCGGTGAAACTCAGGGTATCGCCATCCGGATCGTTAAAGTTAGAAGAAACATCCAGGCTGATAGCATCGCCATCGACATCGGCCTGATCCGGAATTTCAACCGCGACAACCGGAGGCGCATCGGTAGCATTCATATCGAATGTATCGCTGACTACACCACCTTCACCATCATCAACAGTGACTGTAACGGTGTAAGGAGCCGCTGTAGACGCATCAGCCGGTGCAGTACCACTGATGATGCCGGTACCAGAGTCAATGGTAATACCGGTTGGCAAACCCGTTGCACTGTAGGTCAGGCTATCAGTATCGCTGTCGGTAAAGTTACCGCTCACATCCAGGTTAAAGGCTTCGCCATCCACCAGACTCTGATCGGCAATCTCGGTGACCACCGGAGCTGGGTTAGTGACGGTCCAGTCAAAGCTGTCAGTAACGGTACCGCCATGTCCATCATCGACGGTTACTTCAACAGTAAATGGTGAGCTGACGGAAGCACTGTTATCCAGAGTCCCCGAAATTTCACCGCTGGCGCTGTCGATTGTCAGGCCGGTTGGCAATCCGGTCGCGCTATAAGTCAGGCTATCGCTGTCCAGATCACTGAAGTTAGCTGCTACATCCAGAGAGATAACCTCGGCATCTTCACTGGTCTGATCAGCAATCTCAGAATCCAGAACAGGCACAGGGTTAGTTACCGCCCATTCGAAGGTATCGGTTACTGTACCGCCCTCGCCATCATCGGCGGTTACCATCACCACGTAACGACCACCGCTACCGCCCTGGGACGCATCGTTTGGCAAGGTTCCGGTGATAATGCCGGTGTTGGCATCGATATCCAGTCCTGTCGGCAAACCGGACACACTGTAGGTTACGCTATCGCTGTCTATATCATTAAAGTTGCTGCTGACATCCAGACTGACGCTATCGCCATCCTCATCTGCCTGATCGGCAACCGGGGTTGCTACTACAGGGGCCGGGTTAGTGACGGCCCAGTCGAAGGTATCGGTTACACTGCCACCTTCACCATCATCAACGGTAATGGTTACGCTGTGCACTCCGGCTGTACCACCCTGGGAAGCATCCGCATCCAGCGTACCGGTGATTACACCAGTAACACTATTGATATCCAGACCTGCTGGCAGGCCGGACGCGCTGTAAGTCAGAGTATCGGAATCAGCATCGCTGAAGTTACCGCTAACATCCAGATTGACTGTATCGCCATCGCTGTCGCTCTGATCGGTTACCACCATCTCCACAACCGGAGCCGGGTTAGTCACAGTCCAGTCGAAGCTGTCGGTAACTATACCGCCTTCACCATCATCAGCCGTTACTGTAACGGTGAATGGCGAAGTAGCAGAAGCGCTGTTATCGATAGTACCGCTGACAACACCGGTCGCACTGTCGATTGTCAGGCCGGTTGGCAGACTATCGGCAGAGTAAGTCAGAGTATCTGCATCGATATCATCGAAGTTGGCTGAAACATTCAGACTGACTGAATCGCCATCGGCAGCGGTCTGATCGGCAATCTCGGTATCCACTACCGGCGCCGGGTTAGTGACTGTCCAGTCGAAGCTGTCGGTAACAACACCACCCTGGCCATCGTTAACAGTGACATCAACACTATAAACACCGGCTGTGCCACCTTGCGAAGCATTCGCAGCCAGATCACCGCTGATCACGCCTGTCGCGCTATCGATGGTCAGACCAGAAGGCAGACCGGTAACACTAAAGCTCAGGGTATCGTTATCGGCATCGCTGAAGTTACCGCTCAGATCCAGGCTGACGCTGTCACCATCGCTATCACTCTGATCAGGTACTTCCAGATCGACCACCGGTACAGCGTTCTCTACTGTCAGGGTGAAGGTATCCACTACGGTACCACCCTGGCCATCATTGGCAGTAACGATAACAGTGTACGGACCGCCCTGAGAGGCATCATCCGCCAGGGTTCCGCTTAGTACACCGGTAGCCGGGTTAAGGCTCAGACCTGCCGGCAGACCAGCAGCGCCGTAAGAGATACTGTCGGAATCGATATCACCGAAGTTACCGCTTAGGTCCAGATTAACCGTCGCACTGTCGCTAAAGGTCTGATCGGCGATCTCGGTAATCACATTCGGAGCCGGGTTGGCTACAGTCCAGCTGAAGGTATCAGTAGTAGAGCCGCCTTCCCCATCAACAACGGTGACTGTCAGGTTATAAACGCCTGAACCAGGAACAGTACCGCCCTGGGAGGCATCGCTTGGCAGGTCACCAGAAATCACGCCGGTCGCAGTATCAAGAGTCAGACCTGCTGGTAATCCGGTAATGCTGTAGGTCAGATCATCTGCATCAGCATCACTGAAGTTACCGCTCAGATCCAGACTGACGCTATCGCTATCATTGTTGGTCTGATCAGGTACCACCAGATCCACAACCGGAGCCGGGTTGGTGACTGTCAGATCAAATGTATCTGCAACCGTTCCGCCCTGTCCGTCATCCACTGTCACCGCAATAGTGTAAACACCGGCAGTTCCACCTTGTGAAGCACTATTATCGATAGTACCGCTGATCACACCGGTAGCGCTATTGATATCCAGACCTGTTGGCAAGCCTGTCGCACTGTAAGTCAGGTCATCGCTGTCACTGTCGGCAAAGTTGCCAGACAGATCCAGGCTGATCACTTCACCATCTTCGGCGCTTTGATCAACAATGGCACTGTCCACAACCGGAGCCGGGTTAGTGACAACCCAGTCAAAGGTATCGGTAACAATTCCACCCTGACCATCGTCTGCAGTGACCGTCACACTGAATGGAGAGCCAACAGAAGCGTTGGTAGCGATAGTACCGCTAATCACACCGGTAGCACTGTCGATAGATAAGCCGTTTGGCAGGCTGCTGGCGCTGTAGCTCAGGGTATCCGCATCGCTATCACTGAAGCTGGATGCCACACTCAGGCTGACAGACTCACCATCCACCGCGCTCTGATCATCAATAACAGTATCGACTACAGGTGCAGGGTTAGTGACTGTCCAGTCAAAGCTATCGGTGACTGTACCACCCTGACCATCGTTTACCGTTACTGTGACGGCGTAAACGCCGGCAGCACCACCTTGCGAAGCATCGTTCGGCAGGTTACCGCTGATCACACCGGTTACCGCATCAATCGTCAGTCCCGCAGGCAAACCTGCAACAGAGTAGCTCAGGGTATCGCTATCGATATCACTGAAGTTACCACTGATATCCAGGTTCACCGCATCACCATCGACATCGGTCTGATCCGGAACAATAATATCAACTGTAGGCGCCGGGTTGGCTACATCCCAGCTAAATGTATCGCTGACTGTACCACCCTGACCATCATTGGCGGTCACTACAACGGTATATGGAGACCCCTGAGAGGCATTGGCATCCAGGTCACCGCTGATGACACCGGTATTGGTATCGATTGTCAGGCCAGCAGGCAGGCCGCTGACACTGTAGGTCAGGGTATCGCTGTCGCTGTCACTGAAGTTGGGCGCAACATTCAGGCTGACGCTGTCACCATCGTTGGAGCTCTGATCGGCAACCGCTGTTGCTTCCGGAGCCGGGTTAGAAACAACCCAATCGAAGGTATCAGTTACCAGAGTATCGATACCGTCCTGAGCAGTCACAGTGATGCTATAAACACCCCCGTTAGTCTGGGACGCATTAGCATCGATATCACCGCTAATCTCACCAGTCGTTGTATTGATAGTCAGACCGGCAGGCAGACCTGCTGCGCTATAGGTCAGGGTATCGCCTTCCGGATCACTAAAGTGTGCAGAGGCATCAAAGTTAACGGTTTCGCCATCATCACCGGTACGGTCTGGAATGTAGCTGGCCAGACCCGGAATGTTATAAGCAACATCCATAGTGAGATTGACAGTCGCATCGGCTGTAGCACCATCGGCATCGGTTATACGGTAGGTAAAGCTATCCGCACCGCTGTAGCCGGCTCCCGGCGTATAGTCGAAGGTGCCGTCAGCATTCAGAGTCAGGCTACCGTTGCTGACATCACTGAGCAGGCTAACGGTAATGGTATCCGAATCCGGATCGATATCGGCGTTGTTTCCGTTATCCACCAGCACACTAGCGTTCACCAGCGGCATATCGATACCCAGATTAAAGATATCATCCTGAGCTTGGGGCGCCGGGTTAGTCACGGTCCAGTCGAAGCTATCGGTTATGGTACCGCCCTGACCATCGTTGGCTGTTACGGTCACGCTGTAAGGTGAGTTATCCGCCACATCATTCGGCAGGGTGCCACTGATCACCCCGGTTGCCGCATCGATACTCAGTCCCTCTGGCAGGCCAGCTGCACTGTAGGTCAGGGTATCGTTATCGGCATCGCTGAAGTTGCCCGACAGATCCAGATTGATCGCGGCACCTTCCAGGCTGGCCTGATCAGCGACTTCGGTGTCAACAACCGGAGTCGGGTTGGTCACATCCCAGCTAAAGGTATCGGTTACTACACCACCATCGCCATCATCGGCGGTAACAGTCACGGTATAAGGCGAACCATTAGAGGCTGTTGCATCCAGGGTACCGCTAATCACTCCGCTGTTGGTATCGATAGTCAGCCCGGCTGGCAGGCCAGCTGCGCTGTAGGTCAGGCTGTCATCGGTATCGCTGAAGTTAGCGGATACATCCAGACTCACCAGATCACTGTCATCATTAGACTGATCGGCAATCTCAGCATCAACCTGAGGCAGTGGGTTAGCAACAGTCCAGCTGAAGCTATCGGTAATAGTACCGCCCTCACCGTCATCGACAGTAACAGTCACGCTGTATGGCGAGCCGGAAGAAGCGCTGGTATCCAGAGTACCTGTGATAACACCGGTGCTGGCATTGATATCAAGACCTGCCGGCAGGCCGGAAACACTATAGGTCAGGCTATCGTTATCCACATCGCTGAAGCTGGTAGATACATCCAGACTGATCAGTTCGGCATCATCGCTGTTCTGGTCGGCAATAACCGTATCAACCACTGGTGCCGGGTTTGCAACAGTCCAGCTAAAGGTATCGGTTTCACTGCCACCCTGACTGTCATCTGCGGTCACGGTGATAGTGTAAATACCATCGGAGCCAGGACCGCCCTGAGAAGCATCAGGATCGATAGAACCGCTAATTTCACCAGTACCGCTATCGATCGTCAGGCCAGAAGGCAGACCGCTGGCGCTATAGGTAATAGTATCGCTGTCAGGATCACTGAAGTTAGCCGCAACATTGAGGCTGATATCATCACCATCGTCACCGCTCTGGTCAGCAATTTCTGCATCCAGATTAGGTACCGGGTTTGCTACCCCCCAGCTGAAGCTATCGTTTACCGCACCGCCATCGCTATCGGTAGCCGTCACTATCACTGTGTAAGGGCCACTCACCGAAGCGTTGGTCGCGATAGTACCGGATATCTCACCGGTACTGCTGTTAATACTCAAACCGGCAGGCAGACCACTAACGCTGTAAGTCAGGGTGTCGCCATCCGGGTCGTTAAAGTTAGCAGTGATGTTAAGGCTGACAATATCGCCATCATCGCTGTTTTGATCATCAATCTCTGTGACGACAACCGGCAGGGCATTATCCACTGCCAACTCAAAGATATCGCTGACTGAGCCACCCTCAGCATCGTTGACGGTTACCGTAATACTGTACGGTGCGCCATCTGAAGCATCAGTCGCCAGGGTACCGCTGATCTCACCGGTATTAGCATCGATGCTCAGTCCGGTTGGCAAACCGGTCGCACTGTAAGTCAGGTCATCGCTGTCCGGATCGCTGAAGTTAGCTGAGGTATCCAGGCTGAAGGCTGCACCATCGGTACTGGTCTGATCAGCAATCGCCAGATCTACGACCGGTACCGGGTTAGTCACCGCCAGTGCAAAGCTGTCGCTGACGCTACCCCCCTGAGCATCACTCAGGGTTACCGTTACGGTATAAGGTGAGCCGACAGAAGCACTGTTATCCACAGTACCGTTGATCACGCCGGTTGCCGCATCAATGCTCAGTCCGGTAGGCAGGCCTGTGGCGCTGTAAACCGGGCTATCATTGTCTGCGTCGGAGAAGTTAGCCGATACATCCAGGCTGAAGGCGTTACCATCAACTGCATTCTGGTCGGCAATTGCGCCATCCAGTTCTGGCGCGACGTTAGCCACACTCCAGCTAAAGGTATCGGTGACAGTGCCACCCTGCAGATCGTCAGCAGTCACGGTAACAGTGTAAACACCGTCCGTACCACCTTGAGATGCATTGGCGGCAACCGTTCCACTGATCACACCGGTAACCGCATTCATCGTCAGGCCAGCTGGCAGACCGCTGGCACTGAAGTTCAGGGTATCGGCATCCGGATCGGTAAAGGTCGAAGATACATCCAGGTTTACTGCATCGCCATCATTACCGGACTGATCAACAATCACACTGCCCACGACCGGTGCAGGGTTAGTGATGGTCCAGTCAAAGCTATCGCTGATACTGCCACCCTGGCCGTCATCGGCGGTGACAGTCACACTGTAAACACCGGCATCACCACCCAGAGAAGCATCGGTATTCACCGTACCGGTAATCACACCGGTACTGGTATTAAGCGTCAGACCATTCGGTAATCCGCTGGCACTGTAAGTCAGGGTATCCGCATCAGAATCACTGAAATTACCGGACAGATCCAGACTGATATCATCACCATCCACATCGGCCTGATCAGGTACCACCGCATTAACCGCAGGGGCCGGGTTAGTCACTGCCAGATCGAAGGTCTCGCTAACAGTACCACCCTTACCATCGTCCGCTGTTACGGTGATTGTGTAAGGCCCACTCTGGGACGCATCCGCGCCAAGAGATCCGGTAATCAGACCAGTACTGGTGATGGACAAACCATCAGGCAGACCGGTTGCAGAGTAGCTCAGCGGATCGCCATCGGGATCGCTGAAATTAGCCGCCAGATCCAGACTGATGTCATCGCCATCTTCGGCACTTTGATCTGTAACCGGTGTAGCCACCAGCGGTGCCGTATTGGTAATGGTCAGGCTGAAGGTATCAGTTACCGTCGCACCGTCAGTATCGGTTGCCGTTACTTCGATGCTGTAAGGTGAACCACTATTGGCATCCAACGCCAGCGTACCGGAGATCACTCCGCTAACACTGTCGATAGTAATACCTGTCGGCAGACCGGTAGCGCTGAAGACCAGGCTATCATCAACATCGCTGAAGCTGCCGGAGACATCCAGATTGATAATCGCGCCGCCTTCAGCTTCCTGATCGACAATGGCTGTATCAACCACAGGAGCCGGGTTAGATACCGTCAGGGTAAAGCTGTCAGAAACAGTACCGCCCTGACCATCATCAGCAGTCACTTCGATGCTGTAAACACCATCAGTTCCTCCCTGAGATGCCGAACTTCCCAGATCACCGGAGATAAAGCCGGTGGCGGAATCGATTGTAATACCGGTCGGTAGACCCGTAGCGCTGTAAGTCAGATCATCACTATCCAGATCACTGAAGTTAGGCGCGACATCAACGCTGAAGCTATCGCTATCCTCTGCAATTTTATCTTCCAGTGCCAGATCCAACTGCGGAGCTGGGTTACTGACAGCCCAGCTAAAGGTATCGGTAATTTCCGCACCATCAGCATCGGTTGCGGTTACAGTCACAGTATACGGACCGGATAGTGACGCATTCGCGGTCAGTGTTCCGGAGATAATACCGCTGTTGATATCCAGGCTCAGGCCTGCTGGCAGGCCGGTGGCACTGTAGCTCAGGCTATCGCTGTCAGCGTCGCTGAAGCTAGTGCTGATATCCAGATTGATATCATCACCGTCATTACCACTCTGATCGGCTATCTCAGTAGCAACCACAGGTGCTGTATTGGTTACCGTCCAGTCGAAGCTCTCTGTAACAGAACCACCCTGGCCGTCATCAACCGTAACATTCACGGTATAGACGCCGCTGCCAGGAATAGTACCGCCTTGCGAAGCACTGCTATCCACAGTACCGCTGATAACACCGCTCGCGCTGTCAATCGACAATCCACCCGGCAGGCCGGTTGCGCTGTAGCTCAGGGTATCGCTATCGACATCGGAGAAGTTAGCCGCGGTCGCCAGAGACACATCATCGCTGTCCAGATTACTCTGATCGGTCAATGCTGCATCGACTACCGGAGCCGGGTTGCTGACATCCAGGGTAAAGGTATCGCTGATGCTTCCACCTTCACCGTCATCGACTGTTACTTCAATGCTGTAAACACCATCGGTGCCGCCGGTAGAGGCATCTGCAGGCAGGGTACCGGTAATTTCACCGGTATTAGCATCAATACTCAAACCTGTTGGCAGGCCGGTGGCACTGTAAGTCAGGCTATCATCGTCGCTGTCGCTGAAGTTGGCCGCCATGCTCAGGTTGATATCATCACCATCATCGGCACTGAAGTCGGCGATCGGTGTCGCGACAACAGGCGCCGGATTGGTCACGGTCAACTCAAAAGTATCACTAACCGTATCGACGCCATCATTAACACTCACAGTAACGGTGTAAGGTGAACCGGTAGACGCATTCGCCGCCAGAGCACCGCTGATTACACCCGTAGCGCTATTGATAGTGACACCCGCTGGCAAGCCAGTCGCACTGTAGGCCAGGGTATCATTATCACTGTCGCTGAAGTTAACCGAGGTATCCAGGGTAAAGTCCGCTGCATCAACCGTGCTCTGATCGCTGATCAGACTGGCGACTTCAGGCGCCGCGTTGCTGACCGTCCAGCTGAAGCTGTCAGTCACAGTACCACCCTGACCATCATCGGCAGTAACGACCACGGTATAAGGGGAACCTTCTGAAGCATCCTTATCAATAGTACCGCTGATCAGGCCAGTGGCACTGTCAATCGTCAGACCACCCGGTAGCCCGGTCGCGCTGTAGCTCAGGGTATCCGAATCCGGATCACTGAAGTTAGCCGCCACATTAAGACTGATCACATCGGTATCAGCGCTGCCCTGATCGGCAACAGGACCGGCAACAATCGGCGCAGGGTTATTCACGGTCAGGGTAAAGGTATCGGTTACCGTACCTCCCTGGCCATCATCGGCAGTGACGGTCACTGTATAAGGAGAAGACAGCGACGCATTGGTTGGCAAAGTACCGGTTATTTCACCGCTGGCTATATCGATACTCAGGCCCGGAGGCAGGCCTTCAGCAGAGTAGCTGAGAATATCCGCATCACTGTCGGTGAAGCTGCCACTAACATCCAGACTGAAGGCATCGCCCTCATTAGCTGACTGATCGGTTACTTCGGTTACCACCTCAGGGGTGGTATTAGTCACGTTCCAGACAAAGGTATCGGTCGCCGTAGTACCGGCCTGATCGGTCGCGGTTACGGTAATAGTGTAAACACCATCGGAACCCGGACCTCCCTGGGAAGCATCCGCCGCCAGGTCACCGGAGATAATACCGGTATTGGAATCAATACTCAGTCCACCCGGCAGGGCATCAACACTGTAGGTCAGTACATCGGCATTGGTGGCAATATCGACATCGGCAAAGTTACCGGACAGGTCGACGTTAATAGCATCACTGTCGTTAAAGCTGGCATCAACCTGCTCAGTTTCCAGTGTTGGGGTATCGTTAATCGCCTCAACATTGAAGTGTAACTTAGATACCACACTGTTCTTTGTCTCAGGCAGCTGATCCGCCGCCCAGGCAAAGATATTACCAACCAGACGGTCATTTGCCGTAGTCACGCCCGGATCAGCATCGCCGCCACGGGTGAAGATCGCATCATTGGAGACAAACAGAATCTGTCCATCACCCACTTCACGCAATACCATGGTTGGATTCGCACCATTCTGGGTGCTCATCAGCACAGTATCTGTTTCCAGTACACCGGCGGAAAAGTGGCGCACATTAGGATCTGCTGTTACCAGATCACCGACTTCACCCACCTTACCAAATGGGCCATCCATAATGGCGTGATCGGTTGTATCAATCCGAAGAGTAGAACCCAGAGGGGTAACATAATTAACGGTCAGACCATAGGCAGTTGACAGTCCATCATAGCTCTCATTCCAGTTAGTTGAGATCAGAATACCGCCGTCCTGAACCCAGGCATCAATTGCAGCTAGCTCTGCTGAACTCCAGCTTGCCGAAGTCTGACGACCATCAAAGAAGATAGAAGCCTGGCTCAGATAAGCCGCATCAACCGTATCGGTTTCAGCAATAACGTTAAAGTCGGTATTAACCGTACCAGAGGGGCCAAACAGGTCCTCATTAAACAGGATATCGTTAGTGTTCTGCAGGCCTGAGACTTCGCCTTCCGGCTCCAGCGTCTGAGCACTGGTAATACCGCCCAGGATATTGGTCTGCAGCTCAATGGTATAACCAAAGTCCGCATAATCCAGACCGTTCTGGTTTTCTGCACTGCTGAATACCAACAGACCGGCTTCAATGTCCTCAGTACTGATAAACTGGCCGTTGGTCACATCACTGCCGTTCAGCTGCAGGGTTGCACCGGTCGGCAGGTTCAGTGAGGTAACAGTAATACCGCCGTAGGTCAGATCCGACTCAAAATCGGTTACCTGTACGACGTAATCGATATCCTCCTGAACACTCGCCTCGCCTTCGACCACCAGGGATACAGAAGAGCTGGTGCTGTCGGTACCATCGCTAACCGTATAACTAACCGGGTGGATACCACTCTGATCAGCTGCCGGGGTGAAGGTAACCGTGCCATCCCCATTCAGGGTTGCAGTGCCACTACCATCACTCAGGGTAATGGTTTCACCGCTGGTAATCGCCTGCTCATCGATATGGGTGATGGTCAGGGTATCGCCTTCCACATCACTGTCATTAGCCAGCAGATCAACAGTTACCGGGGTTTCCGAAGTGGTGATTGCTTCATCCAGCGCTACAACCGGTGCATCATTTACCGGTGTCACGTTGAATACAACATCGCTATCGATAGCAGCAGGGATACCTTTATCCTGCTGTTGCACCGCCCAGGCCATAATGTTAGCCGCCAGGACTTCATTGCTGTTATCTACTACACCATCGGTGCCCAGGTTCAGATTCATAAACTGGTTATAGTCGGCGCTAAGCAGAATATATCCCTCGCCTACCTGACGCAGGATCATATTCGGACGGTCAGGGTTATTACCCTGAGTCATAAGTACCGTATCAGTTTCCAGTACACCAGCACTGAAATAACCTGTATTCAGAGCTGCAACGCTGTCACCAACACTGCCGAACGCACCATCAATAATCGGGTGGCTAGCATGGGCAATAACTGAGATATCATTATTGGTGTGTGTATAAGTCAGGCCAAACTTCTGTGCTACTGCATCGTAGTTCGTATTAATATCCGTTGCGCCAATCAGGATACCGCCTTCATTGACCCAGGTTTCCAACGCAGTCAGCTCTGCCGCAGTCCAGACACTGTCAGCCACCAGGGTATCGATAAACACAGAGCCCTGTGCCAGGTAGTCAGCATTGATTGTGGTGGTTGCATCAATCAAATCGATATCATTACCTGCAATACCGGACTGACTGAAATTATCGCTATTGTTAATAATAGACCGGAAGCCCGTAGTGCCTGATCCCGGGTTAGTATTATCAACATTGTAGGAAGCACCGGCACTGTTACCCGCCAACACGCCAATGGAAGTATTCGGAGTTACCGTAAAGGTAGCACCGGCATAATCATCACCGTTTTCATTCGCTGCCGGCGTAAACATCAGTAAACCGGATTCAACCTGAGCCTTAGTCAGGGTATCACCGATATTAAGCACAACCCCGTCCAGACTCAGGCTGGCACCCGCGGGCAGATCCAGCGTCTTAACAGCAACGCTGGTATAGTCGGCATCACCGACAATATCGGCAGAGGTCAGGGCATAAGCAGTATCTTCAGGTGTTTCTACCTGCTCAGCTACCGCCACCGCCAGGATGGAGTCGGTGCTACCACCGCCATCTCCGACGCTGATTTCGATATAGTTAATACCGTTGTAATCAGGATCAGGCGTGTAGGTAACGCTCTGATCCGGGTTCAGGGTTACGGTACCGCTACCGTTGCTCAGGGTAACAGTTTCACCCGGATTAACGATCTGGCCGTCGACTTTAACTACCGACAGATCGCCGCCTTCCAGGTCTGTATCATTTTCCAGTACCGCAACGGTGACCGGTCCAGGACCGGATGTAGTAACGGTATCGGCAACCACGATCGGTGCATCATCCACCGGTGTGATATCAAAGATCACCTCGCCACTGACACTGGCCGGAGGATTCTTCAGCTGCGTATCCATCGCCCAGGCCATAATATTGGCCACCAGCTTCTCATTGGCGGTTTCATCCAGAGTGCTATCGCCATCACCAAAATTTTGGTGGAACTGATTACTGTCAGCACTGAACAACACCCAGCCTTCACCCACCTGACGCAATAGCATGGTGGCCTGAGTTGGCTCACCGGTGGTGGCCAGTACGATATCGCTCTCCAACACCCCGCTGAAGTAACCCGTGTTAGAGGTGTCAAAGGTATCGCCTTGTGCACCTACGGCTCCGTATGGGCCATCCATAATTGGATGGCTGGCATCCTCAATGGTCATGGTATCCACGTTGGTCTGCACAAAAGTCAGACCATAATGAGCCGGCAGGGCATTATATGCCGTACTATCGCTCTGGGTCAGCAGGATGCCGCCATCATTCACCCAGCTATCTACCAGGGCAACTTCCCCGGCGGTCCATGAAGTCGCAGCAACCACCGAGTCAAAGAAGATAGAGCCCTGACCAAGGTAAGCCTGATCGATAGTGTTCTGAGAGCCCACCAGATCAAGCCCAGCGGTATAACCAGAAGTTGAGAACTCAGTCTCACTGTTAGCGACTACGGCATTGAGCGGATCCAGATTGCCGGCACTGGTCGTAGTATCGTTAATACTCCAGAGGTTGGAAGAGGTAGTATGGCCATTCAGCAAACCCACGTCGTAACGCGGATTAACGCTGTAGGTAAAGCCAGCATAATCATCGCCAAATTCGTTTTCATCACCGCTGAAAGTCAGCTTGCCAGCATCGATATCCGCCTTAGTGATGGTATCGCCAACACTGACCGCAACCCCATCCAGCAACAGCTGACCACCTTCGGTCAGATCAACCGTGGAAACAGTAATCTCGGTATAATCCCGCTCACCAAATATTTCACTGCTGGTCAGCGTATAGGTAGTATCCTCGGCAAACTCCGCATGGTTTGCAACAGACACAACCATGGTCGCGACTTCGCTGTCCTGAGAACCATCATTAGCGGTGTAATCGATGTAGACAGGGCCACTGGTATCAGCACCCGGGGTGACGGTTACTGTACCGTTGGCATTCAGAGTGGCCGTACCGCTGCCATCGGTTAGTGTGATCGTTTCACCGCTGGCAATGGCCTGGCCATCGATTGTACTGATTGTCAGGCTGTTATTTTCAGCGTCACTGTCATTAGCCAGCGGCGCAATAGTCACCGCCGTTGCCACATCGGTACTGGCAAAATCACCCACCACAACCGGTGCTTCATTAGCAGGGTTGACATCGAAGATCAGCTGACTGGATACCGACGTCGCATGCTCGGTATAGCCCTGATCCACCGCCCAGGCAAACATATTAGCGACCAGTTTATCATTGGCCGTATCAATAACCCCGGCAGTACCTGCACCGTCACGGAACAGATGCACATCGGCAACAAACAGGACGTAACCTTCACCCTGCTGACGCAAAATGGCCGCCGGATTACCATTTTCAGTTTGTAAAATCACCTTATCGGTTTCTAGTACTCCGCTACTGAAGTACATGCCTTTATCGGTGACAATAGTTTCTCCCAACTCACCTGCACTACCAAAAGCACCATTAACAATTGCATTATCAGTATCCGAAATCTGATAACCGCTATCGACAACAGTACTTAAGCTCAAGCCGTAACGGGTCGCAACATTATCGTAACCTGCAGCGTTATTGGTGGAGATCAGTACGCCACCATCGTTAACCCAGAGCTCCAGCTCATCCAGCTCTGCCGCTGACCAGCTGGCATTTGATGTATATCCGCTAAATAATACATTGCCCTGGGCCAGGTACTCGGCATCCACGGTGGTTTGCGCACCAATCACGTTGATATCAGTCTGTACCGTGCCATCAGCGCCAAAGTTATCAGCGTCATGAATGATGGCCTGAGTATTGGCCATAGTGCTGCTGCTACCTTCCGGCAAGATCGACCAGCTAGTTGTGATAGTCGTACCGGTAAGAATATTCTGCGCATGGGCCAGCTGCAGATCAAAACTGATGTCGGCAAAATCATCGCCGCTGTTATCCGTTGCCGGGGTAAACACAACCTTGCCGGATTCGATATCCGCTTTGGTGATGACATCACCGTTATTAACCGCGACACCATTATTGGTCAGGGTTGAGCCCACTGGCAGGTTCAGGTCGGTGATGGTCAACTGGGTAAAGTCCGGATCAGCGGTAAAGTCACTGACCTGTACCCGGTAGAAGCTGTTTTCATCCAATTGCACTTCGGCCGGCACCGCAATCGCGATACTGGCATCGGCAGAGCCAGTGCCATCGCTGATCACATAATCAACATCGGTCGTACCGCTGAAACCGGTAGTCGGATCGAAGGTTACCGTATTGTCAGCGTTCAGGGTGACACTACCGCTGCCATCGGTCAGGGTTACTGTCTGACCGGTATTGATCGCCTGACCATCGATCATAGTGATGCTCAGGGTATCCCCTTCTGCATCACTGTCATTAGCCAGAATATCGATCACTTTCGCCGTATCCATTGGCGTCAGCGCTGTATCCAACTGCGCATCCGGCGCATCGTTCAGCGGTGTTACATCGATGGTGATCTGGCCTTCGATAGCATCCGGCTTAGCTTCAGTTGCCTGTTCGGCAGCCCAGGCCATAATATTGCCGGCCAGTATTTCATTAGCTGTTTCAGACAGGTTCGCATCACTATCTACGTTATACAACGTATGTAGATCAGGCGTGATCAGCACCCAGCCACTGCCTACCTGACGCAGGATGGTGCTTGGCAGGCCGTCACCGTTAGTAGTTAACACCAGATCGGTTTCCAGAACACCGTCACTAAAGCCAGGTACACTGGAAGAACTTGTAATAGTATCTCCCACAGCGCCAACGCTGCCGAACGGTCCGTTCATAATACTATGACCGGCATCCACGATTGTTGCCGTTTTCACAACACTGGCGGTAGACAGCGTCAAACCGTAGTAATCTGATATCGCATCCAGAGAAGCCGTTTCTGCCGTCGTAATTATCACGCCGCCATCATTAACCCAGGTATTCAGGTTATCCAGGTCGCTCGCAGACCATTCGGTATCTGTGATATAGCCATTAAACAGCACATCACCCTGCGCCAGATAAGCGGCATCAATCGTATCCTGGGCTGGAATAATGGTAATTTCATCCGTTACAACACCATCACTGCCAAAACCGTTCAGAACAGTGTTTTTCAGACCATTCATATTTCCGCCGGTCAGATCCCAGGCGTTGTCGTTACCCTCCAGCAGGTTAATGTTGTACTGCGGTTTCAGGCTGTAGGTGAAATCCGCATAACCCGTGCCGTTTTCATCATCAGCAGGGTTGAAGTGCAACTTACCGGCTTCGATATCTGCTTTAGTGATCAGTTGACCATCAGCTACGGCTACCCCGTCTAAGGTCAGACTGGCGCCTGCTGGCAACGTCTGGGTATCAACGGTTACCGAGATCCAGTCACCGCTCTGTGCAAAGTCAGATGCAGTAAGAACCTGAGTACTGTCCTCCACCATCGTCAGTGTCTTATCAACATTCACGACCGCGGTTGCATCATTCTGATCACTGCCGTTAGTCACGGTGTAATCTATATAGGCTGGACCTGTATGGCCATCGGCTGCAGCATAGGTAATAGTGCTGTTGGCATTTAACGTGGCGGTACCGCTGCCATCACTCAGATTAACCGTATCACCACTATTCACAGTCTGACCATCGATGTGGGTAATTGTCAGCGGTTGACCAGTCGCGTCACTGTCATTAGCCAGCACATCGATTATGACCGGCGTATCTGCAGTCGTACGTGCAGTGTCGCCCACCACAGTCGGTACATCATCCAATGGCAGAATGTTGAAGCTGATCTCGTTGGCAATGGTATCCGGCTTATCCGGACCACTCTCACCCGCCTGATCGGTAGCCCAGGCAAAGATATTACCAATCAGCTTCTCTTCCGGTGTGTCCACATCGGTATTCGCGGCTCCAGCCATAAAGGAGGCATAACCGGCTACAAACAGAACATGACCTTCGCCCACTTCACGAAGGATCATAGTCGGGTGGCCGTTTGTGTGCTCCATCAGCACAATATCGCCAGCCTGGACATCGGCGCTGTTAAAGTAGCCGGTGTTGGATGAAGTAAGGCTGTCACCTGCGACACCCACCTGGCCGAACGGACCATTGATAATGGCGTGATCAGCGCCATCTGCAGCGATCGTCTGAGTATCTAGAGTTGAGGTTGTCGCCGGCAGACCATAATAGGTAGAGATCGGGTCAAAACTCTGATGATAGTTATTAGAGATCAGTACTCCGCCATCTTTTACCCAGGTATCGATAGCCGTTTTCTCGGCGGCCGTCCAGGTAGTCTGGATACCGTCAAAGAACACCTCACCCTGAGCCAGATAAGCTTCGTTCACCGTACCGGTTTCAGGGACAATATTGATATCGTGGGATACGGTACCAGCAGGACCAAAGTTACTATCGTTTTGAATCAGGTAGTTAGTGACATCCAGCAGTCCAGTAGTGGCTGTGTTCTCAATGGTATAATTAACTGAGGTATTACCAGCCAGGATATTGACCGGATCTCCAGCACGATTCACATCAAACTCAAATGCCGCATAATCGTTGCCATACGCATTAGTCTTTGAATTGAATACCAGTTTACCGGCTTCGATATCTGCACGGCTGATGGTATCGCCGATATTTACGGCAACACCATCATTTGTCAGGCCATCATCTTCATTGAAATTGAGTGCGGTAACAGTAATGCCTGTGTATTCAACCCCCGTACTGACATCGGCACTAGCCACTACGTAGCCACGATCTTCATAGAAAGTAACTTCGGTAGATACACCCACCATAGCATGGGCTGAAGTGCTATCCACACCGTCGGTAGCAGTGTATTGAATATCCGCAATACCACTGAAATCAGTGGTTGGATCAAACGTAATAGTACTGTCGGCATTCAGTGTTGCACTACCGGAACCATCCGCCAAGACAACAGTGTCACCAACATTCACCGCCTGACCTTCAATCTCGGTAATTGTCAGGCTATCACCTTCCGGATCGTAGTCATTGCTCAAAACATTCAGAGTGACCGGGGTGTTCTGATCGGTATTAGCGGTATCACCACTCAATACCGGTGCGCCCACCTGGCCGGTGCCCAGAATAGTAGTGATCAACGAGCCTGAAGGGGCGCTTTCATTACCCGCAGCATCGCTGAAGGTTGCCGTCACATTGTGTACACCTGGCACCATCACATCGGTAGTAACCGACCAGCTGCCATCCGGTTGAACTTCACCGGTGCCCAGCACAGTAGTGCCATCCGTATCGTACAAGGTCACCGTATCACCCGGCGTACCACCGGTGCCGGTAAAGTCCGGGGTATTCACGCTGGTAATATAGTCACGGGCATCGGAGTCGGAGCCCGGATCAAGATCCAGGTTAGTTGGTGCAGACGGACCGGTGCTGTCAATGGTGATAACCAACGGATCAGATTCATCACTTGGGTTACCGGTCGGATCGGTATAAGTGGCCGTAATCGCCAACTCACCTTCTGCCAATGGTGTTGTAGGAGTAAAGCTCCAGTTACCGGAACCATCCACCAGGGCGGTGCCGATCTCCTGGCCATCGGCGTACAAGGTAACCGTATCACCTGGCGTACCGCCGCTGCCGGTCAGCTCCGGCGTATTATCAGCCGTTACATCATCGGTAGAGGAGTCGCCCAGATCAGAGCCTGCTGCCAGATCGACCGGCAGCGGCTTATTCGGCGCCTGAGTATCAACATTCAGATCCAGATTGTCGCCGGTGCCCAGGTTACCTGCAGCATCACTGAACAGATTATCGGCAACCGAGATCGCCATGGTCGGATCAGTGTTATCCACCGCAGGGGTATAGGTTGCGGTATAGACCTTCGGATCGACGGTAGCCGCCAGTCCGGTCAGGGTACCGGATTCAACCGTCACATCGGTAACATCAAAGCCGCTTGGCACCTCATCAAAGGTAAAGCTGATTGTCGCCGTTTCACCTATCGCCAGATCGGTCTGGTCGGCACTGATGGTCAGTGCCGGCAATTTAGTGTCAACAGCGATAGACACTTCATCGCCATTACCCGGATACGCCTCGTCATTGGTGTATACGCCATCGGCCACAGTGATGGTGACAGCACCATCTTCGGTAGCAACAGCAGGAGTGTAATTAGCAGTGAATACCAGCGGATCAGACGTTGCCGTAAAGGCATCCAACGAGCCGGACTCCAGTACCACATCGTTAAGACCAAACCCGTTTGGTGCCTCACTGAAAGTAAAGGTTACCTGAGTGCTCTCTCCGGCTTTCAATACTGCACTGTCAGTGGTGATGCTCAGCTGCGGTCCAAAGTAGACAACCGTGACCGTTTCAACCGGAGACAACGGACTTTCATTACCCGCAGGATCGGTAAAGCTCGCCTTCACCTGGTGGGCTTCGGCGGTCAGCGGATCGGTAGTCACCGACCAGTTACCATCCGGATCTACTGTACCGGTTCCAATCACAGTAGTGCCATCGGTATCGTATAGCGTGACAGTATCGCCCGGCGTACCACCGGTGCCTGTGAAGGTCGGGGTATCGTCTTCCGTGGTTTTATCCTGCGCACCGGTATCGGAGGCTGGATCAAGGGTGATATTCGCCGGCGCATCCGGCGCTGAGGTATCAACCGTCAGCGTGACCGGATCAGACGGATTACTCTCGTTACCCGCAGGATCGGTCGAAGTGGTGGTGATATCATGATCACCTTCACTCAGCGGTGTCGTCGGTGTTACGGACCAGTTACCGTCCGGATCAACCGTCGCAGTACCCAGTACTTCACCGCCATTACCGTAAACAGTAATCGTTTCTCCCGGTGTCGCGCCACTTCCGGTCAGTTCCGGTGTCGTGTCGTTGGTTTCACCATCGGTGCCAACATTGGTCAGATCAACCGGTGCTGGCTTATTCGGTGCCTCGGTATCAACATCCAGATTAATGCTGTGACCCAGGCCGTTATTGCCCGCAGCATCCTGATAAACACTGTCAGTAACGGCGATATTCATGGCGCCATCGGTAGTGTCAGCAGCAGGGGTGTAGGTTGCTGTATAAACCTTCGGATCACCCGTGATCGACAGGTTGCTGATGCTGCCAGACTCAACACTGATGTCCTCTGCAGCAAAGCCAACCGGTACCTCATCAAAGGTAAAGGTCAGGGTTGCGCTATCACCACCACTCAGGGTGCTGACATCGCTGCTGATCGCCAGGGTAGGAACCTTAGTATCCAGATCCAGCGCGTAGCTGTCGCCACGGCCATCTTCACCACCAGCGGTATACAGATCATCAGCAACACTGATGCTGACACCGGTGGTTTCTGTATCGATCGGTGGCGTATAGGTCGCGGTATAAACCTTCGGATCACCGGTGGCGGTCAGGCTACCCAGGGTACCGTTTTCAACCACTACATCAGCCAGCGCAAAGCCGGTTGGCGCCTCACTGAAGGTAAAGGTGATCTCGGCGGTATCACCGGCCAGGATCATATCCTTATCACTGGTGATATCCAGAGTCGGGCCGGTATACAGGATCTCTACCGAAGCGGTAGGTGATTGCGGCCCCTCATTACCGGCAGGGTCAGTAAAGCTGGCTTTAACCTGATACACACCGGCATCCAGACGATCTGCTGTCACAGCCCAGTTACCATCGCCATCAACAACCGCTGTACCGATCGGTGTTGTACCATCGGTATCGTACAAGGTCACCGTATGGCCTGGCTCACCGGTACCGGTAAAGGTTGGGGTATCATCTTCTGTTACACCATCCTGGTCACCGGTATCCGACGCTGGATCCAGAGTTATGCTGGAAGGCGCAGGCGGATTAGTCGTATCAACAGTTACCGTAACCGGAATCGGATCCGACGGATCACTTTCGTTGCCATCCGGGTCGGTAAAGGTTGCGGTCACACCATGATCACCTTCCCCTAGTGGAGTGGTCGGTGTCACTGACCAGGTGCCATCCGGATTTACCGTACCGGTTGCGATGACTTCACCGCCGTTACCGTAAACTTTTACGGTATCGCCCGGGTTACCGTCCGTGCCTGTAAAGGTTGGCGTGGTATCGTTAGTTTCACCATCGGTACCGATGTTACTCAGATCAAGTGGTGCTGGCTTCGTAGGCGCCTCAGTATCAACATCAAGGTTAAGACTGCTGACCGGGTTAGGGTTACCTGCGGCATCGGTGAAGGTGCTGTTGGCTACAGATACCAGCATTGCTGCATCGGTAGTCGTCTCTGCCGGTGTATAGGTGGCGGTATACACTTTTGCATCGCCAGTCACTGCCAGATTGCTGATCGTGCCGGACTCAACACTGATATCTTCAGCGGCAAAGCCAACCGGCAACTCATCGAAACTAAAGGTCAGGGTGGCGGTATCACCACCGGTGAGCTTACTCATATCACTGGTGATGGTCAGGTTCGGCAGTTTGGTATCAACGGCCAGATCGGCACTGTCACCGCTACCCAGATTACCCACCGCATCGGTGTACTTATCGTTAGCCACGGTGATGTTCGCCGCCGCCAGCTCGGTATTCGTGGTCGGCGTATAGGTGGCCGTAAACACCTTAGGATCACCGGTTGCGGTGAGAATACCCAGGGTGCCGGCTTCAACGTTGATATCCCCCTTCACGAAGCCACTTGGCACTTCACTGAAGGTAAAGGTGATCTCAGCGGTTTCACCCGCTTTCACTGCGCTGACATCGCTGGTTATAGCCAGAGTCGGTGTCGTAGTATCCAATACCAGCTCGCCGCTGGTGGTATCACCTATAGGATTACCGGCGCTATCGGTACTAGTGACAGCCACCTCGTTTGGACCATTCAGGTCTGGCGCAAAAGTACCGCTATCCGGTGTTGCTGTGGCGGTATCCAGGCTCCAGTTACCGTCGGGGTCCGGGGTAACGGAATACGTTGCGCCACCAACTTCTACGGTAACGGTGGTATCAGGATCAGCGGTACCGCTGATCACCGGCGTAGCATTGGCACTGCTGATCGGATTGACGGTCGGCGCATTCGGCGCTTCGGTATCGATCGACAAAGTATGATTGTCGCCGGTACCCAGATTAGCGGCCAGATCAAAGTACTTGTTGTTAGCCACGGTGATATTCATCGCCGCATCAGTGCGGTTAGCAGCCGGGGTATAAGTCGCAGTATAAGCGGTGTTATCCCCATTAGGCGTCAGATTACTCAGCGCCCCACTCTCCACAGAGACATCGGACAGAGTGAAGCCATCCACAGGTTCACTGAAACTGAAGGTTACGGTAGTGGTTTCACCCGCTTTCAGCTCGGCATCTGCACTGCTGATCTCCAGTGTTGGCTTGGTCAGATCATAGGTGAAGGTCAGCTCGTTACTGGCTGGGCTAACATTGCCCTTCGCATCGGTCTGACGTACCTGTACGTTGTTTTCACCCTCTGTTGCAGTGAAACTACTGGTCCAGGTGCTGCCACCATCGGTGCTGTACTCTACTGTGGTACCCGGCTCAATGCCGGTCAGGGAGATACGGCCATCTTTGGTTATCTTATCGCTGTTACTGCTGCCGGTATCGGCCGTTAGAGATACCACTGGCGGATTCGGAATATCGGTATCGACATCGATCGCATCAGTATTGGAGGTGCCCTGGTTACCCGCCAGATCGGTAAAGCTGCCGTTGGTTACCCGAATCACCATCGAACTGTCGGTAACATCAGTGTCAGGCGTATAAGTTGCGGTCCATACTTTCGGATCGCCAGTGGCCTGCAGGTCACTGATGGCACCTGAGTCCAGTGTAATATCCCCGGTTTCAAAGCCGTATGGATCTTCACTGAAGGTAAAGGTCACCTCTGTCGTTTCGCCGGCTTTCAGGGTCGTTGCCGCAGCATCGACTGTAACCGTCGGTACAGTGGTATCGTAATAAAAGTCTAGCGCGGCACTGGCCGGGCTGGTGTTGCCCTGCAAACTCTGACGCACGTAAACCGTATTATCGCTGTTTGCCACCGGCGTGAATGTACTGCTCCAGTTGCTGCCATCGGTGCTGTATTCAATGGTAGCCCCCGGTGCCAGGCCATTCAGTTGCAAAGTCGCATCTTTCGAAATCAAGTCTATCGCCGAGTCACCGGCATCATTGGCTAGCAGGACTTCCGGCGCTTCAGGAATCTTGGTATAGATCGACAGATCCAACACCCCGTCGACACCGGTATTACCATAACTATCGGTAAAGCCTGCGCCAGCCACACTGATATTCATTGCCGTATCGATATGTTCATCCTGCGGCGTGTAGGTCGCAGTGTATACTTTCGGATCAGTATCACTGACAGCAAAATTACTCAAACCACCAGATTCGATACTGATATCAGTCTCAGTAAAGTCCGTTGGCGCTTCACTGAAGGTAAAGGTCAGGGTGGCGGTTTCACCGGAGACCAGACCACTGTCATCGCTGGTGATGGCCACCGTTGGCGCTTTAGTATCCAGATCCAGATCAACCGTATCACCGGTGCCCAGGTTACCTGCCACATCGGTATACTTGTTATTTGCGACGGTAATCGCCGACGCTGCATTCTCAATATTATTTGCTGGGGTATATACTGCTGTGAAAACTAACGGATCAACCGTTGCTGCAATGCCATCGATAGAACCATTTTCCAGAGCAACATCAGCTGCAGTGAAGCCGTAAGGCACCTCATCAAAGGTGAAGGTTACATTGGTGGTTTCACCGGCCTTCAAAACGCTCTTATCGGTCGCAATGCTTAATACCGGTGCGGTACTGTCGACATTGATCGACAACGTTTCAGACGCGGCACTTTCGTTACCCGCCTTATCAAAGAACTTGACCGTCAGATCATGATTGCCATCGCTCAGCTCAGGCGTTGTTACCGCCCAATTGCCGCTACTGTTGATAACGTATTCGCCCAGATAGGTATCACCTTCATAAAGCTTGGCAATATCTCTGTATTTACCTCCGGTACCAAAGATTCTTGGCGTAGTATCGTTGGTAATATTATCGTCGGTATCAATACCGCTATCCGATGCATTCACCAGATCCGGCAGATTCGGCGTTTCAATAGTCGTATCAATCACCGCCGCAAAACGAGCTGACCAACCACCGACGTTGCCGGCAGGGTCGCTATATTTGGCGTAGAAGTACTGGGTGCCCTCAGGTACCTGGTCAGACGTCACACTCCAGTTACCATCAACATCGACATCAGCAGTGCCCAGCACCGTGGTTTTATCGTTCGCATAAAGGGTGATGGTATCACCTGCTACGCCGGTTCCAGCGAAGGTCGGTGTGTCATCATTGGTCAGATTATCGGTATCCAGATCGCCGCTATCAGAGCTGGCAACCAGATCCAGCACCGGCTTACCGATCACCGTATCCACGGTTACATCCAATGCTGCAGACGGTGTCGCACTCTCGTTACCCGCAGCATCGAAGAACTTAGCGGTCAGGCTGTGTGGGCCATGAGCCAGCGTTGAACTGGTTACCGACCAGTTGCCGTCGGCATCAACAGTACCGGTACCCAGCACTGTCGTACCGTTGGTCGCGTACAGTTTAACCGTATCCCCTTCGGTACCACCGTCACCATTAATGATCGGCGTGGTGGTCTTTGTCAGGTTATCGGTGTCGGAATCACCCGTATCAGATGGGCTATCCAGATCCAGGTTAGTTGGCACCGGAATAGTCAGATCCACGGTAACGGTCAGTGGGTCGGATGCCTCACTCTCATTACCCGCCGGATCACTGTATTTGGTGGTCAGATTGTGAACACCTTCCAGCAAAGTATCACTGGTAATGGTCCAGGTGCCATTTGAGGCAACGGTGGTACTGCCGATAGGCGTTACACCATCATCCGCGTACAAGGTGACGGTATCACCAAACTTACCTCCGGTACCGCTGATATCCGGGGTCTGAGTTTTGGTCAGGTCATCGGTATTCGACGTACCTGTATCCGATGCAGTCACCAGATTTGGTACCGGCGGTTTCAGTGCAACCGTATCAACCGTCACGGCCAGTACCGGTGATGCTGCACCTTCAGCACCTGCAGGTGAGGTAAATTTAGCGGTCAGGTTGTTCACGCCATCGGGCAGCTCAGAACTGGTAACCGTCCAGTTACCGGAAGCATCAACCAGTCCGGTTCCCAGCGCGACATTGCCCTTGTAAAGGGTAACTGTATCGCCTTCAACACCGCCGCCACCGCTAATTTCAGGGGTGTTATCGTTAGTCAGATCATCACTACCGGAATCACCGCTATCGGAGGTTACAACCAGATCCGGCAGCGGAGGCGCAGACGGAATCCGGGTATCAATATCAATAGTCAGCTCAGTCGAGGCTGCACTGGTATTACCTGCACGGTCAGTGTATTTGGCGGTCAGATCATGCTGTCCATCGGTCAGCACGGTACTGGTTACGGTCCAGTTACCGGCCGAGTTGACAGTGCCGGTACCCAGCACGGTAGTGCCATCGGTATCGTACAGGGTCACCGTATCCAGGTAGTTACCACCCGTACCGGTGATCAGCGGCGTATTGTCGCTGGTGTAGTCATCGGTATTAGAGTCGCCCTTATCTGAAGTCGCATGCAGATCAGGCGTCAGCGGCGCAGTCGCCGTGGTATCGACGGTGATATTCAGGCTGCGCGGTGTGGTACTTTCGTTACCCGCGATATCACTGTACTTAGCTTTTATGGTGTGATCACCTTCGCTCAGATCCGGCGTAGTGACACTCCAGGTACCATCGCCATTAACGGTACCAGTGCCCAGCAGGGTTGTACCATCGGTGTCGTACAGACTCACCGTATCACCCGGTACACCGTTGATGCCGGTGAAGGTCGGAGTGGTTATATTGGTGATGTTATCGGTGGCTGAGCTGCCAGAATCATCCGCAGCGATCAGATCGATATTCTGCGGTGTCGCAATGGTGACATCCAGAGTGACAGTCAGAGCATCAGATTTCTCACTGATATTACCCGCCGCATCTTTATAGGTGGCGGTCAGGTCATTGTCACCGCTAGTCAGGTTTCGGTTCAGATCCACCGACCAGTTACCATCGACATCGACGGTACCGGTACCCATATTGGTCGTACCTTTATAGAGGGTGACGATCTCACCTTCATTACCGCCACTGCCTGTAATCGTAGGGCGCAGTACATTAGTGATATCGTCATTATCGAAATCACCGGAGTCGGAGCCGGCTTCCAGATCAGGGGTTGCAGGCTTAACAATAGTGGTATCGATAGTAATATTCAGCGGATCAGACAGACCCGACTGGTTACCGGCATTATCACCGTAAGTGGCCTTAATGGTGTAATCACCGTCAGCCATCGGTTCAGTCGGGGTATAGGTCCAGACACCATTAGATGCCACAGTAGTGTGGCCCAGCAATGTTTCTCCATCATCGGTATACAGGTAAACAACGTCCTGATAGCGACCACCAGTACCGCGCAAGGTTGGCGTTGTATCGTTGGTCAGGTCATCGGAGTTAGAGCTACCGCTATCGGATGTTACATACAGATCCGGCACCGGAATACCGTTGGGCACCAAGGTAGTATCGATATTAACCGTGGTGAATTTCCAGGCACTGGTATTGCCTGCCACATCGGTATAGCGAGAGTACACCCGCTGACTGCCCTCGGCTAATTCAGAGGTTGCGGTAACTTCCCAGTTGCCATCGGCATCTACCACCGCAGAACCTATAGCGGTAGTCGCATCTTTCTTGTACAGAGTAACAGTATCGCCCGGCACACCGCCGGTTCCGGCGAATGTCGGGGTGGTATCGTTGGTCAGGTTATCGCTATCGGAGATACCCATATCGGAGCTGGCCAGCAGATCCATATCCGCCGGTGCTGCCGCCACGGTATCGATATTGATATCGATCGCCACAGATGCCGGGCTGACATTGCCTGCCGCATCGGAGAACTTAGCAGTCAGGGTATGCTCACCGTGAGTCAGTGCCGAGGTGGTCACAGACCAGGTACCATCGGCCGCAACAACAGCCGTACCTTTCGCAGTTACCCCATCGGTATCGTAAATAGTGACCTTATCGCCTTCTTCACCGCCATCACCACTAATGGTCGGAGTTGTATCTTTAGTCAGATCATCGGTATCAGAAGTACCGGTATCAGTGCTGGCTTCCAGATCCAGATTGGTTGGCGTAGGAATACTCAGATCAATATCCACTTCCAGCGCCGGTGACGGATCACTCACATTACCCGCTGCATCAGAGTACCGAATGGTCAGATCATGAACATCTTCAGTCAGCTCTGTAGAAGTGATACTCCAGGTCATGTTCGCCGCAAGCGTGGTAGTACCTAGTACTGTTGTGCCATCGGTGTCATACAAGGTAACAGTGTCGCCCGCCTTTCGGCCCGCACCGTTTGCAATACCACTCACCGTTGGTGTGGTATCTGTCGTAATATCATCGGTACTTGAAGTACCAGTATCAGAGGCTCCGGTTAAACCCGGTGCATTCGCCGTGGAAATCTTCGTATCAACAGTGACCACCAGCGCATCGGAAACCGGGCTGACACCACCGGCTGGGGATACATAACGGGCAGTTAAGTTATGTACTGCATCCGCCAGCAGGGCACTCTCAACTTCCCAACTGCCATCAGCCTGCACCAGCGCAGAGCCCAGGAAGACATTTGCGCGGTACAGTTTAACTGTATCGCCCTCGACACCACCGTTACCAATGATCAGAGGTGTATTATCGTTGGTCAGGTTATCGGTATCGGAATCACCGCTATCTGAGCTGGCAGCCAGATCTGGAGTAATCGGTTTATCCGGCACAAAGTCATCGATCGTTACCGTAATCGCCGGTGACGGATCGCTGACGTTACCCGCTTTATCGGTATAGGTCGCGGTCAGATCGTGACTACCATTGGCAAGTCGGGTTGTCGGGGTTGCAGCCCATGTACCATCTGCGGCAACAGTGGCTGTGGCGACAACAGTCGTACCATCATCACCATAGAGTTTAACGGTATCACCCGGCGTACCACCGCTACCTGTAATAGTAGGTGTAACATCAGACGTCAGATTATCGCTGTCATCAGCACCCAGGTCCGATGTGGTTTTAAGATCCAGCGCCGTCGGAGCAGCCATCGTGGTATCGATGGTTAGGTTCAATTCCCGTGGGGTTGCACTTTCGTTTCCAGCAATATCGCTATAAACCGCTTTAACCGTATGATCACCTTCTGCCATATCGGCAACAGTGATCGACCAGGTTTTGTCCGCCGCAATCACGTCGGTACCCAACACAGTCGTGCCATCGGTATCGTACAAAGTAACCGTATCACCCGGCACACCATTCACGCCGGTAAAGATCGGCGAAGTCACCTTGGTAATATTGTCAGTAGCAGAAGAACCCGAATCATCAACCGTAATAAGATCGATATTCTGCGGTGTTGTTATCGCACCATCGTAGGTTACCGTCAGTGCATCAGATGCATCACTGATATTACCCGCAATATCGGTATATTTAGCGGTCAGGTCATTGGCCCCGGTTGCCAGGTTAGCGGTCAGATCGACCGCCCAGTTACCGTCAACATCGACGGTACCGGTACCCATGACACTTGCCCCTTTATACAAGGTAACCGTATCGCCCTGGTTACCGCCGCTACCGGTCAGCTCCGGACGGATCTCGTTGGTAATATCATCGGTATCAGATACACCGGAATCGGAAGTTGCCGCAAGATCCGGGGTCGGTGGTGCAATAGAGGCCGTTGTATCGATGGTAATATTCAATTCATCGGATGCATTAGTCTCATTGCCGGCCTTATCGGAGTACTTAGCCGTCAGGGTATGCCCGCCTTCTGCCATCGGTGTGGTTGGCGTAATGGTCCACTTACCCGCAGAGTTAACTATTGAGGTCCCCAACACCGTCGTACCATCGGTATCATAAAGAGTCACATAATCCTGATACTTTCCGCCCCCACCGGTAATGGTCGGGGTATCGTCGAAGGTAATATCATCGGTATTTGAAGCGCCGCTATCGGAGTTAACATGCAGATCGATATTTGTCGGGCCTGTTTCTGTCATGGCCGTATCAACGGTAATAACAGCCCGGCCTGACCAGGCACCGGTATTTCCTGCAGGATCGGTATAGCGGGAGTAGAAGTAATTTGCACCATCATTAAGTTCAGAGGAGGTAACGCTCCAGTCACCGTTTTCATCAACGGTGGCACTGCCCAGCTGCACAGTACGGCCGTTATTCCACAGCTCTATAGTATCGCCCGGCACACCACCGCTGCCGCTGAAGGTCGGAGTATTGTCCTTGGTGATTTTGTCGGTATTGGAAATACCGGTATCGGAGGCCGGATCAAGCGCCAGAACCGGACGCCCTACAACCGTATCAACCGTCACCGAAACCGGCTCTGAAGAACCGCTCTGGTTACCCGCCGCATCGGAGAATTTTGCGGTCAGGTCATGGGTTCCGTTACCCAGCGCCGCACTGGTTACCGTCCAGGTGCCATCCGGTTGCACTGTACCGGTAGCCAGTACAGTAGTGCCGTTCGGGTGATAGAGTTTTACGGTATCACCCGGATTACCGCCGTCACCGGTTATAGTCGGCGTAGTATCCTTAGTAAGATCATCGCTATCGGAGGTACCGGTATCCGAAGCCGCTACCACATCAAGGTTTGTGGGTGGCGTCGGGATATCAGTATCCACAGCGATATTATGATCATCACCGCTACCCAGATTCAGGCTTGCATCAGTATAACTGTCATCCGCAACAGAAATGAGCATCGCGGCATCTTCAGTATCCACCGCCGGAGTATAGGTCGCAGTAAAGACTTTATTAGTGCCATCGGTTGGGGTGACATCGCTCAGTGTGCCGGATTCCAGGCTGACATCGCTGCTATCAAAGCCCGCTACCGATTCATTAAATGTGAATGTAACTGTGGTGGTTTCACCCGCTTTCAGTGAATTATCCGCAGTGGTGATGTTCAGAGTTGGACCAACGGTATCAACAATCACATTCAACGCCGTCGATGCAGCACTGATGTTTCCGGCAGGATCGGTATATTTCGCCGTCAGGCTGTTATTGCCTTCGGTCAGATCGATACCAGTAGGAATTGCCCAGTTACCATCGACATCGACCGTTGCGGTACCCAATACTGTATTGCCTTTGTACAGAGTAACCGTATCACCCGGAACACCCGTCGCCCCTTCGATGGTCGGACGTTTTTCCTGGGTACGGTTATCAGACAGATCACCGGTATTCGATGTATCCGCCAAACTTGGCTGTGGTGGCGCCGTCGGCACCGTACGGTCGATAGTAATATCCAGCGCTTCGGATGGCGCACTTTCGTTACCCGCTTTATCAGAGTAAGTGGCAACCATCTTATAATCGCCATCCGCCAGACCACCGGTTGTCACTGTCCAGTTACCACCCGCGCCTACGGTCCCGCTTTTCAGCAGTGTCAGGGTACCGTCAACATCTTTATACAGGCGTACAGTATCGCCCTGATCACCACCGGTACCATTGATGGTTGGCGTGTAATCTTTAGTGATGTTATCGCTGTCGCTGCTACCGGTATCCGATGCACTGATCAGGTCCGGCTTAATGGGTGTGGATACCGTTTTATCGATGGTGACATTAAGCGCTTTAGGTGCCGCACTCTCATTACCAGCAATATCGGTATATTTCACATAAACGGTGTGTACACCTTCTGGCAACGGCTCGGTTGGCGTCACTTCCCAGTAGGTATTGCGACCATCATTACCGCCCGGCCCCACTATATCGGTACCAAGAATCACATCTTCGGTACCGTTGTTGTAGTAAACAACCGCAGTATCGCCATTAGTTCCCAATCGCCCTCCAAAAGTAGGAGTATCGTCGTTGGTATAATTATCGGTAGCACTGGTTCCGGAATCAGACGGGGTGCGCAAATCGAAGTTCCATGGATTAGCGATAGTCCGATCCACTGTAACCGCCAACACATCAGAAGGCGCACTCACATTACCCGCTACATCAGTATATTTGGCAGTCAGGTTATTAACACCGTTGGCCAATGCGGTAGTCAGATCCAGCGACCAGCTGCCATCGGCACCGACAATACCGCTACCCATTTTGGTAGCACCTTTATAGATATCAACGTAGTCACCTTCATTACCGCCGCTACCACTGATGGTAGGCAGGTTCTCACGGGTGATCAGGTCGCTGTCAGAGGTACCAGTATCGTCCGCGCTATCTAGCGTCAGGCCCGCTGGCTTATCAGACGCCGCGGTATCAACAGTCACTGAAAGCTGATTAGACGCAGCACTGATATTGCCCGCCTTATCGAAGTATTTGGCGGTCAGGTTATGGTCACCATCACTCAGTGCTGAGGATGTTACAGACCAGGTGCCATTTGCTGCGACGGTAGCGGTACCAATATCCGTATCACCATCGAACAGCACTATAGAGTCGCCTGCTTTACCACCGGTACCGCTGATAGTCGGCGTGTTATCGTAGGTGATGTAATCGTCTTGAGAGCGGCCGGAATCAGAGGCATTAGCCAGATCGATAATCGGCGTTGGGATAGCTGTATCTACGGTAATGGCAATAGATTTCGCAGCACTCACAGCACCCGAATCGCTGACATAGCGCACTGATAAAGTATTCGCACCCTCTTCCAGTTCAACACCGGAGGTCAGTGACCAGGTGCCATCCGCGGCAACCGTGCCTTCAGCCAGCTCGGTACCATCAGAATGGAACAATTTAACAACCTGACCTGGCTCACCATCGGTGCCGGTCAGGGTTGGTGTTGTATCTTTGGTCAGTTTATCTGAACTGTTGCCCAGATCAGTACCGGCGCTGTTAATATCTTCATTAAAGGTATCCGAGGTGCTCGCCAGCAATACATTGGCAGGCGTTGCCGGTGCTGCGGTATTTACATCAACAAATAAGGTACCAGACAGAGAGCTGCTCTGGTTTCCTGCCGGATCAGTATACTGAGCTTTTAGTCGATGAGTACCATCACTTAAAGTACTTGTAGTTACACTCCAGTTACCATCAGCAGCCACCGTACCGGTACCCACAACGGTAGTACCATTACTATCAAAGATAGTAATGGTATCGCCTTCGGTACCGCCACTACCAGTCAAAGTCGGAGTAGAATCTGCCGTCAGGTTATCCCCTGCACTGTTACCCAAATCGGAATCCGGGCTCAGGTCCGGTATATCCGGTGTCGCGATGGTAGTATCGATAGTAATTTCCAGCGCCGGGGATGCGGCACTGACGTTACCGGCAGGATCACGGTATTTCGCAGTGATCCAGTGTTTCCCCTCGCTCAGGGTATAGGAGTTAACGGTCCAGGTTCCATTAGCAGCAACAACAGCATTACCAATACTGGTTACGCCATCGCTGTCATAGAGGAAGATCTCATCACCTGGGGTACCACCCACACCACTAAAGCTTGGTGCTGTAATTCGGGTAATATCATCGCTATCAGATACACCACTGTCCGTTGGAGAGGTCATATCCGGCATTGGCGGCACCAAGACACTGCTATCGATAGTGATATCCAATGGCGCTGATGCAGGTGAAACGTTGCCCGCCACATCAGAATAGATCGCTGTCAGAGTATGATCGCCATCAATCAGTTCGTCGGTGGTAATCTCCCATTTACCCTGTGCATCGACTACCGACGTACCAATAACGGTCGTACCGTTGGTATCGTAAAGGGTTACCACATCATCCTCTGCACCACCACTACCGGTAATCACCGGGGTATTCACACTGGTGATATTATCGATGTTGGACATACCGGTATCGGAGCTGGTTTTCAGATCCAGCTCGGTGGGTGTTGGAATGGTGGTATTAACGTTAATACTCAGCACCGGTGACGGATCACTCTCGTTACCTACCGGGTCAGAGTAGGTCACGGTCATATCGTGAATACCATCCGGTAACTTAGTCGAAGTGATCTCCCAGTTACCATCTGCATCCACCACACCGGTACCCCGTACCAGGGTACCATTGGTATCGTACAAGGTTACCGAATCACCCGGTGTACCCCCGCTACCACGCAGAGTTGGGGTATCATCATTAGTAATATCATCGGTATTGGAATCACCGCTATCGGACTCATCGATCAGATCAAATGCGTTCGGCGCATCCGGTGGCGTCAGGTCAAGGTCGATCACACCGGCTAGGCCTTCAGTACCGGTGTTACCGGCAGAATCTGTGGCCGTCGCGGTAATATTATGACTGCCGGCGGCTAGCTCTTCGGTTAACTCCAGAGCCCAGTTACCGTAGGTATCCGCGGTGGTGGTGCCCAGATGGGTGCCGCCCTCATAGACATCCACCTGAACCAGTGGCGTTGCTTCACCGGTAATTTCCGGCGTGCTGTCCCCGGTAACCAGATCATTCACTGTCGGTTTGCCCGGCATCCCGATCAGGAAGCTATCGGTGGCGGTTGCCTGACCATCATCAATAGTCACTTCGACGGTATAAGGGTTATTCCGGGCAGCCCCTGCTGCCGGAGTACCACTGATAATACCGGTATTCGAATCGATAGACAGACCACCCGGCAGACCCGCTGCGCTATAGGTCACGGTATCGTTATCCGGATCATCAAAGTTCGATGTAATATCCAGGCTAAAGGGCACATCCGGATTGGCGACCGTATCATCGATCTCAGTGGTAACTTCCGGTGCAATGTTGGTGACCGACCAATAGAAACTATCACTGATCGTCTGACCACCACTATCTGTAGCTGTTACCTCTACGGTATAAAAGCCGTCTGAATCTACGCCGCCCTTGGAGGCATCATGGACCAGAGTACCTTCTAACAGACCGGTCGCCGAGTTCAGGGTAATACCTTCCGGCAGCAAGCTGGTAGTCGAGTAGGTCAGCACATCGCTGCTACCCGGATCTCCGATATCGCCGTCAAAGAAGTGATCTTTCAAATCAATACTGATCACCTCAGCATCGACTGAATCCTGGTTTGGAATGGCCGCATCAACCACCGGAATATCATCGACCGGGGTAACATCGATGGTCAGGCTTGAGCTTACCGCGCCAGCATGATCATCAACTAACGAAAGCGGTGTACTGATCTGATAATCAAATTTAGCGTAGTCGTCGCCACTGCGGTTCGGCTCCGGCGTAAACACCAGTTTTCCAGCGGAAATATCGCTGTAACTGATGATATCGCCATCTTCTACATCAACACCATCCAGCTTCAGGCTAGCGCCATCAGGCTTGGTCTGATCCGTAATCACTATCTGTTCAAACGGCTTATCGGAGATATCGCTGGCACCCAGAGTCCAGCTCTGCTCTTCCAACAAGGTAAGAGTGCTATCTACACCAACGGCAGCGTAAACAGTATCGCTATCGCCTTCGGCATCGGTAACCGTATAGCCAACGTAAGCAGTACCGTTATAATCAGTCGATGGCGTGTAAGTAACATTACCCAGGCTGTTATTCAGCTTAACGGTACCCGAGCCATCGGCCAGAGTGACGATATCACCAACACTAACGGCCTGACCGTCAATCTGAGTAATGCTAAACGCCCCGGCTTCAGGATTGCTGTCGTTATCCAGCAGATTAAAGCTTACCGGGGTTTCCTGTGTAGTCGTCGCGGTTTCTGGTTCAAGTTCCAGCCCGGTGGTGGGTGCAGCAGCCAAATTAATCGTTGCTGTTACTGCGACGCTATCTTTGTCGCCATCGCTGACGCTCAGCGTAAAGGTACGGGCACCCACAGTAGGGCTGCCGGCAATATTTTCATACTTGATCGCGTGGATCAGCTCTTCCATCGCCTCTTTACCCAACGGCGTACCATCGGTCGGCGTAATGCGAATTTGATCGCCATCAGCATGAGGGTCTATCAGATAAGTTTTGCCTGCTACAGTGACTTCAACGTTATCCGTAGTATCCAGCGGTACCTGCGTACCACCGATAGTGAGTACTTCATCACTACCATCGACGATGCCGGTAACGGTCAGGTTAACCTCGGTAAAGGTGGTGCTGTCGACGTCTGTGATGAACACATCGGTATCAGCCAGTGCAATGGCCGGATCACCAAAGCTCACATCCTGATTGGTACCACCATCCGCGCTGCCGCGCAGTGAATTATCCGGGTCAAGATTCAGGGTTGGTGCCAGGTTAGCCGGGTCTGTTGATTCAGAAACCGGCGTCCCGGTCACTGTGATAGTCGAGGTTAACGGGATACTTTCTACCCCGTCCTTCTCCGCCACTATCGTAATATCACGATCACCGTTCACGGTTTTCGTAGGTGTGGTATCCAATTGATACTTAACCGATTCCAGCAGATCGCCAGCATCGGTTGGATCCATCACACTGCCATCAGGTTTTGTAATGGTTATATCTGTTCCGTCGTAATCCACATCAAAGGTAGTACCGCCGATAGTTACCTGACGGGTAGGATCAGGGGTACCATCCAGCTCGATCAATTCCTGATCTGGAGCAGTACCGATACGGATCTTTTCATCGCCGCCATTACCCGTTCCGGTCACAGTCAGAGTCAGCTTATCCGCACCTTCTACCTGAGGATCAGTACCGACAACAGGAATACCTTCGCTGCCCCCCGGGCCGGTAGTCGCGGTGAATTCTCCGTCATCCGCTCCGCCACCGGAGTTGGTTGGGTCCAGGTTGACTAGTGGACGCTGAACCACATCAACCTTAGCTGTTGCCAGGTTACTTTCCAGCTCACCATCGCTGACTTTGAAGGTAATGGTACGCTCACCTTCAGTCAGCGTTTCAGCGTTATGCTGGTAACCGATGGTTTCGATCAGTGTTTCAATATCTGCCAGCGACATTTCACCGCCAAGCTGATTGGTAACTGTGATTACACCCGGCTCTGCGGTTGGATCAATTCTAAACAGGGTTCCACCGATAAAGGGGTTCAATACCGTATCTGAAACTTCATCAGCCCCAACAAAAAGCGCCTCAGAAGCGCCGTCAACATTCCCGGCAAGTTCAATCTTCAGATAGGTTAACGTGCTGTCATCAACATCACTAACGGTGGTATCGGTATCGGCAAGCAGCAGCACACCATCGCTGGACAGGAAGGTGCGATCAGTGCCTTTATCGTCTGCACCGCCGAGGGAGTTATCGGTATCCAGGTTAACCACCGGCGCATCATTTACCGGGGTAACATCGATAAGCAGCTGACCTTCAACCGTCGCTGGATCGCTGCCGTCCGGCAGGTTCAGGGTCCAGACAAAATCAGCATAACCGGTGCCGGATTCATCCTGAACCGGGGTAAATTTCACGATACCGCTGTCGATCTCGGCTTTAGTTACGGTATCGCCAACATTCAAATCGGTACCGTTGCGGGTCAGCGTTGCACCCACTGGCAGGTTCAGACTATCGACTGTAATAGAATCCCAGTTACCACTCTGCTTGATATCTGCAGCCGTCACCGTGCGGACATCATCCTCAGCAATAGTGATGGTGTTATCCACCCCCACTGCAGCCGATGTTGTCGCTGTCTTTGCACCATCAGTCACGGTGTAATCGAAGATAGCCGGGCCGTGAAAACCGTTAACCGGGGTAAAAGTGACGGTCTGATCCGCATTCAGGGTAACGGTGCCTTCGCCACCGGCAAGGGTCACAGTTTCACCAACGGCAATCGCCTGGCCATCCACCTGAGTAATCGTTAACGGCAGGCCTTCGGGGTCTGAATCATTGGCCAGCAGATCGATAGTTTTGGCGGTATCTGCGCTGGTCGTTGCGGTTTCACTGATGACCGTTGGGGCCTCGTTCACAACCGATATAACAGACTTGGCAACATTACTTTCGATCAGGCCATCGCTAACCGTGAAATTAACGGTCCGGTCACCCTCGGTGGCCGCTGCGCTTTTGTTCTGATAGGTGATGGTTTCAATCAATGCTTCCAGATCAGCCTGCAGAATCGGGCTGCCATTAGCATTGCTTATTCGCATATATTCGGCCTCCGCGAACGGATCGACCAGAAAAGTGGTAGCGCCTACAGTCACCTGCACATCTTCGGTGGTGCCCAGCGGAATTTCAGTACCGGCAATGGCTAACACTTCATCGGCACCATCAAGGGTACCCTGTAACGATAGCTTCACGTATTCAAACGCGGTGTGGTCGGCATCGGTGATGCTGACATCGGTATCAGCCAGTGTCAGCGGACCATCGCCCGCAGCAAAGTTCCGTTCAGTACCTTTATCATCCAGACCTCCGAGAGAATTATCGGCGTCCAGATTAAGCACAGGAACAGCATTACCTATCGACTGAACATCAGGATTGGAAAAACCGTCGTTACCACCGGCAGCACCGGCGGTTGCTACCTGAGTGACTGAAAGAGTATCCGGGTTAATTTGAAAAACCGCGCCATCACTGTTTCTGGCACCATAAATATAACCATCATAATCGGCGAAAACAGCACCGTAGCCATTTCCGATACCAACATTACCCAGTTTTGTTGCCACACCCGCTTTGGTGATAGACCAGAAATCACTGTTGCCATCGATGGTATAGAATAGATCCCGGGTGGAGCTATAGGCCATATCCGCCTGACCCGTAATAGTGGTGCTCAGGGTGACGGTGCCGACGACAGAGACTGAGTTAACATCAATTTTATAAATCGTATCGGTTGATGACCTGGTCGCATACAAAATACCGTCACCGCCAAAGTCACCCACATTGAACGCAACACCACCAGGCAATCCGGCAACATAACCCAGATCGTCAGTCAGACCATTTGCACCGGTCCGGATAAGATGACCCATCATCCCACCAACGCCCATGCCATAGGCAAAATCGTCGATAGTGTTATAACCGGTAGCATTGTACCCAAACCCAGCAGGATCTCCGTAGAACGAAAAGCCACCATCCTCAACATCGATCTCGGCAACCTGCCCCAGCATCGCCCCTTCAGTCAACACCTGATAAAACTCGCCACCGATAGGAAAACGCTGGACGCTAGAAATCTCGATTGTTGAAGTCACCGGCGCACTGTCGCCAGTACCATCGTTGACAAAAAAATCAACCGTACGGGTGCCAAGCTTGACCTTATCATCGGTGGTATCCAGCTGATAAGCCACGCTCTGTAACAGAGTATTCAGATCATTAGTGGCCATCTTTCCGCCAGCCACTTTAGAGACGATAATATCGGTGCCATCGTAATTAATCGCGAAATCGGTCGTGCCAATCGTAAACTGACGTTCGGCATCGGCGCTGCCATCAATCTCAACCGCAAAGCGATCGCCGCCCTCGCCGAGCCAGATATTTTCATCTCCAGCATTGGCAAAGCCATTGAAACTAAGTGTCATGGTTTCGATTTCATGGCCCGGTTCAACCGTAACGGCGGCATCATCAGACACAATTGAGATACCCCTGCTGCCACCTGGTCCAGCGGTGGTGCTGAAGCCATCATCATCAGCGCCACCGCCTGAGTTATCGGCGTCCAGGGTCAGACTAATTGAATCATTAACCGGAATAACATCGACACTCATTGAACCGGAAACAGTCGCCGGATCACTGCCATCTGGCAGTGTCAGTGTCCAGCCAAAATCAGCATAATCTACGCCTGATTGATCGAGCGTCGGTGTAAACTTAACCACCCCGCTATCGATTTCGGCTTTGGTGACGGTATCACCCACCTGCAGATCAACAGCGTTCCGGGTCAGGGTTGTGCCCACCGGAAAATTCAGGCTATCAATGGTGATCGACTGCCAGTCGCCGGTTTGTTTAATATCTTCAGCCGTCAGGGTGCGGATATCATCTTCATAGATTTCAACGGCGAGATCGACCCCCACCGCGGCGGTTGCTGCCGCAGTTTTCGCACCATCACTAACGGTATAATCAAAAATAGCCGGGCCATTAAAGCCCTCTGCTGGGGTATATGTGACGGTCTGATCGGCATTCAGGGTTACAGTACCCTCGCCTCCGGTTAAGGTAACTGTTTCACCTACTGCGATAGCCTGACTATCAACTTCGGTTATCGATAAAGGCTGCCCTTCCGGGTCAGAGTCATTGGCCAGCAAATCAATATTTTTAGGAGTTTGCGCGGCGGTTGTCGTCGTTTCACCCACCGCCGTTGGCGCTGCATTGATAACCGAAACAGTCGATTTAGCAATATTACTTTCGGTTTTGCCATCGCTGATAGAGAAGTTGACCGTGCGATCACCCTCGGTAGCACCCGTTGCCTTATTCTGATAGGTGACGGTTTCGATTAACGCTTCCAGATCAGCCTGCAATATTGGATTGCCATTACTATTGGTGACTCGAAGGTATTCAGCCCCGGCATAAGGATCGACCAGATAAGTAGTCGCCCCGACCGTTATTTGAACATCTTCTGTCGCCCCTAAAGGTATCTCCGTGCCAGCAATGGCAAGCACTTCGTCGGCACCATCAACTGAACCTGCAATGGATATTTTCAACCACTCAAACGCAGTGTGATCGGCGTCAGAAATACTAACATCGCTATCTGCCAGAGTGACCGCTGCGCCACCAACATTGAAAGTACGCTCGGTGCCGTTATCATCAACTCCACCCAGCGAGTTATCCGCATCCAGATTCAGAGTTGGTTTGGCATTACCCATTTTCTGTACATCAGGGTTGGAAAAACCATCGTTCTGGCTTGCTTTACCGGCTGTACCTACCTGGACGACTTCAAGATTATCCGGGTTTAATCGCCAGACTTTTCCAGTGTTATTATCACAGGCGTAAACATAACCATCATAATCAGCAAACATCGCACCATATGCCCCTGCAGCGATCGGCTTGCCGAGATGAGTAACGTTGCCGGTTTTATCCATCGAGTAAAAATTACCCGTATAGTCAATGGTATAAAACAACCCACGGGTAGAGCTATACGCCATATCCGCATTAAGGAATATCTTCTCGGTGGCTACCAGTGTTTCCACCACAGTAGCGCTTGCAACATCGATCACATAGACTTCGTATATTCCACCATTTGTGACATACAACCGCCCATCGCCGCCAAAATCACCGACATTGTAGTTAGTCTTAGTGGGGCTGGGCAGTCCTTCGATCAAGCCAAGGTCATCGACCATACCATTGGCCCCGAGCCGAACTAAGTGCCCTCTGTAATCGCCAGCAGCGGCTGTACCAATACCGTAGGCGAAGTCATCAAAAACGTTGTAACCGGTCGCATTATAAGGAAATCCAGCCGGATCGCCGTAGTGAACATACCCACCATTTTCAAGATCCAGCTCGGCTACCTGACCACCGGCGGTATACACCTGATAGAACTCGCCACCGATATCAAAACGCTGGACATCCGAAATATTGACAATGCTGTTAACCGAAACGCTATCTGTTGCGCCATCGTTAACGGTAAATGAAACCGTACGGGTACCGGCCACCACCAACTCAGGCGTAGTGTCCAGATGATACGCGATAGTCCGCAGCAAACTGTTGAGATCATTGGTGGCCATCTTGCCACCGCCCACTTTACTTACAACAATATCGGTGCCGTCGTAGTTAATCGCAAAGTCGGTGGCACCAATGGTAAAGCTACGCTCAGCATCGGCGCTGCCGTCGATCTCGACCGCAAACCGATCTCCGCCCAACCCCAGCCAGATATTTTCATCACCCGCATTGGCAAAGCCATTAAAGCTAAGCTTCAAACTTTCAATATCATCGCCATCACCATCTGCGACAGCAGCCGCCAAAGGGTCGACCAAGCCTATGCCTCGGCTGCCGCCGGGGCCTGCCGTAATCTCATATCCTCCGTCATTGGCACCGCCACTGTTATTGGCAGGGTCAAGCGTGATGGTTGGCGGCGCCAGCGAACCTTCAAAACCGGCCACCTCGATCTCTTCAGCTTCGATTGTGCCGGTCTTAGCCTCCAGATCCCAGTCGGCGCCTTTATCTGCCGCACCGGTATCATCGGTGGATGCAGCAATATCCGCCTCGGTAATTTCACTCAGACGGGTGATCAGATCAAAACCGATCTGACCGGCTGCGATATCACAACCATAAAAGAGAATATCGCCGTTTTCAGTCAGGGTCTGACCGATCTCGGTCAGTTCGTCGGTATAGCTGGAGAGAGAGTCAGCATTCAGGTCTGCCGTGCCGAGCAGAACCGAACCTTCACTACCATGACCAATAACGTGAATCGCTGTAATATCTGAACGGTTTTCGAGTGTCTGTGCCATGACCTCTAAACCATCCTGATCAGATTCGATCAGTATCACTTCGACATTATCCCGCATCCCTGCAATCAGGGAATCAGCATCGCTTATCGACGCATCAACAAAAGCAACTTCAGTAGAAGACTGCTCAAAGTCGACGGCAGGCGGAACCATAGTGCTCACATCAAACTGATCCGCATCTACCTGCTCAAATTCAGCCGTCAGGGTTTCAGCATCGACCACTGTTTCAACAATGGCGTCGACCGCCGCACCATCAAACATGATGCGAGGTTCCAGCGCCATTGGCTGTGGGCCGCGACGGTTTTGATTGTGATTCTTAGGGTTCTGATTTTTTACTTTATTCTTAGGCACGATATATCTCTCTCTTACAACACCGATAAAACGATCTGGCTTACACTAACGACAGCAGGATCACTGCTGCGACAAGCCTTCCGGCGGCGTTAACAACACCCTGCCGCTCATGCCAGGCATAAGCTCAGGATTGGCACTTTCAATTACTGCTACAATTTTTACGGACTGACTAATCGGGTCGACTCGGGCACCAGTGCGGGACACTGCGGCCTTATACTCTTTACCCGTTTCATCAATCAGAACATCAAACTTATGGTCTTTCTTAAGCCAGGCCAGCCACTTGGACGGCACGATAAATTCAAGCTCCAACACAGAATCATCGAGAATATCCAGTAGCGGTTCACCCGCCTGTACATACTGCTGTTGACGGGCATACTGATCCGCCACACGCCCGTTAAAAGGGGCTTTAATAGAACATTTAGACAAAGTTGCCCTTACCAGCGTCAGCTCCGCTTCCGCCTTACGCATTGCCGCCCAGGCAGTATCTAACTCAAGCTTACCCACCGCATTCAGCTGCGACAGTCGCTTGTTGGCCGCGTAAACTTTCTTTGCACCTGCCAGGTCAGCATTGGCTTTTGACTTCATCGCCTGCTGCACTTCGCAATCTAGCTTTATTAAGAGATCGCCTTTCTTAAATGAGTCGCCCTCTCTAAGCGCTATATTGCCGATCTTAGCGCCGATCTCAGCTGCTAGCGTGGTGTAATCATGGGGCGTTAATTGCGCCCGAATATTACCGGTCGGCAACGCTACTGGGTAAAGCTGCGGCTCTGGAAACGACTCAGATTCCGCCTGCGCAAGCAGGGGGAATCCAAGTAATCCGATCAGAATCCATACGGATCTATTGATCATTTAGCGCACCTCTTCAGAGCGTATTTTCCAACCGTCATCCTGGCGTTGCAGTACAAACACCTTGGTGGTGTTATCGCCAAAACGATCGGAGCGATAGCGCTGTTTAACCTGCACAGCTACTGAATCCTCAGATACCAGCTGATAATCCTGGTATTTCAGTTTCACACTGATTCGGGAAGGTTGAGCCAGACGCTCTGCACGCTGCACTTTCCAGTCAGCCAGAGCCATGCCATTAGCTGGCACAAAGTCAGCAGCATAGTGCGACAGATAAGCAGTCAGATCTTTAGCCGCCCAATCAGCCGCCCAACTATCCAACTCTGCATTCAACTCACCACGAAGCGCATCATTAAGCTCCAGTTTGGCAGGTACTTCAGCTTCGACTGCAGCAGCCGGTGCTTCGATCATCTGCCAGTTTTCCTGCGCTTCCTTAACCTTCATAGTCAACTCACTCAGACCGATAAGATCCAGGCTTGCAACCTGAGGCTCAAGACCCAACGTTGCCTGAACCTGACCAGAAGCGGCATGCATATCAGCCAGAGCCTGGTAACGGCGTAATAGAGACAAGATGGTTGTAGTCTTAGATGCGATAAGGTTCAGACCACTTTGAGTCTGTGCATCCTGAGCGGCCAGGGTGATCTGTAACATACGATCATCAACACGCCAGATATTGTCGGCACGATCAAACTGTTGACGCGAACTGTCAAACTGCTGAGCAGAGATATGCACCTGAGCCAACAGGTTCATCTGCATCGCCATACGACGCTGCTCAGATAAAACCTCCAGGGATTCAGCACGCGCCTTAACCGCACCGTAGGAGAACAGGTTAATCAGATTTGCGTTAACACTCAGACTTGCATCCTGCCAGCTCTCTTCAACCAGAAAGTTATCGTTATCGTGCTTCAGTCCATAGCTGAATTTAATCCCCGGAAACAGCTTCACCATACTCTTACGGGTTTCTAAAACAGCGTTATCAACGTTGTAGTTTTCTTCGCGCAGATCGGCGTTATTGGCGATCGCCAGTGTTTCCATCTGACCTAAAGACAACTGTAAAGCCGCCAGCTTCGCTGCACCTTCAGGCTCGACCAGCGCATAATCAGACGCAACCGGCAGGTTAATCAGCGCATTCAGCTCCAACTTGGCAACCTTCAGCTCATCTTCAACCGCCTCAAGGGTACGCAGGTTCTCTAACAACGAACGCTGATAGCTCAGAGACTCCATCGGCGTCTTAATGCGTTCTTTCTCAACCTGTACCGCATCTTCCAGCGCTTTATCCGCTTCACGAATAGTCTTACGTACTTCTGCTCGCAGCTTTTGTGCTGCCATAGCGCGCCAATAGGTACCCTGCACTTTCTGTGTTAACTGATGCATCGCCTTACGACGACGTTCAGTTGCGATAAGCGTCTGGTTCGCCTGCTGCTTGGCGTTATAGTAACTCACACCGTAATCCAGCAAGCTCCAGGTCAGCCCCAGCTGACTGACTGTATGCTCCTGAGCGGTACTTACCGTTGAAGGATCAAAAACGCCGCCACCACTAAGGGATTCATTTCTCCGCAGGTTTGGCTCACTACGATTGGTGTAATCTGCTCCCAGATTCAGTTGTGGCAACAGATCAAATCGCGACTCTTCCAGCTGAGCTACCGAGTAGGTCTGCTCCAGCATCCGGGTGCGATGCTCCAGGTTATATTTCAGAGCTCGGGCAATCGCCTCTTCAAGGGTCAAAGCCCCCTGAAGTGCTGGCACATCGTTAGCGTTTTTCTCTTTATCCAGCGCAGCTACCTGAGCGACCTGCTCAGATGTCAGCGACTCAGGTAAAATACTGGCGCAGCCTGACAGCAGCAGAACCGCCGCTACGCCAGCGACAGGTAAACCCGCCTTTTTCAACAAACCTACTGACTTATTCGCCATTGGTGTTTCTCCTTACAAATCCATCCGGGCTGCAGTCCCATCCGGGCAATACTTCATCAACCAACAAAATTCAGGGTTTTCCAGCTCCTGAACTTCCCCTTTGTGTTCAACACTATTTCAAAATCTGGAGAGAAAGGTTTTGGCATAGCAGATAGCAAACCTACACAACCGTAAAACAAAACAAACAACCCACTTTTTTTTAAGTCTCGACTCGGCATTAATTTTCAAGCAATGCCAAAATATAAAATCAATTTAAGGCTCAAAAACCAACCACCTTAGAATTCAATTCAATCAGCACAACAAAACCAATAAAAACGCAAAACCAAAGAGACTTTCTCTCAATACCACTATGTATAAGATTTATTTAATATAGACAATCAGTTCTGTACCCATTATGTGTCCCTGATAACCAACAACGACAACACCTACAGAGCAAAGCCCCATCATTGCTGACATACAGAAAGTCAACGCAAAAATAAATAATATGTCACAGGCAAAGTCACACTTGTTTCCATTTTGGAAACAAATGTTTATAAAAACGAATAAATTGACATATATCAATTTTGACACATTAATAACGTGCCTCAAACATTTGTTTAAATTCGATCAATATCTAATCAATTAGTAGTAAAAAATAATCACATTACATCTCATTCAGATAGATAAAAACGAAAAAAAACGCGACTAAACAGCCTTCAAAAACAACCCAAAACTGTTAATTTTGTCACACACAAACACCCCAACCCAAGCTACCAAAAAAGCTACATTCACTCTCAAAAAAGTAAGAAAAACCATCAAAAGGAGACTGACCAGACCTGTTTTTTTCGTGCTATTGAGCGATTATCTGAGCCCTGAAACACCGGATAGACGGTGTAAATAACCACCTATCTTTTACCCCCCCTTCCAGCCCCAACCTGAAATGTATAATTCCAGCACACAACAACCCTGCCTGGATCGACTGCAAAGGCTGTATTTACAAGTAAACAAGCAAAAAAAAGCCTCCAAACGGAGGCTTTAATTAACAGAGGAGCAGAGCAATAATCAGAGATTATCTAAGCCCTGCTTCACCATATCGACAGCTTTAAAAATCGCCCGTCCTTTGTTCATGGTTTCTTTCCACTCCAGCCGCGGAATAGAGTCGGCAACAACACCAGCGCCGGCCTGAATATGCAGCACATTATCTTTAATCACCGCCGTACGTATGGCGATTGCAGTATCCATATTGCCGTTCCAGGAGAGATAACCTACAGCACCACCGTAGACCCCTCTTTTTACCGGTTCCATCTCATCGATAATTTCCATCGCCCGCACCTTAGGCGCACCACTCAGGGTGCCTGCAGGCAACGTCGCTCGCAAAACATCCATGGCTGATACATCAGGCTTAAGCTGACCATTAACGTTAGAGACGATATGCATCACATGGGAATACCGTTCCACCGCCATTTTAGCGGTTAGTTCGACCTTACCAATTTCTGCTACACGACCGACATCATTACGCCCCAGATCAATCAGCATCAGATGCTCAGCAATCTCTTTAGGATCCGCCAGCAGTTCTTTTTCCAGCGCCAGATCTTCCTCTTCGGTCACACCCCGACGACGGGTACCGGCAATAGGCCGCACACTCACCACACCATCCTCGACCCGCGCCAGAATCTCAGGGGAAGAACCCACTACATGATGATCCCCCAGATGCAGTACATACATATAGGGCGATGGATTCAGACAGCGTAACGCCCGATAGAGATCCAGCGGACTATTCTCAAACGGAATCGACATCCGCTGAGAGATAACCGTCTGCATCACATCACCTGAAAGAATATATTCTTTAATACGGTCAACTGAATCTTTAAACTGCTGCTCACCAAAGCTGGACTTAAACTCACTTTCATCCACCTCTCGGCACTGCTCTTGAGGCGTGTCCTGATGTGGGATAGAAAAACGTAACCGGCTTACCAGTTCATCGAGTTTCAATTTTGCCTGATCCAGAGCCCCCTCTTCGCCCGGATCGGCATGACTGATTAATACCAGTTTGCCACTGAGGTTATCAAACACTACAACCTCGTCAGATACCATTAACAGGATATCCGGCGTACCAATCACATCCTCAGGCACCCCTTCAGCTAACCGCTTTTCAACATACCTGACACAGTCATAACCAAAGTAGCCTACCAAGCCACCATTAAAGCGAGGCAGACCATCAAGCTCAGGGGCCCGATAGCGCGTCTGAAACTGCTCAACAAAATCCAATGGATCATCCACTGTCGCCTGCTCAACGATTTCACCATCTGTTTCTATACGAATCTTATGACCAAACACTTTAAGCACGGTCCGACAGGGCAAGCCGATGATTGAATAACGGCCCCATTTCTCGCCACCTTCGACCGATTCCAACAAATAACTGTAGGGCTGATTAGCAAGCTTCATATAGGTAGAAAGCGGTGTATCAAGGTCCGCCAGGACTTCGCGTACGACAGGGATACGATTGTAGTTCTGAGCAGCCAGCTCAGTGAATTGATCAGGAGTCATTATCTGTTCTCATTCTGCCCATAATTTTATTCAGGGCTTTGAAATAAAGTCCGACATAGATTTATGCCAGTAGCATGTTCTGAAAAGCAGGGTTCAGTGACGCCATCGCCATCGCTCACCAACATAAGGCGAGCGCAGGATTATCTCAATCTGGGGTACAAGTTCAGACACTATATTTCCAAAAACGTAGCAAATTATGCCTTAACCTTATAGCAGCCCAGCCCCCGAATCAAGCGGGCTGCAGTTATGTCAAAATAGAACTTTCAAACCGTCAGTTTTCTACTCCTTTTTTCTGCGCCAGCATGACCTCCATGCGGTTTCAACAGATAACAGCAGAGCCCACAAAACCGATAAGAATAACCATTATAAATTCAGTCAAACAACAGTTTTTCCAACAGCAGACTAACCAGTGGCTCTGGCGTTAACAGATTAAAAAGTCATCGTTAGAAGACGATATTGGCGAACTTTAAAAAAGGCATTGCCGACAGCGACTATTTTCCAGCAACAGACTCTTACCTGTGAATAACAAAGCGTTTTTTCATTGCCCTCAAGAATTAGCTTCGTGCAGACAAAAAAAACCCGGCCTTGGGAGCCGGGTGAATATTTGGATGAGAGTCCATATTTTCAAGACTGGAGGAGAGTCTTTAAACTTACTACCTAATTACATTTCTTACCTAGTTAAACTTCTAACCTAGCCAAACAACAGCTACACAATCTACTTAAAGCAAGGTCCACTTACTTAACACAACAACTAAACTTTTTATGCCTTATCTGACTTCAATATGAATCCTGTTGGGGAGGATTCGGGAAGTCATGACAAAGTCGATAAGGAACAGTATAGTCAGACAACAGTTAAATAAAATTCGTATTTTTTATATAAACAGTAAGTTTTTTACGATTATTTAATCATCAACAGAGAACCCTGATGAACTTCAAGCACTTGCGTTATTTTATGGCTGTTGCTCAGGAAGGCAGCATCAACAGAGCCTGCAAAAAACTACATCTCACCCCGCAAACCATTAGCGGACAGATAAAGTTATTAGAACAGGAGCTGGGCACGCCACTGTTCAAAAAACGTGGCCGCAACCTCAAACTCACCAAAGCGGGCCAGTATGCACTTAATTATGCAGAAGAAATTTTCCTGCTGGGTGACGAACTGAAACAGAGTATTCAGGATCCAACCAGCCTCAAACAACAACGCTTCAATATTGGCATTGCTGATGTATTACCTAAGCTGATCACCTATCGTTTACTGGAACCTGCACTAAAGCTGGCTGACGCCAGCCGTTTGATTTGTGAAGAGGGCCCTCTACCCAGCCTACTGGCCGATCTTGCCACTCAGAAACTCGACCTGGTACTCGCCGATCGTCCGCTTGATGCCAGCTTTCATATCCGGGGCTATAACCACCTGCTAGGCGAATGCGGACTCAGTTTTTTTGCGACCACACAAGACGCTCCAACTTACCGCACAGACTTCCCCCATTCACTTGAAGGTGCTCCGATGCTTATGCCTTCTGCCGAAACCGAGCGTGGCACCGGCCTGATGCGCTGGTTTGATCGGCACAAAATAACCCCCGACATTCAGGTTGAATGCGCTGATACCGCATTGATTGAAGCTTTCGGTCTGTCCGGCGCAGGCATATTCTGCGCCCCCACCGTCATAGAGCAGCAGATGACACAACAATACGGTGTTGAGGTGATTGGGCGCATGGATGATATTCGCGAGCGGTTCTATGCAATCTCTCTGGAACGAAGAGTTAGCCATCCCGGAGTACTCGCAGTATGCAACACCGCACGAAGGGCCCTCTTTGATGAGGATAATGAAGAAGGTAATGAAGAAGACTAACAAGAAGGAAATGAAGAGCCAGATAAGACAGAACTGTAAACAAATGCCGATAAAACTATTATTCAGAGCAGTTCTAGCAAATTATCCACAATAATATCGGGTGCATAATCAGCAACCGGCTCACCGTGGTTGTAACCATAAGTAACCGCAACGACAGGACAGCCTGCGGCTTGTGCGGCCCGAATATCGCTCTTTGAATCACCGACCATCAGCGTCATATCTGGCATACTAGAAAACTCATTCATAGCATGCTGTAACGGCAGCGGGTCAGGCTTTTTCTGCTCAAGGCTATCGCCACCCAGCACCAGCCCGAAATAACGGTCCAGATTAAAGGTTTCAAGCAGGGGTATAGTAAAGCGAATCGGCTTATTCGTCACTAGCCCCATCTTTACATCCCTACTCGACAACCAGTCCAGATATTCCAATACCCCAGGGTAAAGCTGACTACGCTCGGCGCTGCACTTACCGTAGCAATCCAGAAACAAGGTAAAGGCCCGCTCGAACAGATCCGGATCTATGCTGGAAATATCGGGATCCTGCTGACCGGTCAAGGCTCGCTGCACCAGGACCTGAGCGCCATTACCGACCCAGCTGCGCACTGCAGTTTCTCCGGCCGGCTCAAGCCGCAATGCCTGAAGCATCTGATCCGTCGCCAGGGCGAGATCCGGCACACTATCGAGCAGTGTGCCATCAAGATCAAACAGAACCAGTTCGGGCAGCTGCCCCCTGAACAACGATTGCATAAGCTTAGCTGTCAGCCTTTATGCTTTAGCCAGTTCAGCACGCATCTGATCGATAGTTGCCTTGTAATCATCGGTATTGAATATCGCCGAACCTGCAACAAAGGTATCCGCACCCGCAGCAGCAATCTCACCGATATTAGCGGTACCAACACCACCATCCACTTCCAGACGGATATCAAACCCGCTGTCATCGATGATTTTACGCGCCTGCTGTAGTTTTTTCAGTGTCGATGGCAAAAACTTCTGACCACCAAAACCCGGATTAACCGACATCAATAGAACCATATCCACTTTATCCAGCACATGCTCCAGATAGGTTAGTGGTGTAGCCGGGTTAAACACCAGACCTGACTTACAGCCGCCATCACGGATCATCTGCAATGAGCGGTCGATATGATCAGAGGCTTCAGGGTGAAAAGTAATAAATGAAGCACCGGCGTCAACAAACTCACCTATCATCCGATCAACCGGGGATACCATCAGATGCACATCGATTGGCGCTTCGATGCCATGCTTACGCAGCGCTTTACAGACCATAGGCCCGATCGTCAGGTTTGGCACATAGTGATTATCCATCACATCAAAGTGCACATAGTCAGCGCCCGCGGCTAACACGTTTTCAACCTCTTCACCCAGGCGGGCAAAATCTGCAGAAAGGATAGAAGGTGCAATCTTAAAATCAGCCATGGGGATTCACTCTGAAGGTGGTAAATAGATAATTGCGGCCATTGTACTTTGCCTTAGATTAAACTCAACCTGCTTTATCCTTGCTTATCCCGCTCTGCTCTTTAATAATCGAAGCATGAAATTGATTAAGCCACTGTTTTACAGCCTGTTATTACTTAGCTCTGCGTTACTTAATGCCGCAGAAGACAGTAACACCGAAACAGCACCGTCTACTGATACTGCCAGTAAACCCACCGCTCAGAACGAGCGGATCGAGCCGTCGCCAGAACAACAACGTCAAGCCGATCTTGCGCTGGCACAAAACAGTGAAACCGAAGTCATCTGGCTGGAAAAAGACGGAGAACAATGGCTGGCGCTTTATCAGTCAGCTGTCGCCGCCGAAGCCCATGGCAGCATTATCATCTTTCCGGACCAGGCCACCAGCGCAGACTGGCCAGGCCTGATTCACCCGCTAAGAACACAGCTGACTGAACATGGTTGGAATACTCTGGCCATTACATTACCGCAACCACCACAACGAGGTATCCCCGCCAGAACCTTGCCAACCTTACAAAACCGTAACCAGGTACAAGAAAGTGCAACACCCGCCTCAGAAACTGTAACGGGAACTGAGGCTGAAGCCAGCCAGAACAGTTCAAGCACAGTTAGTGACGCAAATACATCCACTGAAGCGGCGGATACTTACGCCCTCAAAGTGCTTGAATTAGCCGCATCAGCCAGTAATCAGCTAAAGGATAAAGGCAGCCAGTTTGAGGTTGTACTAGGCGTTGGTGAAGGTGCTAACTGGGCCGTTAGCTATTTTATGCAGGATGAAACCAGAGCCGACAGAGCCTTAATGATAATAAACCCAACCATAGCCTCCAGCACCAGTACACCGAACCTACTTTCAATGATTAGCGAATTGAAGACACCGGTACTGGATCTGTGGTCAGATCCAGATCTAAGCAACAGGTCCTATGCAAAACAAAGACTTCGAGCCGCCAAACGTAGCGGTAACAATGGCTACCGCCAGATCCGCCTGAATCAGCGCTTAAACGATCCTCGCAGAATGCCACTATGGTTAACTAAACAGGTACGGGGTATTTTAAAAACCAATATTCTGGACAGGAAACCTACTCCAGATATCGCTGCGGAGCCTGTTGAACTAACCCCTGGAAGCTAGCATGTTGCCCCAAACACTGATGCTAACATTGCTCCACTGCCATCAGAAAGCAGCCTATTGGCTAGCTTTTTTTCGCGCCTCTCGTACCAGATCATAAGCACCTTGAATTTCCTGGGTTTTCTCTTTCGCCAGCTGCATCATCTCTTCCGGCAGGCCTTTAGCAACTAATTTATCGGGATGGTGCTGACTCATCAGTCTTCGGTAAGCTTTCTTAAGCTCTGCATCAGTTACTGATTCATTAACACCTAATACTCCATAGGCCTCTTTCAGCATTTGCTGCTGCGAGACAAAGCCACCCTGATGGGATTGGTAGCTATGTTGCTGATACGAGAAGTGAGATTGCATTCTTGCCATCAGCGCTGCCATCTCAGCCTGAGACATCTGCAACAATCCACAGACCTCTCGAATAATAATAGTTTCTGCCTCACTGACCTGACCATCAGCCATTGCCGCCTGAAGCTGAATCTCAACAAACATCAGTTTCAGGGGTATCCGATAGCGAATTAGCGCACTCAGCGGGCGCATCACCTCAGTAATATCAAAGTCACTCTCTTTGCCTTGAGAGAACAAGTCCATCGCTTCACGCCGACGATCTTCACTCAGCCCCATACGATTCATCACTTCGCGAGCGTACTGAATCTCCTCTTCACTGACCCGGCCATCGGCCTTTGCCAACTTACCCATCACCGTAAAGGTTGCTTTAAAAAACGCATCCTGCGGATTCAACGCTTTACCGAGTGCAGACTTCAATGCATTCGATAACACGACACCGACACCTGCCCCTAATAACAGACCAAAAAGTCCGCCACTAAACAAACCAATCAGGCCACCAATAACTAGCGCAGTACGATTATTGCGAACAACCTGTCCAAGGCTAAAACCCGTTTTTTCACTATTAAATGACATCTACACGTCCTTTTTCCACATCGCTACTGACTTCACTCAACCTTTCAGGCGTACCTATATCACGCCAGTATCCCCGGAAATGTTCACCGCTGACCCTGTTACTTTGCATCGCAGCACGTAATAAAGGCGCCAGAGGAAATTTACCCGCAGAACAGCCTTCAAACAAGCGCGGCGAAAGTAGACTAATACCACTAAACGTTAACTTATCACTACCACTTTCAATAACCTGCCCTTCTTGCAGGGCAAAATCACCTTCTGGGTTATGCCCGGGATTATCCACCAGAATAAGGTGTGCCAAGCGATCCGCTTCCAGACCCAGACCAGCATTCAGATCAGTAACATGCTTAAACGGGTAATTTGTAAACAAATCGCCATTCACCAATAAAAAATCGTCACCCTCAGGGCTCAGATCAGGTAATGCTTTCAAAATACCACCACCGGTTTCAAGGGGCTCCTGCTCTGGGGACCAGATAATTCTGGCACCGAAACGCTGACCATCACCCATCTGATTTTCCAGCTGTTCTCCCAACCAGGCATGGTTAATAACCAGTTCTGTTATCCCCGCTGCCACCAAACGCTCAATGTGATATTGAATCAGTGGTTTTCCTGCGACTAACAACAAAGGTTTGGGTGTTGTCAGTGTCAATGGCCGCATCCGGGTTCCTAATCCCGCCGCCAGAATCATTGCCCGCATTAGCTAAACCACCGGTCCAGATGTTGATTTTCAAAATGTTCACTCGCATACATCGCTGGTACAACGACATCCTGCAACCATGCGGCAAATGTCAGCAGTGAATCGTAGCGCCCGGCTACCCGTATAATGTAATTAAGGGTACGGGGAATATCTTCCAGATAACCCGGTTTACCATCACGCAGATTTAATCGAGCAAAGATACCCGCGGCTTTCAGATGTCGCTGGGCACCCATCAGATCAAACCAGCGATAAAAGTCGGCTCGATCGTAGTGCTGAAGAAGCCCATCTTCTACCAACATTTCACCAAACTGATCAACCCAGCCATACACCTGCATATCCGGCCATTCTATATAACAGTCGCGTAGTAAAGAGACCAGATCATAGGTTACTGGCCCTATTACCGCATCCTGAAAATCGATCACTCCCGGCGTATCGTCGCCATCTACCAGTAGATTCCTGGAATGATAATCCCGATGCACACAGACTGCAGGCTGCTCTAATGCTGAACCAATTAAAAACTCAGACACTTCGGTAAACAGATGCATCACACCTGGCTTGAGTTCAATTTTAAGCAAATCACCAATCAGCCAGTCACGAAACAGGTCCATCTCTCGCTGCAACAGTGCCCGGTCATAATGGGGAAGTGGATGACCCGCAATATCCTGACATTGCTGCAAACGGGTCAGTGCACTGAAAGCCCGCCCATATAGTTCATCAGCATTTGTCTCCGTCAGCTTATCCAGATACAAATCATCCCCCAGATCAGATAACAGCATATAACCCTGTTCAAGATCGACCGCATGAACCACCGGCGCATGAATTTCCAATGGTTCCCAGGCTTTTGCGATACAAACAAAAGGATGGCTATTTTCCTTTTCCGGTGGAGCATCCATCAGAATCCAGCTCATGCCATGGCTTAATAACCGAAAATAGCGCCTGAAACTGGCATCTCCAGACACAGGAACGCACTGCCAGTCTTCTGCCAGTTCAATATTCAACTCAGTGAACGTCTGCTCCACCCAGCACTTTAATCCGGCCAGTCTTTGCCCCATATCTATCAATCCCCTAGCGTTGTTATAGCCGAATGTTTTATCATGCGGTGCTTTATAGCTATGTTACTCGATTCAAGGTTTACCGATAAAGGAAATCGAAGCTTTTTCTACGCTTCATACTGGACAATCTGAATGCCGTTCTCAAGACGCTCATCCTACACACTTACTTTGGCTGTTATTGCAGCGCTGTCTAATTCCACACAGGCGGCAGAAACAGCCCCTGTCGCTAAACATGCGCTCTGGACCTGCACCATGCAACAAGGCCAGAACTGGGATTGTGACAATCAAAAACAAGCGGCAGCAGAAGATCAGGCATCTGTAACAGAAGATAGCAATACCGGTTCTGATAATTCTGACAAATTTGAGAACACGACCAAAACAACAGCTGCAACTATAACTGAACAAAATATCAATGGTCGCTGGCAATGCGATGCTGGCACTAACGGTAGCTGGAACTGTACAGATACGCTTAATTTAGGTACACCAACCACACCAGTAGAGATAACTAAGAGCGGTATACCAGCTTCTCAAAACAAGATTAAACCGCAACAGGCCACCATCTCAAGTCAGCCGACACTAAACATCCCGGCGGCCGATCTGACAATAACTGATTACGCTCAACAAGACTGGTATCCCATTAGCGGTGCCAGCAAAGCCTGTCACGGGGTGTATATTGAACCTGATTATCAAACCACTTCAGATGCCGAAACAGGCAAGCTTCGCATCGATGCCGATCAGTCTGATACTCAGTTAGGTGGACTCACTCAGCTTAAAGGTAATGTAGAACTCCGTCAGTCTGGACATTACTTACGCAGTGACTCGGCTGAAGTTGATCAGGTCTCCAACCAGATTCGGCTAACCGGTAATATCCGATACCGGGAACCCGGCTTACTACTACTGGGCAGCGAAGCTCAGACCAATGCACTTAGCGGTGAAACGGTTGTATCCAATGCTAACTATGTTGTACATGAGCAATCATTACGGGGCAAAGCCAAACGAATAATCCGATTACAGGATGACCGGGTTAGGATGGAACAGAGTACTTATACTACCTGCGCCCCTTCTGACGAAAGCTGGAAGATAGCTGCAGACTCGCTGGTTCTGGATCCAAACAGGGGCTTTGGCACAGCCAAACATGCAACACTGAAAGTAGCTGATATACCGGTCTTTTACTTTCCTTACCTGGAATTCCCGATCGATGATCAGCGCCATTCCGGCTTTCTGTTTCCCTCTATTGGCTATTCAAAGTCTGATGGTTTAGAGCTCGGCATTCCTTACTACTTTAATCTGGCAGCTAACTACGATGACACTCTAACACCTAGACTCTTCACTGAACGGGGACTGCTGTTAGAAAATGAATTTCGTCACATGGACAGCTATGGCCAACAATCGCTTAGTACCGGCCTGCTTTTCAATGACAATAAGTTCAACAAAGATCGCTGGTTGCTCGGTGTCGATCACTTAGGCGGCTCAGGTAGCTGGAGCAGTGAGATAGACTTTAATGCTGTCAGCGATAGTGATTACTTTGATGACCTTGGCTCTAGCCTGGAAGTCGACCGCACGACCCACCTTGACCGTTTAGCAAAAGCTAGGTTTCAACAGCAAAACTGGAATGCCACATTACGGGTACATGATTACCAAACCATCGATTCCAGCAAGAGCCCGTATCAACGCTTACCGCAACTTCAGGTTCGTGGTCAGTATAATATCGTTAAAGGACAAGAGTTTGCCTTTAAATACCTGACTGATGCAACTCAATTCGACCGCGACACTGAAGGTTTAACCGGAATCGATCGGGTTACCGGCAGCCGGCTACATGTCCAGCCTTCTGCCAGCATGCCGATCATTAGCTCATGGGGTTATCTGAAACCCGAAATCAGCTACTGGATGACTCAGTATAACCTGAACGATCAAATTAGTGGACAGGATGACAGCATCAGTCGCACCGCTACTGTTTTCAGCATGGACTCCGGCCTGTATTTTGAACGAGAGACTGACAACTACACCCAATCGCTGGAGCCGCGTCTGTTTGCACTATACAGTTCTAAAGAAGAGCAACAAGGTATTCCAGACTTTGATACTTCGCTGGCTGACTTTAGCTACAAAAGCCTGTTCCGTAGTAATCGTTTCTTTGGTCTGGACAAAATTGGTGATAGCCAACAAGTATCACTGGGCTTAAGCTCCGCGTTCTATCGGGCTGACGGTAGTGAATTAAGCCGTTTCAGTCTGGGCCAGGCGTTTTACTTTGCCGACCGTACCGTTCAACTTAATGGCATCACAACCGTCGATACCGATGAACAATCCAACTTTGCCGCGCAAGCATCATGGAACCCTTTCCGTGATCTGAGGGTCACACTGGATACAGAACTGGACCGCGATAATGTTAACCTGGTAGCAACTAATGCAAAAATTCATTACACCCCCTCGATTAATAAAACGATCAGCTTTGGCTACCGTCAGCGGGACGGTCTAAGAAATCAGACAGACCTGTCCTTCATCTGGCCTCTGGCGCCAGAATGGAGCATGATGGGTCGCTGGCAGGAAGACCTAGAAAATAAACAAACACCTGAAGCGTTACTCGGTGTGGAATACGCCAGCTGCTGTTGGAAAGTCCGGCTTGCTGCACGCCAGTGGATAGAGGATGATAGCATTGGCCAAAAAGATAGTGCCATCTATCTGCAGTTCGTCCTGAAGGGATTAGGTGAGGTGGGGAACGGAGATTCCGCCCTGAAAGATATTATCGGTTTTAAAGAACGTGAAGAGAACAATGACTATTAAGCTCGTAAACAAACTGAAACCGGGCCTGACTGCCCTACTGATCACAGCAAGCCTCAGCGTTCCTGCTGCTCCCGTTACTCTGGACCAGATTGTTGCCATTGTTAACGACGATATCGTTTTGCAAAGTGAATTGAATGACACCGAGCAATCGATAAGAAGTCGACTCGCAGCTCAGGGCCGGGCCATACCTGATGATCAGATATTACAGCGTCAGATTCTGGACCGCCTGATTCTGGAAAACATTCAGCTACAACTGGGTGAACAACAGGGCATCCGGGTATCCGATTCTGAACTCAACTCAGCACTTGAACGAATCGCTTCCCGTTCAGGACTTAGTCTGGAACAGTTCAGAGAAACGCTGATTGCCGAAGGCCAGAACTACACCGAGGCCCGTCAACAGATCCGTACCGAAATGCTGATTCAAAAGATCCAACAACGCATCGTAAGCAGTCGTATTCGGGTATCCCAGCAGGAGATAGATAATTTTCTGACATCAGAACAGGGCCAGCAACAAAATGCGGCTAACTATCGCCTGTCACAGATTCTGATTGGCGTTCCTCTTCAAGCAACACCAGAGATGATTCAGAAAGCGGAACAGCAGGCCAAAGTGGTAGCTGAACAGCTCAACGCTGGTGTTGATTTTTCTGCCACAGCAATTGCTCAGTCTCAGGGACCCAATGCTCTTAAAGGCGGAGACATCGGCTGGCGCAAACTCAACGAAATCCCGGAACAGTTTGCAGCTGTCGTAAAAGACCTTAATCCCGGACAGTTCAGCACCCCGGTCAGAAGCCCGAGTGGTTTTCATATACTGAAGGTTAATGACAAACAGGGCAGTTCAGTACAACTAGTTGAGCAGGTTAAGGTGCGTCATATCCTGTTAAGCCCCAATGAAATACGTTCACCTGCACAAACCCGTCGTGAGATCGAAACACTCTACCAACGTCTTCGTAACGGTGTTCCGTTTGAAGAAATCGCCAAACAATACAGCGATGATGCAGGCAGCGGTTCCCAAGGCGGCTCTTTAGGCTGGGCTCAGCCAGGCCAGATGGTACCTGAGTTTGAACAGGTGATGTTTAATACTGACCCTGGTCAGACCAGCGCACCATTTGAATCCCGTTTCGGCTGGCACATTCTGAAGGTAGAAGATCGCCGCCAACAAGATATGGGCGAAGAGATGCAGGCCAACCAGGCGCGTTCATCCATCCGGCAGCGAAAATATAACGAAGAACTGCAAAACTGGCTGCGTGAGATTCGTTCTCAAGCCTACATTGAGCTCAAGTAACTTTATGAGTATCTATAGACTGGCCCTGACGCCGGGAGAGCCTGCCGGCATCGGGCCAGATCTTTGTATTCAGATTGCTCAACAAGGCCACCCTCATCAACTGGTCGCCATTGCCGATCCGAGGCTACTGGAAGCCCGAGCGCAACAGCTCAACCTGCCAATAAAATTGCTGAGCTATGAGCCGGACCAACCTATTACAGCAACCCCACCGGGTTGTTTATGGGTAGATACTGTGCCGATGAAGCATACTTCTATAGCCGGGCAGTTAGACAGTCGCAACGCCCAGTACGTACTCGACACCCTCAGTCGGGCGACATCAGGCTGCCTGAGCAATGAGTTTTCCGCGCTGGTAACGGCACCGGTACATAAAGGCATTATTAATGATGCAGGAATCCAGTTCAGCGGCCACACTGAGTTTCTCGAGCAGCTAACCGGATCAGACAAAGTCGTCATGATGCTGGCAACGAAAGGCTTGCGTGTCGCCCTGGCAACCACTCATTTGCCACTTTCAGAGGTGCCAAAAGCAATCACTCAACCGTTGCTAGAGCAGGTATTAGAAGTTCTGCACCGGGATCTGCAGCGTAGCTTTGGCCTGGACAATCCTCGAATATTAATCGCCGGCCTCAACCCTCATGCGGGCGAAGGTGGCCATATGGGTCACGAAGAGATAGACACCATACAACCGGTTATTAATCGGTTGCGTCAACAAGGCCTCAATCTGAGTGATCCCCTGCCAGCTGACACGCTATTCAATCAAAAATACCTGGAAAGCGCCGATGCAGTTCTGGCGATGTATCATGATCAGGGCTTACCTGTTTTGAAGTACAAAGGTTTTGGTCAGGCTGTCAATATTACGCTTGGCATGCCAATTATCCGCACATCAGTCGATCATGGCACCGCGTTGGACCTTACTGCAACAGGCCAGGCTGATAGTGGTAGCCTGCTGACGGCTATAAATTATGCCGCCTTTATGGCAGGCAATCGCAACAACCGGAATATCCAATGAGTAAAAAACCTGTAGGCCATAAGGCCCGCAAACGTTTTGGCCAGAACTTTCTTCAGGACCAGGGCATTATCCGTCGCATTATCCGGGCTATTGCACCGGGTGAAGAGCATCACCTGGTCGAGATCGGTCCGGGCCTCGGCGCCATCACGGAAGAGATACTTCCACTATGCCAACGCTTAGATGTTGTTGAGCTAGATCGCGACCTGATACCAATCTTGCGAACTAAGTTCTTTAGCTATGAAGATAAGTTCACTATTCACGAAGGCGATGCGCTGAAATTTGATTTTAGTAGTCTGCAACAAGCTGATGAGCAACTACGGGTTGTCGGTAACCTGCCCTACAACATCTCCACTCCGCTAATCTTTCATCTGTTAAGCCATGCAGATCTGATTGAAGATATGCACTTTATGCTACAAAAAGAAGTGGTCGATCGTTTAGCCGCTCAACCAGGTGAAAGTGCCTATGGCCGACTCGGCATTATGGCTCAGTATTTCTGTCAGGTAGAACCGCTGTTTTTAGTTCCACCTTATGCTTTTGACCCTGCACCAAAAGTTGATTCTGCAATTGTGCGTCTGGTACCGTATAAGCAACTTCCCCATAAAGCTAAAGACTATACTAAGCTAGAAGTCGTTGTGCGCACCGCCTTCGGTCAACGTCGTAAGACTCTGCGAAATAACCTCAAGCCCCTGTTAAGCGGCGATGAGATTAACGACCTTGGTATTGATCCAGGCCTGCGCCCAGAACGTTTAGCGCTGGAGGATTTCATTAAAATCAGTGACTACCTGAGTGATAAGCAGTGAGTAGCAGCCAGACCACCATGATCGAATCGTTCACACAACACGCTATTATAATTAATGTCGAAACCGCTTATCTGCCGGAACAGTCTGATCCGGACAAAAAGCGTTATGTGTTCTCTTATCACATCACCATCACCAACAACGATCAGCAGCCAGTACAACTTTTAAGACGGCGCTGGCTAATTACCGATGGCGATGAGCAGGTACAGGAGGTTGAAGGTGAAGGGGTTATCGGTGAACAACCGGTGATCGCCCCGCAGCAGAGCTTCAGCTATACCAGCGGTACAGTTATCTCCACCAAGGTTGGCTCCATGCAAGGCCACTATCAGATGCAGACCGATGATGGGCAAACATTCAATGCTGATATCGAGCCCTTTACCCTGGCTCAGCCTAACGCTCTACATTAAGGAAAGCAGTCTATGGCAACTTATGCTATCGGTGATATCCAGGGCTGTTTCGATGAGTTCATGGCACTTCTGGAACAGATTAACTTCAGCGCAGATGACAAGTTATGGATTGCCGGAGACCTGGTTAACCGCGGCCCCAAATCCTTAGAAACAGTCCGTTTCCTTCGCAATATGGGTGACCAGGTATCAGTTGTTCTGGGTAATCATGATCTGCATATGCTGGCTGTTCACAGCGGTGTAATAAAAGCCAAGCGCGGTGATACCTTTCAAGACCTGCTACAAGCCCCTGATGCTGAAGCGCTTATAAACTGGCTACGTCACCAGTCTCTATTGGTAACCGATAAAAAACTTGGCTATACCATGGTCCATGCCGGTATTCCACCTCAATGGTCGGTAAAAAAGGCTCATAAACGAGCCCGTGAAGTTGAAACTATTATCCAGAGCACACTGGCAAAAGAGTTTTACCGCCATATGTATGGCAACTTGCCGGCAACCTGGTCGGGTAAACTAGAAGGCTGGGATCGATTACGCGCCATTACCAACTATTTTACCCGTATGCGTTTTTGTGACAGTAGTGGCAAGCTGGATCTGGCAGTAAAGAGTGGCTTATCTTCGCAACCTGAAGGTTTTGCTCCCTGGTTCAGTCATCAGGGAAAAATACTCGACCACCACAAAATAATATTTGGTCACTGGGCAGCACTGGAAGGTATAGCCGACCGGGACAACGTTTTTGCACTGGATACCGGTTGTGTCTGGGGCGATCGCCTGACGGCACTTCGACTTGAAGACCAAACTCTATACTCAGTAAAAAGTAATAAAAGGTATGGCCGCTAATGGATAACTTTGAATGCATTAACATTAAACAGGCTGAGCAACTCATTGCCGACGGTGCTATCATCGCTGATATCCGTGATCAACAAAGTTATCAACAAAACCATATAACAGATGCTATTCACCTCTCCAACGAGAACCTGCACACCTTCATTCAGGAGGCAGACCTGGATGCTCCGTTAATCGTATGCTGCTATCACGGTTTTAGTAGTCAGTCTGCGGCTGGAATCCTGATTCAACAAGGCTTTGAGCAGGTATACAGTCTGGATGGTGGCTTCGAGATGTGGCAGGCCACCCGCCCGGACCAGTGCAGCAGTAGTTAGTAACCCATGGAAATCTATCTGGTAGGCGGCGCAGTCCGGGATACGTTACTCAACTATCCTGTTTATGATCGCGACTGGGTAGTTGTGGGGGCAACCCCTGAACAGATGCTGCAACAGGGTTATAAGCCAGTAGGTAAGGATTTTCCGGTCTTTATACACCCTGATAGCGGTGAAGAATATGCGTTAGCCAGAACAGAACGTAAGTCGGGCAAAGGCTATACCGGCTTTCAGTATCACGCCAGCCCTGATGTCACCCTGGAACAGGACCTAATTCGCCGCGATCTCACTATCAATGCCATGGCCATGGCTGCCGATAAAATGATTATCGACCCCTATGACGGCCAGACAGATCTACATCACAAGATTCTACGCCATGTTTCCCCCGCTTTCGCCGAAGACCCGCTACGGGTACTAAGAGTCGCCCGCTTTCTGGCCCGCTATCATGAGCTTGGTTTTACTATCGCGCCGGAAACACTCCAGCTAATGGCAAAGCTCTCTGACAGTGATGAGCTTGAGCACCTGACGTCGGAACGAATCTGGCAAGAATTCCAGCGCGCCATGACTGAAACTTCGCCGGATCAGTTCCTACTGAGTCTTGAACAATGCGGCGCTCTAAAGAAGTTATTCCCTGAGCTTGGACAAACAGTAAGTGATGCAAAAACCCTGACAGCTCTTCAGCAACCGAGCGGTGCAGAAATTCGCTTTGCTCTGCTGATGCACAGAACCTTTGCTGACAAGCCAGTTAGCGAACGGGCCTCTGCTGTCACCTCATTCTGCCGACAATATCGCACACCTAACTCCTTTCGAGATCTCGGTTTGCAGCTCAGTTGTCAGGCAGATCAGCTGATCGGGTTTGCCACACTCAGTGCCAGTCAGCGGTTACAACTACTAAAGGACCTGGACCTGATACGTCGCCCAGCTAAGCTCAGCCCTCTGATTCAGGCCTGCAAAATCCTTACCGGCAAAGCTCTTCCGGCTGAGACGATGATTCCTGAGTTACTTAAAGCCCTTCAAGCGATCAGCCCCAAAAAAATGATGTTAAAAGGCTATCAGGGAAAAGCCCTGGGTCAGGCCATTACTGAGGCTCAAACTGCCATATGCCAACAGCAGATAGACGGAGCTCTCTGATGACTGCACCTGTCGCATTAGTTACAGGCGCAGCCCGACGAATTGGCGCATCTATTGCCCGCCTGCTACATAAGCAGGGCTACCAGATTATTATTCATCACAATCGCTCAACCGAAGCGGCTAACCTATTAGTAACTGAACTCAACCAGATCAGAGCAACGAGTGCTATAAGCCTTCAGGCCGATCTGAATAACCACACAGAAGTACAACAACTGTCGGACCAGGCGCTGAACTGGCAGGGCAAAGTAGACTTACTGGTTAACAACGCCTCATCGTTTTACCCTACACCAGTGGAACAGAGCAGTGAAAATCAATGGGAAGATCTGCTGAACAGCAACCTTAAAGCAGCTTATTTCCTGTCAGCACGCTTATCTGCAAGCCTGAAACAACATCAGGGCTGCATTATTAATCTGATCGATATTCACGCTCAACGAGGCCTACCTGACTACCCTATTTACTCGATAGCTAAAGCAGGACTACAGATGATGACCCTAAGCCTGGCCAAAGAACTGGCACCGAGCGTAAGAGTTAATGGTGTTTCTCCCGGACCGATTCTGTGGCCGGAAGCAGAAGCTGCTATCAATAATAATGAAAAGAACGCCATCATTGAAAAGACGTTACTAAAACGAACAGGGTGCCCCGAAGACATAGCTGAGGCGGTACTTTTTCTGGCACAGCAACAATTTATTACCGGCCAGATCCTAGCGGTAGATGGTGGGAAATCATTGTTCAGTCATTAACAAGTCTATGGTCCTTTTTGAATAAACGATCTTTTAAAATTAACTGTGCTTTGAGTTAATTATCCAATCCGATTAACGGGCTTTCCATCACGGCGGCAATAGCAGTCAGTAACTCTCTTTCAACAGCAACAACTTTTCCATCATGCTGTACCAGTGCGATTAAGCCTCTTAACATTCGCTGCTTTACATAAGGTGTAGCAAGGGACAATTCAGATACCGCTCCGGAAAATGCGTCACGCTGACATTCAGCTTCTGGCAGCAATCTCAGGTTATATAACCCCGTCGTCCCAGCCCCCCGATTAAACGCTTTATCCGCAGCCACTTCATCATCACTACCGTAATGGGCAAGAGTAGACAGCACTATCTGATAAGCAGCGCTTAACTGTGACAGATCAGAATAACGATTTTCTCTGATACGGAGTAAGCCAAAATGAGCATCGCAGAAACGACTAACCAACTGATACAAAACCCACTCAAACAGATCAATCCGCTGATCCGCACGCACCACCTTTATCAACAGCCGTTTAAAGGCTTTATATTGAGTCTGGGATTGTGTTTTTAGCGCAGGTAGCGATAGTTCAATTAATGACAAATACTCCTCGCGAGGCAGCTCTGCTAAATGCTGGTCACAACGATCTAAGCGCTCAACCATCGTTTGATCCTGCTGCCGGATCATCGCCACTTGCCTGGATCTTATCTCTGGCTCAGAATCCAACAATAATCCCAGTAATAATATCCGTGCATCATAAGGGTCACGAGCCATATCGCTCAGAACAGTACCGCAGTAAAGAGCCTGATCCTCAGGCACTGCAGAGCCCGCCAGGTAATCCTTCTCAGTCAGCAACTCTGCGGTTGCCAACGTTCCGATAAGACTATCAATTATCTTTTGATCCGGCTTTTGATCAATTTCTGGCAATACCGGCGCCGATACCGGTTCAAGGTAAGCGCCATCCCAACGCGGATCGATACGACGAATTCTAATTTCAAGAGGCGGATGGGTAGACCACCAGCGGGCAGGAGATACAGCAGAAAAAAACAGATGACTGGCTTCCTCACTTCCGGGATGGTTTACATACCCCATAAACCGGGTACCACCTATCACCTTAAGGGCGTCGGCAATGCCTTCCGGGTTACGGGTAAACTGCACCGCCGAAGCATCGGCCAGAAATTCCCGCTGTCGGCTGACAGCCGCCTTAATCAGATTACCCAGTAATACACCACACCATCCGATGATGATTAACCCCAAACCCAGCAGTACTAACGAGCCCCGGCTCGAGCTTTTTGACTTAGTTCCATCAACCCACCAACTGGTCCGGCTGCTGGCAAAGCTGCGTCCTAATTCACCAAAAAAAATCATGCCGTGTAGAATGACTATCATCCGCATATTCAAACGCATGTCGCCATTTAGAATATGACTAAATTCGTGGGCGATAACGCCCTGCAACTGATCCCGACTGAGACCCTCAATTGCCCCCCGGGTGACACAGATTGCCGCGTCCTTTAATCCCAGACCAGCCGCAAACGCATTGATGCCTGCCTCACTGCGCATGACATAGACCGGCGGCACCGGCACACCAGCCGCCAACGACATCTCTTCAACAATGTTAAGCAGACGCCGCTCTGAATCGCGACTAGTACTATGCAAGATCTGATCACCGCCCATCAGCTCTGCAACCGCACCGCCGCCCTGCTTTACATCCTGCCACTTGAGCCAGGCAGCAAACAGCAACAGCACAGCAATACCCGCACCCACTGCGAATAAGCGCTGCCAGCTAAGATAATCAAGAAAGATACGGTCAGCCATCGCCAACGGATCGTCATTGACCCACAAGTACCAGGCAAACAACAGATTGATTAAAACAACCAGAGCGATATTCAGAATTAAAAAGAGCAATAGAAGAAGTTTACTGCTCTTTCTGGCCCGATCCTGAGCCGTGTAGAAGTTCATCGCAAGATTAGCCTCAGATACTAACCAGAAGCTTACTTAAAGCTGACCACAGGTGCAGCTTCAAGTGCTTCACGATCGGCAAATTCGAGCAATGATGCATCAATGCTATGACCAAATACACCCGCTAACATGACCGGAGGGAAGCTTTGCTTGTAACCGTTATATTCCGTTACCGCATCATTGAACCCCTGACGTGAAAACGCCACTCGATTCTCAGTTGAGGTCAACTCTTCACTTAACTGACGCATATTCGAATCAGCTTTTAGCTCCGGATAGTCTTCCACTACCAGACTCAGTTTACCCAAAGCCCCCTGCAGCCCACCTTCAGCCTGGGCTAGTTGCGCCATCGCCTGAGCACTGGCAGGGTTAGCCGATGCAGCTTTAAGTCCTGCCATCGCTTCATTTCTGGCAGCAATGACCGCTTCCAGCGTCTCTCGCTCATGACTCAGATAAGCTTTCGCTGTTTCAACCAGGTTGGGTATCAGGTCATAACGCCGCTTTAGTTGAACATCAATCTGAGCAAAGGCATTTTGATATCGATTCTTCAACGCCACCAGCCGGTTATACAACGCTACTACGTACAACAACAGCGCTATAATAACTACCACAAGAACGGTAGTGCCGATATCCATATTGTTACTCCTGCTTATCTAAAATTAAAAAGCTAAAACTAAAATATTGAAACTAAAAACTAAGGCCACTTGAAACGAAACACATCAGAAGCAACAACTACTTTCCATAGGAAAACTCGATTACGCAGATAGATCCCGTTCCTGCCATTCAAAAGCGATACGTTCCAACTGCTGCTTGTCTTTATCAAAATCTAACCACAACTGCTGATAGGTTTCCGCCAGAACCGGATGACGTTCCTTAGGCGCAAGGTCAGCCAACGGCTGTAAGACAAAGGCGTTTTCAGTAATTTCACCCCGTGGCAGCGTCACACCCTCGATTTCACCGATCAGTGCATCATATGTCAGAATATCAATATCGAGAGTACGACCACTGAATTTCGGATCTTTACGACAGCGCCCGTTATCGTCTTCAATCTTTTTAAGTGTCCGGCTTAACTCCCCCACTTCAAGATCTGTCTCGAATACCGCGACCAGATTAAAGAAGTTATCCCCGCTAAACCCTACCGCTTCACTCTCATAAACCGGTGATAATTCAAGCTTTTCAAAGCGTTGCTGCAGAGCATCCAGGCCACGCCCAATATAAACTTCACGATCTGTATTACTACCAATACTAACAAATACACGAGCCATCAGAAGCGCTCTCCCCGTTCAATGATTACACCTACGTCAGTTGCTGCAGGCACCGCACCGGGCTTACCCAGTTTTAGCTTTACCCAGCGCACCTCAAACTCATCAAGTACTATCTGAGCAATCTCTTCTGCCATAGTTTCGACCAGCTGAAACTCACTCTCTTCAATAAAACTGATTAATCGCTCTGAAACCGTCTGATAACTAACACAATTATCAATATCTTCAGTGGAGGCAGCCTGACGAATATCAGTCCCCATTTGAAGATCCAGACAAACCGTCTGTTTTATTTCGCGCTCCCAGTCGTAGATCCCGATAACGGTTTCTACCTGCATCCCCTCAATGTATACAATATCCACTACAAAACCTTTATAACATGAGTCAATATCGCCAGGAGAATAGAACCTGACAACTTAAAAACGTTCTTTTAATCTTCTGGCAGAACGGGTCCAGCCAGTTTTAATAATCATTGAGCCACTCAACTGAACCATCAGATAGCGACCATCCCGCTGCCATATAAGCCGTTTTGTTGAGCAATATTCTTTCTTAAGCCTGATAATTTTATTGCAGGTACGCTCACTGCGAACCCGCTTCGCTTCCCGCCCCCAGCTGGCATAAATAAGACTGATATCATCGCCCGCCGAAGCCAGGCTACCATCATCCAATCTGATGCCCGCACTACTGTTACCGCTGATCAATAACAGCCACAACAGCATACTACAGATTCTCATATCACAGTCCTTTGTTTTAGTTTCAGCTTTCATCCTGAGCCGAAGTACGCTATACAAATCAGTAAGTTGATAACAATAACTGATCAGCAACCGGATATCAGCATGCTCGGCACTGAAACGATTACAATTTTGTCAGCGGTAGCAGTCGCCTATCTGCTAGGCTCAGTACCCACTGCTATTCTGGTTTGTCACTCTATGGGGATAGCTGATCCTCGTCAACAAGGTTCTGGCAACCCTGGCACCACCAACGTACTTCGAGCAGGAAACCGCCTTGCCGCACTAATAACACTGGTTGGCGACCTAAGCAAAGGCGCACTGTCTATTGCCATTGCCAACTGGCTGGAACTCAGCATTTATGAACAGGGGTTCGCAGGAATAGCAGCACTTGTCGGACATATCTGGTCCATATTTATGCGTTTCACTGGCGGTAAAGGTGTTGCGACAATGCTGGGGGGCTGCTTGGTTCTGGACTACCAACTAGGCCTGATTCAATGCACTGTTTGGTGTGGCCTGCTAATCTTCCGGCGCATATCTTCATTAGCAGCCATCGGCATGGCCCTGCTAAGCCCGGCTCTCTGCTGGTTGATGGTACCGCAACTAATCATCCCGATTGGGATCATGTGCCTGATTATAATAGCGACCCACCACCAAAATATCCGCAAGCTGATGGCGGGCCATGAAAGCCCGCTATAAAAGCAGACTACAAATACGTTTTACGCTGCTGTTAACAAATCTCTAACCCTTGAGTTCAAGGCTTCGTAATCGGCTCCAGCGTGTCTAATGGCCAGCGAGGCTGACACTGAATAAACAAGTCACTACTCTGGCCCGCGGCGAGCCGCTGACAGCCTGCATAGGCAATCATTGCCCCATTATCCGTACAGAAACGAGGACGAGCATAAAATAACTGAGCGCGCTCTTTGCTGACCATCGCTTCCAGTTTGTCCCGCAAACGCTGATTTGCACTCACTCCACCGGCGATCACTAACTGCTTAAAGCCGGTTTGCTGCAGTGCCCGCTTACATTTGATGGCCAGCGTATCAACCACCGCATCTTCAAACGCTGCCGCGATATCACGCTGATCCTTTGCTGATAACTCACCATCAATACGCAGATCATTTGACGTATTCAGGGTATAAGTTTTCAGACCACTGAAACTCATATCCAACCCAGGGCGGTCTGTCATCGGCCGCGGAAAGCGAAAGCGAGAGCGGTCCCCTTGCTCCGCCAGACGAGCAATTTCTGGCCCTCCCGGATAACTCATACCCAACATTTTAGCCGCTTTATCAAAAGCTTCGCCTGCTGCATCATCAAGGGATTCGCCCAGCAAACTGTACTCCCCGATAGCATCAACCTGAACCAGCTGGGTATGCCCTCCGGATACCAACAGAGCCACAAAAGGAAACTCCGGAGGCTGCTCTTCTAACATTGGTGCCAGCAAGTGACCTTCCATATGATGAACACCTAATGCCGGAATCCCCCAAGCCAATGCCATCGCCCTCCCGGTAGAAGCCCCTACCATCAAAGCGCCGATCAAACCCGGACCCGCAGTATAAGCAACAGCATCCAACTGATCTGTCGTCGTATTAGCTTCAGCTAAAACCTCTTTTACCAATGGTAGTAACTTACGCACGTGATCCCTTGAGGCCAGCTCAGGAACAACCCCTCCGTATTCAGCGTGCACCGCAATCTGACTATAAAGGGCATCACCTAACAGACCCGCCTCGCTATCATAGATAGCAACACCGGTTTCATCACAAGAGGTTTCGATTCCTAATACACGCATCGGGCTTTTTTCTCATCACTCAAATTGATACTGTACCCACGTATAATCACGCCGGGGCTCAAACTCACATCATTATCCTGCAATTTAACAATCTTTTCATCGTATTTAGGCTTTACACCAAAGAATCATAAGAATAAAATACCGGCCCTTATATTGGCCAACTGAGTCTAAACTCAGTTAACAGACATAAAAATTTCTAAAGGAAAGGTATTCTATGCCAGCAGTTAAAGTTAAAGAAAACGAGCCATTTGACGTAGCTCTTCGTCGTTTCAAGCGTTCTTGCGAAAAAGCAGGTGTTCTGGCTGAAGTACGTCGTCGTGAATTCTACGAGAAGCCAACCTCTGTTCGTAAGCGTAAAGCTGCTGCCGCTGTAAAGCGTCACCTGAAGAAAGTTCAGCGCGAAAACCAGCGTCGCGTTCGTCTGTACTAAGATCTTCACTACGCATTAAACAGCCCTAACAGCCAGGAGAGCGGAATGTCAGAACTGAAGCAACGACTCAGTGATGAGATGAAAGCAGCAATGCGCGCAAAAGCAAAATTGCGCCTTGCCACTATCCGCATGATGCTGGCTGAGCTCAAACGCATCGAAGTTGATGAGCGTATTGAGCTGGATGATGCTCGCGTACTCGCGACGCTGGATAAAATGCAAAAGCAGCGCCGTGATTCGATCGCGCAGTATGAAGCTGCCGGTCGTGATGATCTGGCCGATATTGAGAAAGCTGAACTCCTTGTTATCAAGGAGTTCCTTCCTCAGCCGCTTAGCGAAGCCGAATTAGCCGCAATGGTTGATGCTGCTGTCAGCAACTCTGGAGCACAGGGTATGCAGGATATGGGCAAAGTCATGGCACTGGTTAAGCCACAAGCACAAGGCCGCGCCGACATGGGTGCGATCAGCCAACTCGTCAAAGCCCGCCTGACATAGACCGACTGACATATTCCGACTAAGCAGTTAAGATAACCGCTGACCCTCTTTTTTTTATCAGCAGGTAACTGTTCTTCATGGCCGGACGTATTCCGCAAGCCTTTATCGATGACCTTCTGGCACGTGTAAGCGTACTGGATATTGTTGATGCCCGCGTTAAATTAAAACGCACCGGCAAAAACCATTCCGGACTATGTCCGTTTCACAAAGAAAAATCCCCTTCGTTTACCGTCAATAACGAAAAACAATTTTACTACTGCTTCGGCTGCGGTGCCGGCGGAAACTCCCTTAGTTTTTTGATGGAACATGATCGACTAAGCTTCCCTGAAGCCGTCGAGGAGCTCGCCAAACTGGCTGGCGTTGATATGCCCAAACAAGAAGGGCCTGTAGACCATCAACGTGAACAGCGAATTAAAGATATTTATGCGCTACTTGAAGATGCATCAGCATACTATCAACAACAGCTACGCGAACACCCCAATAAAGCAACTGCAGTAAACTACCTTAAAGACCGCGGACTAACCGGGCAGATAGCAGCCCGATTCGGCATAGGCTATGCTCCTCCCGGATGGGACAACCTGCTAAAAAAACTTGCTAAAGACGACGCCACCAAACAACGCCTTGAACAAGCCGGCATGCTGATCAACAAAGAAGATACCGACCGATTTTACGACCGGTTCAGGGAACGTATTATGTTTCCGATCCGGGATAGCCGGGGCCGGGTAATCGCGTTTGGCGGCCGGGTTCTGGGTGATGAAAAACCCAAATACCTTAACTCCCCTGAAACAGATACTTTTCATAAAGGCCGTGAGCTATACGGACTGTATGAGGCCCGAAAATTCAATCAAAAACTCGATCGACTTATTATTGTCGAAGGCTACATGGATGTTGTTGGACTCGCGCAATACGGTATTAATTATGCCGTCGCCACCTTAGGCACTGCCACCAGCGCCCAACATCTGGATCGAATATTCCGTACCGTACAAGAAGTGATCTTCTGCTTTGACGGTGACGCTGCCGGCAGAAAGGCAGCCAAACGCGCCCTGGACACAACACTGCCTGTTATTACCGACGGTAAACAAGCCCGATTTCTGTTTCTGCCTGAAGGGGAAGACCCGGATAGCCTGGTTCGCATCGAAGGCAACGAAGCCTTTGAAAAACGCCTCAATGAAGCCCTACCCTTGTCTGACTTCTTCTTTAAGACATTAGAAGAGGGGGCCGACATGACTTCTCTCGACGGCCGGGCCCGCTATAGCAATCAGGCATTGCCTATGATTGATGAGATGCAGCCCGGCATTCTGAAACAGATGATGCAGGAAAAGATCTCAGACCTTACCGGCCTCAGTCTCGAACAACTTAGCAGCGTCAATAACCTGCAGGAAGCGACCGCCGTACCACCTGCTGCAACCCAAGGTTACTATCAAGAAACATCTGGCTATTCTGATGATAGCTATTCCGATTTTCAAAGCTCTGAGTATAAAAGTGCTGACTATCAGAACCATGACTACCAAGACCATGATTACCAGAACTATGACTATCAGAGCGGGGACTTTCAAAGCAAAGGCAATAAACGTAAGTCCAGCCGCAAATTTGGCAAAGACAAAAGAAAGCCCCGCCCGGCACCACCGGGCGGCTCAGCCGTACATATCAACCCCAGCAGCAGTGCAGTGTCGATACTATTGCACATGCCCTCCCTGGCCAATCAGTGCGGCGATCTGAGCTTCCTTAAAGACTCCGACAACAACACTGACCAGCTACTTCTTCATCTTAGTAGCCACATGCTAGAGCACCCCGGCGTGACCCCGGGAATTCTGGCTATTGACTGGCAGGACGAAGACCACTTGCGCCCTCTCATCCACCAACTGAACGAGATTGCACATCAAGAACCCATTATCGACTCTGGTAACGCTCAAAAAGTACTGCAGGACTGCCTTATTAGACTTCAGGAGCGTCACCTCGACCGTGAAATTCTTAAACTTAAATCTCAACCTCACCTGAGCAGCGACGACAAAACCCGCCTCAATCAGCTGATTATGCAGCAGGCGACCAGCCGGATAAGAAAACCCACAGAAAAATAACCACTATCTATTGAAAACCATCAACAAAGAACTACCCCATAGAAAAATAACTAAAATCTATTGAAAACCATCAACAAAGAACACCCCCTAGAAAAATAACCAACACCTATTGAAAACCATCTACATAGCCCCCATTTAAACAGCTACAGAGCAAACTTTGACATTTTTTTATGTTTTCAGGCTGCGGTTTTACAATTCTGCCCCAGCACATTGAAAAATAGTCTATTTTTTATACATGAAATATCCGTTTAGGGTTCTGCAATCTGTAGAATTTACACCTCGCTATCGATATAATGGCGGGCTAATTTTCCACTACTGTCATCACTGAAGGGCACTTATGTCAGACACCTCACAGCAGCAGTCACGCCTCAAGGAATTGATCGCACGAGGTAAGGAGCAAGGCTACCTTACTTACGCTGAAGTTAATGACCACCTGCCCGAAGATATTGCTGATCCGGATCAGGTAGAAGATATCATCCGAATGATCAACGATATGGGCATTTCGGTTTCTGAAGTTGCCCCGGATGCAGAAACATTGCTGATGACAGAAGGGGATTCAGCTGAAGAAGCCGACGAAGAAGCCGTCGCAGCACTGGCAGCAGTTGAGTCTGACGCTGGTCGTACTACCGATCCGGTACGTATGTATATGCGTGAAATGGGTACAGTAGAACTATTGACCCGTCAGGGCGAAATCGAAATCGCTAAGCGAATCGAGGAAGGCCTGCGTGAAGTCATGTCCGGACTGGCAGCATTCCCAGGTTCCGTTGATGCCATCCTGACCGCGTACGACAGCACCATCGAAGAAGAAGGCCGTCTAAGTGACATCTTCAGTGGTTATATCGACCCTGACGACAGCACTGAGCTACCGACTGCAGCACCGCCTGCCGCAGCCAGCGATGACGATGATGAAGAAGAGAAAGAGCGCGGACCAGATCCGGAAGAAGCTAAACGTCGTTTTGAACTGATACGTAGTAACTACACTATTTATCTAAAGGCAGTACAAAGCGATGGCCGTAGCAGCAAAACCGCCGCTAAAGCCTTCAAAGAACTGGCCGAAGTATTTTCTCCGATAAAACTGGCACCCCGCTATTACGATATGCTGGTTACTAACGTGCGCAGTGCTATCGAACGCATCCGTAAACAAGAGCGTTTGATCATGCAGATCTGCACCCAGCGTGCAAAAATGCCTCGTCGCCAGTTCATCAAAGAATTCCCGGGCAATGAAACCAACAGTGAATGGCTGGAAAACCTGCTGACTTCCGATACGGAATATGCACCGCGACTAAGACGCCATGATATTGAACTGAGACGCGCCCAGAAAAAACTGGTTCAGGTTGAGCAGGACATCATGCTAACCCTGAACGAGATGAAAGAAGTTAACCGTCGCATGTCGATCGGTGAGGCTCGTGCCCGCCGCGCCAAGAAAGAGATGGTTGAAGCCAACCTTCGACTGGTTATCTCTATCGCGAAAAAGTACACCAACCGTGGCCTACAGTTCCTTGATCTAATTCAGGAAGGTAACATCGGTCTGATGAAAGCCGTTGATAAGTTTGAATATCGCCGTGGTTATAAGTTCTCGACTTATGCAACCTGGTGGATTCGTCAGGCGATCACCCGCTCCATTGCCGACCAGGCGCGTACTATCCGTATTCCGGTTCACATGATCGAGACGATCAACAAGCTGAACCGTATCTCACGTCAGATGCTTCAGGAAATGGGCCGCGAGCCTTCTCCGGAAGAGCTGGCAGAGCGTATGGATATGCCAGAGGATAAAATCCGCAAGGTTCTGAAGATTGCCAAAGAGCCAATCTCCATGGAAACGCCAATCGGCGATGATGAAGATTCCAGCCTGGGTGATTTCATTGAAGATATTACCATCGACTCTCCGGTTGATTCTGCAACAGGTGAAGGCCTGCGCGAAGCAACTAAGGAAGTCCTGGCCGGCCTGACCGCTCGTGAAGCTAAAGTTTTGCGTATGCGTTTCGGCATCAACATGAACACCGACCATACACTTGAAGAGGTTGGTAAGCAGTTTGATGTAACCCGTGAACGTATTCGTCAGATCGAAGCTAAAGCGCTGCGTAAGCTGCGCCACCCTAGCCGCTCAGACCATCTGCGCAGCTTCCTCGACGAGCATTAAAATCTTTTAAATCAGACCGTTGCGCCCATCAAATCCTATGGTATGATGGGCGCCTCTCTCGAGAGGCTGGCTTTAAATCAGAAGACAACACCACTAGCTGGTATCTGAAACTTTAGCCGGAATCTATTGGGGGCCTTTAGCTCAGTTGGTTAGAGCGCTCGACTCATAATCGATCGGTCGCAGGTTCAAGTCCTGCAAGGCCCACCACCCCTTCTAAATAAAATCATTAAAGAAAGAACGCGACTCAGCTCTTTAATAGAGACGGATCAATCGCAGGTTCAAGTCCTGCAAGGCCCACCCCTTCTAAATAAAATCATTAAAGAAAGAACACGACTCAGCTCTTTAATAGAGACGGATCGGTCGCATGTTAAAGTCCTGCAGGGCCCACCCCTTCTAAACAAAATCATTAAAGAAAGAACACGACTCAGCTGTTTAATAGAGACGGATCAGTCGCAGGTTGAAGTCCTGCAAGGCCCACCCCTTCTAAACAAAATCATTAAAGAAAGAACACGACTCAGCTCTTTAATAGAGACGGATCGGTCGCAGGTTCAAGTCCTGCAAGGCCCACCACCCCTTCTAAATAAAATCATTAAAGAAAGAACACGACTCAGCTCTTTAATAGAGACGGATCGGTTGCAGGCTCAAGTCCTGCAAGGCCCACCACCCCTTCTAAATAAAATCATTAAAGAAAGAACACGACTCAGCTCTTTAATAGAGACGGATCGGTTGCAGGCTCAAGTCCTGCAAGGCCCACCCCTTCTAAATAAAATCATTAAAGAAAGAACACGACTCTGCTCTTTAATAGAGACGGATCGGTCGCAGATTCAAGTCCTGCAAGGCCCACCACCCCTTCTAAATAAAATCATTAAAGAAAGAACACGACTCAGCTCTTTAATAGAGACGGATCGGTCGCAGGCTCAAGTCCTGCAAGCCCCCCCCCCTTCTAAATAAAATCATAAAGAAAGAACACGACTCAGCTCTTTAATAGAGACGGATCGGTCGTAGGTTCAAGTCCTGCAAGGCCCACCCCCTCTAAATAAAATCATTAAAGAAAGAACACGACTCAGCTCTTTAATAAAGACGGATCGGTCTCAGGTGAATTTGTTAGATAAAGGAGCGTTAGTCTGGAACGGAATAATTTTAACGACTAGCCCTTTGGATCGTAGCCATTAACCGAAGCTAGCAATAACTCCTGTATCTCTTCGTGATTAAATGTATCCAACGCTATAGAAAGCTGGTGAATAATCACTTCCAGATCTCTCCAGTCCAGCATCTCCTCTTGTGCACGCATCACTTTTGGATGGTCAGTTTCAAGTACATCACCACCAATCAGCAATTCCTCATAGAGCTTTTCACCATCCCGTAGTCCGGTAAACCGAATCTCTATATCTCCGTCGCGGCACTGCCTGTCTCTTACAGAAAGGCCGGTTAGATTAACCATCTGCCTGGCAAGATCATAAATCTTTACCGGTTCACCCATATCCAGTACATAGACATCACCGGAACTGCCCATGGAGCCGGCCTGAATAACCAACGACGCCGCTTCTGGGATAGTCATAAAGTAACGGGTAATCTCCGGATCGGTTACCGTTACAGGGCCACCCGCTTTTATCTGCCGCCTGAACAATGGGATAACTGAACCGGACGAGCCTAATACATTGCCAAACCGAACCATTGCAAACCGGATACCTGAACGGTCTACTTCACGCTTACTCAAGCCCTGAAGAATCAACTCTGCAAAGCGTTTGCTCGCGCCCATTACATTTGTTGGCCGCACCGCCTTATCGGTTGAAATAAGCACGAAATTTTTAACGCTGCTTCTAACTGCTGATTGAGCGAGAGTTAGCGTACCTATAACATTGTTACGCAATCCGGCTACAGTATTATTCTCAACTAAAGGCACATGCTTATAGGCCGCCGCATGATAAATGGTGTCGACGTTATATTGAGCTAAAACCCTATCAATCAAAGCCTCATCCAGCACCGACCCAAGCACAGGAACAATTTGTAACTCAGACCTCTGTGCCTGAGCTTCAGACAACTCAATTTCTATACTGTACAAGGCAAACTCAGACTGATCCAACAGAATCAGAACAGACGGCTTCTGACAGATTATCTGACGACATAACTCCGAGCCAATTGAGCCCCCTGCGCCACTAACAAGTACCGCCTGATCTTTGATACAGGCATCTAGTAACGATTGCTGCGGCTGAACCTCCTCCCGCCCAAGCAGGTCTGCTATATCGACCTCTTTTATATCATCAATACTGACCCGGCCACCGGCGAGGTCTGAAACAACCGGCAGAGTAAGAACCCTCACCTGAACACCCGCTAGCGCATCTATTATCTGCTTTTTTCGATACCTTGAAGCAGAAGGCATTGCCAACAGGAGCGTATCAATATCAAACCTATCAATCAGATCAAAAAGCCTGTCTGATCTATACACCCCAAGATTATGGATATCCAGACCCGTTAACTCAGGGTTATCATCAATAAAGCCTACCGGTAAAAATTCTGATGATTGCTCTAACGCATTAGCAAGCTGACGGCCTGCTGCACCAGCACCATAGATAAGTACCCTTTCAGCATCCGCCTTAACTTTCTGGAGCTTCCCCCCTGGAAACTGCTGCAAAATAACCCAACGGGCCAACATCCGGCTTCCACCGATAGTAAATACCGCAATAAACCAGAAGATAAAAAAAACAGAACGGGGAATATAAACCTCAAGACCTAACTGATAACTGACTAAGGTCCAAACAAGGAGAAACAGGGTTACCGCTTTAAGAACCGTCCATTGCGCCTTGTAACCGATGTAACGGATAACCGCCCTATAAAGACCCAACCTTATAAAAAACGGAATCGCTATAACCGGCGCTAACAGGTAAGTGGGCCAGTGCGCAAAATCGCGAGCAGTCCAATCCTCATAGCGCAAAGCAAAGCTAAGCCAACAGCAGATTGGTAAAACCAAAACATCAAAGCAGAGAAACAACGCTTTCTTTGTATTTCTGGATGAGTTAAGTAATAAGTTTAGCAAGTCATCGCCCCGGATTACTTAATACGATCACCGGAACCTTGCCCCAGCACTGTTTTAATAAGATAAATGAAATAGTTCTTAACTGACATTTCATCAATCATCTTTCTATCCCATTCAGCCAGATACTCAGGCTGAGACATATCTATTCCGTTAACCTGAGCCAACCCGGTAATCCCAGGCAGCACGTCAAAAACACCTAGTGCTTCACGTGCGGTGATAAGCTCAGTCTGATTAGGCAAACAAGGTCTTGGGCCAACCAGACTCATCTCTCCTTTAAAAACATTGATCAGTTGGGGCAGTTCATCCAATTTACTCCTGCGTAAAAAACAACCAAACCTTGTAACTGATGAACTGCAAGCAAGGTGAGTAGCAACTGAGGCTGTATCCAACTTCATTGTTCTGAATTTAACTAAGGTAAAGGTTTTTCGACGTCGCCCTACCCTTTCCTGCCGAAAAACCGGTGAGCCTGTATCCAAAAAACCAATAAGCGTAAGCAATAGCAGTACCGGAAAGCCTAATACCAGCCCTAGCAATGAAAAAACAAAATCAAATGCACGAATCACATTAACACCTGTAATTTAAGAAGCTGTACATGTAATTATCTCTTGGTGAAACAACGTTTCAAACCCTCGCTAACAGAAATAGGCGGCTCCCAGTCAAGTAGATTACGAGTTTTGGTAATATCTACCTGCAAAGACCCTAGCAACCGTTGCGTAACCTCTTTTTTCCCAAGCAGCGTTCCAGCCAACATCAAGATAAATGATGGTACTGGAAGTAACCGGGAACTCTTACCCATAGCACTAGCAACACCGCGCAGCAGATTTGTAGTAGATAAATCATGCCCATCACTAACCAGAAACACCTGATTGGCGGCAGCTGGATGATCAATACAAGTAATAATCAGATCCACCAGGTTATCAACAGCCACCAGTGAGCGCTGATTATGAACAGCACCAAGGGGGAGCGGCACCCCCTTCGTCACCAGCTTGATCATACTAGCCAAGTTACCTTTCACACCCGCGCCATAAACCAGTGGAGGACGGATGATTACCACCTCCATACCGGTTTCAGTAGCCAATTGCTTGAGTCCTTCTTCGGCCTCCCATTTAGAAATACCGTAAGCACCATGCGGTGCGGGCGCATCATCAGCCATAAATGGCTGATCCAAAGGAGTCTGTTCACCATTAACTTTGATCGAACTGATAAAGATAAAGCGCTGTACCCCTGCTATCGCAGCCTGTTGAGCCAGATTAATTGTCCCCTCAACATTGAGTCGACGATATTCCGCCAACGGCTCAGCTACTTCATCCTTCATGATATGGGCACGGGCAGCAGCGTGAATTACAACATCACTGTTTGCAAGCGCCATATCGAGCACAAACGCGGGGTCTACCGTAGACTGATCACTGTATACATCAGAGCCCACAGACGCATTTTTAATGTCTGATAAATCGGTTAAATCACCCAGAAGCTTCGTAACACCATCAGGAATACAAATCACGTCGGTACGATGTAACGCATAACTCTCAACGCTTTGAGCAACCAAACGATCCAAAATAACGCCACCTACAAATCCTGACGAACCGGTCAAAAAAATACGCATAATTACTTTACTCTTCGCCGAGGATCAAGTCGCTTAAGAACGATATACAACTTATGCTCTAACCTACCAGGCAAAAACGAGCGAATAAAAGGCAAAAAAGCACCTAAGCCCTTCCAAATTGGTTGTTTTAACTGCCAGACTCCGTTAAAACCAATTAAACCCTGACGTAAAAGCATTATTCTAGACTGTCTAGAATGAGTTCCTTCTGTAAAACGATATTGCAATAGAACCAACGGGAGATTAGAAAAACGTGCATTCTGTAACCCGCAACGGAACCATAGATCATAATCTTGACGGCGAGCTAGTTTTTCATCATAGCCTCCTATCGAATCTATAAAAGACTTCTTATACATAACGCTTGGATGGATAAAAGGACAACAGAATAAGTTTTTATATATCGACTTATGTGCTAACGGCATCTCGCGAATCATTCCAAGAACATTATCGTCACTAAGATCTTGCGCGTAAGAACCTAAAATATCCAAATCAGGATACTCTCTAAAATACTCTACCAGCTTTTCAAAGCGAAACGGCACTGCCAGGTCATCCGTATCCATCCGTGCTACAAGTTCATAAGTGCATATCTTCAAGCCTTCATTTAGGGCTGCAGCCAAGCCTACATTATTCGCTAAGCAAACAGATACAATATTTAACTGAGAACGATATTTTTCAATCACCAAGCTCAAATCAGAGGTAATAACCCCGTCTTCTACCAGTACTACTTCATCAGCCATCAAAGTTTGCTCAGAAAGACTCTTTAAACATGCTTCTAAGTATTCAGGTCTCTCTTTGATATATACCGACATCAATACTGAAAAACACATTGTTTAGCCCCCGTACAAAATACCTCACCCCTTAGGATCACTTTATCCATATAACTTACAATATCAATGACATTTAGGCTAGCATACAACTATCCACAACAATGACTAAAGCCCATCAATTCGTATTGGAAAAATTTATCTATGGGCGACATACACAAATAAAAAGCCATGTAATAATTTACTTAAAATCCTACAAATAACCCAAAACCATAAAACCATAAAACGGGCATAACCAGTAAGCACGAACTGAGAATAAAGTTAAAGTAACCAACGCTTAAAACCATCTTTCAACCCTTTAAAAGCGTATTTAATGCGGTCTCTCTTATCATCTAACACCAGCACTATAAGAAAAAATTTAATAACGACACTTCTAATCATGAGCAACTTTATCTTTTTTTCAATATAATCTTTAGAAATGAGATAAACTAAATTTCTAACTTGGTAATAAGTCCTAAATGGCGATGAAACACCAAAACTTAACCCCATAAAAGTACCATAGCCTTCGCCGAGATTATGAATAAGTGAAACATGTGGGTCGACACATACTAATAAGCCTTCGTGGCGGACTCGATGACATAAGTCATTATCTACTTGATCAATAAAGAGCCATTCATCATTCCCTCCCAGCCTGTCGAAAAGCTCCCTGGAAATCAGACTACTCGACGATAACGTATTACTAACCTCTCGAATATGACTGTCGCTTATTGCTCTCGATGACCGTAGGCGCTTAGAGTTTATAGCTTTTGTGCGCTCATCATAATCAATTGCACTCAACAATCCTATTTTCCGCGTTCTCCGATCATCACCATTAAAAGCGCAATAATCATTTAACAGAACATCAGCCAAGTCTGGTTTTACAAGCGAGTCTTGATCAAAGAACAAAAGAAACTCACCCCGAGCATTTTCTGCACCAATATTTTGCGCCGCGGCAATCCCAAGGTTATTATTATTCTGAATAAATTTAACATTAGAATTAACATATTCAAGCGAGTATAAATCTTCCAGCGGAGAATTAGCGATAATCACGAACTCTAAAACGCTATCATCAAGAGGCCGAATTATCCTTTCAAAGAAATTTGATTCACACCGATAAGTAACAATAATCACAGAAATATTGTTCATTTCACTAAATTTCCGACTTTAACAAAGCAATTATATAATTACAGGCTACTCTAGCCTCTAGCATAAAATTCAAAGTTTTACTCAAAAACCAAAAATTAAGCATCAGTTTATTCTCCAAGTGAAGCTTAACAACATAACTGGGAATCCCTTTCAAAAACCAAGAAAATCCTTTACAAAGCTTGAAAAGCCAGAAGAAAACTTATGATACCTTCCATAAATAAGTTCGCGAACAAATATAAAGCGATTCCTTTTGCCTTCAACCCTTGATTTAAAGTGTGTTACTGCGTCACCAACAAGATTTGAAAAAACTTCATCTTCACCAGAATTAACCAAATAGTCCAATAAGATTTTACGATCCGAAATTAAGCCAATGAAATAATCTTCAGATCTAAACTTCAACCGCGCGATCAACCGTCCGAAAGTTGATATTTGATTTAACCCTATCTGATTACCATCATGCTGACGATACTTAACAAGACATTCAGGAATACAGTGTATAGGTCCACTTCTGACAACGTTTATCGCAATCCATGCGTCATGAACCCACGACTCAGGAAATTTCTGACATGATTGGACATAGCGTTTCTTAAAAGCAAATGCTGCGCCTGTTATAACATTCCGAGCCAGTAACACAGAAAAAGCAGAATAACCACCAGTAGCAAGAGCTTTAAACTCATCATTCTTAATTGATAAGCTTGACCATAAATTCCTACCCAGATAATTACCATCCTGATCTATCAAGGACGCATTAGAGTAAACACCAACTCGTGAATAATCCTCTTCAAAGGCTGACTTTATCTTTTCTAATCTATCTTCAACCCAGAGGTCATCCTGATCGCAAAGAACAACGACATCTCCTTCACTCAGTGAGATAGCCTTGCAGAAAGTAAGGGTTGAACCGATATTTTTACTGTTTAAATGCAATCTGACAGGAAACGACACCTCTTCTGAATAACGTTTTACAATATTAACAGAAGCATCCTTTGAACAATCATCAATTATAATAAGTTCATAAGGCCTAAAAGTTTGATCATTTATACTCTCAAGCTGCTCTTCTAAAAACCTTTCACCATTATACATGGCCATAACGATTGAAATTCTAATAGCATCACCACATTTAATTAAGGAAAATACAAACTAGCCAGAAATCCTGAAAAGATTATGAAGCTTCGCATATAAAGCTTTAAGAACCATCTTAAAATGATTAACACCTAGCAACTCATTCGATATAGAAATAATTTCTTCAAGATAAAGAACAGCAATTTTATTCTGGCCTCTATTGAGCCTGAGCGAATACAATGACATAAGAGTTTGCAATCTCATTTCGAGCTGATGAAGCCTATTTTTGGATGAATGAAGGCTCTGATTATGAACACGATACATAGAGGGATTAACTTCAGGCAAATACTTCCCCTTGCCATGATCACCAAGCAGACTCCACAGCGCAATATCACCATACTTTACATTATATAATTCTGGTGGCCATTCATTGATAAGGTTTCTAAAAAAAGCAGTCAAAGTATATATCGAAGTAGCTTTTTGCAGTTCAACAGCTGAAAGATCATCATGTGCACCCCCGAAATCCGTATTTAAAACCCCTTCATTATTAAAAGGAATAATATCAGTATAACAAATCACGTATTCAAGGTTATTATCAAGAAAGTCTTTTTGAACCTGAAGTTTACTAGCATCATTCCAGTAATCGTCACCATCGCACAATGCAATATATTTACCAACAGCCCTTGGAAAATTAAATGCTGGATTAATTCTTATATTTTTTGAATATTTATTTTCTATCTGAAAAATTGGCTTTATAATCGAAGGATATAACATTTGATATTTACGAATTATATCAGCCGTTGAATCTGAAGAAGCATCATCATGCACAAGAACCTCAAATGAAAAATTGGTTTTTTGTGATAAGAAACCTATCAAAGCGTCCTCTATATATAACTCATGGTTATAAGTAATACAGCAAATACTTACTAAAGGCTTCTTCACTGAGCCTTCCCATGATCTTATGATTTCACTTTCAGTTAGTAATTCTTTCATATTTCTACTTTTTAAGTTTAACTTCCAAAAAATCACATAGACTACTAAAAGCCTTTACATTAAAAAAAACAGCACCTGTAACATACAATAATAGCGAGAGCACTCCTAGAAGAAAAAGCTCTACTAAGGCAGGCAAAACGATCCATAACTGTAACAAGTATATGCAGTAAGAAACTAAAAACGCCAATAGCAGACTTGGCATAAAATCTTGCAGCTGCTCTTTTACGCTATAACCAATTAAATTATAAGCAAAATAACTATTAGGTATATACAATAAAACAGAACTAACGATCTGCCCAATCAAAATACCTACAACACCGTAACCGAAACTTACTAAAAAAATTAGAACGATCAATATTTTTCGCAATATTTCCAAACCTAAAAACAGATCTGAACGACCTTTTACACTTAATATATTAAGATTAATAGCATGGACAGGGTATAACAATGAAGCTAACATCATTAGCTGTAAGTATAACATAGCCTCATTCCATCTTTCGGGTAGCAATGCATCAAAAATTGGTTTAGTCAAAGCCACTACAAACAACATAGCTGGAAAAACAACAAAAGCCGTTATCGAAATAACTTCACGATAGCTTGACTTTAAGCGCTCATTATCATCTTGCAAAGTAGCTAGTGCGGGATAAGTAACTTTTTGAATTGACGACACCAACAGATTAATTATAAAGTCTTTTATCTTTTCCGAAAAAAAGTAAAGACCCGCTGTGTATGAGCTGATGTATTTTGCTATTACCAGCACATACATATTTTTGAATAAAGTATTTATAACTTCAGCAAGAAATAGCTTATAACCAAAAACGTACATCGTCTTTGCTTCATTGAAAGAGAATTCAAATGTTGGAATCCAGGGTTTTACCATCCAAAGAAAAATCGTGTTCGTAAAAGAGAACAATAACATTTGAATCACTAAGGCCCAAACACCCCAACCTTCATAAGCAACTAATACAGCCCCAGCGCCTGAAACAACTGCAGCAGGAAGGTTTACCATAAATTGAGTTTTAAAATTCAGCTCGCGATTTAACTTCGAAAATTGAACAATTTTAAAAGAATTAACCACTAAAATAATCCCAGCAATACGAATCAACTCAATCAGATCAGGCTGCTGATAAAACAAAGAAACGTATGGTGCGACAAAAAAGAGAAACACATAGGCTAAAATCCCGAACAAGATATTTAAATAAAACGCTGTATTATAATGAACCTGTTTTATTCCTTTAATTCGGATTAAGCTTTGTGACAATCCTGAGTCCATCATCAATGAGCCTAATGTTAGGAATACACTCATCATTGCAATTAGACCAAAATCTTCTGGCGCTAAGTAATACGCAAGTAGGAGTGTCACAGCTACACTGAGCCCTCTGCGCAATAGCTGCTCTGAAAAATCCCATAAAATGGCTAGAGCAGTTCTCTTAGTTAACGACATAAAAAATTATTACCTCGTAGCCATATTTATCAAATCATTAATTTCAATTAAACCTAAAAAAGCAAATCAAACCTTCGTGACAACATAAAGGACTGAACGCTTATGAATACCTGCCTGTAAAAACAAATCAGAACCAAAATCGTTTTCGCCATATTCTGAAACTATAAACCCCCCCTCCTCTAGTCTCATAATATACCCCTCTTTAGAATACCTTCTTATATGATCCTCTTGGCCATAATACTTTAAACATAATTGAGGATTTTTTTTGATATGATTATCTTCTTTAATATCTTTAAAACCTAATGTTATTGGCACCATCAAAATTGCATAGCCTCTTTGCTTTAGAACACGATATAATTCTGAAATCGCTTTCATGTCATTCTCGACATGTTCCAAAACATGAGAACAAATAATCACATCAAACTTTTCATCCTCATAAATATCCATATTTGTTATATCTATTTTATCATCTACTTCTTCCATATACAGATCTGCAGAACGGTAGCTAATATATGATTTACTCTTGATAAAATCAGCCAGAGGCTTAGATGGAGCTATTTCCAGCATAGAGACATACCCATTTAATTCATTAAATAGCATATCCAAGTACAGGGTATAAAGCCTATCCCTGTCCGTAGCACCACACTCAGGGCATGTATACTGAGATATATTCAAAGTTTCAGCGTTAAAAACTGCATCAACAGCTTGAACATCAAACAACCTTTGCAGATTAATCATAGGAAAAGGAATGAAGTTTTCGACACGAGCCTTACAGCAAGGGCAGTAATAACTAATAAGAGAATGACTATTCTTCCTACCTTTAATTAATGATGAAATTGCTTTCCAAATAAAAGGAGGCATAACCTCCCTTAACAAATATTTAAATCCCATACCACCTCTAGAATTACACATTCATTTATTTAGATAATCAAATCTTAAGCATGACACATGATTTTATTAACAGCATAAAAACACACCAATCAAAATCAACAAGTTCACACTCATATTAAATCACTTTAAATCAGCACACCACAAATAAAAACTTCTTTCATTTCAATCACAAACATTAACATCACGCCCATAAATAGAAGAGAAATAAATAATAAAAACAATATCAATACTCAAATTCAAAAATAATTTTATTATATCCCAAAGATGACTTAACTCTATCTAACACTTCATTTACCCTAAAATATTACAATAGCATTTTCTTCAAAATTGTTTAGCTTTTGATAATACATAAAGCCCCTTACTTAATATTACTCAACAAAAACAAAGGCCGATTAAGAAACTCACCCAAATCATCAACACGCTCCCACCCTCCAACTTCTATGTCAACATAGGCGTTATGTTTTTTATCGTAAACAGCAATTTTTTCAATCTTAAACACTTCTTTGCAACACTGTTCAACAAATTCAACAATATCTTTCTTATATCCATTTTCAAACAAAGGAAAATCCACATCCCCCTTCCAATTAAATCCAATTTGAAACCACATCTTTCTACAAACATTTGACATAGACCTTAGGGAATCGCATATATTATTTTTTGCTTTCATAATATCAACAGAAGGATCTCCAAAATCATCACCTAAATGATGCAATACATTAAGGCACAAAGCCAAATCATAAAAACAAACCTTACTTCCAAAGAAATCATAATACTCATTACGAACAACCAGGATATCTTCAAAACCTAAAGCATTAGCAGCTATTTCAATGAATTTAGCATGTTCCTTATTTCCTTCAACACTAACAACCCTTACACTTCCTCCCTCTATAGCGGCAAAAGTAAAGTAACCAGTGTTTGCACCCACATCCAGTACACTTTTATTCTTATATGAAGTATGTTTCTGAATATAGTCATTTCTAAGCGATTCATTTTTACCTGCAGCCTTGTGTCCAGAACCTATGTAATCTTTCAGAAGTGGATGGACCTCTTGATAGTCACTATGCTTACTTTTCATTTCAATCAAGCTTATTAAGTCAGTCTTATTGCTTCTCATTCAAACACCTTCTTTAATAAAGCCCATGCAACTCTATGGTATCAGACTTAAAATATACGTCATTCTTCTTAAGAAGCTCTTCAATTTCATCTAGTGGAAGCTCCATTAACTCAGGATACTTCTTTATATTCTCTCCCCGAGATCCAAAATACCATGAGTACAATCCACCGTCATAGTTAATCTCTCTATTAACATTTAAATTTGGAACCTCATCAAACCCTAAGTCTTCAAGAAAAAGCTTTAATACTTCAGGATAAAAATCCACGCATAGTTGTAACGGCCCCCAAAAACGGGGATTAATTTCAACAAAATATAAATTATTACTCTCGCCCTTAATTACTTCCATCATAAAAGGTCCAAAGTACCCTTCTTCATATATATTTTGAAATAGTTTGTTTACATTAACCCCCGGATTTTTACCTATTTTGGCAAACACGATCGACTTTCCATCTGGCTGTTGCATTAAGTTAGTTTGCCAATAGCTTTTAAAAAAACCACTCCTAGATAAATAACCACATAAATAATAGCTTTGCCCATTTACATACGTCTCAACAAACCAGTCTTCTTTATTTATACTTTGACATACATCCTTAGCCTCACTTTCAGAGAAGCAAATACGTGGATATAAAACAACACCATCAATAATATTTTTTTTAGGCTTAAAAACACAAGGAGTATTTATTTTTTTAAAATCCATAACTTCAGGAAAAGAAAGCCCTAAAATAGAATCAATTATCCTTCTGCTAGACTCTTTATTAGTAAGTTTCATATAACCATCAACATCTGGCATAAAGCTATTTATACCAATAAAACTAAGCTCACTACTACTCCCTAACAAGTACTGATTTAAATATTCAGAAGTTTGACAAATTATCAACTCGTCAGGACTGGATATATTACTCGCAAGCCTTATACTCTTAAACAAACCAATATCAAGCTTCCTATCCACTCTACATATGACAACCCTATCAGACCAGTCTGTTTTAAATATCAGGTCTTCTCTCCCACTTGCCACAATCACAAAAGGAATATCACACTGAGAAAAATAGCGACACAAAGCAATAACAGCTCGATCATTATGCCCTGAAAAAAGCACCAACACTCTATTTCTCATATAAACAACCAGAAAATGTAAAAAAACAAATCACTTTATAATATCTGTAATTTTTGACTGAATATTCTCTTCTAAGTCGGCATAGATAGGGACACAAAGTATTCGCCTAGAAATATCTCTTGATACTTTACAACATTGATTATCCCCCAAGTACTTCAACATATCTAAACTTGGATAAAAATACCGTCTTGAAGTAATATTTTTTTCTTTTAGCGCCATCTCTACATCAATCAATTTAGATTCTTTTTCAAATAATAAAGGCGCATAAGCATAGTTTTCGTTACAATCAGGGTTCCAAATCTGAAAATCCACTAAGCCTGTTAATTCGCTTAAATATTTCTGCCACACCCTCGACCGCTGCTTATCAAGATCGTAAATGTCATCTAGTACGCATAATCCAACCGCAGCTTGAAGCTCATTCATTTTTGCGTTAATGCCAAGCAATTCAATACTCTCTGGTCCCGTTATTCCAAAATTGATCATCTTTTTAGCACATTCAAGATCCTCTTTTCTCTTAAATGCAATCGCACCACCCTCTGCTGTATGAAACAGTTTAGTCGCATGAAAGCTTAGAGTGGCGGCATCTCCATAGTTAAGCAAACTCTCACCTTTATATTCAACGCCAAAGGCATGAGAAGCATCATAGATAACTTTTAGATCATGTTTATGCGCTATTGCATTTATTGCATCAATGTCACAGGCGTTACCAAACACATGTACTGGCACAATTGCTCGTGTATTTGGAGTAATTGCCGCTTCAATATTTTTGGGATCAAGGCACCAGGTATCAGGATCAATATCGGTAAATACTGGCACTACACCATCCCATTTCAGTGAACTGGCTGTTGCTACAAAAGTAAAAGGGGTTGTGACAGCTTCTGGCTTAAGATCAGATTCGATACCACTGACACCAAGAACTCGATATGCTATCTGCAAGGCTAGGGTACCATTGGCTACTAAAAGCAGATTTTCTACACCCAGATATTCTTCAAGACGACGAGTTAGTTCTTGGACCAACTGTCCATTATTAGTAAACCACTGACGCTCATATATACCATCTATATATTTATTCAGCTTTTCCCGATCCGGCAAATAAGGCTTGGTTACAGGTATCATTCAATAATACTCTTTCAATTCTGCAAGTGCCTGCTCAAAACTTTGTGCTGTTCTATCTTTTTCTGATATCAGCAAGTTATCAGCATCAGTTACACCCCAGTCGATTTTTAAGCCTGGATCATTCCAATGAATCGATCGATCATTTTCAGGTGAATAAAAATCCGTACACTTATACTGAAAATCTGCAGTCTCTGAAGTAACGAGAAATCCATGTCCAAAGCCGGATGGTATCCACAGCATGCGATGATTATCTTCAGAAAGATGTTCACCCACCCATTGCCCAAAGGTTGGCGACTTTGGACGCAGATCGACAGCCACATCAAAGACTTCACCTTGGGTAACACGTACTAATTTTCCCTGAGGGTTCGTTATCTGGTAGTGAAGACCACGTAATGTCTTCTTAGCAGAGCGACTATGATTATCCTGAACGAAATAAGCATTAATGCCAACTTCACGGAAAGACTGTTCGTTCCAGGTTTCCATAAAAAAACCTCGTTCATCGCTAAATACAGTCGGCTCAATAAGTTTTACATCGGGTATTTGAGTCTCAATAATTTTCATAGCTACTTCTTATTTTGTGCTTTTCGCTAGTTTCATCAAATATTCACCATAGCTATTTTTTTTGAGTTTATCTGCTTCAACCAATAGTTGATCTTTATTTATGAACCCCATTCGGAACGCAATTTCCTCAAGACAGGCAATTTTTAAACCCTGCCGTTTCTCAAGAGTTTCGATAAAACTGGCCGCATCCTGCAGCGAGTCAATAGTTCCTGTATCCAGCCAGGCAAAACCACGACCTAACAGCTCTACATTCAGATCTCCTCTTTCAAGATAGGCCTGGTTCACTGTTGTAATTTCCAACTCACCCCGGTCTGAAGGCTTTACTTTTTTGGCAATTTCTACGACGTCGTTGTCATAGAAGTAAAGACCTGTCACTGCAAAATCAGATTTTGGAGTGGCTGGTTTTTCTTCAATAGAGACCGCTCTCTGATCATCATTAAATTCAACCACACCAAAACGTTCAGGATCAGTCACCTGATAACCAAATACAGTTGCCCCTTCTCCCCTTGCCGCTGCCGCTTGAAGAAGCTTACTCAACCCTTGCCCATAATAGATGTTATCACCCAGTACCAGGCAAACGTTATCATCGCCAATAAAATCTTCACCAATAATAAAGGCTTGTGCCAGACCATCAGGGTTTGGCTGAACAGCGTAGCTAAGATTAATACCCCACTGGTCACCTTCTCCCATAAGTCGTTTAAAGCCATCAATATCTTCAGGTGTAGTAATAACCAAAACATCCTTAATCCCTGCCAACATAAGAATAGAGAGTGGGTAGTAAATCATTGGTTTATCATAAACAGGTAAGAGTTGTTTCGATATACCACGAGTTATAGGGTACAAGCGAGTGCCGGATCCTCCGGCCAGGATAATGCCTTTCATAATTATTTCTCCAGATATTCATTTAGCGTCAACTCAAGTTGACTCTGCCAGGTTGGAAGTTGAATACTAAGAGCCTGCTCCAACTTACACACAGCAAGTCTTGAGTTAAGCGGTCTGGTTGCAATCGTTGGATAATCTACTGTAAGAACAGGACACACTTTTTCTGGGTTAATAGTAAGCTTAACGCCTGCTTCTTTAGCTTTACTGAAGATCAAAGCTGCGAAGCCACACCAGCTTACTTCACCTTTTGGTGATAAATGATAAAGCCCTTTCACTAACCGACTATGTATAGCCAGTGAAGTTATCTGAGCTATCAGACGTGCAGGTGTTGGTGCTCCTATCTGATCCGCAACAATATTCAGTTCAGACTTATTTTCAGCCAACCTAAACATTGTTTTCATAAAATTATTGCCACGAGCACTGTAGACCCAACTTGTTCGAAATATAAGATAGTCAGCACCACTATTCTCGATAGCCTGATCACCAGCAAGTTTGGTTTTACCATAATAGTTCTTAGGCCCCGGAGGACTTTCTTCATGCCAAGGTTGTTCTCCATTCCCTGGATACACGTAATCACTACTGTAATGAATTAGACGAGCGTCATTCTTCGCTGCATAATCGGCTAATTGTGCCGGCAAGCCTGAATTAAGGCGTTCACTGTCTTTTTGCTTTTCTTCTGCAGCGTCTACGGCTGTCCATGCAGCTGCATTTACAATTATATCCGGCTTGTTTTCTGCTAAATAACCACTAACAGCCTCTTCGCCCATCAAGTCCAATTTATTACGATCTGGTGATAAAACAGAACCTAATGCTGCTAACGTCCGCTGAAGTTCAAAGCCCACCTGACCACTTCCACCTAAAAGCAAGATGTTCATTGAGCCACACCCAATCGCTCCCGCTGGTAGCTACCATCCTGTACCCTTTGACACCAATCGATATTATTCAGATACCACTCCACTGTTTGACGTATACCTGTTTCAAAGGACTCTTCCGGAACCCAGCCCAGCTCTTTCTGAATTTTACTTGCATCTATTGCGTATCGCAGATCATGTCCCGGGCGATCTTCAACATATGTAATCAGGTCAGAATACCTTTTAGATTGCGGACGAAGCTCCTGAAGAATATCGCAAACAGTCTGAACTACTTCGATATTCATTTTTTCGTTATGCCCACCGATGTTATAGGTTTCTCCCGGAGCTCCTTCTGTAACAACTTTATATAGCGCCCGGACATGGTCTTCTACATACAGCCAGTCTCTAACCTGCTCACCCGTTCCATATACAGGTAATGATTTATTATCCAAAGCATTCAGGATTATCAATGGAATCAGCTTTTCCGGAAAATGGTATGGCCCATAATTATTTGAACAATTTGTAATTAAAGTAGGTAAACCATAGGTTCTCATCCAGGCTCGCACCAGATGATCAGAACTCGCTTTGCTCGCAGAATATGGTGAGCTGGGAGCATATGGCGTTGTTTCTGTAAAAAGCTCATCAGGCCCCCCCAGATCACCATACACTTCATCCGTTGATATATGATGAAATCGAAAACCAGCCTGTTTCTTTTCAGATAAACTGCTCCAGTATTTCCGGGCGACTTCAAGTAATGTATAAGTCCCTACTATATTCGTTTGAATAAAATCAGTTGGCCCATCGATAGAGCGGTCGACATGACTTTCCGCTGCTAAGTGCATGACGACATCCGGCTTATATTTTACAAACAATTTCTCTAACTTCGCACTATTACAAATATCAACCAACTCAAAATTGTATCGTTCACTAGCCTCTATAGACGATAAGGATTCCAGGTTGCCCGCATAGGTCAGCTTATCTACATTTACTACACTATTTTCTGTATTTTCAATAATATAGCGAACAACCGCTGAGCCTATAAAACCAGCACCACCTGTAATCAAAAACTTCATTCATCTCACCTTTAAAATTTTTTACTACAATCTGACTATCAACCAGCTACCATACTAACTCGTTTCATGTAGTGTAAGCACAGATCTAGTGTAATACATATATTACCCCTCTCAATCTCAGTATAATTTCATATAAATCCATCAATTATCACCACTATGACTAACTTAAAATGGGAATTCGATACTCCCATCTCTCCTCAGTTCGATGACTACTACTTCTCATCAGATGATGGCTTAGCTGAGTCCGAGTATGTCTATATCCAGGGCAACAACCTACAAGAGTGCTTTCATTCCTTAACTAGCCCAAGCTTTACCATTGCTGAAACGGGCTTTGGTACTGGCCTTAACTTCCTGACAACCTGGCAGCTATGGAAAAATTCGGCAACTGCCGACAAGACTCTTCATTTCATCAGTGTTGAAAAATACCCTATTAGCAAACAAGATCTTACCAGAGCACTTTCAGCCTGGCCGCAGCTTAAAGACGAGGCTGATCAGCTATTAGAAAAATACCCTCAACTCACCCCAGGCTTTCATAAGCTTACCTTTGATAGCGGGCAAGTAGAGCTGACCTTAATGCTGGGTGACGTGATAGATTGTTATAATCAATTAACCGTTAAAGCTGATTCATGGTTCTTAGATGGCTTCGCACCAGCCAAGAACCCGGACATGTGGACACCCGAGCTGTTTCAGCTAATGGCACGACTTAGTAAACCTGATACCACCTTTGCGACATTTACCTGTGCCCGAGTCGTCAGAGACGGGCTTAAGCAGGCAGGATTCAACATCCAGAAAAGAACGGGCTTTGGACTTAAGCGCGAGATGCTCTATGGGTCATTCACATGCACACCGGATAAAGCGACAGAACAAACAGTGACTTCTAAAAAAGACCATAAGGTGGATCTCGCCTGGTTTCGCCTTCCAGAAAAACATTCAGGCCCCAAGACAGCGCTCATCATTGGCGCTGGTATCGCCGGCTGCTCAACCGCCCGATCACTGGCTGAACGTGGTTGGCAGGTGACGTTAATCGATCGTCGACCGGAGATCGCGTCTGAAGGCTCAGGTAATCGCCAAGGGGCGCTGTATGCCAAGCTACCGGTCGAGCCAATTCCAGCTAGCCGCTTCCATCTGTCTGGTTTTCTCTTTAGCAGCCAATATTTGAAACAACACTTATCTGATGCTACAGATATCTGGTCACCTTGTGGACTTCTGCAAATTGCCTGCAGCGATAAAGAAAAGCAAAAACACAAAAAGCTTGCCGATTCTGACAACTACCCTGCTACGGTGGTGCGGTATGTCGATCAACAAGAAGCATCAGAGATTGCAGGCACAGCTGTTTCAAATTGCGGACTATTTTTCCCCGATGCCGGCTGGGTTACGCCACCTTTATTCTGCAAATGGTTGGTAGATCACCCCAACATCAGCATAAAAACTGATACTGAGATCACTCAACTAAGCCACATTCAAGACAATAGCCAATGCCAGTGGCAAGCGGAGTCCGCTGATAAACAACAATTTACTGCTGCAATAGCTGTTGTGGCATCCGCTGCTGAAAGCACTTTGTTTGAACAACTTAAGCATCTACCTACTCAGAAAATTCGCGGTCAGGTTTCATTGACCGAATCAAGCAGTGCTATTGATGAGACCGAAGCCAATATTCAGTTAGAATGCGACCTTAAAACCGTGTTATGCGGCGAAGGCTATATTTCGCCGCCAAAACAGGGGCAATACTGTTTTGGCGCTACGTTTGATCTTAAAGATGAAGCCTCCGATATTCGTGAATCCGGGCATCAGCACAACCTGACTAAGGTTAGCGAAATGGCTCCTGAAATAGGCGATAAGTTATCTGGCTACCATAGTAATACTGGTTTGACTGGCCGGGTCGGTTTCCGCTGCGCTTCACCTGATAAATTACCCATTATTGGCCCCGTTCCGGTCTATGATCAATTTTGTACTGACTATGCAGCACTGCGCCATGATGCAAAAATAAAGATCAATACAACTCCAACACATCACAATGGCTTGTTTGCCAATCTTGCACACGGATCAAAAGGGCTAATCAGTGGTCCAATTAGTGGTGAAATCATTGCAGCAATGTTAGAAGGCGAACCTCTTCCTCTTGAAAAAGAGCTAATAGAAAAGCTAAATCCTGCACGATTTATTATCAAGAATCTGATCCGTCGGACGATATAATACCAATAGATTCTATAGGGTTAGTGATATACAGATATGGCATTAGTTATTTACGATCAGGGATATCGTATTAAAACTCCCGTCAAGACATTGTTTACTCCAGGCGGAGTAGAACAGATGTCGAAACCTGCACATACGGCAGAGGCTGGAACCGAACAAGATCATGACAAGGATACGGTCAACCAGTTACTTGGTAAAGATTCCGGTTCATCCAGTCAGGGCCGTGCGCGTCAGGCCGCATCCGCTTACCAGAAAACTGGCGGAAGCAACCCTGTGCTTGAGCAACCCCGCTCCTATATTCCAGCGTCACTCATCATGTCTCATCCGGTCCAGTCGGTGTTACAGGGAACTAAAATTCAGGCAGCCCTGTACAAGATGAAACAGTTTGATATCAGCCATCTATTGGTACTCTCTAACTCAGGACGAATGATGGGGATTGTGACGGAGAAACTACTGCTTCAATATTTAAGTTCACAGGGTATTCAACCTCACTCTGTTGAAGACACCATTGAAGCCTGCTATTCAAATAAAGTGGTGACGGCAACACCGGATACCAATATCCGTCAACTTGCGGTGAGCTGCGTAGAAAATCAGCTTAGCTGTATCCCGATAGTACAAGAGAATGGCAACCTGACCGGTATCATCACCCGAACAGATCTGTTGCAGTCGTTGATTAACAATGAATGGCTGGACAGCCGCTCGCTCTGATTACACAGTCATATCGATTTACAAAGCACTAGTGTCAGCTAGTGCTTATTACCAGGTAGCGCCTTATCAGATTTAAGATCGATAGGGTCACTCTGTTTGCCGAACAGCCCTGCCAGAAAAGCGAATACTTTTTTCACGCCGCGCCAGATCTTCGGTAGCAACCAAACCACCAATGCAATAAACAGAGCCAAGCCAATTAGAAATGCGATTGGATAGTTGAGCGCAGCCCAAAGACCACCCACCACAGCAATATCCTCAGTCACCGATGCGGTCCAGTTTGTCACAGGCTCAGGCGAGGTGTTAATCATCACCCTACCACCCGCTTTCAAAGCATGGCTGGTAGCTGAAAGCGAACCACCGACTAATGCGGCAGCCAGCACTACCGCTTCATTCATATCACCGACAGCCCCTGCTGCCAGCGCAGCACCCGCGGGAATACGAATAAAGGTATGCAGGGTATCCCAGCCGGTATCAACACCTGGAATTTTATCTGCAAAGAACTCTACACAGTACATAAAGCCCGCCGCCATCAGCACCATGGGATCTCCCACGATATCAAGCCCGGCAGGTAATTCCAGATGCCCCATATTGGACATCAGGCCCAGCATAAGAATGGTGGCATACAGGTTAATACCACTGGCCCATCCCACGCCCATGGTCAGAGCAATAATAGCTGAAACTTGTTCTAACTGATCCATAACAATACCCTCTGGCAACTATAGATAAATTGCTGCCTTTACAAACTGTTACGGGATACTATATTGCAATGGCCTGTACTCTGGCTGAACAAAATTACAGCTTCACCCGTACGTAATAGATGTCTAACCTGCTCAACTTTCGTCTCCAGTCCCATCTCGATATCACCATAATCAGTACCATCGCGGGTCACATATTCTTCGAGCATACAGGTTAGCGTGTCCGCTTGTAGTTCATGCCAGGGGATGATCATTTAATCTTATGTCCCACTCTTTACTTTCAGGCTTAATTAACAAGCCTAGTCAATTCAACCAATAAGCTCATTACCAGGGCCAACGGAAAAAACTACCCGCTCGTTCCCTGATATTTGGACAGTATTTGAGGTCAGCCCGATACTGACGTGCCAGCTTATCTACAGCTTCACCCTGACGTTCTAATAATAGATTAGGGTAGTATTCCAGTCGATAGTATCCACCATGGCCAATCCGTGAAGCGATATAGAGTTGACCTGCCTGATCCATCGTCAGCACATTTCTATCGGTAGCCGTTTCTGCATGCCAGCCGATAAAATCTAATGCGGTCTCTATCTCTGATACCGAACCAGACCAGTTTTCACTCGCCAGACGGTACTCTTCCCAGTCACTATTGACCGGACGAATATATTCGGCAGCATCGGTGCCTATAGGCATATTCAGCTCAGCCAGAGAGATATGAATAGGCACTCCCCAGCGGTTTTCTGTATCTACCGCCGCATCGAGCCAGTCATTATGTTGATACAGAGCCCTGCAGAAAGGGTTATCCGGTGTGATCAAAAAGTCCGGCAGTACAGGCTTTGCTGTACTACAACCTTGTAGCATCGATATTAAACATAAGGTTACTACTGGAAATTTCATCGCCTGATATTCTCCCTAACTCAGTTGCTGTAATCAGCCACCAAATTCTGTGAGCAGCTCCAGTAACTGTGATTCATCCATTACCGGTATATCCAACTCTTCGGCTTTCTGTAGTTTAGAGCCTGCCCCCGGGCCTGCCACAACAGTATGGGTATTTTTTGATACACTACCGGCTACTTTAGCACCCAGTGCCTGCAACTGCTTCTTAGCCTCACTACGGGCCATCTGTTCTAAGGTTCCGGTTAATACCCAGGTCTGTCCCGCAAGAGGTTGCTGATCTACTTTAACCTCAACATCAGACCAGTGTACACCTTCAGCTCTCAAAGCATCGATAACTTCAACGTTATGCACCTGATGTATAAAGCTAACAATGTAGCGGGCTACGATCGGGCCTACATCCGAAGCTTGCTGTAACTCCTCTTCACTAGCGGCGAGAATCGCTTCAAGTGAACCGAAATGCAATGCCAGTGTTCTGGCTGTAGCTTCGCCTACTTCACGGATACCCAGCGCATAGATAAAATTTGCCAGCTCAGTTGCTTTACTGGTCTCGATACTCTGTAACAGTTTTGCTGCAGACTTATCCCCCATGCGTTCCATACTGGCAAGCTGCCGGTGATGTAACCGATAAAGATCCGCAGGGCTATGCACCAACTCTTTTTCAACTAAAGCATCTATCAGCTTTTCACCCAGACCATCAATATCCATCGCCTTACGGGATACATAATGCTTAAGCGCTTCCTTTCGCTGAGCAGCACAACTTAAACCGCCCGAACAGCGTGCTACCGCCTCATCTTCAATACGTACCACTTCGGAATCACATACCGGGCACAGAGCCGGCAACTGAACCGGCTCGGTGTTTTCAGGCCGTCGTTCAGTAACCACCGAAACAACCTGAGGAATAACATCACCGGCACGCCGAATGATAACGCTATCACCGGCTCTCACACCTAAACGTTCGACTTCATCCATATTATGCAGAGTTGCGTTGCTAACAGTTACGCCACCCACAAACACCGGTTCAAGCCTTGCGACCGGCGTAACAGCGCCGGTGCGGCCTACCTGGAACTCAATCGCATTAACGGTAGTTAACTCTTCCTGCGCAGGGAATTTGTGCGCAATAGCCCAGCGCGGTGCTCGGGAAACAAAGCCCAGTCGTTGCTGAAGCTGAGTAGCATTAACTTTAAAAACAATGCCATCTATCTCATAGTCTAACTGATTACGCAGCTCTGCCAGTTGATCGTAATACTTCAGACAACCCTCAACACCTTCGACCACTGCCATTTCTACATTGATCTTAAGCCCCCAGGTAGCCAGAGTATGTAATATTTCAGCATGGCTATCTGGTAACTCGCCGCCACTGACTACGCCTACAGAGTAACAGCACATTTCTAACTGCCTTTCTGCTGTAACTTTAGAATCGAGTTGACGCAAGCTGCCTGCTGCGGCATTCCGTGGATTCACGAACGGCTTTTCATCGCGTTTAATAGCCAGCTCATTTAACTTATCAAAGCCGCGTTTCGGCATATAAATTTCGCCACGCACTTCCAAGCGCTGTGGATAACCCTGCCCCATCAACCGCAATGGAATAGAGGGAATGGTCCTGACATTATGCGTGATATCTTCGCCTGTACTGCCATCCCCCCGGGTTGCCCCTCTGACCAGGATGCCTTTTTCATACATCAGACTGACCGCAATACCATCCAGCTTAGGCTCACAAGCAAACGCGAGCGACTCACTGTCTGAAATATTGAGTCTGTCCCGGACCCGCTTATCAAAACCACGCATATCATCCGCATCAAAAGCATTATCCAGCGACAGCATCGGCATTTCATGCTTAACCTGATTGAATGCCGCTAACGGTTTGTCTCCAACACGTTGCGTCGGAGAGTCTGTACTAACCAACTCAGGATATTGCTGTTCTAACTGTTTCAGCTGTTGAAAAATACGATCGTATTCAGCATCAGGTACCGTAGGATTATCCAGTACATAGTATTCATGGTTATAGTGACGTAATTGATCGCGCAGCTGTTCTAACAGCTGCGGCACAGAGGTTTCAGAGTTCATAGTTGGGTGGGAACTTAGGCAGTGGTGGACTGTTTTAGTTTACGCATTTCAAAACGACGAATACGTTCACGGTAATGTTCTTTAGTCTGGCTACGCATAGTCGAACGGTTTTCGTCCAGAAGGTCACCATGCAGATTTTTTGCTACCGCTTCAGCGGTCGCCAGCATACATTCATAGGCATTCATCACATCACGGGGTTCTTCCATCGACATAAAGAAAGTGACTCCGCGGGTTTCCAGCGTGTCCATAGTATCAATATCAAAGAAACCAGGCTCCATCGCATTGGTCATGCTAAACTGGATCGCCCCCTGATCAAGACCATCTTCATAACGGTGGAAAATTTTCATATCACCGTAGCGCATACCGCAAGCCAGCAATATCTGAAGTAAACTACGTCCCGAAAAACTATTATCATTTTCCGGCGCCACAACGGAGATAACCAGTACCTTATCCGCTTCTGGAATTTTTTGTAGCGATTGCCCCTGAATACCAGCGGAGGTCTCTTCAGACAGAGGTTTAGACTTTGGTTCAGTTTCCGGTTCTGAAAAGGACGACTTCTCAGGTTTAACATCGGACAGGACTAAATCATCAACAGGCTCATTATAGTGATCATGAGGATCGGCATAGAGCTCAGGTGTAATCAGCTCAACTTCATCACTTTGTTTGCCTGAAGCCTCCTGCTCAGATACCTCGTCTGCCAGCGTAAAGAATGGCTCGTGCTTTTCATCACGCCCTTGTATCGGCAACTCTTGTTCAGCTAATTTCTGGTCGAGAAGCTCCATCATCTCTTGTTGAGGCTCTGCTGCAGTTTTAGCAGTCGGACGCATTAATTCGGTAACCGGACGGGTCAGGTCAAGATCAGGTTCATCATCCTCAATGACCTTCTCATTCGCATTAGACAGTTGAAAACCATCAGGCAATGATGCGATCAGATCATCATCTTCGTCATGCTCCAGTTCCGCTTCAGTCTCAGAGTGGAGCTCTGGAATCAGCTGACCCTGAGACTCAGGTTCGAATTCTACAGGCGCATCCAGATTCTGATCGGTGACTGATACTTCTGCTTCGTCGGCTGCTGCATATAGTTCTGGCTCTGGCTCTGGCTCTGGCTCTGGTTCTGGCTCTGGCTCTGGCTCTGGCTCTGGCTCTGGCTCTGGCTCTGGCTCTGGCTCTGGCTCTGGCTCTGGCTCTGGCTCTGGCTCTGGCTCTGGCTCTGGCTTAACAATAGTCTTCTCAACCACCGGCATTTCAACAGTCTCAGAAGTATCCTGTTCGCTTTCGACAATGGACAACTCAGGATCAGTCACAATGCGTACAGCAGAAACCCCATCGCTATCCAGCTCGTCAAAAGAGGGTCCATCATGATGGGGAGGAAAGCTATCAAGGGGCTCAAACAACGGATCACGTTCTTCAGAGGGTGGAGTTTCTGAAGTAGTATCTTTCTGCTTTGAGTGACTCGCAGCCTGATTAGCGGCCCTGGCGACACTCAAGACTGGCTCATCATTACCAGGCAGCCCATCATCACTATCAAAAGCAGGCTCATGCCGTTCACTTACGACAGGATTACCATCACGATCAAGGACACGGGCTCCACCGCCCGGCAACTCGGGATTAAAATTTTCTTCTGGCAGATCTTCAAATGACTTATCAATATTCATTTTCAGATTATTGCCACTGCCACGCATCCTGCGCCAGCCATCAAGAAAAATCAGAACGACGACTACCGCACCACCGATAATCAGCCATTCACGTAAGCCTAATTCCATTGCCAGATGCTGCCCTTTATCTGTTTGTAATAACGATACCTAAAACGCTTCCCAATCAGGTCGTTATTCAACAACCTGATCGATAGATAGCTCTAATATATCAACTTGCCCCTGAACAGCAACAGAAGAAATTGTACCACTAAGATCACCAGCTACAGGACGGGGTTCACCGGAGGTCGAAACACGTGCAATCACCTCGACTTTATCTGCCGATGACAAGCGCGCTTCAGGGGACATTGCCAGACTATCATCCAGTGTTACTGCCGCCGGCAGATCAGCTACCGTCAGACGAACGGCTGCCAGTGGCATTCTCCCACCTACAGGACGAGCAAAGATAAATACCGGCTGATCGGCCGTCACTTTATCTTTTAACGATGGATCAAGATTGACCATTAGCTGGATACTAGCCTCTGCTAATTCCGGCATATCCGGCACAGACTCACCCGCAGCCAGCAACTTGTCTCTTGCAGAACGCATACCCGCTTTAAGTGAATCAGCCTGTTCGCCACTGGCGTTTATTAAACCCTTACCCCAGAATTCAAGTGCACTCCGGTAATCGGACCGCTCATAAGCTTCTATGCCTAACAGACCCAACGCTGTAATTTCAAACTCTTCACGGGCCAGTGTTTTTGCTACTTCTGCACGTATCTGATCGGTCATCTGGCCCTGATTAGCAAAGAACAATGCCTGCGCATATTGCCCGTTTACACCGGCGTACTGTTCTGCCTCTTCAGGCAGGTATTTTAGTGCATTAGCATAGCCTTCAGCCGCACCAGTATAATCTTGCATTCCCATCAGCGTATTCGCCAGCAGATACCAGCCTTCTGCATTTTCAGGTTCCTGCACTAGCCTGTTCTTAAGTTCAGCGACCGCCTCTTCAATCGTTGGCTTTTGCCCATTGAACGGATCAGCAGGTTGATTCAGCGCTTGCTGAAGTTCCTGTGAGTGACCATATTTACCATACACCGCCAGCCCCAAAACCGGCATCAAAAGCGCCAGTAACAATGCAATCACCACCGCCTGGCGGGTTATCTTAAGCTTGGCTTTACTGGTCTGCTCCGTATCATCAACATCCTGCAGCAGGTTTTTTTCAAGCTCTAGCTTTAAAGATTCGAAGTTTTCTTTATCCAGGTTGCCAGCAGAAAACTCCTGCTCAAGCTCCAGCAACCGCTCCTGATAAATCGAGATATTCAGGCTGCTTCGATCAATTTCAGGCTCAACGTTCGCCTGTTGCTGACTCGCCCGGTAAACAGGAAATAATACAAAGGCAATTGCCAACAAAGACAATAGTGCAATTCCTAGCCATAACGCGGTCATTTATCCTGATCCTGTTTCAATAGGTGATCTAAACGTTGCTTTTCCTGCTCACTGAGTCCAGTCGCAGAATCTTTCTTATTACCCGATTTTCGCTTCCCACTTACGACCAATACAACAACGATACCCAGAATAAGCAGCGCTGCCGGTCCATACCAAAGCAGGTAAGTCTGGGCAGACATCCGTGGACGGTATAAAACGAACTCACCGTAGCGGGTCACCATGAAGTCGACAATCTGATCGTCATCCGCACCTGTTTCAAGCATTCGGTGTAGCTCAAACCTCAGATCTTCTGCGATCGGCGAATTTGAGTCCGCAATATTCTGATTCTGACACTTAGGGCAACGAAGCTCCGCAGCCAGTACCTGAAACCTTGCCCGGTTTGCTTCATCGCTAAACTCATAAGTATCAATAGCGCTATAACTCACACTACTGATACATAGCAATAAAACCGCAAAACAATAGCGCAGCATCAGTTCACCTCCAGCTGCTGCATTTTTTCTTTCAGCTGCGCCCAGACCCGTTCATCCACTGCACCAATATGCTTATAACGAATAACGCCCTGTGCATCTAACAGATAGGTTTCCGGCGCGCCATAGACACCCAGATCCAGCCCTAGCTTACCTTCCGGATCAAAGATATTCAGAGCATAAGGGTCCAGGTATTTTTCTAACCAGATCTTTGCCTTAGCCCGGTCATCTTTATAGTTAATACCATAAATCACGACACCTTCATCCTGAGCAATACGGTTTAACTGTGCATGCTCCTGTTTACAGGTCGGACACCAGGTGGCCCACACATTTAACAGTGCAGGTCGTCCCTTCAGATCTTCCTGAGTCAGAAACCGCTGCTCGTTATAAAGAGAAGTAAGGCTAAATTCCGGCACTGGCTTATCTAATAATGGCGATGGAATAGACTGGGTATCTTTACCAATACCATTCCAAAGAAACAACCCAAGAGCGATACATAAAAACAGAGGTAACAGAACAATTAATCGACGCATCAGAATACCTTAACTTCAGGCCGCCGCCCGGGCAGCTTCCCGGCGGGCCTGTTTACGATAACGGGGATCAGTTGCAGCCAACAGGCCACCAAAGGTCATAAACAAGGATCCCAGCCATAGCCAACGCACAAAGGGCTTATGCTGAACCCGCACAGCCCAGGCACCACCTTCAAGCGGCTCACCCAATGCGACATAAAGATCCCTGAATAATCCCGGATCAATTGCCGCTTCAGTCATGACATTACCACGGGCGGGATAGAAACGTTTTTCAGGATGTAGCTCGCCATAGGCTTCGCCTTTATAGAGCACCCGAATTACCCCCATATCAGAGCTATAATTCGGCCCCTGTACTTTCTTTGCCCCATCAAAGACAAACTGATATTCACTAAAATTCAGCACATCACCCGGCGCCATCCGCAGGTCACGTTCTTCGTTATAGATGCTAACCATTAATGCGCCAACGATGATAACGGCCAGACCAGCATGTGCCAGCACCATACCGTAGTAACTACGGGACAGGCTCATTGCACCTTTTAACAAACCACTACGACCAGAAACCTTATTAAGGAAGTCCCTGAGTCCACTGAATACAACCCAGAACACCAAGACCATGATACCGGCAACCGTCAGGGTAAATTCTGCCGCGTAGAAGTACTGGAAAGCCAGTCCGGCAATAATACTTATGACTGCAGGTAACCAAAGCTGCTTTAACAAAAAGCTAACACTGGTATCACGCCAGCGGGATATTGCACCAATACCCAGGACTCCGGCCAGCATCAGCACTAGCGGAATGAAAAGGGAGTTAAAGTATGGTGGCCCAACAGATATTTTACCCCAACCCATAGCATCAACAATCAATGGGTAAATAGTACCCAATAGCACCATCATGGTTGCGACGACTAACAATATATTGTTAATCAGTAGCAGGCTTTCACGGGATAGCAGGGCAAAACTGGATTCACTTTTCACATTCACGGCTTTCACAGCGTAAAGAATCAGTGATCCGCCCACAGTGATCGCCAGCAATGCAAGAATAAAGTACCCCCGGTCAGGATCAGATGCGAAAGCATGTACCGAGGTCAGTACGCCTGAACGCACCAGGAAAGTTCCCAGCAGACTCAACGAGAAGGCAAATATTGCCAATAGTACTGTCCAGCTTTTAAATACGCCACGTTTCTCAGTCACTGCAAGAGAGTGAACCAGCGCTGTACCTACCAGCCAGGGCATAAACGATGCGTTCTCTACCGGATCCCAAAACCACCAGCCGCCCCAGCCAAGCTCGTAATACGCCCACCAGCTACCTAAAGCGATACCCAGGGTCAGAAATGCCCAGGCAACATTAGTCCAGGGGCGCGACCAGCGAGACCATGCCGAATCAAGTCGACCAGTTAACAGTGCAGCAATAGCAAAGGCAAAGGCAACCGAGAAGCCCACATACCCCATATACAACATAGGCGGATGAATTATCAGTCCAATGTCCTGTAACAGAGGGTTAAGGTCCCCTCCCTCGGCTGGAAAGTTTGGCAGGTGACGATCAAACGGGCTCGATGTCATCAGTGTAAACAGAATAAATCCAACACCCACAATACCCATCACCCCCAGCACTCTGGAGATAATCTCAGGGGGTAGATCCTTACTCTTCATCGCAACGGCAACGGTCCAGCCACCCAGAATAACAACCCAAAGCAGAAGTGATCCTTCATGGCCGCCCCAGATAGCACTGACCTTATAAAACCATGGCAGTGCGGTATTGGAGTTACTGGCTACGTAAACAACCGAAAAGTCATCTACAACAAAGCTGTAACCCAGGCAAAGGATACTGACTGCCAGAAAGAAAAATTTACCCACCGCCAATGGCCGGGCATAACTCATTAGCAGCGCATTATTATTTGAAGCACCGACCATTGGTACAATGGCCAGCAGCAGCGACATACAAAACGCCAGAATCAGCGCATATTGACCCAGTTCAGGAATCATTGCTGACCGGCCTCCTTAGCTCGTATCTGTTCAGGCATCTGCCCGGCTCTTTCAAGCGCATCGGCAACTTCCGGCGGCATGTAGTTCTCATCATGCTTAGCCAGCACTTCCACCGCTTCAAAAACACCCTCACTATTCATCTGACCCTGCGCCACTATACCTTGCCCTTCACGGAACAGATCAGGCAGGATGCCGTTGTAAACAACGGTGACATTATTCGCATAATCGGTCATACCAAACTCAACCTGCAAACTCTGTTGGTCGCGATTCACACTGCCTTCTACAACCATGCCTCCGGCACGAATTCGGGTGCCCTCAGGCGCCTTACCTTCAACGATATCCGTTGGCGAATAGAACAGGTTTATATTCTGATTTAGCGCATACATCACCAGTCCCACCGCAATAGCTGCGCCAAAGACAATGAAAAGCACGATGATTAATCGCTGTTTACGTTTCGGATTCATGAGGCCTGTTTCTCCCTGCGCAGTCGACGTGCCTGCTCGGTAAAGATCTGACGTTTCTGCATCAGTGGGTTAACAATATTCAGTACGATGACAACCAGTGCAATGGCATAACTCAGCCAGACATAGAGGCCATGCCCACCCATGTCTATAAACTCGGCAAATGTTTCAAAACTCACAATACAACCCTCAACCAGAAATCAGCTCACGAACCCAGCTGCTACGACGCTCACGCTGGATAATTTCATTACGAAGCCGAAGCATCATAACGACCGCAAAGAAACAGTAGAAACCTATGACCATGACCAATAAGGGCAACCACATCTCCATGGCCATTGCCGGTCGTTCGGTCAGTGTAAAGGTGGCTGGCTGGTGCAGAGTGTTCCACCAGTCAACGGAATATTTAATAATCGGGATATTTACCAGCCCTACCAGCGCCAGTACGGCCGTTGCCTGAGCTGCGGTCTGTTCACTTTCAATGGCAGAGTTAAGCGCAATTACACCCAGATAAAGGAACAGCAAAATCAGCATGGAGGTCAGTCGTGCATCCCAGACCCACCAGGCTCCCCAGGTCGGCTTACCCCAAATGGCACCTGTAGCCAGTGCCAGAATGGCGATAGAAGCGCCAATTGGTGCACAAGCTTTTGCCACCATATCCGCTACTTTCATCTTCCAGATCAGGCCTATCGCACCCGCAACCGCCATCATCATATAACAGGACTGCGCCAGAATTGCCGATGGCACATGGATATAAATAATACGGAAGCTGTTACCCTGTTGATAATCTGCCGGAGCATATATCAGAGCCCATGCCGTACCACCCACCAACAGAATCAACGCAGCGACAGCGAAGATTGGTAGCAATTTTCCGGTAATCTGATAACACCAGCGCGGCGAAGCTAACTGATAAAACCAACGCGGCATCCACTTCTTTTCAGCCATTATTCAACCTTATGGGACTTACCCACTTACACTTATTCTTAACGCTGCACTGATAGCCAGTGGCGCCATTATCAACCCTAATGCCAGCATCGCACCCAGAATTGCCATATAGCCTCCTACTGGCAATCCGGTCAACGCAGCTTGTATCGATGCTGTACCAAAAATCAGAACCGGTATATACAGCGGTAACACGAGTAACGAAATCAACACACCGCCTTTTCTCAACCCAACGGTCAGTGCCGCACCTATCGCTCCTACTAGACTCAGGGTTGGGGTGCCTAACAGTAGACTTAAAACCAACCCGGACATTCCGTCAGCAGGTAAAAACAACATCACACCCAGCAGCGGCGCCATCAGCGTCAATGGCAATCCGGTCAGCATCCAGTGTGCCAGCACTTTTGCCAGCACCACCATAAACAGCGGCTGAGGGCTTAACAGCAGTTGTTCAAGGGTGCCGTCCTCAAAATCAGATCGAAACAAACTGTCCATCGACAGCAGTGTTGCCAGTAACGCAGCCACCCAGACAACACCCGGAGCAACTTCGGCTAAAAAAACCGAATCCGGGCTTACACCCAGAGGAAACAAAGTTGCAACCATAAGGAAGAAGATCAGGGGATTGATCAGATCGCTCTTGCGCCGATAAGAGAGCAATAAATCTCTTTTTAAAGCCCCCCAAAAAGGGCCGTCGACCTTAAGATCACGCACTGCAATTTTCTCTGCCGGATGGTTAGTCATGATATCACTCAAGAAGTTCCCGCCAATTGATCAAGATTAACCCGGCGAATCAGATCGCCCATCGCCAGTTCGTGGTGAGTTGTTAACAGGACGGTCCCCCCCTGTTCAGCATGCTCGGCGATTAAGGCTTCATTTTGTGCCACACCTTTTTTATCTATCGCGGTAAAAGGCTCATCCAGAATCCATAATGGCGCATTACTCATATACAACCGGGCCAGACTTACACGCCGGTTTTGTCCAGCAGAAAGGGTATGACAAGGCACATCTTCATAACCGGTCAGGCCTACTTTTGCCAAAGCATAATCCAATTTACTCAGATCTATTGTCGGATGCATAGCAGCAAACCAACGCAGGTTCTCTTCCGGGGTCAGTACGGCTTTTACTCCCGGCTGATGGCCAAAATAAAGCAATGATTCCCGAAACGCCTCAGCACAACTATGAATTGGCACGTCCTGCCAGTAGATATCACCTTCATAATGACGAGACAGACCACTGAGAATGCGTAACAGCGTCGTTTTACCGCTACCGTTTTGCCCCTCAATCTGTACCACTTCACCCTCATTCACGTCGAAACTTAGCTGATCGAACAAAATACGATCATCTCGTTCACAGAACAGATTTTCAATTTTCAGTCTTGGAGTGGACAACAGAACAACCTCAAACAAACGAAAGGGGTGATTCAGGCTATATTTTTATCAATATCTGCCGAAAGCAAGGCATTATATACAAAATAATCAGCCATGGTGCATAGCTGAGTCAAAAGAACTAGGCCGCACCATTAAAACTGTAGGAAATCACGTCGTGCTTAACCCGCTAAGCATACAGAGTCTACAAACCAGCGCAGGCAAAACATTGTCCGCGGCTGAACTCGTACGCGCTTTGCCACTTAATACCCCGACTCCGATTACCGTACAACAAAGCACCGCAAATCCGGCTCAGGCACAGCAGTTCAAACTACAGGTTCAACTCAATAGCCAGCTATATCAACTCAATAGCAATCAACCTTTACCGCCGGGCAGTAGTGCCACTCTTACCCGTACCGCCGCAGGCCAGCTCATCCTCAGTAGCGCCACACTAGCGACTACACAAGGCAACCTTCAGTTCCAAACGATTAACCAGCCTGCGACCACCCAAACCAAACCTATTCAACAAAGCCTTGCAACCACACAGTCTGGTAACAGCCAGACAATCGCACCTGACCTAAAGCCGATCGTGCAGATCAGTGGTCAGCGTCAACAAGGCCAGCAATCTCAAGGAGAGTCACTACCCAGACCTGCCCCGGTACTTGCATCGCTAGCCCAGCGGCTACCTGCAGACCTAAGCCGGTTGCTACCGGTAAACCGACCGGTATTAGCCAACATAAGCATGTCCGCCAGTACTAATAGCCAACAGAATACAGCGGCAGCATCAATAAATGGCCGTTCACTGACTCTCAACCTTAGCCAGCCACTGCCCTTTGACGGCAAAGCGTTACTACTTCGCCTACCGGGTGGCGAGATACAGATACAAGCGGTCACCTCGCCGGTCCAAAATCAGGGGCTACAGCAAAGCATTAACGATGCGCTGAGATACACATTACCTACACAACAACCGGTTGCCGACAGTTTAGTCAAACTGCAACAGCTAAATTTGTCTGCAGGGGGAGAAAAAAGCCCGATTAATAGTATTTTAAGCTCACTCATTAATCTGTTTGGTGTAACACCATCCAACACCCCAGACAGCCAGGCTAGTATTCGGGGTAACCTGTTAAATGGCGGCCTTTTTACTGAGAGTAAACTCGCCAGCCCACAAGGCTCTGTCAGCAACGAGCTCAAACAACAATTAGGTCAGCTGTTACAACAGGCCGATCGGCTCCCGGAACAGCCTCGTCAACAATTACAAGATCTGGTTAAAGGACTACTCAACCGGGTTACCAGCCATCAGCTTGAAAGCATCCAGAATACAAAAGTAAGTAGTGATGGTGGCATTGAACGATTTTTTGCCCTGGACCTGCCCATACGTCATGGTCAACAGCTCGATAATGTCGAATTGAAAATATCTGAACACCGGCAACAGTTAAGCGAATATGAGTGGCAAAGCCTGTGGAAAGTCAGATTACATTTTGATCTTGATAAACAAGGCACTATCGATGCAGAACTGGTATTGGAGCAAGAGCATAGGATCACCGCCCACTTCTGGTGTAGCCACTCAGAAACAGCAACGGAGCTTAATCAGCAGCTACCCGATTTTAATCAGCAGTTACACAAAAATGGCTACTTTATTGATGCACTCAACTGCAGCGAAGGTCAGGCGCCTAAACCGGCCAATAAAGTTGAGCAGCTAATTGATGTTGTCACCTAAAGAGGTAAAGGCGGAGTTATGATTAAAAAGACAGAACCTTATGAGAAAGCGGTCGCTCTGAACTATGACCACCAGGGCGCCCCCAGAGTAACCGCTAAAGGACAAGGTTTAATCGCTGAACAAATTATTCGCCTGGCCCATGAAAATGATGTTCATATCCATGAAAGCCCGGAACTGGTAGAAGTTTTGTTACGACTGGAATTAGGGGATGAAATACCTGAAAGTCTATATCGGGCAATTGCTGAGGTTATCGCCTTCACTTACAGACTAAAAAATGAACCCAGCAGTGACTGATAACCAGGGAACCTAACTACGTTCCGGGGCTGCAACTTCTTTATGCAGCAGAGCCATTAACTCGGCTTCCGGCCGGCCAATACCACAGTTCTTCACCAGATCATCCACATCAGCACCCATCTCCATCAATCTGGCGGCCTGATTGTAGGCAAGCACACCCGGATCTCTGTTCGCCATTTCCTGCTGTTTTTCAGCGGTGATATTTAACTGGTTTTCCACATCCATCAAGCGATGCCCCATACCGATAGAGCTACTGGTTAGCGCCTGAATTTCATTGCGCAGAACATTAATAAGCGCTTCATACTGGCGCTGATGTTGTTGGAGTTTTTTTTGCGCATGTACAGCGTATCCAATTGCTATCAAAGCGATCACTGCCACTACGACCAGTGCTAACCAGATCATGTTGATTCCTTTTTAGTTCGTCTAAGCCTAATCACGGCAAAGACAATTCAGGCCATTTCAGGCGCATTATCCAGGCTTTGCAGCAATGCTGGTATATTTACCACAGCACACTGAAACTTCATACAGGTTCCCAGCAACCAGGGACGATTCTTAGGATTATTATTCCATGTAATCTGGCTCTCTTCTATTACCTGAGACCCTTCCATCGAATCAATAGCCAAGGCTTTATTGCTATCACGAAGTTTTACGATTTGCTCATAACCAGCCAAATCATGTTCGTAACGCTCAGGGATAATCCATAAACCGGTATCGATGACCAGATTATTCAGCCCACCATCTTCATAACTTCCTAACACCCAATCCGCTCCACCACTAATATCCAGGCTTAGCGCGTTCAGATATCGCGCTCCCTGAAGATACTTGATTGGCAAGGCTAGTTTTATACCATGCATCTTTACGATCAGGCATTTCAAAGGCTCGACTACCGGCGCTTGATTTAGCTCGGGTTCTGGCTCTGGCTCTGGCTCTGGCTCTGGCTCTGGCTCTGGCTCTGGCTCTGGCTCTGGCTCTGGCTCTGGCTCTGGCTCTGGCTCTGGCTGAATAGCTTCAATTTCGTCTTCGGGCAGGTCCAGCGTTATTTCCAGATCTTCAAGATCAAACTCTTCAATATCCGGCCCGGTTTTAGGTAGTTCTGCTGCACTTAAAGGGGTTTCAATCACCGTTTCAGTATTGGCACTAGCATCGGCCAGGGCAGCTTCAACACTATAATCCTCAGCCTTATTTGCTAAAAGATTATCGAGATAATCTTTAACAAGCTGCTGCTGTCGATTCAATATCTGCTCACTCATCGTCTGCCTCGCTCCGCCAGGCCACGTAGAATCCTGATATATGCCTGAACACCCGGACTACTTAAGTCCATCTCTGAGGGTGTAATACCCTGAGCACTGGCCGTAATAAACTTGCTATCGACCGGCACAACGGCAGTCGACATGTTTTCAGCAAAACGCTGATGTAGCTCTCGGAGACAATTTACCGAGGCCGGTATCGTACGATCGTAGAACGTTGGAATCAGGGTATAAGTCAGCTGGCGTTTTCGAGCCCTGTTGATCATTTTTATTGTCCGCAGCATCCTCTCCAGCCCCTTTAACGCAAGAAACTCCGTCTGCACCGGCACTAACAAATGACCACAGGCAGCCAACGCATTGATCATTAACACCCCCAATACTGGCGGGCTATCAATTACCACATAATCATACCGGTCTTTTACCAGGCGTAATGCCTTAGCTATTTGCAGGCCCATACCCTCCTGGCCAACCGCCTTACGTTCAAGCGTTGCGATCGAAGTCGTCGCCGGAATGATATCAATCTGAGGGTTTGATGTCGGCATTAACAATAGCTCAACCATCTTCATATCAAGCTCAGAATCCGGTTGAAAAAGATCATAAACACTATGTTCCAGCTCATCAGGGTCATACCTGAAATAGCTGGTCATTGAACCATGAGGATCAAGATCCACCACCAGCACACGCTGACCCGCGTCCGCCAGTAACCCTGCCAGGGCAACAGTCGTTGTCGTCTTACCCACACCACCTTTTTGATTCGCAACAGCCCATACCTGCATTATTCAGGCGTCCCCTCTGTCAGTGGCATAAAGTTTTCCGCATTTCTTAATGTATTAACATCGACCGGCTGAGTCTGATCTTTACGTTGAAATACAATACTGCCATCTTCTTTTTCAACAGACTCTATAACCGATTCTGGCAAACTGGTTTCAGTTAGAATACCACTTACCGCATCTTCACTGACCTGTTCACTACCAAATGCTGAGACAACGCGCTGAGTTTTCCGATCCCGGGTAACTACAATAACGATGCGACGATTCACCATTCGACCTACTTCAGAGCCGTTATCAGACTTAGGCTGATATTCACCGAAACCCACTGCAGCCATACGTTGAGGCGGCACACCATTCATTTCTAATATACGGACAATACCCGCAGCACGTGCTGCAGACAACTCCCAGTTAGATGGAAACTGATCAGTGGATATAAACTGATTATCCGTGTATCCCTCGACATGGATCGGATTATCATATTGCTTAAGAATTCTAGCGATCCGCTCAAACACGGGGTCAGATGTTATTGCTGGTAACGCACCACCTTCCGGATAAAGCAGGTTGGCACCTAACTCTAACGCAACCCACAGATTATTACTCTGCACGGCCACATGCCCATTGCTGATCAGTTTTTTGAACTGAACATTCATCTGCTCACCAATATCGTTGAGCACAGCACTATTTTCAGGCCTCGGTGGCACAATAGTGACTGTTGGTACATTACTGTCGGCTTCGCCGCCCCGGTAAACACCAATACCCGCAGGATCGGTTTCAGTCTCACCGTCTATCGGTCGCTCTGCATCACCTTCAGGGCCTGAAAAAACACCCGACAAAGATTCAGCAACCTGCTTGTACTTCTCTTCATTTACCGAGGATATTGCATACATTACAACGAAAAAAGCAAACAGCAGAGTGATGAAATCAGCATAGGACACGACCCATCTTTGCGAATGGAGATCCGTTTCTTCAACCCGACGTCTGGGCATCTCAGCGCCCCTGTTCCAGGTATCCCTGTAAGCGCAGCTGAATAATTCGTGGGTTTTGCCCTTCAGCTATAGACAGCAATCCTTCCAGCATCATTTCCTGATAATAAAAACGTTGCAATACCATACTGCGAATCTTACTCGCGACAGGTAAGAAAAGCAGATTCGCAAACGCCACACCATAAATAGTAGCCACAAAAGCCGTGGCTATTCCCGCACCTAAACTCGCGGGATTGGCCAGGTTACTCATCACATGCACTAAGCCCAGAACGGCACCAATAATTCCCATGGTTGGTGCATACCCACCCATGCTTTCCATCACCTTAGCGGCCTGAAGATCACGGTGTTCGCGGCTGATCAATTCAGTTTCAAGGGTGGCGCGAATAACATCAGGCGAACGTCCATCTACCAACAGTTGCAGTCCGTTTTTAACAAAGCCGTCTTCATGATCTTTGATATCATCTTCTAACGCTAACAGACCTTTACGTCGTGCCACCACGCACCAGCTTACTATCTGGTTAATACCTTCCATAAAATCAACCTGTGGCCGTCCAAATACAGCTAACGCAAGCCTGAACGATCGACCCAGTTCTTCAGAGGTTGATTGTACAAAGACCGCAGCCATAGTGCCGCCCAGCACGATAAGCAAAGCAGGAAGATTGAACAACTCCTCTATCGATCCTCCTTCCAGGTAATTTCCACCTACTACGGCTGTCACCGCCAGCAATATACCACTCAGACTAATCAGGTTCATTTGGACCACCGCCCAAGAATATTTTTTAACTCTTGCAAACCCAGCACCTCATCAGCAAGACCTGCTGTGATTACCGCTTTCGGCATACCAAAAATAGTACAGCTGGCCTGATCCTGTGCCCAGACAGTCGCACCCACTTTTTTGAGAACCCGGGCACCATCACAACCATCGGACCCCATACCTGTCAGCACCAGACCAAACGCATGGTTGCCATAGGCTTTTGCAACCGATGCAAAGGTAAGATCAACAGAAGGCTTATAATTAATACGATCATCACTTTCTCTAACTTTTAAGCGCTTAGGATCACCGGGATCGAGTATCATCTGCTGACCACCCGGCGCCAGATAAGCATGACCTGGCATAAGGTGATCACCATCTTCTGCTTCTTTTACCTGAATCTGACAAAGGTCGTTCAAACGCTTGGCAAACACCGAAGTAAAGGTTTTAGGCATATGCTGGGTAAGCAATATCGGAGCAGGAAAGTCCGCTTTCATCTCCGGTAAAATTTCCTGCAACGCTGCAGGGCCGCCGGTGGAGGAGCCAATTGTCAAAATCCGACAATCGGGTTTAACAACTTTTTTGGTATAACTTTGATGACGTGAAAGAGCAACGGTTGCCGTCTTTGCCTTGCTGTAAGCATTATCCGCTGACACTACTGAGCGCAGAGAGCAGGCTGCTTTCTTACTGCCCAACGCCAGGACCTTATCTGTTAACAATGCGCCTGTTTTTTCTGCTTGAGCCACCCAAAGCCGGGCATCTTTCTCCATATAATCGGCCGCACCACACTCTAGCGCTTCCAGAGTAGTCACCGCACTTCGCCGGGTCAGAGAAGATAACATCAGCACCTGACAGGGCGCTTTAATCATTATCTGTTTTAGCGCAGTAATGCCATCCATCTCTGGCATTTCAACATCCATGGTTACAACATCCGGATGCAACCGTTGAACTTTTTCAACCGCTTCAACACCATTTTTTGCCACATCGATCACTTCGATGCCCGGATGAGATTTCAAAATCAGACTTATTCGATTTCGAAAAAAAACTGAGTCATCAACAATTAAGACCCGAACTGGCATAGCGCCCTCCAGGGTAGTATTAACAACGCAATGTGATTATCAGGCTGCATAAGTTTTTAGTAGACTAGGAATATCCAGAATAAGGGCAATACGTCCGTCCCCGGTAATAGTTGCACCTGAGAGCCCCGGAGTACCATGCAATGCTGAGCCCAGAGGCTTAATCACGACTTCCTCCTGCCCGACCAGCTGATCCACAACAAAGGCGATCTGCATTGTCCCGATATTAGCGATCACTACATGCCCACTTTCCGGTAAAGGCTCATTTTCAAAACCGTTCATCAGCCAGCGTTTAAGATGAAACAGTGGCATCGCTTTGTCCCGAACAATAATCACTTGCTGATTATCAACAACGTTTATCTGAGTCAGATCGAGATTAAATATCTCATTAACATTAACCAGTGGCAGAGCAAATGCCTGCCCCTCAAGCAGCACCATCAGCGTCGGCATAATAGCCAGCGTCAAGGGGACCTGAATCTCAATCTTAGAGCCTTGGCCCAGGACCGAATCAATTTCAAGTTTGCCATTCAGCTGAGTAATTTTGGTTTTCACCACATCCATACCCACACCGCGGCCTGAAACATCAGATATCTGCTTTTTAGTCGAGAAGCCTGCAGCAAAGATCAGATTAAAACACTCCTGATCAGTCAATCGGGCGGCCGCATCAGGCTCCATCATTTCACGATCTATCGCCAACTGACGTAGCTTTTCCGGATCCATACCGGCGCCATCATCTTCTATTACCAGCAGAATATGGTCACCTTCCTGTTCTGCTGAGAGCAGCACATTACCCTGCCGGGGCTTGCCGTTCCGCTGCCTGACATCTGGCGTTTCGATACCATGATCTATCGCATTTCTAACCAGGTGAATCAAAGGATCAGCCAGGGCTTCAACCAGATTTTTATCCAGATCGGTTTCTTCTCCCTTTAACTCTAAGCGCACCTCTTTATCGAGCTGCCGGGAAAGATCCCGCACCAGACGGGGAAAACGACCAAACACCTTCTTAACCGGTTGCATCCGGGTTTTCATCACTGACATTTGCAGGTCAGCGGTCACCATATCCAGCGCGCCCAGCGCCTTATTCATTTCGCCATCTTCATTATCGGCGCCAAGACGCAGCAGACGATTACGCGCCAACACTAGCTCACCGACCATATTCATAATTTGGTCTAATAAACGTGTATCCACTCGGACATTCGTTTCGGCAACCGCTTTTCGGGATTCTCCTGCAACCTCAGCAGATTTCTTCTGCTTTTTCTCAGGCTTAGCCGTAACCGGAGCCGATTTTACCGCAGTCTCTTTAACCGACTCTGACGGTTTTTTGACTGGCGCTGCAATAACTTCAGCTGAAAAGGCACCTTTCCCCTGAGCCTGAAGATCATCCATTAAATTTTCAAATTCATCGTCGGTGATCAACTCTGAACCCACCAGCATTTCAACTTTCTTCTCATTCAGGGGCGTATTGCCCAACAGACTATCAAACTCCGCATCCGCAACACTGGCTGAAGGCTCTCCCCCGCCTAGCCCTGGAGCACCAGAAGGCCCATGTAACTCATCTAGTAAATCATCAAATTCATCTTCGGTGATAAGATCAGACGTAGTTGAAAGTATCGCTGCAGGCGCAGGTGTAACGACCGTTTCAACCGCAGACTCTGCTAATGACACCGAACTGATTCCTGGCGCACTACTACCATGGAGTTCATCCAGCAGGTCTTCAAATTCATCCTCGGTTATCAAATCACTAACAGGCGTCATCTCGATAGGAGAGTCATTAAGATCAGCGACAAGCAGATCAAACTCAGCACTGACCGAAGCATCGTCAACAGTACTGCAATTGGTAGAAGCAAGTATTGGTTCAGGAACTATAACCGCAGGCTGGGGAGCCGGAGCCTGTCCTGAAGCCATTACATTAAGCGATTGTATAAGCTGAGGATCAGCCACTTCTGGAAAAGCGCCATTTCGTACCGTTTCAAACATTGAATTAACGCTATCAAGTGCCTGAAGCACCAGATCCATCAAACCAGAAGAAACCTGCAGCGCATTATTTCGTAGCTGGTCGAACAAGTTTTCAGCACTATGGCAACAATCGACCATAGGATCGAGCTGCAGAAAACCAGCACCACCTTTTACAGTGTGAAACCCTCTGAAAATAGCGTTCAGCAATTCACGGTCTGAAGGATTCTGTTCAAGGTCAACCAACTGTTCTGATAGCTGTTCCAGAATCTCGCCAGCCTCTACCAGAAAGTCTTCCAGTATCTCCTGATCAACGTTTAAGGACATGCATTTCACCCATTAAAAACCGAGAGTGGATAGAAGGTCATCAACCTCATCCTGATTAGAAGCAACTTGAGTTTGATTTTTGCCTGCTATCTGGGGCCCTTCAGCCTTTACTTCAGAAACAGCAGAGTGCTGTTTTTTCTGTATAGAAGGCTGCCCTATCGCTCCAAGGCTGTTCACCCGGGCCGCCACTTCCATCAAGCCAACCAGTTCAGACTCAATATCCGACACAAGTTGAATAACTCGCTTAATCAACTGACCGGTTATATCCTGATATTCCTGAGCGACCATGATTTTCTTCAGCCGCTCTTTTATTTCACTCAGAGCATCTGAATGATCTTCTGAAAAAGCCACTGCTTTATCATACAGTTGTTCAAGCTCAGGTGAGCCTCGTTTTAACTTGGCGAACTCATCCATCAACAACTGTCTTCTTGCAAAACCCAGTTCAAGTTGTTCAACCAAACGAAGCGACTCATCAACCTCATCAATCGTCGTGTGAGCATTGCTTTCGGTCAATTCAATAACATAAGAAAGACGGTCGCTGGCATCAGAGATGGAGGCGATATGATGTTTTGAATCGAGCAATAACTCCGTAGAACTAACATCATCGGTAAAAGAGATAATAGCGTTGTGAACTGCCCGGGTCAGACACCCCACTTCATGATACAAGGTCTGGTGACGTAACTCATTTAGCTGTTGAATACGCAACATCGCTGTTGACATATCACCTTGCTTTATCAGCTCTACAAGTTGTTCAGCCTGCTCCTGAAGCTGTTTTTCAAAATAACCACTACCCTGAGAAACATCGTAATCAGCCATCTAAGCCTCCTAGCCCTGCAGGCGCTCAAAGATCTTATCGATTTTCTCTTTTAACACGCCAGCGGTGAAAGGCTTAATGATATAGCCATTCACACCAGCCTGCGCGGCCGCAATGATTTGCTCACGCTTGGCTTCGGCAGTAACCATAAGGATAGGAATATGGCGCAATTCAGGATCTGCGCGGACAGTTTTAAGAAGATCAAAGCCGGTCATTTTTGGCATATTCCAATCAGTAACCAAAAAATCAATACTGCCTGACTTCAAAATAGGCAAAGCAGTTACGCCATCATCGGCTTCAACGATATTTGTAAAACCTAAATCACGTAACAGGTTTTTAATAATCCGGCGCATCGTTGAGAAATCATCTACAACCAGAATCTTCATGTCTTTATTCAAGACAACCCCTCCTAACAACATCTATGACGTAGGCGGGATATAAAAACTACATTCCGCTACCTAACGCCAATCTTTTAAACGACTACGCAAACGTAACGCAGCCTGACTATGGATCTGACTTACCCGTGATTCACTAACGCCTAAAATCTGACCTATCTCTTTCAGATTTAACTCTTCATCGTAATAAAGCGACAGCACTAGTTTTTCACGTTCTGGCAATCCCTGAATCTGATTCGCGATCGCCTTAATAAAATCTTTTTGCTCAAACTCTTCTGAGGGATCAGGCTCACTTCCTGCGATAGCCTCACCCGGCCCTTCATCTTGCGGCCCTGTCAGTTTATCGAAACTAAACAACCGACTTTCAGCAGAGTCTTTTAATAATGCATGATATTCAGTGACACTGATATTAAGTTCAGCTGCAATCTCCCCATCTTGGGCATCTCGACCGATGCGTGCCTCAACAGCCTGAACAGCCTCGGAGACCCTACGGGCATTACGATGCACTGAACGTGGTGTCCAGTCACCCCGGCGAACTTCATCAATAATTGAGCCCCGGATACGAATACCCGCATAAGTTTCAAAACTTGCGCCTTTACTTGCATCATATTTTTTGGCAGCTTCGAGCAGGCCAACCATACCGGCCTGAATAAGGTCGTCCAGTACAACGGTATTCGGCAGTCGGGCCAGCAAATGGTGAGCGATACGCTTTACCAACGCACCATGCTGCTCAACTATTTCCTGACTGGATCTGAATTCAAGCTGATTATACATACGGTTTTATTGCTCTCCGGTAATTCAGGCGCCACCGACCAAACGTTCTACGAAAAATTCCAGATGACCACGAGGACTCACCGGCACAGGCCAGGCATCAACTTTTGTCGCCAACTGCTTATATGCTAACGAAGCCTTACTCATAGGAAAGGCTTTTAATACTGCGCGTTGCTTCTGCACCCCTTTTCGCACGGACTCATCATAAGGGATAGCCCCAAGGTATTGAAGGGTGACATCGAGAAACCTGTCAGTCACTGTCAGCAGCTTATTGTACATATTTCGCCCCTCCTGCTCGGAGCGAACCATATTAGCCAACACCCTGAACCGGGTCATCTTATAATCACGATTTAGCAGTTTCATCAGTGCGTAGGCGTCCGTAATCGAAGTTGGCTCATCACAAACCACAACAACGACCTCTTGCGCCGCTTTAACAAAACTGACAACCGCATCGGATATACCCGCTGCGGTATCGATAACCAACACATCCAGATCATCTGCAATTTCACTAAACGCATGTATCAGCTCAGAATGCTCATGCACACTAAGCGAAGTCATCTCCTGCGTTCCTGATGCAGCCGGAACAATCTGAACGTTTTCATCGACATTAATTAGCAGATCTTTCAGACCACAATCACCCGACAACACATCCGAAATATTCCTTTGCGCTTTAACACCCAGCAACACATCAACATTCGCCAACCCCAGATCAGCATCCATCAGTACAACTCTATGCCCCATCTGGCCCAACGCCAGACTCATATTGACCGAGACATTAGTTTTACCAACACCACCTTTACCACCGGTGACCGCAATTACTTTAACTGGCCGGGGGCTATTCATGAACGATTCCTGCCTGTAGACGCCACTCAACTCTCCCAATGCTCATCTTTAGCCAAGCGCTCCTGCTGATGCTCATTAAACACCCGCTTACTGCGGGTCGCTTTTTGTGCAGTAACCACCGCCCGACTGACCAGATCTTTTTTATGCGCTACATCAATATCATCCGGCACTTGCTGCCCATCAGTGACGTAACTAACAGCTAAGCCATTCTCAACTATCAGATCTAACGCCTCACCAATACTGCCGGATTCATCGAGCTTACTTAACACGCAACCACTCAACCCCAGCGGGGCATAAGTTTCATATGCACTTTCAATTACATGACGCTGACTTGAACACGACAGTACTAATAATTTTTTCATTCGCACTGTTACATCATCCAGCATACTCAGCTGCGCCTGAGTATGAGGTTCATGTGCATTCATACCGGCAGTATCAATTAATACCAGTCGTTTGCTTTTCAGTGAGAGTAATACATCTTCAAGGGGATTGTTTTCATCAACTACCCGTACTGGCACATCAAGAATCCGGCCAAAAGTAAGTAGCTGTTCATGAGCAGCAATCCGATAGGAATCGGTCGTCACTAACGCCACGCTTGAACTACCATGTTTAAGCACATACCGGGCAGCCAGTTTACCAATAGTTGTTGTCTTACCAACGCCAGTAGGCCCCACAAAAGCGATCATGCCACCGCGCTCGATAAAATCTTCACCGATAACAGGTATATTGTCGCTAAACCGGGTAAGAGCTGTGCGCCAGGCATCATCCAGCTCATCATTATCATCAACCGTCGCGGAAAGATGCCGGCTAAGCTGTGGACCCAGTCCAATACGCTCCAGCCTGCGCTCCACTTTAATCACCGCCGAATCCGCCTGTTCATGGCGCGGCTTTGGTTTTCTCCGGCGCAGATTGTCCGGCACTACCGGCTCTTCACTCTGGACAGGCCGGGAGCGCCCCTCATCAGAAGTTGAAACGCTTGCCTCAGGCCGGCTTAACACAGATTTTAATGACTCTATCTCAGACTGAAGTGACTGAATAACCTGTTGTTCATCGTCAATCCCTGACTTCACATCTAAACTCGCATCAGCGTTAACAGGGGCTCGGACCGCTTCCTGACGAGAAGGATCGAGCTTAGGCTGAGCCATTCGCTGCGGCTGTTCAAAGCCGCGCATTGCCGAAGAAGGCCGGCTTCTTTGCCGTTGCTTCAGGGTGTCGAGAATATCACTAAGCTCAGCATCATCTTCGCCCATCTGGCGGTTTTTTTGCTTTGGCTCCACCCCGCCTTCCTGAGCTGTAGCAATACGCGCCTGGGCCTTACGCAACTCTTCAGCAAGGTTACTTTTGAGCTTTCCCTGTTTCGGCGTTCTGGATTTTTCAGCCGCCCGCTTACGCTTAAATTCCTGCTGTGCAGCTTCATATTCATGTTCATGGGCGGCAACGACTTCAACACCACCTGCGACACGGTGATTAGACACAATTACAGCGTCGGGACCGATCTCTTCCCTGACCCGCTGCATCGCTTGCCTCATATCCGGAGCAAAAAAGCGTTTAACCTTCATAACCGTTTCTACTTATCCCCAGTTCAGGCATTTGCCTGATTCTGTCCACCCACTGTTGCAATAATCGTCACCCGTTTGTTTTCCGGGATCTCCTGATAGGAAAGCACACTGATTTGATGCTCTCCATAGCGTACAAATTTGGCCAATAACGGTCTGATAGGCGCAGCAACCAATACGATTGATGCTCGACCCGCTATTTCCTGCTGCTGTGCAACACCCGCCAAAGAGGATTGCAGCCGCTCAGCCATTGTCGGTTCTATAACCAACCCTTCACTACCACCGTCGCCCTGCTGAACCGAGCCCAACAGTAACTGTTCCAATTGAGGATCCAGTGTTATAACCGGCAGTTCATCATCAGCCCCGATTATGTTCTGCACAATCATTCTTGATAATGACACCCTTACCGCTGCAGTTAAAGCCAACGGGTCCTGAGTTCGCGCCACCGCCTCAGCCAGGGACTCGGTAATAGTCCTGAAATCCCGGACTGGCACTTGCTCCATCAACAAATTCTGCAGTACTTTCAACAGTGTACTCACAGAAAGCCTATTTGGAATCAGCTCTTCTACCAGTTTGGGGGATGTTTTTGTCAAAAGATCCAATAATTTCTGGACTTCATCATGTCCCAGCAATTCATGGGAGTGGGCCTGCAATATCTGATTCAGATGAGTAGCTACGACTGTACCCGCATCTACAACGGTATAACCCAGGGTTTGCGCCTGTTCTTTCTGGCTCTGCTCAACCCAAACTGCATCCAACCCAAAAGCAGGATCTTTTACCTCAATACCTTTTAGTACACCAAACACCTGACCGGGGTTTATTGCCAATTCCCGATCCGGATAAACCTCAGACTCACCGACCGAAACCCCCATCAGCGTTATACGATAAGCTCCCGGCATAAGATCCAGATTGTCCCGTATATGCACAGAAGGAACCAAAAAGCCCAAATCCTGAGACAACTTCTTACGCACCCCCTTGATTCGACTTAACAGCTGCCCGCCCTGAAGCTTATCCACCATAGGTATAAGGCGATAACCTACTTCAAGGCCGATCATATCAACCGGCATTACATCATCCCAATCCAACTCTTTAACATCCTGATCAGGCTCAGGCTGTTTTGGCTGTTCAGCTTCAACCGCCGCTTTCTGTGCAGCCTCGGCAAGGTTTTTCTGATAAATAAAATATGCACCGACACCCGCAACCGTTGCTAACGAGAGGAATGCCACATGGGGCATACCTGGAATCGATCCCATAATGAACAAAATACCAGCCGCTACCGCAAGCGCTTTCGGTGCGCCAAATAACTGACCAATAATTTGCTGCCCCATATCCTGAGCGGCATTAACCCGGGTCACCATAATTGCAGCGGCAGTGGAAAGCAGCAATGAAGGAATCTGCGCCACCAGACCATCACCGATGGTTAGCAATGAATAATAACGGGCAGCGAGATCAAATGAGAGATCATGCTGCAACATACCAATACCCAGACCACCCAGGATATTAATCACCAATATCAGAATACCCGCAACAGCATCACCGCGTACAAACTTACTGGCACCATCCATAGAGCCGTAAAAATCAGCTTCCTGGGTAACCTCTTTACGACGATCCTTAGCATCCTCCTGGGTAATCAATCCCGCATTAAGGTCAGCATCAATCGCCATCTGCTTACCCGGCATTGCATCCAGTGTAAAGCGAGCACTTACTTCAGATATACGTCCCGCACCTTTGGTAACCACGACAAAGTTAATAATTACCAAAATCAGAAAGACCACCAGACCTACGACATAATTACCACCGATAACTACTTCACCAAAGGCTTCAATAACCTTACCGGCGGCATCCCCTCCCTCATGACCGTAGAGTAGAACGACCCGCGTCGAGGCAACGTTTAATGCCAACCGCATCAGGGTCGCTATAAGCAAAATTGTCGGGAAAACAGCAAAATCCAGCGGCCGCATAGAATAGACACACACCAGCAGGACTACGATAGAAAGCGCGATATTGAAGGTAAAGAGCACGTCCAGAAGAAAGGGTGGCATAGGCAATGTAACCATTGCCAGCACCACCAACAGCAGAAAAGGTATACCTAAATTCCCTTTTCCTACACTGCGAACGTTGTTGTATATTGCCGCTCTGTCCACTCAGATACCACTGTTTGTATACCGGACACTGACACTAAAGCGTCAAAAAAACATCAGGAAATACGGTTAATTAAGTCAATCACAAAATTAGCATTAAATCGGCACCAAAACATCAAAATTTTGACGCTTTATCAACCATAATGAGCTATTAGGGTAAAAATGCAAGAATCCCGCCAAAAGACTATCAGGCAGGATGAAATCAAAGAGCTGTTATCCGAAAGACTGCATTACCTAGTCATCTCGCCTGAACTCAGTAGGGATATCAGGGTTTTCATCAAGCTCTTTGGGGCGTGGCCCCTGACGCTGCTTATGCCGCTGCAACTGGAAGACATAAGCCAGTACTTCAGCGACAGCCTTAAACAACCCGGCAGGAATCTCATCGTCTAACTCAGTGGAATAGTAAATTGCCCGGGCTAAGGCGGGTGACGATAACACGGCTATATCATGCTCAACGGCTATCTCACGAATTTTAAGGGCAACGAAGTCCGCTCCTTTGGCCACCATAATTGGCGCCCCACCACCAGACTGATCATATTTCAACGCGACTGCGTAATGGGTAGGGTTAGTAATAACAACATCAGCATCAGGCACCGCCGACATCATCTGACGCTGTGAAATTTCGCGCTGTAACTGTCTTATACGACCTTTTACTTCAGGCTTACCTTCTGTATTTTTGAATTCATCTTTAACTTCCTGAAGGGTCATTTTCAGTTTTTTTGTATAGTCGTATATCTGAAAAGGTACATCTACCAACACAATCAAAATAAGAGTAGAGCTCATTATCAGAAAAGCCCAGATAACAATCTCTGTCGCATGGGACATAGCAGGTGCTACCGCTTGCGAGCCTAACGAAAACAATGCCTCCTTTGAGGCCATCAGCACAAAAAATGAGAGCGAGCCCACGACAAGAAACTTTGCCAGCGCCTTAAACAGCTCAATCAGCGCTTTAAGCGACACCATCCGCTTAATACCTGCCAAAGGATCGATACGACTAAACTTTGGTGCCATCGACTTAGCACTCAGATTCCAACCACCCAGAGCTATAGGCCCAACAATAGCAGCGACAAGAACAATCATAAAAAAGCCAAGGAAAGCCTGAAGCGCCTCAGATAACGAATACCCCAGATGAGCCAGCATCAACGAAGGATCAACCACTGATTGCCGATCCAGAGCAAAGTTATAGCGCATCATGCCGGCCATTTTATCGGTCACCAGACCACCAAATATCAACGCGGCGCCGCCTGCTGCTAACAACAGTATTGTGGTTGCCAACTCCTTTGAGCGGGCGACATCACCTTTCTCTTTGGCGTCACGCAGACGCTTGGCCGTGGGCTCTTCTGTTTTTTCCTGACCGCTATCCTCAGCCATATTTAGAGCCCTATACCAAGGATCTGATCAATATAGTCTAAAGCGATCGACGTAAAACGCTGATATTGCCCTAAAAAACCTTCGAGGCTGACCCAGGTAATCAACAATCCCATCATCATTGTGAAAGGAAAACCGATAGCAAAGATATTTAACTGTGGCGCAGCCTTAGTCATCACGCCAAAAGCAAAGTTGATAACCAAGAGCGCAGTAACGGCCGGCAGCGCCATGAGTAATGAACTAGAAATCATCCAACTACCCGATTTTGCCATTGCCAGATAACTTGAAACGGGCAACCCACCGTCGGCAACAGGCAATACATAAAAACTACGGGCAAGCACTTCAAAAAGAACCAGGTGACCATTAAAAGCCAAAAACAGCAGCATCACCATGGTCAGATAGAACTGTGAAAGAACTACCACAGAAACACCGTTAGCAGGGTCACTGACCGAGGCGAATCCTAAACCCATCTGAGATGAGATAATCTGCCCCCCCATCACAAAGACCTGAAACAACACCTGCACCACAAAGGCCATCGCAGTACCGATCAAAATCTGCTCAGCGGTCAGAATATAAGTCTGTAACGACATTCCACCTAACACCGGCATCTCAGGCAAAACCGGCAACAAAACAACCGTCATAGCTAATGCTAAGCCCATTCGAATCCGGGCCGGCACTAGCCGGGTACCTATCATAGGTACAACCATAAAAAACGAAGCGATACGAAAGAACGGCAGAAGAAACTGGGCGACCCATTGCTCAATCTGCAGTGTAGAAAGGGCCAGCACAACCTACCCCAGAAAGAGAGGAATATTAGCGAAGATACTATTAAAGTGATCCATTAAGCGCCCCAGTAACCAGGGGCCGGCCCACATAATAGTCAACAGAGTCACCAGTAAGCGTGGCAAAAAGCTTAAAGTCTGTTCATTGATCTGAGTTGCCGCCTGAAAAGTTGACACTATTAAGCCAACCGTCAGCGAAGGCAATACAATCACTGCAACCAGAACAACAATCAGAAACAGCGCTTCACCAAACAGATCCAGAACCATTTCCGGAGTCATTTCGTTCTCCTAAGATACCAAGCTACCAATTTACTTAGCTACTAAGTTACAAAACTACCCGCAAGCGTTCCTATCACCATAGCCCAGCCATCAACTAACACAAACAGCATAATCTTAAATGGTAAAGAGATAATAACCGGCGACAACATCATCATACCCATTGCCATCAGAACGCTGGCAACCACCAGATCTATAACCAGAAACGGAATAAACAACATAAAACCAATTTGAAAAGCGGTCTTAAGCTCACTGGTTACAAAAGCAGGCACTAACACAGTAAAAGGAATATCATCCGGCGTTGCAACCGCTTCAGTCCTGGAGATATTCATGAACAGATTAAGGTCATTCTCCCGGGTTTGAGCCAGCATAAAGCCACGCATAGGCACTGCGGCAGACTGCACCGCCTCAATAGAGGTTATCTCTTCATTAAGATAAGGCTGAATAGCCTGCTCATTTACCTTTTCGAGTATCGGCGACATGATAAACAGAGTCAGAAACAGTGCTAAACCAACCATAATCTGGTTTGAAGGAGTCTGCTGTAATCCTAACGCCTGGCGTAAAATCGCAAAAACAATAATAATGCGGGCAAATGAAGTGGTCATCATCAGAATTGCTGGCAAGAATGTCAGCAACGTCATCAATGCTAAGATCTGAATGGTAACACTGTAATCTGCTGTACCGTCTGCATTGGTGGTCAGAGTGACCGCAGGGATACCCGGGTCAGCGGCTTGCACTAAGCCCGGCAGGACAAATAACAAACCAGTGAGCAGGGACAGTAACAACCGATTCAAACCGTTCACTTCGCCCCCTTATTACTCAACGCTTGCTGCAACTTTGCGGCAAAATCCCCCGCTGCTGCCCCCGACTCAATCAACGGCTGCTCATACTTTTCGATAAGATTAACCCGACCTGGCGCCACACCAAGCAACAACTGCTGCTCTCCCGCCTGCACTAACACCAGTCGTTCCCTGGCAGATAAGGACAACGAAGCAACAACCCGCATAGAATTATGCTGCCCTGGCAGACCGGTAAATCGCTTAAGTGCCCAGGCAAGGAAAAAAATCAGCGCAACAACCAGAATCAATCCGGCCAGCATCTGCATTACAGAGCCACCACTGACAGGATTAACCGGTAACGGTCTGGCAGCTACCGCACCTGAAGCCACAGTAGCAAAGGCTTGTGTACTGGCAAGCCCACTCAGAGCCGCCATACAGTTAAGTTCAAACCGCATCAACGAAGCTTTTCAATACGTTCTTGAGGACTGATCACATCGGTCAGTCGAATACCATAACGATCATTCACAACAACCACTTCACCATGCGCAATCAGGGTACCGTTGACCATCACATCCAGTGGTTCACCAGCGACACGATCCAGCTCTACTACCGAGCCCTGATTCAACTGAAGCAGATTACGAATAGGAATATCCGCCCGACCTACTTCCATAGAAAGCTTTACCGGGATATCCAACACTACATCCAGGCTTGGATTATTCAGGGGTAAGGAGTCATCACGCAGCTCATCAAGATCTACTGACTGCCCCTCAGCACCAGCGACTTCAGACTGAGCCTGTTCAGCCATTGCTGCACCCCAGTCATCCCCGCCCTGCTCCTGACCTTCAATCTCTTCTTCACTCATGAGTTATTACGCTCTTTCAACTTCGTCATTTATTAATCCGGTCGGTAATTTTAACCGCCAGATTTCCTCTGGATGTTCCCAGCTTACAGCTAAATACAGGTACCCGGGCCACCTTTAGCTGCAATGTATCAGAGATGTCTACCGGAATAATATCACCAGCTTCAAGCGACACAACATCCCGAAGTTTCATTTTACGCTCGGCAATCACCAGCTCCAGATCAGTGGGCGCATCAACCACATCCTCCGTCAATGAAGTCAGCCATTGCTCATCAAGCTCTTCTTCTGCCGGCTTATAACCTGAGACCAACATATCCCGAATCGGCTCCAGCATGGAATATGGCATGGTAACATGAAATTCTCCGGTACCTCCCTCCATATCCACCTGAAAGCTACTAACGACCACGACTTCAGAAGGATTGATAACATTAGCCATCGCAGGGTTTACCTCATGCCCACTCACCTCAAACTTAAGCGGCATAACAGGCTCCCAGGAGTCTTCAAGATCAATAAAGAACTGACTGATCACTTTATTAATCAAACGAATCTCGGTAGGAGTAAATTCACGCCCCTCTATTTTAGCGTGCCGCCCGTCACCACCGAAAAAGTTATCCACAAGCTTAAATACCAGCTTGGCATCCATTACCAGCAACGCAGTACCCCGCAAAGGCGTAACCCGTAACAGGTTGATACTGGTAGGCACATACAAGGTATGAATATAATCAGAATATTTCATAATCTGCACGCCACCTACAGAAACGTCGGCATTATTACGCAACAGATTAAACAGCGAGATTCGGGTATGCCGGGCGAAACGCTCGTTAATCATCTCCAGGGTCGGCATCCGGCCACGAACAATACGTTCATGGCTGGCAAGATCATATACCCGGACCTCACCTTCCTCTTCTGCTACCTCTTCCTCAGTCTCTACATCACCATCATCCACACCATGAAGCAGCGCGTCGATTTCATCCTGAGAGAGCAGGTCTTTTACAGTCATATACCCGTTTCCATCACTGCATCACAAAGCCGGTAAAGAGTATTTTCTCAACACCGGGCTTACCAATTTTTGCCTGCATAACTGATTGTATCTCCTGCAACGCAAGATTCTGCATTGCCAGCTTACCTTCGGTTGTTCTCAGGACGCCAAAGGCCTGCCCAGAAAACAGACGGTTAAGCTGAGAGACTATTTTAGGCATATGCTTAGTTAACGCAGCCACAACTGCCTCATCACGACTCTTAGCTTCAACATAGATCTGCATATAGTGAGTGCGACCATCATTACTTGGCACAACAACGGTAAAATAAGGACTACCTTCAAGGGTTCTTATCTTAGTATACAGCGCCTGAGCTGGCTTGGCAGGCCCAGCTTCTACAGCTGCGACCTCTTCATCCGATCCACCTAAAAAGAACATTGCACCAACACCACCAAGAATACCTACCAGAAGCACGGCAGCAACGATGATGATCAGTTTCTTTTTGCCGGATTTTTTTTCGCCTTCCGCGCCTTCTTCAACAACCGCTTCAGTATTTTCTTCAGCCATTTTATGCCTCACTGATAATGCGCCAAAAATAGCGACGCAATGCCATCTTATTTTAACCTGTAGCTAAATATAACATACTGATTCAGCAGCGGAAGCGGCCCTCAACCCATTCCGGGTTATGAACCCGAATCAAGCATAATAATCGACCAGAGCCAGACTATCCTGCTGCATCTTTTCAGAACCCGAAACATCATCCTCTCTATCCGCCGCAGCGTATCCGCCATAACCAGCGCTATCATCTGATTCACCATCAGTCTGTTGCCCCGAACTCTGATCTTCAACGGATGAATCAGCCAGATTCAGGCCTTGCTCTTCGAACATCTCTTTTAAGCGGGGCATACTTTGTTCCAGGGCTTCACGAACACTGCCATGGGGCGTATTAAATACCACACTGACCTGCTCATTCTTAACCTGCAACTTAACCTGCAAAGAGCCTAATTCCGGTGGATCTAACTGAATTTCAGCAAACTGCCCATTCCTTGACGACATCAACATAACCCGGTCATTGACCGCCTGACTCCATGCAGGCATACCCGGTCTTACTCCCTGCGGCATCACCATCTGCACTGGCTCAGACGCCTGCCGTAGAGTTTTCGCAGCAGCAAGGGAGTCAGAAAAACTGGTCAACAAGCTTTCCTGTCGTCCGTCAGCACGCTCTGAAGACAGACTTTGGGCAGCTAACTTTGCCAACGGATCATCAACCGACTGAGGTATCCGCTGACGTGCAGCATCGGTCAAATTCGGATCAGCCGGATTAACGCCCATATTGGCGCCAACACCTGAGAAAGACTGCCCAGGCGTCATAGTCTGTTGCTGTCCTGGCGGATTAACCGCTGCATTAGTCGCCTGATTAATAACCTGACTAGCCGATTCCTGCGCGGCATTACGACTACCGATACCTACCACTGGTTTTTCTAATCCCTCAGACAGGCCCCTGGTCTGTGCATTCCTTTCTACTTCAGACCGCGCTGTAGACTGCATCGCAGATGCAACAGCCGGATCACCCGAAGCAGCAACAATATTTTTCTGTGCAGTTGCCTGCTCAGCTCTCTGTTCAACAGCCTGCTCAACTACCTGTTCAGCGACCCGTTCAGCCAACTGATCAACGGCCTGAGCTGAGCCTATACCATTACTAGCCGCTATTGACACTGAGGGTTCAGCTGTCGCCGAAGCCCCCTGATTAGTTGCATCAGCAGAGATAGCCTTATCAGAAACCTGCCCATTAGCTGAAGCAAGCTGATCCTTTGATAATTCGTCTACAGACTGTACTGCCGCCTGTACTAATCGCTGATCTGAAGACTCTACAGCAGGCCTAGCCCCCTCTTTATCAACAACTCTCTGATCAGATAGCGTCGACTGTAACTGGGCAGCATTATCAATGGACGATCCAGCAACCCGAGGATCAACCATAGTTGTTAAAGACCCACCCCTAGCAGCTAAAGACTCAGCTCTTAAGACTGAAGGGTCTGCAGATTGCTGCGTTCCCCCAGAGATTACTTGTTGAGAAAAAAACCGGCCCTGATTTAACGACGATTCAGATGACTGCAACACCTGCACAGGAACTTGCTGTGCAGCGGGCAACGGTTTATTTAATTCAACACCAGAACCATTCTTAGCATTTGAAAGCTGACGTAAGGCACTATCGACAGCCACTGAAATATCAGCTTTTCTATACCGATCAATTTCCGCAAGCGCATCCTTAGCCCGGCCATCGGTCAGGGAAGCCTGATTATACGCCGCTTGCAGTACCGGATTGACAGCCAACTGTCCTTCAGCCGGTTTATCAATCTGCCCACTAGTTTGCTCACCACCCGACCCTCTGGGCATATCTTCTGAAGTAACAACAGCCTCAGACACTGCCGCACCCTGGCCGGCAGACTCCGTCGCTTTCGCAGCAGGCAAAGATTCACCTGTAGACGGCAATCTCTGACCGCTTTCAGAGGGAACAGTATCGGGTGATGTTTGTTGCTGCTCAGCTTGCTTTATAGACTCAACAAAAGACGGGAACGTGCCAGATTTTGTCGACTTCGTACCTACTTCAGACGCAGCAGCAGTTCCAATATTGAGTAAAGATCCAGCTCCGGCATAAGCCGAAAGGGTTTGATTCATACTGCACTCCCAGGCAGATTTTTATCTACCAGAAATACTGCATAATTAATGCCAATCAAATATCGAATACAACAATTAAATAAATGTGGGCCTGATTAACTGAGAACGCTCATCCAGCTCTTTCTGCTGCTGTTTGTCGGCAACCCGGCTCTCTTCATCTTTTATTTTGTCGACCAGAGAATCAACCGCCTGATGGTGCCCATAAGCCTTCTGCCAGTAGGTTTTAACCTGCTCTAACTGGGCCCGCTCCATAATCAATGCTTTCTTCTGCTGCTCTATCGCTACACGCAACTTTTGCATAAAAGCCTGATGCGTTTGCAACTGCCCCAATGAAACACCCTTAGCACCTGCAGCATAAAACTCATTAGCATAGTCATTATAATAAGACTCTAATTGCTGCAATGTTTGCTCGCCCTGCTGCACTTTCGATTGTGCCTGAGCTAATAACTGATCAGCCTGCTTACGCTTACGCTCAGCCAGGTCAAGCACCACCTGAAGCCTCTTAGAACGCTTCACAACTAAGCCTGATTACCCATCTGAATCTGCTGCTGAGCATTTTTATGCTCCTGCGCAGGCGCCGGCGTTAATACCAGCGCAAGATCAGTCAGGCTTTTCTGAAAAGCATAGGATTCACTGAGGCCCTGCTGTAAAAAAGCATTCATTAATGGCATACGCTCTATAGCAAAGTCCGTTTCCGCATCAGTTCCTCTCACATAAGCCCCGATAGAGATAAGATCACTGTTCTGCTGGAATTTTGAATACAACTGTTTAAAGCCCATCGCAGCCTTAAGGTGATCAGACCCCACCACTTGCGGCATCGCCCGACTGATAGACTGCTCTATATCAATCGCCGGATAATGACCTCGCTCAGCCAAACTCCGGGACAGAACGATATGACCATCAAGAATCGCTCTGGCCGAGTCAGCAATCGGATCTTGCTGATCATCACCTTCAGTCAGAACTGTATAAAATGCTGTAATAGAACCACTCCCCTGAGCACCGTTACCGGCCCGCTCAACCAGCTTGGGCAGCTTGGCAAATACTGAAGGTGGGTAGCCCTTTGTCGCCGGAGGCTCACCCACCGCCAGGGCAATTTCACGCTGCGCCTGAGCAAAGCGGGTTAATGAATCCATTAACAGTAGTACATTTTTACCTTGTTCCCGAAAGTACTCAGCCAAACGAGTGGTCAGCTGCGCAGCTCTCAAACGCATCAGGGGTGATTCATCCGCCGGAGAAGCAACCACCACAGAACGCGCCATCCCTTCGGCGCCAAGACTATGATCAATAAACTCTTTTACTTCCCTGCCTCGCTCACCGATAAGACCGACAATAACAATATCGGCCTCGGTAAAGCGGGTCATCATCCCCAGCAATACACTTTTACCCACACCACTACCGGCAAATAGCCCTAAACGCTGCCCACGCCCGACACTCAGCAGCGAATTGATTGCCCGAATACCTACATCCATCGTCTGATTTATAGGCTGACGACTCAGCGGATTGATACTTTTACCCTGCAGCGACACTGTCGATTTACAACCTAAGGGTCCCAGACTATCTAACGGCTTACCTACGCCATTAATAACCCGACCGAGCAACTCAAAACCGACCTCAACATCACCACCACCCTGCATAGGGCTCACCCTGGCACCAGGCGCCAAGCCCTCCACCAGATCAATCGGCATCAGATAAATTCGATCACCCGAGAAGCCGACCACTTCAGCTTCAACCGGATCACCTTTTTCAGGGTATATAAGACAATAATCACCCATTGAAGCCTTTATACCAACAGCCTCAAGTGTAAGACCAATAAGACGGGTAATTTGCCCGTGGGCAACAGGGGAAGGGATCTGATAGTCCAGACCAGACAAACGTGACAAGCGTTTTTTCAGACGGTCAGTCATGATCATCAGAATCGTGAGAACTCTGCGCCAAAGCCTGCTTGAGTTGATCGGCAGCAGCGGCAAAGCGTCGTTCCACGGTATTATCAATCAGGCCATAGCCACTGGTGACTTTACAGCCACCATGAGCAATAGCGTTATCTTCAACCAAAGACCAGCGCTCATTGAGCTTAAGCAGAGGTTCCAGTGTTGCTAAGTCAGCTGAATTAGCCAGAATTTTAATCTCGCCGCTGGTCTGCGGCAGCAAAGCAACCGCCTCTTCAACCGCTTTAGTGACCACCTCAGTTCGCTCCTGAAGCTCAACCGAGAGCAACGCCTGGCTAAGCTCCAACACCATATCAACAATTAGTCGTTCAACATCGGCATCCAATTGCTTTAATGGGAAATCCAACTGTTGCTGTAGTTCGCTTAACAGCTGAGCTTTTTGATCTATTTCAAGCTGAGCCTTTTCAAGCCCTTCCTTGTGGCCTGCGACACGCCCCTCTTCAAGCCCTTGCTGCAAGCCTTCATCACGCCCCTGTTGCAAGCCTTCCTGGTAGGCATCTTCACGAATTTTTTCCAGCTCTGCCAAGGTCAGCTTAGCACCGGGATACTCATCCCCCAGCAGCTCTTCTTCAGCTTCCTGAACAACAGCTACCGGTTTTTCCTGTAACGCAACAACATGCTTACTTTGCACGATAGGCAAGGTCCAGAGCGCTGCCGCACGCGCATCCTCAGCCCGAATCCTGATAACTGTTTTATCAATCGCTTTCATACTCATCAAAGCATCTCTTCACCGCCGCCGCCCAGCATGATCTCACCCTCATCAGCCAGTCTTCGGGCTACGGTCAGAATCTCTTTCTGAGCGTCCTCTACTTCACTCACACGCACCGGACCTTTAGCTTCAAGATCATCACGCAGCAACTCCGCAGCTCGCTTGGACATATTCTTGAATACTTTTTCCTGCAAGAAAGTATCTGCACCTTTGAGTGCAACGACCAGAACATCAGTATTAATCTCACGCAGGATAACCTGGATACCCCGGTCTTCAACATCCGCCAGATTATCGAAGACAAACATCATTTCAGAAATCTGATCACTGAGGCCTTCATCCACCTCACGAATTTTCTCCATCAGCTCCTGCTCAATACTGCTATCGATGAAGTTCATAATATTCGCTGTCGTCTTCAGGCCACCCAGCGAAGCGGACTGACTACCCGCCCCGGAAAATTGAGACTCGAGAATATCGTTAAGCTCCTGCAGTGCTGAAGGCTGAATCTGATCCAACGAAGTGATCCGCATCATAACCTCTAAACGGACATTTTCATCAAATCGCTGCAGTACATGCGCAGCCTGGTCAGGATCGAGATAGGCCAACACCACCGCCTGAATCTGCGGATGCTCATAACGGATAATATCGGCCACCTGACGGGAATCCATCCACTTCAGACTTTCAAGACCAGAGGTATTCGTCGTAGCCAGAATACGATCAACCAATGATTGCGCTTTTTCATTACCTAACGCCTGGCTTAGCATCTCTTTTATATAGTGATCATTATTAATACCGATACTGGTCTGATCACTGATCGCTTCCATAAAGTCTGACATAACAGACTCAACCGATGACTGGGGTATATTATCCAGATTGCTCATCGCCAGACCCAGCTGCTGCACCTCTTTCTGACCCAGATAACGCAATACTTCAGCCGCATCAGTTTCGCCCAATGAGATAAGCAATACAGCCGCTTTCTGCATTTTGGTGAGTTCTACGCCATTCTCAGCAACCTGATCATTCATTTTCAATCACCCACTGTCGTATTGCCTGAGCCACTTTAGCCGGGTCTTCAGCAATCATGCTGCGAATGGCGTTCAACTGGTACTCATAGGTCTCATTCGGGGTGGGAGCCAATGCATTATCAATACCACTAAAAGTCACCTGATCATCAGACATCCCCCCCATATCCAATGACTCAAGATCGGCAGAAAGGTCGCTCTGATTGCTTGCTGCTGCGGCATCCGCGGCCGTCTTTTCAGCGGCTGCGCCTGCCAGGTTTTTCATAATAGGCCTGATAACTGCGAATACCAGAAGCAGAACGAACAACGCTGCAGCAACCTGCTTACCAATATTCCAGACCCACTCCTGCTTCCAGATCGGAATCTCAATCTCTTCTATCGCTTCAGGTGCTGCAAATGGTGAATTAATTACATTGACACTATCACCACGTACCGCCGAATAACCCACTGCATCTTTAACCAGTATAGTCAGCCGATCCAGCTCATTCTGCTGCCAGGCCGTACGGGTCTTTTCACCCCCATCAGAGCTGGTTGTTGCCAGATCATCTACCACTACCGCTACGGACAAGCGACTTACCCGACCCATCTGATGCTTGGTATAACTGATGGAGCGGTCCAACTCATAATTCCGGGTTGACTGTGAACGGGCATTTTTCGGCCCGCCCTGACGTTCAACAACACCTTCATTCTGTACGTTTAACCCTTCTGCCGTCACTTCCGGTACCGAACTGGCACCCGGCGGCTGATTAGACAATGCCCCCGGCACTCCGGCGGCTTTCGCCTGCCCCGTAGTACTTTCATCCAGCAATTGCTCACTGCGAAGCGCCGGCAGATCAGGGTTATAGATCTCATCCGTCTGTTCTATCGAGGTAAAGTCAATATCTGCAGAGACCTCAGCCCGATACCGACCTATACCAACCACCGGCTGCAATATGCTGTTAACCCGATTAACCAGGGTTTCTTCTATTTTTCGTGTGTATTCAAGCTGCTTAGCTGCCAGCACCACGTCGGTATCCATATCCCGGGTGTTGAGCAAACGTCCTTTCTGGTCGACCACAGTTACATCTTCACTGGCCAACTGCGGAATACTGGAGGCGATCAGATTAGCGATAGCCTGAACCTGAACCGCTTCAAGACGACGCCCCGCTAACAGCTCTAAGAACACAGAAGCTGTCGGCTTACGCTGATCACGAATAAATACCGACTGCTTCGGCAACGCCAGATGAACCCGGGCCTTACGTACCGCCAACATACTGGTAATAGTTCGGGCCAGCTCGCCCTCGAGCCCTCGCCGATACCGGGCATTTTCCATAAACTGACTGGTACCTAAACCCTGCTCTTTATCAAGCAGTTCAAAACCAACCGTGTTATCACCGGTAAAGCCTTCAGCAGCAAGCCGCAAACGCGCCTTATGCAGATGATTATCCGGCACCAAGACATTACGACCCGAGGCATCAAATTTATAAGGAATATTATTAAGCTGAAGCTGCTCGACAATCTGATTAGCATCAGCATAGGAGACATTATTATAAAGAACCCGGTAATCAGGTTCCTGAGACCAGAGCACAACAGCAAAACCGATAGCGATAGTCGCGGCAAGCCCTATCATCAGACCAAGCTGACGCACCAGGCCCAGCCGGTTAAACCCGAAGGTTACCGGACCACCCGTTCCCGCCTGCGCAGTTGCATTTTCCATCTATCTCAGCACCTTGCCGTTGCCGTTAACTTTCTTATATCCGATCAGATCGGCATTTTCATGACATCTTCATATGCACTAACCATACGGTTACGTACCTGAGTCATAGCCTGAAAGGAGACCGAAGCTTTCTCCATGCTAATCATCACCTGATGCAGATCGACACCCTGCACCCCTTTTTCATAAGCCGTTGCCAGGCTTTTTGCTTCAGCCTGTGAGTTATTCACGCCATCTACTGCGTTTTTGAGCAGATCAGCAAAACTATCACCTTTATCATCAGCCACAGGCCTGACTGATTGCGCCTGATTTAACTCTGGTTGCATACCCTGCTGGGCCTGCATTTTCATGTCACGCATCTGCTGTAACACTGAATTTATTTCTGCGCGCTCAACCATAACAACCTCAACACCGGCAATATATTGACATTATAAGATGGATAGAGCACTTAGCAAGCTGCAAAACACCTTATTCGCCAATTTTATGACACCAATTTGTGTCAAAAATTAATCCTCTATAGATACAAAGCAAAAAACGAGCCATAGGCTCGTTTATTTTTTGACGAATTAAGTTAAACCGTCTGCGGCGGCTCACCGTGCTGCAGCCGTACATACATCAACGCAACAGTTATTGCATCGCCCAATGCGGTATGCCGTTCCAGCATCGGAATATCCAGACTCTTTGAAATAGTATCAAAGCGAAGATCTACATCACCACCCACATGGCGCCACTTAATAATATCGTGATACACATGCGACAACTCAATCGCCTTACCCGTTAAACCAAAGCCATAGCGGGGACGCAGGTACTTTTCCAACATACGCACATCATAGTTGACGTAGTAACCAAGAATAGGACGATTACCCACAAACTCCAGCACCTTTTCCAGCGCCTCATCCATATAGATACCGTCAACCAGGTCTGCTGCCCGTATCTTATGTATTTTAATTGAGTCACCGGTCAGGCTTTTAGGCGGCTTGAGTTTGATATCCAGGCGATCACTGGTCATCACTTTACGACCTTTAATCTTTACCGCACCAATCGATAAGATCTCACCCTCTTTAACATTGAGACTGGTCGTTTCACAGTCAAGCGAAACCACTTCGTCACCCTCATAGGGTTCAAACAGATGGGCGTATGGACCATTTTTATGATCCATCCGGTCTTTCATTCTTCTTATTGTTCTTGGAATAATCATATTCCGCATTAACCTCCCAGGTGATACCTGAGTGACAGATGTTTTTTGAAACCTTTGACGATGTGTAAACCATCGCGTAACAGATCTCGCTCCATTTTATCCAAAGAAGACAGCTCAAGGATATTAGGCGTTTGGTCTACACCATCATCCGAGTCATCTATTCTTTTAACCTGCTGACGTAACCGGGTCTGAATAAACAGCGCCAGCGCCTCAGCCAGCTCACTACCATGCTCTTGCTTCATCTGACCCAGCTCAACTAACGCCTCTATCCGCTTAAAGGTATTAGTCTCAAGTATCTTGTATTGCAGCGCCATCGTACGAATACCGTGCACAATAGGAAATATGCCGCCTTTCTTAACATCCAACTCACCCTTCTCTTTCAGGTTACCGAAGAATGTCAGCGGGGTATCAAATTCAAGCGATGCTTTAGCAAAATGAGAGAAGAACACATCATTATTTTGCAGATGGCGTAAAAACCAGTTTCTTGAGGTTTTAAATAACGCATGATTACCTGCCACCGGGTGTGCATCCACCGCAATCGCCAGGTTCATCTGCGCCTCACCCTCACAGCGATATGACCAGTCACTCAACTGCTGCGTCCATTCACCGATAGACTTAACCCAGGCAGGGTTTGAAACCATAATATCGCCCGGACATTTTGGGAAACCAAATGAGATCAGCGTTTCGCTGAATTTCTGCATTGTCTCCTGCATCTCTGGCCAGATCAGACCGTCACGATAGATCAACGCATTATCCTGATCGGTTTTAATTACCTGCTCGCCGCGCCCCTCGCTTCCCATCACCACCAAACACACATGCGGTTGCACATCCGCCGGCACAATCAGATCAAACAGTTTAGCGATCACCCGCCCATTCATCGCGGCAATAAGGTCCATCGCAAACCGGGCTTTAACCCCATGAGTTACCAGCGCTTTTATCAGGTCATTCAAGCCATGCGCGGCCTCATACAAGTCCTCAATGGTTTTTGCCCGTTCGATTCTAAGCCCGATAACATGGGAATGACTGGAGAAGTAACTCAGCACATCGGTCAGCTCTACCACACCGGTCAGCTGATTATCATCCATCACCACTACCCGCTCTATATGCTGTTGCGTCATAGTGATCAGCGCATTAAACAGATAATCATCTGAGGTGGTGGCGATCAAACGGTAACTGGCAATTTCAGCCACATCTGAGTTCAAATCTAACTGATTGATCACTACCGCATCCAGCAGATCGGTACCGGTTACCATACCGTAACGATTGCCTCGCTTAACCAACACGCAATCCGCATGCTTCTCACGCATTAACAATGTCGCTTCGTAAATACTTGTGCCTTCCAACACAATCAAGGGATCGCGAATCAAACCATCCTTAACCTGGGCCAGCATAAACTCAGCCATATCCTGATCACCACCCTCCTGGGCCTGGATCTCAGTCTTAGCCGACAAACTTTGCTGAAAATAATCAGCGAACCGGCTATTTACGGCACACAGGTCCAACAAGGCTTTGGTCGGTAGAATGTGACAAATAGTCTCTTCTTCGGCGATAAAATTATGAATCGCCGTACCTCGTAGCGCAGACCAGGCACCGAAATAATCCTCATTTCTATAATGAACAAACACATGCTCATGCTGCTCGCCATCCGCAGTAGCTACATCACTTTCACCCACCAGCCCCTTGAAGATCACATACACGCCGTCAGGCACATCACCGGCCGCAAGAATAGTTTCTCCCGCCTGATAATAGCCAATATCAAGACTGGCGCGCAGCACCTCCTGCTCACGTTCCTCCAGCAGACTGAAAGGCATATTTTCCATTTTAAAAGACGAAGGCATTGGCACTCTCCCTATGGAACCGAAACAACAAAATTTCTGATTAAAGAGTTATAACACAACCCTTTAGGCTGAAACTCTGACCGAACGAAGCTATTAATGTAAAACTATGCGTCTGAAAAGAAAAAAGGCGCACCAACCGTAGCTGGTGCGCCTCGCGTTTTGCTAGATCTTAATCAGATCTTAGTGCGCGTGAGCTGTACCAGCACCACGTGGTACACGGATATTCTCTACGATTTCCTGAATCTCCGCTGGCGGAGGAGGAGTCATCATAGAAACAACGTATGCCACGATGAAGTTCAGGAGCATACCAACGAAGCCGAAGCCACCGGTGGAGATACCCAGGAACAGATCTTCTTTCGCGCCACCCATAAAGGTGAAGTAGATCATGTAAGCCATGGTAGAACCCAGACCTACAACCATACCTGCGATAGCACCTTCTTTGTTCATGCGCTTGTTGAAGATACCCATAACCAGTACTGGGAACACAGAGGAAGAAGCCAGACCAAAGGCCAGTGCTACCACCTGCGCCACAAATCCTGGCGGATTAATACCGAAGTAACCCGCGATACAGATCGCGACGACAGCCGCTATACGGGCATACATCAACTCCTGTTTCTCAGAGATATTCGGATTAATAATCGTCTTCATCAAGTCATGCGCAATCGCCGTAGAGATTACCAACAGCAGACCTGCTGCAGTCGACAGTGCCGCAGCAACCGCACCGGCCGCAACCAGAGCAATTACCCAGTTTGGCAGCTGAGCGATCTCAGGGTTAGCCAGTACCATGATGTCACGGTCAACATAAACTTCGTTTGCAAACGGAGCACCGTTAACAGCCTTAGGATCTGCATGAGCGTTTGTTACCGCACGCTGACCATGCTCACCACGAGCCTCACCATCAAATGCAGGCTTGCCTTTAGAACCGTTGAACGCAGTACCCGCAGCATACTGAACCTTGCCATCACCGTTGTAGTCATTCCAACCCAACAGACCGGCATTTTCCCAGTTCTTGAACCACTGAGGCATAGTCGCGTATTCAGTACCTGCATTATCAGCACCGTTGATAGTCTGGATCAGGTTAACCCGACCGAAACCAGCAACACCTGGTACAGATGTATACAGGATAGCGATGAAGATCAGCGCCCAACCAGCAGAAGTACGCGCATCTTTTACACGAGGCACAGTGAAGAAACGTACGATTACGTGTGGCAGACCCGCAGTACCAGCCATCAGAGCAGCTGTCAGACAGAAGATATCGATAGTCGATTTCTTACCGGCAGTATATTCAGCGAAGCCGAGATCAACCGATAGCTGATCAAGCGTTGCCAGTACAGACATACCCGATTCCAGCGTTGCACCTAAACCAACCTGTGGCAGGAAGTGCCCGGTAACCTGCATAGACATAAAGAATGCCGGCACCATGAATGCAAGAATCAGTACTACGTACTGTGCAACCTGCGTATAGGTAATACCTTTCATACCACCCAGTACAGCGTAGAAGAATACAATCGCCATACCGATGATTACACCAGTATTGATGTCAACATGCAGGTAACGGGAGAATACGATACCTACACCACGCATCTGACCTGCCACATAAGTGAAGGAGATAACGATGGTACAGATAATCGCAATAAGGCGAGCTGTTTTAGAGTAGTAACGATCACCGACAAAATCAGGAATCGTAAACTTACCAAACTTACGCAGGTAAGGTGCCAACAGCATAGCCAGCAGTACATAACCACCGGTCCAACCCATCAGGTAAGCACTACCATCACGACCGATGAAAGATACCAGACCGGCCAGGGAGATAAAGGAAGCTGCCGACATCCAGTCAGCCGCTGTTGCCATACCGTTAGCCAGCGGAGGTACACCACCACCTGCAACGTAGAACTCTTTTGTAGACCCGGCACGGGCCCAGATCGCTATACCAATATAGAGTGCAAAAGAGCCCCCTATAAAGAGGTAAGTAAGTAAATCAAGACTCATAATATTTCTTCCTCAGTTCGTTATTATTATTCTTGTTATTATTCGTGAACGTCGTATTTTTCGTCCAGCTTGTTCATGCTGGCCGCATAAGCCCAGATTAAGCCTACATAGATGAAGATTGAACCTTGCTGATCAATCCAGAAACCCAATGGGAATCCGAAAAACGGAATAGCATCAAGCTGATCAACCAGCAAGATACCGCACACATATGAAACTACAAACCAGATTGACAGGTATGTAATGATAATGCGCAGGTTTTCAGACCAATAGGCCTGAGCGTTGTCATTGGTAGACATCGGCACCATCCTTATTTTTTGTTATTAGATTAAGTAAAAGTTGTGGACGATTAGAATTTAACAAACTGGCATAGTAAACAAAGCCCCTACTTTGGTCTGATCAGAATTGACCAAAATCAACCAGAATCGCTCCAGCCCTGAGCAGCCGCGCCCTGTAGCGATTCACAAAAACCCGTTACAACTCAACGAGCTAGACAAAGGTATAAGAGCCATAGGGTTCTTAGTGCAAGATCAGGTACACTTGGTTTTCGACTAAAGTAACAACAGGCTGACCCATCATGCTTTCCGGCGGCTCAATCATTCTCATCTCCCTGTCATATGTTGGACTACTATTCGCCATCGCTTACTTTGGTGATCGCAGTGCCAAGGGGCGCTCCTATGCCAGCAATCCGGTTATCTATTCACTATCACTGGCGATCTACTGCTCGTCCTGGACATTTTATGGCGCCGTAGGCCGGGCCTCCGTCAACGGCTGGGAATTTCTGGCAACCTATCTTGGTCCGGTGATCGTATTTATATTCGGCTGGCGCGTCATTGAGAAAATCATCCTGGTCAGTAAACAACAAAACACCACATCGATTGCCGACTTTCTCTCATCCCGTTACGGCAAAAGCCAGGCACTGGCAGTACTGGTTACTGTGATTGCCGTGTTTGGCACCATCCCCTATATAGCGATGCAGCTTAAAGCCGTAGCCATTAGTTATGATGCTATCGCTCCAGGCGCCACCGAAGCATTAAGTAAGGGTAGCGATACCGCCCTGTTTGTTGCCTTGATTATGGCGGTATTCGCTATCCTGTTTGGCACCCGCCACATTGACGCGACCGAACATCATGAAGGCATGGTACTCGCAGTCGCTTTCGAGTCGATCGTCAAATTAACGGCGTTTTTAGCTGTCGGCGTGATGGTAACTTTTCATATGTTTGACGGAGTCGCCGACGTTATTCATAACGTTCGGGATCAGTTATCCAGCCACAAGAACTTCAGCAGCCCGCTGGGCGATAGTTTCATAACCGAGATACTACTGGCCTGTACCGCCGTACTCTGCCTGCCACGCCAGTTCCACGTTACTATTGTGGAGAACACACACGTCGAAAACCTCAAGACCGCCCGGTGGCTGTTCCCCCTGTACATGGTTTTGCTTTCACTCTTTGTACTCCCCATCGCAACCGCAGGTATGACCAGCTTTACACCCGGCACAGTCAATGCTGATACCTTTGTATTGATGCTACCGCTGCAGGCCGGTTTCGATGATCTGGCGACCTTTGCGTTTATCGGCGGATTATCAGCGGCAACCAGTATGGTTATCGTTGCCTCCATAACGCTGGCAACCATGGTTTGTAACGACATCGTCATGCCGCTATTACTGCGCATCTCCTGGTTACAACTATCGAAAAACAAAGACCTGGGCGCCCTGCTTCTCAGAGTCCGACGTATCACCATCATCTGCCTGATGATAATGGCCTATTTCTACTATCGAATTCTGGGCGATCAGAGCAGTCTGGCATCATTTGGCTTACTGGCTTTTGTCGCCGCCGCCCAGTTTATGCCTGGACTTATCGGTGGAGTCTACTGGAAAACAGGCTCACGCCACGGCATTCTTGCCGGCCTGACAGCAGGCTTTTTGATCTGGCTTTATACACTGGTTTTTCCAACACTCTCCGGCGCGGGATTAATGCCCAGCGAGTTTATGGAAACCGGCCTGTTTGGTTATGATTTTCTGCGTCCCACTGCTCTGTTTGGCATCACCGGCATGGACCCCCTGACCCACGGTGCGTTCTGGAGTGTATTAGCAAACAGCATCCTCTATATCCTGATATCCCGTTACAGCCCACAACGACTGGTTGACCGCATTCAGGCCAGTGCTTTTGTCGATGTCTATAACAAAGACCTGTCGGAGCCTTCCCGTGTATTCAGTCATGCAACCGTCGGTGATCTGCAGATCCTGACCGAAAGATTTCTGGGCATAAGCCGCACTCAACACGCTTTTACCGGTTTCGCCCTGAAAGCAGGTATAGATCCACCGCTGTCCGGTGACAAAGCCAGCCCGGAGCTAATCCAGTTTACTGAACGCTTACTGGCTGGCGTTATAGGCGCATCTTCCGCCCGTATCGTTCTGGCTTCTACGTTACGCGGTAAAGATATGCAGATCGGCGATGTCGTAACCATCGTCGATGAAGCATCACAGGCACTGCGCTTCAACCGGTCTTTACTGCAGTCCACCATCGAACATATCACTATGGGCATCAGTGTAGTGGATCAACAAATGCGCCTGGTCGCCTGGAATCGCCGCTATATTGAGATGTTCGACTACCCCGATGGACTTATCTGCGTTGGCCGCCCCATTGGCGATATCTTCCGTTACAACGCCAATAAAGGCGAATACGGCCAGGGAGACGTAGAAGATCAGGTAGGTAAACGCCTGGATATTCTTAAGCAGGGTCAGGCACACTCTTACGAACGTCACAGAATGGACGGCTCGGTTCTTGAAGTACGCGGTAACAAGATGCCTAACGGTGGTTTCGTTAACACCTACATGGATATCACCGAGCATAAACAGGTCCAGCAAGCACTGCGAGAAAGCGAACAAAATGTTCGAAACTATACCGATAATGTCCCGGTACTGATCGCCTTTCTTGATACCAACCGTAACTACCTGTTCGTCAACAAAGCCTACGCCAAAGCCTTCGGGGTGGACCGCCATAATATCGCTGGCACCCCTTGCGTCAATGTACTGTCGAAAGAGGAATACGACAGACGCAGCCCTTATATTCAAAAAGTCCTTCTGGGTGAACGGCAACGCTTCGAAACTGAGATACCCGCTGCAGACGGCACCCTGCGTTATGCAGAGGTAACGTACATCCCGCACACCAATGAGGCAGGCCAACTACTGGGTTACTTTACCTTGTATCAGGATATAACCGAGCGACGCCTGGCCGAACAACTACTGAAAGAAACCAACGAAAACCTTGAACAGCGAGTAAGAGAGCGAACCCATACTCTATCAGTGGTAAACAAAGAACTGCGTAAAGAGAACACTGTTCGTGCCCTGATCGAGGACGAGTTACGTCAGGCAAAATATGATGCAGATGCCGCCAACATAGGCAAAACCCGCTTCCTTGCCGCTGCTAGCCACGACCTGCTGCAACCGCTTAATGCAGCCCGGCTGTTCATCTCTGCACTGGCACAACAGCAGCATACCGGCGAAACCCGTCAGCTCGTCGACAACCTGGATGGTTCACTAAAAGCCGCTGAAGGACTAATCACCACTATTCTGGATATATCCAAACTGGATGCCGGAGCACTGGAGCCTAACCTTAGCCACTTCTCTATCGATACGATGTTCGATAATTTAAGCGCTGAGTTTACCGCCCTGGCCGATGAAAAGAATCTCGAGTTCCGCTTTGTGAAATGCAGCCAGGTAGTCCATTCAGACCAACAACTACTGCGACGAATATTACAAAACTTCCTCTCTAATGCGATCCGTTATACACAGGAAGGTAAGATCCTGCTCGGCTGCCGTCGCCAGGGTAACAACCTGCAGATAGAAGCCTGGGATACCGGTGTAGGTATAGCGGAAGACAAGCTTGGCGAAGTATTCGAAGAGTTCCGTCGCATCGACAACCCTAAACATTCACAGGTTGACGGGCTGGGGCTGGGACTGGCGATCACCGAGCGTATTGCGCGCATGCTCCAGCACACACTCAATGTACGCTCCTGGCCTGGCAAAGGCACGGTATTCAGCGTTAACGTGCCCTTGGGCGATCCAGGCAAAGCCGTTAAGCAACGGCCTGAAAAGCGTGGCTGGATCCGCAGTAAAGGACTGGAAGGGATCAAAGTGCTGGTTATCGATAACGAACCTAAAATCCTTGAGGGCATGTCAGCACTCCTGCAAGGCTGGTCCTGTTCAGTCATGGTTGCAATCTCAGCCAGCGAGGCTCAACAAAAAATTATCGACCAGGAGTTCATGCCAGATATCATCCTCGCAGATTATCATCTGGATGAAACCCGCACCGGCATTATGGCGTTACAGGAGCTGGGCAAACTCTGGCACCACCCAGTACCCGCTATAGTAATTACCGCAGACAGAACTGATGCGGTAAAAGAGGAGATTGCCGCCACTGATGCGGTGCTACTACACAAACCGATAAAGCCTGCTGCACTAAGGGCGACTATCAGCAAAGTAATAGGCACGGGAAAAATCTCATCGTAAAACACTGGATCAATCAGACCTCGGCCGAATACGGTTTTTTGCTGAAACTCATACCACTACTGCTGGCCAATCTATTGCTCAGTACTGCCAGCAGTGCAACAGATACGGATAAAGGCGGCGATGACTGGCAACAAGTCGCACCGCCAAGTTATCCACTAGAGCGCAAATGGGTATCCAGCAATGAATACCCCTGGCGCGCAATTGGCAGAATCAATCTGGCGGGGCGAGGTCACTGCACTGGTACCTTGATCAGCGAAAACAAGGTGCTGACTTCGGCTCACTGCTTATGGAACAAAAGCACTAACAGATGGTTTCCAGCCCAATACATCACCTTTGTTGCAGGTTCTGAGAAAGAAAGTTATCAGGCTTACGCCAACGCAACCTCCTACCAGGTTGCGGACCAATTTTTCCCAGACAGGTTAAGCGATCCCGAATCTATTAAACACGACTGGGCTTTGCTAGAGCTGGCCAAGCCGCTTGGCAAACAACTAGGCTATCTGCCGCTGGCAGACAGCACTCAAATCATCGCCAACAAAGCACTCATTCAAACCGGCTACCGAGCAGACAGGGCGTTTGTACTTACCGTAGAAAAAAACTGCTGGATTGCTAAAACCTACGATAACCTGAAAGTAGCTCAAACCAGCTGCCACACTATCAGCGGCGATTCAGGTGGCCCTGCGTTGATACGAAACCAGGACAACTGGTTTCTGATCGGTATCCATCGCGGCAGAACAGCCAACAACAAAAGCCTGATCGTCACCAGCGAAAGCTTTCGTAAAAATATCACCGGCCAATAATCAAAAAACCGCCCAGAGGCGGTCTTATGTTTTTTGCTTTTGCTGCGATCCAGCTATTAAACAGTGCGCTGAGTTCTCAGCCCAATTCAGTTTTAGGCGGCTCAACACCGAGTCGCTGTGCCTGAATAACGGCCTGAGTACGACTATGCACACCCAGCTTCCGCAGGATAGCTGTCACGTGAGCTTTGATGGTAGCTTCAGAGACATTCAACTCATAGGCGATCTGCTTATTCAGCAGGCCTTCCGTCAACATCGTCAGCACCCGAAACTGCTGTGGCGTCAAAGATGCCAGATCATTAGCAAACTTCTGATCTTCTTCGGTCACATCATCAAGACTGTCAGCAATCTCTTGCGGCAACCACTCTTCACCCTCAAGCACAGCACTAATTGCATCTGCAATTACATCAAGCGGTGAGGATTTTGGAATAAAGCCAGACGCGCCGTAATCAAGCGCACGCTTCATAACATAAGGCTCTTCACTACCCGAAACCACCACCACGGGTATGCCTGGATTTTGCCCTCGCAGGAACACCAGACCAGTAAAACCATTAGTACCCGGCATATGCAAGTCGAGCAATACCAGGTCAGCATCAGAATGGTTATCCACCGCAGCCTGAACAGCCTCAAGGGAATCTGATTCTACGATTTCTACACCGGGAACAGCCTGTGTCACAGCTTGCTTAAGAGCCGCCCGAAACAACGGATGATCATCCGCAATGATTATCTTCTGCGCCAGTTGCATTCAGTTAATCTCCCTCACTACCCGTTTTCAAAACCTGAAAACGTGCAGAAAAATACACGTATAAGGTGCAAAACAGAGCGTTCGCACCCAATTATCTTAACACCACTTTGAATGCAAAACTCCCCCCCGATAAAAAAACCGGGAGGGAGTCTCAATATTGTAGCCCGAATTTTGCCCGGACAGACAATTACTTACGATTCATTCGGTTGTCAATCAGATCATCAACAACGGATGGATCTGCCAGGGTCGATGTATCACCCAGTGCATCAAAATCATCCTCTGCGATCTTACGCAGAATTCGGCGCATGATCTTACCAGAACGTGTCTTAGGCATACCTGGCGCAAACTGAATCAGGTCCGGAGAAGCGATTGGACCGATCTCTGAACGTACATGCAGTCGCAGCTCTTTCAACAGTTCATCGGACTGCTCATAGCCAGACTGCAGCGTCACGTACACATAGATTCCCTGACCCTTAACTTCATGGGGATAACCCACTACAGCCGCTTCTGCAACGGCTGGATGAGCTACCAGAGCAGATTCAACCTCAGCCGTACCCATACGGTGGCCGGATACGTTGATAACATCATCGACACGACCGGTGATCCAGTAGTAATCGTCTTCGTCACGACGGGCACCATCACCGGTGGTGTACACACCTTTATAGGTGGAGAAGTAAGTCTGGATAAAGCGTTCGTGATCGCCCCAGATAGAACGGCTCTGACCAGGCCATGAATCTTTCAGTACCAGGTTACCGTCAACCGCACCTTCCAACTCGTTACCTTCAGCATCCAGCAATGCCGGCTGTACACCAAAGAACGGACGCGAAGCCGATCCAGGCTTAGCGGCAGTCGCACCCGGCAGAGGCAGAATCATCATGCCGCCAGTCTCGGTTTGCCACCAGGTATCAACGATAGGACAACGGTTCTGACCGATAATACGGTAGTACCACTCCCACGCTTCAGGGTTGATCGGCTCACCTACAGAACCCAGGATACGGAGTGAGGACAGATCGGAATCGCCCAGTACATCTTCACCTTGCTGCATCAGCGCACGGATCGCCGTTGGTGCGGTGTAGAACTGATTAACTTTATGCTTTTCAATCACACGACCGAAACGGCTGTTATCAGGGTAGCTTGGCACACCTTCAAACATCAGCGACGTCGCACCATTAGCCAAAGGACCATAAACGATATAGCTGTGGCCTGTTACCCAACCCACGTCCGCAGTACACCAGTAGATATCACCATCTTTGTAATCAAAGGCGTATTCGTGAGTCATGGCTGCATACACCATGTAACCACCGGTAGTATGCTTCAAACCTTTTGGTGCACCGGTAGAACCTGAGGTATACAGAATAAACATCGGCGCTTCGGCTTCCATCTCTTCTGCCGGGCAGTCTGCAGAAGCATCAGCCACAAGGTCTTCGTACCAAACATCAACGTCATCGTTCCAGGCAACATCCTGATCGACCCGCTTCACAACAATAACGCTACTCACGCAAGCTTTCGCTGCACCATTTTCCAGCGCTTTATCAACGTTGGCTTTAAGCGGTACCGACTTACCGGCACGCAGTGAATAGTTAGAAGTTACAACAACCTTAGAGTTAGCACCTTCAATACGGGCAGCCAGTGCTTCAGGAGAGAAACCACCGAATACAATAGAGTGCACCGCACCGATACGGGTACAGGCCAGCATGGCTACTGCCGCTTCAGGGATCATCGGCATATACAGGGTAACCACATCACCCTTCTCAACGCCCTGAGCTTTCAGTGCATTGGAAAACTTACATACGCGCTCATGCAGATCGCGATAGGTAATATTTTCAGAATCACTTGGATCATCACCTTCCCAGATAATCGCAACCTGATCGCCGCGCTTTTCCAGATGACGATCCAGACAGTTATAAGAAGCATTCAGGGTGCCGTCTTCGAACCAACGGATATCAACATTATGCGGATCAAAAGAGGTGTTCTTTACTTTGGTATATGGCTTAAACCAATCCAGCCGCTTACCTTCTTCACCCCAGAAGGCATCAGGATCATTGATCGACTGATCATACATCGCCTGATATTTTTCGTTATCGATATGCGCAGAAGCAGCCAGCTCTTCGCTAACCGGATATACCTTAGAATCGCTCATTAGAATGCCCTTAGCTTGTTATTTATTCTTTGCAGTAGCCCCAACCTGATTAAAGGTCGCGGCTCCCTATCCCTGCTCATCCGTTATAGTTTTTTTTGCGGTGAGACGAATCAGGTTTTCTGAATTCCTAAGCCGCTGAATACCAGCGCTTACCAATTCATAAAATCAGAGCTAACTTTATACCTAAGTCACTGATTCCTGCTGAATTAGACATTGGTCTATCCGGCACAGGCCATTAGTCGTAGATTGCCATATTCGTTCGACTTATGGTGTAGAAAAGTGACAAAAACACAGATTTAAACACTAAGTTCTGCATCCAGGTCGATACCTGCTTCACGCATTTTAGCCAACTTGTATCTTAACGTTCTGGGACTGATTCCCAGCTTTTCAGACGCTTCTTTTCGACTACCGCCAGTGTCACGCAAGGTATCAACGATCAGCTGAAATTCATGCTGTTTCATATCGCTACCTAACTGCCCGGACTCTTCCGCCACCGGAACCTGTCCGATTCTGCCGGCCACCTCAGAGGTATGCAGACTGCCAGGTTGAATATGCAGGTCTGCAGCACCGATCAACGCGCCCTGCTGTAATATCAGCGCCCTTTGAATGATGTTATCCAGTTCCCGAACATTGCCCGGCCAGCCAAACGATTGTAGTACCTTTTGAGCATCATCGCTCAGAGTGACCGAAGTACGGTTCATCTTTACCGAGTACTTAGCCAACAAACGCTGCGCCAGCGGCACGATATCCGCGGTCCGTTCACGTAGCGGCAACCACTGCAATGGGAACACATTCAGCCGGTAATACAGATCTTCACGAAACTTATTTTCAGCGACATACTCTTCGAGTTTGCGGTTAGTGGTTGCCAGGATCCGCACATCCAGATTTATAATTTTACGACCACCGACCCGTTCGACCTGCTGCTCTTGCAGTACCCGCAATAGTTTTGCCTGCAAGCCAAGATCCATCTCTGATATCTCATCCAGCAAAATAGTACCGCCATTGGCCTGTTCAAACTTACCCGGATTGCTCGTGTAAGCACCAGTAAACGCGCCTTTTTCATGGCCGAACAATGTTGCTTCCAGCATATTTTCAGGTATCGCGGCGCAGTTGATGGCAATAAACGGCTTTTCCGCCCGGGGCGAATGCATATGAATATACTGCGCCAACACCTCTTTACCTGTACCACTTTCACCGGTAATCAGCACCGTAGAGTCGGTCTCGGCTACTCTACGTGCAACCTGAAGTAGCTGTTTACTACTGGACTCTTCAGCAACCGGCTGTAGATTCTCCTCAATTTTAATATGGCTACCGGTGTAACGTTTCACCACTTCTATCAGTGCTTCCGGGGCAAAGGGTTTCATCAGGTAGTCCACCGCACCACTACGGATCGCATCAACCGCTTTGTTCACCTGACCATAAGCAGTAATCAACATAACCGGCAAACAAGGATGGGCCTGCTGAATTTTTTCCAGTAACTGATGACCATCCATCCCCCCCATGTTTACATCGCTTACCACCATATCCACCGGGTATTCAGCCAGCATATCCAGCGCAGCCTCACCCGAATCAGCTTCCAGATATTCAAAGCCAGCCAGTTCAAGGGTATCCACCAGCGCTTCGCGCAGGTCGGCATCGTCTTCCACAACTAATACTTGAATACTCATAGGCTTTCAGGCTCTGTTAGATTAGGAGATAAATCCGGATTATGAAAAGGAATTAGAAAACCTGCCTGGGTTCCTGCACCCGGTTCTGAATGCAACAGGAATTCACCATGATGAGCTTTAGCAACCACTTGTGCGACAGCCAGTCCCAGTCCCGTACCATGCGATTTGGTTGAAAAGAAGGGTTCCATCACTTTGACACAAAGCTCAGCATCCATACCAGGCCCTGAGTCCCGCACTTCGATACCCAGCTTATCGCCTATCTGACGGGCCTCTATAATCAGTTCTGCGCCTTTTCCAGCGGCTTGCAATCCGTTATTAACCAGATTCATTATTGCCCCTAAAAGGGCTTCTTTATTGCACTGTAACTGTTGATTCGGTACATGGTTGATACACTCACAGTCGGCATCCCAACTTACCAATGGCATATCCAGTGCGTCTTCCAACTCTCGGAATAGCTCTGCAACCGTTAGCTTATCCTCCAGTCGGGTTTCACCCCGGGCGAAGATCAGCATATCCCGTACTTGCAGCTCAAGATTTTCCAGTCGCGCTTTAACTTTACCGGCAAACTTTATCCGCTGATCAGGCCGCAGTTCCGGCTTCATCAGATGGCTGGCATACAATAACGCAGCTGACAGGGGTGTACGTACCTGATGTGCCAACGAAGCCATCATCCGCCCCATCTCAGACAACCGTTGAAAGTGCGCTAACCGCCCTTGCAATAAACGGGTTTCAGTCTGGTCAGTGATCATAACCAGCTGACCCGCTTCGTTTTCCAGCGAACGGGTTTGCAGGCTCACCCGACGACCACTCTTAAGCGAAACCTCATGGCCATCATCACTGCGGGGAGCAAAACTACGGTTGATAATGCCCACCCACTTTTCATTCTGTAACGGCTCGCCCAGCAATCCCTGGGAGGCACTGTTGCACAAACTTACTTCACCGCAGCTATCGATTACCAGAATACCCGCAGGTAACAGATTCAGCAGATCATCCAATCGCCCGGTCGTTTGCAGGTGCGCCTGTTCAGCCGCCTGTTTTTCATCTATTGCCAGCTTCAGGCGCTGCTGCAACGCTTCAACCTGTGCTTCAAGCGATGCTATCTTTTCAGCGCTATCCTGTTGTTTCTGATCGGTCATATTACTTCCGCTGAATTCCATATTTACGCATTTTTTCTACCAATGTAGTGCGGCGAATCTGTAACAGGTCTGCAGCACGGGCAACAACGTTAGCGGTCTGATCTAACGCCTGCTCGATTAGGGATCGCTCTATCCCTTCAAGATGCTGTTTAAGATCAAGCCCCTGCATCGGCAACTCGAGTGCCGAAGGCAGTGAAGATGGCAGTGAGCCCGGAGCCGTTGATAAATCAGTACTCTGCGCACCCGAATCGCCCTCTGCAGATGAGCGCTGGTAAAGAGCCGGCTCAGGTTCATCTATATGGCGGAATTTTTCCGGCAGCTCACTCACGCCTATCACCGCATCAGGATAGAGAATGGCGAGACGTTCAATCAGATTAGCCAGTTCACGAATATTGCCGGCCCAGTCGTGCTTTTGTAAGGAAACAATCGCAGAGGGATGAAAACGCAGTTTGCCAAAGCCTTCCAACGCCAGGCGACGGGAAAACTCATCCACCAAAGGTGGCAGATCATCAATTCGCGCCCTTAACGGCGGCATATCAATAGGAAAAACATTAAGACGGTAATAGAGATCTTCCCGGAAGCTGCTTTCAACAATCATCTGCTCCAGATCTTTGTGGGTTGCAGCAATAATGCGAACATCGCACTCAATCGTCTTACTACCACCGACCCGCTCGAAACAACGTTCCTGCAGTACCCGCAAAAGCTTAACCTGCATCGGCAGGGGCATATCACCAATTTCATCGAGAAACAGCGTGCCACCGTTGGCCATTTCAAAACGTCCGGCACGGCTGGATATAGCACCAGTGAAAGCCCCTTTCTCATGGCCAAATAACTCACTCTCAAGCAGTTCTGACGGAATAGCACCACAGTTAACGGGTACAAAAGGCCCAGCAGCTCTTTTGGACGCCCGGTGTAGATTATTGGCAACGATCTCTTTACCGGTGCCACTTTCACCTGTAATCAGCACATTCACATCGCGACCTGCGACCTGACTGATCATCTTACGGACCAACCCCATCGCCTCGCTATGGCCAACCATGCCTTCGAACTGACCAGCCACGGTTTTTGGTGAAAACAGGTCCGGCTGCCCGGCATATTGCAGCTGTAGCTGACGGTAGATCAATGCCCGGTGCAACATGACCGTCAGTTCTTCCAGCGAAGCATCCGGATTCAGTCGGCCTATGATTTTTTCTTGTAGCCTTTGTGACAGTTGATCCAGTTCAGGCCAGGGAGTGACGGCAATGAGCGGTAGTTTGTCATCCAGCTCATCAAACTGCTGCATCAACTTCTCTAAGGAGATAGGCAAGTTACAATGCCCCAGCCAGACGACTGAATTTTGCGTGAGCTCGGGAATGTCTCCCTGCAACCAGGACACATAGTCGACAGTCTGGTGAGGTATAGAGGCAAAACTCAGACGCTGCGATAAACCATCACGTCGAATAGGATCATCATCTATATAAATAAGCTGCAGAGGGTTTCTCATAAACTCGGTCTAATCTGCTTAGAATGTATACGTCAAATTTATGACATCTTTAGAGCAAACACAAGCCAGACCCCGCTGTTTTTTTGACACTCTGCTCGGTGAGAGCCTATTTTTGGGCACAAAAACCTGACTCAGGCACGCCAGGCACTTCAGGAGCGCAGACGAGCCCAGGGTATTAAAAGAGTGATCTTTTTCATAAGACCTGTTTTCTCTGTTTTCTCTGAGTTCTCTGAGCTCTCTGTGTTCTCTGAGCTCTCTGTGCTCTCTGTGTTCTCTGTGTTCTCTGTGTTCTCTGTGTTCTCTGTGTTCTCTGTGTTCTCTGTGGTGAAACAAATACACCCCGCGAAAGACCACAAAAAAACCGGACACAAAGGCCCGGTTTTTTTAATTTTAACTCAGCTTATTCCGCTGACAGCTCCATCTGATCCCAGCCTGTTTTAACTTCCAGCAACAGATTCATCACTTCCTGAACCTGCTCCCCATTATTCTCTCGATTGGCCTGCATAATCGTACGTACCATATAGTCATACAGCGCATCCAGATTTTCAGCCACTTCACCGCCATTTTCCAGATCAAGAAAGTCTTTCAGACCCAGTACGATATCGGAGGCTTTATTCAGTTGCTCTGTACGTACCTCGATCTCACTGCGATCGATAGCCCCTTTTGCTTTTGCCAGCGCCGTCAGTGCACCTTCCAGCAACATAGAGATCAGCTGTTTAGGTGACGCATGCTCTACAGCAGAAGCTAAACCTACTTTCTGGTACTGCTTCAGGGCATTCAGATTTACACTCATTTACTCTCTACTCCACACTTCTGTTTCTTACCGACGATTAAATATTACTAGAGATTCGTTTAATTATTGCTGGCTGTAAATGGTAACCGATCAGCAAGTCCGTCCAGCGAACTTCCTGTTGTCTGCAAACTACTGATAATCCGCTCCATGGCGATATACTGAGCGGTCAAACGATCATTCAACTTTTCCATCTTACGATCTAACTCAGTCTGATCGTCTTCGATACCGGTCAACTGATTATTAATACTGTCTTCCCGAATGCTGATTGTGCCATCGCTGGCCAGAAACTGATCGATCAGTCGGGTCATCTCACCAGCAAAGCCGCGGGAGAAATTAAAGGTAAAGTCACCGGTCGTACCTTCCTGAATACTCAGATTAAGCCCGTAAGGGTCAGAATCCAGCTTTGGCAGCAACACATCACCGGCACCGAAAGCGGCTTCACCATTGATAGTACCCGCCGCATCTACACCGGTGGTTTCTGTCGGGTTATTAAATAAAACATTATCGTCAAACTGCGCACCAACAGCACTAAACTCTACTTTTGAGTCACTGCCATAAACCCGAGACTGCAGTTTAATTTTATCGCCTTCAATCACCACATCAATAAAGTCATTGGAGGCTTTTAAATTCGTGTCATTGTTGATCAGGGACTGTAATTCAGTACGTAGTTCCTCTGCGGTATTAAAGTTACCATCAAGGGTCAGAGTCTCGGTTGTTGTGCCGTTTACAGTAACAGCAAAGGTATAATCACCGGGAGATAACACAGTATCAACAGCAGCAAAATCATCACCGGCTATTACCGAACCTTTAGTCGGCGACGTAGTAATAGTACCGCTATAAGTACCGGGCACTGTATTAACTGCATAACTACCAATACTAACATCAACTCCGGTTACCGAAGCTGAAGTTTGCGGTGCAAAGATCGCTGCGACTTCCGTAAAACGGTCATCCATCGCGCTCTGAAAATCATCTTCAATGATCTCCAATGTGCCATCAAGTGTGGTACGAATGCCGACATTGGTCAGGGCATTAAAGGTATCAACACCGGGAACCGACGATCCGATCATATTACGAATCTGAGTCATCAGCACTTTCGCACTACCATCTCTGGAAAGGTCGCCGGAGGTCAGATTATTCTCTTCATCCCGGGTCACCCCGGTCAGGCTATTCATCGTGTTAAAAAGACTGTTATAGCCTTCTACAAAATCACGAACACTCTGTTCAGCCGTGCCTTTATCTTCAGTAATAGAAAAGGTGATTTTCTCACCGGGACTGGCTTTGTTTAGCGAAAATGAAAGTCCCGGCACAACATCATCAACTTCATTGGTTTCCCTGAATACTGAAAGGCCATTGATCTTTACTTCGGCATCAACGCCTTTTTGGGTCTCTGTCATCAGGTGAGTCGTCGCGTTGAACTGAAAACCGTCCAGGTCAGTATTATCAGCGGTTACCTCTAATGCATTATTTTTACCCGATGCGGAGGACATCATTAACTGATAATTGCCATCCACCAGCAACACCGTTGCCTGCACATCAGACTCTTCCGCATTAATTTTATCGGCAATGCCTTGTAATGAATCATCGGCGCTGATTTCAATCGTTAGCCCGGTCTGATTCTCATTTTCCGCAAAGCTTACAAGATCATCTGGGTTTGCCGGCTCATCGTAAGTCCAGGCACCCAGTTTAATAGTCAGGTTACCGGTCAGACCTGCCGCCGCATCTTTATCGCTGGCGGTATAGGATGATACTAATGAGTGCTGTTGCGCGACCTCTTCTACCTGTACCTGATAGTTACCTACCTGCGCATCGGCAGCCAGAGTATTGGCGGTAATAATAGTGGTATCGGGGATAGAAACTGAGCGGGCCTTAAAAGTATCGCTATTGGACAGCGGTGACAATAAATTCTGAAACTCTGACAGACTGCTTTTTAGCGTGCCATAGGCTGAGATCTGGGTCTCAAGGGTCTCTTTCTTTGAATCAAGGCGTTGCTGCTGCGGGGCTCGCTGCACATCCACCAGCTGTTTTACCAGACTTGTGGTATCGATACCGGAACCACCACCCAGGGCGGATACAATTGAATTATCCATAGCAACACTCCAGCCTTCCCCTAAGCGACTGCATTAACAGACTAGCTATTACACTAAGGGCCGGCAAAATTCTGATCAGGCGCGATCGTTTAAGATCAGCCCCATCAGGCCTTCAATACTCTTTGATAACTTAATGGCTTCTTCAGACGGATACTGACGAATCACCTGCTGGGTCTCCGTATCCATCACCTGCACAACCACTTCATCAATTTCTTTATCTACCGAGAAACTCAGATTACGCTGATCAGAATGCATAAACTCATTCAATCGTTCAACCACGGCTTGCATATCTTCCGCCGTCATCTTCTGAACATCCTGAGCTTTCTGGACCTGTTCCTGCACATTAACCGGTTTCGGTGCGGTAGCCTGATTCTGCTGCGCTGATTGTACCGCAGACTGAGCCGTATTACCGTTAACTGATTCTACAGCCATGATACACCTCCTTAGACGAAATCCCTCATCGGGTGAGGATGAGGGATTTCAGGTTACTGTTGTTAATAATCTCGCTAAGAAATTACTGTAACAGAGACAACACTTGCTGAGGCTGAGCATTCGCTTGCGCCAGCATTGCAGTACCCGCCTGCTGCAGTACCTGGGCCCGTGACAGTGCCGCAGATTCCGCCGCAAAGTCAGCATCCTCGATCTGGGAGCGGGCAGCCGCTACGTTCTCGGATACGTTGGTCAGGTTGTTGATAGTAAAGTCCAGACGGTTACTGATCGCACCCAGGTCACCTCGAGTAGAGCTGATTGTTTCTAGGGCCGCATCGATTACGTCGATTGCCTTTTGTGCACCATTAGCAGTTGAGATATCAATATCAGCAACTGCAGAACCACCAGCTGACGCATTGTTATTCTCTTGGATACCCAGCTTAGCCTCAATAGTTGCGGCTTGCTCATCATCTAACTTTATAGATATCTCTGAACCATCAATTGATGAGAGCTTCAAAGCACCATCAACGGCACCATCAATTGTTTGCTCAAGAGATGCTACGACACCGGTTGCCTCTTTATGGGAATTAATCCATGCAACAATATCGGTCGCTTCATCCGCGGTATCAGCTGCATCATTGTCATAGTTCTTTGCAGAATCATACTTATCTAACGATACACCATTGATCACTACATGACCTGCCTCAATATCAGCACCGCCTGCATCAGCTATCGCTACATAACCTTGAATCACTCCAGCTCCAACCCGTGAATCCACACCAGTAACATCAGCCTGAGTCACATCGTCATAGGTAACGGTTATATTATTTACGCCAGCTTCAGTTGAAAATGAAAGTTGCGCTTCTTGGGTAACAGTACCTACATCAGCAGCTAAGATACCCAAACCACTAACACCCAACGCTGCAGTTCCTGTTGCACCCGGACCACCTGATACATCATCTGATGCGGTAATTATCAATTGAGAAGCTGTATTACTACTAATATTAAGTTTACCGTCATCATTAATACTCGCTGTTACAAGCCCTTGCCCTTGATCATTAATGGCAGAAACAAGCTCATCCATACTGCCAGTATTCTGAATAGTAACCGACTGTACGTTCGTACCTACTTGATCATCAGCAACATCAAGGCCTGAGAATGAGATCTGCAGACCTTCATCTCCCTGAAATATACCATCACCAACAGTATCCGCGGTCCAACTAACTACAGAACCAATTTCAACGCCAGTAATGTTAGTATTCATAGTATCTAAGATATTTTGCAAAGAATCGGTTGCAGCCAGAGCTGTCAAATCACCAACATCCTGCCCATTAACATACATGGCATTACCACCAGCAGCGCCGTCAATTGCTCCCTGAAGATTCGCGAACAACGTACCTGTACCATCGTTCGCTAGATCGCCAACAACATCTGCACCTGCACCATTGCCAAGAGCTTTCGTATCCATTTTCCCTATTTCCAAAGCAATAGTCTCAAAAGCCTCAGAACCTACCTGCAGATCAACCTGACCCAGGGAACCATCCAGAATCTTCTGACCGTTAAAAGAGGTAGTATCAGCGATACGGTCCAGCTCGGTTTTAAGCTGTTTAACCTCGGCATTCAGAGTGGTACGGTTACCAGAATCGTAAGTACCGTTGGCAGACTGGATTGCCAGCTCACGCATACGCTGCAGGATGTTAGTGGACTCGCCCAGGGCACCCTCAGCGGTTTGGATCAGGGAGATACCATCGTTAGCGTTTCTGATAGCCTGGTTCAGACCCCGTACCTGAGATGTCATCTTGTTAGTGATGGACAAGCCTGCTGCATCGTCTGCTGCAGAGTTGATCCGCTTACCACTGGACAGACGCTCCATCGCAGTACTCAGATCGTTTTGTGATGTCATCAGGTTGCGCTGGGCATTCAGAGACATAATGTTTGAGTTAATTACCATAGCCATGAGATGTTCTCCTCATATCAGCTAGCTCTGACCAGCTGCTTTTTTTAATTCTGTCGGCAGTTTTCTTAAGTGAACTGCCATACCTGAAATTTGTATCGACCATCTTTGACTTTGCTTTAGCACATTATTTACGTGCCGCTATCATTTCCCTACAGGTCGTTGCCTTTAGCATCCAATACTGGGCAATTAAGCTATCGACCTCTACAATCTGAACTTTAGGCATCAACCAGGGCGCTCCCATGCTAAAACAGCTATCCGAAGTACTGACACTAACCCAGGCAATGCTGACCGCAGTTAAAGCCCAGCAATGGGAAACTGCTGAGCAGATACAACAAGACAGGGAACAATTACTGACTCAATGCGGCAATATGGAAGCCCCTTCAGACAAAGAAGAAAGCCTTAAAATACATGAAGTTATATTAAGAACAAAAGAACTCGAAGCAACAATGCAACCGATACTTGAGTTAAATAAGCGTGACCTTTTTGATCAGCACAAGACCCGCAACAAGCGACAAAAAATGGTTAGCGCCTATAAAAATAACAGCGGCTAAGAGGGTTAAAACGGGTATTTCTGGCATTACCCATTTTGGGTAAATCAATGACTAAAGCCCCCTAAAGTACTTTTTAAGCCCTATTCTCAAACCACTGTTACTTTTAAAAATCATAAAAAAAGCCGCTACCCATTTTGGGTAACGACTTCGTAAATATCAAATTATAACGCTAAAGCTCCTGTTTTCTTAACGTTTAAATCTGGCGAATATATTCAACCTATATAGCCAAGCTAAATCGCCAGCGAAAAGAATCAGCGTATGTAGTCAAACAAGGACAACTGCGACACCTGGCCAAAAGTTGCCTGGGTTGCCTGCAAAGTCGCCTGTTGCAAACTGAACTTACTTACCACTTCGGCCAGATCAGCATCCACCAGCTCAGAGATCGAGATCTCAGTCAGCAGTTTAAAGTCCAGATTGGCATCCCGAACCTGCTCGGCGCTGCTCATGCGAGAACCCAGCGACGCCTGAGTTTCTACCACCCGATTAGCCACGATTTTAAATTCATCCAAGGCTTTAGCCACACCTTCATTAAGTGCAGTACGGTCGCCGCCTTCTACCGGGGTATTCAAGGTATCAATAAAGGCCTGAGCTGCATCCAGAATATTGCCGGTTTCCGGGGTGACTCTGAAGGTGATCTGATTAGCATTAATCACATCCACAGGTTCATGCAGCTCAAAGGTCATGCCGTGCAGATCGATATCCAGCGGTGTAGTGCTCAGATCACCCGCCGGGATATTGGTAATAGGATTGCCATCCTCATCCAGTACCGGATTACCACCACTATCGGTAATGCTGTACTCAAAGCTATTCGCAACCGGTTCGGTTACGGTGATGGTCAAATCCCCTAGCCCCTGCACCGCATCTTTATAACGTTCCTCTGCTTCAGTACTGGCAAAGGCGGTATTGCGCATAAATGGATCGGTCGCGGCAACATTGGCGTTATAAACAGCCAGGCCTGTTAGCTCAACATTGAGCGACTGTTGTACCGATTCAAACAACTGCTGACCTGAATCATTTGAGGGAATAAAGAGTTCAGAACCCACCTGAATATCACGCTGTCCATCATCCCCCTGATAAAGATACTTGCCATCTACCTGCTGTGGATAAGGCTTAGTCGTACCTTTGCTGCCAGAGAAAATATATTCACCCTCGGCATCCTGGGTATTCATCAGATTGGCCAGATGGTCCATTAACGGCCCCATCTCCTGCGCGATAATCGCCCGATCAGAATTAGTCAGAATAGCGCCACCGGACTGAATCGCCAGTTCGCGCATTCGATCGACGACGCTGTTCACATCACCGAGAATAACTTCTTCCAGCTCTAATCGACGCTCGGTTACATTGATGTTCTCATCGAATTTTTCATACTGCGCCAGCTCACGTTCTAACTTGACGACTCGCGCCGCTGCAACCGGATCATCCGAAGGATTGATCAGTTTTTTGCCGGTGGAGATTTCATCCTGCAAGCGCGCCAGTTTTACCTGCGACTGCTGCATATTATCGATCGATTGCAGATATTGCTGCTGAGTTGAGATTCTCATTATTAAATCTCCTAAATGCTGCTTAACAGACTGTCAAAAATGGTCTGCGATACACGTATTAATTGCGCAGATGCCTGATAAGCCTGTTGATACTGGACCAGCTTCGCGGCTTCCTCATCCAGGTTCACCCCACTGACACTAGCTTTAGCACCAACCGTAGTATCCAGTACCGCTTTATTGGCTTGTACTGCAATACTGGCGGTTGCAGTTCTGGAACCTACCCACTCCACCAAACCGCCATAAATATCCTGATAGGAACCTTCACGGGTAAGGGAGTCATTCTGAAGGCCGGATAGCTCCAATGCGTTACGGTTATCTGAAAAACCATCCAGATTATATTCAAAACGGAATCGGTCACCGGCTTTAGGGGTATTCTCGATACGAACACTAAAGCCTTCCAACTGAATCTCTTCACCAGCGACAAAGGTTTGGTTTGCCAGTGGACCCGCCCCCAGATCCAACACCTGCGGATTGTCCGGCTGACTAATATCATAAAGGGTGTAAGTCAGTGGGTCGGTATTATTAAACACCACATCCACCGGTGGTGTCAGGCTATGGGAATTCGCAAACGCCAGTCCGGTTGGATCGGTCACTGTCGCATAAGCAATACCGGTGCCGTCATTAGTCGTATCTGGTGTTACGCGCACCGGTGAGGCCAGCGCTAGCTTTTCAGCATCAACCATCTTCAACTGAAGGTCGTCGGCACCGGTACGCACCGGAGTGAGCAGAAAGCGATCGCCGGTGGTTAACTGGGTGTCGGTTTCAATCGTAACTTTAATGCCATCAAAGGCAACTGATATCGCTTTCTTATCCGGATCAAAGTAGATCTCGCCCTGATCAACAGCATTGATGCCCTGACTCACAGTAGCACCGGTCTCTGCGGTAAAGTCAGAACTATTGAACATGACCCCATCACTGTTACGGATAATCGAAATATCATTCGGTCCGTTATAAACCAGTTCGTAGTCTGTGGCATGTAGTTGACTGACGTCTTCAATCAATACGGTAGCTGAATTCATACCCGACAGGTTATCGGCATTAGCGGTCACACGATTGAACTGCGCACTGGAAACGTTCACATCATTAAAGATGTTCTCACCCAGATTGTTATTCAGATCCATACCGGACTGATGCTGCTGATTCATGGTTTCAGCAAAAGAGATCGCCAACAGACCCAACTGATCACGCACTTCGTTGATCACTTCATCACGATATTGCAGCAAACCACCGATCTGACCACCAGATACTTCATCGGTCACATCGTTCAGCCGTCCACCGATCATCAGTTTAAGCTCACTCTGATTCGAATAAGCATCACCGGAAACACGCATTAACTGATTTGAGTTGCCACCCACCACCAGCGGCTGACCATTACCGACAAACAGATTTAACTGAGAGTCACTCTGTTCAATAACAGTAATCCCCACTAATTCAGATATATCCTGAATCAACAGATCCCGTTGATCCTGCAACTCATTTGCACCACTGCCCTGAGTGACAGCAACCCGAATCTGCTCATTCAGTCCAGCGACATTGGATGCCAGTACTGACACCTGATCAGCCAGGCTACCCATCAGGGTATCGACCGACTCATCAAGGCGTCGGACGTTGCTATCCAGATCATTAAAGCGTCTAACTAAAGAATCGGTTTCGGCAATAAAGAGCTCACGGCTCGGCATAGACAGAGGCGAATCAACCACGCTCTGCATAGCACCAAAAAAATTATCTAAGGCATTGGAAACACTTGAAGTCCCTGATGCCAACAGATCATCTACCTGGTTTGCCAGGTTGGAGAATGTTTCGGTTTGACTGTAAACAGCCTGATCAGCCCACAACTGTTTAGTCAGAAAAGAATCGGTAATCCGCTGTATGTCATTAACGAACACACCGGTACGATCTTCCAGACTGACCTGATTAACCCGTTGCCGACTATAACCATCGGTATTGGCATTACTGATATTCTGGCCCACAGTGTTCAGCTGAGACTGATTCGTCAGCATTGACTGGGTACCCAGATTCAGAAGATCAAAACTAGACATATAATAACTCCCGGGAATACTCTATCGGCAAATCGGGGAGCGGACAGGTTTCACCTTGTTACTCATCCCGTTAACGGCCAAAAACTAACTTTCTTTAGTATCTGAACTACCATTCAGGCCGGCCAGAACATCCCCATCAAAAATTCTGCTGATCTTATTTGCATATTCAGGATCGGTCGCATAACCCGCCTCCTGCAGTCCGTTAAGGTAACGATACGGATCATTAGCCTGTTCCAGCGCCTGTTGATAACGAGGGCTATTTTGCAGAAACTCGGCGTAATCCCTGAAGCTCTGTTCATAAGTGTCGTACACGCGGAAAGCCGCCTGCTCTTTCTGCGCCACACCATCACGAAACTCAACTGTACCTACCTGAGCCCGATCACCATCCCAGCGACTGTCCGCTTTAATGTTAAACAGGTTATGGCTGCTACCACCGGTCTGCTTCTGAATCAGGTGACGTCCCCAACCGGTTTCCAGTGCCGCCTGTGCTAATAATACCTTTGGGTCAACGCCAAGTTCGCGAGCTACATTTTCGGCCATCGGTAGCAAGGTCTGAACAAACTGTTCAGGAGTAGAAAAACGCGCAGGTAACGATTCCGTCACAACTGTTTCAACCTGATTACTCTCAGCTGGTTTAACCCTGTTTGTGTTAGTAGTAGAAGCGGCCACTGTCCCTTCAGGTGCTTTCACTTCAGACACTTTTGCAACTGATTCCACTTTTGCTGCCGCTTCCGCCGCTAATGCATTTTTGGCATTTTCAATAGCCCGGGTATTAGCCTGAGCCTGCCCCAGAATGGCAGAAGCGGCCATACTCGCTGCACTATCCACCGTACGATTGAGCATGCGTTCGGATTCCGACAACGGCTTTAGTCGTCCGTCTTCACTATCGTTATTTTGCATACGCGGATCAGTATTGCCGCCCAGCTGACGTACCAATACTTCAGCCAGACCCATACCGCCATTCTCAGCCAGCTCTTTTGTCAGCTGAGAATCGGACATTTGCTGGTAAAACTGAACCTGTGAACTGTTGAAATAGCTGTCTTCCGAAAAACTGGCGTTAGCATCACGCATACTTTTCACCAGCATGTTCATAAACAACTGTTCAAACTGTTCTGCCACCGCCTGCAAAGCTGCCGGGTCATTATCCCGCGCCTGCTGGCGCAGCTTATTCATTTCACCCAGTTCGGTGAACAGCTGAGCATGTTGAGTAGGATCAGTTTTCATTTTCAGATTCCGCTTTCAGGATTCACTTTTTTTATCGGTTCAATCAGATAACTATCAGTTCAGCTTTAAGGGCGCCTGCCTGACGCAAGGCTTCCAGTATAGCCATCAGATCGCCTGGTGCAGCACCCACCTGATTCACTGCCTCTACAATATCCTGCAACGATGCGCCAGGTGAGAACTCAAACATATGACCGCTTCCGGCATCCACTTCGATACCTGTACGTGGGGTTATTACCGTTTCTCCACCTGCCAGTGCACCGGGCTGATCTACATTCAGATCTTCAGTAATGGCTACTGTCATACCACCGTGAGTGATCGCTACGGGAGAGACCCTGACATTCTGCCCAATGATGATGGTGCCGGTGCGTGAGTTAATAATCACTTTCGCCACCTCCTGTGCAGGCTGGACATTTAGATTTTCCAGCACCGAAAGAAAAGAAACTCGCTGGTTGGCATCACGAGGTGCCGAAACACGAATAGAAGTGGCATCCATCGCCTGCGCCATGCCCGGCCCAAGCAGGCTATTAATCTGCTCTGCTACGCGACGGGCGGTCGTGAAATCAGGGTGGTTAAGATTCAGTACCAGGCTATCGCCTTTACCAAAAGCATTAGGCACAGTCCGTTCAACTGAAGCACCGCCGGGAATCCGGCCAACACTAGGTACATTAAGTGACAAACGTGAGCCATCGGCTCCCTGAATACCAAAACCGGAGACCACCAGGTTACCCTGGGCTATTGCATAAACCTGACCGTCAGCACCTTTCAAAGGCGCCATAATCAAACTACCGCCGCGCAGGCTTTTAGCATCACCGATGGTTGATACGGTGACATCAATTACCTGACCCGGCTTAGAAAAAGGTGGCAGATCCGCATGCACAGCAACCGCCGCTATATTTTTAGATTTAGGATCAATATTTGGCGGAATAGCCACACCAAAATTGTTCAACATGTTGCGGAAAGTCGCGGAGGTAAAGGATGTTTTGTCGCCGGTACCATCCAGGCCTACTACCAGTCCATAGCCCACCAACTGGTTACTACGCACCCCGGCAACGGTCATCAGATCTTTTAACCGTTCAGCCTGTGCAGTGGTACTCAGAAAAGCGGTCAGCAGGGTTATTATCCAGAAACGTTTCATCATCTTATCTCCGTTTCACTGCTCAGAAAGGCATAATTGCGCTGACAAAGAACTTAGACAACCAGCCCATTGAGTTAGAGTCATGTAGTGCACCGCTACCACTGTACGTAATACGGGCATCCGCCAGTTGAGTCGAAACCACACTATTACTGGTAGAGATATCCTGTGGTCGAATCAGGCCACTGACCCGGATGTATTCATCACCCTGATTCAGGGTCAGCCACTTCTCACCTTTCACCACCATCAAACCGTTTGGCAATACATCATGCACCGTCACGGTAATATTGCCGCTCAGGCTGTTGCTCATATCCGACTTACCTTCACCCTCAAATGCAGTGGTAGAAGTACCTGTACTGGCACTCAGCGGCTTTCCAAAGACCTTAGGCTCAAAGCCAAACACGGTAGGCGAAGCGATTGTCTGGGCATTCTCTTTATCTACACTGGTTTTGTTACTCTTCTTCGAAGAGGTACTTTCCTGCAGCACCACAGTAATAATATCGCCTACCCGATGGGCTCGGCCATCACCGTACAAGCTATTACTAGTCGCAGCATTAAAGATCGAACCGGTCACTTCACGAGGTGCCTGCATCGCTTGCGGACGCACCGGGGCAAAGTGAGGGTTATCCGGCTTAGGCGGAGTACTGACACAACCGCTAAGTAGCAGTGTTGATATCATCAGTGTTAGTAATGTTTTCATGATTCAGTTACCTCTCCGGCCCCGTGCCCTGTTACTTATTCAGTCTTACAAATTCTGCGTTACGTACGACAACATCTGATCAGCGGTCGAGATCACTTTTGAATTCATCTCATAGGCCCGCTGTGTAGTGATCATATTTACCAGCTCTTCAACGGCATTCACGTTGGAGCCTTCCAACATACCCTGACGCAGCTGACCAGTACCTCCCTCTCCCGGATTTGCCAAAGCCGGAGCACCACTTGCCGCAGTTTCAAGAAACAGGTTCTGACCAAACGCCTGCAGACCCTGAGGATTAACAAAATCCGCCAGTTGCAGCTGTCCGATCTGTTGAGGATTCGGATCGCCCTGGACCACAACACTGACAATGCCGTCGACACTAACCGTCATTGACTGCACTTCAGACGGTAAGGTCACACCCGGATCCAGCAAATAGCCTTCTGAAGTCACAATCTCGTTATCTGCACTCAGCTGAAACTGACCGTGACGTGTATAACCGGTATCGCCGTTCGGCAGGGTTACCTGCCAAAAGCCACGACCTGCAATAGCAACGTCAAACGCTTCGCCGGTAGTCTGCAATTCACCTTCCTGAAACAGTTTTTGAGTGCCTGCAACCCGCACACCTGAACCCAACTGAAGGCCTGATGGCAGCTGTGACTCTTCAGCCGACTGAGCACCGGGCTGACGTTGAATCTGATACATCAGATCTTCAAATACCGCACGATCTTTCTTAAAGCCAACCGTCGATACGTTTGCCAGGTTATTAGAAATAACCTTCAGGTTGGTGTCCTGCGCACTCAGACCTGTCTTTGCTACAAAGAGGGCTCCATGCATAACTATTCTCCACCCGCATTAATCATTAACTGTTTTATTACTGTCTTTATACTTATCACTGCTTATTACCGCCCTTTACTGGAGCTGCAATATTCGAGCCGCTGCAGACGAGTTTTCCTCAGCGGTTTTCATCATCTTCACATGCATTTCAAACTGACGAGCCAGATCGATCACCGAAGTTAATTCTGAAATAGAGTTAACGTTACTGGACTCAAGAAAACCGGACTGCAATTTAACGTCATTAGCCGGCAATAACGGCTGATTATTGCCGGTATGCATCAGGCCGTCGGTACTCTTAAACAGCTCACCAGGCTCAGTCTTCACCAGTTTAATCTGGTCAAGAATCGCCAGATCGGCAGCACCTTCCCCTAACGGCTTAATAGTAATAGTGCCATCACCGGCAATATCTAACTTTTCAAAGGGAGGCAGGGTAATCGGAATGCCACCGTTACCCATTACACGGACACCAGATCCGGTAACCAGTTGATTGAACTGATTAACCTGCAGCTCACCCTGACGGGTATAGGCCTCTTCACCGTTAGCATTCATAACGGCTATCCAACCATCACCATCAACAGCAACATCCAGTGAGCGACCGGTCTGCATCAGGGTACCACTGGCGGTATTTGTAGCAGGCCGTTCAGCCATGGCATACACCCGTGACTCATGCCCTTCACCCATTACCCGCATCGCCCGGGCCTGAGCAAAGTCAGCCTTAAAACCTGTAGTGGTCGCATTCGCTAGATTGTTAGCATGGGCCTGTTGAGAACGCATATTCTCACGCGCCCCACTCATTGCCAGATACAACACTTTATCCATCAGATTTCCCCGTTTGCCGCTCTACACCTGAAACGGACATCGCTTGCCGCTTTAAGTGGTTAAATTCACTAACAAGTAAAATGCAATGCTTGTGCCAACCTTTACAGCAGGCATAAAAAAAGGCGACCGAAGTCGCCTTTTTGCTGAATATATTTCTGAATAGTTTGATCAGATCTGAAGAATAGCCTGAGTCACCGTATTCAAGGTTTCCAGGGTCTTGGAGTTTGCCTGGAAATTACGCTGCGCTTCAATAAGCTTTACTAACTGTTCAGACAGATCAACGTTAGACTGTTCCAACGCCGCTGATCGCAAGGTTCCGTTCAAACCGGTACCCGGCGGGTTAACAATCGCCTGACCCGAAGACAGCGACTCAACCCACTGGGTATCACCCGCTGGCTGCAGTCCCGACTGGTTCTCGAAGGTAGCAATTGCCACAATACCCAGCGCCTGATTCTGACCATTACTGAAGCTGGCAATCATCTCGCCGGTAGAACCAAATGAGATGCCGACCAAATCACCCTTTGAATAACCATCCTGAGTGGACTGCTTAACAATAGAGTCCGATGCAAACTGAGTGCTGTTATCAAGGCTAAGATCGATAGTAGTTGCACCATTGGCAGGGTCAGCACCCTCAACGGTAATGCTTGGCACCACTGAACCTGGCGTAACGGTCTGACCGTTTATTTCAGCCAGCGTGCCGTCATTGGGCGAGTACTTAATAAGAATCGCGCCCACTTCCGGCAAGTTCAGGCCGCTACCCGGATCAGGCTGCTTACCTATGGTCAGAATAGTATCCTGATTGAGGTAGGCATACATACGATATGTTCCCTCAAAGCTGTCGTCACCATCAACGGTAGCATCCGGACCAATCACATTCGTTACAGCAGCAGGCGTACCGGCAAAGGCATTGGTACCCGATAGAAACACCAGATCCAGATTATCGTCAGTGACATCACCGGCTTCCGGCTTATAGGTCACCAATAACTGGTTATTGGTTGAGTCATAGGTAATGGAATCCACATTGGGATTTGCATCGATAATCGCAGTACGTTTCGCAATAATTTCGTTAGCCACATCTTCTGCGGTTATATCCGCTGTACTGGCATCAAAAGAGAACTGCACACCGGAAATTTCAAACTCAACGGTCGTCGCACCTGCATAGCCCGGACCAAAGCCCGCCGCAGAAAAATCAAACGTATGCTGCTCAGCTGCGGTAATTTCTGATACCACCTCATTCGTTAGCGCAGCAGTACCATTACTAGCGATCAGATCACCATACTGTGTTGAGTCAGATGAAAAGATAACCGAGACAGTATTTGGCGCCGCGGTGGTATCGGTGGTGACATTAAAGATGCGTGGGTCTGCCGCTTTAAGCTCATCCAGTTTTACTGCACTAATCTGACCTGCGGTAAAATCAGTATCAGCTACAGTCACACCTGAAATAGTGTAATTACCTGCGCCACTCACATCAAAGGTATGAACCTCTTTAACCGGACGCTGCTCAACGAAGTTATATTTGATGGTATTGCTGTTACCCAGACTATCCACCGCTTCCATCGTTGTACTGTAGGTGTAGGAACCCGGCTCATCTTTATTGTACGCAGGTAGCAGTTGCGACGCATCTGCGCGGGAATCTATATTAATCGCCAGCGCCATCTCTTCAGTAGCCTTTGGCGGACTTTCCCGCTCAGTTACCGCCAGATTATCAATCGGTAAACGGTTACCCGCCTCATCCAGTTGATAGCCCTGTAAATACTCACCGGTTTTAGAAACGACAAAACCATCTTTATCCAGCTCAAAAGCGCCGGCCCGGCTATAAGATTTACCACCCTGACCATCATCCAACTGGAAGAAGCCACCGCCATTGATCGCCAGATCAAGGTTGTTATTGGTAAATTCTACGGTACCGCCACTAAAATCCTGTGCGATATCGGTAACCGTAACACCGGAACCCGGTACGTTACTGGAGCCTGCCCCCACCACCGCGGTAGTGTAGATATCGCCAAATTCGGTACGAGAAGCTTTGAAACCCACCGTACTTGAGTTGGCTATGTTGTTACCGGTCACATCAAGATCAGTTGTTGCTGCCTTCAGACCCGTGACTGCAGTATTAAAACCCGCCATGGTGTTCTCCTCGGTTTACCCTATCTGTTTAATATCATCCATTGAAACTGAACCTGCTGCGGTATTAATTTTCATACCTATGCCGTTCTGTCCCAGGGTGACACTATTCACGTTATATGCGATGTAGCTGTTAGCGACCTGATACTTACCGTCCACTTGCGCTTCCGCCACTATGCGGTATTTGCCTTCGGGCCTGTCACCCGCATTCCAGACAAAATTATGATCTCCGGCGGTCTGCGCCCCGATACTGATAGTATCGACCTTGGCACCGCTGGCATCATAAATAGATACCTGAACATCAGGTGAGCTGACCGGCAGATCAATCACACCTTTTACCTCTTTAGACGCATCAACCAATGCCACATCAGTCTTGGTATAGACGGTCTGACCAACCAGTGATGACGCTTGTAATGCCGCCTGACTGGTTAACAGCGAAGCCGCCATATCTTCGACTGAGCTGTTCAACTGACCGATACTTTCCACCGTACTCATGCTGGCAATTTGCTGCATAAACTCCGTTGTATCCGCCGGATTGGTTGGATCCTGGTTCTGCAGCTGAGCAATCATCAGCTGCATGAACATATCACTGTCACTCTCAGTCTTAGAACTTGAGGCAGTGGAGTTTGCCTGGTTCGTCTGATTAATCTGATCAAAGACTGATTGTGTGTTATTGACGTTATTTACACTCATAACATACACCTCAAATCAGGCTGCCTTAGCTGTTGATTACTGGCCAAGGGTTAGCGCCCGCTGCATCATCTGCTTTGCAGTATTCATGATCTCAGCATTAATCTGAAAAGAGCGCGACGCTGAGATCATATCCGCCATCTCTTCTACTACATTCACATTCGGGTAAAACACGTAGCCATTCTCATCCGCCATCGGATGATCCGGGTTATATTCCTGACGCAACGGCGCATCGCTTTCAACGATATCGGCAATATTTACGCCCTGTCCCGCCTGTACTCCAAGCGGCTGACTACCCGGTTGAAAATCATCCTGTGGACGAAGCTCAAACACCGGCTTACGGGCACGGTAAGTTTCACCTTCACTACTACTGACACTTTCAGCATTCGCCATATTACTGGCGGTAGTATTTAAACGAACCGTCTGAGCGCTCATTGCTGAGCCGGCAATATCAAAAACATTACTCAGTGACATGATTATTCACCCTTAATGGCGCTGGTAAGGCCTTTAAATTTCTTATTCAAAAATTGAAAAGACGCCTGATAATCCACCGCATTTTCGGTATATCGGGCCATCTCTTCTTGTAAGTTCACGGTATTTCCATCAACACTGGGCTGATCGGGTATGCGGTACATCATCTCGGCGGCAAAATCTGGATTTACCAGCCCAGAATTATGACCTGCATCGGTACGCGCCATAGATAGTGGCTTATGGTCACCCTGCACACCTTGCAGGATGCTTTCAAAATCCAGATCACGGGCCTTGTAGTTAGGCGTATCACTATTGGCAATATTGTTGGCTAAAATTTCAGCACGCTGAATTCGCAGGCCGACTGCCTGTTCATGAATTCCTAGTGCCTTATCAAAGCTAATTGCCATCGGTTTGCCCCAGTGCTCTTTATCTATGTTCTTTTAACAATACCTAGCCCACAGTACTGCAAAAGCGATACCACTTATAAAAAACCTTTATTTAACAACGATATATAAATTTATTTATTATGGAGCGGCAACCGAAGTCCGCTAAAAAACGGCAAAGCGGCAACGCCTTTGTAGCAAAGCGGCAATAGTAAGCCTTAGGCTTCTACAGATAAGAATTGGAGGGATACAAGGAACCTACGAACAAGTTTTACCCATACCCTACGAGGGATTTTCGTAGGCTACTAAACAAAAAAACGCGCCTGAGCGCGTTTTAAATCTGAACAACAAAGCTATTTAACTATTTAGCCCGGTAAATAATGCCAGGACGGCAGTGAATCATCTCATAAAGGTCGTTCAGATCAGCCACCGATTCCGAGGCGCCCAGTAGCAGAAAACCACCAGGCCTCAGTGTTTTATGAATTTTCTGCAGAATATCCCGTTTACGTTCGGTGGAGAAATAGATCAGAACATTACGGCAAAATACGATATCACAAGGACCTATGCCGGTATAAAGTCCGAGCAAATTAAGCTCTCTGAACCGGACTCTGGATTTAATCTCTTTTTTAAGCGACCAGGCCTCATTTTTTCCCGGCTCAAAAAACTGTTTAAGCCGTTCTTGAGACAAGCCTCGTCCCAGCGCCAGCATCTCATACTCGGCTGCACGCGCCTTCTCCAGCACCCGGGTACAGATATCCGTTGCCGTAATCTCTTCACCTAACCTGAAAACGCCAGAATTAACTTTTTTGAATTCATCAATAATCATACTGATCGAGTAAGGTTCCTGCCCTGTAGAGCAGGCCGCCGACCATATTTTCAAACGTTGTCCGCTTCGGCTTTCAGCCAGTTCAGGCAGAATGATGTTCTTTAAAATTTCATAAGGGTGATTATCCCTGAACCATAATGTCTCGTTCGTCGTCATCGCATTGATGACAGCTTCCTTAAGCTCACTATTGCCCGGACGGCTCAAAGTATTAACCAGATCCCCTAGAGACTTGTACTCCCCTTCCTGGAGTATTTTTCCTAACCGACTTTCAACCAGATACTGCTTATGTTTGGCCAGCAAGATACCGCAAGCTTGTTCCAGATAACGACAGAACTGCTCAAATTCCTGCTCTGTAATATTAATCTTCGTGACTGTCAGAACATCTCTCCTCCACTGCTTGCGGGTCTCAACCCTCGAGCAGCTTGATACGATCTACAACAGCTTCTGCAAGCTCATCAGCGTTAAACTTACCAATAAATGCATTAGCGCCTACACGCTTTACCATTGATAAGTTAAAGCGGCCACTAAGCGAGCTGTGAAGTACTACATATAAATTTTTCAATCGATTATCTTCTCTGATTTTTTTCACCAGGGTATAGCCATCCATCTCTGGCATTTCAATATCAGAAATTATCATTAAAAATAGCTGTTCCAGGTCCAGACCTTTATCAGCTAACTGAGTAAGTACCCGCAGCGCAGCCTGGCCATCATTCGCAGTCGTTACCTTGATATTCAGACTTTCCAGGGCTTTTCTGACTTGCGAGCGCGCTACACTTGAATCGTCAACAACCAGAATATGATATTGCGCTGCGCTCTTCTTCACTTCCTCCGTAACTGCGGTGCTTTTTACCTCAGTACTAATAGGAATGAGATCGGCCAATACCTGCTCGACATCAAGAATTTCAATCAGACCACCTTCATGCTGAACAACCGCAGTCAGATAATTGGTTTCCTTAGTTTCAATGGGAGGAGGACTAACCTGATCCCACTTTGCGGGTATGATGCGATCTACTTTACGTACCAGAAAGGCAAGCACCCGGCGATTATATTCTGACACAATAAGAAAGCAGTCCTGACGCAAAGACTCTTCAATGGGGTTATGCCCTATCGCCTCTGCAAGATCGATTACAGGAATCGTTTCGCCACGGATATGGGCTAAACCTTTAAGCGCAGTGGTCTGTTTGGGTATACCGGTCAGCTCTGGACAAGGCAAAACTTCACGGACCTTAAATACGTTAATTCCGTATTCCTGATCATCATTAAGACCGAACAAAAGCAGCTCCAGCCGGTTCTGTCCTGCCATATCTGTACGTTGGTTTACAGTGCTGTTTATACCTGACATGATGCTCTCTGTACTAAGCTTTACCTAAACATTGCAAATTAGCAGCAATGCCAATCCCCGGGAAATCTGTGAACAAACTAGCGTTTACACTTTTAAGCACACTTATAGCGATGTTAGCTGTGCCAGTAAAGAGCAGCATTGCAGCCGAAACAGTGTCCATTGAGCAAAAAGCAGAGCGGTTCTTATTTAACGAATATAGCCTAACAAACCCTCTGGCACGTACAAAGGTCAGTATAAAGCCTCTTTCAGCCTCCCTTAAACAACGTCACTGCAACCAGCCAATCGCCTTTGAACACAAGCCTGGCAGGGCTTCCAGAGCAAATATCAAAGCAGTATGCCAACAACCAAAATGGTCTATATACATCTCGGCGATCATTGAACAATGGCAACCTATCGCAGTCACCAGCAGAGCCCTGAGTAAAGGCACCATTTTGGGAGATACTGACCTATATCTTAAGGAATTCGACGTGCGACGCCTGAATTCCCCTTACTATACTGACCCTGGAGAACTGATTGGCAGAGCGGTCAAACGCGCCGTCGCAGCCAATCAGATTATATCTCCGACACTGATTAAGAAACGTATGCTGATTCACAAAGGTGACCTGGTCTATATCGAGGCCCGCAAAGGGGCTATGACCATCCGTATGTCAGGTGTCGCTCAAAAGGGAGGGGCCCTGGGAGAGCAAATTCCTGTCATCAACAACCGTTCGGGTAAGACGGTTCGGGGTTACGTCAAAAGCCAGGGAGTCATTAGCGTATCCGGTAATTGAACTGCTATAATAGGCCCTGTATTTTTTTGTAAAAATAGCTAAAGATTAATAGCCACTCGCCGATAGCTAAGTTCAGAACAGTATGAGGACCAGACAATGGTTATTGATATCACGGGTTTATCGTCGACACAGACGGCTAACTCTCGTGCCAAGGTAAATGAACAACCTGCGTCCGAGAGTAAAGCTCAACAAACACCGACTACCGAGAAAGCTCCGGTAAATAGCGGTGTAAGCCTGAGCGATGCGGCACAAGCAGTACAGAAAGGTGTAGAACAGCTGGTCGAAGGTGGCACTTCTATAAATGAACAGAAAGTGGCCGAGATCAAAGCTGCAATCGAAGATGGCAGCTACAAAATAGATTATGAAAGCACCGCACGTAATTTATTCCAGATAGAAAGCCAGTTGGATTAAAACAGACTGTGACTTCACTACCACCGCTGAATCAACTCAATGCCCTGACCCGTCAGGGCATTAGCCTTTTGACGACTCTGGATACCCTTCTCGATCAAGAGTATCAGGCACTACAAGAGCGAAAGATTGATCAGTTACAGTTGTTGGTTGAAAAGAAAACCACCGCACTCCAGCAACTCGAAGAAAATAACCAGGCTCGTAACCAACTGTTTATCAATTCAGGGATCACTCCAGATAAAGCTGGCCTACAGGATTACTGCACCAAACTCCCGGATATCGATGCCAAAAGCTTCACTCAGTTCTGGAGCGAACTGGAAACGATACTGCTACAGGTTAATGAAAAGAACCAGCGGAACGAACAGGTTATCAGCCGCAGCAGTCGAAACATGGAACAGCTTCTGAGTATTCTGCGCGGCCAGAATCAAAAAAATATGCTCTATGATCAAAGTGGCGGAAAAGGTAACTACGCCGCTCAGAATCGAATCGGAAAAGCCTGATTTTCTTTGTTTTTACCGGGTGACTCGCCCAGCCAAACTATGTAGAATTGCCTCCGATGCCTCCCCGTAGTTCAACCGGATAGAATAGGGCCCTCCTAAGGCTTAGATAGGGGTTCGAGTCCTCTCGGGGAGGCCACTCTTCACTAATTAGCTAACCCTCGCCTTCTCGACATCAGAACGCCCTAGAAACTCCTCATTAGTTCGTTGGTAATAACCCACACATCAGATCAGCCATCAGATCTGAACTTCCCAGATGGGGCAGAATCTCAATATCCACTCCTGTTTCAGCCTCAGCAGCAAGACCCACCTGCTTAGGGATATCGGTGTGCACATGCCGGCCTTCTGCCAGAAAATAAGGCATTATCAGGACATGGGTAGCGCCTTTCTCAACGCAGCTTTTAATAGCTGCGGGTATTGATGGATCGACCTGCTCCAGATAGGCCGTCATCACTACCGGATAGTCCTGACAAAGGCGCTGTTCTAACTGCTTTCCTAGCTTCATAACTTCGTCATTAGACGCCTGACGACTACTACCATGCGATACAACAACCAACGCTTTCATCTGTTCTCCTGAAAGATAAAATAAAAATATCGCCTATGATCTTTAGCAATAACAGAGAGCATAATCACTATCAGTGGAGAGCTGTTTGACAATTAGCAATTATCAGACAAAAAAAAACCGCTGGAGAGCGGTTTAAAAGTGCGTTTAGAGAAAAACAACATACATAACAAAAAGAAGAGTGCGATCAACAAACCAGGTAAAGCATTACTGAGCAAGCCTGCTGATCTTCATCCATGGTGCTCAGTTAACGATTAAGGGGTCTGCTTTAGCCGCCTCTTTTTGTGCCAGAGCAGCTTCGGCCATTTTCTTGCCAAACAGCTCCATCACATCAAGGTTCTGATCAGGATTTTCGCTGGCTTCATCCATCGCAGCGACCATCGCTTCAACGGTAGGCAGAGTCTTTTCTACCAGTTGCTGAATATAAGCCTCGGGAGATGTACCTGTGTACTTATGGTAACGATCAAACAGTTCAACTGTTTCTGGTTGCAGTTCAACATTTACAAAAGACTTAGTAGCCATACTTAACTATCTCCAGATCTTATTCTTTTAATTAATTCAATATCTGTACCCGATGCCACCATACATCTGTCAGTCAGACTGTTATTCCGGTTATGACTGCTGTGCCAGTTCAGAACTGGCTATCAGCGATGATTTAAATATAGGAGATCACCTAAGCAGACATTAGAACCAGAAAATAACAGTTTCTGGAGCCAGTCAGGTCTGACTGGCCATATAACCGACACCAAACTGGCCCTAGTCATTGTCCTGCTTAGAATAAAGAATAAGGCTGAGATAAAACTATAAAAAATCACTCAAGATGACGGGCAGAAAAATGGCAGAATATACAACCCTGCAGGCGATGGGTATTACCGATATAAACAACATCAGCCACTATAAACTAAGTCAGAAAGAGAACACCGAAGAACTAAAAGTCTATTTTAAACGCCCAGAAGGCTCGACTCTGCCGAATAGCAGCAGCTTTAGTTTTGAAATAAATAAAGTTGTTGCCGCTGATAATGAAGCCCTGGCTCAAAACACTAAGGGTAGCGATCCTGTTCTTATTGCTGCCATCGGCGAACTTAACAGTCTGTCCAAGCAACAGAGCAAAGGTGATCGCCGCAATATTCTGATGCAGGAAATTGACCGTATGGAACAGGTGATGAGCGCTAAAATCCAAGAATTACGCGATGATCTGGCGCGTATTTAGCACCGACATCTATAGAATCAAGGCCGCATTAGCGGCCTTTTCTACGCTCAGAATATATCCACCTTTACACTGTAAGTGATGAAAACAGAATTGGCGCCGGGATTTTTTTCATTTGCACCCGCATTAGACAGATGAGTCACTCCCAGCCCAATCCGGGACAATTCATTCAGCCTGAAGCTCAGATCCAAGCCTGAACGGAACTGCAACTCCCCTCCCAGATCATTACTATCCCCCGCTTCATACCAACTGACAGCAGCATGAGGCGTCAAATCCCAATCATTGTTCAGATTAAAATCATATCGGATACCGCCATAAACCCAGTAACCACCATCGTCATTAACCTCAATACCTACCGCAGGACGTATATTATAGAAAGAATCCCTGGGCGCCCCTCGGTATTCAATACCATACTGAGTGACCTCTTCCTTAGTTACTTCGAAGATACCGGCAGAGACTGCGATTTCATCCGCTGACCCGGCAATTGCAGTCGGAATATAGAAAAAAATAAAAGCCAGAAACGTACAACTAACACTATGGGAAGGCATAGCAACCTCCTACGAAACAACAGCCCCTTCCCCTGCTATAAAAATAATCAATACTCTACACATTAGTATCAGATTCGCCGTGCTACAAAAAAAGGAGACATTTGTCTCCTTTTTTGTAAAGATTCTTTTACTTACTTCTTTCTGACCAGCCCCTCTACCGTCCCATTGCCTGATTGAGCGTCCCGATTGCTACGCTTCAATTGCGGGCTGATATAATCAAATGAACAGCTAGCATCTGACAGCTTATCCGGGCAATGATCTTCAGATGACTGCCCCAAAACCGCTTCCTGCTTACTGAAGATATCCCAGGTCAGAAATACCGTCTGGCCATCGACCATCAAGCGACCCAGATCGATTTGGTATTACAAAACTCCCGAATACCCGCTTCACCCAACTCACGGCCCAGACCAGAGGCTTTCACTCCCCCGAACGGCATACGAATATCACTGGCTACCTGAGCATTCAGGAATGCATTACCTACGTCCAATCGCCTAAGCATCGCTTCACCTTTTTCCAGATCCTGAGTCCAGACACTGGCCCCCAGGCCAAACCGGGTGGCGTTTGCCTGAGCGATCGCATCCGCTTCATCCTGAACAGCGACAATAGCCGCTACCGGACCAAATATTTCTTCGTTATAGGCGGTCATACCCAGCTTTACATTAGCTAATACCGTTGGCGCAAAGAAGAACCCCTCACCCGGCATGTACTCTCCACCGGCTAGCAGCTCAGCCCCTTCTTCAACGGATGCTAACACCTGCCGCTGCACCTGCTCACGTAAGTCATCACGAGCCATCGGTGCAATAGTGGTTTCAGGTGAGAGAGGATCACCCTGCTGCATCGCTTTAGCCTGGGCCACCATTTTCTCGGTAAACTCTTCGATACGAGATGGCACGACCAGAAAACGTTTAGCGGCAATACAGATCTGACCGGCATTACCAAACCGAGCCCGCATAGCAACCTCAACAGCGGCATCAATATCAGCATCATCCAGAACGATGAACGGATCAGATCCACCCAACTCCAGAACTACTTTTTTCAAATGCTGGCCGGCCAGTGCTGCAATTTTACGGCCGGCAGCTTCACTACCGGTAAAGGCGATACCCTGCACCCGATGATCAGCAATAACTTTGGCACTCTGATCAACCGAGATAGTCAGGTCTGTCACCAGACCTTCAGGGGCACCCGCATCACGCAGAATCTGCTCAATCGCTTTTGCACAGCGCGGCACATTTGGCGCATGCTTCAAAAGCAAACCGTTACCCGCCATCAGTGTTGGCACCAGACAACGGAACACCTGCCATAAAGGAAAGTTCCAGGGCATGATTGCCAGCACAATACCCAAAGGCTCATAGCTGATAAGACTCTTACGCGCGGGAGTTTCAATTATTTCATCCTGCAGCATCGCTTCAGAATTATCGGCATAGTAACTGCAGGCAGACGCACACTTATCTACTTCACCAAACGCCTCTACAAGGCGCTTACCCATCTCCAGAGAGATAACATGCGCCAGCGCTTCACGCTGATCATGCAGCACTTCAGCAACAGATTTAAGCAGCGCCGCCCGGTCAGCGAAACTGCTGGACGCCCATGCCCGGGCGGTTTTATCAGCCTGAGTCAGCTTCTGCTCTAACTGCACTTCGGTTAGAAAATCAAATTGTTCCAGCAACTCGCCTGTTGCTGGATTCCGGGTTTCAAAATTCATTCTCTATCTCCTTAATTAGCTTCAGACTGTTTTAGCTTCAGACGGTCTGATCACCATGGAATAAACGTACAACGTGACGCGCTTCAGCAAAGAACAACCAACGCTCAACCAATAAACCGGCCAACGTCAGCAGGGCAGCAATAATCAACAGAACACTGCTGGACGTCAGCAGTAACAGGAAAGGCACAACAAAGGCCAGTACCAGCATCAACAGACGCATGCGCACCAGCTTATTAGCGGCAACGGTATAACCGAATTCATTATTCAGGAAGCTGTTAGAAGTATGACCCTGATCCAACAAGCGCACATTGGCCTGGGTAAAGCCGGTCGCGGTATTGATAGTGCTACCCGCAGGCTTACCTATCCAGAACAGATACACCAGTTTACATACCGCCCCCAGCACCAGCAGCGCTAACGCCAGAGTATAAAGTGAAGAGGACAACTCCCCACCGATCAGCGACTGCAGCGCCGCCAACAGCAAGGACCCGGACATCAGGCCCAGCGCTATGTAGTTAACCGGTGTCAGCGAAGAGTTCCATTGCCGGATCGTCTTCAGACTGGCATAGATCATACTGGTACAAAACAGCGTCAGCATCGCCAGCACGGCGGTCAGAATACCCGCCAACAGGCCCAGGGCCGTTACCTCGCTACCGCCGAAAAAGATCGCTGCCAGATAAGTCAGCGCAAACGGATAAAACAACACCGCAAAAACCGCCTCGCGGGACAGCCATGAAGTTTTAAAACGACTGAACGCACGCCATGCATTCTTAGGATTGGTCAGGTGCAGCGTCGACGACAACAAACCGCCGGTAATCAGCGCTATTGCCAACACGCCACCACTGAGCAACACAGTACTATCCTGTAACTGAGGCAACCCAGCCAGATGGCCGATAATCATCAATGTCATCAGGCCATAACCGGCACCGGACATCACGGTAAATATAAGAACTGAAAAAGCCGGATGCATAATACATTCTCCGTTTTTCGAGGCCGATAAACTGGCCCTGTTTTTTATTATTTGCCTGTTACTAATTTGTTTAGAAACACGCACAAATTTTCTTTAGAACCAAGGTGCCTTTCTGACTGATCCGATCGTCGCGAGGGGCAGACTGGCTGAGTCAGATTTCCTTATCTTTCGCGGCGAATAGCAGCGCTCTTTAACAAGGAAGATCATGAAATATGGCCAGCCAGGCTGTTCCGCAGTAGATCAGCGTTCAGTCAGACAGGTACCTATCTCGAAATGACCTTGTTCACCCAGTCTTTTACGCTGGCCGCCACCGACCTCGGCTCATACATCTCCACCACCGGCTTATTACGTGGCGGCAGGTAAGTATTTACCGGGTTATAACCCAGCTCAGGCATCAGCTGTTTACCGGCTCGATCACGTACCAACTTGCTCACTTCTGAGTTCGGATCATCAAAATCGCCAAATACCCGTGACTTGGTCGGACAGGTCATTACGCAAGCCGGCTTACGTTCATCCTCAGGCAGCTTCTCGTCGTAGATACGGTCGACACAGAGAGTACATTTCTTCATGGTTCCCTGTGACGGATCGATCTCACGAGCGCCATATGGGCAAGCCCAGGAGCACAAGTTACAACCCATGCACTTATCCTGATCCACCAGGACGATACCGTCCTCTTCACGCTTATAGGACGCTCCCGTCGGACACACCGTCACGCATGCGGCATTATCACAATGCATACAGGACATCGGCATATTCACGGTTTTACTGTTCGGGGTGTCGTCCACCTCATAGGTACGGATACGGTTCAGCCACGCCCCATTGGGGTCTTTACCATAGGGGTTTTCATCGGACAGCGGGCCGATGGTGCCAGAGGTGTTCCACTGCTTACAGGCTGTGGCACAGCCATGACAGCCAACACAGGTATCCAGATCAACTACCAGACCTAATTTCATCTTATTATTCTCCGTCTGCAGTTACTTCTCGCCGCGGGTCAGAATGTCTGACATCGAGCGAACCAGATTGACATTTTTATGGGAGCTATAGCTAAGCATGTCCGGAGACGGCTTAGCATTTGGCTGTGGCTTCAGTGCTGCAAAGCTAGGCCAGGATCCCGTTTCTCCCGGTGCGGCCGGCGTGATTTTCACCCGCAGGTCGTACCAGGCTGCCTGTCCGGTGACAGGGTCGGAGTTAGTAACACGGTCTATCTTGTCACCCTTCTGCGGCAACAATTCAGAGATCAGGTGGTTCATCAGGAAACCATCGCTGGCTTCATTGGCATCATCAGACAAACCCCATGCACCGCCGCGCTTAGCAATCGCGTTCCAGGTCCATACTGTCTGTTCGTTGGTGCCTTCCATCAGTTTCACCTGCGTCCGGATCTTACCGTTATGGGATTCCACCCAAACCCAGGACAGATCTTCGATACCATCACGCTCAGCCGCCACCCGATTCATGTACAGATAGTTCTGCGACATGATCTGACGCAACCAGGCGTTCTGGCTGTCCCAGCTGTGATACATAAACATCGGACGTTGATTCACAGCATGATACGGGTACTCATCACGATCGATTCGCTGCTCTTCTAACGGCATGTAGTAGATAGGCAGTGGATCAAAGTACTTAACCAGACGCTCTTTATGGTGCTCTTCAGTCGGCATCGGGCCGTCGTACAACCCCTGTCCCGCCAGACGGAAGGTCTGCAGTTTTTCAGAGTAGAGTTCAATCACAATCTGATTGGTTGAACCGACCCAGGAAGCTTCTTTCGCCAGCGTCAGATAATCCAGATTAGCGTGACGCATGTAACGCTGATTCGGCTTCAGCCTTTGTTCGAAGAAACCTTCATTCTCTTCATAGGCTTCCCACTGGCGAGGGTTTGGCTCACCACGTAATGATTTTTCACCGTCTTTACCGCGGTAACCCGCCAGGAAGCCGATACCCGGCTCTTTCTCAAAGTTGATAATGAAGTCTTTATAGCCTTTGTACTTAGGCTTGCCTTCAGGATTAGTGAATGCTGGGAAGCCTAAACGTCCCGCCATCTCTACCATCACTTCCTGCCATGAAAGTACATCACGGTCCGGCTGTATCACCGGAATACGTACCGCGTCACAGGCGGCATCCGGTTCAGAGATAGGTCGGTCCAGCATCGAAATAGTGTCGTACCGCTCCAGATAAGTAGTATCCGGCAGCACCAGATCAGAGTACGCCACCATCTCAGAGTTAAAGGCATCGGAGCAGACGATAAACGGGATTTTATACTCACCGTCATCCTCCTTAGCACAAAGCATATCCAGGGTCTGGGCGGTATTCATACTGGAGTTCCAGGCCATATTGGCCATGAACAGCATCAGGGTATCGATCTTATACGGATCGCCTTTTACCGCATTACTGATCACCATATGCATCAGACCATGACAGGAGATAGGTGCATCCCAGCTGTAGGCCTTATCGATACGCAATGGATTACCTTCAGCGTCGATCACCAGATCTTCAGGGCTGGTTGGGAAACCCAGTGGTGGTGATTTCAGCGGTGTATTCGGTGCCATCTCTTTGGCAGGCTTAATACCCGGCGGTACATGTTTCGGGAATGGAGGCTTAGCCAGGTGCCCCCCAGGACAATCAATAGTGCCCAACAGAACTTGTAACAGATGAATCGCACGGCAGGTCTGGAAACCGTTAGAGTGCGCAGAGACACCACGCATCGCATGCATCGATACCGGACGGCCAATGAACTTATCCTGCTTTCGGCCAGCCCAGTCGGTCCACTCGACATCGATAGTAATGCTTTCTTTGAACGCTACATGGGCCATTTCCAGCGCCATACGTTCAATATCTTCTGCCGCAACACCACATTCTTTTGCGGCGACTTCTGGCGAATATTGCTCATCCAGATATTTGTCTAACATAATGCTCATGGCAGTACGCAGCGGCGTACCATCAGGCGCTGTGTATTCACCAAATAGTGCTGGATTAATATCCGGCAGGTTTGCGTCTACATAGGCTTCTTTTACCAGATCCCATACCTGTGGCTGCTCGCCCTTACCTTCGGCTAAGGAGCCACGATAGAACAGGCCATCGCCTTTCTGTCCCGGGGTGTTAACCACCAGCTGTGCGGAGTTGGTATAGCGGATCAGAAACTCTTCATCCACCAGCTGATTTTTCAGCAGCACATGCACCATCGACAGTGCCAGAATACCGTCGGTGCCCGGACGAATAGCCACCCACTCATCGGCAATCGCCTGGTAACCGGTACGCACCGGGTTTATTGCAACAAACTTGGCACCGCGCTCTTTCAGGCGTTTCAAACCCAACTTGATCGGATTCGAGGCGTGGTCTTCTGCCACACCCCACATCATGAAGTATTTGGTGTTTTCCCAGTCCGGATCACCAAACTCCCAGAATGCGTGGCCCATAGTGTACAGGCCACCGGCCGCCATATTGACAGAACAGAAGCCGCCGTGCGCTGCCCAGTTGATAGTACCAAACTGGCTTGCCCACATGCCGGTCAGCGCCTGCATCTGGTCACGGCCAGTGAAGTAAGCTAACTGTTTAGGGTCGGTCGCACGGATCCTGGCCAGACGTTTTTCCAGCATATCCAGCGCCCGTTCCCAGGAGATCTCTTCAAACTCGCCAGCACCACGCTCAGTACCCGGCTTACGCAGCAACGGGGAGCTTAGTTTGGCTGGTGAATATTGCTTCATGATGCCAGAGTTACCTTTGGCACAAAGCACACCCTTATTCACCGGATGATTTGGATTACCCTGAATAAAACGAACTTTATTATCTTCTACTGTTACTTTAATACCGCAGCGACAGGCACACATATAACAAGTTGTGTACTTGGTTTCCTGATTATCGCGATCTTCAAACTGAGGCAAGCTGGAGTCGCAGATCTGCACTGTTTCATCAGCACCTTCTTTAGCGAATACGCCAGTCTGGTCCGTGGCCGCCTGGTTCATATCGTTCTGTTTAAGAGTGGCTTGGCTTGTCATATTTATTATTCCACCGTCGCGTCATGGCCCGTATTGCAACCATCACCCATGAGTTTTAAATGCCGTAAGTTGCAGAGTCTTAAAACTGAGCTCCTGTTATTTGCTACAGGAATTCGACCCTGCCATTTATGCTATGAACTGGACAGGATCGGCACAATGACCAGTCTTAAAAGTCCGATGGGACCAGAAGTGGCATTAAAATTTACTCAAAACTGGTTCTACTGGCACCAATGATGTCTTACTAGAGTAAACTGAGATCAGTTTCAGCCGACAGCACCAAGGGCCTGCATATTAAGGGTTATCAGATGCCGCCAATATGAACCGGACTAGCACAACGACCAGACAGAAAGTGAAGTTTACTAAGTAAACTAATATCAGTTTCAGCCCCGATACTTCACATAACAACGAGCCAGCGAATTAAGGGTTATCAGATGCCACAAAGCACCGGAAACAGTACCGCTCATTCACAGACTGGCAAGCACTCAGCTATTACCCGACTGCTGCCGTTTCTGGTCTGGATGCGGCTGATTACGCCGGCCAAAGCACGGGATGATCTGTTTGCCGGTCTAACTAATGCTGTTATTGTGCTGCCTCAGGGTGTGGCTTACGCCCTCATCGCAGGTATGCCCCCGGAATACGGCCTTTATGCCGCCATAGTGCCAGCGATTATCGCAGCCCTGTTCGGCTCATCCTGGCACCTGATCTCAGGCCCTACCGCAGCTTTATCGATAGTGGTCTTCACCACCGTTAGTCCACTGGCGGAACCCGGCTCAGCTGAATTTATCAATCTGGTACTGGTACTGACCCTGATGGCAGGGCTGTTTCAGCTGCTGCTGGCTTTTTTCCGTTTCGGCACGCTGGTTAACTTTGTTTCTCACTCAGTAGTAGTTGGCTTTACCACTGGCGCAGCGATCGTTATCGCCTCCAGTCAGGTAAAAAACATTTTAGGTGTCAGTGTTGAAAGCAGTGGTAGTTTTATCTCCACCTGGCAGGGCGTCATTGCTGCCGCAGGTGACACCAACTGGTTTGCCGTTTCTGTTGCTGCCGTAACGGTGGTCTGCTGTATTCTGGTTAAGAAGCTACTACCGCGCTGGCCGAATATGCTGATCGCCATGGTGGTCAGCAGTGGCTACGCCTGGTGGTTGGGTGCGGCTGACAAAGGCATACAGCTGGTTGGCGAAATCCCCGGCAGTCTACCGCCGTTTCTGTTTCCACAGATTGATGCCGGTTCACTTTACGAACTGGCACCGGGTGCCATTGCTATCGGCCTGTTAGGACTGGTTGAAGCGGTCTCTATCGCCCGTTCAGTCGCCACCCGATCCCGTCAAAGCATTCATGGCAACCAGGAATTTTATGGCCAAGCACTGTCCAACATTGTCGGTTCAGTGTTTTCCTCCTATGCCTCTTCCGGCTCCTTTACCCGTACCGGTGTTAACTACTCTTCTGGCGCAAGAACACCATTGGCAGCCATTATTGCGGCCATTTCACTGGCGGCTATTGTGCTACTGTTTGCCGATCTGACCAGCTATGTCCCGATCCCCTCCATGGCAGGTCTGTTATTGATAGTGTCCTGGAACCTGATCGACTTTCATCACATCGGCTGTATCTTCAAAGCAGGTAAGTCTGAGTTTGCAGTGCTGGCGGTCACCTTCTGTGCCACTCTGGTCATGGCGCTGGAATTTGCCATCTATCTGGGCGTCATTCTGTCTCTGGTGTTCTATCTTAAGCGCACCTCGCAGCCCACTATTGTTGAAGTACTGCCAGACCCTAACAGCCCAAGCCCCTTCTTTAACCCGGCCCACAATGATCAACAGCCACGCTGTCCACAACTGCGTATTATCCGTATCGAAGGCTCACTGTTCTTCGGTGCAGTAAACTTTGTTAAGGACTACCTTGAAAATGTCAGCGAAGCTAACGTTTTGATTGTTGCTAACGGTGTTAATCATATCGATATAGCCGGTGCTGAGATGCTGATGAATGAAGCCCAACGGCGCCGGGAGAAAGGTCAGACACTCTACCTTTCAAACCTTAAAGTTCAGGTAAATGAGTATCTGAGTAAAGGCGAATATCGTGCCGCCATCGGTGAAGAGCAAATATTCCTCTCTAAAGGTATCGCTATCACACAAATCTATAACCGGCTTAATCGAGATATATGTGATCACTGTAAAAGCCGCATCTTTATCGAATGTAAACCCACCATCATTGCCAGCGACACGGTACAGAATTAAGCCGCGGGGCGACAACATCAGCGGTTCAAAGATACACAAACGATTTAAGCACTGGCCTCACTCGAAGGTCTAATCTGGACAGTCAGCTATGCTGGCTGTTCCTCTATAATTGCGCTCAGTGCGCTACCCCGACTTTCGTTCAGTTGTCTGAACCCATACTGAGACTCTCTGCTACATGGATCTACTGATACTTCTCCCCTTTATCACCATCATCGCCTTTGCGACCTATGTGCAAACCGTCACCGGCTTTGCCCTGGGCATGATAGTCATGGGCGCAGTAACCACCTTTGATCTGGTACCTATCGCTTTCACCTCAGTGGTGATCAGCATAGTCACCTTCATCAATGGCGCAGTCGCCCTGAAAGGTAACTATAAAGCCGTCGACCTTAAACGGGTGGTGATCACCTGCAGTGCAATGTTCCCTGCAATACTGGGGGGATTGTTGGTACTGGACTATATGAGCAGCGATCTTAATAGCCTGTTACAGGTTCTGCTGGGGCTAACGATTATCGTGGCCGGACTCATGATCATGCTCAAACCCGAGCCCATGACAAAGCCTTCCGGCACCCTGATGTTTGCCGGCTCCGGTGCTGTTGCCGGTTTTATGGCAGGCCTGTTCAGTATGGCCGGACCACCACTGGTTTACTTGTTCTACCGTCAGCCGTTCGAACTTAAAACCATCCGTCTCTGCCTGCTCAGTATCTTCCTACTCAGTGCCGTCGGCCGTACCACACTCGTTGGTGCTCAAGGCGGCCTGACCATCGACATGCTGACATTCTCAGTTATCTGTCTGCCCATCGTTACGCTATTCACCTGGCTGGGTAAAAATTATCCCCCCAACGTCAGCCCGACAACGTTGCGCAGGCTGGCGTTCTTTTTGCTGATCATCATTGGGGCAAGCCTGGTAGTTAAAAATATATAAGTAATACAAACACTTCGCTTGTCCGAACGCCACTTCGTGGCTTGTCCGACCTACGGCACAGCACCTTTTAAGAACGGTATCCTGCAGCTCTCACAAGCTTTTAAATATTTTTTCCTGACAAGTAGCTTGCTGCGATCGGACAAGTATCGAAGATACGATCGGACAAGCGCAAAGCGCGTTCGGAATACTGGCCACATACAAACCCGACAACTGGCCCACTCCCAGTCCGCACTATTCTCATAAACTGGCACCATAGTTAACATTTAAGGTGGCCCTAATGTCCGATATTAAAGTTGATCAGCCCGATATCATGATCTCAGTACGGGATGTATTCGGTATCGATACCGATCTTAAAGTACCGGCATTCAGTCAGCGGGATGACCATGTACCTGAAGTCGATACTGCCTATCAGTTCAACCCGGAAGTGACCCTGGCGATTCTCGCCGGTTTCAGTCGCGACCGCCGGGTGATGGTGCAGGGCCTGCACGGCACCGGTAAATCCACCCATATCGAACAGGTTGCGGCACGGCTGAACTGGCCCTGTGTACGGATCAATCTGGATGGCCATATCAGCCGCCTGGATCTGGTGGGTAAAGACACCATCGTACTCAAAGATGGTAAGCAGGTAACCGAGTTTCAGGAAGGTATCGTGCCCTGGGCACTGCGCCGTCCTACCGCACTGATCTTTGATGAGTTCGATGCTGGCCGTCCTGATGTAATGTTTGTTATCCAGCGTATTCTGGAACGCGACGGTAAGTTCACCCTGCTGGATCAGAACGAAGTGATCCATCCGCACAATCAGTTCCGACTGTTTGCGACCTCCAACACCATCGGTCTGGGCAACAGCACTGGCCTGTACCACGGTACTCAGATGGTCAACCAGGCCCAGATGGACCGCTGGAATATCGTTACTACCCTGAACTACCTGCCGACCGACGACGAAGTGAAGATCGTTCAGGCCCGTGTCAGCAGCATGGCCAACGATGCCGGTACCGAACTGGCCCGTTCCATGATTGCCGTTGCTGATATGACCCGTAACAGCTTTGCAGCCGGTGATATTTCTACCCTGATGTCTCCGCGTACCGTCATTTCCTGGGCCGAGAACATCGAGATATTCCGCGATCCGGGTATCGCCTTCCGTTTGTCGTTCCTGAATAAGTGCGATGAATCTGAGCGTCCGATGATTGCTGAATTTTTCCAGCGCTGCTTTGATCAGGAGCTGAGTGAATCCTGGGCCCATCAGGCGGCTCAGGTGATGAGTCAGGACTGATCGTGTCTGCTCCGGTCAGAAATACCGGCTTTGATCCGGTCGTTGTCGCCCCCCGCAAAGAGAAGCTGCAGCAGAAAATTGAAGAGATCTGCGGCGCTACTGTCAGAGCCTGGTCCGGTGAAAAAGGTTTTGAATACCGTGGTCGCCGGCCGGAGCTGAACGGCCGCCCATCGGGTATCCGTGCCGCCCATCTGCGCACCGATCCCAACGAAGACGACTTTACCTCCTGTCGTGGTGCTGCCGACGGTATCTCCCTGCGTCTGAAGCACAGCGATATTCCACTACACCGTAGCCTGATGCCGGAATCGCCAGTAGGTCAGATGCTCTTTGAGTTGTTAGAACAGCTAAGAGTCGAACGACTGGTTGAGAAACGCTACCCCGGTATGGTGAAAAATCTGGATCACCGTTATAAGCAGTGGTGCGCCCAGTTCTGCGCCTCCGATATGATCGAAAGCCATGTCGGCCTGCTGGTTTATACAATCGCTCAGGTAGCCTGGTCCAGACTATCAGGCCAACCGGTGAACGAAGCCACCGAAGGGCTGATCGAACCCCAGCGAATGATGCTGGCACCTCACATAGGCAGCTTTCTGGTCGGCCTGAAACGTAACGTGCATGATCAGGCGGTCTACGCTGAGAACGCGCTGGGAATCGTTCAGGTGATCGATGAGATCACCGAGAAGCTGGACAATAAGGACGATGAAAGCAAAGAGAAAGACCAGAAAACCATTAACAGTTTCGGCCTCTATTTCGATGAAGACTTCGAAGGCCATGGTGATACTCCGGCACTGCCCGGCCGTCGCAATAGCCGTATCGAATATCGTGAACTACTGGCACAGTTAGAAAAGTATAAAGTCTATTCCCGCGCCAATGACCGGGTCATCGAAGCGGAAAAACTGGTGGTGCCTTTTCTGCGCCGTAAACTGCGGCAGAAGCTGGATGAGCGGATCAAAGGTCAGGGCGTTAACGTTCACCGACTGGCCCGCGAGCTACAACAGATCCTGTCTGCACCGGAACTGGATGGCTGGAACTTCGGCGAAGAGGAAGGCTACATCGACGCCCGTCGCTTGAGCAAGCTGGTGACCTCGCCTGATTTCCGTCAGCTGTTCCGCAAGGAGCGTTACCAGCCACGTAGTAACTGTCTGGTTACTTTCCTGGTGGATAACTCCGGTTCCATGAAGGAACATATCGGCTCCATCGCAACCTTAATAGAGATTATGACCCGAGCACTGGAACAGGCCGGTGCCACCACCGAGATCCTGGGCTTCACTACCAGGAGCTGGCAGGGCGGCAAGCTGTTCAAGCAGTGGCGTGGCAGCAGTAAAGATGAAACACCGGGCCGTCTGGCCGAGCTGGAACATATCATCTACAAAGATGCGGATACCCCGATCAAACGCGCCCGCGGTAATATCTCAGCCATGCTCAAGCAGGACGTATTCAAAGAAGGTATCGACGGTGAAGCCCTGCTCTGGGCCGCCGAGCGAATGAATGGCCGGCCTGAAGAACGCCGTATTCTGATCGTACTGTCCGACGGTTGTCCGATGGAAGCGGCCACTGTGCAGAGCAACGAAGAGGACTTCCTTGATAATCACCTGCGGCAGGTTGCGCGGATGATTGAGGCGCGCGGGGATATCGAGTTACATGCGCTTGGGTTTGGGTTGGATCTGTCGACCTATTACCGGAACTCGTTGGAACTGGATCTGCCGGAGGTTTTGGAGAATCGGGTGTTTAAGGAGATACTTCAGATGCTTAGCAAAAGGCGCTAATCCGAGGTCCGATCGCTTCGCTTGTCCGAACACTACGTTTGTCCGATCGCTGCAAAGCAGCTGTCCGAAAGGTCGAAGAGATAAAAGCGTATTTACCACAGAGTGCACAGAGGACACGGAGAAGATCATCAGTGCTTCTCCGTGTTAGATCGCTTCGCGACTCCCCCTGGCGTTTCGTTAATCAATGGGTACTGCCCTCTCAAAATTAAAGAAGCAGCCAAAGAACGGCCTCAGACAGTCCTCGTACTATTCCATTGACCCACTCCAATGCTCGGCTGCACAGAAGGGGGATTGTGTCCGTGCCATCTGGGGTCATCGCAGTTTTAATTTTACTCTGACCCAATTTATTTGCATCGCCGTTACAATCGCATACGGTAATTAATTGGCATTAATTTGATTCTGACCCCGTTTTTCCATAATCTACCGATCCTCCCCAATAGGAAGTTATGATTGGTTAATAAGGAAATACGATGTTCAAGCCTGTAATCACACTCACGCTTACTTGCGCTATTTTATCCGGATGTCAGATAAAGCCACATTCTGGTATTGAAGCCGAGCAAGAGCAAGCTCTAGTTGATGGTCGCGTCGTCGCACTTTACACCAGAATAAATGAAATCTGTCCACTCAACGACAAAGACAAAGATCTCTATATACGCTCCGCTAAAAGAGGGGATAGGCTTTATTCCGGTTCGCCATTTGAATCTTATTACACTCATGCAAAACTCTCGGTTCTAGAAGAGTCAAGATCAGACCTAGCTAGACGAATGAAGAATATCAACTCTGATCTGCTGAAAGCTTGCGACATACTAACAGCAGAGGTAAGAGATATTGCTATAGAAAGACAAAAAGCTGCTGAAGATATGAGACAAGCGGTTCTTGGTCAGGATACAGAGAAAGATCCGAGAAAGCTTAAAGCTGTTTATCATGGAGTTGTCGTTCAAACTTTGAATCACATTGAACTAGTGTGTTCAGTTTCTGGTGAAGAGCAAGCACATATAATGAATGTCGTATATAAATTTCATCAAATGTACCCCGCAGGTAGTAAGTATTATTCAGACTTTATAGGAACCAGGCTGCGAGACGGGACCGCATCATCTACTATCTCTGAATCCAAGATAGCATCCTCTCTTAAGCAGTACGCAAAAACCAATAATATTGAGAGTGCTTGCAAGAAAGCCATATCTGACGCAGTTAAAGAATCAGTGAGCTATGGCGGTATAAATTAGAGCTGTAGGTTAAATAGAGTGAAACGAGACCCAACATTTTATTGGGCATCACTACGCTCAGCCCTCCAAAAGAGCCAGGAAGCTCTGAATAAGTTGGAGTGAGGATTACCTAGTAAAGCAAAGCTCTTGAATCAGCTCTCCAGAGAGAATAAGCCCCTGCTTGCACAGAAGCTGTTAATAAGGGGTTTACGCTTTTTCGGACTTCGGACAAATCACGCAGTGATGTTCGGACAAGGGGAGCGGAGCTCCCCGATCGGACTTCTCCCTACGCCTTCGGCCGCCATCCCGGAGGCTTAACCAGATATTTCACAAAGTCCGATGCATTCTCAGCGCTGGCAAGATCCTTATACAGGCGCGGGAATTCGTAGAACTGTACGGTGATCGGGTTTTTGCTGGCCATAGGGGTGGTGAGGCCGTAGTTGGGCAGTTCTTCCTCTTTCTGGAAAGTACCGAAGATACGGTCCCAAATGATCAGGATGCCGCCAAAGTTCTTGTCGATATATTTACTATCGGAGCCGTGGTGGACCCGGTGGTGGGATGGTGTGTTTAAGAACCATTCCAGCGGTCCGAGCTTGCCGATCATCTCGTTATGAATCCAGAACTGGTACGCCTGAACCAACACTTCAGCGGCGAAGATCAGGATAGGATTGAAGCCCATCAGTACCAACGGCAGGTGGAACAGCACCGACACCATCGGATCGAATAGGCTGAAACGAAATGCGGTGGCGGTATTGTAGTCACTGGAACTATGATGCACTGAATGGGCTAGCCAAAACAGACGAATGCGGTGAATGGCGTAATGCTCGATGTAGTAGGTCAGGTCTGCCAGCATCAAAACCAGCAGTGCGCTGTAACCGTTTACCGGTATCTGCCAGGGAATATACTCGTAGATAACGAAGTAGAGGTAGACCGCACCGCCGAAGATGATCATCTCGGTAAAGTAGTATGGCACCTGGGTGAAGACGCTGGACAGGGTTTCCATAAAACGCCCGCCACTGAAGCGCCGGGTGACGATATCATTAAGTATTTCCAGTGCCAGGAACAGCCCGGCAAACACTAGCACCCAGTCGTAAATGTTGAACGACATAAACTCCATGTATTCAAGCCAGTTAGCTTCGCTCATGTTCAACCCCCCTACTTCAAACCAAGAAATGCGGTAACAGCCACCGGCTGATAATTGTTATCCAGTTGCCAGCGTTCAAAGTCACTCTGATAGAGGAAGTCTTTGTAGCTGTCCTTTGTTTTCTGCCAGACATCCAGCACAGTGTCATCCCGGTAGGTTTTATACCGCCCTTCAGCCACAGCAATACGTGGCATACCTTCTACCTGTGCCTTTATTCCCAGGGTCAGAATTACTGTATTCGTACTGCTATCGTAATCCCGGTAGATCCCGTACACAGGTTTGTCAGCCTGAATATATCCAGCGAGCGGCGATTCCGCTAACGCTTGCCAGTGATCCCTTATCTGCTGATCGACATCCGACTGAAGATCAACCTTTCTACTCAGGCCGCTTATCCCAAAAACGCTTTGCCAGACTGGCTGATTAGTTACTGTAATTTCCTCCGAGGATTGCTGCTTAACAACAGAGAGTTGCTTTGCCTGAGAAGGCTTATCGGATTGTGGCTGGGCAACGACAGCAGCTTCGCTGAATGGCAGCCAGGATTGCCAGATCAGAAATGCAAACATGCCGATCATGCTCAGGCCATACAACCCGCGTAACAACAGGTTACGTTGAGGTAACGCCATGGTCAGATCTCCCAGAAAAAGCAGGAGATTGCCACCAACAGCCAGAGCAGCATGGTGCCCCAGTAGGCACCGGGTTCTTGTGCCCGTTTAAACTCACGGTGCAGCCATACACTGCCGCTAAACAGATCATAAGCAACCCATAGCAACAGGGCGATGCCCAGTATATAAGCCAGAGACATAGGTAGAACCTCGTATAAAAAATGATCGATAAGTTAGTCAGTTGATAAAGAGTTGAGCAGGTACTCCGCTGCGCTGCGGGCCGGCTGACGGTACTGCTGGTTCATCCCTAGTGGCGCCAGGGAATCAAGGTTGAAATAGAGTGAGATCAGTCCGAAAGAAACAGCCTCAAGCCGGGCGTTATCCGCCTTAGGAAACTGCCCTTGTAAGATAAAGGTAATATCGTCGGTAAAGCCCTGCATCCAGGCCTGCATCCGCTGTCGTAACGCTGCGTCGCGACCGGCGGAGAAGATCAGGGATTCGATCACCAGAATATATTCTCCGTCACTGTACTGATCGCTGAACAGCCCTTCTAATAACAGCTCTGTGCAGCTCTTTTTACAGTTCTCTTTACTCTCCTTGGTGGGCAGTGATTCGATAAAGCCGCTCCACTGCTGTTGCGATTGCTCTAGCACCCGGTCCACCAGCATGGACTCAAGCTCCTCCCGGTTACCGGCAAAATGTCGTACCAGGCTACGCTTCAGGCCAGACTCATCTGCGATGCGCTCTAAAGTACTGCCGTCAATTCCGTAACGGGCAACACAGCGATAGAAGGCATTAAGAATCTCTTCGATGCGTTCCTCTTTCTTACTGGGACGACCCATTAATCTGCTCCACTATCAGCGCCAAAAAATAACCCAGGCATTTATTGTCATTTGTGACAGTTTAAATTAACATCGAATAAATTGTCAAATAAGACAATAAACTATTTTATTCGAGTACAGGGCAAACCATCCCCGTATGCCCGGCTATGCCATATGGAGAAAATAATGAACCAAACGCTGATGAGTGCTTATAAAGAATCTGCCCAGGCATCGCTGGAACAAGCAAATGGCCTGCCGCTGGCGGTATATCACGACCCGTCAGTTTTCGATGCGGAGATCAAAGAGGTGTTTCTGAATGATTGGGTGTTTGCCTGCGCTGAAGCTCAGTTAAGCCAAAGCGGAGATTACTATGCTTTTGAGATCGCCCGCGAGCCGTTGGTGATTATCCGTGGTAAAGATGGTGCACTTCGGGCTCTTTCCAATATCTGCCGCCACCGGGGTACCCCGCTGCTGGATCCGGGTTTTGGCCAAATAGGTAAAAATATCGTTTGTCCTTACCATGCCTGGACATTCGACGATACCGGCGCATTTAAAGGCGCTCCCCTGACTGGTGAGATCAAGGTAGATAAAGAGAAGCACTGCCTACCGGAATTTGCCATTGCCAGCTGGAACGGGCTTATCTTTGTCAATCTGTCTGACGCGCCACGGCCCTTCAGTGAAAAGGTTGAAGGTTTGGATAGCTACCTGTCGCTGTTTGACCTGCAACGCTTTAAGCAGCCCTACCAGATGCCCACCGAGCATTGGGACAGTAACTGGAAACTGGCAGTTGAGAACGGTATCGAAAGCTACCACCTGTTTAAGGTTCATAAAGAAACGCTGGAAACCACCACTCCCAGCAAACAGGCCTATTATGTGGCAGGCAGTTCAGAGTGGACTCTTACCGGTGGGAAGATGAAAGATGACCGGGGTACTCTGAGCAAATGGCTAAGCGGCAATTATCCCGAAGCTTACGATCACTACCTGTTACTGTTCCTGCCACCGTCGCTGGTCGCGGTCATTACCTACGATGGCCTGAACTGGATTCAGATTATGCCCCGAGGACCTGAACAGTGCGCCGTGATACCCGGTGGCCTGCTGGAACATAAAACTACCAACTTTAACTCGCCGGAGTTTCAGTTTACTCAGGCGTTCCTGAATGAAGACAAGCAGATCTGCGAACGGGTACAACAAGGAATGCATGCCCGTAAAGGCAAAGGCGGCAAGCTGGTCAGTATGGAGAAGATTCTGGTAGATTTCCGTCAGTACCTCGCTAATCGCTTGTTCCAGACTGAACCCGATCCGTTTATTGAAACCGAACAGGCACAACGCTTTTATGCCGAGTAAACGTTGTGCTTTGTCTAGCAAGTCTGACGCTTCGCGCAGTAGTCTGATCAGCATAGTATGCCTTGTCTGATCGTATCTCCGATACTTATCCGAACGCTGAGAAACAGCTGTCCGAAAAGTCTAAAAGATAAGAGCGGGCTTACCACAGAGGACACAGAGGACACAGAGGACACAGAGGACACAGAGAAGATCATAAGATCCGAAGCCCGATCGCTTTGCATATGCTAGCTCTATGCTTATCTGCTGGTTACGACTTTTCGGACTTCAGACAAACGAAGTGTTCGGACTAAGGGGCGAAGCCCCTGATCGGACCTCGCCGCGAAGCGGTGCGTCTAAGCCTTTGGCGTCCGTGCCATCACATAAAATTCCGGATTAGGCTGCATAGCCGTCACTATCGCCATCCGGTTCGACAGGCCAAAAAAGGCGGTAACGCCGGCTATATCTAGAATGTCTTCATCATCGAAACCATGCTCTTTCAGATCGGCATAATCAGCATCGCTAACCAACTCAGGATTACGAGAGAGCGTCATGGCAAAGTCGAGCATCGCTTTCTGCTTGTCAGTAATTGGCGCGTGCAGGTAGTTGATGGCTATCTGGTCGGCCAACTGAGTATCTTTAGCAAAGATTCGTAGCAGTGCACCGTGGGCGACTACGCAATACTGGCAACCGTTGGCTGCGCTGGTCGCAACGATGATCATCTCTTTTTCAGCGGCTGTCAGGGTGCTGCCTTCCCGTTCCATAATGGCATCGTGGTATTCAAAGAAAGCGCGAAACTCTGCCGGGCGATGCGCCAGGGTCAGAAATACGTTAGGGACAAAGCCGGCTTTATCCTGTACCGCCAGGATACGATCACGGATATCCTCAGGCAGGCTGTTTACATCCGGTACCGGATAACGGCTAATATCATTCTGGCTCATGGATTTTATCCTCTTTAGTCGTCTCTAAAATTTGAGTATCGCTTCTATTTCTTCAGTCTGTTGGTTACTCTAACAGCCAAAACTGACAATATTCAGACACAAACACGCCATTTATCGCGCGTATCAGGTCATACTGCCATTATCTGATAAAAGCAGCGACGTTATTAACAGGATGAATCGACCCTTATGTATCAAGTTCTGGGCTTAGCCTTTGATGGCTGTCAGGCATCCGGGCTAACCGCCCCCTTCGATGTGTTTAATGTGGTTAACTCCATCTGGCGCCACCAGCGGGAAGAAGACAGCGATCTTTACCATTGTTCGTTGGTCACTGCGACCGGCGAGCCGTTGAACTGTTCCAACGGTATGCAGATGCGGGCTGACTTTTCACTCGACAATGCCCCTAAGCCTGATCTGATTCTGATTCCCGGTATTCACCACCTTAACAGCCACTCGTTGTTAAATAATCTGAAACAGCTGGGCAGAGAGCAACACTGGCTGCAGCAACAGATCGATCAGGGTGTGACTATCGCAGCCAACTGTAGCGGCGTCTTTCTGCTGGCAGAAACCGGCGCGCTGAATAGCCGTAGTGCTGCAACATCCTGGTGGTTAGGCGGACTGTTCAGCAAACGCTATCCTGATGCGGTGCTTAATAAAGACAGCTTGCTGGTTGAGGATGGCCGTTATTACAGCACCGGATCTATGAGTGCCAATATCGGGGTTATGTTAAGAATCGTCGAGCAACAAGTCGGCCGACAGTTAGCTCAATCAGCTGCTAAAACGATGTTAATCGATGCGTCACAGAGCTTTGCCTCGCCTTACCTGTTTATGCAGGAACAGAGCGAACATCAGGATAGCCTGGTGCTGGCGGTCGAAAGTCAGTTACAGCGGGATATTGCACAGAAGATTAATCTGGAAGAGCTGGCCGCCATGCATTCGGTCAGTGTCCGGACACTTTCGCGTCGCTTTAAACAAGCCAACGGCATTGGTCTGTCTGACTATCTGCAACGGCTTCGTCTGGAACAAACTAAATTGCTGTTAGAAACCACAAGTCTTTCGATCGAACAGATCGTGGACCGGATCGGCTATAGCAGCCAGAGCTCATTACGCCGGCTGTTCCAGAAAGAGCTGGGGATGTCACCCAGAGAGTACAGGACAGCAAAGCTGTCCTGATTCACTTCGCTTAATTGCTTCGCAAGGGTCGCTAGAACGTTGCTACGCAACTCACTGGGAGCTAAACCAAAAACTGAGTTTTCCTTGCTAGAACAGGCGTAAAATCTGCCTAACTGGTGCGAAGCGCGTTCTTGCCAGAATAATTAATATTCCATAAAGTTAGCACCAAAATAGTCTTTATAACCAAAACGCAAACCCAAAGACATAAACAATATTAGCTCTGACTGTCCCCCTAAGTATAATGCGCTGCATCATAGTGGGTCGCCTTACCTGGCACTGACTCCACCCTGTTTATTACCTCCTGCATTCCAAAAGAAAAGCAGGTTTTTTTATGCTGCGTCGTCTGCTTATCCACAGACGGCAAGCGCCAACCCGATCCGGTGATCCTGGCCCGAAAGTGTTAGCACTTTTCCGGCTTATTGCTGTTTGCGTTGCTGTCGTTTGTTCTGCACGTAGCGAATTAGTTTCTGCAATCCGGGAGTCTAAAATGAGAGCCAACCCGCTCGCGCTATTACCTCTGTTACTGTTTCTGGCCCTGTTTATCGGTAGCGGTGTTTACTATCAGTCACAAAATGTTGATTTTGCCTTTTACCAGATCTCTGCGCCGGTGGCGATTCTGCCTGCCATAGTGCTGGCTCTGATTCTTGGCAAAGGCGCGCTGAATAAACGTCTTGAAACCTTCATCGCCGGTGTCGGTGACAGCAATATCATTACCATGTGTCTGATCTATCTGTTGGCAGGCGGCTTTGCCAGCGTAGCTAAAGCGGTTGGCGGTGTTGATGCTACGGTTAACTTTGGCCTGAATATTATTCCAACTGAGTTGGTGCTGCCTGGCTTATTTGTCATTACTGCATTTATCGCTACGGCCATGGGCACCTCTATGGGAACTATCGCTGCGATGGCTCCGATTGCGCTGGGCCTGACCGAGGTTAGCGACCTTTCCCTGCCGCTCTGCATAGGTGCTGTAGTGGGTGGTGCGATGTTCGGCGATAACCTGTCGATCATCTCCGATACCACCATCGCGGCAACCCGCTCCCAGGGCTGTGAGATGCGCGACAAGTTTCGCATGAATTTTAAGATTGCTATGCCTGCGGCACTGATCACGCTGGTATGGCTTTATCTGCAGGGTTCCAGTGCAACCATTGCCGAAGCAAGTGACTATGAAATGATTAAGGTTCTACCTTATCTGGCTGTACTGGGTATGGCGCTGGCCGGCATTAATGTTCTGCTAGTGCTATTCAGCGGTATCGTGCTGGCCGGTGCTATCGGTCTGGGTGCGCTACCTGATTATTCAGTAGCCCAGTTCTCCAAGGATATTTACGGTGGCTATACCGGTATGCAGGAGATCATGATCCTGTCGATGCTGATCGGTGGTCTGGGTGCACTGATGAAAGCTCAGGGGGGTTTAGAATTTCTGGCCCGCCAGATCGATCGCCTGACCAGCAAAGGGGACAATTCAGGAAGCCGTCGTGGCGGAGAGATCGGCATCAGCACAGCAGTTGCCCTGACCAACGCTTGTACTGCGAATAACACAGTAGCGATTATTATCTGTGGCGGCCTGGCCAAAGATATCGCCACTCGCAATAACGTTGATCCAAAACGTAGCGCCTGCTTACTGGATATCTTCTCCTGTGTGGTTCAGGGCCTGTTACCATATGGTGCGCAGGTGCTGCTGGCAGGGTCTATTGCAGGACTGTCACCGCTGGTTGTAATCGGCAATATTCACTACAGCTGGTTACTGGGAGTGATTGCGATCGGCACTATTATTGTTGGTGGCGTTCAGCGAAAATCCGGGAAAACGGTGGCTGTTAATTAACAAGTAGCTGGACCGAACTCGCTTTGCTCAAGTAGCTAAACGAAAAGCATCGTTTACTTTGCTAGAAAATGTACAGGCCTTACAACCCGGCTATATCAGTGAACTTAGATTGCTTTGAGTAATCTATACCTAAGTACCGGGCTGTTACTGATCATTTAGAGAGAGAAATTATGTATAAAATTCTGTTTTCTACCCTGCTTATCTGTATCAGTAGCTTCAGCTTTGCAGCAGAGCCGGTGAGTATGAGTTACTGGAACAAGGTCGCTATTGAGGGTCATGATACGGTGGCTTATCACGATACCCATGTTCGAAGTTCACACCAACAGGTATTAGGACAGAAACAGTTTACCGTTGACTGGGGCGGAGCTAAATGGCGCTTCGCCAGTCAGGCCTCGGCCGATAAATTTGCCGCTGATCCAGCCCGTTACAAGCCGGAATACAACGGCCACTGCGCTAATGCTTTGAGTCTTGGCGAAGGACTGATTAAAACCGATGGTACGGTATGGGAGTTCTTCGGTGATCAGCTGCATCTGTTCTACGCCGAGCGGGGCCGCCAACGCTGGTTGAACGGTGACTGGCAAGTTTATAAACAGGACGCCAACAAAGCCTGGCAGGCACTGACGCAATAACCTGCTGTACTCACTTAGGTAGCCACTAACTATATAACCAGCATGGCTGCTGACTAGGGAGTGTTGCGCAATGCAGCGCTCTTAACACGACCCTGCCAGATAACTTCGTTACCAGGGCCAGGCTGATATGGCACTAACAGAGCCAGAATCAAAGAGATACCGCCCATCGCAGCCCCGGTAAGAAATACCGCTGCAGGTGAAACTATCCACAACAGTCCATAAGCCGCCGGCAACGCGACCGCGGCAATATGGTTGATCGAAAACGCCACACCTGCGGTGGACGCCATATCTTTCGGGTCGGCTATTTTCTGAAGGTAAGTTTTCTGGGCGATCGCCATCGAAAATAGCAGATGATCAATGATATAAAGTGCGATCGCAATCCCTGGATCCGAGACAAAAGCGTAGGCGGTAAACACCGCGATCAGTCCTATATATTCTACACAGAGCGCTTTTCGCTCACCCCAGTAACCAATCAACCTACCAATTTTTGGTGCACAGTACATATTCAGCACACCGTTAGCCAGAAACAGAATAGATATCTCGCCAGCACTGAAACCGAACTTTTCCACCATCAGGAAACCGGCAAACACGACAAAGATCTGGCGACGCGCCCCTCCCATAAATGTCAGCGCATAGTAAAGCCAGTAACGTTTGCGCAAGATTAGTTTTTTATGCTGCTCAACCTTTTCAGGAATATACGGGAAGAAAAACCAGCAAAACAGTGCGATCGCACAGGTTATTCCGCCGCCCACCAGATAAACAAACTCCATTCTGATACTGAGAATATCCAGCGCCAGCCAAACCAGCGCAAACGCGATCAGGCTGGCAAATGACCCTATTGCCACTAACTGACCCAATTTATAAGCCGCATCGCGCTTGTCAAACCACTGCAGCGATAGCGACTGATTCATAGTTTCGTAGTAATGAAAGCCCAACGACATTAACACCGTGGTGCAATAAAGGCCGACCTCAGAGGGAAAAAAACCGGTCAACGCGGTACCGATGCCCAGCAATAGCATAGATAGCAGCGCCAGGGTCTGCTCCCGCATCAGTACCAGCAACAGTACTGCTGCAAATGCCATAAACCCCGGAATCTCACGCAACGACTGTAAAATACCGATCTCAACACCGGTAAATGCTGCGCGCTCAATAACGAAGTTATTTAACAGAGCTTGCCAGACACCAAAGGAGATCGGCATCGCCGCAGCTAACAAGAACAGGAACATTTCAGGACGACGTAAATAACTCATTTAACACTCTCCCAGTGATTACTGGCGTTAACCTAAAACAGCAGACAGAGCCCGGATTCTCCCCCTACCTATCAGAAATAGCGGGCAAGCTCCCGGCAAGGCTAATTGCCGCCTCAGCTGCGTATTCAATATGAGTTACTTTAAAATCGATCGGATTTGGCGTATATACTATGTCATGCCAACTTATATCGCTAAACAGCCAGATCTGCCGGAAGTTCCTAAACACTGGACCCGCTTCGATGGCATTCACAGCCCAAGAATTGAGGAGACACCCCGCAAGGTTGTGGTACGCCAGGTTGAACATGAACCCGGCGCCTATGCGCCCTATCACAGCCATGGCTGGGGTCAGCTGCTGTTTATCTCTGAGGGGCTGATACATGTCTCGGCAAAAGATATCGGTTTCTGGGTTGTACCACCGCAACGGGCGGTCTGGATACCGGCGTTTACGCAACATGATGCCCGTACCATACACGCGGTTCAGATGCGTAATCTTTATATCTCACCGGATGCCGCCAGTGAGCTGCCTGATCACTGCCAGGTCATACATATCACGCCCCTGTTACGGGAACTGATTTTAGCCTTAGGCGAATTCGACACGCTGTACGATGAGGCCGGCGCTGAAGGCCGGCTGGTGCAGGTATTTCTGGACCGGCTAAAAACCACCCCTGAAGTACCTCTGAGTCTCCCCCGTCCCAGCGGAAAGATCCTGCAAAAAATTGCTGATTATTTAGCGGCGGACCCCGCAGATCAGCGCTCAATGGAGGACTGGGCAACAGAACTCGGCACCAGCTCCCGCTCTCTTGCCCGTCATTTTCGCCAGGATACTGGCATGACCTTTGGCCAGTGGCGCCAGCAGGCCCGTTTACTGGCAGCCCTGACCCGTATAGCCCGGGGAGATCCCATCGCTAATATTGCTCTGGATCTGGGCTACAGCAGCCAGAGTGCATTTATCGCGATGTTTAAAAAAGCATTAGGCAAAACACCCGGTCGTTACTTTGAGCTCTAGGTTTCAAGTACAAGTTTTTTAATACCAGGCGCTGCTGTTACTACAGATGCTTTGGCTGCTGTGGATAAGTCACCCGCCGGAGCTGCTCAGGGGTTTCTTAATCTTTCTTCTCTACTGTGATTTCCAACGTTTTACTGTTGCCGGCAAACCATTTTTGTACATACAGGGACCCCATAATTGGTGCCTGTCCTTCGGCTGGAACTTCCTGATAACGGACGCTGTTTTTAGTTTCTTTCTCGTATTCAAACTTCACTGTAACTTTGGACATCAGGTTTTCTCTCAAGACATTAATACCGCGAATATACGAATATGAGTGCTCTTAAACAAGGACTGCTTTGGTTTTTTCTAGCCATTAACAAGAGGCAAAGCTTCCGTTCTAACCAATGATATTGTCCTACACTGATCTCATACACCCATCTGAACCTTTGCCCTATCAAGGAGTGAAAGATGAGCAGAGCAAATCCGCTATTACAGATGTCGCAGGTACTGTTTTTTTGCCTGGCGATACTTTTTTTTGTCACGCCACTGCCAGCCGCCGACAGTATTAAGCCGACCCGATTAAAAGTGTCTCTGGCTTTTCCCTCAGCTCTACCCGCCGTTAAAAGCTCAATTTTATGGATAGCTGATCAGGCCCCTGTCATCAGTAATGGTTCGCTAAATATTAAAACCTATGATCCGGGTAAGCTGGTTGCTCCCTTTGAGATTCTGGATGCAGTATCCAGTGGCAAGGTTAATGCGGGCTTTGCTATTTCAGGTTACTGGGTGGGTAAAATCCCTGCGGCAAGCATCTTCTCTTCCGTACCCTTTGGCCCTGAGAGTGGTGAGTTTATGGCCTGGTTGTATTACGGCAACGGCCTGAAACTATACCAACAGATGTATGATCAGGCCGGGTATGCGGTAAAAGTCATCCCTTGTGCAATTCTGGCCCCGGAGAGTGGTGGCTGGTTTAAGCGGCAGATAAACAAGCCTGAAGATCTTAAGGGCCTGAACATGCGTTTTTACGGTCTCGGCGGTAAGGTTTTCAGCAAGCTGGGAGCATCGGTATCACTGATTCCCAGTTCCGAAATCTATCCGGCCCTTGAGCGTGGCGCGATCGACGCTACAGAGTTTTCCCAGCCAGCCATCGATCAGATGCTGGGCTTTCACAAGATCGCCAAATATAACTATTTTCCCGGCTGGCACCAACAAGCCAGTGTGATCGAGTTACTAATCAATAACCAAACATGGCAAAACATGCATATCAGCCAACAGGCAACCCTTGAAGCCCTGTGCAAAGCGTCGATGACCAATACTCTGGCTCAAGGGGAGGCGATTCAATATCAGGCGATGCATAAAAATGAGAATGAGCGCGGTGTCACTAACCTCTACTGGAATGCCGAAATGCTTTCACTGTTCGAAGCAACCTGGCAAGAGGTGGTACGCGAAGAGTCGGAAGACCCGTTCTTCAGGACAGTATGGGATGATCTATCGGCTTTCCGCCAAAACTACAGCCTCTGGCAACGCCACGCCTTCCTGCCACGGCCAACCGGCCGTTTAGAAGAGTAGCGGCCAGGGCTCAGTTATCCAGTGAAATCTGGTTGGCTGCAAAACGGCGGGCTAGCCTCTGTTCTATCCGATATGCTGAAGTAAAGCGGCCTGAGAGTCGGCTGAATGATAAACCTCTTCGCCCACCTGAAAATCGGTAAAGATTATTTCCAGCGCCCGGTCATTGGTGAGCAACAGCAAGATGGTGTAATCCTTGGTTTTTTCCAGTTCGTATAAACCCGCTTTAAACCAGCTATTGGACAGTTCAAGCTGTTCCAGATAGTCCTGACGGGATACCGAATGGAATTCTAGGGGAATATTTTTATCGCCTTTAAACTGAACCAGTGTGTAAGTTTTGGGTACCGAGAGAAAGTCCCGTTTAGTGGCATAAGCGACAGTCAGCAGTGACTCACCTGATGGATTATGGCCGATAAAAGTACAGTCAGTACCCGGCTCAGTTTCCAGTGCAGGCAGTTCGGCGAAGGTTTTTAAGATCATTGGTCTGAATCCGTTATAAGAAGCTAAATCCGTTAAACAAACATCACATAAGCGATAAACAGCGCCCAGGAAAGTAACAACAGAATCCAGGGTAACTTACTGCCAGCGGTGGGAATATCCACTTCCACATCATCACTGTCTGCAACTGCGTTCTGGATCTTTTTCTTACGCTGCTTATCCAGTTCCCGGGATTTAGCCTTCTGTTGCTTCTTGTACTGATCGATCCCCTTCTGAATACCCTGGGCGATCAGTTTAGTCTGTTCTTTGGTCTGGCCCGGTTTCTGAGTGGATTTGGCTACCTGCATCGCCTCTTCTTTGGTTCGGTCTGAAACCGCGCTTTGCTTGGATTTTGCCATTGATTCAGTGTCCCGGGATTTGAATGCCTGCAGTATATAGTAGCGAGTAGCCAGACGCATCGTTTAGACTGCCAGACTGCTACTTCAATCTTGAGTCTATACTCCCCATACCAACCTTTCAGAGCTAAATACCATGCTACAGCTATTGACCGGCATATTACTATTCTTCGGTATCCATTCCGTATCTATTGTCGCCTTACCCCTGCGTGACAGTTTCGCAGCTAAGAGTGAGTATGGCTGGAAAGCCATTTATAGCCTGATCTCTGTCGCCGGTCTTTGGCTGATGATTCAGGGATACGGCGAGTTGAAGCAAACTCCTGAGCTACTTTATATTTCCCCGGCCGGCCTACGCCACCTGGCAGCATTACTACTATTACCCGCTTTTATTCTGACCATAGCGCCCTACTTTCCCGGACGTATCACCCGAGCAATAAAACACCCACAATTGCTGGGCCTGCAACTCTGGGCGGTGGCTCATCTGATGGTCAACGGCGGCTTAGCTGATCTGCTACTATTCGGCTCTTTTCTGGTATGGGCTGTTGTCGATCGTATATCAATGATGAAACGTCCCAGCCGTGCGGTGCCAGGCGTACCTGAGTCCAACCGTAATGATATCTTACTGATTGTTGGAGGTTTGGCTATCTATGTGGTGATCGCCGGATGGTTACACCAACCCTTATTTGGTGTGGCGCCTTTTGGTTAGGGAACAGGTTCCCAGGATATTAGGCCTGAACTCCGACGCCCAAGACTATGAAATCAGGTTATCGATCAGCTTTTGATGCCCGCTATCCTGAAGTCCTTCAAGAATGCGCAGAGCCGCGAACGCGTCGTTAGCGGCATAAAGCTTCTGCGCATCGCTCAACTTAGGCAGAGACCAGTTAGAGGTAGAAACACGCTTGGATTTATTAAACTTCTGTCCGAACTGAACCGCGATAGCAGCCTTCACACCAAGCTGACGACGGTAGCCCAACTGACGATAGATCGCATCAAGATCAAGAATGCCCTTGATCTCAACGCCAAATTTACGTCGGATATGGCTGCGATCCGATTGCAGACCAAAGCCCACTTTCACAACCTGTTCAGCCTCCAGTAACTGACAGATTACCGGGTAAACAGAGCGATCGTGCAACTGAAAAAGATAGCCTGTTTCTGCAGTACAGAGTTGTACCAGATGTGGGCCATCTGACTTTTGATCTTTACGAAATACCGGTCTGGACTCAGTATCAAAGCCGATAAAGGCACTGCTTTGCAGATCGGTCAGTGCCGCCGTCAGCTCCGCTTCACTCTGTGGCAAGCAGATCTGTTCCAGGGTCATTCCCTGAAACAGATCAAATTCGGCTATCTCTTGCTTAGTCGGGGGAAGCAGTTTCTCTTTCATCGGTCAGCTCTGATCCACTATTCAGCCGTAAAGGCCGGGGCTCTTAATAATCTGATTTCTTCGACTTAGAGGGTGCTTTACCCCATTTGAAGCCGCTTTCACTCGGCTTCCCGGAGGCAGGCTTTCTTGCGGTTGGGGGCTTATCGACTACAAATTTAACCGTCCGATCCGCTGGCTTACGCATCTTTTTACTGCTATCGGTATGACCTTCGGTGCTGGTTTTACGCAGTGGTTTAGTATCATCCACCGCCGGTGCTTTATCCCTGAGTTGATGCTGCATACCGGTAAGGAAGTTACGCAGTACCTGATCTTTACACTCACGGAAGTTTTTATGCCCCTGCTTACGGAACAACGCACTAAGTTCATGCTTACTTACACTGAAACCCGCTAGTTTTAGCATATCCAGAATCTGATCCGCATCCAGATTCAGCGCAATCTTCAGTTTACGAAAGACGATATTATTAGTCAGACGACGCTCTGCAACCGGCTGAGGTCCATCCTGTCGACCGCGCTTCTCAATAATCAGGCCATTCAGAAAAGTCGCCATCTCATAATCAGGCAGCAACACATATTCTGGATCATCGTCTTTTTTAAGCCAGTGCTTAAGCTGCTCCCGGGTAACTGCCATCTCAGCATGGCGAAACAGAGCGATCATTTTGGTATCGCTGTAATTAAAGCTATAGCGCAAACGGCGCAGAATATCGTTATTGGTCACATCAGGGTCCAGACAGGAAAGAATCAGGCAGGCACTTTAGCATAAAACGGGACAGCCTTGAGCATAATACGAACAGCCTTGAGCATAAAACTTAAGAGTCTTGAGCATAAAACTTAAGAGCCTTGAGCACAAAACTTAAGAGCCTTGAGCATAAACGGCAGCTTACAGGTATTAAAGAGGCCGCTTATTCAACATCGGCCAACCGGTTATCGGCATCTCTGAGACGACGCGCCATCTCACGGGCCAGATTCAATAACAAAATACCAAAATCATTTGGCAGCTTTTGTTGGATTTCACTGAATACCGCAGTGGAAACCCTGAGCAGAAGCGTCAGTTCTTCAGCATCACCGTCACCGGCTCGATCATGCAGACCGATCATCGCCATAAAACCCACTTCCATACCAAATTCATAATCACGAATATGCGTACGACCGCCACGACAAGGTTTATAAAACCCCACCCGACCATCGAGTACAACATAAAAACAGTCCACCGGATCGCCGAAACTAAAGATTCGGTCGCCGGTCTGTGCCAGTAAAATGTCACTTTTGTCTAATAAAAATAGCAATGCATCATCTGACAAAGCACCAAAGGTTGATGCGTTTTTAAAATAATCCGTTGAATAAAGCTGAAGCAGTTCCTGTGCCGATAGGCTGGTAATCATCTGACTCTTCCCGAAGGCTTACGACTGTCATCGTTCAGACTAGCAAAGCTGGACTGAACAGCTACTTAATTGTCCCCAATGCGGGTATTTTATCGAACAACCACTGGCCCAATAAAGTTTCAAAAACTGGCCCTAACTGGTACCAAAGTCCAACCCCTATCATAGCGCGCGAAAGCTCATCAGAAACAGCTAAAAGCTTAGGTAATTAGCCATAACTGACCCAAGCGATCTGGGCCCTGCCCATCCCTGAAACAGTTGTTACTGTCTCAGCTCAAATAATAATAATCTGGCGTATTAATAACGCCCCAGACCGAACTAGTGCGACGGTCTGCTGCTCACTTATCTATACTGATTTAATAGATAAGCGCTTCCTGTAAAGAAGACGGAGCACCCGAAGGAAAATACGAACAATCTTCTTCGTAGCTTCCATTACTATTTTTTGAGTCCGGTCCGCCTGAAATAGCGGATCAATTACTGAGAACAATTAGCTATGTCTGATTATCCTACCCTGAACAAAATGGGCATCAAATCTGTCGAGAGTGTCGACAAGTACACCCTGCGTCATCAGGGCGATACCGATGTACTGAAAATCTATTACAAACGTGCAAAAGGCTCGTTGCTGTCGCGCAGCAAAAAGTTCTCTTTTGTACGTGGCCGTAAAAATATGCCACTTGAAGTGCGCAACTCTAAAGCATTTGAAAAGATGGCTAATATCAGCCCACAGCTGGTTATGGCACTGGAAGAACTTAAAAAACTTGAAGCGACCCGTAAAGAGGAGAAGCCTCAGGATCCTAAACAGAAGTTCCTTGCCGATCTGGATCACCTTGAAAAAGTGATGAACTCGAAGATGGATGAGATTCGTCGTCAGATCAACGAGCTGGACTAAGATTCGAAATAACACAGGTACTATCCTGTAGCATGTTGCGCCTGAACGTTCTGTCAGGCGCTATCCCCCCCGAACGAACTGGTTCTACCCCGCTTTACCTGTGAAGTACTAGGCTGACTACACTCACTTTAAAACCGGCCAGCTTATGACTATAGAGCAACTGCTTCCTTTTCTGTTGATCGTTGCCTTTGGTACTTATGTCCAGACAGTGACCGGCTTTGCCTTAGGTATGATAGTACTCGGCTGCGTCGCCCAGCTCGGACTTGCTTCTGTCACTTTCACTTCGGTGATTATCAGCCTGCTAATGCTGGCAAACGGCCCCATTGCGTTACGGGGCAACCTGCAACATCTGGATCATAAGGCGATGCTCTGGTCACTGACAGGGCTATTTCCGGCACTGGTGGCCGGCGTTCTGCTGCTCAATTATCTAAGTAGTGATTTTACTCAAATGCTGCAATGGCTGCTGGGTGCCACCATTATTACTGGCGGATTATTCATCATGCTTAAGCCAGAGCCCCTGCCGCAACGTAGTTCACATCGCTCATTTGCAATAGCGGGTGCTGCCGCAGGTATTTTCGGCGGCCTGTTCAGCATTGCCGGTCCACCTCTGGTATATCAGCTATACCGTCAGCCGCTGTCACTGCAAACGATTCGCTTAAGTTTGCTGGCAATGTTTCTGGTAATGAATATCATCCGGTTACTGGTGTTGGGAGTTCAGGGACTACTGACACTAGAGATGCTCTGGACCGGACTAATCTGCATTCCTGTGGTCGCCGCATTTACGCTGATTGGCAAACGTTATCCACCGCCATTCAGCGATACCACTATGCGCCGTCTGGCGTTCGCATTGCTGATCATCATCGGTATAAGCCTGGTTATCAGCGCCTAAAGGATACAGTTTTGAGTTATAAATGAATAAACAGTTCGTCTCTTGAGCGACGTACTTTTTTCAGCAATGCGTGGTGATCATTCTGATCCCGATAGCCTAAGGCTAGTAGCACCAAGCTGCGCATATTTTTCTCTTTAAGCCCGAGCAACTGGTCCAGCGCATCCTTATCAAAACCTTCCATTGGTGAAGCATCAATCTGTTCGAGTGCTGCAGCCGTGACGGTAGTCCCCAGAGAGATATAAGCTTGTTTAGTCGCCCAGTGAAGCTTCTCTTCAGGGCTAAACCGGTTTACAGCCCCCTTTATCATCGTCCTGTAGGCTCCGAGCTCTGATACATCAGTCCCCTGCGTTTCTGCAGTGAGCCGGATGAAGTCATCTACATCGTCACCATTCACGTCTTCATGCGCAGCAAAAACCAATAGATGAGACGACTCGCTAATTTGTGGTTGATCAAAGGCGATCGGTCTTATCTTCTCCCGCAACGCCGCACTTTTAATGACAAAAACACTGTAAGGCTGTAATCCATAAGAAGATGGAGCCAAACGTGCGGCCTCAAGAATCCGATCCAGTTTCTCTTGTGGAACTTGCTGTCCGTTCATACGTTTGGCTGCGAAACGCCAGTTCAGTGCGTCAGTAATATTCATGTGCTATATCCAGGTAGCCGCTAAAAAAGGGGATAAAAACGGGTTAAAGGTTTATTCAAATACCCTAAACTGAAGTACAACTCTGCGTGGGCACCTTAGCACCCCGATGAAACAGAAATGTTCCGACGACCACTAGTACAGCCGCCAGCGCAAGGTTTGTAGGCGCAGCCTCTCCCAATACAAATACCGCAAATGATGTACCGCTCAGCGCAGCCACTGTGCCAATCTGGCTCAGATAAACCGGGCCCGCCAACTTTTGCAGGACAAAATAGAACAGATAAAGAATGGCAAATACGGCGACCTCGAATACCAGTAGTTGGATCACCTGAGTTGATTCGAACAACGCCCCAAACTGACCCGGCTCGAACAGCAGTACAAAGGGTAGCAATGACAGCGCACCGCCAAACATCATCAGCGCAGCTAGAAATACAGGTGCTGCGCCTTCAGGCCAGCGCAAGGTGCGGTAGATGTTGCCAAAGGCCAGTACCAGCGGTAGTGCCAGCACCAGAAGAACCCAGCCCTGCGCTTCACCGGCGCTGCCACTCTTGGCTGAGGCCAATACAATACCGCCCAACAACCCTAGTAAAACCCCGATAAACCGCATTCCCCGTAAGCGCTCCATGCCCAGAAAAACAGCCAGTACCCAGGTAAGCAAAATTGGAAAAGCAAAGCTCAGCGATATAAACCCAGCTCCGACGTGCCGTATAGCCAGGAAACCCAGTGCGTTAGGCAGAGCGATAAGTACGCCTGAAATGGCTGCATATTCTAATGTACGGCTATTAAATGGCATCGGCTGACGTTGCATGATCGCGATACAACCCAGAATTACGCCAGCCCCTGCCATCGCCACCAGCAGGAATGTTAATCGCGGTGCACCCGCAACATCGGCCAGCTTACCCACCACTAAAGACGCAGCGAGTAATACACCGACCAGCAAAAGGCAGGCAAACGCATAAATACCAGTTCGATCTGAACGCTTAGCTGACTTATTGATGTTAGACATTATCTGTCTCCTGTACTCTGTTACACTCTATTAATGAAAAGATACTTAACCAAGAGCTACTTAACATAAAGTATCTTAATGCCAAGATATATTATGAAAAGTATCTTAACGTAGAGATAAATATAAAACAATGAATAAAGTAGAATTAGCTTCGACCCAATGGCAGCGGGAAATGCCCGAGCTGGATCTATTACCGATGGAAGTAGTGGCCCGGCTGGGTACAGCCACACGACTGATCAGCCGGGACTACCTCAATCCATTTTTCAAAAACCACGGACTGCAGCAGGGGGAGTTCGATGTATTAGCGACCCTGCGTCGTTCAGGATCTCCGTATGAGCTGGTGCCAACGCAACTGTTTGAAGCGCTGATGATCTCATCTGGTGGCATGACCAACCGGCTGGATCGTCTTGAAAAAGCCGGCTCGATCGCTCGCAAGCCTAACCCCGAAGATCGTCGCGGCACCTTGGTTGCCCTGACTGAAGAGGGGCTCGAACTGATTAACCGGATATTTCCACTGCATGTCGAGAATGAGGCGAAAGCGCTCACAACGCTCAGTAAGAAAGAGCAGCAGACATTGCAGGGGTTACTTGAAAAACTGCTTGATGGGTTGGATGCGGAATAGGGCTATTACTGGCGCAACTGATATTAGTTCAACGAGTGATACAGACTCAGCTAGTCATATAACCAAAAACCCCGCCGTCAGTTTCTGACGACGGGGTTTAAAGTGGTTTTCTGCTCTAAAAATCAGGCAACTTTAGACGCTTGGCTCTGACTTTCAAGATACTCATCGAAGGTACCCGGGAAGTTGATCATTTCCTGGTCTTTTATTTCGATAATGTAATTCGCCAGTGACGATACGAACGCCCGGTCATGGCTAACGAAGATCAGCGTACCGTCAAAAGCTTCCAGCGCATTATTCAGCGCTTCGATCGCTTCCATATCCATATGGTTGGTTGGCTCATCCATAATCAGGACGTTCAGGTCCATCATCATCAGCTTACCAAACAGCAGGCGGTTCTTTTCTCCACCGGAACAGACTTTTGCTTTCTTATTAAAGTCATCGGCAGTAAACAGCAAGCGACCCAACATAGCACGCACTTTAAGATCATCGTGCTTAGGGGTACGCCACTTAGACATCCATTCGAACAAGGTCAGATCGCAATCAAAATCGGCGGTGCTGTCCTGTGGGCAATAACCGATCACAGCATTCTCAGACCACTTAACAACACCTTCGTTAGCTTGTAGCTCATTCACCAGGCAGCGCAAGAAAGTTGTCTTACCGGCACCGTTTTCACCGATAACCGCCAGTTTAGCGCCGGCTTCAAGAATCAGATTACCATCAGAGAACAGCGGAGTACCCTCAAAACCATGACCCATATCTTCCAGGATCAATGCCTGGCGGTGTAGCTTTTTATCTTGCTTCAGGCTGATAGAAGGGACCTGACGGCTGGATGTTTTCACTTCATCCAGTTCAATTTTGTCTAGTTTCTTTGCCCGGGAACTGGCTTGTTTAGCTTTTGATGCATTAGCAGAGAAACGGTTAACAAAGGACTGCAGTTCATCCATCTCCGCACTTTTCTTGGCATTTTCAGTCAACAGCTGCTCGCGGATCAATGACGAGGCTTCCATGAAGTATTCATAGTTGCCCGGATAAACCCGTAGCTCACCGTAATCGATATCTGCCATATGGGTACAAACCGCATTCAGAAAGTGACGGTCGTGGGAGATAATGATCATGGTGCACTTACGCTGGTTCAGTACATTTTCCAACCAGCTAATGGTATGAATATCCAGGTTGTTGGTCGGCTCGTCTAGCAACAAGATATCAGGATCTGCAAACAGTGCCTGCACTAACAGAACACGAAGTTTCCAGCCCGGAGCAACCTGACTCATCAGGCCAAAGTGATATTCCTCAGCAATACCTGCTTCTAATAAAAGGTCACCTGCGCGACTTTCAGCAGTATAGCCATCCATCTCGGCAAACTCAGTCTCCAGATGGGCAACCTTCATACCCTCTTCTTCTGACATCTCCGGCAGCGAGTAGATACGTTCACGTTCCTGCTTCACTTTCCAGAGTTCAGGATCACCCATGATAACCGCATCGATTACACTGTATTCTTCAAACGCAAACTGGTTCTGGCTCAATACACCCAGTTTATGTCCCGGCGTGATAGAGATATTACCCGCAGTTGGCGTTAGCTCACCACTGAGAATTTTCATAAAAGTGGATTTACCACAGCCATTCGCGCCAATCAGGCCATAGCGGTTGCCATTACCGAATTTAGCGGAAATATTTTCAAACAAAGGCTCAGCGCCAAACTGCATGGTGATGTTCGCGGAGGAGATCAAAGGAATTGTCCTGGGAGATTACAGATTAAAAAGTAAACCGATAGCGCCAAAGTAAGACGTATAAAGGGAGGCCGCACTTTAAAGAGTTGCGGCCAGAATGTCGAGCATAACTGTACATTATATGCACAAAAAACAGCGTCTTCTTTCCTTTCCTGTACTGACTATCAATTCCTGATATCCAGGTGCCGCCAGTATCAGGTACTGGTAATCAATACACCTACACCGGTAAGCACCAGCAGTAGTCCTGATATCCGACTGAAGAGCCTGCCATCGGGAATTACTTTCTCTACCAGTACATAGACAGTTAAAGCAGCCATCCAGATAAGGTTCATCACACCACCGACAAACATCAGCAACATCAGTGCCCAGCAACAACCGGTGCAGATCACCCCATGTCGTACTCCCATAATAAATGCCCCTCGATACCCCCGCCGCCATTCAAGCAACAAAAAGCTTAATGGGCTACGACACTTCGTCAGGCACGCTTGCTTCAGAGTACTCCACTGAAACAAGCCAACACTTACTAACAAAAAAGCACCAACCTGCGATTCGAATTTAACCATCGGCAAAGAGAGAATTCCGGAACCAGATAAAGCGAATTGAAGCAGTGATGCCATGACACTGAATACACACCAGACTGATAGGTAGCCTGTAATAAAAACCAGCGTTTTTAATGTAACTCCATCCGATTTATTTTGTTGCTCCGTCACTCGGGTAAAACACAATATCATAGGGCTGGCGGAAGGAAGCATCATAGCAACCATCATTACACTCCACATCATGATGTTGAGCCATAACATCTCAGGGGAGCTTTTCATACCCGGGGCCATCGACATCATTTCGGTACTGTCTATCGCCATCTGCACCATATAAATCCAGGCTAGCAGGCTGATAATGCCTATAGCCAATCCGATAATAATCCTATCCCGCCGAATTACAGCAGTAATTGTCTGAGTCATCATAACAAGCCCCTGAGTTGTCGTTTTACCTGAGCAATCATCCGCAGATTCAGCTTAATCACTGGTATAAGAAAATGACGAATAGAACGCCATCCGGCCGTCCAGCTCAAAGTTAAGGCCATAAGCGTCATGCCGCAAAGATCTGGATTTAGCGACTATCAGTTCTTCTCCCGGGGCCACCGCTAGAGGATGATTATGAATACTGACATAGTTTCCGTTCTGACCTTCCATAGCATCAATCGATGTTTCAGCAACAACACCGACTCCGAAGTGCCGATAACCATCATTCGCCTGATAGCGGATAGGCAGATATTCGACACCTAAGACTTCGCCGATAAAGCTGGCTAATACTGCGGGATGCCCACCACATTCACCACCAAAAACCCCCATCAGAGCCGACCGTTGGTTTTCATCCGCAGCCTGATCAATATAAAGTACGACCTTCCAGTTACCATCAGCCATATCCCCGGGAGAACGCAACGCCACAACAACGTTGAGACCATCCAACGTCGTATCACCAAACTGGCCTTTGCTTATATGCCAGCCAACCAGTGCGGTACAGCTACCTTCGGTTGGTGAGCCCAGAAGCAGGCAGGGACATGCTCCTTTACAGGAACAGCTTTCCAGATAATGACCATCCATATTCCAGAAATTTTTCATAATTTTTCCCTCATTAGGGGGTTACTGAAAGCCAGACAAATTTGTCTCGCCCTTAATTTTTAGCAGTTCAGACGGGAAAAGGATGAAAAACGGATGAGGATTTCATGAGAATTTTGTCCGGCTCTGTCGCAGTGCTCTATGCTTTATCTGAGTCTTTGTCCACTGAGCTTGGCTGCTAGCCATATTAAAACTACAGCGATCGGAGAAAAAAATGACCGGCCATATTGCTGATCTTTTAGCGCGTAAGAATCACGCAAATTTTGCCAACCGCTCTGTTGAACTTGCTACGCTATGCGGCACACTTCAGGATGACCTGCCCCGGGTAATACACATTTCTGGAATCCCAGGGATCGGCAAAAGCACTCTGCTCGAGATGTATACTGACCAGGCACGGGAACAGGGCGCCATTGTGATACGACTTGACTGCCGCACCATTGAACCCACACCAAAAGGGCTACTGAAGCAACTTGACGAAGCGACCGGCCTTTGTGCGTCAAACCCTGAACAAATTTGCGACCGCTTTGCAGACTTTGATACCCGGGTTGTGCTGGCCTTCGACAACTACGAAGTATTCCGATTAATGGATACCTGGCTGCGGCAGACTTTTATCCCCGCCCTACCCAACAATGCCCGGGTACTTCTGTTCAGCCGGGAACGTCCGGGCACTGGCTGGTACACAACAGCGGGCTGGCATGACCTGTTCAAAACACTGGATCTGGGGCCTCTGTCAGATGATGATGCTGAAAATTTACTCAACCGCTTAGGCGTTACGCCGTCGGGGATGAATAAAATTATCCAGCAGACCCGGGGACACCCACTGGCGTTGCAACTGGCTGCTTCAGCCTGTCGTGGACGCCAGCAGCTGGTTCTGACTGATCCCTCCTTACAATATGTGCTGGAAACACTGACCCGCATGTTTCTCGAAGATGTGTCAGAACCACTTACCCGGTTGGCATTAGAGGCGACATCTGTCAGCCGCCGGATTACCCTGCCAATGTTGCGGGCATTATTCCCGAATCAGGTACCGCAGGATATCTTCGAACGATTAGCCACTCTGCCCTTCGCAGAGCTGCGCAGCGACGGCTTGGTCCTTCATGATGTGGTACGTGAATCCCTCGCCCACTCTTTAAAAGCCCGGGATCCGGAAACCTATCTGAATTACCGACGCATCATCTGGCGACAGCTTTCAACGGCGCTGGACTCAGCTGGCAGCCACGAACTATGGCGCTATACCGCCGATATGCTGTTCCTCATAGAAAACCCCGTCGTACGTGAGGCATTTTTCCCCAGCGGCAGTAACCAGCTAACAGTAGAACCGGCAACTCCATCGGACAGTACCGCCTTACAAACGATAATAACCCGTCATGAAGGCCCGCAAGCCGCACAGCAACTGCTGCGTTGGTGGCAGAGGTTGCCACAGTCCTTTTCCGTGGTCCGGGATGGCAATGGCAGCGTTGCCGCTATCTATTGCAAGATATCCACAGACTCTGCGGAGCCTGCCTGGTTAGAGGAAGACCCGGTCACCCGCGAGTGGCTACATCACCTTCGCCAGCATCCATTGCAACAGCAACAAACTGTACTGTTCTGCCGACGCTGGCTTAGCCAGGTGGAAGGCGAATCGCCATCCGCCTGTCAGGCGGCCATATGGCTGGATCTGAAACGATCATATATGGAGATGCGTCCTGACCTAAGGCGCGTGTATCTGACACTATGTGACCTTCCCGCCTATGCTCCGGTAGCGCTAAAGCTGGGCTTCGAAGTGCTAACCGGGCAAGAGGTAACATTAGATAGCCAAATCTATCACAGCGCCGTACTCGACTTCGGACCGGCATCGGTGGATGGCTGGCTTGCTGATATAGCCGCAGCGGAACTCGGCATTCAACAAGACAGATCACTACTGGATATCGAGTCTCACGAACTGATCATCGACGATAAACGGGAATCACTCACACCGTTGGAATTTGGCGTTATCCAACACCTGTTGGCGAAGCAGGGAAAAGCGGTATCCCGCAGCGAACTGCTCAGGGATGTATGGGGTACCCGGTATGAAGGCGGTAGTAATGTCGTTGATGCTGTGGTTCGGGGCCTGCGCCGTAAACTGGCGCACCAGGCAAGCTGTATTGAAACCGTCACAGGGGTGGGCTATCTCTACCGCGAGCAACCCTGACCCTATGTCGCTCCAGCTATAAACAGCGCTGTAACTATCATTCTGAGATCGATACAACGTAGATCATTCTGATGACCTAGCGGTCATCCTATGACAATGGGTCAGGTAATACGGCACTTATACTGTCAGTATCTACCGTAGGCGTTTCATCTGCATTGTTGGCCGGAGTCTCAGATACTTCATCTGCCGAAGCTTCCTGTGTCGCTTCCAGATCGTTACGGGTCCACCAGTATTTGAAACCGTTATCCATCATCCACTGCCCAACCCGGTCAAGGTTAGACCACTCCCGACACTCGCCGCGAGCACTGTTGATACGTAGCGGAAGGCCATCAACATAAACCAGGATAGCCCAGCTATATGGGTGTTTACTGCGGTCGCCGAAACCACCGCCCTGTTTATTTCTGAAGATCCGGTAAGCGACGGCATAGTCGCCCATCCGTCCCTGTGTATGAACAACAGGAAGCTCTGCCTGAGTGATAGTGCCTGCGATTTCAAGAAAGACTTCTAAACTGTCATTATCAAACATCATGATCCATAGTGTTGCTTTTTTTAAAACTTGAACATACATTATGAGTCATGCTGTCGGATTCTACAATCGGTTATGCCAGGCAAAACCACCGCCTTAAGCGCACAAAACAGCCCGATCATACGATCCGAGATAATAATTATAATGAAGGAAAACAGATGAATTTTGCCAATAAAACGGCCATCGAACTTATTGCTGATCTTCGCGCACACAAGATTTCAGCCACTGAACTACTCGAGCAAACCATCGCTCACGCTGAACATGTAGCCGAGTCTTATAATCCTTTTTCTATCAAACTCTATGACCGGGCTCGCGCTGCTGCCGCAGAAGCCGATAAACTTCTCACCGAAGGCCTGGGTGGTCCTTTATGCGGATTACCTATTACGATTAAAGAATCTCAGTGGCTTGCGGGTGTTCCAACCACAAACGCTTCACGCACCCAGGCTGATGTGATTCCTGATGAAACCAGTGCCGCGGTACTACGCCTGGAAGAGGCCGGTGCGGTCATCTTTGCAAAAACGACCTGCCCTGAGTTTTGCTTAACCGGTACCACTTCATCCGAATTATTTGGTGTCACCTCAAATCCATGGAACGCTGAACGCACCTGTGGCGGCTCATCCGGGGGCGCCGGAGCTGCAGTTGCAGCCGGTGCTGGCACACTGTCACTGGGCGGTGACGGCGGTGGTTCGATCCGTATTCCAGCAGCCTTTTGTGGCATCGTCGGCTTCAAGCCCTCTTTTAAGGCGGTACCCAGAGAGCCTTGCAACCCATCCTGGAGCACTATTGTTTCGTATGGCCCAATGGCACGTACGGTTGCTGATGCCCGCTTAATGTATTCAGTGGTTGCTGCCAACAATGATGAGTATTCATACATCGACTCGCTGAATGTCCACGCTCAGCATCCGCTCACACTGTCAGGTCAGAAAATCATTGTCTCTGAAGACCTGGGTTTCGCACCTATCGATGATGATGTTCGTATGACCTTCCGACGTATTGTGCATCTGCTGAAAGACGCCGGTGCAGAGATTATCTACGATCATCCGCATCTGCCTTCGTCCGTTATTGCCTGGGCAACTTCAGCGCACTATGACTCATGGAGCTTTCAAAAAGATAAAGAGGCTCCACTTGAAGGTATTGAGCAGGGAACCCGGGAAACACTGGAGTTCGGCGCCAGCATTACTGAAGATGAATTCAATGCTGCAGAAGAGCATCGTGAAGTTATTCACAACGCATATACCTCGATGTTTGAACGTAACGGTAGTACCACCTTTATCACCCCGACTCTGGGTGTTGAGGCCTTTAAACACAGCCGTCGACATCCCAAATATGTTGGCTCAACCCGCATCACTAATCCATGGCTGGATTGGGTTGCATTCCTTTACGATGCGAACCTGACCGGTATGCCAGCCTGCGCCCTGCCTATGGGGCTGGGCGATGAACAGCTGCCATTATCGATTCAGGTGGCGGGCCCCCGGGGTAATGATGCCGCGGTATTAGATATAGCGGAACAACTGGAAAGTATTATCGGATGGGATAACAACCCTAAAGATTCACTTAAGGAAGCTGACGACAATGCCTCTGACCAGGCATAAGTAAACACGTCAGTGATGGATTAGTGGAGATAAAGTTGTGCTGAAAAACCTGCAATTCGATGTCATCGATGAGTTAACACCCGGCGATAAGTTTAGTCAGCTTTTTAACAAGAGCTGGCCCGCTTACAAAGCCTGGTATCTGGATGAAGGTGAAGCTGCTCGTCCCAGCTATCTTGAGTGCATTAGTGCGCTTAATGAATACATGCCTGAACTGGTGCCACTCTATCAAGAGTTACTTAAATTGTTGGACTGCGATGATCTGCAGGCCCGTTTTTTAAGCCTGTACTGCCCACCAACGTTTTATTCGGGCTGCTCCCAGCTAATCTATAAGAAACATGAACCAGTCATTATCCGTAATTACGATTTTCCGGCATTTCTCTGCGAAGGTACCATTTTACGAAGTCACTGGCGTGACAAACAGGTTATTGCCATGGCTGATTGTGTCTGGGGAGTATTAGACGGAATCAATGATGCGGGCCTCGGTGTGTCGATCAACTATGGTGGACGGCTAGTCGAAGGCAAAGGCTTCGGTATTACGATTGTAGTGCGCTACATTCTGGAAACCTGCAGCAATGTTGATGAAGCCATCGCTGTGTTAAAACGGGTGCCGGTACATCTTGATTACAATATCGCTTTGCTCGATAAAGCGGGCAATCATGCCACAGTATTTATCGCTCCTGACCGGGATATATGTGTTACGCAAGCAACTACTTCAACCAATCATCAGGGCCCCCAAGAGCCAGGCAAACCTCTGTTTCTGGAAGACTCAGGTATTCGTTTAGACGCGCTTAATACACTGGCATCCCCCAGAGAAAGTAACCTTCAGGAAACGATCAGTGCCTTCCTGCACCCCCCGCTATACCGTTGCCATGAGAACTCTTCAGGCACGCTGTACACCGCAGTATATAACCCGACACAAGGCACGGTTAGCTACATCTGGCCTCACTACAGCCTTAATCTTAGTTTTGATCAGCTGACTGAACAGACACTGGATATTCACTATGCCTAGCACCCAATCTAACGCCACACGTGAAACTTGAACGGAGCGATATAGAAAACATGATAAAAACAATAACATCGATTCCGAAACGAATTTACAGATCTATTTTTTCATCCAGGCCAACAGCTATGGATGATAATGCTGGGACTGAAAGACCCTTATCTAAAGATAATAATAATGAGGATGTAACTATGCATACCCCTGAAAAGCTTCGCGGTTTATCCGATATCTATCGTTTCTTCCGCAAGAATACGACTCCGATCTACTTTGTCTCACCTACAGCGTATAACATCCTGGGGTTAGGACAATGGATTCAAGGATTCCAATACATCACCCATTTTGATTCTTTCGATGGCGGTCATTTCCGGGTAACTAATCCACAGCAGAACAGTGAACGTGAGTTTTCGTCGATGGAAGACATGCTCAACTACCTTCTCAGTCATAAAGAGTCAGTCGACCTGTTTCAGGAAAACGGTGGCAAAGGCAAAATTCTGACGGTCATGTTTGATGAGAAAACTGAAGAGATCGCAGAACGTTTAGGCCTTGAGATAGCCCTGCCACCAGCCGAATTACGTACACATCTTGATTCCAAAATTGTGACAACTCAACTGGCGAATGAAGCCGGTGTTCGCAGTGCACCAAATCTGGTAGATGTAGAAGCCTCTAGCTATAAGGAACTAACAGCCCTTGCAGCAGAAAAGAAACTTGGCGATAAGCTGGTTGTTCAAACCCCTTACGGTGATTCAGGTAAAACAACCTACTTCGTCAACAATCAGCAAGACTGGGATAAAAACGCCGATAAAATCACCGGTGAAAAACTTAAAGTGATGAAGTACATCAACCATATCCCTGGCACTGTGGAAGCAGTGGCTACCCGGTGCGGCACTATGGTTGGCCCGTTGCAAACCGATATCACCGGTTATGAAGAACTCACACCCTATAAAGGTGGCTGGTGCGGTAATGATATATTCCCCGAGATTTTACAAGGTGAACAACGGGATAAAATCATCACTATGGTTAAAGCCATGGGCGATAAGCTTTACGAGAAAGGCTATCGGGGCACTTTCTGCTTCGATTATCTGGTTGATACCGATGACGGTGAAGTTTATCTGGGCGAGATCAATCCACGTATCAGTGGTGCCAGCCCACTAACTAACCTGGTAACCTCAAAGTACGGCGGCATTCCGCTAATGCTGTTCCATCTGCTGGAGTTTATGGATGTTGATTTTGAAATCGATGTCGATGAAATTCAAAAGCGCTGGGCCGACTTTGGTAGCTGGACACAACTGGTTCTGAAGCATACCGAAGATCAGGTGCGCATGATTACTAAAGCACCCAGATCAGGTATCTGGCGTATGGCAGACGACGACAGCATCAGCTTTGTCCGTAACAGCATCGACTGGAACAATGTCAGCGATGGTCACGACGCCTTTTATCTGCGGGTTTATGGTGCCGGCGACTATAGCTATCTGGGCGCGGATATGGGTATTGTTGTTGCCCGCGGCAGAATGCAGACTGATGACCGTCAGCTATTACCTCGCGCTGAGAAGTGGGTTAAAGCGATCAATGCTGAGTTTGAATACCGTACGTTAGAAGAGTTGGAAACCCCTTACATTCCTATTGATAACGTCCGTAAGATGATCTGATCAACATATCAGAATGATAAAAAAAGCCTCTTTCTTTAAGAGGCTTTTTTGTTAGCGTCGCTTAAGAGGTCAGTATCCCCGCTGCTTATCAACCACTAACGGCATTGTGCCATCCACAAGGTAGCGTCTAATATTTTCAGCAACAATAACGCTCGCGGAATTCACACTGGTCGGCGCCGATATATGAGGCAAAATTGTAATATCAGGATTTGCCCATAACTCAGAATCGGAGACCAGTGGCTCCTGTGCAAACACATCTAATACGGCATGATATAGCTGTCCTTCGGCTAACGCGCTGATTAGATCCGACTGGTCAATAGTCGCACCGCGGCCGAAGTTTATCAGCGAAGCCCCCTGTTTTAGCTCTGCAAAAAAGCCGCTATTCATAAGTCCTTTAGTTTCAGCGGTAAGGGGCAGTAAGTTAACAATAATATCAGCCTGTCCGACCGTTTCAGCCAACCCCTGCTCGCCGGCATAGCATGGGACGCCATCGATAGCCTTTAAGGAGCGGCTCCAACCGGACACCTGAAAACCGTTTTCAACCAAACGCGCAGCACTTTTCAAACCCAGCTCACCTAGCCCCAGAATCACAATCTGGCGATCAGCGGGCTCTACATAAGGTTGCTGTTGCCAATGTGCCAAGGCCTGTTGAGCTCGATAGCCCGGCATATCGCGGTGCAGATACATCACCCAGGCCAATACCGCCTCAGACATCGTCTGAGCCAGATTTGGATCGACTAAACGCACAATATCAAACGGCATATGCGCTAACTCAGCCATCATTCCCTCTACTCCGGCCCAGACGGAGTGAACCCATTTCAGATTTGGCAGCAGGGCAACATCGCTGGAAGCAGGATTAGCGACGATAGCCAGCTCAGCCTGCTCTCTCTCCTGCTCTGTCAGCTGATTAAAAAGGCGGATATCGCAGTCCGGCAGTTTTACCTGTAACGCATTAAGCCAGTCTTTGGCTTCCTGAATATCAATCTGGTGGACAAAAGGGATCAGAGGCCGCATTCAAAAAACCTATTTTTCGATTTGTTGTATCTTGCAGAAATAAGGAAAAGCGCTAATGTCTGTTATCAAGAGCGCCTCGATGTTTGAGATAGCGGCTTTATCTTAACTACAGCGCTATATGTATCCGGGCATTATGAGAAACAGTTTATTTAAACTTGTTATAAACAAACAGCAATAAAAATGCACCTATAGTTGCGGTGATTATGCTGCCAATATTCAAACCATCGGCACCACCAAAACCAACCAGGCTGCCGATAAAGCCACCCACAAAAGCACCGGCAATGCCCAGCAACGTGGTAAGAACAAAGCCACCGCCATCTTTACCCGGCATCAGCATTTTCGCCAGCATACCGGCTATAAGACCCAGAATTATCCACGCTAAGAAGCCCATACGGTTCTCCTTAAGTTATAACAGATGAAATTAATAACAGCTTAGTTCACTCTATAGCTAAGCACATGCAGCTACTGTAAGCCTTTACTTCAGAACCAAAAAAGAACATAAAAAAGCCACCCTGAAGATGGCTTTTTAAAAATAAGTTAACGCCTTTACCTACAGCAAGTCAGGTACAAAAGTGATTGGCCAGGTTATGTGAACCGGTTGTATGCCGCCAACAATATAAAAGCACCTAGGGTTGCCAGTGCGACGCTGACTAAATCAATACTATCGCCCGTTCCCAGATCAAACAGACTCCCCAACAGACCTCCGACGAATGCCCCGGCCACACCTAATAAGGTTGTGATAATAAAACCGCCGCCAGTCTTCCCAGGCGTTAGCCACTTCGCCAGCATGCCCGCAATAAAACCTAATATCATCCATGATAAATAGCCCATATAAGATCCTTCTAGTATGAGTTGTTTTAAGCTTTTATTTTAAATCAAAATGTAATAGCACGCTCCCTAAGTCGCCATATTCTAGTGAAAACTCTTGATCAGCCGACACTTCTATTACCCCCGCATATGAGCTGGTAATAACATACTGACCGGCTTTGATATCTATGCCACGCTGACTCAGAAAGATCACTAGCCAAAACAGCGGCAGTTGTGGATATTGGTTTGGATGAATACCCGCCAATACTTCTATCGCAGGAGAATTTGTATCTGAAGCATCAGGAAAGCGTGTCAGAGTCAGATCGATATGGGATGCTGAAAAGGCCTGATCCAATGATATTTCAGGCCCAATATAAAGCCCCTGATTAAACAGGCAATCGGCTAAGTGCTCAAGAAAACCAGCCTCTTCAGATTGCAGATAACGATTCTGAATCAGCTCAAGCGACAGGTGCGCTCCTGAGAGAGCCTCTGTTATCTCCTGATCAGAATAGGCTTTATTCCGGGCTGGCAGATCATGCTGAAAGCGGAACGCTATTTCCGGCTCTATCTTACAGACGCCCTCATCCAGATGTATCGGACAGGGCGACCGGTCATAAACAGTATTACTAAAGATAGGTGCAACAACCGGCAGATCATTCATGCCACTATCTGAGATAGGCAAAGCGGTTTTCCAACCACCTACCGTATCGGGCATTTGATTAATCAGCTGCTGCTGAATGGCCAGCGCCTGTTCAACCGTTTCAGGTCGCAAAACCTTATCTAATCTGGCAGTAAGCTGATTACTCAGCCGGCGTTGTATTAACAACTCTGCTGCGAGTTTTACCTGTTCCCTTTGCATTTAATTTCCTGACGCTATCAAAATTTTCAGGCTGTTACTCTACCTTAAAAGCCAACCAAGATTACCTTTTACGACAGTAATGACCTTGCTCCATCGCGCCGAGTAATATCTGATTATTCACTAAATCAAAATCTAACAGGTTCGGCAAAGTACCGAATAATGGCGTACCACCGCCCAGTAGAATGGGTATTCGGGTGATAATTATCTCATCAATCAGATCTTCACTCAGAAAGCTTTGAATAGTTTGTCCGCCATCAATATATAAACGGTTAAAACCTTTTAAATTAAGCTCAGCTACCACGTCCTTTAACGAGCCGGACACTAACTCTGCTTTATCAGCATAGCCATCAGGGATAGAGGACAAAGAGTTACTTAATACGAAAACGGGAACAGGATAAGGCCATTCCTGATCAAAGCTACAGACGGCATCAAAAGTCTTTCGCCCCATCACCAGCGCGTCGATCTGAGCGATAAAATCAGCCCAGCCAAGGTCATCATTATTGGGGTTTGGAACGCTACCAAGCCAGTCAAGCCCGCCATCTTTATCGGTAATATAACCATCCAGGCTAGTTGCGATGTATACGATATTAGGCATATAACCTCTTAAAATCATGAGAGCTATCAAACAACGAGATGCTTATTTGTAAAGCATCTCGATTCATCAAATAGCAGTGTTACTTTGCCGCCAGTTCCCGGCCAATTCGTTGGCAATTATCCACCAGCTCTGTCAGGTGTTCACTAGTGACATCAGCATTAGCCAAAATCAGACGGATACCGGTACGGCCCTTAAAGCGGGCGTAATCAATGTATGCTCCGCCGGAACGTCGCATCTCAGCGCAGATCGCAATATTCAAATCACGCAGCTGAGCCTCGTCAGTCATATGCTCCGGGCGATAGCGGAACAAAACATTCTGATATACAGCGGGTGCCAGCATCTCTAACCCTTCTCGCTGCTCCACCAGTTCAACACACTGATTTTTAATCTGCTGCAGATAATCGATTTTGTCTGAAAAACCTTTATTACCCGCGGCTTTCCAGCTTAACCAGACCTTCAGGGAATCTGCCCGTCGGCCGCACTGAATAGAACGTTCACCCAGATTGTAATCGGCATTTTCATCGGCATGGAACAGATAGTCACCGCCACCACCTGAACAACAAGCTTTTAATGCGCCGGGATGCTTAACCAGAATCACGGCAGCCGTCAGAGGTACGTTCATCAGTTTATGGGCATCCCAGGTAAAGGAGTCCGCCAGATGGCTGTTTGCCAGCAGATGACGATGCTGTTCAGAGAACAGAATAGGACCTCCCCAGGCGCCATCAATATGCAGCCAGAGATCATGTTTTTTTGCCACATCGCTACACTCAGCAACCGGATCATAAGCCCCGACGACAGTGGTACCTGCTGTCAGACAGACATAAAACGGGGTTTTACCCTCCGCCTTGCTAAGCTCAATGGCGGCATCCAGCGCAGCAGGTTTCATCCGGCCCGCCTCATCGGATTCGACAGAGATAAGGTTATCGGTGCCTATACCTAATACGTTGGCGGCTTTTTCACCTGAATAATGCGCCTGATCTGAGACATAGGCCACCAGCGTTTTACCCTGGGCGCCCTTAGTTTTGTAATCCGGACAAGCTTTGTGCCGCGCCAGCATCATACCGATCAGGTTCGCCTGACTACCACCGGCCACCATTACACCTTCACCCTGATCAAAGCCAACCAGCGCATTCCATTGTTTAATCAGTTCCAGCTCCATTAGCGTTGCAACGGGACCGACCTGATAGGTATGCATAGTGGCGTTACTAAGGCTGGTGATCCAGTCTCCCAACAACGCAGGCTTATTCTGCCCTGAATAAAGCAGTTTAAAGAAACCCGCCTGAGAGACATCAGGGTTATAGTGCAGATAATCACGAATAGCCTGCTCCAGAGTCGCCTGATCGGCCCCCTCATGAGTCAGGCCCAGATCCAGTATTTGCTCCAGTTCCTTTGCCGGAGGTGCCTGAGAAACCGGCCGGTCTTCAGGAATCCACTGTTTAATCGCTCGGGACAGAATTTCCAGGTTATCTTGCATCAGTTAAAGCCTTCAGGGTAATTAACAGGAGCCGGCCAAAGGGCCATATCTATATCTGGCCAGTATAGACAGAGCTCAAGCGGAGCTGCTAATGCTGATTTGCTCTGTACTGGTTACTTTTTGGCATAGGGATTAAAACAGCTCAGTCAAACATCATCAACCGACCCGGCTATCTCCCTGATTATAAAGTTCCTGCAGATAACGCCAGAACTGGTTAGCGGTATTACACTGGGACTGACGCAGGCGATACAGACATATATTCAGATCGATCAAGAAAAGCAGCGCATCCAAACCGATTAACCGACCCGGCTATCTCCCTGATTATAAAGTTCCTGCAGATAACGCCAGAACTGGTTAGCCGTATTACACTGGGACTGACGCAGGCGATACAGACAAATATTCAGATCGACCGAGCAAAGCGGCGCATCCAAACGAATAAACTGGCCGGTTTCCAGTTCCCGGCTAACCAGACTTTTAGGCAGCCAAGCCATACCATAGCCCTGCAACACTAGCGCCTTTAACGCCTCCGACAGGGCATTTTCACAGGCAACGTTAAGCCTCAGATCTTCAGGTAAAGCTGACAAACAACGTTGTTGCAGCAAGCGACCAAAGAACGACTGCGCCGGATGATTCAACAGTTTCAGACTATTATCTGACTGAATACCGTGCAGTGGTTTACCGTTACTATCCGCCAGACTAACTGGCACCAGCTCATCCACCCCTACCTGCAGGCTCTCTACGTCCTGTCTCTGTAACTGACTAAAAATATCGCCGCCACGACCAACCGGATCACCCCCTGAGTTGGAACTGGAGCTATAACAGAGTAAAAAATCTCCGTTACCCGATAAAAAAGTTTCTACTGAGTCATGCAGATTGCCGGTCTCAACGCTGATCAGGGCTCCGTTGGTCAGGCTTTCCAGGGTCTGCATCCAGGAGGGGAAAAAAGACACCGCCAGCGCATGTTGCGACAGTATTTTAATTTCGTCCCGCGCTTCGCTGATATCCCGCATCTGATGCTGAACAGAGTAGATCTGGCTAATTAACTGTCGCGCCTGCTCAGCAAATGCCTCACCAGCAGGGGTTAGTGTTGTAGGGTACTGGTTACGATCAACCAGGCTGACTCCGAGCCAGTTTTCCAGCGACCGGATACGACGACTGAATGCCGGCTGGGTAACAAAGCGCGACTCTGCAGCCTTAGAAAAGCTGCCATGTTCCACCAGTGCGACAAAGTCTTTCAGCCATTTTAATTCCATCTACACCACCCTGTACTGAACTAATACTACGTTATCCACGGGACCACTTTTACAGTATACCGAAAAGTAACCGGTCACTTTAAAAATAGCATTGGCCTGTTACAGCCCTCAGATCCTACTATCTAGGCATGAGTATCGAATGAGCATCTAAACATCTGACATAGAGTCCGGTAAGTCGCTCGGTGCTGTGCTCAAACTAAAGTACGAGAATTAAGCGCTACTGAAATAAGCTCGACTACAAGCCGAATAATAAAAATCAAGGAACCCACGATGGAATACCTGAAAAAATCCACCGCTGCCGTTGCGGAAAATGATGAACGGATCCAGGCCACGGTTAAGACTATGCTGGCCCGTATCGATACGGAAGGCGAAGCGGCGGTACGTGAATACGCGGCACAGTTTGATAACTGGCAGGGCGACTTTATTCTATCTGATGCCAAGCGTGCCGAACTGATCGCTCAGGTACCCGAGCAGACCAAACTGGATATTAAGTTTGCCTATAAACAAGTGCGAACCTTTGCTGAAGCACAACGCGCCAGCCTGACTGAATTTGAAATTGAATCAGCGCCGGGCGTAAAACTAGGCCAGAAAGTCATTCCGGTTAACTGCGCCGGTTGCTACGTTCCCGGTGGTCGATACTCCCATGCGGCCTCTGCACTGATGAGTATTGCTACCGCTAAAGTGGCCGGCGTAGAGACTATTGTTGCCTGTTCTCCGCCGAAAGATGGCAGCATCCATCCGGCAATTGTTTATGCCATGGATCTGGCCGGTGCCGATATCATTCTGGAGATGGGTGGCGTTCATGCGGTGGCAACGATGGCCAAAGGCCTGTTCACCGGTGTAGCCGCCGATATTCTGGTAGGCCCGGGTAACGGCTATGTTGCCGAAGCCAAACGACTGTTATTCGGTGAAGTCGGTATCGATGTTTTTGCCGGTCCCACAGAGTCTGCCATTATTGCCGATCACAGCGCCGATCCTATGACTATCGCGGTCGATCTGGTATCTCAGGCCGAACACGGTTATGACTCGCCGGTATGGTTGTTTACCACCAGCCGCGAAATCGGTGAAAAAGTGGCTGAGCTGATGCCCCTCGTTGCAGCGGATATGCCGAACCAGGAAGTCGTACAATCCGCCTGGGATGACCACGGTGAGATTATCTTCTGCGATAGTCGCGAGGAATGTGCATCCGTAAGTGATGACTATGCTTCAGAGCACCTGCAGGTACTGACGGAAGATACTGACTGGTGGCGCGACAACCTGAAAAACTACGGATCATTATTCCTCGGAGAAGGTGCGACAGTCACCCATGGAGATAAGTGTTCCGGTACCAACCATATTCTGCCAACCAAAAAAGTCGCCCGTTACAGCGGCGGGTTGAATGTGCATAAGTTCCTCAAGATCCTCACTTATCAGGAGATCAGTGAAGAGGCTAACCTGGAATTCAGTGCCGTTGGATCACGTATTTCCCGGGTAGAGGGAATGGAAGGTCACGCCCGTGCCTGTGACTGGCGTCTGCGTAAATACTTCCCGGATACCCAATGGGACTTCCATGTGTATGACCAAACCAGATATGACCAGAAACGTTACGACTGAGGAATGACCCGATGAAGCAATTTACTAAGTCATTCACCCAGCAAGAATCGATTCCGGAAGCCGGTATAAAGGCAGCCAATGATGTGATGCGCACCGGACGTCTGCATCGCTATAACACCCTCCCGGATGAGAAAAGCGAAACAGACCTGTTAGAAATAGAATTTGCTGAATACATGGGCCTGCCTTACGCCCTCGCCTGTTCGTCAGGAGGCTACGCGTTGCACATCGCAATGCGGGCTGCCGGTGTTGAAGCCGGAGATAAAGTACTCTGTAACGCCTTTACTCTGGCGCCGGTTCCCGGCGCTATCCACAACAGTGGTGCGGTGCCGGTCTTAATAGACGTCGCCGATGATTACTGTATCGATCTTGACGATCTGGAGGCAAAGGCTGCAGCCAGTGGCGCGCGCTATTTTATGCTCTCGCATATGCGGGGGCATGTAGCCGATATGGATCGTATTATGGCGATCTGCGAAAAGTATAATCTGTTCCTGATCGAAGATTGTGCCCATACCATGGGCGCCAGCTGGAACGGTATAAAAAGCGGTACCTTTGGTGATATCGCCTGTTTCAGTACTCAAACCTATAAGCATATCAACTCAGGAGAAGGCGGCTTTCTGACCACCCGCCATGCTGAGGTGATGGCCCGGGCCATTATGCACTCCGGCTCATACATGCTGTTTGAACGGCACTTTGCCGCACCACCCAAAGAGGTGTTTGAGCAGATCCGTTTTGAAACCCCTAACTACAGCGGCCGGATGGACAATCTTCGGGCAGCTATCCTGCGGCCCCAGTTAGCCGATCTGGATACCCAGTGCCAGCGCTGGAATACCCGCTACCGGATTCTTGAACAACAATTTAACAACTGCCCGGCGATTCACATTCCTAGCCGGCCTGCAAAAGAGCAATTTGTCGCCAGCTCTATTCAGTTCTCACTACCCGGCTTCAGCACCGAGCAGATTCTGCAGGTTGTTGCACAATGCAATGAACAGGGTGTGGTACTGAAATGGTTTGGTGACAGCGAGCCCAAAGATTACACCAGCCGTTACGATAGCTGGCATTATATCGAGGCGATGCCGCAACTACCTCAGACCGAGAAGATTCTGTCTAAGCTGTTGGATATGCGGATTCCGCTCACCTTCAGCGAAGCAGATTGTCAGTTACTGGGGGAGATCATCTGTAAAGTAACAGAGTCACTTAAGTAACTCTGAATACTCAAAACAGCGACTGGCGCTTTTGCTAGAACTAGCCTCCGGAACTGTTGTTAAAACTAGCCTCAGGCGCTTTAAACCAGTGCAGGAGGTTTTTTTCTGTTAAGCGAATGGCAGCATTTGAACGATCACTTTTACGACTCATCACATACCATGTGAGAGGTAGCGATTTGCGGGTCAGCGGCACGGCACTCACCAATCCCTGATTCAGAGCGCGGCTTAACGCCCAGCGGGATAAAATACTGACACCCAGATTTACCCCGATCATTTCAACAATGGCATCGGTCATTTCTACTAACTGCATATGCCGGGGCCTGACACCTGCGGGCCGGATAAACTGCTCGTATTCAAATCCGGGTAAAGCATCCAGGCTATAGGTCAGATAGTCCTGATCTGCCAGATCGTCAGCTTCAATATAAGCTTTCTTCGCTAGCGGATGTTCCGGATGAGTCACCAACACCAACTCATCCTGAAACAGTTTTTTCCCCTCCAACGCACTGTTAGTTATAAGTCCCGGAGAGATCAGCAGATCCGTTGCGCCTGATAGCAGAGCTGTCTGAGCATCCCGGGTTGCAGCGGCGATAAAATCCAGTTGAAGCTTTTCACGCTGATTGTTAACTGAGCTTAGAAAGCCTGGCACCCAATGGTAAGCGCTATAGGAAGACACACCGATCCTGACCAGATAACTTGCGTTAGCAGCAACTCGTTCAAAATCCTGCTCCGCCCGTTCCAGCTCAGGCAATACTGTTTGAGCCGTTTCTAACAACGCCTGACCCGCTGGCGTTACCCGCAGCCGACGCCCATCCCGCTCAAAGATGGCGCTACCCAGTCTTCGTTCAGCTTCGGCCAGCCGGTGACTCAGCGCTGACTGAGTCACACCTATCACTTCAGCCGCATGACCAAGACTGCCAAACCGGGCAATCGCATCAAGCAGTTGCCAGTGCTTTATATCTAATCTCATACATGAACAACTCTAATCATAAATACGTATTATTCATTAATAATATCATCATAAAGCAACTATTATTCAGCCCACTTCAGAAACAGCTTGGCTATTCACAAACAGCCACGAATATCTGAGTAATTTATTAGTAGTGCCTTAATTTTATTAGCAGTGCCTTAATAGAGAGGTTCAGACAACGATGGGTGGATTGATGGTACTGGGAGCCGCAGTTGGTTTTGGCCTGAGCCCGATGCTGGCACAACTGTTGTTGCAACAGGGTTTTACACCCGAAGTAATCGCATTGTTCCGGTTTGCGATCCCCCTGCTGATCATGCTGCCCTTCCTGCGCAGACTAAACCTGTCTGACGCAGAGTCCCTACGCACCATAGCGATAGGCGCGCTAATGGGTTGCGGTATGCTGATTCATCTCTACAGCTATGACTGGTTACCGGCCGCTCTGGTGATACAGATTTACTATACCTATCCGCTCTTTGCTATGGGCCTGGGTTGGGCGCTGTTCCGACAACCGGCGACCCAGAACCGGCTGATTGCTGCGGGCCTGATCGTTATCGCAGTCTCTATTATGCTGGACCCGTCAGATCTGGGAGAGCAACCGCTGTGGGTCCTGCCTCTCAGTTTTATGGCTCCTGTCTCATATGCCCTGTTACTGAACTACTTTGCCAAGCCAGTACGGGCAATGCCCAGCAGCCAACGAATGGGCGCTTGCGCTGTCGGACATCTGCTAGTGCTTATTCCTATTATCCTCTGGCAGGCCCAGATGCAGATAGCTATAGATACACCTATGCAGATACTGCCAACATCCTCAGAACAGACAACGCTGATTATTGCACTGGGACTACTCGCAGCGACGTTGCCCCAGTATCTGTTTGCCCGGGGTAGCTTATCCACCGGTATCGAACGGCTGACCACTATCGGTTCACTGGAGATTATCTTTGCTCTGTTTTTTGGCGTGGTGTTTCTGAATAATGAGATCGGTCGGCTGGATATAATCGCCGCGGGTTTAATTGTGATGGCCGGACTCATTCGACTGGAAACCCGCCAGATAAGCCCTGTTGCTCCGGCTATTTCTGAGTCTGAAGTCAGTCACTAAAGCAAACACCCGCATGTACCGGGATTTACAGATAGACATACTACAGAATTACATCTATATACATTATTTGCGTATCACTTTAGTATGTTAACTATGATAAAACGACCCCGACATATCGCCTCGGACCGGGTGATGCGTTTTCTACGCTCATCGCTGAGTCCGCTACTTACCCGCCCCTGGTTGGATCGCCTGATTCTGTGGGTGCTTGAACACTGGTTTTTCCCGCTGTCGCGACTCTGGGCTTCTGCCCGTGCAGCCGAAGGCTCGGTAGATACCTTCTGTATCGAAGCGGACTTCGCGCCCTCGCCTAAGCAATGTCAAAAAGCTAAACGGGTATTGGCTAACTTTGAGCATGCCCGGGTTAAAAATCTGATGACCGAGCAGATCTGGCAGGAGTATCTGTTTGGCGATAGCAATGTGACAGAACAACGATTGTTAATTGCAGAAGAGATGCGTCTCGATACCCGCACCGAATACCTGATGATGCGGAAGCAGTTCACCCCGTTTCGCAAGATGATTAAACAATCAATTTCGCTGCGACCTCCAACACCCGAAGCCACGCAGGAACGCTACCCGGACCAGGCCGTCTTTGACGCTGCTTTTGCCCTGCCTGAGCAATTTCCTGTGATTGAAGAGTCACGCTCCATTCCTGTTCCCAGTGGCCGGGATTACTGGATACGCTTCAAATCACCCTCTGCAGACATGGACGATCTGGCCTATGCCCGGGTGCACGAACCGGTCGGGGTAGAAAACCCACCGACACTTATTTTCGGCCATGGTATTTTTGTTGAATTTGATCACTTCCACAATTTGATTGATGAAGTTCACGCCTTAACCAGTATGGGAATCCGTGTGGTTCGTCCGGAAGCTCCATGGCATGGCCGCCGGGTAATTCCCGGACACTTTGGTGGTGAACGATTACTGTCCACCGCACCGGTCGGCATGATCGAATTTTTAGCAGCTCAAACCCAAGAGTGGGCGGTATTAGTGGACTGGTGTCGTTGCACCAGTAGCGGCCCGGTTGCCATTGGCGGCAGTAGCCTGGGAGCACAAACCGCTAAATCAATCGCCGTGAGAGCTAAGGTTTGGCCAAAGCACTTACAACCCGATGCCCTGTTTATGGTAACTCATTGTACTCATATTGCTGAAGCCGCATTGGACGGCGCTCTGTCTGACCTCTGGCACCTTTCTGATGCCCTACGGGATCAGGGATGGAATAAAGAACTGGCGCGGGAATGGTTGAATAAACTGGACCCGGAAGATACGCCGGTCATGCCTCCCGAACAGATTGTCAGTGTGATGGGCTCAGAAGATACCGTCACCCCCTTTGCTTCCGGTCAGGCCCATATGGACAGCTGGCAAGTACCAACCCAGAACCGTTTTGTCTATCAAAGGGGACACTTCACTATACCGCTGGGGCTTATCCGCGATCAGCAGGGGTTATGGCGATTGCGGGCCATTTTCAGTCAGATTGAGCAACAAACCAAGAAGCAACAAGCGAATCAGCCAGTAGATATAAACCTGCTAAGTAACAGGCCAGGGAATCCGCCATGTTCAACGATTCAATAAGCCTGCCCTTCTGGTTATTCCTGTTACTGGCAACCCTGGCAGGGCTGGGGCTGTATCACTATTTTTTATCGCCCTGGTTCAAGCGCTTTTATCGCAGACGCACCCTCAATACATCACACATTCTGGATGACAAACTCAGCCACGGGTTAAGCCCGCAAGCCAGCAATCGTCGTAGTCTCTGGATTGATAAACTGCTCAGCGATCCGGAAGTGATCGCCGCCATTAATGAAGAGATTAATGACCAGACCGATGACGATATAGGTGCAGGTAAAAATGATGCCAGCGCCGTGCATAAAAAAGCTGCCGAATACGCTGAAGAACTGGTGCCATCATTTAATGTGTTGCTGTATTTCCGACTGGGCTATTGGTTAGCACGGGGGTTCCTACGTTTTCTGTACTGGGTCAAAGTGGGTTATAACGCTGAAAAGCAGTATGACAATATCGATCCGAACAGCTGCATCGTGATTGTTTCCAATCATCGTTCTAATTTTGATCCTTTCTTTCTCATCTATCTGGCCTCACGCAGGGCAGCGATCTCTTACTCTGCCGGCGAATGGGCCCGGGGCTTTCCGTTCCAACAACTGCTTCATGCTATCGGTTTTTACATTATCCGTCGCGACAGTGGCAGTACTTTGTACCGTAAAATGCTGGAGCGCTACGTTTCGCTGGCGGTGAGTAACTGTATCCCTCAAGGGTTATTTATCGAAGGCGGATTAAGTCGTGACGGTAAAATGCAGCCGTTAAAGTTGGGTATGCTTAACTATGTAACCAAGGCGATGGGGCGAGGCGACTGCAAAGATATTGTCTTTATCCCCACCGCCCTGAACTACGATAAAATCCCTGAGGACAAAACCCTGCTTGCTCACCAGGAACAGGGCTTCAAGCAGAAGGGTCGGTTCTACTCAATCCTTTCATTCGGCAAATTTCTGTTGCAGCTAGTACCCCACATACTGCCCCACCAGCACAAGCCGTTCGGTTATGCCTGCGTAAACTACGGTGATCCGATCTCTCTGCAGCAATGGCAGCAACAACAAGGCATCGACCTGAACCAGTGCGATAGTGAACAACGTAAACAAGCGATCGGACAGCTAGGCGAAGATATAGCGCAGCAGATAGAGCAACACCTACCAATCTTGCCGGTATCCCTGCTCTCGGCAATTTGTCTCAATAACCTGGATCAGCCGATCTCGGAACTGGATATTAAAGTGCAGGGCAACGAGCTATTTATTAAGTTGCGCCAACAGGGGCGCTACATGCTGATACCTAAAAAGGATGAGGATTATGCCCTTGAACAGGCGCTGTATACCTTGTCTAAACGCGGCATGATTATCGAGATAGAAGAAGGACTTTTCCAGGCTGACAGCCAACATCGGGCGATGTTTGAGTATTATCGAAACTCTTTAGGAGAGCTATAGGCTCTTTAGGTGAGCTATAGGCACTTTAGGTGAGCTATAGGCATTTGAGCTGAGTTATATGTATTTGAGATGAGCTATAGATCTTCACCGGATGAGTTATATAGAGTCACAATATCCTAAGCATAGCCACTCTTAATGTCGGCAAAACCACTGAACCGGAACCACTCCGGAAAGGTTTTCAGCAGCGTTGAAGAACCTTTGATATTCAACTTACCGCTGGACTCAGCTTCAGTCAGCTTAATATCACCCAACCACAACATCACCATGGTTCTCAGGTCACTGTGAAACTTAATATCAGGATCAAAACCCGGATCATCAACACAGAGATCGATCTCACCACCTTCGGCCAGTAGCCACCAGTTGCCATAGGTTTTATCCAGCCCTTTAAAACTAAAATGCATTACCGTTCGTCCGCCGGGTAACGCCTGACAATTAATCGTTCTGCGCATATCCCACATCAGAAGCTCGACACTCAGATCATCATCGGACATCTGGCTGCGCACCCAGCGCGCGCCCCATTCACCCAACCCCATCACTATCGGTTCCAGCTCCCGGCCGGCCTGAGTCAGATGATACTCCCGGCTCTTATTGTCATCCGAATGTTTCAACTCAACTAAACCTCGCTGTTGCAGAACATTCAATCGCTGCGACAACATCGTAGGGGAGATAAGTGGCAAACCCCGTTTAAAGTCGTTATAGCGATGACTGCCACAGAGCAACTCCCGCACCAGTAACAAGGTCCAGCGCTCACCAAGCGCTTCACAGGCTTTAGCTATCGGACAAAACTGACCATAGGATTTCATGCTCGACACTCCCTCTGTAAGCCTGTTACTACAGTTTTCGTAGTTTAAGCTACGTTTTCCGGACTAAAGAAACTATAGACCCTCTGCTTAACTTGAGACATCGCACGAGCAAAAAGAAGGATGTCATCATGAACAATTCCAAAACCTATAACGGCAGCTGCTTTTGCGGGGCCGTAACATTTACCCTTAAACACGACCCCGCGCTGATGGCCTACTGCCATTGCGAATCCTGCCGTCACTGGTCGGCAGGCCCGGTCAACGCTTTCACGCTTTGGCCACCGGAAGCCGTCACTATTACTCAAGGGAGTGATCAGATCGGTAGCTTTAACAAAACGCCCGAGACTATTCGTAAGTGGTGCAAAAGCTGTGGCGGGCACTTGTTTATCGAACACCCGGCGATGGGGCTTATCGATGTACCCGCGTCGGTCATTCCCGAATTTAATTTCCAGCCAGCCCTGCATGTGAACTATCAGGAAACCGTACTACGAATGCGGGATGGCCTGCCAAAGATGAAAGATCTGCCGCAAGAAGCCGGAGGGTCCGGTCTGCAAATCGACGAGTAAAAGTGCACTGTCACGAGGAGATACTGTTATGAACACCAAAATAGCGATTAGTCAAAAGCCACCCGCACTACTGGATCTGGAAACATCGATCAGCCGGGCTGTGGATACTATTCATGAAGTCGCTCAGGCAGGCGCGCAACTTGTCGTGTTTCCGGAAGCGTTCCTGCCGGGCTACCCCACCTGGATCTGGCGTCTAAAACCCGGCGGCGATATGGGGCTGGGTAATACTATCCACAGCCAGTTACGCAACAATGCGGTTGATATCGAGAACGGCGGGCTTGAACCAATCTGTAGTGCCGCAGCAGAGCACAATATTGTGGTCGTCATAGGCATGAATGAGATCGACTCAACGTATAGCGGCTCTACTTTGTTTAATACGGTAGTCGTGATCAGTAACGACGGTACTATTCTGAATCGTCATCGTAAGCTGATGCCTACCAATCCTGAACGTATGGTATGGGGCTTTGGTGATGGCAGCGGTCTGCAGGTAGTCGATACACCGGTGGGTCGGATCGGTTGCCTGATCTGCTGGGAAAGCTATATGCCCCTGGCTCGCTACGCTCTCTTTTCACAAGATATCGATATCTATGTAGCTCCGACGTGGGACAGCGGTGATACCTGGGTGGCATCGATGAACCATATCGCCCGCGAAGGCGGCTGCTGGGTACTCAGCACTGCAACAGCGCTGCAAGGCAAAGATATCCCTGAATCGTTTCCAGAGCGGGATCAATTATTCCAGCCTGATGAGTGGATCAATCCTGGCGGGGCCGTCGTGATAAAACCCTTCGGCGGCGTAACTGCCGGACCACTGAATAATGAAAAAGGGGTTCTCTATGCGGATATCGATATCGCAGCGGTACGCGACGCCCGCAAGGCGCTAGATGTTGCCGGTCATTACAATCGCCCCGATATATTCCATCTGGAGATAGACCGTCGAGTCATGCCGCCGAGCAGGTTTATTGATGATTAAGAACCCAGGACTGTATAAAAACATACAGCAGAATAAGAAATCTACTTTCCCACTACATATCGAATAAATAAGCCTTGCTAACGTTGAACATAACTACAATGTTAGCGAGGCTTTCCTTATACGAAAACTAGCCAATTAAAATAACTCGGCACTTTATGATCAAAAAATACTTCTTTCAATCCTGAAAGCAGACATACTCATAAATTTTGGGTTCGGCAGCTATGTGCCAAATCCGGACTTTTAGTGTTCGCTAATATAGCACCGCACCTGCCAACACAAAGTTCCAATAGCGGACGCTGAATGTTTACCTATCAGAGCTTCAGTTTGCGGCTCCTGTCGACCTAATGCTGATTTCCATCTGGCCTGCCAGGGAAATTGTCGCAACTTCAAGTTCACCTATACTCAGACGCCCGATCAGAGGCTATCTGGGCTTTAGTCTGCGACTGGAGTCGACACATACCAGGCATTAACGAACCTCAACCTTTGGGAGTTGTCTTGGTTGACAGCAGGGTTGGGGGATGACCTAGAAGCCTGTATGTGAATCGAGAGGAGAAGAACAATGGCACAGCTTCAGGCTCAAGTAGTGGGCGTCTGCGGTTAAATCCGTTTCGCATCACAAAAGCAAATTCCTATCCCTATCCCTCGAAAGCGGACTACACTTTCCAGATACGGGCCCTGTTCTTCGGGCAGGGATGATAGGAAGGTTGTTTTGCGACGGTTCGTACAATTGGTGTACCGACAGCCCCCTGAATATCGGTATAGCATGACATTCCGGGCCAGAAGACGCTGTCATGATATGGGGTTGAGCAATGTCTATTTCCGTTCTTCCTGCGCTTGACGCGTCCAAAAAAGCGGTAGGGATATTCGTTGTCGGTCTGATTGCGTTTGTGATCGGTTATTGGGTGAACAGGAACTACTTTTCCGACGCCACGCCGGTCCAGCCCATTGAATTCAGCCACAGGATCCATGCAGGGGAGAATCAGATACCCTGCATGTACTGTCATCTGTACGCGAGGTCATCGAGAGTTGCCGGAGTCCCCAGTGTGCACAAGTGTATAAACTGCCATAAGGTGATCGCCACTGGCCGTGCGGAGATAAATAAGCTATTTAATTACTGGAACGAAAAAAAACCTATTCCCTGGATAAAGGTTCATGACCTTCCTGACTTCGTCTATTTTTCGCACAAGCGACATGTGAGGGGAGGCGTACAGTGCCAGACGTGTCACGGCCCTGTTGAAGAGATGAACAGAGTAACGCGGCTGGCTTCTTTGCAGATGGGATGGTGCCTGGAATGCCATCGTGCAAAAAAGGTCGAAAACGGTCGTGATTGCTGGACCTGCCACAAGTAATACATTCAGTGTTACAGCCGTGTTTTTGATGTGTGTGATTGCCGAATTAGGGTGATGTGATGCTCAATCTGAACCGCAGAGACTTCTTCAAGCTGATCGGCGCCGGCAGTATCGGCACTGGCGCCGGTTTTCTTTTGGGTGAAAGCATGAAAAACCCGGTTGAGCTACTGATCCCCTACCTCATTCCACCTGAAGATATCGTTCCCGGTGTTGCCACTTGGTATAACACGGTCTGCAACCAATGCGGCGCAGGCTGTGGTGTGATGGTCAAGGTCATGGAGGGACGGGCGAAGAAGATTGAAGGCAACCCCGCCCACCCGGTCAATCAGGGCAAGCTCTGCCCTCTGGGTCAGGCGGGCCTGCAGGTGCTCTATAACCCTGATCGCTTGAGGAACCCCTTGAAACGAACCGGTGAGCGGGGGAGCGGGAAGTTTCAGGAGATACCCTGGGAAGAGGCACTCACCACCCTGGCAGACCGTGTGGGTGGCCTCAGCGGCCCGGGTGCGTCGGACAGGGTTCATTTGCTGAGTGGTCGGGCAGGAGGTCACCTGGATGAGCTGTTCTCTCGCTTTATGGATCAGCTGGGCAGTCGCAGTTACCTCCAGTATGAATTTGCTCATCCGCACAATCTCTATCTGGCGAACAAGCTCCTGTTCGATGAGGAGCGACTGCCCTATTACGATATAAAGAACACCCAGTATCTGCTGTCTTTTGGTGCCGACTATCTGACGTCCTGGCTATCGCCGGTACATCATGGCCTGAGCTACGGACACATGCGCCAGGGACGTCCCGGGCGGCGGGGAAAATTTGTTCAAGTCGAGCCCCGTCTCTCCCTGACCGGTGCCAATGCGGATGAATGGGTACCGGCCAAGCCTGGAACCGAAGGGCTTCTAGCCCTGGGCATCGCACACCTGATGGTCAGAAACGGTCATTATGAAGGGGACGATCAGGATAAATGGTCCAGGGCTTTGGACGAATACACGCCGGAGCGGGTATCCCGTCAGACAGGCGTTGATGCCCAGAGGCTTGCCAGCATCGCCGAAGAGTTTGCCCGCAGCCGTCCCAGTCTGGCCATTGGCGGCGGCACCGCCGCCAATCATACCAATGGCGTCTCCAACCTTGTTGCCTTCAATAGCCTGAACTATCTGGCAGGCAATCTGCAAAAGCCAGGCGGCATCCTATTTAATCCGCCCTCTGATTCGCCCAGCCTCCTTTCGGCCTCACCCCACAAGTCGCAAGCACCTTATGCCCGCCTGCTGGCGTTGATGGAGCGTCTATCAAAAACGAAGGACTCGCTCCTGCTGCTCCACCATTGCAACCCGTTGTTCAATTTGCCCGACACTGTCGAGATCAAGGCCGCCTTTCAGAATGCCGGAATGATCGTCAGCCTCACCAATTTCATGGATGAGTCCACGATGATGGCCGACCTGGTATTACCCACCCACAGCTATCTGGAGAGCTGGGGGGACGATGTGCCTGAACCCGGCGTCGGCTTCCCGGTGGCGGCAATATCCCAGCCGGTGGTAGCGCCCCTCTACGACACCCGCGCAGCAGGGGATATCCTGCTGTTGCTGGCTGACAAAATCGGCGGTGATGTCAGGAATGCCCTGCCCTGGAGCAACATGGAAGCGTACCTGAAGAGCGCCTGGAAAAGGATCTATGTCGAAAAAGGAGCGGTCATCGAGAGCAGCACCTTTGAGTCGTTCTGGAAAGCCGTTTTGCAGGCGGGCGTGTGGGGAGAAACCGGGTCGAAGGACGCACCCGGGGTCCGGATTTCCGGTAAGCACCTGCTCTCCCAACTGGCATACGAGGCACCACGATTTGCGGGCGATCAGGAGGCCTATCCCTATATCCTGCATCCCTTTGTGAGCCAGGCCTTCCATGACGGGCGCGGGGCCAATCTGCCCTGGATGCAGGAACTACCGGACCCGACAACCAGCGTGGTTTACGGTTCCTGGGTGGAGCTGAATCCCAGGACGGCGATGCATTTGGGGATAAGGGAAGGCGATCTGCTCTGGGTCGAGTCACCCACCGGCAAGATCAAGGTGCCGGCCTACCTGTATCCGGCGATCATGCCTGGCGTGGTGGCGATGCCTATCGGCCAGGGGCACAGCGCCTACGGCCAGTATGCCAAGGGGCGAGGAGCCAACCCCATCCAGATCCTCGCGCCCCTGACGGATGTAAAATCCGGTGCCCTGGCCTGGGCCGCGACCCGGGTCAGAATCACCAAGACAGGAGAGCGGGTGGAAATCCTTAAGACTGATGGTACCCCCCGAGAGTTGGGGAGAAATATCACCGGCAAGCGGATAACGATGATACCGATCGACGCTTCACCAGGGGAATTAGCAAGCAATCGTGTTACGGGACCCAACAAGGGGTAGACCTGATATGAGTTTTAAGGAGGTTTGGCAATGAGCGATTCCGATTCCATCAAAGAAAAATGGAAGAAATACCGAAACCCAGGATATCAGGATAAGTTCGACTATAGCTGGGGCATGGTGATTGACCTGGACCGATGCACGGGTTGCGAGGCCTGCGTCACGGCTTGCCAGGCCGAGAACAACCTTCCCATCGTTGGCGAAGAGGGTTTTAGATCAGGCCGGGAAATCAAATGGATCAGGATAGAGCGGTATTGGGATGGGGAGTATCCTGATATTAAGCTGCGATTCATTCCCATGCTGTGCCAACACTGTGACAACGCCCCCTGTGAACCGGTTTGCCCCGTCTATGCTACCTACCACAATCAGGATGGTCTCAACGTCCAGGTCTATAATCGTTGTATCGGCACACGTTCCTGCGCCGCTTATTGTCCCTATGACGCCAGGTCTTTCAACTGGTTTAGTTTCACCTGGGATAAGCCGCTGGACGAACAGCTTAACCCGGACGTTACTGTCCGGGAAAAGGGGGTTATGGAAAAATGCACCTTTTGTATCCAGCGAATCAGGCAGGCCAAGGACACGGCCAAAGACCAGAACAGGCGCGTTCGGGATGGTGAGGTCCAGCCGGCCTGTGTCCAGAGCTGTCCCACCCAGGCCCTGGTCTTCGGCGACCGCAACGACCCCGACAGCGCGGTATCCAAATTGGCGCAGAATCCACGGGGGTACCAAGTCCTGAAGGAGTTGAACACCAATCCGTCAATCATTTATCTGAAGAACCTCTAATTAAAAAAAGTGCGGGGAGATGCGTCAATTAAAGAAACCAACCTATGCCCAAGTCAATGACGACATCGTCAGGACTTTGGTGGAAACGGGACCGAGATACTATTTAGCCCTGGGAACAGCCCTGTTGGTGAGTATCGTCTTGTTTTTTTTACCCTGGTACTATCAGTTAAGGACCGGCGTCGGGCTTGCCGGTATGAACCAGCCAAACGTCTGGGGTTCCTATCTGGCCAACTTTGTCTTCTGGATCGGCTTGAGTCATTCCGGCACCCTGCTGTCGGCGGTGCTGCATATCACCCAGAGCCCATGGCGCAAGGCGATCTACCGGAGTGCCGAAGCGATGACGCTGTTTGCTCTGATCATCGCATCGCTCTGTCTTTTTGTGCACCTGGGACGATCCTGGTTTCTCCACTGGGCGCTTCCCTATCCCAACCAGATGGAGCTCTGGCCAAACTTTCGTTCGCCTCTGCTGTTCGATGTGATGGCCATCACCGCCTATCTGACCGGCAGCTCGGTTTTCCTGTATGTCGGGGCGATACCTGATTTTGCCGCGGTCAGGGACCGGGTCTGCGGCTGGCGAAAGAATCTGTATACGCTCCTATCTCTGGGTTGGCGGGGGACCGATATGGAGTGGCATCGTTTGGGCGTCGCCTACACTTTTCTCGCCGTTTTGATCATTCCGTTGGCAGTCTCCGTACATAGCGTGGTCTCCTGGGATTTTGCCATGTCAATCGTGCCAGGACTCCACCACACGGTCTTTGCCCCCTATTTCGTGGTTGGTGCCATCTACTCCGGAACCGCCGGGATCGTCACTATGATGTTCCTGCTGCGCAAATACTTCTCCCTGGAAAGCTATATCACCACAACGCACTTCAATAATCTGGGCAAACTACTGCTGCTGCTTTCGCTGCTCTGGGCCTATATCAACATGCTGGAGATTTTTACCGGCTGGTACAGTGGCAGTTCGGCTCAGATAGAGACGCTTAACTATAAACTCTTCGGCTATTACGCACCGCTGTTCTGGGGCATGGTTCTGTTCTGCGCCATCATCCCCCTGGCGTTGATAGTGAAGAAGGTCAGAACCTCCCTGATAACGATGCTGATCATATCCGTGCTCATCAATATCGGTATGTATATTGAGCGGTTGCTGATTCTGACGACCTCTCTGTCACGCAAGTACCTGCCAGACTACTGGGGCATCTACACGCCGACTCTGGTAGAGATTTCGATTTTTATCGGTTCTGTGGCACTGTTCATTTGTTTTTTCCTGGTGTTTGTCAAAATCGTGCCCAGCGTTTCCATGTATGAAGTCAAGGAAACTCTGGATACACCGGACAGGAGACGTTAGATGGCAGCGGAGCTATTGGGTCTTTTTTCCCATGCAGACCAGGCGCTGAAGGCGGCCGGGGGGCTTAGGGACACCGGTTTCCAGGAGATCAGCCTGATGTCCCCGACCCCTCTTCACGGTGTCGAGCAGGTACTCGGCAGGAAAACCTCGGCTATCAAACGGTTCACCTTTTTCGGCATGCTTACCGGCTTACTGGCTGGTTTTCTGCTTGCCGCGGGCACTGCGACTCTCTATTTGTTGCCCACCGGGGGCAGGCCGATTATCCCCATTCCTCCATATCTGGTGATCAGTTATGAGGTCGGTATTCTTTTCGCTGTGCTGGCCACCCTGTTCGGTTTCCTGGTCAGTGCCAGGCTGCCGGCCTTGAGAGAGAGGCACTATACCCCTGAAACCCATATAGACCGGTTCGGCATTCTGGTCACCTGTAGTTCGGAACAGGACGCCGAACGGGCTCGCACGATTATTTTGGCGGCCGGTGCCGAAGAGATCAGGCAGTTGGAGTACTTAGGAAAAAAATCACATGAGCAATAACCTCGGCCTGAAGTGGCTCTTGATCATGCTGACCGTATTCGGCATTCCGGATACGGGGTGGGGATTGCCCTGGGATAAGGATATGTTTAATCAGCCCTCGATAAAGCCCCAGGAAACCGACGTGAGTGTCCCCCTCTCTTCAGTTCCCGTGGCGGGAGAAGCGTCCTTGCCGGTGCCGCAGACGATAGGGGAACTGGTCGCTGCAAGGATCGCGGCATCAGCGCTGGTTAATCCGGTCGCTGTGACCTCAGGCTCCCTGGCGGAAGGCAAGTTCTTTTACCAAACCTATTGCCAGGTATGCCATGGACAGGGAGGGCGCGGTGACGGGCCGGTCGGGAAAAAGTTTGTTCCGCCGCCCATGGACCTGACCCTGACTTATGTACAGAGCCAGCCGGATGGACAACTGTTTTACACCATCACCCACGGTAGTGTGGTGATGCCTTACTATCGGGATGCCATGAGCGTGGAGGAGCGCTGGCACCTGGTCAACTATCTCAAGGGGGCACTTATCCAACCATGAACGGTACAGAGGACACCGAGTACAGATCGACTGGCGGCGTACACCACCTTGGCGCACTTCATCTTAGAGTAGCGGCCGTGTTGGCTGGTCTTTTCCTGATCGGTTTGGCAGCGTTCGTTTTTGCCCCTGGCAAGGGTTCGGATGGAGCAGGCTGGGGAATATTTACCATTAACCTGCTCTTCCTTATGGGGGTGACGCAGGCCGGCGTTGCGTTCGCGGCTATCATGCGCCTTGCCAAAGCGGAATGGAGCAAGGTGTTCTATCGACTTGCCGAAGCTACGACCCTCGCCTTCCTGCCGTTTGCCATTGCTGGCTTCCTGGCGATCTACGGATTTGGTAGGGAAGACCTTTTTTACTGGCTGTCATCTTCAGCCCCCCATCATCCCTGGCTCAGTGCGCCCTTGCTGCTATCACGCAATCTAGGCGCACTCCTGGTCTTCTATGGTGTCAGCACGCTCTATTTCCTTCTGGCACGGCTGCCCGATCTTCACAATCAAGCCACTGAGATAGATCCATACGGGAACAACTGGCTTTGTCAAAAGCTTCGGTCCTTTCATATCGGCAGGGATCCCATGCGTCTGCAGCGTTATCTTTATGGCCTCTCGCCCGTTGTTCTGATTGCTTTTGTGGTTGCCAATACCTTGATCGCCTGGGACTTCGGCATGATGATCGTACCTCACTGGCACAGCACCGCCTTGCCGATTTTTTACTGGGTTGAAAACCTTTATGCTGGCATGGCTCTGCTCGTTATCCTGGCTGCGCTGCTCTCCTTGAAGATTCAGGGAGGCTTCGTTATCGATAGGTCGGCGATAGTTCCCTCTCTGAAAAGCATGGGTATCATGCTGACCGGATTCACCCTGTTGTGGCTCTATATCTTCTGGTCCCAGTTTTTCGTAATCTGGTTCGGTGACCTACCTCATGAAACCCAGCCCCTTTGGCAGCAAATGTATGGGCATTATTCGCTTTTGTTCTGGATCATGATGTCATGCGCCTTCTTCATTCCCTTCGGGACGCTTATCTTCGCCAGGTTTAAAACCTCTTTACGCGCTATGGTCAGCATCGCGCTAATCATCAATGCAGGTATCTGGCTCAACAAATATTTACTGGTGATGCCTGTGTTATCAACGCGGCACTGGCCTTTCACCTCTTTGGAGGAGTTCGCATTGACAGTGGGTTTGCTATCAGGATTTCTATGTGCTCTGCTGTTTATTTTCAGAGCCTTTCCCATAGTTGCACAAAGGGAACAGGACAAAATTCGCTAAGACCTACACCACATTCAATTGAGTGTACCTGCCGAGCCGAAGTGAGGACCTATCGCGGATAAGTGAAATAAAGGCAGGAAGTCACAAGCAAAATCTCCAATTTCGTATAGGCATCACCGAAGAAGAACTCTTGGAATCGAACCATCCCAACATCCATCGCCAGACGTGGACAGGCAATGAAGAGGGTTTACCTTTAACCGACAGCTGAGTTACGAAACCGACGAAGTTATCAACCTGGAAAAAAGCTGGTTAAGGCCAACTGAACACCTCGCGAGAAGCGGGCATTACTTTTGTTTTGGACAAGAAAGGAGTACCGAACAATCCCCCAAGTGGAACTATTTGTCGGTATAAAACGTCTGCCGAAACTTGACCGACAGTTTCTGATCGGAGCCCTCAGGGCTAACTTGCACTGAGAAATCAAGCATCTCCTGATTTTGTACACTCAGTTCGCCCAGATAATAGATGGCGTTGGATTCCTGCACTTCCCGCATTTTAATTTTACGCACTTGTCCGATCAGATTTCGTACTTCACTGGTCACCACCGCCCGGAGAGGTTGCACAGAGGTCCCCATGATTTTTTTCTGTACAACGATATTCATGAGTGCCCGATGGCGACTGCGCTTGATGCTATAGGTCTCAGTTACTTTTGGATCCAGCATATCGGTCTGGAAGACGTTGTAGTGCACCACATAATCACCAAAATCCTGCTTTCTTTCGGCCTGAACCACAAATGGCACAACGGTCAACAGAATAAGCAGGTATTTCAGAAAGATATGACCCCGGCGCATGAGCTTCTCCTTTCCTTTTCGGTGGTAGCACTCTAAGCATAGTCTTTAGATAATTGGCTTTCAACGCCCAACAAGGTCCTTACAAAACCAGACCCAGGGACTAGCATGTCCCTCGAAATCATCATCCAAGTATCGTCAGCGGTTTATTAATGGGGGGTCATCTACGCCCATCTCCCCCTCTTCTAACCCTACTCAGCAAGCAAGTCCCTAGGAAAGTTTATGACTAAAAAAAAATCCGGGGGTGGATTACCTACGTCTTAATGCTTTTGGAAGGACCCGTTCTCATTATCTGAATACACTTAAGCTTGAGTTTACTGATAATGTCCGCTTTCGGCCAAAGCAGCCTTTCAAGGAGCAATCCAAACTACCGCGACTATATTCACATGAGAGACCGCTTCGTGGCGTTTGCAGTCCTCATGCAACCAATGTTCAGCGTCCGCTTTCAGAAATAAAACGTAGACTTAAAACCCATGACTCTTTCAATTTAACCTTTGTCAGGGTCGCTACTGACTATGCCTCCCTTTCTGCTGCTTCGAGCGTCTGACTGATTAGCGCATTTATCGTCATCGGACCCACGCCTCCGGGCACCGGTGTCAGAGCAGCAACACGATCTTCCAGCCCGGTCTTTTCAATATCACCGATTCCGCCCGGATGATAACCCGCATCGACGACCACAGCATCATCTTTGATCCAGTCCGCTTTAATCAACTCTGGCTGGCCTACGGCACCGACCACTATATCAGCCCGACTAATCTGCTCAGCCAGATCAACGGTACGGGAATGACAGATAGTCACTGTTGCATTGGCATTGAGCAGCATCGCCGCCATTGGCTTACCCAGGATTGGGCTGCGACCAACAACAACCGCGTGTTTGCCTGATAGTTCAATATCGTAGTGTTTCAACAGAGTCATGATGCCTGCCGGTGTCGCCGAACCAAATGCCTGCTCCCCCATCGCCATCAAACCAAAGCCCTGAGTCGTTACTCCATCGACATCTTTTTTAATCGCAATGGCATCAAAACAGGCCCGTTCATTTATCTGTTCCGGTACCGGATGCTGCAACAAAATACCGCACACCTGCGGATCATTATTTAGGTTATCGATAACATCCAGAAGTTCTGCTGTGGTTGTAGACTGAGGCATATCAACTCGTAAGGAGCCCATACCCACACGGCCACAATCATTCACCTTCATCTGCACATAGGTCGCTGATGCCGGATCAGTTCCTACCAGTATTGTTGCTAAGACAGGCTTAATACCACCGCCGGCTAGCAACTTATCCACTGCCATATGCAATTGTCGCTCACGGCTTAGCGCCAAAGCCTTACCATCCAGAATCAGTGCAGACATCGATTGAACCTCGGTATTGTTTAAAATATCCAGCCGGATACCCATTGCGTGGGGGGGCCGGCTGATGCAGAACTTTTTATAGCTGATAAGCGTTTATCTGGGACCTGTATACATGCTGATATCAGTACCTTTCTCAGCACTTAATTTTCTCCATTGCCGGATCGTAGAAAGAACGCAGTGACGGGGTTACTTTATAACGCTCGCACTCCACTTCGATCTCAAATGAGGTGTTATCCAGCCACTCTTTAGTAACACCCGCACTATGCTCAACGTATCCCATCGCAATGGTTGCCCCCATCGTATGAGCAAACATACCGGCAGTGGTACGCCCGACAATTTTGCCATCGGCCCAGATCGGTTCTTCGTGATAGCACAGCGGTTCAGCATCTTCGAACAGGAAAGCGACAAAGCGTTTCTGCAACGGCCCGGCCTCTTTCTGAGCCAATAAAGCCTCTTTACCGATAAAGCCACCCTCTTTATTAAAGTCAGACGCAAAACCAAGCCCGGCTTCCAGTGCGCTATCCGCATCAGTAATATCGTGCCCCCAGTGACGGTAGCACTTCTCCATTCGCAGAGAGTTCATCGTGTGATAGCCGTATGGACGGATACCAAACTCTGCACCGGCTTCGGTGATTGCGTCATAGACACTTGCCGCGTATTCGGTCGGGATATACAGCTCCCAGCCCAGTTCACCCACATAAGTAATACGGGATGCACGCACAATCGCATAGTGCATCTCTATCTCACGGGAGCTGGCAAACGGGAACGCTTCATTAGACAGATCATCGCGGGTCAGCTTGCTCAGCGTGGCACGTGAGTTAGGTCCCATCACCGTAATAACGGCATAAGCCGAGGTCATATCGGTGAAGAACACCATCGCATCATCTGGCTTGTTGCGACGTAACCAGTCCATATCACGGTTCTGACATGCCACACCAGATACCACTAGATAGCGATCCTGAGCCAGACGGGTGACAGTAACATCCGCCTCTATACCACCCCGTTCGTTAAGCCACTGGGTATACACCATCTTACCCACAGGCACTGCAACATTATTAGAACAGATACGGTTCAGGTAACGCTCGGCATCCGGCCCTTCAACCTGATACTTAGAGAAAGAGCTCTGATCGATCACGCCGACAGAGTTACGAACGGCGTCGTGTTCCTCTTTGTTGTTATCGAACCAGTTCTGGCGCCCAAATGAATATTCGTACTCAGGTGCTTGTCCTTCTTTGGCAAACCAATTCGCCCGCTCCCAGCCACTTTCAGTGCCAAATACCGCCCCCTGAGCTTTCAGTTGATCATGCAGTACTGAGCGGCGTACGCCACGGGAAGTTTTAAACTGCTTGAACGGGTAGTGCGTTTCATACAGCAGACCCAGAGTTTCAGTGGTACGTTCCTGCAGATAAGCCTGGGTACCCTGAAATGGCATATTCCGACGAATATCCACATCCCAAAGATCTTGCGGTGCATGACCTTTCTTAATCCACTCCGCCAGCATTTTTCCAGCACCACCGGCGGACTGAATACCTACCGAGTTAAAACCCGCCGCAACAAAATAGTTACGTAGTTCAGGGGCTTCGCCCAGATGATAGCGATCATCCGGGGTAAAGGATTCAGGGCCATTGAAGAATACCTGCAAACCGGTTTCCATCAGTTTTGGCACCCGGTGCATCGCCGCTTCCAGATATGGCTCAAGGTGATCAAAATCATCCGGTAGCTGATCGAAGAAGAAGTCCTCCGGTATACCGTCCATGCCCCATGGCTTAGCACCCGGTTCAAACATACCTACCAGTAACTTTCCGGCATCTTCTTTGTAGTAGCAGTAACCGTCCATATCCCGCAACGTCGGCAGCCCTGACTGCAGGTCCGGCATGTTTTCAGTTACTACATAGAAGTGTTCGGCACCATGCAAAGGCACGTTTACGCCGGCTTTCTTACCAAATTCACGGGCCCACATGCCGGAACAGTTCACAACGTATTCAGCATCGATATCTCCCTGTTCAGTAATCACGCCCGCCGCTTTACCGTCACGAATTTTCATATCAAGCACTTTCACGCCTTCAATGATTTTTGCACCGCCCATCCGGGCACCTTTTGCCAGGGCCTGGGTGACATCAACCGGACTGGCCATACCGTCCATCGGCAGATGAATTGCGCCGCAGATATCATCGATATTGAGCAGCGGCCATAACTCTTTTGCCTGATCAGGTTCAATCACGTTGCAGGGGAAGCCGGCAACCTTCGCCATGGAAGCTCCGCGCTTAATTTCAGACAGACGTTCCTTGTTGGTCGCGATAGTCAACGAGCCGTTTCGGACAAAACCTGTCGCCTGCCCGGTTTCAGCCTCTAGCTGGTCGTACAAGGTGGCACTGTAATTGGCCAGCATCGACATATTGTAAGTAGCGCGCAGCGTCGGCACCAAACCCGCCGCATGCCAGGTAGTACCGCAGGTTAGTTGACGGCGTTCCAACAACACGACATCGGTAAAACCGAGTTTTGTAAGGTGATATGCAACACTGCAACCAATTACGCCGCCACCAACGATAACAACCTGTGCCGAAGCAGGTAGTGTTTTAGTCATTATTATTCTCCTCACCCCCGCAAACGGGCATGTGTTTTTATGCTTATAGCCTGTGACATTTAATTAAAAACAACCGTCTGATTACCATGTACCAGAACCCGGTCTTCCAGGTGAGCCCGAAGACCACGGGCAAGCACTGTTTTCTCGACGTCTTTACCCAGGCGCACCAGGTCTTCTACTTTGTCACTGTGGCTGACCCGGACAACATCCTGATCAATGATAGGCCCTTCATCCAGCTGTTCAGTCACATAGTGACAGGTCGCACCGATCAGTTTTACACCACGACGGGACGCCTGATGGTAAGGTCGGGCACCGATGAAAGATGGTAGGAAACTGTGGTGAATGTTGATCACTTTATGACGCAGTTTTTCACACAGGGCCTGTGGCAGAATTTGCATATAACGGGCCAGCACTACACAGTCAGCCTGATACTCGTCTACCAGTTCTTCTACTTTGGCAAAGCCCGGGGTCTTGTCATCTTTATCGATGACGACATGATGAAAGGGAATACCGTACCACTCCACCAGCCCACGCATATCTTCATGGTTAGAGATAACGCAGGGAATTTCACAATGCAGGTCACCGCTCTTCCAGCGATCCAGCAGATCAGACATACAATGACTACCTTTACTGGCCATCAGTACAACGCGCTTGGGCTGATCGGTATCCTCGATTCGAAGATTCAGATTCAGTTCCTGCTTCAGCTGCGCAAACTTTTGCTCAAGCTCTGCAGGTCCGATAAGTAACGAGTCAGCCTGAACTTCCAGACGTGAAAAGAACCATTTACTCTCCACATCAGAGTGATGCGAAGCTTCACTGATCCAGCCGCCATTCGAGGCGATAATTTCACCCACCCGGGTAACAATGCCCACTTGGTCAGGACAGTCCAGCACAATACGGTAAGTTCGGTTAGTCATCAGAGTCGGTCTCCGGTTGTAGGCTACTCGAAGTATTCTGCAGGCAGCCCGGATAGTTTTATGTCCTTAGCTCAGCTGAGCATCCAGTTCAGGGACAGCATCAAACAGGTCTGCATACAGGCCATAATCAGCAACACCGAAAATTGGCGCTTCTTCATCTTTATTGATGGCAACAATCACCTTGGAATCTTTCATACCAGCCAGGTGCTGGATCGCACCGGAGATGCCAACAGCGATATAGAGGTCCGGCGCGACAATCTTACCTGTCTGTCCTACCTGCATATCATTAGCTACAAAGCCGGCATCAACCGCAGCACGGGAAGCACCAACCGCAGCGCCAATTTTGTCAGCGACCTTTTCCAGCAAGCTAAAGTTATCTCCATTCTGCATCCCCCGTCCGCCGGAAATAATAGTCCGGGCAGCGGTCAGTTCAGGACGATCAGACTGGCTGACCTCTTCACTAATAAAGCGGGACAGACCTGAATCAGTGATCGGCGCCAGTGCTGTAATCGTGGCATCCCCCCCCTCCGTTGCAGCGGCCTCAAACGCAGTACCCCGTACTGTTATCACCTGAACAGAATCACAACTCTGCACCGTCGCAAGTGCATTACCCGCATACACCGGTCGGATGAACGTATGACTATCAACAATTGTCGTTATCTCTGAAATTTGCGCGACATCCAGTAGGGCGGCAACACCAGGCAACAAGTTTTTACCCTGAGTCGTGGCAGGCGCCAGAAGGTGAGTAACGGACTCTTCCTTCACCAAAGCGGCAAGCATCGGTACCAGATTTTCAGGCAACTGATAAGCCAGGGCCTCGCAATCTGCCACCAGAACCTGTGCGATACCCGCTATAGTTGATGCCTGTTCAGCAACGTCACTACAGGCCTGACCGGCCACCAGAATATTAACGGCGGTTCCGGTTTTCTCTGCTAGCTGCAGAGCGGCTGATACCGCATGATGGGTCGCGGCTTTAAGTTGCTGATTATCATGTTCAGCGATTACCAGAATAGTCATGACAGTACTCCCGCTTCAGTTTTCAGTTTTTCTACCAGCTCGGTCACACTTGCAACCATCTGACCAGCAGCGCGGGCTGGCGGACTATTAACTTCCAGGGTACTTAAACGCGGAGCAACATCCACACCCAGCTCTTCCGGGGTGACTTTATCCAGCGGTTTACGTTTAGCCTTCATAATATTCGGCAGAGAAGCATAACGGGGCTCATTCAGACGCAGATCGGTAGTAATAACCGCCGGTAATTTAAGAGCCACTTTTTGCAGGCCACCATCAACTTCACGGGTCACCAGAATTTCATCTGCTTCGATCTGAACCTCAGAGGCAAAAGTACCTTGTGGCATTCCCGCCAGCGCTGCCAACATCTGACCAGTCTGGTTATTGTCGCCATCGATAGACTGTTTACCCATAATTACTAATCCGACCGCCTCCTTAGCCGCAACCGCGTTCAGTAGTTTTGCTACCGCCAATGGCTGGAGATCTTCGTCAGTTACGATCTGAATAGCCCGATCAGCACCTAACGCCAGCGCCGTACGCAGTTGTTCCTGGCAGGCACTATCACCGGCACTGACAACGATTACTTCAGATGCACTACCCGCTTCTTTCAGGCGAATTGCTTCCTCTATTGCAATTTCACAGAACGGATTAATCGCCATCTTTACGTTAGCCAGCTCTATTCCAGAGTGATCTGCTTTAACACGCACCTGCACATTGGCATCAACCACTCGTTTTACCGCAACCAGTATTTTCATAAATAACCCATTAATATTGGAAATAAGCAGACTTACATTCTATTTTTTCACTTTTAATGAAATTCTTTAAGACATTTTCATTTATATGATTAAACCACTTCGCAATTATTGTCAACGATTTAAATTTAATAGAGTTGTTTTCAGATAAAGGAATGATGACGCCGTCGTCAGTACTATCCTTAATACGATCCTTAGCACTACCCGATAGAATCCACGGCAGGACAGACACTGCGGTTGACTAAGTTATGTCTGACCGGAAAACATGACTGCCTATTTAAATGTGCAGCAACACCGACCTGACTTCATTCAGAAGCTTTTTGTCCCGGGCTACTTACCCCGGGACGTCGTTACTCGAAGCTTACTAATACAAGCGCTAGTCTTGCAGGATGACGTAATATTTTTGGCAGGTTTCAATCACCTCCCAATAACCATCAAAACCGTAGGGCAACATAAAAGAATCACCCGTTTTGTAACGCTTCTGCCCCCCTTTAGCGTCACTGATAATCAGGTCACCACTGATGATGTAACAGAACTCTCGTCTTTCGGATACAGCTTTCCACTTACCCGGTTCACTTTGCCACATTCCGGCAATCAGACGTCCCTGCTCCCCTTCCACGTAAGTAGCAATCGCCTGTTCAGGATCACCTTTTAGTAACCGCTCGGGAGGCGTTACAAACTTTTCCATTGGTATCGGTTGCTCATCAAAGCTAACCACCTGATCGATATATACAGCTTTCATTGAATGTCCTCCTGAAGATTAGCGTTTCTCATCGCGGGCAAAATAGTAGTGATACAACGCGCGCTGCCCGATACGTCGAAAGGGAGCAAAAGGGAATTTAGGCAACTGAGTAGACAGTACCGGCAGATCATGGCCTGCGGTAATACCTGCCACCTTTTCCGCCAAACGCATCCCCGCCTGTACAGCAAAAGAAACACCGCTACCGCCATACCCCAGGGCATATAGAACTGAGCCATCATCTTCCGCCTGACTAATATGGGGAATATCATCAAAAGTGACACACACCCAACCGCCCCACTGATAATCGAAACTGAGATTACCAAGCGCACTAAACTTGCTTCGCAAGGCGCGCAACAGGTTTTCATTATGTACAGGGTTACAGGCATCGGCGCCGGTAATGGCACTACGGCCACCGATAAGGATCCGGTTACCCGGCAACTTACGGTAATAAAAACGCAGGGTTCGGGTATCAGTAATCACATCGGAGCTGACAAAGTTTGTCGCTTGTAACTCTTTAGCATTCAGCGGCCGAGTAACAATGACATTTGATAGAACCGGAAAAGTCCGACTTTTCAACTTAGGATGTAAGCCCGGCGCGGTATAACCATTCGTCGCTACTATTACTTTCTTAGCCTTCACTACGCCACCTGGCGTCAACAGAAGATGCCGGTCACCCTCACGCAGCCATTGCTGAACCGGACTTGATGTATGAATTTTCACACCGGCAGCCCGGGCCATACGATGATAGCCATAAGCCAGCTTTAACGGGTGCACACCAAAGCCATGACGAAAACGCATCGCACCATGGGCTTCATCACTATTGAAGTGTTGTTGGCGTAACTCATCAGCACTGAGAATATCCACCTCATAGTCAAAGTTCTGCTTGAGGAAGCGCGCCTCAGATTCAATCACTTGCATCATTCGCGGTCGGTGAGCGACCCAGAGATGGCCATCATCCTGTTGATCACAATCGATATTGTGGTCCTGAATCAATCCACGAACCCGGGCGAGTCCATCATATATCTCATTAAACATGCCCCGGGCAGTTGGCTCACCGTAGCGTTTAATCATTTTTTGGTAGGACAACCGACCGCCCGCCTTCAGGGCAAAGCCGCCATTTCGGCCACTACAGCCCCAGCCGGTAGCATTGGCTTCCAGCACGATGGCTTCAATTCCCTGTTCAGCGGCCAGGTGATAGGCAGCGGACAACCCGGTATACCCGGCACCGATAATTGCTACTTCAACTTCCTGATCCGCACACACCGGGCCATCATCAACCGGCGGTGGCCCCGCTGTATCTGACCAGTAAGAATCGGGGTAAGCCGCGCCGGTACCCGGACCGCTTGAAACTAAAGGATCGTACATCACATCCTCCTTATGAAATGCCGGCGCAGGCCGGTTATAGGGTCTGTTTTTATTATTTTGCTCACACAGCGAAGGGCTGAACTGAACCTGATGCAGGCAAAGATAGTAGATCTTCCTACAAACCACAATGAAATTTTATTATATTTTTTCATTTATATATTAAAATATTAATTTATTTCATTTATTCAGTCATAAAAAAACGCGCTTAATGCGCGTTTTTATAATCTGGCTATTAGCTACTCTTCGTTATCAAAGCCCACTGATTAAGAGGCCTGATCGGATGCTATACGATTACTTTAATAACCACCGGCAATAGTCCACACCACCACCGTATCACTATCGGTCGGGTTACGCGTCCAGTGGGGTTCGTTGCCAGCAAGACTAAAGCTGTCACCCGCCTGCAAAAGAAAACGCTTATCGCCGATACCCAGTTCCAACGTACCAGACTGAACCAGCCCCGCTTCTTCACCTTTCCTTACCCGGGATTCCTGACTCCCGGCTCCGGGAGCAAAAGTAGTCAGAATCATTTGTAAATGGCCGCTGAGTCGGGGGGATAAAAGTTCTTCACGAATACCTGTGCCGGAAAAATTCAGACTGCGCCGTACATGGCTACGGACAATATGATTAAGCTCATCGGAAGGGACATCACTATCAGCATGAAAAAACCAGCTTATCTGAACCCCAAGCACTTCACTTATCGCCTGCAAAACAGGAATTGGCAGAGAGGATACACCTCGTTCAACCTGGCTGACATAACCAACTGAACGTCCAATTTTCTCTGCCATAACGGTCAGAGTCACCCCTTTAGACTTACGCAGATCTCTGATCTGACGCCCTATGCGCAGATTTTCCTGCTCCATAGAATCTTTTTTTTGCTGGCCCATAAGCACTCCACAGCTTTCAATAGCACATATTGATAACACTAAACATCATAATTATGAAGTTAACATATGAAATTTCATATACTTATATTATTTCATCGGTATTATTCGTGACGTTTTTTATCCGTCCCGGCCTAATGGGTTATCACCATTTCAACCGTTTAAATGCTTAGGTTCAGCAGACATACATCGCTCTAAAGGATAATCAGATCACCACTAAAACATTGAAACTCAACTATAGTTTGAATATTCCGAATTCGTTTAAAGCCCCGTTATACATAGGATTCCGGCTGGCTCCAATGGACCGGAAAAGCTGGTCCTAAAAATAAACAGCCCTTGGGCAGAGTATGTATAGCTATTATCACGCTAAAACTCTGCCCCTATCACAAAGGTGATTTGAAACAGATTACACAGAATAACGTGAGTGATGATAGCTCTGGAATAACGGAACAAGTCAGTTAATTGACAACAGAATTCCGGCCCGGAGCAGATCAGATGCGCTCTGATCAGCATGACTCTCCCACCCTGCAGGTTGGGTGGATCAAAAAACTCAGGAGTTACTTATGAAACATAAGAATAAGATCTATAAAGTACTTTCCCTGACCGCTGGCTTAGTTTTTTCCGCCAGCAGTATGGCCGCTAACTGGAATATCGCCGTAGGCGATGGTGGTGGTAGTGCACAGGAAGCGCTGGGGCTTAAGTTTATTGAGCAGCTGGAAGCGAAAACCGATGGCAAGCACTCTGCCAAACTGTTCCTTAATGGTCAGCTAGGTTCTGAGCAGGACACTGTTAACGACGCAGCTATCGGCACACTGGACTTTTCCATCCTGGCTAGTAACAACCTGGCACCGTTCTCCCCTACGCTGGGTATTCTCTCTCTCCCATATATCTTTGAAAACCTGGATCAGGCAGTTCAAACTGTTGAAGGCCCTATCGCAGCTGAACTGGTTGAGAACACCATCCGTGATTCCGGCGTGCGCATTATCGGCTGGACTTACTCCGGTTTCCGTGTACTGAGTAACTCTAAGCGTCCAATCCAGAAACTGGCAGACCTGGACGGTATCGTGGTGCGTGTTCCTAAGAACGAAATCATGATCGACACCTATAAGTCCTGGGGTAACAACCCAACGCCTATGGCCTGGTCTGAAACCTTCACCGCTCTTCAGCAGGGTGTTGTAGACGGTCAGGATACGCCATACACCACTATCTACGCGATGAAGTTCGGTGAAGTACAGAAGTACATCTCCGACCTGCATTACCTGTTCCTGCTTGAGCCTCTGATTGTGTCTGAATCTGTATACCAGGATCAGAATGAAGCAACCCAGAAAGCGATTCTGGAAGCAGGCAATGAAGCGACTGCTTACAGCCTGCAATGGCTGAAAGATCAGGAAGCTGTGATCAAAGAAGAACTGGTCAACAAGTACGGTATGCAGATCGATACACTGCAGGACGAAGCTGAGTGGGCTAAAAAAGCGCAGGAAGCTGTATGGCCTAAGTTCTACGAGTCTGTTGGCGGCAAAGGCAAAGTCAACGAACTGCTGCGCTCCCTCGGTCGTGATGAAGTTTAAGGTTTAACACTACCTGACTTTATCAAGAAACCTGCCCATACACCCTTAAACAGGTGTATGGGCACACACCGGAGACCGAATCATGGGCAGTAAGTTTATCCATTTTATCGATAATATCGAGAGCTACATCTGTCGCACATTGTTGGCGCTGTTCGTCACCCTGCTGTTTGCTCAGATAGTATCCCGTCAGCTGTTTGGCTACTCCTTTTCCTGGAGTGAAGAACTGTCAGTGTACATGTTTGTATGGTTTGTATTCTTCGGCGCAAGTTATGCTGCCAAGTTGGCTGCACATAACCGGGTAACCTTTCAGTACAAGCTGATGCCATCCTGGTTGCCACCCATTCTGGAGTTTCTCTCCGATATGATTTGGGTAGCGTTTAACTCATATTTTGTTTATCTGTCTTACGATTTCGTTTTCAACAAGATGAATCTGTTCTGGAAGTCCCAGACCCTCGGTATCCCGATGAAGTATATCTACCTCATTCTGCCGATTGCATTCACCCTGATGACGATACGAATTCTTCAGGTTAACTACTACAAGCTGATTAAAGGCATCGATATCCGCGACCCAGACTCCCAGGAAATGGATGAGTTGATGGAACACGATATCGACGAGAACGATAAGAAGAACGCCGCATAATCAGGAGCAGGTCATGGCTGAATCATCCATAGTATTAATATTATTCGGGTCCTTCCTGGTCCTGTTGGTAATGGGCGCGCCCGTTACCGTAGCGCTTGGTGTTGCGGCGCTGTCATCATTCCTTTATCTCGATCAGAACCCGATTAAATTCGTTCAGATCGCCTTTACCTCGGTGGGTTCATTTCCACTGATGGCGCTGCCAGCCTTTATTCTGGCCGGGGCACTGATGGAGGCGGCAGGGATATCCAAACGACTGGTAACCCTGGCGGAAAGTTTCGCCGGCCCGGTAACCGGTGGTATCTCTGCAGCAACCGTACTGGCCTGTATGTTCTTCGGTGCGATCTCCGGCTCAGGCCCGGCAACTACTGCAGCAGTGGGCATGTTGATGATCCCGGCGATGGTTAAACGAGGCTACGATAAGGGCTATGCGTCCGCAATTACCGCATCATCCGGTGGCTTAGGTATCGTTATTCCACCGTCGATCCCGATGGTTATATTTGGTATCTCTGCAATTGGTCTGAGTGTACCGCCAGAAGCGATTGCTGAGCATGGCGAGTTCCAGAGCGTATCCATCACTAAGATGTTTATCGCCGGCGTACTACCGGGTCTGGTTATCTCAATCAGCCTGATGACACTGAACTATATCCGCTGTAAGCGTCTGGGTTATGCCGGCACTGCTGAAGGCTGGGATATCAAGCACATCGCTGAATCTTTCCGCACCGGCTTCTGGTCCGTCATGGCGCCACTGGTTATTCTGGGCGGCATCTACTCGGGCTTCTTTACGCCAACAGAGTCCGCTATCGTCGCGATATTCTACACCTTGTTTGTCGGTGTCTTTATCCACAGAGAGCTAAGCTGGAAAGATCTGTTCCGCTCGCTGGAAACCACTACATGGCTATCCGGTCGGGTATTGCTGATCCTGTTTACTGCGACAGTATTCGGACGTCTACTGGTCGAAAATCAGATTCCGGCTATCGTGGCAGAATCAATGCTGAGCCTGACCGATAACATCTACCTGATCTGGTTCCTGATCATTATCTTCCTGCTCTTCGTTGGCATGTTCATGGAGACGCTGGCAGCAATTATGATCCTGACGCCGGTACTGCTTCCGGTCACCTATAACCTGGGTATTGATCCGGTGCATTTCGGTATCGTGATGGTCTGTAGTCTGTCGATTGGTTTTGCCACCCCGCCATTGGGAGAAAACCTGTTCGTCGCCTCCGGTATATCGAACATATCGTTGGAAGAAGTCACCGTTAAAGCACTGCCATTTGCATTTGTTTCCGCAGCCGCAGTGTTTATTATCGCCTTCTTCCCGGAAATTGCTCTGTTCCTGCCGCGCCAGTTTGGTTACTAGCGTAGCTTAACAAGCGAGCCAGCTATCGAAGCGTTCTATCAAACTAAATGCAGGGCCGGTTTCAAACCGGCCCTGACTATCTGATTACAGGAATTTGATTATGCTACCTGAAGTCCGAAAAATTCTTTACAGCACCGATCTTTCCAAAAGCTCTACCGCTGCTTTCGAGCATGCAACATACATTGCCAAAAAAACCGGCGCTGAAATCCATATTCTGCACGTCGTTGAAAAACTCTCTAATGAAGCAAAGATAACCCTGCAAACTTATGTGATGGATCGCAAGAGTCGCCATGATCTGTTGCAGGAACGGGTACATAACGCAGAATCAAAGCTGCATCAGCGGCAGGATAATTTCTGGGATAGCCTGCATCCTGACGAGGCAGCTGTACGCCAGCAGATAAAATCCATCAATGTCGTTGAAGCCTTCCCGGCAGAGACCATCCTGAAGTATTCAAAAGAGCTGGATGTGGACCTGATTGTGATGGGTACCCACGAAAAAGGCATTATGCATACCTTCCTGGGTAGCGTCGCCAAGAATGTTCTGAACCGGTCTCAGGTACCAATGATGATCATCCCTATCGCGACAAAAGAGGGCTAGCTTCACTTTAAACCAGATTATTAACTACAAAAACGCACCATTGGTGCGTTTTTTTTCGGCCATAAAAACCTCCAACCCCATCACGCGATATTACCCTGCAGAAACAGTCTATTCACAGGCGATTTCTGCAGCATAAAGCCATATCGCAACAAAATACGTCATACACATCCAAACAAAAACCTCAATAAAATCAATAAATTGGCACCATACCTAAGCATGAATATCTGGCCCAAGACCTATCGTTTTACTGGCCCTAATAATGATTTCTACGACGGGCACTATGTAATGAAGCGTAACGAAGGTACCTAACAACAAATATAAATACGCTTGGTATTCCGCTACGGCTGAATACTTACCGATTAAAACTCAGGAGTTACTAATGAACCATAAAAATAAGATCACAACAGTACTATCCCTGACCGCTGGCCTGATGTTCTCTGCCAGTACTCTGGCAGCAAACTGGAATATCGCTGTGGGCGATGGCGGCGGCAGTGCTCAGGAAGCACTGGGTCTTAAGTTTATCGAACAGCTGGAAGCAAACACCGGCAACAAACATTCTGCCAAGCTGTTCCTTAACGGTCAGCTGGGTTCTGAGCAAGACACTGTAAACGATGCTGCCATCGGCACTCTGGACTTCTCAATCCTGGCTAGTAACAACCTGGCACCGTTCTCCCCTACACTGGGTATTCTGTCTCTGCCATACATCTTCGAAAACCTGGAGCAGGCAGTTCAAACAGTTGAAGGTCCTATTGCAGCAGAACTGGTTGAAAACACTATCCGTGACTCAGGTGTTCGCATCATCGGCTGGACTTACTCCGGCTTCCGCGTACTGAGTAACTCCAAGCGTCCAATCCAGAAACTGGCGGATCTTGACGGTGTAGTCGTTCGTGTACCTAAGAACGAAATCATGATCGACACCTACAAGTCATGGGGTAATAATCCAACGCCTATGGCCTGGTCTGAAACCTTTACCGCTCTGCAACAGGGTGTAGTCGACGGGCAAGACACTCCATACACTACTATCTACGCAATGAAGTTCGGTGAAGTTCAGAAGTACATCTCCGACCTGCACTACCTGTTCCTGCTTGAGCCTCTGATTGTATCTGAGTCTGTATTCCAGGATCAGAATGAAGCCACACAGAAAGCTATTCTGGCTGCAGGTGAGTCTGCAACCGATTACAGCCTGAGCTGGTTGAAAGAGAAAGAAACAATCATCAAAGAAGAGCTGGTTAGCAAGTACGGCATGCAGATCGATACGCTGCAGGACGAAGCTGAATGGGCTAAAAAAGCACAAGATGCTGTATGGCCTAAGTTCTACGAGTCTGTTGGCGGAAAAGATAAGGTTAACGCACTGCTGACTTCTCTGGGTCGCGACAAGATCTGATACCGATCTCAATAACTTAACGCTGGTGCTTGCACCGGTTACCAATAAAAAAAGCCCCGACTCAATGAGTCGGGGCTTTTTTTTTACTTCTTGCTGGAGGGGAAGAAGACTTTAAATCGGGGTAACGATTTAGCCGGCAATACCGACAAAATCATAATGAGGTTGCTCAACCGTTTTTTCTTCCGGTTTAGCTACTTCACGCATCATCGGCTCTACCTGTTTAATAGTCACGCGAATAGTATTCGCCTGAGTAGATTCTTTAACAGTTACCGAAGGTTGCACAGCAGCTTGAGCCAACATAATCACACCTCATTTAGTGTCTGATGACCCGGATCAGATATCGATCTTATTGGGCCAGTTCATTTAACTTGATGGTGCCAGTATAAATAAACCACATAGCGTGTAAATGAATATTAAATTAGATTATTATAACCAAATAGAATAATAAGCCTAAGATACTGATTCAAATGACCTTTATTTGAACAAAAAACAAACAATTATTTTATTTATCCCTCAATAAAAGAAGGGGAATGGATCTTTTCTTGGCACTAACCACAGTCACTAGCTGGCGCTTGGGCCTTTCGCTCTGTCTTTTTATAGTGGGTTACAATCTATATATAAGTGACCAGATAATGAAAACTGATATCTGTAGCGCTATCGCTCAAAAAACACATCAACAATGGAACCTGCCCAGCTCATTAGTCGGCGGTGGCCATGACGCCCGCAGCAGCACTAACGGCCTGCTGACTATTTTCTACGGCAACCTGGAAAGAGCCGCACAGTTTGGCTGGCTCAATGCCGGCAGAACTCTGGTTGATAAAACCTACCTGAGTATTCTTTGGCAGGCCGCTGAGCTGAATGCCAACGGATATGATTTTACGAAGATGGCATCAAACCTGGATGCTTTTGTTCGTGCCGAACTAGAACCCCGCTGGCTCGAATTTGAGCAGCTGAGCCATGATGAAAAGCATCTGCTGACCATCGACCTGATCGAGCAGGCCGCCGCTGAGATCTTCGGCAGTGGCTACCATGAACAAAGTGCAGCCTGGCTTATATTTTTTCTCTGTCCGCAACTGCCCGTATTTCCGATAACAGCCGATCTACAGCACAAGGTTTCTAAGCGTCTGCATTGCGAACAACCTGCAGAGGATTATGCCGGCTACCACCAACAATGCCGACAGCTATTTTGTCGGATGCTACCCCATATCCATGACTCTACATTGAAGGCCACTTACGGCAGTGAGCGCGACCGAAACAATGTTAATCAGGTGTTGCGTGGCAGTGACTGGTGGCAGCGGTACTGTTTCATAGAACAATTAAAGAAGTAAGCACACACTACTTCTCTACCCCTTAAATAATAACAATATAAAATTCGCTTACGGAGACTACTATGGCCGGATTATTACCTGATATTGATCCCGATGGACTGCTTGAATATTCAGTGGTGTATACCGACCGGTCGCTAAATCACATGTCGCAGTCATTCCAGACAGTGATGAATGATATATCAGCCACCCTGAAACATGTCTATCAGGCCGATGCAGTAGCGGTGGTTCCGGGAAGTGGTACCTTTGCAATGGAAGCGGTTGCCCGACAGTTTGCCCAAAATGCAAAATGTATGGTGTTGCGGAATGGCTGGTTCAGCTATCGCTGGAGCCAGATACTCAACATGGCAGATCTGCCATCTGAAGAACTGGTACTAAAGGCTCGCCGTACATCACAGGAGCCGGAATCACCTTTTGCTCCGGTACCGGTAAACGAAGTCGTCAGTGCGATAAAAGCAACCCGTCCCGACATCGTCTTCGCCCCCCACGTTGAAACCGCATCGGGTATGATTCTACCTGAGGACTATATTCGTCAGGTAGCCGCCGCCGTGCACGAAGTCGGTGGCATCTTTGTGCTGGACTGCATCGCGTCCGGCACCTTGTGGATAGATATGCAGGACTGCGGTGTGGACATTCTTATCAGCGCACCGCAAAAAGGCTGGAGCGGCTCCCCCTGCTGCGGTCTGGTGATGATGAATCAGCATGTTCGTCAGCTCATCGAAGACACCGAAAGTAACAGCTTCGCCTGCGACCTGAAAAAGTGGCTGCATATTATGGAAGCCTACGAACAGGGCGGCCATGCTTACCACGCGACCATGCCTACCGATAGCCTGACTAAGTTTCGCAATGTCATGCTGGAAACGGAGCAACAGGGTTTCTATAAAGTAAAAGCAGCGCAGCTGGAGCTGGGTCGCAAGGTCAGAGAGATCCTCAGCAAACGGGGCATAACCAGCGTTGCCGCCGAAGGTTTTGAAGCACCCGGCGTTGTTGTCAGCTACACCAGAGATGCAGAGTTCCAAAATGGCCGTAAGTTTCTTAATGAAGGAATGCAGATAGCCGCTGGTGTGCCTTTACAATGTGATGAACCGGATGATTTTCAGACCTTCCGTCTGGGCCTGTTTGGCCTGGAAAAACTGAACAATATCGATCGAACTGTTGCCGAACTTGAGCTGGTACTGTCCAAGTTACTCGATTAATCTGCTCACGCACCCGCACAACATATGAAAAACGCGCCTCTGGCGCGTTTTTTGGTACCTTGAACCATTAACTGAATAAATCAAACTAAGACTACAGCTGATGTACCGGATTGGGATTCCAGATCACCTCATAGCCAATTTTAACCGTATCGGATTCAGGCAGTGTCAGCACTATCGCCCGATGATATATCCGATCCTGATTAGCCGGATGCTGTGGATGACTCTCATTAATAGCATAAGGATGAGCATCTTCAGACGAAGTAACTGTTGCCAGAGCAGACTCTGCCGTCATCGGCTCATATCGCCACCGCAAAACAGAAGTTGTCTCAACTAACTGCCAACCTTGCTGAGCATTGTCAGCAGAAGCAATCACACCGCAACCTAATCCCACTACTGCGGCAATTAATAATGAAAACCTTTTCATTGCCATTTCCTCGGGTACTTTTACCGGTTATACGGAAAACATAGGAAATGGATCTGAAATAAACCTGAAAAACTGTTCGTTTTTTAGACAGAAGTAAACTAACTATAGATGGATTTATTACAAAAAAAGGGCGCAAAAATAGCCATTCCAGCCTTCGTAAAACATATTCGATACCTATGGCGCATTGTTATTTGATTTCAGATCAGCCTATAGTAGGGGCTCATGCGTAGCGAATCTTTTCAGATTGTGGCTTGTTGCGTTTTTATAACGTAAGGAGTTTTATATGAACGCTGTACGTATCTGTTATCAAACCGTTGAGTTTGAAGAAGTCGATATTCACATCCGTAGTCTTCGTGACAAACAACAGTTCTCCGACCCTTTTGGCGAAGCTGAAGCGCTGGGCATTTCATCTGCACAGTGGTCTTTATTCGGAGTTCTCTGGGAGTCGAGCAAAGTACTGGCCAAAGAAATGGAACACTTTAACATCGACGACAAACGCATACTTGAAGTGGGCTGTGGAATTGGCCTGACAAGCTTACTGCTTAACTCGAGACAGGCAGATATAACAGCAACCGACTATCATCCCGAAGCCAGTACTTTCCTGACTGAAAATACCCGCCTGAATAGTGACGAAACTATCCCATTTTTAAGAACAGCCTGGCAGGATGAACATGACGGGCTTGGAACATTTGACCTTATTATCGGTGCTGATCTGTTATACGAAGCTGAACATATAACCTTGCTTTCAGAGTTTATAGACCGGCATACAAATCCACACTGTGAGATTATTCTGGTTGATCCCGGCAGAGGAAATCATGCCCAGTTCAGTAAAGCTATGGTCGAGAAAGGCTATATACACCATCAGCATAAACCTGAGGGCAATGAAGAGTTTAAAGGCATGATTCTGAAGTATAAACGCTAATAATCGGCGCTAAATAAAATCGCTGTTTCGCTACCGTTAGCCACTTCAATCCCCTGGCTTTCGAGGCTGGTATTAGCACCCTTTTAACTATCAAAAATAGCTAAGCAATAACGCTAGAGAGGAAACATATCAGATTGAATGAAACGCTCCTTAAATAAAAATCCCTGTATATAATCCAGTGGAAACTGCTGCACCCTGTCGAGTTCTTGTTCCGTTTCGATCCCCTCCAGAATGCTGATACGCCCGGTTGCTCTGGCAAAACCCAGCAAGTTTTGAAACAGCACCTGATAGTTTTGTTGCCTTAATAAAGACACCCAACGTCGATCAAACTTGAGATAGCCCACGGCAACCAGCAGATCGATCGACAGCATCGATTCACTGGCACCAATATCATCAAGGGCACAGGGGATACCCCGATCCCTTAGCATTAGCAATAACGCCATACTCGCCTTAGAATCCAACAGATCAGTATTTTCTATCAGCTCTACAATCAGGTTCTCCCGCTGTTTTATCAACGCCATCATTGGCTCATGCACTTCTTCCGTCATCGCATGTGGATCCAGATTAATAAACAGGCGAGCGTTGTTTGGAGCAAACCTTATCTGATACTTTTTTAACTGCAGCTCACACCTGCCTAATAATTGTGGATTACTGTGCAACGCCTGAAACACAGACAGCGGAGACACACTCTCATTATTCTTGCGGTAAAACCGGGCCAGCGCTTCATATGCATAAACCTGTTGATCATGAAGACCCACAATCGGTTGATATTCGACAGCACACCGATCGACACCCAGCACCGCCAGAAGATTTGACGATCTTCCATCCTGTAGTATTTCACCCTCATTATTAACCACAGAAAGACTACCCATAATCTATTGCCTCAGTTTAAACATAAGAAACGTGCCACTAAGATGATTTTATATGCGAATAATTCTCATTACAATTAAGTTATGCTGTGCTTTGTCTGTCTTACCGAAAATCCACAATAGGTGCCGGGTTAATATTTGACCGTTCTGTGTCAGACTTATAGTCAGAAACAAACTGATAACCAGACTCAGCCACCTAAGTTCTTATCACCAGCCGCGTGTAAATATCCACCTTTTGGAAACTGAACTGCTGATCATGACTACCCGTTAAAACAGCCCAAACAGAATAAGGCCCCCAGATGACTATCAAAAACTCACCAGGAAGTCTGGAATCTCTGGTATTCGATAACCGTTTTATCAGGGAGATGCCGGCTGACTCAGAGACCACTAACTACTGTCGACAAGTAACCGGCGCCTGTTACTCCAGGGTCCAGCCTGCGTCCCTGAATAAACCTGAACTGGTGGCTTGTGCCAGGGAAGTTGCAGAACTACTGGGCCTGGATGAAGCCGCTTGCCATACCGATAGCTTCACCGATGTTTTTTCAGGTAATCAGTTACTCCCCGATATGGACCCCTATGCTCTGTGTTACGGTGGCCATCAGTTTGGTAACTGGGCCGGGCAGCTGGGTGATGGCCGGGCCATTAATCTGGGAGAAGTGATTAATCAAGAAGGCCAGCGCTTTACCCTGCAACTGAAAGGTGCGGGTAAAACGCCTTACTCCCGTTCGGCTGACGGGCTGGCAGTATTACGCTCCTCAGTGCGGGAGTTTCTTTGCAGTGAAGCGATGTATCATCTAGGTGTACCGACAACCCGCGCACTGAGTTTAATCCTGTCCGGTGAACAGGTGATGCGAGACATGTTCTACGATGGCAACGCCAAACCTGAACCCGGCGCGATTGTCTGCCGCGTGGCCCCCTCATTCACCCGCTTTGGCAGCTTTCAGATTTTTGCCGCCCGGGGTGAAAATGAGCTGTTAAAACAACTGGCCGATTACACCATTAAAACCGACTTCCCCCACCTTCTCCCGGATGCTGGCGAACCGGATAAAGCGGTCTATCTGGCCTGGTTTAATGAGATCTGCCGTACCACCGCCGAGATGGTTGTTCACTGGACCCGGGGCGGCTTTGTCCACGGCGTAATGAATACCGACAACATGTCGATCCTGGGCCTGACAATCGACTACGGCCCCTACGGCTGGCTGGAAGACTTTGACCCCGACTGGACCCCAAACACCACCGATGCCCAGGGACGTCGCTATCGCTTTGGCAATCAGGCCAAAGTAGCCCAATGGAACCTGTTTCAACTGGCCAATGCGATCTATTCGCTGGTCGATGAGGCAGAACCTCTGCAACAGGCTTTAAGTGACTACGGCCATACCTATGAACAGCTGAGTCAGCGCATGATGGCCGATAAGTTAGGTCTGAACCAGTACCAGCCAGATACCGACGATGAACTCTGTGCAGAGCTAGAAGCGATACTGCAACTGGTCGAAACGGATATGACTCTCTTCTATCGCCAACTGGCCAGCATTGAGCTGGATAAAAACCAGCCCCCAGAGGATCGTACAGCAGCATTACAGGCGGCCTACTATCAACCGGAGCAACTAACTGAGGATTATCAAAACCGGCTCAACAGCTGGCTGGATAGCTATCAGAAGCGAGTTCAACAGGATGGCACCGCCGACCGCGAACGACGCACTAGGATGAATAAAGTCAATCCAAAATATGTGCTGCGCAACTACCTTGCACAACTGGCAATAGATAAGTCCGAACAGGGTGACCACTCATTAGTGAGTGAGCTGTTAGAGGTGCTGCGCCATCCCTACGATGAACAACCGGATAAACAACAGTTCGCTGAGAAACGCCCGGAATGGGCCCGCTCCCGAGCCGGTTGTTCTATGCTGTCCTGTAGTTCCTGAGTCTCAGTGGTCAGTTGAATCTTCTTGCTGCAACAGATCAACATAAGCTTCATAACTGGCATAAGCGGTAACCGGCAGAACGACCACCAGCAACGGCAGGGCCAGCATCAGGGTGGAAAGCATCAATAACGCCAGCGACAGTGCCCAGCGAAACATCAGTAGTTTATGGCGCCACACGGTCGCAACGCTGGTAAATACTGCGGCGACAAAGGTCATCTTCTGATGCATGATCAGCGGGATAGAAAATGCCCCCACCATAAAGCCCATCTGGGCGATTACAAAGCCCATCAGGCCTGTGAACATTAAGTAAGAAAACAAGCTTTCCCGCAATACCGGGTCGGCCAGCAGTTCGGCATTAATCGGTACCGCTTTAACACCGAAGTACATACCGTAGATAACCATCGCATCGGTCACCCAGATCAGGTAACAGACACAGAGCACAAAGGTTAAAAAGAAGATGCCAGGTGTCGTCTCTCTGACACCTTTTAACAGATCCATAAAGCCCGGCTGTTCACCCTCGTGCAACATACGACCGACACGCTGAAAACCGGTTACCAGTAGTGGCGCGACCACCATAAAGCCCGCAATAAAGGGATAAAGCACCAGCCCCAGATCCAGTTGCAGTAGCTGCCAGTACGCCAATAACGATATCACCAGGAATATCGAGCTGAACATCACACTGATCTTCCAGGTGCGGGTAAAATCCTGCCAGCCACGGCTAAGCCATAGCTTCACACCGGGTTCTATTGCTTGTTTGGTTTGTTCAGTCATGATCCGTCACTCTGCGTTTATAATAACCCATCACATAAGGTAACAACCCTTACCGGTTAATACATTGATCAAAGATCAAATAGTTCCCTGTAAAAGATTCAATTCTGACTATATGCTCAGCACCTTACCACCGACCTTTCCTTTAGACACAGTACATAAAACCAGCTCTGTCTCACTACTCCCTGATGCCACGACAACCTCACCATCAGAACCCCATACCCGGCTTTTTCCACATGATACCCAGCCACCGGTTTCGCCTGAATAGTTTGCCATCAAAACAGGAAAACCATTCTCCAAAGCACGACTCTGCAACAGCTGACTATCGACGGCAAAACCGTTCTCAGAAATCAGCACACTGCAAAGATACGCATCTGCACCTGCCGCTTTTGCTTTTGCTGCGTGATCCCGATCACAGAAATCTGCGCATATTGCCAACGCGATCTGTTGCCCTTTATGGCTGATATCATAGTTTTCGGTTCCGGTAATAAAGTGATCGGACTCACCGGGATGAAGGTGTTGCTTACGATAAAGGTCGGTTTTACCCGAAGGATAGGAGATCAGTGCCCCGATATATGGCCGTGTCTCATCACTTTTCAGAGGGCAGCCACTAATCACAATAACGCCCTTTTTTTTAGCTGCTTCTGAAAGAAGCATTACAGGATCAGCATCAATTTTTATAGCGAGATCACTCGCTAATTCAGGCTCATAGCCGGTCAAAGACAGCTCTGGAAAAACGACAACATCCGCTCCGCTCTCAGCTGCAAGCGCGACATGTTCCAGATGTTTTTTCAAATTATGATCGATGCGACCTTTTACAGCCTGATACTGCACTAAAGCAATAATAACGTCGCTATTGTTCACTCAATGTCCTTAACGGGTTTAATGATTCAGTTGAGATGCAAAAGCCAGGCATAAGACAGGTATTCCTATCGACTTTAATCATTCTGTTTATTTTCCAAGTGTATAAACGTTTTTACCGTTAATCAGAGAATGCTCCAGTTGATGGACCTTCACAACAGCGTTGAACGGTAAAGAAGGAATATTTACTAAGGGCTGCCTCCAGACTTCCTGAGCCGCAGGCTCGGTCCACTCAATGTGCTCCGTAAAACCGGACACATCAATTTCCAGCACTAAAGGCCGTTCTTCTGGTTCGAAATATGCGGCAGCAACAGATTCCACTGCCTCAATAACGTTTAAATGAATACGATCCGCTTTATTATCGTTGCCACAGCGGGGTATTGTTTGAGTTTTTTGGGCTGCGATCCATGCTTCTTCCGTAATGACCCTATAAAGACTACTCATTGCCCCTCCCCTTATCTAAACATTCTCAATCAGAAGAATTGGCCAAGCATTAGCCTCATCAATGATTAATAGTTTGATGGTGCAGGAAAAGCGACAGATAAACAATTGAGAGAAAGTCCTGAATCCAGTCCCTTACGATGGCTCGGATGCAGAAATAAAAGTGAAGATACATAAGAAGGCTTTTATAGTTTTTCCAGCCACTAACGAGTCGGCACTGGCAGACCGCTACCATTGAGTATTCTAGCAAACTGAGCTTGCTCAGTGATCTAGAATCAGCTTGCCAATGCCCCCAAGAAGAGTCTTACGCCTCTTCTTTTACGCTGCGACCTCTTCGCACTTCAGCAGATGGCAACGGGCTTCCAGTTGTTCCTGATCCAGGGAAAACAAGGTATCCAGAATATGCATATGCAGACTACCCGGGCCATTGGCTCGCTGTGCCGCAATTTCAGCGGCAACCGATATAGCCAACAACGCCTGCACAGTGGCATCAAAGGCACGCCGGTTTACCGACAGGAAAGTCGCCACAAAAGCGGTAGCCGCACAGCCCATCGCGGATACGCGGGTTTGCATCAGATGACCATTAGCAATCATCAGTGCCTTGCTACCATCGGTGACAATATCAGCCTCGCCGGTCTGAGCAACCACCGCGCCGGTTTGTTGTGCCAGTAGCCAGGCAGCTTCCGGAGTGTTCTGACCTAACAAAGCTTTAATCTCAGCACTGTTACCCCGAATCACCGTCGGCTTCAGCTCGAGTAATTCACGGGCATAATCACAGCGGGTATCCGATGCATGTACCGAAACAGGATCCAGCACCCAGGGACGCTGATAATCCAGCGCCGTTTCAATAGCTGGCCGGATAGCCGCTTTACGCGCGCTATCCAGGGTACCAATATTGATACTCAGGCTGTCACAACTGGCCACAAACTCACGAATTTCATCAACACCCATGGTCAGTGACGGTCGGGCACCCACCGCAAGTAGCATGTCCGAGGTAAAGTCCATTGCTACCGTATTCGTTATGCACTGTATTCGCGGTTTCTGTTTGGCAATCATCGCCAGCATCGCCGCACAGGACCGGGCATAATCAATATTACTTTGGGATTCGATATCAAATACTTTAAACGTAGCGGACATAAGTCACCTCCGAATCGATATCTCAGGCAGTCACTGGCTGCGGCTGATCAATTTCAACGTTTTTAATAGCTACCACAAGCTGAGTCCGGTTCTCGATCTCCAGCTTGCGCAGGATATTAGACATGTGGGTTTTGATAGTGTGTTCAGTTAGCTCCATCTCAGACGCGATCTGCTTATTCCGCAAACCGGTTCGTACAAAACGAAGCACATTGTTTTCCTGATTAGAAAGTCTTCGCAGCGCATAACCCAGGCGGGTTTCCTGATCCAACCAGGGCTCTACGTTATCCTGTTCATAACGCCAGGAACGACCTTCCAGCACGGTTTTTATCGCCTGCTGCAGCTCTTCAAGGGATGCGGTCTTTGCGACAGCCCCCCGGGCGCCGTTGAACAACATACGCCGCATCAGTGCCAGATCTTTATTATCAGATACCATGAGAATACGATCACTGCGCTCGGCCGCCAGAGACTTCAGTTTCTCTAAGCTATCCAGACCCGGCAGGCAGGCATCAATAATCAGCATTGCTGAATCCTGCCGCGCCATCAATGCCTGCTGCAGGCTGGCAAACTGATTAAAAGACTCAACGACAGTAGTAATACCCATCTGCTTTAACAGTTGCTCTATACCTGAACAGTACAGCGGTGACGAATCGGCAATATAGATTTTCATAGTCACGATTCAGGCAAGTTCGCGCTGTAAGCGCTGACGCTCTTCATCGGTGTACTGCACATAGCCAACCGGAATATGGTCGTTGATCGCATCACGTACAGATTGCGCATCTTCGGCAGAAAAGCCACCGCACATCTCGATCAGCTGAATGCCTTTAGTGATCATCTCCTGCGCAACCATCTGCGCCTGAGCAACATCGGCTACACCGGCAATCGACATATCAAAATTATCACTGTGCAGACGGGCATGGTGTTTGAACATTTCTAGGTCTGCGCTTTTAACGATAAAGCCGTAACGGTTTAAAGCCATCACTTGCCTCCGGATCTGGTTATTTTTATTTCGGTGCTATGACTTATTAAAGACCGGATACTGTAATCTGATTAGAGCCAGAATTTTTAAGACTTTAGGACCAAAGATAAAAACAAGATCGCCATACAGAGCAGGGATTGCCAGACGCGACGACGTGCCAGTTAGCGGTTAGATGGCAAACTAAGTTTACCTTGCCAGATAAAACGGAGATGAAAGTCGAAAACCTGTCAGGCTTTTTGTACTATAAGGTACAGATGCACTTCGGGGCGCTGGTCGTATTCCAGGTGGCGGCATATACAACCGGACGCGGCTATTACTTCCAGTAACTTTGGTACACCTAAAGCGGAATAATAAACTTCAGGGCCCATAAAATCGTCAACCTGATCGCTGGGTTCATCCAGGCCTCCGGCAGAAAAAATACAGACGCCTCCGGGAGCCAGGGCGGCGAAAATCTTTTCTAATACCCTTTCGTGACGATCAAGGGGAACATGCCAGATACTGTCCCAGGCGGTAATAAAATCGTACTGCTTTAGCGGCTGCCAGTCGCAAATATCATCCTGATAAAAAGTCACATCAGGATGCCCTTTTCTGGCCCGGCTAATCATCTCACCTGATATATCGAGGCCTTCAGGTGCAAAGCCTTTTCCTAACAGAAGATCGATAAAACGGCCATTCCAGCCACAGCCCACATCCAGTGCGGCGCCGCGTTTGTCGGTAAACCCAATGGCCCGCTCATGCTGAGCTATACCATTGTTATTATTGAATGTTTGCTTATCCCACAGATCAGCGATCTGATTGTAAGCCTGGCCTATCTGTTCAGGTTTCATTCTTTATTCGCCACCAGCAGACCGACACCAGCACTGGCTAATAAACCCGCGCAACAGCGGTTAAACAGCCTGCGCATATCCGGCCTGGAAAACCAGTTGCGTAAATACACACCGCAACATCCGTAACCTGCAATAGCGACCCATTCAAGCAACAGGAATACCCCACCCAACAGGAAGAACTGAAAACCGATTGGCTGGCCCGGATCAACAAACTGGGGCAGAAAAGCGGTAAAAATCAGGATCGCTTTCGGATTACCAATCGCCAGTAAAAACTCTTGTTTAGCCAAATTCAGGGCTGACATCTCAGCCCCTGAACTGGCAACCTCTTCAGCAGGCGTAGCTCGCCATAGCTGATACGCCAGCCAGAACAGATAACCCGCCCCCAGTACTTTTATAACAAAGAACAACTGCTCAGACGCGTACAGAATACTAGCCAGACCTGAAGCAGCCAATGCGATCATCATAGCAAAGGCTGTCAGCCGGCCAATGCCAGCCAGACAGGCCGTTTTAAGCCCATAACGCTTAGCATTACTCATCGCCAACAGGTTATTTGGACCCGGTGACAGATTCAATGCAAAGCATGCAGGCACAAACAATATAAGCGTGACCAGTTCCATTCCCTATAACCTTCAGGCCTGTTTTTTAAGCTTGTTTTGCATCAGCCACAACAGGGCTTTTGCAATTGGATAGGCGGACAAGGCGTATCACCGTACGAGCAGAACACGCAGCAATCGCCCGGTTTTAGCTTCAGCAACAACTCACATCCCTTGCACTCATAATAAAACTGGCACGAATCCTCGGGCATATGTTCCACTTCTACATGCCCGCACTCCGGACAGGTAATAGTGGAATCAAGTTTTAGCTTCATACTCCTTCACCTTGTTTATCTCACTATCGCGGGTCAAAAGCATAGCGTTGTATAAAGTACCGGCTTCGTACTGTGATCTAGCCTCAGGACCAGGTAAACAATATAACCTACGGCTCCATCATTTAATAATTGAAACACCTGCCACTTCTTCAACGGTTTTTGCGTCTGCCCGTTCGATAACTTTCAATAATGTCGTTTGGATAACTTCATCCTTTCTGGCATCACCTTCACTGGAAAATCGTTGTTCCTGAGCGACTGCGCCTTCTTCTGCAATAAAGCCCATAACGACTTCTGATGCACAACTTTCTGATTCACCAAAATAGGCCAGTGAAATTTTAGGATAACCCTGAAATCCCTTTTTAACTCGCTTTGCTATACGTTTTGTCGATTTATCCAAATTCATAACAGATATCCAGAATGAATATTACACCGCACTCGGCGGTACATGTGTTTGTCAGCAGTATCGGGTTGCAGCGAATACCGCTCTATAGATTAAGTGCACTGCGTAAACGTTGCGTAAGCTGCTTTGGCTGAGCGTTAGTCAGAGACACCGAGTCACAGTTTTGAAAATGACAGAATTTTTTAATGGCGTCTACAAACGCTGCTATAAGCCTGTCTTCATCAAAGCTCTTTTCGTTAAAACGAGCACCATTAATAAAACGCTGCTCAAAATGTAAAAGTTTAATCTCTAAATGACCGGTTTTTCGGTGAGCTTTACAGTCCATCCGTCCTATAAATTCATCACGATAAAGTAGCGGTAGGCAAAAATAACCATACTGACGTTTGGCTTCGGGTACATAGCACTCAATCTGATAGTCATATCTGAATAGCGTTTTGAGCCGATCACGCTGAATCACACTGTTATCGAATGGCGAAAGAATCAACATACGGCTGCTTAATCGGGGAAGTGGACGTTCGAATGCACCGGCTTCCATTATAAACAGTTCTCCACTGCTCATCACCACCTGCTCTAATGCACCCTGAGCTAACCTTTCATTCACCAGGATTTTAACCGCTTTACGAAGTTCAGCATTACGACGCAGGTAGGTTATGCCTTTGAGAGAAGTAACTCCATGGCAGCGTAACTGCTGGTCTAACATGTACGCAGCAAACTCCTCTACTGAAGGCAGGTTTGTATTAACATCAGGTGACAACACCCGCTCAGCAAGGTCGTATGTTTTCTGGAACCCCACCCGGTCACTAACCATCAGGTCGCCTTCCATATACAGTTGCTCGAGCGCCTTTTTAGCCGGTTTCCAATCCCACCAGCCAGCCTTTATTGTAGTGCTAGTCTCTATATCTCTGGATCGTATCGGACCATCGGAACGTACACGGGCTAGCAATTCACCCATAAGCTTCTTATCAGGATTTTTATACCAATGGGTCTGGCCGTTCTTAATAGCGTATTTGTAGGGTAAGGAGAAGCGAAAATCAGCGATTGGCAAAAAAGCGGCGGCATGTGACCAGTACTCAAAGATATCGCCATCGAGCAACATCTGATTAGTCATAACTGGCTTGAAACCCGGCACTCTGGAGTGCAAAACATGATGGTGTGCCCGCTCCACCACTGAAATGGTATCGATCTGCACATAACCTATGTTTTCAATCGCCTTACGTGCTCCCGCCAAACCACGCCCATAGGGCTGCGACTGCAGTAAACCTTGGGCAGTCAAGGCAAGGCGACGTAAGCGCGCAAGCTCTTGAGGACGTTTCAATTCAATCAAAGCTATATCAACCTAAAGTCGTATCTAACCTTCACCAGTTTTGCTTTGCAATGCATCCCGCTCCTCCAGCCCCAGTCGCCGATGCCAGTCCGCTAATGACTCTTGTGGATATTGCTTAAAAAAGTTGTCTTTTGAATCCTCTTGAACGGCTACCCAGCCAGCCTTTGAGTCTAACATCATGTGTGAACGTTCAGGAGGAACAGGCAGATCGGTATCAATCGCCGAGGCAAATGGATGTACCAGCTCCGGCCATCTCGGATCCCATACCCAGAGCGCGCTGCCGCATTTTTGACAAAAATGCCTTCGCGCGGGACTCGCCTTATCCTCTCCGGTTTCAGGGTCTTTAACTGTCGCCTGATAGACACTGATATTGTCTTCGCCATCAATCTTCAGCGTCTTGTAGTCCGCCCCCAGATTAATCGCATAACCGCCACCACCTGCGGTTTTACGGCAGATAGAGCAGTAGCATTGGTTGAATGGATAGGGATGGGGTGAATAAACAGTAAAGTGGACACTACCACAATGACAGGTACCTTCGAGTTGCATAACTTAGCCTCTGATTGCGGTGAATACTGAACATTTTCAATTAAATTTATCTATTTGGAAAGTCTGTTAAACAGCACCTGCCTGACGGATTTCGGCTTTCACATGCACATCGCTGCTGCCTTGTTTCCTCAACCACAAACTCACGGATAAGCGGATTATTTTCTGCCTCAGCTCTGGTCACGCCATAACAATAGCAAACCAGCGCATCATTCGATGCTTCCTTGATTCCGACCCGGGTTCGTAGCTCAGCTTTTTTTATAACCGAATTATCCTGACCAAAGTACACGACCTCACAGCCGGGATCGGAGCAGAAGTAATAACCCTGATCTTTTGATTGCCATAACCAGGGCGTTTTCAAGTGATGCTTAATCGTTGCAGGAGAGACCTGACTAAATTCTTTACCATTCACCGGGCAACTGTGTTTTTTTGGAAAAGAACCGGTTGTAGCAGCACTGGAACAGCAATCAGACATAGTCTTTCCTCGGTTGTACTAATACTCTATTCGAAGGAGTCCAGATCAATTTTATATTGATCAACAACCTGCTGCGCCTGAAGCCGTTTCTGCCCTGCCGCGACAGCCATTACTTTTGCTAAAACTTCAGATACTTCGCCCTTCTTTACGCCAGCTTTTTTAGCCTGGTTAAGGTAGTACTTAGTACAAGGCTGGCAGTTCATGCCCATGGCGGCGGCCAATCCAACTAAGACTTCGGTTTTCTGATCTAAAAATTCATTCGTATGGGTCGACTCATAGAATGCGCCATAAAGTTCTTTATGATGCTTACTCAACATGCCATATCTCCTTAAGTGTTCTGTTCCTGGATAGGGATTCCTACTTATTGAGTATCCGGGTGTTATATTCAGGATCAAATGCACTGATTTTCAATGCATTTTTAACTATGTTGGCCACAGCATCACGATCGCCTTCATCAACATACAGAATACTGCCGTCTACTGACTGAACCTGCAATTTCCGGTTTGGCTTTCCTTTAAGCCACTCAATGAATATCAGCGCAAGATTTTCGATCATCTCTTCAATCTGAGCATCAGTGTTATCAACACTGAGCACTTCAACCGTCACATCGGTAGCAACGACAAACTTACGTGTTACCGGAAGCGTTCGATATTCAATGTCTCGCTGTTCAAGCAACTTAATAAGGCTATTCTCAGGATCAAAAAGCGTTAGTTCAAATAAGGTACTTTTATTCATTCATATGACCCTGCAACAAGATAGTTAAGGCCCTGAATAGTGAGGAGCCTTGGGTATTTAAGCGCATCGGGTAATTCCCAAATATAGCATCAGTCTAACCTAGCTGATTCAAACGGGCAGGGGCAATACCCATGTATATGCTCTCCGCTAGTCGGATGTTCAAAATAAAGGTCACTTGCATGCAGCAGTAAACGATCAGCCATCTGTTCACTACTCTCACTTTTATACAGATCGCAGCCAAGAATAGGATAGCCAAATGTCTGGCTGTGAATTCTCAACTGATGAGTACGCCCCGTATGAGGCGTAAATTGAACCAGACTCCGGCGCGGTTGCTCTAGCCGCTGTAATACCTGGTATTCACTTATCGCCGCTTTGCCTGTGCTATGGCAAATTTTAACCAGTGGGAAACAGTCTTTATCCTTAGCGATGGCTGCGCTTATCTGCCCCTGATCATCGGTCACCCAGCCTTCCAGCATGGCGATATAACGCTTTTTAACTGTACGCGCCTGAAACTGCTTGTTGAGATGTTTCGACGAAGCGGCATTTAACCCCACCACCATAATACCCGAGGTACCAAAATCTAATCGATGGGGTAATTTTGCCTCTGGAAATGCAGGGTTCACCCCCTCCTGGCCATGAACCAGCCTATAATGAACCGAGTCCCGGTTAAGCGGATTTTTACCCGATAAACTAAGCAAGCCACTGGGCTTGTTAATCAACAGGATATCGCTGTCTTGATATAAAATTTCGACTGGATCATTACAGGCCGGCGCAACAAAATCATCAAAGGAGGTCAGTAATGTCGTATCGGTTTCAGGCATTTAAGAGTCTCTGTAATAGATATAAAGAACGCCTGACGAATAGATCAACTGGAGCGCAGTGCAAAAAGCTCCAACCACAAGCGTTCATTGAGTGGCTAATTATCTGTCCGTTTAGATATAGCAGTGAAAATTGAGTTTGTTTCCATCCAGATCTCTGAAATAGCCAACATAAAAGTTTTTACCTTTAAGATACGGACCACCTTCACTTGTAGCACCCAGCTCTAGTGCTTTTGCGTGCAGTTTATCCACACTTGTCTGGCTGGAAGTGGTCAAAGCAACCATTACGCCATTGCCAACCGTTGCTTCAGTTTCATCGAAGGGCTTAGTCACGGTAAACAGAGGCTTTCCTTCACAAAAGCTCCACGCGCTCAATCGATCTGTATCAAATGCTTTTGCTGCCCCCATCTCATGAAAAATAGCATCGTAAAATGAGGTCGCTCTCTCTAAGTTATTTGTACCTATGGTGATATAACCTATCATACCTTTCCTATTCTCTGATGTTTGAATCGCTGCTCTTGCACCTAAAGACTGCTTACACTTTTTAAGTACGTCCCCAAAAGTAATTAACCTTTCATGCCCTTTTTTATAACTTGGATGACACTACGATCATCACTTCCTTTTGCAACTTAAATAGCAAATCCATAAAGAGAAGAAAAAGAGCAAACAACAACCCATTTCCAGTCTTCAGGATTATCTTTAACAGTACGACGAAATTGAACTACTTTTTCTAAACTATCAATGGCGTGACTTTCAGTATCGAATCTTGCCTACCTTTCTGACATCGCTGAACTTACTATACGCATAACACCCCAATAACGGGCAAATAATACTTGGCTAAAATAGTGAACGCAGTGAACAAAAGCCAAGCTGCTATTTGTCCACTTTAATTAGCTTGTTATTCGGTTAATACGCTCTGACTTGGAAATGAAATTTCCATAACCAAACAATCTTCCTCACAAATGAATGGGCCATGAACTTCACCAGGTGGGCGACTAGCAAAGTGTCCAGCTTCTAGCCATTGCTGAAAAGCCACATCATAAAGTCGACCTGAAATAATAAATATTTCCTCAGGGTAGTCGTGAGATTTACCACCAAATGCCTCTGTATCAGCACCGGCTTTAAAGCGAGTAAGACGAGTGTAATCACCTGTCGTTTCATCAAGAGCGAGTGTTAACTGCTCCAGCATTCCTGAGCTACCTTCAATTGGCTCCCAGTTGCTGTTATTTTCTTCCGCAAGGACGTTCCAATATGTTGCTGTACTTTTTGACACTACGACCCCTTTACCACATAACGCCTCAAGAAGAGGCGCGCTTTAGCGCGTCCTTCTTGCTTGATTTGTTAAGTTCTAATTCCATTGGTTGATATTTTAAACCGGATTTTTCATCAGGCTCGCCAGTACAAGCAAAGCCATACTTAAGATAAGCTGACACCGAATTAAGCGATGCACTAACCGTGATGGTTTTAGTCCTGGCATATGCCATCACTTCTGAAATCAGTTCGTTTCCTATGCCTTTATTTTGTGACTCTGGATCTACGAACAGCATAGCTACATGGCGGCCTTCCTTTAACTCAATGACACCTTGTACCGTTCCAGCCTCCTCGAAGACCAGAACTGTATTGTCGCCCTTGATCCGATTTGAAAAGCTATCTGTCGCTGCAATTTCTCGAAACATATCAATTCCTTCATTTGAAAGACCCGGTGCGACAGAATGCATGAAAGCTTTCATACATATAAAGCTGACTCTAGCTAAATCCTGCTGTTCAATCTTTCTTACGAGCACCTATAACTCCAAAGAAACTTAACATCTAACACCGTTCGAGGAACGCAACGACGATCAACTGTTATTACTTGCTTAATCAGATATAGAAACCTACTTCTTTACAGACCTATATCTGAAATCCCTTAAGAAAAATTAATTTTACTCTGATCCTGAATATTCAAGCATAAAAAGGGGTTCTCTTCTGCATGCGCCGCGTTCTGCGACAGTTTTGTAGCACAGCGGTGAAATTTTCCGACAGCAGCGCCTTGTTATAAAATATGTTACGTATCTATCCCTGGCATCATCACCAACAAGTTTATTTTACCGCTGATTAAGTTTCGTTAGCCAGATTTGCTAAACTAGCGTTTCTCTACAACCGTCCTTTACCATCGCCAGGCTTCAGTATGACTGACACATCCCCCCAGAATAGCAGCACCAGCATCGATCAGAGCAGCCACTATATTCTCAATCGTGAATACTTCACTGAGTGCTTCAACGAATCTGCCGATACTACTATCAGCCTCAAAACATACCGTCAGGCGATACTACTGGGCATTTTGGCCTGCGTATTCTTTGCCTTAGAGACCGAAGCCTATATCGCATGGTTTCTACTAGCCCTTGGCGCTGTCGAACTGCTATCAATTCGCTATAAGCGCGGTTGGTGGGTCGCCCGTCAAATGCTCAGCCGAAGAGCTGGTAGCCGGGTTAATGTTCGGGTTGACGAACAAGGTATCTATACCGACAGCTCTCACCACCAGCAAAGCATCCTCTGGGACGATATCTCTGAAATAAAACGCACAGAAAAAGGCTTTATAGTCATCCATAAGGGCGGCACTAACTACCTTTCCAGAAATGGCCTGGATGAATATTTTTTGGCTCTGCTAAACGAAAAATCAAGCGCTATAACCTAAGCAGCTACCTGTATTCTAAAGAAAGAATCATAAGCCCATAGAATGGCGCGACCTGAAATACGGCACTCTGCAGCTAACGGAGAAAGCTAGAAAAGCCAGTAGTGGAACAGCGATATTCATATGAGAGCTTAACGCTGCGAGCACGGAAAGGGGGATCTGTTCCTGTGGCATAACAACTCAGCACACCAATCCCTATCTCACAGGTAAAGCAGAAGCTATTTAAAAGTAGCCACATGAAAACGCGCATCAGATCAATTTCTAATCAGAAAAACACGCATGGGTTTCATCTTTCTAGCAAAAGACTGTTTATCTATTCTGGTAGAGGTCGTTCTTACAACCCGCTGGGTTTACATGAACTGCAGAACTATCTAAGAAGGATTTTATGCTTTTTCTAGCAAGCCGAACTTGTTCGGCGTTCTAGCAAGGGGCGCGTAGCGCCCCGGTCTGCTTTAACTTCGTTAAAGCGTCTGCGATTGAACCACAGTAATGGCAATGACATTAACCACATCGTTGGCTGAACAGCCACGGGACAGGTCATTAGCGGGTTTTTTCAGACCCTGCAGGATCGGCCCTATGGCATCGGCACGGCCGATCCGCTCAGCCAGTTTGTAGCCGATATTGCCCGCTTCCAGGTTTGGAAATACCAGCACATTAGCTTTGCCCTGGGTTTCGGAGTCAGACACTTTACGCTCGGCTATTTCAGAGACTATCGCCGCATCCAGCTGCACATCGCCATCGATAGCCAGATCAGGCATATGCTGTTTTACGATAGCCGTCGCTTCGACTACTTTATCCACCGCCGCATGGTTGGCACTGCCACTGGTTGAGAATGACAGCATCGCGACTTTCGGTTCTTCTTCTAGCAAAGTGCGGGCGCTGTTAGAGGCGGACATGGCGATCTGTGCCAACTGCTCTTTATTGGGATCAATCACCAGACCACAGTCGGAGAAGATCACGCCGCCTTTAAGCTGATGGAAAGGCTCGCATAGCATCATCAGGAAGAAGCTGGAGATCATACTGGCATTTTCAGCCATACCGATAATCTGGATCGCTGCACGCACGGTATCGCCGGTGGTATAAACAGCACCGCATACAGAACCATCGGCATCATTAAGATGCACCATCATCTGGGCAAAATGCAGTGGATCCTGCATCAGCTCAACCGCTTTACCCATAGTCATGCCTTTGTGCTGGCGCAACTGATAAAAGGCATCGGCATAGTGTTCGATCGCTTTAGATTCAGCGGGATCGATTACACTAATGCTTTTCAGATCAAGACCGGCGGCTGCCGCTTCGGTGTTAATCTTATCCACATCGCCTAACAAGGTAATTTCAGCAATACCCCGTTCGGTCGCTGTAACAGCAGCAGTAATAATACGCAGATCTTCACCTTCAGCCAGTACCACCCGTTTAGGATTTTCGGTGGCACGACGGAATATATTATTCAGAGCTTTCATTAGCAGCGGCCTTAGTTGTAATTATTGTTTTGGAAGGTTGAAATCCTCTGAATAAGACACTGCAACTATAACGATCCGGATACCGGTAGGACCGGAGAGATCACACAACTGCTATAGCTGGCGCATCAGTGCCTTAATCACAGGACTCGAATAAACCGGGAATCCCATAATTTCTATCAGGACTCCCGGTATTCAGACAAAGCCTCCGTTGCGGAGGCTTTGTTTTTGGGTTCAGTACCCTTAGCTCAGTACGGAGACTTATACGTAGTCTTTGTACTTTTCCAGGTGACGAACTGGCTTAGACAGTGCGTCGCGGCGGAACGGATCGCCCAGCTCACGAGTACACATGATCTCTATAACAGTTGTCTTGCGGTTTTCCATCTGATCGTTCAGCGCTGCTTTCAGAGCCGGACCAACGTCTTCCAGCTTATCAACAGTTACGCCCTGCGCACCCATAGAGCGTGCGATCTCAGCGAAGCTAGGGTTTTCCAGCTCACCGGCAACGAAACGACGGTTGTAGAAATCTACCTGGTTCTTCTTCTCTGCGCCCCACTGACGGTTGTGGAATACGATAGAAGTAACAGGGATATCTTCACGTACGCAGGTCATGATTTCCATCATAGACATGCCCCATGCGCCGTCACCAGCGTAAGAGATTCCCGGACGCTCTGGCGCCGCAACTTTAGCACCAATCATCGTTGGCAGTGCGTAACCACAGTTACCGAATGCCATCGCTGCGAAGAAAGAACGTGGACGTTCGAAACGCAGGTAGCTGTTAGATACAGAGTTGATGTTACCGATATCGGTAGACACCATTACGTCAGCTGGCATCGCTTTTTCAAGCTCGCGCAGAACCTGACGTGGGTGCAGGTAGCTGCCTTCTTCACCAGTTTGCTCTTCGATCATCTCCATGGAGTAATCGTCGCGCTCGTGGATCCACTCGTCCAGTTCCTTCTCCCATGCAGCTTTTTCGGCAGCAACTTCTGCTTCACGCTCGGCACGGTTATCCAGACACTTGGCAGGCTTGCCTTCCATCAGCTCCATCAGAGCGTTGGCAGCAGCTTTAGCATCGCCACAGATAGCTACGTCTACTTTCTTAACCAGACCCAGCATCTTAGGGTTGCAATCGATCTGGATGATCTTAGCGTTCTTCGGCCAGTAATCCAGACCGTGCTGTGGCAAGGTACCGAATGGTCCCAGACGGGTACCCAGTGCCAGTACAACATCGGCCTTAGCGATCAGCTTCATACCTGCTTTAGAACCCTGGTAGCCCAGAGGACCACACCAGTTAGGGTGAGATGCAGGGAAAGAGTCATTGTGCAGGTAGCTGTTTACAACTGGCAAACCCAGCTGCTCAGAGATAGCGATAGCTTCGTCGTACGCATCGCCCAGTACTACACCACCACCGGAGATCATTACCGGGAACTCAGCGTTAGCCAGAATCTCAGCAGCCTCTTTCAGAGACTCAGCACCACCTGCTGCACGCTCGATACGGATCGGCTCAGGGATTTCACAGTCGATATCGCCGTAGAACAAGTCACGTGGGATGTTCAGCTGAGTCGGGCCGTTTTCCAGCATTGCACGGTCAAAACAACGTGCAGTGTATTCAGCCATACGGCTGTTGTTAGTAACAGTTACCTGGTACTTGGTAATAGTTTCGAAGAATGGCAGCTGCTGTGCTTCCTGGAAGCCACCCAGCCACTGAGTGTTAGTACCGGTTTCCGGCGTGATACATACAACCGGAGAGTGTGCCCAGTAAGCTGCAGCAATTGCAGTTACAAAGTTAGTGATACCAGGACCGTTCTGTGCAATACAAACACCGTGACGACCGGATACACGGGAGTAACCGTCAGCCATGTGGCCCGCACCCTGCTCGTGTACTACCGGGATCAGTCGGATACCTGCTGGAGTAAAGATGTCCATTGCGTCCATGAACGCAGAACCCATGATACCGAAACTGTCGGTTACACCGTTTGCAACGAGGGTTTCTACCATCGCTTCACTAGGAGTCATTCGAGCCATATTTGAATTCCTTATTATTGTAATCGGAGGTGGAAAACCACCGCCAGAACCAGTTAAACGATTAAGGGCTGCAAAATTCAGGAAAATCCTGCAGCAGCGATAACTTCCGTCCCGGTGGCATATGCGTAAAGAGCATTGCTTTAGCGGATAACGTGATTACAGATTAGGAGGCCGGCCGATTTCTCAGTAGAACCAGATTTGAGGTACAGGTTGAGCCAGACTGGCCCAACGGGGATATACGGCAATAAAACCAGAAAAAACAAGGAGTTAAAAAATGGAGCCAGTTTCAGACTGCCGTCAGCGCCAGACGGCAGCCTTGCTTAAGATCAGACCTATCAAGTCATCTCGTGAATCAGTTCAGCCAGTTTGGCAATACCTGGTTCAATTCGATCGGTTGAGATTGATGAGTAACCCAGACGGAAATAGTTCTTGGGCGGCTCATCGTCTAAGAAGTGCACAGCACCGGACTCAATCAGAATAGAGTGCTCTCTAGCCCGACAACGCAATTCATCGGCATCCAGCCCTTCAGGACCTTTAACCCAGAAACAGGAGCCACCAAAGGTTGGCAGGTTATGGGATTCCGGAAGATGCTTAGTCAGCGCTTCATCCATTGCGCGCCAACGGGTCTGATAGTTGCGGGTGATGTTCATAATCAGGGAGTCGTGATAGCCACGCTCTAAGAACAACGCCACTGAACGCTGATTATTGGCCGCCGGGTGGCGTACCATCAACCGACGCAAAGCCCGTGCTTCTTTAATCAGCTCAGCAGGACCGACCAGATAACCCAAGCGTAATCCCGGTGCCAGCGTCTTAGACAAACTGCCGATATAAAGCACCCGATCATTTTTATCCAGACTTTTGAGGGCCGGGATAGGATTGGATTTAAAGTTAGTTTCACTCTCGTAATCGTCTTCGATGATCAGAAAGTCATCTTCATTAGCGCGACGTAGCAATTCATATCGTCGCTCTATCGGCATAGTCACCGTTGTCGGACACTGATGGCTCGGCGTGGTATACACAATATCGCAATCACTTAATCGCTCATCCACCAGCATACCATCCTGATCGACAGGAATCGGCTTAATCTGAGAAGGGTTCAGGCTGGCAATATTGCGAATATCAACATAGCCCGGATCTTCCAGGCCAATAGTGCTCTGCTTATCTAACAGTAACTTAGCAATAGTGTAGAGGGATTGTTGCGCGCCGACGGTGACCAGAATCTGATCGGCCGATGCCCACACGCCCCGACGGGGCAACAGGCGGGTACGGATCTGTTCTACCAGTAGCGGATCATCGTTATCTACCCGATCGGCAGCCCAGTCGCTAATCGCCGGACCACTAACCGCATCCCGACAACATTCACGCCAGTTAACGGTAGGAAACAGCGATGCATCAAACTGACCATAAATAAACGGATAATCGTATTTCTGCCAATCCCGGGGTTTAACTATATTGGTTTGCTGGCTGGGCCGCAGCTTGAATCGCAGGTCCCAGTCAGGTGGACAGTTATCATCCAGTTCACCATCAGCACCGGCAGGGACTTCAGCTTTCACCTGACCATTAAGAATATCAGGATTGACGTAATAGCCGCTTCGTTCACGGGCAATCAGATAGCCATCATCAAGCAGATGTTCATAGGCCAATACCACGGTATTTCGTGCTACGTTCAACTGTTGCGCCAGTTTACGGCTAGAAGGTAGCGGGCTATCCAGGGGGATATTACCGTTCAGTATTGCGCTCGCAATCTGTTCGCGCAGCTGTTGCTGCAGACTACCGCCCTGCCCCGGCGTCAAATGGAAAAGCTGAAACATGGACTTAGCCTTTTATCAGGTGCACATTCCTTAACCAGCTATATACTCAGGTAGTACGGCTCATCCGATCAGCGAGTGCCAGACATCCGATCAGTGATAAATTTCCAGAGCAGCGGGTCTTTGTGCTTTTTATTATAGTTAATCATCACCGTTTGCCAGTGATGCTTTTCCGTATCTTATTGTTTTTATTAAGCAGGCTGTAAATAAGATATTGATACGCCCGTTAACAACAAGGTTTCATATATATAGAAAACTCAGATCTTTAACCAGATATTTAACTGGGGAAGGTGCGAAAAAGTCCATTATATTCTCTGCGGGCTATAAAACGGCCAGATGCGCGAAAGACAGTGCAGCGAAATGTATGGACCTTTTCAAACTGTCTGACAGTGCACATGGCCGTTATAGAGCCCGCCCCTCTCTTTTTTAAAAGAAGGGGCTTTCAGAGAGGGCAAATCCCGGCGTTAACAATTTTCGACGTACCACCAGTATGCCTGTAATTGTTGCCTTGACCTTCACCCTCTCTGTAAGCCAGAGGCGTAAGAGACTAATTCGCACCTTCCCTAACAATATGACAAATAAATCCGGACTGGTCTGACCAGTGCCGGATTTATAAGAACCGGGACTACTACCTTCCCAGTGGAGGAGGAAGGCAATAGTCCCGGAGACGGACAAGGTAAAGCGTTGAAAAAGTCTTAGCTATTCGGTGCAACGTCCGCCAGTGCATTATCCAGAGCATCAACAATCTTATCGATATCCGCACGGGTAGCGATCAGTGCAGGACTCAGACACATAGTGTTGTTGAACTCTTTGAAAGAGCGGTTAGTACGGCCAACAATAACGCCATTAGCCATACAGTGAGCACCGATCTGTACTGATACAGACTCATCAACAGGCTCTTTAGTTACGCGGTCTTTAACCAGCTCAAAGCCGGCAAACAGACCTTTACCACGTACATCACCGATAACGTCATATTTTTCCATCAGCTGATTAAGGCGACCGCGCAGGTATTCACCTTGCTCAACCACGTTATCCAGCAGATTCTCATCTTCAATGATCTGCATGTTAACCAGTGCCGCAGCAGGGCCCGCAGTACAACCACCAAAAGTAGAGATGTCACGGAAATAATCCATGCGCCCATCTTCCGGCTCTTTAAACAGATCGAATACCGCTTCAGTGGTTACTGTACAAGAGATAGCCGCATAACCTGAAGCAACACCTTTAGCCATAGTTACCATATCTGGCTTGATGCCGTAGTGCTGGTAGCCAAACCACTTACCGGTGCGTCCCAGACCACAGACCACTTCATCGATGTGCAGCAGAACGTTGTACTTCTTGCAGATTTCCTGAACACGATCCCAGTAACCCTGAGGCGGCTCAATTACACCACCACCGGCAGTGATCGGCTCCAGACACAAGCAACCAACCGTATCAGGACCTTCAGCCAGAATTACTTTTTCGATCTGATCGGCAGCCCATACACCGTAGTTTTCCAGATCAGCACCTTCCTGCGCGCGGTATTCGCAGCAGTGTGGTACTTCAACGAAACCAGGCGTAAAAGGACCATACTGATTCTTACGCTCAAACTGGCCGGTCGCACTTAGTGCAGTAATCGTAGTACCGTGGTAATCACGCTCACGGAACAAGACTTTATGTTTCTTACCGCCGTAATTCTTCTCAGCGATCTGGCGTACCATTTTGAACACTTTCTCGTTCGCTTCAGAACCTGAGTTAGAGTAGTAAACACGGCTCATACCCGGCATTTTCTCAATCAGCTTTTCAGCAAACTGTGCCGCTGGAACGTTACCTGCAGTCTGTGCAAAGTAGTTCAGGGTTACCAACTGATCACGAACGGCATCAGCTATTTCGGTACGGCCATAGCCAACGTTTACTGTCCATACTGCACCAGATACAGCATCCAGGTATTCGTTGCCTTTGGCATCCCATACCCGCATGCCTTCACCCTTAACGATAACCATAGGATCAGTTTCTTCATATGGTTTGTGCTGCGAAAGGTGATGCCATACGTGTTTACGGTCATTACCTACAACTTCTTTCGCATCGAATTCGTTAGAACTATAAGTCATACAAGCCTCCACTGAGGGTATTGTTATTGTTATCGAGCCTGAAACGCTGTAGCTGAAACACTGCACCAGACTCTTTAATTCAGAGGCGGGAGTCACACTCCCATTCCTATCATTCGGCTATCGGTAAGGCTGAATTGGTTGCGCCCTACTTCGTATCCATGACCTATAAGCTACTTGGCTTCAGCAAAAACCAGTTAGAACCAGATAACTGCCAGATATGATGCCAGCCGTAATTCGGGTCCTGCTCCTCCGACTGGACTCACAAGTTGACAATATCTGGCCCTTAAAGGAGATCTGGATATTTCCCAGTATGAATAGAACAAACAATAAAAAGAGACCTTGTGCAGGTCTGACTATGAGGTTCTATGATGATTCGACTCACCGTTAATGGCGAAAAATTACAGCAGGTCACCGCCCGCAATTTACAAGAATTGATTGAGACGCTGCGCCTGACCGAAAAACGTATCGCTGTTGAAGTTAATCAGGAAATAATTCCCCGTAGCGAACATCAATCAACCCGCCTGAGAGAGGGTGACCGGGTTGAGATAGTTCGTGCAGTTGGCGGCGGTTAAGCGTCCTCTGCTCACCCCATCATATTCAGTCTGTGCAGGAGTATTGTATGACCCAGGATTTACAGCTTAATGATCAACTGATCATTGGTGAACGCAGCTTCAGTTCGCGCCTGATGGTAGGCACCGGTAAATATAAAGATATGCAGGAAACCGGGGCGGCTATCCGCGCCAGTGGCGCCGAAATAGTGACCGTAGCACTGCGTCGAACGAATATCGGCCAGAATCCAGATCAGCCCAACCTGCTGGATGTGGTGTCCCCTGATGAATACTGTATTTTGCCTAATACTGCGTTCTGCTATACCGCAGAAGAAGCGGTACGTACCTGTCGTCTGGCACGGGAGCTACTCAACGGGCATGATCTGGTTAAATTGGAAGTTCTGGGGGACGACAAAACACTCTACCCCAATGTAACTGAAACCCTGGCTGCAGCTGAAACCCTGATTAACGACGGTTTCAAAGTGATGGTTTATACCAGCGATGATCCTCTGATCTGTAAACGACTTGAAGAGATGGGTTGTGTAGCGGTCATGCCGCTGGGCGCACCTATAGGTTCCGGTCTGGGCCTGCAAAACCTCAATAACATCCGGCTAATTCTGGAAAACGCCAATGTCCCTATCATCGTAGATGCCGGTGTTGGCACACCTTCCGATGCTGCGGTTGCAATGGAACTCGGCTGTGAAGGCGTACTGATGAACAGCGCCATTGCCCACGCCCGCAGCCCGGTACTCATGGCCCAGGCGATGCGTAAAGCGGTTGAGTGTGGTCGCGAAGGCTACCTGGCAGGTCGAATGCCAAAGAAAATGTATGCCAGCGCCTCTTCACCGATTGATGGCACTATTAGTTAAAGATTCAAACTAGTTAAAGATTCAAACATGCCGGATTATATTTTACACAGATATAATCCGGCCCTAACCTAAACGACAAAAAACTCTGCTAAAACAACGTGCTACAACCCTGCAGCCAATAACGCGCTGTTTGTTTTAATTGACACTCCTGCCTGCCTACCATTTTGAGTATCTACAGACTATTCTTGTTTGAAAACCCCATGATAGTATCCGCCAAATTTGTTTAATGTATTTACTCATTTCGCGAAGCCATTAAATGCCCCAGCTTGCTGATATCAAACACGACCTTTCTGTACATCAGATTACTCAGACTGATCTGATCTTTTGTGCTGCCCATAATACGGCAGCCGATGCGATACAACTGATGTCAGAACACCGGATAGGCAGCATTATCATCTGTACTGATAACCGACCGGTTGGCATTATTACCCGCGGAGACATGATTGATCTGGTGCAGCAAGGTGGTGATATTCACAGCACCAGGGTCGACCAGTTTATGTCCAGCCCGGTTATTACCGTTGCCAGTGATGAGTCGGTAGACCGGGCATCGGAGCAACTACAGAGCCATAATTTACGGCATCTGGTTGTGGTGAATCAGCACGGCGCTCTGTTTGGTATTTTATCGGAAACCGATGTGGTCAACAGTCAGGGAATTGAACACGACCTGTTCCTCCGTTCAGTCAGCGATATTGCCAATAAAAATCCCCTGCGCCTGCCTTTAAATCTGACGCTTCAGCAAGCTATTCAGGAACTGCAGAATGCGAAGCAAACTGCATTACTGGTTACCCGGGAACAACAGGTTTTCGGTATTCTGACCGCTAAAGATGTTATCGACATGCTGGCTAAAGGCCTGATGAATACCCAACTAGGGGACTGTTGTGCTGACGACCTGATATCAGTCGAACAGGATCAGAGCCTGTACAACGTGCGTAAGATTTTTCGTCAGCATGGTTTTCAGCACCTGGCAGTGAAAGATAGTCAGGGCCAGATTTCCGGCCTTATCTCTTATCACGATATCCTGCAAAGCGCTGAATTGGATTATGTTCATCGACTACGCAGTCTTCTGAATGAGCGGGATCAGGCACTTGAAAAGTCCACCTATAATCTGAAACTGGCAGACCGCGTCATTGATGCTTCAATGGAAGCTATTCTGATTACCGATAATAAGGCGCTTATCCAGCGGGTTAATCCAGCCTTTACAGAAATAACCGGTTATCAGGCAGACGAAGTGGTCGGCAAGAAACCCAGCATTCTGAGTTCCGGCCGGCACCATGCCGACTTTTACACCGAGATGTGGGCCAGTCTCGAGCATAACGACCAATGGCAGGGCGAGATCTGGAATCAGCGAAAAGATGGCACTATTTATCCTGAATGGCTCAGTATTACCGCGATAAAAGATGATAACGGCGTTATCAGCCAATATGCCGCGATCTTTTCTGATCTGACGGAGATTAAAAAATCAGAAGCACGGATTAAACGGCTGGCATACTTTGATGAGCTCACCCGTTTACCCAATAGAAAACTGTTTAATGACCGCCTTCAGCTGGCGCTGGGTTATGCCAAAGAGCATCAGCATCGTGTTGCATCGGTTTATGTCGACCTGGACTTTTTTCAGCGCATTAATGATCTTTACGGCCACGAAGTTGGTGATCTGGTGCTGCAGGAAGCCGGGCGGCGTATCGAGAACCTGCTTGAGGACGGGGATACCGTCGCACGATTCGGTGGTGATGAATTTAATCTTATCCTGACCGATGTTGATGATTACCAAAGTTTAACCGGCTTTCTTAACCAGCTAATCCACGCCATTAATCAACCGATACTGATTCAGAACCATAAGATTGAAACCACCGTTAGCATCGGTGTCAGTTTCTATCCCGATGATGCTGATAATGCAGAAAATCTATTGCGATGTGCCGACGCAGCTGTGCATCAGGCAAAAGATATCGGCCGTAATAGCTTTCGTTTTTTCTCATCGGAGCAGCATCAGCAGATTCACTCACGCTATCAGCTGGGTAACGATCTGCTACAGGCACTCACCGAAGATCAGTTTGAGCTCTATTACCAGCCCAAGGTCTGCGCCCAAACTAAATGTCCCGTTGGTGCAGAGGCTCTGCTGCGCTGGAAACACCCAAGCTTAGGCTTTGTTTCTCCCGATCAGTTTATTCCGCTCGCCGAAGATATTGGCCTGATTGATAAAATTGGTAACTATGTGCTCTGTGAGGCCGCCAAACAAGGCGCCCAATGGGCTAACGAAGGCATTGAAGTCCCTCTGGCTATTAATGTCTCGGCCAAGCAGATGCTGGATCCGAACCTTGCCAAGCGGATCATCAATGAGTTGGAATATGAGAAGCTCCCGCCCCATCTTTTTTCTATAGAACTGACCGAAACCAGTTTCCTGCATTGCCTTGAAGAGACGCAGATTACGATAAAAGAGCTACGTAGCACCGGGATTCAGGTGGCTATCGATGATTTTGGTACCGGCTATTCCAGCCTGAGCTATATCAGGAACATGGCCCTTGATGTATTGAAAATTGATCGCAGCTTCCTGATCAATATTGAGCAATCCGATATCGATCGCACTATTGTCTCCTCGATAATCGATATGAGTCAGGCGATGGGATTAAAAGTGGTCGCTGAGGGAATTGAGACAGACGCCCAGTTTCGGCGCCTGCAACAGCTAAATTGTGATCAGATACAGGGCTACCTGTTTGCCCGTCCCATGCCAGCACTGGAATTTATCGACTGGTATAAGCGCCAGCAAAGCCTCACTTAGGATGTGTGAAAACTACTGCGCTTGCCTGAGCCACGTTAAAAATAGCCTCAAATTGCTCATTTACACATCGAAACTCTACAAGGGGACAGTGACTCCGCTTTTTCGGCTACTTTTGCCTAGCTCAGCCTTCGCTCATAACGTTTTTACACAGCCTAACTTAAGCGGGTACCAGGCGCTTCGCTTTTTTGTTCCGACGCAGACTTCTGCTACGGCGCAGGCTATCCAGGGCAAACAGGATAAAGCCGAACCAAACCAGGCTAAAGGTTATCAACCGATCGCTATCCACCGCCTCTTTAAAGACGAATACAGCCAGTAAGAAATATAGTGTTGGTTCCAGGTATTGTAAGATCGCAATACTAGACAAATTCTTCATCCGTTTTACGCCAAAAGCAAACAAGCCCAGCGGTATTATTGTCACAGGCGCCGTCAGCATCAGTAGTATTCTGATATCCCCTTCATTCGCGTCATAACTGGTGCCACCTGACATGCCAATCAGGTAAAACAGTGCAAAGGGAACCATCAGGATCGCTTCTGCCGTCAGCCCGTTCAGAGTATCAATTTTGACTTGTTTCTTAATCAGACCATAGCTGCCAAATGCCACGGCAATACCTACGGTAAGCCAGGGGAAAGACTCAAGACTGAGGCAGGCATAACCGAAGCCCATCAAACAAAAAACCAGCGCCATAAACTGCAAAGGTGACAGCTTCTCTTTCAGGTAGAAAACACCGATCAGAATACTGACCAGGGGGGTCAGAAAATACGCCAGACTGACCATCAATACCTGTCCATGGGTGACCCCCCAGGTGTTCAGATACCAACTAACTGAAATACAGGCGGTAGAGAGAAACAGCCAGAAAAATGTTTTCGGCTCCATTAATAACTTAAACACCTTCACAGGTGTCACCGTTATCCACAACAGTATGGCCATCAGTGGTACCGACCAGAGTACTCTGAAAGCAAATATCTCCATCGCCTCAACACCTTTAAGGTGTTGATAAAAAAGAGGGACCAGGCCCCAGATGATATAGGCGGATGTAGTCCAGAACAGACCGTTCTGATCATTATCTTGCTGCATACTGAATAAACCGCCACTCATACTAAAGTTTAAAAGAGAACGGCATTATCCGAGTAATTCAGGCAGGGTCAATTCAAGAATTACTTGTTACTCATAAAAGCGGCTTATATCCCTCTATCAGGGTATCAATTAACTGCTTTATACGAGGGCTGTCAGTGCTGTTTTTGCTTTCGGTATTGTGCAGGGCTAATCCCAAACTGTTCTCTGAACATATGGATAAATGGTGACGCAGAACTATAGCCCAGTTCCAGTGCGATAGTAGTAATACTCTGCCCGGTACTAAGTAGCTCAATCGCTTGCATCAGCCGTAATTGCTGACGCCACTGCTTCAAAGACATGCCGGTCTCGCGACGGAAGCGCCGGTCCAGAGTACGGGGTGTAGTGGCCAGTAATTCTGCCAACTGTTCTGTTGTCTGATTATTATCCGGCTGCAAATACAACCGGCTACACATAGCAGCCAACTCTTCTGCCACAGGCCAGGGCAGGTAACGATCACTTTGTTCCAGACGAGCCAGGGACTGTAACAATAACTGCACCAGATCATTCTCATAACCCTGCAGTGAATAATTAATCTCAAAATCTGCAGCGGACAGAATCAACTCTCTGATTAGCGGTGTAATATGCAGGACACAGGCGGTATCTGTACTCAGCCCTTTATATTCCGCTTTAACATACAAGCTTTTAAGGTCGGCACCGTATTCGGTATACACGCTATGCTGACAACCACGGGGCAGCCAGATCACCTGCTCCGGTGGAATAAAATATCTCTCACCTGTCAGATCGACAACCAGCACCCCTGATACTGCATATAAAAGCTGATGCCAGTCATGCTGATGGGGCGGGAAAAAATGACGGGAAGGCATAACTTCCTGACGTACGAACAGCTCTCTTGGGAGACTCGCCATCTCAAGTAAGCTTAATTCGGTAGAAGATAGTCGATTCATAAGAACTCTGCTGGCGGTAATATTAACGACATCATTAACGGCACTAATAACAACCTGTCTTATTCTATATACATTTTGTCATTCTATAGAAAGATAACATAAGCAACATCCACTAACCTGAGACTTCATCTTAAGTGGATAGAATCAATGTCTGAAATCAGTCGAGCGCGCATGCTTCTCATCAGCGTTCTGGGAATTACTGCTACCGTCGGCATCGCAAGATTTGCTTACACGCCAATGATCCCGGAAATGGCCAGTGAAACAGGCCTGACAGAGTCGGTCGCCGGTTATCTGGCTGCTGCGAACTATGCAGGCTACCTGAGCGGGGCACTACTGATCTCGTTTATCCACAGCCTTGCCTTAAAAGCCCGGCTATTCCAGGTAGGCCTTATTACCGCAGTGCTAACCAGTATTGCGATGGGACTGACCACCTCAGAACCGCTATGGTACCTGCTACGTTATCTTTCAGGCCTGAGCAGTGCTGCTGGTATGTTGCTGGGTGGCGGGTTACTGATGCACTGGCTTATAAAACATAATCATAAAGCGGAATTGGGTATATTTTTCTCAGGTCTGGGAATAGGCATAGTTATCACTGCCATTCTTGCCCAGCTGATCAAAGACAGCTTCAGCTGGGATCAGCAATGGATGATCTATGCCGGGGCCACCCTGTTACTCATTATCCCGGTTTGGCGCTGGCTACCCGATTTCAGTCTGGAGCAGTCTCTGCCCAGACGTTGTAAAAGCCACGCAGCCCTGCCACTCAGTTTTATGCCGGTGCTACAACTGGCCTATTTCTGCGCAGGCGCCGGTTATGTCATTTCTGCTACCTTCCTGATCACTATCGCCGAAAGCATTGATACCCTGCAGGGAAGTGGCTGGATCATATGGCTGGTTGCCGGACTCAGCTGCGCACCAGCAAGTGGTTTATGGGACAAAATTTCAGCTAAAACCGGACCATGGCAGGCACTGTTTATCGCCTACCTTCTGAACACCCTGAGTATTCTGATACTCCTCCTAAGCCAACACCTGTTTGCGGTTATTCTTAGTGCACTGATTTATGGCGCAAGCTTTATCGGGATCGTCAGTATGATGCTCGCAATGGTTGGACGACTGTTCCCGGATAATCCATCGAAACCGATGAGTCGACTCACCTTTAGCTATGGCATAGCACAGATGATCGCGCCGGCTATTGTGGGCTTTATGGCGGAATACTACGGTAATTTTAATAACGGCCTGATTCTGACCATACTGGTGATGCTGGCTGGCTGTATCGCACTCGCCTTTGCGCAAAGAATTGAACAGCGATCCGGTTTATCCACAAAGCCCTTAAGCCCTTAAGCCCTTAAGCCCTTAAGCCCTTAAGCCCTTAAGCCCTTAAGCCCTTAAATATGAGACAGCGCCTGAACTTCTGGACGCCTATTGTTCTGAGCGCTATTTTCAAAAAGAAGAGCAACCTATCCACCTTCTTTTACCAGTACTTTGGGTAGCTCGCTGACCGGCTCAGATTGTTGTATAGCAACGCTACCAGCACCAACAACAGGGCACCAGTGAATGTCGGAAAGACCAAATAATCCCAGCCAGGCTGTAACAGGAACACTATCACCGGGTTCGAACCTGCCGGCGGGTGTACCGTACGGCTGGCCATCATTAACATAATCGCGACACAAACAGCCAGTGCAACAGACCACCACACCGGACCGAAAAACATCAGAAAAACTAACCCCGTCAGTGTGCTGATGCAATGCCCGGCAACAACATTTCTCGGCTGTGAAAAAGGCGCATCAGGAAAGCCAAATACCAGCACGCAGGAAGCACCAAAAGAGCCCATGATTAAGACCGTTTCAAGACTGTCCGCCAGACCCGCCAGCACGGCAATCGCAATAAAGCCCCCCAGGCCTGCAAGCAGTATGTTCTTAACCGGGTGCGGAGCAGGTAAAGGCGCCGCATCCCCTCTCATTTTTTGCAACAGATCAGTCATCGATCACCCCGGACATCCAGTATAAATAAGCCAAGGTAGACCAACCTGTCTACCAGACATTACATAGTAGACAGACTGGTCTACTCGTGTCAATATTATTACTTTGAAATCCAGTACAAGAACATGTCAGACAAACGACTTCAGCTTATTACGACAGCCTTCAAACTCTTTTATCTGAAAGGGGTACATGCGGTTGGTATCAATGAGATCCTGGCAGAATCAGGTATCGCTAAAAAAACCTTGTACCATCACTTTTCCGGTAAAGAAGATTTAGTATCTGCGGTGCTGGCATTCCGTGATCAACGCTTTCATGACTGGCTTGAAAGCCGTTTCAATGAATCAAATAACGGAGCCGATAAAGTCTATGCCCTGTTTGATGCTCTGGATGACTGGTTTAATGACCGGGTAGCTGATCTGCTCCCTTTTCATGGCTGCTTCTTCATCAATGTCAGCGCTGAATTTGGCGATCCCGAAAACCCTTTGCATCGACAATGTAGTCGTCATAAAGAGAGTATTCGTAGCCTCATTGCCAAGCAGGTAGATATGCTGGATATCGATTCGAGCGATCAAGAAAATATGACCGATGCCTTGTGTTTGCTTAAAGAAGGAGCCATTACCCTGGCCTATGTACAAGGCGACCGCGATGCTGCAGTTAAAGCAAAAGCCACTGCTGTAATGCTTCTGCGCAGAGAATGCGCTTAAGATATGCTGGAGAAATAAGGAAAAAATACAGATATTACCCTTGGGAACCGCGAAGCTCTGGGTAATATCTGCCAAAAAGAGCGATCAGGATTTTCCGAAAAATCCCTGCTCAGGAGTTACACATAAAATCGATGTAGAACTAAGCCTGCTACCAACCTTCGGTTAAGACTGCTTATCCAGGCCCTTCTTACCTCAGGCTATCTGTCGATCAGCTGCAGCGGTGACCATCCGGGTCAGACTGGAGAGATCGAAAACAGGCATGCCAAATCGTTGCTGCAGTCGGGGAGCAAAATGGGACAGGTCGGTACATTCCAGAACAATCGCGCCAACCTCTGGATTATTGTCTAGCATTGTCTGAATCACCGTGCAGAGCTCACGCTCAAACACAGCCATATCCAGATCGTTGTTGTTACCTTTCAGAATTACATCAAAGAACTGTGGCTGATCCTGCATACCGGCAACGACCATCGGTTCATCGGCAATGCCTACGCCTGTCAGGTGGTCCTGAGTCAGTGCGTCGGAATTTGCCACGACAACGCCTACCTTCTGATCAGACTTCAACATGCGTGATACTAACGGCACCTGGATCAGGCTGGACATAAACACCGGGATATCTACAGCATCAGCCAATGCTTTCTGGTGCAGTGCCAGAAAGCCGCAACTGCCCGTTATCGCTTTCACGCCTTCACGCTCCAGCTCTTGAGCCGCGTCGATAAAGGGCTTCAATAGTTCAGGATCACGTTCACGAATCAGGCGATCAATCGTCGCACCCTTCACTGTTTTATACAGAATCGGAAAATCAAAACTGGCCGGGTGCTTTATATGACCATCAGGTTTAGGAAAATATGATTCCAGAGAGATAACCCCTAATGGAACACCACAAACATTGATACCGCCTTTAATAATCATATTTTTACCTTAACTAAATCGTTCGGGTGCAAACGGCGTCAGATCCACCGATGTTTGTACACCTCTGATACATTCACTAATTAACTGACCGGTTATTGCGCCAAATGTCAGACCCAGATGGCCATGCCCGAATGCCACGCTAATCTGGGGATACTGTTTCAACATACCGATAACCGGCAGAGAATCCGGCGTCGAAGGTCGACTACCCACCCAGGTTGAGCGAATTTCAGGTTCTTGCCCTAACATCACTTTAGCGTGCTGCAGCATCACACTGGCCCGCTCGGGATTCAGCGGCGCATCGGCATAGGCAAATTCCGCGGTACCCGCAAGCCGAACACCATCGGACATCGGCGTCAGAAACACGGCTTTGTCCAACCACCCAACCGGGCGACTGAGTTTTTTGCCATCGGTATCCAGCGTCAGGTGGTAGCCCCGTTCGCTCACCAAGGGAAAATTACAGCCCATTGGCTTTAAGAGCTTTTTAGAGGCTACACCGGCACAGAGCACCAACTTATCAAACTGGCTAACACTGCCACTGCAACGTACCCTCACTCCCGGCCCTTGAGGGCTTATCTCCAGCACTTCATCCAGTACAATATTGCCGCCTTGTGCGACAAAATGTTCAGCATAACGTTGGCTGAGTGCGACCGGGCTCACCGTGAAGCGGGTATTGGGGTAGAACACGCCACCGGCATGAAAAGCTGACAGATCCGGTTCCAGGTCGGCCACTTCGCCGGCACTGAGAAACTCAAGGCTGACACCTTGCTGAATACGTTCGGCCATATCACCAACCCGGGCATCTTCAATGGCCTGTTCAGAATCAAACAGCGCCAGACAACCTTTGGCTTTTATCAGGTCTTCAGATCCGGTTAGCTGCAATAACCTTTGATCTGCTGCAACGGCACAATTCTGCAAAGCGCTTAAAGCGGCGCGACCCTGTTCATATTTCGATGGCAGACAGGACTTCACAAAACCCAGACCATAAGTCACCAGGTTTGGCAGGTAACTACTCTGCATTGAAAGCGGACTGGTGCTATCAAGCAACATACCCGGCATTTTTCGCAGCATGGCAAATTTGGTAAAAGGTAGACGGGCATAGTCGGCAAACAGACCTGCATTTCCGAAAGACGCCCCCATACCCGGGTCTTCACGATCGATCAGAGTTACCTGATAACCGGACTTCTGCAAGCTAAGTGCAGTCGAAAGTCCGACTATTCCTGCTCCGATGATTACAATATTTTCAGTTTCCATAATCGCTTCGTGGCCAGAGCCTACGCCTCAAAAGAGCTTAAGCTTTAGCAGCCACTACCTGAATCTCAACCAGCAACTCAGGCCGGGCAAGACGAGATTCAACACAGGCCCGCACCGGCGGGTTTTCACTATCGACCCAGGCATCCCAAACTTCATTCATCTGAGCAAACTGACGGATATCGGAAACCCAGATATTGGCGCTGATCAACTGGCTTTTAGCACTACCGGCATCGGCTAGCAGAGCATCAATCTGACTCAGTATCTGACGGGTCTGACCGGCCATATCTTCAGATGGATCTTTCGCTACCTGACCCGCTGTCCAGACCAGATTGGCAACACTGACTAACTGACTCATACGCTGATTTGAATGTTGGCGTTGGATCATTTCATACTCACTTTTCATCGGTTACTTCTGTATGAAACCTGACCCCATGACTGGATCAGGAAGCACTCTCTGCCACAAATTTATAGTGACAACAGAACGACAATGAGCCTGAAACAGTTCTCAGACAGCCCGAATATAGAAGAATAGAAAAGCAAATAATCGAAACGCGAATGGCGGGTGCAAGCTTCCAATAATGGTCAGTTGCAATCACAAACGATGCATCAATCGAGGTTCTACTTTTATTGTTATATTCGGCCTGTAGTCTAAATAGGATTCAGGTCAGAGCCTTGATGAAACTATTATTTGCCTCTAAAAACATAATCACAAATCGTATTTTTTTAACAATTCATCAGTTTATTTTATGTTATGAATATTACTGATCAGATGATTAAGTGAGTTAAAAAATAGTGAACTAACCGGCTATCTGCTGATGCGAGGCCGCTTAGTCGTAGCCGTCTAAGGAAATAACACTGTTTTATATAAGGAGAGATAACTAACAAAGTATAAGTATTTAATCGAGCCGCCCCCTATCGGTTAATGTAGAAGCAAAGAACATAAGTAAAACTTATATAATCAAATATTTTTTCGAATTGTATCTATGTTTAGTTGAATTACACTGGATAAAAGTAGCGACCCCTGCCGTCATATTCACAACTATGATTCAGATATGTCTAATCGTTAAAGTTGCACCGAATAGCAACCAACCCGAAGACATGCAGGTCGAATAAAAATAAGAAACATTCAGGTAGTACAATGGATAGAAGAAAAGTTGATGTCGTCTTATCGACAGTAATCATTATTGCCTCGCTGATCATATTAACCTACGACAACTTTGTAGAAGGTGGTGCTGAATCCGATCTGGGCTCCATGACATTACCCCGTGTAGTTGCCGCTTTGATGATCTTCTTCTCCGGTTCTATCGGTATCCAGTCACTCAAAAAACTTTATAACAATGCTGAGATAGAAAGCGCCGAACTTATTATCACCAACGGTTTTAGCGGCATTTTCATCTACATCGGTATTTTTGTCGCTTACTGGCTAGCGGTTCCCTATATAGGCTTTTTAGTAGCCACCCCCTTTGTGATGTTTGCTATCGCAATACTGCTAGGTGGACGCAATTGGCTGCCTATCAGCGCGGTATCAATTCTTGTTCCTGTATTAGTCTTCTTCGGTTCTCGGGAATTCCTGCGGGTTTATCTGCCAACCTGGACCCTTTCCTGAGGAGGACTGAAAAATGATCGATAATATTCTAAGCGGATTTTCAGCAATCCTTGCAGTCGGACCGATCCTTGGCATTATTGCCGGTGTTGTAATCGGTATTATATTCGGCGCTATCCCTGGCATCTCAGCGATTATGGCGATCGCAATTATCCTGCCGATGACCTTCTATGTTGATCCTATTGTAGGCATCACTATGCTACTTGCCGTTTATAAGGCGGGTATCTACGGTGGCTCAATTTCTGCCATCCTGATCAATACTCCGGGGGCCGCTGCCTCGTTCTTAACCGCACTGGACGGTCACGCACTGACTAAAGCAGGTAAGGCAGGTAAGGCCCTGGATATTTCACTGTTTTCCTCCGTTTCCGGCGAGATGCTGGCAACCATGGTGTTGATTCTTGTGGCAGCCCCCATTTCGGCTATTTCCCTGCAGGCCGGACCGATCGAAAAAGTATTCCTGTTGCTGTTTGCCTTTACCGTTATCGGCACCTTAGCTGGCGAATCAATTCCACGGGGCCTGCTCTCTTGCTGCCTGGGTATGTTGTTCGCAATGGTGGGCATGTCCACAATAACCGGCGCTTCCCGCTTTACCTTCGGTTCTACCGAACTGATGGGCGGCTTTACCTTTACGCCAATGCTGATCGGTATTTTGGTCATGCCGGAAGTGCTGAATGTCATACGTCGCCGTAAGGTGCCGCACCACGAGCTGGCGATTACCCGATCACCCAACCCGGCTGATAACCGCATCAGTTTTGCAGAATTCCGCTCGGTATTCCGTACCATTTTAAAATCCAGTGGTATTGGTACCTTTATCGGCGCTCTGCCGGGGCTGGGATCCAGTACTGCAGCTTTTATCGCCTACGGTGAAGGTAAACGCACCAGTAAGAAACCTGAAGAATATGGCAAAGGATCGGTAGAAGGTATTGCTGCCGCTGAATCGGCTAATAACGCGGTCTGTGGCTCTAGTATGATCCCGATGCTGACCCTGAGTATTCCGGGTGATGATGTTGCAGCACTGCTGATGGGTGCCTTCCTGATTCACGGACTAACACCGGGACCGATGATCTTCTTCGAACACACGGAGACTATCTACGCCATCTTTGCTGGCTTTCTGATTACTGACCTGTTCCTGTTAGTTATTGCCAAAGCGGGCTTCAGCTTCTTTGTCAAAATCGCATCATTAAGACGCTATTACATATTCCCCTGTGTCACGGTATTTGCTTTTGCCGGTGCATTTACCGCCGGTCAGAACATAAACGATATTCTGGTATTAATCGCCTTTACGGTGATGGGTTATGGCATGCGTCTTGTTGGCCTGAATCCCGCGGTATTTATCGTCGGCTTTATCCTTACTCCGTTCTTTGAACAGAATCTGGACCAGGCCTTCGCTATTGTGGGTAGCGACTACCACCTGATGTTTGCTTCGCCATTCTCCTGGGTGTTTATCGCACTCTCGGTATTCTTTGTCTTCTCCAGCATAAAGGTGAGAAAAAAATCCGCAGCCAAAGCTAAAGCGGAACAACAGGCAAAACAGGAACCGCTGTGTAACCAAACCAGCTAACTAAGATTCTTTTTTATCGGGTGACGATCCGGTGAAAACGACTAAACGCAATAAAAATAATTCTAGGAATTGCTAATATGAAAACCACTAATAAAACACTGTTAATCGCTGGCGCTCTGACAGCATCTTTAGTCTCTGGTGCAGCGTTGGCTGACTATCCGGAAAGACCGATCAACGTAATCGTACCTTGGGGTGCCGGCGGCGACTCCGACCTGACCACCCGTATCTGGGCCGATGCTGTCGAAAAAGAGTTGGGTGTTCCTGTTGTCGTTATTAACAAGCCTGGCGGTGGTGGTGTTGTAGGTACAGCATTCGTAGCTAACTCTAAAAAAGATGGTTACACCCTGATCAATGCAGGCCTTGGTAATATGCTGGTTACACCAAACTTCAGCAAGGCGCCTTACAGCTTCGACAGCTTTGATCCTGTCATCAAAATGACAGCTGTGCCTCTGGCCGTTGTTGTTGCTAAAGACAGCCCGTACAAGACGTTTGATGATTTTATCGCCGGCGCAAAATCTGAAACGCTGACTCAGGGAGCTTGGGGCGCCTCTTCTTCTGGTACTATTCTGGCCGATATTATCGCCGATCAGGCTGGCTACAAAGTTAAATATGTCCATGCCAAAGGCGCTGCAGCTTCTATGGTTTCCGTTGTCGGTGGTCATATCGATTCAGCCGTATCATTCCCACCAGCATTTGGCCCGCACGTTAAAGCTGACCGCGCCCGCGCACTGGTAATGAACCAGAAGATGGATGCATTCCCGAATGTGCCAACCTTTGCTGATTACGGTATCCAGGGCAGCTTTGAAGGTTGGTCCGGTGTCTTCGCACCTAAAGGCGTACCATCCGAAGTAGTTGAGAAGCTGGCTGCCGCAACCACTAAAATCATGCAGGACCCTGAAGTGATCAAGAAGTACCAGAATATCGGTGCTGTTGTTGACTTCCGCCAGGGACCTGAGTGGATAGCAGACATGAAGGTAACCTACAGCATTATGAAAGATGCTGCGGCTAAAAAAGCTAATCAGTAACCTGATCTATTAATTACAATAACGCCCCGGGTAAGCCATTACTCGGGGCGTTTGTTTTTCTCTTCCTACCTTTTTTTTCAACATCTCTGTTAATATAAACAAAGCATAATTTATACACCCCTTCATCAGATTTATTAATAACCCGGAGCAGAGCAATGAACCTTAAGCAGATGGAAGCTTTTCGGGCAGTCATGCTGACAGGTTCGGTTTCCCAAGCAGCAAAACAACTCTTCCGTACCCAGCCGGCAGTGAGCATGATGATCAGTTCACTGGAAGAACAGATCGGTTTTCAGCTGTTTGAACGGCATAAAAAGCGCCTCTACCCTACCCCTGAAGCAGACTACCTGTACAAAGAAATAGAGGGAATATTCAACCGTATTCAGGATGTCAGTCAGACCGTTCAGGATATTCAGAACAAGCAATACGGATTTCTGCGTATCGGCTGTATGCCCGGTCCTTCGACATTTTTCATGCCCGAGCTATTGGCCGACTTTCTGGAAGAGCATCCGAAGGTGCAGGCGTCTCTGCAGACCCGCACCTCGGATATGGTCGCTGAATGGGTCGCTTCAAAGCAGTATGACCTGGGCCTGGCCGAGATCACTCAACATCAGTCTCAGTTGGCTGATGAGAACCGCTTCACCCTGCCCTGCTATATTGCTATCCACGCCGATAACCCATTGGCGCAACACGAAGTATTGAATACGGCACTGATTGATAACGAACCAATGATCACTCTGCATCCCGATCATATGATCTTCCATGATCTACTGAAGCAGTTTGAAGCATCAGGGCATCGTATGAATGTCCGTCTGCAGACCCGCTTCTATATACCGGCAATGACTTTTGTTGAACGGGGGTTAGGGGTTTGTGTGCTGGATCCAATCACGATTAATAGTTACCAGGGCTACGCCAGCCCCGGTAAAGTGGTATTCCGACGTTTTGATCCTGAAATACTGCTTAAAATTGGTATTTTCTACCCGGACGATACGCCCCGATCAATGATCACTAATGCCTTCAGTGATCAGCTACGGAGCCGCTTAATAGAGATCAGGGATAATCCACAGGCCTGTCTCGACTGGGGTCGCTGATTCAACGGGTTCGATCTAATAAGTTAATCTAAAGGGTCAATTTAATCGTGAACTTGCCGGCTGTCATCCGGGGCCTGATCCCGTGGTGCCATGCCATAGTCACGGCTAACCTCCGCGACTCGCAGTCGGTAATCCTGGAACACACCCCCACGACCTTTTGACTGAGCCTCTCGATGTGCCTCCAGGCTGCGCCATGCATGGACCGCTTGCTCATCACGCCAGAATGAGAGGGACAAGACCTTGCCCTCTTCAGTCAGACTGGCGAACCGCTCGATAGAGATAAAGCCATCAATATCCTGTAGCAGCGGTTTCAGTTCTGCTGCAATGTCCAGATACTCTTCGACCTTACCCTGCGCAGGCCAAACTTCAAAAATTACCGCAATCATCCGCTACTCCTAAATATAGAGATTTTCTTTTGACGACCGGCCTATGCCTTCATTAGTCAGGAATAGCTATAAGGACCGGCAATATAAAAATGATCATAAGACAGGCAAATATCACCTGCATTTTTTTACGCCCTGCCGCTGTACTGATAAAGCGCCCCAGCACCCCGCCGAATAATAACCAACCAAAAGTAACCATCACTGTCGCCACCAAAGAGACCATCTCAAGCACCATCACAGATAGCAGCTTACTGGCGATGGGCGGCATAAACTTGGTGATCAACACCATAAATGTTGCATAAGCTTTGGGGTTGAGAATGTTCATCAGTATTCCGGACCTAAACCCGAAATGAACCTTCGCCTCAGTGCTGTCATCAGCAACAGGCAGACGCAACATTTTCAGTGCCATTATCAGGATAAACAGCCCTCCTGCGAGCTGCATAATCAACCTTGATTCTGGCCACCGTTCCAGTAATGCAAGCATTCCTATACTGGTCAGCAAGCCGGTCAACAGTACACCGGCAATTAATCCGTAGATCAGTGGTAAACCCTTGTGAAGCTTATGATCAGCTCCGGTGGCAGCCAGCGCCATCGCTGCTGGCCCTGGTGCACCGATCAAAAACACAGCAGCCAGGCCTAATGTGATTAGAGATTCCAACATCAACAACAGCCTTAATCCACTGTCATCTGATAAGTCTGCCATGCGGTTTTACTTGCCAGACGATCATATACAGCCCGACCACGGTAGTTATCTTCTGCAGTAATCCAGCGCACAAAGGGCCAGCCCTGAGCCTGAGCTTCCTCATTCAAGCGTTGAAACATCAGATCAACAACCCCATTGCCACGACAGTCAGGGTTAATAAACAGGTCATCCAGAAAGCCAACCTTAGCGCCACGTAATGGCGAAGGCATCTCCCGGTAATGCATTAACCCTACACTAAAGCCCCGCTCCTCTTTTGCAATCAACGCAAAAAAGCGTTCATTGGGGTCAAAGATCCAACCCCATACCCGGTCCAGAATCTGCTGATCCATCGGCATACCGTAAAAATCGGCATAACCCTGATAGAGCTGCTCCCACTGCTCCCGGTCATTTGGGCTCAGTGCACTTACTTTTATAGTCATTATCTAATCCTTGTTAACTAGTCCGGGCTTCAATCCGACTTATCCGCAATCCTGCAAAGCGTTTTTTTGCTGACCATGTCGATCAAAGTTATCCACAGACAACCAGCGCTGATACTTCAGCTTCAACTCTGGCCACTCACCATCCAGCATGGAGAACCAGGCGGTATTCCGGTTACGGCCTTTGTACATAGTGGCTTGACGGAACACGCCTTCGAAAATGAAGCCAAGCCGGAGGGCCGCCTGTTTTGAAGGTCCGTTACAGTTATCGCACTTCCATTCATAACGCCGATAACCCAGCTCATCAAACACCCGCTGCATCATAAGAAACATCGTTTCTGTTGCCAGTGGCGTGCGTTGTATCAGGGGCGAAAAGTGGATATGCCCTACTTCGATCACGCCGGTCTCGGGCTCAATCCTCAAATGACTGGCTAAGCCAACTGCTTGATCTGTATTGTTATCCACCACCGCATAAAACTGAGGATCATCACCACAACCGTTTTCCAGCAACCACTGATTAAACTGCTCAAAAGAGTCGAACGGCCCATAAGGCAGATAAGTCCAGTTGCTGCCATCATCTTTAGCAAATGCCTCAAACAACTGCCCCCCGTGAAGCTCCGGCATTAAAGGCTCTAACCGACAGAAATAACCGGTCATGGTGGTGCGCTGTGGCCGGGCAGATGGCTGCCAGTTTTTCATTGCCGCTCCAACGGGTTGATCATGCTTATTAATGCTCGCATTCTGCATCTGTACTTCCACCCTATTGCTTAGCTTCTTGCCCAGGCATCAGGGCCCCGGTGCAACATCGTTTCCATTAGTGATGTCCTTGCAGCCCCTTCGGCATCGAAGTTACCTTCTTTGAGCCAGGTACTTATCAGCTCCCGCACAGTCGGCCACTCGTTATCCAGAATCGAATACCAGGCGGTATCCCGGTTCTTGCCTTTAAAGATCATATGGTTGAAAAAGATCCCTTCGAACCTGAATCCTAGTCTTTGAGCAGCCGTACGAGAGCCTGAGTTCTGTGAGTTACAGCGCCACTGCATCCGGCGATAGCCCAGCTCATCCATGGCATAGCGAATCATCAGATAAAGTGCTTCAGTTGCAGCTCTGGTTTTTTGCAGTTGCGGCCCAAACCAGATATGACCTATCTCAATCACACCGTTAACCGCATTGATATCCAGGAAACTTGCCTGACCACAAACGTCGCCTGTTTCTTTGCTACGCAGGGCATAAAAAACTGTATCCTGAGAAGCGCTTTGCTGCTTAATGACAGCAGTATAAGATGCCAGATCCGGCCAGGGGCCATACGCCAGATAATCCCAGATTTTCAGACCCTGTTCAGTACTGTGACCAGCCTGATATAGCGCTTCGGCATGTCGGTCTGCCCGCATCGGTTCCAGGATGACATATCGCCCTTCCAGACAAATTCTGGAAGGCACTAGTGCCGGTGGTGGATTATCAACAGCGTGACCACTCAACGGTCTTGGAAACATCTGTTCATTAACAATATCTTTAGTCATAGGTATCTCGCTTTACAACTACAACAGCCGTGACAACAGTTCGACTGTTATCTATCTGATTTAAAGCCAGAATAATCCCAGCAATGGATCTTAAACAGATCCATTAATCAACCAATTATAGGATCCAATTTTTAGATAAATTAATACGTCATAGTTGGTACCAGATAGTACCAACCCCTGGATCTAACCTCTTTTCATTGGTACCAGTAATCTGAGGGGACCGACGAGTAAAAATAAAATGTCTGCGGCCCGCTCTGAAAAGCAGTAAAATCAGGCCGGAAGGAGACCTACAATGCTCAACCACCTGTTTCACCTCTCACCCGATAGCGACGCCAGTCTGCAGCAGCAGATAAGAGAGCAGATAAGTAAAGCGATTATCGATGGCCATATCCCACCAGAGATCCCCTTACCATCAACTCGCAAATTGGCTGAAATGCTGGGCGTCTCCCGTAATACTGTCATCCTGGCTTACGAACATCTGATGGACGATGGTTATCTGGTCTCCCGGGAACGTGCCGGTTTCTATGTAAACGATGAGATTCTGAAAAGCAGCGTAAAAGAACAAGACCAGATTGAAATCGAAGCAGGTAATAAACCTGACTGGGATAGCTGTCTGAAGATGAAACCCGCCAGCCATAAGCTCAATAAACTTCATCGCTGGCAGGATTACCCCTACCCTTTTGTTTACGGTCAGTTGGATCCGAAACTGTTTCCTACCAACCACTGGCGTGACTGCTGTAAAGAATCCGTCTCAGTCCAAGCGATCAGTGAATGGTCTGGTGACCGTTACGACGACGATGATGCACTGCTGATTGAACAAATTCACTCCCGACTGTTACCCCGTCGAGGTGTCTGGGCCGACCCTGAAGAGATACTGATCACCGTTGGTGCTCAGCATGCGCTCTATATGATATTGCGTGTCCTGCTCAATAAAGACACGACGTTTGGTCTTGAAGATCCGGGTTATCCAGATCTGACCCATATGGCTCACTGCACAGACTCAACTATTAAAGGTCTGGCTATTGATAACGATGGGTTGCAGGTTGGTGAACAACTGAGCGATTGCGATCTTATTTTCACCACTCCCAGCCATCAGTTTCCAACTACCGTCACTATGCCGATGACAAGGCGTAAAGCGCTACTGGAGCAAGCATCCCAGGATAACTTCCTGATTATCGAGGATGACTATGAGTGTGAAACAACTTTCGCCGCTAACCCAACACCGGCGCTAAAGAGCCTGGATAAAAACGACCGGGTTATCTATCTGGGCAGTTTGTCGAAGACCCTTTCACCGGGACTACGTCTGGGTTATATGGTTGGCCCTAAAGAGCTGATACGACAGATCCGCGAGTTTCGCCGCATGATGCTGCGCCATCCACCAATGAATAATCAGCGTGCCGTAGGACTGTTTCTCTCCCGCGGTTACCATGATTCATTGGTCCGCAGCCTGGTCCAGGTGTATGAAGAACGCTGGAAAGTAGTCGGTGATGCGCTGCAGGAGTATCTGCCAGAGTCAGCCGAGCCCCCTGTCTTCGGCGGTTCATCCTATTGGGTCAAAGGCCCGGATAATCTTGATTCAAGAGAGCTTAAACGCCTGGCACTGGAGAAAGGTGTGGTGATCGAATCCGGCGACATTTACTTTCATCAGGAAAGCCCCCCGCAGAATTATTTTCGACTGGGTTATTCGTCGATTGCCACCGAGCGGATTCGGCCCGGAATAGACCGGTTGGCGGAGATTATCAAGCAGTTAACTTAAGAATAGTGGTCCGACGAAAAACATCGTTTTTCTTGCTATAAAAGGTAATAAAAAGAGTTTAATGCGCTCTTTTTATGGTCCACTATCAACTGTAGATTCAACATAAAGCTGACATAACACAGCAGCATCCGGGTAAGAACGAATCAGCCCCTTAGCTATTCAATCTTACAGAGCGCTTTCAGCAATTGCTGAGCAGGTTCTCTAACCAAACCTCACCGAACGCATCGAGATTGAACCGGAATCAAAACCTTCGTACGGGAAGCTGATTTCATCATCCTCTGTCGTCGCGCCCAAAGCATAAAGGAGCGGTACATAATGCTCAATTGTTGGGTGAGAGAGCTGCCATAAGGGGTGTTTAGAGCTATCCCGGGCAAGCAGTTGTTCGAAATCCCGCTGTAACAAGGCGTTTTTGATCAACCGATCAAACGCTTCCGCCCAGTCAGGGGTTATCGCTTCAGCAGACCGGTCCAGCCTCCTCAGGTTATGTACAATGTTGCCGCTGCCAAGGATCAACACTCCCTCATTGCGAAGCTGGCCTAAAGCCCCCCCCAGTTCAAGATGTTCCTCAACGGTAAAGTTCCGACTCATCGCTAACTGAATAACCGGGATATTCGCTTTCGGATAGAGGTGATGAAGTACCGTCCAGGCACCGTGGTCCAGACCACGGTGTTCATCCAGTTCACTACTATACCTTTTCAGGTTTCCTGCCAGATGGTTCGCCAGAGCCGGATCTCCCTGGCAGGGGTAATTAACCTCGTAAAGAGCCTCTGGAAAACCGCCAAAATCATACATGGTATCTGGTTCTTCAGTGCTGCTTAGTGCAGGCTTATCGTCAATCCAGTGGGCAGAGACAACCAACACCGCACGGGGCTTTGGCAGTGACTCTCCCAAACGATTCAGGTGCCGGGTGAAGCCGTTATCTCTCAGCACATTCATGGGCGAACCGTGGCCGACAAACAGAACCGGCATCTTCCTGCCAGCAGCCAATGCGGTTCCGGCTATCCCCTTAGCTGCGACAATCGACATAATGGCTTTCAATAAGTCTCTGCGATTCATTTTAAACACCTATTTAACCCTTTGATCTATTTGCTTTTCCTAGCCACTGGCAAGGGGGCGCAGCCCCTCCGCTCAGCAGGTAACGAAGTCAGGTTCCAGCAACTTTTATAAAGGTAGCGATACCCTAACCTCCAGCCCCTCAGACTTAAGGTTCCTGAGCGAAACATCTCCGCCATGGGCATGGGCGACGGTACGGGCGATCGACATTCCCAGGCCGATTCCACCGGTATTACGATTACGGGAACTTTCCAACCGGACAAAAGGATCAAACACCCGTTCCCACTCCGATTCCGGAATACCCGGCCCCTCATCACGCACCTGGATCTGCAGCTCATCAGCGTCCTGTTTCAGGCTAACCCGGGCAGTTCCACCATAATGACAGGCATTCTCAATCAGGTTAGTTAACGCACGCTTTATCGCTCCCGGCCTGCAGTTATAAGGCGTTCTGGCGATCTCATCACAGCTCACTGAGAGCCCAACTTCCTTCAGGTCTTCACACAGGCTATCGATCAGAGCCGCCAGATCGATACTCCGACTGTCTTCGCAGGTGGTATCTTCCTGGGTAAAAGCTAATGTCGCTTCGGTCATCTCCTGCATCTCATCCAGAGTGCCGAGAATCCGGTTACGGGTTTTATCATCCCCTATAAACTCCGCCTGTAACCGTAGCGATGTCATAGGGGTACGCAGATCATGTGAGATCGCTGCCAGCATCTGGGTACGGTTTTTTACGTAACGATCCAGCCGGTCCCGCATCCGGTTAAAGGCCCGGACTGTCCTGCGGACATCTTCCGGTCCCTGCTCAGGTAAGGGCGCTATGGTTTCGCCACGGCCAAACTGCTCACTGGCAACCGCCAGCACATCCATTGGCCGGGTCACACGGCGCACCACGACCACTACGGCAATGACCGTCAGGGTAAACAGGCTCAGGGCAACCAGCACAGCGATCATCCAGCCGGGGAAGGCGCTTTTCGTCATCAGCACACTGTTAAGCCAGCCCTGCTCTCCCCTGCGGATTGAGATAATGACAATGGGGCGGCGGCCATCGTAGCTGTCATCGAAGAACAGTTGCGGCTGCAGCAAGTTGCGAACCCAGCTGTAACACCAGTAATAACGGGGACCAATGGACAGACTGAACTGGTTCGGCGGGGTCACTGATTCACTTAGCAATTGTTGGTAGAGAGGATGTTCCTGTTCGGCAATATTCTCGTCATCAACCGCAGCCACTGGCTGAATTTCAAACTGGAACCGTTCGGTAGATACCGAGCTTAGAATCTCGGAATGCAGTTCAACCGGCATCTCATTCAACAGTCTTTCCAATGAGGTTGTACGGGCTACCAGATCTTCCATATGAGTCCAGCGAATAGCCCGCCCCAGCTCTTCAAAAAAAATGTATACCGTCGCGGCATTAACCAGGCCAAACACCAGGATCAGTACACCGATCATTCGGCCGGGCAGGCTTTTCTGCAGGTAGCGAATCATAATTTCACCACATCAGCTACCAGCATATAACCACCACCCCAGACGGTTTTAATCAGTTCCGGATGGGTCGGATCAAGTTCGATCTTACGGCGCAAACGGCTGACCTGGTTATCGATACTACGATCGAACACTTCCGCCTGCCGGCCCCGTGTCAGGTCCAGCAGCTGATCCCGGCTCAGGACTCTCTTCGGGTGGGCCAGAAAAGTGCTCAGCAGTTTGAATTCAGCGGTACTCAGGGGCACCGCAACGTCATCATCCCCCAGCAATTCGCGCCTGGTTACATCCAGTTTCCAGTTATCAAACTGAACCGTTTCCTGATCCAGACTCTCCCGTTGCGGCGGCATCGCTTCTGTCCGACGTAATACCGCTTTGATACGGGCCAGCAGTTCACGGGGGAAGAAAGGCTTGGTCAGGTAATCATCGGCTCCCATCTCAAGCCCGACCACCCGGTCGGTCTGTTCCACCATCGCAGTAAGCATAATGATCGGAGTCTCGCTCTGTGAGCGCAGGTAACGGCACAGGGTCAGGCCATCATCACCGGGCATCATAATGTCCAGTACCACCAGATCGATAGCGGAGGACTTCAATACTGCCTTCATCTCAACCCCACCATTGGCAACGGAAACCCGATAACCATGCTCTTCCAGATACTGTGCTATCAGATCACGGATATCCTGATGGTCATCAACAACAAGAATATGGGGTGTACTACTCATAAAGAAGCTCGGGTCTTAGGTTTAATCAATTCTAATATAGCCAGAATATCGTTTTTAACGACAACCGCCCAATCGAAATTGTAACAATCTGTGTCAGCCAACTATTCTGAGAACAGTTGCGACAAAACTCCCTGATGCTGAAAAACTTTTGTGACATTTAGACGTTGTAATAGACCCAATCAAAACTATGTCACCTGCCCAGAGGCCTGGTATGGAAAATTTACTCAACAATCCGATGCTGCAGAGCTCGCTTCTGCCACTGCTTATCAGCCTGATTGTAGCGGGTGTTGTTGGCTTCAGTTCAGCTAAAGGTCAGCGCTTTGCTGCCATCGCCGTTGCTATCAGTGCCCTGGCAACGATCATCGTTATTTCCGGCCTGAGCTTTCCACCAAAAGCGACCTCGCAGAAGCTACCCTACCTGATTATGGCCGGCGCAATAATTGGATTGCTGGTCGATGCATTAAATATCAAAGGCTGGAGTTACAAACTGGTCAGTCTGATTATTCCTCTGGGGATGGTTGGCTGGTTGTTTGGTGCCCGGTTTAACTCAATGGATCTGGTCGGCGGTTTCTATCTGATCGTTATTACTCTGCTGGCGATTCTGACCCTGTGGCAGGGTGACAATCAGAGAAACCGTATCGATAGCGGTCTGAAACTACTATTTATCAGCGGCGGTCTCGGCGCAATCTTACTAATCGGTTCTTCTGCTATGCTGGCACAAACCGCGTTCGGTCTAATGGCAGCAATTGGCGGTTTACTGCTTTGGAACTGGCCTAAATTCCGATTCAACATCGGTGCTTCCATACTGTTCCCGATAGTAGCTATTCTTAGCGCAATGGCAGCTCAGGGGCTGTTCTTTACCAAGGCCAGCGGTATTGCTCTGCTACTGTTAATGCCATTACTACTAATCGACCTGATTATGCCCCGCATTCCTTTGCTCAACCGTGCTGCTACACCGATGACCCGTGCCCTTAGCCTTGGTGCTATCGGCGTCATGATATTACCAGTAGCAATCGGAAGCGCATTACTCCTTACAGAAACCAGTGGCTACGGCTACTGATCCTGAACTATCACTTACTCCTGAAAAAAAAGAGAGGAACTGAACATGACATTCAAGAAACTATTCGGCGCATCACTGATCGCAGCAACCCTGGCTACCCCGGTAGTGACTCAGGCAGCACCTGCGGACTATGAGATCGATATGGCTCACACCTTCGTACTATTTGATGTAAACCACCTGGGTTTCTCAAATATGCCCGGCCGCTTCGCCGAGTTCAGTGGCGAACTGAGCTTTGATGATGAGAATATTGAAAACTCTAAAGTATCTATCGCTATCAACACAGCATCTATCGATACCTTCCACGCTAAACGTGACGAGCACCTGCGCTCCCCTGATTTCTTTAATGCTGCCGAATTCCCTGAGATGACATTCACCAGCAACGGTATCAAGAAAACCGGTGAAAACACTGCCAAGCTGTCCGGCGACCTGACCCTACTGGGAGTAACCAAGCCGTTAGAACTGGACCTGACTCTGAACAAGGCCGGTGCTCACCCATTCAATAAGAAAACCATGGCAGGCTTTACCGCTATCGGTACCATCAAGCGTAGCGATTTCGGTATGAAGTACGGTGTACCTAATATCGGTGACGAGATCACCATGCGCCTTGAGCTGGAAGCTATTAAGAAGTAAGAAGCTCCTCTTCACAAGAGTCGCCAGACAGCCACTTTTCTAAGCGTTTCGTCTTGTTAGTGGCTGCAAAAACAAAAAGAGAGCTAAACGCTCTCTTTTTTACACCGTTCCATTTCCTTCACCAGAGCCCGTCATGTATTGAGCAATACTGGCTGATTGCCTGGAAAGCGTACTCTTTATAAAGACCTTAATAGATCGATAGAAGATTAGTGATCGTGATGTTTATCGACCAGTTTCAGAGCCGGTGCCGGAGCTTTCAAATCGTGGGGATCCTGCCCTTCCGCGGGGATTTCGATCCACTGGAGATCTCCCTGCGAACACTCCTGAAACGTTTTCAGATGGATTGTCTGTCCGGGTTGACCTGCCAGCTTAGCGCTGAAAACGAATTCATCGTAGTAATCATCAGGCAGGTTTCCAGCGCTCCAGATAATTTCCCGGACATCTTCGTTGATGGTTTTTCCGTAGTAATCAAAAGGCTTATCTAGCTTTTCCTTGACTGTTTCCAGGGTCCAACCGGCTTTTGGCATAGGCTTGGCACGGAGCACCTCTGGAGGTAGCTGAATTCTAACTGTGTGGGTAGAGCTACCTTCGCAACCATGGCCAATACGCATCACTGCTTTGTAATGGCTTCCAACAGGAGCGGTCTTAGTTTCCAGAGAAGCATGAGCAGAAGCAGTTGCTGAAAAACCTGAGGTGATAGCAGCAACGACCAGGGATGCAGAGATTAAGTATTTCACTAATAATTTCCTTCAAATATCGACTACAAAAATTATCCAACATTCGTCAGCGTTCGATCTAATCTTCCGAACTAAAGTGAGATCCAATGATGATTCATGCTGACGAAATAGTTACCAGATATGTGTGACGACATTCTATCTGAGCTACCTTGAAATAATATGCGGTAAATTGTCACAGCCAGAGAGATTGAGAAGAGCCCTACCTCTTTAATAATCCTCTATATAAATGGCTGTTAGTCTGCACTTTATAAGAAGAGGCCTTTTTATCGAGAAGCGCTGCGCTGCTGCACAAATCAGTTACCACTGCTGGAATTGAATCCCGTTTACCAGACTAACTCTGCTTCTGCGATACCGAAACACCTTACCCTTATTGCAGTAAATCGATAATCTCCGGGTAGCCTTTCTCGCGGGCATTATCCAGTGCCGTTCTTCCGTTGCGATCACGAATTGAACGATCAGCACCCGCAATCATCAACAGCTCGACGATTCGCTGATAGGTGGGGCTACCATCTCCCAGAATGACTGCTTCCAGCAGCGCAGTCCATCCCAGATAGTTGACCTGATTGATATCGATTCCGGTGGTCAGCAGGTATTCCACAACCTCAACATGCCCGTGATGGGCCGCGGGTGTCAGGGCAGTACCACCATAACGGTTGACGCTTCTGAGGTCGGCCCCCGCAGATACTGTCATCTTGAGAATCTCGAGCTTGCCTTCGGCACCGGCATAAAGATAGGGACTGTCCTGAAGATCATCTTTAGCGTTAACATCGGCCCCCGCATTGATCAAAAAACGGGCTGCATCAGTCGCATCATGGTAGGTAGCGATCAATAATGCAGTACGTCCTCTTTCATCACGACTATCTATCAGTATCCCCTGCTCGAAAGCCTGTTGCAGTTGAGGAACATTATTATCCGCCGCTGCATTGAAATAAGCGGTTCGATCACCTGCCTTTGCGATCCCAGGGAAGCAAATGATAGAGCAAGCCCATAGGACCAAACTTAAAACTCCTGTACGCATCAGACTACCTGCAAAGTAAGGGGCGCCCTGCCCGCTCAGCATTTCTGCCATATACCATATGGCTGATTCCAGACCAGGCCGCGGCTGCTTCGCACATCGGGCAGGGTCGCGAGGAGGAATAGAGCACGGCACCACTCAGATGTTCCCGCTTAAGCCGGCGCCCGGCATCCCGGATCGCAGCCATTTCGGCATGCCCGGTCGGATCATGGTCCAACAATACCCTGCTTCCGGACTCTCCAACTATCTGTCCATTCAGAACCACAATTGCGCCGTAGGGCTGATCCCCCTGTTCAATTGCAAGTCGCCGCATTTCAAAGGCCCTGGCAATGAAGCTGCGCTCGGTCTCTACATCGGGCTGAACGATGGCACCATCCCCTCTCACGTTATCAGGCCTAACATAGGTGCCCAATAAGCCTGCGCTACAAAGATACAGAAACCTTCTCCGGGGAATTTTAGACTGTCCCCCATCTATTAATATTTTACCCACGGCTACAACGCTCTCTATTGTGGTTACCCAAGAGGAGGCCAACACCAGCTTTACGTCTCTGACTTTTTAAGTGACATCCAAACAATAAAAACCAAGCAACGAAAACCAAGCATCTGCTTCTCTCCCATTTTAGACCATCAGCGTCTATCAAATTATCCTGATCAGACTTGAAGGATCGCCCGACATCTTTTGATTTTTTGCCTGAAAATCGTAGTTTTCCATCGGACATTCGCTAGCGGAAAAACTGCGCCTGGCCTCTTTTCATCAGCTTACGTCGTACAGAAAACCTCATTCAATCAATTCAAAAGCCACGAAATACGGGCCTTTCAGCCTGGTTCTATATTTCGGTTTAGCGTTGGGTCTATCTGAAATCAAACCTCAAAATCTATATTGAAAGCGTCCAACAAAGTGACGCAGATATCTTCGCCTTCTTTTCTTCTGAATTCCGGAATTTAAGAAGCTAGCTTCTGTATCCCGTAACGGACCCGCTCAAAACAATAACAATTACCGAGGTTACGATGAACTTAACAACCCGCGCCAAATCCATTCTGTCTACTTGCATACTGTCTGCAACACTGGCTGCACCGGCGATTCAAACTGCCCAGGCTGCTGACGAACTAATGCTGGCCCACGCCTACCCTGCAGACCATATATTCCACCTGACTTCCACCACCTTTATGGATGAGCTGAAGAAGAGTGGCGCTGATATCGAAGTCGATTACCATCCTGGTGGCTCACTGGGAGACTGGGCTTCCCTGTTTGAGCAGAGCATGGAAGGTGTAGTACCTATGACGATGAGCTTCGGCGCCTCAGAATACGATCCTCGCCTGGATCTGTCCTGGTTGAGCTACGTGGTTGACGACTGGAAGCAAGCCCGCGAAGTTTATGGCCCTAACGGCAAAATGACCGGTGTTTATAACGAGATCCTGAATGACCTGGACCTGGCTGTGCTGGGTGTTATTCCAACCGGCTTTGGTTCCATCGCTATGCGAAAAGGGATCGAAGATGTACCGACTAACTTCCCAGCCGACGGCCAGGGAATCAAGATGCGCGTACCGGCAATCCCTATCGGTATCGAGCGTTATAAGAGCTTTGGTTTTACACCGGTACCTATGCCATTCTCTGAGCTCTACACCGCACTTCAGTTAGGTACTATCGATGCACGCGGTACTGCGCCTTCGGTTGAAATCTGGCAGATGCGCGACGTTATCGAAAGCTACATCCTGACCAAAGACTATTTCGAGCATGCTTTCTGGGTAGTCAACAAGTCATGGCTGGAAGACTTGCCCGCTGATGAGCGTGCTAAGCTGATCGCCGCATCTGATGCCACCATGGCAAAAATCTGGGATGAGGCACAGGCAATTGACGAAGGTTTCCTGAGCAAGGTACGTGGCGCTGGCGTCAAAGTTGTTGACCTTAGTCCTGAAGAAATGAATAAGGCTAAAGAAATTCTGTACGCCAAAGAATGGCCTTATATGGAAGGCATCGTAGGTCCTGAAATCATGGCTATGATGCGTGATATCGCCGGCCTTAAGTAATCCTGATCGGTCTTAACCTTTCGGTAGTTCCCACTCTCTGCCCCGTCTTTATGGAGCAGAGAGCTGGGATGCTACCTTCCCGACCACTCTTTTCAGGATCAGAATCATGCAACAAGAAAAACACTCTGAACCCCAAAAATCGGTGGGTGAGACCAAGATCTACGATTACGATCCTGATCTCAGTACTCATCCAATCCCCCCCCACCTGCATGCGATTCCAGAACAGCCCGAAACCCGGACAGACAGTTTTCTGATCCGCTTTGAGCGTTTACTGAATTGGGTATTCCGCATAATGATGGTACTGGCAGGCATGGGCCTGGCACTGCTGACGTTCTCGCAAGTAATTATGCGTTATGTACTGGAATCACCTTTCACTGGCATCGAAGAGGCCTCCATTCTGCTGGCCGTATGGGTCTATTTTCTGGGTATGGGCTACGCCACCCGTGAACGTGAACATATCCACGGCGGTATCGTCTCTCTAGTGGTGAAAGACCCATACAAGGTAGGCGTAATCCGTTTCATCGGCTCCGTCACCTGTATGCTCGCTGCTATTCTGTTTGGCTATTTTGCCTGTAAATATGCGCTGAAGGAGATCGACAAAGGGCGTGTCAGCGTCAATCTTCGCTGGCCGCGAGGCATCTGGAGCGCCAGCATGATTGTCGGTTTTGCCATGATGGTGGGCTACTTCATGCTCGAAACTATTAATGAATTCCGAGACCTTTGCAGCCAGTCTCTTAGTCGCAAACAAACGCGTAATAATGAAACGCAAAAACCTAATACTCAGGAGGTGTAAACAATGACATTATTTCTTATTTCAATGCTAATTATCATCGCCCTGATTCTGATCGAAATTCCGGTCGCTTTTGCTTTTGGTATCGGCGCAGTGCTGTTTGCATTCACCACCGGTAATAATATCTCGTTCCTGATCCCACACGGCTTTAAGACCGCCAGTGGTTTTGCCCTGCTCGCCCTGCCCCTGTTTATATTCGCAGGTTTGTTGATGGCCGAAGGTGGAATCTCAGAGCGGCTACTGAACTTCGTTAACTCTATCGTCGGTCGTATAAAAGGCGGGCTGGGCGCAGTAACCGTTCTGACTTGCGCCTTGTTTGGCGCGATCTCCGGCAGCTCTTCTGCAGCAATCGCAGCAGTGGGTCAGATCATGATTCCACGTATGGTGCGTGAGGGTTATCCACCCGGCCACGCGACCGCTCTGGTTGCTTGCTCATCCGTTCTGGCACTACTGATTCCGCCAAGCATACCAATGATTGTGTTCTCCATTACCGGGGGGCTATCGGTGGGTGCAGCATTCCTGTCCACCATTATTCCGGGCATAATGCTGACATTGCTGTATTGCGCGCTGAACATCTGGTTCTTGCGTAACGACACCAATATTAAAGTGGAGCAACCGCTACCCTTTAAACAAGCAGCTAAAGGCGTAGTAAAAAGCGGCTACAACGCAGCCTTCGCCCTGCTAATGCCACTGATCATTCTCGGAGCTATCTACAGTGGTATCGCTACACCAACGGAAGCTGCAGCTATTGCCGTTATCTATGCGATCCCGGTGGGACTGTTTATCTACAAGGGTATGACCCTGCGGAGCCTTAGCGCTGTAACGGTACGCGCCGTCACTATGACCGGTTCGATCATGGCCGTGCTGTTCTTCCTGTTCATCATGAGTCGCGCGATGATTCTTGAACAGGTTCCACGCGACCTGGCACTGGCGCTGCTAGAGATCTCTGATAACAAGTACGTCCTGCTACTGTTGATCAATCTGTTATTGCTGTTAATCGGCATGATCGTTGATGACATCTCTGGCAGCGTACTGGCAGCCATTATCTTCCTGCCGATCATCAACGAGCTGGGTATCGATCCGATCCATTTTGCGGCGGTTGTGGGCGTGAACTTAGGCCTGGGTAATGTATCACCACCTTGTGCCCCGATGCTCTACATGGCCGGTGGAGTGGGAAAGCTGTCACTGGACCGCTATATCACCCCGACATTGAAATTCCTCTGTTTAGGCCACCTGCCAATGGTATTCCTGGTGACCTTTGTACCTGAACTTTCACTCTTTTTGCCGAAACTCCTGATGGGCTACTGAGGCAAGTCGTCGCGAGCACTTTAAATAGGCGACCTTTCAGCCCCTTGAAAACAGGGGCTTTTTTTACACTTTTATAACCACTACTCATCGGCTGATTTTATGGACTGATCAGTGAACTGAGTTGGAACTACAAAATGAAATCCCGTGGATCTACGGCTGTTATCAAGAGTCGATTTATATTGATCATACGCGGAAATAATCTCAACCTCTCCGACAGACAGGACCCAATACATGACTTCCTATATCAAAATAAAAAACCATATCAACGGTCAGTGGCTGGACGAAAACAACGGCCAGTACGAGCCATTGAAGAATCCTTCTACCGGTGCTGTTATCGGTGAAGTACCAATCTCCTCTGAAGCAACTTCACGTCAGGCAACTGCCGCTGCTGCCGAAGCTTATCCGGCCTGGAGCGCGACACCGCTGCCGAAGCGAATGAACTACATCTTCGATATGCAGCAGGCAATGAAAGATAACCTTGAAATGCTGGCCGAAGCGATCGCCATCGATCAGGCTAAGCATATCGCTGAAGCCCGCGGTGAAGTGGGCCGGGTTATTGAGATCCTGCAGATGGCCTGCTCTATTCCTGCCACTATTCAGGGTGAAACCGTGCAGGGTATCGCTAACAACATCAATGGCCGCCTGATCAAAGCACCATTAGGTGTGTTCTGCGGTGTTGCACCATTCAACTTCCCAGCCCTGGTATTCGGCTGGTTTATCCCTTTTGCTATCGGTACCGGCAACACCTTCGTCTACAAACCATCCACTGAATCACCACTGTTTATGCAGAAGATGATGCAGCTGCTGGTTGACATCGGTCTGCCGGATGGCGTCGTTAACATCGTTCACGGTGACCGTGAAACGGTAGAAGCCTGGTACGAGGATGATAACGTTGCCGGCGTTTGTCTGGTCGGTTCTACCCCGACCGCTAAAGCGATCGCAGAAGGATGTGGTCGTGGCGGTAAGAAGACCATGTTGCTGGGTGGCGCTAAGAACTTCCTGGTGGCGATGGAAGATGCGCCGATGGATCTGATGATCGAAAACATCCTGATGTCCGGTTACGGCTCTGCCGGCCAGCGCTGTCTGGCGGTATCTAACATCGCCGTAGTGTCTGAGATCTACGATGAATTTGTTGAGCGACTACTGGAAGCGTCTAAAAACATCACCGTCGGTGATGCGATGAATCCGGATGTCTTTATGGGTCCGGTCATCTCTTCTAAAGCGAAAGAGCGGATCGAGAACTACATCGAAATCGGTCAGAACGAAGGCGCTACTCTGGCGCTGGATGGTCGTAATCCTGAAGTTGCCGATGCCAACAAAGATGGTTACTTCGTTGGCCCGACCGTATTCACCGATGTGACCCCTTGCATGCAGATCGCCCGCGAAGAGATCTTCGGCCCGGTACTGAGCGTCATGAAAGTCGGTTGCATCAATGGTGCCCTGCGCATGATCAAGAATCATGAGATGGGTAACGGTGCAGTCATCTTCACCCAGAACGCTTTCTATACCGAGAAGTTCATCAATGAAGCCGATGTCGGCATGGTCGGTGTTAACGTGGGTATCTGTGCACCGCATCCTTATCTGCCATTTGGTGGCATCAAAGGTTCACTAGTAGGTAATAACAAGGTTCAGGGCAAAGAAGCGGTCGATTTCTTCACCCAGAACAAGGTTGCGACTGTACGTGTCGTTGATCCTAAAGCAGGTGAAGCGGCACCCGCTACTACTGCCGATGCTAGTGTTCGGAGCTGTGTCGCAAGCTAAGCCTCTATGAGCCAGGTCGTCTAACAAGCTCGACCAGATATAAAACGCGCCCTTAGGCGCGTTTTTCAATTACATTACCACCCAAAACGAGGACAAAAAAAGCAAAAGAATCAGGAAACATGCAAAAATTGAAGCCAACTAAAAACTCATTGAAGTTAATAAAATACTCATTTTATTTATAATCAGGCTTTAGCTATGAAATTAAAAGCATCGACTTTACTTACGTTATCTTTATTTGTTACCCATTTATCAGCAGCAACGCCCTATAAAGCTCAATTGATGTTGGCTAATCTTGATCTTGCTTCATTGGGACAACTTCAGGTCTATACCGCATCACGCTTTATAACCAATACAACCGAAACTGCCGCTGTTACCAGCATCATCACCGCTGAAGATATCCAAAATAGAGGTTACCGCAGCCTTTATGAAGTGATGCAACATATTCCCGGCGCTTATTACAACACCACCAGCCACTTCGAAAACCTGACCAGCCGTGGACTTGCTCAGGCCCTTTCTTCATATCTGCTATTGATTGATGGTCACGCAATCAATGATAAAAGTTCATTCGGAATCAGTGCAGAAACCGTATTTCCTACACTAAGTAATGTACAAAGAATAGAGGTCGTACGCGGGGCGGGTTCAGTACTCTGGGGTAGCGAAGCCGGTATCGGTATTATTCACATCATTACTAAATCAGCTCAACAGTTAGACCCTACCGGCGAAGGCGCTTGGCAGATAGCACTGGATTATGAGACAGAGCATAAACGGGATTTAGAGTCTGCAATTTATGCTAAGGACTTAGCTGAAGGAGGATATACAGTTAGCATCAGCCGCTTTGATAGCGATGCACCACAAGCAGATGTATATGGAACAGGGGCAACAGGTGTTGCCTTAATCGACTTACGAAAACGAGCCAATATGAATCTCGAGCCCGGTTATGATATCTACTTCAAAGGCCATTGGCGCGACTATGGTTTAAAGGCCTCATTTAATAATGCCCGAAACAATAATTTTCATTCAGGCTCTGATAATGAAGCTATCTATCAACGCAACTGGATTGAACTCTCTTATAACCCAGAGTTAACTGATCAAACACGGATAGAAAACAAAATTTATTTAAATGATTATAAGGTGGAATACCAGTTTAACGACCATTTTAAGTTTAGTAACACCTATGACCTAACACGGATGCAGGGTTACGGCGTTGAAAGCCTGATATTTCATGAAGCAGACAACTATCATCTAACCTCAGGTATTAAGATCGACAGTCACAGAATGACGCTGAAAGCTCCGTACAATATACCGAATCCAGGGCCCTTCCTCCCTTATGAACAGATTTCTCCTGTCACTGACAAAACTTACGCTCTGTTTTCAGAGCTAAATTACTCTTTGCAACCTGATTTTCACATCACTCTTGGCGCCCGCTATCAGAAAAATGACGGCATTCTAGACACCGACTTTATCACACCCCGATTTGCCACAATCTATAACGTCAATGAAGAGAGTACCCTTAAATATATTTTTAACGGATCAGAAGTGGCACCCAGCCTGAGAACCTGGTTGGGCGGTAGAAAAGGCAGTCTCTATCAAAACGGGAGGTATTCAGGTGGTGCTGAAGAGAGCCAAAAATACCAGGCCCATGAGATCCAGTATCAATTTAATACAGACAATACATTCCTGAGTGCAGGGCTGTTCTATATGCGAATAGACGACCTTATTCATTACTATGGCCAAGGCGTCACTGTTGATGGCGATACAGTAATTAAGACCTGGGGGAACGGCCCCGGAGCATCAACCCGGGGACTGGAACTTGAGTTCAAGCAAGCATTTGATCGCGTTGAACTTTATGGAAATTACACTTACGCAAAAGCAACCTACGATGAGGGAAGCTGGACTCTGGAAGGGAACACCACCGACTTTGTTGATGGGTTCTTTCGTCATGTCATCGATTCAGATCTGAACATCGTTGTGACCCCTGAGCACATGTGGAATCTGGGCGCAGATATTAATTTGACTAACAACATGTTACTTAACATTCACTATAACGGCTATGCCAATGTCGCATACGATCAGTTCAATACCGTCGGTGCACCTGTTGATATAGGCTCTGAACATTTCTTAGATACCACACTGGTTGCACGTGATGCTTTCACACAAGGTCTTGATCTGAGTTTTTATCTCAAGAACCTGTTTAACAATGAGGCAATCGTTCCGGACGATGTCTACGGGGGCTATAGTGAGTCAAACATGGCCCGCCGCTTTGGCGTAAATATGACCTATAGCTTCTGATTAGTCTCTTTAACTCTCGAAGTAAGAGTTAAGCAGCAACAGTTGACCCAAGTATTCATCGCGGTGTCGTTTCTTAATTAGATAAAATAAACGCGCTTAACGTGCGTTTATTTTTTCACAACAGCCGTATAAGAAATACAGTAAAGGGGTTACTAGAACTCTGGTAGATCATTTCTGATCTGATACCAGGGGGCTTTCTGGGATACCCAGATATGATTTTTCTCACAGGCTTGTGAGTCATCATCCAGTGAATCTGCACTACTACTTAAAGCATAGTGCATCAGCCTTGATACTGAGCATCGCTTAAATTAAAAGCGATGTTATCAATCAGGCGTGTGCCATTAAGACTGGCGGCAGCCAGAATAGTGATTTCAACGTCACCGGGCTGTACCGGCAACAAGCTCTGATGCTGACAAATATGAAAATAATCCGGTTTAAAGCCCAGCATTGCCAATCGTTGCACGGCCTCAGCTTCAAGCCGGTCATAATCCTGACAACCCGCTTGTAGCTGCTGCCCTACATCCTTCAGCAGCTGATACAGTGAAGCGGCAATGCTCAGCTCATCCGCACTGAGATAGCTATTCCTTGAGCTTAGCGCCAGGCCAGAGGCTGCTCTTTTTGTTGGAACACCGGTAATCTGTACAGGGATAGAAAGATCATTAATCACTTGTCGGACAATCGTTAGCTGCTGGCGATCTTTTTCGCCGAAATAAGCAATATCCGGTAGCACCATACAAAGCAGTTTTACAACGACGGTCGCCACCCCTTTAAAAAACTGCGGCCGGCTAATACCGCAATGCAGTTGCGACAGTTCAGGCATATCTACAATGGTGGCAATACCCTTACCATCCGGATACATCTCTCGTACAGAAGGTGCAAAGAGTATGTCGCAGCCATTACTTATCAAGAGCGCCTTATCTTCTTCCAGCGTCCGTGGATAAGTATCAAGATCTTCATTAATACCAAACTGCAGAGGATTAACAAAAATGCTGGCGACCACTACATCACATTCTTTACGTGCAGCCTCAACCAGACTGATATGCCCCTCATGGAGATTACCCATGGTCGGTACAAAACCAACCATTAATCCTCCCGCCCGGGCTTTATTTAAGCTATTACGCAGATCATCTGTTGAATGGATTACTTGCATTGGAATACACCTGATAAATCAAAAAAGGTAAGCATATAGTTAAGCCGGGGTAATAAAAGAACCAACAGTTCCGTAATGAAAATACCAGACCATTCAGTTATAAACATATACTGCGTTGTATAAATAATCAGCGTAATCAAAGAATGGAAAACGGATCAATTGGCTATCCAGAATTATGAACAGTCAATTTTTATCTGGCTATTTGATCAAAACCAAGCCATTCTAAAACCGGACCAGAAAGTCATAAAAGTGCCAAATAACTTTCAAAAACAATGTGGTACATAAGGATCATTATCTGAAAGAACACTATAGAAATGCATTAAAAATGCGTTATCTGGGCTTTTCAGGCTGAATCTAGAAAACAGGCAAGCGTTGGGTCTACCGCTTTTTTTTACAGCCTGCCATATATTGAATAACAAGCTTTTCGCAACTTAATGCTGCGCTGGCCACCACAAAAAACAGTGACTACAACAATAAAGAGAGCGTTCACTATGATCATTTCACACTATGATTCAAGCCCCTCCAAATTCCCCCTATTTCAATCTGACTTGATCCGTCATTGACAATAATTCACATATAAAGCATCTATAGAATCCTGAGTTTCAATTGTTTCAGAATTAAGTTTCTGAAGTTGAGTTGCTTGGATTAAGTAATAGGAAGCTCATACTTTTATCCGGACAGATTAAGACTCAGGACAGTTCCAATGTGGAGGTTACGATTCAATGTTATCAGGCAGTGAAAGTAATACCGATGATCAGTACGTCCGTTTTGTAAATGTTAAAAAAAGCTATGACCAGCAAACTCTGGTGGTTAAAGACTTTAATCTTAATGCCCGAAAAGGCGAGTTTGTCACCCTCCTCGGACCTTCAGGTTCAGGAAAAACAACCTGTCTGATGATGCTGGCTGGATTTGAAGATGTCACCAGCGGCAGCATTCTGATCGATGGCCAGCCGGTCACTAATATCGCACCTTACCATCGCAACATCGGCATGGTATTTCAGCACTACGCCCTCTTCCCTCATATGACCATCGGTGAGAACCTGGCTTATCCGCTTAAAGTACGAAAAATACCTGCTGATGAAGTAAAACGACGGGTTAAAGAGTCGTTGGCATTAGTCGAGCTGGCCGACTTTTCAAAACGCTACCCCGGCCAGCTATCCGGTGGACAGAAGCAACGCGTTGCACTGGCTCGCTCACTGATCTTCGAACCCAGCATTGTATTGATGGATGAGCCGCTAGGTGCGCTGGATAAAAACCTGCGCGAACAGATGCAGTTTGAAATTAAACGACTGCATGAAGATCTTGGGTTTACCGCTATTTATGTCACCCATGATCAAACTGAAGCATTAACGATGTCGGACCGTATCGCGGTATTTAACGACGGTATCGTTGAGCAATGCGCCGCACCTGAAACCCTCTATGAACAACCTGCTAATTCTTTCGTGGCTAACTTTATCGGTGAAAACAACTGTATCCCAGGCACAGTCACTAAGGTTGAGAATGGCAAAGCAGAGATTCAACTGGCCGATGGTTCTATGGTGACTACCTCCAACCCAAATTGCCCGCCATCCGGTGATCCCTGCATGATGACTATTCGGCCGGAAAATCTCTTTATAGCCAATGGCCAGTCACTGGCCAACAGTATCGATGCCGATTTTACCACTCGCCTCTATGTCGGCGACTCTATCCGCTACTTCTTTAAGATGCCTTGCGGATCAGAACTGATGGTAAAAACGCTGAATGACAATCAGGCCCCGGTATTACAGCACGGCGCCCGTACTCAACTAACCTGGGATGTCACTGGTGGACTGGCACTGGATCGTCAGGCCTGAGCGTTATAAATAAGGACTTAAAAAGGAATTTAACAACCGTAATACCGTAGTAAAAAATAACGTAAGAGGAAAATAATAATGAAAGCACTCAAGCGATTCGGCGCGGCTCTCGCGCTTTGTACGGCAGCCGTGCCGGTCATGGCCGATCAGTTTACCGCAGTATCCTTCGGTGGCGCCTATGGAGCGGCACAGCAGAAACATATGCTCGATCCTTATATGGAAAAAACCGGGCATAAGATTTTATTTGAAAACTATTCTGGCGGTATCGCCGAAATTAAAGCCCAGGTTGAAAGTGGCAATATCCTCTGGGATGTCGTGGATATTGAAGTTATCGATCTGGAAAGAGCTTGTTCTGAAGGCCTGTTAGAAGTATTCCCACACGATACTCTGCCACCCGGTGATGATGGTGTTCCCGCCAGCGAAGACTTCTCTCCCCAGGCGCTCTCAAATGAGTGTGGCGTCGGCAACATTGTCTGGACTGTATTGTATGCCTATAACAGCGAAACCGTTAAAGGCGGTCAGCCTGGCACCATCAATGATTTCTTTAACACCTCGAAATTCCCTGGCAAGCGCGCACTGCGCAAGCGTCCTCAGGTGAATATGGAGTGGGCTCTGATTGCTGATGGCGTACCTAAAGATGAGGTATATGAGCTATTGGCAACCAATGAAGGCCAGCAGCGTGCTTTTGCCAAGCTGGATAGCATTAAAGATGATCTGGTCTGGTTCGATAGCTGGTCCCAGGCGCCACAGCTACTGAATGATGGTGGTGCGGTAATGGTGCAGTCTGCCAACGGTCGTATTTTTGATGCTATTCAAAGTGATAAGAAACCATTTGAAATGGTATGGGACGCGCATATCTATGATCTGGATGTCTGGGCCATTGTAAAAGGCTCCAAGAAAAAGGCACTGGCTGAAGACTTCATCCGTTTCGCCACCAGCTCTAAGCCAGAAAGTGGTATGCAGGAAGTCGCTTATGGTCCAACCCGTAACTCATCTTATAAATACGTAGACAAAGCGGTTATTCCAAAGCTGCCATCAGCACATCTGGACGAAGGTCTGCAGGCATCCGGTGAATTCTGGGCCGACTACGGTGAATCACTGGGTGAAAAGTTTAACGAATGGCTGCTGAAATAAGTCGCCTGAATTAAACACTCGCACCGGATCTGATACTTCAGCCAGCTATATCGGCTGAAGTATCAGGCCAATTTATTACCAGGCTTCATGCCACGGAATAATCAAAATAAGGGCTGTACTTATGCCTCAAGCCGAGCTTAACGCAGACCAGACTATGAACAACGGTGCTGACAGTACCCGTCATAGCTCTCACTCAGGATTAACGCCTGACGAGAAGATACAAAGCCAGAGGATGCAACGTCGGCGCAAATTTATCGCTTTTGCATTTGTTGCACCGCTGATAATTTTTGTTCTGATCGCTTTTGTTGCACCTATAGGTACGATGCTTTACCGCAGTGTTTATCATCCGACGGTCGCGCAGCTGATTCCGGATACCCTTGAAGCACTGTCTGGCTGGGATGAAACAGGTAGCGAACTCCCTGACCAGACTATATTGAATATTTTCTCGGTTGAACTGCAACATCTGGCCAAGGAGCGTCGCTCAGGCAAGCTGGCAGAAGAGATAAACCGTGCTCTACCGGGCAGTTCCAGTGTTATTAAGTCGAGCGCACGCAAATTGAAAAAGCTCGAACCTGAATTACTTGCCTCTGAAGGTGGCGCCAAACTACTCAGTCTAAAACCCCAGTGGCAAAAAGTTGAAATATGGCGTGAAATGAAAAAATCAGGCGCAATATTTACCGACGGTTTCTATTTAACCGCACTGGATCTGATGCGCAGCCCCGAAGGCAATATTGTCCCCCGGGATACCCAGATCTATATAAAACTGTACCTTAAAAGCCTGAAGATCGCTCTGCTGATCACCCTCCTCACTGCCATTATCAGCTTCCCACTGTCTTACTATCTGGCGACAGCACCGGCTAAAACGGCCAATACGCTAATGGTCTTCGTGTTGCTGCCATTCTGGACCTCACTATTAGTGCGAACCACTTCCTGGATCGCTTTGCTACAGACTAATGGCGTCGTTAACAGTTTCCTTGAATCAATACATCTGATCACCGAACCTATAGAGATGCTCTACACCCAGTTTTCAACGGTCATAGCGATGACACATATTCTCTTACCCTTTATGATCCTGCCCCTGTATAGCGTCATGAAAGGCATAGATCCAAGCTACCTGCGGGCAGCGATGTCTCTGGGGGCAAAACCTATACCCGCTTTCATCCGTATCTATATGCCAATGACCATTCCAGGACTCAGCGCTGGTGCGCTGCTGGTATTCATTATCTCTATCGGTTACTACATCACGCCTGCTTTGGTCGGTGGTACCGAAGGACAGATGGTCAGTAATATTATCGCCTTCCATATGCAGTCATCGAATAACTGGGAGCTGGCAGCAGCATTAGGCTCGCTATTGCTGGGACTAATACTCGCGCTGTACTGGATCTACGACCGCTTAGTCGGCGTTAGCAATATTAAGCTGGGGTAACGCTATGACTTTATCTAAACAGGTTGTTCAGTATCAGCTACGGAATAGTGGAGCTGTACTATGAAATTTCCTAAAAACCACACTTTCTGGCAGAACAGAACCGGCATTGCATCGGCTTCGTTGACCAAAAATGGAGCTGTGCTATGAAATTTCCTAAAAACCACACTTTCTGGCAGAACAGAACCGGCAATGCATCGGCTTCGTTGACCAAAAATGGAGCTGTACTATGAAATTTCCTAAAAACCACACTTTCTGGCAAAACAGAACCGGCAATGCATCGGCTTCGTTGACCAAAAATGGAGCTGCACTATGAAATTTCCTAAAAACCACACTTTCTGGCAAAACAGAACCGGCAATGCATCGGCTTCGTTGAACAAAAATGGAGCTGTACTATGAAATTTCCTAAAAACCACACTTTCTGGCAAAACAGAACCGGCAATGCATCGGCTTCGTTGAACAAAAATGGAGCTGCACTATGAAGTTTCCTAAGTACTATACCTTTTGGCAAAAGGTCGGAATGCATGGGTTACGCTTAACTGCCTGGGGAGTACTGGCATTTCTGATGATTCCGATTCTGGTCATCATTCCTCTGTCGTTTAATGCCGAACCTTACTTTACCTTCACGCCGGGCATGCTGGCATTCGATACCGAAGCCTATTCACTGAAATGGTATGAAGAGATCATTAACGATGATAAATGGATGCTGGCGATTAAAAACAGCTTCTTTATCGGTATCTGCGCCACAATCATAGCAACTGTACTGGGCACTCTGGCAGCGATTGGTTTATCTAATCCGGTCATGCCATTTCAGCGCGCTATCATGGCAATGCTGCTTTCACCGATGATTGTGCCTTTGATTATCACCGCCGCAGGTATGTATTTCTTCTATACCCAACTGGGACTATCCGGTAGTTACCTTGGGGTAATACTGGCCCATGCGGCACTAGGTACGCCTTTTGTGATTATCACAGTGAATGCGGCGCTTTCCGGTTTCGACTTTTCATTGATGCGGGCATCGTTAGGGTTGGGTGCCACTCCCAGCTACACCTTCTTCAAAGTGATTATGCCGTTAATCAGACCCGGCGTTATTTCCGGCGGCCTGTTTGCCTTTGTGACTTCCTTTGATGAAGTGGTTGTCATCCTGTTTCTGGCTGGACCTGAGCAACGTACGATTCCGCGCCAGATGTTCTCTGGACTACGTGAACAGATTAATCCAACCATTCTGGCAGTCGCCGTATTACTGGTGGTGATATCGATGCTGCTATTACTGACGATTGAGTATCTTCGGGCCCGGGGTGAGAAAATTCGTACCGGGGAGATATAAAAACAGAGGTTAGAACAAACACTTAACTTCTTGCTGATCGCTGGAAAAGTAAAAACAAAGGCATAAAAAAAGCGGATCAATTATTGATCCGCTTTTTTATTCTGGCAACCTTAACGTACCGCAAAGAGCCAGATTGCAACTAATGCTGCCAGGAATACTGTCTCACTAACCATCAGTGCGATCGGCTTCCAGCCAAGCTCAGAAAGCTCTTTAAATGATGCCTTCATACCTAGCCCAACCATCGCAATAATCAGGCACCAGCGAGAAAGTTCGGTCATACCATCCAACACAAGCTGAGGAATATAACCGGTACTGTTAATAGTCACGATAATAATGAAAGCAACTAAAAAGCCTGGCAGAGGAAGCTTAGAAGCTCCCTCTTTCTTAGCGCCTCCGTTATTACGGGCTACCAGTAAAGAGATTACAACGACCACAGGCACCAGCGCTGCTACACGTAATAATTTGGTAAAGGTTGCTACATCACCGACATCGTCCGACATCATATAGCCGGCACCGACTACCTGGGCAACATCATGGATAGTAGCTCCCAGAAAGATACCACTCTCTGTTTCAGTCAGATTTAGCCCCGTAACAACCAGCGGATAAGCGATCATTGCGACTGTACTCAGAGCTGTCACACCAATTACTGTAAAAATAAGATTGCGCTCTGAATCTTTATCTTCAGGTAACACTGCGGACACGGCCAGAGCTGCGGACGCACCACAGATACCGACAGAGGCGCCGGATAAAATACTTTGCGATTTACTTAACTTAAGCCACTGACCACACAAATAGCCAAACAGAATAGTTGCCGGCACACCGACAATAACAATCGCGATCGGGGTAAAACCAAGGCCTAACAGCTGTTCAAAAGTAATACGCGCACCTAACAGCGCAATACCGAAACGTAACACCGACTTAGCCGCAAACTGAATACCCGCCATACAACGGCCTTCCTGGGACAGGTAGTTAAGTGACATCCCCATCAACAAGGCATACAAGATAGTCGGCCCACCATAATGTTCCGACACAAACTTAGAGGCCATCCCCACAACCAGACAAAGCATAAAGCCAGGCATTATTACAGATAGCCATTGTTTTGCTGCATCAGTAGAAAGTGGCAGCTGCTTTTGCATACCTGACATAGGTATCTCCTGAACTTTATAAAACCCTTAAGGATTTATTGATATAAGTATCCCAGTATATGGTTTGCAGATAATACCGATAGAGACAGAAACAGCTCACATTTAGATCCAGTCATTTTGATACAGCAAAATATTGCCTGAATCCCCAATAAGAAACTTCATTCTGGTCCTGAGATGCATCCATTTCTGGCACTAATCAGACCCGTAATTCTATCGCTATAGTTGGTCAGCAGATCGACTGATGCGCCCGGCAGATATTAACTAGCCGACATACATCAGTAACAACAAAAAATAATAAGGTGGTCGTTCTATGTCCGTTAACTCTTCAAGTAACAGTGATATTGCCCTGAGTCGTAGCGCACAGGTTGATGAAGCTTCAGTACAGCCATTTCCAAGCTCCCGTAAGGTATATATCGAAGGCACCCGCCCGGATATCCGCGTACCTATGCGTGAAATTAGCCTGGATGATACGCCGACTGATATGGGTGGCGAGAAGAACGATCCTCTCTACGTATACGATACTTCTGGTCCTTATACCGATCCTGAGGCTGTCATTGATGTACGCAAAGGTCTGGCACCATTGCGGGCTGGCTGGATCGAAGAACGTAACGATACCGAACAGTTAGATGGTCTGAGTTCTGAATACGGCCGTGGTCGTGAACAGGACCTGCGCCTGGATCACCTGCGTTTTGAACTGACACGCAAGCCACTGCGTGCTAAAGAAGGCGCTAACGTCACCCAACTGCATTATGCCCGTAAAGGCATCATCACGCCGGAGATGGAATACATCGCCATCCGCGAGAATATGAAACTGGCTAAAGCCAAGGCTGAAGGCAATGTGGTAGCGGAACAGCATCCGGGGCATAGCTTCGGTGCTAAGCTACCCGAAGAGATTACACCGGAGTTTGTACGTCAGGAGATCGCCGAAGGTCGCGCGATTATCCCGGCCAACATCAACCACCCGGAAGTAGAGCCGATGATTATCGGTCGTAACTTTTTGGTCAAGATCAACGGTAATATTGGTAACTCTGCACTGAGTTCCTCCATCGAAGAAGAAGTGGAGAAGATGACCTGGGGTATCCGCTGGGGTTCAGACACCATCATGGATCTGTCCACCGGTAAGAACATTCACGAAACCCGCGAATGGATCATGCGTAACTCGCCGGTACCTATCGGTACAGTACCGATTTATCAGGCGCTGGAAAAAGTCAGCGGTGTAGCAGAAGATCTGACCTGGGAAGTGTTCCGTGACACGCTGATCGAGCAGGCTGAACAGGGGGTGGATTACTTCACGATTCATGCCGGCGTACTGCTGCGCTACGTGCCGATGACGGCGAAGCGGATGACCGGTATCGTATCCCGTGGTGGTTCGATCATGGCGAAATGGTGTCTGGCGCACCACGAAGAGAATTTCCTTTATACCCACTTCGAAGAGATCTGTGAGATCTGTAAAGCCTACGATGTTTCCTTCTCACTGGGTGATGGTCTGCGTCCGGGCTCCGTTTACGATGCTAACGATGAAGCTCAGTTCGCCGAACTGGAAACCTTAGGCGAGCTGACTAAGATCGCCTGGAAGCACGATGTTCAGGTGATGATCGAAGGCCCAGGTCATGTGCCGATGCACATGATTAAAGAGAATATGGATAAGCAACTGACCGAGTGTCATGAAGCACCATTCTATACTCTTGGACCACTGACCACCGATATCGCACCAGGCTATGACCACATCACCTCCGGTATCGGCGCGGCGATGATCGGCTGGTACGGTTGCGCGATGCTTTGCTACGTAACCCCGAAAGAACACCTGGGTCTGCCGAACAAAGATGACGTGAAGACCGGTATTATTACCTACAAGATCGCGGCCCATGCGGCTGACCTAGCGAAAGGTCATCCGGGTGCCCAGATCCGTGACAATGCGATGTCTAAAGCACGTTTTGAGTTCCGCTGGGAAGATCAGTTCAACATCGGTCTGGACCCCGATACTGCCCGTGCGTACCACGATGAAACCCTGCCGAAGGAATCCGCTAAAGTGGCGCACTTCTGCTCTATGTGTGGTCCTAAGTTCTGCTCGATGAAGATTTCACAGGAAGTGCGTAACCTGGATTCGACCGAAGTGGCAGCAATGCAGGCTGCAGCGGAGAAAGGCATGCAGGAGAAATCGGAAGAGTTTAAAGAAACCGGCGCGGAGATCTATCATAAGATCTAAAAAACCGAACACGTTGTTTATACGATGCGGCTCCGCCGCGTCCGAGCACTACGTTTGTCCGAACGTTGCTACGCAACTTGTCCGGAATTGATTAAGTTCAAAGGCGTTTTCACCACAGAGAACACGAAGGACACAGAGGAAGAGCGAAAAGAACTTTATGATTAATCTTTTCTCAGTGCCGTCTGTGGTAAATCGTTTTTTTTCGGACGCGGCGAAGCCGCATCGGACAAACGAAGTGCTCGGACAAGCAAAGCGATCGGACTTCGATGTTTTAACAGATCCACCATGGCGAACAATCTCAGACTATCCCGACCACCATCGTGATAGAGCTGGTAACTGGGTAGCTTACTTAGTTACAGCTATTGTTCGCCTTTAGCCATCCTGGCCACACTATCACGGCACACCGTATAGCTATATATCCCCAGCTAAGAGTCGTGATAGTGATTTTTTCAGAACGATTAAGTTAGAGCTAAATACTTATATAAGTGCTTAGTAGATAGGCTATTTAAGCAATGAGCCTAATGAAGCCGGCGGCAGCTCTTCTAAAGGCATTGCACGAAAACGCTTAAGCTGCTGCTTCTTATCACTAAGATCGCCTTCCAACACACGGCGTTCAACCAGATTAAGATAACGATCCACCATCTTCAGACGCCCTTCTCTGCGTTCCTCGTCGTCACGGGCAGTCTCAAGGAAGAGTTGCGCCAGATTAAGTACCGCTGCATGATTATTAAAATCAAAATCCACTGCCGCACCAAAGGACTTTATCGCCTGACCGACTTTGCCTGACAGATAATGCTTAATACCCATCCGGTTAGCTTTGTCACTCATTTCAGGATTCTGCTGTTTACCATGGACAGCAGCATCTTTCTTAACCGGTTTAGGCTTAGGCTTCTCAAGTACAGGAACCGCATCGCCGGACATAACAAGCAGTTCCCGATCAAGGTCTATTGGGGTTTCTAACTGGCGGTTAACTAATTTAGCCTCCCGTAGGAAGCGCTCTTTATCTTTATTCTCGCCGATATCACCCGCCAACTGACTGCGAATCAAAAAGGCTTTAACCTCCGACTCAGTATCCGCTGGGAAATTCTTACGGGCATTAACTAATAAGCCATCAATCTCACGTTCAATCTGTTCCTGGGTAATTTCATCAACCGCCTTTACTTCCATACGACGAAGATTAGCTAGTTTTAAGTAGGGCTCAGCTGAACGATAGCAACTGTGTTTACCCAGACTGATAGAACGACGAAACGCTCCTTTGGCCAGATCCATCTCCTGAGTCTGAATCGCAACACGCCCTAACTCCATCTGTCGTGGAATTCCCAACGGTGACTTAACTGTGGCCTGCTTCAGGGTTTCTCGCGCTTGTGCCAGATCCCCCATCTGTTCATGTACTATTGCCAGAAGATCATAAGCCGCTATCAGCAATGGGTTGTCCAGAATCAGTTCCTGCAACAGCTGTTCGGCCGCCATCAGATCATCCAGACCAACATAGGCCTCGCTCAGATATAAGCCAGCCTCTTTATCCTTTGATTCCCAATAGATGCCATCAAGCAACTCCCGGGCAGCATCATACTGACCAAGCTGAAGCAGCAATGAACCCCTGACTTTTTGCAGGTGGTCATATTCAGGATGTTTTCGATCTATCAGGGCTTCACAAATTTGCAACGCCTGGTTAAGTGCGCCGGACTCAATCGCCAGATCAACCGGACGCAGAGAGATTTTACGCCGGACTATATGATCAAGACGGTACTTCAGTTCTTCAATAGAGAACGGCTTAGTGATCAGATCATCGGGATTGCTATCGATGGCATGCAGAATGACTTCCTGAGACGAATCACTGGTCATACAGATCCAGGCGGCGCTGGGCTTTATGTAACCACGAAACCTTGCTTCTTCAAGAATCTGAATACCCGTAATACTATCGCTGGAATTATGACCTAACAGAATTACATCGAAATCGTTCTGAATGATCAGCGGAATAACTTTGTCATTGATAGTAATGGCTTTAACGTTACTAATGCCCAGCTCTCGCAGCATATAGTAAATTGTTGCGCGCATATTACCGCTACTATCGATTAACAGGACATTCTTGTCACTGTAATCAATGTGGTCGCCGGTGGTTTTATTGCGTAAAGCGGTCACTAGTTATCCTGATCCTAAAATCCTTTGTCAGATCAAGTATAAAAGGCTGTTGGTCAGGGAGGAAGTAAAAACACCCCAAAACGGGGCCAGTTTATTGCGGGCAAAAAAAAGCACCGGGTGTAGGGTGAAACACACGGTGCTAAATACAGTTCTATGCTGTGGGAACCATAGTATCGGGTTCAGTGATAACAGTTACTGATCCATGTCAACACTCATGACCATTAACCACATATTATCTACAACTTTTGACTAAGCGCTGCCACAGTGGTATTCCAGTACACTACCCCTAAGGGAATTCCCATAAAAATAAAAGAATTCAGATACCTATGACTACAGCATTTATTTCTCACCAGGACTGTGGGCTGCATAATATGGGTCCGGAACATCCGGAAAGCCCTATTCGGCTGTTGGCAATTCAGAAAGTATTACAGAAAACCGGACTGATTGAGCAGCTTAAACAGATGGAATCTGTGCATGTGACCCCGGAACAGATTCAGTTGGCACATGCCAACCTGCATCAGACCCGGCTGGAGATGAAGCAACCCTCTGAAGGCGTGGTATACGCTGATGAAGATACTGCGCTTTGTCCGGACTCACTGCATGCTGCCAGCCTTGCTGCAGGTTCAACTGTGTTGGCAACTAATCAGGTTTTAACTGAGAAAGTCGATAATGCATTCTGCGCTGTACGGCCACCGGGCCATCACGCTGAACATAACGCCGCCATGGGCTTTTGCTTTTTCAACAATGTCGCTATTGGCGCTATGCATGCGTTGTTACAGCCCAATGTAAATCGCGTGGCTATTGTTGATTTTGATGTACACCACTGTAACGGCACCGTCGATATCTTTAAAGATAAGCCTGAAGTTCTGGTTTGCTCTACCTTTCAGCACCCGTACTATCCGGAACGCTACTCCGATATTCAGCGGGATAATATCGTCAATTGTCCGATCGAGGCCCACACCCGGGCATCAGTATTCCGTGAACAGTTAGAAAAACACTGGCTGCCTGCTATCCAGAATCATAAGCCTGACATTCTGTTTATCTCTGCCGGTTTTGACGCCCATCACGAAGACCCGATGGCGGATCTGAATCTGACTGAGGAAGACTACCGCTGGGCAACACAGTTGTTAATGGATGCAGCACGCACTACCTGCGGCGGACGAATCGTCTCCGTGCTGGAAGGCGGTTACAACCCCGTAGCACTGGCATTTAGCGTGCAGGCGCATATAGAAGTGCTTGCCGGTCATTGATTAGCTGGACGTCGCTACGCGACTTGCTAAATCTTCTAGCGAACTCGGTCTAACCAGAAAAACAAAAAACCGCCACTAGGCGGTTTTCTTTTAAGCATCGGAAGGCAACGGCTTTCTAATCACTATCAGGAGACACTACTTTAACATGCGGTGCAGTCACCTCTAGCCAGGAAACCTTGTTTACCAGTCTAAGCTTAAGACACAAAAAAGGCTGCCATAGGCAGCCTTTTTTAAGTATCGAAGCGCTTAGCCAACGAACTTGATCATCACACCTGCAGCAACCGCGGAGCCGATTACACCGGCTACGTTTGGTCCCATCGCATGCATCAGCAAGAAGTTCTGGGAGTTAGCTTCCAGACCCAGCTTGTTAGATACACGTGCCGCCATAGGTACTGCGGATACACCAGCAGAACCAATCAACGGGTTGATGGAGTTACCACCTTGCATCTTGTTCATGATCTTAGCCATGATTACGCCACAAGCAGTACCGATACCGAATGCAACGATACCCAGCAACAGGATGCCCAGTGTTTCTATGTCCAGGAATTTATCTGCAGACAGTTTAGAACCAACAGACAGACCCAGGAAGATAGTTACGATGTTGATCAGAGCGTTCTGAGCAGTATCACTCAGACGGTCAACAACACCACACTCACGCATCAGGTTACCAAAGCAGAACATACCCAACAGAGGTGCTGCATCCGGCAGTAGCATTGCTACCAGCATCAGCAGAACGATCGGGAACATGACCTTTTCAACTTTAGAGATATGACGCAGCTGAACCATAGAGATCTGACGCTCAGCATCAGTAGTCAGTGCACGCATGATTGGCGGCTGGATCATAGGAACCAGAGCCATATATGAGTACGCAGCTACTGCGATTGCACCCAGCAGATCCGGCGCCAGCAATGAAGCTACATAGATCGCTGTAGGACCGTCAGCACCACCAATGATACCGATTGCTGCCGCATCCTGGATAGAGAAGTCCATCAGACCTAAAGTGGTCAGACCGACTGCACCCAGTACCGTAGCAAAGATACCAAATTGCGCTGCAGCACCCAGGAACAGAGTCTTAGGGTTAGCCAGCAGAGGACCGAAATCGGTCATCGCACCAACACCCATGAAGATCAACAGGGGAGCCGCACCGGAAGCGATAGCTATGGTGTAGAAGTTATACAACATACCATTGTTATAGCCTGCATCATTCGCTGCATATACAGCGGCAGTATGAGCCTGGGCAGTGGAAGAGTTATAAGCTTCTTTTATTGCGTATGGATCAGCAGAATCCAGACCCAGCGAAGACGCCAGAGACTGAAGTACTTCAGGGCCACCCAGATGCAGAGCATTTTCTACCGCAGAAAATGCCAGACCCGCTTCAGGGATGTTGGCCATGATGCCGCCGAAACCGATCGGAACCAGCAGCAGCGGCTCGAAGTTCTTGCTGATCGCAAGAAACAACAGCAGCAGGCCGACCGCGATCATCACGATCTGACCAGGACTTACATTGTAAATCCCGGACGCATGCCAAAGGTTAAGTAGGTTTTCCATGAAAGAACCCGCCCTTATGCCAGTGTCAGCAGACTGTCACCAACCTGAACAGTATCGCCTTCTTTAACATCAACAGACACTACAGTACCTGCACGAGCAGCACGTACTTCAGTTTCCATCTTCATCGCTTCCAGGATAACCAGCACATCGCCTTCCTGAATAGCCTGACCCGGAGACACCTGTACTTTCCAGATGTTACCAGCCAGCGGTGCAGGAACAGATTCAGCAGGACCCGCAGCCGGTGCAGCAGCAACAGGTGCAGCCGCTGGAGCAGCAGCGGTGATATCGCCACCTTCAGAAACCTGAACAACGTAGTTCTGACCGTTAACGTTGATAGTGTAAGTCTGTGGACCAGTATTCTTAGGTGCAGCCATTGCTAGGGCGTCCTCTAATGTAGGTGCGGGTTCAAATGCGTCTGGGTTACCGCGATTTTCAAGGAATTTAAGACCAACTTGTGGGAACAGAGCATAAGTCAGAACGTCATCAATTTCGTTCTCACCCGTAGCCAGGCTTGCGCCTTTCTCAGCGGCCAGCTCTTTAAGCTCAACAACCAGCTTATCCATTTCAGGCTCAAGCTGATCAGCAGGACGACAGGTAATTGGCTCACCACCATCCAGTACACGCGCTTGCAGATCGGCGTTATAAGGTGCTGGAGCAGCGCCGTATTCGCCTTTCAGAATGCCCTGAACTTCTTTAGAAATAGTTTTGTAGCGCTCGCCCATCAGAACGTTGATTACCGCCTGGGTACCAACTATCTGAGAAGTAGGTGTTACCAGCGGGATCATACCAAGGTCTTTACGAACCCTTGGGATCTCAGCCAGTACGTCATCAAACTTATCAGAAGCGTTCTGCTCACGTAGCTGGTTTTCCATGTTGGTCAGCATGCCGCCCGGTACCTGTGCAACCAGGATACGGGAGTCAGTACCACGCAGAGAACCTTCGAACTTAGCGTACTTCTTACGTACTTCACGGAAGTAAGCAGCGATCTCTTCCAGTTGCAGCAGATCCAGACCGGTATCACGATCGGTACCCGCCAGTGCAGCAACAACAGATTCAGTCGCTGTATGACCGTAAGTCATGGACATAGAGGAGATTGCAGTATCAACACGGTCAATACCGGCTTCAACAGCTTTCAGGATAGTCATGTCAGACAGACCAGAAGTTGCATGCGCATGCAGCTGAACTTCCAGATCAGTTTGTGCCTTCAGACGAGAAACCAGGTCGAAACCATCGTAAGGCGTCAGGATACCTGACATATCCTTGATTACGATAGAATCAGCGCCCATATCTTCCAGAGTTTTAGCGTACTCTACCCATGTATCATTGGTATGTACTGCACTCTTAGTATAAGAGATGGTGCCCTGAGCATGCTTGCCAGTCGCCTTAACTGCTTTAACAGCAGTTTCCAGGTTACGTGGATCGTTCATCGCATCGAAGATACGGAATACGTCCACACCATTGTGGGCAGCACGTTCTACAAACTTATTAACTACATCATCAGCATAATGACGATAGCCCAGCAGGTTCTGGCCACGTAGCAGCATCTGCTGCTTAGTATTTGGCATAACCTTCTTAAGTTCACGAATACGCTCCCAAGGATCTTCGCCGATGAAACGGATACAGGAGTCAAACGTTGCTCCGCCCCAGCTTTCGAGGGACCAGAAGCCAACTTTATCCAGTTTTTCAGCGATTGGCAGCATGTCATCCAGGCGCATGCGGGTAGCAAACAGAGACTGATGTGCGTCCCGTAGTACTACGTCGGTAATGCCAAGAGGTTTTTTATCGGACATGGGTATAGGCCTTTTGTCGATTATTGCTCTTTAAGTTAAATTCTTTTCTTCGCTACAAATCAGTTCTTGCGGTACTGATGTACTGCCGCAGTCATAACCGCGATCAGCTCATCACCACCAGCTGGAGCTGGTGCAGCTGCAGGTGCTGCTGGTCTAGCAGGCTGAGGGGGTGCCTCAGGAACTACTTTTGCAATAACTTTAGACATAAAGCCTGTTGCAAAAACCAGCAAGGTTAGGAATACGAATACGAATCCCATACCAAAGACCATCAAACTCAGGCCTTCTGACATTAGATTATCCATCTAACGGGTGCTCCTTCTTTGTACGAAACCCATAAGTCTGTTGCCGGCTTGTGGCCGCAGTACATCCCCGACAAGGGAATAACCGGCTGCAACAAACAGATGAACGTTAATAAATGGCCAACAATTAAACCTGAAATCCCCGCTTCAGGCAATAACTTAGGTCAGTATATGGCGCAAAAAGTGCAGAGAACGTCTGTAAATAAACTACAAAAAACGTCGAACATGCAACCATTTACCATATTAACTAACCTGAGTTCTATATCAGTTTTTACACCTCAGGACGGTACACTTTTACGTTCTCAAAGCCCTTATCCTGTAGGTTTTGAGCATGCATCTGACTCATCACTCCTTTATCGCAATACAGGAGATATTCCTTTCCCTGATCCAGTTCTTGGAATTTTGTTTCAAGATTAAAGAAAGGAATTATCAGTACTTCCGCCTTAGGCATATTCAGCGGTTTACGCTCTTGCTCATTGGCAGCACGAATATCAATAATGACCTGATTAGCCCCGACTTTAGTCATCGCTTCGATATCTGCATGTACATTTATATCTTCGACAATTTTGTCGATCGCTATGATCTGCGCGTTCTCCAGGGCTTTATCCAACACCTCGTAATCGAAGTTTGCTTCTTCTTCTTCGATACGCTCAAGCTTGGCATTGGTGGTAGGCCGATCAGAGATAACACCGCAATACTCAGGAATATTCTTCGCCATATCAAAGGCGCCGATCCGTTTAGTGATATCTATAATGTCCTGCTTATCCATAGTCACCAAAGGACGAACAACCAGCTTGCTGGTCGAGGAATCAATAATCTGCAGGTTTGGTAACGTCTGGCTGGATACCTGCGCGATACTTTCACCGGTTACAATAGCCGGGAGCTTCATGCGATCGGCGACTTTTTCACCGGCACGCATCATCATACGTTTCAGTACCACACCCATCTGAGAGTGATGGACATTTTGTAATATTTCTCCAACCACTTCATCAAAGGGTACCGAGATAAATTTAACCCGCGCGGCAGTACCGTATTGCTGCCATATATAATGGGCAATCTGCTTTACACCGATTTCATGAGCGCGACCACCCAGGTTAAAAAACAGGAAATGGGTTTTACAGCCCCGACGCATGGTCATATAACTGGAAACGACCGAATCAAAGCCTCCTGAAATTAGCGACAATACTGCTTCCTGACTGCCTAATGGATAACCGCCCAGACCCGGATGTTTATGAGAGATCATAAACAGATCCTGCTCACGTATTTCCATCTTCACTTTGATATCCGGATTATGCAGATCCACGCCTGCCGTATCGCAATGTTGTAACAGCCCGCCACCGACATAGCGTTCAAGATCACCGGATTTAAACTCATGCTTACCACTGCGCTTTATCCGTACAACAAAGGTTTTACCTTTAATCTTATCTGCATAAGCCGCTTTAGTGATCTGAAATACATTATCAAAGTCGCCCAGCGGATGTTGAACCACCTCCAGAAAATGCAGAATGCCTGGCGTACGACTCATCAGGTCAATGACCTGCTCGCGCAGTTCAGCGTCCTCAGAGGGCACTTCAACTTCAACTTTATCCCACAGACCACGTACTTTGATATCGTTATCCAGACGTTTCAGAGTCACCTGTAGATTTGACTGCAAACGCTGAATAAAGCGTTTACGTACAGGCTTGCTCTTAATGGTAATTTCCGGAAACAGTTTAACGATGAACTTCATGATCAGTATCTACACAGGACTAAAAGGGCGGCCATTATACATTGCCCGACTAAGGGTACAAAATTACTAAGACGGCAGCTTCAACATCTTTATTGAAAAGCTAAACTCTACTGAATTATTTATACTCCGATGCTCACGCTATAGCTTGCCCCGCGAGTGTACAGATACTTTGGATGGTGCTTATATCCTGCTCATAAAAAAAGAGGCCGAAGCCTCTTTTATAAGATACCAACAAACTTACCACTCAATTTTTTCAATACCCTCAAAGGTCAGCTCACTGCCGTCAGCCATAGTGACCACACCCGACGTATCCGGATTAAGTTCCAGCGCTTGCGCTGCCAGATCATATTCAAGCTCCTGACCATCCACTGTAATAGTCCAGGGGTTTGACGGATCATCGGAACCATCAGTTCCTAGCTGAACAGTATCGGCCCAGCCGCCACCGGTGCCTCCAGAGAAGTGATCATTACCCTCAAACGGGTTAAATATGTAGGTGTCGGCGCCGTCACCACCCGTTGCAGTATCATTACCCAGACCACCAGACATCAGGTCATTGCCGGCATCGCCATCCAACTCATCATTACCCTCACCACCGATAAGCTGATCATTGCCATCTTTACCGTGCAACTTATCGTTGCCATCACCACCAGACAGATAATCATTACCGGCATCACCATCAAGATGATCATTACCTGCTCCACCATAGAGGGTGTCATCGCCATCACCACCCTTAACATGGTCATTACCATCACCCGCATCAACAACATCATTGCCGCCTTTCGCGTCAATCTTGTCATTACCCGAAGCATCGGTAATGTGATCGTCTGAATCAGAGCCCTTCAACTTATTATCATTGCCGGAACCACCCTGAACCTGATTCATGCCTGAGGTATCAGTATTTTCCTGGGCATACTGCGAGTAATCGATACCCGTTGACTCAGATGATGTTCCCTTATCCCCGGCATCCGTTGCTTGTTTAGCATCAGGAATATCCACAGGCACGGTCGTCGCTGTCGTTTCTGTGTCTCCACCTCTGGACTCAGTCGCTGTAGCAGATACCGCAAGATCAAAATCTGTACTACCTTCAGGTACCGACAGTGTTAGCCCCGTCAGCTGAGACGAATTTAATGACCAGCTACCATCACCATTGTCGGTACCTGCTGAAAGCGTTGCGCCAGCAGGTATACCACTAACAGTAACAGCCAATGACTCACTACCATCCAGGTCGGTTAGAGAAGCTGAAATATCCAGAGGATAATCATAAGTAGAAGCACCACCGGAAACCTCACCTACAGCAACTAACGCCGGAACTGAGCCAGCCGAAAAACCGCTTCCTGATACAGATATGATTGAAATATCATGCCCACCAATTTGATCAGCAATAGTATTTCCAGCCTCAATACTATTCATACTCCAGTGACCAACAGGCTGATCACTGTCTGTCGCATTAGCAGTATCAAATATCTTTATCTCGCCAATCTGACCCGATAAATATTCACCACTATCAAAACCACCGCCGACGCTATCCTGCTCCTGCCCGATGATAAATGAACCATCGTCATCAAAGCCTGAGAAATCCTTTTTAAAGCTATCCGTTGCGACAACCGTGCCATCAATACTATATTCAATAGTGCCACTGTCACTAATAGAGATGCTCAACTGATGCATTTCACCGTCAAACAGCAGATCATTACTTAAATCACCTGTCTTTTCATCAACGCGGTCTGCGTCTAACTCAATGTTAAATTTTCCATTCTTTTTCGGTGATAACTCCAGCCTAAATGCATTATCGTCATTACCTGTAGCGTAGGAGATCAGAGGTGTTGTATCAGACAGAGCACCATCAAACTTAAGATCCATCGTAATGGTTAGTTCATTCTGCCCCGCCAGCAGCTCCCCACCATTCTGAATAAGAAGAGCATCATTATTCCCTGAGCCGTTTAGCTCAAGAGCATAGTCAGTGACACTTTCTGCCACTTCCGTCGGCGAACCCAGGGTAACATTCAGCTCAGGTGCTTCAGCCGTAGTATCTAGTGAAAAGCTAACGGTATCCGTAGCTGTATTTTGATCACCGGTTGATGATTCAGTTGAAGTGACAGAAACTGACAGGTCAAAATCTTCTGTGACTGTATTTGCAACTGTAACCGTCAGCCCTTCCAGGTCATTCTGCTCCAACGACCAGCTACCATCCCCATTGTCCGCTCCCGCAGACAGAGTTACTCCATCTGGAATATTGGATACAGTGATACCTGATAAAGACTCAGAACCATCCAGATCACTCAGGGATGCGCTTATATCTAAATCATACACAGTCTCCTGATCAGCCCCCAGATTAACCGTCAGATTGGGAGTCTCCGCAGTCAGATCTTCAAACAGGTCATTGACCTGTAAATTAAAGTTTTCATCGTAGGTATTTCCATCTGAGTCAGTCACTCGTACGGTAACATCATGATCCTCAGCGGTTTCAAAATTAAGATCGGCACCCTCTTTAACCCGAATCTCATTTCCAACAACTTCGAAACGACCACCGGCGTCATCAGTCAAACTATAACTAAAGGTTTCTCCGCTATCCTGATCAGAAGCAGACAGTGTTGCCACAACAACACCGGCTGTTGAATTTTCATCCACCGAACCGCCACTTAAGGTGATATCAGTCGGACCTTCATTGAGGTTATTCACACTCAGATCAAAAGCTTCGTCGTAGGTATTACCGGCGCTGTCTTCCACCTGCACGGTGACGTTGTGGGACTCGGCCGACTCGAAGTCGATATCCGCCCCCGCCTTAACCCGGATCTCATTGCCGACGATCTCGAAGTTACCAGAGGCATCAGTCAGGCTGTAGGTGAAGGTCTCGCCCGCATCTTCGTCCGCAGCCGCCAGGGTCGCAACAACGGTTCCGGTTCCTGTATTCTCATCCACCGAACCGCCACTTAACGTGATATCAGTCGGACCTTCATTGAGGTTGTTTACGCTCAGATCGAAAACTTCGTCGTAGGTATTACCGGCGCTGTCTTCCACCTGCACGGTGACGTTGTGGGACTCAGCTGATTCAAAATCGATATCCGCACCCGCCTTAACCAGGATTTCATTGCCGACAATCTCGAAGTTACCAGAGGTATCAGTCAGGCTGTAGGTGAAGGTTTCGCCTGCATCTTCGTCCGCCGCGCCTAATGTGGCCACCACAGTGCCGCCGGTAGCATTTTCATCTACCGAACCGCCCGACAGGGTGATATCCGTTGGGCCTTCGTTGAGGTTATTCACACTCAGATCGAAAGCTTCGTCGTAGGTATTACCGGCACTGTCTTCCACCTGCACGGTGACGTTGTGGGACTCAGCTGATTCAAAGTCGATATCCGCACCCGCCTTAACCCGGATCTCATTGCCGACGATCTCGAAGTTGCCAGAGGTATCAGTCAGGCTGTAGGTGAAGGTCTCGCCTGCATCTTCGTCCGCAGCCGCCAGGGTCGCAACAACGGTTCCGGCTCCTGTATTCTCATCTACCGAACCGCCACTTAAAGTGATATCAGTCGGACCTTCATTGAGGTTATTTACGCTCAGATCGAAAGCTTCGTCGTAGGTATTACCGGCGCTGTCTTCCACCTGCACGGTGACGTTGTGGGATTCGGCCGACTCAAAGTCGATATCCGCACCCGCCTTTACCCGGATTTCATTGCCGACGATCTCGAAGTTACCAGAGGTATCAGTCAGACTGTAGGTGAAGGTCTCGCCTGCATCTTCGTCCGCAGCCGCCAGGGTCGCAACAACCGTACCGGCCGCTGAGTTTTCATCAACCGAACCGCCACTTAACGTGATATCGGTCGGGCCTTCGTTGAGGTTATTCACACTCAGATCGAAAGCTTCGTCGTAGGTATTACCGGCGCTGTCTTCCACCTGCACGGTGACGTTGTGGGACTCGGCCGACTCGAAGTCGATATCCGCACCCGCCTTAACCCGGATTTCATTGCCGACGATCTCGAAGTTGCCTGAGGCATCTGTCAGGTTATAGGTGAAGGTCTCGCCTGCATCTTCGTCCGCCGCGCCTAATGTAGCCACCACGGTGCCGCCGGTAGCATTTTCATCCACCGAACCGCCACTTAACGTGATATCGGTCGGACCTTCATTGAGGTTGTTTACGCTCAGATCGAAGTTTTCAGAATAGCTGTTACCGTCAGAATCGGTTACTTCCACGCTAACGCTATGCAGTTCAGCCGACTCAAAGTCGATATCCGCACCGTCTTTCACCTGGATCTGGTTGCCCACGATCTCGAAGTTACCAGAGGCATCAGTCAGGCTGTAGGTGAAGGTTTCGCCTGCATCTTCGTCCGCAGCACCTAATGTGGCCACCACAGTGCCGCCGGTAGCATTTTCATCTACCGAACCGCCACTTAACGTGATATCGGTCGGGCCTTCGTTGAGGTTATTCACACTCAGATCGAAGTTTTCAGCGTAGCTGTTACCATCCGAATCGGTCACTTCCACGCTAACGCTATGCAGTTCAGCGGATTCAAAGTCGATATCCGCGCCATCTTTCACCTGAATCTGGTTGCCCACGATCTCAAAGTTGCCTGAGGCATCGGTCAGGTTATAGGTGAAAGTTTCGCCTGTATCTTCGTCCGCAGCGCCTAATGTAGCCACCACAGTGCCGCCGGTAGCATTTTCATCTACCGAACCGCCCGACAGCGTGATATCGGTTGGGCCTTCGCCCATATTATTTACAGTGAAAGTGGCATTTTGCTCATAGCTTCCACCGGCTGAATCCGTTACCTGAATTGTTACTTCGTGTTGCTGAGCCGATTCATAATCAATATCCGCCCCCTCTTTAACACGAACCTCATTACCAACAATCTCAAATAACCCTGACTGATCATCGGTCAATGAGTAACTGAAGTTCTCGCCGCTATCAACATCGGTGGCTTCAAGAGTCGCAACAACTGTACCAGCAGAAGCACCTTCATCTACAGATGCACCTGTAGTAATAATTGATGATGGCTGATCGTTGGTACCCTGCACATCGATGGTAATCATCTGTTGTGCACTACCCCCATCACCATCGGTCACAGTTACCGGCACTTGCAGTTGCACACTGTCAGTAGAAGACAGGCTATCGTACGCACTGTCGGTAGGATCAAAGCTGTACTCACCGGTATCGCTATCCAGCGTAAAGCCCGCAGGCAGATCACCGTTAGCGGTGTAAGAAAGATCAGTACCCGCATCCACATCGGAGCCACCCAGGCTGCCGGAGATAACGGCATCACCTTCGTTTACTTCGCGGTTTACTTCAGCACCCGCTACCGGCGCATCGTTGGTACCGGTTACTGTTACCTGAATCTGTTGGGTATCAGTAGCACCCTGCTCGTCAGTCACGGTTACCGGAATCGTCAGTACCTGGGTATCGCCCGCATCCATCGACTCGTAGGCTGCATCGGCTGGATTGAAGCTGTAAGAACCGTCACTTTCTAACGTGAAACCAGCAGGTAGATCCGCACCGCCGGTCACACTGAAGCTCAATGAAGCAGCATCATCAACATCCGAAGCTGTTAGCTGACCAGAGATCGCGGTATCGCCTTCATCGACAGAAGCGGTTACATCCGCACCCGCTACCGGCGCATCATTGGTGCCGGTTACCGTCACCTGAATCTGTTGGGTATCAGTCGCACCCTGATCATCGGTTACTGTTACCGGAATCGTCAGTACCTGGGTATCACCCGCATCCATTGACTGATACGCATCGTCCGCAGGATTGAAGCTGTAAGAACCGTCTGACTCTAAGGTAAAGCCAGCAGGCAGATCCGCACCGCCGGTGACACTGAAACTCAGGCTGGCTGCATCATCTACGTCGCTGGCACTTAACTGACCCGAGATCGCGGCATCGCCTTCATCAACGCTCGCAGTGACATCGGCACCGGCTACTGGTGCATCATTGGTAC
>NZ_RQXV01000006.1 GCF_003858655.1 Amphritea balenae
GGCTGTCTCAAGCGAGGAAGCGCATTCTACACTGGGGGCGCTGGGAGTCAACAGGGAGGCACGAAAATAGTGGAATTTTTATGAAAAAGTCCGAATTTCGAGGTGGCTCGCCGCCAAACGCCACTTATCGCTTGCAGAGCCTTCTATATAGCTATGTGAAAGCGCACTTCGTATGCGCATTAACTACGAGCACTTTCTCTTTAAACAATAAAACCGCCTGACGGCGGTTTTATTGTTTAAGCTTTTCTAGTGAGTCAACTTATGACGCTCTACTCTTTATGCGCCCTTATTTTCTTCGTCTTCTTCTACTGCCTCGTCGAACTCATCGTCCAACTCTTCATCGCCAGGCTTTTTCTTATTTGTCAGTACCGCCAACACGATACCCAACTCAAATAGCAGCCACATTGGGAATGCCAATAGTGTCTGAGAAATAACATCAGGGGGTGTCAGCAGCATACCCAAAACAAAGCAGCCAACAATAACGTAGGCCCGTTTTCCACGCAGGCTCTCCACATTAGTCACGCCACTCCAGACCAATAACAACGTCGCAATAGGAATTTCAAACACTATACCGAATGCAAAAAAGATCTTGAGTACAAAATTCAGATAACTACTTATGTCGGTCATTACCGCTACATTCTCAGGACCAACACTGGTAAAGAAGCCGAAGATAAGCGGGAATACAACGAAGTAAGCGAATGCGATGCCTGAATAGAACAACACAATACTGGATGCCAGTAGCGGTACAGCTAAACGCTTTTCGTGCTTGTAGAGTCCTGGAGAGATAAACCCCCAGATCTGGTGCAGAATAAATGGCATTGCCAGGAACAACGACAATACCAGTGTCAGCTTGAACGGCGCAAAAAACGGCGAGGTGACATCCGTTGCAATCATACTGGTCCCCTCTGGCAGCAAGGCTGTCAGAGGTGCAGAGATCATCTCATATAAGTGATTGGCAAAATAAAACAGGCCCAGGAAGATAACCAGTATGACTAACAGTGCCCGCATCAGGCGAGAACGTAATTCTACCAGGTGTGAGATAAAAGGCTGTTCCGCATCCTGTTCTGGCAGGTCGTGGTTAGGATCAATCATCAGTCTTTGGTTTTTCCTGTTCTTTAGCTGCCGCTTTTACTGTGGAACTCTGCTCAGTGGGCTGCGAACTTTCTGGAGGCGTAGTTACACTATTCGCTAAGGGAGAATCCTCACCCAGCGCTTCATTAAATGGCTGCCGCATCTCATTAAGCTCTTTATCAAGCTCATCTTTCTGCATTGCCACCTGACGCTTCATTTCATCAAGACGCAGCTCTTCACTGATCTCAGACTGAATACCGCCAAGTGTCCGTCGGGCTTTTCCCACCCACAGACCTACCGTTCGCGCAGCAATAGGTAGCTTATCCGGCCCTAAGACGACCAGACCAACAACAGCAATAATCAGTAGCTCTGCAAAGCCGATATCAAACATCTGCCAGCTACCTGTTATTTGTCAGCTTTAGGCTCTTCTTTCGCCTTTTCTTTTACTTCAGCATCATCTGCTGCAGTAAATTCAGCATCATTTTCTAGCTTTGCGTCTTCTTTAGGCTCGTCATTCATAGCCTTCTTAAAACCTTTAACGGCACCGCCTACATCACCACCCAGATTACGTAATTTTTTAGTACCGAACAGCAGTACAACGATTACCAGAATGATTGCCAGCTGCCAAAGACTGATACCACCTAACATATTCTTTTTCTCCGTTTTACATCTCAGGTAGCTTAGCGCTACCTATTAAATGAATTATTACAAAAACAATTTTCTATTCCGGGACTATACAACATCAAGCATAGATACAATTGATGATCATCATCCCAGCGGTCAATTAGATGCTATTTATCTGCTCTTGATGCTTTTTCTTCAAGACCAGACATATCAAATCGACGTGCCAGTTCATTAATTACCGCTTCAGGACGTTCACCCAGGTGCGATAACGCAACTAATGTGTGAAACCACAGGTCTGCAGTCTCATAGATAACATCACTATTATCACCACTACTTTGCGCATCCTTTGCCGCCAGTATGGTTTCAGTCGCTTCTTCGCCAACCTTTTCTAAAATCTTATTCAGACCCTTAGCATGCAAGCTGGCAACATATGATTTTTCGGCTGTCGCGATTTTACGTTGTTCGAGAATATCGCCTAGCTGATTCAGTACATCACTCATATTAAGACCTTACTTTTCGTATATCGTTTTAGGGTCTTTCAATACCGGCTCTACAGCCACCCACTCACCCTCTTTCAGGGTTTTATAAAAGCAGTTCTCCCGACCGGTATGACAAGCAATGCCTCCCAGCTGCTCAACACTAAGCAAGATCACATCATCATCACAATCCAGACGGATATCATGCAGTTGCTGAACATGGCCAGACTCTTCACCCTTACGCCATAACTTCTGACGAGAACGTGAAAAATAGATAGCCCGATTTTCCTGAACAGTCAGAGAAAGTGCTTCAGCATTCATCCAGGCAACCATGAGTACACGGCCTGTCTGGTGATCCTGGGCGATTGCCGGCACTAAACCATCAGCATTCCACTTAATCTGCTCTAACCACTGTTCTGACATATCTATCTTCTTTAAAAACTAAGCAGGCAAGGATACCTGATCCCTGCACGCTCTGCTATCCCCGAAATATGGGGCTCAAAAAGTCTAATTGTTTATTGTTTCAGTTTAACGACGTAACAATAAAACCGCTGCAATTCCGCCAAATAACCAGGTTATAGCGGGCAGGTCATTAGCAAGCATAGTCGGATCCTCAACAGCAAAGCCTGCGGCCAATACCAGACACGCTACTCCCACCCAGCGCCCGCGCTGATTGCCTTGCTGTTTCAGCTCCTGACGGGCAACACTCAGTGCCAGCATATCCCGGCGTCGGACATCATCCAGGTTTTTCAACTGATGCAGAGCTTCATAGGCCATTTGAGGCAGATGTGGCATTTTATCCAGCCAGTCCGGTGCCTGTTGCTTCATTGAACGGTAGACAGCTTTTGGCCCCATACGTTCTTTCATCCAACGCTCAAGGAACGGCTGTGCCGTCTGCCAAAGATCCAGATCCGGATACAGCTGGCGCCCCAAGCCTTCAATATTAAGTAGTGTTTTCTGCAGCAGTACTAACTGTGGCTGCACTTCCATATTGAAACGACGAGCCGTCTGGAACAGCCCCATCAATACCAGACCAAAGGAAATATCTTTCAGTGGCTTTTCAAAAATAGGCTCACAGACGCTACGTATCGCAGTTTCGAATGCGTAGACATTGGTATCTTCCGGTACCCAGCCCGAATCTATATGCAGCTGTGCCACCTGACGATAATCCCGCTGAAAGAAGGCCAGGAAGTTTCGCGCCAGGTAGCTCTGATCTTCTGCTGTCAGCGAGCCAACAATACCAAAATCTACTGCGATGTATTGCGGTGAGGATGGATTACTACGGGAAACAAAAATATTGCCCGGATGCATATCAGCATGAAAAAAACTGTCCCGGAATACCTGGGTGAAGAAAATCTCAACACCCTGCTCTGCCAGCTTCTTCATATCCGTATTCTGAGCATTCAACTGATCAACATCAGCCACTGGAATACCGTGGATACGCTCCATAACCAAGACATTCTGACGGGTCAGATCCCAGAAAATCTCTGGCACATAGAGAATCGGCGAATTATCAAAGTTACGTCGAATCTGAGAACAGTTAGCCGCTTCTTTACGTAGATCTAATTCATCAAAGATAGTAGTTTCATAGTCCGCTACGACTTCGACTGGCCGCAAGCGACGCCCTTCTGCCCATAGTTTTTCAACCAGATGAGCCAGGGTAAATAGCAGAGCTACATCTTTCTTAATGGTACGCTCGATACCCGGGCGAATAACCTTAACAACGACCTCTTCTCCATTGTAAAGCAATGCCGCATGGACCTGAGCGACCGAGGCTGAGGCCATCGGCTCAGCACTGAATTCAGCAAACAGCTCTTCCACCGGAGAACCTAATGATTGCTCAATAAGCTGCTGTGCATAGGTTCCTGAGAAAGGCGGCACATTATCCTGAAGCTTCTTCAACTCCAATGCCAGGTCATCTGACAACAGATCCCTGCGGGTTGAAAGCATCTGACCAAATTTAATAAAAATCGGCCCAAGCTCTTCTAATGCCAGACGTAACCGCTCACCTTCAGACCGGTCCCCTACAGGGATCAGATAACGCCATACCATTAACGCCAGTAGAAAACGAACATACCAACGCAGGTTCAGCTGATCGAAAAAGGTATCAAGCCGGTACTTGGCAACTACCCGTACAATTTTTGAAATTCGGAGAAGACGTCGCACTACAGGTGTTTTCCGTTGTGAGTTATTCAGGCCCTGGGCTGGTAATGCCGCCGGTTACGACCCGTTAGGTTGAGAGCTGCATCATACCCGAGTCTAACCACTAAATCTTTAACCCAGCTCAATCCGGTTGCGGCCATTACCTTTTGCGCTATACAGTGCTTTATCTGCACGGGCGAAAAGAGATTCAACGGTATCACCTTCCTGAATTTCGGCAACACCGAACGACATTGTAATTTGTACCGGCTTACCATGAAAATTAAACGGACTGCTCTCAATCGCTTTACGAATTTTATCAACACCCTGAGCCGACTTCTCGGCATTGGTTGAAGGCATCAGAATAACAAATTCCTCTCCGCCATAACGGGCAACGAAGTCAGTCGTCCGGCATTTACGGGTCAGAACATTTGCGATAAGTTTTAGCACTTTATCCCCGGCCTGGTGACCGAAGCTGTCGTTGATACGTTTAAAATGATCAAGATCCGCCACCACTATTGAGAAATGGTGCTGATAGCGCTTCCACCGTTCGAACTCAGCCTCAATCTGATCATCATATCCGGCTCTGTTTGGCAGCGATGTAAGTGCATCGGTCATGGCGCGCTGCCGTTCAGTTTCGATATGCTCCGTCATTAACTGAGTCTGTTGCTCCATCTGTTCAAGACGGCTGTTCATCTGCTCATATCGCTTTTGAAGCTGTTTCTCGCGATCTTCTTCATTACGCTTATACGCATCGACAGATTCAACAATATTTAGCAATTGCGATGACACTTCATTTTTCAGTTCATGCAGGTCATGGGAATTACTAACCGCCAGACTAATAGCCTGAACATCATGATGAATATCCTGACTAAGCTTAGCGGCCTGACCGTTTGCCAGATCTTCTTTCTGGTTTTCAATCAGATAAGCCTGAACTTCAGCCAACTGCCCGGTAAGATTAAGCAGATAGTTTTCGAAGTCCGCACTATTGTTGTTGCTTAAGGTAGCAATAAGTTTAACCAGATCCTGAATAATCTCTGGCAATCCGGCTAGCGTGAGCCCCTCTTCAATTCGTCTAGCAAGGTCGCGAGACTTTGGCGTCTCATCCTTACTGATACATAAGCCCGTTAGCAAGCTAAGCAACTCAACACCTATTTGTTGCAGCAGTTTGCTGTCATCAGCATGTGCAGCATCAGAGCTGTTGGCTGTAACATTCAGTGTTTCGCTCAGATCTGTTGTTAAAAGCGGTGCCTGAAGGGCAACCAGATCGTTGAGAATGCCGGGTAAAGCGCCTTCCTTCGCTCGTAGAGACACCAGCGCAGATTCAGCTTTTGTAAGACGCTCTATACTCAACTCGGTGGTTAATTGCAGGCGTAACTGGCGAATCCACTTATGCAGTGCCTGTAACAGATCGGTATTATGCTTCTCATGCTCTATACCTACAGTGCGTAGCTGTTTTTCTACCAACTGGAAAGTATCTTCATTCTGCACGTCCTGACCATTCTTTAGCTGTTCACAAAGCGCCGCTAAAGCGCGATCCAACAGTTCAGACCGTCCTTCAAGCGCCCCGGACATCTGATAAACAAGATGATCAAGTGACCTATCATTCAGCCGCTCTTGAACCGCATCCATATCAGCCGCCAACTGTTTATACTTCTCTTTCCAGTCGTCCTGTTCCATCTCGTACCTTCCAACGAACTAACACTATCAGCCCATGTTAGGCCAATGAGGGGGGAGCAAGCCAGCCCTCTTAACAAAGACAATACCCATAGTGCTGAAAAAACACCCAACCCCCAACACCCAGACATAAAAAAAGCCGCATTAGCGACTTTTTAACAGCAGGCGCTAATTACAGCGCAGCACGCTCTTTTTCGATCAGGAACTGAGCAACTTTCAACATACCCACATGACCACCCGCTGTTTCAGCAGTAATTCGATACTTACCGTTGACGATCAGCGTTGGCACACTCTGAATACCGTAACCATTCAATTTAGCAGCGCCCTGATTCATACGCATATTAACCGCAAATGACTGATTCATCTTAGTGAACTTGTCTTTATCGACGCCCAGATCCGCATAAAAGTCAGCCAGATCTTCAAGGCTGCGGAAACGACGGCGCTCTTTATGCAGCGCATCAAAGGTTGCCTGATGGGTCTTCTCGATAACATTCATCAGATCCGCAGAATAGTATGCCCGCGCCAACGGCTCCCATGAACGTGAAAAGACAACCGGAACCCGAACAAAAGCAACATCTTCTGGTTGCTGCTGGCTCCAGCTATGCAACATAGGCTCAAAGCTGGCACAGTGTGGGCAGAGGTAACCAAAAGCTTCTGTCACTTCAACTTTGCCTTTATCAACCGTCGGCACTGGTCGTGCGATCTCTTCATAATGGGTGCCTGCCAGGTAGCCTTCAGCCTGTGCAAACACAGCGCTGACCATTAGCATTAATCCAAAACCCAGCTTTTTAAACATGATATCTCTCCAGAACCTTAACAAATCAATCTCTTATGACCGGTCTATCTGCACCAAGTTCATCCTCAGAGCAAATTATTTTCAGCAATAAAAAAGGCAGCTTACGCTGCCTTTCCTTATCCTGAGCTGAACGCTTAGTTCAGACCCTGAATGTAGCTAGAAACAGCCTGAATTTCTTTATCACTCATCTTAGCAGCGATATCACGCATCATCTTGCCAGGATCGTTGTTACGCTCCTCATTACGGAAGTTTTTCAGCTGCTTCTCTGTGTACTGTGCATGCTGTCCACCCAACTGTGGGAAGGCAGCAGATGCCAGACCTGCTCCGTTAGGGCCGTGACAAGCTGTACAGGCAGAAATACCTTTTGACTCAATACCGGCGCGGTAAATTTTCTCACCCGCTTTGACCAGGTCGGCTTTGGCTGCTCCGATCTGAACAGTGTTAGATGCGAAATACGCTGAGATATCTGCCATATCCTGATCACTCAGGGCAGTCAGCATACCTGTCATTTCAACAACCGGACGGCTGCCATCTTTAATTTCCTGCATCTGTTTCAGCAGGTAACGCTCATTTTGGCCAGCCAGCTTTGGAAAGTTTCCAATTGCGCTGTTGCCATCAACACCATGACAAGCTGCACAAATAGCTGTTTTGCTTTTTCCTGCAGCAGCATCACCGGCCGCATGTGCAACACCCGTGATACCTACGCTTACCAGTAAGGCGATCAGTAGTTTATTCATCGACTAATCCAGACTCTTGCTATAAATTGCGAACGGTTTCTGCTGCAACCTGACCCTCATCAGATTGAAACAGGGCGACCTCACCAACTCCTGGGCTGGCGTAATAAACCAGCCACAGGTAGAATTCCGGCGGCATTATAACCTAATATCCATACAAACTGGAACGATAATGTCTGTATTTACAGGCGCATAGGCAAAAAGTATATGTCCCAACCCCAGATTCAGTACCATTTGAGCCGATTTAATACCAGCGCCAGCAAGCTGAGCCAGTGCCCTGAAGATAGCGGTGCCGAAGTTGCGTTTGCCGGTCGTTCCAACGCGGGTAAATCCAGCGCAATCAATACCTTAACTAACGCAAAGCTGGCCCGCACCAGTAAAACACCTGGCCGTACGCAGCTGATCAATTTCTTTGACACCAATGTCGAAGGCGCACGTATAGTCGACCTTCCGGGTTATGGTTACGCCAAAGTACCCATCGCAATGAAGGTTCACTGGCAAAAGCATCTTGATGACTATTTGCAGAATCGTGACTGCCTCAAAGGAGTTGTTCTGATGGTCGATATCCGTCACCCACTCAAAGAATTTGACCAGATGATGATTCAGTGGTGTCAGCAGGCAAATATGCCGCTGCATATACTCCTGACCAAGGCGGACAAACTGAAAAAAGGCCCGGCCCAGAATGCAGTACTAAAGCTGAAACGGGATCTTGATGCTAAAAACAATCCTCTGATCAGTATCCAGTCATTTTCTGCGCTGAAAAAAAACGGCGTTGAACAACTTCGTGACAGACTGAACAACTGGTTATTAGAAGAGGCTTCCGGCGACTCAGAAGAGTAATTATTACAACTCGCCAGAGACTCCGAACAAAAACGGCCGACATTCTCAGAATGTCGGCCGTTTTTATTACTCGCTGTATCACTCAGTGCTACAAAAAGAAGCTCCCGGAATCATAAAGGGGAACAAAATGATTGCGAGAGCTTGAACGCATGCTTGTTATTATGAGAGCCACCCTTGGCAAGGACTGTGAAAATGACCCTCAATTATTCTGAGCGAATTATCTGGTAAAAGTTCCCCTGGCCAGGTAACTACAGCTCGATAGCATCAATGCGCCTGATCCCAGTTATCACCGATACCCGCTTCCACCAGTAACGGCACATCCAGATCAGCCGCAGATTGCATTAACTCAACCAGCTGAGCAGAGACGCTTTCCACCTCGGCTTCTGGCACCTCCAGAATCAATTCATCGTGTACCTGCATAATCATTCGGGCTTCGGTAGCGCTGCTCTCTAGCCAGTCATCAACCTTGACCATCGCTTTTTTGATGATATCCGCAGCAGTACCCTGCATCGGCGCATTGATCGCAGTACGTTCAGCCGCCTGTCGCCGCATACCATTGCTGGCTTTAATTTCAGGCAGATAGAGCCGGCGACCAAACAGGGTCTCAACATAGCCATCTTCAGACGCTTTCAGACGAATATCATCCATATAGCGCTGCACACCGGGGTATGTTTCAAAGTAATGTTCAATATACTTTTGTGCTTCGTTCCGACCTATACCCAGCTGCTTAGCCAGCCCAAATGCTGACATACCATAGATCAGGCCAAAGTTAATCGCCTTAGCACTACGGCGCTGATCAATGGTGACCTCATCCAGGGCAACTTTGAAGACTTCAGCCGCCGTCGCTTTATGGACGTCTTCGCCGCCGGCGAAAGCATTCAGCAAGCCCTTATCCTGCGACAGATGAGCCATAATACGTAGCTCGATCTGAGAGTAATCGGCAGCCACCAGTTTATAACCTTCCGGCGCAACAAAGGCTTGTCGGATGCGGCGACCTTCAGTGGTACGGATGGGGATATTTTGTAAATTAGGGTCCGATGATGAAAGCCGGCCCGTCGCTGTCACGGCCTGATGATAAGAGGTATGAATCCGCTTAGTCGCAGGATTAATCATCTGTGGCAACTTATCCGTATAAGTGCTTTTCAGTTTACTCAGGCTGCGATGTTCAATAATCAGCTTCGGCAATGGATAATCCAGCGCCAGTTCCTGTAGCACTTCTTCTGCAGTTGAAGGTGCACCTTTGGGTGTTTTCTTAATGACCGGCAACTTCTGTTGCTCAAATAAAATTTCCTGTAGCTGTTTAGGCGAACTCAGGTTGAATGGCCCACCCGCCAGCTCGTGGGCTTTGATTTCAAGCTCTGCCAGACGCTTGCCATGCTCCAGGCTCTGCTGTGCCAGCTGTGTAGCATCCACCAGCGCACCCTGTTGTTCCATCCGGGCCAACACGGGGATTAACGGCAGCTCAACATCACTAAAAACCTGTTCTAAAGCACTGTCATTTTCTAACCGGTTATTCAGAGTCTGATGCAAACGTAATGTAATGTCCGCATCTTCTGCGGCGTAGGGTGCCGCCTGCTCCATCTCAATCTGATTAAAGGTCAGCTGCTTTTTACCTTTGCCTGCGATCTCTTCAAACTTAACCGTTTTCAGATCCAGATAATGATCAGCCATGGCGTCCATATTATGACGGGTCGCGGTGGAGTTCAGTACATAGGATTCCAACATCGTATCGAAGGCAACACCTTTCAGTTCGATATCGTAGCGGGCCAGAACATTCATATCGTACTTGATATGTTGCCCCACTTTTTTATGCTGCTCACTTTCCAATAGCGGCTTCAACTGAGTAAGCACTGACTTACGATCCAGCTGGTCAGGTGCGCCCATATAATCATGAGCAACCGGTAAATAAGCGGCCTTGCCCGGCTCAATTGAGAACGACAGCCCGATCAGGTTTGCTTCCATATAATTCAGGCTGTCGGTTTCGGTATCAAACGCAAACAGATCAGCTTCAGACAATGCTTTCAGCCAGCGATCAAAATCCTGCTGGTTGAGAATAGTTTCATATTCTACTTCTACAGGTGCCGGAGGAGCTTCGTTTTCTCCCCCTGTAGCATCGCCGCCTGAACCATCGGCGGTATCATCAAGATCCCGCACCCAGGTACGAAACTCACACTGTTTAAACAGCGGCATCAACTGATCATTATTGGCTATCGGTACCGGAATATCTTCAATTGGCAGTTCCAGCTCAAGATCAGTTTTGATGGTCGCCAGCAGATACGACAGCTCAGCGCCTTCTCGATTATCTTCCAGCTTTTTGGCCATGGTTTTAGAGCCACGGAAACCCAGTGCAGCGATCTTATCCAGATTGTCATACAGATCAGCAATACCACCGATACCCTGTAACAATGCCAGCGCTGTCTTTTCACCAACGCCGGGAACGCCGGGAATGTTGTCGACCTTATCGCCCATCAGGGCCAGAAAATCGATAATCAGTTCCGGAGGAATACCAAACTTATCTTTAACCCCTTCCACATCCATATAGCTGTCATTCATGGTATTAATCAGGGTAACGTGCTTATCCACCAGCTGGGCCATATCTTTATCGCCGGTTGATATCACAGTATCCAGCCCTTTAGCACTGGCTTCCCGTGCATAGGTACCGATTACATCATCAGCTTCAACACCTTCGACTGCGATTAACGGAAACCCCATCGCCCGTACAATATTATGAATAGGCTCTATCTGAGTGCGCAGATCATCCGGCATCGACGGCCGCTGCGCTTTATATTCCGGGTATATCTCATCACGGAAGGTTTTACCCTTGGCATCAAATATCACAGCAACCGGACTATCAGGATACTGTTTTATAAGGCTACGCAGCATACTGGTGACCAGTCGCACTGCACCCGTTGGCACCCCTTCAGAGGTACGCATATCAGCCTGTTGAGATGCAAAAAAGGCCCTATACAGATAAGAGGAGCCATCGACTAGAATAATAGGTGAAGTATTTGCGGTCATGGTATTGCAGTCATTGTCCGTCAGGAGATAGTGTAGTGCACCATCATATGCGATAACCCTCTGTCACTGAAGAGGCACACCCGGTTCATGGAGCTGTTATGAAAAAATCACTGTTACTGGCCACCCTGTTACTCTCATTTTCCACCGTACCGGTTGCTGTTGCAGAAGTGCTACCCGAATTTGATGAAAATGAACCCGCCGTTACTATCCGCCAGGGCAAGAAAGCCACCTATTACGAATATCGTATAAATGGCCAACTAAAAGAGATAAAGGTGGAACCTGTCGTAGGTAAGACTTACTATCTGGTTCCCACCGATGAGGGGGAATTTCAACGCTTTGATAACTCTAGCCTGATGTTACCGAAGTGGATTCTATTTAGCTGGTAGCCAGCACGTTGGAAAGATAGATTTTATGGCTGTATACACCTCCGTTAGCAGAGATGATCTGCAAACCCTGCTACAGGACTTTGACCTCGGTGAACTGGTAGATTTCCAGGGCATCGAGGGTGGCATCGAAAACACCAACTATTTTGTCTCATTGCGCGACAGTGCAGGCCAGCAACAGGAGTATGTTCTGACCCTGTTTGAAGAGCTCAGTCAGGATGAGATGCCGTACTTTGTTGAGCTTACCACCTGGTTATCTGAACGAAACTGCCCGGTGCCGTTTCCCTTTAAAGACCGTAACGGTATTGCACTTAAATCGATGCATAACCGCCCCGCCCTACTGCAGCCCCGCTTTGCAGGCCGACATCTTGATAAGCTGACACCCGATCATTGCGCTCAGATCGGCCGAGCTCTGGCGCAGTTTCATAAAGCGGGTAGCGACTTTTATCTGCAACGTCAGGCCCATCGGGGGGTCTTCTGGTGGCGCCGAGAGTCTCAACAGATCAGTCGTAAACTAAATGCCGAAGATGCTGCACTGCTGAACCAGGAAGTGACTCTGTTTGATCAACTTAGAGAGCAACCCTGGGAACTACCTCAAGGAGCGATCCACGGTGATCTGTTCTTTGATAACGCCCTGTTCGACGGAGACCAGCTCAGCGCTATTCTGGATATTTATAACGCCTGTACCGGTTATCTGCTGTTTGATCTGGCGATTGTCGCCAATGACTGGTGTGTAAACCCTGACGGCAGTATCGATTCCGAACGGGAGCAGGCCCTATTGGCTGCCTATAATGCCGTGCGGCCGTTCGAAGACAACGAGTACCTGGCCTGGCCTCAACTTACCCGTACTGCGGCGATGCGCTTCTGGCTGTCACGCCTGATTCCAGCGTTAGATCCTGACTCGACACAGAAGATAAAAGATCCGGATGAGTTTCGTCGGATACTACAATACAGAGTTAAAAATGCAGCCAGCCTGGCACCGGTATAGCCTGTAGCCTGTAGCCTAACAGCCACCGACAAATACCCGGTTGCCGGTTTGGTCAACCCGTATTACACCACAAGGATCGGTTGATTGTGCACTGCCTGGCACAGGGGTTGCGGTCAATACATAGTTATTAGCGGTGATTGCAGCAATGCTCAGACCATAATGACGGACCGCGCCATCTTTAGGGGATTTATCAAAGGGAAGCGCGGGTGCGGCGTTACTCACGTTGGTATAACGGCCGCTCACGGTATAGTTTCGCTCCATCCATTGTGACAACTCCATCAAATCGGCTTCGGCCACGCCCCGACGAGTATCCTGCATATAGGATAGATAGGACGGATAGGCAATTGTCATCAAAATACCGATAATCGCCACGACGATCATAAGCTCAATCAATGTAAACCCCTTTACTGCCTTCATCCCTGCTCTCCTACTACTTTATCTGCAACCAGGACTTGCGGCCTGATATCTTATCCTTAGCTCTGACTTGCTCATTAAGGTTTAGCTCAGTATCTGGCGTGAGAATGACCAAATTCTCTCCCTCATCCAGCACCAGCGACTCATTAATGAGTGCATCATATTTTCTACCTGATACCGGCACACCCTCAACCAGGTCTTTATCATCAATTACCCCGTCACCATTCACATCGGTTATCTCCGGCCTTCCACCCGATAGCGCATTTAGCTCCATCAACCAACTACTCCCACCATCACTGCAAGCGCCGGGCTCAGGAACAATTGTTGGGAAAATTACACTATCACCCAATATAAGTGGGTTAGAAACAATACGTTCGCCGGGATAATCACTCTGTTTAAAGTCCATATACCAACCTCTGTCAGTCTTTAAACTAATCTGATTATCCGAAGTAACCCGCAAATCATTTGGGGATACGACTGGCGGGGTCAGCAGTAGAAGGTCTTCCGAAGAATATTCTTTTATGATGGTTTGGCTTACCAATTTGCTTCGACCGGAAAGAACCGAAATATCATCGTCATAAATGCCATAAAAGCTCTGTACAGAACTGTCTTCAGTATCCGTCAGCTCCATATATCGACCGGTACCAAACAGCAGCATCAGACCGCCACTCGGCGTCTTAACTGCCCGGGGGCGGGTCGTGATTGGCTGACGATTATTCAAGCCACAGCTAACCGCTGCACAAGCCGTAAACAGAGGTTCCTCTAGTGAAGTCGCATCCGGTTTCCAAACACCCCAGTTGTCTGACTCATTTGAGGAGATATCAAACTTCCAAAGGTTGCCTTGTAGGTCACCGGCATAAACGGTATCGGCAATTTTATCGCCTGTTGTATCTACCACCTGGGGCGATGATAAGCCATTGGCTTCAGCACCGAAGGGAACGCTCTGCGTTGCTATCTCTTTAATCAGTTCGCCGGTTTCCAGATCAACAATCATCAACACCGCATCACGGCTTTCACTATAATAGCCATTGCCAAATACGGCGCCCCACTTACCATTGGCTAGCTTAACGATAGACGCCTGGCCGAAGGTATAGCCCAGGTTGCTGCCCAGATCAGTTTCATCCAGATCCCAAAGCACATCATCGTCAGTAAAACTGTCCGGATTAGAAACATCCAGCGCAAAAATACCTTTTCCTCCACCGGCAAGGGTACCCACTAATGCAGTCCCCCAGCGAGCTATCGTCTCCTCATAACGAATATAAGCATCACCATGGCGCGGCGACCCATCCACATAGTATCGATGCTGATAAGCCGGCTGAGTCAGAGATGCTAAACCACTATCTCCAGCATATGGCTGGTTAAACAATCCTTTAGGTATATAAGCAAATAACTCTTCACCCTCACAGAGCTTAGCCCCAGGCGTACAGTTTCCTTGCTCACCCTTACCTAAAAACCCGTGTAACATACCGTCGTTAGCGCCCACATAGATCATATCCTGGCGACTATTTTTATCCAGTGATCCGGTACCCGTCAGATAGTTACGATAGGTCGAGGATTTATCCGCTGCTAATTCCAACTGATAATAATTAAAATTATCCTGGCCAACATAAAGCGGGTTAGAATTTATGATATCCCCCAACACCGAACTACGCTGACGAAACTGATCCTGCTCCCGGCTTCGATCGCCCCGAAGATAGTCAACCTGGGCTTCTGTAATAAATACTTTTTGATCCTCAGAAAGATTCCCGTACTTAAAGGACACACCGCTTTTTAAAAAAGCACCGGTGGATGTGAAAATCGCTCTCTTATTCGCGTCGGGGATACGATCCGCAGCGTTCCAGACAGGTTCACTAAATGAAACTAAACTCTCGCTCTCGGGATCAAGGGCAAAGGCCAATAAGTCACCGCTCCAGTCCCCACTATAAAAGCGGGCCTGATAGATTTTAGAGTCTGTGCCTAATTGCGTTGAGTTAGCCGCAACTGAGGTATTGGAAGATTCCCGCTTAACAATATCTGCAATCACATTACTGAGAGAATTGAATAGCTTTGATGGGTTACGGGCATTAAAAAATCCATCGGGCACCCCATCGCTATCTATATCCCACTCTTCAGCCAAATCTGGTTTAGGGTCTTCCAGATCATTCTGTTCGATAAAAGCACCGTATTTAGCGGTATACCAGAGCGGGTTTTCGAGAAACGCCCCTACCGAGTTACCCTGAGAGAAGACTTGTGTATTGACTAAAACATTTGGGTCTTCATAGGCGAGATTATTTGAATCATTAGCCGGATAAATGTAAGGATCAGGATAGCCTGGCGTAGAAGAGGTGATATAAGGAGTAATATCTTGACGCTCATCCTCATTCCCCGAACCATTCCTTGTTAGAGGGAGGTGTCTTCCATCATCAGTAGTACCTTCAATAAAATAGCCCAGCCACTTAGGTGCAGTTGTCTTAACCAGTCGAATTTCAGTACTAACCCTTAGCTTACCCGCCCCCGGATTATCATCGCAGGCGTCTTCCGCACAAAAAGCGATATGGGCTATAACATCCATATCATAGTCAGCCCCCCGAGGCTTATCCTCCCAGCTAACATCTATTTCACCCCGCGTTCCCTCAGGGTTCAGAGATAACACCCTCAGACCAGTCATAGTACAATCTTTTGGCACTGCCCACGGCTTAGTGTCATCATCTTTACGGTCAGTACAGTAAGGAATAATAGTCACTTTCCCACCCGCTACCGGTACTTCAAACCGCGGCATTGTCTCAGCCAGAGCAACCGCATAAGTGGTAACTGATTGCCTGGCCTCACCATCTTCAGGAGTAATATCCGGCCTGATATCATGGGTCTTGGCGTAATGCGCCATGCCGGCAATATGATACCCCCCTTGTTTACCTGGTACTTCAGGGCAAATACCTTTTACATCAGCCAGATTATGGATAGTTTTAGCAGTGCATTTGCGATTACTGTCCGACAGATTTTCACCAATGTAATAATCGTTCCCGTTCATCCCTTCCAAACGGCCAACTTCATTAGTCATCGCCCTAATATCCAACCCAGAGATATCACTAGATAGATCATCGGTATCGAAAGAATTAAGCCCGGTTGACAGTGTAATAACCGATAGATCGGCACACCATTCGTCCTCAGAAAGCGGATCAACCCAGGCTGGCATCTCTGCAGCGGTAGGCAAAGCGGTGATAAAACCACTATCGTCTGCGGCAAAATCGACATTAGCTTTTTTGCGCTGTCCAGACAAATACCTCAGGCCCTCCAGATAGATTTCACTTAACGGGTTACCCCAGTCATTTACCCGTGTATTATAAGACCCGCCTTTGCGACCATAGATACGAAAAGAATCAAGGCTGTGAATAATCCCTTTGACGGCGGTGTCTGAGACTAAATATTTAACAATTCCGCTGCCTGAATCAATCTCATCCTGATCGGCATCGTCATTCCCCGCAAAAGGTATAATATTTTTTCTCAGCACCCCTCCTGATAAGTTCTTTTCATAACTACCGGTTATCAATCCAAAGTTCATTTTCAGCGCAGCACTATCTTCACCATACTGCTGCAATAACCCGGTCGGCTTTAAGCTAGCATAGGCTTTACAATTGCCCTCCGGCAGGCTTGCATCACACACTTGAACCCGCACCACAAAATCGCTCCCAAGATCTTTATCTTTATCGTTGTCTTTATGCGGACGGGTCATCTCGGACGCTGTATTATCATTTCCCCTGAAGCCACACTGATGTTTTTCAGACAGGGCCCATTGCGGAAAATCACCAATGGCAACCTGCATCAAAGGCGGATAATCCAGTGTGGATATTGACCCACTGGTTTCAGTGTTTGATACAAAACTCGTGTTACAAACGGTAATACTCTTATCGTCATACGGGGTGAACTTATGTACCTGTGAAGCCTTTTCTTTTTTGAATACTTTGGCAAACGAGTGGACATCAGATGGTAAATAAGCGCGCTCTAATACAGTTTCATCAGCAGTATCGGTAGAGCGCTTGCCGCCATAAAGCACTTTACGCACTATATCCATGCGGGTCATGGTAGCCCAGTTCAGCCAGTTACCGCTCCACTGTTTGTTATTACCATTACACTCGTGTCCATTAGTACCACCGGCGGTACCATCCGGCTCAAAACGTTTATCTGTGCTGTCATATAGGTAACATTTAGCGCTATCAAAATAGCCGTAGTAATCGAAGCTGTCCTGATAGGTAAAATCCAGAACTCCATCATCATCCAGATCGGTATAGTCGGTATACGCTTTAACAAACTGCTGATGATCATTGGACATAGCAAACAATATGCGTGGCGCGGCAGACTGGGACAGATATAACGGTGTCTGAGCAATACCGGCAAAGCTATTAGTGCTGCCCAGCAGACCAGCGATAACTAACATCAGTAGACTATTCTTATTGAGAAAGCACATTACAACATCCCTTTATTAACGCTTATAAACAGTCTGTAAAATAACCTGCGCAGAACCGCTCAATCCCTGAGACCGGGCCGTTATCCGAAAGTACTCATCAGTCGTTACCGCGTCACCAAGCTCCACCCCATGACTGATATAGTCCAGTTTCTCTATTACATAAGCGGAAGGTAAAGCCAGGTTGTCAAAACCCGGGCCTTCATATAGCGCAACGGCAAGATTATTTTCCCAATTAACGGTTTGCCAGTTACCGGTCTCCGAAAGCAATCCATCCTTATCTGTAAAGTCGGGTAATGGCCGGGTATTTTCCAGAAAATTTTCCGCCTCATTGAGAGCCGACTCTGCCGCCTGAAACGCAACATTTCGATCACGCATACTGCCGGTCATTTTCTCTTCCAGACTGGTTATCTCCATACCTGCCAAACCGATCACAGTCATCGCCAGCAATATGATCAGACTAACAACCAGTACCATTCCCCGTTCAGCTATCCTTGCCATCGCTATAACCTGTTCCGTATCTGAATCGTTGTACTAAACACTTTGCGTAAGTAGCCGTCGTTGAACTGACGATTAACACCATTGAAGTTTAACGTTTGCCCTTCCTTAACCAGATTGGCTGCTGTGCTTCTGAGCAACAGACTAATCCGCACAGCACCTACCGCATTAAAATCAGCACCGGCTACGGCACCATCCACATATTTGTCGGGCCGACCATCGGCATCGGTATCAACGCCGTAAAGAATCTGCATATCCTCAACACCTTCAACCAACTCCTGATTACCAGTGCCAAATTTCGCCCCGGTGATGATAATCCCCTGACGATAGAGCGCAGGTCGGCCAAAATTATTAAGAGCTATGAAATATCGGAAAGAGAGCAAGCGCTGAACCAAGGAACCCGGTGTGAAGCTATAGCCTTTACCACTTCCGCTACAGGTCACAGGCCCGCCCAAACCGGGCACACAATTGCCTGGCTTGCCCTTATCACTGGCATGGAAAATCAGCTTATTTGCGCCTGCTACGTCAAGATTCGATTTTTGAAAAATAGCGCTATGACCACAATCAGAAGCGATCAGCACATCCCCCTGGCTGAATGAATGGGGGCCTTCGCAAGACAACCGGCTATTGCTGCTTGAATGGGATTCAATCCTGCAGGCGCCTGATGCTTCAGCATATTTAATATGCATAACATCACTACCTGAAATAGCGTTACGACCGTTGAAAGCAACTGCATTACCTATATTATCCTGCCCATCTAACGGTCGGGACAGGTTGATAAAAGGATCCACCCCGCTCCCATCATTCACAACATTTGCAAGGCTGTTTTCAACCGAGCACCCCTGAAAGCCTAACTGACGTATATCCCGCGATAGAAATTCAAGGGCAAAACGACCATTTTCTTGTAGCTGAGCCAGACCCGTCTGCATTGAGTAGCTCACTCTGCTGCTAACAAACACCTGCAAAACAGCAGCGGTTAACATCAAACCAATTACCATCGCAATCATCAGCTCAACTAATGATAAACCTCGCTGATTAAGCTTTATTCGATTATTCATAAGCGGCTACTCATGACTAATCGGGTAGAAGACCCATCCCGGCTATCCTCCCACCAGATATACACTGACAGAGGCGCATCATCATCGGAATTACAGCCCGGCATGTTCAAAGCGTTAAATGTCAGCGTCCCCTGACAAAGCCGTCCACTACCAGACGGAACCTTTTGGTTTAGTAATTGCAGCCATTCATACAGATCATTAGCTGCCATTTCGTCCTCAGAACAACCGCTAACATTGCCGTTATAACTAATGCAGTTGGAATTCTCCGTTCCTTCGTCCTGATCCAGATAACCGCTTAATGCCCCTTTATTAACCCTGACCCGATCAATAATATCGTACGCCAGTTGATTCGCCTGGGTACGCATATACGCACTCTGGTTTTGCTTTACCGCGGTTAACTGCAACGCCGCCATCCCCAGCAGCCCAATGGTAAGGATGACCAGCGCCACCATTACCTCAATCAGATTAAAGCCTAGCTGTCGTTGCATGACCCACCTCCACTATTCCAATCCTTACAGCTGCGTATTCGACCCGTGGCCAGCACTGATAACGCAGTGACAGCAGCGTTATCACCGGCATCACTTAACACAAACGTCTGCTCATTCACTGCCGCATTTTGCAACACACCTAAATGATTAAACACAATCAGATCACCGCGACTAAATTCAATGGTCAAAGAACTATTCAGATCCGTTTCCATCCTCATCAACTCATTGTTATCCAAAAGATTATTCTCATTTTCGTCTGAAAAGATTAACCAACCCCCAGCCCAGTCGCGGGTAGCGGCGATAACGATGTTTCCAGCACAGTTAATGCCATCAACGCTACGACAGATGATCGAAGGAGAACCCCGTTTAATGGCTTCGGTTCGGGCAAAGGAAAGACTGGAAATTAATCGGTCTTTAGCCCCACTGAGTCGGGTTTGAGACACGAATCCAGAAAAATTAGGCACTGCAATAAACAGCAGAATCGATAGGATGGTCAGCACCAGCATCAGCTCTATAAGACTGAAACCACGGCTATATGAGTTGGTAGATTTGTCGTACTGCAGCGTCTCTTCCATGAACAGCTCTTTCGATGAAATTAGCGTTTAACAATCCCTGTCTAACGAGGGTCTGACGACCCAGAACATACCCATAATGGGCAGTGCTCTATTGACAATAAAGATTACACGATTATTTAAGGATGTAAAGCACGTGCCACTTAATAAAAGAGAGCATTAAATATTCTCGGAAGCAGTAACATGAGCTGCTATACTCTCCTACTGATTATTTATACAGCAATTCATGTGAGCCATTATGGACGTCTCCCACCTTCTCGATTCACTCAATGAACCTCAACGTGAAGCGGTTTCTGCGCCGGTTTGTAACATGCTGGTGTTGGCCGGTGCAGGTTCCGGTAAGACCCGGGTACTGGTACACCGGATCGCCTGGCTGGTCCAGACTGAAGGGCTGTCGCCTTACTCCATTATGGCGGTGACCTTTACCAACAAAGCCGCTAAAGAGATGCGTGGTCGGATCGAAGAGCTGATGGGTATTAATCCCAGCGGCATGTGGGTAGGCACCTTTCACGGTCTGGCTCACCGGATACTCCGCGCACACTGGCGTGATGCCGGGCTGGTGGAAAATTTCCAGATCATGGATTCCGACGATCAGCTACGTCTGGTCAAACGCTTAGGCAAAGAGATGAATCTGGATGACAGCCGCTGGCCGGCCCGTCAGTTTCAGTGGTATATCAACGCCCAGAAAGACGAAGGCCTGCGGGCCCGCCATATTGACCCTGGAGGCGACCCATACGCCCAGATGATGGTAAACATGTATCAGGCCTACGAAGATGCCTGTGACCGGGGCGGCATGGTCGATTTTGGTGAACTACTACTGCGCTCTCTTGAACTGTTAAGAGACCATAACCCTCATCTGCTGGAGCACTATCAGGAGCGCTTCCGCTACATTCTGGTTGACGAGTTTCAGGATACCAACTCGATTCAATATGCCTGGCTCAAACTTCTCTGTCAGCCTCTGGACCCGCGCAAGCCAATCCCGGAAAAGCTGATGGCGGTAGGCGATGACGACCAGTCTATCTACGGCTGGCGTGGCGCTAAAATCGAAAATATTCAGCGCTTTAGTGATGACTATGTCGCAACCAAAGTGGTCAAGCTGGAACAAAACTACCGCTCCACTAACACCATTCTGCAAGCAGCCAACGGTGTTATTCAGAACAATCAGGGGCGACTGGGTAAAGAACTGCGTACCGATCAGCCCGATGGTGAACAGATCTCCCTCTACGCCGCATTTAACGAACAGGATGAGTCCCGCTTTATTGTTGATCAGATAGATAGCTGGGTACAGCAGGGCAATTTGCGTAGTGAGTCGGCTATTCTGTATCGCTCCAATGCACAGTCACGGGTACTTGAGGAGGCGCTGATCAGAGCCGGTATGCCTTATCGTATCTACGGCGGCCAACGCTTCTACGACCGCCTGGAAATTAAAAATGCCCTGGCCTATCTGCGTCTGATCAGCAATCGTGAAGACGATACTGCTATGGAGCGGGTGATTAACGTGCCGACTCGGGGCGTTGGCGGAAAGACTCTGGAAGAAGTTCGCCTGCATGCCCGTACCGAAGGGGTTTCTATGTGGCGTGCTGCAAATGAAGTGATCGAACTCGGTAAGCTCACCGCTCGGGCAGCCAATGCACTGCAAGCCTTTATCGATCTGGTAAACCAGATGGATCAGGGTACTGAAGGCACTGACCTTCATGAACAAACCGAACATGCGATTAAAACATCAGGACTGATCGACCACCATCTGAAAGAAAAAGGTGAAAAGGGTCAGGCCAGAGTCGAAAACCTTGAGGAACTGGTCAGCGCTGCCCGACAGTATCTGTCAACCTGGGAGCCTGAAAAAGAGGAAAACCAGAACACCACACTACTGGCAGCATTTCTGGATCAGGCGGCACTGGATGCTGGCGAAGCACAGGCCGATGAGCACCAGGACAGCGTACAACTGATGACGCTACACTCAGCAAAAGGACTGGAATTCCCACTGGTATTTCTGGGGGGCATGGAGGAAGGCCTGTTTCCTCACAGCATGTCGATAGAGGAACCGGGGCGCTTAGAAGAGGAGCGTCGCCTCTGCTATGTCGGCATCACCCGGGCGATGCAAAAGCTATTTATCACTTATGCAGAGTCCCGTCGTTTACACGGTAATGAAAGCTTTAACCGACCATCCCGGTTTATACGGGAGATACCTGATCAGTGTATGGAAGAAGTCCGTCTCAATGCTTCCGTGAGCAGACCGGTAACCGCTCGGCAGCCAGTATCTAAGTCACCGATGTTCGGCGGCAATGAAGTGCCCGATACTCAAATAGTGCTGGGACAGCGGGTATCTCACTCGATTTTTGGTGAAGGTATTGTGATTAATTACGAGGGTCAGGGCCCTAAAGCCCGGGTACAGGTTAACTTTGATTTTGAGGGTAGCAAGTGGCTGGTAGTCGGCTACGCTAATCTTCAACCTCTAGGATAATCACCGGCTTAAAACAAAAAAGGCAGATCTATGATCTGCCTTTTTTCTGACCTGTTTCAGGTTTTTACTGACCAAAATCCAGCGCACGAATATGGCCGTGGCCGTCGATAGCCACCTGCACACATTCGGTTTCAGTGACTTTACGCAGGTCGCGACCATCCGGACAACAACCCCAGACTTCAACCTTAATACGTAGCGAGCTGGTGCCCTGCTCGATTACCCGGGTATAAAAACTGAGCAGAGTGCCTTCCAGCACTGGAGCCATAAAGCTCATTGCACCAATAGAAACAGTAGCAACACGGCCTTCAGCTTCCTCAGCGGCACGAATTTCCGCCGCCAATACAGCCTGAGACGCAACCCAGCCCCCATATACATCACCAAACATGTTAGCCGCTGCACCGGCAGCAGGACCACGCAGGCTTAATTCGCCCTCTGGCTTTATCAGTTTGTCATCGGTTTTCATATTTACTTCCGTTACCGGATCAATTTAGGCAGCCGATATTCTACTACCAACCCCCAGTCATTAGTCTAGTTAAAAACCCGCCCTGTCGAAAATTTTGTTGCTTATCAGAGATAACAACAATAAAAACTTGATGGCTGTCACATAGCTGTCACACAAGCCTCTTATATTACTCCCCATCAAATAAAGATTTTAAGAAATCAAAGTATTCAACTCATACGCCCTGGAGCTTGTAATGAAACCAATGAAGAAAATTATTGCTGCGGTTGCCATGACAGCAACCTGCCTGACTGCATCCGCCTCTGATCTGCTGGACGCAAACCTGCCAACTTACCAGAAAGCCTCTGGTGTATCCGGCAACCTGTCCTCTGTTGGCTCTGATACTCTGGCTAACCTGATGACCCTGTGGGCTGAAGAGTTTAAACGTAACTACCCAAACGTTAACGTTCAGATTCAGGCGGCAGGCTCTTCAACTGCACCACCAGCACTGACTGAAGGCACCGCTAATATGGGCCCTATGTCCCGTAAGATGAAAGATAAAGAGCTGGAAGCGTTCGAAAGAAAATTCGGTTACAAGCCAACCCCTGTCGCAGTAGCGATTGACGCTCTGGCAGTCTTTGTAAACAAAGACAATGCAATTACCGGCCTGACGATTCCTCAGGTTGACGCAATTTTCTCTTCTACCCGCAAATGCGGACAAGCGAAAGAAACAACCAAGTGGGGTGATGTTGGCGCTAGCGGCTCTCTGGCATCTCAGGGCTTTCAGATCTTTGGTCGTAACTCTGTATCCGGCACATACGGTTACTTCAAGAAAAAAGCGTTATGCAAGGGCGACTTCCGTAACAATGTAAATGAGCAGCCTGGTTCAGCATCTGTTGTTCAGTCTGTCTCTACGTCGCTTAACGGCATCGGTTACTCTGGTATCGGTTACCAAACCTCTTCAGTACGTGCCCTGCCACTAACTAAGAAAGAAGGTACTCCATTCGTTGAAGCGACACCAGCAAACGCACTGAACGGTTCTTACCCACTGGCTCGTGCCTTGTACGTATATGTAAACAAGAAGCCCGGCCAGGAGCTTGCACCACTGGACCGTGAATTCCTGAAGATGGTTATGTCTAAAGTAGGTCAGGAAGTTGTGGTAAAGGATGGTTATATCCCACTGCCCGCTACACTGGTTGAAAAACAGATGGCTGCACTAGGTCTGTAAAAATTTCAGATATCAAAACCAGAATCATAATGATCTGAAACAAAAAAGAGCCCTACGGGGCTCTTTTTTATAGCCGCATTATTACAGCCCTGTAACATTTCTGTCATCAATTGCGTTTATCTTATCGTCATAACTTTTATCATTGTAGAAATCTGTCATGAACATTGAAAACAGCTCCGCTATTCCTGAACTGGATTTCGATACCGCTGCGGCTCGCCGTAGTCGAAAATTCCGGGCCATGAGAGATAAAATAGCTACGGTAGGCATCGGTCTGGGTGGTGTCAGCGTTATCATCGCAATCCTGCTGATATTTTTCTATCTGCTCTATGAAGTGCTGCCCATGTTTCGCTCTGCCGACGTTAGCGCCTGGCAGCATAATGAAAAAGTCGTCGAGCCTTATGCCGTTCCCGGGTCAGGCAAGACCTTGTATCTGGCAATGGAAGAGCAGGCTGAGATCGGCCTGCGGGTTACCGATCTGGGAGAGCTGGTATTCTTTAGCACCCTCACCGGTCAGCCGTTGCAAAGCACACAGATACCTCTGCCCGCCGACACCACTATTTCCAGCTTCGCTCTGGCATCAGAGAACAGCCGGATGTTTGCGCTGGGACTGAGTAATGGCCAGGCGCTGGTATTCAAACATGATTACAAATCCACTTACCCTGAAGGTAAGCGGGTTATTCTGCCAGCCATCAGCTACCCACTGGGCGAAGAGCCCATGGATGTCGCTTCAGTCGCCCTTGATCAACTTACCTTTGCCGGCAGCGAAGGCAGCTTTGCCCTGATCGGGGGTAATCAGAGCACAATGCAGGCGACCTTTATTTCGCAAAATGAAAATTTGTTTACCGGCGAAACTGAACAGGAATTGAGTTCAACCTCGCTACCTGATCTGGGTCTGGATATACAGAAAATGCTGCTTATGCCCGATCAGAGCTGGTTACTGGTCGCCGGTGAAAACGGCAAAATGGCCGTTGTTAATCTACAAAATCAGAACCACCCGGTCATTACTCAGGTGCTGGATGCATCAAGCACCCCGATAACGACTTTTGACCTGCTACTAGGCGGAAACGCTCTATTGATCGGTAATGAAGCAGGTCAGGTTGCACAGTGGTTTCTGGTGCGAAATGAAAAATTAGAATGGACCATGACCAAGATCCGTGAATTTGAAACGGGTCAGGCTGCCATTACTGATCTGGCAATAGAACATCGTCGGAAAGGCTTCGCCACCATCGACAAGGCTGGCGAGCTGCGAATTTATAATACGACAGCTAACGCTAACGTTCTGGCTGAAAGAGTCGCTCAGGCCAACGCTTCAATGATCGCCCTGGCGCCGCGTGCTAACGCCATACTGATTGAAGAAGCGGGTATGTTAACCCTATTGCACATTGATAATGAGCATCCGGAAGTTTCCTGGAGCGCGCTTTGGGGAGAAGTCTGGTACGAGGGCCACGAACAGCCTAAGTACATCTGGCAATCTTCTGCTGCTAACAATGACTTCGAACCTAAATACAGCCTTATGCCTCTGGCATTCGGTACCCTGAAGGCCGCCTTCTATGCCATGTTGCTGGCAACGCCTTTGGCGATCTGTGGTGCAATCTATACCGCTTACTTTATGGTGCCGGCTCTACGTCGCAAGGTAAAACCAGTTATCGAACTGATGGAAGCACTACCCACTGTAATTCTGGGTTTTCTGGCCGGTTTATGGCTGGCGCCGTTTATGGAAGAAAACCTGCCGGGTATCTTTGTAACCTTGCTGCTATTGCCTTTGTCAGTACTTGGCTTTGCCTTCGTTTGGGCGCAGATGCCAAAACAGATCCGTTGGCTGATTCCCGATGGCTGGGATTCTATTCTGTTGATTCCGGTGATTATTCTGGCGACCTGGTTCAGCATTTTCATCAGCCCGGCAATAGAGCTGGTTCTGTTTGATGGCAATATGCGTAGCTGGCTGACTAATGACCTGGGGATCGCTTACGATCAGCGCAATGCGTTGGTCATCGGTATCGCCATGGGCTTTGCTGTCATCCCTACCATCTTTTCCATCACTGAGGATGCAATCTTCGCAGTACCTAAGCATCTGAGTTTCGGCTCCCTGGCACTGGGCGCAACACCATGGCAGACCCTGACCCGCGTCGTTCTGCCAACCGCAAGTCCGGGTATATTCTCTGCGGTAATGATCGGTATGGGCCGGGCTGTAGGTGAAACTATGATCGTACTAATGGCGACCGGTAATACACCGATCATGGATATTAATATTTTCGAAGGGATGCGTACCCTGGCAGCCAACATCGCGGTTGAGATGCCTGAGTCCGAAGTGGGTAGTACACACTACCGTATCCTGTTTTTAGCTGCCTTTGTGCTGTTTATGTTTACCTTTGTGGTAAACACCCTAGCGGAAGTAATCCGTCAACGGCTGCGCAAAAAGTACGGTTCACTTTAAGTTGATTAATGATTATTCAAACAATCAAAATGGAAAGCATCCGACTCACAGTGAGCTGCGCAAGAAGTACGGCTCCCTTTAACATGAGTTGTTGAGGATATACTGATTATGAACATCTCAGTACGTGAATGGTTTAAATCCGGTTCCCCATGGGTATGGATGAATGCAGGGGCAGTTGCCATTTGTATGATTATGGTTATTGGTCTGCTGGGCCTGATCGCCATTCGAGGCCTGAGCCATTTTTGGCCGGCTGACATTATCCAGGGACAATACACCCAGGACGGCGAAACCGTTCTGGTCGGTGAAATTGTCGAAACCAATGAAGTGCTGACTAAGCAGCTGATCGAAGCCGGTATAAAAATACCGACAACGGATGAGTTCTCAACTCGCTATCTGATCAAAATAGGTAACCGTGATGTTAACGGCTCCGACTTCACCTGGGCATTGGAACATTACCTGAGTGATCGCCAGACACCGGAAATGCTGTTTAATGCGGAGCGCCGTGAGTGGGGTAACCTGTACGGCTACCTGCGTTCGGTAAAACAGTCCGGTGAGGAAGTTGGCCGTTATGATGGTTACGATAAATCGGCCGAGTATCTGGCCCTCTGGGATGACCTTGAGCTACGTATCGAACGCGCACTGGACATTCGTGAAGATATTCTTGAGATTGAAAAACATGAGATCGGTGAAATTAACCATGAACTGGAACGACTACGCCTCAAAGAACGTAGTTTGCAGCTTAAAGATTTAACCGACCCTGCACTATACGAAACCATTAATCAGCGCCGTAAAGAGCTGGACACAGCGTATCAGGGGTTACAGCAACGTTTGCTGGATCTGTATGCTGAGATTAACCGGGACTCAATTACAGCAGAAGTCGCCACCGGTCAGCAGGTCGAAATTCAGATATCCAAGATAGTCCGGGCTTTCAGACCGAATGATATGGGTATACTGCAGAAAACTGGTCATTACTTCGCCAAACTATGGGAGTTCGTCAGCGAGGATCCCCGTGAAGCCAATACCGAGGGCGGTATTTTCCCGGCGATCTTTGGTACGGTAATGATGGTTATCCTGATGTCTATTCTGGTCACCCCATTTGGTGTAGTTGCGGCAGTTTACCTACGTGAATATGCCAAACAGGGTTTCATCACCCGGGTCATTCGCATTGCAGTAAACAACCTGGCCGGTGTCCCTTCGATCGTATACGGTGTATTTGGTCTGGGCTTCTTTGTCTACTTCCTGGGCGGAAATATCGATGATCTGTTCTTCCCTGAAGCAAAGCCCGCTCCCACTTTTGGAACACCTGGCTTAATGTGGGCATCACTGACTCTCGCATTGCTAACCGTACCGGTCGTTATCGTCGCGACGGAGGAAGGCCTGAGCCGTATTCCCCGTTCGGTCCGTGAAGGTAGCCTGGCTCTGGGTGCAACTAAGTTTGAAACCCTGATGAAAGTTGTACTGCCGATGGCTAGCCCGGCAATGATGACCGGTGTCATTCTGGCTATTGCCCGCGCCGCCGGCGAAGTTGCTCCCTTGATGCTGGTCGGTGTCGTTAAGCTGGCACCAAGCCTGCCTCTGGATGGTAACTATCCATTTATTCATCTGGATCAGAAATTTATGCACCTGGGCTTTCACATCTACGATGTGGGTTTCCAGAGTCCGAACGTTGAAGCAGCACGCCCGCTGGTCTATGCCACCGCCATGCTGTTGGTTATCGTTATCGCCCTGCTGAACTTGTCAGCCATTGCGATTCGAAACCATTTGCGAGAAAAATATAAAGCGCTGGAAATGTAAGCAATGAAGGCACCTGTCTTCACTACGCCATGGCGATGCGATAGCCATCGCCTGGTAAAATATATAACGCGCTTTAGATGTAAGCCGAATACTTAATAGGTTAGATAATGACTATGGAAGCTAAATCCCACGCAATCGATATCTCTTCGATGCAGCGCCAGCACCAGAGCCTGCGTCTGGAAGATGAAACTATCGCCCTGACAGTACGCGATCTAGAACTCTATTACGGTGACAAACGTGCCCTGCACGGGGTCAACATGGACATCCCCAAAAACCGGGTGACCGCATTCATCGGGCCTTCGGGTTGCGGTAAGTCCACCCTGTTACGCTGCTTTAACCGCATGAATGATCTGGTCGATAGTTGCAAAATAGAAGGCCAGATGAGCCTCTATGGTGAGAATATCTATGAGCGCGGTGTCGACGTTGCTGACCTGCGTCGTCGCGTTGGCATGGTATTTCAGAAGCCCAACCCGTTTCCAAAAAGCATCTATGAAAATGTTGCTTATGGCTTACGTATTCAGGGCATTAAAAAGAAACGCGTGATCGATGAAACGGTCGAGTGGGCGCTAAAATCTGCCGCACTCTGGGACGAAGTTAAAGATCGCTTGCATGAAAGTGCGTTAGGCATGTCTGGTGGTCAGCAGCAACGTCTGGTTATTGCTCGCACCATTGCGGTAAAGCCTGAAGTACTGCTACTGGATGAGCCAGCTTCAGCACTGGATCCCATCTCAACACTGAAGATCGAGGAACTGATTCACGAGTTGAAGAAAGATTTCACTATCGTCATTGTTACCCATAACATGCAACAGGCGGCACGGGTTTCAGATTACACTGCCTTTATGTATATGGGTGATCTGATTGAATTTGGTGTAACAGATAACCTTTTCACAAACCCGGAAAAGAAACAAACTGAAGACTACATTACCGGTCGTTACGGTTAAGCAGCGGAGTATACACAGTGAGTTACGAATCAGAGCACCACAACACACACATCTCCCAGAGCTTCAACGAAGAGCTGGAGCAGATCCGTACCGAACTACTAACCATGGGCGGTGTCGTTGAGCGCCAGCTGAGCGATGCGGTTAACGCGCTGGTCGGCGGAGATACAGATCAGGCAGAACAGGCGCTTAAAATTGACTCTGTCATCAACGATATGGAGCTGATGATTGATGAACAATGCACCCTGATCATTGCGCGTCGCCAACCTGCCGCAGCCGATCTGCGACTGATCATCTCAGTCAGCAAAGCTACTAACGACCTTGAGCGAATCGGCGATGAAACCAGCCGTATTTGTCGCTATGCGATGGAGCTGGCGAGTGAAGGTAAAAATATGCAGGGCTATCAGGAAGTCCGTCATATCGGCAACCTGGTACGGGATATGTTGAAAGACGGCCTGACCGCATTTGCCCGTAGTGATGCAGAGCTGGCTTATAAAGTTGCTAAACAGGACAAAGAAGTAGACTCGGAGTATCGCACCGCTATGCGTTCTCTGATGACCTATATGATGGAAGATCCACGCCATATATCCAGCGTAATGAATGTTATCTGGGTACTACGAAGCCTTGAGCGTATCGGTGATCATGCCCGTAACCTGGCCGAGCACCTGATCTATCTGGTAAGTGGCACCGATGTGCGCCACAGTAGCCTGAAAGAGATTAAAAAGACGGTGAAACGTGTTGAGGAAAGACAATAAACCCGGCCTTTCACCACAGGATAAATAAAAAAGGCAGCCACAGGCTGCCTTTTCAAATTCTCTATCCGGCTTAGCCGATATCCCGCACCTGCAGAATAATCTTACCGTTATCTTTTGGCTGCGCTTTCAACTCAATACCCTGATCCTGATAACGGCCGGTATTTTTCAGCCCTTCCATCACTTCCTCAGGAATAGCACCACCACACCAGCCCGGTACCATCTGTTTCATATAAAGCAGAAATGCGGCATCGATTTCCCACAGATCCCCTTTCATGTCACATACCGCTTCACCAGTTTTATCACCTGCTCTGCGCCCATGCTTTCCCGGCGTTTTCCCTCTGCGCTCTGCTAACACACTTCCACCATCTGATCTGTACTAAGTTCCTGCGTACAACATTGACCGCACTCCCGAGACGACAAAAACTGCGCTGTTTTGTCGCTGCTAGCGATTCTATCCTAACTAACAAGAGTGTTGTAGTACGTTTTTTTTGATTTACATGTGCAGCTAAAGAATTCCAACTTAAGTAAAAACCCTGACCAGCCGATAGATCAGCTATAATCTATATAAATCAGTGAATTAAGGTCCTAAAATGGCAGATTACATTGTATATGGAGATCTGAACTGCCCATTCAGTTACACCCTCTATGAAATACTCTGCAGTCAGAACTTACTGCATAAAGTCGAGTGGCGACTGGTAGAACACACATCAGAGGTGGGCTCGTATCTTGGATCTGCCGAAAGTATGGCCGACCTGGCCAGTGATATTTTCAGTATTCGCAACCGGGCTCCTGATATAGCTATCTCGCTGCCCCTTGAACGTGGTGACAGTTTTTTCCCCTCTTTATGCGCGATCGCAACACAGCTGATTGATCCGGATAAGGCAACGACTTTCCTGCGTAGTTTGTATAAGGCATTGTGGATTGAGGGCAAAGATATCGCCAACCCATCGGTCATTTTCCACTGCCTGGAGGAAGCTGATCTACCAACAGAACTTGAAACGGATGGTATCTGCGAAGAGACACTAACCCGCTGGCAAACCGAATGGGAACGAGGCAACTTTGGTCTGCGCACGCCCGCTCTTGTCGCTGCTGACGGCCGGAATCTGGTTGGCTTACTTAATCCCGAATCCGTGTTTAGCTTTCTCCAAGGGGAAGATGTAACCCCCGTTGATATGAACAGCGGCTCCCGCTATCAGGAAAGGATGACCATCGCTATTTTTGGCGGTGATCAGGTTGCTGACCTGTGGGGCGTACTCTCTTCTCTGCGTGATGAAAGCAACATACTACTGCCACAGTCACAACCGGCCCTGCAGGAACTGCTGCTATCCGATGAACGCTGCCCGGACCTGGTGTTACTGCATAACGATGGCCTACAGGATAATTTAGCCGATCTGTGCCGGCAGATGTCTCATATAACGCGGGAAAAACAGGTACCGCTTGCGGTGATTGGTCAACCGATCAGCGATGGTGAAGAAGCAGGACTATATGATGTAGGCGTGGCCGATTACCTATTACAGGCCCGTGAGCCGGCCATCATTCAGGCCCGTATCAATCTCCTGTTACAACTAAAGCGTTCTCATGATCTGTTAGCGCGAGCGGCCAGTATCGATACACTGACCCAGGTATTTAATCGCCGGGAATTTGAGCGAAGCTTTGAAATAGAGTGGCGACGGGGTCAGCGTTCCAGACTTCCTTTATCGGTTATTCTGCTAGATATCGACCACTTCAAAGCATTTAACGACAAAAAAGGCCATCTTAACGGCGACAATTGTTTGCGCAGAATTGCATTAGCGGTCAAGGAATCAGCCCGTCGGGCTCAGGATATCGTCAGTCGCTACGGCGGAGAGGAGTTCTGCCTGTTACTGCCGGAAACAGACCTTGCCGGCGCTCAGGTGCTATCTGAAAATATTCGTAAGCGGATCAATGACCTTAATATTCGTCACTGTCCGAGCTTTAAAGATCAGCCTGTCACGGTTAGCCTGGGTATATCCTCTGTTGTGCCCAGCCATAAAGGGTTATCACCACGGCAACTGCTTGAACAGGCAGATACCGCGTTATATAAAGCTAAAGACAACGGTCGAAACCGAACTGAGATATTCAGCACTGAAACTCAGCAATAATCAGCAAGTGGCGGGAACCACTTGATAAGTCCCTCCCGCCCCAGTTTTCACAAGAGTGCCATATTACATTCCTGAATTTATCTCAGATCTTTATAGTGAACCGGAACATGGCTCGTCTGAATTATCATGCAGCCATTCAGCAATAGTCTGCTAGTGGCGGAAACCGTTTAATAAGCCCTTCCCGCCCCAGTTTTCACAAGAGTGCCATATTACATTCCTGAACCTTTCTCAGATCTTTATAGTGAACCGGAACATGGCTCGTACTGAGTTTTCATTCAGCCATTCAGCAATAGTCTGCTAGTGGCGGAAACCGTTTAATAAGCCCTTCCCGCCCCAGTTTTCGCAGTAACGCCATATTACGTTCTGGGATCTGTTCCGGATCTTTATAGCTTGCCAGCGCACGGCTCATTTGGGCTTCACGAATAATATGAAAGGTTGGCCAGGGTGAACGGTTAGTCCAGTGACTCAGATCCTGTTCATCCACTCCGCCAAACAGATACTGAGGGTGAAAACTGGCCAGCTGTAAAATACCGCTCAGGCCGGCTTGCTCCAGCAACTCCTCAAAATAAGCCAGCTGATCAAGATAGTCATAAAAGTCTTCCAGCCCTCGGGGTACGATGAACAATGTCGTAGCAATATCCTGTTCATCGGCGTTCAACAGCCTGTCGACCTCAGCCAAAAAAAGTGCCGCCTGCTTTTCGGTATCGGATTCTTCAATCACGCTATAGCGCAAACTATTATCCTTGACGACCGGTGCTGCAAAGGGGCAAAGGTTAAGACCAACCACCATTGCTTCTACCCATTGCCGGGAAATTTGTTCGACCTGCTCAACTGAATATTTTTGCATTACCCTTCACCGCTCTCCTTCACCACCAGGCCTTCATAAACCCTGATCTGAAACCAATACATTTGACGGTAGCTAGGGTACTATACGGCCAGTTTTTATGCTGAGAAATTGTTGTGCCAATCCCTGCTGCTCTGAATCAAAATAGCTTTGACGTCCGCTGGTATACCTTGCGCCGCCCCGCTTCGCCCGATGCACCGGCTTGCTGGCGAAAATGGTTATTAGACAGTGGCTCACTGACTCAGCGTCTGATCCAGGCCAGCAAAGGCGACTTCCGGGTTGAAGTCGTACGTCAGCTATGGGGTCGTCCGACCCGCTCAGAAGCCAGAGAGCTGGGCATACCGCACCGTCAGATGGCGTTAATCCGCGAAGTTCAGTTGATTGGCAATGGTCAACCCTGGGTCTTTGCCCGTACCATCATTCCCGCATCCACGCTTACCGGCAAACAACGTGAACTTAACTACCTGGGGAGTCGTTCACTCGGCACTGTCTTATTTAAAGATCCCACTATGCAACGGGGTGCCCTTCAGATTAGTAAGCTCCGATTGCTCAGTGGCGAAACCGTATGGGCGCGCCGCTCCCGGTTTCTCCTGTCGGGCAAGCCGTTACTGGTGGCCGAGGTTTTCCTGCCAGCGCTGCAAAAGGTAAACTATCTGAACAACGGAATAACGGAATCTCAGTAATGCAATCGACAACACCAGAATCCCGCTCACCCTGGCAGTTAAAGCTTCAGGCTTGTGGGCAGCTAATGCGGGTGGAAAAACCGATAGGCACCTATCTGGTACTCTGGCCGACGCTATGGGCGCTCTGGATTGCTGCTGAAGGTATACCAGATTTAGACCTGTTACTGATTTTCTGTCTCGGCACTTTCCTGATGCGTTCTGCCGGCTGCGTGATCAATGACTATGCCGATCGCAAGATTGATGGCCACGTAAAACGCACAGCACAACGCCCTATTCCCGCAGGCCTGATAAGCGCCAAAGAAGCCCTTTATCTGTTTTCTGGATTGTTGATCCTGGCTTTTATTCTGGTTCTGTTCACCAACCAGATGACTGTATTGATGTCGTTTGGTGCTGTTGCCCTCGCTACCTGCTACCCCTTCATGAAGCGCTATACTCATCTGCCACAGGTGGTATTAGGTATGGCGTTTGCCTGGGCGATTCCTATGGCCTTCACTGCAACGCTCAATAGTATTCCGAATCAGGTCTGGCTACTGTATATCGCCACCGTGCTCTGGACCGTTGCTTACGACACCATGTATGCCATGGTCGATCGTGACGATGATCTGAAAATCGGTGTTAAATCCACCGCAGTGCTGTTCGGTGATATGGACAAAGTCATTATCGGCATTCTACAGCTACTGACATTGTCTATATTTGCTCTGCTGGCAGTGCAACTGGGACTCTCACTCTGGTTTTATATGGGTATTCTGATGATGGGTGGTTTTTTTGTTTATCAGCAATACCTGATCCGGGATCGTCAACGGGATGCCTGTTTCAAAGCTTTCCTTAACAATCATTACGCCGGTATGGCCCTGTTTATAAGCTTATTTCTTCACTATCTGACCCTTTGATCTTAAATACTCTTGCACGATCAATGGTTCTGTCATATTCCTGTAACAGTTTCATAATCTAATATGATCGTCTGAGGAATTTGCGAACACGTCGATTTAAGACCCACGGAGAAAGTCTGGGGGTTTATTCGCAGCTTCCCTAATTTATCGAATCAATGAGGAAAAGGTCATGATGTCGGGTAAACGGGTTCTGATTGTTGATGATGAGGCACCTATTCGGGAAATGATCGCAGTGGCACTGGAAATGGCCGGCTATGAATGTCAGGAAGCAGACTCTGCTCAGGCAGCCCACCCAATGATCATTGATAATCAACCAGATATGATTTTGCTGGACTGGATGATGCCAGGTACCAGCGGTATCGAATTTGCCCGTCGCTTGCGCAAAGATGAAACGACCGCAGATATTCCGATCATCATGCTCACCGCTAAAGCCGATGAAGATAATAAAATTCAAGGGCTTGAAACCGGTATCGATGACTACATCACCAAACCATTCTCACCACGGGAACTTGTTGCCAGACTAAAAACCGTATTGCGTCGGGCAACACCTAAAGGCATTGAAGAACCGATTACTATTGATAGTCTGACGCTGGACCCTGTCTCTCACCGGGTCAGCTCTGAGCTGAAGCCTCTGGAGCTGGGGCCGACAGAGTTCCGCCTGCTACAGTTTTTCATGACCCATCAGGACCGGGCTTACAGCCGTAGTCAGTTGCTTGATCTGGTATGGGGCGGTAACGTATACGTTGAAGAGCGTACAGTTGATGTGCACATTCGCCGTCTTCGTAAAGCGCTTGGTGAACGACATGATTATCTTATTCAGACTGTACGCGGTACCGGTTATCGTTTTTCATCACAGGTTGCCTGAGCCAGAGTTATGTATAACACCAGCCATTCGATAGCAAGCAACCTGCTGCTGACAGTGGTCGTTGCACTACTGTTCGGCCTGATCATTGGCTATCCCGGCTGGACTCTGTCCCTTGCTCTGCTGGGCTGGGCGCTGTATCAGGTTAAACAGTTTAATCGACTACAACAGTGGTTGATGAGCAGTAAACCCGATGATGTACCTGAAGGTGAGGGACACTGGGGGGAACTCTTTGATGAGATATCCCGCGATCAGAAGCGCCAACAGCAACGCAGCCAGACTCTCCGTAATGTTATCCACCGGTTTCGACAATCATCTGCGGCACTGAGCGATGCCATCGTTATTATTAATGGCCAAAGCTACCTCGAATGGTGGAACCGGGCGGCGGAACAACTTCTGGGGATGAAAGTTCAGACCGATCGCGGTCGTTCAGTTATCAACCTGTTACGTGATCCCCGGTTTGTCCGGTATTACCATAAAGGCAATTACGAAGACCCTCTGCAGCTGGCCTCACCTCTGGATAACAATGTGATTCTGGAATATCGAATCACCCGATTCGGTGCCGGCGATCGTATTTTAGTGGCACGTGATATCACTCGACTAAAACAACTTGAGCAGACCCGGCAGGATTTTGTCGCCAACGCCTCTCACGAGCTACGTACACCACTTACCGTTATTCGCGGCTACCTAGAGACCTTTCTTGACCAGAACCTGCCACGACCTCTTCAGCGCGGCCTGAGTCAGATGGAAAATCAGTCCCGTCGGATGGAAAACCTGGTCTCAGACCTGCTCCTGTTATCCCGACTCGAAGCCAGCAGCCATCTCTCAGATGAGTTACCGGTACCGGTACATTCAATTATTGGCCGCATTCGTGAAGATGCTTTAGTGCTGGGCCAGGAAAAACAGCAGCAGATTCAGTTAGAGCTGGAACCGGAAAACACCTTATTAGGCCAGGAAGCTGAAGTTTACAGCGCTTTTTCAAATCTGGTATTTAATGCGGTTCGCTATACTCAGGCCGGAGGTAACATCAAGATACGCTGGTGGACCGATAAGCAAGGCGCTCACTTTTCGGTTAAGGATAACGGCCCGGGTATCGATAGTCTCCACCTGCCCCGGTTACAGGAACGGTTCTACCGGGTTGACGAAAGCCGCTCATCCGATAGTGGTGGTACCGGTTTGGGGCTGGCCATAGTAAAGCATGTGATGCTGCGCCACGGCGGTAAGCTATCGATTAAAAGCCAGCCAGGCAAAGGAAGCACCTTTACCTGCCACTTCCCCCTAGAGCTGATGGCTTCAGTTACCCGACCAGAGGAAACAGAAGAAGAGTAGCCCTACTCACTGAAGATTAATCATAAAAAAGCACCGCTAAATAGCGGTGCTTTTTTATTGAGTGTCCAGAACAGCTTTAAGCAGGATTATTTGGATTCAAGCCTATCGGGACTCTCTGATGAATCAATGGCTGGATTTATCACTATTTCACCCTGATCGTTGGCATATTCTTCAACCCAGAAGATAGTCGCCCCGACAACAGCAGCAGGCATCACCAATAGGTTTACCAATGGAATCATCATACCGATTGAAACCAGTCCACCGAAGCCTACCGAAGTCATACGGCGCTCCTTGAGCGACTGTTTCATATCTTTAAAACTAACCTTGTTATTATCCATAGGATAATCACAGTACTGAATCGCCATCATCCAGCAACCGAACAAGAACAGTAAGAACGGTGCAATCCATCCTAATACAGGGATAAACGCCAGAACCATTAAAAACAATAAGCGGGGCAGGTAATACAGAAGTTTAGATACTTCCCGGGCGACGGTGCGTGGAATCAAAGCCAGAATCTCTTTCCATCCACTGTCAGTAATAGTGACGCCTCTTAAACGCTGCTCCACTTTTTCCGACAATATCCCGTTGAAAGGTGCCGCTATAATATTCGCTACCACACTGAAACTGTAATACACCGCTATAACCACCAATATGGCGACCATCGGCCAGAGGATATAGCGCAGGAACTGTAACCAGTCCCAGTCCGGCAGAATTGAGCTAAGCAGATAATCGATCCAAACGCCCATCTGATCAAATAACAGCCAGATAGCGCCGCTAAACAGAAACATATTGATCAACAATGGTACCAACACAAAGTGCCGTATACCTTTCTCAGGTAACATGGACAGCCCGCGCAGAAAAAAGCCTGCACCGCGCAATGGATTTCCTTTCATATTTTCCTCAGTAAAACAGTAACCAGGGAGCCTGCGGACAAGCCCTAAACGCCTTTTGTGGGCTCCTTAAGCGACAAAGTGATTGTAGAAACGCAGTAGTACTGCAACCACCATCATCGACAAACCCACCCGGTTTATCAAAAATTCACGTTTGGTAAATTCTATAGTCGACTGCCAGAACACCAGAATCGATTTAATATCCCTGGTACGGACAACATAGAGCACCAAAGACACAACAAATACACTCAAACCAGCCAGCATCAATAGCTGTTCAGCAATTACCAGAAACATCGCAAAGCTTCCATCAGTTCATATTCAGGTGACTAAGAGTATCAGAAATAGCCTGCATAAGTGGCTGGTTTAGCCTATAACTTTATGTGAATATGCAGTCCTATTTCTGTTTTTCAAGTACTCACACTGCAGCGGAGTTAATTATGAAAGCGATCTCGATACACCAGTTTGGCGAACTTGATGAGCTAGTTTATGGTGATCAGCCTAAACCTCAGCTTAATACCGGTGATGTGTTAATTCGTACGACTGCTGCCGGGGTCAATCCAATCGACTGGAAAACCTGTTCCGGCGGCGGTGCCAGCGGTTTTATCAATGAGATGCCATTTATTCCGGGCTGGGAGTTTTCAGGTGTCATTGAAGATGCCGGCGACACCCAACTCAGCACCGGTAAACCGGTGTTTGGTATGATCCGATTTCCCCAACCGGCAGGCTGCTACGCTGAATATATCGCAGCGCCCGCTGATCAGATAGCACTATTGCCTGACGCAATAGATCTTGAAATAGCCGGTGGCTTACCGACTGCCAGCCTTACCGCCTGGCAAGCCCTGTTTGACAAGGCCGACCTGCAATCTGGCCAGCAGGTGCTGGTGCTCGGTGCTGCGGGTGGCGTAGGCCACCTGGCAGTACAAATAGCAAAATGGGCTGGAGCCCATGTTTCTGGTACTGCTTCACGGCGTAATCATGAATTCCTGGCTGAACTGGGTTGTGATCATATCTATGATTACCACAGTGAAAACGTTACCGATTACGTCAGCAATGTTGATGTTGTAATCGATTGTATCGGTGGTGAAACCGGTATTGAGGCTCTGTCTTGTCTCAAACCTGATGGCGTTCTGGTAACCCTGCCATCCGTTACGAAAGAGCAGGTTATCCACGCAGGAGAAGCTCAGCGACGACGTGTAGAGCCCATTCTTTGCGTATCCTCGGCAGAGCAGCTAAGTAAAATCGCCGAACTGGTAGCTGATGATAAATTAAGATTACATATGACCGAAACTTTCCCCATTGCCCGGGCAGCAGAAGCACTGGAACAGAGCCGTAGTGGCCATGTCTGCGGCAAACTGGTACTGACTTTCGATCATTAGATTTAGCTAACTATTGATCCAGACTGCGGGCTAATACCAGATATTCGGCCTGCAGTTCATCGACCTTTTTCAGCATATTGACAGCCGATCGATCCACCAGCCCGGGTAGAAAAGTATCCTGACTTGCAGTTGCTGTAGCCTGGGTTCGTTCCAATTGACGCTGTAATGACTTCAGATTATGTCCAATCAGCGGCGTATTTTCCCCGACTGATTCCAGGGCCTGCAAGGTATCACTAAACTGACTGTATACCTGCTTGTAGGAGGGCTCCGCTTCGGCTCTGAAGCCCCAGGCCATCATGCCGTACAGGGCTGATAGCCGATGACATAATAACGCCTGTTGTCCGGCAAAATTGAGCATAGGTGTAACCCTGCTCAAATTTGCCGTCGCCATCGCATTCAACACCTCATCCGCTTGTATCAACAGACTTTCATTAGCGGCATATAACGCCAATAAATGTTGTTTAGAGGGTGTCTGTTTATAATGCACCTCGACCTGCTGCCAGCGTTGCGCCATGATTGCCAGTTGCTGTCGCACCTGAGTATCGGTAATGAAGCGGTCAAGTAACTGTTGCTGTTGATTAAAATCTGCCATCGCCTGAATAAGCGCTTTATCGGCTTTACGTGATCGCACACCTAAGCCGGATAGCACATAGTTTTTCAGCATAGCCTGGCTCAGGCTGCGCTGTTCTGTCGCGATATAAACCGCTTCAGCTGCGCTATTGATTGCGTCATTAACAGCGTTGGTAGCCATCACCGCCCGAGAGCCACCTATCGTTATCAATAGCAGGCTAAGAAGCGAAATTTTTATTATTATTTTACTCATTTAATACTGTCTTAATCAGGCAATTGAAGGTTCGGGCTGTAACAAGGTACTGACTTGATCCAGCAACATATTTTCAGTCCATGGTTTAGTCAGGAAAGAAGAGACCCCGGCGTTCAGCGCTTCATTCCGATGTCTGTCAGTGGTTCTGGAAGTAATCATCAAGACCGGGATATCCTGCATCTCCTCTCGCCCCCTCATCATGCTGGTGAGCTCCATTCCCGACATACGTGGCATCTCAAGATCCGTTAGCACCATATCCGGGCGTTGTTTACGGATCTGATTCATTGCATCCAGACCATCAATAGCGGTGCTGACTTCATAGCCTGTATCCCGCAGTAAAACCGACAAAGAACTTCGTGCACTCAGTGAATCATCAACAACTAACAGCTTTGGCAGCTCATGTTCAGGCGCAATTTCCCGGGGCACAGACAGATTACTCTGACCGATAGATTTATAGCGAATACGGGCAGGCAGATCGATAACCGCCGCCGTATCACCATTTGCCAGAATAGTCAGGCCCGGTATACCCGGGATATCCGGCAAGTAATCACCCATCTGCTTAAATGCTAATTCCCGGTGGGCAATCACCTCCCGAACCATCACCGCAACCCGCTCCCCCTGCCCCAGATTAATCAGCAGCACAGGATGTACCTGCCCCTGTTCATACTGATAACCCGGTTCACTTAATAACGATTCGAGGGCATAAGCGGGATATTGCTCTCCCTGATAATCAAACAACAGCCCCTGATCAGTATTAAGCAACTGACCATCGAGCGAAATAATACTCTGTTCAAGGCCGTGACTGGCTAACGCATAAATCTGCTTGCCCACCCGAACCAGCAAGGTTTTAATCATTAGCGAACTGGAAGGCATCGACAATTCCAGGGTGGTGCCAGTGCCGGTTTCAGAACGAATATTCAACATACCCTGAAGTCGCATAATCTGTTGATGCACAACATCCATACCGATACCCCGGCCGGATAACTGACTGATCTCATTACGGGTCGAGAAACCAGGGATCAGGATTAGCCTTTCAATCTCTTGCTGTCCAAGCTGAGCATTAGCTTCAATAAGGCCTTTCTGAATAGCTATCTGGCGTACTTTACCGGTATTGATACCTGCGCCATCATCACTACAGGTAACCCGAATCAGATCATTATCCAGGATGAATCTGAGCCTGATCTGACCCTGTTCCGGCTTACCTGATTGTTGTCGTTGTTGAGGACTTTCCAATCCATGGTCAATCGCATTCCGAATAATATGCATCAACGGATCAGCTAACTGATTGAGGATATTACTGTCGATTCGGGTATGTTCGCCTTCCAGCAGCAGTTCAGCCTGTTTACCTGTACTTCTACACGCCTGACGAAGCACCCGCTGTAAGCGACTTGAGATAGACTTCACTTCGACTAGTCGGGTACTGAGTACCCGATCCAGAGTTTCTTTCTGTATACCTGACTGCGCCAGATGCAACTCACTCGTACGACGGATATGTCGCTCCATCGACTGCTCAACTTCCTGAATATCAGCAGCCGCTTCCTGTAAGCGGGATAAACTGGTGTGCATCTCGTTATAGCGATCCATCTCTAGCGGATCAAAGCTATCATCTTCATGTTGCAGCTCGGGCTGGAGTGTAAACTGCTCATTCAACTGTTGCTCCAGCTCAAACAGAACCCGCTGTAATGCCCGCTGCCGGTCCCGACTAAGGCGGGTATAACTGCGCAGCTGGGTAATCTCTTCATCCAACTGTGTATTCAGGGTGGTACCTTCACCGGCCAGTCGCAATAAATTATCCAGTATCGGCTGAGCCACTCTGAACGTTGTCTGCTCAAGTAATTTTTGTTCCGTAGATTTTTTTCCGTTTAGCTCTTTTTCCGGCTGATCAAACGCGGGAAGATCCTCAGGTATCGGGAGGGGAGCCACTGTAGCGGTGTTATCTAAAGATCCGCTATCCAGGCCCTCACTTCGCAGCCTGTAATGCCAGTCCATTAACCGTTGCAACATTTCCTGAGCACTATCCGGCGCACTCTGTTGAAGCACAACCGCCTCGCACATTATGGCGATAGTATCGGTTATTGCTATCAGGTCATTGCGGAGATCGGTGCCGGGCAGCTGTTCTGCTTCCGTATACAGCTCAAGAATATCTTCCAACCGGTGCGTCAGGTTGGCAATACCCACAATACCCGCCATATTAGCGAGTCCTTTAATGGTGTGAGCCGCCCGTTGCGCTTCCCGTAGAGAAGCACTATTCAGAGCCGATCTGCTCTGTAGTTGTTCAGATAATATTTCTGATAGCTGCGGCAGTTCATTAAACAGCATTTCCAACAATTGTGGATCGATATCATCGGCAACCTGTAGCTCAACATCCTGACTAGCTGCTTGTTCCTGCACTAATAAATCAGGTGACTTAAGGCTAGCAAGCGCTAACAAACCGGCCAGAAAACTGATCTGTTCTTCGCTGGCTGATGCCGGCAGATCTGCAACCTCAAGCAGATCTAACACTGCCTGCTGCGCTTTAACATCGGTAATATCTTTCAGATAGCCGTTCAGTTCCGCCAGCAGATTAGCTATCAGCAGCTGTAGCCTTGGCTGTAGTTGATCAGGAAAATCTTGTAACCAACAAATATTGTTCTGTAGCCCTTTCACAACAAATCCGGCGCCCAGCAGATGCAGACTATCCATCGCCCGGACTATAGGTGTCATCTGTTGCAGACTGGCGTTACATAACTGATCAATATCCGACAGATCCTGACACCAAAGATCCTGCAGCTGTTGTAGCTCGTTGGTCAGCATAGCCAATACTTCTGGCTCTAGTTCAGGTCCCGGCTGTTCCAGCAACGTTAAATCAACAGGACAAAACGCTGGTACTTCAGCTGGCGTAGCTGTCGTAAAAGAGTCCGTTGTTTTATCGGTTTCAACTTCAGAAATTGCATCAGAAATAACGACAGGATTGTCATCACAACTGTTACGCTCAATCTGCCTGTAATCACAGTTCTGCGACGCAAGCTGCTGCAGATCTGGTAGCAGTATTTCAGCCAGAAACGCCCGGTCATCACCGGGTAATGGTGATTGCCAACAAGGCTCGCTCATCAGGCTCAATAACCTGTCAGCATCTTCTGGCTTGAAAGAGCTCAGTAAAATGAGCAACGGCTGGTGCAAAGCATTCAGAGACTCTCCACCCTCTTCCGTTTCCCAGATCTCTGCCAGTAGAGCGAAAAGGTCCGCAAAACCTGACAGATCTTCTTCACCAGCCTGATCCATTAACTGATGCAGGGCATCCACTACATCGGCAGGCTTACCATTGATCACCTCACGCAACGCCGACAAGTATGGACTTACCGGAGGAGACAACGCGGTTTCCACCGTATCTGCTTCAACCTTAGTCTCTTTTATTGCACAGCCTTCCAACCCGCCTGATAACGTCTGAAGTTTGTTACAGTCCAACTCGAGTAACTCTGCCAGAAACTCACAGTCCTCTTCTGCCAGGGGTTCAGGCCAGTGGCTATCGCTCAGGCAAGCCAGTAGATACTGCCAGACACCCGGGGCTGGCGAACTGATCATATCCTGTAGCGCTTTATGAAAATCGATCAACAGCAGCGTTGGTGCGGCTTCATCTTCAATCTGGTCCAGTTGTTCCAGCTGCTCAGAAAACAACGCCAGACTATCAGCTAAACCCATTAGCTCAAGATCGCTATACTGATCAATCAATGGCTGTAGAGCCGATATAAGCGGTTCAGCATCTGGCTGATTATCAATTTGTTCTTGTAGCAGCGCCAGAAAAGGCTCTGCTACAACAATACTGTCTGGCTTCATGCTATCTGCCTGTTCGATGTAAGTACTGAAGTGACTATTCAGGATACGGCCGGTTGGGCCAGTTTAAATACACTCACCGAACGTTGCAGATCCTGCGCAGCATTTACCAGTTCATCAGAGAGTTCAGCCTGCTGTTGCATCTCTTTGTTGGTTGCTAAGGTTGTTTCATCGATTTTACCGGCACGCTCACGCAGATCTTTAGCTACCCGGGCCTGACGTGCAGAGTTCTGTGCAATACGAACGACCGATTCAACCAGTGTCTGAGTAGTAACACGGGTTTCATCCATACGTTCACCCGCTTCTTCAGCCAGTCGGGTACCCTCGACTACATCGGTAATTACCGTATTCATAACGTTAATCGTATCAGCGGTTTCTAGCTGAATATTATTCACTAACGACTCAATCTCGGAGGTCGCTTCGCGGGAGTTTTCAGCTAAACGCTGTACCTCATCTACCACCACCATCAGACCACGACCTGCCTCACCAGCGGAAGCCGCGTGCATACTCGCGTTCAGTGACAGAAGGTGTGTACGTTCCGAAATATTATTAATCAGGCTGACAATACCGCCGATCTCCTGAGAACGTTCGCCCAAGCGTTTAATTCGTTTTTCGGCCTCATGAATGGTTTGACGGACTTTGTTAATACTGTTGATTGTTTGAGATACGGAGTCCATCGCCGTTTCTGAGGTTTTAATCGCTTTCTGGGAAGCGTTATTAGACAGCACCGCCAGCTTCGAAATCAGTTCCATCGCTTTAATTGCAGAATCCAGGCCCTGCAATGTCTCGATGATCTCTTCCTGTTCACGGCTGGCGTAGTTAAGTACCGTTTCAGACTGCGATCGCACCTGTAAAGAAGCACTGTTAACCCGCCCGGAAACGGCATTAACATCATGCAATACCGATTCAATCGACGATGCCAGCTGATTGATCGAGTCGGCGATGGCACCGGTTACATCTTCCGCCACAGGCACGCGCACCGTCAGGTCACGCTGACTGATAAGGAATACGTTCTGAATCAATTCAATTATCGAGCGGTTGAGTTTACTGTTCTCTTCCTCTTTGATTGTTAGCGCCTGCTCTTTCTCGTCCAGCAAGCTATCCAGTACCGCGCCCAGCTGACCTAACTCATCTTTAGATTCAAGATGGCTACGGGCTTCAACATCGCCTTCACGTACGCTGTCTACCGTCGCCTGCAACCGGGTCACCGGATCGATTACCATATATTTTACAATCGAAAGCGCGACGGCCAGGGCGACAATCATCAAGCCCATCGAGATAAAGAAGTAAGTCACCATATCCAGGGTTTCATCGGCCTGAATGGTTTCATTTTGTTGTTTATAGATATCAGCCAGAGCCGTTACCTGCATGATGCGGGGATCAAGTTCCGAGATAATGGTCTGCAGTTGATCATACTGTGATGTACTGTGATCAACGGCCTCGGCAAGCTGACCAAACAACACATCCGCTTCAGCCATATTTTCCAACACAGCAACCCGGTTCTGTGGAAACTTATCGACGTTAATGGCCTGTAGCTGATTAGTCATCACCAAAATCTGCTTAGCCACTTTTTCTCGCGTCAGCGTACGACCACCACTGGCAATATACTCCGCCAGACTCCCCTGTAACGTATCAAACTGGCTCCGCAGCCAGTCTCGCTTGATCCATACAATCATCGCATCACTGGCCCACATCAGTTTATTCAGCTCGCCAGACAAACCCGTATCAGAAGTCAGACCCGCCGCAATTGCAGACTCTGAGGCGTCATAAAAAGTATCCTGATAGCTATCTACAACCGTTTGAAACTGCTCTACCAACGCCTGATCTTGCTGAGTTCGCAGATATTGCTTCATCTGCTGAATATCGCTATCAACCTGCGCCATCGTTTCATTAAACAGGGTCAGCTGACCCATATTTTTATCGACCTGAAAACTCTTCTCATGGTAACGGGCCTGGGCAATATTGGACTGAATATTACTCACCAATAGCAGGAAACCGTTGAGGTTCTGTGCACGTTTCTGAGCCTGCTCTTCAATAGCGATAGTCTGATAGTACGACACCGCCATAAAGACCAGTCCCATCACCAGTAGAGCGCCGGCAATGGCAAACTTGAAGGGCATACGGATATTACGGAATTCCCAGATATGCCGGTCATTGATCGTTTTCATCTGCCAGAATGAGCTCATTCTTTTTTCCCTATTATGGTGTGACTACTGAGTGTGAATGATTAAAGTTTAAAAGATAAATCCGGTACTCAGACCGGGGGCTGTGCATTGATATCAATAAAGCGCTGTTTCTGAGCCGTAAAGAACGCCCGGTGATCCAGCTCAAACCAGACCCCGTTCTGATGCCGATACTGACCACTGCTGATCCCCTGAAGCAGGTTCAGCTCAGGCTGCCTTTCATGCTCGTCTAACAAAACAGGGTCGGTAACCCCTTGCGGAGGTTCAGCCAGTAATAATCCTGCAACGGTGGGTTGCTCATCTAACAGTAGCAACCAACCTTTACTGTAGGTAACAGGCTCAAGTCCAAGACAGGCTGCCAGATCAAACACAGGCACGGCATCACCACGGTGATTGATAAAGCCGGCAAACCAGTCAGGTGTATCCGGAATAGAACAAAGATGACCGATTTTAATCAGCTCTGCACGGGTCTGAGCCTGCAATAGCAACTGCAAGAACCCCACGTTAAAACCATGCCGGAGATCATATGTTTCAGCCGTTTCAACGATTGTCTCTGAATCAGGGATACGCTCCACCATCACAGCGCCCTCACAAAAACTGATTAACCTGCTTAAGCAGATCCTGATCAGTAAAAGGCTTTGAAATCATCGCCTTGGCACCCTGTAACTGCGCCCATACTTTATCCGCTTCCTGGTTCTTGCTAGACACAATCACGACGGGGATCGCTTTAGTTTCTGCAGCAGTGGTGATCTGACGGCAGGCAGCAAAACCATCGACTTCAGGCATAACCACATCCATCAGAATCAGGTCCGGCATCTCTTGACGGGCTTTGTCCACACCCTGCTGACCATTTGCCGCGAGAATTACCGTTGCATCAACTTCACCAAGCAGATTACAGATGTGCTTTTGTTGTACCGGGTCATCATCTACGACAAGGATTTTCTTACTCATTACTACTCCATTTTTAAACTGACTAGTGTTTATTCTCACTAGTCATTACTCATTTATGCCTGCTTAAACTCATCAACCCAGTTCGATACCCGGTTAATGACTTTCTGAAATTCATCCTGATCGATCGGCTTTGTCAGATAGGTTGAACAGCCCGCCATTATGCCTTTCACCTCGTCCAGCGGAGAGGTTTTTGAGGTCAGCATAATAATCGGGATTTTTTTGAGCGCGGGGTTCTCACGCATTCGGTTACAAGTTTCAAAGCCGTCGATGCCCGGCATCAGAATATCGAGGAAAATAAAATCAAAGTTATGTTCGGTCACTTGCTGCAATGCTTGCTCACCGCTATCGGCATAAGTCACTTCAACCGGTGTAGGTAGCTTTTCCAGCTCTAATCTCAGTGCCTGTTGCATAGCGGCGTTATCATCAACCACCAGCACCCGGTAATTTTCTCTAAAGCTATCTCTACTCTTCGCACCTGAAACGCTTACTGAGTCAGCAGATTGATATTTACTGAAGCGCTGCTCAGCCGCCTGTTCTGCTTCCTGTAATTCAGAGCCATCCAGCTCTTCATTTTCCGATGTCATCTCATCCAGAGTACGAATCACGCGCGAAGACACCAATGGATAACGAATATGCCCCAGGCCAGACTCTTGTGGCTGTTCCTTACTGACCTGAATAATACGCGAACGGTAGCCCGTAGGCAGCTGCACCAAAGGTGAATCCGATTCCGATGGAAAACCAAACATAAGCAGCAGATCCGGCAAATTTTGCAGATCAAAATCCACTAATTCATAGCGGTTGTTTTTTGATAAACCAAGAATCCTGGCAAGCTTCTGTTGCTGATCCTGAGGGAAACCAATGGTGCCAATGTTCATGGAAAATCCTGAATAACAAAATATCTTATATTTTGTCAGTTCAACTCAGAGCAGATATAACAGGGATATGAACATTTCCTAAAAATCTTTTAGGAACATATAGATAGATGCGGATAAAACCAAAATATATAACAGCACCACAGAGGGCGCTCTGTACCTTTAATATGTGAGACTACTCACCCAAGTACGTTAATACTGGTAACTTCGCATACTTAATAAGCCTGACTGGTGACAGCAGGGCCAACATACCTTTGTTATATTTATTCTCTGTAAGCACTGACCTGTGCTCTGCCTGAAAGGGAAAGCTCCCCCTAAATCAAACAGCTGTATTAAACTACTTATACTGTTAAGTATTGACAAGCCCTTTGCTGGCTTTTTTTATTACGAGCCCAAAAGATTAGACCAAAGTTTAATGCTGATCGACTGCGGTCAGTATAGGTAGGCTAGGTTGTTACCAGAATATGATGGCTAAATAATACGGCTAAAAATTGTCAGCGGTAGATGGCAACCGACGCTCTCTGTCTGTGAATCACAGCACTGAAAGGACTTTCCAGCGAAGATTAAAGTGTTATTACTGGCTACAGATCTGTTGCTGTTGCCTCAACATAAGCCGACAACCTTTAGCGTCAATACCCAGTTCAAAGCAGCGATCCTTCACCCAGGCCTTATCATCCTCAGTGGCTGTTTCATTGTACTGAGGAATCCCCTGACAAAAGCGCTCTGTAGGACCGCTTTTACTCCAACAGGACTTTAAAAACATACCCCCACCAACGGTGCACTGGTACTCGGTACCTTTACAGTTTTTAAGACGTTCAAGGGCATTATCAAGACAGCCCTGCTGATCCGTCAGTTCACCACGATCAACACCCGCCTGACGTTGCTGTTCGATCATCTGTTGGTGCTCCTGATTCCAGTTTTCCAGCCACTCAGGGGCCTGCAACCAGCTATAGATCACTCCAATAATCAGGGCAAGTAAAAGACCAAGCCAAAAACGACGCATAGTAAAGATTCCAGATAATTAACGGGGCTTAGTTAACGGGGCTTAGTTAACGGGGCTTAGCTAACGGGCTTTTACATAAAGGCCAAACAGGCACAACAAAAAGCCCAGTCCTGAAGCCAGCATTGTCATATTTACAAACATTGGATTGCGCTCAAAATAAGGTACAAAGCGGTGATTCAACTGCATATCACAGAGTCCATTCAGGTAGTCATATGAGCCACCGGCAGCAACACACTCGTTAACAGTGCTAAGCTCTGACCAGAACGCACCCATTAAAACCAACCCGGGAATAATCAGTAATAACAAACCAAGACGTAACATGACTATTCACTAACTCCGATATTACTTACCCCATCATTCGCAGCCAGCAATTTCAGTTCATCGATGAAAACGCTGCTTGGGTTTTTCAAAGCACTGATACGACGGATCAGCTCTTCCTGAAAACCCTCTTCCTGCAGCATCATATCGTGTTGACTGATATGGCGTAGCAACTGCTCATCAGACATATCAGAATCAGCCGTCACTTCGATGAAAGTCGCGACAGATTCCAGTGCCAGATTACCGACGTTTGCAGCTTCATTTGAGTTTGGTTCTAACAAACAGTTTACCGTTGAGTATAGTGCGACCATCGCATCCAGTGCCGGAGAAGCACCGTACATATCAAATTGATCAAGGTCTGGCATATTGGCTTCAATATTTGCCTGCTGCACCTCAAAATTCATTTTCGCGCCACTGTTACCCAGCTTATTCCAGATACCGTCGAGAATACTGCGCACCTGATCCCTGTCACCAAATTCAAGCAGGTTAGAAAACAGAGCAAAGTTTGGAAACATACGCTCTGTAACAGCAACAGAAAACGCGGTCAGCTGCCAGCCATTAAGGGCCTTGAGCTCTTTATCCAAAAACCATTGTGACATCAGTAAATCTCCAGAATACGGTGGTTGCCCTATTGTACATAGCACAGATGATTTTGCAGCAGTTAAGCACCTATACCCATCTATACAACCAGGTTTTACTAAGACAAAAATGCAGTTTAATCGCCTGATTCAATTCAATTATTACTGGTATACTCAGAAGTGATTCAAGTTCTGAATGGATAAGAGAACCATGAAAAATAACAATCCTGTCGCATCGATTGTTCAGGGTCTCGATGCTTTCAGCGAATGGACCGGGCGTACTATTGCCTGGCTTACCCTGCTGATGGTGTTGGTTACCTTTGTTATCGTCGTAATGCGCTATGTGTTCAATGTTGGAAATATTCCGATGCAGGAATCTGTGATCTATATGCACAGTTTTGTATTCCTGCTGGCTGCAGGTTACACACTGAAGCATGACGGTCATGTTCGGGTCGATATCTTCTATCGCCCAATGGGTGAAAAAGGCAAAGCAATTATCAATATTCTGGGAACGTTACTATTACTGTTTCCCGTTTCAGTCTTTATTCTCTGGGTCTCATGGGATTATGTCATGTTCTCCTGGAGTACTCTGGAAGGCTCGCAAGAAGCCGGTGGTATAGAGGCTCTGTTTATCTTAAAAACCTCACTAATTGTGATGCCGATGCTAATGATTTTACAAGGCATTGCAGAACTACTACGTAGCTTTCTGGTACTGGGTGGCCACGCACACCTGTTAGAGGTTGATTCACAGGAGCACCCAGTATGATCGAACTTCTACCATTATTCCTGTTCCTCGGCGCGATTGTTGTACTGCTACTGGGCTACTCTGTTGCCTTTTCACTAGCCGGAACAGGCCTGATTTTTGCGGCTTTTGGCATCATGACCGGACACTTTGAGGCTAGTTTCCTTGAAGCGGTGCCCAACCGTCTGTTCGGCATTATGAACAATACGGTACTGATCGCTGTACCCCTGTTCGTATTTATGGGTGTGATGCTGGAAAAATCCAAGATCGCCGAAGAGCTGCTGGATACTATGGCCGCCCTGTTTGGCCCTATTCGTGGTGGACTGGGTATCTCCGTCACTATTGTAGGCATGTTGCTTGCAGCCAGTACCGGTATTGTTGGGGCAACGGTTGTAACCATGGGCTTACTGTCTCTGCCAACCATGCTACGTCGTGGTTACGATCCAAAGGTTGCTACCGGCGTAATTTGTGCTTCAGGTACGCTGGGACAGATAATACCCCCTTCCATCGTTCTGGTACTGCTGGGCGATGTCATCTCCTCAGCCTATCAGCAATCACAACTGGATCAGGGAATCTATTCCCCTGAAACAGTCACCGTAGGCGATCTTTTCCTTGGTGCGCTGATACCCGGGCTGTTACTGGTCGGCGCTTATATTCTATATCTGGTCTACAAGGCTATCTTTGATCCGACCTCTGTGCCGGCTATTCCAAAAGAAGAGCGCGATGCGATGGACAATATGTGGCAACGGGTCGCATCGGCATTGGTACCCCCGGTACTTCTGGTAGGCCTGGTATTGGGATCAATCCTGGCAGGCTGGGCAACCCCAACGGAAGCAGCCTCTGTGGGTGCTGTTGGCGCTATGCTACTGGCGATAGCCCGACGCTGTTTTACTCTGCAGATACTCAAAGATGTGATGCGTACCACCACTCAGGTGAGTTCAATGGTGTTCATCATTCTGGTTGGCGCCTCAATATTCTCACTGGTATTCCGAGGCTATGGCGGTGATGATCTGGTACGGGAATTCCTGTCAGATCTGCCTGGTGGTGTCTTTGGTGCCGTTTTACTGGTGATGCTGGTTATCTTCCTACTGGGTTTCTTTCTCGACTTTATCGAGATCACTTTTGTGGTGGTGCCTATAGTTGCGCCAATATTGTTAGCGATGGGATTAGATCCTGTCTGGCTGGGTATTATGATTGCGATTAATTTGCAAACATCATTCCTCACCCCACCGTTCGGCTTTGCATTATTCTATTTACGGGGCGTAGCACCTGAGAATATCGCAACTATGCAGATCTATCGCGGGGTTATTCCGTTTATCTTTATCCAGTTGTTAATACTGATCGCACTGGCACAATGGCCTGCATTGGCAACCTGGCTACCAACACTGGTATACGGCTAAAACGTTGATTTATTAAAGGCGAAAAAAACCTCATGGTTAACGGCTATGAGGTTTTTATTAAACCAGTAAATATTATTTCCAGCCGCCAGTATAACCCTCTTCACCATCATGTTGCAGGAAGAAACCATTCGCCTGAGGGCCAGCTTCTGAATTTATTGAGTTCGATGTATCACCAGTACCTGCATACACATTTGAGAATGCTAGCATCAGAACCAGAGCTGTACCTGTAATTATCTTTTTCATAGTCTTTACCTTGTTTTTTGAAGATAGGTTTACTATATAAGCCTTTCCTGAAATCATTCTGAATATAATCATATTAACAATATAAATTTAAAGTTTACTATTAATATCAGCACAAGAAATAACACTACAATTGAATATGAAAAATTTTACTAACTATGTAGCTGTAAAGTATTATCTAAGTGTTTTACGAAAAAAACCTCATAACTAAAAAGTCATGAGGTTTTATTTGAAACCGATAAATATTATTTCCAACCACCTGTATAGCCCTCTTCACCATCATGTTGCAGGAAGAAGCCATTTGCCTGAGGGCCTGTTTCTGAATGTATTGAGTTCGATGTATCACCAGTACCAGCATACACATTTGAGAATGCTAGCATCAGAACCAGAGCTGTACCTGTAATTATCTTTTTCATAGTCTTAACCTCGTTTTTTGAAAATAGGTTTACTATATAAGCCCTTTCAGAAACAGTCCTGAAACTTAGGAGTAATTTAATAACATCCAAAGTTAATTTTTCAGCTTGTATCTATTAACTACTTTTTTATAAACAAAAAAACCTTATAGCCTAGAAACTATAAGGTTTTAATCAGATGAATATTATTTCCAACCACCGGTATAACCTTCATCTCCATCATGCTGTAAGTAAAAGCCATTAGCTTGTGGGCCAGTGTCTGGATGCATAGATTTAGACATATCATCAGTTGCAGCATATACACTTGAAAAAGCCATCATCAGAACCAGAGCGAAACCTGTAATTAATTTGTTCATGGTCATGTCCTCGGTTATATTTAATACAGCTTTACTATATGAGTCCAACCTGAAATGATCCTGAAAGTCTTTATTTTTTTTATAACAAAAAGATATCTACAACTTTTTAAAAGCAATAAAAAGCAGGTATAAAAGTGAAATCCCCCTCAATAGTGGACAACCAATACTGGGGATCTTTTAAAGCCTGCGAGTTGCCAGGTAGCGTCTTTTCTTATCCGTCTCAAGCGCTACAAAAGCCTGATAGCTATGCACGTGAGAAAGTACTGATTAGCCAAATCTTTCATGAACATAAAGGCCGTTACGGTTACCGAAGGATCATGTTTAGGCACGTGGCTAAACCACATGAAAGCTCTACGCCTGATGACAAAATTATATCTAAAATCGACGGCTCGATCTAAACGCAACCAATCTAAATAGGTAAAATGGGGAAAGCTGCCCCGCATATACTACAACGTGATTTTTCCGCACAGCGGCCAAATGAGAAGTGGGTCACGGATGTCACTAAATTTAATATCAAAGGTCAAAAGATTTACCTTTCTCCAATCATTGATCTGTTTAACCAGGAAGGCGTAACATTTAAAACAGCACGCATCTTTGGTTACAGATATGCTCGAAGAGGCGGTAACGGCCTAGATGAAAGTAAATGTCCGTTCTTTATAGTGATTAAGGGTGGTAATATCGGAACCCTATTGCGCAAAAGATTCTGTCTAACAAAGACCTTGTACAGAGCATATCGAGAAAAGGTAATTGTTTGGATAATGCAGTCGCAGAAAGATTTTTCGCAATACTCAAAACAGAGATTTATCATCAGCATGGGTTCAATAATACTGATGATCAGATAAATCAGGTAGATGAATACATCGACTATTGCAATACGAAACGCATTAAGATGAAACTAGAAGGCCTGACCCCGGTCGAGTACCGAAATCAGACCTTATCTGTAGCCTTGCAATAAGTGTCCAACTTTATGGGGTCACTTCAAAGCCTGCTTTTTTGTAGTAAACCCTCTAATTATAAAGTACGGGCGTTAAGGTAAGCCTGCTCAGATACAGCATGCCATTTAGTTGCCTGATCACGGAACTTCACAAAGGAATCAAACACTTTCTGAGACATCGGATCTTTAGCTGCTTCTTCTGCTACAACAGCATCAGACAGGTCCTTAATCTGTTTCAGTACTTCATCCGGGAACTGACGTAGCTCAACTCCATGCTCATTAACTAACTGCTCCAGAGCACGGTTGTTCTTCGCTGTGAAGTCAGCCAACATATCCTGGTTCGCCACTCGAATAGCATTACGCACAATTACCTGCAGATCTGCAGGTAACTTCTCAAACGCTTCTTTATTAACAAAGCATTCCAGTGTGGTGCCTGGCTCATGCCAGCCCGGGTAGTAATAGAACTTAGCCGCTTTATGCAGACCAAACGCCATATCGTTATACGGACCTACCCACTCAGTCGCATCGATAGCACCTGACTGCAGCGATGGGAAGATCTCACCACCAGGCAGTAATACCGGCGTACCACCGGCACGCTTCAGCACTTCACCACCAAGACCTGGGATACGCATTTTCAGACCTTCAAGATCCTTCACACTATTGATCTCACGATTGAACCAACCACCCATCTGCACACCGGTATTTCCAGCAGCACCAGGGATCAGTCCAAATTCAGCATAAATCTCTTCCCACAGCTCCATACCGCCGCCATGGTACAACCAGGAGTTCATCTCCTGCGCCGTCAGACCAAAAGGGACAGCTGCAAAGAACTGTGCCGCACGGGTCTTACCTTTCCAGTAGTAAGCCGCACCATGACCCATCTCAGCTGTACCACGGGATACTGCATCAAAGATTTCCAGTGCGCCAACCAATTCTTTTGCGCCATAAACTTTAACTTTAATACGGCCACCAGACATCTGTCCGATCAACTCAGCCAGATTATTTGCACCAACACCCAGACCCGGGAAATTCTTCGGCCAGGTAGTAACCATCTTCCATTCGATGGTTTCAGGCTTGGCAGGTGCTGCTGGCGCGGCATCTGCGGTTGGCTTACAGTCAGCAGCTGGTGGCGCTTTCTGCTCTGTACAAGCAGCTAAACCTGCCGCAGCAGCACCAAGACCCAGGACTTTAACTATTTCACGACGTTTCACAAGGCATCTCCCTTATCGTCTCTTTTATTTTGTTATTTTTCCATTCAACCCAATGAACATAGCACCAAGTGATAATCGCTGCAATTTCAATTAGTAAGCTTGGATAATTCCTTATAAAAAGTATCTATTTCACTGCAATATAAAGCACAACGCATTTATTCTATTCGTCAGTTTTACTGATATACTCATGCCGAAGCGCTTAAACTAAAGAAGAGAACCAGATTGCAGTCGTTAAACCTTCTAAAATCCATTGCTGATGCTAAATCTAATCTGCGTAAATCAGAGCAGAAAGTAGCCGATTATGTTTTGGAAAACCCTTCCGACGTTATTCATATGCGTATCGTCGATCTGGCATCTGAAGCAAACGTCAGTGAGCCGACTGTGGTCCGTTTTTGTCGGGCGCTCAATTATGATGGTTTTCAGGACTTTAAACTGACTCTGGCACAAGGTTTGGCCAGCAATGCTAACTTCGAACAGTTCTCACTAAACAGCAAAGACACTGTGAGTGAGTTTAAGCAGAAAATTTTTGATTCTACCGTGGGCAATATGATGCGGGTAAGGGAGGAATTAGATTCCGATACCCTCGAAGCCGCGATCAATGCCATCGCCAGTACCAACCGCCTGGAGCTCTATGGTTTTGGCGCTTCGGCTCCTGTTTGTGACGATGCTCAGCATAAGTTTCACCGCTTAAAAATAGCAGCATCAGCCTATTCAGATCCGCATATGCAGATGATTTCGGCGACCACCCTGACCGAAACGGATGTTGTCATCGCCATCTCTCAAACCGGCCGAACCAAAGACCTGCTTCACGCTGTAAAGTTGGTTAAAGATGCCGGTGTAACTGTTATCTCTCTCTGTCCGAGTAATACTCCATTGGCAGATCTTGCCAGTATATCGATCCATATCGATCTCGAAGAAGATAAAGATCTCAGTACGCTTATGTCTTCCCGTGTGGTGCACTTAGTAGTTATCGATGTACTAGCCGTGGGTGTAGCGATGAAACTTGGACCCGGTTTACTTGATCATCTGAAAACGATTAAACGTAGTCTGAAGAGCCTTCGTCAGAACGATAAACGTCTCCCCTTAAGAAAGCCTGCCGACTAGTTAAGCGTTTTTCCTGCCTATCATCTGAGCATCATCATCACAGCGCTAACCTTTACTCTGTGCTACCTTTCGCCCATTAAGTCGATTGATTGTCCACTTATAAACATTGGGCTTGTTAGCTGGTTCTCTAATTGAATTTCTATTTCATCTGTTATAAAAAAGAATGTACCTGTTAATTGGTTAAGCAAAGGACCTGTTGGCATCTGATCTACGTATCGCTATCGGGTCACTCTATAAATGAGTATAGGAGCGCCTGCTATGCTGATACGAAAGGATCAGGATCTAAACGAGTTAGAAACCGAGATATTCGATATTATCGTCGGTATAGACGATGAGAAAAAACAGGAACAGCAAAAAAAAGCCTGTCAGAAAAGTCTCACTGCCCGACGGGCGGTTGAAGAACTGAAGCAAAAAAAACAGTTGGAATATGAGATTAGTGATGAGCACTGGTTTGATGATCTTTGAAACCTCATATTTCACCCATTAAAAAGCCTGCTAATGCAGGCTTTTTAATGGAATAGAAACAAAAAAACGTTTCAAGAAATCAATATCACATCTCTGGATAAAGAATATCCAAGGGTACTGAACGGCCACTATCGATAACAATAGCTGCATGCTTTCGCTTCAGCTTTCTGGGCTCTGATACGCCGCAGGAATGCGCTATCATCGCCACTTCATTAACCAGATGGTTATGATAATTCATTACCCGTACCGCTTTATCTTCAGGTACCAGGCCACGCTGAAGATCCTTATCATGGGTTGTAATACCAGTCGGACAAGTATTTTTATTACATTGCAGAGCCTGGATACAACCTAAGGCAAACATAAAGCCCCGCGCGCTGACACAGAAATCCGCACCTAAGCAAAGCGCTGCAGCAACATCTGTCGGGTTAATACACTTACCTGAAGCGACAATCCGGATCCGATCACGCAGATCGTGCATAATCAGTTTATTAACCAATGCAGGCAAACTTTCACGCAGTGGCAGACCGACACTATCCATCAGAGGCATGGGTGCGGCACCGGTACCACCATCACTGCTATCCAGCGTAATAAAGTCTGGTGCATGCTCTATACCACGGCTGATAATGGCTTCACAAAAATCATCCAGCCAGTCAGTTGAACCAATAACCATCTTGAAGCCCACCGGTTTTCCCGTGACTTCCCGGATATGTACGATCATATCCAGCAGATCATCGATCGAACCGATCTCAGGATGACGATTAGGGCTGATCGACGCTTCACCTTCCGGTATCCCCCGGATTCTGGCGATATCAGAACAGACTTTCTCTGCTGGCAACATGCCGCCTTTACCCGGCTTAGCCCCCTGACTCAACTTAATCTCAAACATTTTGACCTGATCATAAGCCGCTTTTTCGCGCAACTGATCATCACTCAGACGACCCTGTTCATCCCGCAAACCATATTTTGCAGTACCCACCTGACATACGATATCGCAACCGCCTTCAAGGTGGTAAGGCGATAGCCCCCCTTCGCCGGTATTCATCCAGCAACCCGCTTCCCGGGCACCATTAGCCAGAGCCAGTACCGCAGGCTTTGATAGCGCACCGTAGCTCATACCCGATACATTAAAGAAAGATTTAGCATCATAAGGCTGACGACAATGTGGGCCTATACGAAACGGCTGAGTCTTAACCGCATCCTCTTTGAGGGTTGGAAATGGGCAGTTAAGAAAAAAATAGGTGCCAGGGATTCGCAGATCACGGGAAGAACCAAAAGCGATCGTATTATCCACATCTTTTGCCGCCCTATAGCACCAGCTGCGCTGAGCCCGGTTAAAGGGCATCTCCTCTCGGTCCTGAGCAAAGAAGTACTGGCGGAAGAATTCACCAATATGCTCAAACAGATAACGAAACCGACCAAACAAAGGATAGTTACGACGAATCGTTTGCTGAGTCTGGTGCTTATCAATCTGATAAATAATCAAAGCCGCAATCAAACCCGCAATGAAAATAAACAGCAGAATGCCGCCCAGTATTGCAATAAAATTGATCGCAAAGCTGCTGATCGGATCAATCATATCCACTCTCCTTAGTTGTTGTTCTAGAGGGTATAAGCGTTATTTTTTAATCCTAACCCGTTGTATCAACAATGCCTACGATTACCGGCGATAGAATACGGTAAGAGTTTGGAATTAATCGCTATTGTTACCCGTTTTGTGGAACTGAAACTGAAAAATGGAAAAATATCTGATCATAACTTTCTCTCAGGCGCTATTCCGATCCAATAAACTCAGAAGCCTGAATTTCTTCGATTGAGAGTGAACGTTCAAGAAATAGATCATCGACGCTTTCTATCGCTCCGGGTAGATCCAGCAGGATCCCTGTTTCCCCTTTAACCTTGCCCTGGCCATCGGATAGCCCTCCGCTTTCATAGCGATCTGTTTGCCCCCCTGCGTCAATAAAGACAGAAATACTCGACCCGCCATGATAACTGTTGGGTCCTGACCGCCCAGGTGTGAACCGATAAAGATCCTTCCCGTTATGGTCAACGAAGAGTGCAAAGCCATTATGAGCCGATGCCCCTAAAGAGAAGCCCGGACCAGGCTGATAGGTATCATTTCCACTTTCCTCAATGAAAACCGTCGCTGACAGATCCCAGGCTGCACTGTTAGCGGCACCGACCCAGCCCTGATAAATATCGTTGCCGCCCTGATCCCAAAATGATCCCAGAGCCGAATGGGCAGCAAAACCTTGTGCATATCTAGCCCCTTCATAACGATCAGGACCAGTATCCATATCGATCAGCAGCCCCCATCCAAAGTAGTATCCTCCCCCCTGGGAGAAGTTTCCCGCCTCGTAAAAATCTGTACCGCCATCATCCAGCAATACTCCTATTCCACCTGAAGAAATAAACCTGAAACCAACCCCGACCCCCTGTGACATACCTTTATAGATACCCACCCCATCCGGATAACTGGAACGATCTAGTCCTAATGCTACATAACGGTCATCACCGCCTCGGGAAATCAAGGCGCCAAAAGCGCCCGGGCCAGCAAAGCCCTGGGCAAAAGCTCCAGCGCTGAAACTATCCTGCCCAGCCCCATCCAGAACCGCACCAATCCCCTGACTGAGAGCACTGGCCTGCGCATATCGAACGCCACGATACCGATCATTACCTGCACGATCGATTAATAATCCAGCTCCGGCCAGGGCACTCCCCTGTGCAAAGCTCTGATTACTGGTATAGCTATCATCACCTTCCAGATCGTAGAGCACACCAATCCCCATAAAGCCTGTCCCCTGCGAGAAAGGTTTATCGGACTGATATCGATCATTACCGGCCAGATCAATTACCAGTGCGACGGGCCGATAGGGACGCCCAGCTCCAATCGCAGCACGATAGCGATCATCGCCCCCCAGATCGATCACCACCGAAAAATCCGATTTATAAACGTTATCACCGCTACCACCGATCACAATGTCCTGACCGGAATGCCACAGGACCCTACCGTTTATACCCTCCACCGGTTTAGTCTGCTCAACGTTGCTCTCATGACTCTTCAGGTCTGTTTTCAGTTGAGTAAGGTAATCCGGCTTAACTGACTCTAATAGTACCTCCAACCCTGTCAGAAGTTCGCTTCGATCAATTTTTGGCAGTAGCTGTATTACCTCCATATGTTGCTGCCAACGTAGCCTGTTATTATCCACATGCAGGTAAAGGTGCTGAGCAAACTTATCAGCAAGCGTCGGAAGAGAGTCTTTTAAGCGGCTACGCTCTGGCTCCGAAAGACGGCTAAAAGCCCGGGCAACGTGCAATTCTGTCTGATTGATCAGAGCAAGAAGGTAACGACCATGCTCTTCCGCCGATCCACCTGCTACCGGCCGAACCGGCACTTCCGAATCAGAAAGAACTTCTTTAGGTGAATCAAGGTGACGGCGAACAGTCTCCAGCATTAATGAAAAATTCGGTCCCTTTGAATCACTGCTGTGAACTGAACGAAGAGCACTACCCAGGTTATGAGTCGCGTTAGCTAACTTGAGTGGTTTGCGATGCAGGTAACGAATTGTCCTTAACCGGAATGGATCATCAATCCTCTCATCCTGATTAAACCGTTCAAGTAGCTGGTCAAACTGTTCCTGTACAGAGCCACGATCCGTCTCAGCGATACCTAGTATTCGTTTTGTTAGCTCAGCCTCCGGAAGCAGTGATTGCTGGTTCAGTTGTGGATCCACCGCCGAGCTATCTAAAGGCAGGGGTTCAGCAGTATTGAATCGAGAGGTCAGGACCACTTCAATCTGTTGCTTCTGCTCCAAGCCCTTCGTACGTAATTCCACTAATTGATCCGGGTGTTGATCGAGCAACCGATCAAGCGTACTTAACGGATCAGCTAAAGGGTAAGCTTGAGGCGTACTTTGCTTTGAATTATCCAGAAAGGTATCAGTGGAAACTACCCTGCGTCGGATCTGTAATGTCAGTTTCTCTCCAGCCCCCTTACCTTTGAGCAGCTCTCTGAAGTGAGACACAGCTTCGGTAGAAGGCTTTTCGAGAGAGATACCATTCAACTCAGTTAAAACATCACCGATCCTGAGTCCGCCCTTATCTGCGGCAGAATCAGGTAGTACAGCAGCAACTCTCACAAAGGCCAAAGCAGGTGTTCTTCCTTCAATTGGCTGAGCTGAAATTAATATCCCCAGAGAGCCTGGAGAATTTTGTCTGACAATCGTTTGCGTCTTAATCTGTGTACAGGCTGACAGAAAACACAGCAGCAGAAAACAGATAGTGGGGATTTTGAAGTAGTTGCTCATCACCAATCCTCTGAAACCTGAAAAGTCTCTCGGCCAGTATGATAGACACTACTTAGAATAGTAACTTCAGCACCTCGGTACAAAAGAAATAACCGGTTTACAGCTTTTAACCAAAAACCGGTTAACTTTTTGAGACCTCAGCTACTCAACAGTCACTGATTTAGCCAGATTTCTTGGCTGATCAACATCGGTACCTTTCAATACTGCGACATAGTAAGACAGCAGCTGCAAAGGAATGGAATAAATAATAGGTGCCATCTCAGTTGCCAGATCCGGCAGGGTTATCAACTGAAGATCATTGCCTGGTTTTACTTTTGCCCGGCTGTCTGCGAACAGGAATAACTTGCCGCCACGCGCCCGAACCTCTTCCAGGTTAGCCTGTAATTTTTCAAGCAGCGAATTATTTGGCGCCACTGCCACTACCGGCATATCGTCATCAACCAACGCCAGAGGACCGTGCTTAAGCTCTCCGGCAGGATAAGCTTCCGCATGTATATAAGAGATCTCTTTCAGCTTCAGTGCCCCTTCTACCGCTACCGGATAGATAGTGCCCCGCCCTAAAAACAGAGTGTGGTGCTTATCAACAAAATGCTCAGCCATACTCTGAATAGCTGGATCAAGCGCCAATACCTGTTCACAAAGGCCTGATAGTTTCTCAAGATTAGCAACCATTTGCTCCTCTTCAGCATAACCATTGCGCCGGGCAAGAATAAGCGTTGTCAGCATTAACGCTACCAGCTGACTGGTAAAGGCCTTAGTCGAAGCTACGCCAATCTCAGGGCCCGCATTAGTCATCAATGACAGGTCTGATTCCCGTACCAGGGAACTTCCCGGTACGTTACAGATAGACAGGAACCCCAGATAGTTTTGCTCTTTCGCTTCGCGCAGAGCCGATAAAGTATCCGCAGTTTCACCGGACTGTGAAATTGTAATAAATAGTGTGCCAGGCATGCATACGGTAGCCCGATAGCGAAACTCACTGGCAACCTCGACCATACAGGGAATACCAGCCAGCTTTTCTATCCAGTAACGAGCCACAACCCCGGCATTGTAACTGGTGCCACAGGCGACTATCTGTACCATTTTAACCTGATCAAATAATTCAGAGGCATTGGTCCCGAAAATCTGTTCTAGTACCCGTCCCTGATGAATACGACCCTCCAGCACGTTATTAATAACCTGCGGCTGCTCATAGATCTCTTTCAACATATAGTGACGATATTCGCCTTTATCTGCCGTACCCTGACCGTGTTCAAACTGCTTAATCTCGCGTACTGCCAGATTACCAGCGCTATCTTCAATAGCGATCTGGCCCTGACTGATCAGCGCCATATCTCCCTCTTCCAGGTAGATAAAACGATCGGTTACCTGCAGCAAAGCCAACGGGTCAGAAGCAATGAAATTCTCTTCGACACCTACACCAATAACCAGGGGACTACCCATTCGGCTAACTAGCATCCGATCTGGTTTCAATTGATCAATGACCGCTAACGCATAAGCACCTTCTAAACGCTTAACCGTTGCTTTTAACGCTTGTTCCAGACTATTTCCAGCGACAACCGCACGATGAATCAGATGGGTAACCACCTCGGTATCTGTATCTGACAAAAAGACATAACCGTCCGCGGTCAGTTCATCCTTAAGTTCAGCATGGTTCTCAATAATACCGTTATGGACGATGGCTATACGATCAGAGGATAAGTGAGGGTGTGCATTACGCTCTTCTGGTTTGCCGTGAGTTGCCCAGCGAGTATGTGCGATACCCAAACAGCCCGGTAGTGGGTGTTCTTTCAGCCCTGCTTCAAGCTCAGCCACCTTACCCAGACGCTTAACATGGTCAAGCAGGTCGGTTTCAGCGTTGTAGACCGCCATACCAGCTGAGTCATAACCGCGGTATTCAAGTCGCTTCAGGCCTTCCAGTAAGATAGCCGAAATATTACGGCCGGCAATTGCGCCTACAATTCCACACATAACCTATATTCCTTTAAGATTTCTTAACCGGGCGCTGCCAGTTTTTCAGATTAATCTGTTTCGCCCGGGTCACCGCTAACTGATCCGTCTCAATATCTTTTGTAATCGTTGAACCCGCACCGACAGTTGCACCAGCACCGACTTTCACCGGCGCTACAAGCGCAGAATTAGAACCGATAAAGGCACCATCACCGATCTCTGTTCTGGACTTATTTACGCCATCGTAGTTACAGGTAATAGTTCCGGCACCTACATTCACGCCAGCACCTATTTCAGCATCGCCGATATAGGTTAGATGATTTACTTTACTACCTTCACCGATATTAGCTTTTTTGGTTTCAACAAAGTTACCAACCTTAGCCTTGTTAGCCAGCTTACTACCGGGGCGAAGACGGGCAAAAGGTCCAATCTCGCAGTTACCTGCCAGCTCGGCCTGTTCCAGCATCGAGTTAGCCTTAATATGTGAACCGGAGCCGATAACAGAATCTTTAATGATGCAATTAGATTCAATAGTGACGTTATCGCCGATACTTACCTGACCTTCCAGGATCACATTGATATCGATAGCAACATCGTGACCTACCGTTACCTCACCACGAATATCAATACGTGCAGGGTCTGCCAAAGTGACACCTTCGATCATCAGAGCTTGGGCCTGACGCAGCTGATACCAGCGTTCCAGTTCCGCCTGCTGCATACGATTATTAACACCTTGTACCTCTTGCTCAGTCTGAGGCTGAATCGCCTGAACTCTGACACCCTGAGCTGCCGCCATCGCAATAATATCGGTCAGGTAATATTCTCCCTGGGCATTATTCGAAGATAACTCAGGTATCCACTGATTCAACAGTGCAGCCGGAACCGCCAGAATTCCGGTATTTACTTCTGTAATTGCTAATTGCTCAGGATTGGCATCTTTCTGCTCAACTATCGCTACAACATCACTAGCGTCATTGCGCACGATACGGCCATAACCGGTCGGATTATCAAGGCTCACTGTCAACAAGCCGAAATCCCCCTGCGCAGCGATCTTAACCAGATCCAGCATCGTCTCAGTTCGAGTCAGTGGTACGTCTCCATAGAGCACTAATACCACAGCTTCTGCAGTTACATTTGGCATCGCCTGAGCGACTGCATGGCCCGTTCCCAGTTGCTCAGCCTGCAGGGCAAACTTTACTCCCTGGCCTGTCAGTTCAGTTTCTACTTTTTCAGCACCATGGCCAACCACAACATGGACCTGGTTATCACCGATGAGAGAAGCTGCATCAATAACATGCTGCAACATCGGTTTGCCGCCGATTTTGTGCAGAACTTTTGGCAAAGAGGATTTCATACGGCTGCCCTGGCCAGCAGCTAGAATTACGATGTCTAGGTTATTCAATGCGATAGCATCCATGGTTTAATCAAACAACACCGCATCCTGCGGCCTGTTTTAGTTGACATAAGTTTAGAATTAAACGAACTTTAATCTAACTGTAATCAGATGCAATACGCAATGTCAGAGAATAATTGACAAATATGAATGACGAACTGTTTAAACTACTGGGCCTGGAAAAACGTGAGATTGATATTTATCGGGCTCTACTCTCTCTTGGTCCCAGCGCTATCCGTACAATTGCCGAGAAAGCAGGTATTAATCGGGGTACCACCTACGACTGTCTGAAAGTGATGCAAGAGAAAGGCATTGTTACTTATCTCCCGAAAGGTAAACGACGTCTGTTCAGTGCGCGGGAACCGGATGTACTGCTACAACTGGCAGAAGAACGTCAGGAGTCCCTGAATACAGCGATTGATCAGCTTAAAACCCGTATCATCCCAGATATGCACCACTTGATGCCTGACTTTAATACCGCGAATGTCAGCTATTACGAAGGCGATAGCGGAATCGAACAGGTTTTGAGAGATATTCTCAATACTGTCTCGAGACAGGAATCAAAAAGTTACTCAATATTCTCATCTAAACCTATTCGCAAGCACCTGTATCGCCCTTTTCCAAACTTTACCGCACAGCGGATCCAGAAAGGCATCGATGTAAAAGTTATCGCCATCGGCGATGGTGGTGAAGATGCAGAACTGAGTGAACGTAAGTGGATTAAAACTGAAGGCCCGGTCGATGCCGCTTATATCGCTGTTTATCCACCCAAATGCGCCATTATCTCACTAGCTTCAGCCAACTACCCTACCGCCGTTGTAATCGACTCTAAGGAGGTTGCAGCAGCGCAGAAGATTATTTTCGATACCTTGTGGGGGCTTCTCTAACAGGAACAAAGACGAAAAAACTTGCTGTTTACATTTGTATACTGATATAAAAGTACCTGTTCATGGATTGAACAAACTTAACAAACGGAACTTGTGATGAAATCGATCCCCATCAGCGTACGTCTAACTCAGGACGAAGCTGACTTTATTGCTCATATATCAGCCCCATCTGCTGTTACACCAAGTGATAAGCTTCGCTATATCATCAGCCAGGCACGAGACTCAGCAAAACAACCTAAAAATCTTTCCAGCGCCAGGGATAAAGCTCATCAGACCATCACCCCTCTGCTAGCCCCCATAGAGTTAGCTGAAATGCAGGATAAGAATTCCTCTACCATCCTTGCTGCCCACCACTATTGGCTGGAAAGAAGTCTGGCCACGCTAATTTTGTTTTCAAAAAAAATCGACAATTCAGCTGAATCCGTTAGTGATTATGAAGAACAGTGCATTCTGCTCCTTAAAAATCTAATTGATCAAATGCAGCATTCACTCTCCTCAATAGCTACTAGTGATTTAGCAACACTCATTGAAACAGCTGAAATAAAGTTCAATTCCATTTCTAGTCAAAGGAGCGACTCATGAATGAAACACTCACAGGCCGGGTTGGCCGCATTATCAGTGGTAGTCTGAATGCCGTTATCAGCGCTGTAGAAAATTCTGCACCTGAGGTTGTACTCGAAGAGGCCTTAAGAGAAGTCGATAGTGCTATTGACCAAGTTCGTCATGAGCTGGGGCAGGTCGGAGCTAGAAAGCATATGGCAAGCAGCCGTTTACTCGAAGAGAACAACAAACATGAAGAGCTAACAGGGAAAATAAAAGTCGCACTGGAACAGAATCGTGTTGATCTGGCCGAGGCAGGTGTTGCACAGCAACTGGATATAGAAGCTCAGATCCCCGTACTTGAAAGAGCGATTGCGGAAGCTGCTGAAAAAGAACAGGAGCTAAATGGCTACATCCAGGCACTAACCGCCAAAAAACGAGAGATGAAAACAGAACTAAAACGGTTACTTGATGCTCAATCAAATACGGCGATACCTGATCATCAAACAGGTCAGAACAGCCACTCAGAAATAGCCAATAAAGTCGAAAAAGCAGAGTCCGCTTTTAATCGCCTATTAGAAAGCCGTACCGGATATAACGGAGATACAGGCCCTTCTCATGAACAACAGATAAAACTGGCAGAACTAGAAGAGTTAAACCACAACAATCGAATTAAGGAACGCTTAGCTATGATACGGGCAACACAAGAAGACAGCTCTAATGATTAAATTTTTGCTTCTAGCTGACAACCTGCCATTTACCGTATCGTTAACCATCATGCTACTACTAGCAGTTTTAGAGGGCGTCGCACTGATACTGGGTATGGGTTTTTCATCAATTCTGGAAACCCTGATCCCCGATATCAATATTAACGTCGATGGTCCGGATACCACAGCACCCGGCATGATCAGTAGCCTGCTTGGTTGGCTCTATATCGGCAAGGTACCTTTTCTAATTGTACTGATACTCCTACTAACGTTCTTTGGCTTATGCGGACTACTGATTCAAGCAGCTTGCCAGACACTGATAGGAGTATTACTACCTAGTTGGATCGCCGTGATTCCTGCATTGATTACAGCTTTACCTATAACCCGACAAATTACCACGTTAACTATCCGCTTTATTCCTGAAACAGAAACAGAAGCTGTGTCCGGTGACAGTTTTATCGGTCGTGTTGCAAAGATCACAACCGGTACTGCAAAGCACGATTATCCGGCTCAGGCCAAGGTGCGTGATCAACATGGGTTGAACCACTACATTATGGTTGAACCTGATCTCAATCAATCGCAGATAGAACAAGGATCCCATGTTCTTCTGGTCAGGAAAAAGAACACTGTCTTTATTGTTATACCTAACTCAAATCCCAATCTGATCAACAATTAAAAGGACTTAATAATGTTTTTAGATTTAACCAAGATCGGTACGATTGCCGGCGTGATAGTCATTGGACTAATCACCATCGGGCTGATTCTGACACGCCTTTATCGCAGGGCTTCAAAAGAAACCTCCTTCGTGCGCACCGGCTTCGGTGGCCAAAAAGTTATTATGAATGGAGGTGCATTAGTGCTACCGGTACTTCATGAAGTTATTCCGGTAAATATGAATACACTCCGTCTCGAAGTTAAACGTGCCAATGAACAGGCATTGATTACCCGGGACCGGATGCGGGTAGATGTACTGGCTGAATTCTACGTCCGGGTTCAGCCTACCTCTGAGTCCATAGCTAATGCCGCACAAACTCTTGGCATGCGGACCATGGAACCGGAAGCACTCAAAGAACTAGTTGAGGGTAAATTTGTTGATGCTTTACGAGCCGTAGCTGCAGAGATGGCGATGATCGAGCTACATGAACAGCGAGTCGATTTTGTCCAGAAAGTACAACAGGTAGTTTCTGAAGATCTACTTAAGAATGGTCTCGAGCTTGAGTCTGTATCCCTTACAGGCCTGGACCAAACCAGCAAAGAGTTTTTTAATCCGGATAACGCCTTTGATGCCGAAGGTTTAACAAAACTAACCGAGGCGATTGAAGAACGCCGCAAACGCCGTAATGAAATAGAGCAGGAAACCGAAGTCAGCATAGCAACCAAAAACCTTGATGCAGAGAAACAGCAGTTAGAAATAACCCGTGATCAGGAATATGCTCGACTACAGCAATCCCGTGAAGTAGAAATCCGTAAAGCCTTAATCGACGCTGAAATTACACGGGAACAGGCCGAAAATCAACGTGCCGCTGAACAAGCCCAGATACTTGCTACACAGCAAACAGAGCAATCGCGAATCGCTTCTGATCGTGCAGTTGAAGAAGAGCGTATCGACATGGAGCGGCAGATAAAAGAAAAAGAGATCGCAAAGAATAAAGCGATTGAAACCGCTTCTATCGATAAAGAAAAGATAATCGAGAATGCTTCTATCGAAAAACGACGGGTAATCGAATTAGCAGAGCAGGATAAGTCTGTAGCCATAGCAGAAAAGTCCAGAGAGCAATCTGTTGCCGAAGCCGAAGCTAGTCGAGCCCGCTCTGAGGCGGTAAAAGCAGAGGAACAGGTTACCACTGTTAAGCAAACTGAGATCGCTGAACGAGAGAAACAGATCGAACTGGTAGAAGCCTCCAAAGAAGCTGAACGCCAGGCAATTAGTATTAAAGTTGCTGCTGAAGCTGAAAAAGAAGTCGCTGAGGATCATGCCGATTCGATCCGAATTACCGCTCAGGCAAATGCTGATCAACAACGAATAAATGCCGAGGCAGAAGCCATCGCAGAAAAACTTACCGCAGAAGCTTCAGAGATCCGTTACGGGGTCGATGCAGAGGGTAAACGTGCGCTCAATGAAGCTGAGAATCTCCTGGATCCCGACCAGATCGCACGTCAGATAAGGCTGGCACTAATTGATAAACTCCCTGAAATAATTCGTGAAAGCGTTAAGCCCATGGAGCAAATTGATGGCATTAAGATTTATCAGGTAGATGGCTTAAACGGTGGCCAAACTGCTGTTGCAGGAAGCGAGCAAAATAGTTCAAGCTTGGCTGATCAGGTTGTTAACAGTGCCCTGCGTTATAAAGCCCAGGGCCCATTAGTGGATAATCTTCTGGAAGAAATCGGCCTTAAAGGTAATAGCTTGAATGGTCTTACTGCTGCAGTAACTGACGTAGATAAATAAGTATCTACTCAGAAAGCGATCGTAAGATCGCTTAAAATCTAATAATGCAAGTTTATTAAACGCCCGTTTAAACTCATAACAAACAAGTAATTGGGCTAGTAAGCACGATGTTTTATTATGCACAAAAAAAGGCGACCCAAAGGTCGCCTTTTTATTCGAGTAGCAGTTTGTAAGCGTGGGTTATTTACCCATCTTCTTACGAATCTGCTGAATAGTACGCAGTTGAGCTGCAGCTTCAGCCAGCTGAGCAGTCGCACGGGAATAATCCAGTTCGCTGCTCTGATCGGCCATTGCATGTTCAGCATGCTTCTTCGCTTCTTCTGCGGCTGCTTCGTTGATGTCACCCGCACGCAGTGCAACGTCCGCTAGGACAGAGACTTTGTGTGGCTGAACTTCAATGAAACCACCGGAAACGTAGAAGATCTCCTGCTCACCACCCTGTTTCTTAAGCTCTACAGGACCTGGTTTCAGTTCCGACAGAAGCGGAGCGTGACCCGGGTAAATACCCAGGTCACCCAGGCTACCTGTCACTGAAACGAACTCGATAAGACCAGAGAAAATCTCTTCTTCAGCACTTACGATGTCACAATGAACAGTCATAGCCATCTTGTTATCCTTTTAAAAGGTTAACTAAGCGCAATTAAATGCTCTTAGCTTTTTCAACCACTTCGTCGATACCGCCAACCATGTAGAACGCCTGCTCTGGCAGCTCATCATAATCGCCTGCAAGGATGCCCTTGAACGCGCTGATGGTGTCTTTCAGAGAAACGTACTTACCTGGAGAACCGGTGAATACTTCAGCTACGAAGAATGGCTGAGACAGGAATCGCTGGATCTTACGAGCACGGGTTACTACCTGCTTGTCTTCTTCAGACAGCTCGTCCATACCCAGGATTGCAATGATGTCTTTCAGCTCTTTATAGCGCTGTAGTACACCCTGCACCTGACGGGCAGTATCATAATGCTCCTGACCGATTACCAGTGGATCCAGCTGACGTGAAGTCGAATCCAGTGGATCTACCGCAGGGTAGATACCCAGCTCAGCAATCTGACGAGACAGTACAACTGTCGCATCAAGGTGCGAGAAGGTGGTCGCTGGCGATGGGTCAGTCAAGTCATCCGCCGGTACGTATACCGCCTGGATAGAAGTGATAGAACCAGTCTTAGTAGAGGTGATACGCTCCTGCAGAACGCCCATCTCTTCAGCCAGTGTAGGCTGGTAACCTACCGCAGAAGGCATACGACCCAGCAGTGCAGATACTTCTGTTCCTGCCAGTGTGTAACGGTAGATGTTGTCAACAAACAACAGTACGTCACGACCTTCGTCACGGAATTTCTCAGCCATAGTCAGGCCAGTCAGCGCTACACGCAGACGGTTACCCGGAGGCTCGTTCATCTGACCATATACCAGAGATACTTTGTCCAGTACGTTGGACTCTTTCATCTCGTAGTAGAAATCGTTACCTTCACGAGTACGCTCACCTACACCCGCAAATACGGAGAAGCCAGAGTGCTCGATCGCGATGTTACGGATCAGTTCCATCATGTTTACGGTTTTACCTACACCGGCACCACCAAACAGACCAACTTTACCACCCTTCGCGAATGGGCATACCAGATCGATTACCTTGATGCCGGTTTCCAGCAGCTCGTTAGAAGCCGCCTGATCAGCATAGGAAGGTGCAGCACGGTGAATAGGCATACGCTCTTCTTCGCCGATTTCACCACACTCATCGATTGGGTTACCCAATACATCCATGATACGACCCAGAGTCGCTGTACCTACAGGTACAGAAACTGGCGCACCAGTGTTTACTACGTCCAGACCGCGGCTAACGCCTTCCGTCTGACCCATAGCGATTGCACGTACAACACCGTCGCCCAGCTGCTGCTGAACTTCAAGTGTCAGACCGGCTTTATCAACGGTCAGTGCATCATAGATCTTCGGTACACTGTCACGTGGAAATTCCACGTCGACAACTGCGCCGATAATCTGAACAATTTGTCCGCTACTCATGTTCGGATCCTCTTAACATTTAAACCTGTTAACTGCCTTATACAGCAGCAGCACCACTAACGATCTCAGAAATTTCCTGAGTAATCGCAGCCTGACGAGCCTTGTTGTAAATCATCTGCAGCTCATCGATCAGATCGCCGGCGTTGTCAGTTGCATTCTTCATCGCCAGCATTCGTGCTGCCTGTTCACAGGCATTGTTCTCAACCACGGCCTGATAGACCAGGGACTCTATATAACGAACCAGTAAGCCGTTTAACAGCTCTTTTGCATCTGGCTCGTAGATGTAATCCCAGTGATGGTTAAGACGGTCATCATCGTCTTCTGCTTTAAGCGGAAGAATCTGCTCTACTTGTGGCTCCTGCGTCATGGTATTAACGAATTCGTTAGATACCACAAACAGCTGATCCAGCGTACCTTCATCATAAGCGTCCAGCATTACTTTAACGCTACCGATCAGCTCAGCTGCTTCAGGCTTATCGCCCAAACCAGATTTCGCCGAGGTTACGTTACCGCCGAACGTCTTAAAGAAGCTTACCGACTTGGAACCCAGCGCGCAGATATCGATCTCGATATTCTGATCACTGAACTCTTTCATCTTGGCAATCGCTGCTTTGAACGCATTAATGTTCAAGCCACCGCAGAGACCACGGTCAGTTGCTACAACAATGAAACCGACACGCTTTACTTCGCGCTGTTGCAGATACAGATGCTTATATTCAGGGTTGGACTTCGCCAGGTGCTGAATTACGCCACGGATACTCCGGGCGTAAGGACGGCTTTCCTGCATGCGATCCTGAGCTTTACGCATTTTAGATGCAGCCACCATTTCCATAGCGCTGGTAATCTTACGTGTGCCCTGAATACTGGCTATCTGCGTCTTTATCTCTTTTCCGGCTGCCATAGTTCCACCTATTAAACCTTTACTTAGTTCAGGCCTGCATAACGAGTATGCAGCCCCCTACTCTTACGAGTTATTACCAAGTTTGGGTAGATTTGAACTTTTCGATACCAGCCTTGAACTGAGCCGCGATTTCGTCATTGTAGTCGCCACCCTCATTGATCTTACTCATCAGGTCAGCGTACTCACCGTTGAAGTAAGAGATCAGAGCCGCTTCAAAATCAAGGATCTTGTTCAGTTCGATATCGTTCAGGAAGCCTTCGTTCGCAGCGTACAGACTCAGACCCATGTCAGCTACTGACATTGGGGAGTACTGCATCTGCTTCATCAGCTCGGTTACACGCTGACCATGCTCAAGCTGAGCACGGGTCGCATCGTCCAGGTCAGATGCAAACTGTGCGAATGCCGCCAGTTCACGGTACTGAGCCAGAGCCAGACGTACACCACCACCCAGCTTCTTGATGATCTTAGTCTGAGCTGCACCACCTACACGGGATACAGACAGACCAGCGTTGATCGCTGGACGGATACCTGAGTTAAACAGGTCCGCTTCCAGGAAGATCTGACCATCGGTGATGGAGATAACGTTGGTTGGTACGAATGCAGATACGTCACCACCTTGTGTCTCGATTACTGGCAACGCAGTCAGGGAACCAGTCTGGCCCTTAACTTCACCGTCAGTGAACTTCTCAACATAGATAGGGTTAACGCGTGCTGCACGTTCCAGCAGACGAGAGTGAAGATAGAATACGTCACCTGGGTATGCTTCACGGCCCGGTGGGCGACGTAGCAACAGGGAGATCTGACGGTAAGCCCAAGCTTGTTTAGTCAGATCATCGTATACGATCAGAGCGTCTTCGCCGCGGTCACGGTAGTATTCACCCATAGTACAACCAGCATAAGGCGCCAGGAACTGCATCGCTGCAGGATCTGATGCACCGGCTGCTACTACGATGGTGTGTTCCATCGCGCCGTGCTCTTCCAGCTTACGTACTACGTTGGCAATAGTGGACTGCTTCTGTCCGATTGCAACGTATACACATTTAACGCCGGTACCTTTCTGGTTGATGATAGCGTCAATCGCGATCGCAGATTTACCAATCTGACGGTCACCGATGATCAGCTCACGCTGACCACGGCCGATTGGCACCATGGCATCGATAGATTTCAGACCAGTCTGAACTGGCTGATCTACTGATTGACGCTCGATTACACCAGGTGCAACCTTCTCAACTGCGTCAGACAGAGTTGTTTCAACAGGGCCTTTACCGTCGATCGGGTTACCCAGGGCGTCTACTACACGTCCCTGCAGTTCCGGACCAACAGGTACTTCCAGAATTCGGCCAGTACAACGCGCGGTCATACCTTCTACCAGATTCTGATAGTCACCCAGTACTACAGCACCTACAGAGTCGCGCTCAAGGTTAAGCGCCATACCGTAGATACCGCCAGGGAATTCAATCATTTCCCCGTACATTACGTCAGCAAGACCGTGAATCAGGATGATACCGTCAGAAACGCTGACGATAGTACCTTCATTACGGGCTTCAGAAGAGACATCAAGTTTCTCGATGCGGCTCTTCAGAATCTCGCTGATCTCAGATGGATTCAATTGCTGCATGTTTAATCCTCACACTCAGGAATTCATTGCTTCGGCCAGCTTTGCCAGTCGAGCACGAATTGAGCCGTCGATAACCATATCTTCGGTTCGAACAATCACACCACCGATAATGGACTTGTCCACTTCGGCAGTCAGACTCACTTCGCGGCCCAGCTTAGAGCTAAGTGCCTGAGTTAATTTTTGTTGCTGCTGCTCGCCCAGATCAAAGGCAGTTGTAACGTTTACTTCAACAGAATGCTGTTGACTCGCTTTCAACTGATCGAACTGTTCAGAGATCTTTGGTAACAAAGCCAGACGCTGATTTTCTGCCAGCAGAACCATAAAGTTCTTAGCAGTATCATCCATCTGTTCTTCACAGACAGAGATCATCGCATCAGCTTTCTGCTCACTGGTCAGACCAGGGTTACCTAATACAAGTGTCATCGTCTCGTGCTGTGTAACTGCAGCTGCAGTTACTAGCATTTCAGACCACTGGTCCAGGTTACCCTTATCGACAGCGTGCTCGAAAGCGGCTTTGGTATAAGGCCGAGCAACTGTATTGAGTTCAGCCATCGTAAACCTCGCTTAAAGCTCAGCAGCTAGTTTTTCAACAAGCTGTGCATGCGCGCTTTCGTCTACAGACGCTTCCAGAATCTTCTCAGCGCCAGCTACTGCCAAAGCAGCAACTTGTGCACGAAGAGTTTCTTTCGCACGATTAGCTTCCTGATCGATTTCAGCTTGAGCTGCAGTAACTAGGCGATCCGCCTCTTCACGTGCTTTCTCTTTAGCTTCATCAACGATCTGGTTAGCTCGCTTATTAGCCTGTTCAATGATGGCGGCTGCTTCTTCTTTACTCTTACGCATATCAGACATGGCTTTTTCTTGAGCCAGCTCTAAATCACGTTGAGCGCGGTCAGCAGCGTCCAGACCTTCTGCAATCTTCTTCTTACGTTCAGCCAGGGCACCAGTAATTGGTGGCCAGACGTATTTCATACAAAATACAACGAAGAAGGTGAATGCGATGATCTGACCAATGATGGTTAGATTAATATTCACGCCATTACCTCTCGCGGTTGTCTAAAAAAGTAGTTACCCATAAGGGATCGTATGTAGCTCTACTTATGCAACAGCGAACAGTACGTACAGACCCAGACCAACACCGATCATAGGTACGGCATCAACCAGACCCATTACGATGAAGAACTGCGTACGCAGCAGAGGGATCAGCTCAGGCTGACGCGCAGCACCTTCCAGGAATTTACCACCCAGGATACCGATACCTACAGCGGCGCCTACAGCACCCAGACCCATCATCAGTGCACCAGCGATGTACAGCAATGCCATTTCCATCAGTTTTTCTCCGATTTCTAAAGTTAAAGTTAAATTTAAAAAGTTTTAATTAGTTATTCAGTATTACAACCACTTAGTGGTCTTCATGCGCCATAGCCAGGTAGACAATTGTCAGTACCATGAAGATAAACGCCTGCAGTGTAATTACCAGAATATGGAAAATAGCCCAAGGCACAGACAACAACCATTGCGCCCAGAACGGCAGAAGAGCGATCAGAATAAAGATCATCTCACCTGCATACATGTTACCGAATAGTCGCAGCGCCAGAGATACCGGCTTAGCCAGCAGGCCTACTATTTCCAGGAACAGGTTAAACGGTAGCATCCACTTACCCAGTGGCTGGAATGCCAGCTCACCCAGGAATCCACCAAGACCTTTCATCTTGATGCTGTAGAACAGGATCAAACCAAATACAGCAAACGCCATACCCAGTGTTGCGTTAATATCAGTTGTTGGTACAACTTTCATATAAACGTGGTGTGGATCTGCGCCAAACGCTTCACCGATCTTCTGAGTCAGGAACGGAATCCAGTCAACCGGAATAAGGTCCATGGTGTTCATCAGGAAGATCCAGACAAAGATTGTCAGGGCCAGTGGTGCAATCAGTGCATTCTTATAATGGAATACGCTGCTTACGTTATCTTCAACAAACTCAACGATAGTCTCGACAAAGTTCTGAGTGCTACCAGGAACACCGGAAGTTGCAGTTTTAGCAACTTTACGGAATATCCAGATAAAGAAGAAACCCAGAGCTACAGACCACAACATTGTGTCTACATGAATTGCCCAAAATCCCATTTCTGCTGCTTCTTGTGCAGTCGCAGCAAACGACAACCCATTTTCAGGGTGCGCACCAAACGTCCAGTTCGTCAGGTGGTGGGATATATAGGCTGAGGAAGTCATCTCACTAGCCATTTACTATCTCTCTCATTCAAAGTTTTAAGAATCTGTTATTCAGCTTTAACTGAGCGACAAAACCGACCAGTTGCAACCATATATAAGTACCAAATAAGGAAAATGGATTCAGAGGCTGAATCAGGATGAACACCGCAGAGAAGAGTGCGATGGATATCCCCATTTTCCATATTTCACTCGAATACAGCTGTCGAACAACAGCACCAGGAGAACTTTTAGCATTCCGAGCGTGCAGCACTCGTCGTGCGTAAACATAAGCCGGTAGCAGAAAAATCACCCCTCCAAAGAGAGAAGACCAGGCCGCAGTAGGGCTATGCAGAAGTGATACTCCAGCAATCACAACTAAGCTAACTACTTGAATCAGGAAGATTTTTTTAAACTGCTGCAGGGCGATACGAGCGTGAACTCCAAGCTTTTGGTGTTCGTTTCTCATATTAATTTCAGCCCCAATTCCCCTTCATCAGCCATCAGAAAACGTACCTACGTTTCCAACAGCCTGCGCATTATAGGGGCATAACGACTCTGCTTCAATATGATTCGATCAGTTTTGCACTATTGTATTATGCCGGCTAGAGACCAAGAAGTAAGTAAATACCCTGATATAGGTATATCTTGTATTTACTTACTCTCTAAAACACAAATTATTGTATAGCTTTAAGAATCGCTTCAAACTTTTCACGATTCTCATAAGCGATAGTTATTTTTCCCTTACCTGCCGCATTTTCAGAGATAGAAACTTTACTGTTTAAACGGCTGGATAATGTCTCTGACATATCTTTCAGAAGTGGATCCGGTTGTTTTGGTGTTTTTGGCGGTTCGTTTTTCTTCTGTTGCAGTTTACGCACCAGATCTTCAGTCTGACGAACCGACAGATTCTTACCAATCACCTCTTTTGCTGCACTTACCTGCTCTTCGCCTTCCATACCTAACAGTGCACGGGCGTGTCCCATTTCTAGGTCACCGTATTCAAGCATCCGCTTTACATCATCGGTAAGATTCATCAGACGTAACAAGTTGGTAATTGCTGAACGGGATTTACCTACCGCATCAGCCACTTCTTGTTGTGTCAGTTCAAATTCAGTTTTTAAACGATCCAGAGCGATCGCTTCTTCCATCGAGTTCAGGTTTTCACGCTGAATATTTTCAATCAACGCCATCGCAATGGCAGCTTCGTCAGGTACATCCTTAATGACTGCCGGAATTTCATCCAGGCCAGCCATCTGGCTGGCACGCCAGCGACGCTCACCGGCAATAATTTCGTATAGATTATCTGATACCGGTCGAATTACGATCGGTTGCATAACACCCTGGGCTTTAATCGAGTTAGCCAACTCCTGGAGCGCCTGCGGCTCAAGATCACGCCGCGGCTGATACTTACCCCGTTGTACCTGATCTATCGGCATCATACGGTAGCCGTCCCCTCCTTCAGAGGTGGCTTTTGCTACCGTTTCTTCTTCAAAGTTTGTTGTAGTGGACAACAGAGCATCCAGCCCGCGCCCCAAGCCTCTTTTCTTAGCCGCCATCAATCAGCCTTCCTGTTCCTGAATCTCTGCCTGTTCTGATACCAGATCGGTTTTGCGAATGAGCTCACCCGCCAATGCCAGATAGGCAACCGATCCTCGAGAATTTTTATCATACATCAGGGCTGGTAAGCCGTGACTAGGTGCTTCTGCAAGTCTTACATTACGGGGAATAACCGTGCGGTATACCTGATCACCAAAATACTCTACCAGGTGATTTGATACATCTTTGGTCAGACTCATGCGCGGATCAAACATGGTGCGCAAGATACCTTCGATCTTTAGTGACGGATTGAGTCGCTTATTAATTTTATTAACTGTGCCAATCAAAGCACTGATACCTTCCAACGCGTAATACTCGCACTGCATTGGAATAATAACCCCGCTGGATGCTGCCAGTGCATTTACGGTTAACAGGTTTAACGAGGGAGGATTATCAATCAGTACAAAATCGTAATTTTCTTTAACCGTCGCCAGCGCCATTTTCATACGAAATTCCCGGCGCGGCATCTGTAACAGCTCTACTTCAGCGGCCGTAAGGTCCCCATTAGACCCCACCAGATCATAGCCTGCCGGACTATCGCTTATAATCGATTCTTCAATACTGGCATCACCGGTCAGAACTTCATATACCGAGTTCTTCAGATGATGCTTATCAACGCCGCTACCCATGGTTGCATTACCCTGGGGATCCATATCAATCATCAATACCCGTTTTTTGGTCGCCGCCAACGACGCCGCCAGGTTTACGCAGGTCGTGGTTTTACCTACGCCACCTTTCTGGTTGGTGATGGTTAATATTTTTGCCACGTTCAGGATCTCCCCAACATCAGCAGATGCCGTTCGCCATCCGTACCAGGCACATTTAACCGGATACTCTGACGTAATTTAATAGATTCGGGTAATAACTCAATTTCTTCAACAGGATACATGCCTTTCATTGCAAGAAAAATACCCTTCTCGGAACACAGATGATCAGTCCAATGGATCATATCCTGTAATGAGGCAAAGGCTCTTGATATAACACCATCAAACAACTGTTCCGGCTGAAATTTCTCAACCCGCTCATGTATTACATCAACATTGTCTAAACTCAATTCAGCTTTTGCCTGAAACTGAAAACGACTCTTTTTAATATTACTGTCTAACAGAGTAATTGGCAGATCGGGACGACAGATGGCCAACGGTATACCTGGCAGTCCAGGCCCGCTACCAACATCGATCAAACGTTCTACGTCGATATGAGGCAAAACACTCAAACTATCAATCAGATGCCGATTGATCATCTCTTCCGGTGCACGAACCGCAGTCAGGTTGAATGCTTTATTCCACTTAATTAGCAAAGCATGGTACTTCAGTAACTGCTCATACTGCTGGCCACTCAGTTCAAGCTCCATATGCTGGCACTGTTGCTCTAGCAAACGACGGTACTCTTGTTCCATTAACGATCGGCCTTTTTCTGTAACATCTGTTTTTTCTTGAGGTGAATTAAAAGTAATGAGATCGCTGCAGGGGTCATTCCCTGGATACGCGACGCCTGAGCAATGCTATTCGGACGCACATCTTCAAGCTTGGCTTTCAATTCATTCGACAAGCCACCAACGGATTGGTAATCAAAATCCACCGGTAACGGTGTATTTTCCTGTCGGCGAACTTTTTCAATATCATCTTTCTGGCGATCGATATAACCGGCGTATTTAATCTGAATTTCAACCTGTTCAGCAACCTGAGGATCGCTAACAGCTTCACCTTTCAGCGTGGCAACATCGCTATAATTCAGCTCAGGCCGCTTGACCAGATCCTGAAGGTTATACTCACGGCTGATAGGCTGTTGCAACTTAGCGTTCAACACTTCACTTTCTGTCGTGCCCGGCTGAATCCAGGTTTCTTTTAAGCGCTGATTTTCCTGCTCAATCGCTTCCCGTTTTTCGCAGAAACGTTGCCAACGAACATCACTAACCAATCCCAACTCCCGACCTTTTTCGGTAAGTCGCAGGTCGGCGTTATCTTCCCGGAGAATCAGACGATATTCAGCCCGGCTGGTAAACATTCGATAAGGCTCTGAGGTTCCCAGAGTAATCAGATCATCAACCAGTACTCCCAGATATGCTTCATCCCGACGCGGATACCATTGGTCTTTATCCTGGGCCCGTAATGCTGCATTCACACCGGCCAGCAGGCCTTGTGCTCCCGCTTCTTCATAACCGGTGGTGCCGTTGATCTGACCTGCGAAATACAGACCATTAATAACTTTTGTTTCCAGGGTGTGTTTCAGATCCTGAGGGTTAAAGAAATCATACTCAATAGCATAACCCGGACGGGTAATATGGGCGTTTTCAAAGCCTTTTATTGAGCGTACAGCTGCCAGCTGAATATCGAACGGCAAACTGGTCGATATTCCATTCGGATAAAGTTCGTGAGTCGTCAGGCCTTCCGGCTCAACAAATACCTGATGGCTGGTCTTATCGGCGAAGCGCATAATTTTATCTTCTACCGACGGGCAATAACGCGGCCCTACACCATCAATTACACCGGTATACATCGGTGAACGATCTAAACCAGAACGTAAAATTTCATGGGTTCGTTCATTGGTATGGGTAATGTAACAACTAATCTGACGAGGCTGATCCGCAGAGGATCCCATAAACGACATAACCGGCGTCGGCGTATCACCTGGCTGTTCCTGCATCACTCTGAAGTCGACACTACGGGCATCTATACGTGGCGGGGTACCTGTTTTAAGACGATCAACCCTTAATGGCAGTTCTCGTAAACGGTGTGCAAGAGCAATCGAGGGGGGATCTCCGGCACGACCACCGGAATAGTTGTCCATACCGATATGAATCTTACCACCGAGGAAAGTGCCCACCGTTAGTACCACGTTATTAGCTTTAAAACGTAGCCCCGATTGTGTAACAACACCTTTAACCGTTTCACCTTCTACGATCAGATCATCTGCAGATTGTTGAAAGATTTGTAAATTAGGCTGGTTCTCCAGAATTTCTCTGATTGCCGCTTTATATAGAATACGGTCTGCCTGGGCACGGGTAGCCCTAACAGCCGGGCCTTTTCGCGAATTCAGTGTGCGAAATTGAATACCCCCTTTATCCGTTGCCACTGCCATAGCACCATCAAGAGCATCAATCTCTTTCACCAGATGACTTTTACCAATGCCACCAATCGCAGGATTACAGGACATCTGTCCCAGGGTTTCAATGTTATGAGTTAACAGAAGTGTTTTAACGCCTGTTCGGGCAGAAGCCAGTGCAGCTTCAGTACCTGCATGGCCACCACCAATTACAATCACATCAAAGTGGTCAGGATAGTCCACTCACATAACCTCGTAAGTATTGCTGTTATAGAGAACCCAGAGTAAATGCCTGATGACATATGGGCTCAAAAAAAGGGAGCTAAGTATAAACCTAAGGGGATGATATAGAAATGGTTAAACTTTGAGCAGAGATCTTTTTCTCTGTTAACGTTCTTTTAATTAAGTAATATAATTTATGTACTTATATATATGTTCTTTATTTTAGTTACTATTATTAAGCAACCAGTTTTCTGTTGTTAACTCTATAAATTTCTATTAAATCAGTTAGTTATATGGCTACAAAGGCTGTATTTTAGCTGCTTGTAACGACTGTGTATTCTGTATAAGACCTGTGTATAAAGAGGCTAGATATGCACAGGGAGAGTTACGCACAACTTTATAGGTAGCTTATACCCGGCTACTTATACAACAAACACACAGGCCTGTGTGGATAAAAATAGCTCCGATTTGAGGCTGTTAACGACCCGCTCACGACTCTTGTTTATAAAAAGGCTCTACCAGTTCTTGTTTCTGGTCTTTAAAGTGGGAAATTCATTAAGAGTAGAGGTTGGTCTTTTCTATTATGGTCGTCTACAAGGGCTAAAGGCAGGAGTTAACTGTTTTGTAAGTCTGAGTGTTGCTTATTATAAGCATTGGAGCAGCTAGGTTTAGATTGTTGGGGGACGTAATCGGTATATCAGCTCGATGAACCGATAAACAGAGCCAGCTTATGTATAGCTTATTAATAGGCTGTTAAAGTGTTTTCCACATTCCTGTGTGTGTAACTTTTATATCTACAACGATTGTGTTTATTTAAGAATAATATATATAAATCATTAGTTTATATAATTTATTAAAGTGTATAAAGGGTAATGAATGACGTTGAATTGTAAATATTATATAAAATATCCACAGAACTCTGTGTCATTCTATATTCAGCTGACTAGTAACAATCATTTTTGTTGTTGATAAGCGGGAATAGTTGGCAATATTCCCTGCCCCATCAATATAATTCAGACTTCAACACCCTGTTGGTTCAACCACTGCTTAAGTTGTCCCAAAGGCAGTGCTCCACTGACTCTTGCTGCTTCTTTGCCATTACGAAACAAAATTAGCGTAGGGATCGAACGTATCTGTAATTGTGAGGCTATGCTTTGTTCGGCTTCAGTATCCAGCTTTGCTAGCCGTATTTTAGGTTCAAACTGCTGAGCTGCCTGTTCAAAGGTTGGCGCGAACTGTTTGCAGGGACCGCACCAGCTGGCCCAGCAATCAACTAACACCGGTATATCATTTCGCTTCAACATGCTGTTGTAGTTAGCTGCATTCAGATCGGTAGTTTTACCGCTGAATATTTGTTGTTTGCACTTACCACATTTAGGCCCATCTGCCAGGCGATCTTCGGGTAATTTATTCGTTACAGCGCAGTGAGGGCAGCTGATATTAATAGTCATAATGTATCCTTAGTGCATAGTGTTTAGTGTTAAGTACGACCGGTAATATTTACCTTATAGCGGGTACTCCTGCCGCCACTGGATAACTTTTCAATACAGCCTTTTTGTAAAAGTTCGCTCAGGTGGCGGGTTGCGCTGGCTTTACTTAAGCCGGATATCTGTTGGTACTCTGAAGCACTGATAGTATTGCTACCCTGATGCTGATCGAGCATCTGTTTTAAAATTGCCGATTGTGCAGCGGTGAGTCCCGATTCAGCCATTCTTAGCCAGAATGCAGTCTGTTGTTGATTTTGTAGGACAAGCGTCAGAGTCTTATCTAAGTATTTTTCGATTATGTTTAAGAAACAGAATAGCCAGTCGGTAATATCAGTATTGCTTTTAAGTGACATCTGAAGTTGCTTATTAGTTTCACTTTTACTAAAGCAATCAGTTGTCAGAAACAGCATCAGTGGTTTGTCTGGATATGCCTGGTTCAACGCCAAACTGCTAATAAAACGAGCAATATCGTCATTACTTTGATCAAAAGGCTGAATAGCGATGGTTCTAAGGTAACTTATTGCTGTCCGGATTAATGGGTCTGTACTCTGTTTTTGATGACTTGAATTGAACCATTCGATTAGATTCAGAAGTTCGAAGAAGGTTTGAGGTGGAAGCTGAGCATCTCCTGGTTTTCGTAGTTCACTCTTGGTGTCAGGTTTCAAAGCCTGATGCCATTCCAGTAACCGTTCGAGTGTCAGATCATGCTCTGTATCTGTACAGCAATTGATTAGATTATTCGCCAGTTTATCTGAGTATGCTGAATGGGGAGCATCTTCAGCTACGGTAATGCCTAACTGATTACCTAGTGAATTCGATAAACTAACCCGTTGACTATTAGTATCCGGGTCTACAGCGCTTATTAATAACTGATGCTTAAGTGTCTGTCGGTTTTTAGTATTTAACTGCGCGGCATGACCCATTAATGAGCCCGCCTGATAGTGTAGCCTTCTGATAACCGGATCGATAATCTCTTGCTGCCAGTGTAAATCAGGCCAGTCAGCTTGTTGCCATAACCATTGAATATCGTTACACATAATCTTAAACAGCTTATTATTTAAGCTGAATATTATTAATAAAAGGCTTAATTATCAAGCCGAATAAATATTACTATAATTATCTCATTGTTATTAATGGATTATTTTATTAGTTATTTTTTGGGGGAGCTGATTATGAAAGAGGTTATTACTTACCGATACAGAAAGAGCTGAAGATACGACCTAGCAGATCATCTGAACTGAATTCGCCAGTGATTTCACTCAGGTTTTGTTGCGCCTGACGCAAATCTTCCGCCAGTAGTTCGCCTGCCCCACCGTAAAGAAGCTGATCCTGTCCGGTTAATAACAGGCTTTCGGCCCGATTAAGTGCATCGATATGACGGCGACGCGCGAGGAATCCCCCTTCGGTAGTATTGGCGTATCCCATACAGTCTTTAAGATGTTGGCGCAGATTATCGACACCTACATTTTCTTTAGCAGACAGTGATATCAGGGTATGGCCCTGATGTTCGCCGATGGCCGCTGTTTCAGTAGTCAGATCACATTTATTACGAATCACCGTAATTTTGTCTTTATCATTCAACTGGCTAACAAATTCTGGCCAGATTTGTTCAGGATCATCTGTGGCTGTCGTAGTACCGTCGACCATTAACAAGACCCGATCAGCTTTCTGAATTTCATCCCAGGCACGACTGATACCGATGCGCTCAACCTCATCTGGGGCATCCCGCAGGCCGGCAGTATCAATAATGTGCAGCGGCATTCCATCAATATGGATATGCTCGCGCAATACGTCCCGGGTCGTACCCGCAATGTCGGTTACAATAGCTGAGTCCTTTCCTGCCAGGGCGTTAAGCAGGCTGGACTTACCTGCATTAGGACGTCCGGCAATAACTACATTCATACCTTCCCGGATCAGGCTACCCTGGCGGGCCTCCTGTTTAACTTCACTTAACTGATCAATGATTAGTTGTAGATCACCAGCGACTTTGCCATCTGCCAGAAAGTCGATCTCTTCTTCGGGGAAATCGATAGCTGCTTCGACGTAAATTCTTAGTAATGTTAGCGATTCAACTAATTGATGGATGCGTTCTGAGAATGCTCCCTGAAGCGATTTAAGGGCACAGCGGGCAGCTTGTTCGGAGCTTGAGTCAATCAGATCAGCAATCGCTTCAGCCTGGGTCAGATCGAGCTTGTCATTGAGAAATGCCCGTTCAGAAAATTCACCAGGGTTTGCCAGTCTGGCACCCAACTCGACTACCTGACGCAGGATGAAATCCATAATGATCGGGCCGCCATGACCTTGCAACTCGAGTACATCTTCACCGGTAAAGGAGTTCGGTCCAGGGAAGTACAGGGCTAAGCCCTGGTCAATTTGATTTCTTTCAGAGTCGTAGAAAGGGCCATAATGAGCGTAACGGGCTTTTGGTATAAACCCCAACACTTGCTCAGCAATAGTGGCAGATAGCTTACCTGAGACTCTGACAATACCGACGCCACCTCGTCCCGGAGGCGTTGCTTGTGCTGCAATAGTATCCTGATCAGTGAGAGTCATATTGGCCTCGGTAAGGGGGAATTTCTGTGTAGCGTTAGTATATTAAAAAAGGCCTCAGAAGAGGCCTTTTTGTTTGCAGCTCCTAAGAGCTTTATATCCAGTAATAGATCAGGCTTTCTTAGGACCTTCGCCATCAATCTGTTTATTGATTACATACTGCTGAGCGATAGACAGTACGTTGTTCACCAGCCAGTACAGTACCAGACCAGCTGGGAACCACAGGAAGAAGAACGTGAAGACAATTGGCAGCATCTTCATGATCTTAGCCTGCATAGGGTCCGGAGGTGTTGGATTCAGCAGCTGCTGAATAAACATAGTTCCGCCCATCAGGATTGGCATCAGGAAGTATGGATCCATCACCGACATATCGGTAATCCATAGCATAAACGGCGCGTGACGTAGTTCAACCGATTCAAGCAGTACCCAGTATAGAGAGATGAATACAGGCATCTGAGCTACGATAGGAAGACAACCGCCTAATGGGTTGATCTTCTCTTTCTTGTAAAGCTCCATCATCGACTGAGACATCTTCTGGCGATCATCACCATAAAGCTCTTTAAGGCGAGTCATCTCAGGGCCAAACTTACGCATCTTAGCCATCGATTTAAAGGCTTTAGCGTTAACCTGGAATAGCAGAGCCTTCACCAGAATTGTGATGAAGATGATTGCAACACCCCAGTTACCGACAAATCCCTGAATCCATTTAAGTACCATTGCCATTGGTGATGCAATGAACCAGAGGATACCGTAATCTACGGTCAGCTCCAGGTCAGGGGCAGCAGCTTCAAGCAGCTCTGTTACTTTAGGGCCTGCATAAAAGTTAGCGCTTACTGTCTTGGTTTCGCCCGGTGCAACGTCAAATCCAGGGGAAACAAAGCCGGCAATATGGTTACCACCGCTAACGCGGCTGCTATAGCTGTATTCAGCTCCGGCTGCCGGGATCCATGCGCTCAGGAAGTAATGTTGGGACATAGCTACCCAGCCGTCCTGACTTACTGCCTTGAAGTTTGCTTCGCGCATGTCATCGAAATCAACTTTCTCGTAGCTGTTTTCCGTTGTAGAAAATACTGCTCCAAGATAAGACTGCATACCCATATCAGTTGTTTCTGAAGGGTCACCAGATCCGTCACGCTTGATCTGACCAAACAGCTTTCCCTGCCAGTTTTCGGCAGAACCGTTATTAACCAGATATTCCAGGGTTACTTCATAACTGCCCGGTGTAAAACGGTAGCGCTTAGTGATAGTTACAGCGTCATCAGCGGTATGAACCAGATCAACAACCAGTTCATCTCCTTCAAGAGAGTAGCTGTTTGCAGCAGTCGTATAAGTAGGGCGTCCTGCTGGATCTGCATCAGGGCCATTGGTACCGATCAGGCCACTTTGAGAAACATAGGTACGATTACCATTTTGCTCAAGCAGAACAAATGGCTGATCTGAACCCAGAACGGCTTTATATTCTGGCAATGCTACTTCAATAATATCGCCGCCCTTGGAATCAATTAACAGTTCCAGCACATCAGTTTTAACACTGATCAGTTGTTTTTGCTGATTGTTAACTACTGCTTTAGCACCCGGTACGTCAGTTGTTCCTGCTGTCGCTGTTTGCGGCAGATCACTACTGCTTTCAGTAGGGGTGTCAGTGTTTGACTGATATGCGGAAACAGATTCAGTTTGAGCAACAGGCTCCGGTTGAACACCGTAGTCCTGGTTCCACTGCAGCACCAGCATATATGAGATAATAGCTAGTGCACCGATCAGAATTATGCGCTGTACATCCATGGTTTCTGGACCATTAGTTATTTATGTGATGTTTTAGGTTTTGCCTTGGCCCGTTTAATCAAGCGTGACCAGCTACGCGAAATGAGCGTCTGAACTTCCGGGTTGTCTAGATCACCCAAACCTTTTCTGGCAAGGATAACAATATCGACATTTGGAAGAGTATGCTGATTAAGTCGGAAAGACTCGCGAATGATACGTCGAACGCGGTTGCGATTAACAGCTAAACGGATATTTTTTTTTGAAATGACGAAACCGATGCGGGAATGATCGAGATCGTTGGGACAGGCAAGAATCAACAGATGTTTATCTGAGACCTTGATACTGGCTCGGCTGAATACCTGTTTAAAATCCCCGCCAGTTAAAAGTCTCAACTGGCGGGGATAGCTGAATTCATTCATTCAGAGAGCCTGACGGGCAAAAATTATGCTGCCAGACGCTTACGGCCTTTAGCGCGACGACGGTTGATTAGTGCACGGCCGCTTGGAGTTGCCATACGAGCACGGAAACCGTGAGTACGTTTACGCTTCAGGTTACTTGGTTGAAATGTTCTTTTCATCGTTCAGTCCTACTAATATACAGTATGGTGGTATCAGTAAATTGGCTGAATCCCACGGTCAAAAACAGACGCGGAATTCTAGAGAAAAGAAACGCGCTTTGCAATCAATAATTGCACTGATTACTAATTATTTGCCTATTATTTTTCTACAGGTAGTAAGAATGATTCAGGCTATAAATAGAAATATCATACAAGCGTACAGATGAGTTTTCTGTGTATAAGTTTAATGTTTATCTAAAAATCATTAGGTTAGCTTGTTTGTAAGTCTGAATATTAGCTGTATTTAACTTTTGGATAGTTTTGTCAGATCTTGGTTGTCGCTTGTAATTGCTGCGATTCTGCATCTAATTGCTTGAATTTTAGGCCTAAAAAGAATTAGTCATCGATTGTGCATAACTGTGGATAAGGCTGCAGATACAAGGTATGATCGCACTATAATTTTTTGTCTTAATAGAGTCATGGCCTGGGCCAGTAATTCGGTGAAAAACCGCAGAAGGAGTGTAGGGATTAACTATGTCGGTTGAGTTATGGGAACAGTGTCTGCAAAACCTTCAGGATGAATTTCCTGTGCAGCAGTACAATACCTGGATCAGACCGCTAAAAGTTTCTCCAGATTCTGATGCGGGGTTAACGCTTCTGGCTCCTAACCGATTCGTTAAAGACTGGGTCAGCGATAAATACCTAAATCGTATTCGCGAAATTGTTAATACCGTTACCGGTGATCTTGCTGCCAAAGTGCAGATAGATATAGCTGGACGAAGTGCAGCTGGTTTTAGTCAGCGTCCTGTGCGACCAACGCCTCCCCCTGCTCCACCACGGCAACCGGTTAATCGCTTTGCTGATCCGGAACCTGCTCCCCATCAGCCTGTTGTTGAGCAATCTTTTGCTACTGCACAAACTGCTGCTGATATTGTTGCAGTAGCGCCGACTCAGCTGGCTATTGATGATAGTAGCTTTCAGCCCCTTAATCACCGTCAGGTTCTGACGGCCGCTTCTGCACCTATCATGCCGCCAACCCCGGCTGTCCCTTCGCGTAAGGTTGATGTTGAAGGCGGCTTGCGCCACCAGTCGAACTTGAATCAGTCGTTTACCTTTAACTCGTTTGTACAAGGTAAGTCTAACCAGCTTGCACTTGCCGCTGCACAGCAGGTAGCCGATAACCCGGGTGGTTCTTATAACCCACTGTTTATATATGGTGGTGTTGGTCTGGGTAAAACCCACCTGATGCATGCGGTTGGCATGGAGATGTTGCAACGTAATCCGAATGCTAAAATTGTTTATCTGCATTCAGAACGTTTTGTAGCTGACATGGTTAAAGCATTACAGCTAAACGCCATCAATGATTTTAAGCGTTACTACCGCTCTGTTGATGCTTTGCTGATCGATGATATTCAGTTTTTTGCCGGCAAAGAGCGTTCACAGGAAGAGTTTTTCCACACCTTTAATGCATTGCTTGAAGGTGGTCAGCAGATGATTCTGACCAGTGACAGGTACCCGAAAGAAATTAACGGCGTTGAAGAACGGCTTAAGTCGCGCTTTGGCTGGGGTCTGACAGTGGCCATTGAGCCGCCAGAGTTGGAAACCCGGGTTGCTATCCTGATGAAGAAAGCTGAAGAAGCCCAGGTGCGCCTGCCGGATGACTCTGCTTTCTTCCTGGCGCAAAAAATCAGATCCAATGTTCGGGAGCTGGAAGGTGCATTGAAACGTGTTATTGCCAATGCTCATTTCACCGGCAATGCGATCACTACGCCATTTATTAAAGAATCGCTGAAAGACCTGCTGGCATTGCAGGATAAACAGGTTAGTATTGATAACATTCAGCGTGTTGTAGCCGATTACTATAAGATCAAAGTATCGGATCTGCTTTCAAAGCGACGCAGTCGTTCTGTGGCCCGCCCCCGCCAGGTGGCAATGAGCTTGTCGAAAGAGCTTACCAATCATAGTTTGCCTGAGATTGGTGATGCATTTGGCGGTCGGGATCATACAACGGTCCTGCATGGTTGCCGTAAGGTGGCTTCACTGCGTGAAACCGATACGGATATAAGAGAGGACTATCAGAATCTGTTGCGTCATCTGACCGCGTAACAGACTGATCAATAAGGGTAGCAAAAGATGAAATTTGTTATTTCGCGTGAAGCGCTAATTAAACCATTGCAGCTGGTCGCTGGTGTTGTAGAACGTCGTCAGACTCTGCCGGTGCTGTCTAATATTTTGCTGGTTGCCGAAGGTGATCAGCTAGCGATGACAGGTACTGACCTCGAAGTGGAGCTGGTTGGTCGTGTACAGCTTGATGAGCCTGCTGAGCCAGGCTCTATCACAGTGCCTGCCCGTAAGCTGATGGATATTTGTAAATCGCTTCCGGACTCGGCTCAGATCGAATTGACTCTGACCGGTCAGAAGATGGTTATCAAGGCCGGACGTAGTCGTTTCACTCTCTCTACTCTGCCTGCTGCAGAATTCCCAAATGTTGAGGATAGCCCCGAAGCATTTGAACTGAATATTTTGCAGAGCCAGTTACGCCATCTGATCGATCAGACCGGCTTTTCAATGGCTCAACAGGATGTTCGTTACTACCTGAATGGTATGTTGCTTGAGATCTCTGAGAATAGCCTGCGTGCGGTATCGACCGACGGTCACCGTCTGGCTACCAGCCATGCTGAAGTGGATACCAGCGGTCCTGCGAATCATCAGTTTATTGTACCTCGTAAGGGTATCCTTGAGCTGGCGCGCCTGCTTCAGAGCGGTGATGATGAAGTTAAACTGGTGGTTGGTGCGAATCATATCCGTGCCCATGCCGGAGACTTTACTTTCACGTCTAAGCTGGTTGATGGCAAGTTCCCTGATTATCAGCGCGTAATCCCCCAAGGTGGCGACAAGTTTATGCTGGGTACGCGGCAAGAGCTGCGTCAGGTATTTAGTCGTATTGCGATCCTGTCTAACGAAAAGTATCGCGGCGTTCGCCTTTCACTGACTAACGGTTATCTGCAGGTAATGGCAAATAACCCAGAGCAGGAAGAGGCAGAAGAAACTGTTGCGGTTGATTACGAAGGCGATACCCTGGAGATCGGCTTTAACGTTAATTATCTGTTAGATGTTTTGTCGATTGTTAATTCCGAAGTGGTGCGCTTTACATTGTCTGATTCGAACAGCAGTGCGCTGATTGAAGGACTTGATGATGCAAATTCACTTTATGTCGTAATGCCGATGCGGATGTGATCCTGTCAGGGGTCGCCTGCCGGCCCCTATCCTCCTTTTATGCCGATATCCCAACTTAGTGTTAAAGCAATACGCAATCTGACAGAGTTAAGCCTGTCGCCCTCACCCCAGATCAATATTATTCATGGCATCAATGGCAGCGGTAAAAGCAGTCTTCTTGAAGCTATTCATATGCTTGGTCTTTGTCGTTCTTTCAGAACCAATAAGCTTAATCACCTGATTCAGTCCGATCAGTCGCTTTGTACAGTGTTTGCACAGCTTGATGCAATGGGCAGTGGCGTTAATCAACCTGTCGGTGTTGAACGAAGTCTTCAGGGTGATAACCGGATCCGTTATGCCGGTAATAATATTGATATTACGACCCTTGCTGAGTTGTTACCTATCCAGGTTATTAATTCAGAAACCTTCCAGATTCTTGATGGCAGTCCGGCAATTCGCCGGCAATTTATCGACTGGGGTGTGTTTCATGCAGATGCTTCATTTATAAGGCTCTGGAGAGGCTTTCGCAGGGTATTAAAACAGCGTAATTCTTTATTGAAATATGGTAAAATTGACCATCGGATTCGAGCGGTCTGGGACAAGGAGTTTATCGGCCATGCTGAGCAACTTAATACCCTTCGAGAATCCTATATTGATTTGTTAAAACCCGAATTTGATAAGATCCTGAACGACCTGCTGGATGGTATGAAGTTAGATCTGTCTTTCAGCTCGGGTTGGGATAAAAAGCGCGGCCTGGATCAGGTGCTGAATGATAACTTTGAGCGAGATCTCAAACAGGGTTATACCAGCGCGGGTCCACAGCGTGCTGACTTGCGACTTAAGATAGATGGCCATACTGCTGCTGAACGGCTCTCCAGAGGGCAGAAAAAGGTAGTAGTGAGCGCGCTTAAGTTAGCCCAGGGTTTTTTATTTTATAAGCTAAACAGCCGGTCCTGTATTTATCTGATAGACGATCTGCCGTCAGAACTAGACCAGCAGCACAGTAGGCTGTTTTGTAATTATTTAGAGAAAGCCGCCAGTCAGTGTTTTATTACTTGTGTTGATAAAACAGTGCTGAGTGAATATTGGTCCAGCGAGACTGAGGTGAGCTTTTTCAACTTACATGAGGGTGCGTTAAGCACCCCTTAGTAACAACCAGGAGAACTTAATGAGCGGCGAAAATCAGGAATACGATTCTTCCAGTATCAAGGTCTTAAAAGGCCTTGATGCGGTTCGTAAGCGCCCGGGCATGTATATCGGTGATACAGATGATGGTACCGGCCTGCACCATATGGTTTTCGAGATTGTTGATAACTCTATCGATGAAGCGCTGGCGGGTTACTGCAGTGAAATCAAAGTGGTCATCCATGGCGATAACAGTGTCACAGTTTCAGATAACGGCCGGGGTATTCCTACCGATCTGCATGAGGAGGAAGGTGTCTCTGCTGCAGAGGTAATCATGACGGTGCTTCACGCCGGCGGTAAGTTTGACGATAACTCCTATAAAGTCTCCGGTGGTTTGCACGGCGTGGGTGTTTCGGTTGTAAACGCCCTTTCGGCTGAGCTCAAAATGACGATTCGCCGTAAAGGCGAAGTGTTTGAACAAACCTACCGTCATGGTGTCCCTGACGAGCCATTGAAAGTAGTAGGCCAAACTGAAACTTCCGGTACGGCGGTTCGTTTCTGGCCTTCCGAAGATACCTTCCACAACCAGCTCGAGTTTAAGTTCGATATTCTGGCGAAGCGTCTGCGTGAACTTTCCTTCCTTAACTCCGGCGTAGCTATCCGTCTGATCGATGAGCGCAGCGGTGATGAAGAGTTGTTTGCTTACGAAGGTGGCCTGAGTTCGTTTGTTGATTACCTCAACACCAATAAGAACTCGGTTAATAAGATGTTCCACATCAACGTGATGCACGACAACGGTGTGGGTGTTGAAGTGGCGATGCAGTGGAATGATAGTTATCAGGAAAGCATTCACTCTTTTACCAACAACATCCCTCAGCGCGACGGTGGTACTCACCTGTCTGGTTTTCGTACCGCTCTTACCCGGGCGTTGAATAACTACATCGAATCTGAAAACCTGAATAAGAATGGTAAGGGCAGCACTACCGGCGATGATTGCCGCGAAGGTCTGACCGCTATCGTATCTGTTAAGGTGCCAGATCCTAAGTTCTCTTCCCAGACCAAAGATAAACTGGTCTCTTCTGAAGTGAAGACTGCGGTTGAGCAATCGATGTATGAGCAGCTGAATGATTACCTGCAGGAAAATCCACAGGATGCTAAGGCGGTTGTTTCGAAGATGATCGATGCTGCCCGTGCCCGTGAAGCTGCACGTAAAGCCCGTGAGATGACTCGCCGTAAAGGCGCGCTGGATATTGCCGGTCTACCGGGAAAGCTGGCGGATTGTCAGGAAAAAGACCCAGCCCTCTCTGAAATATACCTGGTGGAGGGTGACTCTGCTGGCGGTTCAGCCAAGCAGGGTCGTGACCGTAAGTCACAGGCGATTCTGCCGCTTAAGGGTAAGATCCTTAACGTAGAGAAAGCCCGCTTTGATAAAATGCTCTCCTCTGCTGAGGTTGGTACCCTGATCACCGCACTGGGTACCGGTATTGGCCGTGAAGAGTTTAATCCAGATAAGTTACGTTACCATTCGATCATTATCATGACCGATGCCGACGTTGATGGATCACACATCCGTACCCTGCTGCTAACCTTCTTCTTCCGTCAGATGCCGGAAATTATTGAGCGTGGCCATGTGTTTATTGCTCAGCCGCCGCTTTATAAGATTAAGAAAGGCAAGCAGGAGCAGTACCTTAAAGATGATGATGCCCTTGATAACTACCTGCTTCAGGGTGCGTTGGAAGGTGCGTCTATGCATGTGTCGGCTGATGCGCCTCCTATCAGCGGAACAGGCCTTGAAGAGATCGTCAATCGCTACCGTGCGGTTGATCGCATGCTGGCACGCTTGTCGCGTCTCTATCCTGAGCCGATTCTGCGTCAGATGATTCACACTCCGCGCCTGACTCCTGAGGGTTTGAAAGATGAGCAGGCTGTGGCTGAGTGGATCGATCAGGTCTGTGATGGCCTGGGTGATTCACTTGATGGCGGTGATGTGTATACCTCCTCAGCTGCTGAGGATATGGAACACCAGGGCGTATTCCTGCCAAGTGTGAAAGTAATGCAACATGGCGTTAGCCATCATTACACCTTCGATATGTCATTCTTTGAATCGAAAGACTATGCGGCACTGGCTGGCTTAGGTGACACTTTGATGGGGTTGTTAGAAGAGACTGCTTACTTTAAACGGGGCGAACGTACCCTTGCGACGACTGAATTTGCCACAGGCCTTAACTGGTTGATGGATCAGTCAAAACGGGGTCATTATATTCAGCGCTATAAGGGTCTGGGTGAGATGAACCCAGAGCAGCTGTGGGAAACCACCATGGATCCGGAGCAACGTCGTATGCTGCAGGTTACCATCGATGATGCGATCGCTGCAGACCTGCTGTTCACCACTCTGATGGGTGATGAAGTAGAGCCGCGTCGTGAATTCATTGAAACCAACGCTTTGAATGTTTCTAACCTTGATGTCTGATTTTTTCATTTCTCATTTGAAATGAAATGCGAATAAAAAAGCAGCCGGATTAGGCTGCTTTTTTTATTCTCGCACTTAATAGGGTTACGTTAGGAAGTCCTCGAACGCTATATGGTTTCTCATTTGAAATAATGTCTCACTTAAGATGAAAAAGGGTTAGATAAGCGCTAAAAGCAAGACGCTATGGCTATATGAAAAGTTTAAAAAGTATTGATAAAAAGTTGTTGGACTTCTCTTGTATCGGTGGACACTTAGTTAGTTAATCTGGACCTCCCCCGTTAGACGGTCTTTAGCTTTGCTAATAGGGGCTTGCAGGCGCTATAAACATGGAAAATAATGTAGACTGCTTTGACTTAACTAATGTATAGCTGTTATACCATAACTACTGTTTTCGGGTAAGGAGGCCCCACGATGACAACAGCAAAGCAAGTATGGATAGCTGCTGCCGCTACAATATTGTCAGCCATAATTACAGGTTTTTTTACCCTTTCCTCAACTCCTACAACTCAGCAAGAAACTGCATGTGGCTCTGCCGTAGCTAATGTCGAAGGGAATGTCACCATCAACAGTGATCAGTCATGTGATCTGGAGGGACAGTAATGCAGCGCTCTCTAGGATATACAGTCGCTCTGTTACTGTTACTCTTCCCTTCGGCCAGTTACGCGCTTAACGATACTCAGCAGCAGACACAAGGGGCCTGTAGCCCAGCTATTAATGATGTGTCAGGCAACATCACTCTAAACTGTCAGGGACTTAGCCAAACAGACGAACAACGCTTACTTGCTATTTTTAAAGAAGCATTGGGTGGCTTTGATAGCTTGCAAACCATAGGTTTGCTCACCACATTGCTCAATGAATCTAGGGCCAAGATAAGCACCCATCGTCAAACTATCACTGACTTAGAGACTCAGTTACAAGAACAGGTAGAAAGGGTTCAGGAGGTCTTAGAAGACGCTGATATTTCTCCTGAAGTCAAAGCACTGGTCTCTGAAGGTAAGCTAGAGGAAGCAGAGGTACTAGTTGACCAACAGGCTGAACAGCTGGCTGAAAAAGATCGTCAGTTAGCAGCAACCCACTACGAACGTGGCCGGGTTAAAGAGTTACGTTTCAAGTACAAGCAAGCAGAAAGGTCCTTTTCCAAAGCTGCTGCGTTACAACCTGAAAATACCAGCTATTTATATGCCTACGGCAGTATGCTAAAAACGCTAGGTCATTACGATGAAGCCTTTGCATATTATAAAAAGCTACTCCAAATAAGCCTTAAGACCTACGGAGAAGACCATCCAAAGGTGGCCACTGGCCGCAATAATCTGGCGCTGGTTTATAAAAGCTTAGGCGACTACGAGCGTGCCAAGACGCTGAACCAGTTGGCATTAGACAGTGATTTAAAGACCTACGGAGAAGATCATCCAGTAGTGGCCATTCGCCGTAATAACCTGGCGCTGGTTTATAAACACTTAGGCGACTACGAGCGTGCCAAGACGCTGAACCAGTTGGCATTAGACAGTCATTTAAAGACCTACGGAGAAGACCATCCAAAGGTGGCCATTGGCCGCAATAATCTGGCGCTGGTTTATGAACACTTAGGCGACTACGAGCGTGCTAAGACGCTGAACCAGTTGGCATTAGACAGTGATTTAAAGACCTACGGAGAAGACCATCCAGAAGTGGCCATTCGCCGCAATAATCTGGCGCTGGTTTATAAAAGCTTAGGCGACTACGAGCGTGCCAAGACGCTGTTCCAGTTGGCATTAGACAGTGATTTAAAGACCTACGGAGAAGACCATCCAGAAGTGGCCAATCGCCGCAATAATCTGGCGCTGGTTTATGAACACTTAGGCGACTACGAGCGTGCTAAGACGCTGTTCCAGTTGGCATTAGACAGTGATTTAAAGACCTACGGAGAAGATCATCCAGAAGTGGCCATTCGCCGTAATAACCTGGCGCTGGTTTATAAAAGCTTAGGCGACTACGAGCGTGCCAAGACGCTGTTCCAGTTGGCATTAGACAGTAATTTAAAGACCTACGGAGAAGACCATCCAAAGGTGGCCATTGGCCGCAATAATCTGGCGAGTGTTTATGAACACTTAGGCGACTACGAGCGTGCCAAGACGCTGTACCAGTTGGCATTAGACAGTGATTTAAAGACCTACGGAGAAGACCATCCAGAAGTGGCCATTCGCCGTAATAACCTGGCGCTGGTTTATAAAAGCTTAGGCGACTACGAGCGTGCCAAGACGCTGTACCAGTTGGCATTAGACAGTGATTTAAAGACCTACGGAGAAGACCATCCAGAAGTGGCCAATCGCCGCAATAATCTGGCGGGGGTTTACAGACATTTAGGCGACTACGAGCGTGCCAAGACGCTGCACCAATTGGCATTAGACAGTGATTTAAAGACCTACGGAGAAGACCATCCAGTAGTGGCCATTCGCCGCAATAATCTGGCGGGGGTTTACAGACGTTTAGGCGACTACGAGCGTGCCAAGACGCTGTACCAAATGGCCTATCAGACCCTTGAAAAGCGACTTGGTAGTGAACACCAGTATACCAAAGCAGTGAAAGTAAGCTGGGATTATGTCATAGAGGCCAGTCAGCACTAACGCTTAAAGCGCCTGGTATGGCTAGCCGGGCGCCACTTCTGCAACTCTTCTAATCCGATGATTCAAGATAGTTAACCCTCCCATTTCCGTAATAACGGTTTTATTTCAAATGAGAATTCTCTCGATTCATTTCACTTGATGTGAGAAATTGAGGGGAATCAGGATTCTCATTCATCGTGAAATAGCTTACGGCTGACGGGTATACCATTTCACTCTATTTGAGAGATGACAATTTTTTCAGAAGGACATGCTATTAATCATTTCATGTGAAATGATTAATGATTTAAAAAGCAGTCTTCGGGCTGCTTTTTTTATACGTGCGCTTGAGGAGGCGTCAGGCGCCTTCAGTAGGCAAAGGTTATGAATGCACCCAACTGCATTGCTATAGGTGTGAAAAACCCTTGGGCGGCCTCTCAGAAGGTTGTTTTTGTTGTAAATTTGCTGTTTTTTCAGGTTTTTCTTGTTCCAGTTCGTTTAGTTATTTCCTCTATCAACCTTTATTTATTTCCACACTCATTGCTGAAGTGGTTTCAGTTCGTCATATTTTTTACCTCATGACGGCTATGCTTTTAATGCTTCAGTTTTATACTCCCCCTCTTCGCTGCTGTCGTTTTGTATCTTTAACCTCAGCCTGAGATAAAACAATTTTGCTATCAAAGATAAATTCAACGTTTTCTACTTATTCATTTAGTCTGTGATGCTTTGTTGTGAATTTAGGCAATGAGTTTAAGTAGTGAGTTTAGGTAGTGAGTTTAGGTAGTGAGTTTATGTAGTGAGTTTAGGTAGTGAGTTTAGGTAGTGAGTTTAGGTAGTGAGTTTATGTAGTGAGTTTAGGTAGTGAGTTTAGATTTTGAGTTGAGGCTATGATTTCAGATCTGTGTTAGTTGGCGTTTTGTTGTCGGGTCTGGGGGGAGATAGTCAGCCTTATCGGATCTGACGTTTCGATGCTTTATCTTGTCGGCTGGGTATTAAAGAGTCGACTCTCTGTAGATATTTCACTATTTGAGTGTAGTTAAGTTTGCGCTGAATCTTAGGTGTTTTATTACAGCATCTTCTTTTTTGCCTGGTTTGTCTGTTGTGTAATAGAAGGAAGCGGTAAGAGGAGTTGGTCTTAGTGGGCAGGTTAAGCTGGACTTATTTTCTCTTTAAGGGCTCTTTTGCAATAACTGGTTTTGGCTACAATTAAGCGTTTGTTGAATGAATAATCGTGTTAGTTGTTTTGTTTTTTATCAGTCCGTTTTTCTTTAAAACGGCATAAATCTTCCTGCTGGTTTTTGCTAGACTGTGTATTTCTCCCAGACTGGGTGTGGTGCCTGTTGCAATATTAGTTTCCCACTCTTCTACTTCTGTATCCAGAAAGTCCAATAGCTTCTTTGAGCAGCCTGTACAGGGTCCATTGCAGAGTTCTGACATCGGCGTATCAAAGGGTATCGTTTCCCTTATCTGGGCAATCAGGTCATTCATCGCTGTCGTCGTATCGGGCTTCATGCTGTTACTTCTTTCAATAGGGTCTTTGACAACTGTACTCTCCAATTTGTTTTTATGAATATGTTTCTAGAGAGATACGCTCAGTATGAAGTTAATATTGCAAATGTTTCACGTGAAACATCAATATCTTTTATGTCAGTTGAATAATAGTATCGAGTGCATCACTAAGGCTTTTGCAAACAATAGTATTGCTGGGTAAGCCACCTGTTGCGAGTGTCTTTTTGCCTTTACCTGTTTCCACGAGTAGAGGTTTACAACCAGCTGAGATGCCGGCTTCTAGATCCCTCAGTGAGTCACCAACAACAAAAACATCGCCAGGGGCAGTGTCAGGATGGCTAGATAAAATTGTGTTAATCATACCAGCTAACGGCTTTCTACAACTGCAGTTGTCATCAGGTCCATGTGGGCAAAACTCAATTTGTGTTATAGAACCACCCTGCTTTTCTAGCAATAGATGCAGTTTGTCATGCATCTGATCAAGGTCTGATTGTTGAAAATAGCCGCGAGCTAGCCCAGATTGATTGGTAGCTATAGTAACCTTGAAACCAGCTTTACAGAGTTCAGAGATGGCCTCAATGCTGCCGGGTATAGGCTGCCATTCATCAACAGATTTTACATACTCATCGGAGTCGTAGTTGATTACGCCATCACGATCCAGAATGACCAGTTTGCTCATAATAGTAAATCCAGAGTTAATAAAAAGCCGGTCATAGACCGGCTTTTGTATTGTTATTCAGTGAATAAAAATTCAATGAAATATTAGCTGAGTGCTGATATATCTGCCACGCCCAGGAACAGATTGCGGAGCTGTTTAAGTAGTGCCAGACGATTGTTTCGTACAGACTCGTCATCGGCCATAACCATGACATCGTCAAAGAAAGTGTCTACGGTTGGGCGTAGTTCGGCAAGTTGCTCAAGTACCGACTTAAAATCACCCGCAGCAACTAATGGTGCGAGCTCGCTCTGTTTGGCGGCTACTGCTTTAGCAAGAGCCTTTTCGGCATCTTCCTGCAGAAGTGCTTCAGAGACGCTATCACCTACTTCGCTATCTTGCTTGCTTAGGATGTTTGAGACACGCTTGTTAGCTGCAGCCAATGCCTGAGCTTCACTTAGTGTGCGGAAGTGACTAACCGCTTGTACACGCTGATCAAACTCTAATGGCTTAGTCGGCTTAAGGGCATGCACTGCCAGATAAACTTCAACCGCAATGCCCTCGTCGTCGTACCAGGCCCGGAAACGTTCAAGCATAAAGTCAGTAACTTTAGTTTCTATGCCTTTACGTGCTGGGAGGTCATTGTGGTTGTCTGCTGCTACTTGAATCAGGTCAGCAAGATCAAGATCCAGTTTACGCTCGACGATAATACGCAAGATACCTAAAGATGCCCGGCGCAGAGCAAAGGGGTCTTTTGAACCTGTTGGTGGCTGGTTAATACCGAACAGGCCTGTGAGTGTATCCAGGCGATCAGCAAGAGCGACTGCGATACCCGGCTCAGATTCCGGTAGTACGTCACCAGCGAAACGTGGCATGTACTGCTCGTTTTGAGCTAGCGCTACGCCTTCATCTTCGCCGTCATTAAGTGCGTAATGGTAACCCATCAGGCCTTGCAGATCGGGAAACTCAAACACCATATCTGTCATCAGATCGGTCTTTGCAAGCATGGCTGCACGCTCAGCTTTGCTCTCATCTTGTCCCAGTGTGGCGGCAATATGTTTAGCTAGTGCTGCAACGCGTACTGCTTTGTCATGCAAAGTGCCAAGGTCTTTCTGGAAGACAATATTGTTCAGATCGTCGATGCGTGATTCGAGTGTGCGCTTCTTATCGGTTTCAAAGAAGAACGCTGCATCGGCCAGACGCGGACGAATTACTTTCTCGTTTCCATGAATAACCTGTTGCGGGTCGGTAGACTCGATGTTGGCTATGGTGATAAAAAACGGCATCAGCTTGCCGCTATTATCCATGACATGAAAGTACTTCTGATGTTCTTTCATGGATGAAATCAGTGCTTGTGATGGAACATCAAGAAAGCGCTGATCGAAGCGGCCGGTTAATGCAACAGGCCATTCGTTCAGGCCTGTTACTTCATCAAGCAGGTCTTCGTCTATCTGGGCAATACCATGAATCAACTCGCCTTCTGCAATAACCTGGGCGCGAATTTTTTCACGACGCTCTTCAAAATCGGCCATTACTTTGCCAACGCTTTCCAGGTTTTCCAGGTATTCGTTAGCATTGTTTAGCTCAATTTCCTGGTTGTAATGGAAGCGATGGCCACGTGTTACCCGGCCAGATTTAAGACCTAGTATCTCGCAATCAATCACCTCGTCTCCCAGTAGCATAACCAGCCATTTTACCGGGCGAACGAATTCTGTACGGGAGTCTCCCCAGCGCATACGCTTAGGAATAGGTAGTTTGCTGAGGGCCTGTTCTACAATCGATGGCAGCTCTTTACTGATGGCTTTAGCCGGGAGTTCCTGACGAAAACTCATTTTGCCGTCAACATCTTCTAGCTGATCAACGGTTGTACTGCACTTACGTGCGAAGCCTTCAAGGGCTTTGGTTGGATTACCATCGGCATCGAAGGCGATGCGAGCGGGTGGGCCCTGCATCATAAAAGTGCTGCTTGGTACTTCATCAGCCAGGTTGTTTATGACGATAGCCAGGCGTCGTGGTGCTGCATATGAATTAACAGTAGTGTCAGAAAAAACATCAGCAGCTTGCTTGCCAAACAGTTCTTTAAGACCGTTAACCACTTCTTTTTCGAGTGCTTGTGAAAGCGATTTAAGCGCTTTCGGCGGCAGTTCTTCAGTGCCGAGTTCGAACAGGAAATCCTGACGGGTTATTGCATTAGCCATCACTATTTCTCCTCCTGACAATTGGCCAGCACTTCATTGCGAATGCCCTCTTTCGCCAATGGGAAACCTAATGCCTTGCGGGCGTTGAAGTATGCGTGAGCTACATCACGTGCCAGCGTTCGTACTCTTAATATGTAGCGCTGTCTCTCTGTTACAGATATCGCGTGACGTGCATCCAGCAGATTGAAAGTATGTGATGCTTTCAAAACCTGCTCATAGGCAGGTAGTGGTAGCGGTGTCTCAAGTGCGAGCAGCTTGTTGCATTCGGCTTCGTAATGGTCAAAGTTTATGAATAGCTGGGGCACATCGGCATGCTCGAAGTTGTAGGTCGATTGCTCAACTTCGTTCTGGTGATAAACGTCGCCGTAAGTCACGGCGGTGCCGTCTGGATTGTATGTCCATATCAGATCGTAAACGCTGTCTACGTTCTGTAAGTACATCGCTATACGCTCAAGGCCGTATGTAATTTCACCGGTAACCGGGTAGCATTCTAAACCGCCGGCTTGTTGGAAATATGTAAACTGAGTTACTTCCATGCCATTCAGCCAAACTTCCCAGCCAAGACCCCAGGCCCCAAGTGTTGGAGACTCCCAGTTGTCTTCTACAAAGCGTACGTCATGAACATTAAGATCCAGGCCCATGCGCTCAAGGGAGCCCAGGTAGAGCTCCTGAAGGTTGTCTGGTGATGGTTTCATTACTACCTGGAACTGGTAGTAATGCTGCAGCCGGTTCGGGTTTTCGCCGTATCGGCCATCGGTCGGACGTCGGCTTGGCTGAACGTATGCAGCGTTCCATGTTTCAGGACCTATGGCGCGTAGAAAGGTAGCTGGATGAAACGTGCCCGCGCCTACTTCCATATCCAGGGGCTGTGTTACAACGCAGCCCTGTCCTGACCAATACTCTTGCAGTGCCAGGATCAGCCCCTGAAAAGTGCTGGCATCCTGTCTCGCTTTGTCTGTCACTGAGATCACCATTATGAATCTGTTTGTACAAAAATAGAGCGAAATTATACACGAATTCTATAGGGGTGAGTCTGCTCAGTGGAGAGGAGTGGCGGTTTTTTTAACTGCCACTGTGCTTTTTAGTAATCGCGGCAGAGATATTCCAGAATTTCGATGACCTGTTCGGTATTTTCTGCAGTTGCCATGGCTGCAGCGTCGATCTCTTTAAGTGGGTGAGTAATGTCAGTTGCATGCTCAACGATAAGCGATTTGCCAAGTGCTGCTGCGATACCTGCATCAAAGGCTGCGTTCCACTGCTTATATTTGTCACCAAAACGTACCACGACAATATCAGCGCGTTGCAGTGCGGTCATGTGTCGAATGCTGTTTATTTTTGCCGCTTTGTTATCTTTCCAAAAGTTGTTGTCTTCCCCGCCCAGAATTCTTACACCGCATTCATCGCTGCTTTCGTGGTCTGTATTAGGCGTTAGAATCTCTAACGGCAGTTTCTGCTCGTTAACTGCGTTTTTAATTTTTTCACGCCAGTCTGTATGGATCTCTCCCGACAGATATACGGTATATTTCATCTTGGTGCCTCAGAAGTTATTTATTACTTTGCACAGCATTATATAATGTTGAGCGTTCTCTGGCGCTACCCTTCCGTTCTCATTATGTAAAAGGTTTCACGTGAAACATATAAAAGGAATGCTTGCTGTTTCAGTCTTGTATCTGTTGGCTTTAATGCCCCTCCCTCTGGCCAGAAAAATTGGTGAGATGCTGGGTAAGCGAGCGTTGAAAAAAGCAGGTAGGCAATTAAAAGTGACCAAAAAGAATATTGAGTACTGCTTTAAAGCGTTAAGTGATAAAGAGAAAAGTGAGCTGGTAGAAACTAGTTTGATCGAAACGGGACGGCTTGCAGGAGAGATGGGGATGGCCTGGATCTGGTCGCCTGAACGGGTGCTGGGCAAGATAGAAAAAATCCATAATCAGGCGGTTCTGGATGATGCTTTGGCCGAAGGTAATGGTGTTATCTTGCTGGCTCCGCATCTGGGTAACTGGGAAGTGCTGGGTTTGTTTTTGAGCACCCAGTACAAAATAACCTCCATGTACCGCCCACCGAAAATTGAAATGATGGATCGTCTGATAAGAAAAAAGCGCGCTCGGTTGGGTTCGAAGTTGGCACCCGCTAATGTGAAAGGCGTGCGAATGGCGATGAAAGCACTGCGGGCGGGCGAGGTTTTAGGTATTTTGCCAGACCAGGAAGCTGATCAGGGGAGCGGTGTGTTTGCGCCGTTCTTTGGTAAAGACGCTTACTCGATGAAGCTACTGCCTCAGCTAGCTGCACAAACCGGTGCTGCGGTGGTGTCTGGTTACGCTAAACGATTACCCGATGGTCAGGGTTTTGAATTGGTTTTTAGTCGTGCAGATGAGCAGATAAATAGTAAAGATCTGGCTGCATCAGCGGCGGCGATGAATGCAGAAGTTGAGCGCTGTGTGCGTGAAGTACCAGAACAATATCAGTGGGAATATAAACGTTTCGATCATTTGCGGGATGGCAAGCGAGGTTATGATTAATAACAGGGGCTCATCGCCCCTGTTTGTTTTTAGCGCTTCCAAAAGGCCGGGGAGAAAAGAACCAGAAGGGTAAATACTTCAAGTCGGCCAAGTAGCATGGCAAAACAGAGCACCCATTTGGCAGGCTCATTCAGATCGCCGTAGTGAGCAGAAACCTGCCCTAACCCCGGGCCAAGGTTGTTTAGTGTGGCGCCGACGGCTGACCAGGCTGTAACCTGATCAAGGCCTGTCCCCAGCAGTATTATCAGCATAATAATAAATACGATAAGGTAGACCGAGAAAAAGCCCCATACGGCTTCTAAGACGCGGTCAGGTATAGGTTTGCTGCCAAACTTAACCGGAATGACTGCGTTCGGGTGTATCAGACGTTTAATTTCTCGCTGGCCCTGTTTGAGGATCAATAGGATTCGAATCACTTTCATGCCGCCACCGGTTGAGCCGGCACAGCCGCCGGCAAAGGCGGCAACGAAAAGTAGAAATGGCAGCATGACTGGCCATTGGGCAAAATCCGCTGTTGCAAAGCCGGTGGTGGTGGCGATAGATACAACTTCAAAAACAGCCTTGCGTATTGACTCAGTGGCTCCGTAGGTTCCGGTTGTAATCAATACAGCAGTTGTCAGTACCGATATCCCGCATAAAATTGAAAGATAGAATTTAAACTCAGGGTCATGAAAATAGTGTGTCAGGCTACGTTGTCGCCAGGCGAAAAAGTGCAGGCCAAAGTTAACCGCAGAGATAACCATAAAGAAGATGCAGATCGCTTCAATCGTTGGGTTATCAAAGTAGCCAATACTGGCATCGTGGGTTGAGAAACCGCCGATAGCTACCGTAGAAAAACTGTGTCCTATCGCATCAAACAGGGTCATTCCAGCAGCCCAGTAACCCAGCGCACAGGCAACGGTCAGGGACAGATAGATATACCAGAGGGCTTTAGCTGTCTCTGTAATTCGGGGTGTTAATTTGCTGTCCTTTACTGGTCCGGGTGTTTCTGCGCGATACAGCTGCATACCACCGATGCCCAGCATAGGTAAAATGGCGACGGCGAGAACAATGATACCCATGCCGCCCAGCCACTGCAGTTGCTGACGGTAAAAAAGAATAGATTCCGGCAGATAATCAATGCCAGTGATAACCGTAGCTCCGGTTGTTGTCAGGCCAGATAAAGACTCGAATACGGCATCAACAAAGCTCAGATTGGTGAACTCTGACAGCATAAAAGGGATAGATCCGAACAACCCCAGAACAGCCCAGAACAGCACGGTGATCAGAAAGCCATCCCGGGTTCGAAGATCCTGGCGTACCCGGTAAACTGGTGCCCAGATGATAAAGCCGGTAATCAGGGTGATCAGAAAGCCGGAAGTAAATGCCAGATGTGAACCATCGTCATAAGCATAAGATATGGCGATAGAGGGGAGCATGCTGAAGCTGAAGATCATCAGCAGAATACCCAGGATACGCAGTATTACTTTATAGTGCATTGTGCTTTCCGATCAGAAGAATCCAAGGCCAACCTGGAACAGACGTTCCACTTCACCGATCTTACGTTTATCTACCAGGAAGAGAATGACGTGATCGTCGTTCTCTACAACAACATCATCATGGGCGATCAGTACTTCGTTATTTCTAACGATAGCGCCGATGGTTGTACCCGCCGGCAGATCGATCTCTTCAATCGTTTTACCGACAACTTTTGAGCTTCGCTTGTCACCGTGGGCGACCGCTTCTATCGCTTCAGCTGCGCCCCGACGCAAAGAGTGAACCGCAGCTACATCACCACGGCGAACGTGGGTAAGTAAGCTACCAATGGTGGTTTGCTGAGGCGATATAGCAATATCGATTACCCCGCCCTGCACCAGATCAACGTAGGCAGGGTTATTAATCAGGGTCATCACGGTGCGTGCACCCAATCGCTTGGCCAGCATTGAAGCCATGATGTTAGCTTCATCATCGTTGGTCAGAGCGCAAAAAACATCGGTGTCTTCGATATTCTCTTCGAGCAATAGCTCTTTATCCGAAGCGCTGCCGTGTAACACTATGGTGTTATCAAGACGTTTCGCCAGATCATTGCAGCGTCGTATATCGCGCTCGATAATCTTTACCTGGAAATCTGATTCAATGGTACTCGCCAGACGGGCACCGATATTACCGCCGCCGGCAATAATGATTCTTTTGTAGGGGCGATCTAGTCGACGCAGCTCGCTCATTACTGAGCGGATATCACGTTTGGCGGCGATAAAAAATACTTCATCATCGGCTTCGATGACGGTATCGCCCTTAGGAATAATCGGACTGCCCTGTCGGAAAATCGCAGCTACCCTTGTATCAACGGAGGGCATATGGGCGCGTAAAAAAGATATTTCCCGGCCAACTAAAGGGCCACCATAATAGGCTTTTACGGCTACCAGCTGTGCGATGCCGTCGGCAAAGTCCAGCACCTGCAGAGCGCCCGGATGTTCAATCAGACGTTTAACATGACGGGTTACCAGTTCTTCAGGGCTGATTAATACGTCTACCGGAATTGCTTTGTCGGTGAAGATTTTCTTCTTACTCTGCAGATAGTCGTGTTCCCGTACCCGGGCTATCTTAGTCGGAATGTTATACAGGCTTTGTGCTATTTGGCAGGCGATCATATTTACTTCGTCGCTGTTTGTTACAGCGATGAGCATGTCGCAGTCCTGGGCGCCGGCTTGGTCGAGAATAGAGGGATAGGACGCTTTGCCTTCGACGGTTCGGATGTCGAGGCGATCCTGAAGTTCACGCAAGCGACTCATGTCTGTATCAACAATTGTAATGTCGTTTGCTTCACTGGCCAGGTTTTCTGCCAGTGTGCCACCTACCTGACCAGCGCCAAGAATAATAATCTTCATAGTCTGATTGATCTCCGATCAGGTGGCATAACAGTTGTTAGCTCTGATCTTTATGCAATACCGCGTAATAAAAACCATCGTGCCCTTCAGTCTGCGGAAATAACTGTCGCCCGAACGGGCGCTCTGTTCCCCAGTCAGCTGTAATTGGCTGATGTATAGCATTGTGCTGCAATTTCAAGAATCGTGCTACAACCCTTTCATTTTCCTGTGGAAATACAGAGCAGGTTGCATAAACTAATGTGCCGCCGGGCGCCAGCATCTGCCAGCAGTTCTGCAGAATACTCAGCTGTATATCTGCCAGCACTTTAAGATCTTCGTTCTGGCGCATATGCTTAATATCCGGGTTGCGCCGGATAACACCGCTGGCAGAACAAGGTGCATCAACAAGGATTCGATCAAAGCTTTGTTTATCCCACCAGTCTGCAGAGGCTGCATCGGCGATAATCACTTCGGCATCGAGCTGTAATCGGTCCAGATTCTCATCTATTCGCAGTGCTCGATTATCCTCCAGTTCAATGGCGGTGACATGATCCAGATCAGGCTGATGCTCGAGAATGTGGCAGAGTTTTCCGCCAGGGGCTGCGCAGGCGTCCAGAACCCGTTGGCCGGGTTTGAGATCAAGCAGGTACGCGCTGAGTTGTGCTGCCTCATCCTGCACACTAACCATGCCATCATCAAACCCTGGTAACAGGCCAACATCACAGGCTTTCTCAAGTTGTATTGCCGAACCGGAGAACGGTGAAGCGCTGGCCTCGATACCTTCAGCAATCAAGTCTTGCAGGTATTCATCACGGCTGATGCGATGCTGGTTAACTCGCAGCGTCATCGGCGGATGCTGATTATTCTCTTCAAGTATCTGTTGCCAGTTGTCAGGCCAGTTATGGCTGAGCTTATCAATCATCCATAGGGGGTGGCAGTAGTGGAAAACAGGGTTTTCATCCAGCTGTTGGCAGAGTGATTCCTGCTCTCTTTGCAGGCGTCGAAGTACCGCATTGATTAAGCCTTTGGCCCAGTCTTTTTTCAGATCAACGGCAGCATCGACTGTTTCACTGAGTGCCGCATGCTGCGGAATACGCATTTCAAGTAACTGATAAAGACCAATTAGCACCAGTGCTTCCAGGTCCCGATCGTATTCTTTAAACGGTTTTTTGAGGAGTTTTTTTGCTAGCAGATTCAGGCGCGGATAGAAACGCATAACGCCGTAGCAAAACTGCTGCAGCAGTGCGCGTTCCTGATCTGAAACTTGAGCCAGTCCTTTAGGCAGCGCTGTATTAAGAGACTCTTTGCGAGCGATTACCGGTGCCAGTGTGCGGGCAGCTATTGCGCGGATCTTCATGATGGATTAACCCAGTTGAGTGCCGTCGGCAAATAACTCACGTTTGGCATTTAATACCGCAGAGGTATCCATTGCCTTGCTTCCAGGTAATTGAATTTTTAGTAGTTTCACCGCTTTATCCGAGCCGGCAACATAGATCGCTTTTTTGTCGGTTGCGATGATTTTTCCTGGTGTTGCTTCGCTACAGGCTTGGTCAGTGGTTTCAGCCTGCCAGACCCTGAGTGTGGCATCGTTCAGGCAGGTAAAAGAAACCGGCCAGGGCGAAAGGCCTCTGATCTGACGTACTATCTGTTCTGCCGGGAGATTCCAGTTGATCTCCCCTTCCGCTTTTTCAAGCTTATGTGCATAGCAGGCAAGGCTATTATCCTGTTGGATATGTTCTATGCTCTGGTCAGCGATTGCCGGCAGACTTTCTAATAATGCTTCGGCGCCAATTACTGCCAGTTTGTCATGCAGTTCACCACTGGTTTCTGTTGGTGAAATGGCGCAGCTTTTTTTCAGCAGCATGGCACCGGTATCCAGACCTTCATCCATCTGCATGATGGTGACGCCGGTTTCAGTATCACCAGCCAGCAGTGAGCGATGGATAGGTGCAGCACCACGCCAGCGAGGCAGTAGCGAAGCATGTACATTGATACAGCCTAAACGAGGTGCTTCTAATACGGCTTTAGGTAACAGCAAACCGTAAGCAACGACAATCATCAGGTCTGCATTTAGATCGTTGAGAGTCTGGCGGTCAGATTGTTCTTTGAAGTTAAGTGGTTGATATACAGAGATATTATTCTCTAGAGCCACTTTCTTAACCGGGCTGGGGGTGAGTTTTCTCCCCCTTCCCGCCGGGCGATCCGGCTGGGTATAAACGCCAATGACCTGATGTCCGGCTTTAAGTAGCGCCTGCAGGTTTGACGCGGCAAAATCCGGGGTGCCGGCAAAAATAATGCGCAGAGGTTGTGCAGACTCAGACATAAACGGGTTCTCAGGCGTGTTGGCGATGCAGCTTTTCCAGCTTGCTACGGATACGGTTGCGTTTCAGTGGTGACAGATAGTCAACGAATAGCTTACCGTCCAGATGATCAATCTCGTGCTGAATACAAACCGCCAGCAGATCATCTGCCTCCAGACTGTACTCTTCACCCTGTTCATCCTGAGCTGTCAGGCGGATTTTATTGGGGCGAACGACATCTTCATAAAAGCCAGGAACAGACAAGCAGCCTTCCTGCATCTTTTCAGTCTCGTCAGCCAGTACCTCAAATTGAGGATTAATTACCACCAGAGGCTCGTTTTTGTCTTCAGAGGTATCTATGGTGATGATACGCTGATGAACATTGATCTGGGTTGCTGCCAGGCCAATACCTGGTGCATCGTACATGGTCTCGAACATGTCTTTGATTAGCTGACGCAGCTCATCATTAAATTCGGTGACAGGTTCGGCTACAGTACGCAGACGCTTATCGGGAAATTCAAGTATAGGAAGTAGTGCCATAGTCGCATTCAAAAAAGAAAAGGTTGAAAAAAGGGCGCGCTAGAATCAATAATCTGCCTATTATACTGATATAGATGCACAATGTATTGCCGATACTGTTATAGACTTTCAAAAAGACGGCGGTCTGAAGACAAGGATTTGATAATGAAGCAACTGATAACGGTTTTTCTGGGCGGCCTGGTGTTATGTCTGAGTTTGTTGGCTCCGGCTCAGGCTGAGGTCAGGAAAGACACGCTGGCACTACGGGATAATCACCCTAAAACTTATGTAGTGGTGAAAGGGGATACTCTTTGGGATATCTCTGCGATGTTTTTGCAGTCACCCTGGAAGTGGCCACGCTTATGGGGCTACAACCAACAGATTGAGAACCCGCATCTGATCTATCCGGGGGATGTACTAACCCTGAAGTGGATCAATGGCGAGCCCCGTTTAGTTTTGAATGACGGCATAATACGGCTTAGCCCTAAAGCTAAAGTAACGCCTTTGCGGGATGCTATTCCTGCGATTCCGCTCAAAGATATCATGAGCTTTCTGACTGAAAACATTGTCATGGACAGTGATCAGCTGACCGCGGCACCCTATATCGTTGGCAGCACTAATAACCGCATCGTTGCCGGTGCCGGTGATCGGGTTTATGCCCGCGGTGAACTGGTTGAGCAGCATTCCCGTCAAAATATCTATCGTCCGGCCCGTGAGTATATAGACCCGATTACTCAGGAACACCTGGGTTATGAGCTGTTTAAGATAGGTGATGCTGTCGTTGGCGCGAAGAATGATGATATTACCACTTTAGATCTGCGCAAAACCCGTGAAGAGGTCTCTGCACTGGATCGGGTTTACCCAAGCCAGAAAGAGTCAATTCAGTCTATCTTCTACCCATCCTCCCCTGCGGAGGCTATCGATGGCAGGATTTTGTCCGTACTGCGAGGCGTACGTCAAGCCGGTCAGTATGATGTAGTGGCGATCAATCAGGGAGCAAGAGAAGGTCTTGAGCCCGGCCATGTGCTGACAATTTTCCGCACCGGTGAACGTTTGAAAGATCCGCTGACTAAAGAAGTCATCAGATTACCGGCAGAAAAGTCAGGTCAGATGATGATCTTCAAAGCCTACGAAAAAGTCAGCTATGCGTTGATTCTTAAGGCAACCAATGTAATAGCCATAGGTGATGAGATTCGTAACCCTGGTTAAGAGAATGCTATGCCGGTGGACAAGGAGTGTCCATGTCAGATCCATTTCAAGCTCAATACAGAGAGTGGTTTGCCCTGGTCAGCCTTACGGGCCTGGGCAATCGAACATTATTCAAACTGATAGAACAGTTTGAGTTTCAGCCTTTAGCGTTGCTCAAGGCTTCCCCCGCTCAACTTCAGTCCTTTAATCTTCCCGATCAATGCCTCGCTCAGCTAAAGGCCTGGCAGCAAGGGACCTGGCCAGATGCCGAAAGCCTGAACTCACTCGATCATTGGTTGCTTGAGACCGAAAATCATCTGATTACATTCGGTGACGAGCGCTACCCTACTCTGCTTAAACAGATCTCTGATCCGCCTCTACTACTTTATCTCCAGGGGAGTCCTGAGATTCTTCATCTGCCGCAGTTGGCTATTGTTGGTAGCCGCTCTGCTAGTAATAGCGGTTTATCACTTAGTTCAAAGTTCGCCAGCTCGCTTACAGAGGCCGGACTAGTGATTACCAGTGGTTTAGCTCTGGGTGTTGATGGCGCAGCTCACAGCGCTGCTGTGGAGCTTAATAAGCCTACGATCGCTGTACTAGGGTCAGGTTTAAATAATCTTTATCCACGCCGTCACAAGGCGCTGGCGAGGGCGATTATTGATTGTGGCGGTGCTTTGTTATCAGAGCTGCCCTTAAATGCTGCCCCACTGCCGTATCATTTTCCCAGGCGTAACCGGATTATTTCAGGTTTGAGTGCTGGGGTGTTGGTGGTAGAAGCCAGTCAGCGTAGTGGCTCTCTGATTACCGCCCGGCAAGCACTGGAGCAAGGGCGGGAGGTGTTTGCCTTGCCGGGGGCGATGAATAATCCACAAAGCCACGGCTGTCATACGTTAATTCGCGAGGGCGCTCAGTTGGTGGAAACCACAGCGCACATTGTTGAGCAGCTAGGTAGCTTGCTTGGTAGTTATCAGCTGGAGGAGGTACAGACCAGGGCAGACTCGATCAGGTTAAGTGATGATGAGGCCTGGCTGCTGGATCAAATAGGGTTCCAATTAATCAGCCTTGAGGAGCTTGTTATTAAAACGAACCTGAATATTTCTGAGTTAATGCCCCGGTTGATTGCGATGGAGCTGAATAATTATATTGAGAAAACAGCCGGTGGCTATTTGCGGTTAATCTGACCTTTAGGGCTTAGCTATAATAAAATCTGACTTTCAGGGTGAAAAAACCATACTGTTGTGTGGTTGAAAGTTGATCAGTTTTACAGTATTTTGCCAACCTTTCCGACTAACTTCACTTATTTAGAAGAAAATCATGTCAAAACCATTTGTTGCTATTTTGATGGGTTCCGACTCAGACCTGCCAATTATGAAGGCTTCTGCCGACGTTCTGCGTTCTCTGGAAGTACCTTTCGAAATGAAGGTAAGCTCTGCTCACCGTACACCTGTTCAGACTCACGATTATGTGAAAGATGCTGATCAGCGTGGAGCTGTAGCCTTTATCTGTGCTGCCGGTATGGCTGCCCACCTGGCGGGTGCAGTTGCTGCTAATACTACTAAGCCGGTAATTGGTGTACCGATTGAGTCTTCACTGGATGGTCTGGATGCCCTGCTATCTACTGTACAGATGCCTGGTGGTATTCCGGTTGCTACCGTTGCTATCGGCAAAGCGGGTGCGAAAAACGCTGCTTATCTGGCGTCTCAGATTGTTGCTGTTCAGGATGCTGAACTGGCTGAGCGTATTAAAGCAGAGCGTCTGGCAAATACCGCTGCGGTTGTTGCTAAAGACAAAGCGCTGCAGGAAAAACTGGCCAACGGCGAAATCTAAGCGCTATGGGCTGGTGGCATATCCGTCAGGCAGCCAGGGCGATGCACCAAGGTGGTGTCATCGCCTATCCAACGGAAGCTGTCTGGGGTCTTGGCTGCGACCCTTTCAATGAAACAGCCGTTCAACATCTCCTCAAAATCAAGCGTCGGCCGATGCATAAAGGGCTGATTCTGGTTGCTTCATCTATTCAACAGGTTAAACCCCTACTGGACAATCTTGCGCCAGAGGAGTTACAGCGAGTAACGGCTTCATGGCCGGGACCTGTGACCTGGATTCTTCCTGATCCAGACAACCTGATTCCTGCCTGGGTAAAAGGAAATCACAGCTCTGTTGCTGTGCGAGTAAGTGATCACTATCATGTTAGAAGCCTTTGTGAAGAGTTTGGCTCAATGATTGTGTCTACTTCGGCTAATTACTCAAATCAACTTCCTGCAAGGGATAGGTTGAAAGTAATCATTCACTTCAAGAATAAAGTAGCTGCTATCGTACCTGGTAGGCTTGGTCAGCTAGATCGGCCAACGTCTATACTGCGGCTGGATAGTGAAGAACCAGTGAGAAGCTAACATCAATTTCGGGTTAGTGAATACAAACCCAGTGTCACAGTATAAGGTGAATAAAATGTCAGCACCGGACATTAATGCGGTAAAAAGCTACCTTCTTGATTTACAGGATCGCATTTGTAAGCAGCTTGAACAAGCTGATGGGCAAAGTCAGTTTGAGGAAGATAGCTGGCAGCGTGAAGGGGGTGGTGGTGGCCGCACCCGCGTGATGGCTAACGGTGCAATTATCGAAAAAGGCGGGGTTAATTTCTCGCATGTGTTTGGTTCAAAGTTACCGGGTTCAGCAACGGCACATCGTCCGGAACTGGCGGGTCGTAATTTTCAGGCGATGGGTGTGTCACTGGTTATTCATCCTCACAACCCTTATATACCGACTTCTCATGCCAATGTTCGTTTCTTCATCGCTGAAAAAGAAGGCGAAGACCCCGTATGGTGGTTTGGCGGTGGGTTTGATCTGACCCCGTATTACGGCAATAAAGAAGATTGTCGATCCTGGCATCAGGCTGCTAAAGATGCATGCGATCCTTTTGGTGCAGACATCTATCCGCGCTTTAAAGAGTGGTGCGATGAATATTTTCACCTTAAGCACCGTGATGAGCCCCGTGGTGTTGGCGGTTTATTCTTTGATGACCTTAATGAGTTGGGTTTTGAGCAAAGCTTTGCGTTGATGCGCTCTATTGGCGATGCCTATGCGCCGGCTTACTGCCCTATCATCGCTAAGCGTAAAGATATGGAATTTGGCGAACGACAGCGTGATTTTCAATTGCATCGTCGTGGGCGTTATGTCGAATTCAATCTGGTTTACGATCGGGGAACACTGTTTGGTCTGCAATCAGGTGGCCGTACAGAATCGATTCTGATGTCGCTGCCGCCAGAAGTTCGTTGGGGTTATGACTGGAAACCCGAAGCTGGCTCTGAAGAAGCTGAGCTATATGATACGTATCTGAAGCCGCAAAACTGGCTGGAGTCCTGAAATGACAGATCGCTATGCTGTGTTTGGCAATCCGATAAAGCATTCTAAGTCACCACTTATCCACACAGCGTTTGCTCAGCAAACCGTTCAGGATCTGGAGTATCATGCCGTTCTGGTACCGGAGGATGGTTTTGCAGAGGCTGTGGATAACTTTTTAACGGATACCGGTAAGGGATTAAATATTACCATCCCTTTTAAGGAAGAAGCCTGGCAGAAAGCGCAGAATCATTCAGACCGGGCGCGTCTGGCGGGTGCTGTAAATACCTTATATCGCAATGCCGAAGGCGAACTCTGTGGTGATAATACCGATGGCTTAGGTCTGGTGACGGATATTACGGTGAACAACGGTGGCGAGATTCGGGGAAAAACCGTTCTGATCCTGGGTGCAGGTGGTGCTGTACGGGGTGTGCTCGAGCCGATTTTGGTCCATCAGCCAGCTCGATTGGTTATTGCTAACAGGACTCCGGCAAAAGCAGAAACCCTGGCAAATTTGTTCAGTGAATATGGCGCAATAGAGGCCTGTGGCTTTGATCAGCTTGAGGGTCAGCAGTTTGATCTGGTGATCAACGGTACTGCGGCAAGCCTACAAGGTGAAGTGCCTCCCCTGCCTGCAGACCTGTTGGCTGACAATGCCTGGTGTTACGACATGATGTATTCTGCGGAGACAACAGCATTTAACTGTTGGGCTGCAGAAAATGGCGCGGCCAAGGTGATGGATGGCCTGGGTATGCTGGTAGAGCAGGCTGCAGAGTCTTTCGCGATCTGGCGCGGTGTACGCCCAGATACATCTGAAGTAATTCAAGAGCTTAGGCATCAACTACTGGCTAAATAATGGCCACTAAAATCATTCTTGCGCCTGTTGCCCCAGAGGGTTATAACTAAGACAGCCCTCTGAGCTAAGTCTTGGATAAGCCCTCTGAGGAGATCTCTCACTGACGCAGGAATGAGCCGTTATGGAAAAAGAGACCCGACTCTCCCCCGACCAGCTTTACCGTCACTGCAATACTGAACTACTGCCTTTTAAAACCACTGAGACACTGGAGCCTTATACCGGTTTCTTTGGCCAGGAACGTGCTGTCGAAGCGATGGAGTTCGGTATCGGCATGAAGCGTCCTGGTTACAACATGTTTGTCATGGGCAATCCCCACACCGGACGATTCTCCTTTGCCATTGATAGTATTCGTGCCATTGCGAAGAAAGAGCTAAAGAAAACCAGCGACTGGTGTTATCTGAATAATCTGCAGGAAAGCCGCACGCCGTTGGCGATTAATTTGCCTGCAGGTAAGGGGTGGGTGTTAAAGAGAGATATCAAGCATCTGATCGAAGGTTTACTTACCGAGCTGCCTGCGGCGTTTGAGAGTCCGGCTTATCAGCGTAAAAAAAGTAAAGTTGAACGGGATTTTAACCGTCTTTATGATCAGGCAATTGAGCTGGTAGACAGCCTTGCCCGGGAACACAGTATCGCACTGTATCGTGATGCTGGCAGTATCGGTTTTACACCGGTTGCTGATGGTCAGGGTATGGATGAAGCGGCATTTTCACAGTTGCCGGAAGAGATTCGCGATGAGTTCACCAGCAATATCGCCAAGCTTGAAGACCACCTGAATGAAGAGCTGGCCAGTATGCCTACATGGCGTCGGGAAGCCGGTGATCGGATGAAAGCACTGGACCGGGATACAGCGCGAAGTGCAGTAGCTCCACTGATTCAGCCGTTGCGTGAGAAATACCACAATAACTCCGGTGTGCCGGATTACCTGACTCAACTTGAATCGAATCTGGTCAAGAATGCTGTCGATATTATCGGTGATGATAAGCAGAGTGAGACACGTACCGATTCAGCCCGGCGTCAGTATATGGAAACCACCTTTGGTGTAAACATGCTGGTGGATAACCAGAAAACCAAAGGAGCGCCCGTCGTATTTGAAACCCACCCTACCTACGACAACCTGTTTGGTCGGGTGGAATATAATTCAGAGATGGGCTCACTGAGTACCAACTTCCAGTTAATTCGCTCCGGGGCACTGCACCGGGCTAATGGCGGCTATCTGGTACTGGAATCAGAAAAGCTGTTAGAGCAGCCATTTGTCTATGGCGCACTCAAGCGTGCATTGAAATCCCATGAGATCCGCATAGAAAACCCTATGTCAGAAATGACCGGCATGGGCACTATTACCCTGGCACCGCAATCTATACCACTGCATGTAAAAGTGGTGTTGATAGGAACCCGGGAAACCTATTACCTGTTACAGGAGCTGGATCACGACTTTGAGAAGATGTTCCGGGTGGTGGTTGATTTTGATGAAGATGTGAAGCGTGAACCTGCGACTATCCGTAACTATGCCCGTCTGATGAAAACGCTGGCTGATGAAGAAGGCTTAGCACCGCTGAATCGTCAGGCGGTAGCGCGACTGGTGGAGCATAGCTCCCGGCTGACCGAAGATCAGGAGCTACTCTCTGCTCACGTAGGTGAACTTGTGGATCTGCTCTGTGAGGCTGACTACAAGCGTATTAAGCACAAAGATGAGGTCATAAACGATCAGCATGTGGAAATGGCGCTGCAGGCTAAAGAGAGGCGTACCAGTCGCATCTCATCAAAGATTCTTGATAGCATTCTCAATGAAACGGTATTGATCGATACCGATGGCGAAGCGCCAGGCCGCTCTAATGGCCTGACGGTTCTGGGTGTGGGTGATGTGTCTTTCGGCTTTCCTGCGCGTATTACTGCGACGGTACACCCGGGTAACCGGGGTATCGTGGATATCGAACGTGAGGTTACCTTAGGTCAGCCGATTCATTCTAAAGGGGTGTTGATACTGTCCGGCTATCTGGGCCATAAATACACTCAGGATTTCCCGCTGACACTATCAGCCAGCATCGCATTGGAGCAATCTTACGGTTATGTGGATGGTGATAGCGCCTCCATGGCTGAAATTTGTACTTTAATTTCGGCCCTGACGCATATCCCTATTAAGCAACAGTTTGCGATGACCGGATCCATAAACCAGTATGGTGAAGTGCAGGCGATTGGTGGTGTCAACGAGAAGATAGAAGGCTTCTTTAATCTCTGTAAAACCCGTGGCCTTACCGGTCAGCAAGGGGTCATTATCCCGAAAGCTAATGTTCGTAATCTGATGCTCAAACGTGAAGTGGTGGATGCCGTGGCCGATGGCCAGTTCTGCATTCATGCGGTCGCTACCGTCGATCAGGGGCTGGAGTTGTTAATGGGGCGTAAGGCCGGTCAGATGAAAGAGGACGGCACTTTCACCCAACGCTCAGTTAATGCGCAAGTAGTTAAACGACTTCGCGAGATTGCCAAAGCTAAAGCCTGAAATCTTCGTTACAGATTTCAGGCCAGAACGCAGTTGCATTGCTAGCTAGATGACACAATGCGACTTGCTAGAAAAAACGCACCTTAAGGTGCGTTTTTTTATTTTGCTTGGGTTTCAATATACCGGAAGCTGGTGGGCGATAACATCGCTGCCAGGAACAGATAGGCGTAGGCTGCCACCTCCAGATACTCTTCCCAGAACTTGTTCTCGGTTGGGATGATCTGTTTATCAAATACTGCACCCATGACAATCAGGATGCCTCCCAGGATGATGGTGAGCATCATTGGTGAGAGCAGATAGAGCAGGATATTGCGCAGGTAAAATCGGATGTTGCGAAATATCTGAACCAGTATGAACATTAACGGCAGGAACCAGATATATTGGCCCGGCTTACCGAAGATCATATGGGCAAACTCTGGCCAGTCGGTTTTACGAACATCGAATTCTCGGAAGAAAAACGCCAGACATATCCAGGCAAACATCCAGGCGGCATAGCGGGAACTGCCCTGCAGGTTTCTACCAACGATAACCATATAAAAGCAGGTCAGTAACAGAATTCCCGCCTGCAGATTTTCCAGCAAGCCGTTCTCTTTATAGATGGTGATCTGGTCTTCCAGGTTATATACAAAATAACCGGCTACGATAACCACCAGCAGCCAGATAACCTGAATGGACTTACAATTGGCCAATGACAAAGCTATATCTCCAGCTCAAAATAAACGTGCGGCATTGTCCTACGATTAGTAGTTTTCCGCCAGATGTTTATCTTTCAGTTTCACATAGTTTCCAGCGGTATAAGTAAAGAAGCTCATCTCCTTCTCGGTGAGCTCCCGTACTTCTTTAACCGGGCGACCGACGTAGAGGTAGCCGCTTTTTAGTGTCTTCCCCGGGGGGACCAGACTGCCGGCACCGATAATGACGTCGTCCTCTACCACAGCCCCATCCATCACCATAGCGCCCATACCGACTAAAACCCGGCTGCCGATAGTGCAGCCGTGTAGCATCGCCTGATGGCCGATAGTGACATCGTCGCCGATAATCAGGGGGAAACCGTCCGGATTAAAGGGGCCTGCGTGGGTGATATGTAATACGGAGCCATCCTGAACACTGGTGCGGTTACCGATGCGGATGCGATGCATATCACCCCGGATAACGGTTAATGGCCATACAGAGACATCATCACCCAATACCACATCACCCAGGACCACGGCGCTGGGGTCAACGAACACTGCGTTGCCAAGTTCAGGCGTCATGTTTTGGTAAGTACGAATATTCATGGGCAGCTCTCATCCGGTTTAATCAGTGAAGTCTCCATAATAAACCTAGTTAAGCGGGTAGTTAAGGCTAAACACGGATAGCGAAGGCAGGTGTAACCAGGTCCATTTCGGACTTGTTCGCAGGCTCCCTGATTGAAAACCAGAATTTAAGCCCCACCTAATAAGCCATCAGCCCTTTTTAGTACGCTTTATATGGGGCATCTATAATCGATTTGTCAGGAGTTTTTCATGTCTAATCCTTTGCTGCAAAACCATCTGCTGCCGCCTTTTAGTGAAATTCGTCCGGAACAGGTAGAGCCTGCGGTAGATCAGCTACTGGCCGATTGCCGTAGCGCCGTTGAGCAGGTAATGGAAAGTAGTGCAGAACCTGACTGGAATAACCTGGTAATGCCGCTTGAGCAGAGCAGCGACCGGTTGGCAAAAGCCTGGTCACCGGTGTCCCATATGAACTCAGTGGTAAATAGCGATGAGCTGCGGGATGCGTATAACGCCTGCCTGCCAAAATTGTCGCAGTTCTGGACCGAGATGGGCCAGCATCAGGGTTTGTATAAAGCTTATCAACGACTGGCGGACAGTGAGGCTTATGCTCAACTGGACGGCGCTCAGCAAAAAGTGATCGACAATACGCTGCGGGATTTCCGTTTATCAGGTATCGCCCTGGCTGAAGCTGATCAGAAACGTTACGGCGAATTACAGCAGAAACTGTCTGAGTTAACGACTAAATTCTCTGAGAACGTAATGGATGCAACCGATGGCTGGAGCAAGCTGATTACCGATGAGGCTGAACTGGCAGGCTTACCGGATAGTGCCGTCGCGGCGGCCAAACAGATGGCTGAAGCTAAAAGTGAAGACGGTTGGCTGGTGAGTCTGGATTTCCCCTCTTACTTTGCCGTAATCACCTATGCGGACAACCGGGCATTGCGTCGCGAAATTTATGAAGCCTTTGCTACCCGGGCGTCTGATCAGGGACCCCATGCCGGTAAATGGGATAACAGTGAAATAATGACTGAAATTCTGGCGCTACGGGCAGAGCTGGCGCAGTTGTTGGGCTTCGATAGCTATGCCGATTACAGCCTTGCGACCAAGATGGCTGATACCCCTGATCAGGTTATTAACTTCCTGACGGATCTGGCACAGAAGAGTCGTCAGCAGGCTCAAAAGGAATACCAGGAACTGCAGAACTTTGCTTTGGAAGAGTTCAGTGAGCCTGACCTGCAAGCCTGGGATATCAGTTACTTCGGCGAAAAGCTAAAGCAGGCCCGTTATGCGATTTCTCAAGAGGAACTTCGCCCCTATTTCCCAATGCCTAAAGTGTTGGAGGGTATGTTTACGGTTGCCGGTAAACTGTTTGATATTGAGATTGAGGAAGTCACTGAGTTTGATCGCTGGCATGAGGATGCCCGGCTCTTTTCCGTTTCCCGTGATGGTGAACTGATCGCCCGCTTCTTCCTTGATCCTTTTGCCCGGTCGAAGAAACGTGGTGGTGCATGGATGGATGATTGCCGGGTGCGCCGCCGCCTTGATGATGGTGTATTGCAGCTACCGGTGGCGTATCTGGTATGTAACTTTAATCCACCGGTGGGTGATGATCCTGCGTTGCTGACCCATAACGAAGTGACGACCTTGTTCCATGAGTTTGGCCATGGTCTGCATCACATGCTGACCCGCATTGAATATGCTGATGTCAGCGGTATTAACGGGGTTGCCTGGGATGCGGTAGAGCTGCCTAGTCAGTTTCTGGAAAACTGGTGCTATGAACCGGAAGCGCTGGCACTGATATCCGGTCATTATCAGGCCGGAGAAACGCTGCCTACTGAGCTATTAGACAAAATGCTGGCGGCGAAAAACTTCCAGTCCGGTATGATGATGGTGCGCCAGCTGGAGTTCTCCTTGTTTGATTTCCAGTTACACCGGGAGTTTAAGGCCGGTGTTACTGTAGTTCAGGATGTACTGGACCGGATTCGTAGCCAGGTTTCAGTTGTCACGCCTCCTGCTTTCAATCGATTCCAGCATGGTTTCAGCCATATATTTGCAGGCGGTTATGCAGCTGGTTATTACAGCTATAAGTGGGCTGAAGTGCTGTCTGCTGACGCCTTTTCCCGATTTGAAGAGGAAGGTGTTTTTAATACGGACACCGGGCGCTCTTTCCGTGAGAATATTTTAGAGATGGGTGGTTCTAAAGAGCCGATGGTGCTGTTTACTGCCTTCCGTGGCCGGGAGCCTGAAGTAGATGCATTGCTGCGTCACTCGGGTGTTACAGGTTAAATTGAGATTATTATGACCATAGTAAAACGATTTATTGCCGGGGCGGTGTGCCCCCGCTGTGGAGAGATGGATACCCTTAAAATGTATCGGGATGATGCGCGCGAACATCGGGAATGTGTTCGTTGTGATTTTGCCGACTCAATGGCGCTGGACGGCTCTGATCAGCCTGCGGGTGAGATAGAAACCCGGGTTAACCGGGGCGGTAAAGTTGAGCTGGAGCCGGCTCAGCCACTAAATTTTGTACCTAATCCGGGTTCTGATAAGGGCTAGTCTGCGAGCACTTACTATCATGGAGCGTAAGATATATGTGTCAACGTTGTGCCTGGGCTACCGCGACTGAGTTAGAACAGCAGTATCATGATGAGATCTGGGGTGTGCCCCAGATTAACGATCAGCAGCTGTTTGAATATCTGATACTTGAAGGCGCGCAGGCGGGTTTAAGCTGGCGTACTATTTTGCAGAAACGTGAAGGTTATAGTCGCCAGTATGAAGGATTTGATCCTGCGACCGTTGCTGCTTTTACGCCAGAAAAAACAGAACAGATGCTGCAGGATCCCGGTATTGTGCGAAACCGCCTTAAGGTGGAGTCCTCAGTACGCACGGCGGCGGCTTTTCTTGAGTTGGCAGCAAAGCACGGTAGCTTTGCCAACTACATCTGGCAGTTTGTGGATGGACGACCGGTACAGAACAGCTGGCAAAGCCTTAAACAAGTTCCGGCTGAAACAGCACAATCCCAGGCGATGAGTAAAGCCTTAAAGAAAGCCGGTATGACCTTTGTCGGGCCGACGATCTGTTATGCCTACATGCAGGCGACGGGCATGGTTAATGATCATGAAATTGATTGTCACCGCTACCAGCCTTGCCGTGATCTGGGAGAGACCTTTAGTTTGTAAAAGAAGGTCTGTAGTCCGGTTGTTTATTCTTTATAACTAATCCGATAGATCACCCCTGCTTTATCATCTGAAATCAGTAAGCTGCCGTCTCGGTCGGTAACTACATCGACCGGCCTGCCCCAGGCTTTTTCTCCTGTTAGCCAGCCATCGATAAAGACCTCTGATTTAACCGGTGTCAGTGAAGTATCAACCCGGATAATACGATAGCCCACTTTCTTCGATCGGTTCCACGAGCCATGTTCGGCAATAAACAGATGTTGAGAGCCGGTCTGTGCGAACTGCTTTCCGGTATAAAAAGTCAGGCCAAGCGGAGCGACATGGGCGCCTAATTTCAGTACCGGTGCAGGGTATTGATCATAAGTCTGGTTGTCATAATAATCGGGGTCAGGAATGTTTCCTGCGTGGATATAGGGATAACCAAAGTGCTGCCCGGTCTTATCAAGTCTGTTTAATTCATCGTCGGGCAAATCATCACCCAGATGGTCCCGGCCATTATCAGTAAACCAGAACTCTCCCGTTTCCGGCTGCCAGGTGAAACCGACAGAGTTTCGGACGCCCCGGGCGATAATCTGTTGCTGACCGGTTTCCGGATCAAGGCTTAAGATAGATGCAAAGCGGGGATCTTCGCTAAGGCAGGTGTTACAGGGTGCCCCCAGATTGAAATATAGCTTTCCATCCGGCGCAAATTTCAGATACTTCCAGCCATGATGATTAGCATCGGGCAGGTCATCGGTCAGCAACTGGCCTTTTACCGGCAGGTCTGAGCGCAGTTCAGCATCGGCAACCATGAGTATCCGGTTAACGGCTGCAACGTATAGAGTACCATCACGATAGGCAACGCCGGTGGGCATGTTGAGTCGTCGCATCAGGGTTTGTTGTTGCTCATAAATACCATCGCCATCACTGTCTTTGAGGCGGTAAACCTTGCCTTCTCTGCGACTGCCAACATAGAGGGTTCCGGGTTCACCCAGCGCCATCTGACGGGCGTTATCGGGCTGTGCCACTACTGCAATACTATAACCATCGGGAAGGTTGAGTCTTTCCAGTGGCAGGGCCTGAGTGATTGAGCTGATACATAAACCTGCTAATAAAAACAGCGCGCGCATAGGTTGTCCTGATATTGTTATCTATGGTTAATATCTATTTTGGCTACCCCAAATCGGCAACAGCAAACAGAGGTTGGCGTTAATAAGCATAGACCGCTGTTTGTAAACATAGTTGGACATATAGCAGTGAGTTGCCCGTTTTCAGTTTGAGTGCCCGCCTGAATTTATTTTAATGTGACTTTCTGGCCTATTCATAATAGGCTGGCCGCATTCTGTGAGGGTACTGCTTGCGTACCTCCCTTCTGCCTTTATTGCTCTGTTAAGAAAAGCCATGCTATCGAAGTTAGATTACAACCTGACCCCAGGCCTACGTTATATGCTGTTGTCGGCTTTGGGTTTCTCACTGATGGCGGTTTGCGTTAAGGCGGTTAGCCGCTACGATATTCCAGTGCTTGAGATAGTGGCTGCCAGAGCGCTGGTTTCAATGGTTATCAGTTATCTGGACATTAAACGTAAACGGATATCTTTGTGGGGTAACCATAAGCCTCTGTTGATAGCCCGGGGTGTTGTGGGGGCTGTTGCTCTGATCTGCGTCTATTATGCGGTGACTACGCTGCCACTGGCGGAAGCGACAATTCTGCAGTACCTGCACCCGATATTTACCGCTTTATTGGCATTTTTATTCCTTAAAGAAGCGGTTCAGCGGTCTACTTTGATCTGCATCTTATTAAGCATTATCGGTCTGGTGATTATGGTTAAGCCGGACCTGTTATTCGGCACGGTTTCCGAACTACCTTTAATCAGTGTGCTTGCGGCATTGGCTGGGGCGTTGGGAAGCGCTATTGCTTATGTCATCGTGCGTCGACTGAGCCAGACGGAAGACAGCTCCGTAATTATTTTTTACTTTCCAATGATTGCGTTGCCATTTTCGATCGCTTTGCTCGGTGATAATTTTGTGATGCCGGGTACCGAGGCGCTGTTATTGCTGTTGCTGGTGGGTATTTTTACTCAGGTAGGTCAGGTCGGCCTGACTAAGGCGATGCAACATGATGATGCAAGCAAGGCGACCGCTTATTCTTATGTTCAGGTTATCTTTGCATTGTTACTGGGTTGGGTATTCTTTAGTGAAATACCAACGTTATGGACAATGATAGGTGGTGGCCTGATTATCATCGGGGCATTGATCAACGTGCTCTGGAAACGTTGAACGCTTCGGTACCGCTTTCTATAAAGCTTACTTTTTCTGTATTAAGCTGCGCGCCGGATTGGCAGGCTATAGAGCAGCAGAAACTGAACCAGTGCTGCAACCACAACCGATGGACCTGCCGGTGTATCCAGATGCCAGGACGCATATAACCCCAGCGATACAGCAACGACACCCAGCAAACTGGCGAATATGGCCATCTGCTCCGGTGATGTTGCCAGACGCCTGGCGCTGGCAGCGGGAATGATCAGCAATGATGTGATCAGCAGTATCCCCACCACTTTCATAGCGATAGCGATTACCACACCGATCAATAGCATCAGTGCCAGTCGGATGCGGGTGACCGGCACCCCTTCTACCTGAGCCAGTTCTTCATTAATGGTGATGGCTAGTAGTGGATTCCAGAGCCGCCATAGCAGCAGCATGACGATGGCCCCGCCAGCGTAGATCCAGAGCAGGTCTGTAGGCGTGATTGCCAGCAGGTCACCAAACAGATATTCCATAAGGTCGACCCTAACGTCATCGAGTAGTGCGACGGCGACCAGGCCTAGTGACAGGCTGCTGTGCGCCATGATTCCCAATAAAGTATCAGTGGCGACTATACGTTGACGCTGCAGACTCACCAGAATCAGCGCCAGTATTACACAGCAACTGACTACGGCCAGATTGAAGTTAATATCAAAGAGTACACCGATTGCGATTCCCAGCAGGGCTGAGTGTGCCAGTGTATCGCCGAAATATGCCATACGGCGCCATACGACAAAGGAACCCAGAGGCCCGGCGACCAGCGCGACACCTATACCACCGAGCAGGGCAAATATGAGGAAATCAGCCATTAGTGATGACCTCCGCAGTTGCTGTGTTGGTCTTCGGCTAAGGGGACGATATCGCCATGCTCATTATGTTGATGGTTATGGTGATGACTGTAGAGAGCCAGGTTTTCTGAGCCAGGCACGCCAAAGAGTTCAATATAGGATGGATCACTACTGACCTGTTCAGGGTGTCCCGAGCAACAGATATGTCGATTCAGGCAGATTACCTGATCGGTCGCTGCCATCACCAGATGCAGGTCGTGGGAGATCATCAGTACGGCACAATTATACTGGTCACGAATACGGGCGATCAGGTTATAAAGCTCTACCTGACCATTGATATCAACGCCTTGAGCCGGCTCGTCCAGAACCAATAATTCGGGCTTACGCAGCAGTGCTCTGGCCAGCAAAACCCTTTGCATCTCACCACCGGACAGGCTGTGTACTGATTGCTTAAGCAGGGTTTCGGCTTTTACAGAGCGCAGTGCATCGAGCTGATCGTCGGTACCGGAGAATGCTGCGGTTTTTAGAAAACGCTCGACCGTTAAGGGGAAGGTCGTATCTATATGAAGCTTTTGCGGCATATAGCCGATACGTAATGCTTCATTGCGGGTGATAGTGCCACTACTGGGGTTCAAAAGCCCCAGTACAGCTTTTACCAGAGTGGTCTTGCCTGCGCCATTGGGACCAATCAGTGTGGTAATTTCGCCCCGTTTCAGGCTTAGGGAAACATCACTGATGACCCGGTTTTCACCAAAGTTAATATTTAGCTGGTCGATTTTTATTAGCTCTGTCTGGCTCATACCGCCTCCCGGCAATTAGGGCAGCGGCCTAATATCTCAATATTTTCATGCTCAACGCTAAAGCCAGCCTGATTGGCGCAGGTCAGGATACTCTGCTGTAGTTCTGTTGATTCAAACTCAGCGGTAATGCCGCAGGCACTGCAGATCAGAAAATAACTCTGATGCACTTCACCGGCATGATTACAGCCAATAAAAGCATTCAGGGAGGCAAGTCGGTGCACCAGCCCTTGTTCCTGAAGAAAATCCAGAGCGCGATATACCGTGGGTGGGGCAGAGTTAAATCCGGCTTTAGCAATAGCGGGTAACAGATCATAAGCACCCAGTGGCTTGTGACTTTGCCAGATCAGCTTCAGTACCAGTTCACGGATTTTCGTCAGGCGTTGGCCATTAGCTTTACACAGCTGTTGAGCGCGCTGTAAAGCCGAGCTGATACAACGGGTATGGTCATGGTCGGGCTGATAAGCAATATTACTGCTGGTGTTGGAAATCATTTGAAATACCGGTTGAACTGGTAAATGTTATATTATAACTTTGCATCTCTTAAAATCATAGCGACATTACAACTGATGACTAACCGATTTAGCCGATATTGCTCAATTTCTCTATTTAGTGCCTGCCTGTGGACGACGGTTCCTGCTCAAGCCGAGTCAGGCATAACTGTGCTGGCGAGTATTAAACCGATTCAGTTGATAGCCGAAGAGATGTTGGGTGAGCTGGCTGACGTTAATTTGCTGCTGCCGGCGGGAAGTTCGCCGCATCATTATTCGCTTAAACCATCAGCGATTAGTCAGTTGCACAGTGCGGATCTGGTGATCTGGGGTGGTGAAGACCTGGAAATGTTTCTGCGTAAGCCGGTGAGCCAGTTATCTCAACCGGCGCTGGCGTTATTAGAGCCAGCAACAGATTCTGATGATGAGCATGATGAGCATGATGAGCACGATGAGCACGATGAGCACGATGAGCATGGCCATCAGCATCAGGGGGATCCCCATTTCTGGATGGCACCAGAACGGGCGCTGGAAGCCGCTGCTGAGATTCGGGACCGGTTGATTCAGTTACAGCCCGACCAGGCTGATGTATTGGGAGTAGCTTATCAGCGTTTTGAAAGTCGATTGCAGGAAAAAGATAAACTTTTAAAACAACAGCTTAAGCCACTTAAAGATGAGGGTTTCTTTGTTTTCCATGATGCATTTTCCGGCTTTGTTGAACACTATCAGTTAAAGCAGTTGGGGTATTTTACCGTTGATCCCGGCCGTAAGCCGGGTGCTAAACACCTGTCTGAGATCCGTCAGGCGCTGGAGCAACAGAAAGCCGTTTGTGTGTTTGTTGAACCACAGTTTAAAGCGCCGGTGGTAGAAAACCTGATTCGGGGGCTGAATATTGATGTGGGCCGCCTCGATCCTCTGGCATCAACATCGCCTACCGGGGCAACTGGTTACACGGATTACCTACAATCACTGGCAGATAGCTTCTCCGGTTGTCTGAAGAAAAATTAAAATATTTTTAAAAAAATGGCTTGTCCCTCTTCACAAATTGAGAAGCCGTCCTTATAATGCGCCCCTCTTTACGGAGCAGATGTGGTGGAATTGGTAGACACGCTAGCTTCAGGTGCTAGTGCTCGCAAGGGCGTGGGAGTTCGAGTCTCCCCATCTGCACCAATCACTTTCGGTGATTGGGCTTCGTAGAGAAAGCTATACTTTATAGCAAGGGGGCGCCCTTAAACGTGACAAGTTGTTATGCAGATGTGGTGGAATTGGTAGACACGCTAGCTTCAGGTGCTAGTGCTCGCAAGGGCGTGGGAGTTCGAGTCTCCCCATCTGCACCAACTTACTCTCCTTAAGAATTACCCTCTTCGTTTGATACCCCAATAGTTTATTGTTCGTTTGTAGAAAATATATCTTCGTTCGCTCGTATTAAGTGTTTCTGTTGGTATCTGCTTTGTCCATCCTGGTCAGTTTTGGCTGGCTGATCTTCTTACTGGCAATGTTCCGTTGAACTATTCCTCTTATTTTTATTCTCAGACAACAGGCAACGTCTTATAAGGGGGAGCTGAGTTATCAATACTGCCACTAACCGATTACTGCTATTCATTATCTTACTGATCTCACTGGCTGCAGTGGGGCTAAGCTATGCCTATCCTCCGCTGCAATATCTTCAGCAGTATATTGACCCCCAGAGTCTGGCTGGCTGGGTAAGGCAGCAGGGCTTCATCGGTATGGTTATGTTTGTCGCACTGGGTGCGATGACAGCATCATTGGGTTTGCCGCGACAACTGGTCGCGCTGATTGCAGGCTATAGTTTTGGCCTGTTGCATGGGGTTTTGCTAGCTATTAGCAGTATTAGCCTGGGGGCCTTATTAACATTCTGGTTTGCCCGATTTATTGCCCGCCCCTGGGTACTGCAACGTTACCCTGAAGCGATATCTAAAGTAGATGACTTTACCGAACAGCAGCCGTTTCTGAAGATACTGACTATTCGCTTTCTGCCTCTGGGAACCAATATGTTAACTAATCTGGCGGCGGGAACGACCAGCCTTTCAGCCGGCGTATTTTTTAGTGCATCCTTTTTGGGTTTCCTGCCTCAAACAGCCATCTTTGTTTTGGGCGGGCACGGTTTCAATATGGGGTCTACCGGGCAGCTGTTGTTTGCTGCAGGGTTACTATTGCTGTCCGCTCTGTTTTGTCTGGTGATATATCATAAACATAAGCAGCAGAGCGGAGCCTGAAAAGTATGGTTAAAGCTGCGGTCTCAGTCACGACGCTATTGCTGATACTTTTTTTAATGGCTTTTCTGAGTGGTTACACCGCTTCACCTCAGCACCGAGTCTTCATCAATGGTTCGGTGCTGACTATGGATGAAAATAACGCTGTGGTTGAAGCGGTATCGATCCGTGATGGCGTTATCGAGGCCGTAGGTAGTAATCAGGATATTCAGCAACTGATAATGACGGATACGCAGGTAACCGATCTGCAGGGTAAAGCCCTGTTGCCAGGTTTTATCGATGCGCACAGTCACTTTCCTGTTGCCGGATTTAATGCGATTTCTGCAGACCTGAGCCCTCCTCCGGTCGGTAGCACAGGGAGCATGGATCTGTTACTCGAACAGATCCGTTTGAAGACCGAATCAACCGCAGCGGGAGAGTGGATTCTGGGCTTTGGTTACGATGACTCTTCACTAAAAGAGCAGCGTCATCCTGAACGCCGGGAATTAGATAAAATAGCCCCGAACCATCCGGTATATCTCTGGCACAGCTCTGGTCACATGGGCGTCGCAAACAGTGTTGCGCTTGAGAAAATAGGCATTGATGAGGCTGCAGTCAATCCCCCCGGCGGTGTGCTCGGCAGAGATCTTATAAGCGGACGGTTAAATGGCCTGCTACAAGAGCAGGCTGCGCTGACACTGAATGATCTGATCAGTGAATTTTCAGTGATCGATTATTACCGTATTTTTGACAAGGCGACTAACGAGTATGTGAGCCAGGGCATTACGACAGCTCAAAGCGGAGGCATCAGTTTACCCCTGGCGCGTGCTTTATACTGGGCGGCGGAGTTACGTCAGTTACCCTTCAGGCTGGTGGTTTTGCCACAAGACAGGGGGTTCGGGCAGCAGTTATTGGCAGGTTCGCTTAAGGTCGAAGAGTTTAATTCTGGTCGCTTTCATATAGGTCCGGTGAAAATCGTTGCTGATGGTAGTGTGCAGGGCCGAACAGCTTTTTTAACCGAACCTTTCTATCAAAATCCTGATGATAAGCCCGGCTATCGGGGCTTCCCTGCTATATCTCAGGCAGACCTGACGTCTAAAATCGGGGCGTATCACCGAGCCGGTTTCCAGTTAGCCATTCATGGTAACGGCGATGCCGGAATCGATAATATTATTCAGGCATTCAGTGCGGCGCAAAAAGGTTTCCCGGTGACAGATCCGCGAATGATTCTGGTCCATGCGCAGATGGCCAGAGATGATCAGTTACAGGCAATGCGTCAATTAGGTATCACGCCAAGCTTCTTTCCTACCCATACCTACTTTTGGGGAGATCAGCACCTGAGTCAGTTTATGGGCCCGGAACGGGGGCCGAATATGAGTCCGACAGGCTCTGCTCTTGATATGGGACTGAAATTCAGCGTACATACGGATGCTCCGGTGACGCCAATAGATCCGCTGGGGCTATTGTGGAGCACCGTTAATCGCCGTTCGGTCACCGGTCAGCTGATTGGCGGTGAGCAGCGTATTTCTGTGATGCAGGCGCTCAGAGCAATAACGATTGATGCCGCCTGGCAGGTGTTTCAGGAAAACAATCGCGGCTCGATTGAGCCGGGAAAACTTGCCGATCTGGTTATTCTGTCGGGTAATCCTCTGTTAGCCCCCGGGGATATTCGTCAACTCAGCGTTGAGGAAACCATCGTTGGCGGCGTCACCGTATATAGTGCGCCGTAAGAAGGCTAGCCAGCCAGAGTAATTTGATCAATCAGTCGGTTTTCTGCTTTACCTGCAGCAGGGCCGTTACCATGCCAGCAGTTACCAGTATCATACCGATTATTTCTGCGCTGACTGGTTGATAGCCTAATATCAACGCACCCAGCACCATTACTCCCACAGGAGCCAGAGCGGTGAAGAGCGCTCCTTTCTCTACCCCTAGCAGTGTGACTGAGCGGATATAACAGATCAGTGCAACACCTCCGACTAACAGGCCCTGATAAAGCAATTGGAACAGCAACTGGGGTATTGAGGCCTGGCTCAGGCCGGGCTCGGTATAGAAGAAATAAAACAGCAGATAAGGTGCGGATAGAAAATTGGTTACTGCCACACCGTAAATGGCGCTAATGTTCCATCGCCGGCCAAGAAATGCGTAGCTGGCCCACATCATTGCGCCACACATAAACATCAGATCGCCAATCCAGTAGTCGTCTCTGAGGTCAGGTTGGTCGCTGGCAACGGTTGTCAGGATGATACCTGAGAGCAATAGAACTAATGCCAGGGCAAAACTGAGCTGAAACCGGCTATTGCCAAACACAAGCATCAGCAAAAATGCAAACAGGGGCACTGTTCCCAGGCTAATTGCCGCTGAATGGGTTACCGGTGCAAACACCAGTGCTGAGGTAATCACTACGCTGAAGCTGGCGCCAGCGCAGAGAGCCAGCATTAAACCTCGGGGTAGGGTTATGCCTGCGCGCTGATGCGGTTTACTGAACAGGATGACCGGTAGAAAAATAACCAGATTAGCCATGATCCGGAGAGCAGTCAGATCATAGGCATCGAGTCCGGCCGCCAGACCCAGCGATGACACGATACTGTGTCCACTCCAGATGAGGGCCGCCAACAGGCCGAACGCAATTCCTTTACGACGTGAAAGTGAATCAGAAAGCATTGATACTACCTCAACAATTAATGTTGAGAGACAGTGATGAGCTTTAATCTGGTTAGATTTACCGCTCCGAGAATAAGATTTCAGAGCCTGTTCAGCTCTAAGAGAGAGTGATGATGGTATAGCATTCAGCCCGGCTGCGGAAGGCTTAAACCCGCAAGGGTATAAGTGCTGCTCACTTCAGATCTATATCTTCCGGGCTGATCTGCTCAGTCGAGGTGATATTTGCCGTCTGGATTTCAAAGCTATTAATAAACTCTTCTGCCAGAGTCGAGATCTGCTTGTTTATTGGGTAAATGAAGCCGAAATAGAACGGAATATCGGCATTGAAATCTCTACTGATACCACCCTGCTCAGTAAACATATGGGCGGTGTAAGGGTCGACAATGGATACTCCTAACCCTTCGCTGACCAGGGCTTGCGCGGTATTAAACATCGGCGTCTCCACTAATTGATTCGGCTTAATGTTATTCGCCTGAAACGCCGCATCGATACGATAACGGGTTAATGGGTTCTGTTCGCCGATGGTAACAAAAGGTTCGTTGTTCAACTCTGTCGCGTCGACACTGGATTGTGCTGAAAAGCGATGGTCATTTCGGCAGATAAGTTTACAGGCGGTTCGGTAGCAGCGATAAAAAGATATCTCACGGGTATCGACCGGCAGCATGACAATACCCAGATCAAATTGTTGAGAACCGATCAGTTTTGCCGCCTCAATGGATGTGCAGGGGTTTAGTGTCAGCGAAACCTCTTCATGCTGACGTAAAAAGCCGCTAACAACACGGGGCAGAATACTGTAAGCCAGCGCCGGCATCGCGGCGATGCGAAGTCGACCGGTACGCAGTGTTTTGATCTGATCGACGCTCTGAGATAGCTGATCAAGCCCCATAAAGTGGCGCTTAACTTCAAGATACAGTGCCTCGGCTTCCGGTGTGGGAAACAAGCGGCTGCTGCGCCGTTCAAACAGTGCGAAGCCGCAGGTTTCCTCCAGGTCTTTTATCAGCCGGGTAACCGCGGGTTGAGATATGTAGAGCATCTTTGCCGCCCCAACCATACTGCCGGATATCATGACCGCCCGAAATGCTGAGATCTGCTTTGCATTCATAGAGTTAACTGCCTTAGCTCATATTTCATCGTTATAGCCTATAACATTGGCTGATAGATCGATATAAATATTGTATTAGAAATTATCGGTCGAGCTGTCAATAATGTTTAGCAAGAGAGACAGTCTGGTTATTAATTAGCCAGCGAGAATAAGAATACACAGAGAACTGAGTGACTTGGTAATTGAGCGCTTAGGTTTCTGAAAAATTGAACAGGAGAGTAAATAATGGCTGTAGATCGTATCGGAACAGGTACCCGTATGAGCCGCGCGGTAATCCATAACGGCACCGCTTATTTTTGTGGCCAGGTACCGAAAGATGAAACGGCCGATATGACAGGTCAGACCATTACCGTCCTGGAAAAAATCGAAGATCTGCTGGCTGAAGTTGGCAGTGATAAGAAAAGTATTTTGTCGGTCACCATCTATGTTAACAACATGGCTGAGTTTGCCGAGATGAATGCCGTCTGGGATAGCTGGGTTGCACCGGGTTTTGCCCCAGCCCGTGCCTGCGTTGAAGCACAGATGGCGCGTCCTGAATTGAAAGTAGAAATGTCGGTCGTTGCTGCAATTAATGCATAGACTACTGACAGCTATTCCTGCCTGAAAACTATAACAACGTTTAAAATAGACAATAACAATAATTGAGGAATCGAAATGCGACACTCACTCCGTAAGTTGGCGAAAGCAGTAGCGATCACATCAATCGCTGTAACCAGCACCTTGTCCATGGCGGCAGAGAAGTGGGATATGCCGATGGCTTATACCGACTCCAACTTCCATACCCAGAATGGCAAATCCTTCGCCGAAGCGATCACGATGGCTACTAGCGGCAAGCTGGAAGTTAAAGTACATGGTGGCGGATCACTGTTTAAGGGTAGCGAGATTAAGCGTGCAGTGCAGACTGGTCAGGCGCCGATCGGCGAACGTATCTTGTCAGGCCATGCCAATGAAGATGCGGTGTTCGGCTTTGATTCAGTGCCTTTCCTGGCGACCTCTTTTGAAGAGTCTGAAACGCTGTGGAAAGCAGCCCGTCCGCATCTGGAAAAGTTGTTAGACAAACACAATCTGGTACTGTTGTACTCAGTGCCTTGGCCTCCACAAGGTATTTATACCAAGAAAGAGCTGAACTCATTGTCAGATCTTGGTGGTGTGAAATTCCGTTCTTATAACAATGCCACCGCTCGTCTGGCGGAACTGGCCGGTGCGATTCCGGTACAGGTTGAAGCCTCTGAACTGAGCCAGGCGCTGTCTACCGGTGTTGCTGAATCATTCGTATCCTCCGGTGCAACCGGCTTTGACCGTAAAGTATGGGAGCAGCTGACCCATCACTATGTGGTTAATGCCTGGTTGCCGCGTAACTACATCTTCGTCAACAAACAGGCTTGGAATGGCCTGGATGAAGAGACTCAAAACATCGTACGTGGTATCTCTCTGATGGCTGAAAAGGCCGGTGCAGCTCGCTCTGAGCAGCTGACAGGCTGGTATCTTGAGCAGCTGTCCAGCAACGGAATGACAGTGACTGAAGCGGGTGATCAACTGCGTGATGATCTGAAGAAAGTGGGTGAGACTATGACCGCAGAGTGGCTGGAAAGCGCTGGTGAAGTCGGTCAGGCAATCATCAACGACTATAACGCAGCTAAGTAACTAATTAGTTACATACTGCTGACGTTTATTACCCTCCCAAAGCTTTAACCTCGCCGGTTACTGTACCCAGACAATGCAGTAACCGGCATTTTTTCCTATCGGGTATTTCTATGAATATGCATACACAGACTAAACTGGAAGGATCTGAATCCTCAATCCGGTTAAAAGGACCTGCCCGTATGATTCGCAAAGTGCTGAATGGCTTGTATAAAGGTTGTGGTGCGATTGCTGCACTGTTTCTGTTGGCGATCTTGTTTATCATCATTGCGCAGATGGTCGCCCGCTGGAGCGGGGTTCAGTTTCCCGGCTCAGCCAATTATGCGGGTTACTGCATGGCAGCGGCATCCTTTTTTGCCCTGGCCTATACGCTGAATCATAACGCACACATCCGGGTCACACTGTTTTTATCTAGACTGAAAGGCTGGCCGCGTCACCTGGCAGACCTCTGGTGTCTTGGCATCGCCTGTTTTCTATCCTCTTACCTGGCATTTTATGCCTGTAAGAACGTTTATATCTCACATCTGATCCATGATATTTCCCAGGGACAGGATGCGATGCCGCTGTGGATTCCTCAGCTGTCTGTCGCGATCGGCAGCGTGGTATTTGCGATCGCCCTGTGGGACCATTTTATTCGTACATTGCTGTTCAGAGATGACACCTTTGCCGAAGACCATCATGTAGAAGGCGAGGAGTTCTGATTATGAATGAAGTACTTGCAACCGGTATTTTTCTGTTTACGTTGTTTTTCCTGTTAGGCAGCGGCGTATGGATAGGTCTGGCCCTGTTGGGTGTGGCCTATGTTGGCATGGAGCTGTTCACCGCACGTCCGGTGGGTGATGCCATGATCACTGCGATCTGGTCCAGCTCGTCGGGTTGGTCGCTGACCGCCCTGCCCTTGTTTATCTGGATGGGAGAGATCCTGTACCGGACCCGACTATCGGAAGATATGTTCCGCGGTCTGGCGCCCTGGATGTCACCTCTGCCGGGTGGCTTGCTGCATACTAATGTGGTTGGCTCGACTATTTTTGCCGCGGTATCCGGCTCATCGGCAGCGACACTGACGACGGTCGGCAAGATGTCGATTCCTGAGCTGAACAAGCGCGGTTATCCGGAGTTTATGATCTTCGGTACGCTGGTGGGCTCTGCAACTCTGGGGCTTATGATTCCGCCATCACTGACACTGATTGTGTATGGCGTAACCATTAATGAGTCGATCTCTAAGCTGTTTATGGCGGGTATTCTGCCGGGCATAACCCTGGCTGGCATGTTTATGTTGTATGTCGCTGCCTGGTCATACTTTAAGCCGGAGCAGGTACCACCCCGCGAGTCGAAATTGAACCTGGCTCAAAAGATTAAAGAATCGCGTTTCCTGATTCCGGTAATTTTGTTGATCGGTGTGGTGATCGGTTCAATCTATACCGGTACTGCAACGGCGACTGAATCTGCCGCCTTCGGTGTAGTCGGCGCAATGACGCTGGCGATATTCCAGGGTTCACTGACCAAAGATACCTTTATTCAGAGCCTGATGGGCGCGACCCGTACCTCTTGTATGATCGCGTTGATACTGGCAGGTGCAGCGTTTCTGGCACTGGCGATGGGCTTTACCGGCCTGCCAGCGGTCGCTGCTGAGTTTATTGCTGACCTGGAACTATCGCCACTGACCCTGATACTGGCTCTGATGGTGTTTTATATCATTCTGGGCTGTTTCCTTGATGGTATTTCATCGGTGGTGCTGACCATGGCGGTCGTTGAACCGATGGTTCGTCAGGCGGGTATCGACTTGCTCTGGTTTGGTATCTTCATCGTGGTCGTAGTAGAGATGGCGCAGATCACGCCGCCCATCGGCTTTAATCTGTTCGTATTGCAGGGGATGACTCGCAAATCGATCGGTTATATCGCCCGTTGTGCTTTCCCGATGTTCCTGATCATGGTGGTGATGGTGGGTATCCTAATCACCTTCCCTGAACTGGCAACTTATCTGCCTGAAAATATGCGCCAGGCACCGGGTTGATTTAGTCCCCGAAAAAGCGGGGTTCTTACTGAGCCCCGTTGTTCTCTGATTTGAAACTTTATATTTCCTGACTGTTTCGGGAATAAGGCCCCCGTTTGTCCGGGGTAGATAATCAAGGTGAGTTATGAGCCAACAAAACAGTCCAGATGCGGCCCCGGCCGTGAGTTCAGCGGCGGATGTTACTGTCGTAGGCGCAGGCATTATCGGAATATCCTGTGCTCTGGCGCTGCAGAAAAAAGGTTTGAGTGTCAGGGTTGTGGATAAGCTGGGGCCGGGTGAAGGAACCTCTTTCGGTAATGCCGGTGTGATTGCTGAATGTGGTTGTGTTCCCGTTAACCTGCCGGGCTTTGCCTGGAAGGTGCCAGGCCTGATGCTGGATTCTCACGGCCCGCTATCAATTCCGATGAGTTACATGCATAAGGCGGCACCCTGGGGGTTATCGTTTATCTGGAATAGCCGTACCCGTCACTTTAATCGGGTTGCCGATGCGTTGGATAGCATTCTGCGTGACGCGACTCAGAAACATCTGCAACAGGCGCGTGAGAACAACGCAGAAGACTGGGTTAAGGCGTCGCCGTACTATTATCTGTATCGGGATGAAGATAATTTTAAGGCGGACAGCGTAGCCTGGAATGCTCGAGAGAGCCGAGGTATCTCCTATGATGTAGTACAAGGTTCAGCGCTACATCAGCAGGAACCCGGAGTCTCTGATCAGTTTAATTATGCGTTGTCTTTGCATAACCATGGCTTTGTTCGTAGTCCTGAGAAACTGGTCAAAACCCTGGCCGACTCTTTTGTTGCCAAGGGCGGCCAGATTCAGTTGGCGGATATCAGAGATATTCAGATTACCGATGGCCAGCCTTCTGCTCTGATTACCCATAAGGAAACTTTACCGGTTAAACAGTTGGTCATCGCAGCGGGTGTCTGGTCACGTAAGCTGGCAGCTAAGCTGGACCGTGATATCCCACTGCAGTCGGAGCGGGGTTATCATATTGAGGTACGTAATCCGGGTATAACCCTGCATAGCCCTATTATGTTTGCCGATGGTAAATTGGTGGCAACGCCGATGGAAAATGGTATTCGCTTTGCCGGGCTGGTGGAGTTTGGCGACCTGGAAGCTGAGCCTAACGAGGAATTCTGCCACCGCCTGTTTTACCACGCCAAACGCTTGTTTCCTCAGATCAATACTGAAGATTACACCGAGTGGATGGGGCATAGGCCATCCCTGCCTGATAGCTTGCCGGTAATCGGCTGTTCGCAGAATTATGGCAATGTGTTTTATGCCTTTGGACATCAGCATATGGGCCTGACACTTGGACCTCATACCGGTGAATTAATCGCTCAGCTGGTCACCGGTGAACAGCCTGATATTGATCTTACCCCCTTCAGTATCAGCCGTTTCTGAATCATCCATAAGGGGTTGTTACCACAGCCCCTTTTTAAGATCTTACCTCCAGCTCTTTGCTTCAGCTCCTTTCTTCAAATAACGGCATGATTTGAATTTTTCACCTAGATTAAACTCTAACGGCTTAGCATTTCTAGCAAATGTCCGGGTTGGGAGAGCAATATGCGGAGTGAAAAATCTACCTGCTTGTGGGCTTATAAAGTGTCGATACTGTTTCTGCTATTGATGCTTCAGCCTGTCGGTACATTTGCCCGATCTCTGAATGGTTTTGACCTGTCGGAAAGTCTTATCTATTCGGGACATATAATGCCTGGGGGGCCCGCTAAAGATGGTATCCCTGCCATTGATAAGCCTGAGTTTGATACGGTCAAAGCGGCTGACTGGCTGACCCCAGAAAGTCGTGTGCTGGGGGTAGTGCATAACGGTATTGCCAAGGCTTACCCCATCGCGATTCTTAACTGGCATGAGATAGTCAATGATCGTTTTGCCGGGGAGGCGGTGGTGATCACTTATTGCCCCTTGTGTGGCAGCGGCGTGGTGTATCGCGGCAGTGATGGCGAGAGGGTCCTTAGCTTTGGTGTCTCCGGGCTGCTCTACAATAATGATATCCTGCTGTATGACAGACAGACCGATTCTTTATGGTCGCAACTGCATAATCAGGCGATATCGGGTCCCTTGAAAGGTTCTCGTCTGACGCAGCTGCCCTCTTCCCATGTCCGCTGGGAGGTTTGGCGTGAGCAATATCCGGATACTATCGTGCTGAACCGTAATACCGGTGCAGTCAGGGATTATCGGCGCAACCCTTATTACGGCTATGAAGAGAGTCCACAGTTACTTTTTCCAGTTGAGTTTCTGAGTAATACTTTGCATCCGAAAGAACGGGTTATTGGTATCGAGCTGAATGGTATTACTAAAGCCTACCCTTTTTCTGAATTGGCCAAGCGAGGTGATAGCGGAACAATTGATGACCTGCTGGGCGGCGTTCCCATCCTGATTGAATATGATGCTGAGCAGCGTGAAGGCAAGGTCTCTCTGGCTGGAGAGGAGTTGGTAACAACCAATTTGTTCTGGTTTGCCTGGTATGCATTCAACCCTGCAACCCTAATATTCCGGGCTGAACCGACTGATTGAAAATCAATATCCAGTATTGATGACTTCCTATACCTCCAATGAATTCAGGGTTCTGGGGTAAGAGGTGATATATATCAAGCCATGGATGTGCAGAGCAGGTACTCTGTTGCACAGTGATAAACAGAGGTAAAAAACATGATTTCCAAGTTTTCCGATCTGCTGGAGATGGCAGCTACTCAGGATGAACCCCAGCGCTTACTGATGCTGTTTGCTAAGGCTGAAGGTGGTTCATCAAACCCGAAGAAGCAGCGTAAACAGCAGCACGGTACTATTGAGCCAGTCATGTGTGTTGATAAGTTGCCTGAAGAGATCGAATCATTCAAAGCGCTGGTAGCAGAAGCGGATAACATCTCTAAAGAGTGGAATTTCATCATTGTAGCCGGATTGGCTGGTGAGAATGGTCAGGCACCGACGACAGAAGATGCTGATCCATACCTGAACCAGATGGCTAACGGTCTGACCATGGGTGAAGACCTGTCCCGTTACCTGATCTTTGATCGGGATGAAAATCCGATTGTGATGCAAGAGTAATAGTCATTGAAATAAAAAAGGCCTCTTCTTAGAGGCCTTTTTTGTTTTTACAGAATAAAAAAAGGGCTACAAATCTGTAGCCCAAAGGAGTCTCGTTTTGACCGTTACGGTCCCGAATGAACGAGTGCTGTTAAACTGATGCCTGGTGAATAAAACCCTGGCGGGCAAACATCTTCGCTTTCAGGTTTTTAAACCAGCTGGAAATTGATGTGCCTAATTCAGCCAGAGCTTCACCGCGTAGAGTGTGGGCCTGACCGATGTAGTAGTCGGTATCGATGTTGTCGTGCTTGTCTAACTTAATATCAACGTAGTAATTCTGCATTTTTTACACCAAGAAATATTTAACTAACATCGTCATTAATACGATGGGAAATCTACGACTCAATCTGCCGGGTTAACTAGAAGTTTTCTCAAACCTTAGTCAGACAGAGAGTTAAGCTAGATCGCCTCTGATTTGATGGTTATACTAAGGTCGTACTGATTATAAAACAAACGACAGTTTTTCAGGTTAATGGTGAAATATATTCACTAGTGAGGTGTTTATCAGACGTCTGCCCCCGCTCAATGCTTTACGTAGCTTTGAATCTGCTGCCCGCCTGGGTAGCTTTAATCGTGCCGCAGAGGAACTGTTTGTTACTCCTTCTGCCATCAGCCATCAGATTAAGTCACTTGAGGAATATCTGGGTCTTAAGCTTTTTCATCGGGAAAAGCGTCAGGTGCAGATTACGGTGGCGGGTGAAAAGTATCTGGTGGCGGTGCAGCATGCACTGGATGAGCTGGATGGTGCGACCCGACGTCTGATGTCTGCCCCTAATACCAGTGCGGTAACATTTGAAGCGCCTCCCGCTTTTCTTAACCGGTGGCTGATGCCGCGGATCAAAGATTTTCAGGCACTATACCCGGATGTGGAGCTACGGCTTAGTGCGGGTGGTGTCAGTTATATCGATTTTGATCACAGCGATCTGGATATGGCGGTGTTCTTCGGTGATCAGCCCCTGGAAAATGTTGAATCTCACCTGGTGCACCGCTCGGTTGTGGTGCCAGTTTGTAGTCCTCGCTTGCTTGATGATCAGAAGGTCGAAAGTATTGCCGATCTGCGCAATCAAACCCTGATCCATGTTTCCAGTCGACGTAATGAATGGCAGCGTCTGTTACGGCAAGCCAATGTAAGTATGACCGGGCATGAAAAGGGATTGTCCTTTTCCAGCACTCAGCTGGCGTTGGGCGCTGCCTTGGAAGGGCTGGGGATTGCGTTGTCCGATAAAGCGCTAATCAGTCGGGAATTACAGTACGGCCAGTTAGTTAAACCGGTCGATGCTGAGTTGTTAACCGGTAAAGCGTTCTATCTTATCTACCCCAAGGGCCGTCAGTTAACTTATGGCATGCGGGTATTCAGAGACTGGTTGCTGGATGTGATGGGGTTAAGCGAAGGAGTAAAATAAAGGATTGAAGTAAGGGGATTGAACTATTGTGTACACTCTTTAGAGCGTCGCTTTAGCGCACAGCCCGGCAGGAATACCGGGCTGTGTTCGGATATAGCTTAATTCGGTTTATTTATTAAAATAGTTTTCTAACTCATCGGCACCGCCGATTAGCTGTCCATCGATGAATACCTGTGGCGTAGTACCCCGACCGCTGATAGCCGTGAGTGAGCTATAGCTAATACCGTTGCTACCCAGTTCAACCTCTTCGTAATTGAAACCTTTTTCGGTTAGCAGTTTCTTAGCCCGGGTGCAGTGTGGGCAACCTGGTTTTGTGAGAATGCTAACCCGTTTAGGCTGCTCTGCATTCGGGTTGATATAGTCGAGCATGGTATCAGCATCGGAAACCTGGAATGGATCGCCTGGCAGATCGGGTTCAATAAATTGTTTTTCGATTACGCCATCGACAACCAGCATGGAATAACGCCAGCTACGATCGCCAAAGCCTAGTGTCTCTTTATTAACCAGCATATCCATACCCCGGCTGAACTCACCGCTGCCATCGGGAATAAAGCGGATGTTTTCTGCACCCTGATCCGCCTGCCATGCATTCATGACAAAGGTATCATTAACGGAAAGACAGATAATGCTATCAATGCCCTCTTTGGCAAAGACCGGTGCAAGTTCGTTATAGCGCGGCAAATGAGTCGTTGAGCAGGTGGGTGTAAAAGCACCTGGCAGCGCAAACAGAATGACTTTCTTACCTGCAAACAGCTCATCGCTGCTAATGTCTACCCATTGGTTGTTCTGTTGTGTGTGAAAAGTAACAGATGGTATGGCCTGACCTTCTTTATTCGCTAGCATTGTCTTTTCCTCTGTTTGAGCTTGAATTCGGCTTTGTTCGTTCGATGGGTATATATTGTCAAAATCGGTGTTTTTAATAAAATTAATTAAAGCTAATTGTTTTATAGCTATAGGCAATCTAGATGTTGGTGAGCTTACGCCAGAATGGCAAGCTGGCTGGTTAAACCCGGCTAAATCGCTTAAAGTGTGCGCCTTTCTGCACAGCCATAACTAATACCGGTTTTCATCATGCAATCGCTCCACCCCTTGATTCAGGCCCTTTATAAGAACTTTCTGGGTAATTCGCCAACCTGGTATAAGCTGACGATCATCAGCTTTCTGATTGCTAACCCTTTGATTCTGATGGTTTCAGGACCTGTTATTACCGGTTGGGTGCTGATCTTTGAGTTTATCTTTACCCTGGCGATGGCGCTGAAATGTTACCCCCTACAGCCAGGTGGACTTCTGGCAATAGAAGCAGTGGCTATACATCTGACCGAGCCTTTGGATATATATCGGGAAATCGCGGCGAATCTGCCGGTAATTCTGCTACTGATGTTTATGGTGGCAGGTATCTACTTTATGAAAAGCATGCTGTTGTTTGTCTTTACCAAGATATTGCTGAGCGTGCGCAATAAAGTCCTGCTTTCAGTACTGTTTACCCTGATGGGTGCTGTGCTCTCTGCGTTTTTGGATGCTTTGACCGTTACTGCCGTACTGATCAGTGCATTTGTAGGCTTTTACTCGGTCTACCATCGGGTCGCCTCAGGCCGCCGCCCTGGTGATGATCATGATCACTCTAATGATGATCATCTGCATGATGATCATCGGGATGAGTTGAACCGGTTTCGTGCTTTCCTACGCAGCTTACTAATGCATGGCGCTGTAGGTACTGCACTAGGGGGTGTGAGTACCTTAGTAGGCGAACCGCAGAACCTGCTAATCGGTGAAAAGATGGGTTGGGACTTTATCGACTTCTTCACTTATGTAGCACCGGTATCGATGCCGGTTCTGGTGGCCGGTGTTTTGACCACTGTTGTGTTGGAAAAAACCGGCTGGTTTGGTTATGGCTCTCTCATTCCTGAACCTGTATATAACATTCTGAAAGAGTTCGATGAATCACAGCAAGCCAATTGGGGCTGGAAGCAATGGGCGGAGCTCTATGTGCAGTTTGCCGTCGCGATTTTCCTGATCTGTGGTCTGGCGTTTCATCTGGCTGAAGTCGGCATTATCGGTCTGACAGTCATCGTTCTACTGACCAGCTTTAACGGTATTACCGAAGAGCATCGTATTGGTAAGGCCTTTGAAGAATCTCTGCCCTTTACCGCCCTGCTGGTGGTGTTTTTTACCATCGTTTCGGTTATCCACGAGCAGCATCTGTTTACCCCGATAATCGAATGGGTACTGCAACAGGATCTGCGTAGCCAGCCGGCGATGTTCTTTATGGCGAACGGCCTGTTATCAGCAATCAGTGATAACGTGTTTGTGGCGACTGTTTATATAAATGAGGTTGCCGAAGCTTTTCGTTTAGGGCATGTCAGCCGGGATCACTTTGATAGTCTGGCTATCGCAATTAATACCGGCACTAACCTACCGAGTGTCGCAACGCCAAACGGCCAGGCAGCATTTCTGTTTCTGTTGACCTCAGTAGTAGCGCCCTTGGTACGGTTGTCTTACATGCGAATGGTCTTTATGGCGCTGCCCTACACTATCGTACTGACGACAACGGGCCTACTGGCGGTTATTTACTTTATCTAAGTAACCATTGCCAGAACTGCTGCAACAATGATGGCTGTGCAACGATAGCTATTGCCTGTGCCTGTTGCTGTCGTAGCGCTTCCCTTCTTTCCCATGCGGCATTGGCACGGGTTGCATAGTCTGCCTGCTGGCGCGCGCTGAGGTGGGTTGAATGGCCGAGCGGGCTGCGTCTTTTTGAGCTGCGAGGGCTGGCTTTAGGGGAGCTGCACATAGGGCTGACCTCTTCTTTCCATCTTCTTGAGATAGCCCCAGTATGCAGTGTCTCTCTGAATTCAGCCTGAAAGCCGGTTATTTCTCTGTTGATGGCCGAAACAAACGCAGTCGGTTAGCGTTACTGACCACGGTAACTGAGGAGAATGCCATCGCTGCTCCCGCGATAACCGGGCTAAGTAGCATGCCGGTGAAGGGGAACAGGATACCTGCCGCCACCGGTATACCCAGCGTATTGTAGATAAATGCGCCAAACAGGTTCTGACGGATATTACGTAGCGTTGCCTGGGATAGCTCAATCGCATCGGCCACCGAATGCAGGCTGTTACGGATCAGCACCATATCAGCACTTTCTATCGCTACATCGGTGCCATTGCCAATAGCAAAACCGGTATCGGCCCGAGCCAGTGCCGGAGCATCGTTGATACCGTCACCGCACATTCCTACCTTGGCGCCCTGTTGTTGCAGCTTTTCGACTTCCGCTGCTTTTTCATCGGGCATTACTTCAGCAATGAAACTATCGACAGCAACTCTGCGTGCGACAGCTGCCGCCGTATGTTGATTATCACCGGTTAGCATAATCACTTTTATGCCCGCTGCTTGCAGGCGGGCTATAGCCGCAACCGAGTCGTTGCGTATCGGATCAGCGATCGCTAGCAAGCCCGCAAGTTTCCCATCAATGGCGACATAGATAGGTGTTTTAGCCTGCTTTGCCAGTTGTTCTGCTTCACTTTCGTACGCGCGACAACTGATATTCTGCTCAAGCATCCAGGCTTTATTGCCCAGTGAGATTTTGTGCTCGTTTATCTGGCCTGCAATGCCGCGTCCGCTATAGCTTTGAAAGTTATCAACAGGAAGTATCTGAAGCTGTTGTTCAGCGGCGTAGCTCACGACCGCTTCTGCAAGTGGGTGCTCTGATGCGCTTTCAAGCGAGGCCGCCAGTTGTAATAGCTGCTCTGGGTTATCGCCAAGCATGTCTGTTACCGCAGGTTTTCCTTCGGTGATAGTGCCGGTTTTATCCAGCACCAGGGTATCCAGTTCAGATGTATTCTGCAGTGCCTGACCATTGCGGATCAGGATGCCATACTCGGCTGCTTTGCCGACTCCCACCATGACAGACATCGGTGTTGCCAGTCCCAGTGCGCAGGGGCAGGCAATAATCAGTACTGTGGTTGCGGTTACCAGCATATAAGCCAGCTGGGGTTCGGGGCCCAGCAGGTACCAAATTAATGCGGTTACAATACTGATGATAATAACAACCGGGACAAAGATACCGGCAACGGTATCGGCCAACCGGGATATTTCTGGTTTACTGGCCTGCGCCTGTTTTACCATTTCGATGATACGACTCAGGGCGGTCTCGGCCCCTACTTTTTCAGCTTTCACAATCAGTGCGCCTGATCGGTTCAGGGTACCTGCACTGATAGTGTCTCCAGGGGATTTGCTTACCGGCAGCGGCTCACCACTGAGCATGGATTCATCGATCAGGCTCTGGCCTTGTTCTACGATGGCATCCACCGGGATTTGTTCGCCGGGTCTGATACGGAGAAGATCACCGGTAATAACCAGTTCTAGCGGTAGATCCTGTTCTTTGTCATTGCGGATCACCCGTGCTGTTTTGGGCTGCAGATTGAGTAGCCGTTCAACTGCTTCGGAGGTTCGGCCCCGGGCACGAATCTCCATCGCCAGGCCAAAATTCACCAGGCCGATAATCATCGCCGAGGCTTCGTAATAAACGTGCCGGGAGCCATCTGGCAGGAATTCTGGAAATAGTACCACCGCTGTTGAGAACAGCCAGGCACTACCGGTACCGACCGCGATAAGGGTGTCCATAGTGGCTCCGCCATTTTTCAGAGCACTCCAGGCGCCGCTAAAGAAATGACGACCAGGAAATAACAGTACTAACAATGTCAGTAGCCCTACGCTGCCCCAGATAACTTGATCCTGCGGTGTACGGACGCTCATCTCGTCCATCAGCATACCGGCGATCATCAGCGGGATACCTAACCCGAGAGCAATCACCGTATTGCGAATATGAAGCTTGTACTGCTGTGCCTGTTGGGCTTTTTGGCGGGCACGATCTTCCGCTTCGTTACTCGCCAGACGGCCCCGGTAGCCAATCTCTGCTAACTGACTGATCAGTAGCTCACTATCGATGCTGCCTTCGACATTAAGACGTCGCTGAGGAAAGTCGACACAGGCCAACTCGACCTCGGGCAGTGCGTTGATACCTTTTTCAATTTTTTTCACGCAACCGGCACAGGAGACGTTTTCCAGTAATAATGTGGTGGTCATGATGCTATCCCCTTTAATTCCTATCTGATAACAGGATAGAGCTTCCAGTGGCTGTAAGGTCAATAGGTCGGTTGCATTTTATTACGGATCGGAGGAACCTATAACCCTTAGAATATTTATTCCGGATTTAATTCGATATTGCGCTTATGTTGCTTCTGCCTCGACTACGACGTTTATTTTCTATTTTGCTGATCAGTATGTTGAGCCTGAGCCCCTTTGCCGTTGCTACCAGTGCGACGGCGGAGCAGCCTGTTGAATCGCATATGATGATGCAGTGTGAAAGTAGTGAATGCGATATGACCGAGATGGTCAACTGCGATACAGAGTGTGATCTGGTTACTGAATGCTGCTCTTTTTCATCATCCCTGATGTTTGTACTTACAACGGAGTTAAAGCTGAACCAACTCTCTGAGACTGTTCAGAGTTTATATGGGGTCAGCTATCTGTCAGTTACTTCTCCACCGGTATATCACCCTCCCCGCCTGTCTTCTTAATTTGTTGAATTCTGCCTATCTTTAATCTGTATTTCTAAACTGTTTGCCGGAGCAAACGATGAATATTTCCCAGGCTGCAAGCGCAACCGGATTAACCAGCAAAACAATACGCTATTACGAGCAGCAAAGGCTACTGCCTGCTGCTAGTCGAGCGGCCAATGGTTACCGTGTTTATAGCGACCAGCAGCTGGAGATGCTGCGTTTCATTAAACGTGCACGGGATATGGGGTTCTCTTTAGAAGAAAGTCGTGAGTTATTAGAGATCTCATTAAATCCTTCCCGCACCAGTGCCACGGTTAAACAGAAAGCAGAACAGCAGATTCAACGTATTGATCAACAAATAGAAGCACTGCAGCAGATGCGCGCCCTGTTGCAACAGTCGGCCGACCAGTGTCGGGGTGATGAGAGTGCTGATTGTCCGATTCTGGACCAGTTAAATGGGGTGGATGCTGTCGCTGACAGTACCCTGGAGTAAGTAATGAAAAAAATATTAGTGATACTGACAGGCATGTTGGGCTTGTCATTGATGGGGTCGATGCTGTCGCTGATAGCTTCCCGGAGTAAAACAATGAAAAAAATGTTTTTGATTCTGGCTGGTATGTTGAGCTTGTCACTGAATAGCTATGCAGAAAATCCGCTATGGCTGGAAGGTAAAACTCAGGATAGCTATGAAATAACTGTTTATCGCAGTGCCAGTTGTGGCTGTTGTAAGGGCTGGATTAGCCATCTGAAAGATCATAATTTCAGCGTTAAAGATGTGGTCGTAAATGATGTTAATCCCCATAAAACCCGTTTGGGAGTGCCCACGCAAGCGGCTTCCTGTCATACCGCTGAAGTGAACGGTAAAGTCATTGAAGGGCACGTGCCGGCTCAGGATATTAAGCGTTTATTAGCAACGGAAAATGATATTCGCTTATTAGCTGTACCTGGCATGCCTTCCGGTGGCCCGGGAATGGATATGACGGGGGCTCCGAAAAATGCATTTACGGTTTTTTCGGTTGATAGCCAGAACCAGGTGAATAGCTATAAGCAGTATAAGGATTACTGAAGATGATGCGTTTTATTAGTATCATCTTTTCTCTTCTGTTGTTAGCGGGTTGTACTGAGTCTGAACCTAAGGTCGATGGACGTTGGTACAGTCTGAAGCAGGTTGATCAGGGCAAACAGCTGTTTCTGGCTAACTGTGCCAGTTGCCATGGGGCTGCAGCGCAGGGAACAGCTGAGTGGAATAAGCCTCTTAGCAATGGTAAATACCCACCGCCGCCTTTAAATGGCACTGCTCATGCCTGGCATCATCCACTTAAAGGATTGAAGAAAACAATCCAGATCGGTGGGATTCCTTTAGGCGGCACTATGCCTGCTTTTGGTGATCAGCTGAATGAGGCTGACCTCGACGCGCTGATTAGTTTTTTTCAGAGCAAATGGCCACAGCCCATCTATCAGGCCTGGCTTGACCGGGGTGGTTTGAATTAGTGGCTTGAACTGGTGAATTCAACGTAATTACCTAAGGCGCTTTCTGAAACAAAGCGCCTTTTTTCATCTAAGATAACGGGTTCGTTAAACATTGATCTGGACAGGGTTTATTCACCGCTTCTCTGGATAGCCGGAGTTGCAGAGGTTGATCATAAACCGTACAGTAGCGACCTTTCGTATAACCGGCATTTTATATTGCGGGCAAGCAAGGCAGAGTGATGACTAAAAAAGTATATTTGAGTGCGCAGGATTTGCTGGAAGACTCATTCCGGTTGGCCCTGGAAGTGTTAAAAAGCGGCTTTCGCCCTGACTTTATTGTTGGTGTATGGCGTGGGGGTACGCCGGTTGGTATCGCGGTACAGGAACTGCTGGATAACATGGGTGTAAAAACCGACCATATCTCTATTCGTACTTCGTCATACACCGGTATCGGTACTCGCAATAAAGAAGTGCGGGTGCACGGTCTGGATTATCTGATACGTAACGTGAATCAGCCTGATTCTTTGCTAATTGTGGATGATGTTTTTGATACCGGACTGAGTATCAAAGCGGTGATCGATACCCTGAAAGATAAGGCGCGTCTGAACACGCCACAGGATATCCGTATCGCAACCCCATGGTTCAAGCCGGCGAATAACAAAACCGATCTGGAACCGGACTATTACCTGCATAAGTCGGAAGACTGGCTGGTATTTCCGCATGAATTACAGGGCCTGGAGCGAGAAGAAATGATCGCGAACAAGCCAGGTTTGCAGGCAATTTTCGATGAGTACGGCGTGTAATTATTGTTTTATCGTTGAAAGGCTTGCGTAATGCGAGCCTTTTTATAACGCTTTTATATGCTTATTTGGCCGCAATACTGTAGCCTGCAGACTGTTTTAATCCAGAAACAATAAGGCATTCAGAGCTAATGTCTAAAAAATGTACAGCGCCTGAATAATATGGTGTCTTTTGTTGTTGATCTGGTTGTAAATCACGGTTAAACCGCTTTTCTCTGGTTAAATCCTTTGCCAAAAGCGACGTGATTAATTTTATTGCTTTTATGTATCTACAAGCGCCGTAAAATCTTGTATAATGGCGCCCAATTTTTGCCCTTACCTATTCGAGTGAAGAAATGGCTGACTTATCTCATTACCGTAATATCGGTATTTTTGCCCACGTTGACGCGGGTAAAACCACCACTACAGAACGTATCCTGAAACTGACAGGTAAAATCCATAAGACTGGTGAGGTTCACGATGGTGAATCTACGACCGACTTCATGGAACAGGAAGCTGAGCGCGGAATTACTATCCAGTCAGCGGCGATCACCACTTTCTGGAAAGATCACCGCATGAACATCATCGATACTCCAGGACACGTTGACTTCACTGTTGAAGTATACCGTTCCCTGAAAGTACTGGATGGTGGTGTTGGTGTATTCTGTGGTTCTGGTGGTGTTGAGCCTCAGTCAGAGACTAACTGGCGTTATGCAGATGAGTCGGGCGTTTCCCGTATCATCTTCGTAAACAAGCTGGACCGTATGGGCGCAGACTTCCTTAAAGTTGTAGATCAGGTTGAGAATGTACTGGCTGCTAAGCCACTCATCATGGTTCTTCCTATTGGTCGTGAAGAAGACTTCGTAGGTGTTGTTGACCTGCTAACTCGTCAGGCATTCGTTTGGGATGACTCTGGTCTGCCAGAGAACTTCAAGATTGAAGAAATCCCCGCTGACATGGTAGAAGATGTTGAAATGTACCGTGAGCAGCTAATCGAGACAGCTGTAGAGCTGGACGATGACCTGATGATGGCTTACATGGATGGCGAAGAGCCGGCTATGGAAGACATCAAGCGTTGTATCCGTAAGGGTACTCGTGAACTGACATTCTTCCCAACTTACTGTGGTTCTGCATTCAAGAATAAAGGCATCCAGCTTATTCTGGACGCGGTTGTTGATTACCTGCCAAGCCCAACAGATGTTATTCCACAAGATCTGACAGATGAGTTCGGTGAAGCAACTGGTGAAGTTGCTACTGTTTCCACTGATGAGCCTTTCCGCGCACTGGCATTCAAAATCATGGATGACCGTTTCGGCGCCCTGACCTTTATCCGTGTTTACTCGGGTGTGTTGAATAAAGGCGACACTATCCTGAACTCGTTTACAGGTAAAACTGAACGTATTGGCCGTATGTGTGAAATGGAAGCCGATGAGCGTAAAGAACTGAGTTCTGCTCAAGCCGGTGACATTATTGCAATCGTTGGTATGAAGAACGTTCAGACTGGTCACACTCTGTGTGATCCTAAGCACGAATGTACTCTTGAAGCCATGGTATTCCCTGAGCCGGTAATCTCTATTGCAGTTACACCTAAAGATAAAGGTGGCGCTGAGAAAATGGGTATCGCGATCGGTAAGATGGTTGCAGAAGATCCTACCTTCATCGTTGAGACTGACGAAGATTCTGGTGAGACTATCCTGAAAGGTATGGGTGAACTGCACCTGGATATCAAAGTAGACATCCTGAAGCGTACTTACGGCGTTGAGCTGCAAGTAGGCCAGCCACAGGTTGCTTACCGCGAAACTATTACAGCACCTCTGGAAGACTCTTACACTCATAAGAAGCAGTCTGGTGGTTCTGGTCAGTTTGGTAAGATCGACTACCGTATTAAGCCGGGTGAGCAGAACACTGGCTTTACGTTCTCCTCTACCGTTGTTGGTGGTAACGTACCTAAGGAGTTTTTCCCGGCTATCGAGAAGGGCTTCAAGAGCATGATGGATACAGGTCCTCTGGCTGGTTTCCCAGTACTGGACGTTGAGATCGAACTGTTCGATGGTGGCTACCACGCGGTTGACTCCTCTGCAGTTGCGTTTGAAATCGCTGCAAAAGGTGCATTCCGTCAGTCCATGCCTAAAGCGGGTCCACAGCTGCTGGAGCCGGTAATGAAGGTTGACGTATTTACTCCTGAAGATCACGTAGGTGATGTTATCGGTGACCTTAACCGTCGTCGTGGCATGATCCTGGGTCAGGAAGCTGCAGGTTCAGGTGTTCGTATTAAAGCTGACGTGCCTCTGTCTGAGATGTTCGGTTACATCGGATCTCTGCGTACTATGACTTCTGGTCGTGGTCAGTTCTCTATGGAGTTTGCACACTACTCTGCATGTCCTAACTCAGTTGCTGAAAAAGTAATTGCTGAAGAGAAAGAGCGTAAAGCTAACAAGTAATTGTTGCTGACGTTCTGATAAAAAAGCCCGCTTAACGCGGGCTTTTTTGTGTCTGAGTTAAGTAGTATGCAGACTTGCATGCCACTTATCCCTACGAGTCAGTTGCTGAGAAAGTAATTGCTGAAGAGAAAGAGCGTAAAGCGAACAAATAGTTGTTGCTGAGGTTCTGTTGAAAAAGCCTGCTAAATGCAGGCTTTTTTGTGTCTGTCATTTATTGTTAGTGCTGTTCATCCTGCGTTCGGAGCGCTAGGGTTAGTATCTGGAGCGCGTGTTGACGGCTCAATTTGACTAAGATAACTGAGATTCAGTAGCAAGGGAGTGTTATTTATATGGAACAGTTAGATAGATACAGTGATCTGGCCATCTCATTGGCGATCAGTTATGCCCCGAAATTAATATTGGCTCTGGTCACTCTGATCGTTGGTCTGTGGTTGATCGGAATGGTTGTTCGGCTGTCTGAAAAAGGGATGGCCAGGTCTAAAACGGATCAGACGCTGGTGTCCTTTATTGGTAGTCTGCTCTCCTGGGGGCTGAAAGCCTTGCTGTTGATCAGCGTGGCGTCGATGGTAGGGATAGAGACAACTTCATTTATCGCCGTACTGGGTGCTGCTGGTTTAGCTATAGGCCTGGCCCTACAAGGTAGTTTGGCAAACTTTGCTGGCGGCGTGCTGGTGATCCTGTTTAAGCCTTATAAAGTAGGTGATCTGATTGAAGCTCAGGGCCACCTGGGAGTTGTGAAAGAAATTCAGGTCTTTACTACGATTCTGATCAGCGTGGAAAATAAGCGGATTATTATTCCCAACGGTGCGATGTCGAACGGCAGTATCACTAACATCAGTGCTGAAGGTACGTTACGGGTCGATCTGTCCATTGGCATCGCTTACGACGCAGATATCGCTAAAGCGAAGCAGGTCATTATGGATGTACTGCAGTCTGATGACCGGGTATTGCAGGATCCGGCTCCCTTTGTCGGGGTTACTGAAATGGCGGATAGTTCAGTCAATCTGGTGGTGCGTCCCTGGGCTAAAGTAGAAGATTACTGGGATATTCATTTTGATGTTAATGAGAAGGTGAAAGTGGCGCTGGATAGCAATGGTATCGGTATTCCTTTCCCGCAGCGGGATGTACATCTTTACAACCACTAACGAGCAATAGCAGCTGGACTAGCGATAAGCTGACGTTAAAAAGCCCGCATTATGCGGGCTTTTTAATTTGTGAAACCGACTCGTTTTCGTATTCTCTGATCCAGTCAGGTAGTTGTTCAGGTGGCATCGCTTTAGCAATGCCATAGCCCTGGGCCTGGTCGCAACCCAGTGCCATCAATGACTGGCCATGTTGCTCCGTTTCAACCCCTTCCGCAACGACGGTTCGCTGAAATGCTTTGGCTAATCCAATGACGCCTGCCACGATAGTGTAATCTTCCTCATCATCGAGCATATCAATAACGAAAGAACGATCGACTTTCACTGTATCCACCGGTAATCGTTTGAAGTAGGTGAGGGATGAATATCCGGTGCCAAAGTCATCCAAAGCTACACTCAGGCCCAGTTGATGACACTGGCTTATGATATCGGATACACCATTCATCTCTTCTAGTGCGGTGGTTTCCAAAATTTCTATCTCTATGGTTTTTTCAGGTAGCTGAGGGACCGCCTGCAGGTACGACGTCAGGTCTGAAACAAAGCTCTTTGACTCCAGATGGCGAGGGGCAATGTTGATACCAACACTTATTTTCAGTCCCTGCTGATGCAGTTGGCTAACCTGTTGAATGGCTTGTTGCAGCACCCAGTTGCCCAGCGTGATGGAGACATCACTGTTTTCGATGGCTGGCAGGAAACTGTCAGGAAACAACAGCCCCCGTTCAGGATGTTGCCAGCGGATCAGGGCTTCTACTCCCAGTACTTTGTGGCTGCGCATATCAACTTTTGGCTGATAGTGCAGGACAAACTGATTCTTTGTTAACCCGGTGCTGATCTCATCTAAGGCATCGTGCTGTTGCTTGGCGGCCAGTTCGAGATTAGGGTCAAAATAATGATACTGATTACGGCCGCTTTGTTTGGCTGTATACATGGCCTGATCGGCATGTCGAAGCAGGGTGTCAGTATCAGCATTATCCATAGGATAGAGACTAATACCGATACTGGCTGACACCGATAGCTTATGGTTGTTTATATAATAAGGCTCGGCTAATTTAGCGATGATGCGATCAAAGGTCAGGCTGCACTGCTCTACAGAATCCTGATCCGGTAGCAGCAATACAAATTCATCACCGCCAAGTCGGGAGATTGTATCGTCAGACCGGACACATTGTTTCAGGCGGTTGGCAACGGCAATCAACAGCTGGTCGCCGGTTGCATGCCCTAACTGATCATTAATTGGTTTGAAATTGTCCAGATCGAGATAGCCTACCGCCAGCATATTTTGCATTCGGTTGGTATGTGACAACGCCTGTTCCAGTCGATCTGCCAGCAGAATTCGGTTCGGCAGGCTGGTGAGAGAATCGTAGTGCGCCATCTGTTCCAGTCGGCTCTGCTGCTCTTTCATGTGGGTAATGTCGGAGAAAATACCGATGTACTGATCGGTTACTCCCTGAGCATTGGTCAGCGCGGTTATGGTTAACTGTTCAGCAAACAGCTCACCATCTTTACGGCGATTCCAGATCTCCCCTTTCCAATAACCCTGACTCTCCAGGTCCTGCCATAAATCGTTATAAAAATGCTCCGACTGGTATCCCGAGTTAAGCATATTAGGCTGTCGACCTTTAACTTCTTCCAGGGTGAATCCGGTGAGTTCAGTGAACGCTCTGTTCACATCAATGATGCGGTTATCTTTATCCGTGATCATGATCCCTTCGTGGGCATGCTCAAAAACCCGGGCAGACTGACGTAAACGGTTTTCAGTCAGCTTACGTTCGGAGATCTCCTGGAGAGTACCTATGAGCCGGGTAGGGCTGTCATCAGTATCATACTCGACCGCCATACCCTTGCACTCATACCAGCACCAGTGACCGTTAGCATGGCGCATACGAAGCTCACACTGGAAATGCCTTTGATGCCGGGTCTGCTTGGCAAAGTTTTGCAATAAAGGCCTGTCTTCACTATAAACTAATCCCAACCAGACCGAGAAGTTGTAGACATGCAGGTGTTCGGGAACGTAACCCAGTAAGAGTTTCCACTGGTCGTCAAATAAGGTTTCGCCACTATCAATGTGCCAGTCCCACATACCCAGGTTGGAACCCTTCAGGGCAAACTTTAGCTGCTGACGAGTCTGTTCCAGCTCCTCAGTACGAAGCTGTACCCGGTCTTCAAGTGAGTCATTGGACTGTTGTAGTTTCAGGGTCGTATCGGCCCAACGTCCGCTGAGAATAGTTGAAACCCAGATGCCAAAACCTGAAACTGAGAACAGGATAACGCTGACCAGTAATGTGGTGTTGTTAATATGTCCGGTGAACTGATTCAGAATATTACTTTCGCTACGCTCCAGAATCAGCGTCCAGCCCGAGCCGAGTTGAGTAATGAGATTGAGTTGGGTCTGCTTGTCCTTGTTACTGCTAGGTTCTATCAGATAGCTTTGATCGGCCTGTCGGGCGAGCTTTTCTAGCTTACTTTTAAACGGCAGGTCATTTGAATAAGTATCCCGGTTTTCTGGCAGAATCTGGGTCTGATCTGAGTGGGCAATCAGCTTTCCCTGACGATCCAGAATAATCGCCTGATCGAAAGGTGCAATTTTATCAGCATCGATTAATTTAGACAGATCCTGAAGGTGTAATACACCGCCAAGATGTGCAATCAGGTTATTCTCAATATCAAAAACAGGTGTGTTAATAGCGATCGCAAGTTTGCCGTCGGCGCCAATAAAGCTGTCGGAAATACTGGTTGTTAGGGTTCTTGTGGTAGCTTTGAAATAGTCCCGATCGGCCAGATTGTAGCGCTTAAGCTTTTTCTGAACGTCAAACGGGTGGGACAGGTAATGATCGCCATTGGGGAACAGAATAAAGACGACTGAAAAGGGACCGTTACTACCGGTAAGCTGTTTCAGCGCCGAGCGTTTAATGGGTTCAAACTGTTCAGGCAATCCATTAATTTGTCGGTCAACTTTATCGGCAGCTGTCAGATTCTGAAAGTACGGCATGGATGCCGTATATTGCAAAAGATTTCTGGCGTTATTAATCTCATTATCAATCTGATTGCTAAGCGTGTTCACAACCAGAGACTGATTATCCGACCAGTTATCAATCGCAAATCCCTTAATACTGCGCTCAAGGAAAAGAGACACCAGCACTACTCCGAAAATGATCGAAAATAGAAATGCCAGTATGATTTTGCGACGGAGAGCCAGGGTTTTTTCCTTTTGATTCAGGCCGGATTGAAGGCAAATTAAAGATGACTGAATTTAACACGCCAGACGTGTTACAAATGCTGAATGCTGCCCAGTATGGTTAACTTAGTAAGTACTTTTTGGCTGTATTTGATCGCTAAACTGATCTGCGTCAAATCATTTGGAGGGTTGCTGAAAGCGGATAGTCAGGAACCAGCGAACAAGTCCAGTACTTTCCAGGTTACCCATTCCATGGCTGGTTATCAGATTATCAATTTGTCATGATTAACTTATCAGCGACAGAATTGACGGACCAGAGAGATGACCCGAGCCAGCTGGCTAATAACAATGTGCAACGTACTGGATAGTTATCATGATCCGGCGGTGCTGATCGATACCGACTACAACGTAGTGGCCACCAACAGTAGTTATGATTTTTGATTTGGTGGATTGAGTGATCAGCAGTCGGCTAAATGTTTCCATCTGTCCCATAGCTATCAGCGGCCTTGTAGAGATTGTGGATAGCGTAGAGGCTAATCAAGCATTCCTTTTGTATGCTTAATAGTTAGCGGCTAATCAATAACTACCGATCACATGAGTGCATCAGACAGAGTCGCTCTTATATGAGTTCTGCTATGAATAACGACAATACTGAAGTCGCTTTTAGCACTGAAGCCCTCACCAGGGTATATGGTGAAGGTAGTGCCGCGGTACATGCTTTGCGGGGCATTGACCTGATCATTCCGTCAGGGGAGTTTGTTGTGCTTTTGGGCCCCTCTGGTAGTGGAAAATCGACCCTTTTAAATATTCTGGGAGGCTTGGATAAGCCGAGTGCGGGTCAGGTGCGCTTTTTTTATCAGAACCTTAATGAGATGGATGACGCCGCTTTAACTCTCTACCGGCGTGATCATATAGGTTTTGTGTTCCAGTTTTATAACCTGATGCCGAGCCTGACGGCCCAGGAGAATGTTGAACTGGTGACTGAGATAGCCGAGAGTCCGATCAGTCCCGAAGAAGCATTAGCCCTGGTCGGCCTGGATCAGCGTATGGATCATTTTCCATCGCAATTATCGGGTGGTGAACAACAACGAGTTGCTATCGCCAGAGCGGTAGCCAAACAACCCCGGGTATTATTATGTGATGAACCCACCGGTGCATTAGATAGTGAAAGTGGGCGTCAGGTGATGGAGGTGCTACAACAGGTTAACCAGCAGCTGGGCACAACCGTTGTCATTATCACCCATGCGGCAACTATAGCCAGTATGGCTGATCGGGTGATTCATTTTGCCGACGGACAAATCAGAGAAACGGTATTGAACAGCGAAAAGTGTTCAGCCCGGGATCTGGTCTGGTAAGTGATGTATAGCCGAATCGGACTTTCGCCACTTAATCGCAAGTTATTGCGTGACCTTTGGCGGATAAAAGGCCAGGCAATTGCAATAGGTTTAGTGATCGCGCTGGGGGTTCTGATGCTGGTGATGATGAGCGGTCTGGTTCAGTCCTTAGAGGAAACCCGGCGCGCATATTACGAACGGCATCGTCTGGCTCAGGTGTTCGCGCCTCTTCAGCGAGCACCTGAATCGATACTAGCCCGTCTGGTGGTGTTGGAAGGCGTTACGGCTGTCGCTGGCCGGGTAACAGGCAGTGCGCTGATTAATTTACCAGATGAGGATCTGCCGCTTAGCGCTCAGGCTGTATCACTACCTGATCGGGGCGAAGCCCGGTTAAATGATATTTATCTGACGTCGGGGAGGCGACCTGATCCAACCCGCGAGAGTGAAATAGTACTGTTGCAGGATTTTGCCAAAGCGCATGGACTGAGCCCTGGAGACCGATTGTCGGCAACTATGAATGGTGCTCGCAGGGTGTTTAATATTGTCGGTTTAGCCCAGGCGCCTGAGTTTCTCTACTCAGCACCGCCGGGTGAGTTTATTCCTGATGATAACCGTTTTGCGGTGATCTGGATGAGCCAGTCCGCTTTGGCGGCGGTTTATGATATGAACGGGGCAGTAAACCAGATTCTGCTGGGCGTCGTCGATGAGGGGCGGTCGGAAGCAATATTAGACAGGGTTGATCAGTTACTTGAACCTTATGGTGGGTTAGGCGCGTACGGGCTGTCTGATCATGTTTCTAACCGCTTTATGGAAGAGGAGATCAATGGCCTTAAAGTTTCAAATCGCATAGTGCCGCCTATTTTTCTGGCGGTAGCAGCTTTCCTGCTAAATATTGTTATCTCCCGCATGATTCATGCTGAGCGAGAGCAGATCGGGTTACTCAAAGCATTTGGCTACAGGGATAGCGAGATTAGTCTTCATTATTTGAAGTTTATTCTGCTGATTGCTGTTAGCGGTGCATTACTGGGCTGTCTGTTAGGGGTGTTGTCAGGCCGCAGTTTGGCACAGTTTTATCAGAGCTATTACAAGTTTCCTTTCTTAGTGTTTCAGGTTGATCCGGCAATGTTTCTGTTGGGCACCCTGGTGAGTGTTTTGGCAGCATCTGCAGGCGGTATGTGGGTCTTGATCGGGGTGTATCGCTTAACACCTGCGGTTGCAATGCAGCCACCGGCTCCCTCAGATTATAGTCGCTCAGCCAAACTGTCAGCCTGGTTGAAGCGGGGGCTTGATCAGCCCGGTCGTATGGTTGCACGGCGATTATTACGTCAGCCGGGCAGGGCTGCCGGAGGGATTGTCGGTATCGCCGCGGGAATGTCGCTGGCGGTAGCTATGTTAAATGTCATGAGTTCCTTTGACCGTACTATGGCGCTGAGCTTTACCCTGATCGATAGGAGTGATCTGCAGGTAAGCTTTATTGAGTCTCTGTCAGACAAAGTGTTGTATGAATTACAAAGTATCGAAGGCGTCATTGAGGTTGAGCCGGTGCGATCGGTTGCTGTGCTATTTAGCCATGGACATCAGAGCTATCGGGGAGCGATTACCGGCTTGCCGGCGTCGGTCAGATTAAACCGGGCCCTGGATGCTGAGCAACAAGCGATACCGATGCAGGATGAAGGTATTGTGCTGGGCAGTGCATTGGCAGATCTGTTACAGGTATCTCCCGGTGACATGCTGACGGTGAATGTCCGGGAGGGGCGACAGCCTAAATTACAAATACCGGTAACCGCTGTTGCAGAGACATTAATAGGATCGCCGGCATATATGGCGCTGGATCGATTGAACCGGGTGCTGCGTGAGCCCAACAGAGTCACAGGCGCTTATCTGCGTATCGATAGCAGTCAACAGGATCAGATCTTTCGTAAGATTAAAGCCTTACCTGCTATTGCGGGCGTTAGTCTGAAACATAAAGCGCGACAAGCATTTCAGACACTGGTTGATAACAGTGCCGGAGCGGTGCGTTATTTGATGGCAGCAATCGCCGGTGTTATTAGCTTTGGTATCGTATATAACAGTGCTCGTATTGCCTTTGCTGAGCGGGCAAGGGATCTGGCCAGCTTGCGTGTGATCGGTTTTAGCCGGTCTGAAACGGCGTTTGTATTGTTGGCTGAGTTAGCCATTATTACATTATTGGCGCTGCCTTTAGGCGGGTTGATCGGTTATTACCTGGTGTTTGCAATATCCAAAGGCTTTAGCACGGACCTGTATCAGGTCTCTGCGATATTTGTACCCCAGAGTTATGGTTTTGCTGCTTTGGCAGTCATTATTGCTGCGCTGTTTTCTGGCTGGTTAGTAAAGCGGGATATTGACCGGATTGATCTGGTTTCTGCGTTAAAGATTAGGGAGTAACAGGATTATGGCATCGAAACAGTCGCACCGGGGATTGCTGCTGATTAGTATCGCACTGGTTCTGTCTCTGCTGGTCTGGGCATTTATGCCGCGGCCGCTGCTGGTGGACGTCGGTAAGGTAACACGAGGGGCTATGCAACTGACGATTGAAGATGAAGGTAAAACCCGGGTGCGGGATGCCTACGTTGTTTCTACCCCTGTGAACGGCCGATTACTGCGTATCGATGTAGAACCCGGTGACCGGGTGGAAAAGGGCAAAACTATTATCGCGCAGATGTTGCCGGCCAACCCAGAAGTGCTGGATCAGCGTACCCGCGAACAAGCTCGTGCAGCGGTTTCATCTGCCGAAGCATCAGTGCGATTGGCGCGCGCTAAGCTGAATAAAGCGATTGCCGATACCGAGCTGAGTAGCGCCGAGTTAAGGCGTATTACCGATCTGAAAAAGCGTAGTGCAGTGAGTGTCTCTGCATTAGATAAGGCGCAGCGTAAGTGGCGTACGACCAGTGCTGAACTTGAAATGGCTCAAGCGACTATCTCTATGCGTCAGGCATCACTGGCAAAGGCTCGGGCCGAGTTAATTACCTTTTCCCCTGGTGCAGTTGCCAGTACCGCGACCGATAATGATGTGATCAATATACTGGCGCCCCATTCCGGGAGTATTCTGCGGGTGTTGCAGGAGAGTGAAACGACCCTGCCGGCGGGTCAGGCAATCCTGGAAATTGGTGATATATCAAAAGAGCTGGAAGTAGTGGTTGAGCTGTTATCCACCGATGCAGTTAAGGTTCGGACTGATGATAGGGTCATCATTGATAACTGGGGAGGTCCTGAAGTGTTACAGGGCCGCGTGGCCAAAGTAGAGCCCTGGGGCTTCACTAAGTTTTCTGCACTGGGTGTGGAAGAGCAGCGGGTTAAAGCAACTATCCACTTCACCAATCCCGCACAGCAGCGCGCCAGTCTGGGGCATGGTTTCAGAGTTGAAGCACGGATCGTTATATGGGAGCAGTCCGACGCGTTAATCGTTCCTTCCAGTGCGCTATTTCGTAATGAGTCTGACTGGGCCGTGTATACTCTTGAGTCGGGCAATGCGGAGTTAAGGCGGGTTGAAGTCGGCCACAATAATGGTCGTAAAGCTGAGGTACTCAGCGGTCTGAGTGAAAATGAACAGGTCGTCCTGTACCCTCCTGCAGAATTAAACAGTGGCAGCCGGGTGAGTGCCCGTCCCTGAATCTAGCCTTTATAAAAAAGCCCGCAGTTGCGGGCTGAAGCTCTGTTTCTCAAGCAGAATCGTTATTTAAAGTCACATTCGGCCAGCATCGGGCCGAAGGCTTCTTCTCCAGGAATTACATTCTCAACCACAAACAGGTCATCATCGCCGTTACGCTCAGCAGCTGTTTTTATACGCATCTGGTACATATCGTGGACCATTCGACCATCGTTACGCAGCTTTGCATTACGGGCAAAGAAGTCATCCGGCTTACTGGACTTCATCTGTGCCATCACCGCATCTGAAGCATCAGTTCCGGCAACCTTGACGCTATTAAGATAATGCATTGTGGCAGAATAAACACCGGCATGAGCCATCGATGGGATACCGCCGTGAAGGCTCTTGAAGCGGGCTGACCATTGCCGTGTCGCATCGTCCATATCCCAGTAGAAACCCGTAGTGAGTTTCATTCCGCCGGCAATATCAGGATCCAGTGCTAGTGCGCTTTGAGTAAATACCAGCAGACCGGCAACATCCATGGTTTCAGTCAGGCCAAATTCTGCTGAGGTCTTCAGCGCGTTAATAAAGTCAGCGCCGGCGTTTGCCAGGGCGACAACATCGGCGCCGGAAGACTGTGCCTGCAGTACATAGGATGAGAAATCAGTGGTGCCCAGTGGCGCCCGAACGGCCCCTACTACTTCACCTCCATTTGATTCGATTACCTTAGAAGCGACACCTTCAAGGGCGTGACCAAAAGCGTAATCGGCGGTAATAAAGAACCACTTTTTCTTCCCCGCATCGACCATAGGTTTAACGGTACCGTTTGCCAGGGCTACGACATTGTAGGTCCAGTGGGCGTTGTAGGGTGAGCAGGCTTTTGTGGTGAAAGCATGGGAAGCCGATGCGCCGATAAGGGCGATCTTTTTGTTGTCGGTTAACACTTTCGTTACCGCGCCAGTGACCGATGAAGCCACCAAACCGGTGACGGTATCAACCTGCTCATCCTCAATCCACTGGCGTACTTTCGCGGAGCCAACATCGGGCTTGTTCTGATCGTCAGCGCTGACCAATTCGATCGGCTTACCCAGCACTGTTCCACCAAAATCTTCAACCGCCATCTGCGCCGCAATGACGCAGCCCGGGCCACAGATATCGGCGTAAACGCCACCCATATCACCTAATACGCCGATCTTGACCACGTCGTCTGATATTGCACCGGCCTGAGCTGTGCTGGCGATAATGGCACTTATTGAGGCAGCTATTAGCTGGTTTTTTATTCTTAGCATGTGTTACTCCTGCTTATCTTTCTTATTGTTGTGAAGGGGTTAAATCGACAGAGCCGCATTCAGTTGGGCTTCGTTATACTGCTCACGCAGGGCTCGCTTCAGTAGCTTGCCGGCCGTATTCTTGGGCAGAGCATCGGTAAAAATAAAGGACTTAGGGACTTTGAAAGGCGCCAGATGTTGCTGACAGTGCCGGACCAGTTCATCGCTGTCAGCGTCCTCGCCCGCTTTAAATACGATGACGGCGGTGATCGCTTCTATCCATCTTTCATGTGGCGTGCCAATCACTGCAACTTCGGCAACCGCTGGATGCAGATAAAGCGCTTCCTCGACATCACGACTGGCGACCAATACGCCGCCGGTATTTACCACATCTTTGATTCGATCAACGATATAGAGGTAGCCCTCTTCATCGGCGTAGGCCAGGTCACCGGAGTGAAACCAGCCTCCACTAAAGGCTTCGGCGGTCTGCTCCGGTTTTTCCCAGTAACCAACCATCACATGGGGGGAACGGTGGATAATTTCGCCCCGCTCGCCCACCGGACAATCCTGCATCGTCACCGGATCGACGATGCGGGTTTCCACCGACATTACCGGCTTTCCTATAGAAGCGAGTCTGCCTTCCTGTTCTTCCGGAGCCAGTACGGTGGCAATAGGTGCCATTTCGCTCTGGCCATAGCAGTTAAACAGCTGACAACCGGGCAGGCGTTGCTGCAGTTCAGCGACTATCGGCTCAGGCATAATCGAAGCACCGTAGTAAATGTTTACCAGCGAACTGAGATCGTGCAGATCGAAGCCATCATCTCTTAGTAAACCTATCCAGACGGTTGGTGGTGCGAAAACTGAGTTAAGCTTTTCATTGCTGATAGCCTCGAATACAAGCTGAGGCAGTGGTGCCTGCATAATATAGCTGGTGGCACCGATCATCAGTGCCGGCATAGTAAATACATGCATCTGGGCCGAGTGATATAGCGGTAGAGCGCAGAGTGAACGGTCATCGGAACTCAGGTAGAGGTGCTGAATACAGCTGTTATATTCAGCCATAAAACCTCTGTGAGTATGCATCGCTCCCTTGGGATGGGAGGTGGTGCCTGAGGTGTAGAGAATCTGAGCTAGGTCGGTCTCTTTCACTGTTACTGCAGGCGGCTGGTGGTCTGCGTTTGAGAGAGCTGTCTGTAGAATATCGGGGCTAGTTACTGATCTGCCCTGAGCCTGCAATGTGCCGCTGATGGTGACTGATGTGTCAGGTAGTATCGCGGCAACATTGTCGCTTAGATCTTCATCCATAAAGACGGCTACAGCGCCGGACTGTCCTAACAGATATAACAGCTCATCTTGCACTAGTGCAAAGTTGATAGGCACATGGATTATGCCGGCACGGGCGCAGGCAAGAAATAGTATCAGGTAGGCATCTGAATTCTTGCCGTAAGCCGCCACCCTATCGCCCTGGTGCAACCCGCTCTGCAGTAGATAGTTTGCAACCCGATTGACTGATTGATCCAGCTGTTGATAAGTCCAGCGACGTTGTTGGAATATAACAGCCTCTTTATCTGCAAAGCGTTGAGCGGCGCGGCGTAAACCGTCGCCAATGGTGTTTAGCGTGGCAATTTCTACTTCGGGTAGCATGATCGTCAGCCTTCTTATTGTTGTTTTGCAATAAGAGTGTCTGCTGGATGCTTAAGAGACAATGATCAAACTGTCCAAAGCATTTGATAAAAAAGGTCAGGAGCTGATCAGGGCTCAACTTTACCGCTTTGATATGCACTGGGAGCGACGCCGGTCCAGCCTTTGAATGCCCGACAGAAGGCGGCTTGTTCGGTGAAACCAATGAGTTCGCTGGTTTCGGCTACGGTCAGGGATTCTTCGGTGAGCAAACGAATGGCAGTATCGCAGCGGATACGGTCCTTTATCTGCTGATAACTGACCCCTTCGTCTTTCAGTTTACGTCGCAGGGTGCGGGAGGTCATATGCAGGCAGCAGGCGACCTCCTCCAGAGCAGGTGCCTGTTCCAGCCCTTTATTGAGAATCAACCGTTGTACCTGAATACTCAGGCTATTGTTCTCACCTACCCGCCGAAGCACTTCTAGTGGAGACTGACGCAGAAAGCATTCTAGTTCCATCGGATCTCGTACCCGGGGCAGCGTCAGTTGTTTGCTACTGAAACTGAATCCTGAAGAGGGTTGACTGAACTGTAACTGTTCGCCAAACATCGGCGGGTACTCTTCATAGTGGGTTGGTGGCGGGTAATTAAAGCGGGTGCTGTGTATCGATAACTGAGAGTTAATCAGCCAGCTGCAGAAGCGTTGCCAAATCAGCAGAACAAACTCCTGTAACAGATGGTCCGGATCAAATTCTGGTCGCCGCAGTGTAATACTGATATCCACCTGGTCAGCCTCGATGGTCATGGCAAAATCGACCTCATTCTGCACAGCGTTATAGAAACGAATGCTTTGTTGCAACATCGCCCCCAGCGTTTTCAGTTGGAACAGAGATTCCATCATCAGCGCAAATACACCGTTGTTACAAGGGTGTTCAGTGAGCCCCATGAACTCATCGCCGGTAGTTCGCCATACAGCCCTGATCAGATTAGCCAGCTGCACTTCGGTGATGCGCGCTTTAGGCTTGTGCATCAATTCGATAGGTATGGCTGCTTTATCCAGCAGGGGTTGAGGATCAAAGCCCTGTTGGATAACGCCATGCAGGCAAGCCTGAATGTAGTGATTGGAGACCAGTTTCTTTTTCATAATGAGTAGTGGTTTTCCCTAGTTCCAAAAGCATACCTTGTTGCACTGCCGGGTACAAAACGTAATTGGAGGACATAGTTGGCGGACATCGTTGACAGGTATGGCTGGTCATTTCTATCAAATAAATTGTCTGTATCGATCATAGTCTCGCGAGCGCCTGACAGCTGATACTGATCTGACAATAACGATAAGAGAAGCTATAGGAGTCCGATTATCTATGAATATCGCGAATAAAGTAGCTGTCGTCAGTGGTGGCGCATCCGGCCTTGGGCTCGCAACCAGTCTGCGCCTGATTAATGAAGGTGCAGCAGTGATAGTGCTGGATCTGAACGATGATGCAGGACAGACACTGATGGCGCAGTACCCGCAGCAGGTACGTTTTTATCAGGTTGATGTAACCGATGCGACGGCAGTTGAACAAGCAATCAGCGAAGCCGTTGATCAACTTGGCCGGCTGGATTTCTGTGTTAACTGCGCGGGTATTGTTGCTGCCGGGCGTGTGCTGGGCCGTGAGGGGGCAATGCCCCTGCAGCAGTTTAGCACTGCGATCAATATCAACCTCAACGGTACTTTTAATGTATTACGGGTTGCTGCTGAGAAAATGGCAGCTAAAGAGAATGGCACGGAGAAGGGTGTGATTATCAATACAGCATCGGTTGCTGCGTTTGATGGTCAGTCCGGGCAGGCCGCTTACAGTGCCAGCAAGGCTGCTATTGCGGGTATGACCCTGCCACTGGCCCGTGATCTGGCGCCGCATAATATCCGTGTTATGACTATCGCTCCGGGGCTGTTTGATACGCCGATGATGAAGTCGCTGCCGGAAAAAGTTCGGGAACCTCTGATCGAGATGGTTCAGAGTCCAAAACGCTTTGGCCTGCCAGAAGAGTTTGCCGATCTGTGCTGCCACATTATCAATAACCCCTATCTCAATGCTGAGGTGATCCGGCTCGATGCTGGTATCCGGATGGAACCTAAGTGAGGCCGTTGATAATGAACTCTGTAAATACTGATACTGCTGAACTAGAACTGTTCCGGGATATGACCCGTCGGGCACTTAAGCAGGAAGTAACGCCTTATTTCGAAGCCTGGGAAGCTGCCGGCATTATGCCCCGTGAGATCTGGTATACCCTGGGGCAGGCCGGCATGCTTTGTGTCGATCTGCCTGAACAGTATTGCGCTGCCGGAGCCTCGTTTGAGGTGTCTCAGCTTGTACTGGGCGAGATGGCCCGGATGGGATACGGCGGACTCGCCAGCAGCTTTAATATCCATTCCAATATCGTAGCGCCCTATATTCTGCACCAGGGTACTGAAGCCCAGAAGCAACAATGGCTGCCGGGTATGGTCAGTGGTGATGTGGTGGGCGCAATCGCTATGACTGAACCGGGTACAGGTAGTGATCTTGCTGCACTGCGTACCAGTGCCGTGCGTGATGGTGACGAATGGGTACTAAACGGCTCGAAGATATTTATCACCAACGGCTTGCAGGCCGATCTGGTGATTGTCTGTGCCTCTACCGATCCGTCGGCAGGATCAAAAGGGATATCTCTGTTTCTGGTGGATACCTCGCTGCCCGGATTTTCCCGTGGCAAAGGGATCAGCAAGATAGGTCAGCACAGCAGCGATACCGCTGAACTGTTTTTCGATAACCTGCGACTCCCGGCCGATGCTTTGCTGGGGGAGGAAAACCGGGGCTTTTTCTACCTGATGGAAGAGTTGCCAAGAGAACGTTTAGGCTGTGCAACACAGGCCATATATGCCACCGATGGTGCTCTGGAGCTGACGCTGGATTATGTACAGCAACGCAGGGCCTTTGGTCAGGCAATAGGAAGCTTCCAGAACACTCGCTTTAAGCTGGCCGAGGTGAAAACCCAGCTGGAGTTGTGCAGGGCTTACTACCGGCAATGCATGGACAAGTATATTGCAGCCACTATGACCGTTGAGGAAGCTGCGCTGCTTAAGCTCAGCTCCACTGAGATGCAATGTCAGGCTGCAGATCAGTGCCTGCAATTGTTTGGCGGTTATGGTTATACCACCGAATATCCTATCTCCCGGTTCTATGTTGATGCCAGGGTTCAGACCATCTATGCCGGTACTTCGGAGATCATGAAAGAGATGATCGCCCGCCCGATGCTGGGTCGCTAACCGGAATTAACAGGGAATACAGATTATGAAATTAAGCGATGTAGTTATTATTGATGGGGCCCGGACCGCCATTGGCTCGTTTGGCGGTAGCCTTGCTGGTCTTTCTCCGGCGGAACTGGGGACAGCAGCAGCCACCGAAGCGATCCGTCGTTCAGCGATTCCGGCGATGGATATTGACCATGCAGTCTTTGGCCATATCATCACCACCGCGCCGCAGGATGCATACCTGTCACGGCATATTGCGCTGAATGCCGGACTGCCTGACTCTTCAGCCGCTCTGAACGTTAATCGTCTCTGTGGTTCATCGGTACAGTCGGTTATCAGCGCAGCTCAGTTGCTGGTGATGGGCGATAGTAAGATCGCTTTGGCTGGCGGTGCTGAGAGTATGAGTCGTGGCGCCTACCTGTTACCGGATGCCCGTAACGGTGCCCGGATGGGAGATAGTAAAGTGGTGGATATGACGTTGGGTATTCTCAGCGATCCGTTCGGTAGTGGTCATATGGGTATCACTGCCGAAAATGTGGCGGCACAGCAGGGCTATCAGCGTGAAGAGCTGGATGCGTTTGCAGAGCTGAGCCATCGCCGGGCGTGTCACGCGATTGAACAAGGTTATTTCCGCGATCAGATCGTCCCGGTAACTGTAAAACGAGGCAGAAAGGAGTTCGTCTTTAATACCGATGAACATCCCCGCTCAGAAACAACCAAAGCGAGTCTGGCCCGGTTACGCCCCGCTTTTAAACGGGATGGTATCGTCACAGCTGGGAATGCATCCGGGCTGAATGATGGTGCCGCGGCGATGGTGCTGACCACCCGACAGGAAGCAGAGCAAAGAGGGCTGAAACCCCGCTGTCGTCTTCTCAGTTATGCCTTTGCCGGAGTTGCACCGGAACTGATGGGGTTGGGTCCGGTACCAGCGGTGAAACAGGCGTTGCAGAGTGCTGGTTTACGAATGCAGGATATAGATGTAATTGAATCCAACGAAGCATTTGCAGCTCAGGCGATGGCAGTCACTGACCTGCTTGAAATACCTGTGGATAAAGTGAATCCGAATGGTGGTGCGGTGGCATTGGGCCATCCTGTTGGAGCGACTGGCTCCATTATTATTGTGAAGACCATGGCGGAGCTGGATCGAATCGAAGGGCGTTATGGCCTGATCACCATGTGCATTGGCGGTGGCCAGGGAATTGCTTTGATTATTGAACGGTTATAATGCGGTAATCTGAAAGAAACAGGCCGCTTACGCGGCCTGTTTGGTCGTTAAAGTGCTTTTTTAATGGACTTTTTAAAGGACTCGCTCTAGAAACTGATAATCACCCTCAGTTTTCAGAGTGATGGTAATCTCCTTATCGGTACGATTGCGCCAGAACCAGCCGTGCACACCGTCAAAGGCTGCCACCAGAACACCGTTGTCTTCAGGTTGAAAACGGCCCTTTCCGTAACCGTGATAGAAACCTTTTGGCGCATTAAACGGATCGCCATGGGTATCGTAGTTGACCTTGCCACCGTTGGCACTCCAGCTGTAGTTAACTTTGGCGCCCTTTATCATCTCCAGCTTGATCTCGGCCGGCTGGCCCGGCATCAGACGGAAACTGATTTCGTGGGTCAGTCCTTTTTTCTTCTCCTGCGTTACAGGTTTAGCGATTGTTTCAGCTACAACAGGGGCTTCAATCTGTGCCGCTGGCTCGACCTTAGCATCAGGCGCTGCTGCCAGGGCCATTGCGTCTTTTTCCGCTTCTTCAGCCAGTTGTTCCTTAATCTCACCCATCTGAGTCAAGCCTAACATCCGGCCAATACCGGTCGGATCGATGGCGTACTCTGCCGGCATTACCACGGTGATTAATAAAACGATGGCCATAACCAGGGCGATCAGGGTGGAACGGATCAGTTGTCCGGATGTTGGCAACTGCTGTGTATCTGAGATATTTGCGTTATACATTGTCATTTATCCTTAAGCAGAGAGAGCCAGACCAGTGATCTGGTAGCCCATCAGCAGAAAGCCGAGGCTCATCATCAATACATTGGCGCTATAAGCGTGACGGAAGAACCCACCGGAGCGACGCCAGTAACCCATGCCGATCAGAATCAGGCTGAGGGCCAGCAACTGGCCGATCTCTACGCCAACATTGAAGGCGATCAGATTAGCTAGCAGGCCATCCGGTGAGATCTCAAAGTCCTGTATCTTAGTGGCCAGGCCAAAGCCATGGATCAGGCCAAACAGCAGGGTCGCTATTTTGGTATTGGGTTGTACGCCGAACCAGCGTCGGAAGGCCCCCAGGTTATCAAGCGCCTTATATACCACCGAAAAACCGATGATGGCATCGACGATATAAGCGCTGACACTGATATTGTTCAGCACCCCAAACAGCAGGGTGACTGAATGGCCGACTGCAAACAGCGTGACGTAGAGCCCGACATCTTTCAGCCGGTAGAGGAAGAATATCACCCCGAACAGGAACAGCAGGTGATCGTAACCGGTCACCATATGCTTAGCGCCGAGATAGATAAACGGCAGTAATAGTGTGCCGCTGCTCTCCTGGATAAAGCCCTTATCGCCCTGGGCAACCCCGTGGGCAAAAGCAGAATCCAGCCCAGCGACAAATAACATCAATGTGATGGATAAAAGTAAAAACAGACGTCGATGGCGCAGGTCGTCGCGCCAGACGTTACAAACGTTTGGAAACATAAAAATAGCCCTTGTTTAAAAAATGGCGTTGTAAAAGGAGTGGATTAAACCGTTAAGCCATTAAACGGGGAGGGCGTTCGATACGATAAAGCGGTTCAATGGGAGGGTGAAACAGATAATTGTCGGTTTGTTCGGTTTTCGGAGTCTGTATGGTTGGACCGTTGCCGGAAGATAACTGAGGCGTATCATGCACATGATCCGGCGCCTGTTGCAGGTGTTGGTGGTAGATTCCTGCGGTTTGATGGAATGATTGCTCTGCGTGGGAGTGTGAAGTATCAACCTCCAGACCATGAACGACAGCCGTCAGGCTGGACAAGTGTCCACCTTGGGTAAACAGCATTGCCAGTAGTAATAGCAGGCTGGTTTTATGTCGAAAAAGTCTGTTCATCGGACTCAGTATTTCAGTTTATAAGGGTACCGCTTGCAGCCTATAACAGGTCACAATTGCTTACAATTTAACCAGTGCTAAAGCACTAGCGCTGATGCGACAAAACGGAACTAAGGTACGACTCGGAAATGGCGCGGGAGTTCACCGCTTGGGTAATTTAATTTGATTATTATTCTGCTGTGGTCGGTTCCAGACGATGACTACTGAAACCGCTCAGAATAGCTTCTTGCAGCAGTCCATCCTCAATATTAAAGCCATCTTCATTAGTCATTAATAAGCTTATTCGGGATGAGTCGCTATACGCTTGAGTCACCCCGTCCTCAGTATCGATAATGGCACTGTCTGATGTAAGCAGGTGATTAAGGCAACTATTCCAGATCTCCTTACTAACACGGCTGAAGCCAGCTGAGCGTTTGTTGAGGCAGGAGGGGCAAACCCGGACTTTAAGCATGAGGCTCTCTTTAATAGACGGTCTTTATCAGTGAAAGGCCTATATCATCATAGTTATAAACGGTGCGCAATTTTGTTCAATACCTTCGTTATACCAGCGTCTATTATTGAATTCTTCGAGTGTTAAGTGGTTATTGAATGGTGGTTTGAAGGTGATAACTGTATTTTTTTCTATGTTTATATTTGCCTTAATCGGTGCGATCTCTCCGGGGCCTGTGAATATTATCGCTACCGGTTCAGGGGCTAATTTTGGTTTCTGGCGAACCTTACCCCATGTTCTGGGGGCGACTATTGCCTATACCCTGATTGTGTTTCTGGTGGGTATTGGTCTGAATGAAGTACTTTTAACTTATCCTCAAATTACAGAAGCCCTGCAGTATCTGGGTGGGGGCTTTCTGCTTTATATGTCCTGGAAGATAGCCACTGCTCGGCCTTCAGAAACTGAAACTCAGGTAGAACAGAAACCGCCGAATCTGGTGCAGGGTGCACTAGCCCAGGGGCTGAATCCCAAGGCGTGGCTGGTATCAATGTCGGGTGTCAGCCTGTTTGTCGTGGCTAATTCCCCAGCTAGTTTTTACTTGCTGGTCTTTTGTCTGATCTCTTTTGTAGTTTGTTTTATCGGTGTCGGTACCTGGGCAGCAATCGGCCACCTTATCCGTAAATTGCTGGCTAATGATCGTTATCAGGTTGCCTTTAATCGGGTGATGGGGTTGCTACTTAGCTGCAGCGTGATTACTATTTTTCTCAACTAAGCCTGCTAATGAGGCAGAGGAGATAGCTGATGACCCGGGATCAGACACTGTTTTTTAATAGAAGCGATGCGCTGCCATTTGTTGAGATGCGCAGTGCAGATCGTTCCAGTGCCTGTTATCACACCCACTCTCATGATGAGTTTTCGTTTGGCGTTATCGACGCGGGAGTTGCAGATTACCAAAATCTGAGTCGTAGTAACCGGATCGGTGCGGGTACGACAGTTACCATTAATCCCGGTGATGCTCACTCTTGTAATCCTCAGGCCGGAAACTGGTCGTACCGTATGTTGTTTGTCGATAGCCACTGGATCGGCCAGTTGCAGCAAGAGATGTTTAATTTACAGGGCATGGATTATCGACCTTTTCCGGAACTCTATGAAACTGATCCGAAAAGCTATCAGGGCTTCGATCTTCTGTTTAATAGTCTGAAGGATAATGGCTCATCACTGGTGGCCGAAAGTTTGCTGATTCAGTTTCTTGAGCAGCGGTACTGGCCAGTGGCTTCAATCGCTAAAGAGGTGAAATCTCCGGATTTGCACCGGGTCACAAGGGTCAAAGAACTGATTCTGGATCAATTAGACACTAACCTTTCACTGGATCAGTTTGCCGAGTGCTCGGGCCTGAGCCGTTACCACCTGATCCGTAGCTTTAAAGCGCGTTACGGTCAGTCTCCTCACGCTTTTCAGTTGGATCAGCGTATTAAAAAAGCAAAAGCATTGCTGCAACAGGGGAGCAGTCTGGTTGATACCGCGACTCAGCTGGGGTTTGCCGATCAGAGCCACTTTCAACGAAACTTTAAGAAACGCCTGGCGGTTACACCAAAACAGTACCAGGCGTTTTTCTCAGGTTAACTCTCTGAGCGTTAATCAGGGCTAAGTATTAAGCAGTTTAGGGTTTATAACTACGGGCAATGTCGCGTAGTTCCTTCAATGCCGCTGCGGCATCTACATTCCGATCAGCAACCCGGGCCAGATAGTCTTCATCCATCCCTTTGATCATTGCCTGGAACTCACGGTCAATCTGATCACCCGGCTTAACTTCGAGAATTGAAACGCCTGCTTCTTTAGCTATCTTCAGACCCTCGGTATCACCAGCATCCCAGGCCCGGCCGGCCAGTGCGGATAGTTTTTCACCTGATACTTTCATAATAGCCTGCTGATCCGCCTGGCTCAGACCTGCCATAAAGTCTGGATTCAGGAACATCGAGAAACTCATGGTGTACATGCCTCCGGGCAGGAGTACCAGTTGTTTGGTCACTTCATTAAGGCGTAGTGTTTTTTGTTCACCCGCCGGAATAAAGACACCATCAACCACTCTTTGCTGCATCATCTCATACACTTTTGGTGCAGGAGCCCCGACAGGGGTGACGCCCATACGCTCACCTAACGCGCCCTGGATACCGCCGCCCAGGCGTATCTTCCGGCCTTCCATTTCGGTCAGCGAACTGATCGGTTCTGCCAAATGAATCTGGCCAGGTCCATGGGTAAACAGAGCTGCCAGTGTCAGGCCTTCATGTTCATTGGCCTGCTTATAATATTTGTTGCTAACCCGCCACAGGGCAACCGATGCAGCTTCTGCACTGGCGTTCAGATTAGGAAGCTCTACCGACTCGGTCAGTTTGAAGCGGCCGGGTATATAGCCGTGGACACTCCAACTGGCATCGACTACACCATCTTCAACCAGATCGAACATGGTCTTTGGATGGCCCATACCATATTCGATGACCATTTTGACTCTGCCCTCGGTGGCTTCATCGATCCACTTGCCCCAGGTGTCCAGCACCACCGCATTTTGTGGGTGGGTTGGTGGTAGCCAACTAGCAACCCGCATTTTAGTTTCAGCTAAAACACTACTGGAAAGCGCCATGCCTATTACGAGGCTGGCGACCGGCTTAATTAAATCCTTCATCTGTATTTTTTTAATCATAGTTTTTACCTTCTTTTTATTGTTTTGCCTTTATTCTGGCTTAGGTTTGAATAAATCAGGTGGCCACGCTCAGGGCTTCATCGACAATCTGTATCCAGTGCCGGACCGGATTATCAGAGTTTTCTGACAGGTGAGTTATGCATCCGATATTGGCCGAAACAAACTGATCGGCCTTTGAGTTCTTAAGCGTTTGTAGTTTTCTATGGCGTAGCTCGGTGGCCAGTTCTGGTTGAAAAATGGAGTAGGTACCTGCGGAACCGCAACAAAGGTGATTGTCATTGACCGGTTTCAGTTCAAACCTCATTCGGCTAAGCAGTGCTTCTACCGCGCCGGGCAGGCTCTGGCCATGCTGTAATGAACAGGGGCACTGAAATGCCAGGCTGGAAGCGGGGGTGATTGGCAGGTTTTCAACCGTTTCGTTACCTAGCACTTCTACCAGGTCCATAGTTAGTGATGAAACTTGTCGGGCTTTCTCGGCATAATCCGGATCATTTATTAATAGCTCGCCGTATTCCTTTACCGTAGTGCCACAACCGCTGGCAGTCATGACGATAGCTTCGCAACCTTGCTCGATCAGAGGCCACCAGGCATCAATATTGCGGCGCATAAAGTTAAGGCCATCCTGTTGCTGATTCAGGTGGTAGCTCAGCGCACCACAACATCCAGCCTTGGGTGCGGTGATTAGTGAGATACCAAGATGGTTCAGCACTCTGGTTGCTGCCGCATTAATAGTCGGGTCGATACCTGGCTGTACGCAGCCTTCTAATACCAGCATGGTGCGTTGAGCGTAGGGTGGCGGTTTATTTTCAATGGGTTGCGTGGAGCTTTGCTTGGTCGGAATTTTATGACTCAGTGCCGGGGGCAGCAGTGGGCGCAGTAACTGAGCGCTACGTAACAACGGAGTGAAGCGGTTGCGATACGGTAGTATTTTAAGAATTGCTGAGCGCAACAGCCGTTGCTTCAGATTACGGGGCACTTCCTGCTCTACCAGAGGGACACTGATTTCCAGCAGACGGTGGTACGAAACATTAGAAGGGCAAGTCGTTTCGCAGGCTCGACAAGTCAGACAACTGTCCAGATGCTGCTGGGTGCTTCGGGAAACCGGTTTTCCTTCCAGCAGTTGTTTCAGCAGATAGATCCGGCCCCGGGGGCTGTCCAGCTCATTGCCCGTCAGGTTATAGGTGGGACAAGTGGCTAGGCAGAAACCGCAATGGACGCACTTACGCAGTATCGATTCCGCTTCCTTGCCCTGCGGACTGTGTTTGAGTGATTCAACGATATTGGTTTGCACAGTACTCTTCCATCTAAATATGTTGTTACAAATCCGGATACAGCCGACCGGGATTCAGGATTCCGGCTGGATCAAAGCTTTTTTTGATTCGCTGGCTGAGTGCCATCAGGCCGGTGCTCATTGGATGAAACAAGGTGTAACCATCGCTGGTGTTACGATCAATGAGGCTGGCGTGGCCGCCATTATTTTCTGCCCATCGGATAATGTTGCAGTGATCGGCTTCGCTATAGAGCCAGCGCTGTGCGCCAGCCCATTCAATCAGCTGGTTCTTGAACAAGTATTCGGGAATTTCAGGTGCGGCAGGTGGCAGTGATAATCGCCAGCAGGTCTGCTCAGACGTAAAGAAAGGGTGTTGTAGCTCTTTGGCCTGTTGCCACAATTGATCTTCGATTATCTGATCTCCGCCAATACTCAGAGCGGCGGAGTGGGTACCGGATTCTGTGCCGGACAGTCGGACATAAAGTTGATCATTATGAAACAGGGTGGCCGAGATCGGTAGCGGCAGGCGGCCCCACTTACTTAACAGGTTTTGTATCTGTTTCTGGTTGCCACTGAGTATACGGGTCTGTTCAGAGGCTGGTTGTGGAATTACTTTAAGGCTGATATCCAGCAGTACGCCCAGGGTCCCCTGGGCACCGCACATCAGCCGGGATACATCGTAGCCAGCCACGTTTTTCATCACCTGGCCGCCGAAATGTAGAAGCTCTCCTTTGCCGTTGATCATAGTGACGCCCAGGACAAAGTCCCGTGCTGCGCCACTATAAGGTCGGCGAGGACCGGACAGACCGCAGGCGATGGCGCCACCCAGAGTTGCATGAGGGGTATAATGAGGTGGCTCGAAACCCAGCATCTGGCCTTCTTCTGCCAGTACCGCTTCAATTATATGCAGTGGCGTACCTGCCCGGGCGGTAATGACCAGTTCAGAAGGCTCATAATTAATAATCCCCCGATAGTCACTGACGGACAGTTGGTCCCCTTCGACCGAGCGGCCATAAAAGCTTTTACTGCCGCCACCGGTAATCATTAATGGCTGTTGATGGACATATGCATGGCGCACCTGATCGACCAATGCCTGAGTTTGATTGGTAGCCTGATCTATAGTCAGGTCCGTACTCTGGGCCTGAGTGATAGGTCGTTGTCGTGCTGCGACTGTTTCCATAATCAGAAACGCTCCAGATGGGGGAATGGCATTTCGCCATGATGCACATGCATAGCATTGAATTCTGCGCAACGGGCCAGGGTAGGAATCTGTTTACCGGGATTCAGTAGTTGCTTTGGATCAAAGGCCTGCTTGAGGGCGTGAAATTGTTGTAACTCGGTAGCCGAAAACTGTAGGCACATTTGATTGATCTTCTCCAGACCGATGCCATGTTCGCCGGAGATGGTTCCGCCGACCTCGATACAGAGTTCAAGAATACGGGTACCCAGTTCGAAAGCGCGTCGATGCTGATCGTCATCTGAGGAATCAAACAAAATAGATGGATGCATGTTGCCATCACCGGCGTGAAATACGTTAACCACCTGTAACTGATATTGATCTGCCAACTGGTTAATCTGTTTCCATACCTGAGCCAGTGCCCGGCGAGGAATGGTGCCGTCCATAATATAATTGTCCGGTGCCAGTCGTGCGAGGGCTGGAAAGGCTGCTTTACGCGCCGCCCAGATTCGGGTGCTTTCTTCTGCCGTCTCTGCTATCTGAATGTCTGTTGCGTTCAGGTCGGTGAAGATACGGATCACGCTGCTTAGCTCATCTTCGACCTCTGCGATACTGCCATCCAGCTCACAAATGATTACGGCGGCGGCATCCACCGGGTAACCCGCATGCATTAGCTCCTCGATGGCACAGATACCTGTCTGATCTATCATCTCTAGTCCGGCAGGAATAATACCGGCACCGATGACTGCAGCAATGGCGTTACCTGCGTCTTCTATAGTGGCAAATGCGGCCAGCATGACCCGGGTACTGGCTGGAACAGGCAGCAGCTTTACTCTGATCTTAACCAGGATTCCAAGTAAGCCTTCTGAGCCGGTCATGATGGCGGTCAGGTCGTATCCTGCAGCATCCAGTGCCGCACAACCCAGAGTGATCAGTTCACCTTCGATGGTGACAAACTCAAGTTCAAGGATGTTATGCACGGTCAGGCCGTATTTCAGGCAATGTATGCCGCCGGCATTTTCGGCGACATTGCCACCGACGGAGCAGGCCAGTTGTGATGATGGATCCGGCGCAAAATACAGATTGTGGGGAGCGGCGGCATCAGACACCGCTTTGTTTCGTACTCCGGGCCCGATCAGGGCGGTGCGGTTATCAAGATCAATGTCGTGGATCTGATCAAATTTGCTCATGCCTAGCAGTACACCGTGCTCGACCGGCATGGAACCTGCCGTCAGGCCCGTACCCGCACCGCGGGCAACGACCGGGATCTCCAGTCGGTGGCAGCAACGCATTACATGTTGCACTTGCTCGATAGTTTCCGGCAGCACTGTCAGTAGTGGCAGCTGACGCATGGTGGTGAAGGCATCACATTCATAAGCGTGCAGTTGCTCAACTTTGGTGATGATGGATTGCGCAGGGATCAGCTGACCCAGCTCTGGCAGGAGGCTGTTCAGCAGGTTATCGCGCTGGGTTGCGGTGCTGAGTGTCATGGCGTGATCCGGGTTATTTTTAGGTGGAAAGCGACTCAAATCAGGGTGATCATGATTTTGTATAAGTAAAAAGCAGATGGGTTACGCCATCCCATATCTAAACGATATGGGGTAACGTAATCTAACCATCTGGAAGAGCCGCTAGTTAGCGTTTGGAAATACCGTTACGGCCAGGAAAATCATCAGCCAGCTCCCGGGCATTGGGCATTTTTAACCACAGTCTATACAGGTGGCGTCGACGTTCAATTTCTTCGTGATCTTCGAAACTGGTGCGGGAATGGAAGATGGTATAGTTATTGGCGAATTGGATATCACCGGGTTCCATCATCATATCTAAACGGATATCCGGGTCACTTAAAATCGAATCAATAAGGTCTAAGGCTTCAACTTCGACATTCGATAGTGGTAATCCGGCATTGTCCTGCGCGATCTCAATATACTGGCGCAGATATCGGGCACTCAACTTGCCTTTGTGATAACTGAATATTGGGGTTAATCCAACGTCACCGTCATTCAGGTGCTCTAACAGGAATTGGCGATGAAGAAGGCCCAGATACTCAGGGTGCTTTTCCAGAATCTCATTGTATAGGGTCATCGCACTGGAAAGGCTGCTCATACCGCCGGCTTTAGCTTTACGCAGGCAAAGTAAGCCGACAACATCCGACAGATCGGCGTGATAAGGCAGGTATTCATTGGTTTCATAGACACGAACCTGCTTGGTATCTAGTGCGCCGATGTTTCTCACATCCCCTAACATATCACCGTTCAGGTTTTGCGAAACAGGCGTACCCATATGCAGGCCCAGACCGTAGTGAATAATGGCGGCCTCATCATCGGTATATCGTTCAATGGGTAAGCCGCGAATGACGATGAAGCCCTTGCCATTTTCCAGCTCGTCATTGAAGAAGCTGATCTCTTCTGAGAGTTCAGTAATCGGGAAATCTTCTTTAGTAAAGTCGGGGACTTGTAGTCCTTTTTGTGTGACGTTTTCTAAGGCCTTTTCGAGCACGCTGATTGATTGATCAGACCAATGATAAATCCATGAGTCGTCATCCTTTATATCCTTTCCTTTCCATGCTGATGGAGTTTCAATTTTTTCTTTAAGAATGACGCTCATTATCTATTCCTCTTATTATTTGATGCTGTCTACAACGGCTGGTGACTCAACCAACAGGGCTATATCAAGCCAGATGGGAAGCGATTTAAATCACTGTAATCATGATCATCCATTAAAAAAAATACATAATTAATATATCTAACTATATATAAAAATATATATCATAGATTTTAGTGTCGTTGTGGGAGCGCGAAAATGAAACTTAATCAGCTGAAATATTTCCTCAGGATCGCCGAGCTGGGTAGCGTTTCAGCCGCTGCCCGGGAGTTGTTTATCGCCCAGCCAGCCCTGAGTAATCAGGTCTCGGCGTTGGAAAAAGAACTTGAGATTGAGCTATTTACCCGTACCGTCAAAGGGGTTCAGCTGACCCCCGCCGGGGAAAAGCTGGTGCACCACGCCGGTCTGATTCTACGTCAGGTTGAAAATGCCCGGGCCGATGTGATTTCCGATGCAGTCTCGCCCCGGGGGGAAGTGCGATTGGTGATCGATGCTTCCAAAGCTTACTCCCTGCTGCCGCTGCTGGTTACCGAGGCGGCCCGGCGCTTTCCCGAAGTACAGCTTAATGTATCAGATGCGATGAGTCTGGTTGCAGCGCAGCACATTGCTGATGGCAAGGTTGATTTTGGCTTGATCCCCAATGCGGCGGACCTGAGTGCAGTTGAGGTGTTACCGGTATACCGTGAATCGCTGTATCTGGTGGGCAAGAATCTTGGCGCTGAATCTGGTCAGCAGACAATTACGTTTGAAGAGTTGGCTGACTATCCTCTGGTTGCGCCAGCCCGACCGCATAACATCCGTATGCATATTGAGCAGACTGCGCTGGAAACCCGGCGACCGCTGGATATCCAGTACGAACAGAATACCGGGCTGGGTTTACGGTGCCTGATTAATAACGGTATCGCCAATGCGATTATTCCCCGGGATGTGATGCACGCCGAGTTGCAACGGGGTGAGCTTGATGCGCTTAAAGTTATCCAGCCTTCGATCGATCGAATTCACTCACTGGTGCGTTTGAAAGACCGCCCCGTGACCACTGCATATCGTGCACTGGAAGGGTTGATTATCGAGTTGATTGGCACCTTGTGTGAACAGAATTTACTTGATGGAGAGGCGCTGATTCAATCGGAGTAAGAACCCGCTCAACAGCCCTGGTCAGCGTTGTTCTCCTGATGCTCCTGTTGCCCGCTAAATGCGGTTTTTTGTGGCTGAGCTTTGTTACATCAGTCTGTAGAAGAGTTTTAAAACTTGAGTGATAAATTGAAAAATGCCTTTACTGACGGGTCATTGATGTAAGATAGACTCATTGTGGGCTATCAGGCTGTTATCAGAATAGCTTTGTTAGCTGTCTTATTTATAAAAGAAGCAGTAACTCACGAATATAATAATGAAAAACTGGTTAACGCTTTTTCTCAGTAGTGTGCTCCTCTGTTATTCAGGGGGTGCTGTTTCAGCGACTGATAATCGTATCGTTTCACTAGGTACCGGAGGACTCACAGGGCTTTATTATCCTGCCGGAGGAGCTTTCTGTCGGCTGGTCAATCAGACCCGGCGGGACCATGGTATCCGCTGTGCGGTGAAAACATCGCCCGGTTCGGTCGCCAATATAAACCGGGTAATGGAGGGTAGCCTTGATCTGGGGATCGCTGAATCGGGCCAGCTTTATGAAGCTGCGATATCTGAATCTGCCGGTACTGAGCTAAGGTCTCTGTTTAATCTGTTTCCCGAGTTTATTACGGTATTCAGTCGTCGGGACAGCGGTATAGTTTCGCTGGCTGACTTGCCGAATAAGCGTATCAATATTGGCCTGGAGAATAGTAGCCAGGAAGTCACTTTTAAGTTGTTGATGAAAGCCCGCGGCTGGCAACTGACTGATTTTTCCGAAGTACATCGGCTGTCGCCTGCTGAGCAGGCTAAGGCGTTGTGTAGTAACGTTATCGATGCGACGTTTTATGTTGTCGGCCACCCCAGTGGGGCGGTTAAAGAAGCGCTAAGGGACTGTGATAGTCAGTTGATTGGTCTGGCTCAGAGCGATATTAATAGTCTGATGCTGGGTAATTACTTTTACCAGCCGATGAATATTGATGGCGGACTGTATGATCAGTCGGGTACTGATGTGCTGACCGCCGGGGTGAATGCCACGCTGATTAGCCGTGCTGATATGCCCGACGAGGTCGCTTATGCGCTGGTGAAATCATTGTTTGGCCAGTTTGAGCAGTTTCGACGTATGCATCCCGCTTTTTCTCGCCTGACACCAGATCTCTTAATCAAGGCACCGCTGGCGGCGCCTCTTCATCCGGGTGCTGAGCGCTATTTCAAAGAGATCGGGTTGCTGGACTGATCCGTATCGCTTTTAATGAGTGATAGTTCCGGAAAGAGGAGCGTTATTGTCTCTCTCTCTGGCGAGTTACTTTTACAATCAGTATGTGCCTTTCAGGCGAACGCAGGCGGTGTTTTCTCGCCTGACTCCGGCCATTATTAATTAAAGGCACCGCTGGCGGCGCCTCTTCATCCGGGTGCTGAACGCTATTTCAAAGAGATCGGATTGCTGGACTGATCTGTATCGTTTTTAATGAGTGATAGTTCCGGAAAGAGGAGCGTTACTGTCTCACTCTCTGGCGAGTTACTTTTACAATCAGTATGTACCTTTCAGGCGAACGCAGGCGGTGTTTTCTCGCCTGACTCCGGCCATTATTAATTAAAGGCACCGCTGGCGGCGCCTCTTCATCCGGGGGGTGAGCGCTATTTCAAAGAGATCGGGTTGCTGGACTGATCGGTATCGTTTTCTGATAATGGCAGCTCAAGAAAGAAATGTGCGCCATTGCTATTCGGCAAAGACTGGATATGCCCGTTAAGTAACTGATTCACCAAATTAAAGGTGATATGCATACCTAAACCACTGCAGCCCTGGTTACGCTTGCTGGTGACAAAAGGCTCGAACAGCTTTTCATGCCAATCCTGCGGGATTCCCACCCCGTTATCGCGGTAATGAATAAGCAACTGCTGATCGGTCAGACTCATTTGAATACTTATTTTTCCGCCTGGCTGGTTTTCAAAACCGTGTAACAGGGAGTTAAGTATCAGGTTGGTAAAGATCTGATAATAGCTACCGGGATAACTATCTAATATCAGGTGATCGGGGCCTTCGATTATCACTTCCGGCTTGCAGCGCTTAAGTCGCGGTTGTAACGACAGTAGTATTTCATCCAGATATTTGATCAGGTCGAACTGACGGCGTTGCTCGCTGGACTGGTCGACCGATACCTGTTTGAAGGCAGTGATAAGCTGATTGGCCCGCTCCAGGTTCTGACAGATCAGTTGGGCGCTCTCGTTAGCCGTATCCGCCATCGGATCATCGGGATGCTGTTGCAATCGAAGTTTGGCCTGATCCGACAGGTAAGAGGCGGCGGTAAAGCCGATACCTATCGGGGTGTTTATCTCGTGGGCAACCCCCGCAACCAGCCCGCCGAGAGCTGCCAGTTTCTTAGATTCAACTAGTTGTTTTTGAGTCGCCTGTAGCTTTTCCAGGGTCTCGTGTAATTCAAGGTTACGCTCTTCCAGCTGTTGGGTCCGGTCGGTTACCCGCTGTTCCAGTTCGGCATTAAGCTGTGCGAGTGAGTCTTCGGCCTGCTGCCTTTTACTGATATCCCGCAACATCGATTCACGCATACTGTTCATGGCATCGACTACCTGACTGATTTCATCGTCCCGGTGTCGTTCTTTGCGTTGCAGTATGAGTGGCAGATCAAGATGGTCGAGTTTTAGCCGGCGGGCATAATCGGCCATAGTGCCCAAGTGTTGGGTTACCAGACGGTGGAAGATGGTCAGGATAAAGATCGAAACCAGAAAGGTTTTGATGCCCTGGGATGCCAGAATAACCAGCACTTTATCGGCGAGCCGTCGATATACCTCATCCAGACCGATAATCAGGGTTAGCTGACCGACTTCAAAGGGGGTGCCGTCACTACTGAGGTGCTCAAGATGGTACTGCCGTTCAACAATCGGGCCGGTTTCAGGCTTATTGCCAGCAACATAGTAATCACCGTACTGAGATGTGATCTCTAAAAAGCGAACATCGGGTAGTTGATGCAGGCCGTTCAGCTGTACCTGTATCTGGGCAGGACTGATCTCCCACAGACTAGTAGACAGACTGTTCAATGAGCTGGCTTCAATTTGTAACAGACGCTCATCGATAGCTGATAGTTCATAGCGGTAATCGAGCCATAGCTGGGTGCCGGTGGCTATCAGGGTAATGGCTGAACTACAGAGCAAGATGGCCGCCAGCAGGCGGATGCCCAAAGGTTTTTGATATCGCAGTTGGTTGATACGCTGGAGCAGAGTCATATTGTTGGTTCTTTATTAAATTCTGCAGATGGAATTGTCTGTTGGCTTTCTATGCTCAATAGCCCTCAATCATAGCGCCAGATGCAAAGCGAGACAGCTTTTTTAGTCTGAAAAATGTGATGTTAATGCGTCTCATAAGGTGTTTGGCACGCTGGGAGGTTTAATTGGCGCGATAGGCGGCCCGGCTGTGGGTTTGTTTAAATTACTTTGTTTCGGTCTCCTGAGAGAAGGAGCAGTAATCGCCGGAAAATATGAAACGACTATTTTCCAGAGATTACTGCTCTCTTCGCTTATGCCCGAGAGGGCAAAATAACGATAACAAGGAAATCTCATGTCTCTGAAGAATAAACTTGCAACCAGCTTACTCTCCTCTGCCGTTGGCCTGACCGCTGCGTTTGGTGCAGGCACTGCCAGCGCACAACAAACCTATGTCACTATCGGTACCGGTGGTCAGACAGGTGTTTACTACGTTGTAGGCCAGTCTATCTGCCGCCTGGTTAACCGTCAGACGGATACTCACGGTATTAAGTGTACTGCTCCTTCGACCGGGGGTTCAGTAGCGAATATCAATGCGATTCGTCAGGGACAGCAGGATCTGGGTATGGCTCAGTCTGACTGGCAGTTCCACGCGATGAACGGTACTAAGCACGATACATTTGTATCCCAGGGCAAGTATGACAACCTGCGCGCGCTCTTCTCTGTACATAACGAGCCGTTCACTGTCGTTGCCCGTGCAGATTCAGGCATTGAAACCTTTGACGATCTGGTCGGTAAGCGGGTTAACCTGAATAACCCTGGTTCAGGTACGCGCGGTACTATGGAAGTGATCATGGCTGAGAAAGGCTGGACCCGTGATTCTTTCAAACTGGCGGCAGAGCTGAAAGCTTCTGAGCAGGCTCAGGCGCTGTGTGATAACAAGATCGATGCGATGATCTACTCCGTTGGCCATCCGTCCGGTGCGATTAAAGAAGCAACTACTTCTTGTGATTCTAAAGTAATCCCTGTTACTGGTAAGGCAATCGAAAAGCTGATCGCTGAAAATGATTACTACGCTGAGGCGTTGATCAAAGGTGGTCTGTATAAAGGCTCTGATAACGATGTAGCAACCTTTGGTAACGCTGCGACTATGGTGAGCTCTGCTGATGTTGATGCCGATACTGTTTATCAGGTGGTTAAAGCTGTATTTGATAACTTTGACCGTTTCAAGCGTCTGCACCCTGCTTTCGCAAACCTGGAACCAAAACAGATGATCTCTGGTGGTCTTTCTGCTCCTCTGCATGAAGGTGCGGTTCGTTACTACAAAGAACAAGGCTGGATGTAATTATAAGCATTTAGTTCTGTATAGAGAGCGTACCTGTATAGGAGGTACGCTCTCTCCGGAGGCTCTGGTTCAGTCTGCACCCAAGGATAGCTGTCTTAATGAGCGATCCGAATGGCTGTACCAGAGGCTCTTTTTTTATACCTGTTTTTTGGAGCCGACATGACAAATACTCATAACAGTCAGGCTGAGGTCGACGAACAAGAACTCCAGGACATGGTCGCGGCTACCGATACTGGTGCCCGAATTCCTGAAGGCTGGCAGGGCAAAATACTGCTTGCTGCAGCACTATTATGGTCACTGTTTCAGCTGTGGATAGCCTCGCCATTACCTTTTTATGACTGGCCGATTATTGGTAGCTTTGGTATTTTCAATGACACCGAAGTACGTGCTATTCATCTGGGTTTTGCAACCTTTCTGGCCTTTACCGCGTATCCCGCTTTAGCCCGTTCACCACGGCATCATATTCCCGCAACGGATATCGCGCTCTGTCTTCTGGGTGCCTTTAGTGCATCTTATATCTTCCTGTTTTACGAGCAGCTTGTAAGCCGTACCGGTCTGCCTAATTCGCAGGACCTGATTGTATCGGTTGTCGGTATTCTGTTGCTGCTGGAAGCGGCCCGCCGTACTCTGGGGCCACCGTTGATGATTGTTGCGATAGTGTTTCTGACCTATTCGCTGGCTGGTCCTTATATGCCAGAAATCATTGCCCATAAAGGCGTTACACTAAAAGAGCTTGTGAACCATCAGTGGCTGACCACTGAAGGCGTTTTTGGTATTGCGCTTGGTGTCTCTTCTAACTTTGTATTCCTGTTTGTACTCTTTGGCGCATTGCTGGATAAAGCCGGTGCGGGTAACTATTTCATACAGGTCGCATTTTCTCTGTTGGGCCACATGCGCGGTGGACCGGCAAAAGCAGCGGTGGTCTCGTCAGGCCTGACCGGCCTTATTTCAGGCTCATCGATTGCCAACGTAGTAACTACCGGTACCTTCACTATTCCGATGATGAAGCGGGTTGGTTTCTCCTCAGAGAAAGCTGGTGCCGTTGAGGTAGCGTCCTCGGTTAACGGTCAGATTATGCCACCGGTTATGGGTGCTGCAGCGTTTCTGATGGTTGAGTATGTGGGTATCTCCTATGTTGAAGTTATTACCCATGCCTTTTTGCCTGCGCTGATCTCCTACATTGCGCTGGTGTATATCGTACACCTCGAAGCATTGAAGCTGGATATGCAGGGCTTGCCTCGCCGTTCAGCGGTTAAGCCATGGCAGATGCGTATTATCGGCATGCTAACGGGTTTTCTGGTCACCGCAGCGATTGCTGCCGGAGTTTACTTCGGTATCGGCTGGATCAAACCGGTATTCGGCACTTATGCAGGAATGGTTATTGCCGCGTTGCTAGGGGTGGTGTATCTATATCTGATTCGCTTCGCCGCTAAGGTACCTGATCTTGCGTTGGATGATCCTAATGCACCGATGCTGCAGTTGCCGGAAGTAGGTCCTACGGTAAAGTCGGGTCTGCATTTCCTGTTGCCGGTTGTTGTACTGGTCTGGTGTTTGATGATCGAGCGTTTGTCACCGGGCCTGTCAGCGTTCTGGGCGACAGTGCTGATGATCATTATTCTGGTGACTCAACGTCCATTACTGGCCTTTTTCCGTGGTCATAGCGACATTGCAGCCCGGCTGCGACAGGGCGCGAATGAGCTGGTTGATGGCCTGATTGTCGGTGCCCGTAACATGATAGGTATCGGTATTGCGACTGCGACTGCCGGTATTATCGTGGGTGCAGTGTCTCAGACCGGGGTTGGTTCAGTGCTGGCTGATCTGGTTGAAATCCTGTCCATGGGTAACTTGCTATTGATGCTAATGCTGACCGCAGTGCTCAGTCTGATTCTGGGTATGGGACTGCCGACGACGGCTAACTATATTGTGGTGTCATCGCTGTTGGCCCCGGTGGTTGTTTCACTGGGTCAGGAATCCGGATTAATAGTGCCGCTGATCGCAGTGCACCTGTTTGTGTTCTATTTCGGCATTATGGCTGACGTAACACCCCCGGTGGGACTTGCCTCGTTTGCGGCGGCTGCGGTGTCTGGCGGTGATCCTATCCGCACCGGTTTTGTGGCGTTTGCATACAGTCTGCGAACTGCGGCACTGCCATTCCTGTTTATCTTTAATACCGACCTGCTGTTAATTGGTGTCACCTGGCTGGAGGGTATTCAGGTATTCATTATCGCGACTATTGCGATACTGATCTTTACCGCTGCGACTCAGGGCTTTTTCATCACCCGCAATCGCTGGTATGAATCCGCTGTGATGCTGTTGATCGCATTCTCGTTGTTCCGCCCGGGTTTCTGGATGGATCGCATCGTCGATCCTTATCAGCAGGTTGCACCGACTGAACTGGTACAGATGGCTGATAATCTGGATCCGGGTACGGTAATGAACTTCTGGATTGATGGTGAAGACGATGTCGGTAATCAGCGCTCCTTCCTGGTGAAACTTGAGCTGGGTGAGGGCGTCACGGGTGCTGATCGTATGGCTGAAACCGGACTTGAGTTACTGACTACCGGTGGCAAGACAATGATTGATTTTGTTGGCTTCGATAGCCCGGCTGAAAAAGCAGGCTTAGCGTTTGATCAGGTTGTGGTGGGTGTTGAAGTCCCTCAGGCACAGCCGGCTAAGCAATTGATCTATATACCAACCTTTATGCTATTGGGGTTGTTGGTCATGCTTCAGCGTCGACGCCGTAAGAGTACTCCAGCTAAAGCTCAGACGGCAGCCTGTTAACTGTGAGTGCTTTGTTTATTTAGTGAGTTCATTTAGTGAGTTTATCTAGTGAGCTCATATAGTGAATGAGGCGCTTACACACCCGATCGACACCGGTCGGGTAATCTCGGGGAATGAGATATGTTTAAAAAAGTATTAGTACCGGTAGATCTGACAGAGCCCGAATTCATTAAGCAGGCGTTGAAACTGGCGTTGCGCGAAGTACGGGATAACGATGCCGAACTGCATCTGATAACCGTTGTACCTGGATTTAGTAACTCCTTTGTAGCCTCTTTTTTTAGCGAAAGTGAGCATAAGAAAGCAGTGACTGAAGTGGCACGGAAGTTTAAAAAGTTTGCTGTGGCAGAGCTACCTGACGAGGTAAAGCCCGTCCTGAAAGTATACGAAGGCTCACCGGCTGAGCTGATAGTCGATTACGTTAAACGTAAGCAGATTGATCTGGTGCTGATGTCTGCCCATCATCGTAATCCGGTTGATGAGTTTTTGCTGGGTTCCGTATCGGCCCGTGTAGCAGAACGGTCGACCTGTTCTGTTTTACTGCTGAAGAATTAAAAGTAACTGATTGAAAAATGACCGGTTACCGGCTTGTTCTGAGTCGGTAATCATTATCCTTAACCCTGACGACAGGTTAAAAATAAACATACCATGACTGACTCACTGTGCGACAACAGTGCACTGCTGTCACCCCTTACCGATCTTCTCCATCAACGTCTGCCGGCTGATCTTGCCGAGCGGGTAAATACCTTTGCCGGATACTATTATCAGACCGCCACCCGTGAGGAGCTCAGCGAGCGTTCGCTGGAAAACCTTTACGGCGCTACTATGTCCTGTTGGCAGTTTTTGCAGGAATTCAGTGCCGGTGAGCCTAAAGTGTATCTCTATAATCCGGATCTTGAGCAGCATGGCTGGCGCGCGCAGCACACGGTAATTGAAATAGTGCAGCGGGATATGCCGTTTCTGGTGGATTCGGTACGGATGGCGTTAAATCGTCATGGCCGGGTTATCCACACAATCCATAATGCGATTATTCATACACAACGGGATAACGGTGGGTTAACCGGATTGCTGACGGCTGATCACTCTGGGGCGCAGGCTGAATCGGTTATCTACTTAGAAGTAGACCGCACCAGTGATGAAACAGAGCTTAAGCAGATACAGACTGAGCTGCTACAGGTACTTGAGCATGTTGATATCTCAGTGTCTGATTATTCAGCTATGCAGCACCGGGCGACTGAGCTACTAGAACAGTTGAATGGCCAGGACCCGGATAGTGAAGAAGCTGCGTTTCTTAGTTGGTTGCTGGATGATCGTTTTACCTTTCTGGGTTATGACGAGATCCGTATCGAAGACGATCAGCTGGTATCGGTGCAGGACAGTGAACTGGGTATTTTCCGCCTCGGTGAAGAGGAGGCTACAGCCAGCTCGCTGAATGGTCTGCGTCAGGCTGAACGGGAGTTCCTGTTTGAACCATCACCGCTGATGTTTGCTAAAGATGCCCGTAACTCTCTGGTGCATCGCCCGGCGTATATTGACCGGATTATTATCAAGCAGTTTGATGCTGAAGGTAATGTTACCGGTAAGTATCGTTTTCATGGTTTGTATACCTCTGCGATGTATTCGGAGCCGCTGGCGTCGATTCCGGTAGTACGCAATAAAGCCCGCGCAGTATTAGAGAAGATCGGTTTTGATCGACGTAGTCATAATGGTAAGCAACTGCTGCAAATTATGAATGATCTGCCCAGGGATGAGCTGTTTCTGGCGACTGAGCAGCAGCTGCTTGAGATAGTGATGGGTATCTTCAGCCTGAATGAGCGGCGTAAAGCCCGGTTGCTGATGCGGGCAGACCGTTGCAACCAGTTTATTACATTCCTCTACTATGTACCGCGGGATATTTTTAATACCGAACTGCGTTTGCAGGTGCAGGAGCTGTTACATAAAGCCACCGGAGCCCTTGAGTCAGAATTTACCACCACCTTTAGTGAATCAGTGTTGGCCCGGGTGCAGTTTATTCTGCGTATCGATCCGGATAATCCGGTCGAGCTGGATCTGAAACGCTTAGAAGATGAAGTTGTTCATATCTCCAGAGACTGGAGTGATGAGCTGCACTCTGCGCTGATGGATGCTTGTGGAGAGGAACAGGGTAATAATCTGTTACACCGTTATCGCTACGGCTTTAACAGCGCCTACCGGGAACATTTCAGTCCGGCCAGTGCGGTCTATGATCTGCAACGTATCGAAGCGCTGAGCGATGCTAACCCGATCAGTATGAGTTTCTACCGGGTGCTGGAGCAGAACGCGGATCTGTTGCGCTTTAAGCTGTTTACCGCTGATCAGCCCCTGATTCTTTCCGATGTTATTCCGGTGCTGGAAAACCTGGGTATGCAGGTGGTGGGCGAACACCCCTATTCGATTCGTGCCAATGATGGGCAGCAGTTCTGGATGCATGATTTTTCTCTGATCTATCAGGGTGCAGAACCGGTTGTATTAGAGCAGGTACAGGAAGTATTCCAGCAGGCGTTTGCCAATATCTGGAACGGTCGGGCAGAAAATGATGAATTCAATCAGCTGGTGATCGGTGCAGGCCTGAACTGGCGTGAAGTGGCGATGCTACGTGCTTACGCCCGTTATAGTCAGCAGATCCGCTTAGGCTTCTCTCAGCCCTATATCGCTGGAACTCTGTTCCGCCATGTTCAGGTTACCCGGTTGTTGGTGGCTCTGTTCCGGGCTCGGTTTGAACCGCAGCGTCAGAGCAGCGAGAAAGTCTCCGCACTGATGGACAGGATTGAGTCCAGCATTCTGGATGCGCTGGATAAGGTGGATAACCTTAACGATGATCAGATCCTGCGCAAATTCCTGGAGCTGATGAAGGCGACTCTGCGTACCAGCTTCTTCCAGTGCGATGCTCAGGGGGAGGCAAAAGACTATTTCTCTTTCAAACTGAGTCCGCGGGATATTGCGGGAATTCCTGAGCCCCGGCCAATGTTTGAAGTGTTTGTTTACTCTGCCCGGGTGGAAGGCGTGCATCTGCGAGGCGGTAAAGTTGCCCGGGGTGGTTTGCGCTGGTCCGACCGTCTGGAAGATTATCGCACCGAAGTGTTGGGGCTGGTTAAAGCTCAGCAGGTAAAAAATTCGGTCATTGTTCCGGTTGGCGCGAAAGGTGGCTTTGTCGCTAAACAGCTGCCGACCAGTGGTGGTCGGGAAGCATGGCTCAATGAAGGCATCGCCAGCTATCGTATCTTTATCAGTGCGTTACTGGATATCACCGACAATTTAGAGGCTGGTGAGGTCGTGCCGCCGATAGATGTGGTACGTCATGATGAAGATGATCCGTATTTTGTGGTAGCGGCGGATAAAGGCACAGCCACCTTCTCAGATATTGCTAACGAAATAGCCGAAAGCCGGGGTTTCTGGTTGGGGGATGCGTTTGCATCCGGCGGCTCCCAGGGGTATGACCATAAGGGGATGGGTATTACCGCAAAAGGTGCCTGGGAGTCGGTCAAGCTACATTTCCGTGAACTGGGACTGGATACCCAGTCGCAGTCTTTCAGTGTTATCGGTGTCGGTGATATGGCGGGCGATGTGTTTGGTAACGGGATGCTGCTGTCAGAGCATATTCAGCTCTGTGCTGCGTTTAACCACCTGCATATCTTTATTGATCCAGAGCCTGAAACAGCGGCCAGCTTTGCAGAGCGTCAGCGGTTATTTGCGCTGCCTCGTTCCAGCTGGGAAGACTACAACGCTGAGCTGATCTCCGCCGGTGGCGGAATTTTTTCCCGGGCGGCCAAGTGGCTGGATATTACCCCCGAAATGAAGACTCGTTTTGATATTCAGGCTGACCGCTTATCACCTAATGACCTGATTCATGCGCTGCTAAAAGCGCCAGTCGATCTGATCTGGAACGGCGGTATCGGTACCTATGTTAAGGCTAGTTATGAAACCCATGCTGAAGTAGGCGATAAAGCCAATGACAGCCTGCGGGTTAATGGTAGTGAACTGCGCTGTAAAGTGTTGGGTGAGGGCGGTAATCTGGGCTTTACACAACAGGGACGGATGGAGTTCTGTGCCAGGGGTGGCAAGTCTAATACTGACTTTATCGATAACGCCGGTGGTGTGGATTGTTCCGACCATGAGGTAAATATCAAGATTCTGCTCAATGAAGTGGTCGCTAATGGTGACCTGACCATGAAGCAGCGGAACAACCTGTTGCGAGAGATGACCGATGAAGTCAGCGAACTGGTACTGCAGAATAACTATGAGCAGGCGCAGGCGATCAGTATTGCGCAGCGTCATGCACAGAAATCTATGGATGAATATATCCGTCTGATTAACCGTCTTGAAACTGATGGGAAACTGGATCGGGAGCTTGAATTTATTCCCTCTGATGAGGCTCTGCAAGAGTTGAAACAGAAAGGAACCGGCTTGACCCGTCCGGAACTGTCGGTGCTTATCTCCTACGCTAAGGCTGAACTGAAAGAGCTGTTAAGTGATTCCTGGGTTACATCAGATAAGTATCTGAGCCGGGAAGTGGTTACTGCTTTTCCTCAGCGGTTAGTACAGGAGCATCCACAGCCGGTTAAAGAGCACCGTTTGCAGCGTGAAATTATTGCGACTCAGCTGGCAAATGGCATGGTTAACACTATGGGTATTACCTTTGCGGAACGGATTACTCAGATTGCCGGTGTCGGCTTTGCTGAAGTCGCTGCTGCCTATGTTATTGCCCGTGATGTGTTCGATATTCCACAGCTTTGGCGTGCAATTGAGGCATTGGATAACCAGGTTGATGCGGCTTTGCAGCAACAGATGATGGCAGACCTCATCCGTATGGCGCGTCGGGCAACATTCTGGTTTCTGCGACAGCAGCGTTCCGCGATGAACGTGGCTGAGGCAGTAGAGCAGTTCCGCCCTGCGGTGACTGAATTGAGAGGATCCTTTGCCGAACTGCTTGAAGGTGAGCCCCGCGAACGCTGGCAACTAAAGCATGATGAACTGGTGACTGCCGGCGTACCAAGTGAGTTGGCAACCGTTGTTGCTGGTGCTGATAGTCTTTATAGCTTGTTAAGTGTGATCCATGTGGCAGAACAGACCGGTCAGTCGTTGCAGATGGTTGCCCGGATTCACTTTGGTTTGGGTGATCGATTGCAGCTGCACTGGTTTGATCATCAGGTTAAAGAGCTGGAGGCACAAAATCACTGGGAATCGATGGCCCGGGATGGCTTCAGGGAAGACCTGACCAGCCATCAACAGGCGATCACATTCAGTGTATTGAGTGGTGCGGTATCAATTGAGCAGCATGCTGAACAATTATCTGAAGCCTGCTCAGCAGAACCTTCCGAAGATCAGGGCGATGCTCTGGTTGAACGTTGGTTTGCCAGTAATGAATTGTTGCTGACTCGCTGGCAGCGTCTGTTAAGTGAAATTCGTACCAGCGCTCAACAGGACTTCGCCATCTTTACCGTGGCAATCAGAGAGCTGTTGGAGCTGGCTCAGGCCAAGTAACTGCAAAGGCTGAGTTATTAAGGCATAAGCAATGGGCATCGCTGTGGCGGTTAACGCCGTCACAGCGATTGATTTACAAACATTTAGTTAAAGATGATAAGCAAAATGAAAGCGTTTAATCCGATCAAACCGATTCAGTGTGTGTTTAAAATTCGGGAAGTCGCCGAAGCCAGCTGGTGGGTGTATCGCTATGAGATGGGCCAGAACGGTACCCTGAAAACGGCCTCCCGGGTGGTTTTCTTTGGTAAAACACTGGCAGCTGCGGAGCAGTGGATTGATACCGTACGCCAGGAGTCCAGTGTTTACCTTCTGTCTGAAAATTAATCTGATCAGTAGCTTTATAGATAACTGGTTTTATAGCTAGCTATGGCTAACGCTTCAGGGGCAGCAGGCAGCGGATGGTGCCCTGTTCGTCGGCTTCCAGCAGGTGGCCGTTGAGCAGCTGACACAAGCGTTTGAGTTGCCGCTGCATATGGCTGTTCCAGGCATTGTTGCTAAAGCGTGGCTGTCCCTGCAGTTGTCCGGCACTGAACAGTAGATGGTTAGGTTGGTCTGCAACCTGCAAGCCAAGCTTCAGATCATGGCCGTCCGCTTGTAGTACCGCCAGTTCGGTTGCTGTCAGCATCAGTTGTTGCAGCAATGCGGGATTAAGGCTGATCTGTCCGGCTAATGAGGGATCAACCCGATAATCGAGCAGCCATCCATCGCGCCGGCTTTGCGGTAGAAAAATATGCAGTATCTGATCCATCATGCTGGCAGGATCTATCGCTTCTTCCGGTTGCTGCGTCGCACTGCTATCGAGTAGTTGAATACTATTATTCAAGCGTTGCTGCCAGGCACTCATATCGGCACACAGATCTTTCGCTATTGGATTCAGGTCAAACTGTTGCAGACGTTCTGTCTGACGCAGTACCGGCTCAACCTGTTGCTTAAGTTGTAACGCAGCTTCAGGCAGTAATTGCTGTTCAGCGCCGGTATCACCGGGCTGTTGAAAGTCCTGCAGTTGAGCATTTCTAATATCCCGATAAGAGCGCAGCGCTACTACGACCGAGGTCAGCAAACGGGATGCTGAGAGTTCGGCCTTACTCAGATAATCATTGATATCGTAGTTAACGATGACTTGTGCTTCGGGGGCGTAACCCGGATGCCCGGTGCGTAGAATAATTCGAATATCGCGGTTATTCAGGTCGTTACGTATATGATCAACTAACTGCAGACCTTCATGATCGGTTTCCATCACCACATCCAACAGTGCCAGGGCAGTATCTGGGTGTTGGGTCAGCAGGTCCCGGGCTTCGGCGCCACTCATCGCACTGATCAACTCTATTGGACGCTGTTCAAATTCATAGCCACGGAAAATCATCCGGGTAATGCCGTGAATGCCTTCTTCGTCGTCTACAACCAGTACTTTCCAGGGTGTCATATGTGTTTGATTCGTCTTAATAATTATTATTAGTTAGGGAGAATACAGATAAAACCATCGTTATTCTGCCAGCAAACTAAGGCTTTGTGCCAGCTGTTTTACCTTTGCATGGGCTTGCCATTGCTGGTGGAATGCCTGCGCCTGCATCAGACAAAACCTGGCCAGACTTGTTTGTCCTTGCGAACCCAGATAGTCCGCATAGCGTTCATGTACTAATGCAAGGTGATAGCCTGGCCCCGATTCAGTTGCCGCCTGAAGTGCCGCTTCATAGTACTGAGCCGGATTGTGGTTATCTAAACGGGCCTGCTCAGCCCTGAGCAGCTGTAGTTGAACACTGAAGTTTTCAGGGCAGTGACGCTGCCAGATTTCCAGTCGGGAGATAGTCTGCTCGACTTTAATTCGATGTCGGTGGCTGATAGCGCCTCGCTGTAATCCCTGAATCTGCCGCATCAGCGCCGTGCAGAACAACATTTCACTGATACAGAAATAGCCCGGAAGCTCATTTTCCAGCAGAGCTTCCCAGCGATACAGTTCAGGCCAGCATTGGCTCTGGTTAAGTAATAGAGCACCAATGATAGTACCTATTGCTTGCCAGCCATCTCGGTACTCTGTTGTGGCAGCCGGGTGTCCTTGTTGTAGCTGATCAAACAGATTAACCATTGAATCTTGTAGCTGGGTTTGCTGATGCAGTAGCTTGCGGCTGGCCAGTTGTTCCAACTGTATTTCGACCCTCTGCCGTTGCTGATCCAGAGGCTCAGTTGAGATGAACCTGAATTGCGCCAGCAGCAGCCAGGCTTCGCTCTGCTGTCGCCATAAACCCTGCTCAGTACAACGTTGCTCGATTAGCTGTAACTGTTCTATCACCTGGGGTAGTGGTGCAAACCAGTGTAAAACCTGTTTGCTTTGTACCAACACTGCGCTACTGGCCAACTCACTATCATCGGACGAAATGAGGGAGTCACTAGTATGCTGACTGTTGAGGCCGCCGAAGCGGTGAGCCAGCTGCATCCCTTGAGCCGAGAAGGTTTGTGCCAGAGAGTAATCGGCGCAGAACCAACCCGCGACCCAGGCATAGCTGGTATAGGCAAAGGCCGTTAATGGCGAACGCCCGTAGCGCAGACTGATCTCTGTCATCCGTCCGATTGCACAGGCCGCCAGTAGTGGTTCACTGAGTTGACGGGCCAGCAGGCTGATCTGTTCAAGCAAGCGTAGCTGGGTGTAAAGCTTATCAAAGCGTTTACCAGCCATGGCGGTCAGGGTTTGTGCATTGAAGTGCTGGCTGATATAGCCGAACTGTTCCAGTAACAGTTTAAGCTGCGCCTGGTTATTTCGGGGCAGACAATGATCTTGTTGGGCAAGCTGCACGAGCAGGCATTCAAGTGCTTCGGACAGATTACCCTGCTGCTGCATCAGATAAGCGCTGAGCAGTGCTTTTTTACCCTGCTCCGTAGCTGATAGCGTTAGTGAGCCCAACGCAGTCAGTGATCTGTCCATGGCAAACAGTTCGCCGGCTTGTAGCTGTAGCTCAGCGCTACGTAGTAGTAACCCGGATTGTTGTTCAGGCAGGCAGGCAGGATTCTCTGCAGCTAACTGCATATACCGGCTGGCTAGCGGATAATCCTGTTGCTGACTGGCCAGTTCAGCAGCCCGGATACTCAATCGCTGGTATTGACGATCTAAATCAGGATCATCGGTCAGTTGCAGGTGCTGCAGTACATTTTCCAGTTCAGCCAATGCAGCTGAATCAGACAGTGTCGTTAGTAGCGCAACACTGTAGTCATGATGGAGTTGCTGCTGTTCAGTTTGACTCAATTGCTGGTAAATGAAGTCTTGTATACCGGCGTTAGCGAAATGGAATGCGGTCTGCTCAGCACTTTGTTTATCGCGAATGATCAGACCGGCACGCTCAGCAGGCCAGAAGTGAATTGCCAGCCGGGCTACCGGATTATGGGTAATCAGTGCGAGCAGATTTAGATCAAAGTACATACCCGCAGCACTGGCGCAGTCCAGTAGTTCCCGGCCAAATACACTTAGACTAGACAGGTGCTGTTGCAGTATCTGATTCCGGTTATCAGCCTGTAACCAGTGTTGATCGGCGCTTGGTAGTGTGGACTGCTGAACGCTTTCCAGGTTGGCAGGCCGGATCTGCTGTCGATATTCGCTGGGCGGGATGGTCATCCAGCGCTTGAAGGCTTTTTGAAAAGCAGACTGATTGGAAAACCCCAGCTGGAATGCTATTTCACCGAAACTTAGCTGGCCTTTCTGGATCAACTGCAGGCAGAGCTCGCGCCGGGTCTGGTCATAAATATCCTGAAAACTGGTACCCAGAATGCCAAGCTTACGTTGCAGTGTTCGCAGACTGAGGCCTAGCTCGCTGGCCACCTGATCACGTCGGATTGAACCGGCTCCCTGGCTGAGTTGCTGGCGAATCAGGTTACGGGTTTGTGCAATGAGTGCACCTTGTTGGGTGCTTTTGCTCAGTAGGGAGTCGGCAAACTCCCGGTGTAACTGATGCATTTCAGCGTTAGCATCGGTACATAGCAGATTCAGGTAATCGCTACTCAAGAGTAGTTGATTACGGGGGGCGTCAAACTCAACTTCGGCGGCAAAAAACTGCTGAAACGGCTGAGTACTGTCTGGCTCAGGTCGGGAAAGCCTGATCGCGATGGCCGGTATCTGGTGACCGGTCAGCCAGCGAGGCCAGTTATTAAGGCAGGCCATCAGGTATTCGATAACCTGTGGTGAATTCTGATTCAGTTCAAGGCTAAACTGAGCTCCTTCCAGGGTATGCTCAAGTTCCAGAACCGCACCTTCAAACAGCAGGGGAAAGTAATCAATCAGTGCCTCAAATGCCTGCTCCAGTGTTGCTGCGGTGGACATCAGGAAGCCGATTGAGCCCAGCATACGGGGTTGAGTAACCTCACCAAGGTTGAGAGCAATCAGCGGGTTTTGTCCGGCGTCTGCCAGTGTTTTTAGTACCTGAGGAAAGTTGTCTGCCGGAAAACGTGCACCAGGTTTGGTAAACTCATCTTCAGACAGCCCTGCCGCCTGCAACAGCTCGGTATGTAATTCCTGACCACTATGTTGATGAAAGTGGCGGGCCAGCTGTAATACCGGCTCCATTAGCATGGCAGATGCGGTGGCTATAGGCATAATGATAAGCAGCAGGTTTTATCTGAAAATGGCATGTAAGGATTAATTAATAAAAGTGTGTATAGATTGAACAGTAGCATAAAAAGATTGAGAAAAACCTCCTTGCGTGCCATTGGTTGTTTGGCCCGGTATTGGTTGATGATCTGCGCCGGTGTTTGGATCGGTTTGCCTGCTGGTGCTGTCAATGCAGAAACGCTGCGGGTGGGGATGCCGCTACCTGGACAGATCCCCTTTTTCTGGCGTGATGACAGTGGCCGGTATCAGGGTATCTACGCTGATACTCTAAGGGCGGTAGCGGCAGAGACGGGGATTGAATTCGAGTTTATTGCTCTATCCCAGGCCCGGTTAAGGCGTCACTTTATTGGCCAGGAGATTGATATTGAGGTGGGGGTTTCTACCAATCTTGTTGAGCCCGAGCCGCTGCAGCAAGCTTCGCTTTATAGCCGTCCGTTTGGCATTGCCAATGAGGTAATTATTTATAGCCCCGAACTGTCTTTTCCGGTGTTTATTCTGAATGACCTGAAAGGGATCAGGGTGGCGACAGTGAGGGGAACTGCGGTACCTGATTCATTGATCAGAGAAGATTTTTCGAATGCCTGGCAGATTGCTCAGCGAGTACATCGGGGTTGGAACAAGATAGGTTTGATGAAAGAGGCAATCGCCATTCATTATCAGCGGGATGAACACCTGAATTATCAGATATCACTGCCTTATAGCAGTAATCCTGTGCATATTCGTTTGCACCGCTCCCGTCAGCCTTTTTTGGCGCAGATAAACCAGAGCCTTAAACTGTTAGAAGAGCGGGGTACTCTGGATCAGATTGTTTGTAAGTATCTTTGTGGTCAGCCGGCTACGGAGTAAATTTCGGGTTTAGCTGAGTCCTATACGTATTTGTATGTTGAACGAACTTAATTGGATGAGTTCAGTTAGAAGAATAGGGCAGTGAGGCATAAATGGCTGACTGCCCAGCGGATAAACTGAGTTGTTATCAGGCTTCAGTTTTAAGGCCTAAGTTTTAGAGATTAGGCTTCAGGACTTTAATTTCAGGGCTTTAACTTCAGTACATTATCTATATCGGAAGCGGAGTGCCTTTCAGGCAGTTGTTGCCAGGGCTCGCCCCAGGTTTTATTGACGATATTGCCCCGTTGTACCGCCGGACGCTGCCAGAGCTGTTCGGCCCAACGCTGTACATGGCTGTAGCTTTGTACATTGAGGAATTCTCCAGCATCGTAAATAAGTCCACGTACCAGATTGCCATACCAGGGCCAGATAGCCATATCGGCAATACTGTATTGTTCGCCAGCGATAAACTCATTAGCAGCCAGTTGTTGATTTAACAGATCTAGCTGACGTTTGGTCTCCATGGCAAAACGATTGATCGGGTACTCAAATTTTTCCGGGGCGTAGCTGTAGAAGTGGCCAAAGCCGCCGCCTAAATAGGGTGCTGAGCCCTGGAGCCAGAACAACCAGTTCATTACCTCAGTGCGCTCAGAAAGTGTTGCAGGTAAAAAGTGGCCGAATTTTTCAGCCAGATAAAGCAGTATTGCTCCGGATTCGAACACTCTGATTTCCTGATCGTCTGAACAGTCCAGCAGGGCGGGGATTTTAGAGTTGGGGTTGATACCGACAAAACCACTGGAGAACTGGTCGCCGTCACCGATTTTTATCAGATGAGCATCGTATTCTGCGCCTGATTCGCCAGCCGCTAAAAGTTCTTCAAGCATGATGGTGACTTTCTGGCCATTCGGCGTCGCTAAAGAGTGAAGTTGCAAGGGATGCTTGCCTACCGGCAGTGCTTTTTCATGTGTCGCGCCGGCCGTTGGTCGGTTAAGTTTTGACCAGGTGCCGCCGCTTTCACTATCAAAGGTCCAGACTTTAGGGGGTTGGTATTCGCTCATTATCGCCTCTTCAGACAGTTGGTACCGCTGTCTCTGTAAGTTGTAACAGACAAACAATTAAATTTTTATGTATCTTAAAAATCGGTGAGTTGTTCACTGAATTCGATCAGATCGTTAACCACCAGATCGGGTTCGATATCCCAAGGGTCAAATATTTTCGCCGGGTCTCTCTGTATCCAGGCGGCTTTTAAACCCGCCGCTTTAGCACCAATAACATCCCAGGGATTACCGGATACCATCCAGCAGTTATCGACAGTGGAGCCGGTTGTCTCCATCAGATACTGGTACACCCGAGGACTGGGTTTATAGATACGGATGTCATCGACACTGATCACATCATCCAGCAGGGGTAATACACCGGCATTGCCCATGAGAGTATGTACTGCCGCTTCCGGGCCGTTAGAGAATGCAGCCAGAGTATGGCCCTGCTGCTTTAAACTCTTAAGCCCCGGGACTACATCGTTGAATGCCGCCAGATTGGCAAACTCAGCCATCAGGGCTTGCTGTGCCTGTTCTGACAGATCGATTTTAAAAACCTTCATACAATATCGCAGGGCTTGAAGCGTACATACGCTGAAATCCTGATACTGCTGCATCAGGCTCCGGCGAAATGCGTATTCAACTTTTTTCTCGTGCCATAACTGGCCAAATTCTTTAGCCTGATCGCCTATCAGGGCTTCCAGATGGGTACCCATTTCAACCGGGTCCACTAAGGTTCCATAGACATCAAAACCAATAGTTTGTGGCATGGCACTATCCTTTTTCAGGCTGTATCAGAGCTATTAATTTGCTATAGCAGCTGTTTTTTGCCAATAAGTTCAGGCTATAAATTTATATTCAGATTAATCGATAACTCTGTTAATAGCTTGTTATGTCCAGGAAACCGTACTGGCAGCTCCATAACCAGCCTAAATCCGCCTGGACGGACGGAAAAGATCTTTCATCGGCTGACGTTATATCTGAGGTGCTGAGTGACGCAGGTTTTGATGCCGCTCTGGTGATGGAAGCGATGTCACTACCCGAGAACAAGCAAGCATTGATTCAGGCTACCCTGGAAGCAGCAGAGCGAGGTGTATTTGGCGCTCCGACTATGTTTGTCGATGATGAAATTTACTTCGGTCAGGATCGACTGGATTGGGTTGAAAGAGCGCTTACATGACAATTTGATCCTGTTTTAAGCGTACTTTTCCTGGCGTAGCAGAGGCCGCTGCAGAGCTGTGCGGTCTGGCTATCTTCCACAGCGGTCATAAAACACCCTGATCTCTTATAATCAACACGGATGGGCTTTTCGTGGGGTAGTGCTCATCTTGCGAACAGAGTTATCCACAGGTTTTGGGGGCAAGTATCTGAGCCAGATACCTGCCCTTTTTAACTACTGTTGTATCTGTGGCTGATAAGGGATCCGGTATAGCAGGGTGAAGAGCACTGGCACCACGATTAGTGTCAGAATAGTAGCAAAGCCCAGTCCGAACATAATAGTGACCGCCATTGATTCAAAAAAGGCGTCAAACAGTAACGGGATCATACCCAGAATCGTGGTGATAGCCGCCATGGCTACCGGTCGAACCCGGCTCACTGCAGAGTGAAATACTGCCAGATAAGGGTCTTTACCCTGGGATAGCTCGAGATTTATCTGATCGACCAATACAATCCCGTTTTTAATTAGCATCCCGGACAAACTGAGTAGCCCTAACAGCGCCATGAAACTGAAGGGGGCGCCCATGACCAGCAAGCCGAAAGAGACTCCGATGACTGCCAAGGGAACGGTGGCCCAGATAACTAGGGGAGCCCGGACTGAATTAAACAACAGTACGGTAATGATAAACATACCCAGATAGCCCAGCGGCAGTCCGCCAAACAGTGCTGCCTGAGCATCTCTTGAGGACTCGTATTCACCACCCCACTCCAGCTTATATCCGGGGGGGAGCGGGATCGCTTCAATGCCCGGTTTTATCCGGCTAAACAGAGTTGCAGCGGTCTCATCACCTAAGACATCGTGATCGGCCATTACGGTGATAGTACGCTTACGGTCACGACGCAGAATCAACGAGTCTTCCCAGTCGGTATCAAAACCGGTGGTTACTTGTGTAATAGGCACATAGTCGTTAGCCGCCTGACTATAGATCTGCAGTTCAGGCAGGCTATCGATAGTCAGGCGTTCTGCCTGAGGTGGCCGGGCGATGATCGGTAGTAGCTGAGTACCTTCCCGATAGAGGCCGACCTGTTGGCCTGAGAAGGTAGTCAGTAACAGTTGATCAAGGTCCTGTTTGCTGATGCCGACCCTGCGCCCCATCGCTTCATTGAACTGTGGACGAATAACTTTACTGCGCTGGCGCCAGTCGTGACGAATATTATGTGCCCCGGCATCTGCCTGTAGAACCGCAATCGCCTGGCCGGCCAGCTGACGAAGCTGGTCAGGATCAGGGCCGGTAAAGCGGGCTTCGATTTTGGCATCAGTAGAGGGGCCGATCTCCATGCGCTTCACTTTAAACTGCGCCTGAGGATAGTTACCTATCATATGATCGCGCAGATCAGCCATAACGCCGGGTAATGAATCCCGGTCCTGCACCCGGATAATCAGCTGACCAAAAGCGGCATAGGATTTTTCCGGAGCATAGGTCAGCATGAAGCGAGGTGCACCCCGGCCGGTGGTGGTGGTCACCTGCTCCACCCGTTCCTGTTGCATCAGGTAGCTTTGGATAGATTCAATATCTTTCTGGGTTTCACGAATATCTGAGCCCTGATAACGCCAGTAATCCAGATAGAACATCGGTGTGTTTGAGGGAGGGAAAAAAGATTGTTTAACCTGGCTAAAGCCTGCGATAGCCGCAACAAACAGCAGCACCATCATGATCATTGTCAGGACACGAAAACGCATACAAAAGTTAAGCAACGCTTTGTAGAAGGTAAAAATTGCACCTTTATAGAGAGCGGCATCAGCTTCATCTTCATTACTGACCTGAGTGTTTTCTTTGAACATAAGATCGGCAAAAAAAGGCGTCAGGGTAATGGCGGTAACCCAGCTGAGGAGCAGGGAGATAAGCAGCACCCAGAACAGGCTGCCAGCGAACTCACCGGTAGCATCAGCCGAGAGGCCGATAGGTGCAAACGCGGTGATAGCGATGACGGTAGCACCTAGCAGCGGCAAGTTTGTCTGACGGGTGATATCCAGCGCAGCCTGAAGCTTTGTCTGGCCTTTTTTCAGGCCGATCAATATCCCTTCGGTGATAACGATAGCGTTATCGACCAGCATACCCAGTGCGATGATCAGTGCGCCCAGCGAGATGCGTTGCAGATCGATGGCAAATAGCTTCATAAAGATAAAGCTGCCTAATACCGTTAACAGCAGGATCAGACCGATTAAGATGCCGCTTTTAAGCCCCATGAATATCAGCAGTACGGCAATTACGATAGCGACAGCTTCGGCCAGACTTAGCATAAAGCCCTGCATCGACTTATCAACTTCTGCTGGCTGGTTATACACACTACTGACTTCCATGCCGATGGGCCGAACATACTCGAGCTCAGCCATGCGTTGTTCTACCGCCTGACCGATCTCGACAACATTGACCCCCGAGCTGAACGAGATGCCCAGTAGTAATGCCTGATGGTTGTTGTAGTTAATAATATTCTGCGGTACTTCAGCATAGGCGCGACTGATCTCGGCAACATCACCCAGATAGACCAGTTGCGAAGTGCCTGAATTTGAAACCAGTAATCCTTCTAATTCTTTGACACTGTTAAATTCGCCGGATGGGTGTAAACGGATGTATTCACTATCAACTTTCACACTACCGGAATTAGATACCTGATTCTGGGTTTGAAGTAGCTGATAGATTCGTTCTGCCGGAATTCCCAGTGCAGAGAGTTTATTTCGGGCGATCTCAACGACGACCTGGGCCTGCTGCTCACCAGCAACGGTTACTTTGCCAACGCCTTTGATCAGCACCAGTTCACGACGCAGATAGTCTACATAGTCTTTCAGTTCTTCGTAGGAGTAACCATCGCCATTGATCGCCAGCAGGACGCCATACACATCACCAAATTCGTCGATAACCCGGGGCTTCATAGTGCCGGGAGGTAACTGGGCTTCAAGATCATTGACCTTACGGCGCAACTCATCCCAGATCTGTTGCAGATCATCTTTACGGTAAGTGCCTTTCATCTCGATAATGATTTGTGACATTCCGGCAGAGGATATCGAGGTCACAAAATCAACGTATGGGAGTTGTTGTAGCGCATTTTCCAGAGGGTAGGTAACTTCCTCCTCAACCTGGGTTGGGGCCGCACCGGGATAGGCGGTGGTAATCATCGCCATCTTCAGGGTGAATGCAGGGTCTTCAAGACGACCCAGACCGTTGTAAGAGATGATACCGCCAACAAGCAGCAACAGTGCAAACATCCAGCTGGTAACCGGACGTTTAATCGAGTATTCGGTCAGTTTCATTTACAGACCCTCTTCCCGATTCCAGGGGCGAACCTGCTGACCTTCTGTCAGGAAACCAGCACCCACCGCAATAACCTGATCGCCGGGCTCAATACCACTCAGGACTTCGATACCCTGCTGCTTAATTTCGCCGACAGTGACTTCCAACCGATGAACCCGTTGGGTTTGCGGATCAAATTTCCAAATATAGCGGGTACTGTCTGACAGGGGTTCGCCTTCAGCAGCAAAGACTGCGCCGACAGGTAACATTAAGCGGGTATTGCTCAGATCAGTGACTTTAGACAGATCGATACTGATGCTGGCTGCCATCCCTGGTAGTACATTAAATGATTCAGGGGTGGGTAGGGAAAACACGACTTTATAGGTCAGGGTCGAGGGATCTGCCTGGGTATCCCACTCTTTTACACTGACCAGAAAACGTTGGCCAGGATGGGAATCAAATACCACGGTTGGTTGATAGCCGGTGTCTTTCTTTATCCGCGAAACAATGTTCTCAGGCATCTGGATTGAAATATCAATCTGATCCCGGGTTTGTAGCAAAAGCACGGTTTGCTTGGCCTGAATGTTCTCATATTTTTCCACCATTAACTTAGCCACGCTGCCGGTAAAGGGGGCACGCAGGTAGGTGTATTCCAGGTCAGTTTTAGCCACATTAAATGATGCTTGGGCGACTTTCAGTTCGGCGCGGGCTTCATCAAATTTAGACTGCGATATCAGCTTACGGGCGAGTATCTATTTGGCTCGTTCAAATTGAGATCTGGCCAGTTCATAACGGGCCTGGCGGTCGTCCAGATTCAGCTTGAAGTCTTTAGGGTCCAGTCGTGCCAGAATCTGCCCCTGCTCGACTTCACTACCGGGTCTGACTAACAGCTCAGTAATCTGACCGCTGACTCTGAAAGCCAGTTTTGAATCGGCATTGGCTTCTACTTCTGCAGGAAAGCTGCGCACTGCAGATAAAGTTGGATCAGTGACCTGAAAGATTTTAGCCGGACGAATAACCTCCGCTGTTGAGGCCTGATCGCTGTTGTCACTACAGCCGACCAGAACGAATAGCATCGCCAGAATAGAAAACTGAAATGGCCGATAGAAAACGTGCATGGCAAACCTCGGTAGATGTTTTATCTGTATTAAATCGGATAGTGATTTATAAAAATTGGACTGAAATAACGGATTCAGGCGAACTCGGATGAGTTATAAGAATAGATGATGCCGAATCGGTTTAACTCAGAGAAATTGATAAGTGAAATATAGAATAGATTTTGCTTAAATAATATTCACAAAATATTGCCAACAGGTTAAATTAAATTTAATGACGTTAGAGCAACTACGTACGCTTAGTCGCATTGTAGAATGCGGATCCCTGAAGCAAGCAGCTGAAAGCCTGCATAAAACTCAGCCTGCACTGTCGATGGCGATTAAGAAGTTGGAAGCGGAATATGGCTTTGAGATTCTGAACCGGGAGAGTTATCGGCTGAGTCTGACGCCAGCGGGCAGAGCGTTTTATCGTAAGGCTCAGGAGCTACTGTTAAATGCGGATCAACTTAGCTCGATGGGGCAGCATCTGGGCGTGGGGAATGAGCCGTTGGTGCGTTTTGCATATGATCTGACATGCCCACACTCTCTGATTTTAAAAGTATTGAAAAAATGCCAGCAGCAATTTCCTGATACTGAGTTACATGTGTTAGGTAAATCTCGTTTTGGCGCGCTGAAACTTTTGCAGAATGGTCAGGCTGATCTGGTAGTGAGTCCCTGGTGGCCAACACTATATGCATTGGGTGATTTGGACACCCAGGCTATCAGTCACTTTAAGATCCAGCTGGTGGCTGCGCCAGAACTGTTTAAAGCGGGGGAGGTGCAGAGTACCGGGCAACTGAAGTCCCAGGTTCATCTGATGGTGGAAGAGAGTGGTCTCAGTTTCGATACGGAAAGTCTGATGCTGATCAAGGGGGTCAGGCAATGGAAAACCCGGGATGCCAATACCCTGAAGCAGATGCTGCTTGCCGGGCTGGGTTGGGGGTTTATCCCCGAACATATGGTACAAACTGAGCTGGCTCGTGGGGATCTGGTCAGGCTGCAGCCCGAAGACCTTGAGTACAGTATCGATGGAGAGATCAGGCTGGTTCGTCGACAGGAGCATAGTTTAGGTCCGGTAGCCAGTATGCTGTGGCAATCCTTTGCCGAAGCCAGTATGACAACCCCGGTATAGCTTTAATTCGCTCACTCAGTTTTAAGTTATCCCCGGATGCTGTGGGTAACTCTGTTTATATGGTGAGTGTGGATAGTGCAGAGCGCCTGCACGGGTCATTTCCGGGCTAAGGGTTAATCTGTAACCGGCGTATTCAGGCATGTTATTTCGAGCGTCTTAAAGCTGATCGATAAGCCATCAAATAACCTACTTTTTGCGCAGGTGCAGCAAATTTTATCGCCATCTTTCAGAAGGGATAAGTGGCATCACTGAGTATTTTTTTTACTTTATTTGATGATAGCTGATTTTACTTCTGGCATTTCCAGCATCCAGAATATCTCTGGATGGCTATTTCACAATATTTTCGCCTAACTGTTTAAATAATAAGACTTAACTAGGGAAATCCCTTATTTTGGTGTCTAAAGTTTTTTCTATTTCCTATCGCTAAATTGCAGAAAATAAACCTGTTATATCAACGATTGGTGATTAATATTTCTGTCGTATTTTCGTTTACCTCGGGCTAAAAGTAAGTTAAAACTGTTTTCCCGTCTTATCCGGACGGGTCTATATTAAAAATAATAAATCCCCAAAAGGGATCTATGACTATCCACTTAGGGATTCTTTTTACCCAGAGAATTCATAAAAATAATGAAGAGGAAGTTATGACAGCGGATACTAAGAACCGGGCGATTCATTCGCTCCGATTTATCCGTGGTGATGAGCTCCAGATACCGACTTACAAAGTCTTGAAACAGGATGGTACTCCTTACAAGGGAGCAAAACTGCCTGATCTGGATAAGCACACCGCACTCCGAATTTATAAAGCCATGGTCCGTACCCGGGTGCTGGATGAACGCATGCTGGCAGCCCAACGACAGGGACGCCTGAGCTTTTACATGCAGTCCACCGGTGAAGAAGCGACCACAGTCGGCTTTGCTGCAGCCCTTGATGATGAAGACATGATCATGGCTCAGTACCGCGAGCAGGGTGCCCTGGTTTACCGTGGTTTCACCCTTGAAGAATTTATGAATCAGCTGTTCAGTAATGAACGCGACTACGGCAAGGGCCGTCAGATGCCGATTCATTATGGCTCCAGCAAGCTGCATTACATGACTATCTCATCCCCACTTGCGACCCAGATTCCTCAGGCGACCGGTTATGCTTACGGCCAGAAACTGGCCGGTGATGGTAAATGCACAGTTACTGTATTTGGTGAGGGTGCTGCGTCTGAAGGTGATTTTCATGCTGCGCTGAACATGGCTTCGGTGCTGAAAGTACCGGTTATCTTCCTGTGTCGTAACAATGGCTACGCAATTTCTACACCGTCTAACGAGCAGTTCGCAGCCGATGGTATAGCGCCACGGGCGTTAGGCTACGGTATGCACACCATCCGGGTTGATGGTAACGATATTCTGGCGGTTTATGCTGCCACCGTTGAGGCGCGTCGAATCGCTGTCGAAGAGAACGAGCCGGTGCTGATTGAAGCGATGAGCTATCGTCTTGCTGCGCACTCATCTTCCGATGACCCTTCTGGCTATCGTAGCAAGAAGGAAGAAGAGAACTGGGCCAGTAAAGACCCACTGAGCCGTATGAAACAGTGGTTACTGCTGCAAGAGTGGTGGTCTGAGGACGAAGACAAGCAGTTGTACGATATTGATCGTCGCGATGTGCTGGCAACGTTGAAGGAGTGTGAGAAGCACCCAATTCCAAAGCTCGAAGAGATGATTACCGATGTTTACGATGTGCCACCTCCGCTGTTGAAAGAGCAGCTGGAGCAGCTTAAAGAGCATATCCGTAAATATCCGGAAGCCTATCCTAAGACCGCAGGGAGACTAGATAATGAGTAAGATGAATCTTCTTCAGGCGGTTAATAATGCACTGGATATTGCGATGGCAGATAACCCAAAAGTTATCTGTTTTGGTGAAGATGTTGGTGGCTTTGGTGGTGTGTTCCGGGCAACCAGTAACCTGCAGGAAAAATACGGCCGGGATCGCTGTTTTAATACACCATTAGTTGAGCAAGGTATCATCGGTTTTGCTAACGGTCTGGCCTCTCAGGGTTCGGTACCGGTGGCTGAAATCCAGTTTGCCGATTATATTTTTCCGGCCTTCGATCAGATTGTGAATGAGGCGGCTAAGTTCCGTTACCGCTCCGGTGATCTGTTCAATGTAGGCGGACTGACTATCCGTACCCCCTACGGTGGTGGTATCGCCGGTGGGCATTATCACTCTCAGTCGCCGGAGGCTTACTTTGCCCAAACACCGGGACTGAAAGTCGTTGTCCCCCGTAACCCTCATCAGGCGAAAGGTTTGTTGCTGGCCGCGATCCGCGATCCGAACCCGGTTATTTTCTTTGAGCCCAAACGTATCTACAGAGCCTCTGTGGGCGAAGTGCCTGATGAAGATTATCAGTTGCCATTAGGCAGTGCTGAAGTCGTTAAAGAGGGCAGCGATATTACGCTGCTGGCCTGGGGCGCACAGATGGAGTATCTGGAAATGGCTGATCAACTGGCCGAAAAGGATGGCATCTCCTGCGAACTGATCGACTTGCGCACTATCGTACCCTGGGATATTGATACTGTAGTCGCTTCTGTTAAGAAGACCGGCCGGCTGTTGATTACCCATGAAGCGCCCTATACCGGTGGCTTCGGTGGCGAAATATCTGCCGCTATTCAGGAACGTTGTTTCCTTCACCTCGAGTCGCCGATTGCCCGGGTGGCCGGAATGGATACGCCTTACCCGCTTGCGCTGGAGAAGGAATACATTGCCGATCATCTGAAGATTTATGAAGCAATCAAACAAAGCGTCAATTTCTAGGGGGGATGTGAGGATGTTAAAAGATTTTATCCTGCCGGATATCGGCGAAGGCATTGTAGAGTGCGAAGTTGTTGAGTGGCTGATTAAAGAGGGTGATCTGATTGAAGAAGATCAGCCGATAGTTGATGTCATGACCGATAAAGCGCTGGTACAGATACCAGCGCCATATGCGGGTCGGGTTAGTAAACTTTATTATCAGCAGGGCGACAGCGCCAAAGTACATGAACGGTTATTTGAGATCGAGCTGAATGGGGTTGAATCGGTATCGGAGGTAGTTTCCGCTCCTGAACATACTGTAGAACCGGTTGCAGCACAGCCCCCTGAAGCTGTGGTTAGCCAGAGCGAAGACTTTATTCTGCCGGATATCGGTGAAGGTATTGTTGAGTGCGAAGTTGTCGAATGGCTGATTAAAGAGGGTGATCATATCGAAGAGGATCAGCCGGTGGTTGATCTGATGACCGATAAAGCGGTGGTACAGATACCAGCGCCTACAGCTGGAACAGTATTAAAGCTATATCATCCGCAAGGGGATATTGCGCAGGTACATCAGCCATTATTCTCGATCCAGCCGGATCATCAGACTGCTCCGGAAGTTAAGTCGGTTGAATCCAGAGCTATTCAATCCAATGCACTTGAATCGAAGCCTGAGCCTGCCAGTGCGCTGGCTGCATCGACTAATCCGGTGGCATCTGCGCCCGCTCCTGCGGCTTCCATCGCGGGCCGGGGCAAGGCGTTGGCTGGTCCTGCGGTGCGTAGAATCTGTCGCGAATTTGGTCTGGATATCCAGGTTATACCGGGTAGCGGTAAAGACGGACGGGTGATGAAGGAAGATGTCATCGCCTATCGTGATGGCCTGTCAACTGCCCCTGAGAGTCAGCCTGCGCCAACAGTGCCGACGACTGCCTCTGCGCCAGTAGTTGCATCCGGAGAGATCCGGGTCGAGCCTATTCGAGGCATTAAAGCGGCGATGGCGAAACAGATGACCCTGGCGACCAGTACCATTCCTCACTTCACTTTCGGTGATGAGGTGAATGTCACTGCGTTGTTAGCACTGCGTAAGCAACTTAAGCCTAAAGCTGAGCAGCTGGGTGTGCGTCTGACCCTGATGCCATTTATTATGAAAGCGATGGCGATGGCGATACAGCAGTATCCGGTTCTGAACAGTCGGGTTAATGCCGACTGCACCGAGATCCATTATCTGCCGGACTGCAATATTGGTATGGCGGTAGATTCTAAGATCGGCTTGCTGGTACCTAATATCAAGCGGGTTGATAAACTGAGTATCCTTGAGATTGCAGCGGAAGTTCAGCGGCTGACAGAAGCTGCCCGGGAAGGGCGGGTACAACAGCAGGATCTGCAGGGCGGTACTATCAGTATCTCCAACATTGGCGCGCTGGGCGGTACTTATGCAGTACCGGTGGTTAATGCGCCGGAGGTCGCGATTGTCGCGCTGGGTAAGGTGCAGCAGTTACCACGCTTTGATGATGCGGGTCAGGTTGAAGCCCGTAGTATCATGAATATCAGTTGGTCCGGTGATCACCGGGTGATTGATGGCGGCACTATCGCCCGCTTCAGTGGCCTGTGGCAGTCCTATCTGGAAGATCCGGCCTCAATGCTATTGGATCTGAGCTAGCACTGCTCGCTATAGAGAACTGAACCGGGATAAGCTTAAGTTGATTCCCGGTTCAGGTATCTGACGATTATTATGGATTATCCTAACTTACAGCAGTTTTATATCCCTGAAGAGCAGTCTATCTATCTGCTCAGTCACGATGACGCCAAGAAACTTAAAGACTGGGTTAATCTCTGTCAGGAACAGCTGGAACAGCTGGGTTACACCGACATTTCAATGATCGGTAAGGGCGCTTTTGGTTTTGTGTTCGGCGGTACCAGCGCACATGGGCGCAGACTGGTGTTTAAATTCTCCCGTATTACCCTGCCGCAGCATATTCAGGATCGACTCGAAGAAGAGGCCTTTATTCTGGGTGAGGTAGAGCACGGTTTAGTACCGCAGCTGGTCGAGTTTCAGCGCATCCGCCGTCAGGCTATTCTGGTGATGGAGCGGGCTAAAGGAATGGACCTGGAACAGTTCTCGCTGCAACAGGGAAAGTTATCACCCCGCCTGGTGGTGCATATAGCTGCTCAGATGGTGGATATACTTCAAGGCTTACGATCCGCCGCTATTCGCTCGGGCAGACCACTGGTACACGGCGATATAAAGCCCTCCAATATTGTGATTGATCCTGAAACAGAAGCGGTCGCACTGATCGACTGGGGTTCGTCTGTATTTGCTCAACTGGATACCCATAAACAGTTTGTCTCTAACAATGTGATGGAGCTGATGTCCGGCGATTTGCAAAACACCAACGCGCGTCTGGGAGATGTGTATTTTATCGGTGAAGAGCAGCTCAATGGCGCATTGTCATCCCCCAGGTTCGATGAGCAGGGACTGGCAGGCACGCTTTACGCTTTGGCCTCAGGGCAGTCCTGTCGCTTTGGTCATCGGGCGATACCACCGACCTCTTTGGGCTTACCATTAGAGTTCGCCCGGGTGCTGGAAAATCTGTTGGATGAAAATCCTGATATCCGGGCTCAGGCCGGTGACTATCTGTTGAATAATATGGCGTCTATTGCCCGTACGGTGATGGTTGATCTGGATGAACCGCCGGAGCCCCATCTGATTCCGGTCTGGTCCCATACCGAGCTCCAGGATATCGATACAGTTGCCTACACATCCCGAAAGGCTTTCTTAAAGGAGGAGGGCATAGAAGAGCCGATTCAGGATATGGATGAGGTGCAATTCGATCGCTACTATAAGAACTTTCTGCAGGGTATGGGGGAAACGGAAAAGGCGTTTCTGGCCAGTATCAGCCGCTTAGCTAAATACCCGGTGGTCGGTGGCATTGCTGTACGCTGGGAGCCGGATGGCGTGTATATCGATTCCTGCCTGAACCTGAACGATGACCGGCTGAAGGATTCTTTTATCACCTCGGTTAACAATATGGTTAACCTGTCCCGGGCGATTTATCGACAGGGGGTATTCAAAAGCTGCCTGTTCAACGCTAAAGATACCCTGCATATGGAGCGGGAAAATACTCAAATTCCTTTCCAGCCGGTTCAGGGCATGCAGATACCATACGAAGTCTCAGCGGCACCGGAACTTGAAGATCAGAGTCGGATGCACTCATACTTTGAAGACGGTAAGGATCCGGAAGAATTTCTTGAACTGCCACAGTCCATTATTAAAGACCTGGAACTGCTTAATCAGATTCATCATACCGGCCTGATTATCTTTGAAAGCCTGCCGACTCATTTGAAAATTCATAGTTACTACCGCCTGCTGGATCCCTCAAGGGAGGGGGAGTTTAGTGACTGTCTGGCGCGTATTCTGGCAGCAGTGCCGCAGATCTCAGGTCTGGGAATCTCCGGTTATATGAAGATGCCTTACCGAGACACCCGTTTTTTCAGCCACATCGATCGACTGCCTGAAAAATATTATCCGAAAAACCCGAAACAGATACTGCATGAGCGTCAGCCTGAAGTGTTAAATCAAGTCTGACGAATTAATGTCATTCAGTTATGCTCAGGCTTTCCAACCATTACAAGGAATAGTCAGTTGAAGAAGTTTGAGCTGAATCTGGATGCGCTTATCGTTGTTATTTTGCTGTTTATCTTGTCCCTGGGTATGAACTTTGTTCAGTACCGGCTCTATTCCGAAACGGCCAGAGAGAACGTAAAACTGCAAATTCAGGGGCAGCTGGACCAGTTGAATCTGAGCTCAATGCAGGCATATATCGATAAAATGAATTCTGAGAAAGGTAGTTAGATTAACTTACAGTCACAAAAAGCCCTGCTTCTTTATAGTTAAAGAGTAGCAAAGCTTAGTTGATTCTTAAGTGGTGCCCGGACGCCTGAAGTTGTAACCAGCCGAACCACGGACCGGAGATAGTCCTTTCTTGCGGACACAAAAAAGCCCTGCTTCTTTATAGTTAAAGAGTAGCAAGGCTTAGTTGATTCTTAAGTGGTGCCCGGACGCCTGAAGTTATAACCGGTCGAATCACGGACGCTTTCAATAAGTTCTAGACACAAAAAAGCCCTGCTACGTAGAACGAAAGCAAGGCTTCAATGATTCTTAAATGGTGCCCGGACGCCTGAAGTTGTAATTAGCCGAACCACGGACGCTTTCAATAAATTCCAGACACAAAAAAGCCCCGTTTCTTTGAGATAAAGAGTAACGAGGCTTAAATGATTTCTTAAGTGGTGCCCGGACGCGGAATCGAACCACGGACACGAGGATTTTCAATCCTCTGCTCTACCGACTGAGCTATCCGGGCACTTAAGAGGTGCGTATTAAACTGGTTTCATGCTCTTGTGTCAACAGGCCAATGAAGATTTTTTTCTGGGAGTATTAGACTGCTTCTGGGAAGAGCGTTGAGGATAAATTTTTGACGCCGAATGCTTAATGAGTGTGGCCGGGAAGTAGCCCGGAGTCGATTTCTCCGGGCCGGAGCTTTAATTATCAGAACTCAGACAAGCGGAATTATTTAGACGGAGGTACGTAGCCTTCAGCTTTTTCGTAGTCTTCGCCATCCATAAACTTCTGCATCTCTTGTTGCAGGAATTCCCGGGTAGAAGGGTCCATCAGGCTCAGATGCTTTTCATTGATCAGCATAGTTTGATGGTTGGTCCATTCGGTCCAGGCTTTTTTCGAAATAGTATCGTAAATCACCTGGCCTTTTTCACCGGGATAAGGTGGTCTATCAAGGCTTTCCAGCTCTTCTTTGTATTTACGGCACATTACGGTGCGGGTCATATCTTTCTCCAGATTAAATCAGGTCTTCAGTTTTCCCAGCAGTTTCTTGACCGGTGCTGCCAGTCCGACCTTCTGTGGCTGGCGTAAGTTATACCAGAGACTTGCCGGCTGTTCCATGACACGGTTTGTAGGGGCTTTATCTATCAGTCTGACCTTTACCGGAGTGATGTCCAGATGAAAGTGGCTGAAGGTATGGCGTATTGGAGCCATAGGTTCAGCAGTATCAAGCTCTATTGCCAGTCCGGTTTCCTGTTCTGCATCGCGCAGATCAGAGGTTTCAGGCAGACTCCAGAGCCCTCCCCAGATACCGCTGGGTGGTCTTTGGCGTAGTAAAATCTGACCGTCAGTATCAGTAATGAGTAACATCATTGTCTGTTTAACGGGAATGACTTTTTTAGGTTTAGATGCGGGTAATTCCGCTGTCCGCCCTTGTCTGTATGCGGTGCAACCTTGCTGGACAGGGCATAACAAACAGACAGGTTTAGACCGGGTGCAGAGAGTGGCTCCCATATCCATCATCGCCTGCGTGTATTCGCCGGCCCTTGCCGTTGGCGTATTCTGTTCTGCGTAAAGCCAAAGCTGTTTGGTATTTGCTGTAGTACCAGGCCAGCCCTCGATGGCGTAATACCGTGCCAGCACCCGTTTAACATTACCGTCCAGAATGGCAGCACGTTTACCGGTTGAGATAGAGAGAATAGCCCCAGCTGTTGAACGGCCAATGCCCGGTAGTTGCTCCAGCTCGTCAACGGATTGCGGAAAATGACCGTCAAACTCTGCGCTGATAATTTTAGCTGTTTTATGGAGGTTACGGGCCCGGGCGTAGTAACCCAGCCCGGTCCACAGATGCAGTACTTCATCCTGGTCGGCAGCGGCCAGGTCTTCTACGGTTGGGTACTGATCCCGAAATCGTTCGAAATAGGGGATAACCGTGCTGACCTGAGTTTGCTGCAACATGATCTCAGACAACCAGGTGAAGTAGGCTGTTTTAGTGGCCTGCCAGGGTAGATCGTGACGGCCGTGCTGATCAAACCAGTTCAGCACGGCGTCGGAGAATTGCTCTGTGGACATCAGTTACCGAACAGGCCTCTTATTAATTTTTTAGCACCTTCAACTTTACTGTCACCTTCGCTATCGCCGTTGCCGCCGCCCAGTTTTTCCATCAGCTTGCCTTCCAGCTTCTTCTTAGCCTTCTGCTTGATGATCTCTTGCAATACACTGGCATCGGGGCGACATAGCTTGGATGGCTCGGTATTAAAACTGCCTTTGCAGTCTAATGGCCATTCAACACCCTCGAGGTTGTTATTAACGGCACAGGTCTTTTTGAACAGGTTTTCTTCGATGGTCAGGCCCAGTCGATAATCCAGGTTCTCCGCCGGCAGGTTAACCTTACCCTTACCGCGTACAGTAATAGCATCCAGCTTTGTGGTCAGGTCATTGTTGCTGACGACACCGTTGGTAATTTTGAAGTTACTGCTCAGATCAGCGAAAGGTGTGGATCGATCAACCTGATCGGCATTAACGCCCAGTGCCGCGACGTTGTTAAAGCCCTGACAGATGGTTTGTGCAACATCGATACCTTTGATTTCGCCGTTCGGCATAGTGACAGCGGCATTACCGTTAAGGCTATTTATAATCGCATGTACCGACTCACCCCGTGCGGTGATAGCTGACTGAGTATTAAAGGTGCCGGTGAGGCGGTCGGTATCGGCCATGTCCTGAAGCAGGTCGCCGATAGCAATGCCTTTAATGTTCTTTTTCACCGTCAGGCGGGTGGGTGATTTGCGAACATCGACGACAACAGAATTACGTAAGGTGCCGCTGTACATATCGGCGTTGATTTTATTCATATTAACCAGACCGCCATGGGCGCTGGTTTCTAGTTGCAGATTGGTCAGTGTTAGCCCATTTATGAGCAGCTTAGCCAGCCCCAGATTCACATCCAGTTCCAGCCCTTTCAACATTTCAACCGGTATAACAGGCTCTTTTGAGTAGCCGGATGACTGGCTGTTACTGGCTTGCTTTTGCTGCTCTGCGGGTTGTTCTTTTGATGGAGGCAGGTAACGGTCGGCGTTGAGTTCATCACCTTTAAGGTTGAATGCGATAGAACCGTTTGCCAGATTCATTGCCAGACTACCGTTGAATGAGGTGTCATCCAGTTTCAGACTCATCTTATTCAGCCCGACTGTGTTGGGTGCTCCGCCCAGCTCAGCATTGAAACTAATCGCTTTAAGTACCGACGGATCGGTTGTTTCTATGGCCGGCTGTCTCAGTGCTGTCAACAGGTCCTGAAGACTGAATTGATCCACTTTGAGTTGACCGGTAATCACCGGTTTGCTGAAACTTTTTACAGTAATATCACCACTGGCATTGAGGTTTGCTGCTGTCAGCTTCATGCCTTTCAGGTTGGCTGTTTCATTGCTCAGATCAGAGGTGATATCGGAGTTCAGTTTTACTGAGACAGTCTTATCGTTAAAAGGAGCGCCTTTAAGGTCGAGGGTACTTTCCAGCCCTTTGATCTGATACTGCTGCTTCGCCAGATCAAGGAAGAACTCTGCAGTTAAGGCTGCGTCTACTGTTAGCTGTTTCTGATCAGCCTGATATTGCTCTGCCTGAAAACTTAACTCAGCAGGAAAAAACGCCCCGGTAACGACTTTACCGGAGGTCATGCTGAAGTTATTCAGCAGTACTTTACTGTCGGTCATCTGATCCAGATAGCTGATATTCGCATTGGTTATCGCAATGCTTTCGATATCCAGCGCAATGGCAGCGCCACCCGCTGCTTCGCTACTGCTGGGTGTGTCTTGTGCAACTGAGCCGGAAGCCTGTTGGCCGGCGCCTGATACAGCCCAGTTGGTTGTGCCTTGTTTAGTTTTAACCAGATTCAGGGTCAGGCCATCCAACAGGATGCTGCTCATTTTTACATTACCGGACAGCAATGGTGGAAGTTCAACAGAGACCTGGGCCTGGTTCAGTTCAGCCAGCTGCGGCTGACCAGGATAGTTCACGCTTATCTGATTAATTTCGATACCCAGCCATGGAAAGACTGACCAGCCAAGATCGCCACTGATCTCAAGTTCAACACCACCCTGTTCGAGGGCTAGCTTTTTTATCTCTGGTTTATACTCGTTAGGGTCAAAGAACATACCCAGCAGGACTCCACCTGCCACAACCAGTATTAGTAGCAGGGCAACCAAACCACCGACAATTTTGAACAAACCTTTCATGACGCCTCCTTGGACCATGTATCAGCAAAGCACGTGATAAACAGCATAGTATCAGATTGATCATAATGACGAACTATTAAGAACAGCTGAACTGCTTTTTTATCAGTAGCTTGGCGAATAATAGCAATGACTTAGGTCCACATCTGAGATAGCCGTAGTCAGGGGTGCGCATTCGGTGAATATTGGTTGTATAATGCCTGCTTTGAATTCTTATTCTGTAACTTGTCGCGGAGATCATCATGGCTGAGCGTAAAGCCACCGTCACCCGAAATACCCTGGAAACTAAGATTACTGTGTCAGTAAATCTGGATGGCAGCGGTAAGCTAAATGCTGAAACGGGTGTGCCTTTTCTTGATCACATGCTGGATCAGATTGCCCGTCATGGTCTGATTGATCTGGATATTAATGCTAAAGGTGATAACCATATCGATGATCACCACACAGTGGAAGATATTGGTATTACGCTGGGCCAGGCCTTTCATAAGGCGGTCGGTGATAAAAAAGGTATTCAGCGTTATGGGCATGCGTACTGTCCATTGGACGAAGCGCTGTCGCGTGTAGTCGTGGATTTTTCCGGTCGTGCGGGACTTGATATGAATGTAGAGTTCACCCGTGCCAATATCGGGCGCTTTGATACTCAGCTGTTCTGGGAGTTTTTCCAGGGCTTTGTCAATCACGCCGGCGTCACGCTGCATATTGATAACCTGAAAGGCTTTAATGCGCACCACCAGGCCGAGACTATTTTTAAAGCGTTCGGCCGTGCACTACGTAGTTCGCTGACGATAGATCAGCGTGCTGCTGACATGATGCCATCGACCAAAGGATCGCTGTAAATGAGCAGTGTTGCAGTCATTGATTATGGTATGGGTAACCTGCACTCGGTCGCAAAAGCGTTAGAGCACGTTGAGCCGGGTGTTGAAGTGCTGGTTACGGCAGATCCGCAGAAAGTCCGTGATGCCGACCGGGTTCTATTACCTGGTGTTGGTGCTATCCGCGATTGTATGGCGGAAATTCGCCGTCTGGGTGTTGATCAGGAGGTTGCCGAAGCGATCGCTTCCGGTAAGCCTTTTCTGGGCATCTGTGTTGGTTATCAGGCATTGATGCAGCGTTCTGAAGAGAACGGTGGTGTTGATTGTCTTGGGCATTTCGATGGTGAGGTTAAGTTCTTCGGTGAAGAACTGAAGGAAACCGATGGTGAACGCCTTAAAGTGCCTCATATGGGCTGGAACGAAGTACATCAGAGCATCGATCATCCGATGTGGCAGAATATTGCTGATGGCAGCCGTTTCTATTTTGTCCACAGTTACTATGTGGATGCGGCTGAGAAAGCGTTGGTGGCAGGTAACTGTCATTACGGCGTGGACTTTGATGTGGCCATTGCCCGCGATAATGTTTTCGCAACGCAGTTTCACCCGGAAAAGAGTCATACTGTTGGTCTGCAGTTACTGAAAAACTTTCTCAACTGGGATGGTAAAGCCTGATTCGGCTATCAGACTGAGGCTCAGTCCGGGAATCCCGTTGAGGATTATCGGTCTAACTAATGAATTCAAGATTTAATAGGTATTAGCATGGCATTGGCAAAACGCATTATTCCTTGTCTGGATGTAGAAAACGGGCGGGTTGTTAAAGGCGTTCAGTTTGTTGATATTCGCGATGCCGGTGATCCGGTTGAAGTTGCGAAACGCTATGATGAGCAAGGCGCAGATGAAATTACTTTTCTAGATATCACGGCAACACATGAAGGCCGGGATACTATGGTACATACGGTTGAGCGTATGGCATCTCAGGTGTTTATTCCTCTGACGGTAGGTGGTGGCATTCGAACCTGTGATGATATCCGCACTATGCTCAATGCCGGTGCTGATAAAGTATCTATTAACAGTGCTGCCGTCTTTAATCCTGAGTTTGTTCGCGAGGCTGCGGATCGTTTTGGTTCTCAGTGTATTGTGGTTGCCATTGATGCGAAGAAAGTCTCTCAGCCAGGTGAAACCGATAAGTGGGAGATCTTTACCCATGGTGGCCGCAAGCCTACCGGTATCGATGCGGTTGAGTGGGCTAAGAAAATGGTTGAACTGGGGGCCGGTGAGATTCTGTTGACCTCTATGGATCAGGATGGCGTGAAGAATGGCTATGATCTGGGTGTTACCCGGGCAATCAGTGAGGCGGTTAATGTTCCGGTTATTGCCTCCGGTGGAGTGGGTAATCTGGATCATCTGGTTGATGGCTGTATCGAAGGTAAAGCTGATGCGGTTCTGGCAGCATCTATTTTTCACTTTAATGAGTACAGTATTCCTGAAGCCAAGCAGTATATGAAAGACCGGGGTATCGAAGTACGCCTTGATATCTGATTGATTCAGTTTTAAAAAATCCCCGCTGATATGTGGGGATTTTTGTATCACAACCAGGGTTATGCTGGCAGCAGGTCGTTAGATTTTATTATTTGACGGAGATTTGCTGTTTTCGGCATGAGTGAATATTTCGTTCAGACGGCTAAAATCAACCGGTCCTGATAGCAGGTAGCCCTGGCCAAAAGTACAGCCCATCTCAGTCAGAGCCTGTTGTTGAGTGGGCTCCTCAATGCCTTCAGAAACTACCAATAGCTGCATTGTTTCTGCCAGTGCCAGAATCGCTTCGATAACCGGCTTCGAATTCTCAAAATCATTAATGAAACTTCGGTCGATCTTAACCCCGTCGATTGGTAGCCGAGCCAGGTAGCTTAGTGATGAATATCCGGTACCAAAATCATCAATCCAGATACTGTAGCCCGCTTCCTTCCATTGTTTTAATAGCGGCAGTGTATTGTCCAGGTTTTTCATCAGGCTGGTTTCAGTGATTTCAAGACAGATCTGTTGATGAGGCCTTCTGATATGCCTCAACGTGTTATTCAACTGTTGAGCCAACTCCGGTTGATTGAGAATTACCGAGGAAATGTTAATTGTGAGTTTCAACGCTTTTGATAGAACCGGCTGACTATGCAGATCATCGCAGACCTGCTGAATAATCCAGCGGGTCAGATTGCCGATCTGATCAGATTCTTCAACGATAGGGATAAAGGTATCGGGTTCTAGTTTACCTTTTTCTGGATGTTTCCATCGTAACAGCGCTTCAGCGCCAATCATGGTGCGAGTGTTCAGGTCAAAGATAGGCTGATATTCCAGAAACAGTTGGTTTTCAGTGATGGCAGCGCCGATACCTTGCTGAATAGTGACTCTTTCTTGTACCTGATGGTGCATTTCTGGCAGGAAAAAACGGGCCCGGTTACGGCCGCTCCGCTTGGCTTCATACATGGCGATATCTGCATGCTTAAGCATATTTTCAGCGCTGCTGGCATCATCAGGATAGAGGGTTATGCCGATACTACAGGAGAGTGTGAAGTATTTATCATTAATGACAAAAGGCTGTCGTAAGGCTTCTATTATGTTTTGGCTGAAGTCTGTTGCATCCTCAAGCCACTCAATATCAGGAAGGATAGCAACAAATTCATCACCTCCCATGCGGGATAACAGCAGATCCTCGGGAAAGGGTAGGTGCTTATCTTTCATCTGTAACCGGACCGTTTTTAACAGACGCTGAGCAATTTCTTTCAGAATAAGGTCGCCATATTCATGACTGGAGGAGTCGTTAATCTGCTTGAAATGGTCCAGATCGATAAATAGTAGTGCGACCTTTTTCTCATTCTCTTTACACCAGAGCGTTAACTTACGTAGTTCCTGATACAGACCGCGGCGATTAGGCAGGCTGGTCAGAGGGTCACGGTAAGCCATCAGCGCCATCTGCTCATGGCTATCGTAAAGGTGTTCCTGCATATCCTGCAGGGCATTACTCAGTTCACCAATTTCATCACTACGATTAAGGCGGAATGAGATCGGATCACCATCGACCTTAAAGCTTCGGGTGCGATCAGTTAGCTCATCCAGCGGTTTGAGTAGCCGTTTGGCCAGAATTTGTGAAATGGGTAGCATGAGAAGCAGTAAGGCAAAAAAACCACCGATAAGTCCCATCAGCATGCGGGTCATAATATCGTCAGCTTTTTGCGTCAATATCGCCGAGTTTTGTCGGATATCTTTTTCTACCCCGGACAGGGAAATTGCATAGCTGATAGCGCCGACTTTTTTCTCATTGAATAGCACCGGGACATTAGCAAGAATTTTATTATCTTGTTGAGTTATGCGGACGTTAGGCAGGTTATGTCTATGCTCAGGATTACCTGAAGGCTTAAGTGCGTAGAGAATATTGCCCTGTTGATCGTAAATATTGAGATAGCTTAAGCCTTGCTGACCCGATAGCGTTTGCAGACCATGTTGAATGCCAGAGATATCCTTATTCGCCACAGAGGGGGCTAATTGTACAGCGAGTGTATTGGCAAGAATCTCAGTATCTTTTGCCAGTTGTGTATTCACTGTCTGGCGCAGTTGGTGCTCGGCATTAGCAATGGAGCTGGCGTAAAAATCATTGGTGAAAAACAGCGTAGCTAACAGCAGAATTGCAGCCATAGCTGCTGCAACCAGCGCCATGATATAGCCGAATCGGAAAGACAGCGAGCGTGACATCAGTTGCACTCTCTTGCAAAACTAATCCATATGGTCTGATTAGATTCCATTAGCATGGTTTCACATCAATGACTGTCATAGAGCTTCCCTTCGGTTACGACTTTACCCATAGTATCAGGTATTAATGAAGCTGCGAACTGTCGCTGATAAGTGTTTTATGGGGGCTACTCGTTGTTATTAAGCAAGCCATAATGTCTTAACCATTTACGTTGTGAGTTCAATGATCAGGGCTCTTCCTGAAAGAATGAATATTCGTTAAGTATAGTGCTTTATTTATAGTCGTTAGTAAGGCTGTTCTGTCATAATGCTGTAATTGTTTTCTGGTTAAATAACCGTTCCTGGAGGAAGTTTTCCGTGTCATTTAATAATAGCCAGCGTTTTTTTCCTGAAACCCGTATGCGTCGTATGCGAGCTGATGATTTCTCTCGGCGTATGATGCGTGAAACGGTTCTGACACCTAACGACCTGATCTACCCGGTATTTGTGATTGAAGGTGAGAATCAGCGTGAAGTTGTGCCTTCAATGCCAGGGGTCGAGCGCATGAGTATCGATCTGCTGGTTCAGGAAGCCCGTGAGCTTGTCGCGCTGGGTGTGCCTGCTGTGGCATTGTTTCCGGTTACCCCGCTGAGTGCAAAAACCGAGCTGGCCGAAGAAGCCTATAACCCTGATGGTCTGGCGCAGCGAGCTGTAAAAGCATTGAAAGACGCTTGTCCGGATCTGGGTGTCATTACAGATGTTGCCCTTGATCCGTTCACCACCCACGGACAGGACGGCATTATAGATGCCGAAGGCTACGTTCTGAATGATCGTACCGTGGATACCCTGGTCAGGCAGGCATTATCCCATGCTGAAGCAGGCGCCGATATTGTTGCACCCAGCGATATGATGGATGGTCGCATCGGCTCAATCCGCGAAGAGCTGGAAATCAGTGCCCATGTGAATACCCGAATAATGGCGTATTCTGCTAAGTATGCGAGTGCCTACTACGGTCCTTTCCGTGATGCTGTAGGCTCAGCAGCTAATCTGGGTAAAAGTAATAAGTTTAATTACCAGATGGATCCGGCCAACAGTGATGAGGCGCTGCATGAAGTCGCGATGGATCTGTCTGAAGGGGCTGACATGGTCATGGTGAAGCCGGGTATGCCTTACCTGGATATCGTACGCCGGGTTAAGCAGGAGCTGAAAGTACCTACTTTTGTTTATCAGGTCAGTGGCGAGTATGCGATGCATATGGCCGCTTTCCAGAATGGCTGGTTGGATGAGCGTAGTGTGATGATGGAGTCTCTGACCTGCATTAAGCGAGCGGGTTGCGATGGTATTCTGACGTACTTTGCCAAGCGTGCTGCGCAGGTTTTGAACGAATAAACCGAGCACTGTGTAGCCTTGATTTTTAACAGGGCAGGGGCTTGGCAATTAAGGGAGTAACACAATGGTGGAACAAGTAGCGGAGCAAAGTGAAGCATCGATTGCGCTGGTGGAAAGTCGGGCGCCGATCGCTGTCACTGAACCGGTAGAGGCTCCGCCGGTAAATCTGAAAGCCCCTGAACTCTATATTAATCGTGAACTGAGTCATCTGCAGTTCAATGTCCGGGTGTTGGAACAGGCGCTGGATGAAAGTCATCCGGTGCTGGAACGGCTGATGTTTCTGTTGATCTTCTCGAGTAATCTGGATGAGTTTTTTGAGATTCGGGTTGCCGAATTGATGCGCCAGCTGAAATACAGCCGGGAGACCGTTGGTCCTGACGCTCTTCATCCCCAGGTCGTAATGAAACGGATCGGTGAGATCTGCAGCGCTCATGTTGAGCGTCAGTATAAGATTCTCAACGATATTATTTTTCCTGAACTGGAAAAAGAGGATATTCATTTCCTGCGTCGCCGCGACTGGGACGATGAACAGCGTGAGTGGATCAAGGTCTACTTTGAGGAAAAAGTATTGCCGGTGGTCAGTCCAATCGGGCTGGATCCTTCCCATCCGTTCCCACGGCTGGTGAATAAGAGCCTTAACTTTATTGTTGAACTGGATGGTAAAGATGCTTTCGGGCGGGAAAGCGGCCTGGCGATTATTCCCGCGCCCCGCTCGCTGCCGCGTCTGATTCGCCTGCCGGATAACCTTTGTGATGGCGGCGAGAACCTTATTTTCCTGTCATCTATTATTCACGAGTTTGCAGCTGAGCTGTTTCCGGGGATGACGGTAGAAGGCTGCTATCAGTTCCGTATAACCCGTAACGCCGACCTGACGTTTGATTCTGAAGAGGTTGAGGATCTGGCCCGGACTCTGCGCGGTGAACTTCATTCCCGCAAATTTGGTGATGCGGTCCGTCTCGAGGTTGATCAGCGGACCCCGGAGGCGCTGATCAGCTTTCTGTTACAGGAGTTTAGCCTTGATGAAGCCCATACTTATCGGGTGGATGGGCCGGTCAACCTGACCCGGATGATGGCCTTGCGTGATCTGGTCGATCGCAAAGAGTTGCGCTGGAAGCCGTATACCCCGGGTATGTCTAAGAAGCTTAAACAGGGCGGTGTATTCGAAGTCCTGCGTATAAGAGATCAGCTGCTGCACCATCCTTTTCAGTCGTTTGCACCCGTTGTCGATCTGCTGCGTCAGGCGGCAAAAGATCCCAAAGTGCTGGCGATTAAGCAGACTCTGTACCGTACCGGGGTTAACTCCGATATTGTCAATGCGCTGGTTGATGCCGCGCGTAGCGGTAAAGAGGTTACCGTGGTGATTGAATTGCGGGCTCGCTTTGATGAAGAGAGTAACCTGCAGCTAGCAGGGCGATTGCAGGAAGCCGGTGCGCTGGTAGTGTATGGCGTAGTTGATTTTAAAACCCACGCTAAGATGATGCTGGTGGTACGTCGGGAAGAGGGTAAGCTAGTGCGTTACTCCCACCTTGGTACGGGAAACTATCACTCCGGCACTGCCCGTTTGTATACCGACTATAGCTATATGACCAGTGATGAAGATGTTGGCGAAGATGTACATAAGATCTTTCAGCAACTCACCGGTATGGGCAAAATCCTGCGCCTTAAAAAATTACAAAATGCGCCGTTTACCTTGCACTCCAGGATGATCGAGCTGATTAACCGGGAAGCGAAACATGGCAAAGATGGTCATATCATCGTCAAAGTGAATGGCTTGACCGAACCGCAGCTGATCAGGGCGTTGTATAGAGCATCTCAGGCAGGGACAAAAATTGAATTGATCGTACGCGGTATGTGCCGGTTACGGCCAGGGCTGGAAGGTATTTCTGAAACAATCACGGTACGCTCCATAATTGGCCGCTTTCTGGAGCACACCCGGGTCTATTACTTTGGCAATAAGGGTGAGCCAGAAGTGTTCTGTTCCAGTGCCGACTGGATGGAACGCAACATGCTCAACCGGGTTGAAACCGGATTTCCGCTTTACGGTAAACTGGCCGCCCGGATTAAACAAGATCTGGATCTCTATCTGGCCGATAACAGCCATAGCTGGGAGCTACACTCCGATGGTAGCTATACTCTGAATCAGCCAGCGAAAGGTGAAGCGCTGATCAGTGCGCAGGATGCCCTACTGAGTTCATTTGCCAGTTGATACAGTGAATTATTTAAAAAGCGGCTAGAGAGGGGCCTCAGTTGTTTTTTATGCTTTGATACGGATCAGGTGATACCTGTGAAATTTTCTGTATGATTTTTTTCTGATTGCTTCTTACTCAGTTTTGTGGAGAATGGCTCGCTGCTTTTTTGTTTCTTATACGAAACAGATGACGATAAGTTGATTGTCCTGATCGGATAGCAACAGTAGATCCTGTTGAACATCGCTTGACGTCAGAGGTGCTATCCTGCACATTGATTAACCGCTACCCGCGGAATAATAAGAATAGAAACGGATGCCTTACCATGGCCAGTGCGCAAACGGCTTTAGAGCTGAAAGATATACATAAATCCTTTGGTGACCTGAAGGTTCTTAAGGGCGTATCACTGACTGCAAATGACGGTGATGTGATCTCTATTCTTGGTTCCAGCGGCTCCGGTAAAAGCACCCTGTTACGTTGTATTAATCTGCTGGAAAATCCAAGCCAGGGACAAATCCTGGTCGGCCAGGAAGAACTACAACTGAAGCCGGGCAAGGATGGTAATCTGATCGCTGCGAATCGTAAGCAGCTTGAGCAGATGCGTTCCCGTATCGGTTTCGTATTCCAGAGTTTTAATCTCTGGCCTCACAAGACAATTCTCGAAAATATTATCGAAGCGCCGGTTCAGGTATTGAAACAGCCAAAGGCAGAAGCGATTGCCCGGGCTGAACAATTACTGGAAAAAGTCGGCCTGGCTGATAAGCGTAATGCCTACCCGGATAATCTGTCAGGTGGTCAGAAACAGCGCGTTGCTATCGCCCGGACGCTGGCGATGGATCCACAGGTATTGCTGTTTGATGAACCGACTTCGGCACTCGATCCCGAATTGGTTAATGAAGTACTGGCGGTAATGAAAGGGTTGGCTGATGAAGGCCGTACCATGCTCATCGTTACCCATGAAATGCGCTTTGCCCGTGATGTATCCAGTCAGGTGGTATTTTTGCATGAGGGTCAGATCGAAGAGATGGGCCCGCCTGAACAGATGTTTAATAATCCTAAATCCCAGCGGGTCCAGGACTTTATGTCCAGTCATCGCTGAGATTGTTAAAACCCCGAAAAAATAATAGTGAAGGGAATAATAAGATGAAGATGCGTAAGTTATTTGCCGTAGCAGCGTTGATTGCCGGCAGTCTGGTTTCTGCTCAGAGTGCAACAGCTGGCGATAAGATCCGTATCGCAACCGAAGGTGCATATGCACCCTTTAATATGGTTGATTCAAATGGTGAGCTGATCGGCTTTGATGTTGAAATCGCTAAGGCACTTTGTGCTGAGATGAAAGCGGACTGCGAAATTGTTGCTCAGGACTGGGACGGTATTATTCCAGGTCTGCGTGCCCGTAAATACGACGCCATCATCGCGTCTATGTCGATCACTGAAGAGCGTCTGCGTGTAGTCGACTTCTCTGAAAAGTATTACTCAAATGTGCTGGCCTATGTAACCAAAGATGGCAGCAACATTGAAGTAACCAAAGCAGGCCTGAAAGGCAAAACTGTTGGTGCACAGCGTGCTACGATTGCAGGTCAGTTCCTGGAAGATAATCTGGGTGATGTAGTCGACGTTAAACTGTACGACACTCAGGATAATGCATATCTTGATCTGCAGGCGGGTCGTCTGGATGCACTGCTATCTGATAAATTCCCAGCGTTTGACTGGTTGCGTACTGAAGAAGGTGCCGGCTATGCATTTACCGGTGAAGATATCGATATCAATGATGAGATCGGTATTGCTGTACGTAAAGGTGATGCTCTGAGTGGTAAGTTCAGCACTGCGATTAAAGCGATCGTTGCCGACGGTACTTACGCTAAGATCAACGAAAAATACTTCCCGTTCTCTATCTATTAAGTTAACCGGGCCGGTGCAAACCGGCCCCGTTCTATCAGGCTGTTCTCATGGATCTGCAAGGCTTTGGCCATCTCCTGATCTCCGGTACCTGGATTACTATTCAGCTGGCTATTGCCAGTTTGTTGGTGGGTCTGGTATTTGGTTTGATGGGTGCCGCGGCAAAATTATCGGATAACCGGATTGCCCGCTGGCTGGCAACCGGCTATACCACTTTAGTGCGTGGCTTGCCGGAGCTGTTGCTGGTGCTGGCAATTTACTTCGGTGGTGCTCAGATTCTGATGTGGATAGCGGGCTGGTTTGGTTATGATGAATTTATTGAGGTAGGACAGTTTACTGCAGGTGTTGCTGCGCTATCGATCGCTTTTGGCGCCTATGCAACCGAGGTGTTTCGAATGGCGATGCTGGCGATTCCTAAGGGACAGTGGGAGGCAGGCCTGGCCTGCGGCATGAGTAAGCCGCGAACTTTCTTTCGTATTATCCTGCCACAGGTATGGCGTCTGGCTATTCCGGGGCTGGGTAATCTGTTTCAGGTACTGCTTAAAGATACCGCGCTGGTCTCTGTTGTCGGTCTGAACGATATTATGCGTCAGTCGCAAGTGGCGATCAGCTCCACCAAAGAGCCGTTTACTTTTTTTATGGTGGCAGCGCTGATCTATCTGCTGCTAACGGCGGCGGCGACCAGCTTTACCATGCTGATGGAGCGTATGAGTAACCCTGCTGCCCGGGGGAACCGCTCATGAGCTGGGAATGGGGTGTTATCTGGCAATATCTTCCACGTCTGCTGGAAGGCGCATGGCTGACTTTAGAGTTAGTGCTGGTGTCTGGATTAATCGGTATTGCGTTGGCGATTCCTTTAGCGCTGATGCGGGCATCGGATAATTACTGGGTTAAAGCGCTGCCGTTTCTCTATATCTACTTCTTTCGCGGTACACCGCTGCTGGTACAGATCTTCCTGGTCTATTACGGCGCTTCGCAGTTCGATATTATTCGGGAGTCAATTCTCTGGCCCGTTCTTAAAGAGGCTTACTGGTGTGCCATTATTGCCTTCAGCCTTAACACCGCCGCTTATAGTGCAGAACTGTTCCGCAGTGCGATTCAGGCGATCCCGGTGGGAGAACTGGAAGCGGCTGAAGCGGTAGGCATGAACAGGTCGCTACAGATCCGCCGTATTGTATTGCCAAGAGCATTTGGTATCGCTTTACCCGCTTACGGTAACGAAGTGATTCTGATGCTTAAAGGCAGTGCGCTGGCCAGTACTATCACGCTGCTGGATCTGACCGGTGCGGCACGTACAATAAGTGCGAGATCTTATACCAATATGGAAATGTATTTAGCTGCAGGTGTGATCTATCTGGCGATCAGTGCACTGATTATCGGGCTGTTCCGGTTTATGGAATATCGCTTTAACCGGTATCAGTATTACAACCACGTCGATACACCAAAAGATCTGGATCCGCAGTTGCGGGATCCCCATATCGATCGTTAATCAATGTCCGCCAAAAACGCCCTGATTAAGTCAGGGTATCCCTGTTGATAGCCAGGGTATATAAACTGATAGCCGCTGTCAGATAGCTGCTGGTTATTACAGCGCTTACTACCGATAGCCCTGCGTGAGGTACGATCGCTGATATGGCTGTTCAACTTTTGTGCCAGCCAATCGGCGACCTCATGCAAGGGAACCGGCTCTGAATCGCTGGCCAGGTAAACCGGCTGTAGTGGTTGTTCCTTTGAACGTTGGTATAGATGCATTAAAACACCGACACAATCATCCCGATGAATCCGGTTACTGTAGCGCAGCGGCTCAGCAGGGTAGCCTTTGCCCTGCATCACCTGATTGAGCAACATATTTCGTCCCGGTCCGTAGATACCGCTGAAGCGTACTACCGTGGCGGGAATGCCGCTATTGAGTGCAACCTGCTCTGCTTCAAGGGTAATCTGTCCGGCAAAGCTGTCTGGTTCAGTGACTGAGTTTTCATCTATCCATTCGTGATTATGCTGGTTATATACCGCAGTGCTGGAGATGAAAAACAGCTGCCGGGGCCTTATATTCTGTTTTTTAAATGCTGTTAATAGGTTGTTTAAGCCTTCCGGATAGGCCTGACGATAGCGCTGCTCTTCCCGGCCGCCGGCGGCAACAATGTAAAAAACGGTATCTGTCTGTTGTGGTAAAGCAGACAAAGTGTCAGGCTGACCCAGATCAGCGTTAATCCCTTGGATACCAGAGGGTAGCTGGTTTATATTACGACGAAGGCCAAAAACCTGGTGACCTTGTGCTATTAACAGCTTTCCAAGCTGTCCGCCTATATCACCGCAACCGGCAATTAATATCTGATCTGTACTCACGCTGATGTTCCTGTATCCGGACTGAGACAGCATCATAACAAAGGAAGCTCCTGCATGACTCTGACCGAGTTACGTTACATCGTTACTTTAGCTCAGGAACAACATTTTGGACGTGCGGCAGAGCGCTGCTTTGTCAGTCAGCCAACTCTTAGTATTGCGGTTAAAAAGCTGGAAGAGGAGCTGGGTACTGCCTTGTTCGAGCGCAGTAAACACGCGGTCAGAGTCACACCTGTTGGTGAAAAAGTGGTACGTCAGGCGCAAACGGTACTGGAACAGGCGGAATCAATCAGAGATCTGGCGCAGGAAGGCAAGGATCAGTTGGCCAGTCCGTTACGAGTGGGGGCTATCTATACCATAGGCCCTTACCTGTTTCCCCATCTGGTGCCGCAGTTACAGCAGCGGGCGCCTAATATGCCGCTCTATATCGAAGAAAACTTTACTGAAAATCTGCGACCAAAGATTCGCAATGGCGAGCTGGATGCGATCATTGTTGCTCTGCCGTTCGATGAACCGGATATTCTGACCCGACCGCTCTATGATGAGCCGTTTATGATGCTGCTGCCAAAAGAGCATCCGCTTGCGGCAAAAGAACAGATAGACAGTCAAACCTTGCATGAGCAGGATCTGCTGTTACTGGGCGAAGGCCTCTGTTTCCGTGATCAGGTGCTTGAGGCTTGCCCTACGTTGTCAGGTTCATCATCGGATCGGCATACGGTTACTGAAGGCAGCTCACTGGAAACTATCCGTATGATGGTCGCATCAGGCCTGGGTTCGAGTGTGATTCCTAAATCTGCTACCGGGGGGCACTATCGGTCGGATATGGTCGTAACTAAGCCGTTTAAGGCGCCGCCGCCTATCCGTACAGTAGGTCTGGCATGGCGTGCCAGTTTCCCTCGGCCGCAGGCAATAGATCTGTTGATTGATGCACTGAATAGTTGCCCTGTACTGGATATTGAACACTGATATGAGCATCCTCTCACTCGCCCAGCTGCCCGTGACTGATTTAAAGGGGGTGGGGGCTGCGTTAGAGCAGAAGCTGCAGAAACTGGATATTCAGAATTTGCAGGATCTGCTCTTTCATCTGCCTTCCCGATATCAGGATCGAACCCGGGTTATACCTATTGGCTCATTGCGGCCGGGTGATGAGGGGGTGATTGAAGGCGAAGTGAAAGGTACTGATATTGCGATGGGGCGCCGCCGTAGTATGGTCTGTCGATTGCAAGATGGTACTGGCACTATCACATTACGTTTTTTTCATTTTTCAGCTGCGCAAAAGAATAACCTTAAGTCGGGAGTGAGGATTCGTTGCTTCGGTGAAGTCAGAACCGGTGCCAGTGGTCTTGAGATCTACCATCCTGAATACAGACGGGTAGATGAATCTGTTATTAGTCCGGTTGAAGAGTCCCTGACACCTATCTATCCCACCACCGAAGGGGTAAATCAGGCGCGCTTGCGGATGCTCACAGAAGCCGCCCTTGGCTACCTTGAAGCTGGCTCCCTGACTGAGCTGATTCCTGAACCATTGCGACAACAATGGCGTCTGCCACCACTGAATGATGCGGTTAAGTATCTGCACCGGCCACCGGTTGAAGCAGATCAGGAGCAGTTGCTTGACGGTTTGCATCCGGCCCAGCGCAGACTGGCCTTTGAAGAGTTGCTGGCGCATCACTTGTCACTCCAGAAGCTACGTAATCGTACCCGACAGCAGGGCGCGCCATTATTAACTTCAACCGGACAGTATTGTCAGCCATTTCTAGAGCAGCTGCCATTTCCGTTAACCGGTGCACAGCAACGGGTTGCTGCAGAGATTAGCGCTGATCTTTCACAGCCTTACCCTATGCTGCGTCTGGTACAGGGTGATGTCGGGTCTGGAAAAACGGTAGTCGCCGCACTGGCGGCTCTACAGGCCGTAGAAGGGGGCTTTCAGGCGGCAGTTATGGCACCGACCGAGATCCTGGCCGAACAGCATTATATTAATTTCAGTACCTGGCTCGAGCCGCTGGGGCTAAAAGTGGCCTGGCTGGCAGGCAAGCTCAAAGGTAAAAAGCGACAGGCGCAGCTGGAGATGATCGCCGATGGTTCAGCGCAGATTGTTGTAGGTACCCATGCGCTGTTTCAGGATGAAGTGAGTTTTGCCAATCTGGGGCTGGTGGTTGTGGATGAACAGCACCGTTTTGGTGTGCATCAGCGTTTGGCGTTACGCGAAAAAGGCCGGCAGGATAAACGCTCACCACATCAGTTAATTATGACGGCGACACCGATACCCAGAACCCTGACGATGAGTGCTTATGCCGACCTGGATTGTTCGGTTATAGATGAGCTACCGCCGGGCCGTACCCCGGTTAATACCGTCGTGATCTCTGATCAGCGGCGGGCGGAGGTGGTACAGCGAGTGCAGGATGCCTGCCATCAGGGGCGGCAGGTGTATTGGGTTTGTACCCTGATTGAAGAGTCGGAGGCTTTGCAGTGTCAGGCGGCAGAGGTAACCGCCGAGGAGTTGCGTGAAGCTCTGTCAGAATTGCGTATCGGGTTAATACACGGGCGGATGAAACCGGCTGAGAAAGCCGAGATAATGGCCAGTTATAAGGCTGCTGAGCTGGATCTCCTGGTGGCTACTACCGTTATTGAAGTGGGGGTGGATGTGCCCAATGCTTCAGTCATGATTATTGAAAATCCCGAGCGCCTGGGGCTGGCTCAGTTGCATCAGTTACGCGGTCGGGTCGGACGAGGATCGGTCGAGAGCTTTTGTTTACTCATGTACCATGCGCCGTTGTCACAACAGGGGCGTGAACGCTTAGCGGTAATGCGAGAAACAACAGACGGTTTTCGTATTGCCGAAAAAGACCTTGAACTACGAGGCCCGGGCGAGGTGTTAGGCACCCGGCAGACCGGTATGATGTCGTTCAAAGTGGCGGACCTGCAGCGGGATGCGGATCTCCTGACCCGGGTGAAGCAAGTGGCCGGACAGGTTGCTGAAGATGTCGAACTTACCGATGCAATAATTCAGCGCTGGTTAGGGCGCGATGAGCAGTACGCTACGGTATAATGTGTTTTTTATCATAAGAGCTTTCTATGTCTGTGCCTCCCTGTCGTTTTTCTATCTCTGAATCTGATGCGCCTTTAGAGCTGTTACCCCAGGATATCAGCGCTTGGCGGCAGGGTAATTGCTCGACTGAATATGTGCACCGGCTTGATTCCGGGGTGCCCGGCCCGGAACTGGTGATTCAGGCACTGACCCACGGTAACGAAATCTGTGGTGCAAATACGCTGATCTGGCTGTTGGAACATGGTGTTATGCCGGTAAAGGGTGCCCTGACACTGATCTTTGCCAATGTTGCAGCCTACCAGACCTTTGACCCGCAGCGGCCTTTTGCCAGCCGTTGTCTGGACGAAGATATGAATCGTCTCTGGCAGACAGAGAGTCTGCTAAGGCCTGATAGTCGGGAAAGTCATCGGGCGGTTGAACTATTACCTTATATCGAGAATGCAGACAGCCTGTTGGATCTACATTCAACAACTTATGCAGTCGCGCCGATGCTGATCTACCCGGATAACCTTCGTAACCGGGAATTTGCCGATAGTATGCAGTATCCATTCCCTCATCTGCTTTATGATCTGGGCAGCTATCATACCGGGATGCTGATTTCTGAGCATGAGCGGCACAGTGATGCCGGTGTTTCGCTAGTGGCTGAGTGTGGTCAGCACTTTGCTGCAGCTACCAGTGCCCAGGCACTGGCTACCGCACTGCACTTCATTGCGCTGCATGGCATGCTGGATGCTGATGTTGAGATCCCTGACTGGGGTTATGCACCCGATAAAAGCGCCGGACATTATCGTATTGACCGGGTGCTTCAGGCGCAGACTGAGCGATTCCGCTTTGCAGAACCGGTTAGTGGTTTTGAGCGTTTTAGCCGGGGTGAGCTGATCGCTACAGATGATCAGGAGTTGATCGCTGCACCTTTTGATAACTGCGCTCTGATCATGCCGGCCCGGGTGCCGGTGGAAGGGGAAGAAGTTGTGACACTGGCTGAATATATCGACAGGAACTGAGATGCCGATTACTGAACTACAAATGCAAATAATTGAACGTCAGCTGGGACGTAAGCCCCGAGGCCTTGTGGATATCGCCTGGCAGAGTAAACAGGGCGTACCTGCTGTACTGCAGATGCGATCTCTGGTCGATGATCAGCCGTTTCCGACCTTGTACTGGCTCAGCTCAAAGGATCTGTATCAGGCGATCGCCGAGATAGAGACCGGTGGTGAAGTGAAGCGGATCGAGCAACAAATGGCTGAGGATGATGAATTGCGTCAGGCTCACCTGGCTGATCAGCAGCGTTATGTTGATCTTCGCTGGCAGGAGATGGCTGAGAGTGATCGGCTAAGAATTGAAGAGCTGGGCTTTACCGAGCTGTTTAATAGTTATGGCATTGGCGGTATTCGGCACTGGGATAAAGTGCGCTGTTTGCATATGCAGTATGCGTATCATTTAGCTGTGGGGGGGACGGCGATCGGTCGTTTACTTGAACAACGCTACCCTTTAGCTAGTCTGGAGCTAACTATATAAGCCGCTTATGGTGAATAGCGTTATTGATTGAAGCAGGTCGCTGCGAAACGATAGAACAGGCAATAAAAAAGCAGGCTTTAGCCTGCTTTTTTAGTTCTGAAATCGTATTAACCGGTCAGCTTGTGGTATTTATCCATCAGCTGATCTTCAGTTTCAACGTGATCCGGATCCTTAGGGATGCAATCTACCGGACAGACTTCAACACACTGTGGCGTGTCGTAATGACCTACACACTCAGTACATTTAGCTGGATCGATCTCATAGATCTCATCTCCCGGAGTGATCGCCTCGTTTGGGCATTCCGGCTCACACACGTCACAGTTAATGCATTCATCTGTGATAATTAATGCCATTGTGGCTACCTCACTAGCTCGTAATTGCTAATATTATTAGCGTGCGAAACGATCCTTCAGTGCCTGATGCACTTCAGGATGTACAAATTGTTCAACATCACCACCCAGGCTTGCGATCTCGCGAATCAGGGTCGATGAAATAAAAGACAGATCTTCCGCTGGTGTGAGGAAAATACTCTCTGCTGTTGGCGCCAGTTTGCGATTCATGTTGGCAAGCTGGAACTCATATTCGAAGTCGGATACAGCCCGTAACCCCCGAAGAATGATATTGGCATTCTGCTGTTCAATCAGCGTTGCCAGCAGGCAGTCGAAACCAACTACTTCAACATTATCCAGATGAGCCGTGACAGCCTTTACTAACGCAACACGCTGTTCTATTTCGAAAAGCGGTGCCTTTTTTGGGCTGGCGGCGATAGCGACTACGACTTTATCAAACAGCTTTGATGCACGTTCAACAAGGTCTGAGTGCCCATTGGTAATTGGGTCGAAAGTACCCGGGTATACTGCAATGTTCATTATGAGTTCACTATGATTGTGCTTGAATGAATATTAGCAAATCCGCAAGTGCGCGATATTAGCTGAAATGCAAGGCTATCACAAATACAATAATGGAATGAATTATTATATTTTAGTTATAAGAAATATTTTTTTAATTACATTTAAGAATAATATGTATCGGAGCGGGCCGCAGATGACCGGAAAACAAATAGTTACAACATTACTGCTGGCGCTGGGAACAGTGTTTCTGAGCGGTTGCCAGACGCTGCAGAACATCGATAAAGGTCTCTATAATGCGGCGGAGTCGATTAGTGAAACAGATCGGGTGACAGGGCAACGTACTCTGAGTGCCGCAGATCGTAGTGCGCAGATCCGTCAGGGTAATGCTGCGGTTGAAAAAATTGTAGCCGATGAAAAAAAACAGGGTCGTAAATTAGATTCGGCGTTGGATCGTAAGCAGTATCAGCGTTTAGTTCGTATCTTCGATCGGGTACACCGGGTGAGTCACCTGAGTCGGGAGCGGTGGCAACCGATATTAATAGATCGGGATTCCTTTAATGCGTTTACCACCGGTGGTACTTATATTGTGGTGCATCTGGGGCTTATGCAGCAGTTGAACGATGATGAAGTCGCCGCTGTTGTCGGTCATGAGATAGCGCATACCGTTGCAAACCATGTGGGTGAACGTCAGACCCAGCAACAGCTGAGTTTACTCGCTTCAAAAGCGGCCCGGCAAAAAGGGTATCAGGCGGCATTTACCCATGAGCTTGAGCGAGAAGCGGATCGTATCGGTATTCTCTATAGTGCGCTGTCGGGGTTTGATCCTTATGCTTCAAGCAGGATCTGGCAGCGTCAGTACCAGCAGCAGGGTAATGCCCGTAGCTTGTTCGCCCATGATCACCCGGTTAACGCCGAGCGTGCCTCAGAAACGAAAATACTGGCCGGCCGGGTTAAGCAGTATTATCAGCCGGGACGGATTAATCCTCAGGCTGCGACGTTGTTGGATAACAATAGTTTGTGGCAAAAGAGCGATAACCGGCATAAAGAGACTGCGGGAGAAGGAGGGGGTGTTGCTGCGGTGTTGAGTACTGCACTGGGTGCCTATGTTGATCATCAACAGGCAAAGCAGGAGGCTTCAAGGCAGTCTCAGCAGGCTCAGTTTGTGAAAGCAGTAGAGCAACATATGCAGTTAGAAAAGCAGACCCGAAAAACCGATACCAGCTGGGTTACCCGCTGGCGGTGGCGTGGAAATATCCCATTGAACAATGTGGTGATGGGAATGATGGCTCAGGATAGTAAAGGCAAACTACATCGTTATGTGTCGCATCTTAAAGGTAGTTTGAGACCAGGGCAGCGATTTGATCTTGAGTTCAGGATGCAGGATGGAGTAACACTTAAACAGTTAGAAGGTATGAAAACCCGTTACTATGTGGACGATGCATTACCCGCAAAATAGCTGGTTTTTCAGGTTTAAAAAAACGCGCCGGAAGCGCGTTTTTTGTTAAGTCGATTCTACTATGCATTGCGCTCGTAAAGCCGGTAGGTCACCTGACCGGCGTGCTTTTCACGATAGAGCTGCCAGTTTTCAGGTACCTGCGGATCGGTTAGTTCTTGCTCGGTCTCCAGATAGATCATTGCATGATCCGATAACAGATTCTTCTGCTCAAGAAGCTGACAGCAGAGCTGGGCCAGGCCTTTATGAAAGGGGGGATCTAAAAACACCACATCGTACTGGCTTTCTAAATCGTTGCTACGGCTTTCCAGCCACTCCAGAGCTGAGCCTGTAATCAGTTCGGCATGTTGCGTTTTCAGGTCCTGAATATTCTGCCGTAGCTGATGAATAACCGCAGGAGCATTGTCTATCATGGTGGCATGAATGGCGCCCCGGGACAGAGCTTCAAAGGCTAATGCGCCGCTGCCGGTAAACAGGTCGAGACAGCGACCACCGGGAACATAGCTTGCCAGCCAGTTAAACAGCGTTTCCCGCACCCGGTCAGGCGTGGGCCGTAAACCTTCGGATTCAGGAAAGTTCAGCTTCCTGCCACGCCATTCGCCACCGATAATGCGAAGTTGTTGCTTACCCGCACCTACTTTCTGAGGTGAACGTTGCGGACGTCGTCTGGCCATGCATTTTCCTTAACCGTTTTGCTTAGTAGGCGGGTAGTATCAGCTGATATTGCTGAGAGCTATCCAGGTAGCGATTTATTAATTGTTTAACCTGCTGGTTATCAACCCGCTCCAGCCGTTCGGAAAACTGATCCAGATAATCCACGGGGAGCTGGTAGAAAGCGATGTTTTCCAGCTGACCGAGTTGTGCCTGCGTCTGTGCCATCTGATTATTGAATTTGTCTTGCAATTGAGCGCGGGTTTTATCAATCAGCTGGTCTGATAGTTGTGCTTTTAATGGCTGCAACAGGTTGTACAGATCAGTATTGGCGGTTATCTGCGGGCCGTGCAGGATCATAGCGATATAACCTTGTTTGTCCAGCGATTTCCAAATCAGACGAAACTTAGCTTCCTGGCTTTGTAATAGTTGTTGCAGGGTTCGAACCGCCAGCAGCTCATTAAGGAAGTTGGCTTGTTGGCGTCCTGGAAGTTCTAGTCCAGCCAGCATATAGGTGCTGTTACCTTGCGGCGCTAATGAAAGTTGGTTCGGCGTACCCGGTGGGCGGCTGAAATCATCATTGCTGCTGTAATTCGGCAGAGCTTGCCCAAGTAACTGTGCTAATGCCCGGCTTTCAGGTCCCTGAACCGTAATCGTCAGAGTTGTAGGGTTGATGCGGGCGCGATAAAGATCATCGAAGCGCTGTAGTGGGTGAACACTGGGGTCAGGGTTTAGCTGATTAAGGAAAGTGCTGAGCAACAGGTTTTCTGGATCTTTCTGGTTTAAGTATTGCTTTGCTTCCAACCGGTTCCAGCTTTTTTCAAGGCTGTTATAGATTAGTGCCTCACTCAGATCTTGCTGTAAGGCTTTTATCATTGTACTGATCTGTTGAGTTTGTTCGCTGTAATCGTTAGCGATGACTACCCTGACATTAATGCGATCTGCTTCAGTCTCAGCCTTAAAACGGGCTTTGAGCTCAGTAAAATCAGGCCTTTGAGTTATTTGTGCAAGCGCATCATTGATCCTGAGGCCTAACAACTGCTGTAGCAGTTGTTGTTGCTCACTAATGGCTGGCCCGGTTCGGTAGAGCAGGTTTATCTGCAGGTAGGGGGCATCAGCACTATCTACGTAGTAAACCGGCGCAGAGTCGTGCTTTTTGATGCTGATAAAGTCAATGCTGCTATTTTGACTGGTGGTTAGCAAAATAATAGCGATGGCAACTATCCAGATAATTGCTTTCAGATAGGTACGATTAAATAGTGGTTTGTGGCTTTCGGACATCTGTTGTTCCTGGTCATTATCTTACTGCCCCTGCCGGACTTTCCTATGGTAAGATAATCCGCCTAAATGAAACATACAGGACGACTAACAGTTGGAACAGGGATTACCCTGTTTTTTTGTATCTTAGAGCCTGACAGCGGATAGTAATTAAGCATGTTTAAGAAGCTGAAATCCTTATTTAATTCTGATCAGAAACCTGCTCAGGAAGAACAAACACCGGCACTGGATAACAATGCCGAAGAGACCCTATCAGAACAGCAATCGACGCCACAAGCTGAGCCATTACAAGAGCCGGCTCAGGAGGTTGAGCAAGAGCTGACTCAAGAATTGACTCAGGAGTCTTCATCGGACTCTGAACAGTCAGACGACGCATCTCCGACAGCCCCTGTAGCTGAAGAACCGTTAGACGAGGCCCCTGCTGAACAGACTGCGACTGAAGAGGTCCCGGTTGAAGAGGCTTTGGTTGAAACGACTCCTGAGACTGAAGTTGAAGAGCTCGTCGTAGAAGAACCTGTTACTGAAGAAAGCGTACAGGAAGATGTTAAACCGCCAGAGTCGGAAAAAAAGAGTTTCTTTGGCCGGATTAAATCAGGACTGAGCCGAACTAAGGCGAACCTGACTGAGGGCTTGGGGGCGCTGTTTCTGGGCGCAAAAGAGATTGATGATGACCTGCTGGAAGAGATTGAAACACATCTGATCATGGCGGATGTTGGTGTTGAAGCCACCACAGAAATTATCGGTAAACTGACGGACCGGGTAAGCCGTAAGCAGTTAGCCGATGCTGATGCACTCTACGCTGCGCTAAAAGAGGAATTGGCGGCACTGCTGGATGATGCAGAGGAACCACTGGATCTGAATGCCAGCAAAGGGCCTTTTGTCTTATTGATGGTGGGTGTGAATGGTGTAGGTAAAACTACGACCATCGGTAAGCTGGCGAAGAAATATCAGGCCGAAGGCAAATCAGTAATGCTGGCTGCCGGAGATACTTTCCGCGCGGCTGCGGTCGAACAGCTTCAGGTTTGGGGTGAACGAAATGATGTGCCAGTAGTCGCTCAACACACCGGTGCGGATTCTGCCTCAGTACTTTACGATGCGCTACAATCTGCGCAGGCTAAGAATGTCGATGTCGTGATTGCCGATACCGCTGGCCGGCTTCAGAACAAAGAAAACCTGATGCAAGAACTGGAAAAAGTTGTCCGGGTGATGAAGAAGCTGGACCCGGAAGCGCCCCACGAAGTGATGCTGGTACTGGACGCTGGTACCGGTCAGAACGCCATGAGTCAGGCGAAACTCTTTAAAGAAGCGGTTGGAGTCACCGGTTTGAGTTTAACCAAGCTGGACGGTACGGCAAAAGGCGGTATTATCTTTGCCATAGCGAAGCAGCTGGAGCTGCCGATTCGTTATATCGGTGTGGGTGAGCAGATAGATGATCTGCGCCCCTTTAAAGCGAAGGAATTTGTCTCCGCGCTGTTTGACTGAGGTTAAGGCTCTGTGATCAGTTTTGACAATGTAACTAAACGCTATCCCAACGGTTACGATGCGCTGAGTCAGGTCGATTTTAGCCTGGGACAGGGTGAGATGGCGTTCCTGACCGGACATTCCGGGGCGGGGAAAAGTACGCTTTTAAAACTGATTATGCTGATGGAGCGGCCTTCAAACGGCCGGGTCTTAGTGGGAGATCAGGATCTGGCTACGCTCGCCAATAACCAGATACCCTATCATCGTCGCCGTATCGGCGTGGTTTTTCAAAATCATCAGCTACTATTTGATCGCTCTGTATTCGAAAATATCGCATTACCCCTACGTATCTGTGGCTTTGATCCTACTGATGCTGCCCGACGTGCCCGGGCAGCGCTGGATAAAGTAGGCCTGCTAAGTAAAGAAAAGCTTAACCCAGTGGTGCTTTCCGGGGGTGAACAGCAGCGGGTAGGCATTGCCCGTGCGATTGTGCATAAACCTCAGTTACTTTTGGCCGATGAGCCAACCGGTAACCTGGACCCTAAATTGTCTGAAGAGATTATGCGGCTGTTCCAACAGTTTAATCAGGTAGGTACCACGGTACTGATTGCCAGTCATGATCTTGGCCTTATCGCCCGGATGCCACATCGGGTTATTACACTGCAACGGGGCAGGCTGATCAGTGATGGACAATAATCAGCGTCAAAAAGGGGCTGTACGAGTTGAGCCTCATCCGAAGCGGCAAGCCAAGCTACACCGGGGGGCTGAGCAGTTTCGCCTGAATATCTCCGACCAGGGGCGTAGTTATCTGCGTCATCATCAGGAAGTTGCGCGGTTCTCTTTTTTCTCTTTATTGAGTTCGCCTCTGACAACCTTTATGACGTTGGCTGTGCTGGCTATATCTCTGGCGTTACCCGGCGCACTCTATACCGGTTTAATGAACCTTCAGCAATTGAGCCAGGGACTGGATAGTGATCCCCGGGTGGCGCTCTATCTGGATCTGTCGGTTAATGAAACCGCCGCTGAACAGCTCAGTCGGGAGCTCTTGCTACGGGATGATGTAGCGGCTACCGAACTGATTACTGCGGAACAGGGCCGGATTGAATTTAAAGCGCAGTCCGGTTTTGGTGAAGTGTTTGATTTTCTTGATCAGAACCCGCTGCCAGCTGTGATTATGGTTATTCCCCGGGACCTGTCTGTTGTGTCTATTCCTCTGCTTCAGTCACGCTTGCAGGAATTGCCTCAGGTGGATGAAGCGATTGTTGATATGGAATGGGTTCAGCGTCTTGCTGCCTTTATCGTATTAGCGGAACGGGCAGTATGGGTGTTGGCGGCGCTGTTTGTCATGGCTGTGTTACTGGTGGTGGGAAATACTATTCGCCTGGCGATAGAGAGTCGCCGTGATGAGATTATTATCGCTAAGCTTGTCGGCGCGACAGATGCCTATGTGCGCAGACCTTTTCTCTACGATGGCATCTGGTTCGGTATTGCTGGCGGCATTCTGGCCTGGTTATTGATTCAGATAAGCTTGCTACTACTGAGCAATCCGGTGCAAAAGCTGATGCAGCTATATAATAGTCAGTTTGAGCTTTCCGGTCTGGGATTCATTGAATCAATAGTGTTATTGCTGATTAGCATACTACTAGGTCTGTTGGGTGCCTGGCTGGCTGTGGGTAGGCATTTGCGGCAGATACAGCCCCGCTAACACTAACTTAAGCGTTGGCTAAGGTTCTGTTAATCAACTGTAGGTAAGGTTGGTAAATGTAAATTTTGGTAAAGCCACTGGGTTTCAGTACTTGTCATCTGCTAATCTAGCCGCTATCTTTACCGGTCCGCTAAACTTAATAAGGGAGTAGCGGGTTAAAAAAGGGAATTATCATAGTCGGAACTTATCTGGCTACTACGTGTCATAGCTGTAACTTATGTAAGACACGGTTAACGAGATATTATTGAGGTTGTGTAATGGGCAAAAGCCTGCAAGTCGTTGAAGCATTGTCTCCGGGTCAGAATCTGGAGGCTTATGTGCGTCAGGTAACAGCAATTCCTGTTCTTACAATAGAAGAGGAACGGGCACTGTCGGAACGTCTGTATTACCAAAATGATCTTGAAGCGGCGCGCCAGTTGGTTATGTCGCATATGCGTTTTGTAGTACATGTAGCAAAGTCATACTCCGGATACGGACTGCCACAGGGCGATCTGATTCAGGAAGGTAATGTCGGTCTGATGAAAGCGGTTAAACGTTTTGATCCGAGCGTTGGTGTACGTCTGGTGTCTTTTGCTGTGCACTGGATTAAGGCCGAAATGCATGAATATATTCTGCGTAACTGGCGTATCGTAAAAGTCGCTACGACTAAGGCTCAGCGTAAGCTGTTCTTTAATTTGCGCAGCAAGAAGAAAAACCTGGGTTGGCTGACTAACGATGAAGTTGCCGCCATGGCTGAAGATCTCGGCGTAGACCAACATGTTGTGCGAGAGATGGAAGGTCGCATGAGCAGCGTTGATATGGCCTTTGATGCCCCGGTTGGCGATGATGATGAACGTGCTTATCAGTCACCGGCTTATTTTCTTGAGGACCATAGTCTGGATCCTGCTCAGCAGTTGGAAGATTCTAACTGGGAGGCTGACTCGAATCAGCGCCTGAGTCAGGCGATGGAATTACTGGATGAGCGCAGCCGGGATATTCTGATGCAGCGCTGGTTGGGCGAAGAGAAATCTACTTTGCATGAACTGGCAGCACAATATCAGGTGTCTGCAGAGCGCATTCGTCAGCTGGAAAAGAACGCTATGAAGAAGATCAAAACAGCGATGCTGGAAGCCTGATCTTCATCAGATTTAAAAAGCCGCCCTCGAATTGAGCGCGGCTTTTTTTACGTATATTTTTACTTATAGCTTAACTCAAAGCTCTGTATTTACTCGGGGAGCAAACGCTGTCGTTAGTGAATAGAATATGCAGGAGCGGTATCGCTTATCGCCATCGTATAGCTTTGTTAGAATAATGCTCCCGGCAATACGGAATCAAATATGTCAGCCCGTTTTATTTTTTTATTCGCTGCAATTAGCGGCTTTGTCTGTGTTGCCTTAGGGGCTTTTGCTGCGCACCTGTTACAGGGCTTACTGAGTGAGCGAATGTTTGAGGTGTTACAGACAGGTATTCAGTATCAGATGTTTCATACCCTGGCGTTGCTGCTGGTGGGCGTCACCATGCTGAAGACCGGTTTAAAAAGCTTACAGTTTACTGCAGGGCTCTTTCTTGCCGGTATACTGCTGTTTAGTGGCAGTTTATATGTGCTTGCTCTGAGTGGGCAGCATTGGTTAGGGGCTGTTACTCCTCTGGGCGGAGTACTTTTCCTCTGTGGTTGGCTGAGTTTAGGCTGGATATCGTTTCGCCAGCTTAAATAAACCTGGTTTTTTCAAAAAATAAGTAATAAGAGTGGATCAATCTCAATGCAGATACAGCTAAATGGTGACAATATCGAGGTTCAGGATGATGCCTCTGTAGCAACGCTGATAGCCAGAATGGATCTGGGTGAGCGCCGGGTAGCGGTTGAACTCAACCTGGAAATTGTACCCCGTAGTCTACATGCTGAAACCCTGCTAAAAGCGGGTGACCGGTTGGAAGTAGTGCACGCGATCGGCGGCGGTTGAGCGACCAGAAGTGACAACGGCTTTTGAATAAAAACAGAATTTGATTAGGTAGAAGAGAATGTCAGAGCAACATAACGATCCATTGATTATTGCCGGTAGAAGTTTTCAGTCCCGTTTACTTATCGGTACTGGTAAATACCGGGATCTTGAAGAAACCCGTTTGGCGATTGAAGCCAGTGGTGCGGAAATTGTTACTGTTGCTGTTCGCCGGACCAATATTGGTCAAAACCCGGATGAGCCAAACCTGTTGGATGTTATTTCACCGGATAAGTACACTATCCTGCCAAACACAGCGGGCTGTTTTAATGCGGTTGATGCGGTGCGTACCTGTAAGCTGGCGCGGGAACTGATGGACGGTCACGACCTGGTTAAATTAGAAGTACTGGGCGATGAGAAAACACTGTACCCAAATGTGGTTGAAACTATTAAAGCGGCTGACGAACTGGTGCGTGATGGTTTTAAGGTGATGGTTTATACCAGTGATGATCCGATTGTGGCTAAAGAGCTGGAAGCTATTGGCTGTGTTTCCATTATGCCGCTGGGCTCTATGATCGGTTCCGGCCTGGGTATCCTCAATCCACATAATATCAATGTGATTATGGAAGATTGTAAAGTGCCGGTATTGGTTGATGCGGGTGTCGGCACAGCGTCTGAAGCGGCGGTAGCGATGGAGATGGGCTGTGAGGCCGTATTGATGAACTCTGCAATTGCCGGCGCGCGCAACCCTATTCTCATGGCTCATGCTATGCGTAAAGCGGTAGAGGCCGGTCGTGAAGCTTATCTGGCGGGCCGTATGCCCCGGAAAAAGTATGCCAGCGCATCTTCGCCGATGGAAGGGACTATTGTCGGTAAATAAGTGTCGGTCGGTAAGTGTTGGCAAATAAGTGTTGCTAGGTAAGTATTGGAAAATACGTATTCAGAAATAACCGGTGCTTAAATAATCACCACAAGATATCAACCGCTGGTATAATCCGTCTAAGTTGAAATATCTATATTGCAGCCTGATCAATTGATCAGGCTGTTTTTTTTCAGAATCAGGTTTCATAAGAAGCAAGCATTAGAAGAGTCAGGTCAGATTGATGTCAGAAGAGAACAACACCGAACAGCAGAATCAGGAACAGCCTGCTGAACAGAAGTATATGCGTACTGTGAGAAGCTTTGTCCTGCGTGCCGGTCGTATGACCGAAGGTCAGCAGAAAGCGATGGAATCGGTATGGCCTGAAATGGGTTTGGAGTTGAGTCAGGGGCAGCTGGATCTGGCGCAAGTGTTTGGCCGGGAAGCCCCGGTAGTATTGGAAATCGGTTTTGGTATGGGCGATTCGTTGATCGAAATGGCGAAAGATCAGCCTGAGAAAAACTATATCGGCATTGAGGTGCACCGTCCGGGCGTTGGTCGCTTGTTGAGCAATGTCGAAAAGGAAGGGTTGAGTAATATCCGGGTATTCTGCGATGATGCCATTGAAGTTCTGGCCCAGTGCATTCCTGATAACAGCCTCAGCACCCTGCAACTGTTTTTTCCAGACCCATGGCATAAGAAAAAGCACCATAAGCGTCGTATCGTGCAGCTGGCGTTTGCCGAGACTCTGCGCAAGAAACTGAAAGTGGGTGGCCAGTTCCACATGGCCACTGACTGGGAAAACTATGCCGAGCATATGATGGAAGTGATGTCAGCAGCACCGGGTTACCGCAATTCAGCGGGGGAGGGACAGTTCTCACCGCAGCCTGATTGGCGTCCGGTGACTAAGTTTCAACGTCGTGGAGAACGACTGGGGCATGGGGTCTGGGACCTGATGTTTGAACGAACCGAATAATCAAAAGGTCGCAATGGCGGCCTTTTTTGTGGCTGATCAATACTATTTATGGCTCAATATAGGATGATGCTATTGTAAAAAAAATTTAACAGGGATGAGTTGAAGAATTAGTTGGTACAGCAATTGCGAGCATTTTAGTTAATGCATATGAGCTGTATCTGTATTTTATTGGGGGATAAAATGCGTAGTATATCACTCACCTTGTGTACGGCTTTACTATTGCTGCAGTCCTATAAAGCGGCTGCTGTAAACGATCTGGCTTTATTGAATCTCAGTCTGATGGATCTGGGTGATGTGAGGATATATACCGCGTCTCGATACCTGACGGATATAGATAAAGCGGCAGCTAATATTACAGTAGTAACATCCGAAGACATTCAGGATAAAGGTTATAAGTCTCTCTATGATGTCTTACGCAATACGCCGGGCTTTTTCTTTTTCAGTTTTGGCGGTGAGATAAAAGTAGGCTTACATGGTCTGCCACAAGTGACCGATGGCTATGCTTTGGTTATTGATAACAACCTGATAGCTAATAACCTCGCGAACTACCACGCCTTTCCAAATTTAGCTTATGTAAAGCAGATAGAGATCATTAAGGGGCCTTCCGCTGTGCTTTGGGGCGATAGTGCTTCGCTAGGTATTGTGCACATTATTACTAAAGGCGCTGATGACCTTGGCGACGATGATTATAATCTGGTGGCCTCGGCTGATTACGAGGCGCTACAACAACGTGACATCGAGAATGTGATGATGTCCAAACATTATGACCAGGGCTCGGTGTTTGCTTCTCTGACCAGCTTTGATAGTGATGCTAGCTGGGGCGAGGGATTCAATACCTCTGAATCCGGTCCGGTACCCCATGAGCTAAGTAATGATATGGGGGATTTTGATTTTGATCGTAGTTATGACCTGTACCTGAAGGGATCTTATAACGACTTCAGTGTTAATCTAAGGTCGGCAAAAAACTACTATAAACAAGGTGAAGAGATCGCAAGGAATACACAATATCGGAATGATGATTTATTTGCCCTGAACTATGATCATGACTTCACCTCTGCCATAACGACGAACCTTCGTACTTTTTACACCCGCCATAATGATTATCATGATTTCTACAGTTTATTTGGTGACAACCAGAACACCTCTGATTACCAGGTGATAACTAAAGGTGCAGAGGCAATAACGACTTTATCGAGTGATGCCAATACACTTTTAGTTGGGCTTTATGGTCATCAACAGCAGATTAAAAATACTTCTAACGGGGCGGATGGGCTTAATCTTAGTAGCAACATATACAGCCAGTCAGTCTTTCTGGAAAACAGTTATACGGGCCTTGAAGACTTTGTTTTTAGTGTAGGTGGTCGTTATACGGAAAAACGTGATGAACAAGGGACAAGGTATTACAATCTACCGAAATTTTCCGTCAGTTATGAGCTAACAGATAAGTTAACGGCTAAATATCTGTACTCTGAATCAGAGTTTTTTCCTTTCCTTAAAGTGACTGACGGTCCTGACTACCTGCAAAGTGCAATTAATGAGATGATCATGTTCGACCTTCAGGATGAGCGTGAGGTCAGGTCGAAGAATCTTCAGTTCTCATATAGCACGCAAAATACTCAGGCAAAGCTAAATTTCTTCTATATACGCGGCCAGAATTTCCTTAATGCCACCTGGTATGAAAACAGGGCTTTTACCGATTTCCCGCTTGGTGATCAGGATAATATTTACTATACCCAGATAGATGATTTTCCCAGCGAGATTATCAGTAAAGGCGTTGAATTTGATCTGCAGCATCAGTACTCATGGGGAGAGTTATATAGCTCGATTAATTATACCCGTTCAGAGTCTAAAGAGCGGCCAATGCTGTTTGGGGCAGTGCCGATAGATATAGATTATTACGAGTTCATTGAGCCAAATGACTGGAATACTACTCAGATGCTGAGCCTGAATTCACTCATTGATGATGAAGAGAGCTTTTTTAATTATCCTGAGTTGACCCTGAATCTGGGCGCCACTTTTAAACTGGCTAATAACTATAAACTTAATGTTAACTACCGTGGCCTCTTTAATGTCACCTATAAACATAGCTATACCCCGACAGATTTTTTCTTTGTCACAGCTCAGGTAACCCCAAAGCCGGTCGGCACCCTGTTTTATAAGACAGAGTATGGCAAGCAGGTAACTTATAAAAAGCTTGATCCCATGCACTTTATCGATCTGAACTTACAGATGCCTGATTATATGAACTCAGGTGTAGACGTATCAGTCTATGTTAAAAATCTCTTTAACTCTGCAGAGTACTTAGGTGAAACCCTTGAGGGAGCTTATGTTAAAGGCACCTACCCTCAACAATTTGGTTTAACCGCTCAATATAAGTTTTAGCCAGATTGGCTAAAACTATTGCCTTTGTCTGGTATTGGTTCCAGGCCTTGAGTATGCGTTAAAGCATCTGCTTTAGAGTATCCAATAGCAGATCCCAAACCCCCGGTTTAGCTTTATCGTGATATTCTTCACGCAGCTGATCAACTTGTTTCAGGTCTTGCTGCAGCTTTGATAGGTTGGCTGTGTTCGCCAATGGTAGCCCGGTTAGAAACTGTTCGACCTTATTCAAGCCTTCCAGAGAAATATCTTTACGCTCGGGTGAAAAGTTAAATGCCTGAGCGGTATGCAGCTCTTCAATAAATAGCTGTATCTCCCGGTTAAATTGCTCCGGACTCTCTGCCTTTATCGCCTGCTTGTAGTGCAGGCGCATCTCTTTCATGGTGGGTTTTAGCGGGCCAGCACTGGTGTTGAGAGAAAAGCTAAGCAGCAGTACAGTAATAAGCGCTGTAAATAGTGACTTGCAGGGTGTTAAATTCATTTCAGTTACCACACTCTTTTCTTCCAGGGCAACCACCACCACTCATACAAGGTGGTGCCTGGTTTTTCAGGGCTTTGCTACTTACTACACCACCGGTAGTCAGCACTCTGCTGACCGGGCTATTTGGTGGAGTCTCTCCCGGCGCAAATCCGCCGACATCACAGAGATCAGCCCAGGTTGAAAGCTTTATCGCCATCGGATGACGGACTTCAAATATTTCTCCACTGGTTTCACAGCGGTAATCGTAAACAGGCATAGAATGCTTTCCCTGGCGTTAGTCCGCGTCTGTCAGCGGTAGTGCCGTGGTATATTTTTTCTGGTCCAGCACAAAACTGGTATTAACGGACTGTACACCCGGCAGATGTAGAAGTTCGCTACTGATGAAATGTTCGTATTCGCTCATGCTGCGGCTGACAATTTTAAGCAGGTAATCATACTGACCACTAAGCGAACAGCATTCCAGAATCTGATTGCAATCCTTCACAAACAGATCGAACTGCAGTACCGACTCGGGTCGATGGTCAGTCAGCGAAATATGAGCATAGGCGAGAATCGGCGTGCCGGTATATTCTGGGTTAAGCAGGGCAACGTAGCCCTGAATCACGCCTTGTTCTTCCAGTCGTTTAACCCGACGCCAACATGGTGACGCGGACAACCCTACTTTCTCTGCCAGCTCGTTATTAGATAAGCGCGCGTTTGTTTGCAGTTGTTTCAGGATAGCTAAATCTAATTTATCCAGGTTCATAGAGGGTCTGCTAAGGTTTTATATCGTTTAAATTATCTATCAGTTTTTATGTGCCTTCTGGCTAAGCTGATAAGACAATGACTGGCCTGATTCCTGCGACTTTGTCTTGCTTAGCGTCAGCAGGGAACTGGTTTTTGTTGTTGCGAAGAAATATATATCAAAGTGGCGCGCTAGCACAGTCTATATTAACGGTTAAGAGAAGGAGTCATAGTGACGGAAGCGGATTCCTTAGCAGAAATTAGCCTATCCGGAGTATTTGAAATGAAAACAACCGACTCATTAGGTACCCAGGAGTGCGCCCCGTGCAGTAGCGAAACGCCTGTTTTACATAGAGAAGATGCAGAAGCGCTGTTAAAGCAACTTAGTCCGGGCTGGCAGCTGAGCGATGACGGTAAGCAGATTAGTAAAGATTACCCATTCAAAAATTTTTATCGGACCATGGCGTTTGTAAATGCCCTGGCCTGGATTGCCAACCGGGAAAACCATCATCCCGATTTTGAAGTAGGCTACAACCATTGTCTGGTAAATTTCAGTACTCATGCAATTGATGGCTTATCGCAAAATGATTTTATCTGTGCCGCTAAAGTCGATGCACTGGTTTCCTGATATAAAAAGTTGATCTGCAAAAGGGGAGGCGTTAGCCTCCTCTTTCTATTTGGCTGAGGTTAAGTTTATACGTGCCACACTGCCGGTATCGTTGGGGAAGGGGAACTATTTTGCGTATTATTATATTACTGTTAAGTCTGGGGCTGGCAGGCTGTGCCACGCTGGATCGGGAGGAGTGTCAAACTGCGGACTGGCAGTTGATCGGGTTTAATGATGGTGTCGCCGGCCGTTCAGCTGAGCGATTAGAGCAGCACCGGGAAGCCTGTGCTGACTATGGTATCTCTCCATTAATGGATGATTATCTTGATGGGCATTATCGTGGTGCTGAGCGTTATTGTACGGCTGAGAACGGTTATAACCGGGCCCGTGCAGGTCAGGGTTATAATTCAGTATGCAGCGGTGGGTTGAGCTATGATTTTGAGCGCGGTTTTGAACTTGGACAGGAAGCTTATCGGCAGCTACAGCAGCAAGAGCAGGTTGAAAGACAGCTAAGTGATCAGAAATCGTCCCAGCGGGAAGATGAGAACAGGATCGCAGAGCTAGAGAAAAAGCTGGTGGCAGATAAGACTAAACCTGAACAGCGCTATCAGCTACTTCGTGATATTGAGTCACTACGTGATCAGATATATAGCCGTAAACCTGATATTCAGCGGTTAAAAACAGAAGTAGAGATGGAAAGACGTTATTCGCGGCAGTTGGAGCAGGACCTGCGTCAGCAGCTATAAGTCGAAAAAAAGCCCCACCTGGGGGAGGCGGGGCAAGAAGCCTGAAAAAGGCGACGGTGAGTTCATTATGGCATGAGCCGACGAAGGGAAAACTCCCCTCATCAGGTAGGGCGGCCAGGAGCCTGATTCAGCCCTCTCTTACCTTTATTTCTGCTGTTATCGCTTCATATTCATAAATTCAGTTTGTTGCTCCGGGGTTAGAATGTTGAACATGGCTTTCTTTTGTTCAGCACGCATTTTAACCAGTTCTGCAGCACTGCCCTGGGCTTTATCAACTAATGCGGCTACTTGTTGATCATAGTCAGCAGCGGATACATCCAGGTCGCGTAGCTCTTCCCGCATATCCTGCATAGTATCTTTCTGATCGAACATAGCGTTGCGTTGATTACGCATCAGATCTTTCATTTGATCTCTCTGCTCGTCGGTCAGTTCCAGTTCCTGAGCAATGTAGCGCATCTGCTTCATCGATTTATAGCCATGCTCTCCCATTTGAGAGTGGCGGTTATGATGTCGGCCTTCATCACGGTCGCCACAACGGCCCCAACCATCCCCCGCGGAAACCAGTCCTGCGGTTAAAGTGCCAGCGCCGATAACAACGGCAGTAATACCAATAATTAGTTTCTTGTTCATGATCTTGCTCCTGAAATCTATCTGTTTTGATGGCTACAGTATGTGTCAGGCCCCTGCTAAGTTGGGTAAAGGCGGTGTAAAGTTTGGTAAAGAGATCTGTAGAAAGATGTAATCACCAGCAAGGTTCATTATTCTGACCCTAACAGCAGAGGAATATAGATATGAGCCAAGCCGTAAAACTGTTATTAGTCGATGATGATAAGGAACTCTGTCAGTTAATGGGACAATACCTGGAGACGGAAGGTTTTCAGGTCAGCGTTGCTCACAGTGCGGAACAGGCGTTGCCGTTACTGGGTAAGGATGGCAGTTTTGATCTGTTGATCTTCGACATTATGATGCCGGGTCAGAGTGGTCTTGAGCTGTTACAGCAGATTCGTCCCAGGATTATTACACCGGTTATTATGCTGACCGGTCGCGGAGAAGATATTGACCGGATAATCGGTTTAGAGATGGGGGCAGATGATTATCTGGGTAAGCCCTGTAATCCCCGCGAGCTGGTTGCCCGGATTCGCGCAGTATTGCGTCGGGTATCGGTACCGCAGGTACCTGTTAGTGCTTCAGAAAAGCTTTGTCTGCATGGTATTGAGTTGGATACCGGTAGACGTGAAGTCGTTGTAAAAGGCGATAGCATAGAGCTGACCAGTGCAGAGTTTAATGTGCTGACTGAGTTGATGAGGCAGGTGGGACATATTGTCAGTAAAGACGATCTCACTGAGAAAGTACTACACCGAAAACTGACCGCCTATGATCGGGCGATTGATGTGCATGTGAGTCGGGTACGACAGAAGCTGGCTGCGGTATTACCGGATGTTGAGTTAATAAAGACGGTGCGTGGTGCCGGCTATATGTTAGTGCAGGAATAATGCTAAATATGGGGCCTGAGTAATGGCAATTCGCTGGTATAAACGGATTTTCTGTAAGATCTTTCTGATCGTCTGGCTAACCAGCTTTCTGGTGATAGCAGGAACGGCCTTTATCGTAGGCTCGATGTCTGAGAAAGAGCGTTATCAGGAGGTTTTAACGGCTAAGGTGCTGGGCCAGGCAGAGTTAATTGTCGATCGATATGAACGTACCGGACGGCTGCCACCAAAACCTCGGCGGGAGTTTCGCTGGAATCATGACCACGATGACGACTGGGATGACGACCGGGATGACTGGGATGATGACCGCAGAAGAGGCCACGATCGGGATAAGCGCTCTAAGGATCGCGATTTATTTCCGTTGAAAATGCAGATTTTTGATCTGCAAAAAGGTCTGGTTATTTTTGGTATTCAGGACGAGACAAAGTTTCGCAGCCCAAGGGTGCTGAAGCTTCAATCATTCAATAATAAAATGTACCGGGTCGTGGTAGAAATGGATTTTCGTCGCTCTTTTGCGGCTAAAGTCATTGGCTTTGTTGTTTCGGTGCAAGTTGTGCTGATGTTGTTTGTTGCGACCCTGACTGCGCTTTTGATCAGCTGGATTATTGTTCGTCCTATTAATCGTTTACGCCAGCATACCCGGGACCTGTATAACGGTGATCTGAGTGCCCGGACCGATGGCTGCCTGAATCAGCGGGGTGATGAAATTGGTGAACTCAGCCGCGAATTCAATCGTATGGCAGATTATGTCGAGCAGACTCTGCAATCCAACCAGCATCTGCTACAGGATGTGTCCCATGAGTTGCGTGGGCCGCTAGCCAGATTGCAGATGGCGGCTGGTTTGGCCGGTCAGCGGGTGGCAGAGGAGGATTGGGAGTATATTGAACGGATCAACTTGGAATGCGATCGTATCAATAAACTGATTGATGAAATTCTTAGTCTGTCCCGGTTAGAGCAGATGGAAGCCTCGGATCAAAGGTTTGATGCGGCTAAAGTTATTGAAACCCTGGTTGAGGATTATCGTTTTAGCGCGCCTGAACATCAGTTAACGGTAGATACAACAAACTGCTTTATTAAAGGTAATTCTGCATTGTTAGAGCGTGCGTTGAATAATATTTTAGGCAATGCCGTTAAACACACACCCGCGGGGAGTCAGGTAGCGTTGAGCGTTGGCAGTGAAGGGGGGGATGCCGTTATCCGGGTAAAAGATAATGGTCCGGGGCTAACACCTGAGCAGTTGGAAAGCCTGTTCAAACCTTTTACCCGCTTTACGGAACAGAACAATGGCTATGGTCTGGGGTTGAGTATTGCGCTACGTGCTGTGCAGTTGCTGGGTGGTAGTCTTGAGGCCCGAAGTGAGCCCGGTGCCGGACTGGAACTGGTGATGAAGTTTCCTGCCAGAGCTTAACAGGCCTTCACCGGTTGCAGGATGTTATCGATAGGCTCTGGATGACTGATAGCGTAGCCCTGGGCGTAATCGACGCCCAGCTCTATCAGACGTTGCTGAATCTCCTCCGTTTCGACAAACTCGGCAATCGTCTTCATTTTCATAATATGGCCGATCTCATTGATGGAGCGTACCATCGCTTCATCGATGGGGTCGGTCAGAATATCCCGTACAAACATGCCATCAATTTTTAGCAGATCTACGGGCAGGTTTTTAAGGTAAGCAAAGGAGGATAAGCCGCTGCCAAAATCATCCAGCGCAAACTGACAGCCCAGGTTCTGCAGCATACGTATAAAGATCTGAGCGTCTTTCAGGTTGGCTATCGCTGCGGTTTCGGTAATTTCAAATTTGATCATCGCCGTAGGCACCTGGCCATGTTCAATACTGCGGATAATAAAGCCAAGCAGAGCCTCATCCCCCAGCGACTGACCGGACAGGTTGATCGAGATACTGTCGATATGATCCAGCCCTCCGAGATTGTCTGCCATCCACTGCAGTGTGTGACTAATGACCCAGCGGTCTATCTGAGAGGCAAGATTATAGCGTTCTGCTGCGGGCAGAAATGCACCAGGAGGGATCAGGTTATTCTGGTTATCAGTCAGGCGAATCAGAACTTCATAACTGGGTTTCTGGTCCGCCTGCAGGGGCTTTATCTGTTGCGCGAAGAGACAGAACCGGTCTTCATCCAGCGCAGCATGGATCTCATTGGCCCATTGAATATAACCTTTGTGAGTTAGCTGCAGTTCATCATCTTCGCTATAGATATGAATTCGGTTACGGCCGGCATCCTTGGCGGTATAGCAGGCGGTATCGACCTCTTTCATCGCTTCGGTGGCTGTAGAGGTGTCTCTGTCTATCACGGTCAATCCGGCACTTATCTCAACCGGGAAGTTTCGCTCCTGCCACTGGAACCGGAACTGGTTCAAATGATGGATAACAACCTGGATAGCTCTTTCCGCCTGAGCAAGGCTTGAGTTCTCAAACAGAATCAGGAACTCATCGCCGCCGGGTCGGGCCAGAATATCCCGACTGCGTATTTTATCCCGCACCAGATTACTGACCTGACGTAACATTTCATCCCCCGCCATATGGCCGCAGGTATCGTTAATGATTTTGAACTGGTCAATATCGATAAAGCAGAGTACGTGATGCGACTGATGTTTGCGGGCATGATCCACGATCCGTACCAGCTCTTTTTCAAATTGCCGGCGATTGAGTAATCCGGTGAGGGCGTCATGGGTCATTTGAAAGCTAATCTCATCGGAGATTCTGCGTACTTCGGTGATATCTTCTTGCTGTGCAATGAAATGCGTAATTTCTCCCTGGGCGTTGGTTATCGGTGAGATAACCTCTTCGGCCCAATACAACTCACCACTTTTCTTCTTATTATGCAGCACTCCGCGCCACTCCTGGCCTGAGAGCAACGTCTGCCAAAGATCTTTATAGACCTCCGGAGCTGTTTCTCCGGAATTGAAAAGACGGGGGTTTTGTCCCAGTACTTCATCAGCGATATAGCCGGTCGTTATCGTAAACTTGGTGTTTACATATTCGATATTGCCATCAACATCGGTTATCACTACCACATTAGGGCTTTGTTCGACGGCCATAGATAACTTTTTCAGGGAGTTATTTGCATTGACCTGTTCGGTGGCATCGTTGAATACTGCGACTCCCCCATTTATCTCCCCGTTGCTATCCTTCAATGGAACAAATTCTGCTATCAGATACATATCCCGTTTACCTGTTACCGAGGTATATGGGCCTTCAAAATAGCCAAGCTCACCGGTAAGTGAGTCATTCAGTGCTTGTAACAGATCTGCATTTACAAGGTTATCAAGCATGTTAAAACCTACCAGCACCTGCTCTGGGGCGCCAATAATCTCAACCATACGATGGTTAACCATGGTCAGTGCTGAGTATTTGTCGTAGTGAAAAATACCGACCGGGGAGTGTTCCAGAATTGAGCTCAGGCGCTTTTCATTAGCATGGAGTTCCTGGGTGCGCTCTCCAACTCTTGTTTCCAAGTCTCTGGCCCAGCGACGCTGTGCTGATGAAAAGGTCATCATTACCGGAATCAGGAACAACATAAAAACTGTAGCTAGTCCTAACTCATTTAAAAGCTGGTTGCGCACCATCTGCTCTATATGGCTAATTTCAATATCAGCGGCGGCTATATAAGGGGTGCCATCAGCGCTGGTTTGTGGAATAAAGACACTACGAAACTTCCCCCACTGGTCGCTGATCTCAAGAAACTTCTTCTCTTTTGTAGCGAATACATCAGTAATAGCGGGATTTGCGTCTGTATAGGGATCAAAATAGTTGTATAGATCTTCCCCTGCTGAAATCTCTTCATCGGTGGCGCTGGAGCTTGTAAAGTATAGTTTCGAGTCTTGTCTGATCAGGCTATAGATATAGATGACATCGGTGTTGCGGACATAATCGGATAACTTGTAAGTATTGGCGATATCTATATCGCTCGGCAGATCACCCTTGCGCATTTCCTGACGATGAATGTTATCAGGTAGTATAAGAGGCACAGCCAAAGCACTGGTAACCAGGGAGTTATCGATTTTTTGATAGAGGAGGTCGCGCTCTTTGCCGTAATCGTAGCCGAGATAAGCTACAACCCAGGCTACATAAACCAGGACAGCAAGGTAAACCCGACTGGTCATTTTAAAAGTCATAAGCAGACTATAGCTATTATTCCATTGGCTTTTGTCGTGGCTATACCTGAAACGGGTACAACAGCGGAAGATCGAGGATTTCGCTTAACTCATCCAGTGCGGTATGAATCTCCAGAATAAGCCGGGGGTCAGTCAGGTCATCAGCACTCAACTGATCCCGATAATGTGTTTCAATCCAGCCCTTTAAGCGGGTGTAGAGTGTAAAGTCCAACATTACTCCCCGGTGAACCGCGTTTAATTCTTTGTCACTCAGAGTGACTCTGAGGCGCAGACAAGCAGGGCCTCCACCATTATTCATACTTTGTGTCAGTTCAGCATAAGCGACTTGTGAAACAGGATTTTTTTCTGCTAACAACCAGTCTATTGCCGTTTGCGCAGCACTGGATTCAGCACAGCGGCTAGGCGCTAGCAATAGCATAGAGCTATCGGGCAGCGTCAGAAGCTGGCTGTTAAACAGATAGCTGTCGACCGCTTCCTGAACATTGATTAGCGAATCGCTGAATTCAGTAACGACCAGGTTTTTTTGTTGTTTCGGGTAGAGCGCCTGCCATTTACGCTTTAATTTACTGATCAGTAATTTTTGATCTAATAGCGCTCGTTGATGCAGCATCAGGAAGTTTTGTTGGCCAACACCTATAACATCATGGTGAAAGACTCCCTGATCGATCACTTCAGGGTTTTGTTGCGCCAGTAGAGTGTTTGCTTCTGCAAGGCCGTGTTGCCTTACTATTGCTTCGCAGGCGGCGCGGGTTTGTCGGGCGGGAAACACCAGCGGCTGGATATTATCTGCGCTGCGGCCATAGACCAGCAAATTGATACCGGGTTTATCAAAGGATTCAGATAACCGGGTGTGATTGGCCGCACCTTCATCGGCAAAGTCTGATTGCGCAGGCAGAGCCGGGTGATGATGAAAATATGAGGGGTCACTAAATATGCGTTGCAGATGGGTTGCTGTCGCTGATGTTTCTAGCGAACGGTGAAAAGCGGTTAGCAGGTTTGCTGGTGTAAAATTAACCCGGCCGTCCGGGCTGTCCTTACTGCAAGTCACCGTAGCGGAATTTGCAGTCCACATGGCTGCTGCAGAATAGCAGGCAGCCAGAAGGTGAGGGGCTTGTTTACCCGCATGAGAAATAACACGGTTGTTATCGCCACTAAACCCCAGTTTACGTAAACAGTCCAGATCTGGCCTGCACAGGGGGGGTAATACTCCCTGAGGAATCCCCAGTTGCTGTAGCATCCACATTTTTTCCAGTCCCTGCAGGGCTGCTTGCTTAGGGTAAGCGATTTCACCTTTATGCTGGTTCGAGGCCAGGTTGCCGGGTGATAGTCCGGCAAAGTTATGGCTGGGTCCGATCAGACCGTCAAAATTAGCTTCCTGATAACGCATAGGCTTTACCTCAGAATGCAGCTTCTGCACAGAGTCCGGTATAAATTAAAGCTCCAGACCCGGGCTGAGTTGGGTTGGCATTATTGGCTGTCGGCTTTCCATTGATGCGACAGGGTAAGCACAATAGTCGGTGGCATAATAAGCGGACGGACGATGATTACCGCTGATGCCACAACCACCAAAAGGTAAGCCGCTACTGGCACCGGTAAGTGGTCGGTTCCAGTTGATGATACCGGCTCTAATCTGGCGCTGAAATTGCTCATATTGCTCAGGGCTGTCACTGAACAGCCCGGCAGAAAGTCCGTATTGGGTATTATTTGCAATGCTGATGGCGGTATCGAAATGACGATATCGAATGACCTGAAGCAGAGGGCCAAAATATTCAGTGTCTGCTGCATCGGACAGGGCTGAAATATCGACTATTGACGGGCTTAACAGAGTGCTGGTGTTATGTTGAACGGTTGATTCGAGTAATATGCTGGCGCCAGCGTCCTGTAATTCTTGTTGTGCCGACAGAATGCTCTGCGCGGCGCTTTGATTGATCAACGCGCCCATAAAAGGTTGAGGTTCAGCGTTATAAAAGCCTGTGCGTATCTTGGCTGTTGCCTGAACCAGCTGATCAATAAAATCATCACCCCAGTGATTATCGGGGATTAGTAGACGACGGGCGCAGGTACAGCGTTGACCGGCGCTCAGAAAAGCGGACATGATGGTATCGTGCAGCGCTGCGCGCAGGTTTTGTAGCGGAGTAATGATCAGAGGGTTATTTCCCCCCATTTCCAGCGCCAGTATTTTCTCCGGATGGCCACCGAATTGCTGATGTAGTAACTGACCGGTACTGGCGCTACCGGTAAAGAATAAACCATCAATATCAACATGTGACGCCAGCGCTTTGCCCGTGTCAGCAGCACCCTGAACCAGATTAAGAACGCCGTCTGGCAGTTCAGCTTTTTGCCACAGGTGAAGCAACAGCTCACCGCAACGGGGAGTGAGTTCGCTTGGTTTGAATACTATGGTATTACCAGCCAGCAGCGCGGGAATAATATGGCCATTAGGAAGATGGGCTGGAAAGTTGTAAGGGCCGAAAATGGCAACGACGCCATGAGGTTTATGCCTTAACACCAGATCACCGTTAGAGCTGTGTTGTATGCTATTGCCGCTACGTTCCTGCTGAGCCTTGATCGAAATGTCGGTCTTGGCCAGCATAGCGCTGACCTCTGTACGACTTTCCCATAATGGCTTGCCGGTTTCCTGACCGATAGTGTCTGCCAGTAATTCACTATATTCAGATATCAGACCAGTAAATCGTTTGATATAGCCTTGTCGCTGTTCCACGGCCATCTGGCTCCAGCGTTCGGCAGCGCTACGAGCGGCGTTTACTGCCTGATCTACCTGTTGGTCTGATGCGGCATAGCCCTGCCATATACGTTCGTCTGAAGCGGGGTTAACGGAGGCGAATGGCTGACCTGAGCCTTGTATCCAGCTACCGTCTATGAACAGTGATGCGACTGAATTCATGGTGTAGCTCCTCTTATATTGTTCAGCGTTATACTTAGTTGCTGGCCAGGCCTTTTTGCCCGGGCTTTTAATTCAACCTTTTAATTCAACGACCCTTACTTCATCACCCTGGCTTACCTGCAGTTGATGAGCCAGATCCGCCGGCAGTGTAATCTGGCCTTCTGACGGGCCAATGTTTACAAGCGTACAGCGAAAGTTTTCCAGCTCAGTATTACTGATCAGGTAAGGGATGCTATGGGCCTGTGCGGGGCCTATATGTACTTTGACAAAGCGGCTTTGACGAACCGCTCTTATATCTTCAAGTTCACAGGCCAGGGTTGGCCCGCCATCAAAAATGTCGATATATTTTTCGAAACGAAAACCTTCATTCTCCAACATCTTTCGTGCTGGAATCGTATTCTGATGCACCTGGGCGATGACGTCCCTAGCGCTGTCTGGCAGCAAATGAAGATAAATTGAATGTTTTGGCATTAACTCAGCAATGAAGACTTTATTCCCCATACCTGTCAGATAATCTGCTTCTGAAAACTCCATCGAAAAGAAGTGTTGGCCTAAACCATCCCAAAAAGGGGAGCGCCCGCTAGCATCACTGACGCCACGCATTTCAGCAATGATTTTTCCCGGAAAACGGTTGGCAAACTGAGCCATAAACAGAAATCTGCAACGGGACAGCAAAGCGCCGTTGCTACTATGGCGAAAATCAGGTGCGAGATAGAGTGAACAGACTTCAGAGCAGCCGGTGTAATCATTGCAGAGGTAGAGCGTCTGGAAACTGTTGTGAACCCCTAGCTCTCTTGATGCATGGACCACGGTGCCCAGCCGGTAATGGTAGAAAGGTTCCCTTAGGCCTACCGCCGCTTCAATACCGCAAACGCCGATGACCTGTCCGGAACTGACCTGTTCTAATGCAAACAGATAGCTGGCACCACTAGGATCAGGCTGAGCGTTGCTAAAGGCCTGCTCAGAAGCACTGATGCGTTGCTCTAGCAACTCTCGGTTACTCGGCAGCGAGGTGAAACCGGGCCCGCTATCGACTGCAATCTGGCAGAGGCGGTCAAGATCTTTCATCGCAATCGGGCGAATGATATTAATATTATCCATCGTTCAACTCCTTCGAAGAATGGTGCTGTTGCCGATTAGTGCTTTGGAATATTTTGTCTGCGTAGCCTGTTACAAAATCTTGAAATAAAGAACCGTCAGGGTGGACTGACGGGGGTGAGATTCTATTAAGTAGTGCCTGCTCTGAGCCGGTCATATCGCACTGCCTCAGTAACCCATTTTTAGTGCCAGCATAGCCTGAGCTAATTGTTGTAAGCCTTTGTTAATATCCGGGTAGGGAATAATCAGCGAAGGCGCGAGACGTATCACATCGGGTCCGGCTATCAGTATCATCAAGCCCTGCTCCTGTGCAAATGTGAGCAGTTCACGGGCTTTACCCTGCCAGGCAGGTTTCAACTCACAACCAATGAGTAGCCCTTGTCCGCGAATGTCACTGAACAAACCAATCTTACTGTTTAGCTGCTGTAGCCCGGACATAAAGGTTTGATGACGTTGTTTTACACCGGCTAACAGGGTTGGATCATTGATAAGCTCCAGTGCTCTTGAAGCGACAGCGCAGGCTAAAGGATTGCCCCCATAGGTGCTGCCATGGGTGGCTACTGAAAAGCTCTCTGCAATTATTTTGGTGGTTAACATCGCGCCGATAGGGACGCCACAGCCCAGCGCTTTAGCACTGGTTAGAATATCAGGCGTCACCTTAGTACCCTGATAAGCAAACAGGTCACCAGTACGACCCATACCGGTTTGTATTTCATCGAAAATTAACAGCGCATTATGTTTATCACACAAGGCTCGAAGACCTTCGAGAAATATCGGTTCAGCTGGCAGAATACCTGCCTCGCCCTGAATAGGTTCAACCACCACGGCGCAGGTTCTATCAGAAATCTGGTACTCGATGCTAGCCAGATCATTGAACGGCAAATGGGTAATGTCGCCTGGCAGGGGCTCAAAACCCCGACAGTATTTTTCCTGACCGCCTACTGATACGGTGAAAAGTGTACGGCCGTGGAAGGCGTTGTTAAATGCAATAATCTCAGTTTTTTCAGCGCTGTAATGATCTTTTGCATATTTTCGGGCAAGCTTGAAAGCGGCTTCGTTGGCTTCTGCACCAGAATTAGCAAAGTAGACCTGCTCGGCAAAAGTAGCAGCGCACAGCTGCCGGGCAAGGCGGATAGCGGGCTCGTTGGTCCAGACATTACTCAGATGCCATAGCTGTTCTCCCTGGGCCTTTAATGCGTTCACCAGTTCTGTGTGGCAATGCCCCAGCGCATTAACTGCGATACCTCCGGCAAAGTCGATATACTCTTTACCACTCTGATCCCATACCCTGGACCCTGAACCCCGAACCGGAATTATCTGGCTGGGAGCGTAGTTTGGCACCATTACTTCATCAAAGCCGTGCCGGGTTATTGTTGCATCCATATTCCAGCGCCTCCACGAGTAAACTTTCACTTAAGTTTAGACGTTGTATTCAGGTCGACCGAAAAAACTGTGAATGCAGAGCTGTTCTGTGGCTTTATTACAGGCATAAAAAAAGCACCTCAGAGGTGCTTTTTAACTGATAGAACAATCTTTTATAGCGCGTCGTTACCGGTTTCGCCGGTACGGATACGAATCGCCTGTTCAAGCGCAGTCACGAAGATCTTACCGTCGCCAATCTTACCGGTGTTGGCGGTAGAGCTGATCGCTTCGATAACCTGATCGACCAGGTCATCAGCGATGGCCGCTTCAATTTTTACTTTAGGCAGAAAGTCGACGACATATTCAGCACCACGGTATAACTCGGTGTGACCTTTTTGACGTCCGAAGCCTTTTACTTCGGTGACGGTTACACCCTGAATACCAATTTCAGAGAGTGCTTCACGCACATCGTCCAGTTTGAACGGCTTAATTACCGCGCTTACCAGTTTCATAATTATTATCCTCGCTTGGGTCTGATATGCCCGGGGGGCGGCAGACAGTGGAGATCATTTAAAAAAACTGGATCTAGTATACCCAGTTTAAACTGCTTAATAAAACGCCAGAAAGGGAGCCGAAGCTCCCCCTGGGTTTGATACTTTAGATTTCGCCCCGGTTAAGATTACTTGCCGGTGGTGAATTCAGGGTAGGCTTCCATTCCACATTCAGCGATATCGACGCCTTCGTATTCTTCCTCTTCGCTTACCCGAATACCGATAACTGCTTTCAGTATTGACCAAATGACCAGGCTGGCAACGAAGACCCAGCCAAAGATAGTCAGGGCGCCGATCAGCTGACCGCTGAAGCTAACATCACTATTGGTCAGTGGTACCAGTAGCAGACCCAGCAGACCACAAGTACCGTGTACTGAGATAGCACCAACCGGATCATCGATACGCAGTTTATCCAGCGTGATAATTGAGAAGACTACCAACACACCGCCTACAGCACCGAACAAGGTAGCTTGCAGAGCCGTTGGGGTAGAAGGTTCAGCGGTAATCGCAACCAGGCCGGCCAGTGCGCCGTTAAGCAGCATAGTCAGATCGGCTTTACCGAACAGTAAACGGGCAGTGATCAGTGCAGCAATAGCGCCGCCAGCCGCCGCAGCGTTAGTATTCAGGAATACCATAGCCACGGAGTGAGCGCTGGAAATATCGCCTAGCTTCAGAACCGAACCACCGTTGAAACCGAACCAACCCATCCACAGGATAAAGGTACCCAGTGTTGCCATCGGCAGGTTTGCACCCGGAATAGCGTTGATACCGTTCTTGGTATATTTGCCTTTACGGGCACCCAGTAGCAAGACACCCGCCAGAGCGGCAGATGCACCGGCCATATGTACGATACCTGAGCCGGCAAAGTCAGAGAAACCAAGGTCTCCCAGGTTATACATACCGAACACGTCCTCACCGTTCCAGGTCCAGGCGCCTTCCATCGGATAGATAACACCGGTCATAACAACGGCGAATGCCAGAAAAGCCCACAGCTTCATTCGTTCGGCAACAGCACCGGATACGATAGACATAGCGGTTGCAACGAAGACCACCTGAAAGAAGAAATCTGAAGCGCCAGAATAAACTGATCCACCATCAAAGCCTTCTTCAGCTGAGTCGGCCAGTACCTGTGCCACATCAACCTCTTCGATACCGGACAGGAACAAACCACCGCCGTACATCAACTGATATCCGCAGATCAGATACATGATGCAGGAGATAGCAAACAATGCCACGTTCTTGGTCAGGATTTCGGTGGTGTTCTTAGAGCGAACCAGACCGGCTTCGAGCATAGCGAAACCCGCCGCCATCCACATAACTAATGCGCCGCACACCAGAAAATAAAAGGTGTCCATCGCATACTGTAATTCAAAAATTTGGTTTTCCATCATGTCCCCCTGAAGCAGGTGCTTAGAGTTGTCTTAAGTTTGTAATAGTTAAAGCCGTGAAAGGAATTAAAGAGCGCTGTCGCCGGTTTCGCCGGTCCGGATACGGACCACTTCTTCTACCGACTGAACAAAAATCTTACCGTCGCCTATTTTTCCGGTTTGTGCTGTCTTACTGATTGCCTCGACTACCTGATCAACGACACTGTCTTCAACTGCGGCATCAACTTTTACCTTGGGTAAGAAGTCAACGACGTACTCTGCTCCCCGGTATAATTCGGTATGGCCTTTCTGACGGCCAAAACCTTTCACTTCAGTAACAGTGATACCCTGCACACCGATTTCTGAAAGTGACTCACGCACATCGTCCAGTTTGAACGGTTTAATAATTGCTGAGATAAGTTTCATGGGATCTGATCTCCACCTAAATAAAACTGTTTTGAATGACTACGCCAAGAGTGGAGCAGTTATAAACGGTTACCTGGATGTTTGCATGCGCTGTGCCATGGTTGTTTATTTTCTTATTAAACAAAGGGATGGAGTTTGTTTTGCTGTTTGCTAGGTTGTTGTGATGATAGAAATATGTGATTTTCTCTAATGCGGATGGTGCACATTTTTTGTGCGGGCACTGTTTTGGTGCGGCAGAGAGGGTGCTGTTTTTCGGTGCGGGCTAAAAAGCTGTCCGGCTTATTGTTATAGTCTTATTAAATAAGCTGGATGAATGAGCCATGATTAGTCAGAAACTACTTGAAGGTATCAGTGAGCAGATAGGGCAGCTGATCAACAGCGCGACCAATAGCTGCTCTGATACCGAGCTGGAACAACAGATTAAAGCGATACTGCAGGGCGCCTTTTCACGTATGGAGTTGGTTACCCGTGATGAATTTGATGCTCAAAGTGCCGTTCTGGCACGAACCCGTACTAAACTGGAAGCGTTGCAGCAGCAACTGACCGAATTAGAGCAGAAGCAAAATAAAGCTGAGCAATAATGCAGACTGCCTATCAACCCGAGGGGTGATATTTTGACTCAACCGATGCTTGCCTGTATCAACCCTGATCTTACCTATCAGTATGCGACCGCTGAATATCTGAGTCTGTTGGGTTGGCAGAGTAAGATTAATAACGTCTCCCTGACGACCGTTCATACCGATGAGCCGTTGTTTGAACTGCAGCATGCATTGATGCTGGCCAGAACGAAAGGTTCTGCATCGATACGCTGGCAACCTTTCACGGAAACCACCTCTTTGTGGTTACAGTTGGATATCTGCTGGAACCCCGACGCTAACATTTTCATTGTTAATGCGTATAGAAATCAGCAACTGTCGGCGCGTCAAATGGTGCAGCAGCCGGTGGCTGGTTTATTTGATTACACCCCTCAGGCGGTGATGCTGCTGGATAGTGAAAATCGCATAAGCCAGGTTAATCTGAGCTTTTCTGAAGTGACCGGCTACAGCTTTAAGGATGTCGTAGGTCAGGGGCCGGGCATAGTGACTAACAGAGAGATATCCATCGAACTGTTTGATCATCTCTGGCATCAACTGATGAATCGGGGATATTGGGAAGGCGTGTTGTGGAACCGACATAAGGATGGCCACAATTATCCTGCCTGGTATAGCCTGACGGCTAACCGGGATGAAAACAACGAGGTGACCGGTTTTGTCGCGCAGTTTTCTGATATCAGTAGCTGCTACTCTGATCAGAACCGGTTTAGTCATAATAGTCACGATGAAAAAACCGGCTTGCCCGATGAGCAGATGCTGGTCGATGACCTGGATTTGCGCTTGCTCAGAGATGAACTCTCCGGTCGGAGTTGTGCGGTTTTATTGATACGACCGCAATACAATCCTGACACTAAAGCGGAGCTGTTAGCGCTGCTGGCCGTTCAGTTGGGCAGTATGATCAGAGAGCAGGACCTGCTGGCGTTTGATTATCAGGAATGTTTTGCGCTGGTGATTGATAATTGCCCTGACGAGCAGTTGCTTGAACAGTTAGCCAGCAGAGTTGAAACGGTGCTTGATGAACTGGTCAAGTCCAGTGACGCTTCAGATTTAAGTTATGAACTGGCTGGTGCCATCGCGGATAAAGTGGGTTTAACGGGAGAGTTATTGCTCGATAGAGCCCGGGTGGCGCTTAAATCGGCTTCAGGTGAGGGTATTAAGCTGTATGAAACCCGCTTAGGTGCAGGATCTATTTTAAGCCGCCCTGAGCTAGAACAGGCGCTTATTGAAGGCTGGGTGCAGCTACACTTTAATCCGGTGTATTCAATGCAGGGTCATAAGCTGATGGCGGCAGAGCTCACTCCGGGCATAAACTACCCGGAGCAAGGCTTGCTTGCCGGTGAACAGTTTATTCCGCAACTGGCCAGATACGGTTTGATGCAGGAATTTCATCAGCAGATTTTAGCTAAGATAGAACCTTTCCTCAGGGTTTGGGATAGCTTTGAAGGCTTTGAGAGTCTCTGTTTAAGGTTAGAGGATGAAGAGTTAATTACTTCGACACTGATCAGCGATCTGGTGAGGATGTTGGTGCGGGCCGAGATACCGCCGCAACGTTTAACGGTGATTATCAGTGAATCCCAGTTACGCTTGTTCACTGAAGATGCTGAACAGCTGAAAGCGCAGGGAATCAGACTGTTGCTGGATACCGAAGGACAGTCGCTGAAGGTAGATAAACTGGCATTGGTGCCGGATATGCTGCTGCTAAATGCTGAACTGGTTGAAGATCAGATGAACGATGATGCAGCGGTTGTAAAAGTTGAAACCGTTATTCAACAGGCCTGGGGACTGGATATTGAGGTGATGGCTGAAGGAGTCAGAACCACGGGCCAGATGGCGCGTTTGACCCAGCAGGGCTGTTTTAGAATGAGTGGTAAGTATGTTGGACATTTTTTGACGTCGGATCAGATGATCGAACGGCTTGATCTGGAGAACTAAGGTAGGTACGAATAAGCCCCTTACGCCTCTTTTCAGCACAGGTTTCTTAGCTCTTATAACGAATCCAGGGACGGATTTTATGGCACTAGCTATCGTAACGACCCGGGCCCAGCTCGGGATAGAGTCACCGGAAGTGGCGGTTGAGGTTCATCTTTCCGGAGGCTTACCCTGCTTTGCGATAGTTGGGCTGCCTGAGACGGCTGTTAAAGAGAGCCGGGAACGGGTACGCAGTTCACTCTTGAATAGTGGTTTCGACTTTCCTGCCAGTAGAATTACCGTCAACCTTGCCCCGGCAGATCTGCCCAAAGAAGGCGGTCGATATGATCTGGCTATCGCCATCGGTATTCTACAGGCCAGTGGCCAGCTTCCTAACAACGCTTCAGATAACTTCGAATATATCGCTGAGCTGGCGCTATCGGGTGAGTTACGACCGGTTAGGGGAATCCTGCCTGTCGCACGGGCATGTCGGAGTGCGGGGCGTGAGCTTTGGTTGGCGCCTGCCAACACCCGGGAAGCAGGATTAGTCGAAGGGCTCCCGTTAAGGGCTGCAAGTTCATTACTTGAAGTCTGTAATATTCTGGCCGGCGCTAGCCAGCAGGAGCCCCTGATTAACCTTGAAAAACCAGAGCCGGTAACGATTTTTCCAGATCTTGCCGAGGTACGGGGCCAGTTTCAGGCTAAGCGGGCATTAGAAATTGCCGCGGCTGGTGGACATAACCTCCTGCTGAGTGGGCCGCCGGGCAGTGGCAAGAGTATGCTGGCGAGTCGGTTGCCGGGTATCCTGCCTCCTCTGGAGCAGGATCAGTTACTGGATATTGCCGCGATTTATTCGGTGGCGGGAGTACCGCCGGGTGATTTGTTATCGGGCAGGCGTCCGTTTCGAAGTCCCCATCATACCGCATCGGCAGTTGCGCTGGTTGGCGGTGGAAGCCAGCCCAGACCGGGAGAAATATCACTGGCTCATCAGGGGGTTCTGTTCCTTGATGAGTTGCCAGAATACAGCCGCCAGGTGCTGGAAGTGATGCGTGAGCCATTAGAATCAGGGGTTATTCATATTTCAAGGGCAGCATTACAGACCAGTTTTCCCGCCCGATTTCAGCTGATTGCGGCGATGAACCCTTGTCCTTGTGGCTATCGGGGAGATCCCCGGGGAGAATGTCACTGCACTCCTGATCAGGTTCATCGCTACCAGGCCCGGTTATCAGGCCCTTTGCTGGATCGTATTGATCTACAAAGTTGGGTTCCCGCGTTGACTGCCGAGCAGTTGATCGGCAAATCAGAGCCTTGTGAAACAAGTTCTGTCGTTCAACAGCGGGTCATAGGTGCCAGACATATACAACAGCAACGTCAGGGTTGTTGTAACGATGAACTCAGGGTTCAGGGCTTGGAAGAGCATTGCATACTGGGAACTGAGCAAACGGCACTGTTTGGTCAGAGTATTGATCAGATGGGGTTGTCTGCCCGGGCGGCGCATCGGGTCTTAAAAGTTGCCAGAACTATTGCAGACCTGAACGGTGAGCCGCAGATCAGTTCACCGGCCTTGTTAGAAGCTATAGGCTTGCGGCGATCGGCTCTTTAGTCTGAATGCCTTCAGCCAGTTGCTGTTGGAACTCTGCAAAAGGCACGGGTTTGCTGTACAGATACCCTTGCGCCTGTGTACAGCCATAACTGGCCAGGAAATTAAGTTGCTGTCGGGTTTCCAGTCCTTCCGCTATGACCTCTTTATTAAGGCTGTGGGCCAGGCGTATCAGGGCTTTGACTATTTCCCGGTCATCTTGATTGTCTGCCACCCCGGCAACAAAAGAGCGATCGATTTTCAGGCTGCTGATAGGTAGTTTTTGTAGCAGCGAAAAAGATGAATAGCCGGTGCCAAAATCATCCAGAGAAAAATTAATACCCAGCTTATGTAGCTCTTCAATCCCCTCCCTGACATGTAGCTCATTGTTAAACAGTGCTGATTCAGTCAGTTCAAATTCTAATATTGAGGTGTCGATATCGTACTTCTCAATAATTCTCTGAATAGTTCGACATAGATAGCCGTCTTGAAACTGTCGGAACGAAAGGTTGATACTCAGGTGCTTAATATCCAGTCCGGCTTCTCTAAGGCGGTGGATATCTTCCCCCGCTTGTTGCAGTACCCAGTAGCCCATTGGGACAATCAGGCCGGTACGCTCTGCCGTAGGAATAAATTCATCGGGGAATATCAGTCCTTTCTCCGGATGGTTCCAGCGGATCAGGCCTTCGGCTCCGATAATGTTACCGTTAGAAATATCAACCCGGGGCTGGTAATAGAGTTCAAACTCACGTCGTCTGACGGCGCTGATAAGCTCAGGCTCAATCACGACCTGTTTCTCATTCAAATGAGAATGCTGTTGATCAAAAATGAAGTAGCTGCAGCTACTTTGTTCTTTAGCTTTCAGGCGTGCCTGAGTTGCCTGATGAATGAGGCTATCGGGTTCGCAGCTATGTTGGGGTGCCAGGGCGATACCGATACTGCAGGGCAGGATAATCTCAAGTTCATGATACTGGTAGGGTTTAGTCAGAGCATGCAAGATCTGATAACAGAGCAGTGTCGCTCTTTGAACCAGATCATCATCCGGGTCGGCAGTTAAGGTCAGGGCGAATTCATCATTACCCAGTCTGGTTATCAGCGCAGGGGCTAATTTGGTGAGCCTGTCTCCCAGCTTTTTAACAATCTTATCGCCGGCGGCGTGACCATTAATGTTATTAAAGCGTCGGAAGCCATCAAGGTCGATGATAAACAGAGCCAGACTATTATGTTGTTTGGACTGTTGGAAAGGTTTTAGCTGGCGGCTCAGTTCTTTATAAAACTGCTGCCGGTTTGTCATACCGGTTAAGGGATCTACCTTATTCAGCCTTACTATATCCGTCAGGTGTTGTTTAATTGACAGGTTGTATCGGATAACCCGCTGTATTGTCTTAGTGTCCAGCTGCGTGATTGAAACATAGTCACTAGCGCGCCATAACAAAAACTCATCTATTCGACTCTGACTGAGTTGCTGATCAAATACGATAACCGGAGTCGTTGGGTATTGTTGACGTAGAAAGTGAAGTTCAGATAAAGCATTGGTATCAGTGACACAGGTGTGCAGGAATATCAGCTTGAAATCATGCTGCTCCATCAGGTGAGTGACCTGATCGAAACTACAATGCTGTGCCGCACAGTCAACTGACGCAAGGAGCTCGTTCAGGTCCTGAAGTGAGAAACCGCAACTGTCGATTATAAGACATTCATTTTCTGAATGACGGGTAACTGCAGATAACATATTGAATATACTGCAGGATTAAACCACCTTGTTTATCCTGATGATTAAAAACTGATAAGACAATTCATTCCATGCGATAATTGCCCACCTTGTTCAATCATTAGACTAACATGGCTGCCAATAATATCAAACAAGTGTTTGATGTATTTTTGCTTAAAAAACAATGAATTAGGTTGTTTTTAGGAGCGTTTTTGTCGGCTTAACACTACTGTATCGGCAGTAGGTGTTCTAAACTTTAGCAGTAAGAGATCTTTTTTAATGGCAAGACTTAACCCGAAGCAGCGCGAAGCCGTCGACTATATTAGTGGGCCTTTATTGGTTCTGGCGGGTGCAGGCTCGGGGAAAACCAGCGTAATTACCCGTAAAATAGCGTATCTGATCGAAGGTTGCGGTATTAAAGCCCACAATATTGCTGCAGTTACTTTTACCAATAAGGCGGCCCGGGAGATGAAAGAGCGGGTAACCTCATTAGTTGAAGGTAAAGCGACCCGGGGTTTGACGGTATCGACTTTTCACAACCTGGGTTTAACGATTATTCGAAAAGAGCACAAAACCCTGGGCTTTAAAGCGGGCTTTTCGTTGTTTGACGATCAGGATAGTAAGGCGTTGTTAAAAAGCCTGCTGCTGCATAATGAAGAAGATACGGATCAACTGGATTTTGTTCAAAGTACGATTTCGAACTGGAAGAACGATATGCTGGATCCTCAGCAGGCACTTGCGCAGGCGCAGGGCCCGGCAGATATTCTTGCCGCCCGGGCTTATGAGTCATATGAGCAAAGCCTGAAAGCTTATAATGCGGTTGATTTTGATGATCTGATTCTGCTGCCGGTACTGTTGCTCAGTAAAAATCCGGATATCCTGCAACGCTGGCAGAATAAAATTCGCTACCTGCTGGTGGATGAGTATCAGGATACCAACGTAACCCAGTATCTGTTGGTAAAGATGTTAGTTGGTAGCCGGGGCATGTTAACTGTTGTTGGCGATGACGATCAGTCGATCTACTCCTGGCGGGGAGCCCGGCCAGAAAACCTGAACCAGCTGCAGGAAGACTTTCCATCCCTTCGTGTTGTTAAGCTGGAACAGAACTACCGTTCAACTAGTCGGATTTTGAAGGCGGCTAATACGGTTATCTCTAATAATCCGCATATGTTTGATAAGACCCTCTGGAGTGAGATGGGCTTTGGCGAACCGATTCGGGTGGTTTATACCCGTAATGAGGATGCCGAGTGTGAACGTATCGCAACTGAAATTCTGGATCAGCATCTGCGTTTGCGACGCCAGTTTAAAGACTATGCAATTCTGTATCGGGGCAACCATCAGGCGCGTTTGCTGGAATTGAAATTACAAAGCTATCAGGTGCCTTATAAACTCAGTGGCGGCACCTCTTTTTTTAGTCGGGCTGAAATTAAGGACATCATGTCCTATATGAAAGTGCTGGTGAATCCGGATGACGATAATGCCTTTCTACGGATCATTAATCTGCCCCGTCGGGAGATTGGTCCTACAACGCTGATAAAGCTGGGGGAGTACGCCTCTGAAAGGCATATCAGCCTGTTTAATGCCTGTAACGAACTGGGACTGGAACAAGTGCTTAAGCCTGCGCAGGTTGAGCGTTTGAGGCGTTTTAATAACTGGCTTCAGGAGATCTATCAGCAGTGTGAAAGAGGCGATCCGATTGAGGCGATGCGTAAGATGGTCGATGATATCGACTTTGCAGGCTGGATAGCGCAGAACAGCTCAGGGGAAGTTGTCGCTGACCGGCGTATGCAAAATGTCTGGATCCTGATTGAGTCTCTGAGTAATACACTGGAACGGTTACAGGAAGATGACCCGGATGCGGGTATTCGAGAGGCGATTGCCCGGCTGGTCCTGATGGATATTATGGAACGTCAGGAGGAGGAAGATGATTCTGACCGGGTGCAGTTAATGACCTTGCATGCTTCTAAAGGACTGGAGTTCCCCCATGTTTACCTGATGGGGCTGGAGGAGGAGATTCTGCCGCATCGCAATAGCATCGAAAGTGGTGATATTGAAGAGGAACGCCGTCTGGCCTATGTAGGTATTACCCGGGCTAAAGAGACCCTGACCTTAACCCTGGCAAGACAGCGGAGACAGTTTGGTGAATTAAACGATTGTCAGCCGAGTCGCTTTTTGGATGAATTGCCGGAGGAGGATCTGGTCTTTGAAGGGCGTGGCGAGGTTTGCGAAACCACTAACAGAGCGCGGGGCAATGCAACCTTGAATGGGCTACGTGGCTTGCTGGATGACCTTTAAGCGTTAACCAGCTAATAAAAAAGGCCGCAATAGCGGCCTTTTTAAGTACAGGATGTATTGTATGCCGTGGGCACATGGATGTGCAGGAACGGCGATACCATAAAACGCTTATTTAGCGCTGTCTACCATGTATTCAACCAGTGCTTTGATATCGTCATCAGAACAGCTTGCACAAGTACCACGTGGTGGCATTGCATTGATACCGTTGATTGCGTTTGTTACCAGTGTGTCCATGCCTTTCGCCGTAGCGCGATCAGACCAGTCACTGGAGCCAAACTTAGGTGCGTCCAGAATGCCACTCGCGTGACATGCCGCACAGCTGGCAGTATAAGTATCAGCAGCAGAGAAAGCTCCACCCGCTGCGGCAGTGGCAGGGCCACCACAATCTTCACCTTCAACACATACAGAGCCAACTGGCTTAATACGCTCTGCAATTGCATCGTTATCGGTGTTGGCCATTGTGGAGGTGGCCAGGAAACCCAGTGTGATAGCAAACAGGGCAGAAATAGCTTTGGCAGCAATATTACTCACAGTCACGACCTCATCATCGCTAATTTTAAAAACAGGCAGCTATATTTTGTCGCCCTCATTAAGCAGGTAGTTACCTGTTTTTCGGGGCAGTTATAGCCTTTATATAATCTTGTCGGCCGGGATTATAGCGGTAAATGGTCATAACGAAAATGGGGGTAAGGCCGATCCGGACTAATTAATTAGTAACAGAGGGTAAAAAGAACCGCTTAGAAGGCATTAACGGTCTCTCATTTTGGGTAGTTTTAGGTATTAGTCCTGTTGTTGCTTTACGACGGTAGTACTACATTCAAGTTATACATCAATACTCTGCAGGGCTGAGAATATATAGCCAGACGTCGCAGGTAGATCAAATACCGTAAAAGGAATAGTTATGGTAACTGGTTATACCTACTCTGATATTTGCAAGTTATCAGATCGTACTTTTTATATAGGTACGCCTGCATGAGTCGCAGCGTTAAAGCGTCTTTTACCGGTAAATTACATCGTCTTTTTGTCACGGCAACTGCTTTAGTCTTAGCGTTGACCGGGCTGGTTGTACTGAGTTTTGATTTTGCGAGTCAACGTAACAGTATCATTAATCGGGCTGAATCCTTTTCCGGGCTGACATCTCCTCATCTGGCTAACGTTCTGGCGACTGATTCTGCGGAACTGGCTAACTTGTTATTAGATAATTATTTATCCGAAGCTGGATTGGTGGGTATCTATGTATATAAAACCGATGGCAGTTTGCTGGTCAGTACAATCAGGCCCGGGTATGAAGCTCGATTGCCACAGCCTTCGGTCGTGTTGCGGTCCCAGATAAAACCATCACATCTGTTTAGTATGGATCTGTTTCAATACAGCCAGCCTATCTGGCTTTCAGATAAGGCAGTTGGTCAGATCTATCTGCAGTACAGTCTCGAAGGTGTGGTCCGGCAGTTTATAATGTTTATGGTGTTTGGCCTGGTCCTATACCTGTTCTCGTTAATCGCGGTTTATTTTCTGTCAAAACGTATACAGAGGGGAATCTCTAAACCGATCGATCAGATTCTTCGGGCGATGGATAAGGTCACAACACAACAGCATTTCGATGTCCGTATTCCCAGTAGCGATGAGAATGGTGAATTACGGGTGTTGGTTAACGGCTTCAATGAGATGCTGGAACAGGTCGGCCTTAATGCCGCTCAGCTTAAAGCGCAGCAGAAAGCGATTGAACAGCATGTGTTTTTTGATCCTCTTACCGGTTTGGCTAATCGACGTCTCCTGATCCAGCGAATGGAGCGAGAAGTTATTCGTGCCCGCAGAACGGGCCAGATCGGAGCGCTCCTGTATATGGACCTGGATCACTTTAAAGCGATCAATGATTCTCTTGGGCATATGATGGGTGACTCGATACTGATGGGGGTGGCTGAGCGTATAACCGGCGCGGTACGTGAAGTCGATACGCCAGCCCGGCTTGGTGGAGATGAGTTTGTTGTGTTGCTACCGGAGCTGGGCAAGAGTGATTCCAGAGCGAGTCATAATGCATTGAGTGTCGCTGAGAAAGTACGTGTTGCTATCTCACAGTCGCAGCTGGTTCCAAGTAGCAGTCTTCAGGTAACGCCCAGTATTGGCATCGCACTGTTTAATGGTGAAAACAGTAACTATGAACAGTTGATCATGCAGGCTGATCTGGCGATGTACCGGGCTAAAGAGGAAGGCCGCAATCGGGTTCAGTTTTATTTAGAGAATATGCAGGAGCATGCCGATCATCGACAACAGGTTGAGGAACGGTTACGTATCGCGCTGGATAATGATGCCTTATACCTCTGTTATCAGCCTCAGATTGATAATAGTGGTGATATCGTGGGTGCTGAAGCACTGGTTCGCTGGCAAGATGGCGAGAACGGTCTTGTAAATCCTGCGGCATTTATTCCTATTGCAGAGATGACTGATCTGATCTGTTTATTAGGCCGTTGGGTTCTGTCTAATGTATGCCAGCAGATGGTTGAGTGGCGTCAGCAGGACAAGAAGCTAATTGTTTCTATCAATATCAGTCCCCGGGAATTTCAGCAAAGTGACTTTGTTGAAATGGTGGAGGAGATAATTCTTACCACGGGTGCCCGTGCTGAGTATCTGGTATTTGAACTAACAGAGGGCGTACTGCTTAACGATATTGATACCGTCCTTATAAAGATGCAGCGCTTGTCACGTTTGGGTATCCGGTTTTCCCTGGATGATTTTGGTACAGGCTATTCATCCCTTCAATATCTTAAACAACTGCCCCTGAATGCGTTAAAAATTGATCAGTCTTTTGTTCGGGATAGTATAAGTAACGACAGTGATGCCGCGGTTGTAGCTACTATCATCGCAATGGCGGATACACTCAATATTGAAGTTGTTGCTGAAGGCGTTGAACAGCAGGAAGAGCTGGACTATCTGAAACAATGTGGCTGTCACCTCTATCAAGGGTATTTTTTCTACCGCCCGGTTATTGCAGCAGAAATGACGCAGCTGATCCCCGAGTTCCGTAGCCATCTGGTTCAGGATGTGGTCATAAATTCAGGGCCGGCTTGGCCGGTCTTCGACTAGCGACGCAGCTTGTCTGTAGCAAAAGCAAAAAAACAGTTGGAAACGGCTTTAGCAATAGACAGTCTGAGGTTAGATGGGTAATATACTCGCCGCGTTAAATGCAATGCGCCCGTAGCTCAGCTGGATAGAGTAGTAGGTTCCGATCCTATTGGTCGGGGGTTCGAATCCCTCCGGGCGCGCCACTTGATTAACCGCATTTAACGCACTGATTCCATACGGAATGTACTACCCTGATCCGTCCGAGCGACGGGCACATTGCAGCCAACGCAAGGTGTGAATATCTGGTTGGTCACAGTATGGTCACAGTGCCGCTATAGCTCAGTTGGTAGAGCAACTGACTTGTAATCAGTAGGTCCCGAGTTCGACTCTTGGTGGCGGCACCATTTTTATCAGGTTCTCTGGGGCTTAGCTTTAGGAACCAAACCACTGCGGAGTGGTAGTTCAGTTGGTTAGAATACCTGCCTGTCACGCAGGGGGTCGCGGGTTCGAGTCCCGTCCATTCCGCCACTTCTTTGGGAGAAAAGGTTAGAATACCTGCCTGTCATCGTACATAGTCAACGGTTCGCGGTTTAGTGCTGTCGTTCCACTACTATTTTGATGAACGGTTAGAATAGCTGCCTGTCATCTTTCAAAGTTAGCGGTTCGCGGTTTAACACCGTCCGTTGCAATACTTCTTATGTTTATGCCGGTATAGCTCAGTTGGTAGAGCAACTGACTTGTAATCAGTAGGTCCCGAGTTCGACTCTTGGTGCCGGCACCATTTATAGGTTTCTAGATAGAAATCGACCACTGCGGAGTGGTAGTTCAGTTGGTTAGAATACCTGCCTGTCACGCAGGGGGTCGCGGGTTCGAGTCCCGTCCATTCCGCCACTATAAAAGAGATAATATTAAAATACCTGCCTGTCATCTCTCATCGGTAACGGTTCACGGCTATGCAGGCCGTTCCGCCACTTTATTAAAAATTCACCCAAACGACCTTTCTCTACCACGATAAATTATTCTTCTATGCCTGGAGGGGATTATTCAGGGGGCTTTGCTTGTCGTTCACTATTATCTTTCAGCCTCTTCTAAGTGGTAGTTTCTTAACACAGCATAGGTGACTGATCGCTGAATATTCGTGATCCTTTTTAAAGAAGAGTTCAGCATGGTTTAGATTCAGTTTCCTATACTGAACACAGGACCTATTTACTTGAAATACGCCATGATCAAAGATTGTGGCCCGGCTTACTGGAGACGGATCCCCTAACAGCTAGAAGGGTGATTTGTTTTGGCTAGAGAGAGATCGCTATCGTCAGATCGGGCAAGCCGTTTACTCAAACTTGGCCGTCTTGCCGGAGGCATTGCCGGCGAGATGCTATATGAAGGTGCGAGTCATTTGGTGGCGGGGAAACCGCTCAGGGCCTTCGATCTGATTATGACTCCAGCCAATGCCAGGCATCTGACGGAAAGGCTATCAGAGATGCGCGGTGCGGTGATGAAGGTTGGCCAGCTTCTGTCGATGGAAGCCGGTGATTATCTTCCTCCAGAGCTGACAGATATTCTGGCCAGGCTACGTGAGAATGCTTATTCAATGCCGCAGGGAGAGGTTGCATTGGTACTGAAAAATGCCTGGGGCAGGGGCTGGGAAGATGATTTCGAGCGATTCTCTTTTACCCCACTTGCAGCGGCATCTATCGGTCAGGTACACGAAGCCAGAACCAAAGATGGTCAGCATCTGGCGATAAAGATTCAGTATCCCGGGATTCGCGATAGCATCGATAGCGACGTCAATAACGTTGCAACGCTACTCAAACTTCTGAGGCTAGTGCCAAAGGACTATGATATCTCACCACTGCTGGATGAGGCTAAGCAGCAACTGCACCAGGAAGCAGATTATTACGCTGAAGCCGACAGTATTACAGAATACCAAAGCTGTATCGGAGATGATTCCGGCTTCGAGCTTCCCTCGGTAGATAGTTCACGAAGCACAGCTGAAGTGCTCACCATGTCGTTCGTCCCGGGTGTCCCGATCGAATCCCTTGCTAGTGCATCGAGTCAGGTTCGTAATCAAATAGCCACACGGCTGGTGGCCCTGGTGTTAAAGGAAGTATTCGAATGGGGGCTAGTGCAGACCGACGCTAATTTCGGTAACTACCGTTACCAACCGGATCAGGATCGCATTGGGCTCCTGGATTTCGGGGCAACACGGCATTATTCCGGTGACTTTATTACAGCACTACGTCGATTGATGGCGGCTGCACGCAGGGATGACCTTTCTGCTATCGAATCACATGCATTAGAGTTGGGCTATCTGCGAGCGGATGAGGTGAAGCAATACCGCCAGGGATTGTGTAAGATGATCCGTACCGTTGCAGAGCCCATGCGACAGCAGGGCCCATTCGATTTCGGCCGTTCTGATTTGTCGCAACGGGTCGCAGATCAGGCAATATCCTTGCGGCTGCATCAGCGTTACATGCACCTGCCGCCTACAGATATACTCTTTCTGCACCGTAAATTTGGAGGCTCCTATCTGCTATGTGCCCGTTTGCGTGCGCAAGTCGACATAGGCGCCCTGGTGGCCCCCTACATCAACTAGCCGCGATGCTTGTGTCATTGAATATTTGTTTCGAGCTGAATTTCAGCGAATCAGAACTGACCGGACTGCTCCGCTTTTTCCAGGAGACTCAACAGCCGGGAATGGGACTGAGCCTGTTGCGAACTTTTATCCCGGCACCAAGCGCTTAAGGTAACCAGGAAAATGCCTGTCAGTACGATCTCCTCAATCTGTCTGCGTCGTCCGCCCATATGTAGCCCAGCCATATCACGCCATAGCTGGACCAGACGTGACAGATCAAAGATCATGGGCACCCAATGGTGGATATGTGGCGGATGTAGCTTTGATTTTAACATCTGAGCGGTCACGCTATGGTAGGGTGACAGGGCCTCAAACCAACGCCAGATTATCTGTTCCAGACGCGTCTTTACGGGTAAGTTATCAGCAGCTTCATCACCCGCTGTAAGCATGGCTTCGAGTGCCTGTGCAAACCAGGCATCGGCTATTGCGTTAGTATCGGCAAAGTGACGGTGAATCTCGTTTACCGAGGTGCCGCAACGAGCCGCCAAGTCCACAAGGCTGAGGTCATACCAGTTATCCTGTTCCTGCGCCAGATCTAACGCTGTATTGAGTATATGACTGGCGTCCAAAGCCTTTAGTTTATGCTGTGCATCATTCATAACATTATTCATAGCCCGGAATAGCTGTAGTTGGCTGATCCCTCTGTGGATAACAAACTATATCGGTATCGTATTCCATCGGAGGTGATAAACATTGCCTGTTAAATAGTATAGGGCAGCAGCTAACTTAAAGGCGTAGGGAACGTCGATTAGGTTGGCATATATCTTTTGATAGAGAGGTAAGGGATGTAACCGGCAGCGTTAATTTTCCATGGGCTAATCCTGGTTAATACTAAACCGGGTCTTGCTTTAGGTCGGGGGGGCTTTATTGTTTCTTCTCCATGCTTTTAATATCTTTCTGGGCGCGCCAGACTCTGATTTCATAAGGAAGTTGTTACCCCATCCATCTGAGATAAGGGTGCACAATGCTTGTTATACGGAGTATGTATAAGGGGTGGCCACATTGCCGGTATAGCTCAGTTGGTAGAGCAACTGACTTGTAATCAGTAGGCCTCGAGTTCGACTCTTGGTGCCGGCACCATTACTCCCTTCGTATTTCTAGTTAGCTCAGAATTTGCCATTGTCATTTTTCCACTCGGCGCGCGGTGGAACAGCTTCGGTAGTATCCCAGTGTTCTACGATCATGTCATCAACAACGCGGAACAGGTCATAGAAGGACGAGTGAACGCCATTCAGATAACCTTCACTGACCGATAGCACAAAGCTGCCTTCGGCGAGTAAGCGATGATTTTTTTTATATGTAATCCCGTTGGACCCTGGTTGCGAAAGGGAGGCTTTGAGTGCTGACAAATCATCACTCATGCTGGGATTATGCTCGGTATAGTTTGATCCATCGATGTAATGATCTAGTGTATTGAGCCGGCCTTTGATGAGAACCTCATCAATAAAGCTGTGTACGATTAAACGATTAGGTTCTGTTTTATTCAGATCCACTGCTTTGGTTTCGCCGTCAACCATCGAGTGTTTAGACGGGTTTGGGCCTCGTCTTGGCTGAATGTTATCCCAATGTTCAACGGCCTGATCGTTTTCAAAACGAAATATTTCAAAACCAATTTTTGAGCTGCTGAAATCATATTCTGTGTGAGCGAAAATAAAGTCTCCGTCTTCGAATACCCGTACGATATTGACCCTTGGGTTACTCAGGGATAGTCGTTGGAATAGCTCGGCCAAACCGATACTACCTTCTTGAGTATGCGGGTTGTGTTGAATGTATTTCGCTTCATTGACGACCTCAACTGAAGCCGGATCTCCAGTTTCAATCCCTTTCAGCAGTTCGCAGATCTGTTGCTTTCTTTTTGAGCTCATAGAGGAGGCGCCTGTATCAGATCATTCAGCTAACTGATGCTGAATGGTTTAAGAAAGGTATTAGCATCAAAATATAGCATTGAATGATCTCAATATATGTCGATCTTATATTGATAAATCCACAGGCTTTGCTCACCGGGAAAGCGGGCGCTGAACTGTTGCTTCATAACCAGACTATCATCGTTTAATTGTGTTGCAGAGAGTCGCCAGCCGCCACTTTGCAGAACCCGCTTGCTGGCACCCGGATAATAGGTATCGGCTACGGCAAAAGTGGGTAGCTGATGGCGTAACAGGTCGACACCGTAGTTGGTTGCCAGTTGCCCTGTTGATTGTTGTTCCAGCCAGATTCTGGCTTGTTGGAGTGGAGGCTGTTTAGGTTGCCATTCCATTAACGAGAGGGTTTGAATCAAACCGCCGGTGAACAGGAAAATGCTGAGAATTATAGATAGCTTTCTAATGTGTAATCTCGACAGAGCGATACAGAGCAGGCAGATAAGTAGTATCAGGCTAGGTGCCATGTGGCGCAGATTCAGGGGGTTTTGTGCGCCTAATGTCCAGACCAGGCTGAATATAAAAGTGACTAGCAAAAGTATGGTTTCAGGCGTTCGTTGACGCCATATGAGCCACAGAACCGGTATGGCGAGAACAACAAGAGCTAAGCAAGAACCGAAATAATCTGTCAGGCTTTCGCTCCAGCTTCCACTTTGAACTGTGCCTAGCGAACTGTTGCCCCAGAGCTGGAAGTGTCCCTGAATAAAACGCCATCCTTCATAAAAATATGCACTACTATCATGATACAAAACAAAGCCCAGGCTTAGTAAACCGATGATTAGGCCCCCAGGTAACAGTTGTAGCAATCGACGTGGTTCAAGGTAGAGGATCCAGCAAAGAGGCGCGACGATCAACGGGGCATAGGAGGGGCGGGTTGCTAGTAGCAAGCCTAACATGAGGCCTGCGAGATAGAGGTGGTTGCGTTGCAACGTGAGTAACAGGGCTAATAACCAGATCAGACCAGCTGAGTCGGATAATCCTTGTAGACCCAGCCCTAATAGCAGAGGCTGACCAGCGCAGAGTAGAAAACCCACCGCAGCATAGGATTGTTGGCAGCCTGATGCTCTGAGCAGTGCATAGCTTAGCCAGGGAATTAGCAGTGCTGCTAAACGGGTTGTGGATATCAGCGCCTGTGTTGCATCATCGAGAAAAAGTGATGCCAGACGGGCGAGTGAAATAAAAGCAGGGTAGCCCGGGAAATGAGGTGAGAATTCAAGGACGCTGAAATGCTCTATGCCATTGCTGAAGTAAAAAGCATCATCAGATCCCAGCGCTGCAGGTTGAGACCATAGCCAGTAAGTTGTTGCCATGGATGCCAGAGCCATCAACAATCCGGTGACTTGCTTTAGATGTAATTTAAACTTCAGGTTCAGCCTCCAGCTCAACAAAGAGCGCTCTCTTAAGGCTGGGTCAATTGTTGGATAAGCAGATCTGTTGCCTGATCAAAGGCCGGTAAAGATGCAGGCTGTTGACCGCTGCCAAACAATCCTGGGCTGCCCAGTGCTTCAAAGCAGGCTTGCATGGCTCTGTTTATGCTCTGTCTTCTATCCGGTGAGAATTTACTGCCAGACAAGTCAGCATCATTCATAAGCATATCCAGGTAGAGTTTACTTTTGGCAACATGCACCTTCGCTACCTGATAATCATCCAGCTGTTCTCGGGCCCAGCCTAAACGCCAGCGAATCTGGATAAGAAACAGCGTATTAAACACTTCACCAGCCTGGCTCAGGCTACGATTGTTTAGTGCGGCTTGCAGCGGCCATACCAGCGGCAGGTCTTCTTCTGATTCGAGTTCGACCAGTTCATCCCGCAATTCACCTAAGGCGTCACTGGCGATGGAGGGCTGCTGTTCAGACAGGGCTTTACTGATTTTGACCCAAGCCTCCAATACAGGCTCCTTTCCAGCCGCAGAGTAAGAATAAGCCTGAGCCTGGATGCTCCAGCAAAGTAACAGGAGAAAGGGTATTAATATTTTTTTCATTGTTAGGCTCTCCTTTTCAAATTCGTGACGCCTATGTAATTCAGAATCTTAGGCAACGCTCTGGGTTTCGATAACGGTGGCTTCGTTTCTGAAATCAAAGATCTCAGCTCTGCGATCCTGTCCTTCAATGAGGCTGCGTGCAGCCAGCTGGCCCATCTCCATCGCGGTATCGGTGAAGATATATCTGAATGTGCCCTGGCGTCCGGTCATGGTTAGATTAGGCACCCGGTTTAACCGTTCAATTAAACGCTGGCGCTCCTGTTGATAGCCTACCCGCAGCAAAGGATAGGCATGTTCAGCACGAACGCTAAAGAACTCACCGGTAGCCAGTGCCGGATCAACCCCTAAGCGTTTTAGATCGTTGCATACCAGAGGGAAGAGCTCTTCATCGGGCATGGACCAGCGCTGATCCCCTTTGAAACAGGGAATTTCCAGCATGACTGAGCTTTGTCCCGGGGGGGACATAAAGGGAGAACGACGGCGGGGCTCCTGTAATCGGGTCGCCATGATGTCCGGATCAGACAGGTACTGCCAGGTATTGTCTGAGATATTCTCTGTCGCCATCGGCATATTAAAAAAGCGCAGTGCGCGAAATTTCAGCTGATGCTGTTCACCCAGGAATGTAGCCATGGTTGGCAGAGGCAGAGTAGAAATGACATGGCCGACCGGAATCTCTTGTTCAGCTTCTGCTGCATCTTTAGATTTACACTTAACGGCGACTATCTTGCCTTGCTCCAGACGAACGCCTGTGGCGGCAGTATTCAGCAGCAGATCCAGGCCTTCGGCTTGTAGAGATTCCGCCAGACGTTCGAAAATACGGCCAAAGCCTAGTTTGGGATATCGATAATTACGGGCGTAGGTACGGGGTGTGCCACTACGACTGGGTAACAGTCGTTTAGCCACGTCTTTCAGGTCCAGCAGGCTGATGCGTTGTGCTGCCCAGTCAGCGGATAGCTCTGATGGATTTATGCCCCACAGCTTTTCAGTGTATCCGGCAAAGAAGTGCTGATACAGCGTCTTACCAAAGCGGCTCTCTATCCACTGTTCAAAGCTGGCGTTGTTTCTATCCTGCACCGGAGTCGTAAAAGGTAGCTGAAAAAGCAGGTCTTTGGAGGCCCCGGCGAGCAGCGACAGAGGAGCATTTTTTAGCAGGTCGCCAAAGGCCAGGGGGTATTGATAGGTACGTCCCTGAAAGCGGATGACACTTTTGCGTTGGGAGTGGAGTAGCTCATCGCCCATGAGCTCTTCAACAAAAGTCAGCAATTCCGGGTTGCGGGTAATAAACCGGTGGCCGCCATAATCAAAGCGATAACTGCCTTCAGCACCTTCGAATTTATGGGTGGCGGAAAGCCCGCCTACCTGATTGCCTGCTTCAATGAGTACCACCGGGTAACCCACGCGACGTAACTCCCATGCGGCCATCAGGCCGGCAGGGCCGGCTCCCAGAACCGCAATTTGGGGCAATGAACTCATAACGTTTGATCTCCGGTCTGTCAGTGGTTGGTTGCGGTTTTCATTGATGTTGTACCTTTAATCTGCTTATCAGCTAATTGAAATGAGCGGCTAATGGATTGCATCTCAATCACCTGAGCATAAGGTATGTTTTCTTCCGGGAAGGCGGCCCTGACTTTATCGGTTAACTGACGGGAAAACGCCTGGAACAACAGCCTGGTTTTTACTGTTAGCGGGTAGGCCAGGCCCTGGGGGAGTTGATAGCGTTCATCTCTGCTACTGTCTGCAGGGATACGGGTGTCTTCGATCAGTTTCTCATAGCGCCAGAAACTCAGGCCTACTTTCTTACCATGACGATCAGCGCCAACTTTATGGAACTTGCGCGCATCGTCAGGTACCCGGCCGTCATCGCTTAATATGCCGTTTTCAAACACTGAGCGTCCTGATGCATCGGTTACCTTAACTTCGAGCCAAAGCTGGCGGCGGGAGCCTCCGGGCAGGTGATGGCCACCGTTAACATTCGCTACGGTCACGATTAACTGGTCTTCGGATATCGCCAGATCCAGGCTGGCAGCTGATTTGAGTAAGTCATCACTCAGGCGACGGTGCTCATCACTTCGTAATCCGGCAAGGTAGTTATTGGCGCCGGTGAAATGGTGGGTACGGACATTGGCTTTTTCAGGTCCTCCTTCGGTGGATATCCCTGGGATTTGTTCGCCGATACGTTTGATGTCCGGAGCCATATGACAATCGATACAGGTTCTGTTCTTTGACGGATCTTTCGGGTTGTTGAACGAGGATGCCAGCCATTCGCCGTAGTTATCATTAATCATAGCGCCCGGGCCTGACGTGAACTCGTTATGACAAGTGGCGCAGTATAGCGAGTCCTGATACAGCTTCGGATCGCTGTACGAATCTTTATGGGCTTCGGGCTTGGCATTGATCATACGACTGGTCAGCCAGCGGTTTACGCCATCGATTTTGGTATCGAACAGATAGCTTTCCCGGTCCTTAAGGTTAATAGTCAGGTCGGCATTGCCGCCCGCATTTTCCGCCCGGTTGATGCGGTGGCAGAAGAAACAGCTGGTACCGGCTTCAACAACCGGATTCTGATCTTCAAGGGCCTGTTGTAAACTAATACCGTCTTTCTCATGCATATTTGCCATCGTTTCCTGCGGCATTGGTTCCCCGCTAAGCAGTGCCTGAGGGAAGTGACAGCCCCGGCAGAGGGCGCGAAACTCTTCACCCTCTTGCGCCGCCGCGTAATTTTCCTGGAACCGATAATAGGGATGGTCCATCATCGCGCCGTGATTAGAGTTCGCCCATTGCTGATAGATATCGGTATGGCACTCAGCACAGGAGGCTGAGTTGAGCCATTCGCTCTTATGGACGGTTTTATTACTGCTGTCGAGACGTAACCAGGTGGAGAGAAATGGCAGATTTTCCTGCTTGGTCGTATAGGCCTTAAGCGCACTCATCAGAACACGCACTTCAGGGGATAGTTGTTGAGGGTTTACCGTTACTGGACCGGTTTCGTTACCCTCAGCACCCAGGCCGCCCTGGGTTTTCTGAATAACATCAGCGATCGCTGCAAGTGGTTTTCCGGCAAACATAGTAATGACATCCCGGTGACCGGTAACTGCATCCTCAAAGCTGTCACGATAGCGGCGACCGTCTGCCATGAGATAGCGGTTAGTAAAGTTAAAACCGTCCAGGTGGCAACTATTACAGCTCATCCAAAAATCACCAGCGATAGGTGTATCAGGAAAGTCATCGGTATTGGCGCTATTAAATAGTCGGGTACCCAGCCGTAACTCTTCAGATAACGGGTCCTGTTTAACTGTTTTGTACAACGGTGCCTGCAGTATTTTTACCCGGGCAAAAGGACCTGTCCCACTGCCGTCCAGCAGTACTACATCCTGGCTCATCGCATTTTGCACTAAGAGGCGATCACCCTGAACCAGCAGTCCGCGGGGGTTGTCGCCGGGAATATGACGCAGGATCTGAGTCACTTTGGCTCCACCTTGCTGTTTTTTACCCTGACGACGCTTACTACGCTTTTTCTTAGGTTTAGTGCTGCGACGTGATAGGTCGATCACCATCAGGTCTTCGCTGCCCGCCAGAGTGATATACAGCCGTTTACCGTCGTTAGAGAATTCTGCGTCGGCAGGGTTGCTAACGATACGGGTACGGTTAGCGTTTTCTATGGTATTTATCTGACGAAACAGCTCTTTACGTAACTCTGTTTTCTCAGCTTCCTGACCCGGAGTGAGATCGATAAGGGAGACCGCTGGAAAAACAGTGGATTGAAACTGAAACGGATGATCGAAATTCCACAACAGGTGTGGCAGCCAGGCTTCCTTGCCGTCCGGGCTGATAGCGATATCGTCGAGTAAACGGGGTAAACCTTGTGAGACGAATTCATCTGTATACTGCTTTTCAGCAAGATCAATTCGTTTGATCAGTGTCAGAGCAAGGGATGTTGTGTCGTAGATGGATATTTGCCCCGTCATCGCGTGGCTGACTAATAAACGGCCGTCATCAGTCAGCGCCAGGCCTCTTGGGGTGTCAGCGGTATCTACTTCATTTCGAATAGTTCCCTCATTGTCGAAGGCGATTAATTTATTGGCTTCAAACAGGGTGGCCCAAAATAGTTGATGCTTAGTATCGTAAATCAGTGCAAAGGGGCGGCGTCCGGTGTCGATGGTTTTTATCAGTTCAAGGTTGGCTGCGTTTAGCAGGTAGATACGGTCGCCAAGGTAATCGGTAGCGGCTAAGCGTTTTCCATCTGAGCTTAGGGCGATACGACGAATATCCTGCCCCAGGCTAATCTCTTTAAACGCTTTATCCCCCTGTTCTGACGTACCTGAACTACGGCTTATGCTGCCCGCATCAAAGTTAGCCGTATAGATATACTGCTGATCGGCAGATGCCAGGATTGAGCTGCTACTTTGGGCTGCAAACGAAGTTGTGCAAAGTACAAAAGACAGAAGAGTGAATATGCGTAATAAAGCGTTCATAGTATGTGTTCAGCGTCGAATAAAAGGGCGGTATAGTGGGCGTAATACAGACCAGCGAGCGGCATGGAAAAGCAGTAGCAGCGATAATGGTATAGCTGTCACAAGGTGCAGATAGTGGCTGATGTAACCCAGCCATTCACCCCGGTTGCCAAGTAATAGCAGGTAAATGCCACTCAGGGCGCAAACTAACATCAGCAGGTCCAGGTAATAGCCGGTGTTACGCAGCTTTTGGTTTTTGCTGCTTTGCCAAAGTCGTCGGTGACTGAGCCAGAAAGGCAGAATCAACAGAGGAAATAGGATGATGCTACCGAGAAAGTGGGCCAGAAGTAGAAAGCGTTCCCCTGACCATGCCATTTCAAACAAGCTCCATAGCGGTAATCCGGTAATGAATAACAGATACAGGCTTAATTCAGCCGCTTTATGTCGATAGGCCAGGTGGCGCCACCACGCACCAAGCCTGCTTTGTATAGCAGGCTTTAATGATGCATCTGTCGTGGCCACAGAGGGGCTTTGTATATTCATATTCGACACATAAGCGGATCCGTAAATCGTAAAGATCGTCTCTTTATTAAAAGGTCAGTATTAGAAAAGCTATCTGTATAAAGCTGGCTTCAGCTTAGAAAAGTGACAACTCACATCCGGGGGCGGATGTGAGCTGTGTTATCGTTTATAAGCTCAATAGACAGATTAATGAGTAGCAGACACCTCTACCTTCGATGCCATCACCATCGCTGTTCCATGGGCTCCACCGGCAGCGGTGACCCGCGCGACATTGTCGGCATCGTTATCGGCATTGCCGCCGTCTACCTGATGTTCTCCGGAATCGCCCAGCCATTCAGCCAGTTGCATTCCCTGCTCGATAGAAGGACCGTTAATAACACCTTTGAACCAGCTAACGTAACGCTGAGCCAGCGTATTAAGCTCTAAAGCCTCAGCTTCTTCACCTTCCTGATTTTTAAGATGCAGCATCGCTTCACGCAGAGCGCCTGAAATGGCTGCTGCAGTCCATGGGGTGTGAATGGTTGGCTGGCCTGGCGCTGAAGCCCAGGTATTGATTTCAGAATCAAAACGTTGCTGTTCGACTGCCAGGTAAATATTCCGTGCAGCTTCGCGGTAACGATTGTCTTCGGTTGCAAGGAAAGCGGCGGTTAAGCCTCTGATAGCAGCGAACTGAGTATCCAGTGATTGTGCAGTATCCTGTTTACCACCCAGAGTCATGCCGTTATTAACCAGACCGTTCGATGCTGTCAGGCTGTTAAGAATGAAATCAGCCTGCGCTTTTATCATATCCATAGCCTGCTTACCGTTTGCTGACTTCAAATTAACATCGCCACCGTCTGCAGATGCATAACCTACCGGCAGTGCATCCTGAGCACGTTGGAAAATTGACAGGGCTACCAGGCTGTAGGCGGCATCGTAAGTCGTTACCTGTTGGCTTTGTTTGCCATCATAGCTGTCTACCAAGGTGCCCTTATCAGCGTTGAAATGTAGCGCTGCCAGGTTTTTGAATAGCATATTGCTCAGGTTGCTGGCTACAGAGAACGCATCGCTGGCTTTAACATTGTTAGTCAGATCTGAATCTGTATTTTCAGTAGGAGCTGCAGCAAAAGGCGCTCCGTCAAATACTGCAGTAAAGGCAGGGTTCTGACCGGTATTGGCCTGGCGCTGGTCAGAGTATGCAAAGTACTCGCTTACTGGCCAGAGTAGCAGCCAGTTATCCCGCAGTGATGAACTGGCATCGGTCACGGTAAGTTCATTGATAGCATTCAGGCCGTTATTGCTACCTTCTTTAACGCTCACTTTGTGAGGGAACCAGACTGCTCCCTGAGTCGGATCGTAGTCTGGTGTGATTGCAGCGCCAAGTTTTTTACCGTCGTATCCCAGGCTATCTTGTAGAATTAACAACTTATCTAATGAAAGCTCGGTCAGAATCATACCGTTCATGCCATCCGCAGCAGAAACCCCCAGTGCATGTACACCATCCTGATCCTGAGTTGAAGATTCGGCTTCCACTTCTTCATCACTGGCAGCGATATGCATACCACCCAGGAAGTCTTGCGACCACATCACTTCTTTAAGCAAAATGCCGCCTAGTGCAGCAGGGTTGATGACTTTACTGGTGTCCTTATTGCTCCATGACAGCGATTTATAATCACGGAAGTATGCCGGTGTCTGAGTGTTTAGCTTCTGTTCCTGAGCCGCGGCATCAAGGTGCTCGACCTGGTCAGAGCTGACAACGGTCTGATCGACAGGTTGAGCAAACTCCGGCATACCAGATTCATAAGGCAGGGATATCGGGTATAGGTTCAGTGGAATCTCGTCGGCAGGGAAGGCCACTGATTTGGCCATTTCAAGAAAGCGCTGCCCTAGTTTATCAGGACTGCCGCCACGGGCTTTATTTAGTGGGCCGTTAGACAGGTGAGGCCCCATTCTTGACTGATAGTTCAGGGCGTACATCGCTTCTTCGGAATATTCATAACTCTCGATTCCTGCAGCGTAATCAAAACTTGTCGGCTGATTTAGCTGATCGGGATCTAATACGTCCAGATCCAGTCCCAGGCTTTCAGCCAGTGGTTCGCCCGATAGCTCAAATTCAGTGTATGCCAGCATAGATCCGGCCGGCTGAAAACGCTTATCCAGAACCTCTACGCGGATACCATCGGCTTGTGCTGAACTGCATAACACCATGGCGGCAAGGGCCGTCAGGCTCAGAATGGGACGAGACATAGTTTCTCCTTGATATGGGTGGCAGGGGTTACCCCTGTTCAAATGAGTTCATCAGCTGGTTGTGAAAGATATCACAATGCGAATGAAGATGAGAAACATTATCATTTGTATTTACGTGACGCAAATCAATAAATAGTTAAAATGATTTGGCCGTTGTTTTTGGGCTGCCTGATAGTGAAATACTTATGATTTTGTTTGAACTTATGGGGTTGAGCTTATTAGTATAATGCTGAGAAGCTAGGGAGTTCTGGATTTGGGGCAGGTAGCATCACTCCCCTGTTGGAGAGTGATTATTCAGAAAGGTGAAAAGCTTAAGTTTTTATTTATTCAGTGGATGCTTGAAATTGAACAGGTAACCCAGAAGGGAGGTAACAAAGAAAACCACCCAGAAGGCGAACAGGGTGTCACTGAAAAAGTGCCCTCCCTGTACGATTCGGGTAAAGCTAAGAATGACGCCAATCATAGTGCCTGCCCAGAACCAGCGGGCTGAGGTGAATAGCCATCCCAGAATCATAAAATAAAACCCCATGGCGGCATGGCCACTGACAAAGGAGCAGTTCCTGGCACACTCACCTGAGTATACAAACGCAGGAGTGAACTGGCTGTTGCCACCAAAATTATCTACCTGAACCGGGCGGGCCCGCCCTATAGAGTTATCTTTCAGTACGGTGTTAACGATTAATCCCGGGCCCAGAATCAGGGCTGTGAGGAGAAAGGTTATGGTCCATTTCTTTAGTTTGCTGAGTTTTAATACGCCGATTTTATACAGAATACCGGTGAGTATCAGTGCTAACAGAATGGGGAGATGTATAACCGCAAAGAGTTTATAGATCGCAACGATTATCAACTGTTTGCGGTAAATAAACGCTTCGGTTTCAGGGTTATAAAATGCCCCGGAAATGATTAGATCCAGCTGTGGGTAAGTGATAAACAAGGCTGCACACAAGCAGAAAAGAATCAGCGAGATACTGGACGTTCGGTGATTTTTGAGTGTAGTTAAAAGCATTATTGCTCCGGTACTCCTTTAAATCCACTGACTTTGTAGAGCCGGGCCGAGCGGGAAAAGTTGCTATAAACGGCCAGAGTCTGCTCTGTTAAAAGAGTCACCTCTTCGAAATATTGTCTCAGCTTTGTAGCGTCTTTTGCTTCAGTAATAAACAGAAAGTTTTTCTCTGTGCTGGCCGACAGTGGATATTTCAGTTCGTAGTGATCTTCAATATAGTTGTCATCGCTCAGGGCAATACCTTTAAAGTCCTGAGGGGCAATGTAGTAGCCGAAATAAGCCAGCAACTTACGGGAATCGCTGGCGAGTTTGTGGTCAGGGTACTGTTCAAACCAGGGTTGGAATTGGTTAACAAACTCTGGCCAGCCTAGCAGGCGTTTATAGGGATCGCTACCGCGCTTACGCTCGATACCCAATGCATCGGTAACAGTGCTGTAGTGATAGAAAGATACAGCAAACAGCATATTGATAATTAAGCCTGCAATAACCAGACGGTAGCCTTTTATCTGGCTCAGATAATAACCGGCTACCAGGCTGGCACCAATATAGGCCGGGCCTGCCCAGTTAATATTAGCTCTGGCCATAAAGGCTTGTAGCGACAGGACAATAAAGGTCGGCCAGAACAGGCTCCAGAGCAGTTTCTCGGTATCGCTTTTTGGTTGGCGTTTCAAACCCCTGATGACGATATAGATAAGGAAAACCGGGCCGAATACAAATAGCTGACCACCCCAGAACTCCGCTAAGCGGGCAAAACTCAGCGAGTTTCTGTCCTGATGGGATATTTCTGCGGTGTGCTGGAAACTTATGAAGTCGTGCTGATAGTTCCAGTAAAGGTTGGGTAGCAAGAAGCTAAGCGCAAGAACGCAAGTGATCCAGAAGCGTGGATTAAGCAATAGCTGGCGACCCGCAGGGCTAAAGGCGGCGTACAGCAGAAAAGTGACAGGCAGCAGGATGAATGTATATTTTGAGAGTAACCCCAGGCCGCCTGCGACACCTGCAATCAGCCACCACTGCCATTCATTACTCTGGCGGGCTCTGATAAAAGCATAGAAACATAAACACCAGAAAAAGATAAGTGGTGCATCAGTAGTAATAAACAGGCTGTTAAAGGCAACCAGCGGCATGAACAGGAATATAGCTCCGCTCAGGAATGCTGCTTTTGAGTCGACCAGAAATTCTGCTGTTTTATAAATTAAAATGGCGGCCAGGCTATAACACAAGGGGGCGCCGAGTTTGACTGCCCACTCTGCATTGCCAAATATTGCGGTAGTCACCGCTATTAGCCAGCCGACCATCGGGGGCTTTGAGTAGTAGCCCCAGTCTGGCGTTTGTGCCCAGCCCAGGTAATAGGCTTCATCGTAAAACAGTGTAATAGGGGTGCTGAGAACCACCCATTCTCTATAGCAAAAAAGAATGAAAATCAGGCCTAAAAATAATCTGAAAGGATGTTTTATAAAGGCTTCAGTGGTATTGACTGACTCTGCAGACATCGGATGTTCCGGAAAGAGGTTGTAGGTCCGGGTAAACCGGCGCTGAAACGATAAGTCGCTAAGTTTATCAGACCCCTATAGTCAAAGAAATGACCGCTCGATAGAGGGGAGTATGTAAAACTGATTCGGCGTTACTAAGATGGCAAAGACTATATTTGAGCTCAGATAAATATCAGAGGGAGAGACTTTGAATATCAGTTGCCGGTGTTGGAAGCGGAATCATTAAAATTGGATAGGGATTTTTGCGCGATTATGAAGAGATCGGAGCCGTAACTACATACTTCTACGGCAGACCATATTCAGGCTGATTTAGCTGTTTGATTCTGCAGTTGGTCGCTTTCCTCCAATACAGTCCATTGATGTGGAACATGGGAAAGTTTGATCAGATTGTGACAGCAGTTACATTCGTAAACAGTGTCATTATAGATGTGGTTGCGTTCCACGAGGTTATCATGGGTCGTAATCAGCTGCCTTCGGACCAGCAAAAAGCAATCGCTGCATAGTCGTTGTTGTTCCATTTAGTCTTATCTCCTTATAAGCACAAACGGGCGTTTTAAAGCCGGTTAGGGATAGGATAGTAGAAAATAAGCTAAAATGGTGTAAAAAAGATTAGTTTTTGTAAATTTTCTATTTTAAAAAACTATGGAATAATCAGGCAGTTATCTTCCTGAAGCACGATTTTATTGATCTTCAGGTCCGGATCACCGGGAAACCAGCGTAAAGTGACCTTAAAGGCGCTTTCAGAGCTGTTGAGTTTGTGTCTGTTACTTAACTCCGTTGCCCGTTCAATATTATTCTTATCAGTAGAAAAAGCCTGTGCTGAGCATTCAATATTAATTTCTGAGTTGTTGTTACAGCTGCTTTGTATTTTGAGAGAAAACTGAAACTCGCAGGCTTCATAGGTAAGGGACTGGAGATTTTTGCGACAAATTTTAACCAGACTGTCGACAGTCAGCTGAGTATTACTGCTATCTGCCTGGCATTCTCTTACCGCTTGAGTCTGAGTTTCTGTAATACCGTCAGTGTCTAGCCCTGTTTCGAGTTCTGCGTTAAGTTCTGAACTGAACTCTGTATTAAGTTCTGAGATTAGGTTAGCGGCTTTAATATCAGCCTCTGGGGCTTTTGTTTCTATCACTTCGCCTGTGGGGAGGACTGCTTCCTCCGGCGTTGGATTAAGCTGTTCCGGTAATGGATCCACTACAGGCACTACCTGAGCAACAGGTACTAAGACAGGCGCTATGGCAGGGGCTAGGACCGGGACTAAGCCTGGCTGAGCTGTTTCAGCTTCAGCAGGTGAAAGCTCAATTGGGGTACGTGATAATACATCGACATAATGAATCGAGATGAAGCCCTGTGCACCCTCTAGCTGGATCCAGTCCTGATGACCTGTCGTCGTCACTAGTATCCGGTCTCCTTTATTCAGGATACCGACCACCGGGCTTTTAGTGGACATGGTCTCCCGGATGTTCAGGATGGTTGAGCGTATTTCTACTTCAAGCCGGTCAGCAGCAAACAGTGTCACCGGCTGAGAGGAAATAAGAAGGACCATACAGAATACGATACTGCGCAGTACGATCATAATGAGTTAACTAAAGCCTTAAGTCAGATTTAGCTGTCCATGCAATTGATACTGTTGGTTTTTGCGTCTTTCTGATCCTTGAAAGTTACGCGTCTGACAGAATATGGCGCATTAAATATAGGGTCAATGATTAACTGCCTAAAGTGGGAGGATTTTGTCTGTATAAGAGAGATAAATGTTCCATAATAGTTAGATCCCGGTATTTGTTCTTTTTTCTTTGCGTTTTCTTATAGTTATGCGGGATCAGTAATACCTGAGGTAGCGGGTGAAAAATGGGGAATAGTAGTGAACAGTGCACTTGAAGATGATCTGTTAGCCGATAGCTCGGTTTTATTAGCCCGGCAGCCAGTGTTTAATAAGAATCAGGATGTTGAAGCCTATGGTTTGCTTTATCGCTCTGATGACGGTTCTCTGCCTGCTGAATTTTCAGATGAACAGGCAACCGCCTCAGTAATTCTGAACAGCTACGCGATGGTTTCTGATACCGCTGAGTCAAAAAGACTGCCGCTCTATGTCAAGCTGACGGAGAGCATGCTGTTATCTGATATGTTGCCTACCCTGCCTAAAGAGAGTGTTATCTTTGAGCTCTTGCGCGAGGATGGCATTTCTAAAGACCTGATTAAAACTGTTCGTGAGCGTAAACAGCAGGGCTATCGCTTTGCTTTGACCCACTATAACGGTGATAAATCTCAGACAGCCCTGCTGGATGTCGTGCATGTAGTTAAGATAGATATTCAGCGTCATACGGAAGATGAGTTAAAGCATATGGTGAACTTTTGTAAGCCATATCATGTCGACCTGCTAGCCGATAAAGTGGAAACGCAGGATGATTTCAGACGCTGCATAGAGCTGGGATTTAATCTGTTTCAGGGATTCTTCCTGTGTCGTCCAGTAGAGGTGAAGGGTAAGAAACTCGGCAGTTCTAAAGCGCTTATTTTTGAATTGTTAGCCGAGCTTGAGAATCCCAATGCAAATGCCGCATCGGTAGAGCAGATTGTGATCAATGATCCGGTGATGGCCTATAAAATTCTGAAACTGGTGAATTCTGCTGCATTCAGTACCCCTAAACAGATTGAATCGATCTCCCATGCCATTTCTCTGATCGGTATGGAACAGGTTAAAAAGTGGGCGACTCTGTTTATGTTGAGTGGTCAGTCGGGGAAACCGGTTGAACTGACCCGAATGATGCTGATCAGAGGGCGGATGTGTGAGCTTCTGGCTGAGATGTTGAGTTATGAGAGCCCGATGAATTTCTTTATGGTGGGCCTGTTATCGCAACTGGATGCCATGATGGATATGGAGATGACTGAACTACTGCAACAGGTGCCCTTAAATGATGAGATTAAAGAGGCTATTCTGAGTCAGAAAAATAAAATGGGCCACATTCTTAGCGAAGTCTCGTTATATGAACGGGCAGAATGGGATGAGATGGAAGGCTTATTAGAAAAGCCTTACTATGAAGTTGCGTATCGTCACAGTATGGTCTGGGCGCAGCAGGTATTAGAGTCGCTACAGGATTGATTCCGGCATCTGTTTAATTCTAGCCCCGCCAGTTTTACCGAAACAAAAGATATCGCACTCGCAAGAGTGCGTTTTTGTATAAGGAAGATTTATGGAATGGCTTCCTGAAGCGATCAGTAACAGTCATGCAATCATACTCGTTATTACCAGTTTGCTGACTTCGATGTTAACCGCCGCTATGGGGATCGGTGGTGGTGTGCTATTGCTTGCTGTCATGGCAAGCATTGTACCTGTGGCAGCGTTAATCCCTGTTCATGGACTGGTGCAGTTGGGATCAAATGGTAACCGGGCCCTGATGACCCGGCAGCATATAGACTGGCCGCTGGTCAGGCTGTTTGCCCTGGGAGCCGTTACCGGTGCGATTGTGGCCAGCTTTATTGTGGTGCAGTTGCCGGTTGTTATGATTCAGCTAGCGGTTGCAGGTTTTATTCTGTTTATTGTTTGGGGGCCGAAACTCACCAAGCATGAAGTACCTGCAGGCGGGGTGGTATTAGCGGGTGCAGGTACAACGCTGGTCACTATGTTTGTCGGCGCGACCGGGCCGCTGGTTGCCGCCTTTATTTATCGTCTGGGGCAGGAAAAGTATCGCACTGTGGCTACCTTTGCTGCCTGTATGACCTTTCAGCACCTGTTAAAGATGTTTGTTTTTGGTTTGATCGGTTTCGCATTTCCAGCATGGCTACCTCTGATTCTATTGATGATAGCAGGAGGCTTTATCGGTACCTGGTTTGGTTTAAATATATTGAAGAAAATACCCGCCGAACGATTTCAGCTGATCTTTAAACTACTGGTAACGGCGTTGGCTTTAAGACTGGTCTGGCAAGCAGCTTGGAATTAGATGTTAGACGTTAGGGGCTAGAAGCCTGGTGTCAGGAATAAAAAAAGCAGCCGAATGGCTGCTTTTTTAGTAGGAAAGCAAAGAAACTAGTCCAGTTCGGACAGGTCTCTTACCGCTCCTTTATCGGCAGACGTCGCCAGTTTTGCGTAGGCTTTCAGAGCCGCACTCACTTTACGAGGGCGTGACTCAACCGGCTTCCAGCCAATAGCGTCCTGTTCGGCACGGCGTTGAGCCAGCTCTTCATCGGACAGTAATACATCAATAGTACGGTTTGGAATATCGATACGAATACGATCACCATTGCGTACCAGGCCGATTGCTCCGCCTGCAGCCGCTTCGGGTGAAACGTGACCGATTGAGAGACCTGAGGTACCACCGGAGAAGCGACCATCAGTCAGCAGGGCGCAGGCTTTGCCCAGACCTTTTGACTTGATGTAAGACGTTGGATAGAGCATTTCCTGCATACCCGGGCCACCTTTAGGGCCTTCGTAGCGAACGATAACCACATCACCGGCCTTAACCTTGTCATCCAGGATATTCGCAACGGCTTCATCCTGAGATTCGGTAATATGGGCAGAGCCTTCAAATACCAGAATAGAGTCATCAACACCGGCGGTTTTTACCACGCAACCATCTAATGCAATATTGCCGCGTAGTACTGCCAGGCCGCCTTCTAATGAGAATGCATTTTCCAACGAGCGGATACAGCCGTTAGCACGGTCACCATCCAGGGTTGGCCAGCGAGTAGCCTGACTAAAGGCTTCCTGAGTTGGAATGCCAGCGGGACCTGCTTTGTAGAATTTGGCTACTTCAGGCGTAACGCCGCGCATTATATCCCACTTATCCAGCGCATCTTTCATCGTTGGCGCGTGAACGGTCGGCGCATCAGTATGTAGATTTCCGGCGCGATCCAGTTCACCCAGAATAGCCATGATGCCACCGGCACGGTGTACATCTTCAACATGGTACTCCGGCGTATTAGGTGCCACTTTACACAGCTGAGGTACAATGCGGGACAAACGATCGATATCTTCCATAGTGAAGTCGATCTCAGCTTCCTGAGCGATCGCCAGCAGGTGAAGAATCGTATTGGTGGAACCGCCCATGGCGATATCCAGAGTCATCGCATTTTCAAAGGCTTTGAAACCAATTGAGCGAGGCAGAACAGATTCATCATCCTGTTCATAATACTTTTTGGCCATACCCACGATACTGCGGCCCGCTTCCAGGAACAGTTCTTTACGATCAGCATGGGTTGCTACAACAGTACCGTTACCCGGTAAGGCAAGTCCAAGTGCTTCGGCCAGACAGTTCATAGAGTTGGCGGTGAACATGCCAGAGCATGATCCACAGGTAGGGCAAGCTGAACGTTCAACCGCATCAACCATCTCATCGGAAGCATCAGGATCAACGGCCAGTACCATAGCGTCAACCAGATCCAGCTTATGTTCTGATAGCTTAGTTTTACCGGCTTCCATCGGTCCGCCGGATACGAAGATTACCGGAATGTTCAGGCGCATTGCAGCCATCAGCATTCCCGGTGTGATCTTGTCGCAGTTAGAGATGCAGACCAGAGCGTCAGCACAGTGGGCATTGACCATATACTCAACAGAGTCGGCAATCAGGTCCCGCGATGGCAGGGAGTAAAGCATGCCGTCATGGCCCATAGCGATACCATCATCAATCGCGATGGTATTGAATTCTTTAGCAACACCGCCTGCCTGTTCAATTTCCCGTGCGACAAGCTGACCCATATCTTTCAGGTGAACATGGCCCGGAACAAATTGAGTAAATGAATTGGCAATAGCGATGATCGGTTTCTGGAAATCGTCATCCTTCATACCTGTTGCGCGCCAAAGTGCGCGGGCACCGGCCATATTACGACCTGCGGTGGAGGTCTTGGAGCGATATTGTGGCATGCACAGATCCTCTGCGGCTGAAGTGAATATTTATTTAAGAGGGCGAATTATAGCAAAACTCAGCCCGGAATATCGCTACACAAGCGATGATTATGTTTAATCTGACAATTACTGATTAGATCCGTTGAATTTTTAGTCAGAAAAATAACTACGGCCAAGGTTCACTATGGCGATTCGGTCAGAAAACGTATGATAATGTAATTATTGTTAGCGGAGGAAAAAATGGCTGTGGATAAAAAACAGATACGGGCTGATCGCTGGTTAAAGATGATGATGCGTACCGGTGTGCCGGTCGCGATTGTCAGTATATTGTGTCTCTGGTTGGGCCATCTTTTATCTGAACCTGCCTTTGGTAGCGTTTTTCTGATTACTATGCCGATCGCACTGGTTATTGGCTTCAGCTACAACCTGCGTTATGTCATGTTGGCGGTAAGAGCGCGCAAGGCTGAACAGGACTAAGGTTCGGATGATGAACAGCATTGAGCAGTTACAGCAGCAGTTTCCGGTGTTAGCAGAGCTTGATCAGTCCGGTATGGAAATTCTGGCCCGTGCCCAGCGGGTTGAGCTACCGGCCGATCAGATAGTGTTTCATCAGGGCGATGCATGTAATAACTATATTATTGTAGTGTCTGGTACTGTGAAGGTGCTGGGGCGCAATGCTGCCGGGCGGGAGATAGTGTTATATCGGATTGAGCAACAGGGTTCCTGTGTGTTGACGACCTCTTGTTTGCTGGGTGAAGAGGCGTATCCGGCCGAAGGTATCACCGAAACGGATGTGGTGGCTTTTCTGATTCCCTTAGCGGAGTTTCGTAAGGCACTGGCTGAATCGGAAAGTCTGCGTCGATTTATTTTTGACTCATACGGCGAGCGTTTGGCGAAAATGATCGGCCTGGTGCAAGAGATTGCCTTCGAACGAATTGAAAAACGTTTGGCTCGTTACCTGATTGAGCACTGTGGACCGGGTTATATTTTATTACGTTCCCATCAGGAAATAGCCGATGAGTTGGGTACAGCCCGTGAAGTGGTGAGTCGTCAGCTGAAAGCCTTTGAGCAGAAAGAATGGATAGCATTAAGTCGCAATCAAATACTGTTTGTAAATAAAGATGCGATACGTATTAAGGGACAAGCGTAGATAATTTTGAGTAGTGTGACTTTGTCACAGACATAGCCTGCCGTTACTCCGATAATGTTTCCATACTCTGAATTAGCAAAGGTGAAGAACATGGAAAAGAATATTGGAGCAGTGGATAAAGCATTGCGGGTACTGGTTGGTTTGGTGCTGATTGCCCTGGTTTTTGTTGGACCACAAACAGTATGGGGCTGGATCGGTGTACCGGTTATCCTGATCGCGTTAGTTGGTTGGTGTCCGTTATATAAAGTTCTGGGAATCAGCTCTTGCAAGAAATGCGCTTCGTAAAAAAGCTCGCATAAAAAAACCGGCCATTGGCCGGTTTTTTTATGCCTGTGTTTAATATCAAAAAAGTGTAAAGAAGTGTAAAGCCTGAAACAGATTATTCTAGTTCAGGAATGATTCAGTCCCGGAGTATGAAAATAGACTACAGAATCCAAACATCAGGATTAAGGAGAGTAGTCATGAAAAAGTTAATCGTAAGTGGGTTGGTGGCATTAAGCCTGCTGGTACCATTGGCTGAAGCAGGTTCCCGTAATCACAGAGATAACGCACACCGGGATTATGCAAAAGTGACCCGGGTAGATCCTATTGTTGTCCAGTCTGAGCGACGTATACCTCGCCGCGAGTGCTGGGATGAAGAGGTACGTTACGAAACCCCCAGACATCAGCGTAAATCCTATACTGCACCTATACTGGGCGGTATTATTGGCGGCGCTTTAGGTAATGAGTTGGGTGCCGGTGGGGATAATAAAAAGGTTGGTGCGGTGGTTGGTGCTGTGTTGGGTGCTTCGATCGGTAATGATCTGAAACAGAATAGATCCCAATATGATAACAGAGTACATTATCGTACTGAGACCCGTTGTAGTGTTGAGCATGATGTTGAGTATTATGAACGGGTAACCGGCTACAATGTGACATATCGTTATCAGGGTCGTACTTATCATACCCAGATGGACCGTCATCCAGGTAAACGTATCAGAGTACGGGTAAACGTTGTTCCGGTCTCCTGAAAGCAGTAATTAAAAGGTGGAAAATATGTTCCGAGCTTTATTTCGAATCGTACTGATGCTGTCGTTGGTCACAGCGTCAGGGGCCTGGGCTGCCGTATCGACCCAGGACAGGATAAAGCCTGAGCATGGGATGGAACAGACAGTATTAGCGGCGGCAGATGTATCACTGAAACATGCCGCAGCGATGGCTAAAAAAAGCCATGGTGGCAAAGTTGTGAAAGCGGAAACAAAGAATCGTGGTGGACGAAAGGTGCATCATATCCGGCTGGTCAATGAAGGTCGGGTAAAGACGATTGTTATTGATGCCGCAACTGGCCGCGAAGTATCCCCTTAAGGTGAGAGACTCACTGGTATATTGGAGCATGGAATGAAACTGCTGGTTATTGAAGATGATACAGATCTGCGCCGACAGCTGGTAACGGCGTTGAACGATAGTGGTTATACGGTTGAAGAAGCTGAAGACGGTGAAGAGGGTCTTTATCTGGGTAGTGAATTCCCTTATGACTTAGCGATTGTTGATCTGGGATTACCTAAGCTGTCTGGTGTTGAAGTTATTCAGCGCTGGCGTAAGCAGGATGTAAATTTTCCGATTATTATTCTGACCGCCCGGGGCGACTGGCAGGATAAGGTTGAAGGTCTAGAAGCCGGTGCTGACGACTATCTGGTTAAGCCTTTTCATATGGAAGAGTTGATGGCACGTCTTAATGCTTTGCTGCGCAGGGCCGCAGGACATGCGAAACCGATGCTGGAATTTGGTCCTATCACCCTCGATAGCACCGGACGGAATGTATACCTCAATGGTGAGACAGTAAAGTTAACCAGTTACGAATATCGCACCCTTGAATACATGATGTTGAACGCCGGTAAAGTTATCTCTAAGAGCGAGCTGACTGAACATCTCTATCATCAGGACTTTGACCGCGACAGTAATGTGCTTGAGGTATTTATCCGTCGTTTGCGGCAGAAGCTTGACCCTGAACAAAGCCTTCAACCTATCACGACCGTACGTGGTCTGGGTTATCGTTTTGACCTTCCCGCAGGGGCTACTGATAAAGCATGATGCCCCGCGCCCTCAGGGCCCGTTTACTGCTGGGGTCGTTATTACTCTTGCCGGTATTTTTCGGGCTGACCGGTTTTGCCCTGCAACAGGCTTTTCATCACAGCCTGGAAGCGGCTGAAGAAGAGCGTCTGAAGCTTCAGGTCTATCTGATTCTGGGGGCTGCTGAGCTCGATGGTGATCAGATTAGTATTCCTGATGCTTTGCAGGAGCCTCGCTATAGCCAGCTTGAATCCGGTTTATATGGATTCCTGCACGGTAATAATAAACAGTTAGTCTGGAGCTCAGAATCAGCCAAGCTGATCAATGATCCTGATCTTGATCTGTTAGCTGACCAACGCCTGAAGACCGGTGAATCTCTGTTCTATGAGCTGCCGCAAAAGGGGGTTTTTGTTTACCAGTTTGCGTTGCTCTGGGAGATACAGGGACGCGAACATAATTATCTGTTTACGGTACTGGAATCCAGTAGCTCGCTTAAGGCCGAGCAAAAAGCTTTTAATACCCGACTGTGGGGCTGGCTTGGTGCGGCTATCTTTCTGTTCCTATTGGTGGAGACCCTTCTAATTGGCTGGGGTCTGAAGCCTCTCACACGATTAGCAGCAGACCTGAAAGATATTGAGCAGGGTCAGAGTGACCGGCTGACCGGCGAATATCCTACCGAAGTACAGGCGGTGACGGATAACTTAAATCTGTTGATCAAAAATGAGCGACAACAGCGAGAACGGTACCGGAATACACTGGGGGATCTAGCCCATAGTCTGAAAACACCGCTGGCTGTGATGCGTGGTGCCGGCCAGGAAAAGCTGAGTGCTACCGAGTTTCAGACATTAGTGAGTGAACAGGCTGGCAGAATGGATCAGATTGTTCAGTATCAGCTGGCCCGGGCAGTCAAAAGCCAGGGGCGAACCCTGGCTAAGAAGGTTGCCGTTGCTCCGCTCATCGAGCGTATGCTCAGTGCCTTACAAAAAGTGTATCGGGATAAAAATATTGAGGTTGAACTCTCGCTGCAGGGCGACTGTCAACTAGCGGCAGACGAGCGGGATCTGATGGAGCTGCTGGGTAATGTGCTGGAAAATGCGTTTAAGTATGGTTATTCACAAGTCAGTGTGAGCTTTAGCAGCGATGCAGGCATGCTTCAGATCGATATTGCAGATGATGGAGAAGGGGTATCTCCGGATAAACGGCAAACGATTTTGAAGCGGGGTGAACGGGCGGATACCTCTGCCCCGGGACAGGGAATAGGCTTATCTGTTGCAGTGGATATTTTAAGTAGCTATGACGGCGAATTAGCGATTTCAGAAGCCGCACTGGGCGGCGCACTGTTTTCAATCAGAATACCGCTTAACTAAAGCGCTATTCTGATTGTTTCGATTAGCGGTTTAGCCAAGTTGCTTTACAAAGGCTTTGGAGTTGCGCTGGAAGTTATATAGCGCTTGCTTACCGTTTGGCAGTGACGCGACGTCGACTTCTGCAAAACTGCGCTCAATAAACCAGTGTGCGGTTCGGGTCGTCAGTACAAAGAGTTTATGTAATCCCTGATCACGCGCGGAGTCTTCAATGGCTTGCAGCAATTTATCACCCCGGTCACCGCCCCGATATTCTGATGATATTGCGACACAGGCCAGTTCGCCTGCTTTATCTTCGGTAAAGGGATACAGGGCCGCGCAGCCGATTATAGCGCCATCCAGATCGACCACAGTGAAACAGTTTATTTCAGATTCCAGCAGTTCTCTTGATCGACGCACTAATATGCCAGCCTCTTCCATCGGCTTAATCAGTTCAAGAATGCCGCCTACATCTTCAATGGTTGCCGGACGAATCTGCTCGTAGGACTGCTCTAGCACCATGGTACCGATACCGTTGCGACTAAACAGTTCGGATACCAGTGCACCATCCTTCTGGTAGCTGATCAGATGGCTGCGGGGCACACCGTTACGAGAGGCTTTAACTGCCGCTTGTAGGTGTCGGGCCAGCTCTGATGGCGATTGGTCAGGAGAGCTTTGTTTCGCCATATACTGAGTTACCAGACGTTCGGCAGTGTCTGCAAGTAGCTCGGTGCGTAAGTTGTCATCACTGTCTCTGACGCCACCGTCATGACCAAACATGATCAGTTTATCCGCTTTCAGGCTGATCGCCGTCTGAGTGGCAACATCTTCAACACTCAGATTGAACACTTCACCGGTTGGTGAGTAGCCCAGATGAGAGATCAGTACAATATTGTTATTGCTCAGTTGTTGACGTATCGCCTCGCTATCGACCCGACGAACTTCGCCTGTATGGCAAAGGTCGACACCTTTGTAGATACCAACAGGACGGGCTGTTACAAAGTTGCCACTACAAACCCGTATTTTAGCACCGTGCATCGGTGAATTAGCCAATCCCATGGAGAGCTTGGCTTCGATCTCGATACGCAGACTGGCTGCTGCTTCAATGACACATTGCAGGGTTTCGCTATCGGTAACCCGCAGGTGATGATGGATTCGATCGCTGATGTTTTGCTGTTTAAGCCGGGCTTCGATCTGTGGTCGGGAGCCATGAATCAGTATCAGTTTTACGCCCAGGCTGTTTAACAGTGCGATATCGTGCACTGTATTGGCGAAATTCGGATCGGCAAGCGCCTCCCCTCCAAGCATCAGGACGAAGGTTTTCCCCCGGTGTGCATTGATATAGGGGGAGCTGTGACGAAACCAGTTTACGTATTGAGTGTTATCAGTAATCACAATTAAAAACAGTACTTTGCAATCAGTTGTTCTAGTATCGCTACTGTAGGCTTTATCTGATCAAAAGCCAAATACTCATCGGGCTGATGGGCCTGATCGATTGAGCCGGGGCCCATCACGATAGTGTCCATACCCAATTCTTGCAGGAACGGAGCTTCGGTGCCAAAGGCCACAGCTTCTGCCTGATAACCGGTGAGCTTCTCCGCCGTAGTTACCAGTTCGGAATGTTTGTCATTCTGAAATGCAGGTATGCCGGGGAACAGGGCTTCGGTGGTGATGTCCACATTAAAGCGTTGTTCCAGAGTGCTGAGTCGTTTAGATACGCTCTCCCGCAGCAGGTCTGCCGACATGCCAGGCAGCGGGCGCAGGTCATATTCCAGGTCGCAGGCACCGCAGATACGATTTGGGTTATCGCCGCCGTGAATGCAGCCCAGGTTAAGGGTCGGTACTGAAACTTTGAAATCACTGTTCTGATAATCCCGTTGCAACTCCTGCCTGAAGTTAATCAACTCGCCCAACACTGAGTGCATCGCTTCCAGCGCATTGGCACCGAGGCTCGGATCAGATGAATGGCCGGCACTGCCTTTAATCCGGATAGCCTCCATCATCATGCCTTTGTGCATGTAAATAGGGCGCATGCTAGTGGGCTCACCGATAACCGCATAACGGGCTTTAGGTTTACCCGCCTCGGCCAGGGCTCTGGCACCATTCATTGAGCTTTCTTCGTCGGCCGTCGCGAGAATGATAAGTGGCTGTTGCAGCGTTTTATCGGCGTATTTACGCGCTGCTTCAATAGCGATAGGAAAGAAACCTTTCATATCGCAGGTGCCAAGACCATAAAAGCGACTATCTTTTTCAGTCAGCTTAAAAGGGTCGCTATTCCACAACTCGGCATTGAAGGGCACGGTATCGGTATGACCGGAGAGCACCAGTCCACCCGGGCCGCTACCCAGAGTGGCAATCAGGTTGGCCTTTTCCGGGTGCCCGGGTATCCCCATGACTTCGGTTTTAAAACCTAAGCAGGATAGCCAGCTTTCAAGTTTTTCGATGACACTCAGATTACTTTGATCCCAATGCGCGGCTGTACAGCTAACGGAAGGCGTTGCGATCAGTTCTGCCAGCATAGTGAGCAGATCGGGAGGAGAGTGCTGCATAGATACGTCCGGTTTATTCTGTTATCCGGACATTGTGCAGTCTTTAGCGCAAATAAAAAAGGCGGTCATGATGACCGCCTTAATAAAATTGCTGAGCAGATTAGCTGAACATGCCTTTAAACATAAAGAAGAACATGATCGACAGCGCTGCACCTGCAGGTAGAGTCACTATCCAGGAAACGAAGATAGTACCCACAACACGCAGGTTCAGAGCGGACAATCCACGGGCAATGCCTACACCCAGAACTGCACCTACTAAGGTGTGGGTTGTGGAGATTGGCAGACCGGTACCTGATGCAAATACCACCGTTGACGCAGCCGCCAGCGTAGCTGCAAAGCCGCGGCTTGGTGTCAGTTCAGTAATGTTATTACCAATAGTTGCGATAACTTTATGGCCGTACATAACCAGACCGGCAACGATACCTGCACCACCTAACAACAGGATCCATACCGGCATCGCTGATTTCTGTGCGACTTCACCCGCAGAGCCAACAACACCCACGATAGCAGCCAGAGGGCCAACGGCGTTTGCTACATCGTTAGAGCCGTGAGCAAAAGCCATAGCGCAGGCGGTGAACATCATCAGTACACCAAATACTTTCTCTACACTGGCAAAGTGGTAGTCACGGTTGTCTTCAGCACGGGCTGTAATCTTGCGAAGCATTGCGATGCCCAGCAACATAGTGACAAACGCAACACCTATAGATATCAGCGCGCTTGCACCAAAGCCAGGGTTCAGACCTACATGCTTCAGGCCTTTAGTGAAGGTCACCATGGAGATCATGAAGCCCACCAGGAAGATATACATAGGGACATACTTCTTGGCATTTTTAAACGGATCTTCAGTATCCAGAATCAGTTTCTGCACACTTCGGAACAGGAAGAAGGCTATAAGTCCTGCCGTCACGGGGGAGACAACCCAGCTGGCAACAATTTTCATAACCTTGGCCCAGTTCACCGCATCCACGGATATACCGACGGCAGCAAAACCTACGACAGCACCAACAATCGAGTGAGTGGTGGATACCGGCCAGCCCATCGCTGTTGCGATTAATAGCCAGATTCCGGCTGCCAGCAGGGCTGACATCATACCGAAAACCAGGAGTTCGGGGGTGCCGGATAACAGTGCTGGGTCGATAATACCTTTACGTATAGTCTCCGTTACTGCGCCACCTGCCAGATAAGCCCCGGCAAACTCGAAGATGATGGCGATAATAATTGCTTGCTTCAACGTCAACGCTTTAGAGCCAACGGATGTACCCATCGCGTTGGCTACATCGTTTGCGCCAACACCCCAGGCCATAAAGAAGCCAAACACACATGCCATGATGATCAGTACGCTGCCATACTCAACAATGATGTTCATGATGATTTACCTAAATTAAAAAGTCAGAAATCGGATTATTTCGCCAGCAATAGCTGCAGACGGCTGCCAACCTGTTGTGCTTTATCTGCTACATCACCAACCCAGCGAATGATCTGATACAGGAACATTGCATCGATAGGGTGTAGTTCTTTTTCAACTTCAAACAGGGCTAAACGTACCTGGCGTTCCATCTCATCGGCATCGTGTTCCAGATCATCCAGTTCATTGATCATGGTTTCAACCACGTCTACTTCATGACCACGGAAGCCTGCAGTAACCAGCTCATCAAGTTCATTAAGTGCGGTCAGGGCCTGACCTGAAGTCTTAAGGGAAGCACGGACATATTCAGCCATCAGTGGCTGAATATGTTTCGGAATAGTCATTTTACGGCCCAGCATCAGGCCAGCAATATCTTTTGAACGGTTTGCAATCTTATCCTGCATGCGTAGCAGATCGAGCAGATCAGTACGGGGTACAGGCAGAAAGATACTTTTCGGCAGGTTCAGACGAACCTCTTTCTTCATTGTATCCGCTTCGCCTTCAAGTACTGCGATCTTGTGCTGAACTTCAGCGGCTTTGTCCCAGTCTTCAGCCATTACTGCATCGAAGAACGGAACCAGCTCGATTGCACAGGATTGTGCCTTCGCAATATGTTCCTGCATAGGGCGGAACGGAGAGCGAGCGAACATTTGCAAAATCGGGTTGTTAGTAACCATAAAATCACCGCTGTTAAAGCAAAATTTGCGCGAGTATACGTGCGCTTTTGATGTCTTTGTAGTGAAAAAGAAATATAAATGTAACTGAATTGACATAAATTCGAGGCAGAAATCTTAATGCTCTCTTCTATACCCCAGTAACAGGCTGTTTTCACTTCGTATTTTCTTGGATTGCAGCATAGTATTAATTTTTTGTTACAGAAATATTACAGATAAAAATATCGAGTCAAAAAGTGCTTTTTGTTAAGCTGAAAGAATACATCGGTTTCTAAGAGTACATGGATCTATGCTCAGCCAATTGATTGAAAAGCTCCCTTCGTCTGTTCAGGCCGCTACCCGGCATAATGTTGATAAAGCAGAGGCTGCTTGTACCGACCTGAAAAATATACCCGATCGTTTTAATGAAGACCTGATAAGGGTACTGACCGGTAGTGATTATGTCGCCGAACAGTTAAAGCGTAATGCCGGGTTATTGGCCGACTTACAGGCGACAAATGACCTGTATAGAACTTATGACACCGGTGAGTACGCACAACAGCTTGCGCAGAAATTGTCAGTCGCCGATAGCGAAATGCTGCTGCATATGCTGCTGCGTAAATTCCGGCAACGGGAGATGGTGCGCATTATCTGGCGTGATCTGACCCGAATCAGTGATATGCGGGCGACCACTGCTGATCTTTCTGCTCTGGCCGACGCCTGTATCGATCAGGCGCTAAACTGGCTGTATAACGAGTGCACAGGAAAGTGGGGCGTACCTCACTCAGTTGCATCAGAGGACGTACCAGCTGAACCTCAGCAGCTGGTAGTGCTGGGCATGGGTAAGCTCGGTGCCTATGAGTTGAATCTGTCTTCTGATATCGATCTGATTTTTGCCTATCCGGAAAAAGGCATGACCGAAGGGGGTCGTCGGGTGCTGGCTAATCAGGATTTTTTCAGTCGTCTGGGGCAAAAGCTGATACAGGCGCTTGATAACCTTACCGCCGATGGTTTTGTTTTCCGTACGGATATGCGTTTACGCCCTTATGGTGCCAGTGGTCCCCTGGTGTGCAGCTTTGCCGCGATGGAAGAGTATTACCAGGATCAGGGCCGTGACTGGGAACGTTATGCCATGATCAAAGCCCGCGTGGTTGCGGGGGATCAGCAAGCCGGAGCTGAGCTTCAGAGTATGTTACGGCCGTTCGTGTACCGGAAGTATATCGATTTTAGTGCCTTTGATTCTCTGCGGTCGATGAAAGAGATGATTAACCGGGAGGTTCGTCGTAAAGGCTTACATGGCAATGTGAAGCTGGGCTCCGGAGGTATTCGGGAGGTTGAGTTTGTTGCCCAGGCGTTTCAGTTAATTCGGGGTGGTCGTGATCCACGTCTGCAGCAGCGAGAGCTGCTCAATATTTTACCTTTACTACCTGAAACGGTAGGGATGCCTGAACAGGCGGTTGCCGAACTGACAGACGCTTATACCTTCCTGCGAAACGCTGAACATTGTATTCAGGCGGTGGCAGATCGTCAGACGCAGGAGTTACCTACAGATGAAGTAGGTCAGGCTCGTCTGGCGTACAGCATGGGTTGCGATAGCTGGGACAGCTTTATGGTTGAGCTGGACCGTCAACGAGCCCGGGTTACTGAACACTTTGCTAATGCGATTGCGCCGGCTGAAGAAGCCGAAGAGGAATCCGATCAGAGTAGTGAGTGGTTACTGCTCTGGAACAGTGATTATAGCGATGAGGAAGGAGAAGCATTCTTTATTGAGAATGGGGTGGATAATCCGCAACAGGCATGGAAAGCCTTTAGTAGCTTAAAATCGTCACGTTCTGTGCAGGTTATGCAGGCGGTAGGTCAGGAACGTTTACTGGCGGTACTGCCAAAGCTGATGAATGAAGTGGTTGGGGTGGAAAACTCTGCGGAAACGCTGGAGCGCGTATTAAAGTTAATCCAGGCGGTTATTCGCCGTTCAGCTTACCTGGTGTTGCTGGCGGAAAATCCCGGTGCGATGCGTCAGTTAGTTAAGCTTTGTTCCGCCAGTGCCTGGTTTAGTGAGACTCTGGCTAAACAGCCGGTACTGTTAGATGAGCTGATTGATCAGCGTGCGCTTTATTCTCCGCCCTCTAAAGAGGAGCTACAGGCGGACCTCAGACAGCAGTTGCTGCGTATTCCCGAGGATGATGAAGAGCAGTTGATGGAAACCCTGCGTTACTTTAAAAGCGCGCATTCGCTGCGGGTAGCTGCATCTGATATCACCGGTGCTTTGCCATTGATGAAGGTTAGTGATTATCTGACCTGGTTGGCTGAGGCCATTATCGAAGTTGTACTTGAAATTGCCTGGCGCCTGATGACTGAAAAGCATGGTGTGCCTTATAAAACAAAAGGCGTGCCCTGTGATCCGGACTTTGTCGTAGTCGGCTACGGGAAAATGGGAGGCATTGAGCTCTCATATGGTTCAGATCTGGATCTGGTATTCGTTCATGACGCAGAGGCGAACTTGTTTACCGAAGGCAAAAAACCGGTCGCAAACTCTGTTTTCTTCACCCGTCTGGGTCAGAAAATGATCCATATACTGAATACCTTTACTACCGGTGGCCAGCTTTATGAAGTGGATATGCGTTTACGTCCATCGGGTAATTCAGGCCTGTTGGTGAGCTCGTTGAAAGCCTTTGAGGAATATCAACAGAAGGAAGCCTGGACCTGGGAGCATCAGGCGTTAGTCAGGGCCAGGGTTATTGCTGGTTCCGTTGGGCTGAAACAAAAGTTTGAACAAGTGCGGGCTAATATCTTGCAGCAGCAACGTGTTTTACCTGAGCTGGCTGAAGAAGTTATAAAAATGCGCAAGAAAATGCGTGATCATCTGGGGACATCAGATAAAGATGCGGATGAGAAATTTAATCTTAAACAAGATAAAGGCGGTATTGTTGATATCGAATTTATTGTGCAATACAGCGCACTGGCTTATTCACATAAATTCCCAGAGCTAATCGAATTTACCGATAATATACGTATTCTTGATGCGATGGAGGGTACCGGAGTTATCCCTGCCAGTGATGCTGAGACGCTACGTGAAGCTTATAAAAACTATCGTGCAGTGGGGCACCGGCAAGTTATGCAGGATCTGTCTACGACTATCAGTGCCGACCACCTGGATGATTGTCGGACTGAAGTGATTCGTATCTGGGGTGCTCAGGTAAAGTGATAGGTTTAGCTTTCACTTAATCCAGCCATAAAAAAACGCACCCAGAGGTGCGTTTTTTCAGCTTAAAGCTTTCAGATACTGGTTAGCCAGCCAAATTTATCTTCAGCTTTACCCCATTGGATATCATTAAGGGCCTGGCGAAGCTTAAGCGTTGTCTGGCCAACACCACCGTTGCCGACAGTATGCTCTTTTCCATTATGTATTAAAGTACCGACGGAGGTGAGTACCGCTGCGGTGCCGGAAAGAGCTGCTTCACAGCCCGGTTTAGCCGCTCGTTCAAGGAGCTCCTCTACCGTCAGCTGACGTTCCTGAACATCCATACCCAGATCACGGGCAATGGTCAGAATAGAGTCACGGGTGACTCCGTGCAGAAAGCTTTCATCCAGGGCTTTAGTAATGACTTCATTACCATCGATCAGCAGGAAATTTGCTGCACCGGTTTCCTGAACATCGCCATCAGGGCAGAACAATACCTGGTCGGCATTAAGCTCAGCTTTAGCCTTCATAATTGGTCGCATCGCGCTGGCATAGTTGCCGCCACTTTTAATCATACCCATGTGGGCTGCACAACGAGCGCCATGCTCTTCTAATAGCAGGCGTAACGTAGTATCACCACCGGAGAAATAATCACCAACTGGAGAGAGCAAAATGTACTGACATGAGGTGAGAGAAGGGCTTGCGGCTTTACCGATCGCTGGCTCTGTTCCGATATGAGTTGGACGGATATACATTGAACCAGGGGCTTCAGGCACGTCATTCTTGAATTTCGCGACAATATCCAGAATCATCTTTTCAGTTGCCGCTTTGTCCAGCTCAGGCAGGGCCAGTAGCTCACTGCTTTGTGCAAAACGCTCGATATTACGGTCCATACGGAAAATCTTAATCGAATCATCGGCATGCCTGAATGCTTTTAAGCCTTCAAAGCAGGTACTGGAATAGTGCAGGACATGTGCCCCGGGATGCAGTTGTAAGCTATCGCTGCTAACAACTTCAGCGTTGCTCCAGCCGTTACCATCAAACCAGGAAATGATCATTTCCGGCATAAACACAGTTCCAAATGCTGCCATTGATTACCTCGAACTCGTAAAAAGTTAATTATTCTGTTGCACGCAGCGTGATTCAGCTAATTTTTCAGGTCAATGATTGTAATCAGCAATCAATGAAAAGGGAATCGGCTGGGCTAAGAAAGGCACAAACAGGATAAGAAATAATGGTTTTCCTGACTATTGCCCAAAAGAGTGAAGCCTGAATCAGAAATGGTATACTCGGGGCTTCTGCTATCGCGGCCACCTGATTGGGAATATCCTTGAAAGTTCTGATTGTTAAAACGTCCTCTATGGGTGATGTTATTCATACATTACCGGCTTTGACTGATGCAACTAAAGCGATTCCTGGAATTCAATTCGACTGGGTTGTTGAAGAAGGTTTTGCCGAGATTCCTGCCTGGCATTTTGCGGTTGACCGGGTAATTCCGGTGGCGATCAGACGCTGGCGTAAGAATATCTGGCAGACTCTGCGAAGCGGTGAATGGAAAGCCTACCGTAAAGCGCTAACTGAGCAGCAGTATGACGTTATTATTGATGCACAGGGGCTTCTCAAAAGTGCTGTGTTGGCGACCCGCTATGCCCGGGGTATTCGCTGTGGCTATGATAAGACATCAGCCCGGGAGTCATTCGCGAGCAAATTTTACGACCGCACTTATTCGGTGGATAAAAATCAGCACGCAGTCGAACGCACCCGGCAGTTATTTGCCCAGGTTTTAGGATATGAGTTAAAGGGGCGGGGTGATTTTGCTATTCGAAGTCACTTTGCCGATGAGCAGGCGCCAGCCTCGGATTACCTTGTTTTCCTGCACAGTACTACCCGCTTTGATAAGCATTGGCCTGAAACCTATTGGATAGAGTTGATTGCTAAAGCAACCGACGCTGGTTGGAAGATTAAGCTGCCCTGGGGTAATGCCGAAGAACAAGCCAGAGCAGAGCGACTTGCAAAAGGGCAGGCTAACGTCGAGGTCTTGCCGAAGCTTACTCTGGCTAAGGTAACTAAGGTACTGGCCGGTGCTGCAGGATGTGTATCTGTTGATACGGGGCTGTCGCATATGGCTGCAGCGCTGGATCGGCCTAATATCATTCTGTTTGGCTCAACTGATCCTGGTCTGGTGGGCGGTTATGGTAAAGATCAGATATGTCTGGAGGCTAAAGATCAGTCACAAGCTAACAGAGATGTGGAGCCTGTAGTTTTTGCTGGCTTGACACCAGCGATCGTATGGAAAGCTTTGCAGCAGCAAGTTACGGTAGGATAATTTAATCTAAGATTTCTATCTGTAATTCTTTTAACAAAAATATCCACTCTGGTTCACTGATGTCATCTGCAATAGCAGATACGGAAAGCTCGGGTCTGAGCCATTTGCTAGTTAACAGAGCCGTTGAAATATCACCAACAATTACGCAGTTTTCAGGAAGTAAAGGTAGCATCACTTCCATGGGGACTTTTGACGGCAGTTCTAATGATTTTGATGGTATAGCTGAAGTAAAAGCTGTTTTGTTACTGGTTCTTGGGTGGTGCTTATAAGCGATCCGGCCATTAATATTCTTACACCACTCTTTAAATTTAAGTAGTGATGAATGATTAACAACTGAATCGTGTGGAAGAAGTAACAGACCACCCAGAGTGGAAATGTCAGTGTCTGTATCCAAACCCTGAAGGGAAAGCAGAGACAACTCTCGAAACTCATTTCGATTCAGATTTAAAGGAAGTTGGCGAATATTTTTATCCTGGAGTGCAGAGCAAGCAAATTTCGGGAAGGCTATATATGCATCCTGAATCCAGTCGCTAGCACCAATGGTTTTAGGCTGTTTCCACCAGGTGCCATACACAATTTTCTTAATGATATTATCAACCAACTGATCTTTGAACCAGTTGGTTTTTCTGCCTAGATATGTATATGTTCCATCATCAAGGTAGACGCCTACAGGAGTCGAAACTGCATGGGCCATAGAATATTGGAACTCTATTCGGCGGTCATTGCCGGTATATATTTTACTTGGAGCTATATCCGGTAATAGTGAGAGTATTCTTTGGAGTTCTCTGTTCCGTTGCAGCCTTTTATTTTTACCCCGAGCCTTGTTTGAAATTATACAGCTTTCCTTGAATGGCGATGATGGCCAGGACAATATGGCCTTTATAAAGGAGTTAGTCTCAGATGGTTGATCTATCAACCAGAGTGTTTTTTCATCTTCGGCAGGTAAAGATAAGGCAACCATTGCAGCAGTTAACATATTGAATGGCGTTGAAGCCAGGAAAAGGTGTTGTTTCATTTTTGAAATGTTGCCCTAAATAGATCTGCTCAAAATAACTTCATGAAAGGCCCATGCAGTCAGGGCTCTATACGAAATAGACAATACTTGTTTTTGCAAATCCCATGAAGATGTATAAGTGTTACAATACTGCTTTTATTGTGCTTGCATAGTAGTTTTTGAGCCCACCGTTTTATTATGAGAGTTTAATATGCTAAAAGTTGGCGTGGTTAATGACACCCGTAAACACAGTCACTATGGGTGTTCGCTGGTTATGGATAATCTTCATAAGCTGCTACATGACAATGATATGAGTGTTGCGTGGTCATGGCCAGTGCACAAAGACTGGCGTTTGCATAAAGACGAGATACTCGCATTTCCTGAGGTCGATCTGGTTATTGTTAATGGTGAAGGGACTATCAATAACAGCGGCAGAAAAAAATATGCGCAGGCTTTAATGGAATTTGCAGCGTTTTCAAATCAGTATATATCTGAAAATTGCTATTTGATTAATTCAACGCTGTTTAATAACACTGATGAGTCATATGATCTCTTAAAGGCATATCGTGGGATATATGTTCGAGATCGAGCTAGTTTAGCTGAACTAGCTGATCGAGACATTGTTGGTACATATGTGCCTGATTTGACCTTTTATGAGGCAGTACCTTATAGGGCGGTGGAGTCTCATAAATCTTCTATTTGTGTAACTGATAACACGGTTAAGCCAATGGCATCTAGGCTTAAAAAATACGCAAATACCAAAGGGTATAGATACGTAACGATGATGCTTGCACATCCCCGAAATAAGCCCTTTTGGAAGAGCCCTCGTACCTACGTTAAAAACTGTTGGAAGTGGTGGTTTGAGGATCGTAATAGATCAACAGAACCCCAAGCTTACATAGATACATTGAGAGAGTATGAGCTGATTGTAACTGGTCGATTTCATACTGTAACAATGTGCATAAAAAACAGGATTCCTTTTGCTGCTATTGCTTCTAATACCCCTAAAATAGAAAATTTGCTTGGTGATATTTTGGGTGAGTCATCAAGGGTTGTTACCATTAAGGATATAGAGTCAGACAATTATCCTGAGAAATGGCCATTCACCCCGATAGAACAAGAAAAAATTGACCAGTTTATGTTAAGGGCAAATGTTGGCATAGAAAAAATGATCTGCTCAGTAAAGCTCGATACTACTAGAGAGGACGTGAAAGCGCCCTTTCAATATCTTTAAGGAATTGAGAAACGATCCTCATGAGATGCTCTTTCTACATCGTATCAAAGCTGTTCAATCTTTATGTTGCAATGGCTATTGCAAGTCAACGTCGTAATGAAAAGGCAGTTGTGGTTTTTGTCAATCAGCCACTTACGGGCAATAAAGACTTTGAGCAATTGAAGAGTTGGAAGAACTCTCCCTTTCATGAATCATATTGTTTTGCAGGTCATTTTCCTGGAAGTTTAAGTAAATTAAAACAAAGAAAAATTGTATTTAAAGCGATAAAAGAGCTGATTGAATGTTACAGGCCAGAGAATATTTTTACCGGCAATGATCGGCGTATGGAGTTCCAATATGCAATGCATGTGGCTTGTAAGCTGGATTCTAGCGTCAAAGGTCATTACATGGATGAAGGAACTTTTACTTACATTGGACGAAAACCTAAAAACGCAATTTCTCAGCATCTTGATAATTTACTTAAAAAAATAAGTTATGGCTGTTGGTGGCAGGAGCCTACAACAATAGGTGCGTCTTCTCT
>NZ_RQXV01000007.1 GCF_003858655.1 Amphritea balenae
AAATCAGCGATCATCTTTAATGTTATTTCCCTGTGGGCTTTGCGTCAGCGCGAAGAAACAGAGGCGAGCCAGGAGGTTGCTGGTTTTTCCTGTAATAACCACTCGATCAGTATCGCGACGGGTATTCCTTATGAGACCGTACGCCGAAAAGTGAAGGCAATGGTAGAGAATGGCTGGCTTGAATTCAGCGATTCTTCTCATGTTGTGCTGAATTCGGAAAAGTGGCGTGAGGTTCTGGCGGATGTTATCGATCCGGAACGTTGTGTTGTTGGTTACGTACGTAGCACAGATGTATCTCCTAGTTTTGGTTCTCGCGAGCGTCAGGGCAGCTCTGCTGATCGTCGTAGCTAAATACTTTTTATCTCTTTAAAAAGGCCGCTGATGCGGCCTTTTCTATTGTTATTGGTCATGGAATCTGAGACGGCTGAACAGATCGGCAGAATGTAGTTGTCAGACTGACGTTTTTTCGATCAAATGCAGCCTGTTAAGAGCAGGATACCAGAGGGGCGATGATGCCTTCATCAGAAATGTTTGATCAGATAGCAGAACAGGTTTATGCACAGGGTTACTGTATTTTACCCAAGGCGCTGCCTGATGAGCTGGCCCAGGCACTGGCGACTGAAGTCCGAAGTTTACCGCAGTCTTCATTTAGTCGGGCGGGTATTGGACGACAGGAAGATCATTTGATGACGGAAGTAATTCGTCGTGATGAGATTCACTGGATTGATAATTCTACGGCAGCAGGAAGTGCCTGGCTGAACTGGACTGCTCAGCTGCAACAGGCTATGAATCGGCGTCTGTTTTTGGGGCTGTTTTCGTTTGAAAGTCATTATGCGCATTATAGTGAAGGCGACTTTTACAAAAAGCACCTGGATGCGTTCAGGGGGCAGCAAAATCGCATGCTGACAGTAGTAACATATCTGAACCCTGAGTGGGGTGATGAGGATGGTGGTGAGCTACTGATCTATCCGGAGCAGGGTGAGAATCCATTACATAAGGTCAAACCAGCATTTGGCACTCTGGTTATATTCCTCAGCGAAGAGTTCCCCCATGAAGTACTACCGGCGCATACTGATCGTTACAGTATCGCCGGCTGGTATCGTATAAACAGTTCAGACAGTCAGCGCATCGATCCGGCTGAATGATCTTAGTCTGTATTTTGTTCCAGTGTGTTTGTCAGGTAATGACTGAAACGTTGCCATGACTTTCTGTCAGCGTCTTCCCTGTATCTTGCACTACCAAAGACAGTAAAGGCATGAGGTGCGCCACTATAGGAGATCATCTCATGCCTAACGTTGTTGCTTTCCAGCTCAGTTGCCAGGTTGGCAAACTGATCCATAGTAATAGCAGTGTCAGCAGTTCCGTGCATGATCAGTACTGAGCCTGTGGTTTGGCTATAATTCTGACCTTCGGGTGTGCTGAGTCCGCCATGAAAGGTTGCAAAGCCTTTCATCGGGGCACCTGAGCGGGCGAATTCCAGTACAGCCGCACCACCGAAACAGTATCCCATAGCCACACTGTTTGTGGTGTTGGCCCCTAGTTGTCCGGCTTTTTCAAGCGCTCCCTGCATCAGAGCCCGCATTTTTTCCCGGTCTTTATAGAGCTCGCCGGTATGCTGCTTTTTATCACTGACCTCTGTTGGCCGAACTCCCGCACCAAACAGGTCAGCGGCAAACACTGCATAGCCCATCTCTTTGAGCATGTTGGCACGTCGTATTTCATAGTGGGTGAGGCCATCCCAGTCATGTACCAGAAGCACCAGCGGTGCGTTGGCAGAAGGGCTAACAAAAAAGCCCTCGTAGGGCTGACCATTAATGTCGTAGTTAACCGGGGCTGCCAATACTGCTGAACTAAGGCATAGACTGGCCCACAGACCGTGCGAAATATTCATGACTCTCTACTCCATACAGGCAATTACATATGAGAATTGTAGTATCAGAATAGAGAAGTTGGTTTTGTGCCGTATTTCAGCGCGTCAGGCTTAACACTCTGGATTTAGAATAATTCAACCTCGCCGGTGGAGATATCTTTTTGAATAGATTGCCGGGTTAGTTTGTTTTTACGGCTTTTCTGCATCAGGGAGTGACACTCGTTGCGTAGCTGCTCTGGCGATAATTCGCCTGACTCAGTACTGTCAGGTATCAGGTTTTGTATGAGGCCTGACAGTGCTTGCAAGTGTTCTAAATTGATCTCAACCGCAGTTAATGATTGATTCGAGATGTCCTCAAATTGCAGTGACTGGATCATGCCTTCGGTGGCACTGCCCATTTGATCGGATAGCTGAGTTACCTGATTGATTTTATCGTTGATCAGTTGATTGGCCTGCTGCATCTGCTCTATCAGATCTGTTATGTTCTGCTGAGTTTGCTCGGTTTCCTGCTGATCTGAATGAATCATCGTATTAACGCTACTGCGTAAAACCTCGATGGTCTCCCGGGTCGCGCCAACTTCCTCTCGAATCTTGCTATTCAGTTGAGTCGAGTTATTCGAAAGCGTACGTACTTCATCGGCTACTACAGCAAACCCCCGACCTGCTTCGCCAGCACGGGCCGCTTCAATGCTGGCATTGAGTGCCAGCAGGTTGGTTTGGCTTGCCAAGCCTTCAACATTCTCCAGTAGAGCAAAAATGCCGTCCAGCTTGCTAACCATTTCGTCGATATGCTGAACTGTGTCTTGGCGGCTGTTACTGAGTTCATTCATCGTGTTGGCAAAATGGGTAATCATGCGACTAATTTCGATAAAAAACTGCTGAAAACTGAGTTGGCTGTCGACGGAGTTACCGGACTGCTCCGTCTGAGAGAGAATCTCAGAAGTGATGCTGGTCTGCTCTGCAGTAAGCGCATGCATATTTTGAAAACTCAGACTCATTAGGTCAGAGGTTTCTTTTAGCATCGCTTTCAGGTTGTTAAGTTCGTAGCTGATTACCTCGGTTTCATACTTCAGAGTTGAAGACATATCCTGCGATAACAGAGCAGTTTGAGACGTTGCAGGTTCTGTGTCAGTCGTCTCTTGCGTCGGAGATGAGCTTGTCGGATAAAACTGTCCGGCAATGCTGAAGAAAATGATGCTTAAGCAGCTCCACTGTAGCCAGGGTGCAGGATACAGATAGAACGCAAAACCGAGCACAAGAACAGTAACGATAGACAGATAGCGAAGGTAGGTATGAATCATGATGCTTTGCCTTGCGAATTATCAGAAAGAGCTGCTAGTAGCCTTTGCGGCATTTTAGGCAACGAGATGATTTCTTTGGCGGACTGATAACGGACGGCTGCACCGGGCATACCCCAAACCAGGCTGGTAGCCTCGTCCTGAGCGATAGTGAGGCTACCTGCGTCTGCCAGCGGTTTCATCGCTAAAGAACCATCTTCCCCCATGCCTGTTAGCAAGATGGCGGTGACCCGCCAGGGCGTCACTTTGTTAAGGGAGTTAAACATCACCTCGACAGAGGGCTTGTGACGATTGACCTCTTCAGTATCGAGCAGTTTACAGACCAGCTTGGCGCCTTGTTTTATTGCCGTCAGGTGTCGGTTTCCCGGCGCTACATATACGTGCCCCGCCAGAATAGGCTCCCTGTCACTGGCTTCTTTTACCGTCAGGGGAGTTATATTATTCAATCGCTTAGCAAAGCGGCTGCTGAAGCTGGCTGGGATATGCTGGGTAATTATTATTGGCGGCATATTTGCAGGTAACTTACTGAGCAGATCTGCAATCGCCTCAGTGCCTCCGGTTGATGCGCCGATCGCTACTATTTGCAGACGGTCAGCCGCAAATTTAAATCCAGTGGTCTGTTTTGCAGTGGGCCTGATACTGTTACGTTGATGAAATTTTATCTTGGTTGCTGAGCTGGCCGCCGCTTTAATCTTACTAATAAGATCGTTCTGGAAAGCGTGAAATACAGCTGCGTTATCATCTGTTCTGGGCTTGGGGATATAGTCAACCGCCCCTATTTCTAATGCTTGTAGCGTGACATCAGCCCCCTCATGCGTCAGAGAGGACAGCATAACCACCGGCATTGGGTTCAGTCTCATCAGGTTGCGCAGGAAAGTGATGCCATCCATGCGTGGCATCTCAACATCCAGGGTTAATACATCAGGCTTTAGTTGCTTTATTTTATCCCGTGCGTCGAAAGGATCAACGGCGGTGCCTACCACCTGAATGGCTTTGTCCTCAGACAGTAGTTCACTGATTACTTCTCGTACCAGTGCTGAGTCATCGACAATAAGTACTTTTATTGGTGTCATGTTCAGCTCTCCCTACCAAACAATAAAATATCCGGGCTGTTCAATTGCTGTTGTACCTGCACCTGTGACTGATATTGTTGTTCCTCAAGTGCTAGCTGGCTGGCGAGCTGAGGCTTGATCTTTTTAATAAGCAGACGTCCGGTGGTGGGGAAAAAGGCAACTTTGCGGGGGCTGCTGCCGCCCAGATCGGATGCGGTCAGTTTTAACCCGTCACGGTTAATAAATGATTCAATGAAATCAATATTCTGGCGACCTATCTTTGTTTTCCATTGCATCATTTCACCGCCACCACAGACCTTTATCTCAAGATTGTTACGGTCCGATCCAAGTTTCATCATTTTATTAATCAGCTTTTCCATCGCAAACAGTCCATAGCGTAATGGTTGCTCGGGATCGCTGTTGCTAGAGGCGTCCGGTAGCATAAAGTGATTCATGCCTCCGAAGTTCAGCAGCGGATCATGCAGGCAGGCGCTGATACATGAACCCAGCACGGTGGTTAATACCACGGGTTCATCAGTCACCTTATATTCACCTGGGGAAATTTTGAACGCCTGGCACTGCCATTGGGGTTCCCAGAAGCTATTGGCTGTATTCATTAGCTACCTACCTTTCTGTAGATAGTCCGGCCAATCAACTCAAACATCTGTTGTTGGCGAACCAGTGCTTCTGAGTGTCCGACAAACAGATAACCGCCGGGTTTAAGCATTTTAGCCATTCGGTCGAGCAATATCTTTTGAGTGGGCGCATCAAAATAAATCATAACGTTACGGCAAAAAATGGCATCAAATGAGGACTTGATCGGCCATTCGTCCATCAGATTCAGCTGTCTGAAACTAATTAGTTCCTGCAGCGTCGATTTAATACGAATCAGACCTTCCTGCTTACCCCGGCCCTTCAGAAACCACTTTTGCAGGTCGGATCGGCTGATGTTGCTGCGATTCAGATCGTAAATACCCTGCCTTGCGGTCTGTAATACAGCGGAATCAATGTCGGTTGCCAGAATTTTCAGATCCCAGCTGGCAGGGCTAATGCCGGCGTTACATAGTGTCATTGCCAGACTATAGGCCTCTTCACCCATGGAGCAGCCAGCTGACCAGAAGCGTAACTTTCTATCATGGCCATGGAGTCGCTCAGGCACGATCTGATCCCTGATAAAATCAAAGTGATGCTTCTCTCTGAAAAAAGAGGTCAGGTTAGTCGTTAAGGCATTAATAAAAAAGGTCTGCTCTGACTCGTTGTCCTGCAGGTATTCAAAGTAAGCCTCAAAGCTATTCAGATTCAGGCAGCGTAGCCTGCGAATCAGGCGGTTATACACCATATCCTGTTTATGGTCCGCCAGTGCAATACCCGCCGACGAGTACAGCCGCTCACGCACCAGATTAAACTGCTGAGTTGTAAATTTATAATCGCGGACTGAGGCTTCCTGCAGCATGATAATCCGGGAGATCAGAACTCCTCCCAGTCCTCCTCGTTATTTCCGGTATCCTGCATGAGTGCCGGCTTTGCTGTTTTTACCGGCATTGTTGGTTGCGCTGCGGCTGACGTCAGTGCCCGAATACGCTCCAGGTCACTATTGCTCTGCTGTGTGGCAGGCTGATGATTAGTGTTATTAATATTGAACACACTCACCATATTCTGCAGTTGGTTGGCCTGATCTTTAAGGGAGGATGATGCTGCCGCAACTTCTTCAACCAGAGCTGCGTTTTGTTGCGTACTTTCATCCATTTGGGTAACAGCAATATTTACCTCTTCAATACCGGTTGCCTGTTCCCGGCTGGCGGCTGCTATTTCACTGATAATACGGGATACATTATTGATAGCCCCATTGATTTCATTCAGCGCCTGACCAGACTTATTGACGAACAGACCACCCTCTTCAACTTTAACAACGCTATCGCTGATCAGCTCCTTAATCTCTTTAGCTGCGCTGGCACTGCGCTGAGCCAGATTGCGTACTTCAGATGCCACAACGGCAAAGCCCCGTCCCTGTTCACCGGCCCGGGCAGCCTCTACAGCGGCATTTAGTGCCAGCAGGTTGGTCTGGAACGCGATTTCATCAATGACACCAATAATCTCGGCGATTTTAGATGAGCTGGAGCTGATATCGGCCATTGAATTGATGACACGGCCAGAAATCTCTTCGCCTTTTTCTGCCAGGTCCTGAGCGTTGCTGGCTAATTGACGCGCTTGTTCAGCGTTATCCGCATTCTGTTTAACGGTACTGGTCATCTGTTCCATACTGGCAGCGGTTTCTTGTAAGCTGGCAGCCTGGGCTTCTGTGCGGGAGCTGAGCGTCGCGTTACCTGAGGCGATCTCGGTAGTGCCGGTATTGATGCTTGAACCGGCATTTCTGATCTCTGAAACGATATTGTCCAGGTTCCGAATGGAGCTGTTGAGGGCGTGGTTCAGTTCCGCAAATTCACCATGAAAATCACCGCTCATCTGCTGTGTCAGATCACCTTCTGCCAGGGCTGAGATAACTCGCTTTACCTCCCCTAAAGGTTGAACAATAGCATCCAGTAGCTGATTTACGCCGATCGCGATGTTGCTCATAAAGCCGCTATACAACGCGGTATCCAGCCGTTGATCCAGTTGGCCTTTTGAGGCGTTCTGAATCATGAGCTCTACCTCACTTTCAGCGACTAACTGATCGGTAATATCGGCCCACTCAACCACGGTACCCAGTCGTTCTCCCTGTTCATCAATTACAGGGTTGGCTATCAGGGTGAAGCTGCGTTTGCCGACTTTAATCTGGCTGTTATGGGTAGATTTCAGCGCTTGCAGCATCTTTTGCTGATGTTCTGGATGCTTATGAAAGATATCAAAGTTAGAGCCGACGATCTTTTCACTGTCAAAATTCGGGAGCTGCTCTCGAATATCGTCCTGTGCGGTACTCATCATCTTAAGTACCGCTTCGTTGCAGTAGATAATTTCCCCCAGATTATCGGCGACCATCACATTTGAAGAAACGTTATCAAGGGCCACTTTAATGCGCTGTGCCCGACGTGCAGCTTCCTTTGCGTCGTTGACTTCGAAGCCTAGTTTTACTGCCAGCATTTTAGCGATACGTTTCAGCTCGCCGGTTTCACCGGGTTCATCGATGGGTACCTGTCTTAAGTATTCGCCTTCGGAAATATCCTGCATGTAGCGACGAGTCTGGTTCATCTGCTGGATGACATGTTTCTGAATAAAGCTTTGTGAGCCGCCCAGCATAATCAGAAAAGCAATAACCGGGCCTGTCATTAGTGCCATATCGGGCAGGCCTGTGGCAAAAATAACGGCGTTTATCAGTACCGCAGCAGCGACGCCGATCAGTGCATACTTAGTCAGCATGCCCGCAAGATTTGCAGAGGGGATCTTTCCGGGAGAGGGGATACTCGTCTGATTGTTTTTTAATTTTGCGTAAAGGCGCTCTGTCGATTCGATCTCTTCCTGCGTGGGCTTGGTTCTGACCGACATATATTCAACGATTTCACCATTTTTAAAAACCGGGGTGACATTGGCCTTAACCCAGTAAAAATCACCGTTCTTGCAGCGGTTTTTTACCAGTTTTGACCAGGGCCGTCCCAGTTTAAGCGTGTCCCAGAGGTCCTGAAATGCTGCCTGAGGCATATCCGGATGGCGGACCAGGTTATGGCTTTTACCGATGAGTTCGGCATAACTGAAACCGCTGACTTCAACAAAGGCCGGATTAGTGTAAGTGATAACACCTTTCAGGTTGGTCTTGGTTACCAGCTCCTGATCATCTTTGAGTTTTATCTCAATATCAGTTATCGGCTCATTGATTTTCATATTTGTACTCCAGGGCCCTGATTACGCAATCATCGATTCATGTAGATCAATTGCCAACTCGTCAGCATTCATCAGTTCATCAATATCTATCAACACGATCATCTGCTCATTTTGAGCGACCAGCCCGGTAATGAACTCTGAATTAATCACTGTCCCCAGTTGGGGGGCAGGCTGTATCTGTTCTTTGGGTAAACTGTAGGTTTCGGCAACAGCATCAACAATGATGCCCATGATGCGCTGCTGATCCCCGCTGTTAACATTGATTACAATGACCACCGTAGTGGGGCCGTATTCAACGGCTGGTAGCCCAAAGCGTTCACGCAGGTCAATCACGGGAATGATGGCACCACGCAGATTCAACACACCCTTGAGGTAGACCGGCATATCCGGTACCCGGGTCATTGGGGTCCAGCCCCTGACTTCCTGTACCCGTAATATATCGATACCGTATTCTTCGTTATCTAACAGAAAGCTTAAATATTGCTGACCCTCTGTATTCTGATCCAGGTCGTAGTCGGTATTGTCCCCGGTGCTTTTTCCGGCGCTATGCCAATCGGGTCTCGTCATACCTGTTCCTCCAGGGGGGGCTTGTTTAATACGATGGTGCGTTGATGAGCGGCCTGAGTCAGGGAATAATCCAGGCCACGTTTAATCAGGCCGGCAATATCCAGAATCAGTGCTACGCTGCCGTCGCCTAAAATAGTTGCGCCGGTCAGGCCATCAATACGTTTAAAGTTTTGTTCCAGGCTTTTAATAACAACCTGTTGCTGGCCGAACAATTCATCGACGATCAGGCCTGCTTTTTGGCCTGCGCTTTCGACAATAGCGATGAGCTGACCAGATGAAACCTGATCTGTTTCAGGTAGATTAAATAGTTTATGCAAACTGATCAGCGGTACGTATTCATCCCTGAATAACAAAAGATTGTGCTGACCGGCAATGGGGCTAAGATCGGATTCTTTTGCCAGAATAGTTTCGATAATACTGATCAGGGGGATGATATAGGTTTCATCATGCAGCCGGATCAGCTGACCATCCATTATGGCCAGTGTGAGTGGTAAACTGACTGAAAACAGCGTGCCCTGGCCGGGTTCTGAGCTGATTTGTATGTTGCCACCCAGTGCCTCAATATTCCTGCGAACCACGTCCATACCCACACCGCGACCGGATAGGTCACTCACCTGATCCGACGTTGAGAAGCCGGGGCTAAATAACAGGTCATGAATCTCGCCGCTGCTAAGGGATTGTTCGGGCGCAATTAAACCTTGCTTAATCGCCTTTTGGCGTACTTTCTGTTCGTCAATTCCCCGGCCATCATCAATAATATCGATGATAAAAAAACCGCTTTGATGATATGCATTCAGTTGTAACGTGCCGGTTTCAGGTTTGCCCATTGCAAGCCGTTGCTGTGGTGTTTCTAAACCGTGATCTAAGGCGTTACGTATCAGGTGAACCAGGGGATCACCGATTTTTTCCATCACGGTTTTGTCGATCTCGGTTTGTTCCCCGGAGATGCGCAGTTCAACTTTTTTCTCCAGCTTGGTGCTGATGTCATGAACCAGCCGGGGAAAACGATTAAAGACAAAGCTGATCGGGAACATGCGCACCCGCATAACATCTTCCTGCAGGTCGCGGGTGTTACGCTCAAGTTGCTCAAGCCCGGCCATCAGGCGTTCGGTATCGACTGAGGGTATTTCAGCTATATCCTGGCCGATCTGGCTTAGCATCGCCTGAGTTATAACAAGCTCACCGACCCGGTTTACCAGAATATCAATTTTTTCCAGCTCAACCCGAACACTGCTGGCTTCAGTGGTAACCCGGTTCAGAGTCGATGAATTCTTCTTTTCGGTATTCTGGTTGGGTGTGTTTGTCTTCGGACTAACTGAAGAGACTGCTTCAGTGGTAGTTGAGGGCTCTTTATTGGCTGAGGGCTCTTTATTCGCTGAGGGCCCTATGTTGGCCGAGGGCTCTTTATTAGCTGAGGGCTCATTATTAGCTGAGGGCTCTTTATTAGCTGAGGGCTCTTTATTAGCTGAGGACTCTTTATTAGCTGAGGACTCTTTATTAGCTGAGGACTCTTTATTCGCTGAGGGCTCTATGTTGGCTGTGGGCTCTTTATTGGCTGAGGGTTCTATGTTGGCTGTGGGCTCTTTATTGGCTGAGGGTTCTTTATTCGCTGAAGGCTCTATACTAGCTGAAGGCTCATTCTTAGCTAAAGAAGAGTTCTTAACCGAAGTGTCGAGACTATTATCGATCTCAGGTCCATCAGAGGATGCCGCAACCGGTTGTGCTTCTGTTTCCGGAGGTTGTCTGTGTGTCGCAGTGCCGGTTGGTATAATCTGCAGATCGCAGTCATCCTCAACCCATTCAAAGATCTCCCTGATCTGGCTTTCATCGCAGTCACTTTGCAGCTCTATTTGCCAGCGAAGACAGAGTTCATGCGGATTAAGTTCTGCTAACGAAGGTAACTCATCAGTTAATGCGCTGATAGACGCAGAGCCAAGCTGCTGTAGTGCCTCGAGCATGAAAACCGGCTCATGGCCCAACTGCATCATCTGTTTTGAGGGGGTGAAACTGATATGCCAGCCAGCACCTGTTTGCTCTGTGCGGGATTGTTGAGCATCCGCATTGTTCAGGATCGTTAGCTCGCAATCGTCTTCAATCCATTCAAAAATTTCACGTATTTCAGCTTCACTGCAGTCGGCGTTAAGGTTTAATTGCCAGCTTAAGTGCAGTGTATAAGGATCGAGCTCCGTCAGAGGGGGGATATCCTGGGTGAACGCCTCTGTTTCAACATCGCCCAGTTCTTGCAGGGCTTCGAGTAAGAACCAGGGTTCATGGCCTTGTTGTAGTAATGTCGGGGCCGGTTTGAAATAAATTTGCCAGTTAGCGCTGCTTAGCTGTCCGGGAGAGGCCTGTTCTTCGCCTGCGTGCTTACTGGAGGGCCTGGTGACAGGCATAGCCGAATCATATGTTTCGTCTACCGCGGTCGACTGTGTGTGTTCAGCGTCAGATGCGGGGCCGGTACTTTCAAGCTCGCCATTAATAGCCTGAAGTAAGCGCAGATCTAGCTGGTTAATCTGGTCTGTGTCGGTCGCAGGGCCGTTCTGAGTGGCTGCCAGCAGGGCGCGAATAGCATCAACAGATTCCAGTAAAAGATTGATGATAGCCGGAGTGACAGGCTGACGCTCTTTACGCAGATTATCGAGTAGGGTTTCAACGTTGTGGGTAAACTCGCCTACCTGATCAAAGCCAAAAGTACCGGCGCCACCTTTAATGGAGTGGGCGGCTCTGAAAATAGTGTTTATTGTCTCATGGTCGCCGGAGTCCAGATTAAGGAGCCCGTTCTCCATTATCTCCAGGCCTTCGTAGCTCTCTTCGAGGAAGGTTGATATGAACTGAGACAGATCGATACTCATAGATTAACTACCTGACGACCCGTTTAATGGTGCTGATCAGTTTTTCGGGATTAAAAGGCTTTACCAGCCAGCCGGTTGCCCCGGCTTGTTTGCCTTTTTGCTTCATCTCCATTGAGCTGTCGGTGGTTAGCATCAGTACCGGTGTAAATCGGGCAGAAGGGCGTTTTCTCAGTTCAGTACAAAAGGTAATGCCATCCATTATCGGCATGTTTACATCGGCCAGAACCAGATCAAACTTATTCTCCGCGGCGATATCCAGAGCTTGTTGCCCATTCTCCGCTTCTAAAACCTCATAGCCTTCATGTTTCAGCGTGAACACCACCATGCCGCGTAGCGAGGCAGAATCATCCACGACCAGAATGGTAGCCATTATTTATCTCCATCAGATGTTTGCTGGCCGAATATTGCGTGGTCTAAACCCAGGGTTTGTGCCTGATGTTGCAAGGTGGGTGCAACGGATAGCCAGTGATAGGTTTTGCCACTATTGATAACCTGTGTGATAAACGCCAGCAGCAGTTGTAAGCCTGCACTGTCAATGCGGCACAAGTCATTACTCTGAAAATTAAAGTGGCGGTGCTGGTCTATGGCCTGACAAAATACAGGGTGCCACTGATCAACTGTATTGATCGAAAGCTCTTCCGGTAATTCAATTGTTGTGCTGTCAGACATGGACGTTCCTGCATCATAATCAGATAGATAAAATCTGACTCACGAACGGTTCTAAGTCAAAGAAATAGGCTGGCGGGGTACTCAAACTGGGTATCGGTTGGGCAGTATTGGTGCTTATTTGAACAATGCACAAAATGGTGATGTTCGTCCGTAATTCAGGGGCTTAGTCGTTAGACTTTTGATTAGGGCTCAATTGGGCAGAGTAATTCTGTGTTAAGTTGGGGTTGAAAGGGAATTCATATTAGCTGTTTTTATTATTCGTTTGCGTTGGAGAATAATATGCAATATCTGAATGCCTTCTGCCGTAAAAATATCTTTTTCGGTTTTCTTTTCTCTCTGTTTTTTTTATCTGCCTGTAGTGAATCTGAACCTGTTACTAAAGCCCCTGCTGTCGTCGAAGAGGCGCCGGTTGCTGAGGTTAAAACGGTGGCTCTGGTGATGAAAACCCTGACTAATCCTTTTTTTATCGAGATGGAACGGGGGGCTCGACAGGCAGAACAAAAGCTGGGTATTGAGCTGGTGGTTAAGACGGCTGCGCAGGAAACATCGATACAACAGCAGATCAGTATTGTGGAAGATCTGATTCGTGATCATGTAGATGCCATCGTCATAGCTCCGGGAGACTCTGTTGAACTGGTACCTGTTTTAAAACAGGCGCGGGATGCTGGGATAGTCGTGATCAATATTGATAACCGGTTGGATAAGGAGTTTGCCAAAGTCTCCGGCTTAGTCGGCGTGCCTTTTATCAGTGTGGATAACGAGCATGCCGCTTATCAGTCAGCAAAGACGTTAACTTCAGCGATGTCTGAAACCACTCAAGTAGCGATTATCGAAGGCATTCGGGAAGCTGAAAATGCTAAGGATCGTAAAAATGGCGCGGTAAAAGCATTTAATGAATCTGAATTTGCCGAAGTTGTTTTCAGTGAAACGGCCCACTGGAAAATAGATGAATCTTATGAAGTCACTAAACATCTGCTGGAGCAGCACCCGCAAGTGAAAGCGATATTCTGTGCTAACGATATGATGGCGCTGGGGACACTGAAATACCTTAAAGACAGCAAACGTAGCGATGTCCGGGTTGCCGGTTACGATGCGCTTGAACAGGCTGTGACGGCAGTTAAATCGGGTGAACTGGTTGCAACGGTTGATCAGCAGGCGGCCGAGCAGGGGTATCAGGGGGTAATGTTCGCGTATAGGGCACTGCAGGGTGACCGTTTACCTGCGGTGATACTGATCGATACCCGGCTGATCACCAGCGCTTCATTCTAACGGATTAACTTAGATGCTCAATCCGGGGAAAAAGATTATTGTCCGTTTTGTCGGGCTTATGATTCTGATATCAGTGTTACCGTTACTGCTTATCGGTCTGATTTCCTATCAGGCTAGTAGCCAGGCGATGCAGGAAGCGGAGCAGCGCTATGCCCGTACGTTATTGCAGAATCAGGTAGAGCGGCTGAGCTCGCAGTTAGAACAGGTTGAAAACCTGATTGCCAATATATCCGGTGTGGAAGATATCACCCGTTCTCTGAATGACAAAAACAGCTCTGCCGATAGTTATACCCATTTGGCGACGCAGGCGCGTATTGGCTATATTCTGAACGGTTATCTGAGCCTCAAAGGGCTGGTGTCCATCGATATATTTACCGAAGGGGGAGCTCACTATCATGTGGGGGATACGCTGGATATCAGCGCTGCCCGACTGGAGATAAAAGATCAGATAAAACAGCAGGCGCTGGCATCAGATAAACAGGTGTATTGGGCCGGCGTGGTCGACAACGTAAACAGTACTTCACGTCATCGTCAGGTATTAACGGCCGCCAGAATATTGAAGGTGCTGGATCGTGAAACCATGCAGCAGCAACCTATCGCCGTAATTCTGGTTAATTACAGCCTGGATTATCTGGCTCAACAGTTTACCCAGGCCGAGCTGTTACAGGGTAGTCAACTGGCTTTGCTGGATCAGTTTGGCAATGTAATCTATCAGAATAATCCAACAGGAAATCAGCTGTTAATTCGTTATATCCACCAGGGCTTTCATGAGGGTATGTTTGCCGATTGGCAGGATAATCGTTACCTGGTTCAGGAGCAGCATCTTGAGGCATACAACTGGCACCTGATCAGTGCTGTTCCTGAGAGTATATTGCTCACCGGTGTAAGAGATATTCGGCAGATTACGCTGAGTCTTTTGGTGTTAGGTTTGTTGTTAGTGCTATTTGCGGGGGGGCTGTTTTTCCGCAATATACTTACCCCGATCAGAGCGGTGGTGAGTAGCTTTAAATCACTGCAGGGCAATGATTACGATCTGAACCAGCGACTACCGGTTAAAGGTAATGATGAGATAACAGAGTTGGTACGCTGGTTTAACCGCTTTCTCGATAACCTGGCCGCCCAGAAAGAGTCTGAAGCGGCCTTGAGAGAAAGTGAACGGCGTTACGAGTTGGTGGTGAATGCGACCCACGAGGGACTGTGGGACTGGAATCTGCTGGAAGATACCTTGTACCTGTCGCCAAGGTTTCTTGTGTTGCTGGGCCGGGATCCTGTCACAGAGCCGTTGGAAACAAATAGCCCTGCTGAATGGTTGGAACGGATTCACGGGGATGATCTGCAAAGTGTCAAACAGCAGATCGAGTTGCACCTGCAGGGGGTTGCGCCTCACTTTGAATCTGAATACCGGCTGCTACAAAAAGATGGTAGCTATCGCTGGGTACTAAGCCATGGCCTGGTTGAACTGGATGCAGCCGGGGAGCCGGTAAGAATGGCGGGCTCGCACTCTGATATCAGTGACCGCAAAGATGCAGAGTCCCGCCTGCGCCATGATGCATTTCACGATAATCTGACCGGGCTGAGTAACCGGGCATGGTTTACCAGCTATCTGGCGAAGACGATCAACGATACCGCACGACAAAAAGAGCAGGCTTTTGCGGTACTGTTTCTCGACCTGGACCACTTTAAAATGGTTAACGATACCCTGGGGCATTCAGCCGGCGATCAACTGTTGATAGAGGTTTCTGCGCGACTCAAGGACTGTCTACGCAATACGGATCTGTTAGCCCGCCTTGGTGGTGATGAGTTCGTGATATTACTGGAGCACAGTGATGACTTTCATTACATCCATGTGGCTGAGCGGATCCTTGAAGCGTTGGTGCGACCCTATCAGATTGCCGAGCAAGAGGTGCTGTCCGGAGGCAGTATAGGTATTGCGCTGAGTCATGCCGGTTACAGTGATCCTGATGAAATGATCCGGGACGCTGATATCGCGATGTATCAGGCGAAGCTGTCTGGTAAAAACTGTTATGTAGTCTTTGATGAAGACATGCGTGAGCATCTGGTGCAGCGTATAAATACCGAGCGCGAACTGAGTAAAGCGATTAAAGATGATCAGTTAATACTTCACTACCAGCCGGTCATTAATCTGAAAACAGGCCAGATTGCGGGCTGTGAAGCACTGGTTCGCTGGCAGCACCCGGAAAAAGGTTTGCTCAACCCCGACCAGTTTATCCCCATCGCGGAGAGTAGCAATCTGATTCACCCTCTGGGGCAGTGGGTGCTGGAATCAGCATGTCGGCAATGGTGTGAGTGGCGTAGAACCGTCTTTTGCGGACTTGAGTTATCCCTGTCAGTGAATCTTTCACCGGTGCAGTTTTATGATGAGGGGCTGTTACGAATACTGCCGGGGCTACTGTCGAAATATCAGTTTTCCCCGGGAGAGCTAGCGCTGGAAATTACCGAGACAGTATTGATTCGGGATACCCGTAAAGCCGCCAGAGTGATAGATAAAATTAAAGCGCTGGGGGTTGAGGTTCATCTGGATGACTTTGGTACCGGATACTCTTCTTTGAGTCATCTGTCTGAATTCCCGATCGATCTGATAAAAATAGATCGCTCTTTTGTGATGCAGTGCGTCGAATCTAAAAAGCATCATCGGGTTGTTAGTGGCATTCTCAATCTTGCCCACGAGCTGGATCTGCCCTGTATTGCCGAAGGGATAGAAACCCAGGATCAGTTATGGCAACTACAACAGCAGGGGTGTGAGTATGGTCAGGGCTACTATATCTATCGGCCTCTGAATGTAGAACAGATGGCTAAAGTGTTAAATACGAGGGAAGCAGAAGGTCAGGAGCAGGAGGCGACTTATTGATAAGGCTTTGATAGCCACAGAAAGGTACATGCAGAAAATCTGAACCAGAGATGGTTTTACTTATATTCAGGCAGAGGATTGGTTAACAGGGGGAAGAACGAATACCGGCTACCCAACAGCCAGAACAGAGTTCTTAGCGCCAGTGTAACCGGTTTGGCCTCAATTATTATTTTTATTAAGAGACGGTATTGTCCACATCTTTGCCGCAGTTATTTTTATTTTGGCCGATGCTTTCAGTATTTGTTGTTGTTCTTATTATTTTTGTTGTTATTACTCTATATAAAGCAGGTGACGTGCCACATATTGTAACTTATTGATTTTAGTGGCTTTTGTCTGTCTTAGTTACCTGTTTGTTACTTACTGACAGAGCTTAGGTGGTGAAAGTGTTACCTTATGACCCAAAAGGGGTAACACTTACTGGGTGGGAAGGTAACGTTTGTGGGGGCTTGAGCGCGCGGGGCAGATTTACTGTTCCGCAATATCAGGAGAGGACTGTATGCTAATGTACTTAACTGGCTCCAGTGTTTCTATAATCCACTGTAGAGTTCGATTGGTGAAAGTTGCAAAAGCACCGCAGGTTATGCAGTTGTAGAGTTTGTAGCCGGGCATGACGGACATTACTTTTAACGCTGGGTGAGGCCTTGGCGTATTGTATATTTTGAGTTCTCTGCATGCAGGACAGATATGGGGCGTCATGATATGGAGTCCTTCCTTGGATACATATCAAGATTAATAAAATAACTTTTCAGAAACTATAGGAAAAAATATGAGTTATTTTTTTGAACGCCGTGCTACAAGAAAATAGCTATATGCATAGGTAAAGGCTGTTTGGAATGACGGCTTTATAGTGGAAGGGGGCTCTGGCTACTATGGGATTTCTGATGAGTCAGCGCGAGTTCTGATCCAGTTAGAAATGATTTTAATAAGTATGTCCTCTTTGATTCTCTCTTTACCGCTAATTGCACATTCCCAGACTGTAAGTACCCGCCAACCCGAGTTTTCCAATTGCTGTTTTTTCAACAGATCTCTGTCACGGTTACCATAAAGCTTAGCTTTCCAGAAATCAGTCCGTGTGGCGGGAAGCTTAAACAGATGACAATCATGGGCGTGCCAGAAGCAGCCGTGAACAAAGATAACGGCTTTGTATCTGGGTAGTACTATGTCTGGTTTGCCGGGGAGATCTTTTGGGTTGAGCCGGTATCTGAAACCGGCTGCGTGGAGCCGTTTACGAAGCCAGAGCTCTGGCTTCGTGTTTTTGGACTTGATGGCAGACATGTTCTTCCGACGAATCTCGGAAGAATGAACATCGGTCATAGCTCAGCCTGAACAGGAACTCTACAATACTTATCCTGAATTACTCGCTTACGCCCGTCTATGATTCTGCTTTTCATAAGGCGAGCAATTGCCGCAAAAACCGGAACAACAACTGAGTTACCAAATTGTCTGTATGACTGAGTATCAGATACAGGAATCCTAAAGTCAGAGCTTTCAGTTTTCTCAAATCCCATTAATCGGGCGCACTCTCGGGGAGTTAAGCGTCGGGGGCGATTAGCCTGGTTTTCAGAGTTCCAGAAATCTGATTCAGCCAAACTCATATCCCAGCCTTTATGATCTACCAGTATTTCGGATCCATCCTTGTGATAGCGAGCAGATAAGGTTCTGGCTACGCTATTCTCATTCAATGGGTTAACCAGCCCGAAACCAAAACCATTACCTTTCGCCTGGTGTTTTTTTGCATATTCGTACAAGTATTCCCATAAGCGAGGGGTCAGAGTGTACTTGTCGGGCACTTCTTCATCGAGAAGCTCTGAGAAAGTTGGTTTATGCTTTGGTATCTCATTTTTAATATTTTTAAGTGTAAAGCCTTCGTGGATGTTCAGATCCTTTCTGAAGCCTACAAGGGCTATTCGTTCCCTGTGTTGAGGAATAAAGTGCTTTGCATCAATAACTTTTGGATCACCAGAGCCCATCTCTTCAATATCAGAGACCCAGTAGCCTAGCTCATCAAGCGTATCTGCAATGATTTTGAAGGTCTTTCCTTTGTCATGACTCTTTAGGTTTTTAACGTTTTCTAAGAGAAATGTGGCGGGGCGCTTTGCTTTGAGAATGCGTGCAACATCGAAGAATAAAGTGCCTTGAGCTTCGCATTCAAAGCCGTGAGCTCTGCCGAGGGCATTCTTTTTTGATACGCCAGCTAGTGAGAATGGCTGGCAGGGGAAACCTGCAAGAAGAACATCGTGATCCGGTATAGTCTTACTTATATGACGATATGCTTCTTCTTCTGAGATGGTTTCATCTTCAGAGAGAGTTACTTCTCGAATATCTTCATTAAATATATGTTCTTCACATGAGTACCAGTTGGCTTTATACGTTTTCTGAGAGAATTTATTCCACTCACTAGTGAATACACACTTACCGCCTATAGCTTCAAATCCGCTACGGATTCCCCCGATACCTGCAAAAAGGTCAATAAACTCAAAATCAGGATTGTCATAGTGATCCGGCTTTTGCGGCAGCATTTTCTTTAAAATAGTAACCTCAAGAGTATTTAATGCTTTAAGAGGCTCTTTACCCTTGAGTGCTCTGTTTAGGTGCTCTCTGCTCCATGAATCAGGGCTTACTGCATTGAGCGCTTCTGCAAGCGCCTTCTGATCCCAGACCTGAAGTAACTCTTCAATAAGTAGCAGGTCTTCAGCCCGACGGTTTTCTAATGCTTCTTTTTCTTCTGTGGCGATCTGTCGAGCAATGTCTGTTAACTGGTTCATATCTAAGGATCATTAGCGGTGGTTTTGTGTGAACTTTATCACACGAATGACCCGGCGGAAATGATTATATGTTTTTTTATACAGTATTGTGCGGGGGCATTTATGTGCAACATACTACGAGCACAGTTTACATCCCTTTGAGAACAGGGAAGTGGTGTAAATGGCGGAATGAAATAAGCCCTTACGAATACAGGATGTACTCCATTGGCGAATAAACCAAAGATTTATGACTCTCAGGCTAGCCTTGAGTTCTCACTGAGCTCTTTATGCGAATGCTATTCTGATTTAAGAGTTGAACGTATAGTCTATAAACATTTAGCGCCGAATGATAACAGCAAGAATCAGCCTTATATGGCGGCAGATTTTTCTGAAATAGGCTTTATTCCTTCGGGTGACTTGATTCCTTCAAGTACGTTCTCATCGAAGCAAATGAGTCAAAAGAGAAGAACAAAGTTTACTTCTTTACTCAATTTCCAATGGTTATCTCCTGATGGAAGAACATACAAAGCTCCCGATGCTAAATTGATCTACTACCCTCAGTTTCCTGAAGTGCGATTATCCGGTTTTCTTAAAGGCTGTCCTGTTGATATTAGTGAATGGATGGATCCGGGCAAAAGGGGGCGCAGTCTGGGGAGAATATTATTCTTAGGTATTCGTAGTGATGGTTCCATCTTTTCATATCTTGCAATCCCGGGCTCCAGGATTTCCAGGGAAATAAAGGATTGGGATTCCATACCCATCACTTCACTTCTACATAGGTTGATTCCGAAGGCCCGGCAGCTATCGATATTTACGGGAGTAAGTGAAACAAGAGCAAATTATTCGTTGCAGCTTTCGGGTAGCAGTACATCGAGACAGGGGTTGATTGATGAATTGAGGCGTATTCATTTTAAAGGACCAATAGGCAGTAAACGACTAAATAAAGCCGGTATTGAAATACCTTATAAAGCAAGGAATGGAGGAGGCTACACTTTAGAGGCTGAGTTAGGAATTACTCCGAATGGAATTGCAGAGCCAGACTTTCTTGGGTGGGAAGTGAAACAGTTTGGTGTAAAAAGATTTGATCTGATTAAAAGTAAGCCTCTGACTGTTATGACTCCTGAACCGGACGGTGGTTACTATGATCTTCATGGAGCAAAAGATTTCGTTTTAAGTTACGGCTATACGAATGGTGGTGATCGGTATGACTTCACGGGGCGTCATTTGGCGAACTTAGTTTGTAAAAAAAGCGGACTAACGTTAATTGTGAATGGGTTCGATCCAGTTAATAGAGAAATGACAAATGCAGCTGGCTTTATTGGTTTGTTAGATTCTCAAGATAACGTTGCAGCTAGTTGGAGTTTTTCTAAGCTATTAGAGCACTGGAAAAGAAAGCACTCAAAGGCTGTATATATACCTTCATTAGCCTCAGATGTTGAGAGCGGCCACAGGGCTTACCATTACGGTAGCAACATACGATTGTTTGAAGGAACAAACATTAATATGTTGTTAGGTGCAGTACTTGATAAGGCGATTTACTATGATCCGGGTATTAAAGTTGAGAGTGTATCAGCGGGAGGGAAGGTAAAGGCGCGCAGTCAGTTTCGTATAAAGTCGGCTGAATTGGATTGTCTCTATCTTCAGAAGACGGAAATGGACCTCTCTGATTCTTTAGAGTAACAATTAGGAGGGACCATAGCCTTGGTTCACCTTCAATGGTTGTGTTACTCAGGTTTGTAAGCATAAAACTACAAGAAATAAGAGCCAACTTACCCACTTTTTCTGGTGAGTAAGTCTCTTGGAAACGTTCTATATACGATTAAAACTACCATTTTCAAAAAAACAAGTTGGTCGGAAGTCAAACATTTTTGCGGGCTCTATTTTTGATGTGCAAAGGGAGGCACCATCAGGAAACGATGTAGATAAAATAGTTTGTGCATGTGTTTGTGTCTGACCTGATATTGCTATTTCTGATGTTTCATTACTAAGAGCATATACCCGGCAGATGAAGGTTTTTTCTAAGTTGGTAGCCATATTCTCAAGTTCACCAATGGATACATAAAAAGGGGCGTTCAACGTACCAGTTGTTGACTTAACCTCTAGCCTGATTTCTTCATTAGTATCTGTAGTAGCTCGGAAATCGAATTGTGCGCAGTGATTTATCTTTGACTCCCATACATGGCGTGTGATTTTTTTTCCGGAGATGTAAGGGTGAGTGCTTAGCCATTGATCTATTATATCCTCGCCTTTATCTCCTATCTCATTATTTCTACGCTGCATGCTTTCGAAAGCTTTTTTGGATATTTTTCTTGAACCTGATGTTATCTGAGTATTGTGGTCTTTATCCTGTGGGTCATCAAACGACTCATTTAGTACAATAGATATGGCATGCTCCTGGTCCCTTGTTGGGAGCGAATCTGCAAGGCTTTCTCGAGAGATAAGAGTCGATGTTTTAGAGCCTAACAAACTATTTAAAGCGCTGTACGCAGCGCTGTCTTCGCTAGCAGTCTGGCTTACAAGCACGGCATTAGCTCTGAAGTTTTCATCTTCAGTAAAGAGCTCAAAAATAAAAATATCCCCTGTGTCTATTGTGTCGAACCTACCAGGAGCATCACTTTCGTGAATGATGCAGTGCTGTAATCGCCAATCCTTTGAATGTTTGCCTATATTTGCCGCTTTGCGTATTGCTGCAGTGTTCCCTAAAGGTCCGTAAAAACAGGTATCTATGTGGATGACTTCGCTTCTGGGTAGTGATGCAAAAACAGGAGAAAGTTCAACAATTTGGGGTTTAGGAATGACGATAGCTTTTTGTTTTTTCTTTTTTGACGTATCAGCATTAGATCTTATAAAGAAAGAGTCAATAAAAGTAGCATCAGAGGCTGATAGCCTTTTTACGAATAGTTCCCTTCTCACAGTAGTAAAGTCCTTTAGGTAAATAATAATAGAGTAAAGCCTATTATGAGTTTTATTACTGAATCAGATTTTTTATGTAATTTAACATACTTAATTGATCAGTCTTGGAAATGCAGATGTAAAAAACAAATATGCCTTAAATAACAATTGGATACAATCGATTTGAATAGTTGGGGCTGAGTAATAATAATTAGAGATAATTGGGGTTATCATCGGTCATTGATTGGGTCAGAGTAAAATTAATCTGGCTTTGAATCTAAGCAATTGTCGGTAGTATTTGCTGCTTGCAGCGTATCCTTCGGGTCATCGGAAGTTCGCGATGATTTGTCGCGCAAAGAACGCGCTCGGTTCGACCCCGCTACGCGGCTTCTCAGCTCCCGCTTCACTTTCACGGACACAAAAAAGGCTGCCCGGTTGAATGATTCTGTGCAGAGCTGGTAATACGGTGGCGGGAGTACTGCGGCCGTTCCGGCCTTGCCCTTCGGGTCATCGGAAGGGCGCGATGATGTGTCGCGCAAAGAGCGCGCTCGGTTCAACCCGCTCCGCGGGCTCAACCCCCGCCATACTTTCACGAGCGCAAAGAAAAAGGGCTACCCGGAGGGCAGCCCTTTTTCTTTGCATTTGGTGGAGGTGGCGGGTGTCGAACCGCTGCCTAACCTGTATAATAAAATCAAACAGTTATCTCTGAAGACCGCCTGACTGTAGTGTATCTTAGTAGCAAACTTAGTAGCAAATTTTGATTTGAATATCCTATTTGGTCAGCAATGATTCTGCTGTTTATAGTGTCGTTGCTGGGATAATTCTACTGGGTAGTATTCGGATAGCTTAACAGGCCCAAAGCATGTGTTACGGGATGATTTTTGGGGTGATGAATGGATAAGTAAAAATGATATTGATGTAAGAGGATTTAGGGCGTGGATGAAGTGTGGTGATTGAGGCGCGCTCGGAATGCCTGACCCACTCAGCGTATCTCAACGCAAGGCGCATCATAAGGGTTTCAGGCGAGCTTAAAAACGAGATACCGCTTTTGTCCCCTATACCTATAATTTCACTACGCTCTCTTAAGAGTGAATCGCTATGATGAATCCTAATTGCTTAGCAATGTCAAAGCGTCTTAAGGTGTTCCAGAGCAAGGTTGCATTGCGCATAGTCATTTTAATCTTGCTGTAGCCCTGTATCCGTAGCAAGGTCACCATGCCTACAGCCATCGTTGAGTGACAGATTTTACTCTGCTCAACGATTGATTGGGTAATGGAAAAGATCCAAAGCGAACAGCCAGTGCTGTAACAGAAAATTTACGAACGATACGTTCCCCATCCCGACCAATTTGCCTCATATCAACAATACATGCTCCACTTTTCCCCTTAACTATCATAGAATTACTATCCAATTTAGCTCAAAGTGTTTTTTCGAGTAAAATACCAAATACAACGATTGTATGGAGACAACCTGTTGTGAGTAATAAAACGCCTTCTTCTTGGGCTTGGATGGTCGTCCACATTCTTTTTCCTTTATGTCCGTTCTTTGTTGAAGGATTAATTAGGGTTGTGGCCTTTGACAACACGGTGTCACAAACTACTTTCAATAGTGCAACTTTAGCAATGTCCATTGGCTTATTGTGTCTATACGTTAGCCAAAGCTTAATAAAGCATAAGTTAATTATTCCAGGTTCAGACGGATCAGATAGTTTAGCTGGAGCAGCTTCATCTTTCTCTATAATAGCAGTTTTTTCATTTTGCACTTTCGCAGTAATAGTTATGTTAAGCGCATTAATAGAGGATGAAAGTTCTATGAAACTTATCGGGATTAAATCAACCGTTGATTATTTTGTGTTTTCAATCGCTATTTTTCCTGTCATATCTACTATTTATGCACAGAGAAGCTTCAAACTGAGTACAGCAATATGAACGATATTTTAGATATAATAAATAATTTAGCGTTTCCTTATGCTGAGCCAGCATTAGTTGGCATATTGATCGGTTCTTTATTCTCTGCTTTTTCTATATTAGTGATGAGAAAGAAGCTCCCTGTAGCTCATAGCATCGCAGTGATTGGTCTACCTAGAACTGGTAAAACAACACTTGTTACTTCAATATTTGCTGAAATATTCTCTGCAAGAATGAGAAGAATATCTTTAACTCTTCGCGGTGACGAGACAATAAAAAAGGTAAATGATGATATTGCCAGACTGCAAAGAGGTGAAGAGCTAGGCCCAACAACTGATCAGGATTTATTTGCATATAGAGCAGATATGGTTACCGGGAGTAGTATCTTCTCTAGACGATATAAGGTTGAAATAGGAGACTTTCCCGGAGAGGATAGCGAAGAACTTGCATCATCAACAGATATTGATTGGCTTCAAAAAACACCTTTCTTCAGATGGGCTATAGAAGCAGATGCATTTTTATTCGTAGTGGATGCAAGTCAACTTATTAGTGGTGATAAAAAAGCCATTGATTATACAATCCACACTATTAATTCATACAGGGCTTCTTGGCAAAAGATAAAAGATCATTACTCAGATGGATTAAACGATTTAAAATCAAAGCCTATTACCCTAGTCTTTACAAAAATTGATGCCCTAGACGATTATGTCGGTAGAGATGGATCTATTACGGGACCTGTACAATATAAAGTTATAGATGAATCAATACTATCTAATGTTGAGAGAGAGCTTGATTTTGTGATGAGGGATCTAATTGGTTTTTTCAGAAGTGAGTCTAGAAACTTCTCGGTAACCTATACTAGTGCATTTGGAATATTATCGAGTTTGCCGTTGGGAGATAATACAAAGCTAGGTATGGAAAGAACTTTGTCATCGGTATTGCCTAAAATAAGGCCGTCACTTTTTAAATAGTTAATGTGCATGTTAATGATCGCTTATCCTACTATTTCAAATATGGCCTATATATGAAGGTTGTCTTATTTTTGATTTCTAAGGTTCTTTTGTTTCTATGCACACATAAATCTTTTCATCGTTCAGAGTAGCAACCCCTTCGGGCTTAGTGTATTGAGTTTTTGGGAAAGCGTTAGGTGTTCATGGCACCTTCTAATAGTATTATAATGACCTAATTTAGAGAAATGGCTCAAGCGATATGCTTTTGTTAAAATCGTTTTGGCACAATTATGTGAAGCCCTATACCGGTATTGGTTTGCCTGAGTTTCCCCCATAGGGGGTCTTTATCTGCCCCTGAAACATCAATAGCCCTCCCCCTATAATCTCCCTGTTTTATGCATATATTGACCTGCAAATGGCTGTTTTTGGCCATCGCTGAAACCCGCGTGGTTACTGGGTTTGAAGTTAGGGCATACCCTAGGAACACTGGCGCGCCGAGAATACCTCTTGGATAACACCGCTGTATCACACATAAATCAGCACTAAAGCGGTCTATGAATTACCTGTTAATTAGCCAGGAATTACCTGTTTTAAGTGATTTCTGAAACCCGCGTGGTTACTGGCTTTCGAATTAACCCGCGTACTAGGAACACTCACGCCTTAAAAATGCACCTATCTTATTATCAATAAGGTATACCTCTGTGATCGACATTAAAACTACCTGATTTAACTATCAATAGAGTTGATATTGTAGATTTGATATGAAACTATCACTGCATCAATACTCTACTGATAGGTAATGTCGATATGAAAACATACGGATATGCACGGGTAAGTACTGAAGATCAGGATCTGACTATTCAACGTGATGCACTCTTAGCAGCTGGCTGTGATTCAGTGAGGGAAGAGAAGGTCTCTGGTCAGGCATCTACAGATGATCGAAAGGAGCTATCCATACTGCTGCAGTTTCTCCGGGAAGGGGATTGTCTGGTGGTCACCCGGATAGATCGACTGGCACGTAGTCTTAAGAACCTTCAGGACATCGTCCACCAGCTAAAACAGAAAGGGGTGAATCTACGTGCTACAGAACAGCAGGTAGATACCAGTACAGCTGCAGGGAAAGCTTTCTTCGATATGCTGGGGGTGTTCGCAGAGTTTGAAACTAACCTACGTAAAGAGCGTCAGGCTGAAGGCATCGCTAAAGCTAAGCTGAAAGGTGTCTACAAAGGCCGTAAGCCTACCGCACAGGAAAAGGCTGATGATGTACTTCGGTTAGCTGATGAAGGCCTTAAACGGCAGGATATAGCTGACCAGCTGGAGATAGGCATTGCCAGTGTCTACAGGATTCTTAAGAACAGTAAGGCTGCTGCGGTATAGCGGCCTGTATTCTGGTTAATAGTGGTCAGAATGTTAGTGGTTACTGACTGTTTTTTCTAAAAGGCCCATCCTAGGAATACTACTCGCAAAATATCATCTGTTCCGGTCAATGTGAGTAGGTACTATCAACTTTTTTATATATGACTCCCCTTAGGAATATACAAACCATTTCACCCTGATCGATCCCGGTCAGAGACCCCAGATAAAAGAACATACCTGCGTTATCACACGGCTCATCTGCTGTGGGCTTTCGCACGTCTGCGCTTTTGTATCGTTGCTTTCCCTATCTATCTCGGAGAGGAAGCAACTCCCATTAAATAACCATTAAAAGGTACTAACTACTATGAAAAGACGACCAAAGGTCTACCTGACACGAAAAGCGATAAGCCAGCGGATAGGTCTTACAGAATCCTCTATAGAAACCATCCAGGAAATATCTGAAGTACTCAGTCGATTCTCCAGTAAGGACTACAGCAGAGCACTGCTAATCCGCAGAGCAATTGAGGTGTACGACCAGTATCTGCTGAATCAACACAGGGGAGGTTATCTGTCAGCCGAACCGGAGCGTATTGAACGGCTAACGGGTGCAAGAGGACGGCCATCAAAGTCAGACTCCAAATCAATATCAGGGAGATATAGCTGAATTGAACAACCTAAGATGGGTCATCGTATTCCTAACCCAAGAAATACTGCTATACACCCCCTCATATGCTGCCACAGGGCTATTTCTAGTCCTGTAATCAACCCTGCTACGCACTACCAATAACAACAATAAGAAGAATAACAAAACTATGAATACACCAACTGAATGCCCTAAGTGGGAGAGCTGCTCTGCGGCTGTCTGTCCAATGAACCGAACCGGTAAACACCTGAAGGGCGAAACAGTCTGCCTTTACGCTCAGGAGATGGTAAAGCCATGGGCTTACTTCCGGTTTGAAGAATGCGGTATCCCTTGGGTCTATGAAACGCTGCTTCCTAACCTTGGGTGGCTGCTGGATCAATCACCTGATATCCACAAGAGGATGCTAAAGGCCTCGACAAAACGAACAAGACTGGTCGCTAAACCATTCTGAAATTAACAACCATAAAGGACATATCTACATGAACGAATCACTTCTAAACTCAATCAAAGAGCACTGGTCAGAAGGGATCTGCCATCTGGGCACCTGTTACTACTCAGATGAACATCTGCAGAAGATGCACCATGCCATCCAACTGGAAAAGCTTAAGGATTTACTCTGTGAAGCTGGGCTATTACAACGGAGGGAATAGTAGATCCACCAGCTTACCCAACACCATATAAAGCCTTAGTTTTCATTTTTCTTCGCGTAATGAAGAGAAGGTCTAAAGGAAGACAAAAGGCCCTAAAGATATAGAAGAGATCTACTAAAGAACCTGCGAAGCGAAACCTGTATGTGAGGTACGAGCATGCAGGAATAAATAAAGAAGATTGATATTTAAGTTATCAATAAAAATAGGAATAAAAGGGATCACATCTCTTAAGTCTCCGCTACAGATCTCTCTCTACGACTAACCCACTAATACCTCTTAAGCATCAACTGTTGAACATCTACCTAAGGCCTTCCTGGTCTTTCTGTTCATCTCTTCAGTTGATCCGCTCAGAGACTGCTCCAGACCGGAGCTACAAATCTACCAATAACAATAATAACTATGATAATTCACACTAAACAATACGCTTTCGGTGATGCCCATGCATTGTCGAAAAAGGACTATGTAAACGCTATACCTGTCGATTTTTCTCTAGTCACAGGAGGTCAGCTCAAAGTCCTATCCCAACAACTCACCGGAGAAATAATCCAAGACAGTTTCATTGAGAATAAACGCACACCTAACGCTAAGAAAAAGGCTAGGTTACTTGCCAATGTTGATGCTGCAGTGGCTAATCTGTTCCTTCAATTTATGGCCCAACAGACCGGCTGTTTGAAAGCTATATCAGGCCTGCTGTCGATAGATCGTACTGTGGAGGCTTATTCTCCATCAACTATGGTTACTCGGTATAAACCTGAAGCTATCTCATTTGATTACTTCATAACTAAGACGGTTGATCCGCTATTAGCACGGGGGCTAATCGAACAGGACTTAGGCTATAAACCCCAAGACCCATCTCAGCAGGGCTATAAAACACGCATCCAAGCGTCTGGGTTACTGCTAAAGAAGTTTGAAGAGTTCTACAGAGCTGGTCAGTTAGATATCGCGTGTCAGTCAATGGTAGCCATCGATCCAGAAGCTGAAGTGATTCGTCTAAAGAATAAACAGAAGAGACTGATTGATTATCCAGAGACAACTGAAACGGAAGCTATGCGGTCTACTGTCAGAGCTTTCAATGAATACCTTCAGAGTGCGCCAGAGATAACACTTGATGGTATCCGACAAACAGCTGGACGTTATGTCTACCGGGTATTCAATAACAACTCATTTGATCAAGGTGGTCGATTCTATGGAGGGTTCTGGCAACGCTTGTCGTCTGAAACAAGAGCAAGGCTTTTGATCGATGGAGAACCTGTCGTTGAGCTGGACTATTCATCTCTTCACTTGTCTGTACTTTACAACCTGAAGCTGGGTATCAAAGTGCCTAAGGGTGATTTATACGACCTGTCTGCATACGGTATTGGTGAACCTGGTAATCCTGTTGCACGTAAAGCAGCTAAGTTCACATCGATCATCATGTGCAACACCAAACACCCCAGCGAAGCTAACGGTGCAGTGGCCAAGAAGCTTACTAAGCTCCGGAAAGAAGGACATGAGGTGCCTTGGACAGCTGAAGAAATTATCAAAGCGTTTATGAAGAAGCATAAGCCGCTGAAAGAGTTCTTCTGCACCAGCCTTGGTCTTCAGATCCAGCGGAAGGATTCGGATGTTGTCGATAAGATCCTTGCCTTAAGTGTCGAGCAGGATATCCCTGTGCTGCCTATTCATGATTCTTTCATTGTCCGTCAGTCTGATGAAGGTTGGCTGCGGGATGTGATGGAGTCTGAGTACAGGAATGTCATGGGGTTTAATCCTGTGGTTCATGCTGCGTAGCTTTATCAAAAGAGCTCTGAAAAAAGCCCCTCGCTTGAGGGGCGAATAACACTTACACACACACACAAGGGTCATGACTAAACAACCCTGATGGGTAAATAATAAAAAAACATGTTACCTATTGCAACATAAAAATTAAATGATACTATTCTTGTCATAATATTTTAATTGCCGTTTTGGTGAACATGATGAATTACAAAGAGAGCTCTCTAGAAACCATGCAGGAACAAGCTGCTGGGATTATCAATACGGTTGAACATGAAGTAGCGCTTATAAAAGATCAGATTGAGTCAGCTATAGGTGGGCTTCATGACTATGTCTACAAAAGGGAGCTCCCCTTCATTAATGATGGTTTGCATGCAGCTGATGAGCTGGGTAACTCGGTAATAGTGCTGGGTGGTTGTATTGATTTTGTAACGGGTCATGGATACTTAGGGTTAACGCCTTCATTTTTGTTGGAGGAGAACTCTTTACAGGCACTGCTGAGTAGAGCTGAAAGCTTTATAAGAATTGATTTTCCTGATTATTGCACATGGGATTTCTATGATCAGGATATGAATCCGTTAAAAGTTTTCTCAATTGAAATGCTTGCTGATCTTGCTGGTAGAAGTGTTGGCAGTGTACGGAATGCGACACTTAAAAATGGTGACCTTCATACTATTCGAATCGATGGGGTGGTGAACTTTAAGGGAGAGCCAGTTGGGCAATCCGTGTTTGTCGAGTATGAGGAAGCATGCAAATGGCTAACACTCAAAAATTACTATGAGCCCTTAAAGGAGGAGAAAGCTACTACCAAAGACATGATGAGCTTTATCCGGGAAGTAGGACCAGTGTTCGATGGTTCCAAACTGCCTGATGAATTGTTACTGCGTGAGAAAGGTGCACTTCAAGTGTTCTATGCGCCGTTCGAGCATATTAATGTTAAAGCCAAGGTGGTTCTTTGTGGAATTACTCCTGGTGCAGCTCAAGCGGAAATTGCATTAAATACTTTCTCTATGCAGTTACGTGATGGTGTAAATGAAGCTGAAGCACTGGCAACTGTGAAAAGTGCTGCTAGTTTTGCTGGGTCAATGCGCAGTAGTCTTTCGAAGATGCTCGACCACGTAGGTGTGAATGAACTGTTGGGTATTGATAGTTGCACAGGGCTATTTGATGAGCATAAGGATATGGTTCACTACACATCAGCGCTTAAGAATCCGGTCTTTTATAGAGGAGCTAATTACACTGGTAATCCGTTGATGTTAAAAGAGGACGCACTTAAATGGCAGATCGATGAGATTTTGTCTAAAGAAGTACAGCAGTTTGGTGAGGATGTCATTTTTATTCCGCTAGGGCCTAAGCCTGCTCAGGCATTGTTATACCTATCCAAGAAAGGTTTTTTGAAGCAAGGGCAGATTCTACAGGGTATACCCCATCCTTCAGGTGCAAATGCTGAGAGGATTAAGTACTTCTGTGAAGAGAAGGAAAAAGACAAGCTCTCTTCCCGTACAAACGCTGAGGTCATTGATGATGCAAGAAGCCGCATCAAAGCTCAATTGGCAGATATTACTATGTCTAAATATGATTGATTTTGGTTTTTGATCCATAAGGAAGGGGCGACAGATGCGAGAAAAAACATCAATACTTACGGTTGATTCCCGTGTGGCATGCTTCGTGATGCAGGCCGTGAATAACAGTAGAAAAACCCAAGTACAAATCGCGAAAGAAGTGGGATTTTATCGACCAAATGTTATCTCAATGATTAAAACAGGACGAATGAAGCTGCCTGTTAATAAAGTGCAAGGTTTTGCAGATGCAGTAGACGTTGATCCTGTTGAGTTGTTGTCTTTAGTGCTTGAAGAAGATCAACCAGAAGTCTGGAGAGCACTTACTCACATATTAGGTATTGAGAAAGTAGCCACTGTAAATACAGGGATAGGGGATAGTTAAAGTGGGTGAATATAAAATGTTAAATAGTTCACGGGAAAAGCTACTTGTTGAAGCGAAAGAAGCAGGCTGGAGGGTTGAAGTTGATGCTAATGGCAGTGATCACTATAAGAAGCTGATCTGCCTTCAGTCGAAAGGAGTCAAGGTTTTTGTAGATAAAAACATCGGAATATCTAAATCAGGAGATATTAACTACCTTAAGATCTATGTGCATCCGGATCGGTATGTTCAGCATGATGAGTTTGCGGATCTAAGCCTGCAGCCATGCATTAATAGACAGACTAAGAGGAATAGACATTCTCACAGTGCTTTAAAAGGCTTCCCATGCTTTGAAGGTAAAGGAGAGCCTTGTGGTAAAGCTTACAAACTGAATGACGTGAATGACTGGAAATCTTTCTTGATAGGTTTTGCTGGTTTTCACTAGGTTGTAGGTTATAGGAATTAGCTATAGCAGGTGGTACAAACGGTGATACAAAGCGCCTGTAAAAGCATCCCATGTAGATATAGAATGGTGACTAAATATTAATAGCGTTGCATCAGGGTAAATCCTCTACAGCCCACGTTATGGTGGCTCCATTGGTCCTCCCGCAACGATAAACCGTGAACCTGGTCAGGCCCGGAAGGGAGCAGCCTCAGCGGTGGATCCGTGTGCCGGGATGTGGCTGCTGGAGTCAACTTGTTACCCCTCTCTCCCCCTAAAGTGTTATCCACAGGATTTGTGAGTAACCGCATGGCTGGGTCATTACTGGAAAGATATCTGATTAATCGCCTTTGCTAATAACTTGATATCAGTTGATCCATAACGATCATGGGTTTCGCTCTGTGTTGCATGACCCATAAGGCGTTTGATAACGTAATCTTCGGTGCTTAAGGCGCGCAATTTATCGGCGAAAGTATGTCTGTATGAATGAAAGGTTTTTCCATCCACTACACCTGCTTTCTTTTTGGCCCTACTGAACCACTTCGATACATTGTGGCTGTATTTACCGTCCGTTTTATATAGTTCTGGGAAAATAAGCCCATCAGGAGTTGTCTGATCGACTTTCTTTAGGTATTCAATAAACCCTGCTTCAATCAGGCTTGGGTGCAGAGGGATAATGCGGGGGCTTTGCGGATTCTTAAGGTGCTGGTCGGGGCGCGAGGCTTTTATATCGATATAATGAATTCCGTCCAGCTCTTTAACGTCCTTCGTATGAAGCTGGCTGAGTTCTTCGATTCTTGCCCCGGTATACATTCCCAGTCGAGGAAGCCAAAACTGGTGCGGCTTCTTGGTTTCTGGTCGGCTAATTTGTGGGTGTATTAAAATTGCTGCGATATCAGCATCATTGAATGGCGGGCGTTCATCACGGGAGTTATGTTTTCGTTTCGGGATCATGCCTTTAGCTGGGTTCTCTGCGATAAAGCCATTACGTTGGCACCAATCTATGAATGATGAGATAAGATTCAGGTATTTTTTAATGCTGGTGGGGCTGATGTAATCGTCGCTGATGCCGGAATCAACAATTTCCTGGACGCTTAATCCGGTAAACCGCTTATCTTTAGTGATGTTTTTTGGCAGACGGACAAGTGTTTCTTTTACCTTCAGGATGTCAGCCTTGCTGATGGTTGATACAGACTTGTCACCGATAAAGCCGATTAAAAGCTTTAAGGCGTAACGGTGTTCGTGCTGAGTTTTCTCTACCCAGTCTTTATTTCGAAGTTTTTCTGAAGCGTAGGTTTCGAAAATCGTAGACATCAGGGCATCAGAGTAGCTTTTATCATCGACTGCAGTGATTGATGCTGTGTTGGGCGTTGGGATCTTACCTTTATATAGTTGGGTCTGCTGCTCTAACGCCTCAAGGCGGGCTTTGGCCAGTTCGTAAGTTAGCAGCTGAACATCAGTCGGTGTGTATGACTCTTTGCTTAGGAGCTCAAAGGCATCTTCAGTCAGGTCAGCATAGCTATTCAGTGCAAAGCGTTCCCGTAGATCGCTAAGTAGCAACTCAAGCGATGTCAGTTGTTCTTCGTGTCTGTCTGGTGTGATGATTCTGGCGGTCGCTTTGTCCTCTTCCATGGACATCAGGTGGCGAGTCTTCCAGTGTTGAGCAATGCGCTTTAGGTCAGCTTTTGTGAGCTGGGTGCCCATAGCAGTCTCCAAGGTACGTTTAAGTGTTAACGCCATCCCTGTGCTGATATGTTTCGCTTTATGCGTGTCGTTGATATGTAGGGGCAATTGCAGTTCATTGCAACCCACTGAGGATCGAAATCGGGCGGGTATCTGGTAACGGAAATAGAATCCTGAAGGACGTTGAAGCAGGTATGAGGGTGTGCGCAGATGTGTCATAACACTGAAACCTTAGTAGCAAACTTAGTAGCAAATTGGTTTCAGAGCTAACTGTAGATAGCAAAAAGCCCCGGAGTACGGGGCCTTTCAGATGTATGGTGGAGGTGGCGGGTGTCGAACCCGCGTCCGCCAATCCTCTGCCTCTAGATCTACATGTTTAGACACTTCTATTGAGTTAACCCACCACGGCCCGAAGGTCAGGGCGTTTAGGGCGAGCCTCTTTAAGTTTTAGCCGTTCCGCTTGAGACAAAGCTTCCGGGCGATTCTATCTCGAATGACACTGCAAAATCCTTAAGTTATAGACACCTTTAGGAGCAGCGCAAGCTGACTATGCAGCTAGAGCGTAGTTATCGTCGTTTGCAACTATAACTGTGTAGTAATTGATTTACGTGATTCACTACACTCACGACATGCACCAAAGGGTTCGTAATCAGCGTCGAAGCCAAGTCACCCCCATAAGAAATATTCTTTCGAACACTCCTTATTTCTGACAACAGAACAACGCGGTAGTTCTCTGAAGCAGGCGGCCATTATAGCCGTTATGGCAAAACTTACATCAACAATTAAGCTGATTTGAAAATAAACTGCAAAAAGAGGCTTACTTAGCTGCCATGAGGCGTTGCTTCTGGCGGTTCCAGTCGCGATCTTTTTCTGCATCCCGTTTATCGTGCTGCTTTTTACCTTTGGCTAGTGCGATTTCACACTTAACTTTATCGTTCTTCCAGTACAGGGAGAGGGCGATGCAGGTATAGCCTTTGGCCTGGACAGCGCCAATAAGTGTGTCGATCTCACGTCGGTTCAGCAGTAGCTTACGCTGACGGGTAGGATCGGCTACAACGTGGGTGCAGGCAGTTTTCAGTGGTGTGAAGTGGGCGCCAGCAAGCCAGGCTTCGCCGTTATGCAGAATCACATAGGAATCCACAAGCTGGGCGCGGCCATCGCGCAGACTTTTTACTTCCCATCCGGCCAGGGACAAACCCGCCTCGAACTTGGTATCGATATGATACTCATGCCGGGCTTTTTTGTTCTGACAGATGGTATTACTACTGACTTTCGGTTTCTTCTTTGCCATGGCCGGGATTATATAGAGCGGCCTTGAACAAAGAAAGGGGGGCGGCGGTGTTCTGTTTCTCAGGTTATTTTTATCTCGCAAAATGAGTACGGTCAATCATCTATTGATAGCTTAATATGTATATGTTGGGAGTGAGTAGCTGGTTTTATTTGTTGTAGGGGAATAATCGATATGAGAAAGGGGCTTACAACCAATGTTCTGATACATATGGCGGTGTTGATTGCTGTGGCGATTATTCCACTTGCATTCTTGAGCTACCAGCACGTTACTCAGACATTAAAAGAAAATACTTTTGATACCCTGCTGAAATATACGGAAGAGCGGGGGCGATTTGAAAGCCTGATGCTAGTAGAGGCTGAAAGGAATACTGAGCTTATGAAACAACAGTTTCATAAGAATCATAAGCAACGGTCCGAGCAGGACTATGCTGATCAGTTTGCTTATCAGACTCCAGTTCGGGAAGGTGGCAAGATTGGCCCCCATCTGGATTATCAAACCCACAGAGATACTGGTGTCATTATCAGTGATGATTTCAGTGTATCGTCAAGCCTCAAAGTTAGTTTGGTCGATATTATCGATGTTATTGAAACCATGGGCGCTGCTTGGAAGGAACGCTTCCTGGCATCTTATTTTATAGCGGATAAGTACCTGGTTTCGATGGAAAATGTTGCAGTGATCATCAATGAAAAGAAAACCTTTTCTTATGGTGAGATGGATATTGTCAAATCAGGTCTGCCTGAAAACAATCCCAGTGGGGAGTTACGTTGGAGTGCGCCATACCATGATCCTATCGAGCGTTTGGCGATGATTGGCATCATCAATCCACTATATGTTGATGGGCAGTATATCGGGAATATGTGTCAGGATATTTTACTCAACGATATGTTTGACCGACTGACGCAAAAGCAGCTTGAAGGAACCGCCTTGGCGGTAGTGCATAAAAGTGGCCAGCTCATAGCTCATTCGGATCCGCAGATAATGGCGGCGCTGGTCGAGGAGCCTGGTAGATTCAAGCTTAATGAATCTAATGATGTTGACTTAAAGGCGATTTATGAGGCTGTGGGAAAGGTCGATGATGAGGTGGTGATAGTAGAGCCTGAGGATAGTCAGAATATTATTGTGGTAGCAAAAATGCAGGGGCCTGAATGGTATTACATCACACTCTATCCTAAAACATTGCTGGAAAGCCTCGCAGAGGCAACAACTCAATTGTTTGTGTTTGGTGCCTTATTTTTGTTCCTGATTGAAATGATTCTGGTGTTTTTTGTACTCAGGCGCAAAGTAGTTGCGCCCCTGAATAGGCTCGTAGTAACGACGGATGAATTTGTTAGTGGTGCTACGCCGTTTATCCCTGAAGTTGAACGTGAAGATGAAATAGGAGTTCTGGGCCGATCATTCATTAAAATGGCTCGGCGAATCAATGATTATTCGACCAATCTGGAAAATAGAGTATCGGAACGAACACGAGAGTTAGTGCATGCCAGGGAACTTGCTGAGGCTGCAAACCAGGCTAAAAGTGAGTTTCTCTCTAATATGAGTCATGAGATAAGAACACCAATGAATGCTGTCATTGGTTATGCCGAATTACTTAAAATGCGTTTGAGCGATGCTAAAGAACGACGCTATATAGATACAATATGTAGCAGCAGCAATAATCTTTTGAATCTCATAAATGATGTTTTGGATTTGTCCAAGATTGAAGCGGGTAAGATGGAGCTACGCTGCACAGTAAATGATGTTCGGACACTATTAGATGAAATTACAGAAATTTTTTATGCAGTCTCAACAGAAAAGGGGGTGGATATCAGGGTAGAGGTTGCTGATGATGTGCCTCAGGCGCTGATTCTGGACCGGGAGCGGGTAAGGCAGGTATTAATAAATCTGGTTGGTAATGCGATTAAATTCACAGATGTAGGGCATATCCTCGTACGTGTTAAATCAGTAGGTGTGCCTGAGGTTAGCCAGGTGAATTTGATATTTGAGGTTGAAGATTCGGGTGTAGGGATATCACCTGAGCAGCAAGACAGAATCTTTGGCGTGTTCGAACAAGTTATAGATAAGAATGCAACCTTTGTGGGCGGCACTGGCTTGGGTTTAGCAATATCTCAGCGCTTAGTCCATATGATGGACGGGCAAATAACAGTAGATAGTGAGTTAGGGGCAGGAACTACATTTACAGTTAAGCTTTCAGGTCTCGATATTGCTGCTCTGAGTGAGCTTGAGCAGGAGCGGACAGCTTTGAATTATGACCAGATAAACTTTGAAAAAGCTACCATTCTGATTGCCGATGATATTGATTATAACCGTGAAATACTTGCCGAATATATTAAGAGTTGGGGCTTTAATATTGTTTTTGCTCAGAATGGCATTGAGGTGCTTGAACAGGTAAAGGCTCGTTCGTTGGATCTCATCTTGCTGGACATGAAAATGCCAAAAATGGATGGCTATGAAGTGGCAGAAAGACTTCAGCAGAATGATTTGTTTAGAGAAATACCAATAATTGCGGTGACAGCGTCGGCTTTGAAAGAAGATGAAGAGGTTATTTCTAAGTTATGCGATGGTTATTTACGCAAGCCAGTGCAACGGATAGACCTTGTTAAAATGCTGATGGATTTCTTGCCGCACTCTTTGAAGGAAACGAGTTCTGAGTTGGGCTCGGTCATACAATATTCAGAACGAGAGCTCCGTGAACAACTATTGAGATTACCTGAACAGTGGCTTAATAATGCAAAATCGCTAGCGGTGTTGTGCCAAGCAGAAGAGCTGAAAGAGATTTTGGAGGCAATTCGAATAGAGTATCCTGCAGTGTATGTATCTATTAACGAGAACCTTAGAGATTTCAGGTTTGATTTGATCTTGTCAGATTTGAAGATGGCTGAAGAAGTGGGTTGAATATCTATATACTATTTTGTTTCAGGTCCATTGATGCAGGCCGTTGTATTTGACGGGTAAAACCCGGAAAATCCACAATCCAAAATTAGTGCTTATTTTAAGAGATATACATGAAAGATCGTCAAAATATCCATGGTTCATGGGCAAATCGCTGGATCTTTATCCTGGCAGCGACCGGTTCTGCGGTAGGGCTGGGTAATATTTGGAAATTCCCTTACATCGCGGGTGAAAACGGTGGCGGTGCTTTTGTACTGGTATACCTGCTGTTTATTCTGGGTGTAGGTGTTCCTATTATGATGGCTGAGGTATTGGTTGGCCGTCGAGGTCGTCAAAGTCCGATTAACTCGATGCGCGAAGTGGCTATCGAGGCGAATCACTCCCCTAAGTGGGCGATTGTTGGCTGGATGGGTGCGTTAGCAGGCTTTCTGATCTTCTCGTTCTACTCTGTGGTAGCAGGCTGGGTACTGGCCTATGTTGCTGGGATGGCGAACGGTGATTTTCTGGATATCGGTAGTGAGCAGGCGGGTAAGGTATTTAACGACCTGTTGGCTGACCCTCAGGCGCTGTTGATCTGGCACACGGTATTTGTGGTGCTGGTGATGACGGTTGTTATGGGCGGTGTAAATAAAGGTCTTGAGCGGGCTACCCGTATCATGATGCCGGCACTGTTTGTGCTGCTGCTGGTGTTACTGGGCTATTCCATGACAACGGGATCTTTTGGTGAAGGTGTCGACTTCCTGTTCCACTTTGATCCTTCTGCATTGTCCTGGGATGCGGTGTTAGTCGCACTGGGTCACTCGTTCTTTACTCTGTCTCTGGGTATGGGCGCAATTATGGCTTACGGCTCTTATATGCCTAAGGGTGCTTCTATCGGCAGTACCGTAATGACCATTGCAGCGCTGGATACCATTGTTGCGCTGGTGGCTGGCCTGGCTATCTTCCCGATTGTATTTGCTAATTCGCTTGATCCGGGTGCGGGTCCTGGTCTGATGTTTATTACCTTGCCGGTGGCCTTTGGTCAGATGCCGGGTGGTCAGATCTTTGGCTTCCTGTTCTTTGTCTTAGTCGGTCTGGCGGCATGGAGTTCGGCTATCTCTCTGATGGAGCCTGCGGCTGCATGGATGGTTGAGCGCTTTGGTATGAAGCGGGCGCCGGTGTGTGTCATTCTGGGTATTGTGGTTTGGATACTGGGTATTGCCGCTCTGAGTTCGTTCAACATCGGTAGTGATATTGCGCTGTTCGGCATGAATATCTTTGATTTCCTTGATTTCATTACCGCGAATGTGATGTTGCCGTTGGGTGGTCTGTTTGTGGCCTGCTTCGCAGGCTGGGTACTGACTAAACAGATCTCTCAGAATGAGCTGGCGATTAAGCGTCCGGGTGTTTATGCACTTTGGTTAGTATTGATCCGTTATGTTGCACCGCTTGCGGTTGCTGCAATCTTTATTCTGAATCTGATTGAGAAGTTGGGCTGATCTGAATGGCACAAGTAGACCGGAGTGCGCTGGTACTCCACACAGCGGAGCAGATGTTTAATCTGGTAAATGATGTGGAAAACTATCCGCAGTTTCTGCCCTGGTGTTCCGGCTCTACTGTTCTTGAATCGACCGATGAGATTATGCAGGCGAGTCTGTATGTTGCCAAGGCGGGGCTTAAGTACAGCTTTACTACGCGTAACGCTCTACAGCGGCCGGAACGGATCCATATGGAGCTGGTTGAAGGCCCTTTCTCTAGTTTGTCGGGCGTCTGGACCTTCAAGCCACTCAGTGATGAGGCCTGTAAGGTCAGTCTGAGTCTGCAGTTTGATTTTTCTGGTAAGCTTGCCAGTATGGCGATGAGCAAGGTGTTTAATCAGATGGCGGCGACGATGGTCGATGCTTTTGTCAGCCGGGCTGACCAGGTCTATGGTTCCTGAAGTCTGGCTGGATCAGAACTAAATATCAGGGCTTACAATCAGAGCTTACTTATTAGAGCTTAGTATCAGGGCTGAGAGGAAGAATCGATGATGCAGGTAGAAGTGGCTTACGCGCTGCCCCATGAACAGAAAATTATCAGTCTGCAGGTGGCTGAAGACTGTTCTATCTATGAGGCGGTGATTCAGTCGCGCATTGCAGAGCTGTTTCCGCAGATCGACCTGGAAAATGATCCTATGGGGATCTTTGGTAAAGGGGTACGTGATGCGAAGAATACTATCCTTAAGCCAGGACAGCGGGTGGAGATCTATCGTCCGTTGATTGCCGATCCGAAAGAGGCCCGGGCTAAACGGGCTGCTAAGGCAAAGGCGGAACGAGAGGCGGGTGATAAAGCGTAAATAGCCGTCTGTTGTGTTTAAAGTTAAAAAAACCGGGTTAGGCCCGGTTTTTTTGTATCTGGAAAAACTTACTGTTGATTGCCGCCAGGACGGAAGTCACCGGCCATATTAGAAAGCTTGCCGCTCTCATCAAATATAACGGTCAGGCGTTCCTGAGTGACTGCACCGGTTTCACCGGACTTATAACGGTAAATATAATCCCAGCGATTAACGTTGAAACTGTCTGTGATCAGGGGCGTTCCCAGTACATAACGGACCTGATTCTGGGTCATGCCAGGGCGGAGTTTATCAACCATCTCCTGGGTTATGTTATTCCCCTGAGGAATATCAATTTTGTAAACCCCGGGAAAATCAGCACAGCCGACCAATAAAATAGCAGTAAAAACGCCAATAAGAACTTTTTGCATCAGTAAATGACTTCCACTTTCGTGAATAAAAACAGATAATTGGATTTGCAAGTCTAACATTCGTTGCGACCTACATCATAGAGAAAGATATGGCACTTGAAAATCAGGAATTAAGAAAAGCAGGTCTGAAGGTGACTTTACCCCGGGTGAAGATTTACCAGATTCTTGAAAAGGCCGGTGAAGGCGACCACTTCAGCGCGGAAGATATCTATAAGATTCTGCTGGATCTGAATGAGGATGTGGGGCTGGCAACGGTATACCGCGTGCTGACTCAGTTTGAAGCGGCAGGCCTGGTATCCCGTCATCACTTTGAAGGTGGCCACTCTGTATTTGAACTGGCGCATGATGAACAGCATGATCATATCGTTTGTGTAAAATGCGGCAAAGTCCGTGAGTTTAGCGATCCGTCACTGAAGCAGCGTCAGGATGAGATTGCCCAGGAGCTGGGCTTTAAAATTACCGACCGCACTTTGTATCTGTATGGCGAATGCGCCGAAGGCTGCGAGAAGTCCTGATTTATAGGTAAGTAACAGTCTTATTCGAAAAAAACCGGCCTGAGCCGGTTTTTTTGTGTCTGCGTTTAGCCTGATGTTCCAGCCTGTCTCCAGGCTGTTCTTCTTAAGCTGTCTCAAGAGCTTTTATTTTAAGCAGTCTCTAGACCGAGCATCTCCCTGGCATGATCGAGGGAGGTTTCTGTTACATCAATCCCCCCCAGCATGCGGGCAACTTCGCCGACCCTCTGATCAATATTAAGCTGATCGATACGGGTATGGGTTTTGTTTTTGTCGCTCTGTTTGCTGACGAACAGGTGCTGATGGCCCTGTGCAGCAACCTGAGGCTGGTGGGTAACTACCATGACCTGACTGTGCTCACCCAATTGACGTAGTAACCTGCCCACCACTTCGGCGATTGCTCCGCCAATGCCCACATCAACCTCATCGAAGATCAGGCTGGGAGTGCTGGACGATTGCGCGGTAATGACCTGTATCGCCAGAGAGATACGTGACAGTTCGCCACCGGAGGCGATCTTATTCAGTGGTCGGGCGGGCTGGCCGGTATTGGTGCTGATCAGGAACTCGACCTCTTCCAGACCGTGGGCACTCAACTGTTGTTCTGGGTAAGCTGTTAGCGCAACTTCAATCTTAGCTGCGGTCATGCCCAGACTGTGAAGCTGTTTATTGACCTCTGATCCTAAGGTTTTGGCCGCTTTCTGACGGGTCTTGCTGAGTTTTTCAGCACTGGCGATGAAGGCTTGTTTTGCCAGCTCGGTTTCCTGCTGAAGCTCTTCAAGTGCCTGGTCGGACAAGCTAAGGCCGTCCAGCTCCTGTTGAATTTGTTGCTGAAATGCCGTCAGTTGCTCTGGGGGGACCCGGTTTTTGCGGGCAAGATCAAAAATAGTGCTGAGGCGCTCTTCTACTATTATCTGACGCTCGGGGTTAAGTTCGACCCGGTCCATATAGTGGCTGATCTCTTGTGCGGCTTCTTCTATCTGAATATGGGCACTGTTAAGCATCTCAATTGTTTGTGTGATTGAGGGCGAGGTGCCTTTCATATTACTTAGTAGATGCTGACACTGATTCAGCAGACTCAGGCAGTTTCCGGATTCACTGTCGCTGGTTATTTGCAGGATCTGCTGACCCGATTGCAAAATCTCGCCAGCGTTTGCCAGTGTATTTTGTTCTTCTACTAAGGCTTCAAACTCACCTTCACTAAGCCCTATCTGCTCTAACTCTTCTGCCTGATAACGCAGCAGCTGAACCTGGGCTGCTTGTTCTTCGCTCTGTTCGGTGAGCTTATGCAGGCGAGTACTGAGGCTGTTCCAGTTGCGGAACATCTGTCGGGTTTTATTCGCCAGATCACCTTTACCTGAGTATGCATCCAACAGATAGCGGTGATGGTCTTTTTTCAGTAGTCGCTGGTGTTCATGCTGACCATGAATTTCGATCAGGTATTCACCCAGCTCGCGTACTTTATTAATCGGGCAGGGGCTGCCGTTAATATAGCTGCGGGAGCGCCCTTCATTGGTGATAACCCGGCGTAGGATGCAGTCTTCGTCATCCATATCCTGAAGCTTCAGCCACTTTTTAGCCGCCGGAATATTGTTAATGTCGAAGCTGGCAATGATTTCTGCCCGCTCGGCGCCCCGGCGTACAGAGCCCATATCGGCCCGGTCGCCCAGAGCCAGGCCCAGTGCATCGAGCATGATTGATTTGCCGGCACCGGTTTCACCACTGACAACGGTCATCCCTTTGTTCAGTTCCAGATCCAGTTGTTCGACAATTGCATAGTTACGAATATTGAGTTGTGTCAGCATAACAATTTATCTGTGTTTTTATACAGTAGTTATTGTATAAGCCAATATTGTCAAAGTCGCAATCTGTTTCTCCTCACTCTGGTAAAAAAAATCTATAAATACCCACTTGAATCTTGTTGCCTTAGCCCCATATAAAGCTCAACAGAATTTTCACGTTTGACATGGTTGGAGAAAGTGATGGCAGGCGAAGATAAGACTCAGGTTGAAACTGAACAGCCAGAGGTTGTAGTTGAAGCAGCTGATGCAACTGAAGCATCCAATGAGACACCGGAACAGTTGGTTGAGGGCGATTTAGTTGATGTAGACGCGCTACAACTGGAACTGGCACAAGCTCAGGATCAGGTAGCTGGTTTGATCGATCAGGAACTGCGTACCCGAGCTGATATGCAGAATGTGCGTCGCCGGGCAGAGCAGGATGTAGAAAAGGCACATAAGTTTGCCTTAGATAAGTTTGTTAATGAGCTATTGCCGGTAGTCGATAGCCTTGAACGCGCAATTGAAGCGGCATCGTCCGATGATGAAGCTGTGAAAGTGCTGCGTGAAGGGGTTGAAATGACCCTGAATATGTTTGTATCCGGCCTGGGTAAGTTTAGTGTTGAACAGATTAACCCTATGGGCGAAGTATTTGATCCAGCACTGCATCAGGCGATGTCGATGGTACCGAATCCTGATGTTGCAGCAAACAACGTAATGGCTGTAATGCAGAAAGGTTATAGCCTGAACGGACGTCTGATTCGTCCGGCGATGGTGATCGTTTCCAAGGGTGCTGAGTAAATAGTAACCAATTAAGTTGGTGCCGGGCTCTTGAAACTGAGGAATCCGGACCTATATAGCTAGCAAGTTATAAAGAATTTAGTTCGCTCGGGCGAACGCAGAATTACGGGAGATTTTGAAATGGGTAGAATTATTGGTATCGACCTGGGCACAACCAATTCATGTGTTGCTGTACTGGATGGTGAGAAGTCTAAGGTTATTGAGAATGCTGAGGGTGAACGTACTACTCCTTCCATCATCGCTTATGCGAGCGATGGTGAGATTCTGGTAGGCCAGCCAGCAAAGCGCCAGGCGGTTACTAACCCGGACAACACTCTGTTTGCGATCAAGCGTCTGATCGGTCGTCGTTTTAAAGACGATGTGGTACAGAAAGATATCACTATGGTGCCATACAAAATCGTTGAAGCTGATAATGGCGATGCCTGGGTTCAGGTAAACGACAACAAGATGGCTGCCCCACAGATCTCTGCTGAAATTCTGAAGAAGATGAAGAAGACTGCAGAAGATTACCTGGGTGAAGATGTAACTGAAGCGGTTATTACCGTACCGGCTTACTTCAACGATTCTCAGCGTCAGGCAACTAAAGATGCCGGTAAGATCGCAGGTCTGGAAGTTAAGCGTATTATCAACGAGCCAACGGCTGCGGCACTGGCTTACGGTATGGACAAGTCTAAGGGCGATAAGACTATCGCTGTATTCGACCTGGGTGGCGGTACTTTCGATATCTCTATCATCGAGATCGCTGAAGTTGATGGCGAGCACCAGTTTGAAGTACTGGCGACTAACGGTGACACATTCCTGGGTGGTGAAGACTTCGATCTGCGTCTGATCGAGTATTTGGCAGCTGAGTTCAAGAAAGAGTCTGGTATCGATCTGCACAACGATCCTCTGGCGCTACAGCGTCTGAAGGAAGGTGCTGAGAAAGCTAAAGTTGAGCTGTCTTCTACACAGTCTACCGACGTTAACCTGCCTTACATCACTGCTGATGCGACCGGTCCTAAGCACCTGAACGTTAAGATCAGCCGTGCCAAGCTGGAATCTCTGGTTGAAGAGCTGGTTGAGCGTACGCTGGCTCCTTGTCGCCAGGCGCTGAAAGATTCTGACCTGTCTGCTTCTGAAATTGATGAAGTTATTCTGGTGGGGGGTCAGTCTCGTATGCCTCTGGTGCAGGAAAAAGTAACTGCATTCTTCGGCAAAGAGCCTCGTAAAGATGTTAACCCGGATGAAGCGGTTGCTATGGGTGCTTCTATCCAGGGCGCGGTACTGGCTGGCGACGTTAAAGACGTACTGCTGCTGGACGTAACACCTCTAAGCCTGGGTATCGAAACTATGGGTGGCGTTGCGACTCCGGTTATCGATAAGAACACTACTATCCCGACTAAGAAGTCTCAGGTGTTCTCTACTGCTGATGATAACCAGAATGCGGTAACTATCCATGTTGTTCAGGGTGAGCGTAAGCAAGCGTCTGGCAACAAGTCGCTGGGTCGTTTCGACCTGGCTGATATCCCACCGGCGCCACGTGGTATTCCACAGATCGAAGTTACTTTCGATATCGATGCCAACGGTATCCTGCACGTAGGTGCGAAGGATAAAGCGACGGGTAAAGAGCAGTCGATTGTAATTAAGGCTTCTTCTGGTCTGAGCGATGATGAAGTTGAACAGATGATTCAGGATGCTGAAGCTAACGCTGAAGCGGATAAGAAGTTTGAAGAACTGACTCAGGCCCGTAACCAGGGTGATGCGATGGTTCACTCTGCGAAGAAGACTCTGGAAGATGCCGGTGATAAGGCAACTGAAGAAGAGAAAACTGCGATCAATGCTGCCTCTGAAGAGCTTGAAGAAGCACTGAAGGGCGACGATAAAGAGGTGATCGAGACTAAGACTGCTGCACTGACTGAAGCGATCTCTGGTCTGGCTCAGAAGATGTACGCTGAAGCTGCACAAGCTGAAGGCGCTGCTGAAGGTGCTGAGCAAGCACAGGCGGAACCTGCTGACGACGCTGTTGATGCGGAGTTTGAAGAAGTTAAAGACGACGACAAGAAGTAAGTCGGCTTAGCTTTTTTAATGTTGTAAATGACAGCGCGGGCCTCTCCCGCGTTGTCGCGTTTTTATTGCCAGCTAATTGCATAAGGCGATTAGCGAGAACGGATTGCGAAACAGATTATGTCGAAAAAAGATTTTTACGATGTGTTAGGCGTTTCCAGAGATGCATCTGACCGGGATATTAAGAAGGCGTTTCGTCGCATGGCGATGAAGTACCACCCGGATCGTAATCCCGATGACAAAGCTTCAGAAGACGCTTTCAAAGAGGTTAACGAAGCCTACGAAGTGCTGTCTGACCAGCAGAAAAAAGCAGCCTATGATCAGTACGGCCATGCTGGTATAGATCAGCAGGGTATGGGCGGTGGTCACGGTCAGGGCGGCTTCAGTGATGTCTTCGGTGATGTGTTCGGGGATATTTTTGGTCAGGGAGGCGGCGGTCGTCGCAGCCACGTCCAACGGGGTGCCGATCTGCGTTACACCATGGATCTTAGCCTGGAAGAGGCTGTGCATGGTTGTGACAAGACGATTAAGGTTCCTACTCTGATCCCTTGTAATACCTGTGATGGTAGCGGTGCTAAGCCGGGTACCAGCGCTAAGACCTGTGGTACCTGTGGTGGTGTTGGTCAGGTGCGGATGCAGCAGGGCTTCTTCTCGGTACAGCAGACTTGTCCAAGCTGTCATGGCGAAGGTCAGGTTGTATCTGATCCTTGTGGTAGCTGCCATGGTCAGGGCCGTAAGCAGGAAACCAAGAAACTGGCGGTTAAAATTCCTGCCGGCGTTGATACCGGTGATCGTATTCGTCTGTCAGGCGAAGGTGAAGCGGGAACTCACGGTGGTCCTTCCGGTGATCTGTTTGTACAGGTTAATGTGCGTGACCATGCGATCTTCGAACGCGACGGTAAGCATCTATACTGTGAAGTACCGATCAGCTTTATCGATGCGGCACTGGGTGGCGAGCTGGAAGTTCCAACGCTGGAATCCCGTGTTAAGTTGAAAATACCTGCTGAAACCCAGACCGGTAAGTTGTTCCGTCTGCGTGGCAAAGGTATTAAGCCGGTTCGTGGTGGTGCAGTGGGTGACCTTCTGGTTCGTGTTACTGTTGAAACACCGGTTAATCTGAACAGCAAGCAGAAAGCGCTGCTGAAAGATTTTGAATCGGCAATGGATGAACGGAAAAAACATCATGCGCCGAAGAAACATGGTTTCTTCGATAGTGTGAAGAAGTTCTTCGAAGATATGACCTAAAGATTAACGGGGCGCTTTGATAGCGCCCTGTTCGTTTCCAGATTTTTTGGAGCAGTATAAATGAGCGAATGGCCGGTTGAATCTGAACAGTTATGGCAACTGATCCAACAGGAAGCCAGTGAAGAAAGTGAGCGGGAACCTTTTCTGGCGACTTTTTTTCACACCAGTATTAAAGGTCACACTAGCCTTTGCGCAGCGGTGAGCTATCTTCTTGCTAGTAAGCTGTCTGATGATGTGATGCCAGCAGTCGCGCTACGTGAGCTGATTGAAGAAGCGTTGCAGAAAGACCCTGCTATCATGGAGCGTATCTGTCGTGATCTGATCGCGGTGCGTACCCGAGATCCGGCGATAGATCGTTTTACTACCGTGTTGTTATACCTGAAGGGCTTTCATGCATTGCAGGCGTACCGTATAGCGCACTGGATGTGGGGCCAGAAACGTCACTCGATGGCGCTGTATCTGCAAAGTCGTATCAGTTCGGTATTTCAGGTTGATATTCACCCCGCAGCAATTATTGGTCACGGTGTGATGTTTGATCATGCTACCGGTATTGTGGTGGGTGAGACCTGTGTGATTGAAAATGATGTCTCTATTCTGCAGTCGGTGACCTTAGGGGGTACCGGTAAAGAGTGTGGCGACCGTCATCCTAAGATTCGTGAAGGGGTGATGATCGCAGCAGGAGCCAAAATTTTCGGCAATATCGAGATTGGTAAAGGCGCCAAAGTAGGTGGTGGTTCTGTGGTACTGGATAACGTACCCCCGCACACGACGGTAGTGGGTGTACCAGCCAAGATCGTTGGGCGACCAGATTGCGCTAAACCAGCGCTGGATATGGATCAGAACGTTCATCACGACGAAACATAATTTCTCTCAGTCATCCTCAGGTGACTGTTACCTTACTCGGGAAAATAGAATGATCAGAGTTGCAGTAACCGGCGCAGCCGGCCGTATGGGTAAAACAAATATTGAAGCGATTCAGGCTGCTGATGGTGTGCAGCTGGGCGCGGCTATTGTCGAGGCTTCAAGTAGCCTTATCGGTGCGGATGCAGGCGAGGTTGCCGGTGTAGGTAAACTGGGCGTGGCTATTGTTGGCTCTCTGGAAGAGGTGGTAGCCGATTTTGACGTGCTGATCGACTTTACTGCGCCTCAGGCAACCCTGGCTAACCTTGAGCTGTGTGCGGCAAACGGTAAAGCGATGGTGATCGGCACGACCGGTTTGAGTGAAGCTGAGCGGGCTGAGCTGAACAGCTTTGGTGAGAGGATGCCGCTGGTGTTTGCTTCCAATATGAGTGTTGGCGTTAACTTGTGCTTTAAGTTGTTGGCACAGGCGGCTAAAGCGCTGGGCGATGATTATGATGTTGAGATTATCGAAGCACATCATCATCACAAAGTTGATTCGCCATCCGGTACTGCGTTAAGTATGGGTGAGGCGGTTGCTGGTGCTCTGGGCCGTGATCTGCGCCAGTGTGCTGTATATGGTCGTGAAGGCCAGATCGGCGCGAGAACTCAGCAGGAGATCGGTTTTGCGACTATCCGTGCGGGTGATGTGGTTGGTGATCATACGGTGCTTTTTGCGACCGAGGGTGAGCGTATTGAAATTACCCATAAGGCCAGCTCCCGAATGACTTTTGCTAAAGGTGCTGTGCGAGCTGCTGGTTGGTTGGCTGATAAGTCCAACGGGCTGTACGATATGCAGGATGTATTAAGTCTGCGTGACTAGACTTTTGGCGAGTGATTATTAAAACCGCCAATCGGCGGTTTTTTTGTTTTTAAAGATTAGTGTTATGGTCTGAAGTTAAATATTTGCACTCATTTTGAGTGAAATCTGGCTTCGGAATAGTGAGTTTTCATCTATATTCTATGGGTGGAATAAGGAACCTGCAGCTGCAGGTTGTTACATATACAGAAGACCGGCAGGATTAGTCCGAAGGTTCCTGGATGATGGAGTACAGAGATGTCTGCTGAAAAATTTCAGACCCTGAAAGAGATGGGATTTGAAAATCCCCATGATATTGAGCGCTTTACTACCCGTACTGAAAATGATGTCGATGTACTAAAGGTCTACCTGCATCGTCATCAGGGTGATTGGATGGCGAAAAGTAAAAAGTTTAAGTTCAAGCGTAAGCATACCAATGTATCGGTAGAAGGTGGTCTGGTGCCGTATCGTGCCAGTACAGAGCCTTCGCCTTACTATCTGCGTGCATTGAGTGAGCTTGAAAAGCTGGTTGCTCAGGACAAGTCTGTTAAAGACAAAAAAGAGCTGTTACTGGATGAGATCGAGCATCTCGAGAAAGTGGTTGCGCGTAAGGTGGAAGATATTCGCCGTCAGATTGAAGAGTTGTAAAGCGTGTAATTGAAATTGCCAAACGGCTGTCAGAGTGATCTGACAGCCGTTTTTTTATGGAGACACCTAATGTATAAGCTGGCTTTTTTTGTCCCTGAAGAAGACCTTGAGCAGGTAAAGCAGGCTCTGTTTAATGCCGGAGCCGGAAAGATAGGTAATTACGATCGTTGTTGCTGGCAGGTGAAAGGCGTGGGGCAGTTCCGGCCGCTACCTGACAGCAATCCCCATATAGGCGTTCAGGGGGTAGTGGAGCAGCTCCCTGAGTGGAAGGTAGAGCTGGTGTGTGAAGATGTTTTGATCGGTCAGGTAGTTGCTGCCCTGAAGCAGGCTCATCCCTATGAAGAGGTGGCGTATGAGGTCTGGCAGCTGGCTGATATTTAAATTCATAAGCCTGTGGTACTAAGGTGTTTATAACCAGTCGGCTTATAAACATATTCTGTGGATAAGGCTGTTGAATAACTCTGTGTAAGCTGGCTTGAAGTTGTTTAACTTATTGTAATTAAAGACTAAAGTGGAGTTGTGTTAAATTTGATCGGGCTGTGAGGAAAAGACAATTTGCGGTGCAAAACTAATCACAATATCTGTGTATAAGGTTGTGCAAAAGTTTGGGGTATCTGTGGGGTAAGGCCGCCAGAGCCCGGTATACGGGGCTCTGGCCAAAGTGGTGTTTAAACGCTCAGTTTATATCGACGCTGGTAATAAAGCCGGTAATGCCGGTGAGTACAATTTGAGATGCCATGGCAGCCAGTACAAGGCCGGTTATTTTGCTCAGTATATTCAGACCGGTAACACCTAAAAGTCGTTCCAGCCAGCTGGCAGCATGCAGTAGTACTAGTAATGCAAACAGGGCCAGAAACATACCGCTGAGCCCCCAGGCCAGATCGATTCCTTTAAGCTCTGATCCATACACCAGAATCGCACCGATAGTCGCCGGGCCAATAATGGTTGGAATGGCCAGAGGGACTACCGAAGAATCTTCCCGGGGGGCATCCGGTAATTGGGCATTGGTGCGCACCCCCTCTTTTACCAGGCTAACCGCTGACAGGAAGAGCAGGATGCCGGCGCCGATTCTGAATGAATCGATAGTAATACCGAGAATTTCAAACAGGGTCGTACCAAAGAAAAACAGGATCAACGCAGCGCAGGCCGCTGAAAGAACAGCTTTATTGGCAGTAGTACGTCGTTCCGCCGGGGTATCGTTTCGGGTCAGGGCCAGAAACATCGACACAACAAAGAAGGGGGCAAACAGGAAGAAGAACTTTATCCAGGTAGATATTAGCAGGGTCATCTTTAATACTCTGAAATGCCTTGTGGGCAAAAAATAAAAAAACGGCCTCATGGGCCGTTGATTCTGTGTCACGGGTCAGTGACTGCTGCCTATTTTAGCACCAACCAGAGGGCGTGGATAATCCCTGGAATGTAAAAAAACAGGCATAAGATAATATTGATGAGAAGTTGCAGTCCGACACCGGTCTTAAGAAATACGGCAATCGGCGGTAGCAGAATAGCGAGAATGATTAGTAACAGCTTGTTATCCATAGTTATACTTCCTGTATAAATTGTGGGTTCTGGTGCAGCTTAATTCTCCGGAGGCTTCGATGGTCTCTCAAGATCTATATGGTGTAATGGGAAAATTCCTTTTTTCCGGTCTTCAAAAAAGAGCTTCAGTGCATTGTGGATAGTCTGAAAGGCCAGATCATCCCAGGGAATCTCCTCTTCACTATAGAGTGCGACAGCTTCAGTTTCGTCGCCGGCACTGAAATCCAGATCGTCCAGTTGGGCCAGATAGATCATCTGCACCTGACTGACCGGCGCCATAGAGGTTAGTGTGTAAAGCTGCAGGTTGCTGACCCGGGCGTTGGCTTCCTCCCGGGTTTCGCGCAGGGCCGCATGGCGGGTAGATTCACCATTCTCCATAAAGCCTGCCGGTAGTGTCCAGTAGCCACTGCGAGGTTCGATTGAGCGTTTACACAGCAGTACTTTGTCCTGCCACACAGGCAGGCAGCCGGCCACAATCTTAGGGTTGAGGTAGTGGATGTGATGGCAAGAAGTACAGATATGTCGTTGCCGGTTATCACCCTCGGGAATGGCGAGTTTGATCGATGCGCCACACTGGCTACAAAAATTCATAATATGCCTGCAAAGCTAAACTTTCATTTCTACCAAAGGTATCATGAAACAATAGTCCCGACAGTAATGCGAAATGATAAATAAACTGAAACAGCGCCTCTCTGGTTATGCACCCCGTACTCTGGTTTCTGACAGACCGCAGGCTGGCGTGCTGATCGCATTGACGGACAACGTAGACGATCCGCACGTTATTCTGACCCGGCGGGCTAATCACTTGAATACTCATAGTGGCGAAATAGCTTTTCCGGGTGGTAAGCGTGATGACACGGATCCTGACCTGTTGTTTACCGCATTGCGTGAAGCTGAAGAGGAGGTAGGGCTAAGCCCGTCTCAGGTCGAAGTGTTGGGGCCTCTGGGGATGGTGCTGTCAAAACATATGTTACAAGTGACTCCCTTCGTCGGCATTATTGCTGCTGATACTGTGCTTACGCCTAACCTTGATGAATTGGATCGTATCCACCGGGTACCCCTGAGTTTCTTTCTGCAGGATCAGCGGCATCATACTGATGCGATCAACTTTAAAGGGATGACCCACTATGTGCCGGCGTATGAATATGAAGGTGATATTATCTGGGGGCTGACCGCTTATATGTTGGTTGAGCTGCTGAATGTGGGATTTGATGCCAATATTCCGATGAAAACCCGGCCTGAACATAGTTAAAACGTTTTTGTTAAACGTTTACTAATCAGCACTGCTGAAAACACAGCGACAGAAATAATCAGATTAGAGGATATCGATAGAATGATGTACAGCATAGAAGATCGCCTGGTTAATCTGGTTGGTGATGAGCACTACATTGCCCATAACGCGACAGTGATCGGTTCAGTGGTGCTGCATAACTGCGCCAGTATCTGGTTTAACGTCGTGATCCGTGGCGATAATGATCAGATAACTATCGGTGAAGGCTCTAATATTCAGGATGGTTCGGTGCTGCATACTGATCCGGGATTTGAACTCAGCATTGGTGCTAATGTAACTGTAGGGCATCAGGCGATGTTGCATGGTTGTGAAGTGGGGGATGGCTCGCTGGTAGGTATTGGTGCTGTGGTACTGAATGGCGCTAAAATAGGTAAAGGCTGTCTGATCGGGGCCAATGCACTGGTACCTGAAGGTATGGTTATACCAGATGGCTCATTGGTGGTGGGATCGCCGGCTAAAATAAAGCGACAGCTGAGTCCCGAGCAGCAGCAGGGGTTACTGGATAATGCAGCCCACTACGTGGACAATATGCGCCGTTACCGCAATGATTTTAAACAGCAGAACTGAATTATGAATATGAATGAAGTAAACCCTGTTCCCTCGCCTTGTATCGGTGTTTGTGCGCTGGATGAGCAGGATGTCTGTATCGCCTGTCGCCGCACCGCCATTGAAATTGGTGAGTGGGGGGTGATGAATAATGCGCAGCGTATTGAAGTTTATGACCTGATTGGCGAGCGAGTCAGGGCTGAGAAACTTGCACGGGATAATAACAATGAAAGTAATGATTGATCTTTGTGTGGTACCGATCGGCGTGGGCACCTCTGTTTCAGAATATGTAACTGCGTGTCAGCGAGTATTGCAGGAATCCGGACTCAAGCACCAGATGCATGCTTACGGCACCAATGTGGAAGGCGACTGGGATGCTGTGTTTGCAACGGTAAAGCGTTGCCATGAAGTCGTGCACGGTATGGGAGCTGCGCGTATCAATACCAGTATGCGCATAGGCACCCGGACAGACCGTGAGCAGACGATGGAAGATAAAATTGCCAGCGTTGAGTCAAAGCTCAAGGCAGATTAATGGAGGAGTGCTTTACTCCTCCTCGTCATCCGCTTCATCGTTTGCAAGTTGAGTGATGCGTACGGTTTTAATCAGGTTGTCGCTCACCTGCAGAGTTTCTACCCGATAGTTATCCATCAGCATACAGACGTTAGCATCTGGAATAGATTCAAGCTGCTCTGTCACCAGGCCATTAATTGTTTTAGGGCCGTCGGTAGGCAGATGCCAGTCCAGTGATTTATTTACATCCCGGATGTTGGCGGTACCGTCGATAAAGAACGAGCCATCTTCCTGTGGGTAGATGTCCTGATTGTCTTCTTTATTGTTGTTCGACAGTTCACCCACAATCTCTTCCAGAATGTCTTCCAGTGTAACAATACCCTGGATGTCACCATATTCATCAACCAGTAGGGCGATTCGACGGCTCTCTTTCTGAAAGTTTAACAGCTGGGTTTGCAGCGGCGTCGTTTCCGGAATAAAGTAGGGTTCATGAATAACCTGCAGAATGGCGGCTTTAGAGACGGCGTCCTGCTGAAAAACCTGAGCCAGATTACGCATATGCAGAATACCAACCACTTTGTTCAGTTCGCCGCGAAATACCGGCATGCGGGTGTGGGGTGTTTTGCTTAGTTGCTCAATAATCAGGTCGAGATCATCGTCCAGGTCGATACCGATCACCTCGTTACGGGGGATCATAATATCGTTGACCGTCACATCGTCCAGCTCGAGTACGCCTAATAGCATTGACTGGTTGCGTTGCTGTAGTACTGCGCCGGATTCGTTTACCAGAGTGCGAAGCTCTTCCGTGCTCAGGTGGTGATGATCACCTTCAGTAACTTTGATGCCGAACAGTTTGAGTAAGCCGTTGGTGATGAAATTCACGACCCATACCAGCGGATAGAGTACTTTTAGTAGCGGGTGTAAAAGATAGGCAGCCGGAAATGCAATTTTTTCCGGATGCATCGCTGCGACCGTTTTCGGCGTTACTTCGGCAAAGATCAGGATTACCAGTGTCAGCGCTGCGGTAGCTATAGCGATACCCGCTTCGCCCCAGAGCTCTACGGCGATTAATGTGGCGATCGCAGAAGCAAGGATGTTGACGAAGTTATTTCCGATCAGAATCACACCGATCAGTCGGTCAGGCCGTTGTAGTAACTTACCCGCCTTAATCGCGCCACGATGTTTGTTCTTAACCATATGCCGTAAACGGTATCGGTTAAGCGACATCATGCCGGTTTCTGAACTGGAGAAAAATGCTGAACAGAGGATAAGAAAGAAAAGCAGTCCCAACAGGGACTCGATCGATGCGCCTTCCAAGACGGTGAGCCTAATTAGTCATTCGGACCGCCATTGTCAGGCTAAGCTGAAATGCTGTCAAGCATACTTATGTGTCAGCGGTGGATTGTTGAATCAGGCGCCGGTTAAGTTGGTCGTTAAACCTGATCAGATTAGTAGTTCAACAACAAATTTGCTGCCGAAGAAAGACAGCATCAGTACGATGAATCCGCCAACGGTCCAGCGAATCGCCTTATGGCTGCGCCAGCCGAGGAAGTGACGGCCAATCAGTAGAATGGCATATAGCAGCCAGGCCAGAATAGAAAGTACAGTTTTATGGATAAGATGCTGAGCAAACAGATCCTCGAATACCAGAGCGCCACTCACCAGAGACAGAGTCAGCAGAATAAGGCCGGTCCAGATCATCTGAAACAGCAGGGTTTCCATTGTTTGTAGTGGCGGCAGAGAGCGTAATAAGCCACGGGTCTTATGGTGTTTTAGCTGGTATTCCTGTTTTGATAACAGGATCGCCTGAAATGCCGCCAGGGTGAAGATGCTGTAGGCCAGGATGGAGAGCAGAATATGAACAACCAGGCTGCCGTCATAATGCTTTGCAGTGCTGGTATCGATACCCAGCTGATTAAACAGCAGAGCGGTAGCAGCCAGAGGAAAGATACCTATATACAGGTTATCAACTTTTTGACGCAAAGAACTAAGCAGAACCAGCGCGGCGACCAGCCAGCCGATTAATGATCCGACACTGAAAAAATCCAGATGAATGCCTTCCGGACGGTGTAGATCAAGGTAGGCGGCATAGCCGTGAGTGATCAGAGCGACCAGGCCTGCAAGTTTAATTAGCTTGCTATTAAAGCTTTGGCCGTTGGCAACCTGCCACTGCAGACCTGCAGCGGTCAGATAACAAATAATGGCAATAATAGCGGGCAGTGTTTGCATTAGCAGTAAACTCATAGGCTCTGATTAATTAGCAGGGCCTAAGTTTGTCATAAATAAGAGGTTGATGAAATATTGATAACAAGCCAATTGATCCGGATCACTCTGGTTATCGTCGAATGAAGCGTTATCCGGGCTAGGGTATAACGGATTGCTACTGTATAATGCGTCTCTTTATTCATGCTGGCCGAGATCTGCGTCTCACTTTCAGCAACAGATTTAATCCCCCAGGGCGGAACTATGTTTGAAAATCTGACGGACCGTTTATCGAAAACGTTAAAAACGGTTACCGGTCAGGCGAAGCTGACCGAAGATAATATTAAAGGCACTCTGCGTGAAGTACGCATGGCGCTGCTGGAAGCCGATGTTGCGCTGCCCGTTGTTAAAGAATTTATTAACAACGTCAAAGAACGTGCTGTCGGTACCGAAGTTAGCAAGAGTCTGAGTCCGGGTCAGGTCTTCGTTAAAATTGTCCAGCAAGAGCTGGAAAAGGTTATGGGCGAGGCTAATGAGGCGCTTAACCTGGCCGCTCAGCCGCCTGCTGTCGTAATGATGGCGGGTTTGCAGGGTGCGGGTAAAACCACCTCTGTGGCTAAACTGTCCCGCTTTTTACGTGAGCGTGAGAAGAAGAAAGTACTGGTTGTTTCTGCTGACGTTTATCGTCCGGCAGCGATTAAACAGCTGGAAACCCTGGCGGCCGAAGTTGAAGTAGATTTCTTCCCTTCCAGCGCTGATCAGAAGCCGGTTGATATTGTTAATGCTGCGATCAACCATGCCAGGGTTAAACACTTTGATGTACTGATCGTCGATACCGCAGGCCGTTTGCATGTTGATACCGACATGATGGACGAGATTAAAAATCTGCATGCGGCGGTTAAGCCGGTTGAAACCCTGTTTGTTGTCGATGCGATGACCGGTCAGGATGCTGCCAATACTGCTAAAGCATTTAACGATGTGTTGCCATTAACCGGTGTGGTTCTGACCAAAACCGATGGTGATGCCCGTGGTGGTGCTGCGCTGTCTGTGCGTCATATCACAGGTAAACCGATCAAGTTCCTGGGTGTTGGCGAGAAAGTCGACGCATTGGAGCCTTTCCATCCGGATCGTGTTGCTTCCCGAATTCTGGGTATGGGCGACGTACTGTCCCTGATTGAGGAAGTTGAACAGAAGGTCGACAAGAAGAAAGCTGAAAAGCTGGCCAAGAAAGTTCAGAAAGGTAAAGGCTTTGATCTGGAAGATTTCCGTGATCAGCTGCAGCAGATGAATAATATGGGCGGCATGTCTTCGCTGATGGATAAGCTGCCGGGTATGGGGCAGATGGGCCAGATGATGCAGGGTGCGAATATGGCCGGTGCAGAAAAGAGCTTTGGTCAGATGGAAGCGATCATCAATTCCATGACGCCCCATGAGCGTAAGCGTCCGGATGTTATCTCCGGTTCCCGTAAGAAGCGTATCGCAGCGGGCTCTGGTACTCAGATTCAGGATATAAACCGTCTGCTCAAGCAGCATAAGCAGATGGCCAAGATGATGAAGAAGTTTTCGTCTAAAGCAGGTATGGCGAAAATGATGCGTGGCATGAAAGGTATGATGCCAGGCGGTGGAGGTATGGGCGGCGGCATGGGTGGCCCGGGTGGCTTCCCGCGCATGTAGTGATGTATCTGCTTAAATAAAAGCAGATGGCCAAGATGATGAACCCTTTATAAGAGCTTTGTTTCTTCTAAGGCAGGTATGGCGAAAATGATGCGTGGCATGAAAGGTATGATGCCAGGCGGCGGTGGAATGGGCGGCGGCATGGGCGGTCCGGGTGGCTTCCCACGTATGTAGCCTTACAGCTCCTGTTTATATATTTAGCCTTGGCGTTTAATAAATAGCCAAAAGGCTTTCCAAGGGCGGTAGATTCGCGTAGAATTTCCGCCCTGTTTTTATGATTAGGTCTGGTCTGCGTCGGTTTTCCTTCGGGAAGGTCGGAACGGGGTCGGGATCTGTAAACTGTGAGCGATATTAAAACTCACTTAATAAAGGGACCAAACGTATGGTAACTATTCGTCTTTCTCGTGGCGGCGCTAAGAAGCGTCCTTTCTATCACCTGACTGTAGCTGATTCTCGTAATCCGCGTGATGGTCGTTTTATTGAGCGTGTTGGCATCTTCAACCCTCTGGCTAAAGGCCAGGAAGAGCGCCTGCGTGTTAATCAAGAGCGTGTTGACTACTGGGTAGCTAAAGGCGCTCAGATGTCTGACCGTGTTGCTAAGCTGATTAAAAACGCTAAGTAAACATTTTTAAGCGATCAGTTGGGTTATTAAGATGAGTGGTTTAACGTCAGACAAAGTTACTACGGTAGGACGGATTACTACGATCTACGGTGTAAAAGGTTGGGTTAAGATTTATTCCCATACCGAGCCGATGGAAAGCATCCTTAATTATTCACCATGGCTACTGAAGATTGATGGTCAGTGGCAGCCAGTCAAAATAAGTGACGGTAAAAAGCATGGTAAGGGACTGGTAGCTAAGCTTGCAGGAGTTGATGATCGGGATGTGGCGCGCCAGTACTGTGGCATGGATATCGCGATAGAGACCAGCCTGCTGCCAGCGCTTGATGAAGGTGATTTTTACTGGAGTCAGCTGGAAAAGCTTGAAGTATTAACCGAGTCCGGCGTCAAGCTGGGTAAGGTAAGTCATCTGATAGCGACCGGTTCTAATGATGTACTGGTTGTGAAAGGTAAGGCAGACAGTATTGATCGCAGAGAGCGATTGATTCCCTACCTGCCGGATCAGGTGGTGAAAGAGATAAACCTTGAAGAAGGTACGATGCGGGTCGATTGGGATCCGGAGTTTTAACCGATGTGGATCGGTGTTGTAACCCTTTTTCCGGAGATGTTTGAAGCGGTAACTCGCAACGGCGTAACCGGAAGGGCAGTGCGCAACGGCTTGCTCGATGTGCAGTGCTGGAACCCTCGGGAGTTCACAAGGGATAAACACCGTACGGTGGATGACCGTCCTTATGGCGGTGGTCCCGGGATGTTGATGAAGGTGCAGCCGCTGCGGGACGCGATCCAGGCAGCTAAGCAAGCCGCAGGTGAAAAGACCAGAGTAATCTATCTTTCACCCCAGGGGCGCCGACTTGATCATGCCGGGGCAAAGGAGCTGGCCGCGAGTGAGCGGTTGATTCTGGTTGCAGGGCGCTACGAAGGTATTGATGAGCGTCTGGTGGAAACCGAAATCGATGAAGAGTGGTCGTTGGGTGATTTTGTCCTCAGCGGTGGCGAGTTACCAGCAATGGTAATGATCGATGCGGTATCCCGCTTGGTACCCGGTGTATTAGGGCATCAGGATTCAGCAACCGAAGACTCCTTCAGTGATGGACTGCTTGATTGTCCGCACTACACCCGACCGGAAGAACTCGACAATATGTCCGTACCTGATGTGTTGCTTAGCGGTAACCACGAGGCGATCAGACGCTGGCGTCTGAAACAGCAACTGGGACGAACCTGGCAAAGGCGCCCGGACCTGCTGAATGACCTCGAGTTAGATAAAGAGCAGCTGACATTGTTAAACGAATTTATCCGCGAGACAGAAACGTCTCAGGATTAGTATTTAGGAGCGAGCTATGAGCAGCAAAAACCTAATCATTCAGCAGATCGAAGCTGAACAGATGAATAAAGAAGTGCCAGAATTTGCACCGGGCGATACTGTTATCGTTCAGGTAAAAGTTGTTGAAGGTGAGCGTCAGCGTCTGCAGGCGTTTGAAGGTGTAGTTATCGGTATGCGTAACCGTGGCGTTAACTCTGCATTCACTGTACGTAAGATCTCTCACGGTGTGGGTGTTGAGCGTACTTTCCAGACTTTCGCTGCGACTGTAGATAGCATCGAAGTTAAGCGTCGTGGTGACGTTCGTCAGGCTAAACTGTACTACTTGCGTGAGCGTAGTGGTAAGTCTGCACGTATTAAAGAGAAACTGTCTAAGTAATCACTTACCTGTCAGTTTGAGTAATAAAGGTGGCCTAGGCCGCCTTTTTTATTGCCTGAAATTCGCTCCCGGATTAATACCACACTAGAATTATCAGAATAGTATTTCACGTGCCACAGTGGCCGCTAAGGTCAGTCAGGCGAAATAATTAAAGGATAACTCTATGGCGAGAACGGGAGTCTTGCTGGGATCAGTCGCTGCGCTATTGCTGCTCTCATTAGGCGGGGGGTATGGCTATGTGCACAGTCAGGCTGACTCGGCTGTAGAGCAGACGGTTGTAAAGCTAAGACCGCTAATGCAGATCAGTTATAGTGATCTGTCGGTGGATCTGAGCGGCAATATTACCCTCAAAGATGTATCCGTCAATCCGTCAAAAGGTAGTGGTGGTGTATCCGTAGGGCAGATCGTTATTGATAGTCCGGGTTGGGGCTATCTGCTCAGTGGTGCGCAGTCTGCGGGTCAGATAGTCTGGCCATCAAAGTTACAACTCTCTCTTAAACAACTGGCGTTTAATCTGACGCCGGCCAATATAATCCTGACCGACCAGCTAACGGCATCTCTGATACCTCAAAACCGACTCAGTGAAACCCTGATGATGGCCTGTGGTGGGCACCGGTCTTTAAGTATGCAGCAGTTCTATGAAGTAGGTGTCGAGTCGTTAACCGGTGATGGTCAGTTTGGTTTTGAACTGAATCCGACGGGTAAAGTGCTGCAGGCAGAGCTGTCTTTATCCTTTAGGTCGCTATTTGATCTTTCGTTGGCAACGCAGTTTAAAACCGATCTTCCGGCTGTGTCTGATACGATGCTGGCGGGCTATCCGTTATGGTTGAAACAAGCTGACCTGGCTTATGCTGACCGGGGTTATAACGGACGGCGCAACGCTTATTGCGCCGGCCTGGATGACGACATTGTCGATCAGTATCTGAAGCTTCACCTGGACCGGGTAGCTGTACTGCTTGATCAGGAGGGGTGGCAGTCAAATAGTAAAGAGCTGCTTGATTATCAGTTGCTGGTGTCAAACAGTGGTGCGGTGAAGTTTGAGTTTCAGCCTGTAGAACCGATGCTTTTCGAGCAGTTAAAATCAATCGAGTTGACCAGAGACTGGCGTCTCCTGAATCCAAAAGTGCAGCTGGGCGGGCAATGGATCCATTTTTCGGAGCGTGCTGTGGCTGCTACCCTGGATGAAGCGGTAGCGCGGATACAGACTGAAACGGCTTTGCGGGCACCGGGAGCTGGCAGTAGCACGGGTGAGTATGCTCAGGATAATGCTTCAGATAAGGCTGAAATGAGACGTCAGGAAACCCGTGCGGCGATACGCAAAGCGGTATTGGGATCTGAGGCTGAGCCGGTTCGGGATAAAACTTACCGGGAAGTCCGGCCGGAGCAACTCGACCGTTTTATCGGTAGTTGGGTTAAGCTCCAAACCTACTATGGGCGTAAGGTAGCAGGTACACTAGAGCGAATTGATGGCGATATGCTTTATGTGGATGAGCATACCGGCCAGGGTAGTGCTATCTACCCGATAAACAGAACAAAACTCTCCGGATTACAGGTGCTCTACTGACGCTGTGCCGGGAATAGGTATGGCATAAGTGATAGAGGAAAAAAACAGCTCTGATACTGTCGATCTGACAGTTGATGCAAGATGTACAGCCAGATCACCTGCTCAGCCAGATCTTGAGCTGATTCAGCAGTATCTCGATATGCTGTGGCTGGAAAAAGGCTTGAGCAAGAATACCCTGAGTTCCTATCGCAGGGATCTTTCGCTTTATGCTTGTTGGTTAAACGAGCGCAATACTACTCTGTTTAATTCGCAGCGAACTGATCTGTTGGCTTACCTGAACTGGCGCGTTAAAGAGCGGGTGAAGGCCAGTTCTACTTCAAGAATGCTCTCCTGCCTGCGGGGTTTCTTTCGCTATCTGTTGCGGGAAAATCAGATTAGTGAAGACCCAACGTTGCAGGTTGAAAGTCCTAAGCGAGGCCGGCCGTTACCTAAAACGCTGACCGAGATCGAAGTTGAGGCGTTGTTGCGAGCACCGGATCTGGCGCAACCTATTGATTTTCGTGATCGTGCTATGCTTGAACTGCTTTACTCATCGGGCTTGCGTGTTACTGAGCTGGTCAGCTTGCAGCTATCGCAGATCAATCTGCGTCAGGGCGTGATTCGGGTGATGGGTAAGGGTGATAAAGAACGGTTGGTCCCCCTGGGAGATGAAGCCGCAGACTGGCTGGTTCGCTATGTAAAGCAGGTTCGGCCATTGTTGATCGATGATCCGGTCAATGAGGTAGTGTTTCCCAGTAAACGTGGCCAGCAGATGACCCGGCAGACTTTTTGGTACCGAATTAAGCGTCATGGCGTTACAGCGGGCATTGAAAAGTTGCCCTCTCCCCATGTGCTTCGGCATGCATTTGCGACACATCTGCTTAACCATGGGGCCGATCTGCGAGTGGTGCAGTTGTTGTTGGGTCATAGTGACCTGTCGACAACACAGATCTATACGCATATAGCGCAGCATCGTTTACAATCGCTGCATCGTCAGCATCATCCGCGGGGATGATTTTCAGGTATTTTTCATTTTCCGGTTGTAGGCTGGAACTTTAACAGGCTTTAGTGCGTCATATAACGCATGGCCAATGAAGGCAAAGAACATTTGAGGGCTCTATGCGTAATTCTGTACGTAATTTATTGTTAATGATGGCGGCGACGCTAATGCTGAGCTTTAATGCGTCAGCTGATGCTGCAAAAGAAGAAGCGATTCGTTCTGCTTTGAGTGCGCTGGATGCCCGGGTACCGATTGTTGCGATACAGGAAGCGCAGTTCCCGGGATTGTATGAAGTGACGCTGGCCAGTGGTGAGCTGCTATATGCTAATGAAACCGGTTCGCACTTTATCGTGGGTGAAGTTTATAAAGTAAAAGCCGATGGCATGCTGGTTAATCTCTCGGAAGAGGGAAAAAAGGTTGAGCGGGTTGAGCAGTTAGTCGCCGTAAAAACTGAAGATATGGTGGTCTTTCCTGCCGATGGTGACAAGAAGGCGCATGTCACTATCTATACTGATGTGGATTGTTTTTATTGTCGTAAGCTACACAAAGAGATGAAGCAGATTACCGCTAAAGGTATCGAGGTGCGTTATCTGGCGTTTCCTCGTGCCGGAGCTGGCTCTGCAGCGCATAAGACCATGGATGCGATCTGGTGTGCTGACAAGAGCGAGCAGGGTAAGCTGATGACCCGGGCTAAATCCGGTCAGTCTATTCCGGCTGATAGCTGTGCAGAAAGCCCGGTGCTGGAGCAGTGGCAGCTGGGTCAGAAGATGGGTATCTCCGGAACGCCGGCGTTGATTCTGGAAGATGGTTCTCTGGTGCCAGGTTATGTTCCTGCTGATCAGTTGGCAAAAATGTTGGGTGTAGCCAACTAATAGAGTGGTATTTTTCAAAGAAGGGGGCTTTATGCTCCCTTTTTTTATTGCCTAAGGGTTTTGCTGCATAGTTCTCAGGCCGGCTTTTCGCTATAATGCGTGCCTATTTTTTAACCGCAGTAATGTCTGCCGATCGAACAGCAGAGTAATAGCGCGAGGTAATGGTTTGAAACCAGTAAAAGTTGGTATCTGTGGGCTTGGCACCGTTGGTGGCGGTACTTTCAATGTACTTAAACGTAACGCTGAAGAGATTTCCCGTCGTGCGGGTCGTAGCATCGTTGTCGAAGCGATTGGCGCGCGTCGTGAAAATCCTGATTGCGACACTAAAGGTACCCATATTACAGCAGATATTTTTGAGGTTGCCCGCAACCCTGAAATTGATGTTGTAGTAGAGCTTATCGGTGGTTATGACATCGCACTTGAGCTGGTGTTGACGGCTATCGAACACGGTAAGCACGTTGTTACTGCGAACAAAGCGTTGATCGCAGTGCACGGTAACGAGATCTTTGAAGCGGCCCAGAAGAAAAATGTGATGGTTGCTTTTGAAGCTTCTGTTGCTGGCGGCATTCCAATTATCAAAGCGATCCGTGAAGGCCTGTCTGCAAACAAGATCAACTGGCTGGCGGGTATCATCAACGGTACTGGTAACTTTATCCTGACCGAGATGCGTGACAAAGGCCGCGATTTTGCTGATGTGCTGGCCGAAGCGCAGGCGCTGGGTTATGCCGAAGCCGATCCGACGTTTGACGTTGAAGGGATCGATGCTGCGCATAAGCTGACTATTCTGGCGTCACTGGCGTTCGGTATTCCGCTGCAGTTTGAAAAAGCTTATACCGAAGGTATTAGCATGATTACCGCTGAAGATGTTCAGTACGCCGAAGAGCTGGGATACCGGATCAAGCATCTGGGAATCAGCCGTCGCACCGAGAACGGTGTTGAACTGCGTGTGCATCCAACCATGATTCCTGAAAAAGCGCTGCTGGCGAATGTTCACGGTGTAATGAACGCTGTATTAGTAGATGGCGACGCGGTCGGTCAGACTATGTATTACGGTGCCGGTGCCGGTGCTGAACCAACCGCTTCTGCGGTGGTTGCTGATATCGTTGATGTGGTTCGTACCCTGACTGCTGATCGTGATAACCGTGTACCTCACCTGGCATTCCAGCCGGGTAGTCTGTCTGAGACTCCGGTATTACCTGTTGAAGATGTTATCAGTGCCTACTATCTGCGTTTGAATGTGAATGAGCGTCCGGGTGTGTTGGCGATGGTGACTTCTATCCTGAGCGAATCAGGTATCAGTATTGATGCGATCGTTCAGAAAGAGACCCATGAAGACCAGGTACCTGTGATTATCCTGACTCAGGAAGTGCAGGAAAAACAGATGGATGAAGCGATCGCTAAGATCGAAGCGCTTGATGATGTAAACGAGCCTGTTACCCGTATCCGTGTTGAGCACCTGTAAGCAGGAATAAGACAGTGAAATATATCTCTACCCGGGGTGAAGCCCCAGCACTGAATTTTGAAGAAGTACTGCTGGCTGGCCTGGCCAGTGATGGCGGTCTGTATGTGCCAGAAGTTTTGCCTACTTTCAGCAAGGAAGAGATCGCTTCCTGGGCGGGTCTGCCATACAACGAACTGGCGTATAAAATCATCAAGCCATTTGTTGATGACTGTGTTGCTGATGCCGATCTTAAACAGATGATTGACGAGACCTATGCCGGTTTTAACCATAGCGCTGTTGCACCGCTGAAAGAGCTGGGCACCAACGAGTGGGTATTGGAGCTGTTCCACGGTCCGACACTGGCATTTAAAGACTTTGCTCTGCAATTGCTTGGTCGCCTGATGGACTACGCCCTGACTAAGCGTCAGGAACGTCTGGTTATTCTGGGTGCGACGTCCGGTGATACCGGTTCGGCAGCGATTGAAGGTTGTCGTCATAGCGAACATCTGGATATCTTCATTCTGCATCCGTATAACCGTGTATCTGAAGTACAGCGCAAGCAGATGACCAGCATTATCGAAGATAATGTGTTCAATGTTGCCCTGGAAGGTAACTTCGATGACTGTCAGCAGATGGTTAAAGACAGCTTTGCCGATCAGAGCTTCCTGGGCGGTCGCAAGCTGGGTGCTGTTAACTCGATCAACTGGGCGCGTATCATGTCCCAGATCGTTTACTACTTCTCAGCGTCTCTGGCTGTTGGTGGTCCGCATCGCGAAGTCGCGTTCTCTGTGCCAACCGGTAACTTTGGTGATATTTTTGCCGGTTATCTGGCGAAACAGATGGGCCTGCCGATCAGTCAGCTGGTGGTTGCTACCAACAAGAACGATATCCTGCACCGGGTTATCTCCGGCAATGATATGAGTAAAGGTGAGCTGGTGCATACCTTATCGCCTTCCATGGATATCATGGTGTCGTCTAACTTTGAGCGTCTGCTGTTTGATGTTTATGGTCGTGATGGTGCAGAGATCAGTGCATTGATGGATAAGTTTAAAACTGAGCCGGTACAGCTGGATGAAGCGCGTTGGACTAAGGTTCGCGAGCTGTTCGATAGCTTTGCCTGTGATGATGAAGCAACCTGCGATGTGATTGCCAAGGTCGCCGATGAGACCGGCTATCTGCTGGATCCTCACACTGCGATCGGCGTTGCTGCGGGTCGTGAATGTAATCGTGATGCCAGCGTACCGATGATCGTTCTGTCGACTGCACATCCGGTTAAGTTCCCGGAAGCTGTGTTGAAAGCAGGCCTTGAATCACCTCAGCTGCCGCCTCATATGGCTGACCTGTTTGAGCGTGAAGAGCAGTTTACTGTACTGCCAAACGAACTGAGCCAGGTGCAGCAGTTTGTGGCTGGTAATATACATAATGACTGAGTCTATACAGGCTTAAGATGAGCCCGTTACAGCTAGCTGTAACGGGTTTTTTTGGCTCTGAAAAGTGATATTTAAATTCCTGGGGGGGAATTATTGATGGATCTGTTTTTTCTACTGTCGAAAGTGTTTTGGGTGTTGGCAAATCCGGGTAATTTTCTGGCGCTGCTGTTGCTGATCTCACTGCTGTTTGGCTGGCGTAAAATTACAGGACTGGTGGTTTTCAGCCTGTTGCTGATCACGTTCTACCCGATGGGAAATCTGTTGTTACAACCGTTGGAGAAGCGATTTCCACAACCCCAGCAGATGCCGGCTGACGTTGCCGGTATTATTGTTTTAGGCGGGGCTGAAGAAGCTGAGCTTAGTTCAGTCTGGCAACAACCGCAGTTTAATATGGCGGCGGAGCGGGATATGGCGATACTGCCGCTTCTGCAGCGCTATAAAGACGTGCCGGTCGTGCTGACAGGTGGCTCAGGTTCTGTAACTAAGCCGGAGTTTCGTGGTGCTGATGTCTTGCAGAGTTGGTTGCAGTCGCAGCAGCTGGATAACCGGGTTATTTATGAACGCAATTCTCGTAATACCTTTGAAAATGCGATCTATAGCCATGATAGCCTGCCTGCTGGTAGTGATATTGCCGATGCAGAAGGCTGGTTGTTGGTGACTTCGGCATTCCATATGCCCCGTTCCATGGGCATATTCCAGAATCAGGGTTGGAATGTTATTCCCTATCCGGTGGATTATTACTCTAAACCGGTAACAGTAGAAAACTGGCGGGCTGATCTGGGCCGCAATCTTTTTGAGCTGGGTATCGGTATGCGTGAGTGGCTGGGTCTTTCGGCTTACTACCTGACTGAAAAAACAGCGGTACTCTTTCCCTCGCCGGAGAGCGTTCCCGCTTCTGAGATAACTCCTGCTTCTGAGATAACTCGGAATGACTGAACTGATCATTCGTCGTCGCAGCGCAGACGATAAAGGTAAGATATTTAATCAGGCACATCCGCTATTGGCACGCATATACGCCAGTCGGGGTCTTGATGATCTGGATAATCTGGGGCGAAGCCTGCAACAGCTGCAGACTGGCAAGGATATGTTGGGTTTATCTGCCGCAGTCGCTCGTCTTATTATCGCATTGGAACAGAAACAGCATATTCTGATCGTGGGTGACTTTGACTGTGATGGTGCGACCAGCACCGCCGTCGGCATCCTTGGACTGGGAATGATGGGCGCTGAGCGCGTCAGTTATCTGGTCCCGAATCGCTTTGAGTTTGGTTATGGTTTAAGCCCTGAAATAGTCAAAGTTGCGGCGCAACAGCAACCGGATCTGATCATTACTGTTGATAATGGTATCTCCAGCGTCGAAGGTGTTGCTCAGGCAAATGCGCTGGGAATTGATGTCATTATTACCGATCATCACCTGCCGGGCGAGAGACTGCCGGATGCCTGTGCCATTGTGAATCCTAATCAGCCGGATTGCCGGTTTAGCGAGAAGTCGACCTGCGGTGTGGGCGTTATTTTCTATCTGATTACGGCCCTGCGCCGTGAGCTTGAACAGCTGGACTGGTTTACGCGAAATAACCTGGCTAAGCCGAATCTGGGATCGCTGTTGGATCTGGTTGCCTTAGGTACGGTGGCCGATGTAGTACCTCTGGAGCAGAATAACCGTACTCTGGTATATCAGGGATTACAGCGGATTCGATCCGGTAAAGCCCGTCCTGGTATTCTGGCGTTGATCGATATCAGTGGTCGTCAGCGCAGCCGCCTTACGGCTACCGATCTTGGCTTTGCGTTGGCGCCGCGCCTGAATGCAGCGGGACGACTGGATGATATGTCGATCGGCATTGAATGTTTGCTGACCGGTGATCCTGAACAGGCAAAACAACTGGCGTTGAAGCTGGATGGGTTGAATCAGGAGCGACGCAGTATTGAGCAGGAGATGCAGCAGCAGGCCAATGGCTTGTTAGACGAGCTGCAACTGGATGCTGAGGGCGAATTGCCTTTTGGACTGTGTCTTTATGACGCTAGTTGGCACCAGGGGGTGATAGGGATACTGGCGTCGCGGATCAAAGAGAAAGTAAACCGTCCCGTGGTGGCTTTTGCGATCGGCGATAGCGGCGAATTGAAGGGTTCTGCCCGCTCGGTACCGGGGTTCCATATCCGTGATGGGCTGGATGCAGTAGCGGCTAAACATCCGCAACTGCTGAAAAAATTTGGCGGTCACGCGATGGCTGCGGGTATGACTATCGCAGCTGAGCATCTGGCGCTGTTTCAACAGGCGTTTGATGCTGAGGTCAGGCGCCAGATGAGTGCCGAGCAGTTACAGCATTCAGTGTTAACCGATGGTGGCCTGCTGGGATCTGAGCTGAATATGGAGATGGCGGAGCTGTTGCGTGAAGCCGGCCCCTGGGGGCATCAGTTTCCTGAGCCGCTGTTTGATGGTGAGTTTTCTCTGCTGCAACAGCGAATAGTTGGTCAGCGACACTTGAAACTGGTGTTAATGGAACCAGATACAGGTATCGCGATTGATGCGATTCATTTTAATGCTGATACCGATACCTGGCCTGATGAAACGATACAGCGTGTCCGTGCGGTGTATCGATTAGATATAAACGAATTCCGTGGGCAACGTAGCCTGCAACTAATGATAGATCACCTGCTGCCTTTGTAGCTGGCAGCATGTAATAAGAGAGACTAAACGATGAATGATTTTACCCTGGATGAGCTGAACACTCTGGTTGCTGTATTTGAAAAAGCGGGCATTGCTGAAGATGGCAGTGTGGAAGCTGAGATGTTCAACCGTATCAAGACTGCACAGGCTGAGCGTGCTGAGCTAGAGAGTATGGATTTTGATGACTGCCTAGGCGGTGCTTGTAAGCTGTAACACCTGAGATAATCTACTGCGCAATCAATGGGCGGCGTTGCGCGGTGCTCAGATTCCTCATATATCACTTATATACTGCGGTTCTTGCGCTCCGGGCGCCTTGCCCATTGATTGCTCGTAACGATTCTTTAAGGTGTTAAATATGTACTATGTGGGAGCTCATGTCAGTGCTGCCGGCGGTGTTGAAAATGCCCCGCTTAATGCGGCTAAACTTGGCGCAAATGCTTTTGCCCTGTTTACTAAGAACCAGCGTCGCTGGGAAGCTAAACCGCTGACTAAAGGCAGCATCAAAAAGTTTCGCGATAGCTGTGAGCGGTTGGGATTTGCACCTGAACAGGTGCTGCCCCATGACAGTTACCTGATCAATCTGGGGCATCCGGAAGCTGAGCCGTTAGAAAAATCCCGCAACGCTTTTATTGATGAGCTGCAACGTTGTGAACAGCTGGGGCTCTGCTATCTGAACTTTCATCCCGGTAGTCATCTGCGCAAAGTGGATGAAGAGGTCTGTCTTAATACGATTGCTGAATCGATCAATATCGCGCTGGATCAAACCAGTGGTGTCACCGCAGTGATTGAGAATACCGCTGGCCAGGGCAGCAACCTGGGGAACCGGTTTGAACAGCTGGGTCATATTATCGAGCGGGTGGAAGATAAAAGTCGCGTCGGTGTTTGTCTGGATACCTGTCACACCTTTGCTTCAGGCTATGATTTGCGGGATCGTGATGATTGTGAGACGACCTTTGCTGAATTTGAACGTTATGTGGGCTTTCAGTACCTCAAGGGTATGCATCTGAACGATTCTAAAGCTGAATATGCCAGCCGCAAGGACCGGCATCATAGTCTGGGAATGGGTGAGATCGGCTTAGAAGTATTCCGGTATATCATGACCGATGATCGCTTCCGGGGAGTCCCGATGGTGCTGGAAACTATCGATGATACGATCTGGGCGGAAGAGATTCAGATGTTACGCTCATTTCAGAACCCGGCTTGAAGAATTGACGCTCAGTCGTTTAAACAGGTTTCAGATCTCATAAACTTCAGCGTCACCCAGGCCAAGCTCACGTACCGCTTCATCGGTGGTGAAAAATATTCTTCCCGGACTGATCTGTTCAATAAACCGGGTGCTTTGTAACTGATCCATTACCGGTCCTTTGACCTCGGCAAAATGCAGTGTGATAGCTTGAGACTGCAGATGGACTGAGAGGTTTTCTAAGCTCTCCAGCGCACTGGCATCGATAAAGTTAACGGCGTTACAGATCAGAACTACATGTTCAACCTGGCGGTGGCTGGCGCACTGTGCCCGGATAAAGTCTTCAACGAAGCGGGTATTGGCAAAGTACAGGCTTTCATCTACCCGGATCGCCAGAATATGCTTGTCGGTAGCGACATCGTGGCGCTGAATATTTCTGAAGTGCTGACTATCACCCACCCGGCCCACCACGGCAATATGGGGCTGACTGCTACGGTAAAGCAGAAGTATGAAGGAGATGGCGATACCGGCCATTATGCCCAGCTCGACGCCAAGTAACAGAACAAAGGCGAAGGTGCCCAGCAGGGTCAGTGCATCGGCTTTATTGAACCGCCAGCTATCGGTAAAGGATTTAACATCGATCAGCGGTATCACCGCCATAATAATGACTGCGCCTAATACTGCTTTTGGCAGATAGTAGAACAGTGGGGTGAAGAAACTGACCGTGATCACCACCATCAGTGCTGAGATAATCGATGCGATAGTGGTTTGAGCGCCGGCAGAGTGGTTAACCATTGAACGGCCAAAACCGCCGGCAACCGGATAGGTTCCGCTAAATGCTGCCCCCAGATTGGCAGCCCCAAGTGCGATTAACTCTTTATTCGGATCGATGCGCTCGCGTCGCTTACTGGCCAGAGTAGTCCCGACAGATACGCTTTCCAGAAAACCGATCAGTGCGATCAGAAACGCAGGGGTAAGCAGTTGCTGCCATAGCTGCAGATCAATACTGATTAAGCTCAGCGTAGGTAAGCCTTCAGGGATGGCCCCTACAATAGCAACCTGATGGCTTTGCTCCAGTTGCAAGCTGGCAACCAGTACAATGCCAACGATCATGGCAAACATCGGTCCGGCACGGCAGACAGGCTGCACCAGCCAGACAGGCAAAGGAGAGCGTTCCAGCAGGCAGCAAAGTTTGGCCTTTACAAACCAGAGGGTGAACAGACCAGATAAGCCGAGTAATAAGGTTGCGCTGTTAACTGCCTGGAGATTGCTTAGCAGGTAGCTGAAGGTATCGGTAAAAAAGCCACCTGAGGGGATATTGAGCCCGGTCAGGTGCCGAATCTGACTGATAGCGATTAATAGTGCTGCGGCACTGGTGAAGCCGGATATTACCGAGTGGCTCATAAAGTTTACGATAGCACCCAGCCGCATGATGCGTAGCAGGATCAGAATTACGCCCACTAATAGCGAAAGGTTGATCGCAATAGTGACAGGGTCGCCCAGGCCGCGCGCGGTGGAGTCTGCAATAGTTGAACCTACCATGAGGGAGGCGATGGCGACCGGACCGACAGCCAGACTGCGGCTGGAACCTAGCAGGGCATATAAGAACAGCGGAATAATAGCAGCATACAAACCGTACTGTGGCGGCAAGCCGGCCAGAAATGCATAGGCCATACCTTGAGGGATAAGCATGATACCCACGACAATCCCGGCCACCATATCACTGACAAAGCTATCCCGCTGATAGTTCTTTAACCAGCTATAAAGCGGTAAGTAGGCTAAGAGTCGTGACATGCTGGTCCTGTATAAAAAGCTGTATCAATATTAGGGAATTCTTATATATTCCTTTAGGTAATATTGATATATCAGTTAATTATATACAGTTAAAGGTGGCTGATACCAGTCATGCTATATTGGCATTCGACCTATGAGTGAAGTTTAGTGATCTGGAGCAGGAAAATACGATGGCACAGTGGCATCCGCGCTTTGGTGCGCAAGATATGGAAGTGGTTGAACATGAGCGTATCTGCGATGGTTTTTTTAAGATTGGCCGGTTAAAAATCCGGCATAAACTGTTTGAGGGTGGCGAGATAGAGATTATCCGTGAGCAGTTTCAGCGTGATGATGCGGTCTGTGTTTTGTTATTTGATCCCGTTCGGGATGCGGTGTTACTGATTGAACAATTCAGGGTTGGCGCAATCGGTAAGCCGGGCAGTCCCTGGTTACTGGAATTAGTCGCAGGAATTGTAGAGCCCGGAGAAACCGCTGAAGATGTTGCCTCGCGGGAATCCGTTGAAGAAGCCGGAGTATCTATTAGCGATATTGTGCCTATAACCCGCTATCTTCCCAGTGCCGGTGGCAGTGATGAATATGTTGATCTGCTCTGTGCCAGAGTGGATAGCGCTCAAGCGGGTGGGGTGCATGGTCTGGCGGAAGAGGGCGAAGATATTCTGGTGCATGTGCTACCCTTTGCTGAGGTTTGTCAGCTAGTGGCAGATGGCACTATTGATAATGCTGCCACCATAATTGCGGTACAATGGTTACAGATAAATAAACAGAGGCTCCTGCAGCAGTGGGGCTGTAAATAAGGACAAAACACTGTCGGATAACGGATCATTGCGACAGCTTTTAGTATGAAGAAACGATATATCCCTGACCTGGTTAAGCAGATGGCTGATTGTGAAGCCAATTATCTGCGGCTGATGCGGCTGATGCCGGATCTTGAACAGTGCGACGAGCGCGAGTTTGAGGTCCATTGGCATAATCAGCACAGTACCGTACGGCTCAAGGTTGAGGAGCGTTTTACCTATACAACAACCGTCCTGGTGTCGCAATCGCTGGAGCATAGCTGGCTGGAAGCTCCAAGCCTGATCGTAAGAATGTACCATGACGCCCGTGCTGCTGAGGTGATCTGTCTGAAAAGCCGACGACAGTTTAAAGGGGTTTATAGCTACCCTAATAATCAGATGCATCAGCGGGATGAAAAGGCCCAGCTGAATCAGTATCTGGGGGAGTGGCTGAGCCACTGTCTGACCCATGGCCATGAAGCTGAAACGGTATATAGCTACTCATGAGTGACACTGTGCTGATCGCCCAGATAACCGATTGCCACCTGCAGAACGATCCTGAACAATTATACCGCGGCCTTGATGTTGAACAGCATCTGGATGCGGTGCTCGAAGATCTGTTTCATCCCGCTGAGTTTTCCCGACCGCCAGACCTTATATTATGGACCGGTGACCTGATTCATCATGGTGGGCCGCAAGGCTATCTGCGGTTGCAGCAACGTCTTGCTCAGCTCCCGGTACCCAGTTACTGGATTCCCGGCAATCATGATGATACTGCTTTGATGATGCAGATTGGCGGGGCTTTGAACCTGCGTACCCTTGAGTGTGGCGAGTGGGTTATTATCTTACTGGACAGTACTTCTCTGCCTGATGGCAAAGGTAGTGGGACCCTGGCGCAGAATGAGCTGGATTATCTTCAGCAGCAGTTGAATCAGTATTCAGACCGGCACTGTCTGGTCGTGCTGCACCATAACCCGGTGAAGGTACAGAGTGGCTGGCAGGATTCTATTATGCTGGCGAATGCCGCCTCATTCTGGGAGGTGCTACATAACTATTCCCAGGCAAAAGCGGTAGTCTGTGGTCATGTGCATCAGGACTGGGATCTGGACTGGCAGGGGGTGCGGGTATTAATGACTCCCGCCAGCTCTGTGGAGTTTAAAAAATGTTCCGATCAGTTCCAGCTTGATGACGATAAAAAGCCGGCCTACCGGTTACTGGAACTGCGATCCGACGGCCAGATTCAGACCTCGGTCAAAAGAGTCCGCTGTTAAGGTTGCAACGTACCCGGCACTCCGGTACTTTTAGCAAAAGCATGTATATATATACAGATGCATGCGCTGGCGTAAGTGCAGATTTAAATAAGGGTACCGATGGCTCAGCCACTGTTTATCTACATCCATGGTTTTAACAGCTCGCCAGATTCCTTTAAGGCGCGATTTTTTGCCGACTGGATGGCTGAAAATGGGCGGGCTGAAGAAGTTATCGTGCCGCAGTTACCCCACTGGCCTGCCCGGGCGGTAGCGCTGTTGGAGCAGCTGGTTGAGGCGAATGCCGACCGTAATATTACCCTCATAGGCAGCTCATTAGGTGGTTATTACAGTACCTGGCTGGTGGAAAAATACGGCTTACGTGCGGTGTTGATTAATCCGGCGGTGCGTCCCTATGAGTTGCTGGCGGATATGCTGGGAGAACAGGGCAATTATTACAGCGATGAGAAATATGAGTTGACCCGAAAGCATCTGGATCAGCTATTGGCGGTAAATTGCAGTGAACTGAATGACCCGCAGCACTACCTGTTATTAACTCAGACTGCCGATGAAACCCTGGATTATCGTGAAGGGGTAGAAAAATTCAGCGCATCACCGATGCTTGTGCAGCAGGGTGGATCGCACGGTTTTGACCAATTTGAACTTGTAATTCCGACTATTCTGGCGTTTGCCGAAGGTTGGATTGAACTACCATCGCTGACCGATCTGAATGCGATGGAAGAGAAGGACTGATACTTCAGATGACGAATTATAATGCCGATGCAATTGAAGTACTGAGCGGACTGGATCCGGTCCGGCGTCGTCCCGGTATGTATACCGAGACCGACCGGCCAAATCACCTGGCTCAGGAAGTTATCGATAACAGTGTCGATGAAGCGCTGGCCGGCCATGCGTCGCAGATGGATGTTACCTTACACAAAGATGGCGCCATCAGTGTTAAAGATAATGGTCGGGGGATGCCGGTAGATATCCATCCGGAAGAGGGCGTCAGCGGCGTTGAACTAATCCTTACCCGCCTGCATGCGGGTGGTAAGTTTTCCAACGACAATTATAACTATTCCGGTGGTTTGCACGGGGTGGGCGTATCAGTTGTTAATGCGCTCTCCAAACTGCTTGAAGTCACCATTCGCCGGGGTGGTAATGTTTATAGAATGACCTATGCCGATGGCGAGAAAGTTTCTGAACTGGAGATCGTCGATAGCTGCGGTCAGCGAAATACCGGTACCGAAGTACGCTTTCTGGCCGATGGTCAGTATTTCGATACCCCGAAATACCATGTCACTAAGCTGAAGCATATGCTGCGGGCTAAAGCGGTGCTTTGCTCTGGATTGCGGGTAACCTTTACCGATGCGACCGGAGCAACAAAAGAGAAAGAAGAGTGGTATTACGAAGATGGTCTGATCGATTATCTTAAAGGTACCACTCAGGTATTTGAAACCCTGCCGGAAGAGCCTTTCACAGTATCGATGAAAGGTGAAGTCGATGCGATGGATGTGGCACTACAGTGGTTGCCGGAAGGAGGGGAGCTGACCTGCGAAAGCTACGTTAACCTGATCCCGACTGCTCAGGGCGGCACCCATGTGAACGGTCTGCGTACCGGTCTGCTGGACGCGATGCGTGAATTCTGTGAATTCCGTAACTTGCTACCAAGGGGGGTGAAAATTTCCGCCGAGGATATCTGGGAGCGTTGTTGCTATATCCTGTCTGTAAAAATGCAGGACCCACAATTCTCAGGTCAGACCAAAGAACGTCTGTCATCTCGTCATATCGCAGCTTTTGTCTCCGGCGCCGCTAAAGATGCCTTTAGTCTGTGGCTTAACCGTCATGTAGAAGACGGTGAAAAACTGGCTGAACTGGTGATTAGCCATGCTCAGAAACGGATGCGATCGAATAAGAAAGTGATCCGTAAGAAAGTCACTCAGGGGCCTGCTCTGCCAGGTAAACTGGCCGACTGTACCGGCGGTGATGCGATGCAGGGCGAGCTGTTCCTGGTGGAGGGTGACTCTGCAGGAGGCTCAGCTAAACAGGCGCGAAGTCGTGAGTATCAGGCGGTGATGCCGCTGCGGGGTAAGATTCTTAATACCTGGGAAGTCGATGCCGGTGAGGTACTGGGTTCGCAGGAAGTGCACGATATCTCAGTGGCGATCGGGGTCGAGCCGGGCTCGGATGATTTTGACGGCCTGCGTTACGGTAAGGTTTGTATCCTTGCCGATGCGGACTCCGACGGTCTGCATATCGCTACGCTGCTGTGCGCCCTGTTTGTACGTCACTTCAGACCGTTGGTCAATGCCGGTCATATCTATGTAGCTATGCCGCCGTTATATCGTATCGATGTGGCGAAAGATGTTCACTATGCCCTGGATGATGCAGAAAAAGACAGTGTGGTTGAACGGATCAAAGCAGAGCGTAAAAATGCCAAGATTGGTGTGCAGCGCTTCAAGGGTCTGGGCGAGATGAATCCCCTGCAGCTGCGGGAGACCACTATGTCCCGTGATACTCGTCGATTGGTTCAGTTAACTATTGAGCCGGGCGATGGCACCAACGAAGTAATGGATATGTTGCTGGCTAAAAAACGCTCCTCCGACCGTAAAGTGTGGCTGGAAAGCAAAGGCAACCTGGCAGAAGTTTAACTCTATATTAAAGAATTCAACTGACTCTGGTAGCAGAGCCGGTTCAGTATTAAAAGGTCCTGCGGATGAGCGGAACAGTACATATCGATGAGGGCGTAGAACGCCTGTCACTGAAAGAATATACCGAGAAAGCGTATCTGGATTATTCCATGTACGTCATTCTCGATCGGGCGTTGCCGAATATTGGCGATGGTCTGAAGCCGGTACAGCGACGGATCGTCTATGCGATGTCCGAACTGGGTCTGAAAGCGAACGCGAAGTATAAGAAGTCGGCGCGAACGGTCGGTGACGTGCTGGGTAAATTCCATCCCCATGGTGACAGTGCCTGTTACGAAGCGATGGTGCTGATGGCGCAGCCGTTTTCTTACCGTTATCCACTGGTTGATGGTCAGGGTAACTGGGGCTCGCCGGATGATCCGAAATCCTTCGCCGCGATGCGATATACCGAATCCAAACTGGCTAAATATGCAGAGATATTGCTGAAAGAGGTTGGCCTGGGTACCGTTGAATGGGGTCCGAACTTTGACGGTACGATTAAAGAACCACTGACTCTGCCGGCGCGTTTGCCTAATATCTTACTCAACGGTACTACGGGTATTGCCGTTGGTATGGCAACAGATATTCCGCCGCACAATCTGCGCGAAGTGACTCAGGCCTGTATTCAGCTGTTATCAAAGCCGAGTACGAGCCTGGAAGACCTGTGTGAGATAGTGCCGGGGCCGGATATGCCGACCGAAGCCGAGCTGATCACGCCGCGCCATGAACTGCGTAAAATGTATGAAACCGGCAAAGGCAGCCTGCGAATGCGGGCGGTTTATAGCCGGGAGCAGGGTGATATTGTTATCACCGCGCTGCCTCATCAGGTGTCCGGTGCCAAAATCCTGGAACAGATAGCGCAGCAGATGCAGCAGAAAAAGCTGCCGATGGTATCCGATCTTCGGGATGAGTCTGATCATGAAAATCCAACCCGGTTGGTGATCGTGCCCCGTTCAAACCGGATCGATGTAGAGCAGTTGATGGCTCATCTGTTCGCCAGTACGGATCTGGAGCGCACCTACCGGGTCAATATGAATATGATCGGTATCGATGGCCGGCCACAGGTTAAGAATCTGAAACAGATCCTCACCGAATGGCTGACCTATCGTACTGAAACAGTTCGTCGACGCTTGCAGTACCGCCTGGATAAAGTGCTGGCACGCTTGCATATTCTCGAAGGTCTGATGGTTGCTTATCTCAATATCGATGAGGTAATCGAAATCATCCGTACCGAGGAAAAGCCCAAGCAGGTAATGATAGAGCGCTTTGGTATTAGCGAAATTCAGGCGGAAGCGATCCTTGAGATTCGTCTGCGTCAGTTAGCTAAGCTGGAAGAGATTAAGATCCGCGGTGAGATGGATGAACTGTCGGAAGAGCGTCAACAACTGGAAGAGATTCTCGGTTCAGAACGTCTGATGCGTAAGCTGATAAAAGATGAGCTGAAAGCCGATGCTAAAGAGTTCGGTGATGATCGTCGCTCTCCTATTGTCGCTCGTGAAGAAGCCAAAGCGCTGGATGAAAAGGCGTTACTCAGTGCAGACCCGGTGACTGCTGTTATATCCAAACAGGGTTGGATCCGTGCCGCTAAAGGTCATGATATTGATCCTGCCGGACTGAGCTATAAGTCGGGTGATGGCTTTAAGCTAGCCTGTAAAGGTCGGATGAATCAGCCGATCATTCTGATGGACAGCACCGGCCGTGCCTATTCGCTGGAAGCGCATACACTGCCATCAGCACGGGGCCAGGGAGAGCCGGTGACCGGTAAACTGACCCTGCCAAAAGGGGCTACTATCGATGCCGCTATTGCGGGTAAAGATAAAGATGCGGTACTGCTGGCTTCAGATGCGGGCTATGGCTTCGTAACTAAGATTGCTGATATGACCAGTAAGACCCGAACCGGTAAAGCCGCTCTGACGCTGCCTAAAGCGTCGATGGGTATGGCACCACTGGCGATTAAGGATAAGGCGAATGACCTGTTGGTTGCCGTGACCAATGAGGGGCGGATGCTGGTCTTCCCGGTGGCTGATCTGCCCGAACTGGGACGGGGTAAAGGTAATAAGATTATCAATATTCCGTCGGCAAGAGCGGCTGCCCGTGAAGAGCTTCTCGTGGCGCTGGTTACTTTATCGCCAGAGGATACTTTGCAGGTGAATTCCGGCCGTCAGCATCTGAAGATGAAACCTTCAGATCTTGAGCATTACCGGGGTGAGCGGGGCCGCAGAGGTAATAAGCTTCCGCGGGGTTATCAGCGGGTCGATTCGCTGGATGTTCTGGTTAAGGCGGGGCAGGAAGCTGATGGTGAAGCGGAGTCCGGGGAGTAAAGCGTTAGAGCGCAGCTTCGCGGCTTGCCAGAAAGAGCATTAAAAAGAGCGCCTGTTGGCGCTCTTTTTGTTTCATCTATTATGTCTGATCAATGATAGGCGGAAGTTTTGTCTAGCATTAATACCTTTTTGAAGCGGGAATAAGCTTTATATCACTGTAGAGTGGCGCGCTTCGGTCGGGTGTTGTTTGTAACGCATTTGTCTTGTTTGCCTGACCAATTGATTTTTAATGTATAGCCTTTGGGGCAGCCAGGTCGAAGCCCTTTTTTATTCTTTGCTACCTGAGATTTAAGAGCTTTAGATGATGAGTTGTTAGGACACTTTTGGCCTAGTTGTGCCTTGATGCATAACTCATACTTGTCGTAAGCGTTGCTGGAGCTATTAGGGGTGGGGTGCTTCTTATTGCATGTGTTGACGGCATCGTCAGCACAGTTGGCAAAAGCGCTGCCAGATAACGCAACTAAGAAGACAATGGAAGCCAGCGAAACAAAGATGTTTTTCATGGCTTTTCTCCTGCGTTTTTAAATTGATTACCTTATGTCCCCCTCGTTAAAACAATTATAGATTTAATTGGCCCGGTTCGCTTTTGGCTGTACTGTCAACGTAAGACAGATATAAAAAGAGCGCCAAAGGCGCTCTCTTAAAAATTAGTTGCTCTGGTGACTAGCCAATAATGCAGGCGTAATTTTGCCTGCGTTATAGCCCCTGTGCCAGCAGCTTATAACTATCTAAGCGGTCTTCAAAGCTATGAGTGACGGTCACGGTGGTGACTTCATCACAGTCAAAGGCGCTGGCCAGCTGAGTAATCTCTTCAGCACACTGCTCCGGTGTACCGACGGTGTATCCCTTAAGGATATGATCATAATCAGCCTGCTGGCTAACAGACAGTTGCTGATAGCGATCCTGCACTTCAGACGGCGTCAGGAATGCTTCACGCATACCCAGCTGAGCGGCCAGCTTACGGTAAACCGCAGTGCCTGCACGAAGCTTGGCCTCTTCTTCAGTAGCGGCACAGATACAGGCGATACCGAGCATCTTGTTAGGTGTGGTTTGGTGGCCCGCACGCTTCCACTGTTCCATATATTCGGTGAATATTTCAGGACGGCAGTTATCCGGATCGATAAACCGGGCCAACGCGATGTTATAGCCTAAATGTCCGGCCAGGCCTGCACTGCCACCGCTTGAACCCAGCATCCATAGTTCCGGCTTTGGTGAGCTGTCGGGCAGCACTTTGATACTGTGGAAAGGGTTGTCGCTCGGCATGCTGCCATTAACAAAGCCTTTCAGGTCCTGTGCCTGATTGCCGTATATTTCGCCGTTAGGCTGATGTGGAAATGCCAGAGCATGGGATGTAAGCCCGGTACCGCCCGGTGCACGGCCGATACCCAGATCGATCCGATCCGGGAAGAGCGTGGCCATCATCTTGAAACTCTCGGCAACTTTAAGTGGGCTGTAGTGAGTCATCATTACACCACCGCTACCCACGCGAATGTTGTTAGTGACGCTGGCAATGGCTGCTACCACTATCTCAGGACAAGGAATCGCGAAGTGGATACTGTCATGGTGCTCAGCAACCCAGTAACGGTAATAACCCAGTTCATCACAGGCTTTGGCAAGCTCTACAGTCAGCTTAGGTGCGTCTATAGCCGGATGGGAGCCATGGACTGGGGATTGATCAACAACAGACAGTTTAATATTCATTTATATCTCCAATATATAGTTAATATATTAACTATATATTGGAGATATATCAATCATCGGTAAGCTTAATGGGAGTTAGTAGCTCCGAAATGCCAGACATTGTGGCTCTGTTCATATAAACCGGACTAATTCGGACTTACGATTGATTTTAAGCTTTTTGAAAGCCCTTTTTTTATAGGTGGTAACTGTCGATTCAGACAACTGAAGTTCATTACAGATCGATTTTGCCGTATGACCCTGAAGAATCATATTACAGATCTGCGCTTCCCGCTCCGAGAGTCCTGATGCGAGTAGCGACTTAATCACACCACGTTGTTTACGTTCATCACGGAAGTGTTTTAACAGTAAAGAACCGATTAAGGAGGATGCCTGTTTCAGCGAGTTAAGCTGTATTTCAGTAAAGGCGTCTTCCTTCTTACTATAAAAATTCACATAAAAGAGATGTTGGCTTTTTCGGTCCAGTACGACAAATGAGAACTTGGTATCGAAATTAGGTACATTAAAAAAACGTTTGCGATAAACAGGAGGGAGTCCTCTTTTTTCTAACAAGCGGCAAGGTGCTACGTCAGTGTCAGAGAGTACGGATTCCTTCAGTTCTTTCAACAGCGGATCATCCAGATAGGAACCATCCAGATATAGTGAGGCCAGCTCGAGTCCAAGATCAGGACGTTCCACATTATGCGCTAAGCGGCAGGTAGCGTAATCGCCATTGGGTGAAAATTCAAAAACCATATACTGGTCGATTTGGGCAAAGCATTTCATCATTTGAAAGAATTTAGGATAAAACTCACCGCTTCCGAGTCGATCTATGCAGGCTGCAACCTGCTCAGGTATATCCTGCCAAATATCACGAGCACTGTGCATCTTCACCTCTAACTCTCCATATACCGCGAAGTATAGTTTTATGCCTGAGAGCATTTCTCTGGCGCTACCCTGCTGTAGCTCAAGCTTACAAGATTGCCATCATTCCAGCGTCCCCATTTTTAGATGACAGGCCCGCTTAGCTTATACATTTAGACTCTACACCATCAGTAAATGATGAATAAAAAATGACATACAAAAAAATACTGAGCCAGCTAAGAGGATTATGTGATGCAGTATCATCTCAATGGATTTAAACCCGGCAATTATCAGATTCCTGATTCAGCTCGAGAACCCGCAACGCCACCGCCAATGACGGATCTGCCAAAAGACGTTGATGTCTTGATTGTCGGCTGCGGTCCTGCAGGTCTGGCGCTGGCGAGGCAGCTATCGGAGTTTACTGACATTACAACCTGTATCGTTGAACAGAAATCAGGCCCTTTACTGTTCGGACAAGCTGACGGGATATCCTGCCGCACAATGGAAATTATGGAAGGGTTTAACAGTAGCGAAATGCTTGTTAAAGAAACATATCAGCTAAACCAGAACGCTTTCTGGGAACCTGATAACGAACAGCCAAATAGCATAAAGCGTACTCACAAAGTTCCCGATACAAGGATTGGTCTGTCTGAGTTTTCGCATGGAGTTGTTAATCAGGCACGGCTACACGATCTGTTACTCGAAGGAATGGAAAACTCAGTATCGCATCTTGTGCCCCATTACGACCGCCGTCTGCTTGAGTTAGATGTTGATACTAACCTCACCCAAGATCTGAATGCGCATCCGATTACAGCAGTATTTGAGCGGAACGATGTTTCTCAATCGTCCAAAGTAGAAACTGTTCGAGCACGATATGTCGTAGGTTGCGATGGGGCTAGAAGTGCTGTCCGTAAAAATTTATCGATAGTTTTAGAGGGTGATTCAGCAAACAAAGCCTGGGGGGTTATGGATGTTTTGTTAGTGACAGACTTTCCCGATATCAGAGTCAAAAGTTTTATACAGTCAAAGGAAAACGGCGCGGTGATGCTCGTCCCCCGCGAAGGCGGCTACCTGGTCAGGCTTTATGTAGAGCTCGACCTGTTGGATAGTGATCAGCGAGCGTCAAATCTTAACCTTACCGTCGATGATATTATTGCCAAGGCACAACTCATCATGAACCCTTATAAAATGGATGTGAAGGAGGTTGCCTGGTGGTCAATCTATGAGGTTGGACAGCGAGTCGCAGATCGATTTGATGATACTCCGGCTGATGATACAGAAGATTTAATTCCGCGTGCATTTGTTGCCGGTGATGCTTGTCATACGCACAGTCCTAAAGGTGGTTGGGGCTTGAATACATCGCTACCCGATACCTTTAATCTGGGTTGGAAGCTGGCGTCTGTTATACAAGGAAAATGTCAGCCAAAATTATTGCAAACTTACTCCTTAGAACGGCGGAAAGTCGCGCAAATGCTGATTGATGCAGATAAACAAATGTCAGCGTTGGTGGCGACCCGCCCTACAGCAAAGAAAGATGCTACTCAGGCTGACACGAATACAGCTGATATTGAGAAATTCATAGCCAGACAAAATGGATTTATTGCGGGAACATCTATTCAGTACGATCCCTCTTACATCTGTACTGGAGTAAAGAACCAGCACTTAGCGTGTGGATTTAAAATTGGCCAGCGTTTTCATTCAGCCGAGGCTATTCGAGTCTCAGATGCCAGACGACAACATTTAGGGCATCTGAATAAAGCGGATGGCCGCTGGCGTATTTTTGTTTTTGGTGATGAGAAGAGTCCTGTTGATAGCTCTTCGGGTGCCTATAAATTGATACAGTTTCTACAGAATTCTGAGTCGTCACCGATACAAAAATATACACCCGTAGGCGCAGATATAGATTCAGTAATTGATGTTTATGCTGTGTTTCAGCAACAAAACCTGTCAATTGAAGAACTGCCTGATTACTTATGGCCAGCAAAGGGCAAATATGGATTGAGGGATTACGAAAAAGTATTTTATGCCGAGGAAGGTAATAATATATTTGAGCAACGCGGTGTGGATCGTTCTAGCGGCTGTATGGTTGTGGTGCGACCTGATCAGCACGTTGCCAACATTTTACCCCTTCATGCATACGATGAATTAAGCGATTTTTTTGATGCGTTTATGGTTTCATAAGGCAAAGTCAGGTTACTAAAGCGCCTTGAGTCAATCGTTATTCCAGATGGGATAAGATGGTGGCGCGTAACTCGTTTTTTTCCGACATTCTAAAGAACTTACTAGGGGGCGAAATCAGGTATGACAGGAGCGCTTCTGGCGCTCCTGAAATCCTCTTGTCTGACAGGTAATAAGAATTTACCTCTATAGCCTGTGGCGTATCAAGGGCCTGGCGACTCTGCGAAGCGAGACAGGCCTACTCGTATCTGATCCCATCATGCTCAATCCATCCATGGGGATGTTTTCCCTGAGGGTCTCGGTGGGTCCAATGGATGACGCCACCCTGATTATTCCATTCGTATTCACCGTAAAAACGAATGCTGTCTCCCTCTCTGAGGCTGTTAATTCTGGGAGCCAGGTCGATATTGTGTGCGACCAGAATAGTTTGATCGTGGCTCAGGCGGATTAGAAAGCGCTGGTGGCGACTACCCTTAAGGTCATCGGACAGTATTTTTTTAACCACGGCGCTGCCCTCTATCTGAAGATCACTTTCGAGATCCTTAAAGGCCTGGAGTAAACGCTGATCGCTGGTTTGTGTCTGAGGATTTTCCGGGGCCGGAGGCTGGTAGGGCATCAGTATTGATGCAGCCACAGCGATAACGATTAGTATGATAATGCGATTGATTCGATTCACTGTTTAGCCCTCTCTGCCTGAGCGCCGCACTGCGCCGGGAGCTTGCCCGGTAATACTTTTGAACGCTTTTCTGAAGGAAACATCGGAAGTATAGCCACATTGTTCGGCAATACTGATGACGGATAGATCGGTGGTTCGTAACAACTCGCTGGCTTGTAGCATGCGCCATTCTGCAAGATAGCGTACCGGCGTTTGTCCGGTGAGTTCTTTAAACAGTTCACTAAAGCCTGTTCTGCTCATGCCGGCTGTCTGTGCCATCTGTTCAAGAGTCCACTCTTGTTGTGGCTGATCATGGATCTGGTTCAGTGCCTTGCCGATCCGTGGATCGAACAGTGCCGCCAGTATTCCCTGTTGAGGATTGCTGCCAATCTGACTGCGAAGAATGTGGATAAACAGGCTGTGGGTCAGGTGGCTTACCGAAATGGCAGTGCCGGGGGCATTATGCTCCAGTTCAGATATCATCAGCTTTAGTAATGTGCGGGTGTTATTCAGCTGATCGTTGTTGTTTAGTTCAAGTACTATCGCCTCTGGCAGGCTGTTCAACAGTGGCCAGCTTGCCGGATTGTCAAATTCAAAGAAACCGCAGGTAAGCCCTGTAATCGACCCTGTTATATCCAAATGTTCTGTATTGCTAACGGTTTCCTCTACCAACGCTTTGGTAGGGCAGTGGGGCTCACTGCTAAGGAAATGTTGCTGATCATGGGGGAATACCACCAGGTCACCGGCATTAAGTAGCCGGGGCTTTTTATCGGGTAAATGTAGCCAGCTTTGTCCGCTGTGAACCAAATGAAATGGAACCCGGCGGCTGCCTGACGTATCCACCGCCCAACAACCCTGAAAGTCGGTATGGATATAGACCTCTGCTTTCAGGCGAAGCCAGGAAAGCATTGAGCTTAATCCGTCACTCTGCATTCAAATATATTCTCTTAATAGTTAAGTTCTCGTACTAATGGTTATAAATTATGGCTTATCTGGCATACATCGTCCAGCCAGACTGTTTTAAAGTAAGGCTCTTCATGCGGTGCCTGAATTGGCCACGGCAGGGATTTACAGACTGTTCTGATAAGTGAGGATAAACCTATGAATGTTATAAGCCCCATGAGTGTTATTAAAAAAGTAACAACTGCGTTCGTATTATTAACAGCCATCCTGATGGCTCCGTTTGCCAGTGCTGGCACACCGGAAACCCGTGCTGATGGGGTGACAGTTATTCATCTGGATGAATACAGCGGTTATTTTTCTGCTAAAGAGACAATTGCAGGACTGAAGGCTGGTGAGTATGAGTTTGTTGTCACCAATAAATCCGACAAGCTGGTGGGTTTCCAGATCCAGAACTTTAAGACCCACGAAGGGCTGGATATGTTTCCGCTGGAGCCGGGTGAACAGCGTATCTCCCGGGTAACAGTTACCGGTGATGGTGTGCGCTTCCGTTGTCCGATTAATCCAACGCCCTGGTATGACCTTGATAACGTAAAAAGCTAAGCAGTAGATTAACTGGCGGGCCGGAAGGCTCGCCGATTATTTGTTTAATGATGACTAAATGATTGTGGAGAGCCGTTATGCGTCAGATAGAGATCTATACCAAGGACTATTGTCCCTACTGCAAGGCGGCAAAGACGTTGCTAAATCAGTTGGGCTGGAGCTATACCGAATATGAGATTAGTTCCGACTTCAGAAAACGTGAAGAGATGGTGCGCCGTTCGGGTCGCAGGACCGTTCCGCAGCTGTTTATAGCAGATGAACATATTGGTGGTTACGATGACTTTTCGGCTTATATCCGCCATTTATCGAAGCTAGCCTGATAATAAGCCAGGACTGCAAAGTATCTGTATGTCGGTAATCAAAGCACTGCTCTGTTACTACAGAGCAGCTTACGACATTGATAGATTACGGTACTTGCAGATTAAGCTAGTTGAGAGAAGTACACATCGTAAAAAAAGTACAGTGTAATGCCGATACTGGCGAAAATGACAAAATTGCGCACCCATTGCTGTGGTAACTTGCGTGAGAGATGAGCGGCGAAATATCCTCCCAGCAATGTGCCCGTCAGCACTACCGTACCTTCATACCAGGCGATAACGCCGTCATAAATAAATAGCGCGATCGCAATCAGTGATACAAAGGTGGATATCAGTAACTTAAGACCATTCATGGTGTTGATGTTGGTGTAGCCTGCCAGTGCAAGGTAGCTCAATGTGATGATGCCTAGCCCCGCATTAAAAAAACCGCCATACAGGCATACTCCGAACAGTAGCAACGCTAAAAGCACGCCGCCCAGGGCTGATGCGTGACGATGAGCGGAACTTAACTTTTTCAGTGCGAGATTAAGCTGGCCGCCGAAGATAAACAGCAGCGTTGCAAACAGCAGTAGCCAGGGGATCGCAATTCTGAATGCTGTTTCAGGGGTTTGTAGTAGTAGCCAGGCGCCTGCAATACCACCGATAAGACTGAGTATGATAAACCGGGGTAGATCTGCTTTCGCCTCTCTCAGGTCCTTGCGGAACGCCCAGGTGCCGCTCATATAGCCGGAACAGGATGCAAAGGTGTTAGTGGCGTTAGCACTGATGGGTGGGACGCCAACGAAGAGCAGGGCGGGAAAGGTGATAAAGCTGCCGCCGCCGGCAATCGAGTTGATTATGCCGCCCAGAATACCGGCAATAAACAGAATAATCAGTTCGGTGAACATGGTCAGGCCTGCGAAAAGTTAAGGATAAGACAGAGCATAGGCAAGAAGACTAATCCGGTACAGATACACTGTTTGCGTAGTTTTGTGAAAACTGTACTGTATAAAGAGTACAGGTTGTTCAGGGGGAAAGTTTATTCAGCAGGTGCTGAGCCTGTTTATCCAGCAATTTCTGGTAGTTCTCATTCACCGTTACAATTAAAACCTTATCCTCTTCGGCGCGCTGTATTCCTGCACCCGCCAGTAAACTGACCTTGAGATCGGGTGCTTCGCTCAATGCGGTATGGGTGATCAGCTCGTTGCTATCGGTGCTGCGGGTCAGGTAACGGGCTTCTTCCTGTAGCCGTGGCAGTTTTTTATGATGCCCCCGTACCAGTGCCATATGCAGATTTAAAACCGGCTTCAGCTGTCTGATACGCTGCTGATTAAACAGCTTATAGAGGCGGTTAAACAGCTGGCTTGCACAGATAGCGTTGATACCATGGGAGTCATCTTTATGGGGCTTGAGGAATGCCAGTTGCAGGTCGCCATTACTGATTCTGGCAGCTTCACCCTGATAGATGGCGATGACCATGTCCAGCATGCGGTAATAGTATTCCTGTAGTTCGTGTAGCTCATCGCTCTGGATGTTATCGGAATGGCCCGTAGCCAGATCAAGATAGAGTAGGTAGCCGGCATTTTCTGCCGCTACTATCAGTTCCAGCTCCTGTTCAAAAGCATAGAGATCCAGCTGTACTTCATGTTTAGCATTCTCGAACAGCGGGTTTTTAGTTTTCGGCCGCGGCTGAGGCGCGATATCTATCTCTTCAACAATAGGGTGTTGCTGAGGAGAGGTCTGTAATTCAGCTTTGTCGTTTTGCTTGTGTTCGGTGAAGGGAGCAAAACCTGGCATCTGCGGTGCATCATCGGACGGTCGTAACAGGTCTACCAGTTGTTCATCATCCTGCTCCGATGAAGAGTTCGGCCGGGGAATCGTTAATGTCCGGGGCTCGGATAGCTCAGATGTTGCTAGTGCAGGCACTTGTTTAAGGTCGGAGTCTGCTTCGGGATCATAAGCGTTAGAGGTTAGAGTCGGCTTGCTAATGATCGCTTCAGTTTCAGGTTCATTATTAGCGCCAGCTGATACAGGTTTAAGATCTTGTTTGTCATCGGGCTTGCGGGATGGGGCCTTTGTTTGGTTGATGAGGAACCAGCAGCCGATCAACGCCAGGATAATAACAATAAAGGCCAGAATAGATGCTTGTATCAGAAGGTTGTTCAGTTGTTGCAGATAAGGGGCTGAGTTTAGCTGCAATTCAAGAAACGCCAGCGTTTGTTTCTGCTGCTGAATAGTGATGTTCAGATGAAGATCGTTGCTTTCGCTGGACTCTCCTGCACGACCCAGTACCCGCTCTTTGGTATCGGTGAGTCGAATGGCATCGATATGCGGCTGACGCACCAGTTGGTTGAGAATGAAGTTAAGGCTGACAGGATCGGCTGCCAGCAGTGCAGGTTTTATCAGGGTAACCGTCTGTTGTCCCAGTAACTCACCTTGCTGTTGTGTTTGTTGTGCCGCGATACGCTCCGCAACCAGTGACAGATAAACCCCGGCCAGCAACAGACCACCCAGCATGATACAGGCAAGCAAAGCCACCAATCGCGTACGCTGGTTATCTGATGTTGCGGAGAAGTGCGGTTTATCCATATTCCGACGGTTCTGGTTCCAGGCTGAAGAGCCTGCAGATGATAACAGTAACTTATATCGCCGATAAACGGCTTTTTTCACAGAATCGCCAGTGTTGGCTATGGCCCATAGGCTGTAGCAGGTTATAATGGCCGGTCTCGACGGAGAAGGATAGTTATGAACGTTAAAGAGTATATGGCAGAACTGGGTCAGCAAGCACGGGTCGCAGCCCGCGCAATCGCTAAAGCTGATACCGGAATTAAAAACCGGGCATTACTGGCAATGGCTGAAGCGATCGATGAATCGCGTGATCAGCTGGTTGCTGCTAATGCTAAAGATCTTGATCAGTGGCGTGCGAACGGTCTTGATGATGCAATGCTGGATCGTCTGGAGCTAAAACAGTCTCAGATCGATACCATGATTGAAGGTTTACGCCAGGTGGCGGGTCTGCCCGATCCCATCGGCGCCATTACTGATATGAACTATCTGCCGAGCGGTATTCAGGTAGGTAAGATGCGGGTGCCTCTGGGGGTGATCGGTATCATTTATGAATCCCGGCCAAATGTAACAGTGGAGGCGGCCAGCCTCTGCCTGAAATCAGGTAATGCGACCATTCTGCGGGGTGGATCTGAAGCGATCCATAGTAACGCAGCGGTGGCAGAGTGTATTCAGACCGGTTTGAAGGCCGTAGGTTTACCTGAGCACACGGTTCAGGTCGTTAAAACCACTGATCGCGAAGCGGTTGGTGAGTTGATCACCATGCCTGAATTTGTCGATGTAATTGTACCGCGTGGTGGTAAAGGGCTGATCGAGCGGGTTAGTCGCGATGCTAAAGTCACCGTGATTAAGCACCTGGATGGTATCTGTCACGTTTATATTGATGACGATGCTGATAAGACCAAAGCGATCAATGTGGCGATCAATGCCAAGACTCATCGTTATGGTACTTGTAACACCATGGAAACGCTGTTGGTTCATGAGGCGCGAGCCGCTGAAATTCTGCCAGAACTGGCTGAACAGTATCAGCAGATTGGTGTTGAGCTGCGCGGTTGTGAAAAAACCTGTGCACTTCTGCCGGCGGCTGTAGCAGCGACAGAAGAAGATTGGAGTACTGAGTATCTGGCACCGATCTTGTCGATCAGGCTGGTGGCCGATATGGATGAGGCGATCAGTCACATTAATGCGTATGGCTCGCATCACACAGACTCGATTATTACTGAGAACTACACTAAATCCCGTAGCTTTCTGCGTGAAGTAGATTCAAGCTCGGTGATGGTGAATGCTTCAACCCGTTTTGCTGACGGCTTTGAGTATGGGCTGGGTGCTGAGATTGGTATCTCTACCGATAAGATTCATGCCCGGGGGCCGGTTGGACTGGATGGCCTGACATCGCAGAAATATGTAGTACTGGGTGATGGCCATATTCGCCAGTAACAGGATTAGTAAGTCCTGATGACTGATACAGCAAGAGTTTTTATGGGTGGGACCTTCGATCCCATTCATAACGGACATCTGCGTACTGCGCTGGAAATTAAGCAGTGGCTTGGGGTTGCCCAGGTGACTCTTTTACCTTCTAAAGTTCCTGTTCATCGTCAGCAACCTGCTCGTTCCGGCGAGCAGCGTCTGGCGATGGTTAAGCTCTCTATCGCGGATGAGCCGGGGTTGATAGCGGATGATCGGGAAGTCTTGTCAGACGAAGCTTCTTATTCAGTATTAACTCTAGAGTCCCTGCGCCGTGAGGTGGGGGATACAACACCTGTATGTATGGTGTTGGGAATGGATTCTTACCTGTCTTTGCCCCATTGGGAGCGCTGGCAGGAATTGCTGGATCTGTGCCATATTCTGGTCGTCAAAAGACCGGGCTGGGTATATCAGCCCTGTGAACTGATGCAGCAGATCAGCCGTCGGCATGAAATAACCGATAAAGATAAACTGTTTAATAGTCCGGCGGGACATGTGATCTTTCGTGAGCTGACGCCGCTGAGCATCTCAGCAACTCAGATCAGGAATCTGATAGCCGCTGACCAGTCGCCCCGGTATCTGATTCCTGATGCGGTGTGGGACTTTATACAACAACAGAAGCTGTATGGCTTTGAAAGTAAAATTTAAAGGTAAGTAATTAGTAATGGAAATGGATCAAATGATCAGCTCCGTGCGTGAAGCACTCGATGACATGAAAGCTCGCGATATAGTTGAGCTGGATGTGCGCAATAAATCAACAGTAACCGATCGCATGATTATTGCCAGCGGAACCTCAAGGCGTCATGTGATGTCTATTGGCCAGCATGTGCAGGAAGAGATGAAACATAAAGGCCTGCAGCCTATGGGTATAGAAGGCCTGGATACCGGCGAATGGGTGCTGGTAGACCTGGGGGATGTCGTTGTTCATGTGATGATGCCAGATGCCCGCGCCTTCTACGACCTTGAACGCCTGTGGGGCTTTGACGAAGCCGAATCAGCTGGTTCTGACGCCTGAATTATAAGATCTTAAACCGATTATCAGTAAGGTTCTCGGTTTGATAGGAATATCTTGTATGACAGGCTTTGTATGAAGGTTCTGCTATTTAAGCTCTGATATTAAGGTCTGATATGAAAATTCGACTGATCGCCGTCGGCACCAAAATGCCGGGTTGGGTTATTGAAGGCTGCAATGAATATATTAAGCGCCTGCCCCATGAGTTTTCACTGGAAATAGTTGAGATCCCTCTGGGGCATCGGGGCAAAGGTGCTGATCTGGCCCGGGCTAAGCGTCAGGAAGGCGAACAGATGCTGGCGGCTATACCCAAAGGCGATCGGGTTATCGCGCTGGAAGTCGGCGGCCGTAACTGGAGTACAGAGCAGTTGGCGCAGCAGGCTGAAAATTGGCAGATGTCGGGTCAGAATGTTTGTCTTTTAGTAGGTGGGCCAGATGGGCTTGCGCCGGAGTGTGTTGCCATCGCCGATCAGAAATGGTCTTTGTCCGGCCTTACCCTGCCGCACCCTCTGGTACGCATTATTCTGACTGAACAGTTGTACCGGGCCTGGAGTATCCTCCAGGGCCATCCTTATCATAAATAACCGGTAGATCATTGCTCAGATGTCAGCATTCGATAGCTTGAAGGATCATACAAAAGAGGGACGGGTATTTTTCTCCCGGTCGCTGATCGCTTTTGCCATCGTGTTACTGCTAATGGGTGTTTTGATTAGTCGTCTTTGGTTTTTGCAGGTGGTGCAGCATGAAAATCTGGCGGCACTTTCTGACGACAACCGGGTTCAGCTTAAACCTGTGGGGCCTACCCGGGGGCTGATCTATGATCGTAACGGAATCCTGTTGGCGGATAACCGTCCCAGCTACAGCGTCACGCTCCTGAAAGAGGAAGTGAAAGATGTAGATGCCACGTTGGCGGAACTGGAAAAGCTGATTCCGGTGACCGAGCGTGAGATGGTCTCGTTCAGAAAACGATTGAAACAGCGTCGCCGTCCATACGAAACTGTGCCTTTGCGCTTTCGTCTGACCGATGAAGAGATCGCCCGTATAGCGGTTAACTATCAGCGTCTCCCCGGGGTGCAGGTTGAAGCTGATCTGATTCGATATTATCCCTTTGGTGCCGGGCTGGTTCATGCGCTGGGTTACGTAGGACGTATTAACGAGAAAGAGTTAAAGCGGGTAGACCCAACCAACTACAGTGCCACCCATTATATCGGTAAGCTGGGTATCGAAAAGTTTTACGAGCCGCTGTTGCACGGTGAAGTGGGTTATCACAAGGTAGAAACCAATGCCCGGGGTCGGGTAATGCGGGTGCTGGAGCGTACCGATCCGGTGCCGGGTAAAGATGTAGTTCTGCATCTAGATATCCGTTTACAACAAGCGGCTGAGAAGTTAATTCACGGTCGCCGGGCTGCAATAGTCGCGATCGACCCGAACACTGGGGGAATCCTGGCGCTGGTAAGTAATCCGGGCTATGACCCGAATATGTTTGTCACCGGTATTAGTAGCAAAAATTATACTGCGTTACGTGAATCACCAGATCTGCCTCTGTTTAATCGTGCCCTGCGAGGGCAGTATCCACCGGGATCCACCATTAAGCCAATGGTAGCGATGGGGGTCATCGACAGTGGTGAGATAAGCCCTTCTCATACAGTCAGTGATCCGGGGTTTTATACGCTGACTAAAGGCGGGCGACGCTATCGTGACTGGAAACGGGGTGGGCATGGCAAAGTCGGGATGGATATGGCGATCTATCAGTCCTGTGATGTCTGGTTTTACGATGTGGCTAACCGGGCCGGTGTTGATGTGATTTCGGATTATCTGGGGCGCTTCGGGTTTGGACAGGTGACCAGCCTGGACCTGCCGGAAGCGTTACCTGGTATTTTGCCATCCCGGGCCTGGAAGAAAAAAACCGGTCGTGGATCCTGGTATTCCGGTGATTCACTGAACCTGAGTATTGGCCAGGGCTGGATGCTGGCTACACCGTTACAATTAGCGACCGCGACATCCGTGATGGCTAACCGGGGTGTTTGGAAACAGCCGCGTATGTTGAAAGGCGTGATGCAGCGTAGTCAGTCCGGTAGTGATGCGATCACAGAAGGTTCAGTCATTGATATTAGCGGACTTGAAGGTACCAGTGCGGTATTACCTGATGTAAAGCTGGATAACGAACAATACTGGCAGCGAATTGTTGATGCGATGATTGCGGTTGTTCATGGACCCCGGGGGACCGCCCGGAAAATAGGTACAGGCATTGATTTTCAGATCGCCGGTAAAACCGGTACTGCTCAGGTTGTAGGTATCAAACAGGATGAAGAATACGATGCAGAGAAACTGTCTGAGCGGAACCGAGATCATGCCCTGTTTATCTCTTTTGCACCGGCGGCTAAACCTGAAATAGCGGTAGCCGTTATTGTTGAAAATGGCGGCGGTGGTTCCAGTACTGCTGCACCGGTGGCGCGTAAAGTAATAGATGCGTTCATGGAACTTAAACTGCAGGATGAGGGTCAGTTGATAACTTCGGCAGAACAGAAGGGTAGTCCGGATGCGTGATTTTCAGCGGAGTATGCCTGATGCTCAGCCTCACCTGGCCCGCCGTCGTGGACTCTGGTCTTACACCCGGCTTGATGCCTGGTTGCTGCTGTTGGTCTTTATTCTCTGCGGCTATGGTTTGCTGATTCTGTACAGCGCATCCGGTGGCGATATGGGATATGTCACCCGACAGGCTATCCGGATGGGGGCGGGTTTTTTTGTGATGGTGGTGCTGGCCCAGCTTCGGCCTCAGCTCTTCGCCCGCTGGGCGCCGGCGATGTATGTGGTATGTATCGGGTTATTGTTGGCGGTAATACTCGTTGGTGTAGGTGCGAAAGGCGCACAGCGTTGGATTGCGTTACCCGGATTTAGGTTTCAGCCATCGGAAATTTTAAAACTGGTGCTACCTCTGATGATCGCCTGCTATCTGGCGAGCCGTCCGTTACCACCAAGTTTCAGGCATATCATGATCTCGCTGGTGTTGATATTTGTACCGGTGGTGATGATTATGAAACAGCCGGATCTGGGTACCTCCTTGTTGATAGGCGCTTCAGGGGTGTTTGTTCTGCTTTTATCGGGTATTTACTGGCGCTATATTTTTGCCGCGTTAGGGGTGGCTGCTGCAGGCTTGCCTGGCTTGTGGATGGTGATGAAAGATTATCAGAAACAGCGGGTGCTGACGTTTCTGGACCCGGAAAGTGATCCGTTAGGTTCTGGCTGGAATATTATTCAGTCCAAGGCGGCCATAGGCTCAGGTGGACTTGACGGCAAAGGCTGGATGCAGGGGACTCAGTCGCAACTGGATTTTCTGCCGGAGAGTCATACCGATTTTATTATTGCGGTACTGGCAGAAGAGATGGGGATGGTGGGTGTGCTGATTTTGTTGGCTATCTATCTGCTGATAATTGCCCGTGGTTTGGTTATCGCGGTTAAAGCGCAGGATAGCTTTGGTCGTCTGGTGGCAGGTAGTGTAACCCTGACCTTCTTTGTCTATATTTTTGTCAATATCGGCATGGTGAGCGGTTTGCTGCCAGTGGTAGGTGTGCCTCTGCCATTGGTAAGTTACGGCGGTACCTCAATTGTTACCCTGATGGCCGGGTTTGGATTATTGATGTCGGTGCAGGCACACCGCAAGATGATAAGTCACTAAGCCGTTATAAAAAAAACTGCATAGCATTTAGCGGTTTTGTTCAGCGGGCTCTGTGATACAGTTTGGGTTCAGCTCAGGGATGTTTGAGTAGCGTCTTTAATAATATTCAGGGATTTTGACCGCAGGGTCTTCGGGATAAGGTGAAATGATCAGATCTAAGTTAACCGGGTTACTGACCGGAACATTTTTTTGTGCCGGGTTGCTCTGGGGAGCGCCAGTGGCGGCCCATGGGTATGGCGATCATCCTGCAGCGCAGCAGTTTATCGCTGATATGGCTGCTGAAGGCTTCGATGAAAACGAAATTAAAACCATATTGCGTTCTGCTGAACGTAAGGAAAGTATTCTTAAGGCTATTTCACGTCCGGCCGAGAAGCGCCTGACCTGGGGAGAGTATCGGAATATTTTTCTCAAGCAGAAGCGTATTAAGCAAGGGGTCGAGTTTTGGGATCAGTATGCAGACACCTTAGAACGCGCTGAGAAAGAATACGGCGTACCGGCTGAAATTATTGTGGCTATTATCGGTGTAGAGACCCGGTATGGTCGTAATATGGGGAGCTACCGGGTCGTTGATGCACTGTCGACGCTGGGTTTTGATTATCCGAAACGGGGTAAATTCTTTCGGGGGCAATTGAAAGAGTATTTCTATCTGGTTAGAGAAGAGAGTGTTGATCCATTCAGCCTGAAAGGTTCGTATGCCGGCGCGATGGGCTTTGGCCAGTTTATTCCGAGCAGCTTCAGGCATTTCGCGGTCGATTTTGATAGGGATGGCAAAAAAGATATCTGGAATAACCCGGTCGATGCGATTGGTAGTGTTGCTAACTACTTCAAAGAGCATGGTTGGAAAAATGGAGAGCCGGTACGCAGTAATGTTGTGATGCGTGAACTGGCTGATGACAGCTGGTTTAATGATGGTTTAAAACCCAGTCTGACCCTGAACGAATGGTCGGAGCGGGGCATTAAAACACGTAAAGGTCTGAATGCAGATAGCAAAGCGACCCTGATGCGTCTTGAAGCTAAGGGCGAATTTCAACACTGGTTTGGATTGCATAACTTCTATGTCATAACCCGCTATAATCACAGCCGTTTGTACGCAATGGCGGTGTATGAGTTAAGCCAGGCAGTGGCTGAGAAACGAAAAAAATCTACGGGCTAGAAAATGAAACGAATAATCCTGAATCTTTGTGCGCTATCTGTACTGGTAGTTCTGGGGGGCTGTTCGTCCTCCGGTGGGCGATATGCGGTAGAGCAGGATTACGGGCCGTCCAAAGCGGTTGATGTATCTAATGTGCCTGATGCAGTGCCCCGGGCAGAGCCGAAAAGTCGGGGCGGCAATAAAAGCCCTTATCGCGTGCTGGGTAAAACCTATTATGTGATGCCGTCTAGTCTCGGCTATAAAGAGCGCGGTGTCTCTTCCTGGTACGGTAAAAAGTTCCACGGACATAAAACCTCTAATGGCGAAACCTACAATATGTACGCCATGACTGCAGCGCATAAATCGTTGCCACTGCCCAGCTATGTTCAGGTGACCAACCTGAAAAATGGCAAACGGGTGATTGTGCGGGTTAATGACCGGGGGCCATTCCACGGTGGACGTATTATCGATCTGTCTTACGCAGCGGCATCGAAACTGGATATGTTAGGCGCAGGTACCGCTAAGGTTGAAGTAGAGGCAATTAACCCGAATAGCTGGAACACTAAGGCCGCTGTTGTGACTGCCGCAGCACCGCCTGCGCCAGCCACACAGGCGGGAGCCGCTAGTCGCTATCTTCAGGTAGGTGCCTTTAGTCTTCAGGCAACCGCAGATGAAGCGGTGCGACAGTTACAGACAATGTTGCCCGGATATCAGGTCAGAATAGTTCCCTTGCAGTTGCAGGATCGTCGCTTGTATCGGGTGCAGCTTGGTCCGGTTCAACTGAATGCGAATCTGGCAGAGCTGATATCCCGAGTTGAAGCGGCAGGTTATCTGCGTCCGCATTTGGTAGACTAGTCTTTTTAGTCGGGCAGGATGACAGTCTGTCAGCGTTTAGCCGGACAGGTTTTACTGGTCAGGCCTGGCTCTCAGGCTTGAGAGAAAAAGGTTTTAAAAGGTCGAGAACCTTTAACAATATCGTTGGTCCTATCTGTACTCGGACCCGTACTCCGGTTAATTCCCGGAATTAGAGCAACTGTAAAAAAGTACTCATAAATATCATGATGAAAAAAAATATGCTTCGTTTAGCTTTGCTATTGATCACCGTTATTGCCCTGCCCCTTCAGGCCGCGACTATCATGCCAGCTGCACCGCAGGTTGCTGCTCGTGCTTATATTGTTATGGATGCAGACACCGGTAAGGTTATTGTTGCTAATCGCGAAGAGGAACGTTTTCCTCCTGCGAGTCTGACCAAAATGATGACTAGCTATATCCTGGCAGCTGAACTGAATAAAGGTAATGTTGCTAAGGGTGATTTGGTACCTGTTTCGGTAAAGGCGTGGCGAGCCCCTGGATCGCGTATGTTTATTCAGGAAGGTACTCAGGTGCTGCTGAGCGATCTGATGAAAGGGATTATTATCCAGTCGGGTAATGATGCCAGTGTTGCAGTTGCTGAATATCTGGCCGGTAGCGAAGCTGCGTTTGCCGATATGATGAATCAACATGCAGTCCAGTTGGGTATGCAAAACTCTCACTTTATGAATGCCACTGGTCTGCCGGCAGAAGAACATTATGCCTCAGCCCATGACCTGGCTCTGTTGGCCCGTTCAATTATCCAGGATTACCCTGAGCATTACGGTATCTACTCAGAGAAATACTTTACCTATAACAAAATCCGTCAGCCAAACCGTAATAAATTACTCTGGCGTGACAATTCGGTTGATGGTCTGAAAACCGGACATACCGATGCAGCAGGTTACTGCCTGGTGGCGTCAGCTAAGCGTGATGGTATGCGCCTGATTACAGTAGTGATGGGTACGAATAGTGAAGAAGCCCGAGCCCAGGAGAGCCAGAAACTACTGGCTTATGCTTTCCGTTATTTCCGTACCCACAAGTTGTACAGTGCCGGCCAGGTGTTGGAATCAACTAAGGTATGGGCCGGTCAACAGGATCAACTGAAACTAGGCCTGACCGAAGCGATGGCGATCACCATTCCACGGGGTCAGAGTGAGCAGCTTGAAGCTGTTCTGGATCTGGATAAAGTCATTAAAGCGCCCGTTTCAAAAGGCCAGAAGTACGGTACGGTCAAAGTGATGTTAAATGGCGAGCTGGTTGCCAGTTCACCGGTTGTTGCGCTTGAAACGATTGAACAGGCAGGTTTCTTACAGCGTATTTGGGATGCTATTGCGCTATTCTTTTATAACCTGATTAATTAACTCAGCGGTTGGTGAGGAATGGATGCCCGGCCTTTTGGTTCGGGCATCTGTCGTTATCGGAACATGGAAACTGTATATCTTAACGATAAATTTGTCGCAGCAGATCAGGCTCAGGTCTCGGTATTTGACCGGGGATTTCTGTTCGGCGACAGCGTTTACGAGGTAATTCCTTTTTACCAGGGGCAGGGCTTTCGCCTTGATGAGCATCTGGCGCGTCTTGAGCATAGTCTGCGGGGTATACAGATCAGTATCGCCCGGGACTGGAAAGCAATACTGACGGAACTAGTCGCTAAGAATGGCGGTGGTAATTTGTCTGTATATCTGCAGATAAGTCGTGGGAGTTCCGGTCAGCGAAGTCATGCCTATGATGAGCAGATGCAGCCGACTGTTTTTGCCTGCTGTAATCCTATTCGTGATATTTACGATGAAGGCCCCGACTCCATTGCCGGTATTTCAGCTATTGTAACGGCGGATCTGCGCTGGCACCGTTGTGATATTAAAGCAACAGGCCTTTTGCCAAATATACTGGTGATGCAACAAGCGCGACAGGCGGGAGCCACAGAGGCGCTGATGATCAGGGATGGGCTGCTAACCGAAGGCGCTTCCTGTAACTTGTTTATGGTGGATAAAGGGGTTATTTATACGCCTAAGCGAAGTTCAGAGATCCTGGGTGGGACGACCCGGGAACTTATTCTTGAGCTGGCGGCCGTTAATGGCATACCCACTCAGGAAGTTGATATAGATTATGACCACCTGATGAATGCTGATGAAGTATGGATCAGTAGTTCTACCCGAGCCGTCGTGCCGGTTATAAAGATTGATGATCAGCTAATTGCTGACGGCAAAAAAGGCCCATTGTGGGCGCGTATGTTTGAACTCTTTACCCGCTATCAGCGAGACCTGATGCAGGGGGGAGTTTAAGCTATTAAACAGTTAACGATTTAAGCAGCTAACGACTTAAACAGTTAGAAAATTAAGACCCGAGTACCGAGAGATATGGCACAACAGACCGAGCAAGACGCACCTAAGATTGAGTTTCCCTGTCCTGATTATCCGATCAAGATTATTGGTCGGGCGGCGCCGGACTTTAAAGAGCTGGTCATTGATATCGTACGCAAACATGCGCCGGATCTGGATCTGAAAAAAATTGATGAACAGCCCAGCAGTAAAGGCACCTTTACCTCTGTACGCATGAAAATTACCGCCACCGGCGCTGATCAGCTGGATGCCCTGCATCAGGAGCTGAAAGCCACTGGCCGTGTACAGATGGTGATCTGATGGCGCTGGCAGAACAGGTGATTGTCCGTGATCTGGGTTTGGTTGAGTATCAGCCAACCTGGCAAACGATGCAGGATTTTACCGCGGCACGCGGACCTGACACCATGGATGAGATCTGGGTGCTGGAACATCAACCTGTATTTACACAGGGCCAGGCTGGTAAAGCTGAACATCTGCTAGGCACCGGTGATATTCCGGTAGTGCAGGTTGACCGTGGCGGTCAGGTAACCTATCACGGTCCGGGTCAGTTGGTGGTCTATCTACTACTGAACCTGCGTCGCAAAAAGTTTGGCGTACGCGAGCTGGTCGCCCGCATGGAGCAGAGTATTGTTGATCTGCTCGCAGGTTACGGTGTTGAAGCCTATGCTAAACCGGATGCGCCGGGTGTCTATGTGAATGACGCTAAAATCTGTTCATTAGGTTTGCGGGTTCGTAAAGGTTGTTCTTTTCACGGACTGGCGTTGAACCTGGATATGGATCTTGAGCCGTTTAACCGGATCAATCCTTGTGGCTATGCCGGCATGGCGGTAACGCGCCTTACTAATTTGACAGAGATAAATGATAGAAACGCTGTTAAAGATTCGCTTACAGAAATACTGGTAAAAAGACTCGGCTATAACGAGCAGACCAGAACTAACTCGCTGGAAAACTAGATGTCTGATAAAACAGAAAAACAGCAAAGTGCTAAACCACACAAAGTAGAAGCTGGGGTAAAGTTACGCGGCGCCGATAAGGTTGCCCGTATCCCAGTGAAGGTAATCCCGACAGAAAGGGATAAGATACTGCGTAAGCCCGATTGGCTGCGGGTATCGCTGGGTACCTCGCCTAAAGTAAATGGCATTAAAGATAAGCTGCGTAAGCATAAGCTCGCATCGGTTTGTGAAGAAGCCAGCTGCCCGAATCTGGGTGAATGTTTCAGCCATGGTACGGCTACATTTATGATTATGGGCGATATATGCACCCGTCGATGCCCTTTTTGTGATGTTGCCCACGGTCGGCCAAAAGCCTTACCTGAGAATGAGCCTAAAGAGCTGGCGGCAGCAATTGCCGATATGGGGCTGCGTTATGTCGTGATTACCTCGGTAGACCGTGATGATCTGCGTGATGGTGGTGCCGATCACTTTGCTCGCTGTATCAGTGAAACCCGTGCGGCGATTCCATCGATTCAGGTTGAAACCCTGGTGCCTGATTTCCGTGGTCGTATGGATGTGGCGCTGGATATTTTGCAGCAGACCCCGCCGGATGTGTTCAACCATAATATGGAAACCGTGCCTCGCCTGTATCGTAAAGTGCGTCCGGGGGCGGATTACCAGTGGTCGCTGACCTTGTTACAAAAATACAAGCAGCGTTGTCCGGATGTACGGACAAAGTCGGGCCTGATGGTGGGTGTGGGTGAAACCAAAGAGGAGATCTTTGAGGTACTTAAAGATCTGCGAGCTCACGATGTTGATATGCTGACGATAGGTCAGTATCTGCAGCCAAGCCGGGATCATCTGCCGGTTGATCGTTATGTCACGCCAGAAGAGTTTGATGAGTATGCGGCCCTGGCAAAAGAACTGGGCTTCTCGCAGGTCGCCAGTGGACCTTTGGTGCGCTCCTCTTACCATGCTGACCTTCAGGCTAAAGGCGAAACAATCAGTTGATGACCCGTGCACAACTTCTGAAACTTCTGCTGTCAGTGGTGATACTGGTTATCACCCTGATCGTAGTAGAGACACAAATCGGCTGGTATAGCCTGCTGACTTCCTGGCAGGGTTTTTCCGGCCCTATTCTGGCGCTGTTAGTTTTGATGTCACTGGCCAGTAATGTACTGCGCGCGGTGCGGATTAAGATCAGTTTTGAATTGCCGCTGCAGCGTTTCGCGCAGATGTTTTATCTCAGCACTAACCATAATTTACTCAATAACCTGTTACCTATGCGCACCGGTGAGGTTGCGTTTCCAGTCCTGATTAAGCGCTATTTCGGTATTGGTTTGGTGGATTCATCATCCCATCTTTTGCTCTATCGCTTGTTGGATCTGGTGGCATTGCTGTCTATCGCCGGTGTCCTTGCGTTGTGGCAATACAGTGGTCTGGCTGCGATGGGACTGGCGCTGATCACGGTGGTGGGGTTATTACTGTTTGATCAGGGTAAACAGCTGGTGGTATGGCTGCTAGGACGGTTTAACAATGCCAGGCTGGCTAAGCTTGCCCAGGCGTTTACTGCACTACCTACACGAGGTGGACACTTTGGTGCCATAGTGCTTAGCACTTATGCGGTCTGGATTACCAAGATGATCGCTTTTCTGGGTGTGGTACTGCAGTTATCTGATCTGACACTGGCGCAGGCGGTAACCAGTGTTGCGGTTGCTGACTTGTCTTCGATTCTGCCTATTCATGGTGTGGCGGGCTCGGGTACGTTTGAAGCAGCCTTTGTATTAGCGGGCAAGTTTTATGCGATTGATACGGCTTCATTGCTGAAAATTGCAGTGCAGCTACATCTGTTTTTACTGCTGATGTCTTTCGTCGCTTTTCTGCTTGGCTGGCTGACGGCAAAAGTTTCGGCGCGATGGTGCCGAACTCAGGTAGTGGCTGATTAACCTGCAGGCGTGTTGTGACGGGACTGGTAGCAGTATTTGAAGGCCCTGTTGATAGTTGAGCTTTTCTTCATATAAAAGGGGCTTTGTGATAGAGTCCGCTTTAAATTTTAATGACCTACGTCCGGGTAATTTATGAAATCATTATCGATCGTCGTACCTATGTACAAAGAAGAGGACAGTGTATTTCCGCTGGTCGAGCGGGTACATGAGTCTCTTATTAATTATGACGGTAAGTGGGAGTTGGTCTGTGTCGATGATGGCAGCCCGGACGGTACTGTTGCACGGCTGAAACAAGCTCAGGATAAGTGGGGCGATCACCTGCGCGTGGTTGAGCTGCAGCGTAATTTCGGTCAGACCGCAGCGATGCAGGCGGGTATCGATGCTGCCCGTGGTGAGATTATCGCCACTATGGACGGTGATCTGCAGAATGATCCTGCTGATATCCAGCGCATGATCACTGAGATGGAAGAGCGCGACCTGGATATGCTACAGGGCTGGCGCAAAAAGCGTGAAGATGAATCTACCCGTAAGTTCTTCTCTCGTCAGGCGAATAAAATGATCGCCAAAGTGACCGGTGTAAAATTACATGATTACGGTTGCAGCCTTAAAGTCTATCGCGCCAGTGTTATTAAACAGATCCGTCTGTTTGGCGAGATGCACCGTTTTATCCCTGTCTGGGTCGCCTCTGTTACTAAGCCTGAGCGAATTGGCGAGACGGTTGTTGATCATCATGCCCGTCAGTTTGGTGAATCTAAGTACGGCCTGTCCCGTACCTTCCGGGTAATACTCGATCTGTTGGTTGTATTCTTCTTCCTCCGCTTTAAAGCCCGTCCAGGCCACTTCTTCGGTTATCTGGGTTTAGGTATGGGGGTGATGGGTTCACTTATCATGACCTGGCTGATCGTTGTGAAAATCTTTCTGGGTGAGGATATCGGTAGTCGACCACTGTTTATGGTGGGTATCTTCCTGTTGGTGGTGTCATTGCAGTTTATTACCACCGGTGTACTGGCCGAGATGATGTCGCGGATCTTCTTTGAAACCTCAAATACCCGGGGTTATAGCTTGCGTGAGCATGTTAGTGATGAGGAAGAGGGGCAGTGGTTCAATCCACAGCCAACGGTAATGGATGAGATAGTAGAACATGACGCCGATACTGCGAAGCAGTAATCTGACCCATTACGGGCTGCTGTTCGCAGCAGTTTTCTTTGCTTTCTTCTGGAATATCTGGGGCTTTCCCCTGTTTGATCTGGATGAGGGAGCATTCTCTGAAGCGACCCGTGAGATGCTGGCCAGCGGTAACTTCGCTGCCACTTATCTGGATGGCGCGCCGCGTTACGATAAACCAATACTGAGTTATTGGTTTCAGGCGCTCAGTGTGTCGCTGTTTGATCTGAATGAGTTTGCACTACGTCTGCCATCGGCGATTGCTGCCAGTTGCTGGGTGTGGGTGAGCTACCGTTTTGCCCGACAGCAATGGGATGCTGAAACGGCGCTGTATGTTGTTCTGATCATGGCAAATACGCTGTGGATCAGCATCATCGGTAAAGCGGCGATCGCGGATGCCTGGCTGAACCTGTTTGTTACCCTGACGGTACTTGATATCTGGCGATACTGGCAGCAGCCAGAACGTCGATCGCTATTGTTCAGAGTTTATCTCTGGATGGCATTGGGTATGCTGACTAAAGGACCCGTGGCTATTCTGGTTCCACTGCTGGTCAGTGGTATCTTTTTTATCCTGCAGGGGGAATGGCGGCGCTGGTTAAAAGCGATCTTTTTCATTCCGGGCTGGGTCTTACTGCTACTCATTCTTACTCCCTGGCTGTGGCTGGTGTATCTGGATCAGGGGTTTGGCTTCTTTGAAGGTTTCCTGCTGGATCATAACCTGAAGCGCTTCAGCGATACCCGTGAAGGGCATGGTGGTAAGCTTTGGTACTACCTGTTTGCGTTGCCTTTGGTATTACTGCCTTTCAGTGCCCCGTTATTCTCCGCGTTACGTCGTGCAAAGGCGCTGTGTAAAGACTCACTTACGCTGTATCTGTTTATCTGGCTGGCTGTAGTCTTTGTGCTGGTATCAATCTCCGGTACGCAGTTACCCCATTATGTGGTGTATGGCATTACCGGGCTGTTGTTAATATTTGCCCGTTACCGTGATCAGCTGTTCCGTGGCTGGAGCTTTATTTTCCCACTGCTGTTTTTTGGTCTGATGTTAGCGTTGCCCTGGATACTGGAGTCGGTTGCTGGCGAGAGTAAGAAGCTTTATCAACAGGAGATGTTGTCCCGGGTTTGGGATGTGGTGGGCTGGCCTTATGTCGCCGCCAGTGTCGTCGCGCTGTTGCTGACCATCGGTCTGATTCTGTCACCTAAACTCAGTCGTCCTGCGAAGATGGTATCGATCGGGTTTATTCAGACAATATTTATGTTTAATTTCTTTATCCAGGTGATGGGCGGTTTGCAGCAGCAGCCGATTCGTGAAGCGGCCATGATGGCAAAGCAGCGTCCTGGACAGAATGTGGTGGCTTACCATATTACTATGCCCAGTTTCAGTGTTTACCGCGAGGGTATTACTGCAAAAGTGAAGCCCCGCTCAGGTGACCTGATCTTTACCGATGCCGATAATATAACTCCTCTGCGAAAGGAGTTCCCGCAGGCGTCTTTTGAGGTGATCTATAACAAGGGTGGTATTCGATTAGTGGAGTGGCTAAATGCAAAATCTGCTGGCACAGATTAAAGGCTGTTTTATTGTGACAGGCCTGCCGGATCAGCTACAAAGCTCCCGGCAGCAGTTCGCACTGCACTATGATACCGAATCACTAAAACGTCTTACTCAGTTAGCTGGGGTGTTTTTAGTTCTGGCTGTGTTGCTCTGGGCAGTGGCCGGTTATCATGGCGCCTTTCATCTGCTGAATCAGTTTACCCCATTACTGCCGGATACTTTCTGGCAGATCGCGACGTTTATGGGGGATACAACTGTCGTACTCAGTATCTCGCTTCTGGTCGCCCGGCGTAACCCTGCAATTCTCTGGGTACTGTTGATTGCCGCTGTCTACGGTACGCTGGTAACCCATGGCCTGAAAAATCTGGTCGGTGCCGAACGGCCCCCGGTTTCCCTGGTTACAGGTGAATATAATCTGGTGGGTAAAGCACTGAAAAATGGCAGTTTTCCATCCGGCCACTCCCTCACTGCCTTTGTATTTGTCTCTATCGCATTTTATTTTTTCCGTAATTTCTACCTGCGAATCGCCCTGCTGCTGACCGGTGCTCTTATTGCCTTTAGTCGGGTTATGGTGGCGGCGCACTGGCCTGTTGATGTGTTTGTAGGTAGCGGCTTTGGTCTGCTGGTAACCGTGGCTGCAGTAGTGACAGCGCAGCATATTCACTGGGGCTTTAAAGTGCCATTGCATCTGTTTATTGTGTTTTTGCTGGTTGTGGCTTCACTTATGATTCTGACCGGACATGATGGTGGTTATCCACAAGCTCACCTGTTTGGTAAGCTGATCGCGTTCAGTGCACTACTGATGTTCATTGTTGACTACTTTTTTCCTTATAAAAGTTCTTCAAAACAGACTCTTCAATAAAAGCCATTTCACGAAAGGTTTCTTAAAAAGTTCGTTTTAAAAATGGCACCTTCCCTAACTGCCCGTTTCGGTTAAATATTTTCCAGCACCGCCCGTTTGGGTTATATCTATCTTTGCTAATATTGTGCGATAATTAATATATTAGATATATCTTAATTATGGATGGTTAATATGGCTGCAAGTAAAGTTATCTCTGTTTCTACTTCTATGAAAGCCGGTGCGCAGGTTCATGCGGATATCCGGGGCCACAAAGTAACAATCGACCAGCCAAAGCAGGCTGGCGGAACCGATGAGGGTCCAACACCTCTGGAGTTCTTCCTGTTCTCACTGGCTGGTTGTATCCAGAGCATCGCCCGTATCGCAGCGACGCAACAGAAAATCGAAATGCGCGGTATCGATATCGATGTTGAAGCAACACTGAATCCAGCAGGGCTGCTGGGTAAAGAGACCGAAGATCGGGTTGGTTTTCAGACCATTACTGTCAAAGCGCAGATCGATGCCGACCTGACCGATGCCGAAAAGACCGAGTTCCTGGACGCGGTCTGTGATCGTTGCCCGCTGCATGACAATATCCGCCTGGCAACAGTGGTTGATCACTCTTTGAGTGCTTAATACTTAAGACAAGATCAGAAACGAAGGCTTCTAACTAAACGTTGTTTTGCGACTGGCTAGATAGATAACTGAACCTGTCATGTTAGAGAAAGATTTTAAAGAGCGCCAGTGGCGCTCTTTTCGTCTGTTTTGTGCTGTGGGTTCAATGAGTCAACGCAACACGCTATCTTTAGCTCAAAGATGGAGTGTTAAAAATGGCCCGAAAAACACGGATTAAATACACGAAAGAAATCAAATCCAAGATCTGGGATCGGTATCAGCAGGGTAAATCGCTGAAGTCTATTGCCCGTTTTTTGGAAACCCAATCCTCATCGATATATATTTTCCCGTCTCTTCACGTGCGGTTTGTCAGTCACTCCAAAGCGCGTTTTCAACGCAGGGCGACCGACGAAATGAATGCACTCAAACAACAATTCGCTGAATTGCGATCACCAAAACCGTGACCTGTTAGCTAGTCGTTATATTCCGCCCAATTTTACACCTGCTTCTCGCCTGGAGGCTGCTAGTAAACTCTCAATCGAATCTTGATTCTGAAGCGTTCTGGCTATAGCGACAGTGCCAATCATCATTGCTGTTACTGATAAAACATCTTGTTCGTCACAGTCGGTATAGCTACTCGCATACTCCATAATTGCTGTATTCATGCCATAGTAAACGTCGGAATAAGCTGTTTTTATTGCTTTATCCTGCATATTTATGTCAGTGACCAAGAATGCTAACGGGCAAGACAAAGAGCGCTCTCCTTTCACATGCTCCAAGCTTAGGTATTTATTTAGCAACAAAGACAACCACTGTTTATTAGATGTGTCCTCTGGCTTAGGGTTGGCAAGTTTAGTACTGCTGGCTTTAAATTTTAATGCCTCACGGTAAAGTTCTGCTTTACTCGTGAAATGCGCATAAAACCCGCCTCGAGTAAGCCCACAATTATTCATCAAATCATCGATTGTAACGCCTTCAAAACCCTTTATTGCAAATAGTCTGAAGGAGCTATCAAGAATTCTTTCGCGGGTTTTGTTTTTGTGCGTCTTTGTATAGGGCATAGGGCTGAGCCTTCGCATACTTATATATGTTCTTTATCATATATAAAATCTAATCTAGGATGAAGTCCCATCTTTGGAAATGAAATTAAATATGAATATCTTTTACGATATCGTCGTTGGACATCAACCAGATCGGAGATAACATGGAAAGGCATATTGGAAGTTGTCGCTGCGGCGACATTGAATTTTACTTTGATAACGACCCGATAAATTCGATTTTTTGCTATTGCAAGGAGTGTCAAGCACTCACTGGCTCAGACAAGTGGTTTGGGCTTTGGGTGTCAAAAGATAATTTAAAATTTACAAAAGGCACACCTTCATCGTATACGCGTTCTGGTGATTCAGGCAAAGAGGTTAATTATCATTTCTGTGGCACTTGTAGCACTGCTTTGTGCGCTGAGGTAACTGCGGGTGTTTTTTACTCTGTATCAGCAACTTCACTAAGAAGTAATAAGTTCGCTCCTAAAATGTCAATCTACGTATCTTCAGCACCATCATGGGCAGTCTTCCCTAACGATGTGCCAAAGTTTGACATTCTACCGCCAGGAATGGGGAGCTAAATGCCTAACAAGGCTATCAATTAAAGATAGGTGTTGCATTGACTCATTGAAACCACAGCCGAAAACAGACATATAACGACAGTGAGAATGTTTGTTTTTATGCCCTGATCTAGCTAGGGAAGCATAGCTTTCCGCCTGGCGGCTTACGGCAACTAGTTATTGCCCTTTAAGGTTAAACAGGTAATCCACCACCGCCGCAGCCTGTTCTTCGCTCAGCTGCGGGAATACCGGCATAGCGGGTCTGGCCGGATCACCTTTGCGAATCAGTAGTATGACCTGTTCTTCTAGCAGTTGGGTGCGTTTGTTCGCGGGGAAGCCTGCGATAGGGTCGCCGCTACCATCTTTTTTATGGCACTGTTTGCAGTAGTAGGAGTAGAGTTCTTCGCCATCCAGTGAATCAGTGGGTTCGTTATTGAAGCAGCCGCTTAACAGGCTGGCGGTTAAAGCTGTTATCAGGATAAGCAGGGACCGGAACTTAAACACGGTGAAATCCTTTTGTTAACGCGATAGTTAATAGCTAGCTTAGCTATCTTTCAAACAATGTTCAGCTGTGCCTTAGAGATAGCTCTACGCCGGCAAGCTGCAAAGTGATGCTTGTCAGTGTCAGCCAGGGGTCACCGAGTGCACCTTTAATCTGAGAATCTGCCTCGGAACAACGACTTAGCATCTGTTTAAGGCTATCGGCAGGAACTCGCTGAGCTGCAGTGCGAACCCAGTTTTTTCGCTTGCCCCAGATCCGTTCACGCTGACAGATAGTATCGAAAGGCGTGCCACTTTGCAGGCCTTGCTGAATGGCGATCAATGAACGTATTTCACGGCTGATTGCCCAGAGCGCCACGCTGGCTTCGGTGCCTTCCTGACGCAGAACTTCGATGATCTTACTACAACGGCTAACCTGTTGTTGAATAGCGGCTTCAGTGAGACCGTAAATATCATAACGGGAACTGTCGGACACACTGTCCATCACCATATCGGCGGTGACAGTCTGGCCGGCATAAAGCAGGTTTAGTTTATCCAGTTCCTGTTTTGCGGCCAGCAGGTTACCTTCGATACGCTCGCAAAGTAGCTGTACCGCATCATTTTCAAGGGTCAGATTAATCTGTCGGGCTCTGTTACTAATCCAGCCTGGTAGTTGTTGCAGTTCAACTGGCCAGACCTCAACAATAATGCCTTGCTGATCAATTGCTTTAAACCAGGCGCTTTTCTTGGCGCCGGCATCCAGCTTATCGGCGATGATTAACAGTACGTTGTCTTCGGCAGGACGCTCAAGGTACTGCCGCAGAATCTCACTGGCCTGTTTGTTTGGCTTGCTGCCGCCCAGACGAAGTTCGATGATCTTTTGCTCGGCAAACAGGGAGAGTTCGTTAGCGCACTGAAGCAGGTATTCCCACTTGAAACCGGCTTCGGCGTAGAGGGTTTCCCGTTCGGTAAAGCCAATGCTACTAAGATGCTGGCGCAGCAGATCGCAGCTTTCTTCGATCAGCAGTGTTTCATCACCGGTGATCAGATATACCGGAGCCGCTGGCTGGCTTAGGTTATTGGCAAGCTGCTCCGGTTTTATCTTCATATCTGATTAGTTGCTGGCAGGTTTCAGGTTAACGTACAGGCGAATGATCTGCTTAGCGAGCTGCTGATCCATCTCGAGGTACAACTGCTCTTCCTGAACACTACTGGCGGTTTCAGTATCGGAGTTGTAGTCGTAGATACGTTCAGTAATGAGTTGTCGCTCAAGCACTATTTCTCCCTGTGGGTTTTTAACCAGCAGCGGGACTTTAGTGGTTAGTTCGTACTCATCAACATTGGCTCTGGCACTCAGGGATGCTTCCCGGCGTGAGCGATTAACCTGTCCTAACTCAAGCACATAGCCTGAATTGCTGTTAAGTTCGATATCATAAGCGCGAAACTGTTGGCGCAGGGTAAGCTCCAGCTGGCCCGGCACTTTGGATTGAGTTTGCAGTGTCAGCTGCCTGAGAGGTTCAGCAATATCAGCTGAACCACGCAGGTGAAAGCCGCAGGCAGTCAGGGTCAGGCAGCACAAACTGAGTAGTGCCGCTGTTGAAAACCGTTTCAGGCAACCAGACATCTGTATCCCCTTAACCAACCACGATATTGACGAGCTTGTTAGGTACCACAATCTGTTTACGGATTGTTTTACCGCCCATATGGCGTTGTACACCCTCATCTGCCAGCGCAGTATGAAGTACAACACTTTCTTCAGCATCGGCGGGTACGTTGATCTTAGCCCGTACTTTGCCATTTACCTGAACCACCATCTGTACATTGGCGCGGGTCATTGCTGTTTCATCAACGGTCGGCCATGCAACATCCAGCAGGCTGCTGCTATTGCCCAGATCCTGCCATAGCTGGTGCGTGATATGCGGCACGATAGGTGCCAGCAATTGCACCGCTGCAGTCAGTGCTTCACGGGTTACCGCACGACCTTGTTCACTGTCGTCAACAAAGCGGCTGATCGCATTGCTCAGTTCCATAACAGCGGCAATCGCGGTGTTGAAGGTTTGACGGCGTTCAACATCGTCAGACACTTTCTTGATGGTTTCGTGAGTCTTACGACGCAGGTCTTTTTGACGATCATCCAGTGCATCAACATCCAGAGCCGCAATTTCACCCGGATACTGCAGGTGGTCAAATACCAGTTTCCACAGGCGACGCAGGAAGCGCTGAGCACCATCAACGCCAGAATCGGACCACTCCAGAGATTGCTCAGGGGGAGCGGCAAACATCATAAACAGACGTACGGTGTCGGCACCGTATTTGTCGATCATCATCTGCGGGTCGATGCCGTTGTTTTTAGACTTGGACATCTTACCCATACCGGCAGAAAGAACCGGTTGGTTGTCTTCGAGATGAACCGCTTTAATTACCCGGCCTTTCTCATCCCGTTCAACTTTAACGTCGCTTGGAGAGATCCAGTCTTTACCGCCATTAGCATCTTCACGGTAATAAGTTTCTGCCAGCACCATACCCTGGCAAAGTAAGCGTTCGAAAGGCTCATCAGAGTTAACCAGGCCTTCATCGCGCATCAGCTTGTGGAAGAAACGGGAATAAAGCAGGTGCAGAATTGCGTGCTCGATACCACCGATGTACTGGTTTACCGGTAGCCAGTAGTTAGCTTGTTCCGGGTTCAGCATGGTTTCAGCGTTACGGCAGGCGTAACGTGCGTAATACCATGAAGATTCCATGAACGTATCAAAGGTATCGGTTTCGCGTTCGGCATCGTCGCCGCACTTAGGGCAGCTGGTTTTCTTGAAGCTGTCCATTTTCTTGATTGGCGAACCTACGCCATCAAAAGTCACTTCTGTCGGTAGTACAACCGGCAGTTGCTCTTCAGGTACCGGAACTGCACCACAGCTGTTGCAATTAACGATAGGGATAGGTGTGCCCCAGTAGCGCTGACGAGATACACCCCAGTCGCGCAGGCGGTAATTGATCGTGGTTTTACCTTTACCTGAATTTTGCAATTCAGCGGCAATGGCTTTGAACGCCATTTCAAAATCCAGCTCATCGAAATCACCGGAGTTAACCAATACGCCTTTATCGGTATAAGCTTCTTCAGCCAGGTCGATAGCGATGCTGTCATCAGCCGGACGAATGACCTGCTTGATCTCAAGGCCGTATTTATTGGCGAATTCATAATCGCGCTGATCATGCCCAGGTACAGACATAACCGCACCGGAGCCGTAGTCCATCAGTACGAAGTTAGCGGTCCAGACCGGTACTTTGTCACCAGTGATCGGATGAATAGCTTCAATACCCAGATCGAAACCTTTCTTCTCCATTGTGGCCATATCAGCTTCAGCCACTTTCATGTTCTTACACTCGCTGACAAATGCAGCCAGCTCAGGATTATTCGCTGCTGCCTGTTGTGCCAGAGGATGAGCCGGGGCTACTGCGACGTAAGTGACACCCATCAGGGTATCCGGGCGGGTGGTGAACACTTCCAGCTCACCAAAGCCGTCGACGTGGAAGTTCAGTTCGACACCTTCGGAGCGGCCGATCCAGTTACGCTGCATAGTGCGAACCTGTTCTGGCCATTCTTCCAGCTTATCCAGATCATCTAACAGCTCATCGGCGTAGTCGGTAATTTTCAGGAACCACTGAGGAATCTTTTTACGCTCAACCAGCGCACCAGAGCGCCAGCCACGACCATCGATAACCTGCTCGTTCGCCAGTACGGTCTGATCGACCGGATCCCAGTTTACTTCAGCTTCTTTCTTGTAAACCAGGCCTTTGTCCAGCAGCTTGGTGAAGAACCACTGCTCCCAACGGTAATATTCCGGGTGACAGGTAGCGACTTCACGGCTCCAGTCGTAACCAAAACCCATCAGGTCCAGTTGGTTACGCATGTAATCTATGTTTTCGAAGGTCCAGTTTGCCGGTGGTACATTGTTTTTCAGTGCTGCGTTTTCTGCTGGCAGACCAAATGCATCCCAGCCCATTGGCTGTAATACATTTTTACCTTGCATACGCTGGTAACGGGAAACTACATCGCCAATGGTATAGTTACGAACATGGCCCATATGCAGTCGTCCGCTTGGATACGGGAACATGGACAGACAATAGAATTTCTCTTTTGACGGATCTTCAGTTGTCTTGAAACTGTTGTTGTCGACCCAGTGTTTCTGTACCTGAGGCTCAATCTGCTGCGGCTTATATTGTTCGTTCATTTGGACTCATCATAAAAAACCGGCAATATGATTGGTGCCGGTCAATGGAAAGTTTGATCTATGGCGCATAGGATACAATATATGCAATCCTACATATAGTTTTTCGTCGGCTTTGGAGAGGGATATGAGCAACAAAAACAGTAGTCATGACCGGAGTGCGCAGTATGACCGGGTTCTTAACCGGTTACGTGGGGAGCTTGAGTCCGCTGAGCATAAATCCTGGGACTTGATGCAGCAGAAAATCGAAGAAGCGGTAGAGCTGGAATTAGCCGCAGAAGAGATGACCCGGGATGAGTTGGATCTTCTGAGTGCTTATCTGAAAAGGGACCTGAAACGATTGGGTTATTATGCCCATGAAACCGGCGAAGGGATCGCTGCCTGGCTTAACTTTGACCTTAATATTCTGGAACATAAGGTCTCAAAGCAGCTAATGGAACTGGCTGACCGAACCCGCATCGGTATTGTCGAGTTGGAGCAACGACTGGCGAGCGGAGAAGATCAGTATCGTGCCGGAGAGATCGCAGCGGCAGGCACTTTTGCCTGTATTATCTGCGGTGATCAGATGATCAATGCCCAGACCAGTCGTCTGGAACCCTGTAAAAAATGTGGTTCTGAGGTGTTTGTACGATCATTTGCCCCTTGGGAACCGGACCAGTAATTATATTTAGTACAGAGGTTGTCCGGCTATCGAATCGCTTAGCTTTGCAACCTCTGTTTTAATCCACTGAACCGGTATCCGGGCAAGCTGCCTCGGGTAAAGAAAGCAAAAATCAGCATCAGCCCGATCAGGATCTGTAAGGGTTCAATACCAAACGTCTGATAGGGCGTCTGACCACTCATAGGTTGCACACTCCCGACCAGAACCCCGGTCTGATACTGAGGAATAGTGGCGGTTACCTGTCCCTGTGGGTTAACCAGCGCAGTAACACCGTTATTAGTGCTACGGATTAGCCAGCGACCTGTTTCCAATGCCCGCATCCGGGCAATCTGCATATGTTGAGCCGGCGCGATAGACTGGCCAAACCAGGTGTCATTGCTGACGGTTAGCAGCAGGTCGCTATTGATACTGTTTTGTCTTACCAGTTCAGGATAGGCGATCTCATAGCAGATAAACGGTGCTATTTGACTGCCTTTTACGGATAGCGGTGCCTGGTCTTTATCACCCAGGCTAAATTCAGACATCGGCAGATCAAAGAACTCGATCAGTCCTCTTAGCTGGGCTTCCAGTGGCACATATTCACCGAAAGGTACTAATCGTTGTTTGTTATAGCTGCCTTCTCCGCCGGCAAAAATGGTCAGGGTATTCTGAAAGCGTCTGCCTTTGGGGTGATCCGGATCAACAACGATAGAAGGGATGCCGCTGATCATTGCTGTCTGGCTCTCGTCGAGATAATCGGTTAGCGGACTCAGCAGGCCGGTTGCGTTGCGATAAAAGGTTGGTATAGCTGTTTCAGGCCAGATCAACAGATCGACCTTGTTGCTCTCCATACTCAGATCAACATAGGTTTGCAGAATGTTTTCCAACTGGCTTGGCTGCCACTTCTGAGCCTGAGGGATATCTGCCTGTACCAGCATGACATCTAAAGGTTCACCCTTTTTCAGGGTCCATCCACCGGGGACTTTATCTTGTTGAATCGCGATCCAGGGAACGGCTAATAGCACCAGGATAGCGGCAGACTGAAGCGGGTGTTTCAGGTGTTTGAAGAAGCTGATGCTCAAAGTGCCGACCATGACGACATAGAGACTGAGTATCCAGACCCCGCCGAAGGGTGCAAATGCTGCCAGGGGGGTGTCGATCACACCGTAGCCCAGATACAGCCAGGGAAAGCCGGTTAAAAACCAGCTGCGTAACCATTCGAATACGAGCCAGAGCGCTGCAAAGCCTAAAGCGTTACGGAATAACTTGTTCGATAGCCAGCACTGCAGTGCGGGAAGAATGGCCAGGGCGGCAACAAACAGGGCGGTCATAGAGGCGGCAAGCCAGATAGGAGCATTGCCATGTTCGTGGATACTGACAAAAACCCAGGAGACTCCGGTACCAAAAAAACCAAGGCCGTAACACCAGCCCAGCCAGCCTGCGGCCCGGGCTGAGCAGTTATGCAATAACAGGTAGAGGAGCGCGACTGAAGCGGCCCCCAGATACCAATAATTAAATGGCGCTAGTGAGAGAGGGGCTATAACACCTGCAATCAGGCTTAGCAGAACCCTGGGGACTATATAAGGGGTGCTACCAGCCATATGCAAAGATCCTATTCTGAGCGGATAACCTGTAGCAGACGGATACGCCGGGAGTCTGCACTAAGCACTTTAAATTTAAATTCATCGATCTGTACTGTCTCATCCTTGCGGGGCAGGTGACCAAACTTTTGAGTAACAATACCACCGATCGTATCAAAGTCATCATCGGGTAAGCCTACATCGAAAAATTCATTAAAATCTTCGATCGGCGTTAACGCTTTGACAATGAAACCGTTTTGATCGAACGGCTTGATATTGCCATCATCATCTTCACTGTCATGCTCATCTTCGATCTCACCGACGATCTGCTCCAGCACATCCTCAATGGTGATCAAACCAGATACGCCGGCGTACTCATCGACAACGATCGCCATATGGTTACGGGTAGCACGAAACTCTTTTAGCAATATGTTAAGCCGCTTACTTTCAGGAATAACCGTTGGTTTGCGCAGGTGCTTGGTAATATCAAAATTTTCCAGATCGCCCTCAAGAAACAGAGGCAGCAGATCTTTTGCCAGCAAAATACCGAGGATATCGTCGGGATTCTCGCCGATAACCGGAAAGCGGGAGTGTGCAGAAGAGATAATAAGCGGGAGAAATTCTTTAGGGGTCAGATCGGCTTCAACGACAACCATCTGGGAACGGGGAATCATAACATCCCGTACCTGTTGATCAGATACCGACATGGCAGCTTCAATAATACTGAAAGCTTCCTGGTCCAGTACATTTTCATCTGCGGCGTCTTTTAGATCGGCTAGCAGGTCTTCTCGGGATTTCGGCTCATCAGAAAACGCCTGGGTCAGTTTGCCAAACCAGGATTTCTGTTGGCCATTGCCCGATCGGTCTTCGCTCATTAGGTGCTCGCTTATTCGGTTAACATGTAAGGATCAGAGATGTTCAGGCCGCTCAGAATATCACGTTCCAGCTGCTCCATCTCTTCCGCTTCTTCGTTATTTATATGGTCGAATCCAAGCAGATGCAAGACCCCGTGTATCACCATATGGCACCAATGGTCAGATAACGTCTTGTTTTGTTGTTTGGCTTCCGCCTCGACGACTGCAGCACAGATGACCAGATCACCCAGCAGATCGAGCTCGACACCTTCAGGTACTTCAAAAGGAAACGACAATACATTGGTGGGTTTATCTTTGCCGCGATACTGATGATTCAGCGCCTGGCTCTCATCCGCCGATACGATTCGAATCGAGAGTTCCGCCTGATCCATATAGTTTGCAAGAGCGGCAGATACCCAGCCGGTAAGTTGTGCTTCGTCAGGCAGATCTTTATCTTCGATCTGACACTGACGATCAACGTAATAGGTCATTAGCTATCCTGCTTTTTTTCGAACCGATCGTAGGCTTCGACAATGTGTCCAACCAATGGGTGACGCACGACATCCTTCGCAGTGAACTGGGTAAAACCAATCCCCTTAACGTCTTTTAGGACAACGCTGGCATGGATTAAACCAGAACTCACACCTTTAGGCAGATCGATCTGGGTGGTATCACCGGTAATAACCGCGGTTGAGCCAAAGCCGATTCGGGTCAGGAACATTTTCATCTGTTCGCGAGTGGTATTCTGACTCTCATCGAGAATAACGAAAGAACCATTCAGGGTACGGCCCCGCATATAAGCCAGGGGTGCCACTTCAATCACATTTCGTTCGATCAACTTAGAGACGCGCTCAATACCCAACATCTCATATAGTGCGTCATAGAGCGGACGTAGATAAGGGTCCACTTTTTGTGACAGATCGCCGGGCAAAAAGCCCAGTTTCTCGCCCGCTTCAACCGCCGGACGGACTAGCAGGATACGGCTCACCTCTTCGCGTTCTAAGGCTTCACAGGCGCAGGCAACCGCCAGATAGGTCTTGCCGGTGCCTGCCGGCCCGATACCAAAATTGATATCGTGACTTAGTATGGAACGTACATATTCTTGCTGATTAGGGCCCCGCGGACGAATCTGGGCTTTACGGGTCTGAATGGTGATGTTCGGCTGATATACCGACTCTTCAGGGGCTTGGCCTTTCAACTGTTCGACACCTGATTGCTGTAGTAGCAGGTGAACCTGATCCGGTGTGATCTGCTCGCCCTGCTGGGCGTCTTCGTAGAGTTGTTCCAGAACCTTGGCGCCAGCCCGAACCACGGCAGAATTGCCTTCCAGCTTAAAGTTATTGCCACGGTTACTGATCTCGATACCCAGGCGTTGCTCCATCAGACGAAGGTGCTCATCGAGCTGGCCGCACAGATTAGATAAGTGGTGCGGATTATCCGGTTCCAGAGTGAGCTTAATGGTTTGCGCTGTGTTCAAAAAATGATCCTTAGGTAGAGATACTATTTAGTCTAGCAGGTTACAGGCGGGTACCGCCTGTAGACTCTAATTTTGTACCAGAGGGCGGCGGCCTAATTAAGACGCATCCAGTTCTGAGCTGACCAGTTCACCCAACAATGAGTTGGTGTAGGCTTCAGCGATACGGATATCGGCGAAGTGGCCGATCAGATCCGGGTTGTCGCAACGGAAATTTACCACCCGGTTATTCTCGGTGCGGCCCTGTAGCAGGCCCGGATCCTTTTTAGAGTAGTCGGTGACCAGAATACGCTGTACTGAATCGACCATACGACGGCTGATCTGCATCGCCTGCTGATTGATACGGGCTTGCAGTATATTGAGTCGTTCTTTCTTAGTCTCTTCAGATACATCATCCTGCAGGTCGGCTGCCGGTGTACCCGGGCGACGGCTATAGATGAAGCTGTAAGAGTTATCAAAACCGATTTCGGCGATCAGATTCATCGTCGCTTCAAAGTCGGCATCGGTTTCCCCCGGGAAGCCGATTATAAAATCGGAAGACAGGGTTATATCCGGACGAGCTGCGCGGATTTTACGGATCAACGATTTATATTCCAGTGCCATATGGCCCCGTTTCATGGCCATCAGAACCCGGTCTGAACCGCTTTGTACCGGTAAATGCAGGAAGCTGACCAATTCAGGAACGTCGCGGTAAACCTCAACCAGACTGTCGGTAAACTCGACCGGGTGGGAGGTAGTAAAGCGGATGCGGTCGATACCATCGATCGCTGCAACACAACGGATCAGTTCGGCCAGATCGGCTATATCGCCATCGTGGGTTGCCCCCCGATAAGCATTAACGTTCTGACCCAGCAGATGAACCTCGCGAACGCCCTGTTCAGAAAGCTCCACCGCCTCGGCGATGATGTCATCCATTGGCCGGCTAACCTCTTCACCACGGGTGTAAGGTACAACGCAGAAAGTACAGTACTTGCTGCAACCTTCCATAATTGAAACAAAGGCTTCGGCACCCTCTACACGCGGGGCTGGCAGATGGTCGAATTTTTCAATCTCAGGGAAACTGATATCGACAATGCCTTTCTTCTGCTTGCCGGCATTGGTTATATCGATCATCTCTGGCAGGCGGTGCAGGGTTTGTGGTCCGAAGATCATGTCTACGTATGGGGCCCGCTTAAGAATGGCTTCGCCTTCCTGAGACGCGACACAACCACCGACACCGATCTTTAATTCAGGGTTTTTCGCTTTCAGTTTGCGCCAGCGACCCAGCTGATGAAACACTTTATCTTGTGCTTTTTCTCGAATTGAACAGGTGTTCAGGAGAAGTACGTCGGCATCATCCTGATTGTCGGTCAGTTCCAGTTCGTGACTTTCGCCCAGCAGATCAGCCATACGGGCTGAGTCATACTCATTCATCTGGCAACCATGGGTTTTAATGAATAGCTTCTTGGCCATTACACACCTGTTCATACTTGTTCGGGGTTCAGCTATCGGCTAAAAACCGATGCTATAAAAGGGGCAGGGATTATACGTTAAGGCAGCTCAGCTGCATAGTTTTTAACCTGACAGTAGTCCTGACCTGGAAACCTGCGAACAAGTCATAAACGCCTCAGGCATACAGAGCAATTTAAGTTCGAGGCAACGGTTACAGACATGCTTGCTGCCTATCGAAAGCCGTTAACAAAGAAATTAGATTGCTCTGTAAGCCCCGCAGGGTGGACATTAAGTCGGCTTTCTGCTTTGTCATGCTGCTTGAAAAGGACTTGTCATTTCGCTGTGCAGCCTTTCGCGCACTAAGTCGATTTACTGTCCACTGAGAAAGCTTGATACTTATTTGCAGGTTTCCTTGTATTCATCATACTGATCCCCATATAGCTGGCAGTTAATTAACTTTGTATGGGCTGAAGTATGGCTAAAGATCCGATCTACCGAATTAAATTCCTTAATCAGGATGAGGTGTATGAAATCTATGCCCGTCAAATTTATCAGAGTGATTTGTGGGGATTTCTGGAGGCGGAAGATTTTGTCTTTGGTAGTCAGACCACAGTGGTCGTTGATCCGTCTGAAGAGAAGCTTAAACAGCAGTTCGAAGAAGTTGAACGTAGTTTTATCCCGGTACAGTCGATTATTCGTATTGATGTGGTGCCCCAGGGAGGCGTGGCAAAAATCACTGAAGTAAAAGGCAGTGTGACTAGATTCCCGATGGTACCGCCGCGTAGTTAAGCTGGTAGTGAATATTGTTACAGATGCGCTTGCTGCTGGTGAAGAGCTCTGGACTCATGGCTTCCATCTGTCCGCATTGGCCGATCTGTACACAGATGACCGTAATGGCTGGCAGTTCTACCCCGGTTATGGCTGCTAGCTGTAAGCTGTCAGCCACGCCGAGCTGATGGCTACTACCGCCCTGAAGCCCGGCGCAATCCAGTAGCTGTTCAAGACTGAATTGTTGCCACTCCCCTAACATCCAGCCGGCATCGCAGGCGTCGATCAGTATCACCTTGTCTGCCCCATCAAAGTAGTTTGGCAGCGCCAGCCCCGGCCGGTCCAGCGCCAGTAGTTCGACATTTTCAGGCAGTGTTTGTTGCTGTAACAACCGAATCACTTCCCAACCGGCCTGATCATCGCCATGGGGGGAGCCAAGCCCAATAATTTTAATCTTCAACGTCGTACCGTATTCAGTTTCAGGAAGTGGGTAGCGCAGGAGATACAAGGGTCATAGTTGCGGATTACTTTTTCGCAATGCAGCCGGATATCGTCATCGCTATTATCCAGACCAAAGTTAAGTAGAGAGCGGTGCAAGTCCTGTTCGATACGGGCCTGATTCTGACTGGTGGGCGGTACTAGACGAGCCTTGCGTACAATCCCCTGCCTGTCTAACTCATAGTGGTGCCATAGTAAGCCGCGAGGAGCTTCGCTCCAGCCCTGGCCCTGGCTTTCCTGCGGTGTCGATTCGATGAAACTATGCTGTGGTCGGCTATAGCCCTGCAGAATACTGATCGCTTCCTGCATGGCAAAGACTATCTCAATCCCCCGGGCCAGCATGCTGTCGAACATATTGTTGCTGGGGAAGCGATGGGCAAACTTGTGCATTACCGGCTGACTGATAGCGGGCATAGTCTGGGCGGTCAGGTTCATTCGGGCCAGTGGACCGACCAGGTAGGCTTCGCCATCCATATGGCTCCACAGCGCGGTGGATTGTGGCTGGTGGAACTCAGTGAAGTGCTGATCATATTGTTCTGGCTTCAGATTCAGGCCGGTACTGCTGACTAAAATGCCGTCTTCGACTGCATAGTTAGCCGCTTTCAGTGCAGTGCAGTTAAATGTCTGCTGATCATCGGGTAGGGGAATGCTGGCCAGCCAGTCGCACATTTCCAGTGCTTCTGGCAGGGCTTCCTCTAACGCCCGTAATAACCTTGCTAATTTCGCATCATCAGGCGCTTTGTGCAGGCCGCCAACTTTGATGGAAACCGGATGCACTGAACGTGCGCCGATGCAGCGCATGATTTCGTTGCCCAGGTTCTGTAGTTTGAGGCCGCGGCGTACTTCTGCCGGATGATCTTTGGCCATAGCGATACCGCTTTGGTAACCAAAGAAATCAGGCAAAGCCAGTAGATGGATATGCAGGGCATGGCTTTCGATCCACTCACCCAGATAGATCAGTCGGCGCATCGCTTTTACCCAGGGGCCAGGATCCATATTAAAAGCGCTTTCAATAGCATTCACTGCGCTGACCTGATAAGCCACCGGACAGATACCACAGATGCGAGCGACCACATCCGGGATCTCATGGTAAGCACGGCCTTCGAGGAATTTTTCAAAGAACCGTGGTGGCTCATAGATACGCAGTTGGAGTTTTTCAATAGCCCCGTCACGAATATCCAGATCCATGGCGCCTTCGCCTTCAACCCGGGCCAGGATAGGGACTCTGATGCTCAGGTTACGCTTACTCATCGCTGCTCTCCTGTGCTAAGTCCTGTGCTAAGTCCTGCGTTAAGTCCCGGGCAATGATCCGCTGGTTTTCACTGGCACTGGCATGTACCAGTTTAAAACGTCGTTGAATTTCATCCGGCAGCAGACCGAGCCCTGCAAAACGATTTGCCAGACCGATAGTGTTGCTGTTTTCAGCCGGACCGTAGCAGCCAAAGCAATCGCGGCCAAAGCTGGGGCAGAGTGCGCCGCAACCGTTGCGGGTGACAGGCCCAAGGCAGGGCTTGCCCTGGGTAATCAGGGTGCACACGATCTGTTCCTGCTTACAGGTCAGGCAGACTTTATCCTGATGATCGATCGGACTAACCCCACGTAACAGAGAGTTAACCAGTTCAACGACCTGAGCACTATTGATGGGGCAGCCCCAGAGTTCGAAGTCGACTTTGACGTAGTCACTCACGGCGCCGGACTGATCCAGTGAATCAATATACTGAGGCTGACCGTAGATCTGAGCGGGCCAGTCTGCAGCATCGGCAGCCAGGTTTTTGAGCGCCTGAATTCCACCGGATGTCGCGCAGGCGCCGATCGTTATCAGGTATTGGCTGTTATTGCGTATCTGCTTAATGCGCTGTTGATCATGGGCAGTAACCACGCTGCCTTCGATAAACGCGATGTCTACAAGGGCATCTTCAGCGACAGGGCCGGCTTCGGCAAAGTGGATTATTTCAACCTGTTCAGCCAGATTGATCAGGTCTTCTCCCATATTCAGGAAAGCTAACTGACAGCCATCGCAGGAGCTGAATTTGTGGACTGCAATCCTAGGTTTATCGCTCATGCCAGACTCCTTTCACGTCAAGATGACAGCAGGAGCTGAATTTGTGAATCTCGATGAGAGGTTTATCGCTCATGCCAGACTCCATATCAGGTTAAATCCATCGCAGGAGCTGAATTTGTGGATCTCGATGCGAGGTTTATCACTCATGCCAGACTCCATATCAGGTTAAATCCATCGCAGGAGCTGAATTTGTGGGTCTCGATGCGAGGTTTATCACTAATGCCAGGCTCCTTTCACGTCAAGACGATAGCAGGAGCTGAATTTGTGGGTTTCGATGTGAGGTTTATCACTCATCTCAAACTCCTTGCACGCCAAGCCGGTCACTGATTTCAGGGTAGCTGAATACCGGACCATCTTTGCAGATGAAGTCTTTGCCGTATTGGCAATGACCACAGTGGCCCACGGCACACTGCATATTGCGTTCCATGCTGAGATAGACCCGCTCCGGTTGCAGTCCCAGATCTATCAGTCCGGTAGATGCTGCCTGCATCAAACCTTCAGGGCCGCAGAGCATGGCGAAAGCATTGGCGGGGTCGACAATGCTTTTGCTGAACAGATCGGTTACCCGACCGTGATGAAATGGCCATACTGCACCGCCGTGATCTGCCGCGATCAGTACCTGAGTGTCCGGCAGGGTATTCCAGTAATCATAGCGCTCCCGCCAGATCAGATCGTCGGAGTGTTTTACACCCTGAATTATCGTTAGTTTGCCAAACTTTTTGCGTCGCATCAGAATGTAATTGATAACAGCGACAACCGGTGCGCAGCCTAGTCCACCGGTCACGATAATGACGTCCTGTCCTTTGCATTCCTGCATTGGCCAGCCCCTGCCGTAAGGTCCTCGCAAACCTAACCGATCGCCGGGTTTTAATTGTTGCAGGCCCTTAGTGACCCGACCGACCGCCCGAATTGTATGGTCTATCAGGCGCTCGTCCTGGGGGTCGGATACTATCGATATAGCGACCTCCCCTACGCCATGCAGATAGAGCATGTTGAACTGTCCCGGTTGAAAACTATAGAGCTGGTTTTGCTGCTCATCGGTCAGTTTTAATCGTAATGTAAATATACTGGGGGATTCGGCGGTAAACTCAACCACTTCGGCTTCCATCGGCAGATATGGATGGCTATCGCACTGAGGTTTTGGGGCAGCACGGGTCATGATTCATCTCCGCAGATCAGATTAACTTCTTCAACAAAGTCGATGGCAGCGGGGCACCAGGTTGTACAGCGTCCACAACCGGTACAGCCGCTGCGGCCATACTGATCATGCCAACTGCTTAGTTTATGGATCATCCACTGTTGGTAGCGATCTTTGATCTCCGGGCGAGCCTGATGACCGGCCATATAACCATGACCCTCACTGAAGCAAGAATCCCACTCGCGCAAATGTTCACTGGTGCTGGCATCCAGCGATGCCAGATCGCCCTCTTTATGACAAAAGCAGGTCGGGCAGACCTGGGTGCAGTTGCCACAGGCCAGACAGCGCTCGGCAATATCGTCCCAGCGGGGATGATCTCTGCGCTCACTGAGTAGCTGTTTAACGGGAATCTGGGGGAGTGCCCGTTGCTGTTTACTGGCTGACAGTTTCTGTTGAAGTTGATTGTGTAGCTGTTTCTCAGTGGCTTTAGTCAGTGGTAGCTTTTCATATAAGTCGTTGCCGGTTTCGCTACCGCTGCTAATCAGAAATCCGTTTTCCAGTTCGGTCAGGCAGAGATCAAAACCTTGCTCAGCATGGGGGCCATCGCCGGTAGAAACGCAGAAACAGGTATCCGCTGGGTGTGAACAGTTCACTGCAATAATCAGCAGACCTTTTCGACGAGCTGCGTAATAGGGATCGTGATAGCGGTTATTAAGGAAGTGGGCATCTTGCAGTTTTAATGCAGCCAGGTCGCAGCTGCGTACCCCTAACACGGCCAGTTTTCGATCGGGTGCATCGGGCTCGCAAAACTGTAGCCGGCCATCGGGTTGTTTTTCGGCCCGCCAGATGACTTCACGGGGAGCGAATAACCAGGGTTTGAGTGCCTGGGGGCCATTGGCCCATGAGAAGTTAAGCGGACTTTCTGTCTGTGTGAGCCGGTAGCTGCCTGGTTGCTGCTGGTCTTGCCAGCCGCTGGGCAGTTGCTCTGCACCGGTGATAACCTGGTACAGAATGCTACCGTCTTGTATTTGGGGGGCGACAATATCGAACCCCTGAACATGTAGCAGACTGAATAGCTCCGGCAGGGACTCCCGGGCCAGAAATCCGGTTTCTGATCCATACATATTCGGCTCACAATTATTATGGTTATTTGAGGCTTCAATTCAGGTTAGTCGAATAGCGGATGGGTTGGAACTGATCTGCGTGCCAAGTTGGTCATATTGGGTAGTTAACTTAGTGCTAAACTCCATGTCTTAAACCTAGTGTGATATAGAGAGTAGGTTGTCGTTATAAATAACAGAAGATGAAGTAAATACCTGGTTCTATGCAGACGTCGCAATCGCAATCACACAACTGGAATAAAACGTTACTCCAGCATTTCTATACCCATGTATTACCGGGTATCTGTTATCTGCTGGTGGCAGGTTTTTCCCTCGATCTGTTGGCTATTCATCCTAGTGAGGCTTCTGCGGTCTGGCCTGCTGCAGGCATCTCTATCACTGCGATCTTGTTACGAGGTTACCGGGCCTGTATCGGCCTGTTTATCACGTTAATGTTATTTTATGCCAATAGTTGGCTGGATCTTACCAGCATCACTTCTACTGTGCGTTCAATGACTTTAATGGTGTTGCTAAGTAGTGCGGCTATTTTTCAGGCTGCAGGTGCAGTGTGGTTAGTACGCAAGTTTCAGGGGAGGATGCCTGCATTAATTGATGATAAGCAGATTACGCTGTTTCTGATTATTATCGGTCCTCTGGCCTCTTTAGTTGCCAGTATTGTGGCAATCACCTCGTTCCTGGCTTTTGGTGTTATAGAGCTGGAAGATTTTTTTATAAACTGGCTGACCTGGTGGATCGGTGACAGTATTGGCGCCATGGTTGTCACGCCGATGTTATTGGCTCTGTTTGCCGGTCAGGATAGTACGCTGTTTAATCGCAGGCTGGCGGTAGGTTTACCCATGGCCGGGGTGCTCACGACTATTTTTATTTTGTTTTTTGTGACAAAAAATTACGAGGAGCAGGAACGGAAGCTGATTTTCTCACAGCAAGCTGAACAGCTTCATACGCATATGGAAGATCGTTTTAATGCGGGTCTAGAGGTTTTATATTCACTGCGCAGCTTCTTTAAAAGTAGCGAAGAGGTTACAGGCGCAGATTTTTCCAGTTTTACCCAGCATCAACTGAAACGTTATCCGGAAATACAGGCGCTGGAATGGATCCCCCGTATCCCCCATTCGATACGTGACCGATATGTAAAAACGGTAGGTATCCCTTCCCAGATTAAGCAGATGAGTGCTGACGGACAACTCATTAAAGCCGTTGAAAAATCACACTACTATCCAATTACCTATATAGAACCGTTAAAGGGGAATGAGCGGGCTTATGGTTTCGATATCTCCAGTCATCCCGTCGCTGAAAAAGCGCAACGGCATGCCCGCCTTAATAATGGGGTGTCGATTACGGCACCCATCCGCCTGGTTCAGGAGAAAGGCGCGCAGCAGGGAATTGTTGCCTACCTATATGTGAACCATAGATCGGTAGATCTGGGGTTGTCTGAAGAAGGTATGGTTGCAGCGGTCTACCGTATGGGCGATTTTATAGAAGCGGTGCTACAGCAACGATTGGATCTGGCAAAACCTATCGCTCTTGAATTAACCGATATAACCTACAATCCAGACCTTATCTACAGTGAAGAAACAGGTTTTCGCAATACGGACATGCTGCTTCGCTGGAGTGTTGAGTACAGTCTCGGGGGACGTACTTATCTGTTTAATTACAGTGCCAAACCTGAGTTTTTCAATCACATATCGCAATGGAGTAGCTGGATTGTACTGCTGGCTGGCATGATGTTTACGGCATTGCTGGGGGGCTGGTTGCTCTCTTTGACGGGACGAACCATGCGGGTTGGTCAGTTAGTCAGCGAACGAACCGCCTCGCTACAGCATGAGATTGAAGAGCGTCGCAGGGCCGAGGAAGAATTACGGAAAGTGACCAAAGCGGTTGAGTTTAGTCCCAATATGGTACTGATAACTAAGCCGGATGGTGAGATTGAATATACCAGTCCTAAATTCACTGAAGAGACCGGGTATCTGAATGATGAGATGCTGGGACGTAACATAGAGGCTTTGCACTATAATCGCCCCGGTGAAATGTCTTATACCCAGATCTGGTCTGAACTGATTGATAATCCAAGCTGGCGTGGCGAAATAATCAATAGCAAGAAGTCCGGCACCTTGTATTGGGCGCAAGTGAGTATTGCCCCTATTTATGATTTAGAAGGTTTGCTTACCCATTATGTAGTTACCCTGCAAGATGTCACTGAGAATCGACTGATTTCAGAGCAGATAAGCTATCATGCCAGCCATGATCAGCTAACGGCGCTGGTAAACCGGCGCGAATTTGAAGTGCGACTTGAGAAGATGTTGCAGTCACCAAGGCCGCCGGATTGTCAGCATGCGTTCTGCTTTCTCGATCTGGATCAGTTCAAAATTGTAAATGATACCTGCGGCCATGTAGCCGGCGATGAACTGTTGCGCCAGGTGTCATCCTTATTGCAAGACCGGGTGCGCGCCAATGATACGCTGGCTCGGCTAGGTGGCGATGAGTTTGGCATCTTGATGCAGAACTGTCCGCTGGATAAGGCCCGAATGGTAGCGGAGGATATCAGAGACTCTATCGCTCAGTTTAAATTTGGCTGGGAACAGCAAGTGTTTAATATCGGCGTCAGTATCGGTGTGGTTGAGATTGATGAACATTCAGTCAGTATGACTGAAATACTCAAACAGGCTGATTCCGCTTGCTACACCGCTAAAGATACCGGCCGTAACCGGGTGCATCTGTATCAACAGGGCGATGAGATGCTGGCTCAGCGTGAGGGGGAGATGCTCTGGGTCTCTGAGATAAATTCCGCTCTGGATGAAAATCGCTTTCTGCTCTTCGGTCAACTGATAAAACCGTTGCAAAATCCCCAGCTAAAACCTGATGTTGAGATCCTGCTTCGTATGGAAGATCGGGAGGGTAATATAGTGCCTCCTGGCGCATTTTTACCGGCTGCTGAGCGATATCAGCTTTCCAGTCAGATAGACCAGTGGGTAGTGGACCATGCATTTGCCTGGCTGGAAAAAAACTTTGACTCTTTTAGCCAGGAAATGGGCTGCTGTGCAATTAATCTGTCAGGCGGGTCACTGGGCGATCAGGTGATAAAAGACAGCATTATTAATCATCTGGAGCGTTCTTCTCTACTGCCTTATAAGATCAAATTTGAAGTGACTGAGACCTCTGCAATAGCAAACCTGTCGGAGGCCCGTAAATTTATCAATGCGCTCAAAGCATACGGTTGTCAGTTTTCACTGGATGATTTTGGCAGCGGATTATCATCGTTTGCCTATCTTAAAAATTTGCCGGTGGATAACCTGAAGATTGATGGTCTGTTTGTTAAGGGTATTGTTGAGGATGAACTGGATCTGGCGATGGTTAAATCGATCAATGATATTGGCCATGTTATGGGTAAAACCACCATTGCCGAATTTGTAGAGAATGAAGAGATCTGTGAGCTATTGCGCGGTATCGGTGTCGATTATGGCCAGGGCTACGGTCTGGGTCGACCGCAACCTTTGGATCAATTGCTAGCTGAGCTGGTTCAGGCACATAACTAACCTGCGGTTAATCAATAGCACAGATAATCGGTGAGCTACGGCCTGACTGATCAGTTGAGTCTGAGGTGGTAGTCGTCGTATTGCTGTAGCTTATTATGTTTAATAACAGCAGCAAGCCGGTTTATATAGGTCTGACCCAGTTCGCTATAGCGATCAAGATAGGTGATCAGTTGTAACGAATTCTGGGTTGAGCGGGTCGCCTGTCGCAATTGTCTGTAAGGTTGCCCTCGTCCCAGCGTTAGTTGGTAATCATCGATCGACTCAAGCAAAGACGGATAGCGCTTCAGATAGACCGGAGTACCATTTCGTCCACCATGAGCCTTGATCCTTGGTTCTGTCGGATCGAAAGACCATACCCCGAAAATATTGTTTGCCTGGACAAAGAAACGCGAGCTGCCCCAGCCGGTTTCTATTGCTGCCTGCGCCAGAATCATACTGTTTGGCAGGTTGATCATTCGTTGCTTAAGTTGATCCGGTGTCTTTGCTTTATAACGTTGCATGGTACTGGTTAACCAATCCTGTTGGTCTGCGTTTAAGCTGTTATTACTAAGTAGTTGCTCCAGTTTATGACGTTGTGTTTGCAATTTTTGCTTACTTATCAGAATGGCGGGCAGCAGCATCTCTGTAAAACGTTGCTTCTTTTCTTTAACGGGAAGCTCTGCAAGAGAGATGACCGAGGTGTAAGCGATCGCTTGCACCGGCTGTAATAGCGGTGCTATATCGCCTGGATTGTTGAGTGGACGGTAATCAACAGCTAATCCCGGTTGGTGTTTGTTTTCGGCAATCTGGATCAGAGTGCCCAGGCCGAACATTATTACTGCGATAAACAGAAGCAGTTTTTGAACTTGTGGATACATACTTAACCCTGCTCCGGTATTAACAAAGTCTTCGAGGGTTGCCCCGGTATTTCTCTGGCCAGCTTAGGTACCAGATAACCGGGTAGTTGAGCCTGCAGTTGCTGAATCAGCTGTTTAGCTTCACTATCCGGTACATCGAAATGAGCGGCTCCTTTGACCGGATCAAAGGTAAACAGATAGTAGGGCAGTATGCCTGCCTGAAACAGCGTTTCACTGAGGGCTTTTAGCTGCTCAACGCTATCGTTGATACCTCGCAACAGCACGGCCTGATTCAGGACAGTGCAACCTGCCTGCTTCAATAAAGTGACGGCTTGAGCAACAGCGTTATCGATCTCATTTGCGTGATTACTGTGGATAACCGTCACAACATTCAGTCGGGTTTTTTCTAATATTGAGCAAAGGTTAGCTGTTACCCTTTGTGGCAAAACCACCGGCAATCGTGAGTGAATTCTGAGTCGTTGCAAGTGGGGTATCTGTTCCAGGTCCTGCACCAGCTGTTGCAGGCGCTTATCGCTTGATACTAAGGGATCGCCGCCGGAAAAAATAACTTCGCTAATGCTGGTGTCAGCCTGGATGTAGTCAAGTATTGCCTGCCATTGTTCTGGCCCCAGTTTATTTTCCTGATAGGGAAAGTGACGACGGAAACAATAACGGCAATTAATGGCACAGGCGCCGGTTAATACCACTAATACCCGGCCCTGATACTTATGAATCAAGCCTTGGGTTGGGCTGCTCTCTTTCTCGGCCAACGGATCGGTTATAAATCCGGGGACCTGATGTAGTTCTTCTGCAGCGGGTAAAATCTGTTTTAACAACGGGTCGTTGATATTGCCTTTTTCTATGCGATCAAGCCAGGGCTTGGGCACTCGCATGGCAAATTCCAGGCAGGCCTGATCCGCCTTATCTGACAGAGATTCAGGCAGCTCAAGGTAACTAATAAGCTGAGCCGGACTGCTTATTGTCTGGCTTAATACTGTTTGCCAATGGTCGGGCATCTGCACCGGTGAGTTCATAAGTGGATTTATTTCGCTGTAAAATTTGCTCGCATTCTCCTTTCAAGTAGAATGTGTGTCAATTTTGCGGTGGTGCTGATTTCAACTTCAGGCTACCTGTTACCCATTTATATCGAGATCGTTATGGCAAACTACTCTTCCAACCAGTTCAAGAACGGCCTTAAAATCATGTTGGATGGCGACCCTTGTTCCATGGTTGACGTTGAATTTGTAAAGCCTGGTAAAGGTCAGGCATTCACCCGCGTTAAAATGAAGAACCTTATCTCAGGTCGTACCTGGGAACGTACCTTTAAGTCGGGTGAAAGCGTAGAAGGCGCTGATGTAATGGATACCGATATGGAGTATCTGTACAGCGATGGTGAGATGTGGCACTTCATGGATCCAAACAGCTACGAGCAGGTAGCAGCCGATTCAACCGCGATCGGTGATGCGCACCTGTGGCTGAAAGAGCAGGATAAGTGTCTGGTAACGCTGTTTAATGGCAACCCAATCTCAATCACGCCGCCTAACTTCGTTGAGCTGAAAGTGACTGAAACTGATCCTGGCCTGAAAGGTGATACAGCACAGGGTGGTTCTAAGCCTGCGACGTTGCAGTCTGGCGCTGTGGTTCGTGTACCGCTGTTTATTGAAGAAGGCGAGATGCTGAAGATTGATACGCGGACCGGCGAGTACGTGTCCCGCGCGTAATTAAAGCTGCTGCGCTTGGTAATACGGCGTTATAAATCGCTTCGTAATGCTCACTTAGCTTGCTAAGCTCCGCTTACTCAGCGATTTATGCCTTGTCTTACCGGCGCTCGCGACGCTTTAATAGGTTTATCAGAATGGCAGCTTCGGCTGTCATTTTTGTTTCTGTGATATCTGATTTAAAGATGCTGGTGATATATGACTGAATTGTGGCGGGCGACCGCGTCGCGGGAGAATTTGCTGAAACGGGCTGATATCTATGCTCAGATCAGACAGTTCTTTACTGTACGGGATGTGCTGGAAGTTGAAACGCCCCTGATGACCTCTGCCGCGGTGAGTGATCCCTATATCGACACTATTGCATGTCGTTATCACCCGATACCGGGCCAGCAGGAAGAAGCGCGTTATCTGCAGAGTTCACCCGAATATGGCATGAAACGGCTACTGGCATCCGGTAGTGGTGCCATCTACCAGATCTGTAAAGCGTTTCGTAATGGTGAGGCGGGCCGAAGGCATAACCCTGAATTTACCATGCTGGAATGGTATCGTCCCGGTTTCGATCACTTGCAACTGATGGATGAAGTTGAAGCCCTGGTTGCTCCTATACTGAACATTGAATCTTGTCATAGGGTCAGCTATGGCGAGTTGTTTCAGCACTATCTGAACATCAATCCGCATACAGCCTCAGCTGCTGAACTGGCGGTGCTTGCCCGCCAGCATATCGAGTTGGATATGGAAGATGAAAACCGGGATAACTGGTTGAATCTGCTGATGTCCCATGTAATTGAACCTAAGCTGGCCGAACGCGGTGCGGTATTTGTATTTGATTACCCGGCGACACAGGCCGCACTGGCTAAAGTCGCGACGGATAGTGATGGTCAGGCGGTGGCCTGTCGTTTTGAGCTGTTCTACGCCGGCGTAGAGCTTGCGAATGGTTATTTTGAACTGACCGATGGCGAAGAGCAGGCGCGACGTTTTCATCAGGATATTGAGCAGCGCAGAGCTGAAGGTTTGCCCCAAAGACCTGTTGATAACCTGCTGGTGGATGCCCTGAATGCAGGCATGCCCGAATGTGCCGGTGTAGCAATGGGGCTGGATCGACTGACAATGCTGGCGCTTAACTCAATACAGATCAGTGATGTGATAGCCCTACCCTTTGATAGGGCTTAAATCCCAGAGGCCAGATGTCACTTCGTGACTTGTTAGAAAAAGTATTAAAAAGAGCGCCTCTGGCGCTCTTTTTTTGTCTGCTACGTGCAAAAGCGGACATCATTTGTATGATGGCACGGTACTTTTCCCTGTCTGAATGAAAATACAACCAAAGCTGTTGTGAGGCCTAAAATAGTACTAATCAGGGAATATTAATATCCTGATAGAAGTTCTCTGAAGAGTGGCCTACTTCATAACTACCAGGTCCTTCATCGAGACCAGAATACAGACAAATTCATCGATCTCAGGTTGGCCATATCCCATGCTCTGCATCGCCTGAACAATATCACCGCCAGCTGCTAGGAAATCTGCATCAGTTAGCTTGAAGCGAGCATGGGCGCTGGGCATGTCGCGACCCTTGTAAGTTTTGAGACCGCCGGTTCCCGTGGATACGAAATCGGCTACATTCTTGGCAAGCCGCTCACCATCGATACCCGTCATGATGTGATCAAGTTCTGGGTTCTCGAAGTGCAGTCGTACCACCTCGCGGGTGAAACGATGGATCTTGTCATATTCACCGAGTCGATAGTATAGCGGATTGGCCATATGGCGCTCATTACGCGCCTTTTCTGACTCGGCGCACATGCTCTGCATGCCGGAAATTTGTTCATCAACCGTAGGAGGCTTGTCAGTCGCGGCGAAGGTACTTGTCAGCATGGTGGAGATCGCCGCAGCGATGAACCAAGATGTATGTTTGACTGTTTTCATGATTTCTCCTCAAAGTACAGTAATGATCAGATGACTTCAATCTAGTACGAATGAAAATCACTTTCATGAAAGTTAGATGAGAATTAGATGAGAATTTGGCTAAAAATCTAGCTTTTGTGCGTTCATCTGGTGATCTGTATCCGGTAGCCATGGCCACGAACTTGCTGGTGTCGAAGATATCGTTACCCAAAACATCGTTATGGATCTGCTCATGGGCTGCGGTAGCATCATCAAGCCCTTCAAGCGATATTCCAATCGGATAAGTGCTACCTTGTCACCGCACAGGTCCAAGGCGCGCCGATTTATGACTGCAATCTGCAGCCATGATCCACTGAATCCACAGTCAAAAGAGGATGTATTTGAAAAGCGGACGTATTGGTTTTTATGTTTTTATGTAGCTAGGGAAATATAATTTTCCGTCTATCCACTAGCAAGAGTCGCAGGCTCCGTTCTAACCACCTGGAAGGTGGTTTAACATCGCCTTGCGAATTCGGCTCACCGCTTCGATAACCATATTGCGGGTACAGCCGAAGTTCAGACGCATAAAACGGTCGTCACCAAAGTCCCGGCCGGGTGACATACCGACACCGGCTTGTTCAAAGAAGTGCGCTGGGTTTTCCAGCTTAGCGGCGGAGATGTCTATCCAGGCCAGATAGGTTGCTTCTATCTGATTCAGCTTCAGACCCGGAATCTGATTGATCTCTTTTACCAGGTAGTCCCGATTACCTTTCAGGTATTCCAACTGTTGCTGTAACCACTGATCACCGGCTTTGTATGCAGCTGTTGTCGCGGTAAAACCGAGCAAGTTAGTATCGGGGACTATGCCCTTGCGCTGTTGTTGAAATGATTTACGCAGTTCGGCGTCTGGAATGATCGCAAAAGAACATCCCAGGCCCGCAATATTAAAGGTCTTGCTGGGCGCCATCAGAGTGATAGTTTGTGCGGCAATGTTATCGTTCAGTGATGCTAACGGAATATGCTTTAGTCCGGGCTCGAGCAGCAGGTCACAGTGGATCTCATCGGAACAAACCGTCAGTTTATGTTTAATACAGATCTGGGCTAAGCGTTCCAGCTCAGACTGGCGATAAACGGTCCCCCCTGGGTTATGAGGGTTACAGAACAAGAGTAATCGACTAGCGTCGGTAATCGAGGCTTCAAGTGCGTCGAAATCGATTAGCCAGCGCTGCTCCAGCTCGACCATCGGGATAGTCACCAGCTTGCGATCGGATAACCGTGGTGAGGTCATAAAAGGGGGGTAGACCGGTTTAGCAGTAACTACCGAGTCCTGGCTCTGGCCTGTGGCACGACACGCCAGGTTAAGGCCGCACACGAGTCCCGGTAACCAGACCAGCCAGTCGGCTTCGATATGCCAGTTATACTCGGACTGCATTCGGTCAATAACCAGCTGATTGAGTTCATTAGGGGTGTTGGTGTAACCGAAGATACCGTGATCAATACGTTCTTGTAGCGCCTCAATAACGGCTGGAGGAGCCATAAAATCAGTATCGGCAACCCACATCGGCAAAATATCGGTATCACGATATTTTTCCCATTTCAGGCTAAAGGTCGGGCGGCGGTCGACTGACTGATCGAACGGTTGATTGCTCATCGGCTGAATCCCTTTGTTTTAACGGTAGAGAATGGTTCTTTAACGACTGATTTATTAACGACATCAATGATTAAAGCGGTGTTTGCAGACCACGTAATTAGTACGCCATTCTGTTGCAAATAGCCATCAGGAAGTTATATTACAGAGTAGTAAATAATATTAAGACTGTGGCTCTTTTATGGGTACAAAATGGTATATTTACAGCCAATAGTCTACAGGCGTTTGCCAAGTTTTTTCATGGCTTTTCATTTTGCGAATCCTACAGCAAAGTTTTCCGCAGCCAATCAGTTTCTGGAGTCCGGGCATGACCGATAATAACCGCGTAATTATTTTTGATACCACCCTGCGTGATGGTGAACAGAGCCCTGGGGCATCGATGACCCGTGAAGAGAAAATGCGGGTAGCCAAGCAGCTGGAAAAAATGCGGGTTGATGTGATTGAAGCGGGTTTTGCTATCGCGAGTCCGGGTGACTTTGAATCGGTTAAATCGATTGCCGATACCATTAAAGACAGCACGATCTGTTCGTTGTCACGGGCGCTGGATGCCGATATTGATCGTGCCGGTGAAGCGTTGGCGAATGCTAACTCCGGTCGTATTCATACCTTTATCGCAACCTCTCCTATCCATATGAAGTACAAGCTGCAGATGGAACCGGAAAAGGTTGTTGAGCAAGCAGTATATGCAGTTAAACGGGCGCGCAATCTGATCAGTGATGTTGAGTTTTCACTGGAAGATGCCAGCCGGTCTGAGCTGGATTTTATGTGCCGGATTATCGAGAAAGTGATTGATGCGGGTGCACGTACCATTAACATCCCTGACACGGTAGGTTATGCCGTGCCGGAAGAGTTTGGCCATACGATTAAACAGCTATTAGAGCGTATACCTAATGCCGATAAAGCGGTTTTCTCTGTGCATTGTCACAATGATCTGGGGCTAGCCGTTGCCAACTCGCTGGCGGCTGTTAATGCCGGCGCCCGTCAGGTTGAGTGTACTATCAATGGTTTGGGTGAGCGTGCAGGTAACGCCTCACTTGAAGAAGTTGTTATGGCGCTGCGTACCCGTCAGGATGTGTTAGGTTTGCATACCGGTATCGATACCACTCAGATTGTCCCAGCTTCACGCCTGATCTCCAGTGTCACAGGTTTTCCGGTACAGCCTAACAAGGCCATTGTGGGTGCCAATGCTTTTGCCCATGAGTCGGGTATTCATCAGGACGGTGTACTGAAACATCGCGAAACATATGAAATTATGACCGCTCAGGATGTCGGCTGGAATGCCAATAAAATGGTCATGGGCAAGCATTCAGGGCGTAGCGCTTTCCGGGCGCGTCTTGAAGAGTTGGGCACCACTTTTGAATCGGATGCCGAGTTGAATACCGCGTTTGCCCGCTTTAAAGATCTGGCGGACAAAAAGCATGAGATCTTTGATGAAGATCTGCAAGCGCTGGTGAGTGATACCCAGATATCACACTATGAGAAATATAAGCTGAGCAGCCTGGCGGTTACCTCACAAACCGGAGAGACTCCGGTAGCGACCATGACCGTTGCCATTAATGATCAGGAACAAAGTGCCGAAGCTGAAGGCAGTGGCCCGGTCGATGCTGCTTTCAAAGCGATTGAATCAATTGTTCAGTCTGAAGCAAGTCTGGAACTGTATTCTGTTAACGCCATTACCAGTGGTACCGATTCTCAGGGTGAAGTCACCGTGCGGCTTGAAAAAGGGGGCCGGATTGTAAATGGACTGGGCGCCGATACCGATATCATTATCGCCTCTGCCAAAGCCTATATTCATGCACTGAATATGCTTGAATCAACTGAAGAGAAAGCCCACCCTCAGGTCTGATACCTGAGAACGGCCAGCATAGGATAGTATTGGTATGGATCAGCAACGACGACATCAGTATCTGGATGCGATGGGTATCGCCAGCTGGCTGCCCAGGCGACAGTTAACGGTGGCTCGTCCCACGCCTGACTGGGTGTGGGAGTTTTGCTGGCCAGAGCAAACTGATCAACAAGCCTCCGCTTCGCAAACTTCACCGGGTCAGACCTCGCAGCGACAAGGGATGGTTTCGCCAGAAGCCAGTGCCCTTGCAGCGAAGCAGGCCAGGGCTGAGTTAAGTGCCAGCTTTGGTGCGCAGCCAGGTACTGCAAAGGTTCAGCCAGAAACAGCGCCATCGGGACCGGCTGAAACTCCGCCCACAGTTCAGTCAGAAGCAAAGCAGGATCAAGCGGGTGCGAGCATAGCTCAGCCCGAGCCAGCTGTTGTTGCCCCTTCTGTTGCTAGTCAGCCGGTATCTCAGGCTTCGGCTGACATAGCTGAGGTCTCACTACCTGATCCATCTTCGGCGACAGTGCAGGCGCCCTTTAAACTGGCTTTCATGAGTTATGGTGATTGTCTGGTGGTCGATTCTCTGCCTCCACAGGCACGTCAATCGGCGACTCAGGCAGATAGCCATCATCAGATTTTGTTAGATAAAATTTTACGCTCGATCCGTTTAACCGGCGGCGCTTGCGGTGATTACTACACGCTGCCCTGGCCAATGTTTGCCAGCAAATCGCTGAATCAGGGGGCCGAACAGGCCCGTCTAACGGTACAGCATAAGCTCAGGAAAGCCCTGCAAAAACAGCCTGTCGGTACTGTCATACTGCTGGGTGAAGCCGCTGCTCAGATGATACTTGAACGTAGTGAGCCTTTAGATCAGCTGCGTGGCATGCTGTTTAGCCTGCGCTCCGATGTTAAAACCCTGGCGACGGCGAGTCTTTCCGAGATGATGACATTGCCGGACTGTAAACGGGATGTCTGGCGTGATCTGCAACCTTTGCTCGATCATCTGGAACAGCAGAGCAGCCAGAATGAGTGATGCGAACGTCAGGTTATTGCAGAGTGATGACCTGTCCGTTTTGATTCATCTTGAAAACCTCTGCTTTAATGCCTCCTGGTCTGAAACACAGCTGCAGAAACAGCTTAACGGGGAACGAAATATTGGTTTTGCGTATCTGATTAATCAGAAGGTCAGTGGCTTTGTTATATTTTCCACCTTGTTTGATGAAGCTGAATTACTCCAGATAGGTATAGATCCAGCGCTCCAGGGACAAGGTTTGGCCGGTAATCTACTGACCCAGGCACACCGTGAACTGCAAACCAGGCAGATCACCCGGATATTGTTGGAAGTACGGGATTCCAATAGAGCCGCCATCAGCCTTTACCATCGGCTGGGCTATCAGCAAGACGGTATACGTAAAGGTTACTATCCAGCTGAACAGGGTGCAGCAGGGCTGGGCCGGGAAGATGCAGTGCTGATGAGTTGTAACCTTTAAACCAGGGAATAAGTCGTAGGACCTGTAAACAGGGGAAAATATGAATCTGACGACTGAACTGATTAGTGGATTCTGGTTCTGGTTTGCCCAACTGGGTTATTTTTCGGCGCTGTTACTGGCACTTTGGTCTGCACCCTGGAAAACAATACTCAACACCCGTCAGTTACAGCACCTTTTTCTCGGGGCGACCGTGGCTCTGATGCTGCTCTGGCAGATGCGTGCAGGTATTTCGCCAGGTTTAGGCATTCATTTTCTGGGAGTGACAGTGCTGACACTGATGTTTGGCTGGAATCTGGCAATTCTTTCCGCCAGTATGGCGCTGGTAGGCAGTACCTTGTTAGGTCAGGAAGGCTGGCATAGTTTTGCTGTTAATGGCCTGTGCACTGTGGTTATTCCTGCTTTGGTCAGCTACCTGATTCTGCGCTTAGTTGAAGCTAAACTCCCCGCCAATTTCTTTATCTATCTGTTTCTCTGCGCCTTTTTAGGCGCCGGAGTCGCGACTCTGAGCGGCGGTCTGGCCATGGGCTTCCTACTGTGGATAAGTGACGTGTATCCGGGTACTAAAATATTTCAGGAATATATCCAGTACCTGCCGCTGATTATGTTTCCTGAAGGTTTATTAAACGGCATTATTATGACCGGTATGATGGTGTTTTACCCCGACTGGATTCGTACCTTTGATGCGAAAAAATATATAGATGAACAATAACCCGGGTAGCGGTTTTAGTTCATCACAGGATTAATGATCCTCTTTTACCGGCCGTTTCTGCAGCTTTCGTTGCAGTGTACGGCGATGCATACCCAGAGCCCGTGCCGTGGCAGAGATATTACCTTCATGCTCGTTCAACACCTTCTGAATATGTTCCCACTCCAAACGGCCCACTGACATCGGTTTGTCTGCGATCTCGATATCAGGGTTGGGTTCTGAATACTTGAGTTTTTCAAGGATCTGATCCGCATCGGCAGGCTTAGCCAGATAATCAGTTGCCCCCAGCTTTATAGCCTCGACTGCGGTGGATATGCTGGCGTAACCGGTCAGAATCAGAATACGGATATCCGGGTTAACTTCTAACAGCCGGGGAATCAGGGTGATTCCCGAAGCCCCGTCCATCTTCAGGTCCAGTGTGGCAAGGTCGGGTTTGAAGGTTTCTAACAAGGTTAATGCCTGTTCTGCCGAAGAGGCAACGGTGACTTCAAAACCACGGCGTTTGATCGCTCGTTTCAGTACGGAACTGAATGTTTCATCATCGTCGACTATTAAAAAATTCATTGGCTCGGTTTGATTACCCATCATGATTTTCCTGACTATCGATCGGCAAGCTTATCTCCGTGAGTGTACCGCCATCCGGATGGTTAAACAGATTGACCTGACCACCGTAGCTATTCAATGCTGAGGCTGACAAGAACAGACCAATACCTAGCCCTTTACCTTTAGTAGTGACAAAAGGTTTACCTATTTCTTCAGCCTGATCGAGGGGAATGCCCGGCCCCTGATCGTGAATCTTAAACAGCATATTGTCTTCTTGAAGTTCGGTCCAGATACGCAGCGGTTCAGGTGATGCATCAGCGGCATTGTTCAGCAGGTTAATAAATGCCTGTTGCAGCGGTATAGAACTGAATATCGTTGGGTAGCTTTTGTTATTGAACTCTGGATCATCAAACTGAGCCGTAGGCCGTAACAGAACCCAGCGATCTAACAGTTCATTTAAAAACTGATCGGCCGGTATCAGGTGGCTTTCATTCTGCTCTTCCCGCACTGACTCAGCCAGATGCTGGAGCCGGTCAGAACAGTTTTGTACCTGATTCTGTAACGTGATCAGATCTTCCTGAAGCGGGGAATCGTTGGGATTATCCAGCCGCATTTCATGCAGTAGTACCCGCATCGTCGCCAGCGGTGTGCCCATCTCGTGGGCAGTACCGGCAGCCATCGTTGCCAGAGAAAGTAGTTGTTGATTATGCAGGTTGCCTTCCCGGGCTTTGTTCAGGCTTTGCTCTTTTTCTTGCAGGCTGTCGCGGATATCGACAATAAACCAGGCAATCAGGGCTGCGGTCAGGATAAAGTTGATCCACATACCGAACATATGCAGGTTTAGCAGTGCCTGAGCCTGATGCTGGTGGCCGGTATCAGGCAGAGTGATAGGCACATAATGACGTAGCAACAAGGTATAGCAAGTGGCGACTAACAGGCCGGTAAGCCAGGTAAATGACTTAGGCAGGGCAGTGGCGCTGATGATCAACGGCATTAATAACAGGGCAGAAAAGGGGTTGCTGACCCCGCCTACCTGATACAGCAGGCAGCCATAGAATACGATATCGGCACTGAGCTGAAAGAAAAACTCCAGCTGTGTTAACGGCAAACTGGATTTAAGACGGTACAAGGTCATCAGGTTAAGCAGTGCCATCGCCAGCAAAGCAAAGGCACTGAACCAGAAATTCAGATCCACCTGAAGTATAAAAAACAGGTACAGCAACAGCGCACACTGACCAAAAATGGTGATAGTGCGTATATAACTGAGCTGGAGTAACTGGTGTCGTGTATTACTTATCGAATTCATGTGGCTAGCTTCGCAGAAAGTAGAATTATAACCAAGAGCTTTGCTGAACTGGTGTGGCAGATTGTCGCAGGTTGATCTTGTTGTTGAATGTAATCTCTTTTCTTTTATAATCATCTCGGTAAAGGAATTGTCTGAGCTCGATTGAGCACCAGAAATAAAATGATCAGGGAGTGATCATAGTGGATATACGTCTGATCGTTCTGATTTTTGCGGCCTTTGTTCTGGGGCTGACTTTTTTCTATCTTATCGGTAAATACTCATATAGCTTATTTGGCTTATATGAATCTCGGGTAATTAATAACGTAGAGCATAAGCTACGTCTGAGCTTTATCAGCGCCTCGCCCCGGTTTCTACTCTTATCGTCACTATTGTTAACCTGTTTTCTGAGCCTTATCGGTTTTATTTTTCTGGGCCCTGTGGGAGCCGTATTGGGTATTCTGATGGGGTTGTCTGCACCCTGGGTTTATCAGTTTATCTATCGAAAACAACGTCTGAACAAGTTTGTATATCAGTTGCCGGATGCACTGGCATCACTGGCTGCGGCTATGCGCGCAGGGGGGAGTCTTAATAAAGGTATTGAAATGCTGGCCCAGCGACAACCTGCACCGTTGAGTCAGGAGTTTGGCCTGATCGTCGCAGAAAATCGGGTTGGCCGGGATCTCGAAGATTCACTCAGGGATATGGGCAAACGCTTGAATTGCCCTGAGCTGGATCTGTTAACAACCGCTATTGTTATTGCCAGAGGTGTGGGGGGGAACCTGGCTGATACGCTTGATAGTCTTGCTGATACATTGCGTGAAAAAGCACAGGTGGAAGGCAAGATAAAAGCCCTTACAGCGATGGGTCGAATGCAAGGTTGGGTGATTAGTTTATTGCCGGTGGGCGTAGGTGCTGTGCTGTTTTCTCTTGAACCTGAAAAAATGTCTGTGTTGTTTACTGAAGTGTGGGGCTGGGCTGTCTTGGGCGTAATGAGCTGTATGATGGCACTGGCGATATGGCTGATCTACAAAATAGTGAATATCGATGTTTGATAATTATCTTCTTATTATCGTGTTGTTCTTTGCCGGGGGCGCTGTGCTGCTTTTGGTGGCTATTCCATGGGCCATCAGCACTTCTGAAAATACCCAAATAAATAATGAAAGTTGGCAGGATAGCAGTGGCAGCTTTATTAAAATGGTGCGGCCGTTACTACGAATGTATTCAGCATCGGCTGAAGAAAATATGGCGCCAGAAAAAAGTGACCGGATAAAAAAGAAGCTTCAGATATCGGGCCTGGGATACATAATTACGCCGGCTGAGTTTTTTGTCCTAAAGCGTCTTTCTGCGATTGTGACTGCTTTGCTGGCTGGTCTGGTCATCTGGTTATCCGGAACAACTGATATTCTTAGGATCATTCTAATATTACTGTCCTTAGCTGTTTTAGGTTATGTTTTTCCAGATATTCGGGTCAGAGACTTCACCAAACAGCGTCAATTATCAATTGAAAAGCACTTTCCGTTTTTTCTCGATCTGGTCGTATTAAGCATGCGTGCAGGCTTGCCTTTTACCGGTGCAGTACAGCAGGGCATTGAAAAGATGGTGAGTGGGCCGCTGAAAGATGAATTATTGCGATATCAGCGAGAGGTACGAACAGGTATCGAGAGGAAAGATGCACTGGAGCGGTTTGCCACCAGAATCGATCTTTCGTCAGTTACGAACTTCGTTGCTTCAATTATTCAAGCGGAAGAGAGTGGTGGTGGTGTGACTGGCGTGCTGCAGGATCAGGCCCGGCAAAGGCGCAAAGAGCGTTTTCTGCGTGCTGAAAAGCTGGCGAATGAGGCGCCGGTTAAGATGTTACTGCCTTTGGTCGGTCTGCTCTTTCCGTTGACGTTTATGATCATCGCTGTGCCTATTGTTGTGCAGTTTATGGAGTCAGGCTTGTTAGGAAAAATGCTCTGATATGACAGTCGTTATAAGTAGAGGGGTTCAGATAAAAGTGCTGACCAGCTTTAGCGAACGATTAGGTGGAGCGATAACCCGTCCTCTTAAGCGGGGGCAGGGGCTGTTATTTATCCCTGGTGGATCAGTGCATACCTGGTTTATGAAGCAGTCATTGGATATTGTTTTTCTCAGTGCTAAAGGAAGTATCCTTCGTCAACGGGAAAACATTCCTCCGTGGCGCTGGGTGCTGGCGCCACACAAGACTCGTTTTACGCTGGAGCTCATGCCAGGAACTATCAAGGAGCTTCAGCTTAAAGAGGGAGAATGTTTCGATCTGAATGGGTTTGCAAATGAGTAAATGGATTTATGTTTTCTTAATACTGGCATTAACCGGCTGCGCTACCAACGGTAAGGTTGAACCCGGTTCAGAAAATAGCGCGGAATTACCAAATAACGATGCCTTGTTACACACTGCTGCAATCGCTTATCAGGATAAAAACTGGGCTGATAGTTATCGTCAGTATCGGCAGTTGATTGAAGCATCAGCTACCGACAGTGATACCTGGTTCCGCTTGGGTGTTTCTGCCTACCGTTTGGATAAGTTAAAGGAGGCGGAATACGCTTTTGAGCAGGTTGTGCGTAAAGAGCCGCGGCATCGTAAAGCGCTGTTTAATCTGTCGCTGTTGAGTCTTGGTAAAGGCACACAGTATCTTGATCAGTACCTAAAAGTGACGCCGCCGGATCAGCGTGAACCCGCTCTAGAAAAGACTCTGCATGATCTGCAAACGCTGGGTTGGTAAAAATCCTATATTGTTGCTGCCGGTTGCACTGATCAGTTTCGTCAGTGCTTTGCCTCCCTTTTCGTTCTGGCCAGCTGCGGTGATTGGGCTTTATTCTTTGTCAGCCTTATGTACTAGCTGTTCTCCAAAAACAGCGGCTACGGCAGGTCTGATAACGGGGGCTGCAATGGCATCGCATGCGTTTTGGGGCGCTCATGCGATGTCATTATGGCTTTTTATTTTTGCAGTATTAATTATAGCTGTCGTCTTTATGGCTATTTGTACAGCCACTTCATTATTATCCCGACACGGTATGCCGGGCATGTTTTTGGCTGCCGTGGTTGTAGCGATGACAGAGTTTTTGTGTGGCTGGGCAGGATTTCCGTTCAGTCATAATGTGTTTTGGGTAAATAGTCCCTTGATGGATCTGTTGCTACCTTACCTGGGCGCGGAATGGCAGGCTGCTTTTTACTGGTTTATCCCACTACTGACCTGGCGATTTTTGCCGGTAGTCTTCTGTGCTTTGATGCTTGTCTACTGTTTTTGGCAGCAAGCGGATAGTGTGGACTTTACGAATAGGAAGATATCACTGATACAAACGTCATTCAGTGATGAATTGCTAAGCTTTCCCGGATTGCCAGGTCGCCTGGAATATCGTTATCAGGTATTAAAACAGTTACTGGAGCAGAGTAAAAAAACGAATCCTGATCTGGTCGTGCTCCCGGAGTCGGCGTTACCTCTTTATATTTCAGAATTTACACCCACACTGAAAAAACTATTGGCTGGTAGTGGCTCTTCTGACTGGTTGATTCATCAATATCGGTATCGGGATGATGGTTTCCTCAATAGTTCGAACTTATTGCTTACAAACAATCTAGAGGTGATTGCTGAAATTGATAAAAAATCACCAATTCCGCTGGCAGAGCCGCGTATTTGGGAAGGCCTGAGTGCTCAAAGTATGGTGTGGCAAGGCTTAAACCTGGTGTCGGTAGTGTGCTCTGATTCATTTCGTACACAAGCGCTTAGGCCAGACCTGAAGCATGCTGATCTTCTAGTAGTGACGGCCAATGACTACAGTCTTACCGGCAGTTTATTACCACAGCTGCATCTAGAAATGGATCAGATTCGAGCGGCTGAGTCAGGGGTGCCGATATTGAGGGCTGTCAATGGTGGTCCTTCAGCGGTAATCGATAATAAAGGGCGGGTGATTCGTCAGCTAGAAGAAGGTTACCAGTCGATCTTAACGAGCCGTCTTCCTGCCAGCGAACACAGCTTTTTTATTAACAACCAATATATTATTGGCATCGCTTCGATGGTGTTAATTTTTAGCACCCTGTTGGGCGCTTTGTCGATAAAACGTTATCCATATGCTGAAACATCAGAAAAACCGTCCGTAATATGGCCGGGTTTAGTGTTTTTTTGTGTATTAATTATTAGCTCTGGAAGCTGGCAGGAATCCCGTATAACGGTCAAACGAACAGAGAATAGTTCAGCAAAGTTTCAATACCAGCATTTTACTATTGAACAGTTCATGCTACGACAATTTGGTTATTTAACAGTAGCTAACGGGGCATCTCAAAAGCTGTTTAATTTTCAGACGGTACAGTTAAATGATTTTTTTCTTGAGCCCACTTCGTTGGCGGCGATCACTGAAACGACAAAAGGCAGAGTGCTGATACTGGATGAAAACGGAGGAGAGGTTCTTATTTATGGTGCTGAAGGGTTACAAACAAGCAATAAGTCACAACTGATGAGGGAAACAGTTAGTGATTTGATTCAGATTAAAGTTAAAAAAAGCTGATTTTATACGCTTGTATTAGTTTTTTGTTATGTTATTTTAAACGCCCAAGGGATTGGAGTGCCGACGGCACTGATCAGTAAAACAAGGAGAGTTTCAATGGATAAATCTATCTGTTCACATAAGTGCTTTGGCAAAAAACAATTAGGCCAGGGCATGTCAGAATATATCATTATTACTGCACTAATCGCGGTTGCTGCTATCGGTGTGTTTGCATCCTTTGGCGATGTTATCGGTAATCAAACCGCAGCCATGGCCAAAGAGATGTCTGGTCAGGATGGTGGTACTGAAATCACTGCATCGCAAACTAATGCTAACACTGCGACTACTCGTGCCAATCAGGCCGACAACCTCTCTAATTACAATTCACAAAACTAAGCAGAGATTGGGTATTCGCTGAATAGATCAGACTGATGTTAAGTCGGGCAAAAGGGCAGGTCTTACCGTTGGTGTTGTTTATGCTGGCAACCGGTGCTGTGTTGATGGTGGTTATGTTCAATACCACTCAAAAGGCGACGGACAAAAGCATTGCCACCAATGCGTCTGATGCAGCAGCCTACAGTGCCGGGGTTTGGGTATCCCGCAACCTTAACTATATGGCCTATACCAATCGTGCCATGGTGGCTAACCATGTCGCGGTGGGTCATATGGTGACTTATGTTAGTTGGATTCGCTATGTGGCTGACACGGCTGATCAGATAAACCGTATCGGTCGCTTTATTCCTTATCTGTCTTACGTAACTAATCTGTTAAAACAGATGTCGGGTTATCTTCGTGATTTCGCAGAATTAGAGGCAGAGTATTTAGTCCCGACCATTGATGAGCTGAATCGGCTTATTCATTATTCTCAGCTTGCAGCTATGGCAGACTTGGCACCGAGCCGGGTGAATAAGGTGATGTCAGCAGTGGTAAAAACCTATGATCCACTGTTAAAAGTGAATGATAGTGGTTCTATTAAGGGGACGGGAAAAGACTTTCGTGGCCTGGTTGATGCCTCAATTCTGGCGCAAAAGGCGGGTCTTATCGGTGCCGTACAGGTGATGAGCCCTGGTAATGATAGTGGCAAGATGCGTCAACTAGTACAAATGAGTTATGCCGGCTCACAGCGCTGGTTTAATAACCGAAGCTGGTCAAAGCGTTTCTTTGCAGTATTTAAATTGCGTAAAACCGCTTCAACAAGCCATTCTATGGGCAGTTCTCTGTCTAGCTGGAAGGCCAACGATAAGATGCGTTATGGCCGTTGGAGTATTAAAGGCTGGAAATGGAGCACCATCGGTAAAGGTAATGCCAGTACCGGGGAGTTTGATGATAACTATCGAGGTATCCATGGCTACACTCAGGTGAATGGCAAGGCCTGGCTCAGTAGCGATGATTATCCCCTGTATATGGATATGGTGACGCTGACGACCAAAAAAGATAGTCAGAGTACCCCGAATACCCGAATGGCTATCACTAATAAAGGTAGCTCGATTTCGGGCTTTGGTCGGGCGCGGGTGTTCTTCAAAAAACCGGTGCAAGGCTTTAGTGGGCATAAAGAAGAGTATGCCAACCTGTTTAACCCCTTTTGGAATGTAAAACTGGTGGAACCATGGCCTGGAGTATAAAACAGAGTTTTGTCGGTTCAGCGCTGTTGTTTAGTGTGGTCGCTACTGTGCAGGCTGCTGATCAACAACCGCTTAACTGTGATCTGGATGAAATTGCAGCGTATGTGATTAAGTACCCAAATTTTATGAGTCGGAGCCTAGGTAAGATACCAAATATAAAGGGTAAGCAAACTGTCTATGCAACACAGGAAACGTTGTTAACTGAACGGGTGGGGGAGATTGTTGATATTCCCTCGATGTTCACTGAAAACCCATTTTATAAGCCCTACCGAAAACAAAGTTGGGAAACTGAGGATCGGGTTTATACCTATAAAGCACATGAAAACATCGCTTCGGTGAGAGGTCATTCAGTACATCGGAAAAGTAGCCTGCCTTATGTGTACCCTGAGGATGGTGGAAAGCTAAAGCGCTTTGCTGGTTTTGAATGTAGCTGGGTTAAAAAATCGATGGCTGGTGTGCAAACAGTTGAAGTCTGTAACGCGCTGTTCTATGGCTGGACAGTTGCTCTATTCGGACGAACGGTAAGACAAGGCAAGGATGCTTTTTATACTGAGGCGACAGATATTAGCCATCAGTGTATAAAAAAAGAGCAAATTGCCGTGCCTGAGGACAGGTCATGGCAACGCGTGGACTAAAGCGCTTTCGTTCCCGACAAAAGGGTTCCGCATCAATTGAGTTGATTATTGGTAGCCTGGCTGCAATACCCCTGTTTTTCGGAATCTCTATTCTGGGCAAATATGCCGATATGCGCCATAAGACTGTGGAAGCCACGCGGTATGTGGTCTGGGAAAATGTAATATGGCCAGGAGGCCGGGAAAAGAGTGCTATCGAGCTTGAGCTGGAGAGTACCGACCGGTTTATGGGCCACCGTAAAGCCCCGATCATCAATTATGACAATATTGAAACGAGTGGCGTTACCGAAGACCCTCTCTGGCGAGACCATAAAACCCGCACTCTGATGGTATCCGATGGCAGTACTGTTCGTGTAAATGTGGTAAAGAAGCAACGCACACCGATCAAACATAATGCTGCCGTAAGAACGATGGCCTATAAAGGCACGTTATTTGGCTTGGACCTTGACTTGAGTCCGGCGTATCTAAGTACTTACTCTGTTTCTATGCCGATCAGTGACCGGGTGCGTAACCCCAAACAATCCAAACCATCCACCCTGGCTGGTTTTTTTAATCCCAATAACTATGAGCAGGTTCGTCAGCTTAGCCTGAATGCCAGCGGCGGCATTCTCACCGATAACTGGATCGCCAGTGATGAGGCGGACTACAAAAAAACCACCGAAGGATTGGTAGCCGAAAAACTGGTAAAAGTGGTTGTAGTGCCGGGCACCGAAACTTTTGGCCAGTACTTCCCTTTTCAAGAAGGTAAGCATGGCAGTAAAACCGACTTTGTTGCGAACTCGAGCAAAGTACTGTCAGAGTATATCCAGAAATGAGGCAACTTATACAGAACGTAGTTTTTGCTTTAACACTAGCGCTTAGCTGCAACACCAGTGCACAGCTCCCCGAGCCCGAACTGCCGGAAGGCGTTGAGGGTTACTGGATTGCCCGTAGTATGGAATACAACGGTGTTGAGATGAGTATGCGTGGTTTTCATATTAAGGGTCAGTTAAAGGCAACACAACAGCTATTCGATCAGATGCTGGCGCAGCTGGGCGATAAGTCTGTTTCCTACAGCCTTGATGGCTGGCACTTTCAGGGCAGCGGTGATGATAACTGGTTCTATACGGTACAGTTAAAGCCAGATCTACTCGGCGTGGAAGGTATTTTGTCGGTATCAGAGCTACCCGGTAAAAGCCGTCACGAAGCTGAGCCGACAACACCTGAGTATCCTCCCGGCGTGATGCGGGTAATGCAGCAGCACAATAATGAAAATGGCGAGCATTTCGACCTTGAAGTGTTGGCAACTCATGCGGGTGTAGAAGGCAGTCGGGATATCGCAATCTCAATGTTTACCGAACGAGGTTGGGAGTTATTGCAAAACCAGCCACAACAACTGTTATTTCGCCGTAGCCAGGGTCGGTTGCGGGTGTTTATTCAAGCCCGTGACGGTTATCCAGGCTCATTAATGTTGGTCACCAGGGAGGGACGTCATGCCAGGTAAACGGTCATCGATGCGTGGTAGTACGCTGCTTGAATATCTGATTATCGCCAGTGTCTTTGCTGGTATATTTTTTCTCCTCTTACCCCAGATTACTGACAATCTGGAGACCCATCACGACAATTACTCGGATGTATTGTCTATCCCCTATTAACTGAAATCTGAACATGGAAGTAAACACTGATGAAGGGACGTCTGTTAACCATAGCTATGCTCTGTGGAGCATTAATATCAGGTGCTGTAGCAGTCTATTTAACGTACCAGTACATAGAAAACTCGGTTGCTAGCAAAGAAGCAGAACTGGATCGTCAATATACCCCGGTTAATGTGGTGGTGGCTAAGTTTGACCTGCGCCCCGGCGATGTGGTTAGCAGTGATACCGTGGCTTTGCGTAAAGTGCCCTCAGGCTTTGTTCACTCCGATGCCATCAGTGCTGATGACTTTGAACTGATCAAAGGTTATGCCTTGTCCTACGGAGTGAAGTCCGGTGAAACAGTATTGCAGGCCCATGTCTCGCAACGTAAAGGAGGCAAGTTTGCTGCGCTGATCGATAGCGGCACCCGCGCTGTGACCATCAGTGTGGATAAGCTGGCATCGGCTGCGGGAATGCTCTCGCCTAATGACCGGGTAGATATGTTGTTGACTACTAAAAAGCGGGACACGCTTGCGACGGTGCCACTACTGTCTGATGTACGGGTTATCGCTACGGGAGTTGAAACCTCCGAAAATCCCACCGGTGAAGTGATTCAGTACAACACCGTTACGCTTGAGTTAACGCCTGAGAATGCTGCCAAAGTGACTCATGCTAAGAAAGTGGGTGATATCTCATTTGTACTGCGCGGCGTGGAAGAGAAGGGCGTAGCCTTTGCCGGACAAATAAAAAAGCAGGATCTTCTCGGAACCGCTGTTGCCCGCGGGCCATGGGTCGAAATTATTATTGGAGGAAAGTAAGTTGAACAAATTTAGCGCATGGATCGCGTGTATTTTGGCAGTTGTCGGCTTGAGTTGTACCTCTTTGGCAATGGCGCAGGTGCAATTGTCGAATAAGCATCAGATACACTTTATCTCAGCAGGGCAGACCCTGGTATTGAAAGCCCCAAAGGTAAAGCGGGTGGCTGTGGGTAATGGCGATGTTGCTCAGGTTAAGCTGCTTAAAGATAGCTCCGAAGTGTTGCTGATCGCTAAACAGGAAGGGGTAACAGATCTGCGCATATGGAAGCGCAAAGGTGAACCTGAACTGCACCTGATACAGGTTGATGGTCATGTTTCCGGGCCAACCCTGCCTGAGCTGAAACGTCTGACCCTGGGTATGCCGGGGGTGGAAATTTCTAAAGTACGCAACACTTATATTCTGGACGGTGAAGTCACCCGTGAACGCGATCTGCAGCGGGCGGAACAGATCGCCGAACAGTTCCCTAATGTGTTTTCTCTGGTCAGAGCGCCTGAGTTTGAACATAAGAAAACCGTGCTGTTACATGCTCGCTTTGTAGAGATTAATCGTAACGCTCTGAAAAACATTGGTGTTAACTGGGCCGATCTGATGAACGGACCCGTGTTCTCTTTTCTTGAAGATTATCAGGTAAACAGCTTTTACCGGGGCAATGGTCTGCCGCCGGGTGCTAACTTACGGTTAGATCTGGAGGGGATGCCGCTGCAAGCGGGTCGTCATAGTTTTTTAGGTATCTCAAGCTCAATTGATTCAGTGATAAATCTGCTGGATAACAACGGTGATGCCCGTCTGCTTGCCGAGCCGACCCTGTCTTGTATCAGTGGTGGCCAGGCCAAATTTCTGGCCGGTGGTGAGTTTCCAATTCCCTACTCAGATGATGGTGAGGTCACCGTCGAGTTCCGCGAGTACGGTATCAATCTGGAAATATCACCCAAGGTGGACGATCAGGGCTATATTCAGTCGCAGGTTAAAGTCGAAGTCAGCTCTATTGATCAGTCGGTAGCAGTACTGGGTATTCCTGGCCTGTTAAAGCGTACCACTGAAACTCAAATGAATGTTTACGATGGTCAAACCATGGTAATAGCTGGTTTGTTCAGCCAGGAAGACTCCAAAATTGTTGATAAAGTGCCCGGGTTGGGTGATTTGCCAATTCTGGGGGAGCTGTTTAAATCCCGTGAATTCCGTAATAACGAAACCGAGTTGGTAGTACTGGTTACGCCAACCCTGATCACCGCAGAGAGTGAAGCGGTAAGCCGTAGCCAGGAAAGGTATCAGACCCTCTTTGCCGAAGGTGAAGATAAAGTCAAATTTCATTTAATGGACTAAATGATGTTACAGATAGAGTTAAGTGAAGCGGGGCGTAAACCGGTTATCAGAGAGCTGGATTTTGGTAAGCACACTCTGGGGCGTTCACTGTTCGCCGACCTTAGGGTAAAAGATCGCAGTGTCGGTAAGCTCCATGCAACCATTGAGGTACAGCCCAGCGATGTAGTGATTACTGCTATGAACGGCAATGAGTTATGGGTTGATGGTGAGAAGCAGACCCGGGTTATTAATCCTTCGGTAAATTCAGTACTGCGGCTCGGTGAAGCCGCACTTAAAATTGTGCAGGGCGGTATGTTATCCGAATCATTAGCGCAGCCTGTTTTGGCTCCGGCTAAGCCCGAATCGGCTGATGAAGCAGCCGTACCTGTGCTGACAACCCAAATAGATAAACAGCATAAGCCCGGTTTGAGCCGTGCTGATCAGGCCGAAGCGGAACGCTGGACCGCACTGAAAAAAACGCTGCAACAGCAGACTCTTGAAAAAATGGATCTGTTTAAGCGCACACTGATCGATGGATACAGCGATACACAGTTAAGGGAGGAGGCGTCCAGTACCGCTTCACAGATTATTCGTTCCGGGGATATCCGGCTGCCTGCCGATTGTGATACCGAAAAGTTATTACAGGAAACCGTTGCCGAATCGATCGGGCTGGGGCCGCTTGAACCGCTGCTAGCCGACGATAGCGTTACCGAGATTATGGTCAATGGACCTGATCAGATCTACTTGGAACGCAGTGGTCGGTTAAGCCGTTCCACTACCCGGTTTACCAGTGATGCCTCGTTACACAGTGTCATAGAAAGAATTGTTACACCACTTGGGCGACGGATAGACGAAGGCTCGCCGATGGTTGATGCCCGTCTGCCGGACGGTTCAAGGGTTAATGCCATCATAGCGCCCTTATCGTTAATCGGTCCGGTAGTCACCATTCGTAAGTTTTCCAAAGAACGTTTTAATCTACAGCGGCTGGTGGAATTCAATTCCCTGAGCCCGGAGATGGCTAAGTTTCTCGAAATCTGCGTAAAGCATCGCAAAAATATCATCGTTTGCGGTGGTACCGGTTCCGGTAAAACCACTTTCCTTAATGCCCTGTCCGATTGCATTCCAGCCAGCGATCGTATCGTCACCATTGAAGATGCCGCCGAACTGCAGTTAGGGCAGGACCATGTTATCTCATTGGAAAGCAGGCCTGCCAATATCGAGCAGAAAGGCGAGATCACCATCCGAGACCTGGTACGAAATGCTTTACGGATGCGGCCTGATCGTATTGTCGTGGGTGAGTGTCGCGGTGGCGAAGCGCTGGATATGTTGCAGGCCATGAACACCGGTCACGATGGCTCACTTACCACGGCTCATGCAAACACCCCCAGAGATCTGCTATCCCGTCTGGAAGTAATGGTACTGCAGGCGATGGATGTGCCGGTGAAAGTAATACGTGAACAGATCGCCTCAGCGGTAGATATAGTCGTGCACCAAAGTCGCTTTGCCGATGGTCGCCGCCGGGTCACCTCCATCGTTGAAATTGATGGTATTGAAGAAGATGTTGTACTGATGCAGAAGCTGTTTGAGTTTCGTCAGACCGGTATATCAGAAGAGGGCTATATTCAGGGCGATTACCGCAGTATGGGTATCGCACCACGTTTCTATACCGAACTGAGGGAAGCCGGCGTCGAACTGGATCGCTCAATCTTCGGTATGTCAGAAGCCAAAATGGAATGAAACAACGAACCTGAAGCAGGAACAGATAGGAAACCATGGAAGGTTTAAATCGTATTAAAGGCCGGGTTCGCCAACTCGGTGTCGCCGCTGTTGAATCTTTGATCGCTTTACCGGTGATCACCCTGCTACTGATGGGCGCAGTAGAATGGGCCCGTATCTACGAAGCCAAAACCACCGTTGATCATGCGGTCACTATGGCGGCCCGCAGTGGTTCGTTTAATAACGCCACGGTTGAATCTATCCAACAGGGTTTTGCCAAAGGTGTATTGCCCTATTACGCCCCGGCAAAAGGACAGTGGAAAAATGCCCTGAATAAAGTCGTTGTCAGCTTAGCGACGGATACCCAGGTACGCATTCTTAATCCCACCCGTGAAGCTTTTACTGACTTTGGCTATCAGGAAGGCGGCAAAGTTTACCTGCCCAACGATGCCCTGCATAAATTGCCGACGACCCTGGGCAACCGCAGCGGTATCAATATCCAGGATGCCAACCTCCTTAAAGTGGAGGTGACTTGGGGGCTGCCCCTGCGGATGCCGGTTATCGGTACTCTGATCGCCCAGTTCGGCGAGCATTTTGTGGCAAAAACACCGAAAGAAGTTGATCTCTATAGCCGCGGCATGATGCCAATCACCAGTACCACCGCCCTGCGCATGCAGAGCCCGGCGATTCGTAACAATGCCATGGTTAGGGTAAACGACCTGCAAGGGCTGGACCGAAAGCAGGGAGGCCCCAAAGAGCGACTGATTACCGATGCCGGTTCAATGTTTGGTGATTCCTCGCCGGGTGATGGCTACCAAGGCTTACATGAAAAACTAGGGTTGCAAGATATCCCCCCGCCCTCCACCGCCGGTGGTGATGGTGATGATGACGGCCAGACCGACCTTGACCCTGAAGGTACAAAGCCGGGCAGTGAGGAGGAAGAGAAGGAGGAGGACAAAGGCCCTGACTGCGAAGAACCAGTAGAAGAAGAGCCAGAGGTTGATGATGATGCTGGTTACTTTGAAAAGATGTGGAACGATCTGGTTAAGTTATCAAAAGATGCCTATAACTTTGTGCGAGGTTTCTGGGATGGCATCGTCACGCAGATTTCCGATATCTATACCATGGTTACCAGCCCTGCTGAAACTGCGAAAGGACTTTATGAACTGGGCAAAGCCTTTATTAATGACCCGGAAGGCACCGCTAAACTGATCTTTGAAGATCTGTATAACGACTTTCAAAAAGTAGCCCAATGTGGCCCCTACGATAAAGGCAAGATTATCGGGGAATACATCAACCCGGTCTTTATGCTCAAGTTGGCGACCAAACTGACCAAATACTCTGACATTGCAGTAGCCGTTAAGAAAACCAAAGTGGAATTGGGCTGTGCCAGTTTTGGTGCCGGTACCGAGATCTGGGGGGCTAAGGGTAAAACCCGGATCGAACAGATAGCCAAAGGCCAGTTGGTTGCCTCCCGCTCGGATACCACCTTCAGTGATCACCCGCGTAAAGTAACTCAGGTGTTTGGTCGGATAGCCGACCACCACTACCGGTTGGTGACCGAAGCCGATAGCATACTGATTACTGCCGAACATCCGGTCTGGGTGCAGGGTAAAGGCTGGGTTGAGGTTCATCAGTTACAGCAGGATGATGTGCTGGCCTCGGCCTATGGTGACCAGCGAATCGCTTTTGTTGATCGTATCGATCAACCGTTACAGGTCTATAACTTCAGTGTTGCAGAAACCCCCAGTTATTTTGTCGGTAACGGCGGGATATGGGTGCATAATGCTTCTGCTGCTTGTGCGCTGCCTGGCCGGATAGACAGTGTACAAGATGTGCGGTTGGACGTATTTAATGTAACCACGGTTACGGGTATGGTTGCTGAGGCTAAGGTAAACCGGATTCTGGAAGAGGATCTGAGGTTGGTTGCCATGGGGGAGAACAATGTCAATTGGCGCAAACTGGAAAGTGAAGAAACCTTCAAAGATGAGTACGGGAAATTTGTAGGTGGTTTAGTCCATGAACATAATATCTACAAGGGCTCTAAAGGGGTAGATAGTATCTACCGAGTAAAGGGGGGGACTATCTATATTGTGGAATCCAAAGGCTCTGCAGTAAAAGAGAGCTGTACCCCCGGCAGGCTATGTAAAACCAAAACGGGACGGCAGATGAGCAAGGACTGGCTGAATCCGAAAAGGCTGGGGGAAGCGGGGTTGGACGATGATGAAATTGCTGAAGTTATGCGTGGGCTAGAGAAAAATAATGGAAGTGTTGTTCGCCTATATGCAGGCACAAATAAAGCAGGTAAAACCCAATTCTATGAGATTACAGATAAAGATGGCTCTACATCAGAAGTAATCAGAGCACCAGTTGGTAATGAGTATAAGTTCAATTTATAGGTTGGTTTATATGAGAGTTCATTCATTTGTAACATCGGACTTTTCAGAAAAGTTTACGAAAAATGTAAGCTTTTTGAAAGAAACGTCGGCAGAAGATTTTGATGAAGATGAGATTAACAAAACAATAATACGTTGTGATAATCGTCAAGAACTAAGGCTCTTTTCATACTATATGGGAGTATCTAGTACATTAAAAATATTGCTTTATAAATATCTGCTTGGTCATCCAATTGTAGAAGGAAAAGAGATATGTAATCTAGTTCTGCAGCGACAGCTTCTTATGCAGCAGGAGCTCAAAGAGTTTCACCTCGGAATAGGTAAAGAGATTGACCTGAACGACCAACAAAAAGTCAGCCTGTTTCTGCTCTATTCCATCGTAAACGGTTTAACTGATCGGGATCGCAGGCAGTTCGCTGAAGGCACCCCTGCCGGTGTGGATCGCTTTGTCGATCGGTTATTGCAACGCTACCAGCCTGAGCGAGAGTTGGCAGAACATATCGAAGATTCCCGGATGTTTAAGCATCTCTATAAGGTATTCGATGCTGAGCCGGAGCAACGCCCAGCACTGATTAAAGACTTTCTGGAGAACTGGGAAGCGCGGATCAAAAAAGGCTACCACCCCTATATGAAATGGGGCCGTCATGAAGACCCCAAATCAAATTTTGCCGGTTTCTGGTGCTTTCCTGCCGCGGCGGTGGTCGCGGCCCTGAATATCGATGATAGCGAGTTTATCGATTATGAATACTATCCTGGTGATCTGATGCGCGAAGTGGCTAAATACCGGGGCGAGCCTGTAACCCAGCCGTCTTTGGATTCCTCTGTGTCACTGTTGCCCGAGGCTCCAACTCAGGTACCGGTGGAACAGCCCTGGCCGGAAGATATGCTGCCTTACAGCAAAATCACCAATCTGATCTGCTCACCTCTGCCTGAAAGTCTGCGTATCGGGATGCGTAATGCTCTGGTTGAAGTGATTGAGGGTGGTGAATATGAACTTGAGCGGCCTTTAGACGCATATGACTATCTGTGCTGTCTGAGCGAGGCTCAGGGCGTTTTGGATCTTAATCACAGCGATAAGCGTTGTGTACTACTGCACATCGATTGGAAAGATGCTGAAAGTGCCTACTTCTTTGCCCAGCAAACCGCTCGCACATCAGGTTTACCCGAATTTGATTGTGATGCCGCTGAAACGGTGATGATGGTGTTTAATGCATTTGAAGCGTGGTTAGCCGGGCAGGGGTGGTGTTTGCACAAACCGAACACCGGGAGTGATAGTTATATGGCCTTTATTACACCCGCCTCGCAAGCCTCACAGGTCGCAGCAGAGATAGAACGGTTGGGCATTGAACTGAGCCGTGAATAGTTAGCTTGTGACTAAAAGGAATAGAAAATCGATATGGATATCACCCCCTACCTGATCGGCCATCTGCTGGGCCGTTTATTTGCCTCGGTGCTGATCGTCTGGCTGATTTGCTGGTTGTTTAGCCGACTGAAGTTTAAGCCTTCAATCGTGGCCCTAAAGCGCTGGTACTCCCTGCTGGCGGTTGTACTGATCTGGCTATTAGGCATCGCCGGTAGCGCCAGGGCCGGTGAAGACAGTCGGGCCATGGCAATCAACCAGGTAGAAGCGTTACAACTGACAATCTGGACCGAAGCGCAGCCCAACTGGCCCACCCGGCTGGAACAGCACCGTGGCCGGTCAGTTTTTGTTGCTGAATCTCCTGACAACTACTACCCCCCAGCAGCAATGAGTTGGGCGGTGATGCCGTTCAATGTCACTGATGCCGAACTGGATGGGGTATTTCAGCAAGCATTGAAAAGTGCCCAAAACAACTACCAGTCCCGTAGTGGTGTTGCAACCGCATCCGATAAAGTCTACGGCACCCTGGCGGGTAGGCAGGCGACCTTTCAGGGAAAGGTCGGCAACCAACCGGTAGATGTGCGGTTCTTTATCGGCAGCGAACCGGGCAAACCGCTGATCGTGATGCAAGCTTACACCCTGCCGGACAAGCTCCCTCATCTGAAGCATCAGATTCGTCGTAGCTGGAATAATGTAAGTTACCGATAAAAATGGTTCTACAACAGAAGTGGTAAGAGCTCCTGTTGGTAGTGAGTATCAGTTTTGATTGTTGGATTAATTATGCGATTACACTCTTTTATCACGGCGGATTTTAACCATCGTTTCCTAGAAGACTTTAATTTTTGCACAAAGAATGCTGAAAAAAAGTGTGATGAAACGTTCATCAGGCAAAGAATTTCAAGATGCGATAATCGGGAAGAGCTTAGATTATTTTCATATCAGTCTAGCGTAACTAGTACACTTGATATTTTGCTTTATACATATCTGCTTGGACATCCTTCTACAGAAGGTAAAGAGATTTGTAATAAAACTTTACAGCGTCAGCTTTTGATGAAGCAGGAACTCGATTACTTTGAATTAACGGGTGGGGATAAAATAGACTTAAACGACCAACAAAAAGTCAGCCTGTTTCTGCTCTATTCCATCGTAAACGGTTTAACTGATCAGGACCGAAGGCAATTTGCCGAAGGAACACCTGCCGGTGTTGATCGTTTTGTGGATCGTTTGTTACAGCGTTACCAGCCAGAGCGAGATTTGGCAGAACATATTGAAGATCCCCGGATGTTTAAGCATCTCTATAAGGTATTCGATGCTGAGCCGGAGCAACGCCCAGCACTGATTAAAGACTTTCTGGAGAACTGGGAAGAGAGGATCAAAAAAGGCTACCACCCATATATGAATTGGGGTTGCCATGAAGACCCTGATTCCAATTTTGACGGCTACTGGTGCTTTCCTGCCGCAGCAGTGGTCGCGGCCCTGAATATCGATGATAGCGAGTTTATCGATTATGAATACTATCCTGGTGATCTGATGCGCGAAGTGGCTAAATACCGGGGCGAGCCTGTAACGCTGCCGTCTTTGGATTCCTCTGTGCCACAACTGCCTGAAGCACCCGCTGAAATTCCAGTCGAACAGCCCTGGCCGGAAGATATGCAGCCTTACAGCAAAATCACCAATCTGATCTGCTCTCCTCTGCCTGAAAGTCTGCGTATCGGGATGCGTAATGCTCTGGTTGGGGTGATTGAAGATCCGCAGTATGAGGTTGAACGCCCACTGCAATGGTCTGAGTACCTCTACTGCCTTAGTCAGGCCCAGGGTGATATCGAACTCAACCGTGACTATAAACGCTGTGTCCTGCTCCATGTTGACTGGAAAGATGCAGATAACGCGCTGTTCTACACTCAGCAAACGGCCAGAACCGCTGGTTTGCCGGAGTTTGATACCGAACAAGCTATCACGGTGCCTGACGTACTGGATGCCTTTCGCACCTGGCTATCGGCGCAGGGGTGGGATCTCTATTGCCCCAGCACCGGCGACGATAACTATATGGCCTATATTGCCCCGCAAACGGTCAGATCTCAGTATGAAGCCGAACTGCTCGAAATGGATCAACCTTTCTACCGAGGTGATTCAGAGGAGACATCAGAGAACCATTTCAAGCTTTTGTGTCAAGTTATTGAGCAAGGTAACAGTGCTTTAGCGGGACTGGATAATGACCCGCTCCGGGTGGCATCAGCACTGATGACTGCCACCATCCACTACTCCACCTTTGCCTTAGTTGGCAATGGGAAGTACCTTCAGGAGCTTGAAATCAACCAACTGGTTAAGCAGTTCAGAGAACGTCTGGAAGAAGACCAGGCACTGCGCCAGAAAAAACTTGAACAGGATAGATCGCAGGAATAGTTAACCTATAACTAAGTTTGGACAGTATTTTTATTGGTATGAGTCATCAGTATTACTAACTTAGGACAACGAGTTTAGAAAAGGATTTCTATGAATATAAAAACGCTTCTTATTGGCTTGTTTATGCCGCTAATCTCCCTCGGTATCCAGGCTAACGACCCCCCTACTCATATCGTCAGCAAGGCGATGGTTAAATCTACACTAGAGGAGCTGGATGAGTTTGTAGATAGCAGTTGCCGCCGTAAGCTTAGGGCGTATCTGAATATTGAAAAAGGTTATAAAGCGTTTACTTATGCCATTGATGACCAGGGTAATGTGGCTTGTCGCTATGCTGATGATGGCGCTGGTCAGGGAGTTGTCAATGAGCAGGCATTATCACGTTGCGTCAAAACGAAAGCCAAGAAAGGCCTTGATGGTCCTTGCCAGGTTATCTTGGAAGGGCAGATGATAACCGGATCAAGAGATCTCTTTTTTGACGATCCTGAGCCATTGGAAAAAACAGATACAGCAGATATCGAGAATGAACTATTAGCCGAGGAAGCGTTTAAAATTCTGGGAAGAGGATGCCACAAAGTTTTTAAAGTGTTTCTGAAACGCTCAGATTATAAATCGTTTTATTATGCTCGGGACTCCTACAGCAAGGATGCTTGCGGTTTTTCAGGTCAGGAACTGTCCAATACCATTGCTGAGAATGTAGCACTTTCTGAATGTAACAAAGACCGTAAGAGAGCCGGTGTTACAGCGCAGTGTCGGCTTTTCTCTTATGGCCCCGAGATCTTAGTTGATATTGACGAATATGGGATAGGTATCTCTGAGGAAGATTTTCTGGCCAACATTGATAAGGGTAATACCGAGCGCATTGCCTTTTATCTTGAACTTGGAATGGATGTGAATACTGCAACAGCGGAAGGTGTTACTAGCTTATTGGCGGCAGCTTTAAGTGGTGATAGAGATCTTTACTTTGAAGCGATTTCTCGAGGCGCACGGACAGATATTGAATATCAGGGCGGTACGACTCTGTTAATGGCAGCAGTGAAAGGAAAAGACGTTACAATTATTCGGGATGTATTGAGGCTTACTAAAGATATTAATCAGCGTAATGAAGCAGGAATCTCTGCACTTTATGTTGCAGTTGGCACATTACAGAATTATGTAATCAGCGTACTGTTAAACAGTGGAGCAAATTCGTCAGTACTTGATCCAAATGAAAAGCCTGTATTACCGATAGAGTTTATGGGGCAAAAAATCGGGCCTGATACATTTCTTGAGAAATACACAATTAGCAATGCTTTCAAAAAGAACGATATTGAAGGATTGGAACAGTTTTATACTCACGATCAAGATCTGACGAGTCAGTTAGATGGGAGCTATATTAATCTGGAAAGTATCCGCCAGGATACTCTCGAATGGCTTTTGACCCATGGGATGAGTGCGAATCTTAGAGATTCTGATGGCGACCCTCTTTTACACCTGGCGATAAAAACGGGTGATCTCCATAAAGTCAGGATGTTACTAGAAAATGGTGCAGATAAAGCGCTCACGGATAGTAAGGGGAATACCGCTTTACAGCTGCCAGCTGATTACTCTATTCGTGCACAACTGATGTAACAGGATTGGATATGGATATCACCCCCTATCTGGTCGGTCCGTTACTGGGCCGTTTATTTGCCTCGGTGCTGATTGTCTGGCTGATCTGTTGGTTGTTTAGCCGACTGAAGTTTAAGCCTTCGCTTACCGCATTAAAGCGTTGGTATTCCCTGCTGGCGATTGTACTGATCTGGCTATTAGGCATCGCCGGTAGCGCCCGGGCCGGTGAAGACAGTCGGGCCATGGCAATCAACCAGGTAGAAGCGTTACAACTGACAATCTGGACCGAAGCGCAACCCAACTGGCCCACCCGGTTGGAACAGCACCGTGGCCGGTCAGTTTTTGTTGCTGAATCTCATGACAACTACTATCCCCCGGCCGCGATGAGTTGGGCGGTGATGCCGTTCAATGTCACTGATGCCGAACTGGATGGGGTATTTCAGCAAGCATTGAAAAGTGCCCAAAACAACTACCAGTCCCGTAGTGGTGTTGTAATCGCATCCGATAAAGTCTACGGCACCCTGGTGGGTAAGCAGGCGACCTTTCAGGGAAAGGTCGGCAACCAACCGGTAGATGTGCAGTTCTTTATCGGCAGCGAACCGGGTAAACCGCTTATCGTGATGCAAGCTTACACCCTGCCGGGCAAGCTCCCTCATCTGAAACATCAGATCCGCCGCAGTTGGAATAATGTGAGTTATAGAGAGGAATAGTCAATGGAACATGTTCTGGATCTTATCAGAGAATCATACCCCGAAATCTTCCAGTTATTTCAGCCAGTCAATGCTAATTCAGAATTGATTAAAAAGGCAAAAATAATCGGCCTTCCTAATGATTACTACCAACTGTATTCACTTGTCGATGGGGAAGTAGAGAGTTCTCATGGCGTGTTTGGTTTACATAGATTTTTACCCTTGGTGGAATCACTCGAGAATCAGATAACTGATCCGGAAGCGTTAATCGATATCCCGCGAAAATTTCAATATGACCTTTTTGTACCACTGTTTCAGACGCCGGGTCGACAGCTTATCGGTTATGCAAAATACGGTCATCAATGGGATTTTGCTGAGTATGATGTCTGGTTAGGTAAGCTCAACGATCAGTCATTAACCACGTTTCTGGATAGCTTTTATACAAAGCTAAAGCAGGGTGGATATGTTACTGAGCAAGGGATTAATGGGTTAATCGATCAGGCTGAGAAAGAGGCGTATTCTGAAGCTAATAATACAAAACCAATATCTGGGAAAAGTACTGAAGCTGAAAGGGGTGACCCTATTTTCGAGATGCCTAGGTTGCTTGAAGTACTTCGAAAAGAGTTTGTAATTGCTCTACCTCAGGATTGGTCAGAATTGTTGCTCGATGTTGAAGTGTATAAAAAAAATGGTAAGCCGATTGTACGTTGTGAAAGCTATTTTAAGATTGGAGATCATCCAGCTCAATACTTTGAACTAACAAGTGATTTTGAATGTACTGATGTAATAGCCAGGTTCCAATATTTGATGGAGCAGGAAGGCCAACATTGGAGAAAGGCTTCATTAACTTTTGAGAATGGTGCCGGTGTTAAAGTCTGTATTACTGATGAATAGCTATTAATTAACAAGGTTCTTGGATCGATACAAGACAGAATTTATTATATTCACAATACGTTTATTATTCTGTAACCTGTTGAAAAAAAGGTCACCGCCTCGGGCGGCTATCACGGATGATAATGCCTTGAATGGAAAACCAGGATTTACCCGGCAGTCAGGTGTCGCCGCTGTTGAATCTTTGATCGCTTTACCGGTGATCTCTCTGCTGCTGATGGGGGCTGTGGAATGGGCTCGTATCTACGAGGCCAAAACCACAGCGGATCATGCTGTTACCATGGCTGCCCGTTCCGGTGCCTTTAATAACGCTTCAACCTCCTCCATCTATAATGGCCTGGCCAGGGGATTATTGCCTTACTACGCCCCTGAGAAAGGCAAGTGGGCTAATGTGCTGCAAAAAGTATCGCAGACTTTAGCAACGGATAGCCGGGTTCGTATTCTCAATCCTACTCGTGAAGCATTTATCGACTTTGGCTATAAAGATGCGGGTAAAACCTACCTACCCAATGACGCCCTGCATAAACAGCCGACCACTTTGGGAAACCGCAGTGCCATCAATATTCAGGATGCCAACCTCCTTAAAGTGGAAGTGACCTGGGGGCTGCCCCTGCGGATGCCGGTTATTAGCAGCCTGATCAGTAAGTTTGGTTATTATTTTATTCCGGCGGATAGCTTCGAAAAACAGCTTTATGCCCGGGGTATGTTACCTATTACCAGTACGACTGCGCTGCGTATGCAGAGTCCGGCGATACTGAACGATGCAATGTTGTCGATTAAGGATCTGCAAGGCTTGCAACGTAAAAAGGGTGGCCCTAAAGAGCAGTTGGTTGCTGATGCGGGCTCGATGTTTCCGATTACTGAACAGAATGAAGGTTTCACCGGTGCCTCAGAGTACAACTGGCTGGGGCAGCTAACCGGTGGGGTTGGCGGAGGCTCGGGTGGTAGCGAACCCTTCGAACCCGATCCTGGTGGTGAAACCGGTGGTGGCGGTGATACCGGCGGTGGAGAAGGTGGCGGTGACCCTTGTAACTATCCTTCAGGATCAGACAGTTCAGGCGCCTTTAACAGCTCACCAGTGTTGATAGGTAATCCTATTAATGTGGTGAGTGGTAATAAATACCAGCGTGAGGTGGATATTCCACATCTGGATGGTGAGCTGGGACTGGTCTTTGTACGTCACTACAATAGTCTGTCTGAACGACGCGGGCCGGTGGGAACAGGGTGGCGGCATAGTTATCAGTACGACATTATCCCGAGCCAGAAAAACTATCTGATTAAATTGCCGGATGGCACCGAACTGATTTTTGAGCCAGATAGTGCTGAATCCGGGTTGTATCATGCCCGGCGCTTGACGGCCGGCACTCTAAAGGTTCATCGGTCCGGGTTTGACTGGCGCCCCCTTGATGGACGAGAGTTCAGGTTTACTAACGAAGCCCTGCTGGACAGTATCAGTAAAGGCGCAGAAACCTTGCGTCTTAGCTATGATAGCGAGGGGCAGCTATTGCGTGTCGAAGATCAGCAAGGGCGTCGTTTAGGGCTGCTTTATGATGCGAAAAGTCGTATTCGTGCGGTGTTGGATCCCGCCAATAAGCGCATTGAATACGCCTATGATCGGGGTAATCTGATAGCAGCCCGTTATCAGGATGAATCCATCCGTGAGTACCTCTACGAAGATACCTACGACCGGCATAACCTAACTGGCCTGATTGATGAACGGGGCATTAGCTTTGCCAGCTGGGCTTACGATAAACAAGACCGGGCTATTATGACCAGCCACGCCAATGGCTCCGGCAAACTGAATCTGGAATACCTGCCGGATAACAAGACCCGGGTAACCCGCAGTGATGGCCGGATCACTGTCTACCAAACCGCCGTTCGGCAACGTGTGCCCCTGGTGACCGGGATACTAGGAGAAGGGTGTGGCAATTGTAAATTAGCTGATCTTGAAATTGATTACAGCACGGGGTTCCAGCAAAGCGTACGTCGTTATAGTAACGGTAACCGATTGCAGTATGAGTACGATCGTCAGGGGCGAAAGATCTCTGAAATGCTATACCGCGCCAATAATCAATTGTTGAGTAAAACAACCTACCGCTATGCGGGCAACGGTGCTGATCCGGTACAGATCATAGCGCCCAGTATTAATTCGGCAGGCCAGTTGATTACTGATATCAGGTATAACGCTGAGTCACAGCCAGTCAGCTATACCCAGCAGGGCTTTACACCACTACCAGAGGGCGGTTTTCAGTCGATTAGTCGTACTACTCACCTTATCTATAAAGATCAGCGTCTGATTGCCCTGGATGGCCCGCGAGATGATGTTGATGATCGAATACAGCTGTATTACGACACGAAAGGGCGGCTAAACCGCTTTGTCGGGCTGGATGGCATTGATCGTAAAGTGTTGGCTTTCGATAGCTGGGGACGGGCGGTAAAAGTACAGACCGGCCAACAGGCTCCGGTGCTTTATAGCTATGATAACCGAGGTCGTCTGCTGAAGGTGATGCAAGGGGGACATCAGATCAGCTATACCTATGACGCAGCGGGTAATCGTACCCAGGTTAATGGGCTTAACCGTTCATCGCAGTGGCGTTATAACGAGGCTGGTGAGGTGAGCGCTAAAATAGGTACTGCTGGACAACGCCAGGAAATCGATCATGACAGTCTCGGGCGTATCACTCAGCAACGTAGTTTTAATCCTGCCGGTGAGCTGATAAAACTGGTGAACATGGTTTATGACAGCGAGGGACGGTTGAATGCGCTGACGGATAAGCATCAAAAGCCGCTGGTGCAATATAGCTATGATCAGAGTGGACAGTTACAACAACTAAAGAGTCGCCACAAGCCAGACACGTTATTCTTCTATGATGCCCGCGGGCAGGTCAATGGAATTGAACATAACCATCAGCGAACCGGCTTTGTTTACGATAATCGGCAACAACTGACACAAGTGATTGATGCCCGTGGCAATCTTAATCATCAGCTGACTGATGATTTTGGCCGCATAGTGGCTCGCCTGAATTCAGACAGTGGAGAACAGCGCTACCGCTATGATGCCGCCGGTAACCTGACAGCATTGTTAAACAGTGAACAGCAGTTACAGCAATACCAGTATGATGCAGCCAACCGTTTGATCCGGCTGGAAACCCCGGAAGGGATTACCCGTTTAAACTATGATGCGGTAACTGGAAAACTAGCCGCTATTGATGCCCCGGATGAGCAACACCGCTATCGCTATAACCGGGAAGGCCAGATTATCAGTAATCGCCAGAGTTATGGTGAACAACAATGGCATACCCGCTATCGCTATGATGAACTGGGGCGTCTGGTAGCAAAACAGCTGACCGATGGTCAGACACTGGAGTATCGCTACTGGCAGCAAGGGCCGCAAAAAGGTGATTTGAAACAGATCATCCGTAGCGGCATGGTATGGGATGATTCACTGGCCCAGTTTAAACAGCATGAAACGCTGAAAGGAGCAGTCAGTACTACCCGATATCTGAATGATGAGCAGCGGGTCTTATCCTTTGATCGTAAAAACCAGCTACTGCAACAGCAGGATGGTCCGGATCTACGGCAGTATCAGTATGATTTCCGTGGCCGTCTCCTCCAACAGGATAAAAATGGTCAGCTGAGTCGATATCATTATGGCCTGGATGGCCGAATGATCGCCGCCAAAACGCCGATGGGTCGTTACCTGTATGCGTACGACAGTGCCGGTAACCGGACTCTGAAACAGCACCGAAGCCAGAAGCAGATCAGCTTACAACGTTTCAGTTATAGTCCGGCTGGGCAGGGTAATCGGCTGCAGCTTGAATCCCATATCCGCATAGCGGCAGCGCAGCTTAAGGGAAGCCCGGTCACCGAGCAACAACGGGTAATTAAGGAGCTAGTAATCCACAGCCAGCCAGAACAACAGCGCTATAGTTACACCCGAACGGGTGCCGTGATGGCGTTGGGAGACAAAGTATATCGCTACGATAGTAACCAACGGCCAGTAGAACTTTACAAACAAACCGATGCAGGACTGCAGTTGATTGCCCGCTATCGCTATAACTATTACGGCGAGCGGATCGCTAAAACAGTTTATAACGATCAGGGAGAAAGTCAGCAGTTTCGCTATCTCTATGAAAATGGCCGTCTGGTCGCTGAGCAGAATAATGCGGGTAACATTCGTCGTTATATTTATCTGGAAGGCAAACCATCACTGATGATGAAAGAGAGTGAGATTTACTCTTTGCATACAGATCATCAGGGGGCCGTATCATCTGTTTCTGATCAATGGGGTAAAACAGTTTGGCGTGCTGAGTATGCACCTTTTGGTGAAGCCTACATCAATAATGATGCGGATGCCGATGGTGAATCACTTGAGTTGAATCTGCGTCTGGCAGGCCAGTATTTTGATGCTGAGTCCGGCCTGCATTACAACTACATGCGGGATTATAACCCTCGTACCGGTCGTTATCTGAGCGCAGACCCGATGGGGTTATTAGCAGGTATTAATCGTTACGCCTATGTCCGGAGTAACCCGGTCAATGCCAGCGATCCACTGGGCTTGTTGCTGTTTGCCTTTGATGGTACCGGTAACTCCGATCCGGCCCAGCCGGGTGCGACTATCAGTAATGTGGTGAAGTTTCGTGACAGCTATGTAGCAGATCCAGGCGAAGTACCTAATGATGATGGAAATAACTGGTTTTATATAACCGGAGTAGGTACAGATGATCCGACCAGTGGTATTAATGGTGGAACCTATGATGCTGCCACCGGAAGTACATTGGGTGAGCGTGTTGCTTTTATGACCGGCAGCCTTGTTGGATATATTGAAGGTCTGGAAGAGAAGCAGAAGGCCAGTGGCTTCCTTGATATTGATATTGTTGGTTTCAGTCGTGGTGCGGCTTCAGCCAGAGTTTTTGCCAATGTGGTGCAGGATATTATTGATGGTGCAACAGAGCTTACCTTTACCAATTATGTTGATGGTACAGATAACGATACTTTTACGCCTGAAATGAAAGCATCATTAGAGAATGTTCAGCGTATTATGCGAGGAGAGCTGAGCTACCGTGATCAGATCAATTACTGCCCGATTCCGCTACGATTGAATATTCGTTTTATGGGGCTATGGGATACGGTGCCTCACTATGGTGGTAAACAGGGTAATGACCTCACTGATCTGGCTCTGGCTGTTCCAGATGCAATCGGTCATACAGCTCATGCTGTAGCGGTCAATGAAGACCGTGATGCCTTTGAAGGGGTTTCGATCCATCAAACACCAACAACACAAAATTCGGGCAATCGGGTGGAACTTGGCTTTGTTGGTGCCCATAGTGATATTGGAGGCGGTTATGCCGAGGGGGACCTCTCCGATGTTGCATTGATGTGGATGATCGATCAGGCCAGCTCCGCCGGGGTCGGCGTTGATCGTGATTATCTGGCTTCCCAGGGGTGGGATGAGGTTACCAGCCCGATAGTGCATGATAGTGTCTCAACCCTGTTCTGGCGGGATCGGGAGTTTAAATATCTTGATGGCACCAGTGTTGATCAGGTGGATGAATGGCAGGGGCCTTCTGGCAGTATTACCTATCAGGAAAGCCTGTCGATGTTTGACCTTAGTTTGATGGAAGCAATGTGCATCGATGAATTTACCCCTGAAGACTGTCAATCAAACCTTCTGCGCCGAGGCTTGGATAGTAATGGTGACAGGACACTAGTGGGCGAATTAATAACTGAGTCAGCAGGTTATAGAGAGCTCTATCAGAAATGGTTAGCAGAGAATTATGGATTGGATATAAAGATATCTGGGGGTAGTGTCTCAACAGCAGGATCAAACAATACAAGTAAAGTGATAGATTCAAACTCTGATGCATTAGATCATTACTTTGAAGGAAATGGGGAATCAGTGGAATTAGGCCCTCAAGCAAAGCAAGCGTTGCTAAACCATCAATTGGTACTGAGGCAGTCAGAGGCTTTAAAATCCGGCACAGCAAAACACCTTAATGACAATCTAAGTGTTGAGTTAAGAGAAGATATATATCATATAGGAAAAACTAGAGTTGATTTCTCAACAGTTTGTAAGTCAGGTTCTTGCACAACTACCTATGTGGGTTTTGCTAATGATGGTTTTTGGGATCCACTTGCGCCAGCAGGATTTGGTGATGGGATTGGTGGAAATTGGGAAGCTCTAGGTGGAACTGGTTACTACTATTTACCTTATATCTGGTCAGAAACTTATAAGGATAATTTTTAATATGTTCTTTTACTTTTTTGTTTATGTTGTTGTTCTTTTGGCGTGGTACTCTTTTGGTAGGGCTTTGAATAAAGAGTGGTCTGCTTTTATATTATCTGTTTTCTCATTTTCTACTTGCTCGCTGCTTTTATTACTGTGGAATTTTTGGGTAAGCGGTTTGTTTTTTGAGGAGGAACAAGGAGTGAGTGGATTAGGTGTTTTTCGTTCAGCTCTTTCCATCGGAGTGATTTTCCTTTACTCGGTTTCTATTTTTGTGTTTATGGTTGTTGTGAAGAGGTTTTTTAAATAAGGTTGCTAGGTGATGTCTTTATATGATCCGTCTGCTTGGGGTAGGCACTGAAATAAAATGTCTCTATGATCGGGAAGTACTATTGATAAAGTGATTGTGGGTGTCGTATTTTTAGTTTTGATGGTTCCTATTTTGTGTTACCTATATTCAATTTTCAGGCTTTGTTGTTATCTGGATGTGGAATTGGTCGAGGGTGTTTGTATTGAATAGGTATTTATGATTCATCAATATAATATTGTTGATTGTGGTTCCGGTGAGCTATTTGTCAAAGATCCATCTGGATGGATTGTTGATCGCAGGTATTTGTATGGTACGGATAAGAATAATGTTTTCTTTGCAATATAACTTGATAGTAAAGAGGCTGTTTGTTTGAAGATATGACGGAAAGCTCAAGTTTTTTAGAAGATAAAGGCTTGGGTAAATATGATATGAATAAAGAGGAAAATACCTCTCATTTGATCTATGGTGCTGGCCGTAACCGTGTTTATTAAAATAAAGTTTCTCTTGAATGTTGTGTGGATTTATATTGCGGTTGTTCATTGCTCGTATGCTCAAGATATTGAAGTAATAGTAGGGATGAAAAGGCTTGGTATTCCTAAAGAGCTCTTGGTGTTTCAGAATGAAATTGAAAGATCTGGTCAGTACGGTTTTGATTCTTTGGATGAGGTTGTTTTAGAAGCTCCAAAAATGAAACTGGGTTTTGATGCGGATCCGCAAGGAAAACTATCGGTAATTCTTAAGCCTTCCAGTTTGACCATAGAAAAGTATGGCGTTAGTGCTGATGCCTATAATGCCTGGAACCGTAAAGGTATATATGTTGATGCAGTTGTTAAAGACGATGGCGAGATTACTAAGATAGCATATAGACCGGCATATCCGATGTTCTGGCATAACTTTCGTAATTCTCGTAAAGAGAGTAATGATGCAGCTGCAATCCCTTGGCTAGGATATTGTAATACCTTACCTAAATCTGAAACCCAGTGTTTTAGAGTAATTAGTCATTTGGGAATTGCTAGCGAAATCAGATATCCGGAATCCCATATAGGTAATATTGATAGAATAGTATCTGCATATAAGGAGTTATTAGATAGTTGGGCTGTATAGTTTGAAATCAATGTGTAGATATATTGGGCCTGTTATCCTGTTATCCTGTTATCCTGTTGAGTTGTTTGTATTCTTTAAACGGCCTTAGTGACGAGGCCGTTAAAGTAAGGATTGGGCAGCACAGCTATAAAATTCCTGTTATGTTCTTAGCTGGTAAACTGCCATCAGGAACTGTTTCAGGCGTATCCTTAAAGATCCCGTATCAAGATCTGGGTATTCAGAACGCAACAGAATATTCAGCTGTTGTGCTGCTATCTGATGTAGATGATTTTACCGCCCAATATCAGGTTAATTTAAGTGCCTATAACGCATGGTTTGGTGGTGGGCTTTATAACGATAAGATTATTGAGTGGCACAAGGGTAGTGGTCTGTATAAGGTCGGCGCTAAAGCTTCGTATCCGATGTTCTGGAACTATTTTAAAGTTGCACCTGAGAGCTCAATGGATCTCCAGGATTCCTGGGTCGCTTCATGTACTGAAGGCATCAAAGGTAAAGTGCTCTGTGATCAGGTAATTGTAATGGGTGATACGCAGAGTAAGTTATCAATCAAGGGGGATTATGTGGGAGATATTGAAACCTTTATTACCCATTATAAGCGTCACCTGGATAGCTGGAAGCAGTCTGAGTAAGTGCTTGATGATTAGGAGTATTAAATGAGAAGGATCTTTTTATTAGTATGCTTTACGCTTTTTCTCGGAGGCTGTAACTCTGAACTCTATTCACCTCAGCTGGGTGTCAGTGTTGAGGGTGATTATGCGGTTGTTATCACCCTGCTTGCGGTAATCAATAACCGTTCCGGTGAAGGGCCCCGGCCGCTGCGCCTGCCCTATAAAGCAAAGCCCGGTTATCAGGGGCAGAAATCTTCGGTGCGTTGGTTGGGGGTGTTGAACCTGAAGGATCAGGCTATGCCTTCTGCAATTCCTGTAAGCTGGTATCTGATCGATCCGGTAACCGGAGCACCCCTTTCAGATAAAACTTATAGCCAGACACTGGATATGCAGGAGGTGTTGGCAACGCCGATGGGTAAACAGCTGCAACAGGGTAAAGAGTTGCTGATTGAACTGGTGTTCAGGGGGGATCATTTCCGCACCCGTTTGACCACACGGGATACCCTGGACCCGATCTGGATTAATTAAAACTTAGTAAAACAAGGATGTTTATATGAAACGACCATTTCTGGCCGTATTGCTGAGCCTCTCACTCTCTTTTTCAGCCTATGGCTTCGATTTGAATAGTCTTCTGAAAGACAAAGCAGAAAATGTATTACAAGGGGTGATCAGTGGTGATATTCGCTCTGTTGATGATGCCATTAATGCAGCCATACCTTCTGTAACGGAAGTGAGTGAAAGTCTGACCGGTGAAGCCTTTGCCGGTAGCGGTGAGATCACTATGTATGTCACACCTACCTGCGGTTACTGCAAAAAAGCCGAGCGCTATATGAGCCAGAATGGAGTTCGCTATAATCGCCGGGATGTAACAAAGAACAAATCAGCCATGAATGACTTTCGTGAATTAGGTGGTCGTGGTGTACCCCTGATCACTGTGGGTGATGAGCAGATGGCAGGCTTTGATGCGCAGCGCTTTGAAAAGATGCGACAGCGTAACGGGCTATAAGGAGCCATCAGCGTGACGGACAATAAAGAGCCATCAGCGCTACGGAGTATAAATAGCCATCAGCGTTACGGACTATAAGGAACAGTCAGATGAATGGATTTATGAAGATCGCTATGGCCTGGTTTACCACCTCTCTATTCACCGCTTTAATTATCTTTTTTCCTGAGTTTAACTTAATGGCTAGCAATCGAAGTTTCTTCGGCTATCTGTTTTATACCGCAATTACGGTGTTTCTGTTTGGTATCCCCCTTGGTTTGCTGTTTCAGTGGCGGGGCATTCGTTCTGTTGCTGTGTATGGGGTGGCGGGGCTTGTTGCTGCCATTGTCGCGCTCTCTTTTCTGATGGGGGCTTTCCCGGGTATCACTGTTTCTTTCAGCTTCTGGTTCAGTTACATGGTGGATTTCTGGCTGATCGCTTTTGCCGGGGGCGCAGGCGGTATCTGGTACGGGTGGTTAACGCAACGGTTAATCAGGTATCCTGTTGACAACAAAGCACCTGAAGATGGATCTCTATGCTAGGTATTCCGCTGCACTCATTTTACCTGATCGTTTTAGTCCTAATCCTGCTGATATGCGGTAGTCTGATCCGCTATCGGTTAGAGCAGTCAAACCCGGAAAAAGATTACACCGAGCTGAGAGAAAGAATTCAGTCCTGGTGGGTGATGGTTGGGCTGCTGTTTGCAGCGCTGCTTTTCAGCCAGACCCTGGCTATTGTCTTCTTTGGCTTTCTCAGTTTTCTGGCCCTGAAAGAGTTTCTTTCCATTGTGCCAACCCGGCAGACCGATCGCCGGGTTATTTTCTGGGCCTACCTGTCCATCCCGATCCAGTATTACTGGGTGTCCATTGGCTGGTATGGCATGTTTATTATCTTTATCCCGGTCTATATCTTTCTGTTGCTGCCGATCCGGATGGTGCTGTTGGGGGAGACCAAAGGCTTTATCCGTTCTGCCGGGATTCTGCATTGGGCTACCATGCTGACGGTATTTGCTTTCAGCCATATCGCGTATCTGCTGGTGCTACCGGTAAAAAATGAGATGGCAGGGTATATAGGCCCGGTGCTGTTCCTGCTGTTTATGACGCAGTTTAACGATGTCTGCCAGTATATCTGGGGAAAAAAGCTGGGGCGGCATAGAATCATCCCTAAAGTAAGCCCGAATAAAACCTGGGAGGGTTTTCTCGGGGGCGTTGCTACGATCACCCTGGTGGCAGCTATTACCGGCCCTCTGTTAACCCCGCTGCTCTGGTGGCAGGGGATGCTCGCGGGCATGTTAATCAGTGTTAGCGGTTTTTTTGGTGATCTGGTGATATCTTCCGTTAAACGGGATCTTCAGATTAAGGATACCGGCAATCTGATACCTGGCCATGGTGGGATTCTGGACCGTATGGACAGTCTGATCTTTACCGCACCGCTGTTCTTTCACTTCCTCTATTACAGTCACTATTAAGGGGGGAGTATGGACCGCATTATAAAACTGCTGTTCTTTGCCCTGCTGGTTAAACCGGTGGTATTGCTGTTGTTAGGGCTGAATATCCGGGGCCGGAATAATCTGCCGAAAAAAGGCCCGGCCATTGTGATTGCCAATCATAACAGCCACCTTGATACCCTAGTGTTGTTAAGCCTGTTTCCGTTATCACAGATTCATCGGGTGCGGCCGGTAGCAGCGGCTGATTACTTTCTGCAAAACGGCGGTTTGTTGGCCTGGATCGCCCTTAAATGCATCGGCATTATCCCGCTGGATCGCAGCGGTGGCGCTGATCGGGAGGTACTGTTCAGCGGCTGTAACCGGGCTCTGGAAAACAATGAGATATTAGTTCTGTTTCCAGAGGGCAGCCGGGGGCGACCGGAGCAGATGAGCCGGTTAAAGAAAGGTGTCTACTTCCTGATAAAAGAGCGACCTGAAGTACCGGTGATTCCGGTGATGTTGCATGGCTTAGGCCGGTCACTGCCCAAGGGAGAGGCGCTATTCGTCCCCTTTAATTGTGATGTGGTTATAGGTGAAAACCTGACCGAACGTGATTCTGCTGCGGGCTTTATCAACTCCGCTGGAGCTTGCTTCAAAGAACTATCTGAATATTGTTTAACACTGAATCACAGGGAGTGAGCATGTGGAAAGTAATTGGTTGGACTTTTGTGTCTTTATTTGTCGCTACTTTACTCTCGATTTTGTTAGTTTTTTTCTCTATTGATAGTTATTACCGTATTGAAGGTGAGGGCATCAAGCCCAATGGACTTTCTCGTGTCAAATTTAGCGCACCGGGTGTATATAATTTTAACAACAAAGTTGAGCTAGTTAGTTATAAATATCAAGAAACATACATATCACCTCTTAACTATATATTGTCTTACAATAATAGTTTTGTTCATTCTTATGGAAAAAAAGCTTTGCTAAGTGTGTATGGGTTGGAAAAAGGGGAGATTAACGTGAAGCTTAATGGACTCAGTTACGATGATTGGAAAAGAGAGTATTCCGCTTTAAATTTAAGATTGCCGAAGCATGAGCAAAGTTTAAAGATAGATATAACCGATGGTACTAATGAGCTTAAGCTGACGTTAGAGCTGGATACTGTTTACTCTTATACCCTTCCTTCACCGTAATATAACTATTGTACTTCTCTTAGCGCGCTATGAGCTCTGTTGATCAGGGTTACCAGCAGCAAGATGATGATTAAAATTAATACCAACGTGCTCCATATACCCGGAGCAATACCTACCGCATAGAGTAGCCCCAGCACACCAAAAAACAGGGCCCGATCACTTTTGCCAGATGGCCCGTCGTAACGACGGCTGGCACCGATCTGTACCGCAACTACGCCAATCATCTCACTCATTACCGCCAACAGTGTCAGGATAACCAGCAGCGGGATATTGATGCCCGGCAGGGCAGCAAAGGCGAGAAACAGGGCGCTATCGGAGATCACATCCCCCATCTCGTTGAGAATAGCCCCTTTGGGAGTGGCCATATTATGTTCTCGGGCCAGCATGCCATCGATATTGTTCAGGGCCATCCGGATAAACATCCATAGCGGAACGCAGAGCCAGAATAACGGGGAGATCTGTAGCTGCAGCTCACCAAAATAGAGTGCCAGTGCCAGCATTATTGAACCCAGCATGGCTGCTACCGTCACCTGGTTTGCGCTGATCCCTAGAGCTGCCAGACGGTTGGTGACAGGTCGTAGAAGGTCAGAGAAAGCACTTTTGAGTTGATAGACAGATGGCATCGATCAGTTCCTTCAGATCAGATAAGTTAACAGGCTTATGCAGGTTAAAGCACTTTGCAGCAGTAACAACCCCAGTTGTAGATAGAATAAGCGCCGTATGCCTTGCAGGCGTTGCTCCATACTGCTGTTTGAATAGTTTCGTACTTTGCCGGGAAACAGGAAATGCAGGGCCCGGTCGAATTGCTCAGCATCTGTATTGGCAAGTAGTGGCAGCAGTTGGCTATCCAGCTGTACCCTCCAGTGGTAAAAACTATACAGCAACGCACAGATAATGCCGGTCAGAGCAAATAGCTGTGCCGGGAGTTGTTCGCCAGTGATGAGTAGAGCACTACAAATACCCGCTAATAACAGTGACAGGCTACCAAAATACCTGGTTGAAGCTAATACTGCCTGGGTAACCCGGAGCTGTGAGTTACTAATGGATTCAATCATAGTGATCGTTCCTTAAACTTTTGCAGCAGGTTGATATGGGCGGGTTTGAGTACACAATCAGGCTGTGCTTTTTGAATCATATCTACTGCCTGGATAACAGAACGGGTACTGTCTGTTGTTAGTAGCCAACCGGCAATAACCACCGCGCTACGGGATAAGCCCAGCGCACAATGTACCAGTACGCAGTGGCCGGAACGATTGAGTTGATCAAGCTGCTGTACCGCTTGTTCCAGGTGTTCAATATCCGGGCAGACCAGATCCAGCATCGGTGTACGATAATACTGCCCGGTAGGGTTAGCCAGAGGTTTCATCTCTGCGGTGACATTGAGAATACTTAAGGCTGTACTGTGCTGAATATCGTTTTTTGTCGGTGCCCGCCCCAACCAGACCCCCGTAGTTATTTCGACGCAGCCCGGGCGTTTACGACTCAGTATCGCGGCACTGAGTTTGGCACCTAACAGGTATGGGGCAAGTAATATCATCGCCGGTATCGACATACGCTGGTCACGGTATTGGAAGACCGATACACCTAAACCTGTATAGGCTGCAGCAATCAGTGCTGTGGCGATAGCGGGCCAGAGTAGTAAGTATCCCCAACCGCCAAATGCCAGTGCTAACAGGATAAAGAGCAGACTGCCTGTCAGATAGAGCCGAGCCAGCTTTGGGCTTTTTGCGGTTTCCCAATGCCAGCGAAACGGTTGTTCCTGTATCAGGTAGAGCAGTGCGATGGCAACGATTAGCCCGCCGATAATATCGATAAAATGGTGTTGCCAGGTGGTCAGTACAGAGATGCCGATCAGGAACATCCAGCTGTGAGTTAATAGCCTTGGTATTACATGATGTATGTGCTGATAGAATCTTACCCAGATCAATACCAGAAGACTGATATGTAGCGAGGGGGCTTGGTTATAAGGCTTATCCAGACTGGTTAGCAGGTCATAAAGGGTACCGTAGAGGCCATAGGTCTCAGGGCGGGTTAAGGTAAACTGTAGGGGGTAGAACAAAAAGCAGATAACCGAGATAACCGTTGCTGCGAATAACCTCAGACTATGTCGGTCGAGCTCTGCCTTACAGGTACACAAAAATAGCGATATTCCATAGAGAAGATCGATCGACATATAGGGAATAATGCTCCAGTCCCAGAATGGGATATGGCTTTCCCAGGCAAAAACCAGTTGGCCAACATCATCCCGTGTGGCTGTATATTCATTGGTAAAACCGTACAGAATAAAAAAAGTCGGTCCAAGAAAGGCCAGCCAACCTAATGCTCTTAGGAAAAGAGTAGTGCGGTTGGCTGTTGCTTGAGTATAAGTACTGTCCATGTTCTGGTCCGGTTATTTTCTTCGGGCAATGGAAACAGAGAAGATTCCCCACTGGTCGATCAGTTGACCGCATTTTTCAAAGCCAGCTTCCTCTATCAGTTGGTCCATCTCCCTTTGTGAACGGCAGCGCATAACCCATTGCTGGCCATCCTGATGGCTGGTGAGTACCCTGGCGATCAGTTCTTGCTGAGGGTGCCAGGGCTGATTGGTATAGATCAGATAACCATTGCTCTTGATTGCCTGGGCAAGCCCGGCTAATGATCGGCGTATCATATTGTTATCACTGAACAGCTCGTAAAGACCTGAAACGATACCCAGGGTTGGTTTTGGTTCTATCGCTGCAACAGACGCCTGGTCAAAAGCATCTCCCTGCTGGAACTCACTGAAGCCATCAAAGCCCCTCTGCTGCAGTGCCTGGTTGCCCGCAGTAACGTTAATATCACTGAAATCCCTGAGTAGCAGGCTTTCAATTTCGGTTTTACGGGGCTCGATGGCATCCAGAATATAGCGGCCTTGTCCGGCGGCGATATCGGCAATATGAATCGGCAGGTTATTCTGTTGTAACTGATTAATCGCTTGGTTGATCAATTGCTCCAGATTTGTTTTGCGCTGACGGATACCCCGCCACCCTATGCTGTTAAGGTAGCTATTATCGATAATGCGTCCCAGCCAACCTTTACCTTGAGGCTGATTCTGATAGACATAATCCAGTGTACTGCCGGAATCAAAGCCGGTGGTTTGACCCAGTTTGTAGCCTTCTGAAAACTTGGCGCCCAGTTTTGTCATCTGTTTCAACAGATCCCAGTAGTAGCGTTGAATACCTGTAACAGGCTGTTTCAGACTTTGAAAATTCTGATAGCCCTGGCCCTGTTTATCTGCCTGTTTCAGGTCGGGGTTATCCTCAGTTGCTGCAAAGCTATTGTTAATAAAACGGCGTATCTCTTTGAGTGCCTGCTCCCGATGCAGTTCTCCCAGAGTGTCATGAAAGAAACCGGGTAGCTCAATTAGCTGTTTATCACGGCTGCCCAGGCGAGCCATAAATTCATATTGCGGTGCTTTCTCTACCACCCAGTCACTGCCGGACACCAGCGTCAGGGTTGGCGTTGTTATCGTATGTGCATCGGTGATGCAGCGCTCTGCAGCCTGGTATAGATCTAATAAAATATTAGAGGCGATAGGGCGGGTAATCAGCGGGTCGTTGTTGTAACTCTCAATTCGTTTTGGATCATGGCTTAAATAGTGGGCTTTAACATAGGAGTTGACGGTAAACACGCCACTGATTTTCTGCCTCAGGGCGATCATTTGTCGGGCAAAGGGCACATAGAGTTTTACTTTGAATGCTGGTGCCGCCAGGATCATTGCACGGATATCAGGGGCATAATCATGTACCCAGGTTGTTAGCATAACCGCCCCAACGCTCTGACCGAGGACAACAATATCCTGTGGTTTTAAGTCATGATGCTGGCATATATGGCGAATAAAGCAGTCGATATCCTGAACCATAGAGCCAAAACTCTCTGCATGGCCTCGCTCACCAGCTGAACGTCCCAGCCCTCGTGCATCCCATGCAAAAAAATCACAATGGCTTAAACTGAGTTCCGCAACCAGGTGGCCCATTCGCCCACCATGTTCATGGCCGCGATGAAACATCACTACTGCTTGTTTTGCTTTTCCAGTTATTTGTTCTGTTGCAGCCCAATGGCGGTAAAATAACTCAGAACCATCATGGCTATTGAAAAGGTGCTCTGTGTCAGCGCAACCAGACTTTACTGGTTGAGTTATTGGCTGGTTCATTTATCAGTTCCATTGTGGTTTGAATTGTCCTGAGTATTTCCTGACTCACTTGAGAATTGAACTCTCAACAGAGAAGTATTATTAATTGATACTTAGTGGCGGATAATTTGCTACCGCTAGGGTTTAGAGAAAAACTGTTGTTTGCTTATATCCAGATAGACCGGCTTTCGCTGGCCTTTTTGCCGACAGTAAAGATAATAAACTTGCCCTGTACTGACATCGTTAGCGTGCCACCACCCCTGCATCTCTTTAACTTCACTAAAGCGGCAGCGGCGACTTTTTATCAGTTTTACGGTTGCCTCAAGAAACTTGTCTTCATACAGCTCAAAATCGTCTGAATTCAGAATAATGCTACGGACTAATTCCCGCTCTGCTTTGGCTTGCTGAGTCTTGGAAAGGGGAGTCTCAGAGATGTATTGTGCTGCTACCCAGCCGGTTAAGCCGGAATCTGGTGTGATTATTTTTGTCCAGGCGTTATTTTCCTGATTGATCAGAATATGGACTTGCTGACCCAGAAACAGGACACCCACTTTTTTGCTGGTTAATGTCGGTGCATAGCGGACATTGAGCGTTGTGGCTGTTATGTAGCCCGAAGTCAGTTGCTGAGCAGAGAGGTGATTGCTGTGTAACAAACACAGCAGGGTAATGTATAAAATCCATTTCATGAGATAAAAAATTGCCGATCCATAGCTTTGAGCCTTAGTTTCTCAGGAATATGAACTGAGTCAATAGCTTTCGGTTGTGGATTTGAGGCTGATCAGCGAAAATAGCGGCCAACTAATTATTGAGTCTGCTGCGTTGTTTGCTGCAGGCTGACGCCAAAGTAACCGGATTCCTATGTCTAGTATCTCTCAGGAAGTATCGACTCGTCGTACTTTCGCTATTATTTCCCACCCGGATGCGGGTAAGACCACCATTACTGAAAAACTGTTGTTGTTCGGAAACCTGATACAGAAAGCCGGTACCGTTAAGGGTAAGAAGGCGGATCGCCATGCAACATCTGACTGGATGAGCATGGAGAAGGAGCGGGGTATCTCGGTGACTTCTTCGGTGATGCAGTTCCCCCATAATGGCCGTATCGTTAATCTGTTGGATACGCCGGGACACGAAGACTTTTCGGAAGATACTTACCGTACTCTGACCGCCGTGGATTCTGCGTTGATGGTGGTTGACGGTGCTAAGGGTGTCGAGGATCGGACTATCAAACTGATGGAAGTTTGTCGTCTGCGGGATACGCCGATACTGTCTTTCGTTAACAAAATGGACCGTGATATCCGGGAGCCAATTGATCTGCTGGATGAGATTGAGGCCGTACTGAAGATCGCCGCCGCACCTATTACCTGGCCGATCAGCATGGGACGTGATTTTCGTGGGGTGTATAACCTCTATAGCGATACCATCCATGTATTTACGCCGGGACAGGGCAATATCATTCCTGATGATATCCAGGTAAAAGGACTGGAAAGCGCTGAAGCAAAAGAGTTGCTGGGTGATCTGTACGAAGATTTTGTCGAAGAGGTCGAGCTGGTGCGAGGCGCCAGTCATGAATACGATCAGGATGAGTATCTGGCGGGTCGTCAGACACCTGTGTTCTTTGGTACTGCGTTATCTAACTTTGGTGTGCGCGAAATGCTGGATGGCTTTGTAGAATTTGCCCCGGCACCGATTGGGCGCTCGGCCATCAGCCGTGATGTTGAAGCTGATGAAGAAAAATTCTCCGGTTTTGTGTTTAAGATTCAGGCCAATATGGACCCTAAGCACCGTGACCGCATCGCCTTTATGCGGGTTTGTTCCGGGCGTTATACCAAAGGTATGAAGATGCGCCACGTACGGATCAAAAAGGATGTGAAGATCGCTGATGCGGTTACCTTCCTGGCGGGCGATCGTTCTAACGTAGAAGAAGCCTGGTCTGGCGATATTATCGGTTTGCATAACCACGGTACGATCCAGATCGGTGATACGTTTACTGAGGGTGAAGATCTTAAATTCACCGGTATCCCGCACTTTGCACCGGAGATGTTCCGTCGAGTTCGCCCTTTGGATCCATTGAAGATGAAACAGTTGCAGAAAGGTTTGCAGCAGTTGTCTGAAGAAGGTGCAGTACAACTGTTCCAGCCGATCGCTAAAAACGATTTGATTCTTGGTGCCGTGGGACAATTGCAGTTCGAAGTAGTGGTTTACCGTCTTAAGGATGAGTACAAAGTCGACTGTAAGTATGAGCCGGTGACTATCGCCACAGCCCGTTGGGTCGAGTGTGATGATGAACGTAAGCTGGAAGAGTTCCGCCGCAAAGGCGATGTTAACCTTGCGATCGATGGCGGTGGTTTGCTGACCTATCTGGCGCCGACCCGGGTGAACTTGAGCCTGACTGAAGAGCGCTGGCCTGAGATGCAGTTCCGGGCTACCCGGGAACATTAATAAACAAACGCGCCTTAGGGCGCGTTTTTTTTGTTTTGTTTATCGTTGCCAGACATTATGTCTTAACTTACTCAGTAAAGCTGAAAGCGTCGCTTTAGCCATTAGCTTGAGGCGAGTTATACTTCCCCTATGCGTTTGATCGATACCCACGTGCACCTGGATTTTCCACAATTAGCTGATGAAATTGATGCAGTGCTTAGTCGTGCCCGTGATAAGGGGGTCTCTGATTTTGTAGTGCCGGGTGTGGAACTTGATAACTGGCAGGCGGTGCTGGATCTCTGTGCCGCCCATTCGGGGTTATATCCAGCGTTGGGCTTGCATCCTTGCTTCAGTCATTCAGATCCCTGTAGGGCATTATTACAATTGGAAGCCGGTTTAAAAAATCAAAACCTGGTGGCGGTAGGTGAAATAGGCCTCGACCTGTTTATCCCGGACGCAAATCTGGATCAGCAACTAAAAATTTTAGTGCCGCAGTTAGAGCTGGCAAAGCGATTTGAAAAGCCGGTTTTACTGCATGTCCGTAAGGCACATGATCAAATGCTAAAGCAACTTCGTCAACTCAGGCTGGAGCCGGCTGGAATCGTTCATGCTTTTTCAGGCAGCGAGCAGCAGGCCCGTGAGTATTTGAAACTGGGATTTAAGCTGGGTGTTGGTGGGACGGTTACCTATGACAGGGCGTCAAAGCTCAGAGCTATAGTTGCGACATTGCCATTAGAGAGCTTTGTTCTGGAAACCGATGCGCCGGATATGCCGCTACTGGGGTATCAGGGGCAGGTTAATTATCCTGAGCGGGTTGTTAATATAGCGAGAAAGGTCGCTGAGCTGAGGCAATTGAGTAGTGTCGAGGTTGCAAGGGTAACTTCAGCGACCAGTCAGCGATTATTGTGTATTTAGAAGGACTGGTTTTTGTTATGTGAAGCGTCTTTGATAATTAGAAATAACTGCCGGGTTTTCTCCGTCAAAGGGATTGTATAGAAACGACCATCATCTGAGAGTTTTTCTCCGCTGTAGGTTTTGTTATCCGGACGAATGATCATTTTTAGCAAAGCAGAGCGGGTACTTTCACCTGTTACTGCCTGATTGTAAAGACTGCCGATCCGGTTTGCTTTAATTGGATTATGGTAGAGAGGGCTCATATCTTCACAGTTTTTTGAATTGCCTAAACAAATTATGTTTCTCTTCAAATCGATCATATAAAAGCTGGTATCGATTGGCTCCTGGCTTAGTGGATTACTTATACAGCCGGTTAATAGCAGGCCAGACAGGGCCAGAGTCAGAATTCGAATCATGTTAGTTTCCAGTTTCGCTTATTTCATATCATCAAAGGGATTGGCAATATCCAGACTGATCGTCTGGCTGTAGCCCGGCAGCTTAATTTCCTGGCTGCTGATCTCTACATCGTCACCGGTGAGCACATTGTGATCGTATAGATAGATCGGCTTGGTCAAGCCTTTGACGCTGTTCTGATTATAGGTATTTGCTATGTCGCACGTGATGTTGCGCTTACCCCGATAAAGATCCATAGCGGCTTTACCATGGCGTTTCTCAAGCATCTGTTCGGTAATATGGGGTGCCAGAATAACAGCGCTGGCATTATTGCCACCAAAGCCTTTCGAGTTAAGGATGACTGAGTCCATACCTTGCTTGCCCACTTCCATATGCTGGTTGCTGAGCATCAGGTTACTGTCATGGATATCGCTGGCGAATTCAGGGGTGGTCAGAATGCCGGGTATATAACCGTATTTCCAAACACCCAGAGACAGGTTGAACTGGTCACCACCGGCGGTGCCTTGTGAGTGTCCGATGTAGCTTTTCAGGGCAGCGACCCGCCAGTCGGTAATACCAAACGCTTTGGCTGTCTGATTGATAACGTGGGATTCAGTTACCCGGTTTTGCGGCGTGCTGGTGCCGTGTGCCTGAACAAAGCTGCGTTGTTTTAGCGATTCGTCACCTAGCATAGTGCCGACTAGTGAAGCCGCTTTACTTAACGTGATGTAGTTACCAATGCCTGGGGCAGAGATGGATTTTTTGTGACCATCGGCATTGACAAAAACTTCAGGCACTGCGCCATGAATATCAGCGCCGAGCTCGAGTGCCAGATCATCGCTCATCATCAGTGTGAACTGAGTGGATTCGGCAATGGTAAAGCCGCAATTGTTACCAAACGGGCGGCAGGACTTGCGATAATCGCTATCTTGTAGTTCGCTCAGGCCATCCAGAGCCAATAGATCTTTATCTTCGGCTAACGCGCCCATTGCGCGGAAACCTTCAATGACTTCAGGTGTGACGGGGGCATCGCTACCGCCGACCAGAACGACCTTACGACGACCGGAGCGGATATCGTTTACCGCACTGCGCAGGTTATAAAGATAAGTCGCACAGGCACCTAAAGCACCACCGGTAACGCCAACGCTGCCAAGTACGTAAGCGTTAACAAAATCAGCAGGCATCTGTGCATAGCCCAGTGGCATCTGCTTGGAGGTGGTGCGTTTACCTATGGATGGATATTTAGTCAGGCCGCCAAAGCCCAGATCGTCAAGCTGACCGATTGAGTTGCTTGCATAAACGCCGATCTGGTCAGGACGTATGGCTGCGGTGATTGTATCCCACGGAATCCCCGATGACTGTAAAGCATCGGATGCGCCAAATACGGTCATCTGCAGATTGCGCGGGTGATTGCGTGACTGGTATAGCTTACCAGGCTTGAAACCACTAGGGAGCTGCCCTGCAGCCTGTACCTGTGCTTCCTTAAAGTCCGGGAATATTACATTCAGGTCGCCCTGCAGGGATACTTCTACTAAACCGCCTGAAACTTCTTTTACTTGCCAGTTAGCTGGAATGTTTTTAGGTAACTGGCGTTTTTTTAGTGTAAAAAGAATGGGCTCTTCGGTATTGATGGTGGCCGGCTTATTGAAGGTTACGCCGTGTATATCGAAGCATTCTTTTTCGATTCGGCGTATCAGCGTGCTGTTCTTTACCTGATCGCCAACTCTGTTCAGCAAGTCGGAAGTGGATTGTGGGTTACCGTCCTGATCGGTATAGCTACCGTCACGGTACTCGGTCAGTCCCATCAGGGTTGCCAGGTCCAACAATGTCTCGGTACGATCTGAGTCATTCAACTGATCCAGGATCAGGCGGCGATAGCCGTGGTGGAATGAACTGCGTCCGGCGGGACTGATTCCACCGAAACCGACAATAACAGGAAGCTGAGACAAAAGACTATCCTCGAAGCTGAACGAGACTAAAGGTATTACATATAAGTTACACCGGATTCTATAAGTTGTTGTAAGCAGTGACCAGATCTATCTCAGTAAAAATACCCTGCTAAGGCTATATTAAGCTTAAAAAGTAATAATTTACCGGCTACAGTTAAGGAAATGTGAACTTAGCTGCTGAATATCTGACTAAGCGGAACTTAATTTAAGGAGCACTAATGAAAAAAATTATTGTGTTGGCTGGTGCAATAGCGCTGGCAGGATGTCAGACGCTGGATCCTTATACTCAGGAGTCAAAGACCAGTAATGCTACCAAAGGGGCAGGTATTGGGGCTGTAGCTGGCGCTGTGCTGGGTCATGCTGTGGCGGGTAAAGGTAATAAGACCGAAGGCGTTATCGCCGGTGCACTGGTCGGTGGTGCTGTAGGTGGCGGTATCGGCTACTACATGGATCAGCAGGAGATGCTGTTGCGTCAGGAATTGGAAGGTACCGGTGTGCGGGTCGAGCGTATTGGCGACTCTATCCGTCTGATTATGCCGGGTAATATCACCTTCCCGACCAACTCTTATAATGTTCAGCAGGGGTTCTATCCGGTGCTGGGTTCTGTATCTAAAGTGCTGGTAAAGTTTGATAAGACCGTTATTAATGTGGATGGTTTTACCGATAGCACCGGTTCGTTTGAGTACAACCAGACCTTGTCCGAACGCCGTGCTGCCAGTGTTTCTCAACACCTAGCTGGATCTGGCGTTGCCGCACTAAGATTGCAGTCTCGGGGTTATGGTGAGCGTTACCCTGTGGCGAGTAATGATACGGCGTCGGGTCGATCACTCAATCGTCGGGTTGAAGTCAATATTCGTGGCACACAACAATAACGTAAAGCGTTATTGTTGTGTTTCTTTCCGGGTCATCGCTTCGTGTCTAGCGGGCGCGATGCGGTGGTCTTAGCCCCTATTGGGCTATGACCACATCATCGGGCTGAATATTATAAACTGCGCCATCCTCCGTCAGACGACCAATAGAGAAGGTAGGCTGGACTTCGGTCACTGTCATAGTTTTGCGGGTGTTACTCAGCTGTACATGGCTGCGCATGTCTTCCGTAAAGAAGCTGGATTTACGATAGACGCTGAGTTTATCACCTGCTTTGATGCCGTCCGTTGCGCCAGCATTAAACCATAGAAAGCTGCCGTCACTTTTGGTGATACTGGCTGAGAAGGGTTTGCAGCGCAGTTCGCTGTTCAGGTCTTCAGTTACCTGTTGCAACAGCTTGCGGGTTTGTTGGCCATAGTCCTGTCGCCAGAATTCTGCACTGCCGTAACCGGGGCGGGCTTCCGGGGCAAGGTTCCAGCGTCCGGCTGTGGCGTATTGTTTATTGAATAGTAAAGCCCCTGAGAAACCGTCGTGTATATAAAGCTCCAGCACCAGACTGCGAAGATGGCGTTTGCTGCGATAATCCATCTGATTGTAAAAATCGACCAGTATGTTGCGGTTCGGGTCGGTTACCGATGAGTCATACATAGTCATATCCCGGATAACACCGGAGATAATGTACTGCACATCCAGCTGACGGGTGTGATCAAGTACGGTGGTAAGTGCGCCTGCAGTGAGTAAGCGAGTAGGTGCTGTCGCTGCTGTTTCGTGAACGTTTAACATGCCTGCATTCAGGGCGCGAAGGTTAGTTGCTTGATTAATGCCGGAACTCAGTGTGTTACTTAGTTCGGTCTGTATATTGCTCAGATAGCCCAGGTTGGCCTGCTGTGGGTAAAGCAGAGGAAAGGCTGTAACAGCGACGGATTTTTGATAGCTATGGCCTTTTACGTCACCCGGACAGCCCTCTTCAAAATCGATATCGGCCCTGACTTTAACCCATAACATCCGGCCTTTTATTTTTTCATCCAGTAGCTCGATATTACTAACCATACCGAGAGTACTGACCGACATATTGTCTATGCTGAGTACGCCCCGGTTGAGGCTTTGAGTGCTGCTGACAAAAGCACCGGCCTGAAGAGAGGCTTGTTGGGTCGCATTTTTAATAGCGTTCTGGCGGGCGGAATCGATATCTTTATTAAAAATCAGTGCCTGACCTTCCGCTTCCATGGTTACGGCATGCAGAGACAGGCTGATAAAGCTGAACAAAAGAGCTGCAGTAATTCGAAGCATAGAATTAAACATAATCTGTGGCTGACCGATAATACTCTAAGGTATGCAAAATATTGAGCTGTTGCAATACGGTGGGAATGTTTAAGTCCCTGATTTGTGATAGTTTAAACCGATATTTAATTCTGGGTGTTGGCTGCTGATGAGATTTTATTTATTGCTTTTTTCTCTGGTTCTAACAGGATGTGCTTTGAATGAGCCGATTCCGGTATCGGTGCAGAGTGTTGATCCGCAGGCGATGCAGCAGTTGCGCGAAGCCGAAGCGGCTAATCTTGAAGCTGAGGCTGCCAACCTGGAAGCTCAGCGACAGTTGACTAAGCATGAAGTGGCTATCGTTGCCAGCGATGCCAACGGTGCTGATCCTTTAAGTGAGGCCGTTGCACAGATGGCGGTGCAGCTAAATGTCGGTTTGCAGGAAAACCGGATTAAAAAGCTACCCGTTGCGATTCTGCCTTTTGTTCAGTTAGGTACTAAAGAGTCCGGCACACCAACCGGCGAACGACTGAGTGAAAACTTTATATTTCAAATGCAGCAGCATGGCTACAATCTGGTTGATTATCGGGCGGTGAGTCTGAATACGTCGGCTAAGGATCCATTATCTGTTGCTAACCTTTCGGGTATCCGGAATCGTTATCGAATTCATTTTGTCCTGACCGGCACTTATAGTCAGCATCAGGACGGTATTGTTATTAATGCCCGGGTGCTGGATACCACAACCCGACAGATACTGGCGGCATCGCAGACTCATATCCCTTCGGTGCGTTTAGAGGGGGCTCTGCCTGGTTATGATCCGGTTAAGGCGATGGACAAAGGCATGATAATTGAAAATGGTAGCCGTCAGGCTGTTGGGAAGGCAGAGTAATGGGGTTGGCTATACAGATGAGAAAGATATTCCGGGCGGTATTGGTTTCTATCTGCGTTCTGGCATTGAGTGGTTGTGAAACCTTTGTTGAGTCGACTAAGGATATCGTTTCAGCGTTACCCGATCTTCCGCCAAGTGTTGATAATACGCCGGTTGAACCGGACTGGGTGCAGGTGACCGGTTATGCGCCTATTAGCTTGCAAACAGGCTTGAGTGACCAGCATAAAGTGTTGATGGCGATGAAGGCATCTAAGTTGGATGCGTATCGTGAGCTAACGGTGTTGGTGCATGGTCAGTATCTGGCGGGAACAACGTCGGTAAAAGATATGATGCTACAAAATAATCAGTTTGAAGGCGCTGTGGCTGGTATTATTCGTGGTGCCCGCGTGGTGAAGAGCTACCCTGTTCAGACCGATGTATATGCGACTATTCTTGAGATAGACCTGAGTCAGGTGCAGCGGGCCTGGCAAGCAAATAATTAATATGTTTTTTGCATAAAAAAACGCACCGAGTGCGTTTTTTTAGGTTTAGGGCCTGGGTTATTTGGGCTTTTGGGTCGCTTCAAAAGCCGCCAGTTGTTCTGGGCTGGCTTTCTTCTGGTGTTTCGCTTTCCACTCTGCGTAAGGCATGCCGTAAACCTGTTGGCAGGCATCTTCGTAGCTGAGCTCAAGGCCTTGCTCATCAGCGGCGGCCTTGTACCACTTAGACAGGCAGTTGCGGCAGAAACCGGCCAGAATCATTAAATCAATATTCTGTACGTCTTTGCGGTCGTCCAGATGCTTTACCAGGCGGCGGAATGCAGCTGCTTCCAGCTCGGTTTGTTGTTGCTTATCCATAGAACTGATCCTTAGTGCTTTGAGGCACGTTTCATTATTATTCGGCTTGTATATGTTCGTCCAGCTGTTGGCATATGGCCTGTTGTAGTTGGCGACAGACTTCGGGGTCGCTAACTGGACGACCCTGATCGTCGGAGATAAAGAAGAAATCTTCTACCCGTTCACCAATGCTGGCGATTTTGGCCTTGCGAACACTGATACCGAAATCGACAAAGATACCTCCAAGGCGGGCCAGCAGGCCGGGGCGGTCTGGAGTCATAATCTCCAGAGTGGTTAACTGAGTAACCGGATCGGTACTCAGATTGACCTGGGTTGGGTAGGCAAATAATTTCATCTGACGCGGGATACGTCGCTGAATAATGGCCGGGAAATCGTCTGGATCATCCAGCTCTTCAATCAGGCTTAGCTGTATCTGATCCAGATAATTATCATCATCAGGTAGGGGCAAGTTATCTTCTGTCAGCACGGTGTAGGTATTCAGTGCCTGATTATTATCGGCGACCATAATGCGTGCGTCCTGAATGCTCAGGTGTAACTGATCCAGGGCGGAGGCAGCAGCAGCAAACAAGTTGGGCAGATCGTGCATGTAGATAAAGATCTCTGTAGCACCTTCAAAAGCCCGGTATGAGGTCTTACGGATCATTACCAGAGGCAGATCTGAATCACCATGCTCGAGGATCGCCTGTGTTTGCCAGGCAATATGCTGGGGTTGTTCACGCAGGAAGTAGTCTTCGCCTAACATGCTCCAGAAGTCGAGAATGTCAGATTCGGGATAACCTTTGCGCTGCAGTATCGCCATAGATTCACTCTGAATCTGTTCGATGCGATCGTCTTTATTAACCGGGTTTTCCAGTCCGCGACGCAGGGCGCGTTTGGTATCGGTGTAGAGTTGACGCATCAGGGTTGCCCGCCAGCTATTCCATAGGCTGTGGTTGGTGGCGTTAATATCGGCAACGGTAAGTATATATAGGTAGTCCAGGTGGACGATATCACGTACTTGCAGTGCAAACTGATGGATAACATCCGGGTCAGAAATATCTTTGCGCTGGGCGGTCATCGACATCAATAAGTGACTACGAACCAACCACTGAACCAGGTGTGTATCCCATTTTCCTAAATGGTGGCGGCGACAGAAGTGGATAACATCTTCAGCTCCCAGCTCAGAATGGTCGCCGCCCCGGCCTTTGGCAATATCGTGATACAGGCCGGCAACATAGATCAATTCAAGTTTGGGTAACTGATTGATAATGCGGTGAGCGATGGGGAATTTTTCCCGATAATCGCTATGCCGGAATTGACGGATTTTCTGGATCACTTTAAGTGTATGGGCGTCGACGGTATAGATGTGGAACAAGTCGTGTTGCATCTGGCCGACAATACGTCCGAATTCGGGCAGGTAGAGCCCTAGTATGCCGTAACGGTTCATCCTTTTGAGTTCGGTGGAGACCTGGTTTTCCTGCTTCAGTAACTCCATGAATAGAGATGTATTACGGATATCGTTACGGAAATCGTCATCGATCCGGTGTCGGTTATTTCGGATAAGTCGGATGGTAGAGGCCCGCACACCTTTGATATCGGGATTCTGGGCTAGCAGTACAAACATCTCCAGCATAGCAAACGGCTGGTGTTCGAAAACTTTTTCGTGGGCAGCCTTGATGAAACCGTTGTGTAGATTAAAGCGATTGTTTAGCGGTTCAATGATCTGCTCTTCTTCATGGCGGAGTATGACCTCGTCGAAGTATTGCAGTAGCATGTTGTTGAACTCGGACATCGCTTTGGCGATCCGATAATACTTACTCATAAACTGTTCGACAGCCAGAGCACCATCCTGATCTTTGTAACCGAAGAAGTCAGCCAGCGTTCGCTGGTGGTCAAACAGTAGACGGTCTTCCCGGCGGTTGCACAGCATGTGCAGGCCGTAACGCACCGTCCACATATAGAGCTCCCCTTTATTCAGGGTTTCCAGCTCAAGCTCTGTAACAAAACCGTGGTCAACCAGGTCTCGAATATAGGTGGCGCCGAAGTGACGTTTGGCAACCCAACCGATGGTTTGTAGATCGCGTAAACCGCCGGGCGATGTTTTAAGATTAGGTTCGAGGTTGTATTCGGTATCGTTGGTTTTATCGTGCCTGCCGGCTTGTTCCTGAACTTTAGCAAGGTAAAACTCTTTGTCGGTCCAGGCGCCTTCTGAGGTGACTCGCAGATACATCTGTATATGCAGATCTTCATTGCCAACCAGGGGGCGGGACTCAATCAGGTTGGTGGCGATAGTGATATCGTTCATCGCCTCGTTGTAGCATTCGTCCAGTGTTCTGACGCTGGAGCCAATGTCCAGGTTGATATCCCAGAGCAGCGTCAGAAAACTACTGATGCTCTCCTGCACAGCACTGTCTTCGATGTTATCCAGTAAGATCAGCAGGTCGACATCGGAACGGGGGTGGAGTTCGCCGCGGCCGTATCCGCCGACGGCGATCAACGCCAGATGCTGGCTATCGGGCCAGTCAAACAAATGCCAGGCCTGTAACAGTAGCTGATCGACCAGCCAGGCGCGTCCATACACCAGTTTGCGAATATCTTCGCCATCTTTGAAGCGGGCATCCATGGTTTCCTGAGCTGCCTTGATGGTCGCTTTAAAAACCGGAATAGGTGAAGCTGACTGTTCCAGTGCAGCGCTAAACTCGGCTAGAGAAAATAATGTTTCATCGGCCGCAAATGCAGTGTTGGACATGGATGTTTTCCGTTTGAATCAGGCGCGTTCTTCGCTCCGCTGGGTCAGAATTTCGCAGCCGTTAGCGGTTACCAGCAGGGTGTGTTCCCATTGTGCTGAAAGGCGTTTATCTGTTGTTTCAACTGTCCAACCGTCACGCTTGAGTAGTTTTACATGGCGCTTGCCGGCGTTAATCATAGGTTCAATGGTGAAACACATGCCTTCCTGAAGCTCGATGCCGGTGCCAGGCTTGCCGTAATGAACAACTTGTGGGTCTTCATGAAAGTCTTTGCCGATACCGTGGCCACAGTATTCACGCACAACAGAGTAATGGTTGGCTTCAGCATGCTGCTGGATCACATGGCCGATATCACCTAGGCGGGTGCCGGGTTTAACCAGATCGATGCCTTTTTGCAGGCATTCCTGTGTGATTTCACATAGTCGCTGGGCATGAGCGGGCACCTTACCTATGTAAAACATCTTGCTGGTATCGCCATGGTAACCGTCTTTGATGACGGTAATATCAACATTGATAATGTCGCCGTTTTTCAGTTTTTTATCATTAGGGATGCCGTGGCATACAACGTGGTTAACTGAGGTGCAGATCGATTTCGGGAAGCCGTGGTAGTTCAAAGGTGCAGGAATAGCATCTTGCTCGTTGACGATGTAGTCATGGCAAATTTTATTGATCTCTTCGGTGCTTACTCCAGGTTTTATATGGTCTTCAATCATTTCCAGAACTTCAGCTGCCAGGCGGCCTGCAACCCGCATTTTCTCGATCTCTTGCGGCGTTTTAATCGTAATGCTCATAATAACCCTTAATGTTGTGTGCCTTGGCGGCTTTCGCTTAATGGGCTGATTGTAGCTAAATAAGACACACAGGACAAAACAGATCTTAATTCATGCTTCAAAAAGCTGTGGAAATATGGTATAAATCCGCGCTCGAAATTTGCGTCAAAGAACGCAGGTTTTTAAATCCACACATGTTACCGACACATTGCCTTGGGTGCCGCTTGCGGTTGGGTGATGGGGTGCATGGAGGTCTAACCCTAACTTTTAGGAAAAGTATAATGGCAAAAGTTACAATGCGTGACCTGCTGAAAGCAGGTGTTCACTTCGGTCACCAGACCCGTTACTGGAATCCAAAAATGGGTAAATACATTTTTGGTGCTCGTAACAAGATTCATATCATCAACCTGGAACACACTCTGCCTGCACTGAATGGTGCGCTGGATGTAGTTAAAGGTATGGCTACCAACAAGAACAAGATCCTGTTCGTTGGTACTAAGCGTGCTGCAAGCAAGACGATTAAAGAAGAAGCTAGCCGCGCAGGAATGCCATACGTAAACCACCGCTGGTTGGGTGGTATGCTGACTAACTACAAGACTATTCGTCAGTCTATCAAGCGTTTTCGTGATCTGGAAAGCCAGAGCCAGGACGGTACTTTCGCACAGCTAACCAAGAAAGAAGCACTGATGCGTCAGCGCGAAATGGAAAAGCTAGAGCGTTCTATCGGTGGTATAAAGGATATGGGCGGTCTGCCGGACGCGCTGTTTGTTGTTGATGTTGATCACGAGCGTATCGCTATCAACGAAGCAAACAAGCTGGGTATCCCTGTTATCGGTATCGTTGATACTAACAGCAACCCAGATGGCGTTGATTACGTTATCCCTGGTAACGACGACGCACTGCGTGCAATTCAGATCTACGTGAAAGCGGCGGCTGATGCATGTTCTGAAGGTGTTGAAGCCAATGCTGGTGACAAGAGCGAATTCGTTGAAGTAGAAAACAACGACGCTGCTGCTGAGTAATCAGACTGTCAGGCGATTTGGATAAGCTATTCAAATACGCCGGAGGGGGAGCTTAGCTCCCCTTTTTTTGAATTTGAATCTATAGATTGTTAATGGGGTAAAACCAAATGGCAAAGTTCTCCGCTAAGCAGGTTAAAGAACTGCGCGATCGTACCGGTCTGGGTATGATGGAGTGTAAAAAAGCGCTGGCTGCTGCTGATGGCGACGTTGATAAGGCGATCGAAGAGCTGCGTAAAGCTTCCGGCATGAAGGCTGCTAAGAAAGCCGGCCGTACCGCTGCTGAAGGTGTTGTTGTAGTACAAGTTGCAGATGATAATAGCTACGCTGTTGCTGTAGAAATTAACTCTGAAACCGACTTTGCTGCTCGTGATGCTAACTTCCTGGCATTCACTCAGACTGTTCTGGCGAAAGCATTCGCTGATAAGCAGACTGATGTTGAAGCGCTGATGGCTGGTGAACTGACTGATGTTCGTGATGCGCTGGTTCAGAAAATCGGTGAGAACATCGGTGTACGCCGTGTAATGATCGTTGAAGGTGAAGTTGTCGCTGCATACGTTCACGGTACTGGTACTCTGGCTGCTCTGGTTTCTCTGAGCGGTGGTGATGCTGAGCTGGCTAAAGACGTTGCGATGCACGTAACTGCAGTTAACCCACAAGTGGTTAGCAAAGAAGATATGCCTGAAGATGTTGTAGCTAAGGAAAAAGAAATTATCCTGGCTCAGCCTGATATGGCTAGCAAGCCTGCAGAGATCGCTGAAAAGATGGTTGTTGGTCGTATCAACAAGTTCCTGGCTGAAAACAGCCTGGTTGAACAGCCATTTGTTAAGAACCCAGATGTTAAAGTGGGTCAGCTGGTTAAAGATGCGGGCGCGTCCGTTGAATCTTTCATCCGCATTGAAGTAGGTGAAGGTATCGAAGTTGAAGAGAAAGACTTCGCTACTGAGGTTGCTGAGCAACTGAAGGGTTAAACACTGACCCTGCGCAGATTGCGTGCCTGTTCTGGGTGCGCAATCTATTTTTTTCTTGTTACACTGGTGCGAACTCACTCTGGGTGGAGACGAAACCGATGCCTGCCTCAAATCAGCATTCTAAATACAAACGTATTCTATTAAAACTTAGCGGCGAAGCCCTGATGGGTGATGAGAACTTTGGTATTGATCCCAAAGTGATGAACCGCATGGCACTGGAAATTGGCCAGTTAGTGGGGATTGGTGTTCAGGTAGGTATGGTTATTGGTGGCGGTAATCTGTTCCGTGGCGCAGCGCTGAGTGCTGCCGGCCTGGATCGGGTGACTGGCGACCATATGGGTATGCTTGCGACTGTAATGAATGCTCTGGCGATGCGCGATGCGCTGGAGCGCTCGAATATCCCAACCCGTGTTATGTCGGCAATTCCGATGACCGGTGTGGTTGATGACTACGATCGTCGGAATGCAACCCGTTACCTTGAACAAGGTGATGTTGTAATTTTTTCTGCGGGTACCGGTAACCCGTTTTTTACTACCGATTCTGCAGCTTGTCTGCGGGGCATCGAGATCGATTCCGATGTAGTAATTAAAGCCACCAAAGTTGATGGTGTGTATACCGCTGATCCGATGAAGGACCCAACTGCTACGCGATATAGCCATCTGACCTTTGATGAAGCGCTGGAAAAACAGTTGGGTGTGATGGATCTGACTGCAATCTGTCTGGCCCGTGACCATGATATGCCGGTACGGGTATTTAATATGAACAAGCCGGGTGCACTAGCCAACCTTATTGTGGGTGGTGACGAAGGAACCGTCATTGATAACAATGAAGCGGTAGGAGAACAATATGCTGAATGAGATCGCTCAGGATGCCCAGGAACGTATGGGTAAAAGTCTGGAATCACTGACTACTAATCTTAAGAAGATTCGTACCGGTCGTGCGCATCCAAGCATTCTGGAAACAGTCCAGGTTAATTATTACGGTTCAAATGTTCCTTTGAGTCAGGTAGCCAATATCAGTGTTGAAGATGGTCGTACTTTGTCTATTTCACCATGGGAGTCGAATCTGGTTCCTGATATTGAAAAGGCCATTATGAAGTCTGATCTGGGTCTGAACCCGTCTACTGCAGGTGCGGTCATTCGTGTTCCTATGCCTGCGCTGACTGAAGAGACCCGTAAAGGTTATATTCGTCAGGCGCGTCAGGAAGCTGAGAACGGCCGTGTGTCTGTGCGTAGCATTCGTCGTGATGCCAACGGTGATATCAAGGATCTTCTGAAAGACAAAGATATTACTGAAGATGAAGCTCGCGGAGCTGAAGATCAGATTCAAAAGCTGACTGATAAGTTTATCGCTGATGTGGACAAACTGCTGCAGCAGAAAGAAGTGGATCTGATGGAAATCTGATAGAGGGAACGCCGGTGACCCAGGTTGCCGGCAGCTGATTAATGTCTGAAAAACTACAGCTCAGTCTGCCGGAAGGAAAGGCAGTGCCCCGACATGTTGCCATTATTATGGATGGCAATAATCGCTGGGCAAAAAAAAATGGCAAAGGAAGCTTGTCTGGTCATCGTGCAGGTGTGAACAGCGTTCGCAGCGTAGTACAAGGCTGTGCTGAGCTTGGTGTCGAGGTGCTGACACTGTTTGCGTTCAGTAGTGAAAACTGGCAACGTCCTCCTCTTGAAGTCAAAGGGTTAATGGAGTTGTTTGCTTTGGCGCTGGATCGCGAAGTAAAAAAGCTGCATAAACATAATATTCGTCTGCAGGTAATTGGTGATAAAAGCCGGTTCAGCTCCCTGCTGCAGAAAAAAATAGCTAAGGCTGAGCAGCTGACGGCCAATAATGATGGTTTGATCGTTAATGTGGCGGCGAATTATGGTGGTCGTTGGGATATTGTTCAGGCGTCTAAGCAGTTTGCTCAGGACTGTATTGAAGGTCGTTATCGTCCTGAGGATCTGGATGAGACGTTATTGGGATCGATGATTAGTCTGAGTGAACAGCCCGCGCCAGACCTTTGTATCCGCACGGCGGGTGAACAACGGATATCGAATTTCCTGATCTGGCAGATGGCCTATAGTGAGTATTTCTTTAGTGATCTGCTATGGCCTGACTTCGATAAATTTGCATTGGCTAATGCGATCCATAGCTATGCGACCCGCGAACGCCGCTTTGGTAAAACCAGTGAGCAATTAGAGGCTGAAAATGCTTAAACAAAGAGTGTGGACGGCTGTTGTACTGGCGCCGTTGGTATTGGTGGGACTTTTTCTCACCGGTTTTGAACTGTTTAAACTCTTTGTCGCGTTGATTATTCTTCTGGGGGCCTGGGAGTGGGCTAATCTGTCGGGTATTGTTACCCCGTCAGGCCGTATGGGTTATACCGCATTTATTGCGGCTTTGATTGCCGGGGTTAACTATTTTGCTCCTGCTGCGGACTTTCAGTCTTTCATGGTTATTGCTGCACTGTTCTGGTTGCTGGCTTTGTATTGGGTTGTGATGTATCCGGGTGCCGGTGGCTGGCGTAGTGTTTGGCAGCGAGCCTTTATAGGCGTGATCGTACTCCTGCCAAGTTGGATGGCATTGGTTAGTCTGCGATTGAATGCAGAGGGTAGTGTATTTCTCCTGATGCTGCTGTTGCTGGTTTGGGGGGCTGATATTGGTGCATACTTCGCAGGTAAAACCTGGGGGAAAGCTAAACTTGCGCCTAATGTTTCGCCGGGTAAAACCCGTGCCGGGCTGTGGGGTGGCTTAGCGACCTGCGGCCTTATCTCAATCGGTTTTATTATCTATCTTGAACTTGATCTCAGTGTTGGAGTCTATCTGTTGCTACTGGCAATGATTGCTGGTGTAGCTTCGGTACTCGGTGATTTGTTTGAAAGTATGTTGAAACGTCACCGAGGTATTAAAGATAGTAGTCAGTTGCTGCCGGGGCATGGTGGAGTGCTGGATCGGATAGACAGCATTACCTCTGCGGCGCCTGTGTTTGTTCTGGGTCTGCAGTTGCTGGCGATAGCCTGAGTTTATTTATTGATGGAATTACTGAATACGATTTTGGCGTTGATTGTTACCTTAGGTATCCTGGTAACAATCCATGAGTATGGCCACTTCTGGGTGGCTCGCCGTTGTGGCGTTAAAGTGCTGCGTTTCTCTGTGGGTTTCGGTAAACCATTGTTTACCTGGCATGATAAGCAGGGCACCGAATATGCGATCGCGATGATTCCCCTGGGTGGCTATGTTGCCATGCTGGATGAGCGAGAGGGTGACGTTGCACCTGAGCTTTTAGGTCAGACATTCAACCGTAAGCCGGTTATGCAACGTATTGCGATTGTTGCAGCCGGGCCGCTGGTAAACCTTCTTTTTGCAGTTTTCGTATACTGGGGCATGTTTGTTTCAGGCGTCGAAAAGGTTGTGCCGGTTATCGGCGAAGTCACTGTTGATAGCATAGCTGAGCAAGCTGGCCTGAGGCCTGGCAGTGAAATTATTTCTATTGCGGGACGAGAGACTCAATCCTGGGATGATATAAATCTTGTTCTGGCGCGTTATATTGGTGAGTCAGTCAGTGTTCCTGTTGTTACGCAGGTGGCAGGTCAGGGCTTACGCCAGCAACATCGGCTGAATCTTAGTAACTGGACGTTCGATCTTGAGCAACAAAGTCCTGTAAGTGCATTGGGGCTTACCCCCTGGCGGCCTGTATTTCCAGCAGTTATCGGTCGGTTGGTTGAAAATGAAGTGGCTCAGCAGGCTGGACTTAAAGTTGAGGATGAAATTGTCGCTGTAGACAGGCAGCCCGTTGTGGACTGGCCTGAGTTTGTCTCGATAGTACAGGCCAGCCCAGCTCAGTCACTAACGCTGGATGTGATGCGCGATGGTCGGTTGGAAGTGTTTGAAGTGACTCCCGGCGTTAAAGCGCTGGATGATGGTAGTCAGATTGGATTCATTGGTGCTGCCGTTCAAACTGTTCAATGGCCTGATGATATGTTGCGTAAGGTGCAATATGGCTGGCTTGAGTCTGTTTCTAAAGCATTTACCAAAACCTGGCAAATGATCAGTCTAACCCTTGATTCTATTTGGAAAATGCTGGAAGGCATCTTATCGGTAAAAAACTTGAGTGGGCCGATAACCATTGCTAAAGTGGCGGGGGCTTCTGCGGCTTCCGGTATCGAGGCCTTTGCCAGTTTCTTGGCATATTTAAGTATAAGTCTTGGTATATTGAATTTGTTACCAATACCAATGCTGGATGGCGGGCATCTGTTGTATTACACAGCTGAATTGTTTCGCGGTAAACCGGTTTCTGAAAAGGTTCAGGCGATCGGTTTGCGTATAGGTATGGCAATGTTGTTTACGTTAATGGGCGTCGCAATTTTTAATGACCTTATGCGGCTTTAAATCAAAATTCAAATATAGAAGTAGTTCATGAAGATCAGATTCGGGCTTCTCTTTTCTCTGGCTTTATTCTCGTCTGTAGCCGTAGCGCAAACTTTTACCGTGCAAGATGTTCGGTTAGAAGGGCTGCAGCGTGTCGAGCCGGGCCTTGTCTTAAGAAACTTTGATATAGATTCCGGCCAGGATATCGATCAGCGAGATATTGCTGAAGCAACCCGAAGGGTCTTCCGTACGGGTTATTTCGATGATGTTAGTATTGGTCGTGATGGCGATGTATTGATTCTCAATCTGAAAGAACGTCCTGCTCTGAGTTTGATTCGCTTAGAGGGTAACGACGTTATTGAGGACGAAGCTTTGCTTGAAGGTTTGAAGCAGAGTGGTCTTCAGGAAGGTGAGGTGTTCAAACGGGCAACTCTGGATCGTATTCGTCAGGATCTGTTGCGTATGTATGCAGGTCAGGGTCGCTATGGTGCGGCTATCGAGGCTGAGGTAGAGTCGCTGACTGGTAATCGTGTCGCTCTTAATATCGATATTAAAGAGGGTAAGGTTGCGACTATTCAGCATATCAATATTATCGGTAACACACTTTATTCTGATGAGGAATTAAAGGATCTGTTTACCCTGCAGCTGCCCAGTTTCTGGAAGCTGTTTAATGATGATGATAAGTACGCCAGGGAAAAGCTGGCTGGTGATCTAGAGCGTCTTCGTTCTCATTATCTGGATCGTGGTTTTATTAATTTCAGTATTGATTCGTCTCAGGTTTCGCTATCGCCGGACAAAAAACATGTCTATATCACGGTCAGTGTAACTGAGGGTGAAAAGTTTACCGTTGGTGATGTCGCGATTGCCGGCGATCTGGTTGTGCCTGAGCAAGAGCTGATAGATGTTGTGGTTATTAAGCAAGGATCAGTTTTTTCCCGTCGAGAGATGACGGAATCACAGGACGCGCTGATCAAGAAGCTGGGTGACAATGGTTATCTGTTTGCCAATGTCAGCCCGGTACCGGCTGTAAATGACGATGGAACAGTTGCACTGCAGTTTTTTGTTTCGCCGGGTAAGCAGACCTATGTACGTCGTATCGGAGTTAAGGGTAATACCAAAACTGCAGACCAGGTGGCACGTAGGTCTATGACTCAGTCGGAAGGGGGGGTAGCTTCCATCGCCAGTATTGAGCGATCAAAAGAAAAAATTGCTCAGACAGGTTATTTTCGTGATGTCAGTGTAGAAACAATCCCGGTACCTGGGACAGATGATCAGGTCGACCTACAATACTCGGTGATTGAAGATAATACGGGTAATTTGTCTGCCAGTGTTGGTTTTTCGCAGACTAGTGGTGCAATTCTGAACCTGAGTGTGGCGCAGGAAAACTTCCTGGGCAGTGGTAATAGCGTTTCTTTTGGTATTACAAACAGTGATACGATCACTGAATATCGATTTAGCTTTACGGAGCCATATTATACCGTCGACGGCGTGAGCCGGGGTTATAATATTTATTCTCGTGAAACGAATTATGATGAAGAGAATGTCAGTAGTTATTCCACTGACACGCTTGGTGCAGGCGTGAGTTTCAGTTATCCGATGGACGACTACCAGCGTGTTGGCTTTAGTCTGGCCTATGAAGGCATGAAGATTAAGCCAGTTGCGGACCCTGCTACGGAGATTGACACGTTTATTAATAATGAAGGTGATAGTTTTAACTTCTTTATAGCAAATATCAATTGGAGTGATAACCACCTGAATCGCCGTATTTTCCCTACCAGCGGCTATTCTCAAAGCGCTTTTGTTGAGATAGCTATTCCTGGTAGTGATCTGAGTTACCATAAAGAACAGTACAAAATTGACTGGTATAAACCGCTTTCTGAAGATGAGACCTGGGTTGTTGCTGCTAAAGGTAAAATCGGTTATGCAGGCTCACTTGGGGATAATGACCTGCCGTTCTTTAAGCATTTTTATAGTGGTGGTTTGAGTAGTATTCGTGGTTTTGAGAGCAATACGATGGGACCACGTGATTCAGAGGGAGAGCCTTATGGTGGTGATTTTGTTGTTAATGCCAGCGCTGAGTTGATATTCCCTATCCCTTTTGTAGAAAATAGTAGCTCAATGCGGACGTTATTATTTACTGATGTGGGTAATGTGTACCTGACCGATTGTTCAGCAGTTACTACGTGCGATAGTGATATCGGGCTAGATAGCCTGCGTTTGACAACAGGCCTGGGCTTTAGCTGGCTAACGCCGATAGGCCCTTTATCTATCGCGTTGTCTAAGCCAATTATTTCTGAGAGTGGCGATGATGAGCAGTTCTTCGAATTCGCTCTTGGCCGAACTTTCTAAGGAGAATGAAATGATCAGATCACTGATGATCGTCGCGGGTTTGTTGATGAGCCTGAATGTTATGGCCGAGAAAGTTGCTACCTTGAGTGTGCAGCAGGCGTTGCTGTCCAGTAAAGCTGCGGAAGCGTTTCGAGCAGAACTGCAAAAAGAGTTTAGTTCAGAGCAGAAACAGCTACTTGATCTGGAAGCTCAGGCTAAGAAAATTCAGCAGCAACTGAAAAAAGGTCAGGGTACTCAGTCTAAAGAAGTGACGGATCAGCAGCGGGTACAGTTCCAGAAAGCATTTGGCGAGTATCAGCGTTTAGGTCAGGAGTTGCAACAGGTTCAGCGTGAGCGTGAGCAGCTGTTTTTACAAGAGATGCGTCCGAAGCTGGATGCCGTTATCCGTGGTCTGATTGAAAAGGACGGCTATGATCTGGTGCTAAATAAACAGGCAACTATCTATGCTAAGCCTGGATTGGATATTACTGCGAAAGTAGTCGAACTGTTGAACAAACAGTAATTAATTGATGAGTAAAATCCGCTATACCATCGCTGAGCTTTCAGAGCGGCTAGGCGCTAAGCCACTAAGTGATTCCGATACTTCAATTGAGGCTGTTATTGAAGGTATCGGGACCTTAGAGTCTGCCACGGCTACCCAACTTTCGTTTCTCCATAATTCTAAATATCAGCATCAACTGTCAGAGTCTGATGCGGGTGCTGTATTGGTACGTGAGGAATTTAAAAGTGAAGTAAACGGCGTTGCCCTGGTTGTCGATGATCCTTATCTGGCTTACGCCCGGGCCACCGCCTTGTTTGTGGGTTGTTTTAAACATGAAGCTGGTATCAGTGATACGGCAATAATTAGTGAAACTGCTGTCGTTGCCGATGATGTGCAGATCGGGCAGCATGTCGTGCTGGGAAATAACGTTGTTATAGGCAGTGGCGTTGTTGTCGGATCAAATACAGTAATTGGCGATGATTGTATTATCGGTGATAATACCCGGCTTGCTGCAAATGTGACGCTTTATAGTGATGTAAAAATCGGTGCCGACTGTGTTATCCATAGTGGGGCAGTGATTGGCGCTGATGGCTTCGGCTTTGCTAGTCATGATAAACAGTGGGTTAAAATACATCAGCTGGGTGGGGTTCGTATTGGCGATAATGTAGAGGTTGGCGCTGGCACCACGATTGACTGTGGGGCACTTGAAGATACCATTATTCATAGCGGTGTTATTCTCGATAACCAGATACAGATAGCTCATAACGTTGAAATAGGTGAAAATACTGCCATCGCTGGATGTACTGCGGTTGCAGGAAGTACCACTATTGGTAAGAATTGTACTATTGCCGGCGCCTGCGGTATTACCGGTCATCTTGAGATTGCAGAAGGTGTTCATATCACCGCAATGTCCCTCGTGAGTAAATCGCTGACTAAACCCGGAGCTTATTCATCGGGTACAGTGGTTGAGCCACATCAGCAGTGGAAGCGAAATGTGGTGAGATTTCGTCAGTTAGACGACCTGTCTCGTCGTGTTAAAACTTTAGAAACAATAGCAAAACAGAACAAAATTGAAGGTCAGTCTTAATGATGGATGTAAACGAGATACGTAAATATTTACCGCACCGTTACCCGTTCCTGTTGGTGGATCGTGTCGTCGAGCTAGTGCCTGGTGAATCTATAGTGGCCTATAAAAATGTAACAATTAATGAGCCTTACTTTAATGGCCACTTTCCGGATCATCCTGTGATGCCGGGTGTGCTGATTCAGGAAGCGATGGCACAGGCGGCCGGTATCCTTGGATTTAAAACCATGGATAAGACTCCGCAAGATGGTTCAATTTATTACTTTGTAGGTTCTGATAAACTACGCTTTAAGCGTCCGGTCGTACCGGGTGATCAGCTTCAGTTAGAGGCTAAGATCGTATCCGAGAAACGCGGTATCTGGAAGTTTGATGTACGTGCTACAGTAGAAGGTGAGCTGGCAAGCTCTGCCACTATTCTTTGTGCTGACAGAAAGGTTTAAGTTTGATCCACTCTAGTGCCATTATAGACCCCTCCGCCCGCCTGGCCGATGATGTTGAGGTAGGGCCCTGGACCGTTATCGGAGCCGATGTCGAAATCGGTGCCGGTACCCGGATTAATTCCCATGTGGTTATTAAAGGGCCGACAAAGATTGGCCAGAATAACCATATTTTTCAGTTCGCCAGTATCGGTGAAGACTGCCAGGATAAGAAGTACGATGGTGAGCCGACCGAATTAATAATCGGTGACAATAACGTATTTCGTGAAGGTTGTACCGTTCACCGCGGTACTGTTCAGGATCAAAGTCTGACCCGCATCGGTAGCTACAATTTATTTATGGCTAATGCCCATGTTGCCCATGACTGTATGGTCGGTGACCATAATATTCTGGCAAATAATTGTGCGATTGCGGGACATGTGCATCTGGGTGACTATGTGATTCTGGGTGGTTTTACCGCCGTCCATCAGTTTTGCCATATAGGCTCACATAGCATGTGTGGTGCCGGCACAGTGGTATTAAAGGATATCCCAGCTTTTGTTATGTCTAATGGCAATAGTGCTGAACCCCATGGCATTAATGCTGAAGGATTACGGCGCAGGGGTTTTTCCGCTGAGGCGGTGCGTAATATTAAGCGCGCCTATAAGACAGTTTACCGAAAAGGTTTGAAGCTGGAAGAAGCGATTGAAGAGCTTGAACCACTGGCTGCTGAAACGCCAGAGTTGCAGCTACTTACCGACTCTCTGAAATCCTCAACCCGGGGCATTATCCGTTAGGGTGCCATGAGTACCCTCTATGTTGGTGTCGTTGCAGGTGAAGCCTCGGGAGATATTCTCGGGGCAGGCTTGTTGGCCGAGTTAAAACACCGTTTTCCTGACCTGCGTATTGAAGGTATTGGTGGTGAGCTGATGCAGGCCCAGGGCTGCAGTAGCCTGTTTCCGATGGAACGCTTATCGGTCATGGGGCTGGTCGAAGTGTTGGGGCGGCTGCGTGAACTGATGAAAATCAGGAAGCAGCTAACCGCTCACTTCGTTAAGAATCAGCCTGATGTGTTTATTGGTATCGATGCACCTGACTTTACACTAAACCTTGAAGGTAAGCTTCGAGCAGCAGGTATTCCCACTGTGCATTATGTCAGTCCTTCAGTTTGGGCCTGGCGTCGCAAGCGTGTATTTAAAATTCTTAAAACCACCGACCTGATGTTGACGCTTTTTCCTTTTGAGGCAAAGTTCTATCAGGAGCATCAGATGGCGGTCGAATTCGTCGGTCACCCTCTGGCAAATATGATTCCAATGGAGCCTGATCAGGCCCGGGCGCGTTCAGAGCTAGGTTTGGAACAAAATGCCGATATCATTGCGCTGATGCCGGGCAGTCGTGGCGGAGAGCTCAAGTATCTCGCTGAGCCTTTTTTAGACACAGCTCGTTGGTTGCTGAAACGTAATCCAGCACTTCAGTTTGTTATGCCTGCAGCGAATCAGGTTCGTTATGATGCGCTGCGTGAATTATTAGATGAGAAGTATGATGATCTTCCGGTAAAGCTGATTTTGAAGCAATCCCGGGAAGTAATGACCGCATCAGATACTATCCTTTTGGCTTCAGGCACTGCAACACTTGAAGGTTTGTTGTTAAAAAAACCGATGGTTGTTGCTTATCGAATGGCTCCCCTGAGTTATAAAATCATCTCGCGTTTAGTGAAAAGCAATTATATCTCCCTGCCTAACCTGTTGGCGGATGAGAAGTTGGTGCCAGAAATTTTACAAGATGACGTTCGCCCCGAAATACTGGGGCCAGCATTAGAACGGGCCTTATCGAATAGTCAGAATGGCAGTGCATTGAAACAGCGGTTTACTGAAATCCATACACAACTGCGTCAGGACGCCAGCAAACGGGCGGTTGATGCGATAGTCAATTTATTGCAGCAGCGGGGGCAGTTTGATGGAAAGTCTGGGATTTGACTTTAGTGCTGCGAAGCTTGTTGCAGGTGTAGATGAAGTAGGGCGTGGGCCCTTAATAGGCAACGTAGTTACTGCAGCTGTAATTCTTGATCCGGAAAATCCAATACCGGGGCTGACTGATTCTAAGAAGCTCACAGAAAAGAAACGTGATCTTCTCTACCCTCTGATTCAGGAGAGGGCGTTGGCCTGGTCAATTGCCTGGGCGACACCTGATGAGATAGATGAATTAAATATCCTGCATGCAACTATGCTGGCGATGCAGCGAGCTGTTATTCAGCTCAGCATAACACCTGAATTTGCATTGATAGACGGTAATCGCTGTCCGCCCGGATTGCCCTGTGCCTCCGAAGCTATTGTTAAGGGTGATCTTAAAGAGCCAGCTATCAGTGCGGCTTCGATACTGGCTAAAGTCTATCGGGACCGGGAGATGACAGAGTTAGATCAGCGATATCCTGACTATGGTTTTGCTAAACATAAGGGTTATCCTACGGCCCTGCATCTTGAAAAGCTGCGCCAACTGGGGCCGCTACCTGAGCATCGGCGTAGTTTTCGTCCGGTAGCTGAATTACTGAAATAACAAAAGACTGAGTTGAAATGACTGATCCGGCATTTGTACATCTGCGCTTACATACTGAATTTTCACTGGTCGATGGACTGGTGCGTATAAAAGAGCTGGTTGGTGCGGCTAAAGATATGCAGATGCCAGCAGTTGCGATTACCGATCAGGTTAACCTGTTTGCGCTGGTTAAGTTTTTTAAAGCGACTACCGGAGCTGGTATTAAACCTATTTTCGGTTCAGATATCTGGATCGAGAATGAAGCGGAGCCAGAGTCTGAACCTACTCGTATGACTCTTCTTGTAATGAATGAGATGGGCTATCGGAATCTCATGGAACTGGTGTCGCTGGCGTATGAAAAAGGCCAGAATGTTCAGTCAGAAAAAGCAATTCTCAAGAAAAGCTGGATCAGTGAGAAATCTGCAGGGTTGATTGCTCTGTCAGGAGCCAAAGAGGGTGAGGTCGGTCGGGCGCTGCAACAGGGTAACGGGCCGGGACGGAAGGCATTAGAAGAATGGCAAAATATCTTTCCCAATCGCTTTTATCTGGAAGTACAGCGTACCGGTAGAGCAGGGGATGAAGACTGTGTCCATGCTTCAGTTCAACTGGCGCATGAAACGTGCTGTCCGTTAGTGGCAACCAATGAAGTGATGTTCATCAAGCCGGAAGACTTTGAAGCCCATGAAGTGCGGGTTTGTATCAACCAAAGTCGGACCCTTGAGGATCCTAATCGCCCCAAAAATTATACGGAACAGCAATATCTACGTTCACCTGAAGAGATGGTCGAGCTGTTCTCTGATATACCATCAGCAATATCTAACTCGGTTGAGATTGCAAAGCGCTGCAACTCTGAGCTGGATCTGGGTACCTATTATCTACCTAAATACCCAATCCCGGCGGGCAAGACCATGGATCAGTTTTTTGCTGATGTATCATGGAAAGGCTTGGAAGATCGGCTCGAAATACTACTGGATAAAGATGATCCTGAGTATGCCGAGAAGCGCAAACCCTATGAAGATCGGATGGATTTTGAGCTCGATATTATCACCCAGATGGGTTTTCCGGGTTACTTTCTGATCGTAATGGACTTTATCCAGTGGGGTAAAGATAACGGCGTTCCGGTGGGGCCGGGTCGTGGTTCAGGTGCCGGCTCTCTGGTGGCTTATGCCCAAAAAATCACCGATCTGGATCCGCTTGAATATGACTTGCTGTTCGAGCGATTTCTAAACCCTGAGCGGGTATCGATGCCCGATTTCGATATCGACTTCTGTATGGATAACCGGGATAAGGTTATCGATTATGTAGCTGAGACCTATGGTCGCGATGCGGTATCCCAGATTGTTACCTTCGGTACTATGGCGGCTAAAGCAGTAGTGCGGGATGTTGCCCGGGTGCAGGGTAAAGCGTTCGGTCTGGCTGACAAGCTGTCTAAACTGATTCCGTTTGAGATCGGTATGACCCTGAGCAGAGCGATGGATGAAGAGCCGCTGATGCGGGAATTCGTCAATAGCAACGAAGAAGCCCAGGAAATTATGGAGATGGCCTTCAGGCTGGAAGGCCTGACCCGAAATGTAGGTAAACATGCCGGTGGTGTGGTTATCGCGCCGACTAAACTGACTGATTTTTCTGCGACCTACTGTGATGAGTTTGGCCATGGCCTGGTAACCCAGTTTGATAAGAACGATGTTGAAGAAGCCGGTCTGGTAAAGTTTGACTTTCTGGGTCTGAGAACCCTGACCATCGTTGACTGGGCAGTTAAGACCATTGACCGTATCCGGGCTAAAACCGGCGAAGAGCCACTTGATATTGCGCTGATCGATCTGGAAGATCGAACCACCTTTGATCTGTTGCAATCGGCAGAAACAACTGCGGTATTCCAGCTTGAGTCCAGCGGTATGAAAGATCTGGTAACACGCCTGCAGCCGAGCCGATTTGAAGATATCGTCGCATTGGTGGCTCTGTTCCGTCCGGGGCCATTGCAGTCTGGCATGGTAGATGACTTTATTCTGCGAAAGCATGGTCAGGCAGAACTGGCTTATCCCCATGCTGATTATCAGCTAGATAGCCTGCAGCCGGTGTTGGAGCCTACCTACGGTATTATCCTGTATCAGGAACAGGTAATGCAGATCGCCCAGGTGATGGCGGGCTATACGCTGGGCGGCGCAGATATGCTACGTCGGGCCATGGGTAAGAAAAAGCCGGAAGAGATGGCTAAGCAGCGCACCTCTTTCCTTGAAGGTTCTGAGCAAAACGGTATCGACCGGGATCTGGCCGGTAATATATTTGATCTGGTAGAGAAGTTCGCCGGTTACGGCTTTAACAAATCACACTCAGCTGCCTATGCACTGGTTTCCTATCAGACAGCCTGGTTGAAAGCGCATTACCCAGCACCCTTTATGGCGGCAGTACTCTCTTCTGATATGCAGAATACCGAAAAGGTGGTGATCTTCATTGAAGAGTGTCGCAACATGAAATTGCCGTTGGTGCTGCCTGACGTTAATTGTGGCGAATATATGTTCACCGTTAATGATGCTGGAGAAATTGTCTACGGTTTAGGCGCTGTTAAAGGTGTGGGTGAGGGGCCGATAGAGTCGATTGTTGCAGCCCGGGCAGAGGGTGATGAGTTCAGCGATATTTTTGATTTTTGTAAGCGGGTTGGCAGCAAGAAACTTAATAAACGGGTACTGGAAGCACTGGTGCGCGCCGGTGCACTGGACCGTTTGACGCAAAAGACTGACCGGGCCCAGCTTTGGGCTGCGATACCTGAAGCGCTAAAAGCGGCTGATCAGTCGGAGCGTAATCAAAGTGCCGGCATGTTTGATCTGTTTGGTGAAGTTGAAGCTGAGCAGCCCAGAGATCCTTACGCTGAGTATATGAAACTGCGTCAATGGACTGATAAAGAGCGTCTGCAGGGAGAGAAAGACACTCTGGGGCTCTACGTTACCGGACACCCGATCGATGAGTATGAATCGGAGCTGCCAAACTTTATCTCTAAACGTATAGCCGAGCTTCAGCCGCAGCGGGGTCAGCAACAGAAGATGCTGGGACTGGTGGTTGATATCCGGGTGAAGAAGACTAAGAAAGGCGATCCTCTCTGTTTTGTGACGCTGGACGACCGGACTTCTCGGATCGAAGTGTCACTATTTGGTGAGTCTTATGATGAAAACCGTCATGCTCTGACCAAAGATGCGATTCTGCTGATTGAAGGTGAGATTACCGTCGATAGTTATTCTGGCACGGATAAGCTTAAGGTACGTGGCAACAGTATTGTCGATATTACTCAGTGTCGGGCACGGTATGGAAAGCATATCGAAGTTGATTGTGATGCCGGGCAGTTGAAAGAACGCTCGCTGAGGGAGTTCGAAAAGTTGCTGCAGGCAAATCAGGGGCGCTCTAATATTGATGTTGCTCTACGCTACAGCCGGGCTGATGCGAAGGCGACTCTGGGTCTTGGCCGTGAGTGGAAGGTAGAGCCTACAGATGAGCTGTTGCTGAAGCTTAAAGATCAGTTTGGTGGTGATGCGGTACGCATTCGCTATTAATGAGGCTGGTTCTCAGGCCGTTCTGCAGGTAGAATTAGGCCAATTTTTTTATCATCGGCTGCGCTTTTAACCTGTATAGCCGGTCGGGACGAAATAAACATACGGAATACCGAGACCATGAATCCCAACTATCTGGATTTTGAACAGCCAATCGCTGACCTGGAAGCCAAAATTGAAGAGCTGCGCCTGGTTGGTGACGATAATGAACTGAATATTGAAGAAGAGATCGGTAAGCTGCAGGCCAAGAGTCGCAATCTATCTGAATCGCTTTTTAAAGATCTGTCTGAATGGCAGGTTTCACAGATCGCCCGTCACCCTATGCGGCCGTACACGCTGGATTATGTAAAGCATATCTTCGACGATTTTGAAGAGCTGCACGGAGATCGACATTTTTCTGATGATCAGGCGCTGGTTGGCGGTATTGGCCGTCTGGAAGGCCGTCCGGTGATGGTGATTGGTCATCAGAAAGGCCGTGAAGTTAAAGAAAAAGTACGTCGCAACTTTGGTATGCCGCGTCCGGAAGGTTACCGTAAGGCCTTGCGACTGATGGAGATGGCTGAACGTTTTAAAATGCCTATTCTGACGTTTATTGATACACCGGGAGCTTATCCGGGTATTGATGCTGAGGAACGTGGTCAGTCTGAGGCGATTGCCTTTAACCTGGCAGCGATGTCGCGTCTGAAGACTCCGATTATTGCGACGGTTGTGGGTGAAGGTGGTTCTGGTGGAGCACTGGCTATCGGTGTCTGCGATGAGCTGCTGATGCTGCAATATTCTACTTACTCAGTCATCTCGCCAGAAGGTTGTGCTTCCATTCTTTGGAAGAGTGCAGATAAAGCCCCAGATGCGGCAAAGGCGATGGGTCTGACTTCTGACCGTCTGCATGAGTTGGGTTTGGTTGATCAGATTATTGATGAGCCATTAGGTGGCGCGCATCGTGATCATGGTCTGATGGCGGCTAACCTGAAAAAGCATTTATTAGAAACGTTGGAACGCTTCGTGGATCTTGAGCAGGATGAGTTACTTGAACGACGTTATCAACGTTTGATGTCCTACGGCATCGAATAATAAAAAAACACCGTCGGCTTGTCCGGCGGTTTTTTTTACCGTTTATGTTTTCTCTCCAACATCACTTCGAACAGCAGCTAAACCGACATAGCCATGGTGTTAAACGCTGGGTTATTGCGCTCAGTGGTGGTCTGGACTCTGTCGTTTTACTCGATCTTGCCGCCCGGATTATTCCGGCTAAGCATCTCTCTGTTATTCACGTTAATCATCAGCTGCAATCTCAAGCAGGTGGCTGGAGTTCATTTTGCCAGCAGCTGGCTGACCAGTACCAAATAGAATTTAAATCGATCAGGGTAACTGTTGATGCCGGGGCCAGTGTTGAGCGGGCGGCTCGAAATGCCCGTTATCAGGCATTTGAACAGTATCTGCAGTCAGGTGATTGTCTGTTGTTGGCGCAGCATCGAAATGATCAGGCTGAGACATTGCTTTATCGTCTCTTGCGGGGAGCAGGGCTAAAGGGTTTAGCCGCTATGCCGCGTACCCGTGAAATAGGAATGGCCTTTCTACAGCGCCCTTTACTGAGCGTGAGTCGTGATCAATTACAGAGCTGGGCTGAGAAGGCTCAACTGAACTGGATTGAAGATCCTAGTAATGCCGATCTGAGCTATGATCGAAATTATCTTCGGCATCAGGTTATGCCTTTGTTGCGGGCGCGTTGGCCTGGCTTTGAACAGCGTTGGTCTGACACGGCGGATTATTTGCGCGATGCTGATCAGCTGTTGACTGAGTTAGCGCAGATAGATCTTCAAACGGTTGCTGATGAGCGCAATAGTTTGAGTTGTGCCGGACTAAATGTTCTTAGTATTAAGCGCAGAGATAACTTGTTACGCGTCTGGCTGGCTGAGCAGGGATTGCCTGCAGGGGCTAAGGTTCTGATGTCGATCGGACAGATGATCGAGGCTGTCGATGATTCATCCCCTGAATTGAAGCTATCTAGCGTTAAGTTACGGCGCTACCGGGGGCGTTTATATCTCACTGCTGAGCAGAATGGCATAGACTGGCAGGGCCGCTTGTTACCCGAAGAGGGTCTGCATTTGCCGCAGGGTAGTTTGTTGGTGGTTAAAAAACTGAACGGTTTAAGATCTCTCGCCGGAGTGACCCTGCGCAACCGTTGTGATGGCGATCGTTGCACGCCGGTTGGCAGAGGTGGTTCAACCAGTCTTAAAAAGTTATTTCAGGAAAATGCAGTGCCACCCTGGCAGCGAAAATCCTGGCCTGTTTGTATTCTGGGTGATGAAATTGTCGCAGTACCTGGGATCTGTGTATGCGAAGGTTGGCAGGTAGAAAAGGATGTCGCTGGATTTCATCTGAAATGGGTGCCGGCTGCATTGTCTGTCGGTAGCGATTCTGGTACCCTGTAGCCCCATCTCGTATAGCTGTTTTCAGAGCAGTTTATTCATTTTTTTAAGACCAAATACAGGTTCCTCATGACGCGTTATATTTTCGTCACAGGCGGTGTTGTTTCCTCATTGGGTAAGGGCATCGCATCAGCATCACTCGCAGCTATTCTAGAAGCGCGGGGATTGAAAGTAACTATGCTGAAACTGGATCCATATATCAATGTTGATCCAGGTACCATGAGTCCGATTCAGCACGGTGAAGTGTTCGTTACCGAAGATGGTGCTGAAACTGACCTGGATCTTGGTCACTACGAGCGTTTTATTCGTACCACTATGAATAAACGCAACAACTTTACTGCCGGCCGCGTTTATCAACATGTGCTGCGTAAAGAGCGTCGTGGTGATTACCTGGGCGGAACCGTACAGGTTATTCCGCATATTACCGATGAAATAAAGCGTCGTGTCATTGAAGGTGCCGGTGATGCTGATATCGCGTTGGTTGAGATTGGCGGTACGGTAGGTGATATCGAGTCACTGCCGTTTATGGAAGCGGTACGTCAGCTGAAAGTTGAGATGGGCTTTAGTCGTGCGATGTTTATGCATCTGACGCTGGTGCCTTATATTGCAACGGCTGGTGAACTTAAAACGAAGCCATCGCAACACTCGGTTAAAGAGCTACGTTCTATCGGTATTCAGCCAGATATCCTGGTATGCCGTTCTGAAGTGGCAATTCCATCGTCATCCCGTCGTAAGCTGTCTCTGTTTACTAACGTTGAAGAGCGTGCGGTTATCTCTTTACCGGATGCCGATTCTATCTACAAAATTCCACGTATGCTGAGCGAGCAAAAGCTTGATCAGATCGTATGTGAACGCTTTAACCTGGATTGTCATCCGGCTGACCTGACTGAGTGGGATCGGGTAGCAGATGCCAAACTGAACCCGCATCGTGAAGTAACTATCGCGATGGTCGGTAAGTACATGGAACTGCTGGATGCGTATAAGTCGCTGATCGAAGCGATCTCTCACGCCGGTATCGAGCTGCGTACTAAGGTTAATATCAAGTATATCGATTCTGAGCATGTTGAACGCGATGGCGTTGAGCTGCTAAAAGATGTGTCTGCAATCCTTGTACCAGGCGGTTTTGGTGAGCGTGGTGTAGAAGGTAAGATCGCTGCGGTTAAGTATGCCCGTGAGAATAAGGTGCCTTATCTGGGTATCTGTCTGGGTATGCAGGTAGCGGTTATTGAATACGCGCGGCATGTTGCCGGTATTGAAGATGCTATCAGCACTGAATTTGATGCCGATGCAGCTTCCCCTCTGATCGGTCTGATTACTGAATGGATGACTGAGGAAGGCGCTAAAGAGATTCGTGGACATGCTGATGATCTGGGCGGCACTATGCGTCTGGGTGCTCAGGTATGTCATCTGAAAGAAGGTACTACTGCGCATAAAGCGTATGGCGCGACCGAAGTGAGTGAACGTCATCGTCACCGCTATGAAGTAAACAACAACTATGTTCCTCAACTGGAAAAGGCAGGCTTGATTGTGTCTGGTCGCTCCGTTGATGGTGAGCTGGTTGAAGTGGTGGAAGTGCCGGATCATCCGTGGTTCGTTGCCTGTCAGTTCCACCCTGAATTTACCTCAACCCCTCGGGATGGTCATGGTTTGTTCCGTGGCTTTATTGAGGCTGCTCTCACACAAGCAGATCTTGAGAAGTAAAAGAATACTTATAATTTTTGGAGTTTGACCAATGGCACAGATTGCTGACATTAAAGCCCGCGAAGTACTGGATTCTCGTGGAAACCCAACCGTAGAAGCTGATGTTATTCTGGCATCCGGTGTAATAGGGTCTGCCTGCGCACCTTCAGGTGCGTCTACTGGTTCCCGTGAAGCGCTGGAACTGCGTGATGGCGATAAAGGTCGTTACCTGGGTAAGGGTGTTCTGAAAGCGGTTGCTGCCATCAATGGTGTTATTCGTGAAGCCCTGACCGGTATGGATGTTGCCGATCAGCGTGCGCTGGATAACAAGATGCTTGAGCTGGATGGTACAGAGAATAAAGAGAAGCTGGGTGCCAATGCTATCCTGGCGGTCTCTCTGGCTGCTGCCAAAGCTGCCGCGACTGAAAAAGGTATTCCACTGTACGCACACATTGCCGAAATAAATGGCACTGCAGGTCAATTCTCTCTGCCTGTACCAATGATGAATATCATCAATGGTGGTGAGCATGCAGATAATAACGTTGATATTCAAGAATTTATGGTGCAGCCGGTTAACTTTGATAAGTTCTCCGATGGTTTGCGCTGCGGTGCTGAAATCTTTCATGCACTGAAGTCTGTACTTAAGGCACGTGGTCTGAATACTGCAGTAGGTGATGAAGGTGGTTTTGCACCTAACCTGGCGTCAAACGAAGAAGCGCTGATCGTTATTAAAGAAGCGATCTCAAATGCCGGTTACGAGCTGGGTAAAGACGTTACTCTGGCACTGGATTGCGCTGCATCTGAATTCTATAAAGATGGTCAGTATGATCTGTCCGGTGAAGGTAAGGTATTCAGTGCTGAAGGTTTCGGCGACTACCTGGCTGCTCTGACTGAAAATTACCCTATCGTTTCAATCGAAGATGGTCTGGACGAGTCTGATTGGGATGGCTGGGCTTACCTGACCCGTAAAATTGGTGACAAAGTACAGCTGGTTGGCGACGATCTGTTTGTAACTAACACCAAGATTCTGAGCCGTGGTATTGAGCAAAACATCGGTAACTCTATTCTGATCAAATTCAACCAGATTGGTTCTCTGTCTGAAACTCTGGATGCGATCAAGATGGCGAAGGATGCAGGCTTCACCGTAGTCATCTCTCACCGTTCCGGTGAAACAGAAGATACGACTATTGCGGATCTGGCTGTTGGTACTGCCGCTGGTCAGATCAAGACCGGTTCTCTGTGTCGTTCTGACCGTGTTGCTAAGTACAACCGTCTGCTGCGCATTGAAGAAGAACTGGGTGAAAACGCAGTTTATAATGGCCTGAAAGAGATTAAAGGTCAGGGTTAATTTTTAACCGAATTGTGAAATACTAGGGGGCTTAGAGCCCCCTTTTTTGATTAAATTAAATACCGAGTAAGAGTACTGCTGAACCGTGTTTCGCTGGAATCTGTTTCGTTGGATCATATTGCTACTGCTGATCTGCCTGGGTGGGCTGCAGTATCGGCTGTGGTTTGGTGAGGCGAACCTGCGTGAAGTGCAGACGCTGAAGCAAGAAATAGAGCTACAACGTACTGAAAATGATCTTCTCATCAGCCGTAATCATCAGCTTGATGCTGAAGTGAAAGACCTGAAGCAAGGTCTTGCGGCACTTGAAGAGCGAGCACGCAATCAGTTGGGGATGGTGAAAGAGGGAGAAACCTTTTTTCAGCTAGTTCCCGCCTTACCGGGTAAAACGCCTGCTGAACAAGGCCAGTAACGGGACCTCCTTCGTTGACAAACTTTCCATCCCAATTGAACTATTTATACGGTGAGCCTGTTGGCAGCGCTGTCATTCGTACTGAGCCCGAAGATTTTCAGGTTGTTGAGAATTTGTCTTTTGAACCTGAAGGCAGTGGCGATCATATATTTCTATATATTCGTAAAACCGGAGAAAATACTGACTGGGTTGCGCGTCAGTTGGCTCATTTTTGCCAGGTAAGCCCGAAAGAGGTTGGCTATGCCGGTAAAAAAGATCGCCATGCGGTAACCGAGCAATGGTTTAGTGTGCACATGCCGGGGCGTTCGCCTTTAACCTGGTCTTTGTTTGAAACTGATACCATCAAGGTTTTGAAGGCGGTAAAGCATACCCGTAAATTGCGCTTAGGTAGCCTGACTGGAAACCGTTTCAAAATCCGCTTACGTCAAGTGACTGAACCTGCGGCGTTACTGGAAAGAGCTCAGTTAATCACAGCGGGCGTCCCCAACTACTTTGGCGAACAGCGTTTCGGACATAATCAGGGCAATCTGGACAAAGGTGCCGCTCTGATTGCAGGGAAATTGAAAGAGCGACAGCGGAATAAAAAAGGCCTTTATATCTCTGCGGTACGTTCCTTCCTGTTTAACCAGCAAGTTTCTCAGCGCATTGAGCAGTCGATCTATATGGTTCCTGGTGATGGCGACGTATTGATGATTAATGGTAGCCAGAGCTGCTTTCAGTTTGATGCCGAGGATGACTCTATAGCAACACGTCTGGCGTCGGGAGATCTTCATCTGACTGCCTCTATGTGGGGGCGGGGAAGATCTATCTGTACCGGTGCAGCGGCTGAGTGGGAAAAGCAGCAGTTGCAAGAATGGCAGGAATTGTTAGATGGCCTTGAGCGTTTAGGTTTGAATCAGGAGCGTCGTTCTATCCGCTTGTTACCGGGAAATCTGGTGGTTGAGCAGGAGTCTGATGATCAGGTTGTGTTGGCGTTTGACCTGCCTGCAGGTAGTTTTGCAACCAGTGTTTTGCGAGAATTGGTTAACGTAAGTTCAACCGCAGGTCAGCAGGGAATTGAGTCAGAATAATGCGTATTTTGTTATCTAATGATGACGGTGTTTATGCCCCTGGGCTGGAAGTGCTGGCTCAGGCTATGGCACAGGATGCCGAAATCTCAGTTGTAGCGCCTGATCGCAACCGAAGTGGCGCCAGTAATTCTTTAACCCTTGATCGACCGTTGGAAGCCCATCATCATCACAACGGTTTTGTTGGTGTAAATGGCACACCAACGGACTGCGTGCATTTGGGGATAGGGGGCATTTTTAGTGAGCCGCCAGAACTGGTTGTTTCCGGGATCAATACCGGTGCTAACCTGGGTGATGATGTAATCTATTCAGGTACAGTAGCGGCGGCAATGGAGGGGCGGTATCTGTCATTACCTCCGATAGCGGTGTCGTTGGCGGGAAGTAACCCGCAGCACTATGAGACGGCTGCTGAAATAGTACGTCAGCTTGTGCTTGATATTCGGAAGCTGGTTTTAGCGCCGCGTACCGTATTGAATGTAAATGTTCCTGATCTGCCATTGGATGAGATCAAAGGTATTCATGTAACCCGTTTAGGGCATCGCGTGCTGGCGGATAAGCCGGTTGAGTCTATCGACCCTCGAGGGGCAAAGCGTTATTGGATTGCAGGTGCTGGTGCAGCCGAAGACTGTGGTCCCGGGACAGATTTTTTTGCAGTTAAATCAGGTTATGTTTCAATAACGGCACTGAATATAGACATGACTCAGTATGCTGGCATGGATAATCTGAGTAACTGGCTTGAGGAATTAGTTTGAATAAGTTGCAGTTGCTGAATATCGATATGAGCAGGTTTTGCCGTATGGATAAAGTGAGTAACTGGCTTGAGGAATTAGTTTGAATAAGTTGCAGTTGCTGAATATTGATATGAGCAGATTTTGCGGTATGAATAATCAGGGTAACTGGCTAGAGGAGTTAACGTGAATAAGTTGCAGTTGCAGGGTATTGGGATGACGTCTCAGCGTACCCGCAGCAGGCTGGTGCAGCGGTTGAAAGACCAGGGGATAACAGACCAGCAAGTGCTGGATGTTATGGCGAATACTCCCCGGCATATTTTCATCGACGAAGCACTGTCACACCGTGCTTATGAGGATACCGCTCTGCCGATCGGCTTTAATCAGACCATTTCGCAGCCTTATATAGTGGCGAAGATGACCGAGCTGTTGTTGGCTGAGGGTGATCTGGAGCGGGTGTTAGAAGTCGGAACCGGGTCTGGTTATCAAACCACCGTATTGGCTCAGCTGGTTGAGAAAGTATTCAGCGTGGAGCGGATAAAGCCGTTGCAAGATAAAGCGCGGCAGCGTTTTTCGCTACTTAAGCTGCATAATATATCCCTGCGTCATTGTGATGGTGGGATGGGCTGGCCGGACAAAGGCCCGTTCGACGGTATTATTGTTACCGCTGCTCCGGAAGAAGTCCCCCCCGAGCTGTTGGCCCAATTGGCGATAGGTGGTCGCCTGGTGATACCTGTAGGCGGTAGTCGACATCAGTTATTGAAACTGGTGATACGCCATTCAGAAACTGAATATGAAACAACTGTGTTGGAAGGGGTAAAGTTTGTACCGCTTCTGACAGGCACTGTACGCTGAGCTGAATAACGGAATATTGAATGAGTATCAAACGAACAACCGGAGATTATCTGGCACTGTTTTTAAAAGGGATGCTAATGGGGGCTGCCGATGTGGTTCCGGGTGTATCCGGTGGCACTATTGCCTTTATTACAGGTATCTATGAGGAGCTGATAAATACCATTAAAGGTTTTAACCTTCAGGCTGTTCGGGTGCTGTTCAGTGATGGGCCTGTGGCCTGCTGGAAGCAGGTGAACGGTACCTTTTTGCTGGTACTGTTGGTGGGGATTATTACCAGTATTGCGACGATTGCCGGTGCTGTTCTGTTCCTTTTGGCAAATCATCCTATTTTACTCTGGGCATTTTTCTTTGGTTTGATTCTGGCTTCTGTGTGGTTGGTTATGACCCATATTGAGCGCTGGGATCTGAATCTTATGTCCGGGTTTATACTCGGCACTTTACTGGCTTTTGCGGTGACCAGCTTTGCGCCTGTGAGTGTGGAACCAACAACGCTGATGGTGTTACTGTCAGGTGCTATCGCTATCTGTGCAATGATTCTGCCAGGAATATCTGGTAGCTTTATATTGTTACTACTGGGTATGTATGCACATATTCTGGCGGCAGTGAAAGGGGCGGATTTTCAGGTAATTGGTCTGTTTATACTGGGCTGTATTGTTGGCATTATGAGTTTTTCCAGGGTGTTAAGCTGGATGTTTAGTCATCACCGTCAGGTGACCCTGGCTTTGCTGGCCGGCTTCATGCTCGGCTCTCTGAATAAGGTCTGGCCCTGGAAGTATACGCTTGCCTATACCATTAATCGTCATGGTGAACAGGTGCCCTTGCAGCAAGAGAATATATTGCCCTGGAATTTTCAGAGTATTACCGGGGAGTCGTCATTTGTCATTGGCGCGGTTGCACTGATGTTGGTTGGCATGATGGTTGTTATTGCTATGGAGCGCTATCAGGCCGCAAAAGGATAAACTATGCCCAGAGCGCTTGCAGATCGGCTGATATTAACGGTAATTATTACCCTTATGCTGCTGTTGTCTGCTTGTAGTTCTAGTAGTGTTTATTCTCCGGTTGACGAACGATCCATCGGAGGGAGAACGCCGGTTCGGGTCACCACCACGCAACGCCCGGATCAATACCGGGTACGTAAAGGTGATACCTTGTATGCGATCGCGTTTCGTTACGGTGTTGATTATCGTCAGCTAGCCCGTAATAACGGCATCGATAGCAGTTATTCTATTTACCCCGGCCAGACGTTGTCTTTTAAAGCCGCTGCTGTTCAGAGTAGATCTGTTTCAGCTAGAAACACTCAAGCTAAGCCCTCCTCCCAATCGGCCAAGAAAACAACGTTCAGTCCAAGTACAGCTCCCAGCAAGCAATCTAAAACCCAGTCAAAGCCTCAGCCGGTGGTCAAACCGCAGCCTAAATCATCGACGACTAATAAAGCGACAGCAACATCGGCGCAGGTTGCTGCTAACAGAACTCTGCATTGGCGTTGGCCGTCATCGGGCAAGCTGCTTCAAGGCTTTAGTACTAAAGGTACTGAAAATAAAGGAATTAATATTGCAGGCAAGAAAGGTGAGCCGGTACATGCGGCCGAGGCTGGTAAAGTTGTTTATGCGGGTAGCGGCTTATTAGGTTATGGTAACCTTGTAATAATTAATCATAACCAGAAATTTCTTAGCGCTTATGCGCATAACAGTCGCATTCTGGTAAAAGAAAATGATATGGTAAAAAGAGGTGTCAAAATTGCTGAGATAGGAAGCAGTGGTGCCACCCGCAATATGCTGCATTTTGAGATTCGCCGGGATGGACAACCCGTGAATCCAATGAAGTATCTGCCGCGTAATAGATAACAATATAATTGACTGTCACTAATCAGTAACTGCGAACAATGTTTGAGCAAAGTTACTCGAGGTTATAGCAATGGATAATGTAGAAAATACCGAGCAGGATCTGGAAAAGATCTCAAAGAGTGCTGAAGTTAAGGGTAAAGCAGCCTCTAAAGCTAAAAAAGAGTCGTCACCAGAATTCCTGAACAGTGGTCGCGGCAAAGGCAGTATGGCGCATAATGACCTGCTGAACGCCAAAACTCTGGACGCTACCCAGCTATATCTGAATGAGATTGGCTTTTCTCCCCTGCTGACAGCAGAAGAGGAGGTTTACTATTCCCGCCGGGCGCTCAAGGGTGATGAAGCTTCCCGCAAGCGGATGATCGAAAGTAATCTTCGTTTAGTTGTTAAGATCGCTCGACGTTATATTAATCGAGGCCTGACTTTACTGGACCTGATCGAAGAGGGGAACCTGGGCCTGATTCGGGCGGTGGAGAAATTTGATCCGGAACGGGGCTTTCGCTTTTCGACCTATGCAACCTGGTGGATTCGCCAGACCATAGAACGGGCGATTATGAATCAGACCCGCACCATCCGTTTGCCAATTCACGTTGTTAAAGAGCTAAATGTTTATCTTCGGGCTGCTCGCGAGCTGGCTCAGAAGCTTGATCATGAACCAACCGTTGATGAGATTGCTGAAGCGGTTGATAAACCGGTGGAAAATGTTGAGCGGATGTTTGGGCTTAATGAGCGGGTTACCTCGGTTGATGTCCCGGTCGGTAAAGATTCTGACAAAATGCTGCTCGAGACTATTCCTGATGAAGAGTCTTCAGATCCTGAAACGCTGCTTCAGAAATCTAATATCAGCGGTAATCTTGAAGGTTGGCTGGGAATGCTGCCTGAAAAACATGCGGAAGTATTATCCCGTCGTTTTGGCTTGCGTGGATATGAAATGAGCACGTTAGAAGAAGTAGGTCGAGAGATCGGTCTGACCCGTGAGCGGGTACGACAAATTCAGGTTGAAGCATTGCGTAAGTTGCGAGAGATAGTTGAACGCAATGGCCTTAGCGGTGAAGACCTGCTAAAAGAGTAATGTTAAGCAGATTAGAAAAAAACGGGCTTTAAGCCCGTTTTTTATTGCCTGAAATTTACTGTCGGTCAGCTTCTTTCTTCAGTGCGTAGAGCATTTCAAGTGCCTGACGCGGGCTCAGGTCATTCGGATCCAGTGCTTGCAGTTGTACCAGGGCAGGGTGGGGTTTGGGTGCAACAAACAGATCATCCTGTACCGGAGGAGGCATGCGACGTTGTTCTGTCTGGCCGGTATCCTCTTCCAGTTGAATGAGTTTTTGCCGTGCCCGACTGATGACGTGGCCCGGAACGCCAGCGAGTTGGGCTACCTGTAGACCGTAGCTCTGGCTGGCAGGCCCCTCTTTTACTTCATGCATGAAGACGATGTGATCCTGATGCTCCATGGCCGTAAGGTGCACATTGAATACGCCCTGGCACAGCTCAGGCAGTACTGTTAGTTCAAAATAGTGAGTTGCAAAAAGAGTCATCGCTTTAACATCATTAGCAAGATATTCAGCTGCTGACCATGCCAGCGAAAGGCCGTCAAAGGTACTGGTTCCACGGCCGACTTCATCCATCAATACCAGGCTCTGTTCGGTCGCGTTATGTAAAATATTAGCGGTTTCAGTCATCTCAACCATAAAGGTGGAGCGTCCACCGGCCAGGTCATCCGATGAGCCCATGCGGGTAAAGATTCTATCAACCAGGCCAAGGGTTGCTGCTTCAGCCGGGACATAGCTGCCGATATGTGCGAGCAGTGTAATTAGCGCTGCCTGTCGCATGTAAGTGGATTTACCACCCATGTTCGGACCGGTGATGATCAGCATTTGTCGATCAGGTGAAAGGCTCAGATTATTGGCTACAAAAGGGTCATCAAGTACATTTTCAACCACCGGGTGCCGACCGTTAGTGATATTGATTTGTGGCTCTTCAGTAAGGGTTGGGGCTGTATATTCCTGGCTATCTGCTCTTTCCGCCAGATTGCTTAATACGTCAAGTTCCGCCAGGGCTGAGGCACTGTCCTGAAGCACTGCCAGTTGTTCTGCCAGAATTTCGACCAGCGCTTCATAGAGACTTTTTTCCCGACTCAGGGCGCGGCTTTTAGCACTTAACGCTTTATCTTCAAACTCTTTAAGTTCAGGGGTGATATAGCGTTCGGCATTTTTGAGAGTCTGACGGCGAATATATTCGGCAGGCAGATCTGCTTTCTGAGCCTTGCCTATCTCAATAAAGTAACCGTGTACCCGGTTGTAACCGACTTTAAGAGTGCTGATGCCGGTGCGTTCTTTTTCACGGGTTTCCAGCTGAACCAGATAATCGCCGGCGTTCTCGCTCAGGCCTCGTAACTCATCCAGTTCAGTGTCATAGCCCGGTGCAATAACGCCGCCGTCGCGAATAACCACCGGCGGGTTTTCTATCACAGCGTTGTTTAATAACTGACTGAGTTCGGGAAAGGTTCTGGCGGTTGCTGCTAATTGTTGTAGCAGTTGGGGCTGTGTTTGTTCCAGCAGTAACTGAATGTCAGGCAGCACCTGGAAGGCATTCTTCAGCCGTTCCAGATCCCGGGGTCTGGCTGAGCGTAAAGCGACTCGTGCCAGAACACGCTCAATATCACCAATCTGCTTCAGTAGCGGACTGAGTTGTTCGAAATGGTAGTTACTCATTAACCACTGAATGGCCGCTTGCCGGGACATAAGAGTATTGCGACAACGCAGAGGTCGGTTAAGCCAGCGACGTAGCATTCGGCTACCCATCGGAGTAACCGTTTTATCTATGACCGAGGCAAGGGTATTTTCATGACCGCCCGCCAGGTTGATATCGATCTCCAGATTTTTGCGGGTGGCTGCGTCGAGAATAACGCTGTCATCACGTTGCTCAAGAATCAGGCGGCGGATATGCGGCAGGGAAGTACGTTGCGTTTCTTTAGCGTATTGCAGAAGACAGCCCGCAGCGCCCAGAGCGACAGGCAAATGATCACAGCCAAAGCCGGTCAGGTCTTTAGTTTGAAATTGCTGGCAGAGTAATCGTTCGGCTGTTTCCAGCTCAAAGTTCCAGGGGGCTTGTGGACGTAATCCCCGACTTCCTTTTAATTGTCCTGCCAGATTATGGCCATCATTAAACAGGATTTCGGCGGGCTTGAGGCGTTCAAGCTCCCCCATAAGCGCTTCTTCACCTTTGACTTCAAGTAAGCTGAAGCGTCCGGTACTGATATCAACAATAGCGATGCCGTAGTGTTGTAGATCGGTATTCACTGCAATCAGCAGGCTATCGCTACGTTCATCCAACAAGGCTTCGTCGCTGAGAGTGCCCGGCGTAACAACGCGCATGACTTTACGCTCTACAGGTCCTTTGCTAGTGGCGGGATCGCCAACCTGTTCGCAGATAGCAACGGACTCCCCTGCACGAACAATCTTAGCGATATAACCATCGGCAGAATGGTAAGGAATGCCTGCCATAGGTATGGGTTCGCCTGCTGTTTTCCCGCGTGCGGTAAGCGATATGTCTAACAGCCGGGATGCTTTTTTAGCATCGTCGAAGAACAGCTCATAGAAATCACCCATACGATAGAACACTAATTGATCCGGATGATCTGCTTTTATCTTCAGATACTGCTGCATCATTGGAGTGTGTTTGGGTTGCTGTTGCAAAGTGGAGTCTATGTTGGTTGTCATGGCGCTATGTGGGCTCAGGGTTGGAATTTGTCAGATGCTTCGTTCAAAAAAATTGAATTAAAAAACTGCTAGCCATCTAGCTAATGATCTTGAATCAGAAAGTGTTTCGGATTGTCATTAATGTATTGGAAGAGCCTGTAAGTTGTCTTCAGGTGGAGTGAGGAGGTTACCAAATTGGTTAATAAAGTTCTAATTTTAGTTTAAGTAATATCCTATTCAGCGATATGCTTATTTAAACGCTGTGTTTTGGTAAGGTTAAGTTTTCACAGGATAAAATTAAGAATTTGAAAAAAAGTTTTAATAAATGAATTTAAACGGGTAGCTAATCACCCTGTTTTTTTTGCTTTGGTTTTTTCTTTGGGGCTAAAAGAACAGAAGGTGGTGTAGTAAAAGTCTATGACCAATTCATCATTACATAAGAAAGATAGTCAGTCTGATAGCCTTATTTCGATAGAGGGCGGGGTCGATGCCAGCAAAAATTTGCTGGGTGAAATGGAGCGCTGGCTTAACTGGCAATGTTGCATGTTATCGGGTGTTGAGGCTGCAGCGATTCTATTCAGTGCAACTGATAGTACAGCTGATAATGCAAAGATGCGGCTTACACTCTGGCCTTCTGATGATATTGATGAAGTAAATCTTAAACTGGTCGCCCAGAAGTCGTTCAGCCGTAACGACATTGTCACTCATAAGGCCTCTGTTCAAATTGCTGGTAATTCTGAAGTACTGGAATACCTGGCTCTACCCATTCGTGTAAAGGAACAGCTGACAGCTGTGGTTGTGGTCGCGCTGAAAATCCGACCGGATAACCAGTTTCAGGCTGTCCGACAATTATTACAGTGGGGGATAGTCTGGCTCGAAGGATTATTGCTTAAGACGCAGGATGAACTGCCGGAAGCAAAACAACTGGCGCTTCAGGTCGTGGATAAGTTGCTTGATTCAGCGCCTTTGGCAGTAACTGCTCATCAGGTATGCAACCTTCTGGCTGAACGGTTTAATTGTAATCAGGTTGGATTCGGACTCTGTTCTGGCTTACGGGTAGAGACGCAGGCGCTGTCTCATCAATTGCAATTTGACCGGCGTTCAGATTCTATGCGCCAGTTGGAGTTGGCGATGGAGGAGTGTACTGATCAGGAGTTGCTGATCCATTATTCCCCGGATCAACCTGACCTTAACTCGAATTATTTAACCAATGCACATGCAGCGCTTTTAGCGGCAGGGTGGGGTGATTCCGTCTGTTCAGTACCTTTGAAACTAAATGGGAAAATGGTTGGTTGTATCGTATTAAGTCGATGTAACGGTAATTGTTTTTCAACAATCGAGTTGGATATCTTAGCTGACATTGCCCGTTTCATCGGTCCGGCAACTGAGCATAAAGCGATAACAGAATATTCTCTCTGGCGTAGATCCGCTAGCAGCATAAAGCAGCAGTTCAATAATTTGTTTGGTGCGGGCCATCTTCGCCTTAAGGCACTTGTAGCGGGGTGTTTGTTGGCCACTGTGCTGCTTACCCAGGTCCACGGGAGTTATACGGTTACGGCCCGATCAGAGATTGAGGGGGTTATACAGCAGGTTATCAGTGCACCATTTGCAGGCTATCTGGAATCAGTTGAGATCAGACCTGGAGATAAGGTGCAGCAGGCTCAAGTGCTTGCTTCCCTGGAAAGTAAAGATCTGGTCTTAGAGCAAGACCAATGGAACAGTGAACGGGATCGCCTGACCAAAGAATATCATCAGGCGTTGGCCGCCGGTGACAGGGCTGAGATCGGCATTATGCAGGAGCGGTTGTATCAGGCAGAAGCTAAGTTGGGCCTGATCAAGCAGAAGTTAAGCCGTGCGCAACTTAAAGCGCCGTTTACCGGAGTCATTATTAATGGTGATCTGAGCCAGTCGTTGGGTCTGCCGGTTGAGCAAGGACAGAAGTTGTTCGAGCTATCGCCACTGGATGACTTTCGGGTTGTTCTGCAGGTAGATGAGCTGGATGTTGCCCGCTTTGAGGAAGGCCAGCGAGGATCTTTACGTTTAACAGGTTTTCCCGACAGGCCAATTGATACTGTTATCTCCCGTGTAGTGCCAATGGCTACAACTATACCAGGAGGAACCTACTTCAGGGTTGAAGCGGAACTGGAAAATCCAGGCATGAATGTTCAGCCAGGAATGAAAGGGGCAGCCCGTATAGTTGTCGGTGAGGAGCCGTTGTATAAGGTCTGGGGGCAGTCGTTGTATGACCGGGTTCGATTATGGTTGTGGTCGGTTGGACTGTAGATGAGCAGAGGGGGAAAGCATGACGGCTGATGATGAGATCTTGTGGCAGTATGTTGCTGAACTGAGGCCTCAGTTACGTGCTCAGGTCCAGATAGTCGTTCAGAACTACCGTGCTGAACGTTGGTATTTGTTACAGGATAGCAGCAGTGGTCGTTTTATCCGGATGAACAGTTCCGCTTATCAGGTATTGGGCAGGCTCAACGGTGAGTATTCTTTGCGTGAGATTCTTGCCTTGAGTAATCAGGGCAGGAATGAAGAAAACCAAGCATTAACCTCATATGATGTACTGCGGATTCTGGCGCAATTGCATGATGCGGACGTCCTGAAAGGCGCCATCCCGCTATCGGCCCAGGATATTCTCAGTCGCTATAACAAAAACCTGCGTTTTCGGCGCTTACGGGCCCTGAGTAATCCTCTGGCGTTGAAAATTTCGCTGCTGGATCCAGATCGGTTTCTTAATGTTCTGCAGCCTTTAGGGCGTTTTATCTTTTCTTCTGCTGGGGCAGTTATCTGGCTGATAACCCTGATCTGTGCGGTGCTTTTGGGTAGCTCGCAGTTTCAGGCGCTGTCTTCTGCAGTACTTGGACTCTCATTCGGATCGGCTTCGATGGTCTCCGTCTGGTTGCTTTATCCGATGATCAAGATACTGCATGAGTTGGGGCACGGTCTGGCAATTAAAACATTCGGGGGCGAGGTTCATGAAGCTGGCATTAATATGCTGGTATTTTTTCCTGTTCCTTATGTAGATGGGTCAGCTGCATGGGCCTTCCGGGATAAGTATAAGCGGGCTTTAGTGGGAGCCGCGGGCATAGTAGTAGAATTATATCTGGCAGCTATTGCGCTGATTATCTGGTCTCTTGTCGAGCCTGGAGTAGTGCAGGATATGGCGCTTTACACGTTTATTATCGCCAGCATCTCAACCTTACTGTTTAATGCTAATCCGTTGCTGCGCTTCGATGGTTACTATGTGCTGGAGGACTTGATTGAAATTCCCAATCTGGCATCGAGATCGCGCCGTTTTTATCTCTACCTGGTGCAGCGCTATCTACTCAACATCAACTCCGCGGCGTCGCCTGTTACGGCTCGGGGTGAACGGGGCTGGTTTATCTGCTACGGCCTTCTGGCACCGTTTTACCGACTGTTTATTCTATTTACCATTGCTATCTATCTGACGTCTGAATTTCTTTTGATCGGTGCTGTGCTAGCGGGTTGGGCGGTGATGATGCAAATTATCAGCCCGCTGTATCGGGCTGTTATGTTTCTGCTGACCAGTCCCACAATGCAGCACCGCCGATTTCGGGGAGGTATGATTTCGGGCCTGTTTCTACTACTTGTTTGCGGTGGATTATTGCTGCCGATGTCGTTGACAACCCAGGCGCAGGGAGTTGTCTGGATGGATGATAATAGTCGGATTGTTGCTGGAACTTCTGGGTTTATCTCTCCTGAGGTTAAGCCTCAGGAGCGACAGGTGGAGGTTGGCGATGTAGTAGTTCAGCTGGATAATCCCGATTTGTTGGTAGAACAGCAGGTTCTAGAATCGCGTTTACGTGAACTGCGGACCCGGCAGGTTGCTGTCCGGCAGGAAAGCCGGATTCAGGGAGGGATGGTTGTTGATGAAATTCGGGCGGTTGAAGCTGAGTTAGCACGTCTGAATGCTCGGATTGGGCAGTTAGATGTTCGTACTAACGCTGCCGGTACGCTAGTTTTAAATAATAACCTTCTGTTTCAAGGGGAGTTTATTAGTCAGGGTGATCTGCTGGCTTATGTCGTGCAACAGCGAGCTCAAGTGATACGCGCGGTGATCCCTCAGGAGCGAATTGGTCTGCTTGGACGAGAGGCGGTGACCGCCGATGTGATGTTTGCGCATCAACCGGGTCGAAGGATCCATGCGGAAATTATCAGACAAGTACCTGCGGGTAGTCGCATTCTGCCCAGCGCCTCTTTGGGGCTTAATTCAGGTGGAAATATCAGGTTGGATCCTGCTGATCCGAAGGGGCAGACTGCCGCAGAAGATTTTTTTGTGATCGATCTGATTGTGCCAGAAATAATGGATACGGATCAGATAATGAGTCGGGTGTATGTCAGATTAGATCATGGTTATGAACCCGTTGGTCAGCAGTTATTGAGATCGCTGCAGCAGCTTTTTTTGAGACAGTTGAATAGCTGATTCGGTAAAAAAAAGAGCGCGGCTTGATGTTTTATGGATGCAAACAAATAGATTGAGAGTTGTATGATTATGGTAGGGCAAAACCGAATGTTGAGGTTTTTTCTGTGCTCACTGATGGGGTTTGCATCAGCTTATGCTGTTGCAAAGCAGCCGAATCATTTCCAAGAGCTGGATTGTATAATATCGCCGAGTGTCGTGACTGATCTGGGGAGCAGTTTGCCCGGTGTTATACGTGCGATTACTATAGATCGCAGTGATCTGGTGCAACCTGGTGATGTTATTGCTGAACTGGATTCAGGTATTGAGCAAGCAGCCCTGGAACTGGCCAATACCCGTGCTGAGTTAGATAGCGAGATAGATCTGCAGCTGACCAGCGCCGAATATGGCGAGCGAAGTAGCGAGCGGTATCAGAAACTGTACCAGCGTCGCGCGATTTCCGGAGAAGATCTTGATCAGAGCCTGACTGAAGCGAAGCTGGCAGATATTCGCTTGCAGTTGGCTCAGGATAAACAACGTCTGGCCAGTCTCGAACGAGAACGAGCTGATCAAGTGCTGCAACGACGGACTATTCGGAGTCCTATCGCAGGTGTCGTGGTGGAGCGTTATAAGGATGTTGGCGAATATGTTGATAATCAGCCGGTGGCCCGTATTGCGCAGCTATCACCATTGCATGTCGATGTGATCGTACCTATAGCCCGGATCAAAGAGCTGCAGCCGGGCATGAGTGCTAAGGTATGGTCGGATCAGGTGGACGGTAACTGGGTCGCGCAGGTTGATCGTATTGACCGGGTTGCTGATCCTGCTAGCGGCACGATTGGGGTTCGCTTGCTGTTGGATAACCCAGACTACAGCATTCCGGCCGGAATTCGCTGTCGGATGAAGTTTCAGTCTGATGAAGCGGTGAGCGTTGATAATGAGCCACAGCAGAGCCAAGTTCAATTGGATGCTGTGACAATAGAGGACGAAGCAAAAGTCGAAGCAAAAGCGTCGGCTTCTATACCAGCACTTGTTGCTGAGCCTGTTTCTGATATCCGCAAGCCACAAGAACTGCAGGCTGCCGCCCCTACTACCGCTGAACAATGTGCGGTGCTGGGGCCTTATACCGATCAACAGCGGGCCAATTCAAAGGCTGCTGAGCTGGGTTCGGCGCAGTTAACTGTCAGACTGGAGCAGCGCCAGCGGTCTGTGATTAGCGGCTACAAAGTGTTATCCCCCCGGTTACCTTCTATGGCTAAAGCCAAAGCCTATAAAAAGCGCCTGAAAGCAGCCGGTATTAAAGACTATTTTATGTTTAACAGTGATCAGGGTGGCTTTGGTTTATCGCTGGGGTTGTTTGATCAACGCGCTGTTGCTGTGCGCTATAAGCAGCAACTGAAACATAAAGGTGTTATTGCTACGGTGGCACCCCGATACAGGGAAAGCCCGGGTTATTGGTTACTGTTGCAAGGGGCTAACAGTCAGTTGAAAGGTGTCGCTGAACTGGCCGATAAAACATCTGTGGAACTTGAACTGGTGGCATGTACCTAATCCTGTGGTAATTATTCTGCAATAAACCGTCAAAAAATGATGCAGCGGAATTAACCGATGTCTGAGAAACTTTATGAGTAGAAAGCAACCTCGCAAGCCATTGATTGACTCCCCTGTAATCGAAGGGTTAGAGCCGCGAATTCTTTTGTCTGCGGATGTTCCAGGGATTGATGTTGTCACCGCGGAATCTACTCAGGAGACGCCTCCCTCTAATACTGAACTGTTACAGAGTATCGAAACGCAACAGCAGAACGAAACCAACCAGGTTCAGCAACCCGAACAGAATGAAGGTGTCGAAGAGTCAGTAGCTGATGCAGGTACCAGCACGAATACTCAATTGGTCATTATCGATGCTGCCGTGCAGGATTATGAGCAGCTGATCAGTGATATTCAGAATCAGAGTGCGACTGAAACAAATATTGAGATCATCGTGCTCGATGCTCAGCAGGATGGCATTGAACAGATTAGCTCAATTCTGGCGCAGCGATCAGAGCTCACTGCTGTGCATCTTATTTCCCATGGTAGCGACGCTCAGATCACGCTTGGCAGCACCGTTCTCACACAAGATAGCCTGGTTGATAACAGCGCTGCGATAACGCAATGGGCAGAAGCATTTGCTGACAGCGGCGATCTGCTGGTCTACGGCTGTAATCTGGCTGCAAGTGAGGATGGGCAGCTACTGCTGGATCAACTGGCAATCCTGACTCAGGCCGATGTGGCTGCTAGCGATGACCAGACCGGTAGCACCAGTCTGGGTGGCGATTGGCATCTTGAGTATCAAACGGGAGAGATTGAAACCGCCGACCTGCTTGCAAGTATTACCGAGCCGCAGTGGCAGGGCGTGCTGCCAGCTAATACTGCGCCTACTTTTGATATCGGTACGGGGGGGGATGGCACCACCATTACCCCCTTGAGCTCTAAAGGCGATAGTGCTGAAGCCGTCGCAATACAAAGTGATGGTAAGTTTGTCGTGGCAGGCCCTTTTCAGGTTACTGCATCTCAATGGGGGATAACCCGATACCATGCTGATGGTAGTCTCGATACCAGTTTTGGCAGCGGTGGGACGGTTGTTACTGAAATCGATTTTGGAGATAAAGTTTCAGAAATTATCATTCAGGATGATGGCAAAATTCTGGTGACGGGGTGGACTACATCGAACGGAGAGAAAGCATTTGCGATAGGACGCTACAACACCGATGGCTCACTGGATAGTAGTTTCGATGGTGACGGTATTGTCATTACCGATGTGACCGCTGGAGATGATTTTGCCCGTGCAGCAGTGCTTCAGGCTGACGGCAAAATACTATTGGCCGGACAAAGCGGGAATGATGGGTCGCTCGTACGCTACAACATCGATGGTAGCCTGGACACAAGCTTTAGTGGTGATGGCATACTGCAGTCGGGGTTGGCGGGGGTTGATCTTTTTGAAACCGTCGCCCTGCAAACTGATGGCAAAATACTGGCTGGTGGTTCAATTGAGAGCGGAGCAGATACGGTCTTCCTACTGCTGCGCTACAATGCCGACGGTACTCTGGATAATACCTTTGGTACTGCAGGTCAGGTGACGACCGGTTTTGGCAGTGGACAAGAGACTGGTTACGATATTGCAATACAGCCTGATGGCAAAATTGTCTTTGTGGGTACAGCGGTAGGGGCTGATGCCGGAGACATTGGTGTTGCTCGCTACAATAGCGACGGTTCATTAGACAGTAGCTTTGGTGGTGATGGCACTGTCGCTGTTGATATCGGGTCTAGCCTGAATGAAGGCAATGCTGTCGCTCTGCAGGATGATGGCCGAATCGTGGTCGCCGGTATGACAACCGGTGCTACAAATAATGAGGCGCTTGTCGTTCGGCTGAATACCGATGGTACGCTAGACAACAGCTTTGCCAGCAGTGGTATTTATACCCAGGATGTCGGGACCGGAGATGCCGCATTAAATGATCTGGTAATACGAGATAACGGTAATATTCTAGCGGTAGGAAAGGCCAAAGATGGCATTTACAACGATCAACTCGTTATTAACCTGACTGGCGATGGCGTTGTAAATACCCAGTTTGACCCTGTTAGCACTGTTAACAGCCTGGATGGAAACCCAACCTTTATCGAAAATGACCCAGCGGTTGTGCTGGATAGCGATGTTCAGATATTCGATGCTGAGATGCTGAATAATTTTGATGGCGCTAGTCTGACCCTGCAACGCGATGGCGGTGCCAATGTTGAAGATCTATTTTCTGCGACCGGCACCTTATCTGCCCTGACTCAGGGGAGTGCGTTGATGGTTGGTGCCACCAATATCGGTACTGTTACTACAAATTCTGGCGGAACCCTGGTACTGACGTTTAACGCATCGGCAACCAATACCTTAGTCAACCAGACGATGCAGCAGATAGCTTACAGTAATAGTAACGATGTGCCGCCGGCCAGCGTGCAGATCAACTGGGATTTTAATGACGGTAACAGTGGCACTCAGGGCACCGGCGGTGCACTTTCTGGTACAGGTAGTACGACGGTTGATGTTACTGCGGTCAATGATGTACCCGATTTCATGGTGGGTAGCGGGGTAGTTACATCTGGAAATACGGTTCCATCAAGCTTCAATTCTGAATTTCATACGGTTATTCAACCCGACGGCAAAATTATTACTGTGGGCACTGCATCGAACGGCGGTAACTATGATTATGTGGTAAGCCGTTACAACGCTGATGGTAGTCTCGATACCAGCTTTGATGGCGATGGTGTTGCTTATATCGATTTTTTCGGGGCTAAAGATCGGGCTTACGCGGTAGCACTGCAGGATGATGGAAAAATAGTGGTGACAGGCAAGACCTGGAACAGTGAGTTCGATCTGACCGTTGCACGTCTGAATGTCGATGGCAGCCTTGATACCACTTTTAGTACAGATGGATTGATAGTGCTGGAACCAACCGTTGCCGGTAATAGCGATCTGGGCAATGCAGTTGCAATTCAGGCGGATGGTAAAATCCTGGTCGCAGGTGCAAGTGGTACCGACTCTGCGATCATACGTTTTAATGCCGATGGCAGCCTCGATACAAGTTTTAGTGGTGACGGTGTTGCTGTTGATACAACATCAAACTTTTTTTCGGATATTGCTGTTCAGAGTGATGGGAAAATTGTTGTTACTGGTCAGAAATATCAGGCCGGTGAGAAAATTTTCTATGTGGCACGATTTAACACTGACGGAAGTTTAGATAACAGCTTTGATAGCGATGGTATGCAACATATCGATATTGATAATAGCAACCACGATGCGTCCAAAAGTTTATACCTGCAACCTGACGGTAGAATTATGGTGGTAGGGACTGTGGGTGCAGCAGGCAATCTGCAATGGGGCTTTGCCAGCCTCAATGCAGATGGCAGCCCGGATACTAGCTTTAGTGCTGATGGTAAGCAATTGGCAGGAATGGGATATGACGATGGACTGGCTGATCTGGTTTTTTTGAATGATGGCAGCTTTTTTGTCGTGGGCTACGTCTCTAACGATACCTCCAGCTATGTCGCTATCCAGAAATATCTTGCAAACGGTGCAACTGATACCAGTTTTAATGGCGACGGTTTTGCAACAATAACAATTTCCTCTGCCAACAGTTACGCCACCTCTGTTGCTTTGCAGCCTGATGGCAAACTGGTTATAGCCGGTTACGGGGAAACTGCGGGCATGATTGAATCCTTTGTTGCTCGCCTTGATGCCGATGGTAATACGGATACTGAGTTCGTATACGTCAATTCCCTCGATGGTAATCCCACTTATATTGAAAATGGCAGTGCCGTTGTTCTCGATGCCGATGTCGAAGTTCGGGATCCAGAGCTGTCGCAAGCAGATAGTTTTGATGGATCAACACTGACGCTGGTCAGAGATGGTGGCACCAATGCTGAAGACCTGTTCTCAGCGACCGGCACCTTATCTGCCCTGACTCAGGGGAGTGCGTTGATGGTTGGTGCCACCAATATTGGTACTGTTACAACCAATTCTGGCGGAACCCTGGTACTGACGTTTAACGCATTGGCTACCAATGCCTTAGTCAACCAAGCGATGCAGCAGATAGCTTACAGTAATAGTAACGATGTGCCGCCGGCCAGCGTGCAGATCAACTGGGATTTTAATGACGGTAACAGTGGCACTCAGGGCACCGGCGGTGCACTTTCTGGTACAGGTAGTACGACGGTTGATATTACTCCCGCAAATGATGCACCAACCGATCTGATTACTTCAGGAGCTCTTAGCTTAAACGGTGCTTCGCAAGGCTTTCAGGTTCCATCCCTTTCACTGGATACCGGGGGCGATTACACGGTTGAGCTGGAAATAAAACCAGCCACGATTAATCCCAGCGGCTGGTCATACACTCTGGTTAGTGAAAATGACTCCTGGAATAGTAATGGCTTCTTTTTGGATGTTAGCAATGGACGTATTGCTTATAACCAGTACGACAGCACTGTTTGGCAAGGCGGCACTGGAAGTGCGGGTGGTGAACTTGTCATTGATAAGTGGCAAACAGTGACTCTGACGCACACGGCAAGTGGCGATGTTTCGATATACCTGGATGGTGTACAGATTGCATCGGCCACGGGTGTGCCAGATCCTGTTGACTCAACCGGTACCCTTTCGTTCTTAGGTTTTTTCAATGGCGATGTCAGAGAAGTGCGGGTTTTTGATAACGCGCTGTCGGCTGCGCAGGTAGCGTCAGGCCTGACTACTCAGTATGTCGGCGCTGAACCAGGGTTAATATTACTTTATGATTTTTCAGAAACCAGCGGTAACACGGTGGCAGATTCAACAGCCTCAGGTCATACAGGTACATTAAGCAATCCGGAGAATACAAACTGGGTTACGGTTCCTGAAATTGCCGAGAATAGTTTAACCGGAGCGGTTGTCGGTTATCTTTCTGCAACTGATCCCGATGTAGTTGATACCTTTACCTTTTCGATCATTAATGATCCCGCCAATAATTTTGAAATTGTAGGAAATGAAATACGGGTAAAGGCCGGAGCCACGCTGGATTATGAATCCGCACAAAGCCATGACATAACGGTCAGGGTTACCGATGCTGGTGGGTTAACCTACGATGAAGTTGTAACCGTTCAGGTTGAGGATATTAACGAGAGCCCCACGGTAGCAACAAACACGGGCTCAACCGTTGCGGAGGGCTCTACGAATAATATCATCACGACCGCTATGCTCAATGAAGGTGATGTTGATGATGCGGGTGCAGGATTGACCTATACGGTAACCACCGATGTGATTACAGGTACTTTAAAACTCAATGGAGTTGCCATTGGCTTGAATGATACTTTTACTCAGGCTGATATTGATGCTGGCTTGTTAGCCTATGATCATAATGGTTCTCAGGCATTGAGTGACAGTTTTGATTTTTCGTTGGCTGATGGTGGTGAGAATGGCGCAACAGCAGCCACCGGCACCTTTAATTTTACTGTTACAAATGTTGATGACCCTGCCGTAATCACCGGCGATACCAGTTATACCGGTAATGAAGGCGATGCAGTTGCGGGCGACCTGAATGCGACTGATGTCGAGGGCTTGACCGACAGTACTTACTTTACGATCAGCAGTCAGGGCTCTAACGGTATCGCGGCGATTGATCCTGCGACTGGCGCCTGGACCTTTACCCCGACCGATTCTGATTGGTTCGGTTCTGACAGTTTTGAAGTGACGGTAACCGATGACCTGAACGGCACTACAACGCAGCTGATCAGCGTGACTCTGGCCAATGTGGATGATGCTTCGATTATTACTGGCGATACCAGTTACTCAGGCAACGAAGGCGATGTGGTTGCGGGTGATCTGAATGCCACCGACGTTGAGGGCCTGGCCGACAATACTTACTTTACGATAAGCAGTCAGGGCACCAACGGTACCGCGGCGATTGATCCTGCCACTGGCGCCTGGACCTTCACCCCGACCGATTCTGATTGGTTTGGAACCGACAGTTTCGAAGTGACTGTCACCGATGATCTGAACGGTACTACCACGCAGCTAATCAGTGTGACTCTGGCCAATGTGGATGATGCTTCGATTATTACTGGCGATACCAGTTACTCAGGTAACGAAGGCGATGTTGTTGCGGGTGATCTGAATGCTACCGATGTCGAAGGCTTGACCGATAACACTTACTTTACGATCAGCAGTCAGGGCACAAACGGTACCGCGGCCATTGATCCTGCCACTGGCGGCTGGACCTTTACGCCAAGCGATGCCAACTGGTTCGGCTCGGATAGCTTTGAAGTGACTGTCACCGATGATCTGAACGGCACTACCACGCAGCTAATCAGCGTCACTTTGGCCAATGTCGATGATGCTTCGATTATTACCGGCGATACTAGTTACTCAGGCAACGAAGGCGATGTGGTTGCAGGTGATCTGAATGCCACCGATGTTGAAGGCCTGACCGACAGCACTTACTTTACGATCAGCAGCCAGGGCAGTAACGGTACCGCAGCCATTGATTCTGCCACCGGCGGCTGGACCTTTACCCCGACCGATGCCAACTGGTTCGGCAGCGACAGTTTCGAAGTGACGGTGACCGATGATCTGAACGGTACTACCACGCAACTGATCAGCGTGACTCTGGCCAACGTCGATGATGCTGCTGTTATTACCGGTAACACAAGTTATACCGGCAACGAAGGAGACCTGGTTGCTGGCGACCTGAACGCCACCGATGTCGATGGACTGACCGACAGTACCTACTTTACGATAAGTAGTCAGGGCAGTAACGGCACCGCAGCGATTGACCCTGCGACCGGCGGGTGGACCTTCACTCCGACCGATGTTAACTGGTTCGGCAGCGACAGTTTTGAAGTCACGGTCACTGATGATCTGAACGGTACAACAACTCAACTAATCAGCATTACTCTAAGTAATACCGATGATCTGGCTGTTATTAGCGGTGATATTAGTTATACCGGTAACGAAGGCGATGTTGTTGTGGGTGACCTGAACGCTACCGATGTAGACGGCCTGACTGATAGCACCTACTTTACGATTAAAAACCAGGCGACCAACGGCACGGCTAGTGTTGATGTTGCAACCGGTGCCTGGAGTTTTACCCCGACGGACGCTAACTGGCACGGCAGTGACAACTTTACCGTTACCATTACCGATGATCTGGGAGGCACAACTGATCAGGTGATCAGTATTAATCTGAGCAATGTTGACGATAGCGCTGTGATTACCGGTGACACCGGCTATTCAGGTAACGAGGGGGATGCTGTTGCAGGTGATTTGGATGCCACGGATGTGGACGGGCTAACCGACAGCACTTACTTTACGATAAGTAGTCAGGGCAGTAACGGTACCGCGGCGATTGATCCTGCCACTGGGGCTTGGACCTTTATCCCGACTGATGCCAACTGGTTCGGTTCGGACAGCTTTGAAGTGACGGTAACCGATGATCTGAACGGTACCACCACGCAACTGATCAGTGTAACCCTGGCTAATGTTGATGATGCTGCCGTGATTACCGGTGATACCAGTTATATCGGTAATGAAGGTGATGTCGTGAATGGTGATCTGAATGCCACCGATATCGATGGCCTGACCGACAGTACTTACTTCACGATCAGCAACCAGAGCAGCAACGGTACCGCTGCTATTGATCCTGTCACAGGCGGGTGGACCTTTACCCCAACGGATGCTAACTGGTTTGGCAGCGACAGCTTTGAAGTCACCGTCACCGATGATCTGAATGGCACCACGACACAACTGATTAGTATTACGTTGAGCAATACCGATGATCTGGCTGTCATTACAGGCGATGTTAGCTATACCGGTAACGAAGGTGATGTTGTTGCGGGTGATCTTAACGCCACTGATGTGGATGGCCTGACTGACAGCAGTTACTTTACGATCAAGACTCAATCGGTCAACGGCACGGCTAGTATCGATGCTGAGACAGGAGCCTGGAGTTTTACCCCTACCGATACCAACTGGTTCGGCAGTGACAGCTTTACCGTCACCGTCACCGATGACCTGGGTGGCACTACCGATCAGGTTATAAGCATCAATCTGAGTAACGTTGACGACAGTGCTGTGATCACCGGCGATACCGGATTTACCGGCAATGAAGGTGATGTTGTTAATGGTGATCTGAACGCCACCGATGTTGATGGTCTTACCGACAATACTTACTTTACCATTAAGACTCAGGCTACCAACGGCACAGCCAGTATCGATGCCGAGACAGGGGCCTGGAACTTTGCCCCGACCGATGCTAACTGGCACGGTAGTGATAGCTTTACAGTGACTGTCACCGATGACCTGGGCGGCACTACCGATCAGCTGATCAGCATCAACCTGAGCAACGTTGATGACAGTGCAGTGATATCCGGTGATACCGGGTATAGCGGTATTGAAGGGGATGTTGTGAGCGGTGATCTGAATGCCGCCGATGTTGATGGCCTGACCGACAGTACTTACTTCACGATCAGCAACCAGGGCAGCAACGGTACCGCGGCCATTGATCCTGTCACAGGCGGGTGGACCTTTACCCCGACCGATATCAACTGGCATGGCAGTGACAGCTTTACCGTTACCGTCACCGATGATCTGGGCGGCACCACCGACCAGGTAATCAATATCAACCTGAGTAATGTTGATGACAGTGCCGCTATTACCGGTGATATTGCTTATATCGGTAACGAAGGCGATGTCGTCAGTGGTGATCTGAACGCCACTGATGTTGATGGTCTGACCGACAGCACCTACTTTACTATCAAGACGCAGTCTGCGAATGGTACTGCCAGTATCGATGCGATTAGTGGAGCTTGGAGTTTTACTCAGACTGATCCGAACTGGTTTGGCAGTGACAGCTTTACGGTCACCGTCACCGATGACCTGGGCGGCACGACCGATCAGGTGATCAGTATCAACCTGAGTAATGGTGATGATCTGTCCATTATCACTGGCGATACCAGCTATACCGGTAACGAAGGCGATGCGGTTGCCGGTGATCTGAATGCGACTGATATTGAAGGCCTGACCGACAGTACTTACTTTACCATCAAGATACAATCTGCGAATGGTACAGCCAGTATTGATGCTGAGACCGGTGCCTGGAGTTTTACCCCTACTGATGCCAATTGGCACGGTAGCGATAGCTTTACTATTACTGTTACCGATGATCTGGGCGGCACCACCGATCAGGTAGTCAGTATAAACCTGAGCAACGTTGACGATAGTGCCATTATTTCCGGTGATATAGGTTATACCGGCAACGAAGGCGATGTCGTGAGTGGTGACCTGAACGCGACTGATGTGGATGGTCTGACCGACAGCAGTTACTTTACGATCAAGACTCAATCGGTCAACGGCACTGCCAGTATTGATGCTGAAACCGGCGCCTGGAGCTTTACCCCAACCGATTCAAACTGGCATGGCAGTGACAGCTTTACCGTCACCGTTACCGATGATCTGGGTGGTACCACCGATCAGGTGATCAGCATAAACCTGAGTAACACCGATGATCTGGCAGTTATTACCGGGGATATTGCTTATGCCGGTAATGAAGGTGATGTTGTTGCAGGTGATCTGAACGCTACTGATATTGATGGTCTGATCGACAGCACTTACTTTTCTATTAAGACTCAATCTGCGAATGGTACAGCCAGTATCGATGCCACGACCGGAGTTTGGAGTTTTACCCCGACCGACTCGAACTGGCACGGCAGTGACAGCTTTACCGTGACCGTTACCGATGATCTGGGTGGTACTACTGACCAGGTAATCAGTATCAACCTGAGCAATGTTGATGACAGTGCGGTGATGTCTGGCGATACAGGGTATAGCGGTATTGAAGGGGATACCGTCATAGGTGATCTGAACGCTACCGATGTGGATGGTCTGACCGACAGCAGCTACTTTACGATCAAGAATCAAGCCGCCAGCGGCACTGCCAGCATCGATAGCGAGACCGGGGCCTGGAGCTTTACCCCGACCGATACCAACTGGCACGGTAGTGACAGTTTTACCGTCACCGTTACCGATGATCTGGGTGGCACTACCGACCAGGTGATCAGCGTTAATCTGAGTAATGTTGATGACAGTGCCATTATTACCGGTGATACCGGCTATACCGGCAACGAAGGCGACGCGGTAACCGGTGACCTGAACGCAACCGATATCGATGGCCTTGCCGACACGACTTATTTTAGCATCAGTAGTCAGGGGGTTAACGGTACAGCAGCTATAGATGCTATTAGCGGGGCCTGGAGCTTTACCCCGTCTGACGCTAACTGGTTCGGCAGTGACAGCTTTACCGTCACCGTTACTGATGATCTGGGCGGCACCACCGACCAGATGATCAGTATTAACTTGAGTAACCTGGACGATAGTGCAGTGATCACGGGTGATACAGGCTATACCGGAAATGAAGGTGATACGGTTGCCGGTGATCTGAATGCTAGCGATGTTGAAGGCCTGACCGACGGTACTTACTTTACCATCAAGACGCAGTCAGCGAATGGTACGGCCAATATCGATGCTGTTAGTGGGGTCTGGAGCTTTACCCCTACTGACGCTAACTGGCACGGCAGCGACAGCTTTACCGTTACGGTCACCGATGATCTGGGCGGTACCACTGATCAGGTAATCGGTATCAACCTGAGCAACGTTGACGACAGTGCCATTGTTTCTGGCGATACAGGTTATACCGGCAACGAAGGTGATGTTGTCGCTGGCGATCTTGATGCTGCTGATGTGGACGGTCTGACCGACAGCAGTTACTTTACCATCAAGACTCAGTCCGCCAACGGTACAGCCAGTATCGATGCTGCAACCGGGGCCTGGAGCTTTACGCCGACGGATGCCAACTGGTTCGGCAGTGACAGCTTTACAGTGACTATCACTGATGATCTGGGTGGCACTACCGACCAGGTAATCAGTATCAACCTTAGCAATGTCGATGATCCTTCCATCATTACTGGCGACACCGGCTATTCAGGCAACGAAGGTGATGTGGTTGCGGGTGATTTGAACGCAACCGATGTTGAAGGTCTGACCGACAACACCTACTTTACGATAAGCAGTCAGGGCGGTAACGGTACCGCAGCAATTGATCCTGCCACCGGCGCCTGGACCTTCACCCCGGCCGATGCCAACTGGTTCGGTTCTGACAGCTTCGAAGTGACAGTAACCGATGATCTGAATGGTACGACCACGCAACTAATCAGCGTAACCCTGGCCAACGTCGATGATGCAGCAGTTATTACCGGCGACACGAGTTATACCGGCAACGAAGGTGATGTGGTTGCGGGTGATCTGAATGCCACCGATGTCGAGGGTCTGACCGACAGTACTTACTTTGCCGTTAGTAGCCAGGGCTCTAACGGTTCCGCGGTGATTGACCCTGCGACCGGCGCCTGGACCTTTACCCCGACCGATGCCAACTGGTTCGGCAGCGATAGCTTCGAAGTGACGGTAACCGATGATCTGAATGGTACTACCACGCAACTGATCAGTGTGACCCTGGCCAATGTGGATGATGCTTCGATTATTACCGGCGACACCAGTTATACCGGCAACGAAGATGATGTTGTTGCGGGCGATCTTGATGCGACTGATGTCGAGGGCCTGACCGACAACACTTACTTTACCGTTAGTAGTCAGGGTAGTAACGGCACCGCGGCGATTGATCCTGCCACCGGCGCCTGGACCTTTACCCCGACCGATGCCAACTGGTTCGGTTCGGACAGTTTCGAAGTGACGGTAACTGATGATCTGAACGGCACCACGACGCAACTGATCAGCGTCACATTAGCCAACGTTGATGATGCTTCCATCATTTCCGGCGATACTAGTTATACCGGGAATGAAGGCGATGTTGTTGCGGGTGATCTTGACGCTACCGATGTGGAAGGTCTGACCGACAGCACTTACTTTACGATAAGTAGCCAGGGCACTAACGGTACCGCGGCCATCGATCCTGCCACTGGCGCCTGGACCTTTACCCCGACCGATTCTGATTGGTTCGGTTCAGACAGTTTCGAAGTGACGGTAACCGATGACCTGAACGGCGCTACCACGCAGCTGATCAGTGTGACTCTGTCCAACATCGATGATGCTTCCATCATTACCGGCGATACAAGTTATACAGGGAATGAAGGCGATGTTGTTGCTGGCGATCTTGATGCTACCGATGTGGAAGGTCTGACCGACAGCACTTACTTTGCAGTTAGTAGCCAGGGCTCTAACGGTACCGCGGCGATTGATCCTGCTACTGGCGCCTGGACCTTCACCCCGACCGATTCTGATTGGTTCGGTTCTGACAGTTTCGAAGTGACTGTGACTGATGATCTGAACGGTACAACGACTCAACTGATCAGCGTGACATTAGCTAATGTCGATGATGCTTCCATCATCACCGGCGATACCAGTTATACCGGTAATGAAGGCGATGCCGTCGCTGGTGATCTTGATGCCACCGATGTCGAAGGTCTGACCGACAGTACTTACTTTGCCGTTAGTAGTCAGGGTACTAACGGTACCGCGGCGATTGATCCTGCGACCGGCGCCTGGACCTTTACTCCGACCGATGCTAACTGGTTCGGTTCGGACAGTTTCGAAGTGACTGTCACCGATGACCTGAATGGCACTACCACGCAACTGATCAGCGTCACCCTTGCCAATGTCGATGATGCTTCCATCATCACCGGCGATACCAGTTATACCGGTAATGAAGGCGATGCCGTCGCTGGCGATCTTGATGCCACCGATGTCGAAGGTCTGACCGACAGTACTTACTTTGCCGTTAGTAGTCAGGGCAGTAACGGTACCGCAGCGATTGATCCTGCGACCGGCGCCTGGACCTTTACGCCAAGCGATGCCAACTGGTTCGGTTCGGATAGCTTTGAAGTGACAGTCACCGATGATTTGAATGGCACCACCACGCAACTGATTAATGTAACTCTGGCCAATGTCGATGATGCGGCGGTTATTACTGGCGATACTAGTTATACCGGCATGGAAGGGGATGCTGTCGCTGGTGATCTGAATGCAACCGATGTTGAAGGCCTGGCTGACAGTACTTACTTTACGATAAGTAGCCAGGGGACAAATGGTACCGCGGCGATTGATCCTGCCACGGGCGCCTGGACCTTTACCCCGACCGATGCCAATTGGTTTGGCAGCGACAGTTTTGAAGTGACGGTGACCGATGATCTGAATGGCACAACGACGCAGCTGATCAGCATAACCCTGGCCAATGTCGATGATGCAGCGGTTATTACCGGCGATACGAGTTATACCGGCAATGAAGGCGATGTCGTGAGTGGTGATCTGAATGCCGTTGATATCGATGGCCTGGCTGATAACAGTTATTTTTCGATCAAGACTCAGTCCGCTAACGGTACAGCCAGTATCGATGCTACGAGTGGCAGCTGGAGTTTTACCCCGGCAGATCCAAACTGGTTCGGCAGTGACAGCTTTACCGTCACTGTCACCGATGATCTGGGCGGCACCACCGACCAGGTCATCAGTATCAACCTGAGTAATGGCGATGACCTGTCAATAATTACTGGCGATATCGGTTATACCGGTAACGAAGGCGATGTGGTGGCGGGTGACCTGAACGCCACTGATGTAGATGGTCTGGCTGACGGCACCTACTTTACGGTTAAGACTCAGTCTGCCAACGGTAGCGCCAGTATTGATCCTATTACCGGTGCCTGGAGCTTTACCCCGACCGATGCCAACTGGCACGGCAGTGACAGTTTTACCATCACTGTTACCGATGATCTGGGCGGTACCACCGATCAGGTGATCAGTATCAACCTTAGCAACGTTGATGACAGTGCCATTATTACCGGCGATACCGGCTATACCGGTAACGAAGGTGATGTTGTCGCTGGTGATCTGAATGCTACCGATGTGGACGGGCTGACCGACAGCACTTATTTTAGCATCAAGGCACAATCTGCGAATGGTATTGCCAATATTGATGCTGCGACCGGGGCTTGGACCTTTACCCCGACTGATTCAAATTGGCATGGCAGTGACAGCTTTACAGTCACCGTTACCGATGATTTAGGAGGCACCACCGATCAGGTTATCAGTATTAATCTGAGCAACGTTGACGACAGTGCTGTGATAACCGGGGATACCAGTTACTCAGGTAACGAAGGCGATGTGGTTGATGGCGATCTGAACGCCACCGACGTCGAAGGCCTGACTGATGGCACCTACTTTACGATCAGCAGCCAAGGCGCTAACGGTACTGCGGCGATTGACCCAACCACGGGCGCCTGGACCTTTACCCCGGCCGATGCTAATTGGTTTGGCAGCGACAGTTTCGAAGTGACGGTAACCGATGACCTGAACGGCACCACCACGCAACTGATCAGCGTGACTCTGGCCAATGTCGATGATGCTTCCATCATTACCGGCGATACCAGTTATACCGGTAATGAAGGCGATGCCGTTGCGGGCGACCTGAATGCCTCCGACGTTGAGGGCCTGACCGACAACACTTACTTTACGATAAGCAGTCAGGGCACAAACGGTACCGCGGCCATTGATCCTGTGACCGGCGCCTGGACCTTTACGCCAAGCGATTCTAATTGGTTCGGTTCTGACAGCTTCGAAGTGACGGTAACCGATGATCTGAACGGTACTACCACGCAGCTAATCAGCGTCACCCTGGCCAATGTTGATGATGCTTCGGTTATTACCGGTGATACCAGTTATACCGGCAACGAAGGTGATGTTGTTGCTGGTGATCTTGATGCCACTGACGTTGAAGGCCTGACCGATAACACTTACTTTGCCGTTAGTAGTCAGGGTACTAACGGTACCGCGGCCATTGATCCTGCCACCGGCGCCTGGACCTTTACACCGACCGATTCTGATTGGTTCGGTTCTGACAGTTTCGAAGTAACGGTGACCGACGATCTGAACGGCACGACCACGCAACTGGTCAGCGTGACTCTGGCCAATGTTGATGATGCTTCGATCATCACCGGTGATACCAGTTACTCAGGCAACGAAGGCGATGCCGTTGCGGGCGATCTTGATGCAACCGATGTCGAGGGCCTGACCGATAACACTTACTTTGCCGTTAGTAGCCAGGGCTCTAACGGTACCGCGGCCATTGATCCTGCCACTGGCGCCTGGATCTTCACCCCGACCGATGCCAACTGGTTTGGTTCGGACAGCTTTGAAGTGACGGTGACTGATGATCTGAACGGCACTACCACGCAGCTGATCAGCGTGACTCTGTCCAACGTCGATGATGCTTCGATTATTACCGGCGACACCAGTTACTCAGGCAACGAAGGCGATGTTGTTGCGGGCGATCTTGATGCCACCGATGTCGAAGGTCTGACCGACAGCAGTTACTTTACGATAAGCAGTCAGGGCAGTAACGGTACTGCAGCGATTGATCCTGCGACTGGGGCCTGGACCTTTACCCCGACCGATGCCAACTGGTTTGGTTCGGACAGCTTTGAAGTGACGGTAACCGATGACCTGAACGGCACGACTACGCAACTGATCAGCGTCACCCTGGCCAATGTTGATGATGCTTCTATCATTACCGGCGACACCAGTTACTCAGGCAACGAAGGCGATGTTGTTGCGGGCGACCTGAATGCAACCGATGTTGAGGGCCTGACCGATAGCACTTACTTTGCCATTAGTAGTCAGGGCGCAAACGGTACCGCGGCGATTGATCCTGCCACCGGCGCCTGGACCTTTACCCCGACCGATGCCAATTGGTTCGGCTCTGACAGTTTCGAAGTGACGGTAACCGATGACCTGAACGGTACGACCACGCAACTGATCAGCGTGACTCTGGCCAATGTTGATGATGCTTCTATCATTACCGGCGACACCAGTTACTTAGGCAACGAAGGCGATGTTGTTGCGGGCGACCTGAATGCAACCGATGTCGAGGGCCTGACCGATAGCACTTACTTTACGATAAGCAGTCAGGGCAGTAACGGTACCGCTGTCATTGATCCTGCCACCGGCAGCTGGACTTTTACCCCGACCGATACCAACTGGTTCGGTTCTGACAGTTTCGAAGTGACGGTAACCGATGACCTGAACGGCACGACTACGCAACTGATCAGCGTGACTCTGGCCAATGTGGATGATGCTTCGATTATTACCGGCGATACCAGTTACTCAGGCAACGAAGGCGATGCCGTTGCGGGCGATCTGGGCGCCACCGATGTTGAAGGCCTGACCGATAACACTTACTTTACGATAAGTAGCCAGGGCACCAACGGTACTGCGGCCATTGATCCTGCCACTGGCGGCTGGACCTTCACCCCGACCGATTCTGATTGGTTCGGTTCTGACAGTTTCGAAGTGACGGTAACCGATGACCTGAACGGTACGACCACGCAACTGATCAGCGTGACTCTGGCCAATGTTGATGATGCTTCGATCATCACCGGCGATACCAGTTACTCAGGCAACGAAGGCGATGTTGTTGCGGGCGATCTTGACGCTACCGATGTCGAGGGCCTGACTGATAACACTTACTTTGCCGTTAGTAGTCAGGGCTCTAACGGTACCGCAGCCATTGATCCTGCCACTGGCGCCTGGACCTTTACGCCGACCGATTCTGATTGGTTCGGTTCTGACAGTTTTGAAGTGACGGTAACCGACGATCTTAACGGCACCACGACGCAACTGATCAGTATTACTTTGAACAATGCCGATGATCTGGCTGTCATTACAGGCGATGTTAGCTATACCGGTAATGAAGGCGATGTTGTTGCGGGTGACCTGAACGCTACTGATGTAGATGGTTTGACTGATAGCAGCTACTTTACGATCAAGACCCAGGGGTTAAACGGTAGTGCCAGTATCGATGCCGTAACCGGAAGCTGGAGTTTTACCCCTACTGATGCCAATTGGCACGGTAGTGATAGTTTTACTGTGACCGTCACCGATGATTTGGGTGGCACTACTGATCAGATGATCAGTATCAACCTGAGTAACGTTGACGACAGTGCCCTTATAACCGGTGATACGGCCTATAACGGTAACGAAGGCGATGCCGTGAGTGGTGATCTGGATGCTACCGATGTGGATGGCCTGACAGACAACTCTTACTTTACGATCAAGAGCCAGGGGGTAAACGGTAGTGCCAGTATCGATGCTGAAACCGGGGCCTGGGCCTTTACCCCGACCGATGCGAACTGGCACGGCAGCGACAGTTTTACAGTGACTGTCACTGATGACCTTGGCGGTACCACCGATCAGGTGGTCAGTATTAACCTGAGTAACCTGGATGACAGTGCGATCATCTCAGGTGATATCGGGTATAGCGGTATCGAAGGGGATACCGTAACCGGTGACCTGAATGCGGCCGATGTGGATGGTCTGACCGACAATACTTACTTTACCATTAATACTCAGGGTACCAGTGGCACAGCCAATATAGATACCGCAACCGGAGCCTGGAGTTTTACCCCGACCGATGCCAACTGGCATGGCAGTGATAGCTTTACCGTTACCGTCACCGATGATCTGGGCGGTACCACCGATCAGGTCATCAACATCAGTCTGAGCAACGTTGACGACAGTGCCATTATTACCGGCGATACCGGCTATAGCGGTAACGAAGGCGATACAGTTGCCGGTGACCTGAATGCCACCGACGTTGACGGTCTGACCGACAGCACCTACTTCAGTATTAAAAACCAGCCTGCAAATGGCAGTGCCAGTATTAATGCCGAAACTGGCGCATGGAGCTTTACCCCGACCGATCCGAACTGGTTCGGCAGTGACAGTTTCACTGTTAGCGTTACCGATGACCTTGGCGGCACTACCGACCAGGTGATCAGTATCAACCTGAGTAATGGTGATGATCTTTCAATTATCACAGGCGATACCAGCTATACCGGTAACGAAGGCGATATGGTTGCCGGTGATCTGAATGCTACCGATGTTGAAGGCCTGACCGACAGTACTTACTTTACCATCAAGACACAATCTGCGAATGGTACAGCCAATATTGATCCTGCGACCGGGGGCTGGAGCTTTACCCCGGCTGACCCTAATTGGTTTGGCAGTGATAGTTTTACCATTACTGTTACCGATGATCTGGGCGGCACTACCGATCAGGTAATCAGTATCAACCTGAGCAACGTTGACGACAGCGCTATTATTACCGGCGATACAGGTTATACCGGTAATGAAGGTGATGCCGTGAGTGGTGATCTGAATGCCACCGATGTGGATGGTCTGACTGACAGCAGTTACTTTACGATAAAGAGTCAGGGGTTAAATGGTAGTGCCAGTATCGATACCGCAACCGGAGCCTGGAGCTTTACCCCAACCGATCCGGACTGGCACGGTAGCGATAGTTTTACCGTCACCGTTACCGATGATCTGGGCGGCACCACTGATAGGGTGATCAGCATCAATCTGAGTAACACCGATGATCTGGCTATTATCACCGGCGATATCGGTTATACCGGTAACGAAGGCGATGTCGTGAGTGGCGACCTGAATGCCACCGATATCGATGGTCTGAACGACAGCAGCTACTTTACGATCAAGAATCAGGGTTTAAACGGCAGTGCCAGCATTGATGCCGCAACCGGAGTCTGGAGCTTTACTCCTACCGACTCGAATTGGCACGGTAGTGACAGCTTCACCGTAACCGTCACCGATGATCTGGGCGGCACCACTGATCAGGTGATCAGCATCAACCTGAATAACGTTGATGACAGTGCAATAGTGTCCGGCGATATCGGCTATAGCGGCACTGAAGGCGATATCGTTAGTGGTGATCTGAACGCTAACGATGTGGACGGTCTGACCGACAGCAGTTACTTTACGATCAAGAATCAAGCCGCCAGCGGCACTGCCAGTATTGATGCTGCGACCGGTGCCTGGAGCTTTACCCCGACCGATACCAACTGGCACGGCAGTGACAGTTTTACCGTGACGGTGACGGATGACCTGGGTGGAACTACCGATCAGGTGATAAATATCAGCCTGACTAATGTTGACGATAGTGCAATTATTACCGGTGATACCGGCTATACCGGCAACGAAGGTGATGTGGTAAGCGGTGATCTGAATGCCACTGATATCGATGGGCTGACGGATAATAGTTACTTCAGCATTAAAAATCAGCCCGCGAATGGTACAGCAAGCATTGATGCTGTAACCGGAGGCTGGAACTTCACCCCGACTGATCCGAATTGGTTTGGTAGTGATAGCTTTACCGTGACCGTGACCGATGACCTGGGTGGCACCACTGATCAAGTGATTAGTATAAACCTGAGTAATGGTGATGATCTGTCAATCATCACGGGTGATATCGGTTATACCGGCAACGAAGGCGATGTCGTGAGTGGTGACCTGAACGCTACTGATGTGGACGGCCTGATCGACGGTAGCTATTTTACGATCAAGACTCAGTCTACCAATGGCATTGCCAGTATCGATGGTACGACCGGGGCCTGGAGCTTTACCCCGACCGACGCCAACTGGCACGGCTCGGATAGCTTTACCGTTACAGTCACCGATGACCTGGGTGGCACTACCGATCAGGTGATCAGTATCAACCTGAACAACGTTGATGACAGTGCGGTGATGTCCGGCGATACCGGGTATACCGGTAGCGAAGGTGATGTAGTCAGTGGCGATCTGAATGCGACCGATGTGGATGGGCTGACCGACAGCACTTACTTCACGATTAAGAGTCAGGGGAGCAATGGCAGTGCCAGTATCGATGCTGAAACCGGCGCCTGGACCTTTAGCCCAGCCGATCCGGATTGGCATGGCAGTGATAGCTTTACTATTACCGTCACCGATGACCTGGGCGGTACCACTGATCAGGTGATCAGTATTAGCCTGAGTAACGTAGACGATAGCGCAGTGATAACCGGGGATACCAGTTATACCGGTGTAGAAGGGGATATAATCACTGGTGACCTGAACGCGACCGATGCGGATGGTCTGACCGATAGCACCTACTTTACGATAAAGACGCAGGGTACAAACGGTAGTGCCAGTATCGATGCTGAAACCGGCGCTTGGACCTTTACCCCGACCGATCCGGATTGGCATGGCAGTGACAACTTTACTATTACCGTCATCGATGATCTGGGCGGTACCACTGATCAGGTGGTTAGCGTTAACCTGAGTAACACCGATGACCTGGCTATTATCACAGGAGATAATAGCTATATTGGCATTGAAGGCGATGTGGTAAGTGGTGATCTGAATGCGACTGATGTTGATGGTCTGACCGATAGCACTTACTTTACGGTTAAAAGTCAGGCGACTAACGGTACTGCGAGTATCGATGCAGCGACTGGCGCCTGGAGCTTTACCCCGACCGATGCCAACTGGTTTGGCAGTGATAGTTTTACTATTACGGTCACCGATGATCAGGGCGGTACCACCGATCAGGTGGTTAGCGTTAACCTGAGTAACATTGACGATAGTGCAGTGATCACCGGCGATACCAGCTATATCGGTAACGAGGGAGATACCGTAGCTGGTGATCTTAACGCTACCGACGCAGACGGCCTGACCGATAGCACTTACTTTGCCATAAGCACTCAGGGCTCCAGCGGTACCGCAGCGATTGATCCTGTGACCGGCGCCTGGACCTTTACCCCGACGGATGCCGACTGGTTCGGTTCCGATAGCTTTGAAGTCACCGTCACTGACGATCTGAACGGTACCACGACGCAACTAATCAGCGTGACTCTGGCTAATGTCGATGATGCTTCGATTATTACTGGCGATACCAGTTATACCGGTAATGAAGGCGATGCTGTCGCTGGCGATCTTGATGCCACCGACATCGAAGGTCTGACCGACAGCACTTACTTTACGATAAGTAGTCAGGGTAGTAACGGTACCACGGCGATTGACCCTGCCACCGGCGCCTGGACCTTCACTCCGACCGATACCAACTGGTTCGGCAGCGACAGCTTCGAAGTCACCGTCACCGATGACCTGAACGGCACCACGACCCAGCTGATCAGCGTCACATTAGCTAACGTCGATGATCCTTCCATCATTACCGGTGATACGAGCTTCTCGGGCAATGAAGGTGATGTTGTTGCGGGCGATCTTGATGCGACAGACGTTGAAGGCCTGACCGATAGCACCTATTTTACGATCAGCAGTCAGGGTAGTAACGGCACTGCAACCATTGATCCTGCCACCGGAACCTGGAGCTTTACCCCGACCAATGCTGACTGGTACGGTTCCGATAGTTTCGAGGTAACCGTAACCGATGACCTCAACGGCACAACTACGCAGCTGATTAGCGTGACTCTGGCGAATGTCGACGATGCGGCGGTCATTACCGGCGATACCAGCTTCAATGGCAATGAAGGAGCGGCTGTAATCGGTGATATTAACGCTACCGACGCAGACGGCCTGGCCGATAGCAGCTACTTTACCATCAGCAACCAGGGCTCCAGCGGTACTGCAGCGATTGATCCTGTGACCGGCGCCTGGACCTTTACCCCGACGGATGCCAATTGGTACGGTTCCGATAGTTTCGAGGTAACCGTAACTGATGACCTCAACTGCACAACTACGCAGCTGATTAGCGTGACTTTGGCGAATGTCGATGATGCTGCTGTTATTACCGGCGACATCAGTAACTCAGGTAATGAAGGCGATGTAATAACTGGTGATCTTAATGCCACCGATGTTGAAGGCCTGACTGACAGCACTTACTTTACTGTTAGTAGTCAGGGTTCCAATGGAACTGCAGGTATTGATCCTGAGACCGGAGCCTGGACTTATACCCCGACAGACGTTAACTGGTTTGGCAGTGACAGCTTTGAAGTCACCGTCACCGATGACCTGAACGGCACCACCACCCAGTCGATCAGTGTTACATTGGCCAATGTGAATGATACGCCAGTTATTACGGGTGTTGATACCGGAGCGGTGACGGAAGATATTGATCCTGATGGCGATGGTTTGCTTGAAGTCAGTGGAACCCTGAATATTACTGATATTGATGTCGGTGAGTCTTCATTTGTCGCCGAAACGGTTAACGGCAGCTATGGTGATCTGGTTATCGGTAATGCAGGTAACTGGAGTTACAGTGCCAATAACACTCAAGCTATGGTTCAGGGGCTGGATGTCACAGAAACCCTGATTGATACCCTTACCGTCACCAGTGCTGATGGAACAACTCATGATGTTGTGATTACCATAAACGGTGCAGAAGATACGCCTCGCTTTAATAGCACAGCACTGACCACCGTGGTTCAGGATAACTTGTATAGCTATAACATCATTACCTCAGATTCGGATGCTGTAGATACTTTGATGATCAGTGCTCCGACGCTGCCGGCCTGGCTTACCCTGATCGACAACGGTGATGGCACAGCGAGTCTTTATGGAACGCCTGGAACCTCTGAGATTGGTGTGCACAATGTGGTTGTACAGGTCAGTGATGGTGATACTTTTAGAAATCAGGTGTTCAGTATCAGGGTATTTGATAATTCGGCAGTGACTCCTCAACCGGAGCCGCCTCAGATAATTCCCGTGCCTGAACCTGAGTCGGAGTATGAGTTACCATCTGAACCTGATTCGGAACCGGAAAGAGTGACTGTTGCCACGACAGCACCAGCATCGGTGGGTACGCCTGATAAGTCGGTTGAGCCTATCGAGGTTTATGATGTGGTATTGCAGGTACTGAATCCTGTGTTTGAGAATCAGCACGTGGAAAGAGAAGACAGCGATCTGTCTTCTGATCAGAATCAAATCCATGAACTGCTTTTGGCAAAACAAAACGATACTGCAACTGATCGGGTGATAGAGCATCTGCTAGCTCGTGATAGTGAGTCGGGGTTTGCCGCAGAGATGGAGCAGGTTGCGATCGACATGAAGGCATCAACGGATGCCGAACAGCGTAAGGATAAGATTTTCACTGAGTCACTTGCCGGGATATTTATGGCATTAACGGTTGGCGTCTTCAGTACATTGTTACGCGGTAGTTCACTGCTTGCCAGTCTGTTGTTCTCATTACCATTCTGGAAATGGTTTGATCCTCTTCCAATTCTTGCAGCGGGTAAAAAGAAAAAAAAGCAGGCTGAACAAGCTGAAGCTGAATCAAAGTCCAGGTCCGAACAGGGTAAGGATGAAAGTCGAAACATAGATGATCTTTTTGAACGATAGGTTAGTTATTAATGATTAGTTACACAGGGTAAATTCAATGGCTTTAATATCGCCGATAGTTCGGTTAACCCTTGGGCTGCTGCTACTGACAATCAGTTTATTGTTGGTAGGTGATCTGATTGGACTGGTGCCAGATAAACAGGAGAATCAGTTTAAGGCAAGAGTGGCTATTGCTGAGACATTAGCTGTACAGGTATCGATTGATGTAGCAGCAGGGCACATTGATGAGTCTGAACAGGCTATGCGTCTGGTACAAAATCGAAGCGAAGATATTGTATCGCTTGGATTACGTAACAAGAGCCAGCAGCTGATTTTTGCAACGGGTGAACATGCTAAAAACTGGCGGTCGCCAGCAAATAACAGATCGACCTATAGTCACCTTTTATTGCCTATTCATGATAATGCTGGTCGTTGGGGAACTCTGGAAATACAGTTTAAATCGGTTGATAACTTCTGGGGAGGACTGTTTCAAAGACAGTCTATTATTGGCATTATCCTGTTTGTCAGTGTGGCAGGCTGTCTGGCTTACTGGTTATTTCTAAAGCGTTCATTAAGAGAATTAGATCCCTCATCTGTTGTTCCTGATAGGGTGAAAAATGCGTTAGATACGCTATCTGAAGGCTTGGTTATACTAGATCAGTCAGGTCATATTCTGTTTACTAATAGCACATTTATCAGAAAAACAGGCTTCATCGGACATGATCTCACCGGGATACCTTTATCTACACTGGCATGGAATATAGCCAATGTTAGTGATGATCCATCATTTGTTTTTCCATGGAAACGATTATTGACCGACCATGACGATGTGGAAACAACCCCGCTTAGCTTTACAACTAAAGCAAAGGAATTACTGAGTTTTTCAGTCAATGTTGCACGAATAGATGACCCAAAAGGAAATCTGGTCGGTGCAATTGTGACTTTTGCCGATCTTACCGAATTGGAACAGTCGCATCAGGACCTTGCAAGGGTGTTACAAAAGCTAAAACTAAGCCAGACAGAAATAGCGAAGCAGAATAAAGAACTACGGCAGTTGGCTTCTTATGATTCATTGACCGGTATTTTGAATCGCAGATCATTATTTGAAGGCTTGGACCTGCTGATAAATGAGACCCGGGAAGAGCGGGGTATATTCAGTTGCATTATGGTTGATATTGACCACTTTAAGCTGGTTAATGATCGCTATGGACACGCTACCGGTGATAAAGCAATCAAGTTGATGGCGCTTACTCTGACAAAAATGACGCGGCCGGAAGATCTGGTGGGGCGTTATGGTGGCGAAGAATTCTGTGTTGTCCTTAAAGGGATGAGTAAGATGCATGCGCTGGAAATAGCTGAACGTATCCGTCGGGCTGTTGAAGATGCAGAGATTCGGGTGGGTTCATCACGTCTTAATTTTACCGCAAGTTTCGGCGTGTCGAGTTATGAGAGAGGTGAGGTGCATGCTGAGGAGATTATTGATAAAGCAGATAAGGCGCTGTATGTAGCAAAAGAAACGGGCCGTAACAAAGTCGTACACTGGCAGGATAAACAGAGCTCTACGGACAAACAGCATGAAATGCCGGACCTTACAAATGCAAACGTTATGCGGACAGAAGAAGGGCCAAAGGGGCAGGAAATGTTTTTGTTGGCTCGGATAGAAGAGTTGGAAAATCAACTTGGCGAGCAGAGACAGCGTAAACATGGGAAAGGAATAGATAAGGATGGTAGCGCAAGTAGGGCCATACTATTAGATCGTATCCAGCAGAATGTGATTCGGTTTGAGCGCACGAAGACCAGAATGGCTCTGCTATTTATGGGTACTGAAACCATTACCCAGGTTCGCAGTACCTGGGGCTATCAGGCCGCAGAGAAACTGACCAGAATGACGATCAAGCGCTTACGAACGTCACTGCGTAGTACTGATACCGTTAGCAGAGATGATCAACCGCTATTGGATATCAGTATCTCAAAGCTGAGTCAGAATGAGTTTGCTTTGCTGTTGACCGATATTCAAAGTGATGAGGATATCACCTGGATTGTACAGCGCTTGCTTAGCGCATTAAAAGAACCCTTTATTCTGGAGGGTAATGATATCCTGGTGGTGCCAAACTTTGGCGTGAGCAGTTATCCGGAAGACAGTGATGATCCGGAAATATTGCTGGCTAACGCCAGCGCGGCTTTGCTGGAAGCGCGGATGTTAGGTCAGGATAATTGCATTCACTTTAGTGAAGATATCCACAAACGGTCACGCAAGCAGCTCAATCTTAGTGCGAACCTGCAGAAAGCGATCAAGCATGATGATCTGTTTATGGAATACCTGCCGCAGATCGATATACGAAATGGCCGGATTACCGGATTTGAAGCGTTGTTGCGGTGGTATCATCCTGAACTAGGTATGGTTGATCCGGCACAATTTATCGCTTTGGCAGAACGCTCTGGCTTGATCAGTGATATTGGCCGGTGGGTATTGAATGTAGCTTGTCGTCAGCTCAAACAGTGGCAATCAATACCGGGACAGCAAGGACTGACAATAACGGTAAACTTCTCCCAGTCGCAGTTTAACGATACCGGTCTGGTCGACGATATTCTGACGGCGGTAAAGTCTGCTGATATTGCTTGTGAACATCTGGTTATCGATCTGACTGAATCATCCCTCAGCGGCAATGAAGCAAGAATCGTGGATACCCTGCAATGTTTGAGTGATGCCGGTATTCGTTTTGCATTAGATGACTTTGGTACTGGTCGCTCATCGTTAGCTTCATTGCGGGATTTTTCGTTAGACTGGGTTAAAATTGACCGTAGTTTCGTGTCAGGTTTTGAACGCAACCCGTTAGATACAGAGATAGTGACGACCGTCATTTCGATGGCTCATAACCTGGGCTTGAAAGTTGTTGCTGAAGGTGTGGCGGATATGAAACAGCTAGCAACTCTGAAAAAAATGAACTGTGATGAGGTTCAGGGTGAATTGTTCAGTAAACCGTTACTAAAAGATCAGGCAACCCGTTATCTGGAAGATAAGACCCATATCAAGGATATTCTTCAAATCGGAAATCGAGATTATTTAAATACTTCAGAGCCAGAGGAAAATGGTTTAGAAGGGATTCTGAATAATGCGGATGGGGCAACCTTAGTAAACTTTAAATAAGCTGGTAGTCTTGTAAGCAGATGACTTGAATTGCTGCATAAGTGTTAAAGAAAGAGTGACGATGACAGACCCTTTGGTAGATAAGCTGGCTTTGCTGGCGAAACAGCGAAATATCAGAATATGTACAGCTGAATCTTGTACTGGCGGTGGTGTTGCACAAAGTATTACAGCGTTGGCTGGCAGTTCAGATTGGTTTGAGTGTGGTTTTGTCACTTATAGTAATGCCGCGAAGCAGAGTATGTTGGCGGTTCCAGAAAAGCTGTTCATCACTGATGGCGCTGTGAGTGAGTCTGTTGTCACTGCAATGGCCATTGGAGCTGTAGAGCGCAGTAATGCCGATATCAGTGTTAGTATTAGCGGCGTAGCAGGTCCTGGTGGTGGTAGTCCGGAAAAACCGGTGGGCACTGTTTGGATGGCCTGGTATATGGATGGCGGCGAAGTCGAGACTCATTGCTTTTTATTCAGTGGGGATCGTCATTCCGTTCAGGTTGCAGCGATCACAGAAGCGCTAAAAGGTCTTATAAAACAACTCTCTGTTGCAGCAAAATAGAACGCTTGAAAAATACTGTATAAAAAAACATATAAATTACTTGCAAACTGGCAATGTCCTGTTAATAATACTGTCCAAACGTACAGTATATTAATTGCCCTGCCGGGATAGGTAATTACGATGGATATGAACAGACAAAAAGCATTAGATGCTGCCCTGAGTCAGATTGAGCGCCAGTTTGGTAAAGGCGCTGTGATGAAAATGGGCGACCAGCCCCGTGAAGCCATTCCAGCGATCTCTACCGGGTCTCTGGCGTTGGATATCGCGCTGGGCATAGGCGGTCTGCCAACCGGTCGTATTGTCGAGATTTACGGTCCTGAATCATCCGGTAAGACAACACTTACATTGCAGGTAATCGCTGAAGCACAAAAGATAGGCAAGACCTGTGCCTTCGTTGATGCTGAGCATGCACTTGACCCTATCTATGCTGAAAAGCTGGGTGTAAACGTTGATGAAATGTTAGTTTCGCAGCCAGATACGGGCGAGCAGGCGCTGGAAATTACCGATATGCTGGTTCGTTCCAATGCAGTAGATGTTCTGGTTGTCGATTCTGTTGCTGCTTTGACACCAAAAGCTGAGATCGAAGGTGAGATGGGCGATCATCACGTGGGTCTGCAGGCGCGTTTGATGTCACAGGCGTTGCGTAAGTTGACAGGTAATGTGAAGAACGCCAATACGCTGGTTATCTTCATCAACCAGATTCGTATGAAAATTGGTGTGATGTTTGGTAATCCTGAAACCACTACCGGTGGTAATGCACTGAAATTCTACTCCTCTGTGCGGTTGGATATCCGTCGTACCGGTGCGGTAAAGCAGGGTGATGAGATTATCGGTAACGAGACCCGGGTTAAGGTTGTTAAGAATAAGGTATCACCGCCGTTCAAACAGGCTGAATTCCAGATAATGTATGGTAAAGGTATCTACCATATGGGTGAAGTAATCGACCTGGGTGTTAAGGAAGGCTTGGTTGATAAGTCCGGTGCCTGGTATGCCTATAAGGGCGATAAGATCGGTCAGGGTAAAGCTAATGCGGCAAGATTCCTGGAAGAACATCCAGAAATAGCCACTGAAATTGAGGCCGCTATCAGAGAAAAATTATTGGTAGTACCGCAATTTAAGAAAGACGAAAAGAAGGATGCTGAGGAAGCTCAGCTAGATCTTTAAGTTTAAATCAGGAGCCGAAAGGCTCCTTTTTTTTACCGGAAATTTAGATGTACGAGTCTGAACAAGAAGCAAAAAATGCGGCGATAGGTTTGTTAGCAAGGCGCGAACATTCTCGAAAAGAGCTGATGACCAAGCTTCAGCCTCGCTGTCAGGGTTTTGCACTAGAGCCTGTGCTAGATCTGCTGGAAGACGCCGGCTATTTATCTGACCTGCGATTTAGTCAGAGTTTTATCCGCATGAGGGTGTCACAGGGGCATGGTGAGATCAGAATTCGCTTTGATCTGAGACAGAAAGGCATAAGCAGTGAAATGATTAATACTTCACTGGAAGAGGCTGAAATTGACTGGTTCGAACAGGCTCTGGAGCTTTACTGTAGGAAATACCGCACAGCAATAACACCGCAAGATTTTAAAGAGCGAAGTAAACGGATGCGATTTATGGCGCAGCGCGGCTTTTCAATGGAGCAGATTAACTATTCTATTGAGCAAAGCGCTAATAACGATCATTAGACAAAACCCCTTACCTGTCAGCACTTTTCAAGTCATTTCCTGCTGAATACCGGTTAAAAACAAAAAAATTCGTAGATTTACTCCTCACGTTATATACTACATCGCCATTTTTATAGTGATTTCCACGCTGTTTCTAAGCTTCTGTTTTATATCGGAAACGGTGATGGTGACGGTTAAGTATTACGAGCGAATTAAAGCCATGAAAAATATGACAAGTGCTGAACTGCGTCAGGCCTTTCTGGAATACTTCCAGTCTCAGGGTCATCAAATTGTTGATAGCAGTTCTCTGATTCCTGCAAATGACCCGACTCTGATGTTTACGAACGCGGGCATGGTGCAGTTTAAAGATGTCTTCCTGGGCGATGACAAACGCTCCTATAACCGGGCGACTACCAGTCAGCGTTGCGTACGTGCTGGTGGTAAGCATAACGATCTGGAAAACGTTGGTTATACTGCGCGTCACCACACTTTCTTTGAAATGCTGGGTAACTTCAGTTTCGGTGATTACTTTAAGCGTGATGCTATCCGCTTCGCCTGGACCTTCCTGACTGAAGTGCTGGAGCTGCCGAAAGAGAAACTGTGGATAACTGTTCATATCTCAGACGATGAAGCTGAGAAAATCTGGAAAGAAGAGATCGGTGTAGATCCTCAGCGTTTCTCTAAGCTGGATGAAGATAACTTCTGGTCGATGGGTGATACCGGCCCTTGTGGTCCTTCTACCGAGATCTTTTTTGATCATGGTGAAGAGATCTGGGGTGGACCTCCCGGCAGTCCAGAAGAAGATGGCGATCGTTATATCGAAATCTGGAACCTGGTATTTATGCAGTTTAACCGTGATGCCAGCGGCACTATGGATCCTCTGCCTAATCCGTCTATCGATACTGGCATGGGCCTGGAACGTATCGCTGCAGTGCTGCAGGGCGTTCACTCTAACTACGAGATCGACCTGTTCCAAAATCTACTGAAGGCTGCTGCGAAAGCGGTTGGCTCGGCTGAAACCGATAACAAGTCTCTGCGTGTAATTGCTGACCATATCCGCTCATGCTCTTTCCTGATTTGTGATGGCGTTATTCCGTCGAATGAAGGAGCGGGCTATGTGCTGCGTCGTATTATTCGTCGTGCGGTACGTTATGGTAATAAACTGGGCGCTACCGGACCTTTCTTTAACCAGCTGGTTGCTGCGTTGGCACAAGAGATGGGTCAGGCCTATCCTGAGTTGATTGAAAAGCAGGCTCAGGTTGAACGTATCCTTCTCAAAGAAGAAGAGCAGTTTGCTAAGACTCTGGATCATGGTTTGCGTCTGCTTGAGGATGCAATCAGTGGTCTTAAAGGAACAGAAATTCCGGGCGAAACAGTCTTCAAGTTATACGATACTTACGGCTTTCCGGTTGACCTGACGGCAGATGTAGCTCGTGAGCAAGAACTATCTGTCGATATGGCGGGTTTTGAAAAGGCGATGGAAGATCAGCGTAACCGTGCACGGGCCGCTGGTAAGTTTAATGTTGATTACAATGATTCGATCCGTCTGGATAGTGAAACAGCATTTAGCGGTTACGAGCAGCTTAGTGGCGATGCGAAAGTAGTCGCGCTGTTTAGTAATGGCGAAGCTGTTGAGCAGTTGAATGCTGGTGATACCGGGATGGTGGTACTGGATGAAACGCCATTCTATGGTGAATCCGGTGGTCAGGTAGGTGATACAGGTGTACTGACAGCGACGGGTATCGAATTTCAGGTTAATGACTGCACGAAAGAATCGAAAAACCATCTACATCATGGAATCCTGAACTCAGGCTCTATTAAAGTAGGCGATCTTCTGCAGCCCCAGGTCGATGCTGGTAAGCGTCAGGCGACCGCAGTGAATCATTCAGCGACTCATATTTTGCATGAAGCCCTGCGTATAGTGTTAGGGGAGCATGTGCAGCAGAAAGGCTCGCTGTGTGATGCTGATCGTTTGCGTTTTGACTTTTCGCACTTTGAAGCGGTTAAGCCAGAGGAACTGAAACAGATTGAGCAAATCTGTAACGAACAGATCCGTCAGAACTCTGAAGTTCGTACCGATATTATGGATATTGAAGCGGCTAAAGCGACGGGTGCTGCGGCATTGTTTGGCGAAAAGTATGATGAGACTGTTCGTGTGCTGACAATGGGTGAAGGATTTTCGGTAGAGCTTTGTGGTGGTACTCATGCTTCTCGCACGGGTGATATTGCATTGCTGAAGATTGCATCTGAAGGTGGTATTGCAGCTGGCGTACGTCGAATTGAAGCGGTAACCGGCGCTAAGGCGCTGGAGTATGTAGAGCAGTCAGCTAAACAGCTAGAAGATAAACTACAGGATCAAATTGCTAAAAGTCGTCAGCTGGAAAAAGAGCTGGAGCAGATGAAGGCTAAACTGGCTGCGGCGAAAGGTGCCGACCTTTTAAGTAATGCGATTGAGGTTAAAGGCGTTAAAGTTCTCGCTGAACAGCTGGAAGGAATTGAGCCTAAAGCACTGCGTGATACTATCGATCAGCTCAAGAATAAGTTGGGCAGCGGTATTGTTGTACTGGCAACTGTTGCTGACGGCAAAGTTAGCCTGGCTGCAGGCGTAACAAAAGATCTTACCGGTCAGGTAAAGGCGGGAGATCTGGTACGCGAACTGACAGCCAAGCTGGGTGGTAAAGGTGGAGGTCGTCCTGACTTTGCTCAGGGTGGCGGTACTGATGCTGCTGCGTTACCAGCTGTGCTGGAAGACGTAAAATCATTGGTAGAACAGAATCTGTAATTGTTGCAGCCGTGAGGCTGATTAAGGAAGCAGGTAAGTATGGCCCTATACGTACAGAAATATGGTGGAACATCTGTTGGTACCGTCGAGCGTATTCAGTCGGTAGCTGACAAAGTAAAAGGGTTCCGGGAAGCGGGTCATGATGTGGTTGTCGTTGTTTCAGCAATGAGCGGTGAAACCAATCGTCTGATCGGTATGGCAAAAGAGATGCAGGAGCATCCGGCACCTCGTGAAATGGATGTTCTGGTATCAACGGGCGAGCAGGTAACTATCGCACTGTTGAGTATGGCGTTGGAGGCACGTGGCGTAAGCGCTCGCTCCTATACTGGTAGTCAGGTCAGAATTCTGACTGATGATGTGCATATGAAAGCACGTATCCAGGATATCGATGTCGACAATATGCGTGCAGATCTCGAGCAAGGCCGTGTCGTTGTTGTTGCGGGTTTTCAGGGTGTTGATCCTACTGGCAATATTACAACATTGGGGCGTGGCGGTTCGGATACGACCGGCGTGGCTCTGGCAGCCGCTCTGAAAGCCGACGAGTGTCAGATATACACTGACGTGGATGGAGTCTATACAACCGATCCGCGTGTTGTGGAAGGCGCTCAGCGCATGGATAAGATTACCTTTGAAGAGATGCTGGAAATGGCCAGTCTCGGTTCTAAGGTGCTGCAGATTCGTGCTGTGGAGTTTGCAGGTAAATATAATGTGCCATTGCGGGTCTTGCATAGTTTTCAGGACGGCCCTGGTACGCTTATTACAACAGAGGAAGAAGATACAGTGGAAAAACCGGTCATCTCAGGGATTGCATTTAACCGCGACGAAGCGAAACTGACAATTCTGGGTGTGCCAGATATTCCAGGTGTCGCATCGCGTATTCTAGGTCCTGTTAGCCGTGCCAATATTGAAGTTGATATGATTCTTCAGAATGTTGCTGCTGATAACTCGACTGACTTTACCTTTACGGTACACCGCAATGACTTTGCTGCAGCAGAAGAAATTTTGCAAAAAGTTAAGGCTGAGTTGGGTGCTCGTGAAGTCATGGGTAATAATAAAATCGCTAAAGTATCGATTGTGGGTGTAGGAATGCGCTCTCATGCTGGTGTAGCGAGTAAGATGTTTGATACATTGGCGGGTGATAACATTAATATTCAGATGATCTCTACGTCTGAAATTAAAGTATCCGTAGTGATTGCAGAAAAATATCTAGAATTGGCTGTACGTGGTTTACACTCTGCTTTTGATTTGAATGCTGCAGATACTGTAAGTGAATAACTTTATTAACGGTGGTCTATAGTTAGATTGCTGTTGCACATTATTAATGTTTAACGCAAGGTAAGCCTGCGGCAGCCCGATGTTGTTATGCAAGATAGCAGTCTGGATATGTCAGGTCGGTAGTACTTGTCTGTTAAATAAGGAGATTTATTAATGCTAATTCTTACTCGTCGTGTCGGAGAAACTCTGATGGTCGGTGATGATGTTACCGTTACCGTGCTGGGCGTTAAGGGCAACCAGGTTCGCATCGGCGTCAATGCACCTAAAGATATTTCTGTTCATCGTGAAGAGATTTATCAGCGCATTCAGAAAGAAAAAGAACAAGATAACGATTAATTATTCTTTTTTAGAGATTGCGCTTTTCTTTTGAAAATCAATCTTGTACTATACGCGCCGTTGTTGAGGTGAGATGGCCGAGTGGCTGAAGGCGCGCCCCTGCTAAGGGCGTATAGGGGAAACTCTATCGAGGGTTCGAATCCCTCTCTCACCGCCATTTAGCGCCCGTAGCTCAGCTGGATAGAGTACCTGGCTACGAACCAGGCGGTCGCACGTTCGAATCGTGCCGGGCGCGCCAACAATCTGAATGCTTAGGTATTCATTTGTTGGTGTAATAATGGAAGCAACAAGTTTGGGTTTAAGCGCCCGTAGCTCAGCTGGATAGAGTACCTGGCTACGAACCAGGCGGTCGCACGTTCGAATCGTGCCGGGCGCGCCAACCTTCTCAAACTGTCTTAAGTTTTATCTACTCACAGATTACCTGATACGCGCCCGTAGCTCAGCTGGATAGAGTACCTGGCTACGAACCAGGCGGTCGCACGTTCGAATCGTGCCGGGCGCGCCACTTCAGGGTTTTCAATCTGAAAATCATCTTAGTTTTACCCTAATCCAAATAAGTTTTAGCTAAGCCTGATCAAGTATGACACGCTTATGTAAGTCTCGCTGCTTTCCAGATAAGTACAAGCATCAGTGTTGCCTGATTAAGTCTCAGTAGACTCTGGTCGAGTACAGCCAGCTTCCACGTCAATTAAGTCTCAGGGGCCTTACAAGCGCCAGCATGGTCTAATTAATCATTAGTGTGATTGAATAAGTGTCACCGCAGCTTAGTCTGGTATCAGAGTGGCTCAATTCAGTTTAAGCGGCCCTAAAAAATATAACCCCTGATCAGCTGTTGCGGACATCGGTGTCGGTTAATTTTTTGCGTGCATAAAAAAACCGCCATTGGCGGTTTCTTTTATTGATTTTGTTAGCGCTCTCTAAAGGCGTTATTAAAACCGCGTGATATAGGTTTCAGCAAGTAGTCCAGAATCGATTTAGAGCCTGTTTTGATATCTGCTGTTACCGTCATGCCCGGAGAGACTAAAAAGTTCTTGTTGGCGCCGACAAAGCCTTGGTTGAGGCTGATTTCGGTACGGAAGTAAGGGTCCTTCTTTTCATCAAGATAGGTGGACGCTGAAATCCGCTCTACGATGCCTGCTACAATGCCAAACCGGGCAGAATCATAGCTGTCGACTTTAACCTCAACGTGCTGGCCAGGATGGATATGGCCAATATCGCTGGGTGAAAGGCGGGCTTCAACAATCATGTCATCACCGGTAGGGACCAGTTGCATAATAATCTGGCCGGGATCTACTACGGCATTAATGCGTGTAATTGACAGGTCCTGAACGATACCGCTCAGTGGTGCATAGACATCTAAGCGATTCACTCTGTCTTCGGCCCGTATCAGGGTCTGCTCAACTTCAGCCAGTTCTTCACCCACTTTACCCGCTTCTAGCTCAGTGTCTCTTTTGAAGCGGGCAGTGATTTCGGTTTTGCGCTTTTCGGCTTCATTCAGGGCGGACTTTGATACTTTAATGCCGTCATACAAGCTGCGTTGCTCGCTTTGTGCTTCAGCCAGGCTGGTCTTAGTTGTGATCAAATCAGATTCTGAAACGACATTGCTTTCAACCAACTGTAACCGCATAGCAACTTGTTGATCGAGCAACTTAACTTTTTTATCCACAGAGGCTGCTTTATTTTGCTGTTGATTCAGTTCCTGCTCTTTCTGTCTGATCTGCGCATCAATGACACCCAGCTCGCTTTCGTAGCTGGCCAGTTGTGCGTTGTATATAGTCATCTGTTTGCGTGCCAGCGCAGGATATTGCTGGCCCATCTCCCCAAATACCGGAGTTCGGGTGTCAAGAATAGCCTGTAGCCGCTCTTTCTCCATGACAAAAGAAGCGCGGCGGATCTCTGTTTGAGTAAGTTCGGACTGTGATGCCGGTGGTGAGAAGCTTAGTAGAAGATCGCCTTCCCGTACCTTGTCGCCATTACGTACGGCTATCTTGCTGACAATGCCGCCTTCCAGATGTTGAACGTCATGAATCAGGCCGGCAGGAACTATCTCGCCACGGGCAGAAGTAACTTCATCAACCTGAGTGAATGCAGCCCAGGCGATAGCGGCTACCAGAATGAAGGATGTGAAGTAGATAGCTGCATTGATAATGGTTGAAGGTTGATGCTCTTCCAGTTGAATAGCCTGAGCCAGAAAGCGGGCGCGGGCGCGGGGGAGGCTGGCGCCGCCGCGAGATGAAAAAACGTTATTGTTATTGCTCATGTCAGGTTCTCCAGCAGCAGGGCGACTACTTCATCAGGGTGTCCGACGTGGGCAACGGCTCCCTGATCCATCAGTATTGCTTTATCCGCCAGGCGGATATGACTCGGGCGGTGACTTACCATAACGATTGAGCGTTTACCCTTAAGTAGTTTAAGTTGTTCGACAAAGCGACGATCTGATTCATCATCGAGCGAGGCGCCGGGTTCGTCCAGTAACAGAATTTTAGCGGGGCTGACAAAGGCTCTTGCCATCGATAGAGATCGAAGAAAACCCGGTGGCATACGGTCAATGGTGGTATCACCAATACGGGTATTGAAGCCTTCAGGTAGTGCCAGTATCTCTTCCAGAACGCCGGCTTCAGCGGCCGCGCTCTCAATTTGCTCGTCCGTGGCCAGGCTGTTGTTGAGGCGGATGTTCTGAGTGATGGTGCCGTGGAACATATGGGTTTGCTGGGGTACGTACGCGACGGCGCGGCGCAGATCCATCGCATTGAGTTGGCGCAGATCCATATGATCTACCTGAATAGAGCCTGCCTGAGGCGCATACATACCAGCTATCATTTTAATTAGCGTGGACTTGCCCGATCCGGTATTACCAGAGATGGCGACAATTTCACCGGGTTTGATATGAAATGATACGCCTAACAGGGCTGGGTCCCGATCAGGGCCGTAGCGAAAGCTAACGCGCTCAATACGTATATCGCCTTTCAGTTTTTCCAATACCAGACCGGATTTTCCGCCTTTACGTTCATTGCGTAGCTTCATTAGCTGGTTAATCTGTTTAATTGCTTTAATGGTCTGCTGAATTTTTGAAAATGAGAGGAATGCGCTTTGCATAGGAGATAGTACTCGCCATACCAACGCCATAATTGCGATCAGGGCGCCGATAGTCATCTCTCCGGCCATGACTTGTAAAGTACCTACGCCGAGAACGGCGACACCGGTAAACGTCATCATCCCCTGGGCAAGGTTGTTCATGACATTATTGGATAGAAAGGTATGGTAGTTAGAGAGAACGGCTTCGCCGGAGTTTTCTCTGAAGCGTTCCCACCAGACGGTTTCGCCACCAATGGATTTGATCTCTTTTCGCCCTGCAACGGTTTGCATGATGATGCGTTGTTTGTCGGTGCGGGCCTTACCTGAGCGCATTATCTTACTGTTCAACATAGGTAGCCAGAATAGTCCTAGCATGACAAAGCCTATTACCATGGCTAATGGAATCAGTGCGACAACGCCGCCGAGAATACCTATGACGATAAGAAATAAAATAACAAAGGGCAGCTCAAGGGCGATGGCAGCGCTGGGGCCGGTAAAGAAGTCCCGCACTGAATCGAACTGTTTAAGCCTGGAAAGCTGGGCCGCAACTGTAGAGCGTTCAGTGTATAGCGGGGGCAGGTAGAGCATGCGTTTGAAGGTTTCTACGCCGATCAGATAATCCAGTCGACCTGCGGTGACGCCTAGTAGTTTGGCGCGCAGGTAGCGCAGGCCCAGATCTGCTGAAAGGAGAATGGCGGCGCCGCTGATTAAAAACGGCAGGGTTTCTGCGGATTTTGCGCCGATCACTTTGTCGTAAATGACCATGATAAAAAGTGGTACCAGAAGCGCGGCCAGGTTTATGATAAAAGTCATACCCAGTAGATGAATAATCATCTTTTGAAAACGCTGTAACAGATTGCTAAACCAGTCTGCGCCAGGGGCCTCGGAAGGGTTGCTGCCATGGGCGTGGTGGCAGTCGGTAAACAGATACGCCGTGCCTTGTAGGTTTAGTTTTTCGGTGGTCTGATAGCTGTCGTCAGAGGGGTCGTAATAATGTATCAGCTGCTCGTCTATGCCCTGTAATAGCAGTACCCGGCCCTCTTTAGTGATATAGAGTGCGGGGTAGAGCTCATGTTTAAGCTTGTCGCTTTCAATCGCTACGGGTGTGCTTTCGTAGCCTAAAGTAGCCAGAATATTACGCAGATCGATAAGATCCAGTTGTTCAGAAAAGTGCGGCAGAGCCTCTATCAGTTCTTTGGCATAATTATTCCAGCCAAGCTCTCTTAAAAGAGGAAGTAGGCAGGCTGCAAAGGGTGATGCATCAATAAATGCGTCGTCGCTGTCACTGCGCAGAGCGTGGGCGAGTTTTTCAGAAACGATTTCGGGGCGCTTAGAGCTATTACTCATCAGATCTTAGCCTTGTGTCTCTGTTGCAGGTTGTGCTTTAGCTTTCTTGGCCATATATGGGTCGACATATTCTAAAAGCTTGCCTCTTGTCAGGCTGTATTGGCGATCGCAGATGCGCATAAATGAAGGACGATGGGTCACTATAATCATGGTGCGAGAGCCGCGCATCTGCTTAATAACATTGAGTAACCGGTTGTCATTTTTAATATCAAAATTAGCATTAGCATCATCGAACAGAATGATCTTCGGATGTCCAACCAAAGATCGAACCATAATGATCTTTTGACGCACCCCTTCAGACAGGGTATCGACCGCGGCGCCGCCGACCTGAGTATCCAGTCCGTCTGGTAGTCGGGCAACGATCTCCTCAAGTCCCAGAACTTTTGATAATTCAAGCGCTTGTTGCAGGGCTTCGCCTTCGCGATAGAGGGTCATGTTTTCCAGAATAGTACCTTCGAACAGAATGCCTTTTTGCGGCATGATGCCGATCTGAGCCCGCAGGTATTCGATGTCGTATTCGCGAATATCGTGGTCATCGAGATAGAGTTCGCCTGTATCGGGTTTTAAGAAACCGGATAACAAGCCAATTAGCGTGGTTTTACCAATACCGTTGTTGCCGGTAATGCCTATGGTTTCACCAGGGTAGGCAACCAGGGACAGGTCTTCGATCAGGTTCTCTTCTTGTCCGGGATGTTTGAAGCTTACGTTTCGAATCTCAATTTTACCGCTTAGTCCGGTTTCCATCCGGATTGAGCCGCCGGTTTCCTCTGGCTGTTCGTATAACTCTTTAACTTTATCCAAAGCCAGGTGAAGGGTTTGAAACTGAGACCAGAAGCCCATCGCTTTTAGTCCGGGTTGCAGGACTCTGCTTGATAGCATAGTGCCTGCGGCCAGTGCGCCTACTGTCAGATCTCCCTCAATAACATAGATGCTGCCGATACCAACAAATGCAACGACGGCCAGTTGCGAGAATGTGGCGCCAATGCCCTGCACGATGCTGTTGATTCGGCTCAGGTCGTATACGCTCTCTGCAGATTGGTGCTGTAGTTTTTCATAGCGACGCAGCATCAGGGCTTCCATCGCCATCGATTTAACCGTATGAATCCCTTTTAAGGTTTCAATAATAAAATTCTGGCGCCTGTCTTCCATTATGGAACGGGTTTCCAGAGCATTTCTTAGTTTGCGGCCGGTTATGATTGCCACGACCAGAAAGACCATTAACAGTGCTAATGGAATAACAATGAGCGGCCCGGCGATAATCCAGATTAAAGCGAGAAATAGAAGAACGAAGGGGAGATCCATGATCAACAGAACCGACTGACCAGAGTAAAACTCCTGAATCTGTTCTAAGGCGTGGACTTTATCAAGATAGTAACCGGCAGGCTTGCTTTCAAAAGCCGAATTATCTGTATTCAAAATGTGATTCATCGCTTTAAGGCTTTCGCGATGATCGAATTCTGCACCACTCCAACTCAGGATAGTTGAACGAAAAATTCGTAAGGCTGTATCCAGTATGACAACGCCGAGCATGCCCAATATGAGGAACATAAAGGTCCCGGTGGCTTGATTGGGAATAATTCGGTCATAGACTTGAAGTATGACAGTAGGAAGGGCTAAAGCCAGTATGTTAATGGCAAGCGAAGACAGTAATACACTGGGATGGCTCCATGTTCCCGGTGTTTTAAGTCGTTTTAAAGCAAACTGATGCGACCTTTTCCTACTCATGGGAGCTCTGCTGTTCCAGGATGTAATGCAACTAATTGAATTAGGGTAATTTTGTTCTAACCAATAGTGCATCTCTTCCGGGCGATTCTCAAGGGCTTCAGTCGTTTTTTGAATTTTGGATAAACCATTCTGAGAAGTGGTTTGCCGGATGTAATAGAAGCAGAGGCTCTTTATGGCAGATAAGCAAAATTTTTCTACAGATTCTGTACGTGATAAAGCGACAGAGGATCTGTTTAACCGAGATGCCACTGCTCATATTAATCCTAATCGCCGGATGTCAGAGGATATTCATGGCCGGGATGACCTGTCTCCGGAGGAGCTGTTTAAGCAGAATATCCAGGGACGAATAGACCATGGTTTAGATGACAAATTACTGCCTGAGCTGGAGTCAGAAGGCTTTGAATTTGTTGTTAACGATCAGCTGCTTTCTGCAATTGAGTCAGACGGTGTCTTGCCTGAAGGTACGGTTATCGCAACCTTATCGGTGCCTGTTGAGGGGGCCGACTTCTCTTTTCAGCTGAGCGACTCTCAGTTTGCCATTGTCGGTGATCAGCTTGTACTTAGTTCTAACTTACTACCTCAGGTAGGCGAGCTGTTCGCATTGCAGGTTAGCGTTAGTAGCAACACCACCGACTTCTCTCTGGATGTTCCCCTGAGTGTTAATTTTGATGGGTTAGCTGAGCTGGTTGAAGAGTCTTTTAATTTTGTTCCTACGGACATTGAGCTTTCAAATACAACTCTGGATGAAGATGCTCAGGGTGGAGACTTTGTAGCGAACCTGATTGCAGTCGATTCAGATAATGTTGATGGTTTTGAATTTGAGCTCACAGGAGTAGGGGCTGAACTGTTCGAGATTCAAGGCCATCAGCTGATTGTGAAAGAGGGCAGTGAATTTGATTTTGAAACTTTGGCTCAGCATTCGGTTGAAGTAACCGTCACCGACCCTGCCGGTAATAGCTACACCGAAGTTGTTACCATTGATCTGAATGATATCAATGAAACCCCCGTACTCTCTGATGCTGCTATTTCTGTAACAGAAGGTGGTGATATCGCTGGAGGGGCACTGGAAGCTGAAGATCCTGACTTTGCTGATCAGCTTTCTTTTATGGTGGCGGACGGATTTACACTCCCGCCGGGCTTTGAGTTGGCTGCCGATGGTGATTATAGTTTCGATCCAACTAATTCTGCCTATGATCATCTGGCCATAGGTGACTCTCAGATCCTCGCGATCCCGATTAAAGTTGTTGATTCCGGTGGTCTGGAAAGTTCAGCAGAGATAGTGATTACAATCTCCGGCTCTAACGATGGGCCAGTGGCTGATGCCGATGTAATTGCAGTCACTGATGAAGGTGACCAGGCTATTTCAGGGCAATTGGTTGCATCCGATGTAGACGATGCAGCCAGTCTGAATTTCAGCGTCACCGGCGGTGCGGATCTGCCCGCTGGCTTCACGCTGGAATCTGACGGTTCGTACAGTTTCAATCCTGCGGACGATGCATACCAGTCAATGGATGCGGGTGATACCCAGGTACTGACGATTCCTGTGACCGTGACTGACGATCAGGGGGCGACTGATACCCAGCAGATTCAGGTGACGGTAACCGGTACTAATGATGCGCCGGTAGCCGGTGCAGATGTAACCGCCTCTGTCGATGAAGGCGATTCTGCGATCTCTGGACAGCTAACAGCTTCTGATGTTGATGATGCTGCTTCATTGAGTTTCAGTGTCACCGGTGGTGCGGATCTGCCTGCAGGCTTTACCTTAGAGTCAGACGGTTCTTACAGCTTCAATCCAGCCGATGCAGCCTACGAGTCAATGGATGCGGGTGATACCCAGGTGCTGACGATTCCGGTAACAGTAACCGATGAGCAGGGTGCGACGGATACTCAGCAGATTCAGGTGACGGTAACCGGCACCAACGATGCGCCGGTTGCCGGTGCCGATGTCACCGCCTCTGTCGATGAAGGCGATGCGGCGATCTCGGGTCAGTTAAGTGCCAGTGATGTAGATGATTCAGCCAGCCTGAGTTTCAGTGTCACCGGTGGTGCGGATCTACCTGCCGGTTTCACGTTAGAAAGTGACGGTTCATACAGCTTCAATCCATCGGACGATGCTTACCAGTCAATGGATGCGGGTGATACTCAGGTGCTGACGATTCCTGTGACTGTGACCGATGATCAGGGTGCGACTGATACCCAACAGATTCAGGTAACAGTGACTGGTACTAACGATGCGCCGGTAGCCGGTGCGGATGTCACTGCAAGCGTTGATGAAGGCGATTCTGCGATCTCGGGCCAGTTAAGTGCCAGTGATGTAGATGATGCAGCCAGCCTGAGTTTCAGCGTCACCGGCGGTGCCGATCTGCCTGCTGGCTTCACGTTAGAAAGTGACGGTTCATACAGTTTTAATCCAGCGGACGATGCTTACCAGTCAATGGATGCGAGTGATACTCAGGTTCTGACGATTCCTGTGACCGTGACTGACGAGCAGGGTGCGACGGATACCCAACAGATTCAGGTGACAGTAACCGGCACCAACGATGCGCCGGTAGCGGGTGCCGATGTCACCGCCTCTGTTGATGAAGGCGATGCGGCGATCTCTGGACAGCTAACAGCTTCGGATGTTGATGATGCTGCTTCATTGAGCTTCAGTGTCACCGGTGGTGCGGATCTGCCTGCCGGCTTCACGCTTGAGAGCGATGGTTCATACAGTTTCAATCCAGCCGATGATGCGTATCAATCGATGGATGCGGGCGATACTCAGGTACTGACGATTCCGGTAACAGTAACTGACGAGCAGGGTGCTACTGATACCCAACAGATTCAGGTGACGGTGACCGGTACCAATGATGCCCCGGTAGCGGGTGCCGATGTAACGGCCTCTGTCGATGAAGGCGATGCGGCGATCTCTGGACAGCTAACAGCTTCGGATGTTGATGATGCTGCTTCATTGAGCTTCAGTGTCACCGGCGGTGCGGATCTGCCTGCCGGCTTCACGCTTGAGAGCGATGGTTCTTACAGTTTCAACCCGGCGGACGATGCATACCAGTCAATGGATGCCGGCGATACCCAGGTGCTGACGATCCCTGTGACCGTGACTGACGATCAGGGTGCTACTGATACCCAGCAGATTCAGGTGACGGTAACCGGCACCAACGATGCACCGGTAGCCGGTGCCGATGTCACCGCCTCTGTCGATGAAGGCGATGCGGCGATCTCGGGTCAGTTAAGTGCTTCGGATGTTGATGATGCTGCTTCATTGAGCTTCAGTGTGACCGGCGGTGCGGATCTACCTGCTGGTTTCACGTTAGAAAGTGACGGTTCTTACAGCTTCAATCCAGCGGACGATGCTTACCAGTCAATGGATGCGGGTGATACCCAGGTGCTGACGATTCCGGTAACAGTAACCGATGATCAGGGGGCTACTGATACCCAACAGATTCAGGTGACGGTAACCGGTACCAATGATGCGCCGGTAGCGGGTGCTGATGTCACCGCCTCTGTTGATGAAGGCGATGCGGCGATCTCTGGACAGCTAACAGCTTCTGATGTTGATGATGCTGCTTCATTGAGCTTCAGTGTCACCGGTGGTGCCGATCTGCCTGCTGGCTTCACCTTAGAAAGTGACGGTTCTTACAGTTTCAATCCAGCCGATGCAGCCTACGAGTCGATGGATGCGGGCGATACCCAGGTGCTGACTATCCCTGTGACTGTAACTGACGATCAGGGTGCTACTGATACCCAACAGATTCAGGTGACGGTAACCGGCACCAACGATGCACCGGTAGCCGGTGCCGATGTCACCGCCTCTGTCGATGAAGGCGATGCGGCGATCTCGGGTCAGTTAAGTGCCAGTGATGTTGATGATGCTGCTTCATTGAGTTTCAGTGTCACCGGTGGTGCGGATCTGCCTGCCGGCTTCACGCTTGAAAGTGACGGTTCTTACAGTTTCAATCCAGCCGATGATGCGTATCAATCGATGGATGCGGGTGATACCCAGGTGCTGACGATCCCTGTGACCGTGACTGACGATCAGGGTGCTACTGATACCCAGCAGATTCAGGTGACGGTAACCGGCACCAACGATGCGCCGGTAGCGGGTGCCGATGTCACCGCTTCAGTTGATGAAGGCGATGCGGCGATCTCTGGACAGTTAAGTGCCAGCGACGTAGATGATGCTGCTTCATTGAGCTTCAGTGTCACCGGCGGTGCGGATCTGCCTGCCGGCTTCACGCTTGAGAGTGATGGTTCATACAGTTTCAATCCTGCGGACGATGCATACCAGTCAATGGATGCGGGCGATACTCAGGTGCTGACTATCCCTGTGACTGTAACTGACGAGCAGGGTGCTACTGATACCCAGCAGATTCAGGTGACGGTAACCGGCACCAACGATGCGCCGGTAGCCGGTGCCGATGTCACTGCGAGCGTTGATGAAGGTGATACCGCCATCTCTGGTCAGCTAGCAGCGTCGGATGTAGACGATGCAGCGAGTCTTAGTTTTAGTGTCACTGGCGGTGCGGATCTGCCTGCCGGCTTCACGCTAGAAAGTGACGGTTCTTACAGCTTCAATCCTGCGGACGATGCATACCAGTCAATGGATGCGGGCGATACTCAGGTACTAACGATTCCTGTGACAGTGACTGATGATCAGGGTGCGACGGATACCCAACAGATTCAGGTGACGGTAACCGGCACCAACGATGCGCCGGTAGCCGGTGCCGATGTCACTGCAAGCGTTGATGAAGGCGATGCAGCGATCTCTGGACAGCTAACCGCCTCGGATGTTGATGATGCTGCTTCATTGAGCTTCAGTGTCACCGGCGGTGCGGATCTGCCTGCTGGCTTCACGTTAGAAAGTGACGGTTCATACAGTTTTAATCCAGCGGACGATGCTTACCAGTCAATGGATGCGAGTGATACTCAGGTTCTGACGATTCCTGTGACCGTGACTGACGAGCAGGGTGCGACGGATACCCAACAGATTCAGGTGACAGTAACCGGCACCAACGATGCGCCGGTAGCGGGTGCCGATGTCACCGCCTCTGTTGATGAAGGCGATGCGGCGATCTCTGGACAGCTAACAGCTTCGGATGTTGATGATGCTGCTTCATTGAGCTTCAGTGTCACCGGTGGTGCGGATCTGCCTGCCGGCTTCACGCTTGAGAGCGATGGTTCATACAGTTTCAATCCAGCCGATGATGCGTATCAATCGATGGATGCGGGCGATACTCAGGTACTGACGATTCCGGTAACAGTAACTGACGAGCAGGGTGCTACTGATACCCAACAGATTCAGGTGACGGTGACCGGTACCAATGATGCCCCGGTAGCGGGTGCCGATGTAACGGCCTCTGTCGATGAAGGCGATGCGGCGATCTCTGGACAGCTAACAGCTTCGGATGTTGATGATGCTGCTTCATTGAGCTTCAGTGTCACCGGCGGTGCGGATCTGCCTGCCGGCTTCACGCTTGAGAGCGATGGTTCTTACAGTTTCAACCCGGCGGACGATGCATACCAGTCAATGGATGCCGGCGATACCCAGGTTCTGACTATCCCTGTGACCGTGACCGATGATCAGGGTGCGACGGATACTCAGCAGATTCAGGTAACAGTGACTGGTACTAACGATGCGCCAGTGGCGGGTGCAAATGTCACTGCCTCTGTCGATGAAGGCGATGCGGCGATCTATGGACAGCTAACCGCTTCGGACGTTGATGATGCTGCTTCATTGAGTTTCAGTGTCACCGGCGGTGCGGATCTGCCTGCTGGCTTCACGTTAGAAAGTGACGGTTCTTACAGCTTCAATCCAGCGGACGATGCTTACCAGTCAATGGATGCGGGTGATACCCAGGTTCTGACTATCCCTGTGACAGTAACCGATGATCAGGGTGCGACTGATACCCAACAGATTCAGGTGACGGTAACTGGTACCAATGATGCACCAGTAGCCGGTGCCGATGTCACTGCGAGCGTTGATGAAGGCGATGCCGCGATCTCGGGTCAGTTAAGTGCCAGCGACGTAGATGATGCAGCCAGCCTGAGTTTCAGCGTCACCGGTGGTGCCGATCTACCGGCGGGCTTCACGTTAGAAAGTGACGGTTCTTACAGCTTCAATCCAGCCGATGATGCGTATCAATCAATGGATGCGGGCGATACTCAGGTACTGACGATTCCTGTGACCGTGACTGACGAGCAAGGTGCTACTGATACCCAACAGGTTCAGGTGACGGTAACCGGCACCAATGATGCACCAGTAGCCGGTGCCGATGTCACTGCGAGCGTTGATGAAGGCGATGCCGCGATCTCGGGTCAGTTAAGTGCCAGCGACGTAGATGATGCAGCCAGCCTGAGTTTCAGCGTCACCGGTGGTGCCGATCTACCGGCGGGCTTCACGTTAGAAAGTGACGGTTCTTACAGCTTCAATCCAGCCGATGATGCGTATCAATCAATGGATGCGGGTGATACTCAGGTACTGACGATTCCTGTGACCGTGACTGACGATCAGGGTGCGACTGATACCCAACAGATTCAGGTGACGGTGACCGGCACCAACGATGCGCCGGTAGCGGGTGCCGATGTCACTGCAAGCGTTGATGAAGGTGATACCGCGATCTCGGGCCAGTTAAGTGCATCCGATGTAGACGATGCAGCAAGCCTGAGCTTCAGTGTCACCGGTGGTGCGGATCTGCCTGCCGGCTTTACGCTGGAATCTGATGGTTCTTACAGTTTCAATCCAGCCGATGATGCGTATCAATCGATGGATGCGGGTGATACTCAGGTACTGACGATTCCGGTGACCGTGACTGACGATCAGGGTGCGACTGATACCCAACAGATTCAGGTGACGGTGACCGGCACCAACGATGCGCCGGTAGCGGGTGCCGATGTCACTGCAAGCGTTGATGAAGGTGATACCGCGATCTCGGGCCAGTTAAGTGCATCCGATGTAGACGATGCAGCAAGTCTAAGCTTCAGTGTCACCGGTGGTGCGGATCTGCCAGCTGGCTTCACACTGGAATCTGACGGTTCTTACAGTTTCAATCCAGCCGATGCAGCCTACGAGTCGATGGATGCGGGCGATACCCAGGTACTGACTATCCCTGTGACCGTGACCGACGAGCAGGGGGCGACCGATACCCAACAGATTCAGGTAACAGTAACCGGCACCAATGATGCCCCGGTAGCGGGTGCCGATGTCACCGCCTCTGTCGATGAAGGCGATGCGACGATCTCTGGACAGCTAACCGCTTCGGATGTTGATGATGCGGCAAGTCTAAGCTTCAGTGTCACTGGCGGTGCGGATCTGCCAGCTGGCTTCACACTGGAATCTGACGGTTCTTACAGTTTCAATCCAGCCGATGATGCGTATCAATCGATGGATGCGGGTGATACCCAGGTACTGACGATTCCTGTGACCGTGACTGACGATCAGGGTGCGACTGATACCCAACAGATTCAGGTGACGGTGACCGGCACCAACGATGCGCCGGTAGCGGGTGCCGATGTCACTGCAAGCGTTGATGAAGGTGATACCGCGATCTCGGGCCAGTTAAGTGCATCCGATGTAGACGATGCAGCAAGCCTGAGCTTCAGTGTCACCGGTGGTGCGGATCTGCCTGCCGGCTTTACGCTGGAATCTGATGGTTCTTACAGTTTCAATCCAGCCGATGCAGCCTACGAGTCGATGGATGCGGGCGATACCCAGGTACTGACGATTCCGGTAACAGTAACCGACGAGCAGGGGGCGACCGATACCCAACAGATTCAGGTGACGGTAACCGGTACCAATGATGCCCCGGTAGCGGGTGCCGATGTCACCGCATCTGTCGATGAAGGCGATGCGACGATCTCTGGACAGCTAACCGCTTCGGATGTTGATGATGCGGCAAGTCTAAGCTTCAGTGTCACTGGCGGTGCGGATCTGCCAGCTGGCTTCACACTGGAATCTGACGGTTCTTACAGTTTCAATCCAGCCGGTGCAGCCTACGAGTCGATGGATGCGGGCGATACTCAGGTACTGACGATTCCGGTAACAGTAACCGACGAGCAGGGGGCGACCGATACCCAACAGATTCAGGTAACAGTGACCGGCACCAACGATGCGCCAGTTGCCGGTGCCGATGTCACCGCTTCTGTCGATGAAGGCGATGCGACGATCTCTGGCCAGTTAAGTGCCAGTGACGTAGATGATGCTGCCAGTCTGAGTTTCAGTGTTACCGGTGGTGCCGATCTGCCTGCCGGCTTCACGCTTGAGAGCGATGGTTCTTACAGTTTCAACCCGGCGGACGATGCATACCAGTCAATGGATGCCGGCGATACCCAGGTTCTGACTATCCCTGTGACCGTGACCGATGATCAGGGTGCGACGGATACTCAGCAGATTCAGGTGACGGTGACCGGCACCAACGATGCGCCGGTAGCGGGTGCCGATGTCACTGCAAGCGTTGATGAAGGTGATACCGCGATCTCGGGCCAGTTAAGTGCATCCGATGTAGACGATGCAGCAAGCCTGAGCTTCAGTGTCACCGGTGGTGCGGATCTGCCTGCCGGCTTTACGCTGGAATCTGATGGTTCTTACAGTTTCAATCCAGCCGATGATGCGTATCAATCGATGGATGCGGGTGATACCCAGGTGCTGACGATTCCGGTAACAATAACTGACGATCAGGGTGCTACGGATACCCAACAGATTCAGGTGACGGTAACCGGCACCAATGATGCGCCGGTAGCGGGTGCCGATGTCACCGCTTCAGTTGATGAAGGCGATGCGGCGATCTCGGGCCAGTTAAGTGCCAGCGACGTAGATGATGCAGCCAGCCTGAGTTTCAGTGTCACCGGCGGTGCCGATCTGCCAGCAGGCTTTACCTTAGAGTCGGACGGTTCTTACAGCTTTAATCCAGCCGATGATGCATACCAGTCAATGGATGCGGGTGATACTCAGGTACTGACGATTCCGGTAACAGTAACCGATGAGCAGGGTGCGACGGATACCCAGCAGATTCAGGTAACAGTGACCGGTACTAACGATGCGCCGGTTGCTGGTGCCGATGTCACTGCGAGCGTTGATGAAGGCGATGCGGCGATCTCGGGCCAGTTAAGTGCCAGCGATGTTGATGATGCAGCCAGCCTGAGTTTCAGCGTCACAGGCGGTGCGGATCTGCCTGCCGGCTTCACGCTTGAGAGTGACGGTTCTTACAGTTTCAACCCTGCCGATGCAGCCTACGAGTCAATGGATGCCGGCGATACTCAGGTGCTGACCATCCCTGTGACCGTAACTGATGAGCAGGGTGCGACTGATACCCAGCAGATTCAGGTAACAGTGACCGGCACCAACGATGCGCCAGTGGCCGGTGCGGATGTTACTGCGAGCGTTGATGAAGGCGATACAGCTATCTTTGGCCAGTTAACCGCGTCGGATGTAGACGATGCAGCGAGCCTGAGCTTCAGTGTCACCGGCGGTGCCGATCTGCCAGCAGGCTTCACGCTAGAGAGTGACGGTTCTTACAGCTTTAATCCTGCGGACGATGCGTACCAGTCAATGGATGCCGGCGATACCCAGGTGCTGACGATTCCGGTAACAGTAACCGATGAGCAGGGTGCGACTGATACCCAACAGATTCAGGTGACGGTAACCGGCACCAACGATGCGCCTGTAGCGGGTGCCGATGTCACCGCATCTGTCGATGAAGGCGATGCGGCGATCTCTGGACAGCTAACAGCGTCGGATGTTGATGATGCTGCTTCATTGAGTTTCAGCGTCACCGATGGTGCGGATCTGCCTGCCGGCTTCACGCTTG
>NZ_RQXV01000008.1 GCF_003858655.1 Amphritea balenae
CCATCAGCATCATCGATCGCGGAGATATCCACATTCAGGATCTGGTCCTCTTCAACCGGACCGATAATCAGCGGTAACCCGGTTGGATCATCATTGATATTGGCAACCGCGGCGGTTTCCAGACTGACCAGCTGTTCCGGGGTGCTATGACCGTCGGTATAACTCACCTGCACAGAGATACGCTGCCCCACATCGGCATCACCTAACTGATAGCTGGTCAGAATAGCCCCGCTGATTACGGATCCATTGCGCAGCCATTGATAGCTGAAACTACCCAGGCCATCAGCATCATCGATCGCGGAGGTATCCACATTCAGCGTCTGGTCCTCTTCAGCCGGACCGATAATCAGCGGCAATCCGGTTGGATCATCATTGATATTGACCACCGCTGCGGTTTCCAGACTGACCAGCTGTTCCGGGGTGCTATGACCGTCGGTATAACTCACCTGCACAGAGATACGCTGCCCCACATCGGCATCACCTAATTGATAGCTGGTCAGAATAGCCCCGCTGATTACGGATCCATTGCGCAGCCATTGATAGCTGTAGCTACCCAAACCATCAGCATCATCGATCGCGGAGATATCCACATTCAGGATCTGGTCCTCTTCAACCGGACCGATAATCAGCGGTAACCCGGTTGGATCATCATTGATATTGGCAACCGCGGCGGTTTCCAGACTGACCAGCTGTTCCGGGGTGCTATGACCGTCGGTATAACTCACCTGCACAGAGATACGCTGCCCCACATCGGCATCACCTAACTGATAGCTGGTCAGAATAGCCCCGCTGATTACGGATCCATTGCGCAGCCATTGATAGCTGAAACTACCCAGGCCATCAGCATCATCGATCGCGGAGGTATCCACATTCAGCGTCTGGTCCTCTTCAGCCGGACCGATAATCAGCGGCAATCCGGTTGGATCATCATTGATATTGACCACCGCTGCGGTTTCCAGACTGACCAGCTGTTCCGGGGTGCTATGACCGTCGGTATAACTCACCTGCACAGAGATACGCTGCCCCACATCGGCATCACCTAATTGATAGCTGGTCAGAATAGCCCCGCTGATTACGGATCCATTGCGTAACCACTGATAGCTGAAGCTACCCAGGCCATCGGCATCGTCGATCAGAGAGGTATCCACAATCAGGGTCTCATCCTCCTCTGCATCACCGATTATCTGGGGCAACCCGGTTGGATCATCATTGATATTGGTAACCGCGGCGGTTTCCAGACTGACCAGCTGTTCCGGGGTGCTATGGCCATCGGTATAACTCACCTGTACTGAGATGCGCTGGCCGACATCGGCATCACCTAACTGATAGCTGGCCTGCGTGGCACCGCTGATTACGGATCCGTTGCGCAGCCACTGATAGCTGAAACTTCCTACGCCATCTGCATCATCTATCGCGGAGGTATCCACATTCAGCGTCAGATCCTCTTCAACCGGACCGATAATAACGGGTAAGCCTGTTGGGTCATCATTGACAGGATTAACCATAATATCACTACTGAACGCAGCACTGCTGAATGCGGTCTCGCCACCAATTGCGGTATTGTGGATAAACTCAATCTGGACATCATCAATATTCAGATTATCGTTTGGGTTACCGTTTACACCGTTAGCCACATAGAATCGTAACTGGAACTCATTATCAATATAGGCTGAAACATCTGTTGAGATAGTGCCGAGTCCAAAGTTTGACCCGGTTGAAAAGCTTTCAATAGCGGTAAAATTTGCACCGCCATCATCTGAGACCTGAAGCTCAATCAGGTGGGCGTTGGACATAGTATTAATATAGGAAAAAGAGAGGGTTGCTGAAGTCGCTCCGGTGAGATCAGCCTGGCGATATATATAATCGCCGGTTGTTTTAGGCACTATTTCCAGCTGTCCCTGCTTAACCTTCAAATTACCGTTGTTCTCTCCTCCCGGTCCTGCACTGTCATTCTCAACCCAGGCACCACTCCATGAAACAGTACCATGGTCATTACTATAGGATGGAGGGTTAGAGAACTGGTCAAGAAAGGTATCCGTATCTGGGCTCAGGTCTGCCGTACCTCCTGCTGTACCACTGGTCTGGTCCCAGGCATGGAAAGTAATGCCATCGGCCACTGTACCATTCCAGTCAGAATCCGGTACAAAGCGGATATAGCTGCTACCATCAGCAGCCAGAAGCAGGGCTGAAGTCTGATCCAGATTGCCAAAACTCAGCCAGTTAGCGCCGCCATCCGTACTGTATTGCCAGTCACCATTGGTGTTATCCACACCGACGACGGCAATACCACTGGCCGGGCCATCGGAGTCACTGAAATGCCCGCTAATCAGGTCACTTACCAGGGTACCGTCGTTCAGGACAGGGTCTTCATCAATACCATTCAGGTCATTACTTCCACTTAACACCGGGGCGACGTTCGCCAGCAACCCAGACCACTGAATACCATTGACAACAGCTACTTCTGTAGAGATTTCACCGATCTGGTACTCCAGATCCCAATCCCCTCCCATCAACTGAGACCCCGTTAAATCATCGGAAGCTGCGACATCAACATCCAACAACCCGGCAAGCGTTGTGATTAGCTGCTGGCCGGCACCTCCCCCAGCAAGATTACAGCCATAGATCAAAAGATCAGCATCATCAGTAAAACCACCAGCCCAGGCCCGAAGATGCTCAGATTCAGCCTGTGCACGATCCAGATCCAGCTGATCTGATCCAAGCAAAATACTGTCACCATCACTATGAGAGATAATATGAAGGGCAGAGAAACTCTGACCTGTCGCCAGGGTCTCGCCTATTTTCTGAATACCGTCGTCACCTGCTTCGAGCAAAACAACATGAAATTGACGGTCGCCATCACTGGCCAGGTTATCGATGATGAACTGAAAATCAGGTGTTCGACTGTCAATAACTACTAACTCAGATCTATTACCCTGAAGCTCATCTGCAGTGTCAGATACCACAGCGTCCTGCTGCTGATACGTTCGATCAAGCAATGTCACAGCCTCATCAGCAAGTTTTACCTCTGAACCAGAGCTCACCGGTTCATCAATAAAACCCACTAAGAGATCCGCAGAATACATTATCCGGCTCTCCAGAGTTTCGATCATCAGCTGTTTTTTTTGAGACCTTATTCTGCTCTTCATAATAAAACCCTCAATTCAACTGACCCACAGGGGTAACCCCAGCAGGTTCTTGAAGGTTATGCTGAACAGTTTGCTCAGCAGGCAGAAAATTCACCCGACATCGAATGCCTGCCGGAATCAGGTAACCGGGGTTTGGCAGACTCAAACGTACAGCAAAGGTTCCACTGGCAGCATCTGCCACCGGGTCAATCCGATCTACCTGTGCCAGATAAGTCTTAGCTGCAGTTACCACTGGTGTTATCTCTGCGGCCATCTCCGGATTTATACGCCCCAGAAAATCAACCGGTATTACCACCTCTATTTTCAAGGGATCAAGACGAGCAACTTTCATTACCGGCCCTTCATCAACATACTCACCCGTCGCTTTAAAACGCTCCATCACAACGCCATCAACCGGACTCCGGATGATACGTCTTTCAAGCACTGCGTCTGCCCGCTTTGATTCCAGGGTCGCCAATAATTTATTTTCCCGCTCTTGCCGCACCTGTAATCGGGCCATGCGGGTTTCTGTCTGGAGTTGATCCATCTCCTGCTTAGAGATAACCGCTTTCTTTAATAACCCCTGATTGCGCTGCTCGGTAAGTTCACCAAAAGCAACACTCTCCTTGCGTAACAAAATAGCTGTATTTAAACGGGCCCGGGTATTAGCCAACTCTGCAGCGGCACGCTCAACATCTGACTCGAGCTGCATCAGAATAGCGCCTGTTTTTACCTGATCACTGGGCTGCGCATAGATTTTTTCAACAATTCCAGGAACCGCACTACCTACATCGACTACCTCACTCGGTTCCATCACACAATCCATCTCAGGAAGAGTATTATTGTCGGTCACAACCCAATATTGATCTGTTTCAGCCGCGAAGCTGATGTGGGCTGTCAGCATTAAAGCCGACAGCGAAAACGTTACTTGTTTTTTCATTTTAACCACCCGTCACAAGCCCGGTATCAGACTTGCCATCTTGTTAGCATCCTGCCATTTAATCTCCTCTCAACATCATTGCTATAAAAGTCAAAGTCGACTCAAAATCAGCTGTCGTAGCTTCTGCATCCATTGCCAGGCCAGGGGCTCATCACCATGATTAAACCTCACATAAGCACGCTCACCAATTCCAGTTACGTTAAAATCTTCAGGCAGACGCAGATCAATCTGAAAGATTTCATCCATCGCTACCAGTCCTTCACCATCAGCTACAACAGCTATCTCACCACCGCCTGAACGCCCCAACGCACGACTGGGAAGCTGAGTGCCGCCACCCGGCAACTTTCTGATCACCTCCGCCGTTGCGGTTTGATCAAGCCGTTCCGCCAAACGAACCTGGGCCTCTGAATCAAAAATACGGATTAAGCCGATCTCTGATTGAGGAATAACTGCTCTGACGATCAGATTTTCCCGGCTTAACACATAACCAATTAGCTCGCCCTGCTGGAGATAGCGCCCTCTGATACGACCCGAATCAGCTAATACAAAGGTTCCTGCAACCTGACTACGTATTAATAACGATGCCTGTTGCTCACGCAGGTCGGTAAGCTCTGCTTCAACAACCTCTATTTCTTCAGCGGTTAACTGTGACTTCAAGTGTTGTTCAAACTGTTCTGCGGCCCGTCGTGTTTCCAGTTCATAGCGTCTGGCTTTCAGTTTGTTAATACGATTATCCAATCCAAACGCTTCTAATCTGATAAGCGGTTGCCCAGCTTCAACCTGAGAGCCGGGAGTGGTCAACATTGTGCTGACCACTCCCTTACTGGCAGCGTATAACCTGGCCTGATCCGAAACCCACACCACACCTTCAGCTGAGCTGGTGTAAGTGATCGGATAAAATAGAACCAGTGCTGCCAACCCGCCCCCCAGCAGAAAAAGACTAGATAAAGCCCTGCAACGCCCCCCCTTCAATGCCTGCCCTATCAATAGATACTGTGTCCCCCTCAACAACGGTAAGAGAACCTGGGTAAGCACTGCCCAAACAGCCAGTATCAACCCTACAATCATGTACTCATCTATTAAGAACAGAACAATAATTACGAGTATTAACAACCTATATACAAAGGCTGTGCAGCCATATAGCAAAAACCAGAATTCCTCACCTGCTGCAGTTACCGGCGATTGCGCCTGTTTCAGGCCGAACAGATAACGTTGTAATAAATAGAGGTTATAGCGGCCCGAGCGGCTGGATAGATTCGGTATCTCAATCAGATCCTGAAGAATGTAATACCCATCAAACCGTAGCAGGGGATTGGCATTAAATAGAAAGGTTGAAACAGTACCTATCAAAAAGGCATTGAGAGCCAGATTCTGGATAATTCCGGGCTCCACCAGCAACCAGATAAATAGTGCGATAGCGGCAAAAAACATCTCTGCCATAATACCTGCAGCGCCAACCAGCATCCGCTTGTATCTATTTCTAAAGCCCCAGGCTGCAGAAGTGTCAACATAGGGAACTGGCATCAATACCAACAAGGAGATGCCCATTTCATGCACTTCACCTCCCCAATGTTTAACTACCAACGCATGAGAAAATTCATGCACCAGTTTCATAACAACAAACACCGGCAACATTAAAAACAGATTCTGAAATGCGAATATATCGCCTTGAATAGCCAGCGTCAGATCCTCCCCGAAACTTACTACCATCAGAGTTGCAGCAACTATCACTATTCCCCAAAGAAAAATTCCAAGTCGAGACATCAACGGGCTCAACCAGCGATGTAACGATTCCAGTAACTGGCCGGGGTCCAACAGGGGGATACGGATTGCCAGAGGGTTTAGTAATCCTTTAAAGCGGGATAAATTCTGACGATAACGGAGTCTGTTAAAGTATTCCTGAGAACTTTCAGGCAGTTCAACTTTTACAATCGTCTGTGCGATTAGCTGGATCAACAGATAAAATACTTCATCCTGTTCAAGGCTATTATGCTCAACAGCATTCGCTCCTACCCATGCCTGCTCAACCGACACTGAACCATCTAAACGGCCAACAAAACCATAAGCCCTGGCGCTGATACGAAGATGCTGACCAGAACAGCTGTCTCTTAAAATATACCAGCGCTGATGACGATAACTTTGCGGATAGATCTGTATATGCGTGTGTAACTTTGGTTGCAGATCCGCAATCATATTCCAGCTGGGAAGTTCCGATGACATAGACATCTTTACCACCCCATGGACCAGAGCCATAACCCGACTCTATCAGTGAGTTTATGGGTAGCAATCCAAAACAAGCTGCGTTCGCCAACCTCAATTTTGGCGACCCCGTTCATACCGGGACGAAGTAACTTCGTAGGACGCTCCAGAAAAGCCTCAACCCGAAAGTAGTTACTCATCTCGTGACTAACAGCAACAGGAATCAATTCTGCAACTGAAATATCAAACTGAGATTGCGGTAATGCGGTAAAGACCAGTTGACCTGATCTTCCAGGATGAAGTTCTGCAACATCATGTTCGTCCACTTCAACGACGACTCTGTAGCGCTGCAGAGGGGCAACTTCAAACATGAGCTGCCCACTTTCCACAGGAGCCCCAAGCTCCTGGCTTAGATCACCACTGACCAATATCCCATCAAATGGTGCACGTAGCTGAGTTCGGCCGATCGCTTCATCGGCAATTTTCAGCTCGCTATCAACCTGCGCTAGTTGAGCTTTTAATACACTGAGAGCGGTGCGCTCATGCCGTCCTAAAGCGTTCTGATATTCCTTTTCAATCTTATTTCTCTCACTCAGCCACTTACGACGCTCCAGCTGTAATTCCCGATCATCCAGGCTGGCGATCAATTGCCCCTTTTTAACCAGATCCCCGGCACGGAGATCAGCTGTCTCAATAAATCCATCAAAGGGTGCTACCAGTACCTGCCGTACCTCCCCTTCGATCGTCGCCGGCGCCGTAATACGATAATTACCTTGTATCTGAGTAAGACCAAAAAGAGTTACAAACAATAGCAATGCAGTCAGCTTTGCCCCCAGCTTTCGTCCACCTAGCAGACTACTGACAAATTCTCGAAATAACCGACCAGTGTTCTGCCAAAATGATCGCTCTTCCGACAGTTTAAGCTCTAGAACCTGGGCGATAAGCGCTAGTCGGGACTCAATCTGTAACCGCTCAGCTTTGTTGAAACCCTTTCCTAAAGATCGCTCAAGAGTGATCACTCCTAGTAATCGCCCCTTTACTTGAAGAGGAATGCTGTAAATTACTGCTCGTTTTTGCTCAACCGCGAGCTCCTGATGAGCCCTGTTAATTAAACCCGTAACATCATCAGCTTGAGGAAAAAGCACAGGCGAAAGCTGATCTGCCGCTTCTGCCATCGCATTTTCCAGACATCTAATCGCTTTACTTCTACGATCAAATTCAGCCGATTGTGATAATGCTTTAAGTTCGATACTCATACCGTGATGCAGGCCGATTGCAACCCGTTCACAGCGAAACTCTGTTTCTAATAAATCGACACAAAGTTGTAACAACGTATTACTCTGTTCCTGATCCATCAGCCGTCGCAATAGAACAGTACCACTCTTGGTCCCCGCTCCCCCCTTATGCAAGAGAGTTTCCAACCACATCCCACCCCATTGCAACAGCTGTATTACTGCATGTTGCTGGGGTTTAGAGCGAGTAGAAAGCATCACTACAACAACAGCAACTATTTGGTTATCTATAATCAACGGGGCAGCAACAAGATCACAGACTCTTTGTTGTTGAGGTCCATAATGTTGTCGAGAGGAACAGATAGAAGTTTTCTGTTTGAACGCTTCAGCCGCAATATTGGATAGCAGAGGATCATAAGCCTCAGACGCGGGCCATTTCGCCAGGGTTTCAACATGAGTGCTGTTATCTGGTCGAAACAAGCCCCCCCGGATAATCCCTGCCACCATCTGACACTGCCAATCCAGCCATTGCAGCCCCATCTCCGATAGCAGATGGGTAACTGCATCAGACTCATATCCGGTCAAATGATCAGTTTGTTTTCTGTCCTTGATGTTATTATCTGCAGCCTTGCTCTTTTTTATCTTTGCTACTAATCCAGTCGGTTCACAACCCTGTTGATCCAGATGCAACCGAACTGATCCATCGTTAGGCATGACAAAAAACCGCCTACTAAATCTGGTATCCGATAATTGCTTAAGAATAAATATCAGTTTTAGTTTTTATTGTATTGTTGGTCTTAACCATCGTAATACTGAAAAGAAGACAGACCTAAAACCCCTTTACGTAAGCATCAGCCTAGATGTCATATTTAAGAGACACCAAACTCCTTATACCCAAAATGGGCACGTAAAATAAATAAAACAAATATTCCATATTGACAAAAGAATTTAGGTCTATACTGCTCTATTAAAAACACACTCTGTGACACATAGCCTTCCCTCTTAAATAACCCAGTCACGCGCAATTATCTGTTACATAGACATTTTTAAAGCCGTTTAACAGATAACTGCTTATTCAGAAGATTGAGTATGCCCTAGCCAATAGTACTAGCTGGATGTCATATAGCACTTTTGAACTGAACTTCTTACAAATTTAACAGCAATCCTAAATGTCTCTATTTAGAGACCAAAGTAAAATACCGATTAACTCCCTTATAACCTCCTTTAATACTCTAAAGTTAATGAATTTAGCCTACATTACGACACTCCTATGACAACAAAGAATCAACACAGCTAATACAAAAGAGCCAATCCAAATTCAAGCTCATCTTTACTGACAGAACCCCTGCCATTCATGCTCTACACTATATAAACCTGGTATTAAATAACGCCTGACTCAAAACCTGTTATGTAATACTCGTCACATTAATGACCTGCGCCTCACGAGGTATTTGTTTGATTACCGCCAGAAACATTTGCAAAGAGTATTGTGACGCCAGTGAGAAAATTGTCATTTTCGATAACCTCAACTTCACCATCCACTCCGGCGAAACAATAGCATTAATGGGACAAAGCGGTGCCGGAAAATCTACCTTATTACACCTTCTGGGGGGCTTCGATAAACCTGAATCCGGTCATATTGAAATAAACTCTCAGAGCATCAGCAGTATGTCTGATGCCCGGCTAAGCCGGTTTCGGCGCCAGTTTCTGGGTATGGTATTTCAGCAATATAATCTGATACCCAGTCTGACCGCCCGGGATAACATTAGCTTTGTTCGCCGCCTTAATGGCTTACCTGCCGAAGACGAATTCACCCGCGAGCTTGTCCATGCTTTACAACTTCAGGACCGGTTAGATCATTACCCCTCACAACTTTCTGGCGGCGAACAACAGCGGGTCGCCATCGCCCGCGCGATAGCGACACAGCCGTTACTGATATTAGCCGATGAACCTACCGGCAATCTGGACGAGCAAACGGCAGCTCAGGTTATGACAATGCTGATGCGAGCCGTTGCCTTACAACAGAGCACTTTGCTTTTAGTTACTCACAGTCCTACCACCGCCAGCTACCTAGACAAGACCTGGCGTTTAGAGCAAGGCCAGTTACTGTGCTGAACAGAATATTGATACTGGGTGTGACACTGCTGAGTCACTATAGGCGTCATCCGGCCCAGGCCATTTTTCTTCTCTCAGGGCTGAGCCTTGGGGTAGCCATGCTGCTAACAACACTGATTATCAGTTCAGCTGCCAGACAGGCATTTACCGATACTCAACAGACTCTGGGCGGGCAAGCAGTCGCACACCTGCTACCTAAGCATAGCCAGAACAGCCTGCCCGAACAGCTTTACCGGGATCTTCGCTTAAAAGGTGTAAGTCATATTATGCCTATAGCCGAAGGCCGAATAAAAACAGAAAAAGGTTTTATGCAAATACGTGGACTAGATCTGTTTCCTTTACTAAATCGCTCATCGAACCGCTTACCTAATCAAACGGGCAGCGAACCAGACAGCTATTCTGATAATGACCCTGACAACTCCCCTGATAACTACCCAGATAACGACCTAAATAACTATCTGTTTCAATTTTCTTTTCCACCCTATCTTGCGCTGGTATCGGAGTCCTATGCGCAGCTACAAGGTTTGAAAAATGGCCAGCAACCCAGACTGGCTGATACCTCCACTTTACCTGAGGTTCGAATACTCAAAGACAGTGCCGGGCTGGGGTACTTTATATTATGTGATATCCGTTGCGCGCAAAAACACCTGGGCTTGACTCAGCGCCTGACATCAATCCTGATCACCCACCTTTCACCTACAGACAAAGCATTAATAAAGCAGCTCTCAGAGCAACATGCAGATCTGGTCATGGCGGATAAAAGCATCAAAAACCCAGCCTTCACCGATGCTTTCCTGCTGAACCTGCAAGCCATTGGCCTGCTGGCTTTTCTGGTCGGCTGCTTTATTGCATTTAACGCCGTCAGCTTTTCCGTCTTGCAACGGCAGCAAACCGTTAAACAGATGCGTTTAAGTGGCGCAACCGCCAATGAAATTGTCATTGCTCTGCTATTTGAACTAAGTTGCTGGGCTTTACTGGCCAGTATTGTCGGCTCAATTATCGCCTGGCTACTCTCCACGTTGTTACTGCCCGGTATAGGTTTTACGTTGGAAAGACTGTTTTTCAATGAAAATATTTTAATCTTAGGACGTATACAAGATTGGTGGGGGCAAGCGATCACCCTATCTCTGGCGGCTACGATAATCGCTACCCTGCTCCCCCTTATCCGCCTTGCACGCCAACCCCCAATGACCAGTATTACAGAAAGCAGTACACGCCCTTACAGCCTGCTGCTATCACTTACCCTACTGGGATTAGGCAGCATAATGGCATTTTATCCGTCGCTTATTAAGCCAAGCCAGTGGTCTGGACTGGTTATCACCGCAAGCTGGTTCATAGGCGGTGCTTTGCTGGTTCCCTCAATTCTGACCCGCTTTTACCAACTGTTTTGCAAGTTTAAGGGGCTGCTACGCTATCCCGCTCTGCACTGGATGCTTAACGACAGCAGGCTGGATCAGCAACGTCAGGGGATCGCCATGACCGCCTTTTGCATCGCTATTGCAGCCTGTATTGCGGTATTAATCATGGTCTCGAGCTTTCGTCAGGCATTTACGGACTATCTGGATGTCACTTTGCCGGAATCACTCTATCTCACCCTGGATCAAAATCAGATTAAGGATATTAAGCCCTTTCTCAGCGGGCATCCGGATGTCGAGCTTGTTTATCCATTTTTTATGAGCAATGCACTGATCAACCAGCAACCCGGGCTTGTACGGGGCTTAACTAACGATAGCCAAAGACAATCAAGCTTCATTCTCGAGCAGTACAGCGTTTTGGGTATTCATTCAGGGGATACTGTTTCAGGGGATATTACTTCCAGTACTAAGAGTTCAGAGGCGTACAATGAACTCTGGCGTAAACTGCATCAACGCAAGGGAATTATTGTTAATCAGGCTCTGGCCCTCAACTACAAACTAAAACCCGGCGACCGCTTATCTATCGTCATAAACAATCACCCAATAAACACAGAAGTACTGGGGATCTATTTCAGTTACGGCTCTTTAGTCGATGTGTTTGCCATTGATCAACAGTGGCTTATGGAACTCTGGCCACAACTGCAAACGAATCGACTTGGGGTATTTATCAAAGATGATTCGCGTATTTCACCGCTGCTCACCGAACTAACTAACCGCTTCCAACTGAATACACACCACTACGTATTACCGGGCTCGATAAAACAGCTGGCTCTGTCCGTATTTCAGCGAACCTTCCATGCAACGCAATTACTCAGCGTTACAATATTACTGATTGCTGCGATTGGCGTATATTGCGCCAGCTATACCGCACAACTGGAAAAACAGATTCAGTATCGACTAGTACACATACTAGGGCTAAGCTCGAGAAAAATTGCCTGCATGGCCTTATTGCAGCTTTTTATCAATGCCAGCCTGACCTGCATGTTGGCATTACCTTTAGGGATATTGGTCGCATGGGCCAGCACAAAGATCGTATTACGTTACGCTTTCGGCTGGTATTTCGATCTGATAATCGACCCGCTACAGCTATCACTCATCCTATTCTCCAGTATTGCGATACTATTAGCCGGTGCTTTACTACCCTTCTACCTCAACACCAAACGCCACTCTGCTAAATACTTAACGGCTCAGGGGTAACCAATATGCAATTATGCCAGCACATAAGCTCCACTCTTCTTTGCACAATACTCTTTACCTGCCTTAGCGTTAATGCCAAACCGTTACCAACCAACTCTTCAGAAAATGCAGAATTCAGCATTGTAGAACCGGGGCACCCCATCACTTTTCCATTCGATCACCGATTACACCCGGGTTTTCAAAGCGAATGGTGGTATATCACTGCCAATCTGCAGGATGAAGATAACAATCAGTATGGGATTCAGTTTACGCTGTTCAGCAGCGCCAGCCTGACAGGTAATACTAAGCAACGAATATTCTTCGCCCATGCAGCCCTGACAACGACAGACAACTTTTATCATGCCGAACGTTACGCACGCTCAGATATGGGGCATGCCGGTGTTGAATACCAGCCATGGCAGGCATACCTTGATCACTGGCAGTTTACCGGCACTGAACAGCAACCTTTACCAGGCAAGCTGCAGGTATCAGAACCAGCTTTTGCTTATCAGCTGAAACTATCTGATTCAGACTATTTTTTGCAGGGTGATCAGGGTTTCAGCCCCAAAAATAATGATGCCAGCCTGGCATCTTATTACTACAGCGCCCCTTTTATCGAGGTCTCTGGAAATATTCACGTTGAAGGTAAATCTATAGCCGTTAGGGGCAAAGCCTGGCTGGATCGGGAGTGGAGCTCAAATTTTATTGAAATAGATAAAATCGGCTGGGACTGGCTCTCTCTCCATTTAGACCAGGATACAGCCCTGATGCTTTACCGGGTACGTAGCAATAGAGAGATTCTGCTTTACGGTAGAATAATGCACAGGGATGGCAGACAAACGACAATAGCACCCACAGATATCAACTGGAGAGCGGTTGCTAGTCAGCGGTTTTCAGGGAAAGATTACCCTATCGAATGGCGCCTTGAGATTCCCTCCCAACAAATCACCCTGGATATCCAGCCGATTAACAATAATCAGTTTCTCAATACCCGGGTGCCCTATTGGGAAGGCGCGGTAATAACCAAAGGCAGTCATGAAGCGCAAGGTTACCTGGAGTTATTTGGTGAGAGATGAATCTATCATCGGAGTAAAGTATGCCTCAACACTGAAAACAGAGACTATCTCATTAATAATGGCGCGACTACTCTAGCAAGTTGCACAACGACGCCAAGCAACTTATACCCAGCCTCACACATACCGGAAGATTCCGCATTAAAAGTAAACAACGAAGATATAAAACAAAAGAATTGGTCGGGACAGCGGGATTGATTCGCAACTTCGTTGCTCCCCCTTCGGGCCATCACAACAAACGTGATGTTGTCTCGCTATGCTCGGCTGTTCCGAATCACGCCACATAATCTAACATTTAAATAAAAAAACCGACCTCCGGCCGGTTCTTTTTATTTAAATGGTCGGGACAGCGGGATTCGAACCCACGACCCCTACTCCCCCAGAGTAGTGCGCTACCAGGCTGCGCTATGTCCCGACGAAGAAAGACAGTGCTTTCTTAAGTGCTGGCTATATTACGCCAACATTTGATATCTGAAAAGATATTTAGAAATGATTTATTAGACTGATTTCAGTAACTTACGAAGGTCTTCCAGCTCAGTTATTGTTTGTCGCAATAACTGCTTATAACGGCCTTTATCATCAACCGCCTGATCACCGCTAAGCCACTGCCGGGCACCACTAATGGTAAAACCCTGCTCGTGTAGCAGACCTTGAATCTGACGAATAATCAGCACATCTTCACGCTGGTAATAGCGCCGTCCACTGCGTTTAACCGGACTGATCTGCTCAAACTCCTGCTCCCAATACCGCAGAACATGTGTTTTGAGCTCGCACAAACGCGCTACTTCACCGATAGTGAAGTAGCGCTTATTTGGAATAGGTATCAGATCATCCGAGACTTGTTCAGTCTCCTTCATAAGCCTCTACGCGATCCTTTAGCTTCTGGCCTGGCCGAAAGGTAACAACCCGGCGTGCAGAGATAGGCACCTCTTCACCGGTTTTAGGGTTTCGTCCCGGACGCTCACGTTTATCACGCAGGTCGAAGTTACCAAAACCCGACAGCTTTACCTGTTCATTTTCGGCGAGACTCATGCGGATCTCATCGAAGAAAGCTTCCACCATCTCCTTTGCTTCCCGCTTATTGAGCCCCAATTCGTCATACAGGCGCTCAGCCATTTCTGCTTTAGTCAAAGAGCCCATCAGAGTTCCTCTGTCGCTTACTCTCTTAAAGTAGCACCGTACTCATTTTTCAGTGCAGACACAACAAAATCAATGACTTCGTTGATTTCTTCATCATTAAGAGTGCGCGAAGGATGCTGCCAGGTCAAGCCCAGCGCGATGCTTTTTTGACCAGGTTCGACACCTTTACCCTGATAAACGTCGAACAAAGTCACCGCTTTAAGGAATTCACCACCCTGTTTTTTAGCAACAGCACGGATAGATTCAAAAGCAACAGACTCATCAACCAGCAATGCCAAGTCACGACGACTTTCAGGGAATTTAGACAGGCTGTCAAAACGTGGCAACTGACCATCTAACAGTACAGACTGAACGATCTCAAACAGGAATACAGGACCTGTCAGCCCCATTGATTTGACCAGCTCAGGATGCAGAGCACCCATATAACCGACAGTTTCTCCGTTGCGCAGAATCGCAGCAGATTGTCCCGGATGCAGTGCCACATGACGCTCAGCCGCGAAGCTGAACTGATCTGCACAACCACCCAGTGCCAACAATGATTCAACATCACCTTTAAGGTCATAGAAATCAACAGTGCCCGCATCAGCACTCCAGCCTTCAGACTGTCGCGGACCACAGATCAGACCCGCAACAACATTCTCCTGAATGAGCTGATCACCTTCGGGTAAGAATCGCTGACCGGTCTCAAACAGACGCACACGGCTCTGCTGACGGTTCTGGTTATATTGCAGCGCTTTAACCAGTCCAGGCCAGATCGTAGTACGCATAACAGCCATCTCCGCAGAGATAGGGTTCGCCAATGCCTTCGCCACATGCTTATCATCAAACTGAGCTGACAGACCCTTTTCAATAAAGCTGTATGTCACCGCTTCCTGATAACCCCGTCCAACCAACTGTGAACGTACCGTCTTCAGCGTCACTTTAGACTCATCGTGAGCGATCATATTCAGCTCGGCGGTAGGCACCTTAACCGGTAGGTTGTTATAGCCATAGACACGCGCCAGCTCTTCAATCAGATCAACTTCAATACTGATATCGAAACGGTAAGACGGTACCGCAACGGTCCATTCACCTTCGCCGCTACGTTCAATGATCATCCCCAATCGGGTCATAATCTCTTCGATCTCAGCTGCAGGCATTTCAAATGCCAGTACCTGATTAACTTTGCTCTGACGCAGAGTAACGGTAGATGACGCTGGCAAGCTATCTTCAGCAACAGCCTCGCTAACCGGACCGGCTTCACCACCTACAATATCCAACAATAGCTGAGTAGCACGTTCAGTAGCGCGATGCTGCAGCTGCCAGTCTACGCCACGCTCATAGCGGTGCGATGCATCGGTATGCAGACCATAAGAACGGGCACGACCGGCAATGGTAATCGGGTTAAAGTAAGCACATTCAAGGAAGATATCTTTTGATTCAGCTGTAACGCCGGTCTCTTCACCACCGAAGATACCTGCCATCGCTACTGCTTTCTCGCTATCTGCAATGACCAGCGTTTTATCGTTAAGCTCAGCTTCGTTACCGTCCAGCAGCGTAACTTTCTCACCCTGCTTCGCCTTACGGACGACGATGCCGCCATTCAGCTTATTCAGATCAAAGGCATGCATCGGCTGACCCAGTTCGAGCAGCACATAGTTAGTGACATCAACAACAGGATCGATTGAGCGAACACCGCAACGACGCAGCTTCTCAACCATCCACAACGGGCTCTTAGCCGACATATCCACATTACGGATCACACGACCCAAATAACGCGGACAGCCTTCAGGGTCTTCTAAGGAGACCGGAAAGCTATCATCGATAGTTGGCACGACCGGCTCAACATCAACGTAGGTTACTGGTGCTTTATTCAACACCCCTACTTCACGGGCCAGACCCGCAATCGACAGACAATCACCACGGTTTGGCGTCAGATCAACATCAATAACTGAATCATCCAGATCCAGATATTCACGCAGACAAGTACCCACCGGCGCATCTGCAGCCAGCTCCATAATGCCGCCGTGATCCTCAGAAATGCTCAGCTCATCTTCCGCACATAACATGCCGAAAGACTCAACCTGACGCAGCTTCGCTTTTTTAATCTTAAAATCTTTTCCATCAGGGCTACCCAGAACGGCCCCGACTTTAGCAAATGCAGTCTTTAGGCCTGCACGGGCATTAGGTGCACCACACACAACCTGAAACTGCTCAGAGCCATCTGCAACCTGACAAACCTGCAGCTTATCGGCATTCGGGTGTGGTTCTGCTGTCAGGATCTCACCGACAACCACACCGCTGAACTGACCGGCAACCGGCAGTACTTCATCAACTTCCAGGCCAGCCATCGTAATCTGGTCGGCGATACCCTGAGTATCAATGTCTGGATTAACCAGCTCGCGTAACCAATTTTCACTGAATTTCATAATTCTGATTCCGAAAAAGTCTTATCTACTCGTAAACGTCTACTTAGTCTCAACTGTCAGCACTGTTAACTGTTAGATCAGTTAAACTGGCCCAGGAAACGCAGATCGTTTTCAAAGAACAGGCGCAGGTCATTTACGCCATAACGAAGCATAGCCAGACGCTCTACCCCCATACCAAAGGCAAAGCCGGTGTACTGCTCTGGATCGATACCGGAATATTCAAATACTTTCGGATGCACGATGCCGCAACCCAGCACTTCCATCCATTTACCGTCACCACGGTCGATATCCACTTCGATTGAAGGCTCGGTGAACGGAAAATAAGACGGACGGAAACGGACTTTTACATCTTCCTCAAAGAACTCTCGCAGGAACTGTTCCAGCGTACCTTTAAGGTCAGCAAAGCTGATATCTTTATCAACAATCAGACCTTCAACCTGATGGAACATAGGCGAATGAGTCTGATCATAGTCACATCGGTACACACGACCCGGACAGATGATACGGATTGGCGGCTTTTCGCTCTCCATAGTACGTACCTGCACACCGGAGGTGTGTGTCCGCAACAAGGTATTAGCATTGAAGTAGAAAGTATCGTGCATCGCCCGTGCCGGGTGATGTGACGGAATATTCAGCGCTTCGAAGTTATGATAATCATCTTCGATCTCAGGCCCTTCAGCTACGCTGTAACCGATACGCGCAAAAAACTCTTCGATCCGCTGCAGCGTTTTAGTGACCGGATGCAAGCCACCCAGAGACTCACCGCGACCCGGCAAAGTAACATCGATAGTTTCCTCTGCCAGTTTGGCTTCCAGCGCGGCTGATTCAAGGTTTGCCTTACGTACATTCAATACGTCCTGCAATGCCTGTTTCGCCTCATTAATCTTGGCACCTGCCTGAGGACGCTCCTCAGCACTTAACGCACCCAGACCCTTCAATAGCTGGGTAAGATGACCTTTCTTACCCAGATACTGAACCCGCACCTGATCAAGATCTTGTGCGCTTGTAGCCTGTTCTGCAGCCTGCTTGCCTTCAGCCAGCAGAGTTTGAATGTTTTCCATTTACCGCTCCAAATAAAAATAGGGGAAGAGCTTGCACCCTTCCCCTATTAAACGATCAGTTATTACCTGGTTACAGGTAAAGGGTCTTACAGTGCAGCCTTAGCTTTTTCAACGATAGCAGCAAATACTTGCGCTTCGTGAACAGCCAGATCAGCCAGCACCTTACGATCGATTTCGATAGATGCTTTCTTCAGACCAGCAATAAAGCGGCTGTAAGACAAACCGTTGATGCGGGCAGCAGCATTGATACGAGCAATCCACAGCGCGCGGAACTGACGCTTACGCTGACGACGGTCGCGGTATGCATATTGACCAGCTTTGATAACTGCCTGTTTAGCTACGCGGAATACACGGCTACGAGCGCCGTAATAACCTTTAGCTTTTTTCAGGATTTTCTTGTGACGACGGTGTGCGATAACACCACGTTTTACACGTGCCATAATTCTTTCTTCCTAACTTAGATTCTGTAAATAATTCGACTTAGATATAAGGCAGCATACGCTTGATCAGCTTTTGGTCTGCCGCTGCAACTTGCAGCAGTGGACGCAGCTGACGCTTACGCTTAGTCGACTTCTTGGTCAGGATGTGGCTTGTGTAAGCCTGCTTATGCTTAAAGCCATTAGCAGTCTTTTTAAAACGTTTCGCAGCACCGCTGCAAGATTTCATTTTAGGCATTACTAAATCCCCACGCATTCGTTAATTATCTTTCATCTGAACAAACAGCAAAACCCGTAGCCGCCTCAATAAAGAGTCAGCACGGGTTTTGAACAGTAGTCAGACTACTTTTTCTTTTTCGGAGCTATGACCATGATCAATTGGCGGCCTTCCATTTTTGGACGCTGCTCAACAACACCCAGCTCTTCCAGATCTTTTTCGATCCGGTTTAATAGCTGCATGCCTAACTCCTGGTGTGCCATTTCACGGCCGCGGTAACGCAGGGTTACCTTGGCCTTATCGCCACCTTCAAGGAAACGTATCAGGTTGCGTAGTTTTACCTGATAATCCCCTACTTCCGTATTAGGACGGAATTTGACTTCCTTAACCTGCATCTGCGTCTGCTTCTTCTTAGCAGCATTCGCTTCTTTCTTCTTTTCGTACAGGAACTTACCGTAATCCATCACCTTACAGACGATAGGATCTGAGTCAGAAATCTGTACCAGGTCAAGGCTAACTTCTTGAGCCGCCTCTAGGGCGTCTTTGATAGACACAACGCCTATCTGTGTTCCATCTGGACCAATCAACCGACACTCGCGGGCGCTGATATTTTCATTAATCGGCGGCTTATTCCGCTCGTTACGCCCTCTTCTGTTATCGCGCTTGATAGTGGTATCTCCAATAAATTTATTAAACTTTGCGACCTTTCTGCACAACATCTTGTGTCAGGTGATCACAAAACTCTTCAATCGACAAAGTGCCGAGATCTTCACCGGTCCGAGTTCTTACAGCAACGGACCCAGTTTCTACTTCCTTATCACCAACAACCAGTAAATAAGGAACCTTCTGAATAGTATGCTCGCGGATTTTAAAGCCGATCTTCTCATTTCTCAAGTCCGCACGGGAAAAGAATCCAAGATCGTTCAATTTTTCTTCAATTTCACGGCAATAATCGGCTTGTTTATCGGTAATATTCAAAATCACCACCTGTTGAGGTGCCAACCAGGTCGGCAAAGCGCCGGCAAAGTTTTCGATCAGAATTCCGATAAAGCGCTCAAATGAACCCAGAATTGCCCGGTGCAACATAACCGGCGTTTCACGATCACCGGCCTCATTAACAAATTGCGCACCCAGACGGCCTGGCATTGAGAAATCTACCTGCACAGTACCACACTGCCAAACACGACCCAGACAGTCCTTCAGCGAGAACTCAACTTTAGGGCCGTAGAAAGCACCTTCACCCGGCAGCTCATCCCAATCCAGATTAGCAGCGTCCAGCGCATCACCCAGGGCTTTTTCAGCTTTATCCCAGACTTCATCTGAACCTACACGTTTTTCAGGACGGGTAGACAGCTTATAGATAACTTCGGTAAAACCGAAGTCGGCATAGACTTCATGCAGGAAGTCGATAAATTTAGCCACTTCACTCTGAATCGCATCTTCAGCACAGAAGATATGCGCATCATCCTGAACAAAGCCACGTACCCGCATAATTCCGTGTAGTGCACCGGATGGCTCATTACGGTGACAGCAACCAAACTCGGCTAAACGCAATGGCAGATCACGGTAAGAACGCAGCCCCTGATTGAATACCTGAACATGACATGGGCAGTTCATCGGCTTAATGGCGAAATCACGGCTCTCAGAGTGTGTGGTAAACATCTCGTCGGAGAATTTATCCCAGTGTCCGGATTTCTCCCACAAGGTACGCTCAACAACCTGCGGCGTTTTGATCTCTTCGTAGTTATGTTGACGCTGCTTCGTACGCATGTACTGTTCAATCGTCTGATACAGTTTCCAGCCATCCGGATGCCAGAACACCATACCCGGTGCCTCTTCCTGCAGGTGGAACAGATTCAGCTGTTTGCCTAACTTACGGTGATCACGTTTTTCAGCTTCTTCCAGACGGTGCAGGTAAGCTTTAAGATCTTTTTTATCACCCCAGGCAGTACCGTAAATACGCTGCAGCATCTCGTTATCAGAGTTACCACGCCAGTAAGCACCGGCAACCTTCATCAGTTTGAACGATTTAATATGTCCGGTCGAAGGAACGTGCGGGCCACGACACAGATCGATAAAGTCGCCCTGGCCATAGAAAGACAGATCCTGATCCGCCGGAATAGCTTCCAGCAGCTCAACTTTATACTTTTCACCTTTCTCATCGAACAGCTTTACCGCTTCATCGCGGCTCATCAATGAACGGTTTACCTGATGGTTGGCCTTAGCCAGCTCTTTCATCTTCGCTTCGATCTTCTGCAGATCTTCTGGCGTAAACGGACGCTCATATGCGAAGTCGTAGTAGAAGCCATCTTCGATAACAGGACCGATAGTTACCTGAGCCGTTGGGAACAGATCCTGTACCGCCATCGCCATCAGGTGCGCAGCCGAGTGACGAATCACTTCCAGGCCTTCCTCATCACGGGGCGTCACTATCGCCAGCTCAACATCTTCAGTAATGGTGTGGGAGGTATCCACCAGTTCACCATTCACTTTACCGGCCAGGGCAACTTTAGCCAGACCAGCACCAATATCAGCGGCAACATCAAAAACAGTAACGGCGTTAGCAAACTCACGTTTGCTGCCATCAGGCAGGGTAATAACAGGCATTGTAATGTTCCTATCGATCAACTGTGACCAGTACCAGAGGCCACATGGGTAAATACAGAGGCTGCTACAAACCAGGTAGCAGCTGGAAAGGCGGCAATTCTAACGGATCAGATGCTATAAAGCTATGCCAAAACAGGCGTGTTTGAAGGGGTCTATTCTTCCAGATGCCTACGGGTATAAAGAATATGTTCCACTGCCGTTTTACGGGCCGTATCGGCGTCCCGGGCCATAATCGCCTGATGGATCGCACTGTGCTGCAAACGGATGCCATCGGGATAGCGGCCAAAACGTTTTAAGGTCCGGTCCAACACGCCATATATGGCATTAAAAAAGCGGGTATAGAACAGCTGACTAAAAGAGATAATCAGCAGATGATGGGACGATTCTGCAATCATCATATGAAAACGCAGATCCTCTTTAGCTTTCTCCAGGGTTGTCTCACGTTGTCCGCGCTGCTGCATCAACTGATATTCCTGATCTAACGCCTGAAGTTGCTGATCGGTCGCCCGGCTGGCAGCGTAAAATGCAGCTTCGCCTTCTAACATCGCCCTTACATCTAGCACCTGACGCTGAAACTCCGGGTTATCACCCAGCCCTCCAATGCCTTCCAGGGGCATATTAAAGTGAGGCTCCAACAGGTTATTAACCCGGGTTTTCCCACCATGCCGGATATCAATATAGCCCTCAGCCTCCAACTGCCCTATAGCCTCTCGAACAGTCGAGCGAGACATACCATAACTTTCGGACATCCGACGCTGTGATTGCAGCTCAGCGCCGGGCAACAGTTCTCCGCTATAGAGACTCTCTTTCAGGCTTAGTAACAAATTTTCACTCAGGCTTTCCGACATTAGCGCTTTAACCTTCTAATAATCTTCCTGTTTGGTCAGACCAGTTACCAGTGTAGCATTTCTTTTTAGTACAGCCTTAACTATCTTGCTTAACAACCTTACTCAACAGTTCTACTTAATTGTCAGAGCCTGAAGCCCGCAAAACCCGCGAGCTGATAACTATAAAAATGGTAACTTACAATGCCAAATACATCACCCCGCGTTGGTCTTTTTGTCACTTGCCTGGCTGATATGTTCCGCCCCACTGTCGCCTTCGCCACCGTTAAATTATTGGAGCAAGCCGGCTGCACAGTTGAAGTGCCTGAACGTCAAACCTGCTGCGGTCAGCCCGCATTTAACTCAGGTGATCGCAAAACAACGGCCGATATTGCCCGCCAGACTATCGATGCATTCGATGGTTATGAGTACGTTGTTGGTCCTTCAGGTTCCTGTATCGGCATGCTGCATCAATATCCTGATCTGTTTATCAGTACAGATCCGTACTTTGCCCGAGCCACCGAACTGGCCGCCAAAAGCCACGAAATAACCTCTTTCCTGTTTGATGTTATGGGGCTTGAAACCTTGCAAGAGAAGCTTAATCAATTACGCTTTGACGGAACCGTCACCTATCATGACTCCTGCGCCGGACTGCGGGAACTTGGCGTAAAAGATCAGCCAAGAAAGCTACTCCAACAAGTTGAAGGGCTCAGTATTAACGAGATGGAAGAAGCTGAAACCTGCTGCGGTTTCGGTGGTACTTTCTGCGTCAAATACCCGGAAATATCTAATCGTATGGTGAGCAATAAAACCGACAACATCAGCAATAGCGGTGCCAACACACTGCTCGGCGGTGACCTTGGCTGCCTGCTAAACATGGCTGGCAAGCTGAAACGGGAAGGCAAATCAATTGAAGCCCGTCACGTAGTTGAGGTCCTCGCCGGCATGACCGATATTCCCGCCATCGGCGAAGCCGATTACGACCTTGCCAGCCAACTTTAAGCCACTTTAATAAAGGAAAATACGATGCAAATTAATACGCCCTTTTTTAAAGAACGTGCCCACGATGCGATGGAAGATAAAAACCTGCAACGGGCATTAGGCAATCTTAAAGCAGGCTTCCCAGAAAAACGCGCCATCGCCGTTAGCCGGATGCCCGAATTCGAAGAACTACGCAACCAGGGCCGCGACCTGAAAAACCATGTCATGGAAAACCTGGACCTGTACCTGGAACAGTTCGAGGCTAAAGTAATTGAAAATGGTGGCCACGTACACTGGGCCCGTACATCAGAAGACGCAAATAAGATTATTCTCGATATCTGCAAACAGGAGAACGCCAAGACAGTTACCAAAGGTAAATCGATGGTAACAGAGGAGATTGGCCTTAATGATTACCTGGAACAGAATGGCGTACAGCCGGTAGAAACTGATCTGGGTGAATATATCCTGCAACTACGGGGTGATCACCCAAGCCATATTATCGCCCCGGCAATACACCTTAATCTGGATGATGTTGCCGAAGCCTTTCATGAACATCATAAACGACCTAAGTCAGACGACCCTGCGGTGCTGATGCAGGAAGCGCGTGAAGTATTGCGGGATAAGTTTGTTGCCGCCGATGTTGGTATCACCGGGGCGAACTTCTGTGTCGCTGAAACAGGTTCTACCATCATTGTCACCAATGAAGGTAACGGCGATCTGACTCAAACATTGCCTAAAACTCATATCGTGGTTACGTCCATCGAGAAAGTGGTTCCGACACTGGAAGATATGACGCTGTTCCTCCGTTTGTTAGCACGTTCAGCCACCGGACAAGAGTTTACCGTGTACAACACACTCTCTTCTGGTCCGCGCCGTGAAGGTGATCAGGATGGCCCGGAAAACTTCCACGTGGTACTGGTCGATAACGGTCGCAGCGAAATGGTCGGAACTGAGCTTCAGGATATGCTGCGCTGCATTCGCTGTTCCGCCTGCATGAACCACTGCCCTGTTTATGGTGCTGTGGGTGGTCACAGTTATGGCTGGGTTTACCCAGGACCGATGGGCTCTGTACTAACCCCTCAGATGATCGGTATCGAAAAAGGCGGCATGCTACCTAATGCCTCAACCTTTTGTGGTAAATGCGAATCGGTCTGCCCGGTTAAAATCCCACTACCTAAGCTGATGCGTCATTGGCGTGAAGACGAGTTCGAGAAACACCTCAGCCCGAAAGCAGTGCGCTACGGCATCGCTGGCTGGGCCTTCCTTGCTAAACGTCCTGTGCTTTATAAAACCTATACCCGGATGGCCACCTGGTTCATGAAAAGATGGGCCGGCAAAAAAGGCAAGATAGAAAAAATGCCATTAGCCGGAGGCTGGACCGATTGGCGAGATATGCCTGCCCCACAAGGCAAAACCTTTATGCAAAGCTGGAAAGAACAACAGAAAGCGGGAGAGCAGCCATGAGCGCAGGAATAAAAGCCATGAGCGTAAAACAAACAGTCGCCAAAAGCCGCGCTGAAATATTTGGCAACATCCGTCGCGGCCTGGGCCGTAAAGGCAACAGCGGTGAAGCTTCTGCCGAACAAAAACAAGCCGTTCAGAACCGTCTTAATGCGCAGGCTGACAATCTGATCCCGCAACGGGCCCAACTGCCCCATGATGAACAAGTAGAACTGTTTAAAGCGATGGCAACCGAAGCCGTTGCCGAGCTAATCGAACTGGACAATATCGCCCTGGTTCCCCAGGCCTGTGCAGACTGGCTTAAAACACGTCACATCGATCAGTTAATCAGTGCCAGCAGCAGTGAGATTAATTCACTGGACTGGAGTCCACTTCTTAATGCCGATGTTGATAGAGTTGAGCGAGTCGCGCAGGCAGGCGATATTGCCAGCCTTACCAGCAGCTTTGCAGGGATTGCTGAAACCGGCACCCTGATGCTGCACTCGGGACCTGATAGCCCGACCACGCTGAACTTCCTGCCGGACAACCATCTGGTTATTCTGCGCCGCTCAACTATTGTTGGTGTTTATGAGGAGGCCTGGAAAAAAGTGCGTGCGGCGTTCGGAGGTACTGAGTCCGGTTTAACTTTGCCTCGTACTGTGAACATGATAACCGGACCTTCGCGAAGTGCTGATATAGAGCAGAAATTACAGATGGGCGCCCACGGCCCTAAAACGCTGGTTATATTTCTCATTAATGACTAAATAAGCATGATTCAGAGAACTTAATTAGGAAATTGATAACCGAACTAAAAAGGAGGCCCGCCAGCCTCCTTTTTTCATTTTAGAATCATGCAATTAACAGCTTAAAGTCGGTAGATAGTAATGCCATATAACAAAGCACAGCAAAGCAACATAAATAACACCGCCGCTCTGCTACGCCGCACTACAGCAGGTAAACGTCTGGGATCATAGATTAAGACCGAGGTAAGCAGTAACAGCAGGCCTGATACCAGTGCAGCAACACCCCAAAACTCTGTCAGATGGCGCATTGCATACCAGAATACATTCCAGCACCCAGCCAGAAACACCAGTCCTGCAGCCGTATTCCTGATCGGGACTGGTAAGCGCTGTAGTTGGTTGAACAAAGGTAGCCGGGTAGCAAACAGCAATCCGAGCACCATACAACTGGTCATAATCGTTCCCATCGGTAGCATCAATACTCCCCTCACATCATCTGCAGACATTACTTACTCAAGAGATGGTTATAACAATAGCCAAAATATAGCTTCGAGCATCGCAGATATACCCTAATGCCAGATGGTCTGTTAACTGTATCCCGGCAAATAAAAAACCGCTCTGTGAGCGGTTTTGTCCAGCAATCATATTTAGCACAGCAATAGGGAACACTTATTTTGGCTGCTGAATTTAACCCTCAGTTCGGCCTTTCATTCCGCCCATAGCTCAGCCCTACCTTTAACTAAGCCCTTATGTCTATTGTCTGCCCCAGCGGCGAGGTTGGATCCGTTATCTGCACCGCACTTTCCAGCAGCTGTAACACCATCGCCCCTTGCAGCTCAAGATTATCTTTAGCTTTTCCCGCCACGGCGGTAGCAACATCATTCTGTATATTTACCTGTTGATAAGCTGATACAGAGGCTGCGGAAATTTCCATAGCACAACTCCAAAGCACTAGTTAAAAGCGCTACTAACTAAGCACTGCTAACAACGCTCTACTAAAAAGAAATCGTACTAACTATATCGGAAACAGAAATCGAAACTTTAACGTTTTATCAGAAACCAGGCATCAGAAACCAGGCATTTTTATCGGAGGAAAGCCCATGTCATCTGCCGTTTTAACGATGCATTCTCCGATTGATCCGGCTGCACAGATAGTTCCGTCAGGCATCGTTGCACCACTCAGATCCACCGCATCAAGCACCGCTTCACTCAGATCAGCATTAGAAAGATAAGCATCCGTCAGATCTGAACCGGTCAGATCGGTCTTATGCAGATTGGCATGAAACAGATCGGCATGAAAAAAATCCGCCCCTTTCATTGAGGCTTCTGTCAAATCAGCACTGAACATCGTCGTCTCATAGAAGTCTGCTTTATCGAAACAACTCTGCCGGGCCGATGAAGTATTCATATTAGCTTTTATCAAACAGGCTTCTGTGAAGTCAGCCTTATCCAGCTTGCAATGAAACAACTGAGCTTCACGTAGACTAGCCTCTCGCAGATTGGCACCGGTTAGGTCTGCATGATATAGATCAGCGCCCGACAGATCAGCCCCTCGCAGATCAGCGCCGACTAAGCAGGCATGGCTAAGATCAGCTTCAGCCAGCGTAGCCCCGCGCAGATCGGCACCGGACAGATCTGTCTGAAACAGGTCTTTGCCATACCAGTCCACTTGCTGCAGGTCCTTACCTTTATAGTCACTCATGATATCTGCCTCAGCCAAATGTGATTCGCTTACAGGTAAATACTACATGATTCAGGTATCACATATCATTGATTTTGCGCAGCTCTCCAGAGCCCTTAAGCAATCCTTGCAACCCTATCGGTTTTGAATGCCAAAAACCTTGCTGATTAAGCACGCCACAAGCCTTCAATTGATGAGACTGGGTCTGATTCTCTATCCCCTCAACGATTACCTGCATACCCAATGCATTTATCAATTGATTGATACAACGGATAGTTTCAGTACCTTTATTCAGCTGCCTGACAAATTCTCGGTCCAGTTTAACCCAGTCGGCAGGGATGCTATTCAAATACGCAAGACAGGAGAAACCTGAACCAAAGTCATCAATGGCGATACCAAACCCCATTGCGACTAATTGATTTATCGTACCCGCGTATTCTGTCGAATCCGGTAGCATCACATTTTCGGTCAGCTCCAGCACCAGGTCGTCCGGTTTAAGACCCGTATCGGCCAACGCATCAACTAAGGACTCAACAACACTCCCTTGCAAGATCTGCAAGCCTGAGATGTTGACCGATAGCAGCACCTGCTCACCAAAGCGGTTTCGGATCGCTATAAAATCCTGACAAGCCTGCTTGTAGATCCAGCTACTAATATCACGGATCATACCGCAGTGCTCTGCGGCATCGATCAACTCTTCAGCCGAAACAACCCCCAACTCAGGACTGTTCCAGCGCACCAGTGTTTCAACAACGATAACGGAGCCTGTAGTCACATTGATGATCGGCTGATACACCAGAGAAAACTCATTATCACTCAGAGCAACACTCAACTTTTGAGAGATATGCGTACGACGATGAAACTGTTCCCGCATCCCCTGCCGATATTCCAGCCAACACCTTCGACCACTATTCTTTGCCATATACATTGCAGTATCAGCATCAGCTAACAGCAGGTTCAGATCTTGCTCATGCTCAGGAAAACACGCGATACCTACACTAACTGAAAGCGAGATCTCCATTGACTCTTTAACGACCAGGTATTGACCGGATACAGTTGCCACTATTGATGATGCAAAATCTCTTCGCTGCTCCTCTGACGCCGCATTTTCGACCGCGACAATAAACTCATCACCGCCAATTCGGGCGATCATAGTCCCTTCACCGGCCAGCTGCTTGAGTCTGTTAGCAACTTCAAGCAATAGTTCATCACCCGCCCCGTGCCCGAAGCTATCATTGATGGGTTTGAAACCATCCAGATCAAGATAGAAAAGTGAAAATGAAATATCCCGTTCAACCAAAAGACTGAGCTTTTGCATCATTCCGGTTCGATTCAATATTCCAGTCAGAGGGTCGAGCAACGCCATCTGCTGAAACTGCAGCTCCCGGCTTTTACGATCATGAATATCCTGCAAAGTAACGGTAAACTGACCCTCAGCAGCATTACGGGCGCGACGTAATTCAATACTGTACCAGCGACATCCACGTAGGGTTTTAACCCTGATATCTTCCTGATGAAAGCCCTGTTCAGACACTATTTTAAGTAATACAGGTACCTGTTCAGGGTATTGTAAAAGGTTAGCTAACTGATGAATCTGACCACCGAACTGTTCCTGCAATGAAGGGCTGGCACTAATAAGATCTCCCTTCGCATCAAGCAGAGACACTACTGCTGCGCCACTGAACAATGGATTAAGCTGGTCTTTATCGGTTTCCAGCCCTTCCACCAGCATTGCCATATGCCCATCATCCAAGCGGATACCTGAAAACTGACAATAAACATCTTTAACTTGCCCTTGTGGCGAAAGCCGCCACCAACGACAGATAGAATGGCCTTTTTCAAACTCATCAAGATAAGTTAGTAAGGTCTGATAAACCGCATCAGATGCATCGGTACGAAAATCCCGTGAAGTCAGCTCTGGCAGCGAGTCAGCCTGCCACAGATCCAAGGCACTGCTGTTTGCCCAATGTATGCGAAAATTAACGGTATCGTAAATCCAGACGGGCGTCTGAAGCTGATCAAAGTGAAGCATCGCCATCCCTGCTCTATTACATCCAGCATAAAATCACAGCCAGATATCTGGCACGCAATTCTCCCTATAGCCAGAACAATATAGCACGTAATTTTCCCAGAGGTAGATCTACTCGTATTATCTACAATAAAAGCCGCTGATAGATTCAGCTTGGCTGATCTCTCATATCACGGCTTAGATTATCTACCTGATAAATTAGTGAACCATAACGCCTTTGATCATAACGCCTTCGCTACAACACTTTAATAAGACAGCTACTCGCTCGATGGCCATAAACCATAACTGCACCTACAAGATTCCACTTTTATCCCGATACATCGCTTTATCAACCCGTTCTATCAGTTTTTCCAGGGTTTCCTCCCCGAAGCTATCTACTACCCCAAAACTGGCACTTATACAGTCTACCGGTTGCGATAACTGATTTTTCACATTAGCCAACTCACGTTTTATGCGCTCAACCCATTGCACAGCATCATCCATTCTGGACTGGGGTAATACCACAAGAAACTCATCTCCCCCCCAACGGCCAAGGATATCAACTTCTCTCAATCGTTCACTAATAAAGCGGGTAACGATAACCAGAATCTCATCGCCGAAATGATGACCATAAGTGTCATTTTGTAATTTAAAATTATCCAGATCGATCATCACCACACTAACCGAGTGACCAAAGCGGCGACAGCGCTCCAGCTCACGGTTCAGCCCCTCTTCCAGAAAGCGTCGATTGCTGATGCCCGTCAACGGATCTTCCGTTGCTGCTTTCTGCAGCTCTTCAATCAAACGCGCACGCTCTGAAACATCCCTGACTACCGAGGTAAATTCGGTATTCCCGCCCACATTAATCTTGGCAATTGTTACCTCAGCTGGAAATTCAGTACCATCACTGCGCAACCCGCGCACAGTGACCCGAGACTCCATCGGACGAGAAGAAATCGGAGAATTACCAAATGAATTAACATAACCTTTATGATGGCGACGGTGTTTATGGGGAATCAATAAATTTAGGCTTTGCCCCATCAGATCCTCTTTCTGGGCGGCAAAGATATCGCAGGCGGCACGATTAATCAGTTTAATATTCTGATTCTCATCGACCGAGATAATGCCATCGTAAGCAGCCTCTACCACCGCTTCAAAACGGTTACGACTATTCATCAAAGACTTTTCCAACTGCTTTTTATCAGTAATCTCAACACCGGTGGTCAACACCCGCTTTACATGAGCACGATCACTGACCACCGGGGAAAAGATAATACGCCACCAACGCTGCTGACCCGATCGATCGATAACCATCTCCATCTCAACCGATGACTGACTGGTGACACATTCACAAAGTTTGTCGTACAAAGGTTGTTCTACATAGCGGGGAAAGAGCTCACGCAAGCTGGCGCCGATCATGCTATTGACTTCAATATCAGTTATTTCAGTAAACAGCTCATTAGCGCTGACTATAGTGAACTGTTTATTGTCCTCTTGGCTATAGATCGCCACACTGGCACCAATTGCATTTACAGCTGAGCGCAGATCGTTATGATTACCACTCAAAAACAGCATCATGTTCCAGTACTCCTGTTAGAAAACATGCAGTTTTTATGTTCTAGCGTACAACTGGATCGACTAAAACAACTTAAATTGCGGAGCGCATAAGCTTTCGAAGTCTTGCCCGAGGAATACCAGAATAGTATCCACAACCGGTGCAAGCTGACGATCGAGGTAATGCTGATAATTGATTGGAGAGCTGGCGAATTGAAGCGGTTCAGGTCCATTTACCGTTATCAGATACTCTATATGCATCCCTGCAGAGATTCGACCTAGCTTACCCTGTTTTTGCAATGTGTCACAAGCTTTGTGTGCCGCTTGTACATGGGGAGGTTGCTGCTTGATATACTGCTCCAAAGGACGGCGCAGCCGTTTTCGGTAAACCAGTTCATGGTCCAGTTTACCGCTCTTCAGATCAGCAACAACCTGCTTGATGTATTCCACATAGGGCTGGTCAGTAAAAATGAGCTGATAAAGCTCCCGTTGAACCCGGCGCGCCAAGAGCGTCCAGTCCGAACGTACTGTTTCCAGCCCTTTAAAAACAGTTTCCTCAGTGGCATCGCTATGCAGTCGAATACCGGCATAACGCTTCTTGGTACCTTTCTCGGAATGCCGCATAGTCGGCATAAGAAAGCGGCGATAGTGGGTCTCGTACTCCAACTCAAGATAGCAGGGCAATGAAAAACGCTGTTGCAGCTCTTCAACCCACCAGCGGTTCAGAAACCGGGCTAACTTAGCCCCCTCTGCCGCTGCCTGCGGTTCCGGAAAATCATCACCTAACCAGACAAAGACCGAATCAGTGTCTCCATAGATAACGGTATAACCAAACTCTTGCTCAATTTTATCCCGGGTTCGGTTAAGAATTTCATGACCACGCAGGGTTATCGAGCCGGATAGACGTTGATCGAAAAAACGACATACATTGGAGCCCAGAACACCGTAAAAACTATTCATGATGATCTTTATCGCTTGCGATAACGGCTTATTCTGCTCCGCTTTTGCCCGATCTCTGGCCTGCCATAGTCGCTCGATAATGCCGGGCAAAATCGTACTTTTACGACTAAAGATCCCCCTATTAAAACCCGGCACCAGATCGTCCGGGTCACAATCTGTACCTGTGCCTTCTGCCAGAGCAAAAGGATCAACAATGAAGGTACGGATAATACTCGGATACAGACTTTTAAAATCCAGCACCAATACCTGCTTATACAGCCCAGGCCGGGAATCCATAACAAAGCCACCCGGAGCCCCCAGATCAGAGTCTCCTGAAGCGTATACCGGCGCAACATAGCCTTTACGATGCAACCGTGGCAGATACTGATTATCAAATGCTGCGGCAGAGCCTCCGACTTTATCCAACGCCAGTCCGGTTAAATTGCTGCGTTCTACCAGGTAATGCAATAGCTGCGCTTTTGCAAAGATATCCCACACCAGACGACAATCTTCCAGATTATACTCCGCTAGTTGTCGTGGATTATCCCGATATACCTGCTGAATCTCTTCGCCTTTATTTAAGCCATTACCAAAGCCATTATCCGACTGGTGCCCGAGTAGCTTACCCCGCTCCAGCAACTGGTTAGCGACATACTCAAGTGAAAAGCTTTCGAACTGAAAAGTCGCCCCTTTAAGGGTATCGATACCATCCAGCACCACCCGCCCTGCGATGCGGCAGAACCACTTTCCCTGTGCCGATTGAATTACCTGAACGGTCGAGTTATCACGACCAAGCTTCAGACTGATTTCCAGACGCTTTGACCGCTCATACAGCACCCGAAAATCAAAACCGACCACATTCCAGCCAATAAAAATATCTGGATCAAAAGCGGTAACCTCAGACACAAAAGCAGATAACAGAGCGCGCTCATCCGGCAGATATCTCAACCAGGGTTCATCCTGACCATCACCAATAATCAGTACCCGACTGATACCGCCACCATAAAGCCCGATTGAAAACACCCGGTCAGCCTGCATGGTGGTTTCAATATCCAGCGACAACATCTTCAACCGGGGTTCATACTCTGAGGGCTTTAACTGCACTCCCTGATGACTTCGAACAACCTTAACCCCTCCCTGAATAAACCGTTCCATCAGGTAACGATCCACCGGGCGGATATCTTCTTCGATCATCGGGATATGATGTTTATTAAGCAGATCGGTGATCTGTCGAAGGGTTTGCAGAGAACGACAATAGAGGCCATGAACACTCTGCTGCTCCAGATCTTTAAGATCCAGATCGATAAGGCGCCATCCAGCATAAGGCTGTAGCAGCTGCTTGATAGCCTCAGCATCCCGATCAAACACAAAAAGAATGGCTTCCTGGCCGGTTACGGTAACCGACACAGCACCGTTATTTTGTTGTAGCCAGAAGGTAAAGTCGATCCCGTCAGCACCATCACTTTGCTGACGGGTAAGAATAAAGCCCTGTTGCTGGGCTTCAGGTTCGCAGACTGGGTTCAGGTGAACGGGCACACCACTTCCATGGCTGGAAACTGCTGTTTTACCGCCGCTTCATTCGCGGCACTAAATAGCAGCTTAAGGTTGGGACCGGCATCCATGGTGAAATAGACTTCTGTACCGCTGGCTCGTAACTGCCAGATAGCCTGCATCGCAGCGACGGAGTCAGGCTGCCAGTAAAGCAGTGGTGGCCAGGACGCAATCATTGTCGCGTGCATCGACAAAGCATTCTGTTCTGCGGTTTCGCCCAGCAATGTGAAATTTTTATTCGCTATCGCCTGGTGCAACTTCTCCAGATCCGCAGCGGCCTGCAGTGGCCAACTCTGATAAAGGTGAGCCGTATCTACCGTTCGGTTCATGCCCGAACGTGAATCAACCGCTTTCTCAGCGGTACTGACTTTCACTAACCCGACGCGCAAATCAGGCCAACTATGTTCCAGGGGCATCGCAAAGCTATCCATACCGTTATCACGGTAGCCCATCTGCCATTCAACAAACCCATGGTAAAGAGAACGACTGGCGCTACCACTGCCCATTCGGGCAAAAGCAGACAAAACCTGAGGTTCAAAGTTAAGACCATAGAACTGATTGATAGCCAACATCAGCGCGGCAAATCCGGACGCTGAGGATGCCAGCCCTGCGGCAGTAGGAATGTTGTTTTCAGTTTCGACTTTAACCGCCTGACTATTATCACCTCGAAAAAGGTCAATATAACGGATGACTTTAACCGCAAATTTATCATCTGCTGCCAACTGATTACCGTTCAGCCAGACCTCATCTTTTTCTGCAACCGAGAGTTGGGTTTTAGTTCCAAGGTGCGCCAGAGAGATAGATAAACTACTGTTTACCGGTAAGTTTAATTCAGCATCACGCTTACCCCAGTATTTACAAAGAGCGATATTACTAGGCGCAAACACCGGTTCTGCCATCGCATCAGACTGCGGCTCTACCACTGCAGGCAGATATTGAGCAATAACACTCTGTTTTGTAGTACCTGACTTACCCATATTCAACCATGACTCCCTTTGCAGAAACTGTTACCGGTATTTGTTCATAAGGCCCTTCAATACTAGCAGCAAGACCAAGCGCCAGCACACAGTCTCCCAGACCCGAACCCGATATTTTTGCTGCCTGCACCGTATCTTGCTGGCGCAGACTATAGATAATATGCGCCAGTTTCTGATCATTTACGCCCAGTGCATCCATCAAGCCCTGATAAATATTCATCAACTGTGCAAAACCGGACCAGTCAGCGTTATCCACTGCGGTTTCGGCCTGCATTGTTGTCTGCCCCATTAATCGGTAGATAGCATCATAAAGTTCCGGTTGCTGTTGATACAGTTGCTCAACATATTTCAGAACATCCGGCGTTTTCATCTTATATCCCACATAAAAAAGTGAGATATCCGGCAAACCACTCAGCGCTTTAATCCGGGGACCAACCTCTTTATCTGCATCAGCAAGGGTGTAACTAACCACCCCACCATAAACCGCCGCAACCAGATCAGTACCGGAACCCCGACCATCCTGCACCTGATGCACAACAGCCAGCGCTTCATTAAATAAAGCCAGTTGATCGCTACAGTCATTACCACAATAGGCTTGTAATGCGGTCACCATCGCAGCCGTCACTGCAGCTGAAGAGCCCAGCCCCACCGTATGAGAGAACTCAGAACTGATCTTCAGATCAAATCCCGCTGGCAGTTCATGCAACTGACGCTTGATAGCGGTCAGCACAAAACTCAACTCAGCATCAGGTTTAAGGTCATCCAGGCTCGCTGAATAACAGGACAGCGCCGAATCGACGGTAACGATTCGATCCGTTCTGGGTAGCAACTGAACAGTCATTCGTTTATCAACAGCACAGGCCAATGCCGGCTGACCAAACAGCACTGAGTGCTCGCCCATTAACATGAGACTACCGGGCGCTGAAACCGTCAGTTTACCAAGTGGACTAGAAACCGTTGCATTAACAGAGTCGGGCACCTGCATTATCCTCTTCAATGGCCATAAAACTATAACCGGCTGTATGACACAGATCTGACAGATCAAGCTGAGGCGCATAGGCAATTAATGCTCCGCCGGCATTGCCTGCAACCGCCCCTGCTCCACTTATCTTAGCCGCACCGCCGAGTGATTCCAGCCGGGCAATAAATTCAGCTACCGGTTCAGGTACGACACCAATAGTGTTTAACAAACGATGATTCTGGCGCAGCAACTGGATAGGATTTTCTCCACAGGCAATAGCTTGCATCAAACCCTCTGTCACAGCCGTAAAATCATGCCAGATATCAGATTCGGCATAGTGCCTGCGTACCTGATCAACACAGTCTCCGGTACCTACAATCGGGCTTCCTGAGTTTATATAAAACCAGCCATCACCCAGAGCCGAAGCCTGCGTATTTACAGCTCCATGCCGAACCTGAACCAACCCGCCATAACTCACCGTGGCGGCATCAATAAGCCCGCCCCGACCGTGACACAAACGTTCACAATAGCGTACCCGCTGAAACAATTGTTCGGTGGTTTGCAAAGCCGTGCCAGAAAAAATTGATTGAGCTATACGAGTAATCGCAGCGCTCAATGCTGCCGATGACCCCATTCCTGATCCTAACGGAAGCTCTGAAAAAATTTCAAGATCGACACCCGGACCTGAGTAATCGGCAGGAAGACATTGCGCTAAGGCATATAAAGCTAACTGTTGCGGCGCTTCAAGAATTTGTCCTGCAGAAAGCTTGTCCTGCTCAAACAATTCAAAGCGCTGATCAAGCCGGTCAGAAAGTTGCCGTAATTCAATGAAACTAATACGCCCTTGCCAGCCGGTATCGGGCATACGCCAGCTTAATTCAGGAGTAGATAAAGGAGATGACTGGCAACGAATGTAACGATTAACGGCCAGCGCAATAGCTGGTGCCCCGTAAACCGCTGAATGCTCACCACTGAGAATCAGCTTACCCGGGGCACAAGCATTAACAGGCGATATATTCACGCTTATGATGAGCTATACCAGCCAGACGGAAACGCCCTGTTGTACCTGCCCCTTTCAGATGTTCACCACCGTCGGTAGGGTCAACATCGTTGTAAAGTTTCAGGTATTCGTCATAAGACACTTCATTTCGGGCTTCCAACATCCGTTGATGCCTGTCCCGGTGCAGGTATTTTTCATAGCCTGCCACAATTTTACCGGAGAAGAACTCGGCGACACAGCCTGAACCATAACTAAAGAATCCAACCCGGCTACCCGCCAGATTCTGCTTACCATTCTCTAACAGAGACACCAGGCCAATATACATTGAAGCGGTATAACTATTGCCGATAATCCGGTTATATATCAGTGTATCTTCAAGCTGAAGATCAAGCGATTCAGGGCTTAATTCACTTTGATTAACACGGGCCAGATGCTTATGTGCTTTCTGCGCCATACGGGTGAATGGCAGGTGATAACAAAAATGCTGAAAATCATTGAATGCCAGCGAGCTGGCTTCACGGAAATTTTCCCAGGCTAACTTCAACGAACGCAGATAGATCTTAGTAGAGTACTTACCATCCACCAGCGCGGTAGAACGGTAATTAGGGCGCCAGAAATCCATCACATCTTCAGTATGATTGCCGACTTCCGCATCGATTTCAACTAAACGGGGGTTCGCTGTAATCAGCATAGCGACCGCACCACAACCCTGTGTCGCTTCACCGGGAGTATCCAGATCATATCGCGCTACATCTGAAGCAATAACCAGAACCTTTTTTTCGGGCTGACGGGCAACAAGCGCGCAGCCCATCTGAATTGCTGCAGTTGCACTGTAACAGGCCTGTTTCAGCTCAACGACACGGCAGTTAGCAGTCAGACCCAACAGACGATGTACATAGACACCGGCTGATTTAGACTGATCAATACCTGTTTCAGTAGCAAACATAACCGTACTGATTGCGTCTGCACCCACACGCTCAATAAGAGGCAGGGCCGCATTGGCAGCCATAGTTACTACATCTTCATCAGGTGCAGGCATACCCATCTTTTCCTGACCAATTCCCTGGTAGTATTTGTCAGCATCAATCTGCTGCATCTCTGCCAGGTTTTTCAGGTCCAGAAAATAGTTGGAAGTGTAAAAGCTGATTTCATCAATACCGACGGACATACGTACTTAAAATCCTCAACGCTCGCCCAGAATGAGAGCCCGATTCATAAATAATTTATTCACATCCGGCATGCCCAGCAAAAACATCGCTGTGGTAAATTCACGCCGGAGCCGCTCTATCTCCAGGACCACCGCATCCGCAGATTCCATTGCGGGTTTCAAAAAGGGTGCGGCCATGCCACAGAGCGAGGCGCCGAGTATAACAGATTTAACCATATCAATCCCATCCCTGAGACCGCCACTGGCAATGAAACCTGCACTATTTTGATACGGCTCAGCCAGTTTTAACGCAAGTGGTGTTGGGATTCCCCAATCCTGGAACCGAATTCCAAGAGAATCACCTTTATTCACTGCCCGATGGTGCTCAATTCGACTCCAGGAGGTACCGCCGCAACCGGCCAGATCAAACCATTTAACCCCAGCTGACAACCCCGATTCTATATCCTGTGGTGATAAACCTGAACCAACCTCTTTCAACATCACCGGCACCGATAATTCATTAACCACCGTTGCGATTTTATCAGTCAGACTAGAGAAATCAGTATCACCCTCTGGCTGTATCGCTTCCTGCAATGGATTCAGATGAAGATACAGACCATCCGCACCAAGCAGATCAACCGCTTGCTGACACTCTTCAACAGAGAAACCACAATTCAGTTGCACTGCACCAATATTACCCAAGAGAACGGTCGTCGGGGCATACTGGCGAAGATCAAAGCTCTCCCTAGCCGATGGCTGAGTAAACATTACTCGCTGGGAACCTACCGCCAACGCAACACCAGTGCGTTCCGCCGCTTCAGCCAGATTTCGATTAATCTTCTTAATGAGCGCATGATCACCACCGGTCATCGAAGATATCAATAACGGAAAGCTCAACGATTTACCCAAAAATTCAATCCGGGTATCTATCTTTTCCAGCGCCAGACCAGGCAATGCCCGGTGGGTCAGATGAATGGTATCGAAATAACGACCGTCACGATCGGTATCCGGATCCTTCTCAATGGCCTGAATATGCTCAATTTTACGATCATTGGTCTGATCAGACATTAGCGTTCCATCTTCAGATGAGACTCCATCAACTCACCGGGATTAGTCTGCGCAGCCATCAGCGATAACTCTCCGCACAGCACTGTTGCTGCACAGATCGCCGCCAAACGACGCGCATTAGCACCCGGCTCACGGTCTTCCTTACAGCCCAGCTCACGCAGGTTCTCTTCGACAAACTCGATCCCTTTACCGTTACCCACGCTGCCCATAATCAGATTTGGCAAAGTACAGGAGAAGTACAGATCCCCGTCACGCACCTCGGCATGCACAATCCCTTGAGAACCTTCGATAATGTTGGCTGCGTCCTGTCCGGTTGCCAGGAAAAAGGCCAGCAGCATATTGGCATAATGTGCATTTGCACTGCGCAGACCTCCGGCGACCATCGTTCCGATCAGGTTTTTCTTAATATTCAGATCAACCACTTTTTCCGGCGTGGTTTTCAAACGGCGCTCGCAGATATCACGGGGAATCAGGATTTCACTAACAACATATTTTCCCCGCCCCAGAATACCGTTAACCGCCGTAGCTTTTTTATCAGAGCAATAGTTTGCAGAGATCGAGGAGTAACGTAACTGCGGATATTCTTTCAACAACCAGGGAAACAACTTATCAGCCGCATTAGTGACCATATTATGACCTGATGCATCGCCGGTGGTGAATTCCAGTCGCAGATAGATCAGGTTTGCAACAACCTGACTGTTCATATCGATCAGTTTGGCGAATCGGCTGCTGGTAGCCACGACCTTATTCAGATCATCTTTACGGGATTTAATAGAGTTCAGCGCCTGAACTGCCTCAAATGCATCATCCGCTTCCAACAGGATTGACCGCGTCATCCGCTCATCAACCACCGTCGTTTTGATACCTTCTTCAGTGAGCGTTGAAACCCGCGCACCACGACCCACAGAAGGCCACAACGGTGTTTCATAAGTAGCCAGAGGCACAGCGATCTTCTCATTCAGAACATGACCGCTAATTTTTATCGGACCTACCGTCCGCATCGGAATTGGGGCTTGCTGGATTTTATGGGATTTCATAATCACTCAGACATAATAAAAAAGGGCTGCGGCGATCAGAATATAATGATCTGCTCTGCACCCCTTTCGGAAGCTTATTTTATTAACAGCAATTTTATCTAGCCGCTATCTAATATGCAATCAACGCAAAACTATAGCGACTGACACAGATCAGCAAAGTAATATCCCCAAACTGATTAACACAGCCTTGACCCTGATAAAACAACCCGGCCATACTTAGTTTTTATTGTACCTGACTGCCAAGGGCACCGGGCTATCAATAGCCATTAACGACTAAAAGCACTGAACTTACAGTACTGAAATATCTAAATAGGATTCATCTATGCTTTTCGCAATCAGAAATGAAGCGGGCCTGATCACTTCACTATCGGCAAGTCCTACTGATAACTCTAGCGTTGTAGATATACAAGACCCGGAAGTACTGATGTTTCTGTCCAGCAACAATGAAACCAATACACCAATGGAGTTTCTGGAAAAATCAGATGCCGATGTAAGCCGGATACTAGAGGATCTGATTGATCTGCTGATTGCAAAGAAAACGATACTCTTTACCGACCTGCCAGAGGCAGCACAGCAAAAAATACTGACCCGTAAACTGGCGCGTTCTGCGTTTAGCCACAACAATTCTGATGAGTATATTTCCAACCCTATCCTGGCTGACGATGAAACAATCTGATCTAAGCTTTACCAGGCACTCAGAAATATAAGCATCGAAACTTAAATATCTTCTTCACTGACCCGTTTTACCTGAGCCATCTCCTTAACCATCTCCGCACAGTTTTCAGCCAGAGCAAGATAACGCTTCTGCTGACGAGCACTCAAAGCACCGTAATTAATACTGTATAGCGCATTATCACATTGTAATAGCAGCTCATGCCGCTCTGGGCCGGGCTTTTTAGCCTGCTCCAGTGCAGCCTGAATAAGATTTAACATGATACTGGGGTTATTAGGTAATAACCCATCCGCCCGCACAAAGTACCCCAGGGCTTTACGGTAGTCCTTTTTCCGGTAACTCAGCATCCCCTGAACATTCAAACGCCCCCAATCCAAAGTGGCGCTATCCCGGCTTAATTGCTGCTTCAGCGCTTGAGCATCCTGCTCAAGAACACTCCCCTCCATCCCCTCAACAAAAGGATCAAGCCATGCTGCTTTATCAGATAGCTCTAACTGGCAAAACAGATCAAATGCATTTCTGGCGGCAAGGCCTGCACGCTCGACCGAGCCGGAACGGTGGTAGGTCTGAGCTGCCATCAAACGTGATTTAAATCGCACTATCGGATCATCGGGAAATTCCAGCATTACATCTTCCAGAACCCGGATAATACGTTCCTCAGTTTCAGGATCGATTGTCTTTTGCTGCAACAATGCCATCACCAGACTGAAATAATTCTCTTCTGACTGGTAGCAGCTGTGTCGGGCATACCTAATCGAGTTGGTATAAGCCTCGGCGGCAATATTCCATTCTTTGTTTTGTGCCGACAAACTTCCCAACACGCCGAACAATTCAGGTACAGAAGGCTGTAGCATTATCGCCTTTCTTAACAGCGCTATAGCCTCCCCCCGTTCGCCAACAGCTCTATAGGTTCTGGCCAGCCAGGTATAAGCCTCGACACAAAAATGAGACTCATCAATCACGTACTGTAACGCCCGACGAGCGCTCCGATAATGCCCCAGATGACAGAGTGAAACACCTAAGCCTATCCGGGCCCAGGGTTGATCCCGCTGCGTGACAATACTCTCAAACAGATGCTCCGCTTCAGAATACAAACCCAGCTCCAACAGAATAATCCCCCGCAAACGCTGAATAAATAGCTGTAGACCCGGATACACCTGAGACAGCTTACTGCACATATCCAGCGCTGATTGCAACTCACCCGCATCCAACAGTCTCTCTAATGGTTGCAGAACTGATTTAACCCGCATTATTTTCTCAACCCGATAACGCACTTTAGCTTCGGCGTAAGGTTTTGAAATATAAGTATCGGGAGAACTGTCCAGCGAGCCGAACAACAACTTTGAACGGTCAGGATCAACAATAAGAATAAACAGAGTTGAAAACTTGCGGATACCTTCAGCGGTTGCTTCCTGAACCAGCTGCAGACCGTTCTTCTGCTCTTTACCCAGATCAAAGACCACAAAACAGAGGTCATAATGCTGCTCACGCAACAATACCAGCGCCATATTCACCGATGAGGCAACCTGAATACCAGCCACACCCATGCGCCCCAGAATTGTCTTGAGTTCCCCAAGATCTTCCAGGCGGTTATCAACAATCAGTACTTTTTTATCTGAATAGCTGATTTCCATACACTCTACATTCTGGTGAAAAGAAAGGCCTTGAATAGCACTAATTCAAATCGTTGTTTTTAGCACAATTCGCAAGCCCATCAGAAGTATCATATAAATCAGATAATTATCAAAGCAGATAGCGAGTACTAAAGGCACAAAAAAGCCCCGTTATGGTGACATAACGAGGCTTTTAATTAACAAATACGATTCAGAATGGCGAATCAGGAAAGATCCCGACCTTTACCTGCTTCAATACGCATCCGCAGAGCATTCAACTTAATGAATCCGGCTGCATCTTTCTGATCATAAGAACCCGCATCATCTTCGAAGGTAGCAATGTTCTCATCGAACAGAGTATCGTCAGAACGGCGACCAACAACAATAACGTTGCCTTTATAAAGCTTCAGGCGAACATCACCATTCACATAGCGCTGAGATTCATCAATCATTTGCTGAAGCATCTTACGCTCTTCAGACCACCAGAAGCCGTTATAAATAACTTTGGCATAACGCGGCATCAGCTCATCTTTCAAATGCGCAGCTTCACGATCCAGGGTGATAGACTCGATTGCACGGTGCGCACGCAGCATGATCGTGCCTCCCGGAGTTTCATAACAACCACGGGACTTCATACCAACAAAACGGTTCTCAACGATATCCAGACGACCGATACCGTTCTCTCCACCGACCTTATTCAGGTATTCCAGAACAGTCGCAGGGCTCATAGCCTTACCGTCGATAGCAACAATATCACCTTTCTCGTAAGTCAGGTCCATATAAGTTGCCTGATCCGGAGCCTCTTCAGGAGATACTGACCAGCGCCACATATCCGCTTCAGCTTCAGCCCATGGATCTTCCAGGATATCGCCTTCATAAGAGATATGCAGCAGGTTAGCATCCATTGAGTATGGTGATTTCTTCTTCTTGTTTGAGAAATCAACCGGAATATCGTGCTCTTCACAATACTTCATCAATGTTTCACGGGATGTCAGATCCCATTCACGCCATGGAGCAATAACAGCTACGCCCGGCTTCAATGCATAGGCACCCAGCTCGAAACGAATCTGATCATTACCTTTACCCGTTGCACCATGAGAGATCGCATCCGCACCGGTCTCGTTAGCAATCTCTATCAGACGCTTAGCGATCAGTGGACGAGCAATAGAAGTACCCAGCAGGTACTCTCCTTCATAGATAGTGTTAGCACGGAACATCGGGAAAACGAAATCGCGGACAAACTCTTCACGCAGATCTTCGATATAGATCTCTTTAACACCCAGTGCTTCAGCTTTAGCACGAGCCGGTTCAACCTCTTCACCCTGACCCAGGTCAGCAGTAAAGGTCACCACTTCACAGTTATAAGTTTCCTGTAACCAACGCACGATTACAGAAGTATCAAGGCCGCCGGAGTAGGCCAGCACAACCTTTTTAATATCGGACATAGAGAGGCTCCAAACGCAATATCAGCCGCGTAGAGAGCAGCATAGCCTCTACCGGATACCCAAAATAGGAAAGGGCGCAATTGTATCACGATTACAGCAGAGTAACAGAGCCTTCAGCGCTCATTTTATATACGGCTATAGAGTCAGGAATATGAAGTGTTCAGTTGCGGTCCAGACGGATAGTTACCCGACGGCTACGATCGCGGGTGGCGCGATTATTTTTTTGTTCCACCGGATAGCGTTCGCCGTGGTAACGGGTCGTAATCAGATCAGGATTAACCCCTTTTTGCTCCAGATAAGCCGTTACCGCTTCTGCCCGTTTTTTGGATAAATCCCGGTTCGCCAACCTGCGACCCTGAGCATCTGAGTGTCCATCAACATAGACCGAATTCACTGCATCATCATTATTGACGTAGATCGCGATCAGATCCAAACGCGCTTTTGTCGAGTCAGATAGCTGCCATTGAGCCGAAGGAAAGAGCACTGCTGTCCTGGCAATCTGTCGATAATTAACCGGCAACAATTGCGCCACACAATCAGCGTAAGACTCATATGCGGGAGGGAAATTAGCCGCCGACAGCCCGATCCTTACTGATTCATTGGTACCGGACCAGTTTTGCGCCAGAAAAGTTGGCATCCGGCCTTTAAAAAGGCTCGCCAACATCTGTCGGGAATATTGTTCCGACACGGGAATTTGTCCGTTGCTGGTAAATTCAACTTCACCTATCCGGTGAACTGCTACACCCGGTTGCCAGGGCGATGCTTCAACCAGCAGTTGAACCTTGCCGTTCAGGCCATGCCCTTGCAGAGGCTTAAGTGTAAAACGTACCTGCTCTCCCGCTTCATGATCAAACACCCCTTCACCAAACAGAGGTATAAGCTGAGATAACCGACAACTGAACTTAGATGCTTCCAGATCCCATTTAGATTTTTCAATAGATGCAGCATAACCTGCAGCCATGCCTTGCTGAGGCAACAAAGCAGTACTGACAGATAAAGCACTAACAAACAAAGAGCTTAATAAAAGCTGAGCTAATCGCATAAACTACTGATCTTCCATAAAGGATTGGTATCGCAACTGTTATCGGCACTACTATAACGAGCTTTAGACTATACAGGTGAATACTCACCAACAAAAATCACCTCTGAACAGAAACTCCAGCATCTGATTCAGATGATATTTAGTCTGGCATTTGTGAAACTACAAGCAAATCTTTACACTTGAGTTCAGGTAATTACTAACGCTGACCATAAACAGGTCATTAAGGAAGATCATTGAATAGAAGCGCCCAGTACCAACACCCGATGTCGAACCGTTTTCGCGGCTACCTACCCGTTGTCATCGATGTTGAAACCGCTGGCTTCAACTCCCAGACCGATGCCCTTCTGGAAATTGCAGCCGTAACCCTGACTATGGATGACGATGGCAATCTACTGATTGACCAGAGTTATGAGTTCAATGTAGATCCGTTCGAAGGTGCTAACCTGGAAAAAGCGGCGCTGGAGTTTACCGGCATTGATCCCTATAACCCGTTACGGGGAGCCATTCCAGAGCAGGAAGCACTGGAAAAGATATTCAAACCTATTCGTAAAGCGGTAAAAGCACACAACTGTAAACGGGCTATTCTGGTCGGACATAATGCGTCCTTCGATCACGGTTTTGTCTCTGCCGCGGCTGAGCGCTGCGATATTAAACGCAACCCTTTCCATCCGTTCTCCACATTCGATACAGCAACAATGGCCGGTCTGGCCTTTGGTCACACCGTCCTGGCCCGAGCCTGCGATCTGGCTGATATTGATTTCGACGGCCACCAGGCTCACTCAGCACTCTACGACACGATGAAAACCGCAGAACTGTTCTGCACTATTGTGAATCGCTGGAAAGATCTGGGCGGCTGGCAGATGGTACAAGATAACTACGAATAGCCTGACAGGTCAGAGCTGTAGCAGACTACCCCTGTTCGCTGTTCGCTGTTCGCTTAAAAAAGCACAAAAAAACCCACCTTAAGGTGGGTTTTTTATATTTAAATTTCTTTCGAAATTACAGCTTGTCAGCATTCTCTGTCAGGTATGCAGCAACGCCTGCTGGAGAAGCATCCATACCTTTATCGCCTTCAGTCCAGCCAGCTGGACAAACTTCACCGTGCTCCTGGTGGAATGCCAGAGCATCAACCATACGCAACATCTCGTCAACGTTACGGCCCAGTGGCAGATCGTTAACAACCTGGTGACGTACCAGACCATCTTCGTCGATCAGGAAAGAACCACGGAAAGCAACGCCGCCTTCAGATTCAACATCGTAATCCTGGCAGATGCTGTGAGTCATATCAGCAACCAGTGTGTAGTTTACAGCGCCGATACCGCCTTCGTTTACCGGCGTATTACGCCACGCATTGTGAGAGAAGTGGGAATCGATAGACACACCGATCACTTCAACATTACGCTTTTTAAACTCTTCGATACGGTGATCAAAAGCCAGCAGCTCAGATGGGCAAACGAAAGTGAAATCCAGCGGGTAGAAGAAAATTACCGCTTTTTTACCTTTAGTTGCTTCAGTCAGATTGAAAGCATCAACAATATCACCGTTACCCAGTACTGCTGGTGCTGTAAAATCCGGAGCCTGCTTACCTACTAATACGCCCATTTTTTATCTCCATTAAGAAAAGCGTTAACCGCAAAAATTAACTTAAAAATACAAAGTTAACATAGCTTAGCCGTACTGTTGCTATAACACTAATAGAACACAACTATACGACTAATAAACAATACCTATAATGCCGCTATCAGCCTTCTTCAGACTGATCTTCACCGGCAACTGTATCGATCAGCTCTTTAAGCTCACCGTTTTCAGCCATCTCAGCAATAATGTCGCAACCACCGACCAGCTCACCTTTTACCCACAGCTGTGGAAAAGTTGGCCAGTTAGCATATTTAGGCAGCTCAGCGCGAATTTCAGGACTTTCCAGAATATTTACAAAAGCAAACCGCGCACCGCAGGACATAACCGCTTCAGAAGCACGGGAAGAAAATCCGCACTGAGGAAAACGCGGCGTTCCTTTCATGTACAACAGGATATCGTTAGATTCAATTTGCTCTTTAATAGTATCAACAACGCTCATAAGTCCTACCTATATTCTTACATTACGCCAGCGATGCAGGCGTTGATCATTAACTGTGGCGCACAGCCTAGCATAAACCCGATCAATTTACTCGGGTAAGGCAAGAAATTATCCCGCCCAGCACGCTAAATCAGCTACTATATTGAGCCACAGCATGTGTCTATTAATATGGGGGCGCACACTCAAAATCTCAAGTTCAGTTCCATTCTTGCTAATTCACAAACAAGCACCTAGAATGGCTGGTTTTCCGTTCGGCAGCCTTAGGGAAACGGCGACTCAAACTGGTATTCAATTAATACCGGCATTCGCTGAAGACCCCGCTGCCGTTTTGCGTTGCAGAGAGGGACACAGATGTCTACACAGCCCGTTATGAATACCTACTCGCGTCTTTCCGTGGCTTTTGACCATGGTGAAGGCTGTTGGCTATATGATACGGACGGCAACAAATACCTGGATGCATTAAGCGGTATCGCCGTTTGTGGTCTGGGCCATGCTCATCCAGCAGTTACCACAGCAATCAGCGAACAGGCCAGCCAGCTGATCCATACTTCCAACCTGTACACTATCCCACTGCAGCAGCAGTTGGCAGAGCGTCTGACTCACATCTCAGGTATGGATAACATTTTCTTTGGCAACTCTGGTGCTGAAGCTAATGAAGCGGCCATTAAGCTGGCTCGACGCTACGGACACAAAAAAGGGATCGATAAGCCCGTTACTATTGTGATGGAAGGCTCTTTTCACGGCCGTACTATGGCCACGCTTAGCGCAACCGGTAACCGTTCTGCTCAGGCTGGTTTTGAACCCTTAGTCAGCGGTTTTGTGCGCGCGCCTTACAATGATGTTGAAGCGATTAAAAATATCGTTGCGGCTGATGCTAACGTCGTTGCGATTCTGGTTGAACCCGTTCAGGGCGAAAGCGGCGTTGTGATCCCTGCTGACAATTATCTGAATCAGCTACGTGATATCTGCGATGCTAACGACATGCTACTGATGCTGGACGAAGTTCAGACTGGCAACGGTCGTACCGGTAGCTATTTTGCTTATCAACAGAACAATATCCTGCCAGACGTTGTTACTACCGCTAAAGGCCTGGGCAACGGTGTACCTATTGGCGCCTGCCTGGCACGTGGTAAAGCAGCTGAGATTCTTTCTCCCGGCACCCACGGTTCGACCTATGGCGGCAACCCGCTATGTTGCGCCGCTGCACTGGCAGTTGTAGACACTATCACTAACGAGAATCTGGATCAGCGCGCAGCATTCTTAGGCGACAAGATCGTTGCCGGTTTCGAAGCTCAGCTTGGCGATGCCAGCTATGTGAAAGAGATCCGTAACAAAGGTCTGATGATTGCTATCGAACTGACCGAAGCTGGCACCGAGCTGGCGGTACTTTCTAAAGTAAAGGGCATTCTTCTGAATGTTACCGGAGGCGGTAAGGTTGTTCGTATGCTGCCACCACTAATCATGTCTGATACTGAAGCAGAGCTCTTGGTAAACACCTTGTCTCGCATCATTAAAGTCTACATGGCTGACGAATAACTGACTCGATAAAGGCCCGCTAACGCGGGCCTGAATACTTATGACTACACGACATTTTTTGACCCTGCTGGACCTGACTCCGGAAGAACTGAATACTCTCATTCGCCGTGCTGTTGAGCTAAAGCAGATACGTAACCGGGGTGAGATCTACGAGCCTCTGAAAAACCAGGTACTGGCGATGATTTTCGAAAAATCATCTACCCGTACCCGGGTTTCATTTGAAGCTGGCATGGCACAGTTCGGCGGACATGCACTGTTCCTATCTTCCCGGGACACCCAGCTAGGCCGTGGCGAACCCATTGAAGATAGCGCTAAGGTTATCTCCAGCATGTGTGACGTTGTCATGATCCGTACCTTCGATCACGATACTGTTACCACATTTGCAGCAAACTCCCGGGTACCTATCATCAACGCCCTGACCGATGACTATCATCCTTGTCAGCTACTGGCCGACATGCAGACTTTTCTTGAGCATCGTGGTGATATCAAAGGTAAAACCGTTACCTGGATCGGTGATGGCAATAATATGTGCCATTCATATATTAATGCGGCACGTCAGTTTGACTTTAAACTGCAGATCGCCTGCCCTGAAGGCTTCGACCCTAATACTGAGCTGGTCGCCCAAAATCAGGACCGGGTCAGCATCTACCGCACTCCGGAGGAAGCCGTAAAAGGCAGCCACCTGGTTGTTACTGACGTCTGGGCCTCAATGGGCCAGGAAGAGGAACAGAAAGTTCGCGAGAAAGCATTTGCTGGCTATCAGGTGACTACTGCGCTGATGGATCAGGCTGAACCGGACGCTATCTTTATGCACTGCCTGCCAGCACACCGCGGCGAAGAAGTCAGCGCTGAGATGATGGACGATCCTCGCTCTGTCGTATTTGACGAAGCTGAAAACCGCTTGCACGCCCAAAAAGCACTGCTCGAGTTTCTGCTGGTCAAATAAGCAGCATTAAAAACGGGTCCGCTTCCTGCGGACCCGGTATGCTGCAGCGCAAGATCCCATATGAGGGATATTCATACTATACTCAGACTCACACCCATAATTATTGAGGCACAACGGTATGATCGAACTTCGACATCTGAAGACTCTTTCTGCGCTGAGGGATGCGGGCAGTTTGGTTGAGGCTGCCGAACGAATCCATCTAACCCAGTCCGCCCTGTCCCACCAGATTAAAGATCTGGAAGACCGCCTCGAATGCTCTCTGTTTATTCGTAAAACCAAACCGATCTGCTTTACCAGTGCCGGCCAGCGTATCCTTGCCCTGGCTGATGATGTACTCCCTATGATCCGCAATGCAGAAAGAGACATTGCCCGCCTGGCCGGCGGAGAAGCAGGGCGCCTGAATATCTGTATCGAGTGCCATAGCTGCTTTGACTGGTTAATGCCGACTATCGACCATTTCCGTCAGAACTGGCCAGAAGTAGAAATGGATCTGACTACAGGCTTTAGCTTTCAACCTCTGCCAGCCCTCGCCCGGGGTGACCTTGATCTGGTGGTTACCGCTGACCCTGAAGAGCGTAAAGGCATTACCTATATCCCACTGTTTAGCTACGAATCAGTACTGGCCATGAGCAAACAGCACCAGCTGGTTGCTCGTCGCGCCATTCAACCACAAGATATTGAGCAGCAAACACTGATCACTTATCCGGTAGAACAGCACCGGTTAGATATATTTAAACACTTCCTGGATCCGGCCGGTGTCGAACCCGCTGAATTACGCACCTCTGAACTGACCGTTATGATTATGCAACTGGTAGCCAGCGGCCGGGGGGTTTCTGCGCTACCTAACTGGGCTATTCATCAGTATATTGAGGAAGAGTACATTACCTCCCGCCCACTTGGAGAGAAAGGTGTCTGGTGTACCCTCTATGCGGCCATTCGCGAAGATCAGCAAGACGCCGACTTCATGCTCGACTTTCTGAATACAGCTAAAGAAATTACCTTCCGCAATCTCAGCGGCATTAAATCAGCTTAATGCAGCAACTGGGTAATACTGAGCAGGCATCGACCCTGCTCTACCTGCCAACTGCGCCGATTGTCGATCCGACTAATACCACAGACTACCAAAGCCTGGTAAAACTAAACGGCAACCACTGGCGTAAAATTCTGATCATTCTGGCCAAGCTACAATGCCCGGATCAGAACTGGCGGGACTATCGCGACCAGCAACTATTAGAACAGCGGGAAGCGATTAGTTTTAAGAATCATCTTGAACCGGGAAACAAATTTCATATCGTCGCCGGCAAAGCCAGCTGGCAGCGACTAGGTCTGGATCTGGCAGATTTTCACCCGCTAGAAGAGAGCGGCAGGCTATATCAAAAAGGGCGAATATTCCTAACCCCCTACCCGGACTACCGCCAGTTTCCCAATCAGCTTATAGAGTTACTAAGACCACGACTTAAGTAAAACCTGCAACTTACAGGAGAAGCTTAAACCAGCCTGATCCTATACTGCCCTGGCCTGCCATTCTTCTATTACCTCTTTAGCCGCTCTAAACGCCTCCTGAGCCGCTGGCGCTCCACAATAAACAATAGAATGCAGCAGCACTTCCTGTATCTCTTCCGGCGTACAACCATTATTCAGAGCGCCCCGCACATGCCCTTTTAACTCTGTCGGTGCTTTCAGGGCAGCCAACATCGCAATAGTCACCAATGAACGAGTACTTCTAGGCAAACCATCACGCTGCCATGTACTGCCCCAGGCGTGCTCATTAATCCAATCCTGTACCGGCTGAGTCAGTTCCGTCGTATTATCTATCGCACGCTGGACAAACTCTTCACCCATGACCTCGGTCCGTACTTTCAGACCATTTTTCTTATCCTGCTCAGACATCAGTTTTCCAAATTATGGTTAAAGACGGCCAACAATAGCCCAAAAACCCTACTCAACACCATCCCTCGCAGAAGAAAAAAGCCTGCCTATACACCCTTTACTGATGCATAAAAAACCCATTAAAACCAAACTTGGAACAATTTTATTCCAACAAACCAACGCCAGAGCAATTTCCTACCTGCCGCAGGTATAAAATCTGACTAAAAAACAACAGTTTTTCATCCCACCACCCTTACTTGTAAGCCTGATCAGAGCTACACTATGCCCTTTAGCCATACACCTTTCAGAGCGAACGAATTAGATGGACAACTGGTCTCCCGACAGCTGGAAAAGCAAACCGATTCTGCAACAGCCTGAATACCAGGACAGCAGTGCCATAAAACAGGTTGAGAACGAACTTGAGCAGATGCCACCACTGGTTTTTGCTGGTGAAGTACGTTCACTGCATAAGCAACTGGCCGATGTTGCATCCGGACAAGCATTTTTACTGCAAGGTGGCGACTGCGCCGAAAGTTTTGCTGAATTTAACGCCACGAATATTCGCGATACCTTCCAGGTAATGCTGCAGATGGCGGTGGTCATGACTTTTGCTGGCAGCTGCCCGGTGGTTAAAGTTGCCCGGATCGCAGGCCAGTACGCCAAACCACGCTCCGCCGGCACTGAGACCATTGATGGTATCGAGTTACCTAGCTATCGCGGCGACATCATCAATGATATCGCTTTCAACGCCGCATCACGCGAGCCTGACCCTCAGCGCTTAATGCGCGCCTACCATCAGGCTACTTCAACCCTGAATCTGCTACGTGCTTTCGCCCAGGGCGGCTTTGCTGACTTGCATAAAGTACACCAGTGGAACCAGGGCTTTGTTAAAAAGAGCCCGCAGGGTGAAAAATATCAGCACTTGGCTGACCAGATCGGCGACACACTCTCCTTCATGGAGGCCTGTGGTATCCGGGGCAGCAATGTTCCTCAGTTAAAGGAAACCTCAGTTTATACCTCCCACGAAGCGCTGCTGCTCAACTATGAGCAAGCCCTGACCCGTCAGGATAGCCTCACTTCGCGCTGGTATGACTGCTCGGCTCATATGCTGTGGATCGGAGACCGTACCCGTCAGCTAGACGGTGCTCATATAGAGTTTCTTCGCGGCGTAGAAAATCCGATCGGCGTAAAAGTCGGCCCGACCATGAATCCGGATGAACTGATCCGACTGATCGATGCAGTTAACCCGACCAATATGCCAGGTCGGTTAACACTGATCAGTCGAATGGGTGCAGACAAAATTACTGAGCACCTGCCTGAACTGGTACGTCGGGTTAAAGAGGAAGGTCGCAATGTGGTCTGGAGCTCTGATCCGATGCATGGCAATACCATAAAAGCCAGCAGCGGCTATAAAACCCGTAGTGTTGATAGCATTCTGAAAGAGATGAAAGGCTTCTTCGAAGTACATAGGGCAGAAGGCACTTATGCCGGCGGCGTCCACTTTGAAATGACCGGCCAGAACGTCACCGAATGTATTGGCGGCGCCTACCGGATTACAGAAGAAGGGCTAGGCGATCGCTATCATACCCACTGCGATCCTCGCCTTAATGCCGATCAGGCACTGGAACTGGCATTTCTGATTGCCGACACCCTGAAGCAAGCCCGAGGTAGATAATGTCTGAAAAGTACGCTGAACTAGAGCAAGTACTGCGTGAAATTGAAGCGGAGATGCGGGTCTGGTCACTCTGGTCTGCCAATAAGCCTTCACTCACGGCCCTACAAAGCGTACAGCCTTTTTGTATCGATACTCTGAGTTTCTGGCAGTGGGTTCAGTGGATAATGCTACCCAAGTTTCAGCAGATGATAGAGCAACAGTTGCCACTCCCTAAGAGCAGCAACATGGCTCCGATGATTAAAGAGGCATTACAGAACAATGCCGTAAAAAGCAGCAAGCTGATCGAATTCTTCGATCAGCTTGATCAGCTACTAACGATAAAGCATTAAATCGTCCATCAAACTGACAGACAAGCTTACTCGGTGAGCAATCCGTCCAGTACAATCTGGTTATAACCGACCACACCCAGCACTTCACCGTTATCCAACACCGGCGCTGTCGCCAGACCAAAATTATCAAACAGGCGTGCGCAATAACGGACATCCATCTGCGGATCAACACCTATCACCGGCTTGGTCATAATCTCGTAGATATTAACCCGCTCCGGCGCACGATCCTGCGCTAATACCTTCTTGGCGATATCAGACAGCAACAGGATGCCATATTCATCATCGTTGTTACGCTTGTTGATCAACAGAACCGAGACATTTTTCTGTTTAAAAATGTCGATTGCATCCTTAATCGTGGTCAGTCCGTCAACCATGGCATAATCCTGCGCCATTACATCTTTAGCACGCACTACTTTGCGATCACTCATATCTCTTCCTCGACTAGGTTTGTCAGGGTTGCGATCTGATGCGCCACCCCCACAGCATCTTCAACATCCAGCTGAACAGCTATACCCTGTCCCGGAGAATCATCAAATTCTGCTACCCGTGAAATAGTTTCCAGTATTTTACGACTCAGGTGTTCTTCAACGATAAACAACACCACATCACGCTGAGTTTCCAGCGTCAGACCAAAGAAAGTCTTAGTTTTGTTAACTCCTTCGCCCCGGGCATTGTTAATTACCGTAGCACCGGTTGCTCCCGCATCCCGGGCAGCTTTCATTACCTGATCGGTTTTGGAATCTTCAACAAACACTAATAACAGTTTGAAGTGCATATTCCCGTCCTATTCCTGATTCATCTGTAGTTCGGCCTGTTGCCGTTTTTTCTTGTCTTTGGCCGCAACCCATTCGGTTATCTGGGCGTAGGCCATTACCGAAATCATGGGAAAAAGACTGGCAAAAGCGATCAAACCGAAACCATCAATTAACGCACTACGCCCCGGCACGGTACTGGCAAGGCCCAACCCCAGAGCCGCAACTAAAGGCACAGTCACAGTTGAGGTAGTAACACCACCAGAGTCATAAGCCAGTGGAACAATCATTTTTGGCGCAAAAAATGTCTGTATCACCACAAAGATATAACCGGTAATAATAAACCAGTGAATGGGATAACCGGTCACTATACGCCAGGTACCCAGACTGATACCCACCGCTACCCCTAAGGCAACTGCCAGACGCAGTCCCCAAACACCGATAGCACCACCAGATACCTCATTCGCCTTTATTGCTACCGCAATAAGGGAAGGTTCTGCGATAGTGGTACTAGCGCCAATAGCAAATGCAAAGATATAAACCCAGTAGTAGTCAGACCAGTGTAATGCCTGACCCGCCGCCGCAATACTGCCACGAATAAACTCTGGATCTGTTAACTGTTGCGCCATCAATCGCCCGATAGGAAACAACGCTTTTTCCAGCCCCAGCAGAAACAGAGCCAGGCCAAGAATCACATAACCAAAGCCAAATATTACTTTCTTGAGATTCGGAATCCGACGTCGGATAACCAATAACTGGAAGCCAAAGATAATAACCAGAATCGGAATAACATCTTTGATCGTCGATAATAAAATAGTGAAGAGTTGATTCAACAGTTCCATCAGATCACCATTCCGTATGCCATCACGAAGATCATCGGTGTCAGGGATGCAAAAGCGATCAGACCAAAGCCATCAATCATTGGATTACGACCTTCAATTGAAGACGCTAAACCAACACCCAATGCCGTCACCAGAGGCACAGTAATGGTTGAGGTGGTCACACCACCCGAATCATAAGCAATACCGATTATTTCCCGCGGCGCAAAAGCGGTCATCACCATCACCAGCAGGTAGCCGACAATAATCATGTACTGGATCGGCCAGCCTTTCAGAATTCTTACGACACCGATAACAATTGCCAGCCCCACTGAAAAGGCTACGGTATAGCGCAGACCTGATGCATAGCTGAGCATTGATGCATCGGTCGCTTCAATCATCCCCCCTTCAGCAGCCACCGCAGCAGCCTCTGCCGCCACCGCTATCAGCGCGGGCTCTGCCACCGTGGTCCCAAATCCCAGAGAAAATGCAAACACCAGCAGCCAAAACAGACTACCTTTACGGGCAAAGGCATGCGCCAGGGTTTCCCCAATTGGAAACAACCCCATTTCAAGCCCATAAATGAAAAATGTCAGTCCGGCGACAACACAGAGAAGGCCGGTAATTAAACCGACCAGATCAGGCACAGATTGCTGTAATACAACGATCTGAAAAAAACCGATAACCACTACAATTGGTAGCAAATCACGCAGACTGCCAACCATCGACCGCCCAAGGGCGAAAAGACCGTTACTCAATTGAGCTCCTTTTTTATCCTGACCTTAGTCAAATAATATCCATTCACAGCCAGTCTTCGACATCATTGTGACAGCAAATATAACGTTCTGCTTAATTAGTTAAATGATATAAAAAACAGTACAAAACCAACAGCTGTTTTAACCCCATTTTAAGGATTAATCAGGATAAAAGTGAAAGCTGTAACTGTTCTGAAGGCACTGGTAGAATGGCGCACAGATTTTAACCCAGTCAGGCAGACCAATGAGCCGTTTTGAAACCCTTACAGACTTTATCCGACAGACCGAAGCCCAGTTCAGAATCTTTGATATGGGGCGTTGTATCGACAAACTGTCAGTCGATAGTTTTCGTAAAGTCGAAATGGGCCAGATCCCTTACCCTAAACCATTCCTGCATCAGGCATGGATCGCGGTACTGATGTGGAATCCAAAACAAGCTCAGGAGAATGTTGTCTGGTTTCTGAAACTACCGCTAGATGAACAGGGCTTTCTGGTTCAGGCTGCCCGGGATGATTTTCTTAACCGCTTGTTGCAGAACCTGACTAACAGCCAGGGCAAAGCGCCATTAGATCAACCAGGAGATGCGACCGAATACCGTGATGCGCTAAAAGACAATCCGTTCTCTTTTACCCCGGATCAGGAAAAAATGGCCGCCTTTCATGCCACCGCCACAGTAACAACTCGCCAGCCGGCCTCCTCATTCTACTCACCGGCCCAACAGTATTTTCAGCGCGGTAGTGATTTACAACAGTGGGATCAATTGGGCTACCAGGGTATCGCTGATTTCGTTATCCGCCACCAGGACGAAAATAACGAGGCGAATCTCGCAACGGTATTTAATGACCTTCCGGATACGCCGCTGGAAGCTGCCTGCACCTTTCTTGAACATATCCACCCGGGTAACGATCTCAGCGCTGCGATTTTACAAAAACTGGAACAAGTGACTGATGCCGGCGAGGTCTCAGCCAATCAGATCGGTGCATTGCTCAGAGCTGTATCTCAGTGTCCGGATGATCAACAAAAAGTTACCGTACTTAAACAGGTATTAAGCAGCAAATATGGTACTGAAGCTGAAGTAATTGCAGCTCTGGCCAGCCGCTGCTGGGCCTGTCTGCAATATCCTGAACTGCTTCAGCCCTTTCTTGAAACGCTGGCCGTTAATCAGGCCGGTCAGGAGTGCTTTAACCGGGTGATGGCTGATCTTATGTTTATTCCCACCCTGAGAGCGCTAACACTGCAACAGTTCCGTTCTCCCGAGCGAAGTGAAGCGTTAAGCAAAGCCATCGGCGGTATGTTTGGAGACGGCTTCCTGTAACACCCTCACCCTATAAGCAGTACGAAAAGTAACCGACAGGTTTTGACCAAAACCTGTCGCCTGACTACGCTTTACTCTGAATCAAGGGATAACGGATGTCCTGCAGTTCAGTCTGCTCACAATAAAGAATCAGCTTTTAAAAACATAAACGAGTACTTGCCTGACTGACTAACAGGGTAAGCACTGTAATCAGCGTTAGGTAGCTATCTGTTTATAGGCCTCTGTTTATAGACTCTTTTTAAAGCTCTGGTTTTATAGCATTCTGCCCCAGCCTCCCATCCATCCCACCCGATCTGTTCTCAAACCTGTAACACTCAGTTATAGGGTACTGTCAGTAACAGAACTATTCATGGAGTGAGCTATGATTTTAAAGCATGGAAGCCAGAGTGAAGATGTAAAAAGCGTACAGGAAATTCTCAAACAACTAGGCTATAAACCGGGCCCGGTCGATGGTCAGTACGGCGCCAAAACAGAAGCCGCTGTCATTCAGTTTCAGGAAGCTTTTAACCTCTATGCCGATGGCATTACCGGCCCTGGTACCTGGTCTAAGCTACAGCAAGCCCTGCATATAGAAGTAGATGAACAAACCCAGCCGGTTAACAACAGACTGCAGTTGCCCTGGACCAGAGTGCCCGCCGATAAGTACCGTGACGGCTATGATCGTTTCTTTCTCAGAGAGGATGTCGCGGCTGCCTATATGAATGTAAGACAACAGGTTATTGATGCAGGCGGCGTACTGACCAGTTCAGGTGCCAGGCGCTCACTCAATGCCAAGGTTAGCCCTTCACGCAGCGCAACCTCTTTTCATTACACAGGTAGAGCGCTGGATCTGTTTGTTGGCAGCGGCATGGAGAATCGCAACCATAACCCTTACATCATTACGGCAGACGGAGATCGTTACTGGCGTGTCTATTGTCGTGCCGAAGGAGGCACGCCAATGGAACTGGATGCCATCACATACGGTTCAAGAAATCGTGGCAAAATAACTTCGGGGAAATTCATCGATCTGACCGCCCTTTTCCACCAGCAAGGTTTTCAACGCATCCGCGCGCGACGTTCATTTTTTAGTAACGGTAGCTGGCTGGGTGCGGAGTGGTGGCATTTCCAGTACGAAGACGGACTGGAATCAGGCGTTTCCAGCTTTGGTGATGAACTATTGAAGGTCTATACCGAAGCCCAGTTAATGAACACAGCCCCGTGGAAATACCGGCATCGTGTTTTTGGCGAAAACTGGGGCTAATACTCGTGTTTATTGTCTGCGGCGTTCTCAAATACCGTTATTGATAATCCGCAGGCAATTGAATATTCAATCCCCAGCTCTCGGCACGCTGCTGACTCGCCTGCCGAAATCTTTCTCTAACACCGCTGCCAGCAGGTTTCGTCAGATAAAACAGTAAAGTACTGGCCTGTTCAGGGGTAATATTCTGCGCTTCCCCCCATCGTTGAATAAATTCAACCAAACTATTGTCGCTTTTATCTTCCAACGCCACCGGCACTTCGATGGTCAGATCTTCACCGGCTCTTACCCGACGACAGATGACCTGATAGTTATAGCGAAAATCAGGAAACACCTTTGATTCATCCTCACTGCGCAGACGGAACCAACCGGTTGCTTTACCCGCATGATAGATAGCATCATGGGTCCAGTGATGACGGGTAGGATGATCTGAAAAATTACAGGCTTCTTCGTAGGCATGCTTCGCAGCAGGCAGGCCAAAGTCACCGCTTTGCTCATTCATGATAGTGAGAAACTCTGATACCGTCGGCATCCAGGCCAGTGTCTCTTTACAGCGATCAATCGCGGCGACCATCTCAGCTTCGCCATAGCCTTGCAGACTCAGCGCCCATTCACGCTTAGCAATACGGATCTCGTCCTGAGTTTCAAAACAACTCTTGAACTTATGCCCATAAATAGCCATAAAGCGGGCAAAGATCATATTGATCAGCGTTTTAGTTTCTGTCGTTATAGCAACCGGCTCAGGAGCTGGCTGCGGCTCACCAGTCGGTGTCTTTGATGTCCATGATTGCTGCGGTAACCCGCTGGCGTTTGTCCTGAGAATTTGTGCGGGTGTTTTCATGGTTTACACCTTTATTACCTTCTTCAGCGCGCTTTTTGCGAGCATCACGTGTTTGTTTGTTTACCCATTCCCGCTTAACCCAGGCGAGAAACTTCTGATCCCAGTTTGACTCTTTACGGTCCTTATCTAACCAGTAAAGCACAAACTCATCCAGAAGCTGATCGGCAAACTCAGCCGGAATACTATGACGGGGCAACATATCAAGCAATGTCTGCGAGGGTTTCCAGCCAAGGTGCATACTATGCAACTTCTGATTCTTCTGTTCTATCTCATTGAGACGGGAGGCAAAATCATCATCCGGGGTCGCTTGTCGACTACGTGACCAACCAATACTACCGCCAAAGGTAGGAGCAGGCCCTGGCTTGCGCGCCTGAGCCTGATGCACCCGCCGACTGATCTCGTTACGTTCAGGCGGCTGCTCTACGACTGGCAACTCCTGAACAATCACCGGTTCAGGTGCAAATTCAACAGGGGCAACTTCAGTTTCTGGCGACGACTCCGGCGTTAACACCAGCTTTATCGCTCCACCATGACCAAAAGAGGCCTGAATACAGCCCTGGGTCACCAGACTACTGGTTACCATAGCAATTTTCTCTTCATCCCAGAAAGAGGCCAATGCCAGCCACTCTTGTCGACTCAGAATTGCTGCCGCCTGTCCATTCTGATCAGGCAGACCGTGCTGCTCAAGGTACTCATGATAAAGAGCTAACAGAATAGCTTCATCTGAACCCACAGAACGCGCCAGCGATGGATAAAACAGTACTGGTTTTTCCGGAAAACGGAAGCTCATAACAGATCCAGACAATAATAAAGAGAAAAAAAACCTGAAGACAACAGAGCCGTCTCTTTTATCCACCGTTAGTGATACCGGCAATAGAAGGGACGGCTCTATAAAAAGTAGCCTTCAATCTAATGAATTAACCGTCTTGAGCAAAACGCTCAACTGCGCGTAGCACATCCCGACGACTAATCTGTCCGCAGAGTTTACCATCTTTTACAACCGGCAAGCGACGTCTGCCGTTATTTATAAAATCTTCTGCCACTGCAATGATATCTGCATCATGGGCAATGGTATAAACCTCAGGCGACATATAATCACCGACTTTTCCGCCCATCTCTTCTTCATGGTACGTTAACGTCAGGATCGCTTTCAGGCAGTCAGCTTCAGACAATAAGCCAACCAGTTTTCCATCTTCACAGATCACTGGCGCACCGGTAATACGGTGTTCCAGCAATTGATTGATCGCTTCAAACAGATCGGTTTCAGGAGTAAAAGTAACCAGCTTCTCAGCCATATAATCGCTGGCTTTTACAGATCGCAACATCGTATATCCTCCACCCGGATAGCATGAGTCATTGTATGGCAGTTCATCTGCTCTTTGACTGCCATCTATCTTAGCTCAGGATATAACAACAAAACACTGTTTGAGATCTAAGAAACACTCAAACTGAAAGGTTTAATTAAAAACCACGGTTTTATTGCCATGTACCAATACTTTGTCTTCAAGATGCCAGCGTAGACCACGGGACAAGACGGTTTTCTCAACATCCTTACCTAACCGCACCATCTCCTCAGGCTGATCCCGGTGACTCACACGCACCACGTCCTGATCAATGATAGGGCCCGCATCCAGCTCTTCTGTTACATAGTGACAAGTCGCACCGATCAGTTTTACACCTCGTTCATGGGCCTGATGGTAAGGCTTTGCGCCGGCAAACGATGGCAGAAAACTATGATGAATATTAATAATTTTATGGGGATACAGGTCACATACCGTGCTAGGCAGAATCTGCATATAGCGCGCCAGTACAACTGTATCCGCTTCATGCTCAACAATCAGCTGATGAACTTTATCAAAGTGCGGCTGCTTATCTTCTTTATCCACAGGAACATGGAAGTATGGAATACCATGCCACTCAACCATACTGCGCAGATCGTCATGGTTGGATATAACACAAGGAATTTCACAATCCAGTTCACCTTCGTGATATCGATAAAGCAGATCAGCCAGACAATGCGCCTCGCGACTTGCCATTAATACAACTTTTTTAGGCACTGATGAATCTGAAATGTCCCAGCTCATATTGAAGGACTGAGCGATCGGGGTAAATTGCTCAATCAGCTGTTCACGGCTGAAATTAAGAGAAGCCGTGATAATTTCTACCCGCATAAAAAACCAGCCGGTAGAGCTATCAGAATGCTGATTTGCATCGGCAATCGAGCCACCATGACTGGAAATAAAATTACTTACCATTGCAACAATACCCAGGCGATCCGGGCAGGCCAGTAGCAGTCTGTATCTGCGTTCCATGATGTCCTTCTTATCAAGTCAATTTATTTAAGATGCGCCATTCTAGCAGCTAAAACGGCCACCGACATCCGCTGACAATGTCTAACCCTTGAAAGCCCCATAATAGGTATCCATGTCATGTACAGATATGAATATTCTCTGCTATAACCTGTACATAGCTTAGGAAACACAGCCTTTCTAACGGGCTGTTTCCTATCATCAGCCAGCCAGATTACGGTCTGGACAGGGAGATATGCTGCGATGATTTTTACCCCTGACCGAGTTACTCCTCTTCAGGCGCGTCGACTGGGTATCGATACCCGCCAGGAACCTATCATCTATCTGCGGGCCGACAGTCCTGTATGCCGTTCAGAAGGGTTTTCAGCCCTGTCCCGGGTTCTGGTACGCACCGAGCAATGCCAGATCATTGCCACCCTGAACATTATTACCGGTGAGATGTTGCGCCGCGGTCAGATAGGCTTTTCCGAATCAGCCTGGCACCGCTTAAAACTCAATACCAACGATAGTGTCTGGCTGTCTCACCCACGTCCCGTACAGTCACTTTCCCATGTCCGGGCCAAAGTATATGGCCACCAGCTAAATAAGCCGCAGTTTCAGGAGATCATCAACGATATTGTCGATGGTCACTATGCCGACGTACATCTGGCCGCCTTTATCACCGCCTGTGGCGATGACAAGCTCAATGACACAGAGATCACCGCCCTAACCCAGGCGATGATCGATTCCGGTAGCCGGATCGACTGGGGGCAACCCTTAGTCATAGATAAGCACTGCGTTGGCGGCTTACCCGGTAACCGAACCACACCTATTGTTGTTGCTATCCTGGCGGCCAGCGGCCTGACCATGCCAAAAACCTCATCCAGGGCCATTACCTCTCCGGCGGGTACCGCCGACACCATGGAAACTATGACAGAAGTCAGTCTGTCACTTGAACAAATGAAACAGGTTGTACAGCAGGAAGGTGCCTGCCTCGCCTGGGGTGGTTCTGTGCGCCTGAGTCCGTCAGACGATATCCTGATTCAGGTTGAACGGGCGCTGGATATCGATAGCGAAGGTCAACTTATTGCTTCAGTGCTCTCGAAAAAAATTGCCGCTGGCGCCACCCATGTATTGATTGATATTCCGGTAGGCCCCACCGCCAAGGTTCGCTCCAAAGAAGCCGCCGACAAACTTGCCGCATCCTTCAATTCGGTCGCTGCAAAGCTCAATCTCAATATTCAAATTCTTTATACCGACGGCAGTCAACCGGTTGGTAACGGTATTGGCCCGGCACTAGAAGCCAAAGATGTCATGGCGGTACTACAAAATGATACCGATGCGCCTCAGGACCTGAAACAGCGAGCGCTGTCGATGGCCGGCGCCATGCTAGAAATGTCCGGTACCGTTGAGCCAGATACCGGACTGGAAAAAGCAACAACCCTGCTTGAAAACGGTCTGGCCTGGGAGAAATTTTGTGCTATCTGTACCGCTCAGGGCGGCATAAAACAACCCGATGAAGCCCCTTACCTGTTTAAGCTGATCGCCGATAAAAGTGGCAAAGTTGATCAGGTGGATAACCGCCGTCTGGCGCAAGTTGCAAAACTGGCTGGCGCACCTATGGATCCTACCGCAGGCATTGAAATTCATGTAAAACTGGGACAACAGGTACAACCCCACGACCCTCTTTTAACCATCCACGCAGAAAGTTCTGGCGAGCTGAACTACGCTGTCGATTATCTGGAAAACCATCCTGAAATAATCCGTCTTAAAAGCAAGGAAACAGAACAATGAAAACCGTGCTGATCAATCTTGAATCCGATCCCGTTCTGGAAGCTCAACTCTGTGACGAACTTGAAGCCAAGCGTGGCGAAATAGAGCTGCGTCGCTTTCCTGATGAAGAAACTTATTTGCGCGTGTTAACCGATTGCAAAGATCGCAATGTGGTTATTTTGTGCAACCTCTATCAGCCCGATAATAAGATTCTGCGACTCCTGCTGCTGGCAACAACATTACGGGAGATGGGTGCATTAAAGGTAGGTCTGATAACCCCTTATCTGGCTTATATGCGCCAGGATAAACAGTTTCATGATGGCGAGTGTGTCAGCTCACGTCCGTTTGCCCGACTCATCTCTGAACACCTTGATTTCCTGGTCACCGTAGATCCGCACTTGCACCGCTATCACCGTCTTGATGAGATCTATACTATCCCGGCTACCGTCGTTCATGCGGCACCACTAATAGCAAACTGGATAAATGAGCATATACAAAACCCTCTGCTTATAGGGCCAGATAGCGAAAGCGAACAATGGGTGTCACAAGTTGCCGAGTTGGCTGGTGCCCCTTTCCAGGTGTTGAGCAAAACCCGCCGTGGTGATTATGATGTTGAAGTAACGCTACCCGACGTTGAGCGCTGGCTGAATCACACGCCTGTACTGGTCGATGATATTATCTCCAGTGGCCGAACTATGCTGGAAACAGTTGATCATCTAAAACAGGCTGGCATGCCTAAAGCAACCTGTATTGCGGTGCACGGTATCTTTGCCGGTGATGCTTACACTCAGCTCGAATCAGTTGCCAACGTTGTTACCAGTCGCTGTATCGTTCACCCCAGCAGCATGATAGAGATTGCACCCGCCATCGCCGTAGCGACTAAACAGCTATTAAACCAGTGAAATGAAACACGCCTGATAAATGAAGCAACTACCTATTACCCAGGGAGAACTGCTATACGATCCTGAATTTCTCCTGCCGACTGATGCTGAGCAGCTATATAACACTCTGGAACAGCAGCTCAACTGGCGTCAGGACAGCATTAGAATGTTTGGCCGGATAGTGAAGATCCCCCGGCTACAGTGTTTCCAGGGTGAACCCAATATCAGCTATCTCTATTCAGGTCTTTCCCTGTATACCACTCCCTGGCATCCAGCAATAGAGCAACTAAAGCGACAGATCGAAACCATCAGCGGATATCAGTTTAATTCGGTCCTGATAAATTTTTATCGCGATGGCAAAGACAGTATGGGCTGGCATAGCGATGACGAGCCGGAACTGGGCCCTGAGCCAGTCATCGCCTCGATCAGCCTGGGTCAACCCCGTCGTTTTTTGCTTCGTCATCGTTTTGATAAGAGCATTCCTCCACAAGAGCTATTGCTCAATAGTGGCTCTCTGCTGATAATGGCAGGTCAGTTACAGCATTACTGGCATCACAGCGTGCCAAAAACCAGTCGCCAGATGGCTGGCCGGATCAACCTTACATTCCGGCAAACCCAACAAAGTGAAATGGAATAACCGATGAACCAAGTTATCGAGCTACTTAACAGCCACCGCTCTATCCGCAAATTTACCTATCAGCCCGTTGCTCAGGAAATCATTAATACATTAGTACAGGCAGGACAGGCCGCCGCTACCTCCAGCTTCATTCAGGCTTGTACGGTCATTCAGGTAAACGACAGCAATAAGCGCAGCCAGTTAATGGAATGTTCTGGCGGACAGGCCTACGTGGGTGAAGCACCGGTATTTCTGGTTCTCTGCGCAGATATGCAACGTAATAAGCTGGCCTGTGAAATGAATGATGCCGAGATTAACTCAGGCTATACCGAACAATTTATTACTGCCACCGTTGATGTTGGCCTGTTTGCTCAAAACCTGACCGTAGCCGCAGAATCCCTTGGTTTAGGCGCAGTCTATATTGGTGGTATCCGCAACCAGATCGCCCGGGTTGCTGATCTTCTGGAACTGCCTGATATGGTCTATCCGGTCTTTGGTATCTGCCTTGGCTACCCGGACCAGAATCCTGAAGTAAAACCCCGCCTGCCGGTTGAAGTGGTATTGAAGCAGGACAGCTACAATGACAGCAACGACCAGCAAACGATTGCAGAATACGACAAGTCAGTAAGCGACTACTATCGCACCCGAACCGGTGGCAATAAGGATATGACCTGGAGCGAACAGATGTCTGGCATGCTAACCAAAGAAGCCCGCCCACATATGAAGGCGTTTCTGAAAGATCGGGGATTTCTGTTGAAGTAATGCGACTGGCTGATAGAGTTTAGTTCTATATCGGCCTGGCTGTGACTGCGCCGCTAGCTAGCGACTAGAATGGAGGTCTTCTCCTCCCTCTTATAAAAAAGAGAGCTATTGGCTCTCTTTTTTATAGCACCAAACAAATCGGCGCAACATTAGCTATCTCAATACTTGGATTTCTTGTAATTGAGATTTAACAATATTGAAAAAATACTCTAATAAAAATAAAATCCTAACCTATTCAGGAGCGAATTCTATTGTAATAGGGCGCGACCTTACACGGACATGTTAATCAGGTTTAAAATAATGGTCGCAAGATTAAAAGAGTGTTTTTCACACCCCGCTAGCGCTTTTCTTTTTATTCTTCTTTTTCCTTTTGCAATCGAGTTCATTTTTGCAGAGTACAGTGAACGGGAGCTAATCAACCGTACAGGCTGGTTCATCATGATTTGGGCTCTGGCCTATCTGATAACCTACCGCCCCTTATTCATTCTACTTGGTCTCTTGTTTACAGTTACAGGCTCTGCGGACATCGCTTATGCCATCGAATTCAATGGCATTTTCACAACATCTTCTGTAGAAGCGATAGCACAAACTAATGCGTCAGAAGCTTTTGAATTTATTCAGTCCTACTTTTCCATTTCTGCCTTTTTAATAATTATTTTCTATCTAATAGCTAGCTTATTCCTATTAAATCGCTTCACTGCACCCGGCTTTAGTCACAAGAAAGCATATAAGCTCTCAGCCATCGGATTCTTTGCTATTTTTGCCCTGCTAATCGTTGATGGAATAGTCATCAAGCATAAATATGGAAAGCGACTACCAGGGATCATCGGAGCCTACCCAGAATTTCTTAAGGGAAACTTATCACTAAGTAAAGAGATTCAGCAGCGAGAACAGTTGGTCAGCAATACAAGCTATACATTTACCAACAACGAAGACCTGCCTCAAACTTATGTATTCATAATTGGTGAATCAGCCAGCCGTACTCATATGTCTTTATATGGCTATCAAAGGGAAACTAACCATCAGTTGGGACAAAGAGATGATCTGTTACTATTCGATAATGTTATCTCAAATTACGTACAGACCCTGCCTTCACTCAGAATAACTCTCACCAGCGCTGATAGTTTAGCCAGTAGCAGTCATGCAAAATCACTGAGTGTTGTGGACGCCGCTAATTTAGCCGGGTTCGAAACCTGGTGGATCTCAAACCAGCAACCGCTTAGAGGTACATATTCCGCAGTTGGGTATATGGCTAAAAAAACTATATTTATCAGTAATGAGTTTTTCGGCAACGAAACACATCGCTTCGACAATCATGTTCTTCCAAAACTGGATCTGGCGCTGGCATCAGAAGCACCGAAAAAGGCTATATTTATTCATTTAATGGGTAGTCACCTTAAATACGATAAACGCTACCCCAAAAGCTTCTCCAAATTTAATGCCCCACCCTATTATGGATTCAAACAGGCGCTAAGTGACACTCAAAAAAGCTATATTGATAGCTACGATAACTCCATTCTGTTTAGCGACTGGATTACAAATAATGCTATTGAAAAACTGAACCATAAAGCCTTGAATGATAATGGACTATATAGCCTAACTTATATCGCAGACCATGGAGAGGAGGTCTTTGACTCGGCAGACTTCAAAGGACACGGTCCTGACAATGTCACCCCTGGAATGGTAGAAATCCCTTTCATCACCTGGCTGTCAAAAAGCTTTATTTCAAATAGAGGCTCTCAGGTTGATCAACTCAGACAGAACAAATCAGCACCTGCTATGCTCGATAGCTTCTTTTATTTCGCACTTGATATGATGAATATTGAGAGTGATCTTAATAACAAGACTAAAAGTCTCTTTTCTGATCAGTATCTACCAAAAAACCGCATGGTGTATGGAATTGATTACGATCACACAATGAAAAAACAGTCTCCTTTAATCACCAAACTAAGCAACCAAAACAACAAATAAAAAGGAGACTATCAATCTCCTTAAAATTTCCCCAGTTAGCGACGTTTTCTACGATCAGACCACGCCGGTAGATGAGTGGTCAAATAAGCTTATAGCTTAGTTGACCACTCATCTACCCAGCTTGCTGCCGCTTCATCCGGATCCGGCGTTTCACAGCTATCAATAAACAATGCCTGACCTACTGGTTTCGCATTCAGGTCGCGCATCAGCTCATTCATCAGCTTGCCACCTTCAGCATAGGTCTCATAAGAGCTATCACCCAGCGCTATCAAACCAAAACGTACCTGAGAAAAATCAGGCTGATGATCTTTTAACTTACAGTAGAGCGGCATCAGGTTAGTCGGAACTTCACCCTGTCCCACAGTCGATGTACAGATAAGAATCACATCAGGTTTATCTATTACCTGCTCATACGTCGGCTCGCTCAAAAAATCAGTCTCATGACCCATTTTTTGTAACTGCTCTGCGCAATCCTCAGCTATCTGAGAAGCATTACCGTAGGTAGAACCTACTACGATTTTAATCTGTGCCATTTATTCACCTATGTACTGCCAAACGGCAACTATTAAAAAAGAGACCACATGATAATGAAATTATCACTTTTATTGAATGCCCAAATCAGAGCCCGTTCAAGCCCAGCCATTTTACCCCAGCGATTCTGTCAACTATCTTGAATATGACAGAGTCATAAGGAGAGAAAGACAATGCCAAATAATCATGTCACTAAGTTACTTCGGGAACTGGAGCAACAAGCGACTGAACGCAGCACTCAGGTTGATTGCAACTTCACCATCAGCGCAGAAGATCTGATTAAAGTGCAGGCACTGGCTGAGATGTATCAGTTACCCTCTGATGAGTTGGTGGCCGATCTGTTACATACGGTACTGCTGGAAATAGAAGAAAAAATGCCTTACCGGGCAGGTACCAAAGTCATTCGTATGGAAGAAGGCGATCCTGTCTATGAAGATATCGGCCCCATGCCCCGCTATATGGCCATTAAAAACCGGCTCAGCAAAACCACTAAGATTGCTTAACCCGCGGAACTCTTTATAAATAAAGTTATAAATAAAGTTATAAATAAAGCCATTACAATCAGACGCTATGCTTGAGCAAGCGACCTGAATGTAATGGTTTATCTGTGCTATTACGCCTGCTTCACAGGACGTAATGATCACTTTTTATCCGCAAACTTTTATAAGGTCTTCAGATAAGCGATCAGATAATCCTGCTCAGCAGCATCGGTGATAGCCACGTGACGCATCCGCGTTCCCGGCACCAGTTTAGCGTTATCAGCGACCCATTTACGAAGATTATCTTCATTCCAGATGATGCCCGACTTTTCCAGAGCTTCTGAATAAGCAAATCGAGGTAAAGATGCAGCCTGACGACCAACTACACCACTCAGGTTTGGTCCAAAGGCATTGGCACTAGTGTCTTCAGAATGACAGGCCTGGCAACGTTTAAAAATTTCCGCACCTGCCGCAGCCATTGCTGCTTCATCTGCCTGAACAACAGGCGTCATAAAACCCGCCAACGCTGCTACTGACACCCATTTCAGTATTTCTTTTTTCATGATCAGATACTCTTGTCAGAACATAACATGTCCGCAAAAGTATACTTTCTGACAGGTACTCATCATTTAGTACTTGAGTACCTTTTTTCAGCTACCGAAGCACAATGCCACTATGACAAAAAAACGCGGCATAAAGCCGCGTTTTTGTATTGATCAGATTTGTATTGATCAGATAGAGCTACACTTGTTCAGCGATAATCTTCTTCCACTTAGCCGGGCCCGTATTGTGTACGGATTCGCCATTCGTATCTACGGCTACCGTCACCGGCATATCTTTCACATCAAACTCATAGATAGCTTCCATTCCCATCTCTGGGAAAGCCAGTACTTCAGCATTAACAATCGCCTTAGATACCAGATATGCAGCACCACCTACAGCCATCAGATAAACCGCTTTGTTATCACGAATTGCATCTATCGCAACCGGACCACGCTCGGACTTACCGATCATACCCAGCAGACCAGTGCTTTCAATAACCTGACGGGTAAACTTATCCATCCGCGTTGCGGTCGTCGGTCCTGCAGGACCTACAACTTCATCATCAACCGGATCAACAGGCCCTACGTAATAGATAAAGCGCCCTTTAAGATCAACCGGCAGATCTTCACCGTTGTTCAGCATCTCAACCATGCGCTTATGGGCAGCATCACGGCCAGTCAGCATCTTACCGTTCAACAGAACAGTTTCACCGGGCTTCCAGCTTTGTACGTCTTCAGGCGTAACGGTATTCAGATCCACGCGGCGGGTACTTTCGCCGACTTCAAAGGTCACTTCTGGCCACTCATCCAGGCTCGGAGGTGTCAGAACAGCAGGACCGTTACCATTCAACGTAAAGTGCGTGTGACGGGTTGCTGCACAGTTAGGGATCATACAGACCGGCAGTGAAGCCGCGTGAGTTGGATAATCCTTAATCTTCACATCAAGTACGGTAGTCAGACCACCCAGCCCCTGTGCACCGATACCCAATTCGTTAACCGCATCCATAATTTCAATACGCAGCTCTTCAACCCGGTTTTGCGGGCCTCGCTCACGAATCTCATGAATATCGATCGGGTCCATCAGAGACTCTTTGGCAAGTACTGCGGCCTTCTCAGCCGTGCCACCAATACCCAGACCGAGCATACCCGGCGGACACCAGCCAGCACCCATAGTCGGTACGGTTTTAACAACCCAGTCAACGATACTGTCGGATGGGTTCAGCATCACCATCTTAGACTTGTTTTCAGAACCGCCGCCTTTCGCTGCAACATGCACTTCGACTTCATCACCATCGACGATTTCGTAGTGGATTACCGCAGGGGTGTTGTCTTTGGTGTTCTGACGTTTACCGGCAGGGTCAGCCAGAATAGAGGCGCGCAGTACATTGTCAGGGTGGGTATAAGCGCGACGAACACCTTCGTTAACCATATCGGTTACGTTCATCTTGGCATCCCAGACTACATTCATACCCACTTTCAGGAATACGGTAACAATACCGGTATCCTGACAGATCGGACGATGACCTTCAGCACACATACGGGAGTTAATCAGAATCTGAGCCATAGCGTCTTTAGCCGCTGGGTTCTGCTCTTTTTGATAGGCTTCATGCACACCCTGAATAAAATCGATCGGGTGGTAGTAAGAAATAAACTGCAGCGAATCGGCAATGCTGCTGATGAAATCGTCTTGGCGAATTACGCTCATTATTGACTCCGCAATATCAGGCTCTGTCGGTAGGAAGAAGGTTGTCAGTGCAACCCTTTTGTTGTGTCGCAAAATTATACACTAATTTATTCGCAGAGCCTTATCGGCCTTAGTATAAAAGCTCTCAACAAAGGGCAAATATGGAAGAACTAAAGACTCAGGCAATAAGACAGGCCGAATAGCATAAAAAACCGGCCAGTATCCGGTGGCAACTTCGACAGCTCGGAATTCTGACTAACACGCTGCCATAACAACAGAATCAAAGGGAGGCTAACCAGCCACCAACCTGAACTCACCAGCTGTAACCACCAGAAGAGTCCGCTGAGTAAAATTACCGCCAGCAATAAAGTCCGATACAACAATTGGGCCCGTTGTCGGCCAATTCTTACACTCAGGGTTCTGATACCTGCTGCAGTATCAGTATCAATATCCCTAATCTCATTTGCCAGCAATAATAACGAACTAATCAGGCTAACAGGTACCGAGCGCCAGAACACCGACCATTCCAGTGAACCGGCGATAATATAGTAACTACCGCACACCATCAGCACGCCCATCAACCAGAAGACTAACACCACCGCCAGACCGCGCCGCTTAAAGTTAACCGGTTCCAGGGTATAACCCAACGCCCCTGCCAAACCGATCAAAAGCAGTATTAGTAAGCCTGTGCCAGCATAAGTAACCAGATAGATACCGACCATTGCCGCCAGTAAAAAACAGATTAAACCAATACGAAAATTTCGCTCAATCATTAGCCGCAAACGGCTATCACCGATTAACGACAAATCTGAATAATCATTAATCAGATTAACTCCGGCCTGCAGAACCACCGCCGCCAGCAGAATAAAAGCAGCGATCAGCCAGTTGAACTGAGGTAACTGAAACGCGCTAACCACCCCTACAAGGCAGGTGATCAGCGCTACTGAGAATGAAAAAGGCCGTAAAGCCCTTAGCAATCGGTATTTAGTTTCCTGGTCAGTCATCATCTGTGTTTTCAGAGTATTCAGGCATAAAAAAAGGCATCCTGGGATACCTTTTTTATCAATTACATTACTTACTTCTGGCTTTCGTAGGCCGGCGCATTCGGCAGGTCACGCATCAGTAATGCAAATTCCAGGTCGGCATCGGTATCTACCGCAAAGCGCACCTTATGACCCGAGCCCGGGGCACAGTCTTTGGCCTCGCCCTGCAGGTTTTCCATCTGCTCCAGCTTAAATTTGCGGTTACCTGTTGGCGTCATCAGTTCCAGGGTATCCCCCACCATAAAGCGGTTCTTCACCTCGATATCGACAGTACCCTTTTGCAGGTCACGATCGATCACTTCACCCACAAACTGCTGATGCACCCCGACAGAGTTACCGGTTTCGTAGTTCTGATACTCGTCATGTACGTGACGACGATAGAAACCTTCGGTGTAACCACGGTTTGCCAGGTTCTCAAGATTATCCATCAGGCTCATATCAAACGGCCGTCCGGCAGCAGCATCATCGATCGCTTTACGATACGCCTGAGTCGCACGGGCAACATAGTAATGTGACTTAGTTCGACCTTCGATCTTCAACGAGTGGATACCCATCTCAGTTAAACGATGTACGTGCTGGATAGCCCGCAGATCTTTTGAGTTCATGATATAGGTGCCATGCTCATCTTCAAAAGCAGGCATATACTCGCCTGGGCGGGTCTCTTCCTGCAGCAGGTACGTCTTATCGGTTGGCTCACCAAGCCCTAAGGCAGGCTGCTTACCTGTCATATTCGGGGCAGCCTCATTCGGGTCAAAGTTCTGTACCGGAATCAGATCACCGTTATCACCCAGCTTTGCTTCATGGGCATCGTATTTCCAACGGCATGAGTTAGTGCAGGTACCCTGATTCGGATCACGTTTATTGATGTAACCAGATAACAGGCAACGACCTGAATAAGCGATACAGAGCGAGCCGTGAACAAAGACTTCCAGCTCCATCTCCGGACATTTTTCACGAATTTCCTGGATCTCATCCAGAGACAGCTCACGGGACATGATGATTCGCTCGATGCCAGCCTGGTGCCAGAATTTAACGCTGGCCCAGTTCATCGTATTACTCTGAACCGACAGATGAATCGGGACATCAGGCCAGTGCTCTTTCACCATATGAATCAGGCCCGGATCTGACATAATCAGTGCATCAGGCCCCATCTCGATAACCGGACGCAGGTCATCGATATAGGTTTTCAGTTTACTGTTATGCGGCATGATATTACTGGCCACATATAGCTTTTTATTCTGCGCATGAGCGATCTGGATACCTTCATGCAGATTATCCAGATTAAAATCGTTGTTACGCACCCGTAAACTATAACGAGGCTGACCGGCATACACCGCATCGGCCCCATAGGCGAAAGCGTATTTCATATTGCGCAGCGTACCCGCTGGCGAGAGAAGTTCTGGTTTAAACATTAATTCACTACATTGAAAATGGGTTAAATAACGGTGACAGGCTCAGGCCATATCCTGCAGAGGAATTTCAAACAGCGGCGTATAAATTGAATCACGCTCGCCGGGCTTACTCTGAAACAGAACGACCGAATCGGCCAGACTATAAAGGTCCAGTTCAGGCCACTCCTGTGGCGGTACAAATTTATTCTTCGCAGGCAAGCGGCCCAGAGTAATATGAGGTTTAAAGTCCTCCTCTTTGAACTCTATACCCGCTTCCAGCGCGATCTCCATCATAAAACGATTAAGACCGGTTAACGCTTCATGTTCAGGGCTCATTGCCGCAACTACCGCGAGCTGCTTACTCACCGGATAGTATTCGGCGGTATTAATGTGCACCTGAAACGAACTGACTTCTGCCAGTTTTTTACGGGTTAACTGCTCTAACTGATCTACCTGCTCCAGAGATATATTCCCCAGAAAGCAAAGCGTCAGATGATAAGACTCCGAATCGATCCAGTTCACTTCAACATGTTTATCATACTGACATAGTGTATCAGCATGATCTGCCAGCCATCGCGTTACCGCATCCGGCAACGTTAGCGCAAAAAACGCACGTATTTCCATTAAGCTGTCATCGGCCTTATAAAAAATGACCCACTATTCTGCCCGTCTGCAGATAGGATCGCAATCAAAATTTTGTACAAAAAACAGACAACCTGTCTTCTGCTTCGCAATAATTCAATCTCAGGTGACAGTGCTAAGACCAGCTTATACGGCTGCCTTTGCCCGCACCACTTTTTGCACCGGTAGCGCCAGTATCCGTCTGATCCAGGCTGCAATCGCCGGATACTGGTCAAAGCTGAAGCCCGCAAGTTTTGGCCATGCCAGCACTGCAGCGCCATGAAAATCAGCCACCGTCAGTTTATCTGCCACCAGGTATTCCCGCCCTTGCAGATGTTGCTCCAACACCGGTAGAAAACGCGCCAGTACTTTCGTTCTGTCATCAATCAGTGCCTGATCAACCTGACCGTCAGCCGCATACTTAACCGCCAACAACATATCCAGTGCTGCCGCTTCGATCTGATTACTGATAAACAGACTCCAGCGATACAGGTCAGCTTCCTGCTCCAGGGTTTCAACCCAAAGCTGTTGAGCCCCATATTTCCGCGCCAGATAAAATAAAATCGCCTGACTTTCCCACAACACCAGATCACCATCAACCAGGGTTGGCAGCTTACCCGTTGGATTCAACGCCCGGTATGCTTCGGCCTGAGTCCCCTCACTACGAGGATTAAAGGGAAAGTTTTCATACTCGACCCCCAGCGTTTCCAGAACACACATCACCATACTGGCTCTGGAATAAGCGCTACCGTACACCTTAATCATCGATTCATCCTTAATCTGGTTTTGGCAATTACTGAATTAAAAAGATTCAACCTGAAGTTGCAGGTTATTCAATTTCTGACGAATCTGTAATAACTCTTTATTGAGCAGGATGCGGGAGCCATCAATCGCCCGTACCGCCTGTTCATTTACTTTCACCCGACGTTCAAGCCCTGCGGATGCGTTCTGATTAGATTGCAGCGCAACAATCTGTTCCGCAAAAGCAGATAGCTTCTTGCGTTGATCCGCTTGCTGTAGCTCAACCGACTCACTCAAGATCTGAAATTCAGTCCCCAGCGATGCAACACTCTGTTTCACTGACGCCATCTTTTCTGCCGCTACCTTATCATTTGCTTTAGCGGTCGCCAGCTGCTTCTTGATACCGTCAAACTGCTTAGTCTGAGCACTTAGCTGGCTATTCAGATTTTTAGCTGTTTTGGCCTGAGTATCCAGCTTTGCCAGTGCACTTTTAAGCTGCTTCTCTAACTCAGCAATTTTAGGGGTATTACGCTGATGCGACACTACCCATAACTTACCGACTTCAGATGCCAGTTCTTTATGCGTTTGCTCTGCGGTAGCCGTCAGCTTCTTAACGCTAACCTGCATACCTTTTACCTGACTCAGCAATGACTCGCCGGACTCTGCAGCACTGTCTTCGGCTACCTGCAATAACTGTTGTAACTCAAGCACTTTCTGATCAGTTTCCTGACGCTGCTGCTCCAGAGTAAGCAGCTGTTGATGCTGCATATAACCCCAATAGGCCAGGCCTGCAACCGCAGCGGCTAATAACAGAATAATAAGATAGCTCAAGCCATTACCAGAACCGCCACCGGCCTGCACCGTTGCTGCGCTACCCGATCCACCACCAGAACCAGCAGATACCGTAACAGGTTCTGCCGGCGTAGCCTGAGCCGCCTTCTTATCTGTTGTAGCTCCATTGGGCTCTCGTTCCGCCGGGCCAAAGCTGGGCAGATCCAGATCTTTATCCTGATCACGCATAGTGAGTCTCTCTATGACAAAATAATTCACATTATTGAACTGCGAATTCTACACCATCCGGCTTTCTTTTGGACACAAAAAAGCCCCCTGAAATATAGGAGGCTATTTATACCTATAGCGTAAAAGTTTTTATCTCTAAGCAGTGACTTAAAAACTCAAATGCCACTTCTTCCGTAGCCCACAAACGCATCCCGGGTAAGGTTTTCAATGCCGTTGCCTGTTATCAGAATATTATCTTCAATCCTGATCCCCCCATAAGGAGCCAGCTCATCCACCAGAGTCCAGTTGATTAACTTACCTGTCGCGCTGTTTCGCAATGGTGTCAGTAGGCTGTCGATAAAATAGAGACCCGGCTCAATCGTGATGACATAACCTGGTTGCAACTTACCTGTCAGCCGAAGAAACGGATGCTCTGTGGGCGGTTTTGGTTCCACTCCCAGAGTATCATGCTGCCAACTGCCGACATCGTGTACCTGAAGGCCCAATAGATGACCCAAACCATGGGGAAAAAAGGCCCGTGTGATACCGCTATCGACCTGTTGTTGCGGGTCCGCCTGCACCAGACCCGAACGTTGTAACAGCTCGGCCAAAAGGTAATGCATCCGACAATGCAGGCTGACAAAATCGACACCCGCAGCAACTTCACTATTGAGTTGCTGCTGGGCCTGATTCAGCCCTGCCACCAGCTCAGAAAACACACTACCAGAGGGTGTAAAAGTTCGGGTTATGTCAGCGGCATAGCCAAGAAAACAAGCGCCGGCATCGATCAGCAAACTACGATGCTGATCCGGCACCTGACGCTGCTGAAACTGATAATGTAACACCGCGGCATGTTCGTTCAATCCCACAATATTGTCATAGGGCATATCCCGTTCATTATGCTCAATGGCACTAAGATAGGTCTGATGGATCTGATACTCACTGGCACCGGCAAGAAACTGCTGCTCAGCTACTATATGTCCTTTAACAGCTATCTTATTTGCTTCCCGCAAACAGTGGCTTTCCCAGTCTGACTTGATTCTGCGATTCAGATGCAGATCGTGCAGCAGCAGTTCAGGGTTGTGTTGCCAGCTCTCATGAACATAGTCAGGCATAGTTTCAGCCATGACAGCCAGACGCTTTTGATTGATAGCAGGACGATCTGTGAAGGCAATAACCTCAAAGGCATTACTCCACCACTTATCCGGAAGTTCCGGCACCATATGCCAGAAGTCACTGGGCATATGATAGTGAAGTTGCGGCTTACTACCTGGCTTTATTAATACCCAGCAATGGGGACTCTGTTCCAGAAATGGTACCCAGTGAAGAAAATGAGGGTTGGCCCGGAACGGGTAGTTATTGTCATCCAGAAAACGCCGATGCAGCTGACCGGAACCGATCAACAAGCCATCATAGCTATGCTTTTCAATCTGTTCCTCGGCCACAGCCTGAAGCCGTTCTATATGTTGAAAAAACAGATGCTGCATTATTGATTACTCTCTATTCGCTACACTCAGGTTCTAACGAGTGCTGGGGCACACCCTGAGTATTTATCTGAAACTTTAGCTGCTGCCAGAATTGATTCAGATTACTGTTTGGATTATTTTTCAGCCGATACAGTCGGATCTGAATCGGGATATTCCACTCTTTTCCGCCGGCCAGTCCCAGACGGTTATATCTGAAGTTATTTTGCAATAACCGTGAAGGGATCCAGCCGAAACCAAAACCCTCCTTGATCATTGCTTTGGCGCTAACAGAATGCACATTCTCATTCATTACCAACAAATGAGGCGGATTCGGATGCTGCTGTAAGAATTGCTTAATAACCGGTTGCATAAATGAACTAGCGTGATAACCAATATATGATAATGGCTGCTGCTTAGTGCCGGGCAGGCTGAACAGCGATTGCCCATCATCATCCAGGGCAGTGACAGGTACTAACTGCTCTTCGCAAAGTTCGATATGCTCAAACCGTTCATCATTCAATTCTTCAATGAATTCGATCGATGGGTGCCAGTAGCAGAGCACCAGATCACACTCTCCGCTGGAGATCGCATTGACAAAATCGGCTCCCATCCAGGCGGTTGATTTAAGATTATGGTCTACCTCAATCCCTTCCTGCTCGGCAAAAGGCTTCAACCATGACTTCCAGAAGCCCAGATACAGGGTTTGGGTTGCAGCAAAAGTCAGACGCCCCTTCTCTTGCTCCAGAATATCGATACAGCGGCTTTTGGTCTCATGGTGGATTCGCGAGATCTGTTCTGCAGCAGCCAGAAAAACATCACCAGCAGGGGTGAGCGACAACGGCAGACTGTTACGATCTATCAGCGTCACCTTCATCTCATCCTCAAGCAGTTTGATACGCCGACTAAGGGTTGGCTGGGTCGAATTTCGTTCATCCGCGGCACGGGAAAAATTCCGCGTTTTTGCCAGCGCGATAAAGTCATCTAGCCATCTGATTTCCATCTCGTTACCTTACTTATGAATCAGAGGTAAATTAAAAGACAGCTTAAAGCTCATCGCCAGCCAATTTCTGATTTCCATATCGCTACCTTACTTATGAATCAGAGGTAAATTAAAAGACTGCTTAAAGCTCATCGGCAGCCAATTTCTGATTTCCATATCGCTACCTTACTTATGTATCAGAGGTAAATTAAAAGACAGCTTAAAGCTCATCGCCAGCCAGTTTCTGATTTCCATATCGCTACCTTACTTATGAATCAGAGGTAAATTAAAAGACAGCTTAAAGCTCATCGCCAGCCAATTTCTGATTTCCATATCGCTACCTTACTTATGAATCAGAGGTAAATTTAAAGACAGCTTAAAGCTCATCGCCAGCCAATTTCTGATTTCCATATCGCTACCTACTTTATTGCTGACTCAGATTCATTCTAGCTATCATCGCAACGATCAAGCCAGGCCGCAAACGGATAAAGTACCGACTCACCCAAACGCATTGAGCGGGCGGGAGACCAGCCGAATTCATAATCAGGCTGCAGGTCAAAATCCTTAAAAGGCATTTCCAGCGTCATCGATGGACAATTGAAACGATGGCCGATCCAGTTAGCTGCGATCGTCATCGTCTCACTGCCGAACTTACCCGGTTCATAACCGCGCTCCATCTGAAAATCGGGATTAACCGCCATCAAATCCTGCTCAAACTGCTGTTCCTGCAGCAAAATCTGATCGGATACACCCGGCACACCATCCTGACCAGCAATAAAATTACAGGGCAACGCTTCATCACCATGCACATCAAGCAACAGATCAACCCCGGTCTGCTCCATCATATTACGAACAAAGAGCACCTCAGGACTACGCTGTTCAGTTGGCTCGCCCCATTCCCGGTTTAGGTTAGCGCCGATAGCATTAGTCCGCAAATGACCTCGCACTGAACCGTCAGGGTTCATGTTAGGCACGACATAAAATTCAACCTGCTGACGTAGTTTACCGGCCAGTGCATTATCTTCGTCCAACAGAGATTCGAGAAAACCTTCAACAAACCACTGAGCCATAGACTCGCCTGGGTGTTGTCTGGCGATCATCCAGAATGTTTTCTTCGGGTATTCTGTTGCGCTGATTCTGAGCACCTCTACGTCTCTGCCATCCAGGGTCTGGCCCAGGTGCTGACTCCGGCAATATGGTGATTGTTCAGCATATGCCAGCAGATCAAGATGACGTTCAAAACTGTAGGGCGCAAAGTATGCGTAATAAACACTGTTGGATTCCGGCTCGTGCTCGATAATCAGTTCACCATTTTCATAGCGGGTAGGTACTCTGAACCAAGCCTGCCGATCATAGCTCGCAACCGCCTGATAGTTTTCCCATCCATCCACATAAGCGGCCTCACCGGCATTAAGCAAACGCATACACAACGACTGACCTGCACCACCTTGTAACCGATAGTAAAACCATTGAAAAAAGTCAGAGCCATTATCTTTACGGATATTCAGCTGTATATCAGCACTATCCTGCAGCGAAACAACTTCAATATTGCCGGCATCAAAACCGGCACTCACCGTCAACATGAACAACTCTCACTTAAAATTCTGATCTTTTAACTATAAGACATTAGCCGGAAAAATTGACAACAACTCTCACCGACTAATAATACTGAGTTCAAATCCGTCCTTCTTCCACAGCATGACAGGCAACCTGAGTACCGCTATCAGTCACGATCAACTGCGGAATTTCTTGTTTGCAGCGATCATCGGCATAAGGACAACGACCATGGAACACACAACCACTCGGCAGGTTAACCGGAGTCGGTACTTCCCCCTGTAGCTTGATATGATTTGGACGATCATCCGCCAACTTAGGTATCGCTGACATCAACGCCTGCGTATAGGGGTGGCGTGGGCTATCAAACAGCTGTTCACTGGTACCTAGTTCACACAGAGTACCCAGATACATTACCGCTACACGGGTACCAAAATGCTCTACCACCGAAAGATCATGGGTGATAAACATATAGGTCAGGTCACGCTGCTCCTGGGCATCCATCATCAGGTTCAGCACCTGAGCCTGAATCGACACATCCAGTGCAGAGATCGGTTCATCGGCAACAATGAATTCAGGATCGACCGCCAGTGCACGGGCGATACTGATACGCTGACGCTGCCCACCGGAGAACTCATGGGGGAAGCGAACGCCCCAGCTTGGATCTACCCCGACTGAGAACATCACCTCATGCACCTTATCCCGGACTTCAGCACCACTCCATTTCGGGTTATGGAACTGTACCGGCTCGGCCAGCGTTTCGCTGACGGTCATTCGCGGGTTCAACGATGCATAAGGGTTCTGAAAGATCATCTGCATCTTTTTACGGTAGGGCATCAACGCCTTACCGGACATGTTATCTATCCGTTGACCTTCATAACTGATGCTACCAGATGACGGATTCAATAAGCCCATAACGGTTCGCGCAACGGTAGATTTACCGCAGCCAGACTCACCAACGACACAGAGCGCTTCGCCTTTAAGGATATCTAGATTAACTCCATTGATCGCATGAACGTGCTCCTGGTGCCGCTTGATCTTGCCACCTTCAAAACGCAACTGGTCAAGAAAATCACCGGAGATAGAAAATCGTTTATACAGATCTCTAATCTGCAACAGAGACTCATTTAGTTGAACTATCACTGTGCCCCTCCCTTAATTTCCAGTTTCACTGCCTGTTCTTCACGCTTCAACTCGGCCACCATATGGCAAGCAACCTTACAACCACCGGATTCGGTAAAATCTGGCACATTATGGCTACAGTTTTCTATGGCATAGTCACAGCGTTCTCTGAAGGCGCAACCGACGGGAACAGACTGCAGCGACGGCATCGCCCCCCGAATCTGGTGTAATCGTTTGCCCCTAACTCCCATCTGCGGTAGCGCATTAATCAAGCCCTGGGTGTAAGGATGCTGAGCATCGTTAATAATCTCTTTGGTCGGTCCCTGTTCAATAATTCTGCCGGCATACATAACGAAAGTACGTTGGGTAACCTGGGATACAACACCCAGATCATGAGTGATCAATATCAGCGCTACATTATTGCGCTCACAGAGCTCCAGCATCAGCTCCATAATCTCAGCCTGGATAGTTACATCCAGTGCCGTAGTCGGTTCATCGGCAATGATGATATCCGGGTCCATCAACAGGCCGATAGCAATAACCACCCGCTGACGCATACCGCCGGACAGCTCATGAGGATACTGATCGAGTCGGGTTTCAGGGGACGGAATGTATACCTGCTGCAGCTTTTGCACGGCGATATTCCGGGCATCTTGCTTACTTATAGTCCGGTGCTCCATCAGACACTCGACCATCTGATCACCGATAGTCAGCACCGGGTTCAGGGTCATCATAGGGTCCTGAAAGATCATCGAGATACGATTGCCGCGAATACTGCGCAACTGCTGATGATTCATCTTCGCCAGATTCTGGCCTTCAAACATCACTTCGCCCTGGGAGACATATCCGGGCTGGGAGATCAGGTTGATAATCGAGAAACCCAGCACAGACTTACCGGCACCCGACTCACCCACGATACCGATACGCTCGCCACGCTCAATTTTGAAATCGATATTACGCAGGGCTTTCACTTCGCCTTTACGCAAGCCGAAACAGACTTCAAGGTTATTTACTTCTAATAAAGCCATCAGATTACCCCTTGTACAGTTTCGGGTTAAGCACGTCGCGGAGCCAGTCACCCAGCAGATTCATAACCAGCACCAACACGATCAGAACAAGACCGGGAATCACGGTAATCCACCAAGAACCAGAAAATATATACTCAAAACCACTGGAGATCAGTGAGCCCAGAGAGGGCTGTGAAACAGGCATCCCCAGCCCCAGGAAGGACAGCGCTGCTTCGGAAATAATAGCATTTGCCACCTGTACCGTTGAGATAACCAGAATCGGTGACAATGTATTCGGCAAAATATGACGGAACATAATACGTGGAGCACGCAGACCCATAACCCGCGCAGCATCGACATACTCTTTCTCTTTTTCAGCCAGTACTGAGGCCCGAACGGTTCGGGCATACTGTGGCCACTCGGCAATACCAATAACCAGAATCAGCATCACCATCGCCAGCTCCTGATACAACTGGGTGCCGAATGTCGCCTGGAACACCGCCAGTACAATAATCGCCACCATCATGGTTGAAAAAGACAGCTGCACATCGGCCAGACGCATCAGCAGACTATCGACCTTACCGCCGACATAGCCAGCCACCAGACCAATACAAATACCCAGAAACGCCTGCAACATTACTGCGCAGATACCGATCATCAACGACACCCGGGTGCCATAGAGAATAGTCGACCATAAGTCCCGGCCCTGAGCATCAGTACCCAGCCAGAACGTGGCATCACCTTCTTCCTGCCAGCTCGGTGGCAGCTCTGAATTCATAATATCGATAGACCCCGGGTCATAGGGATCAAACGGCGCCATCAGCGGTGCAAGCAAAGCCGCAATGACATAAGCCACAAACACCAGAAAACTGATCTGGGCGACCTTATCGATACAGAAGCTATGCCAGAAGTGCGACTGACGAAAACGCTGCCAGTTAGATACGGTTTGTTCTTCTACTATTGCAGTCATATTCATTTACCCCCGAATAGCTTAACGGTCGGGTTCACAAGACCATAGATCAGATCGACAATGGTGTTGGTAATTACAAAGATTGCGCCAACAACTATCAGATAAGCAACAATCAGCGGCGTATCGACACGGTTAATCGCCTCCAGAAACAGGAAACCCATGCCCGGCCACTGAAATACAGTTTCAGTCAGGATGGTATACGCCACCATAGTACCAATCTGTACACCACCTACGGTAATCACCGGTAACATGGTATTTTTCAGCGCATGGAGATAATAGATACGCTTCGGCGCCAGGCCTTTGGCCCAGGCAAATTTAATATATTCCGACTGTAGCACTTCCATCATTTCGGAACGGATCAGACGGATAAACAATGGCAACATGATTGAAGCCAGGGTAAAACAAGGCAAGACCAGATGAGCAAGGCCATCACTGGTCAGAAACGCCGTGTCCCAGAAACCAAAAATATGGCCCACATCTCCCCTGCCAAAAGATGGCATCCATCCCAGCTCAATCGAGAACAGGTAAATAAGTCCGATACCGGTCAGAAATACCGGTACCGAAATACCCACGGTACTGAAGCCCATAACAATTTTAGAGAACATACTGCGGGGATTAATTGCAGCATAGACACCCAAAGGCACCGAAAAACCAATAATGATCAGAGTCGCACCAAACACCAGGTCAAGGGTGGCCGGCAACTTCTTAAGGATCACATCCAAAGCGGGCTCTTTAAAGAAATACGAAGTGCCCAGATCGCCATGCAACGCATTGCCTGCAAAACGTGCATATTGCACCAGGAAGGGATCATTAAGCCCCATCTCATCACGCAGCGCCTGACGTTCTTCTTCGGATACGGACTGACCAACCAGCTCCCGGAGCGGATCGCCCAGATTATCCTGGATTGAAAAGCTGATTATGCTGATGACAAACATAACCACGATAGCTTGTGCCAATCGTTTTATTAAAAAAGCTAACATAGTCTCTCAGCCTTTATGCCTTGATGTATGATTCAGTGAGGCAAAACTCACTGCAATGTATCGATTTACTGACAGAACGAACTTCGAATATAGACTATTCGCAGCCGTTCAGACCTGACCCATCATTGTGCGATGGTAGGAAGGTACTGGTAAGGGCCCCACAGAGGGAGCCCTTTGCTGACTGTAGCAGTCAGAGATTACTATTACTTCTTAATGACAAGATCACCCAGATACGGGAAGTTCATCTTGTTCACAACAGGTGCGATATCGACTCCAGCACGGGCGCCCCAGGCCAGGTTCTGCCAGTGCAGTGGGATATACGCAGCATCGTCATACAGCATCTGTTCAACCTGCTGCATGATCTGAGCGCGCTTAGCCGCATCGGTTTCAGTATTCGCCTGCGCCATCAGCTTATCCGCTTCAGGATTACAGTAATTACCGCTGTTGTACTGACCCAAACCACTATCTTTATCGGCACAAGCGGTCAGGAATTCGAAGAAATTATTTGAGTCTTCGGTATCCGCGTGCCAGCCGATCATCATAATGTCCGCAGCGCGCTCATCGAAAGTTGGCCAGTACTGTGCTTTCGGCATAGTCTTCAGATCAACCGTGATATTGATCTTAGCCAGCATTGAAGCCACCGCCTGAGCGATCTTGGCATCATTCACATAACGGTTATTCGGCGCCATCATAGTGACAGTGAAGCCTTTTTCATAACCGGCCTCTTTCATCAGCTGCTTAGCTTTCTTCAGGTCATAACGAGGTTTCAGGGCAGGGTTATAACCCAGGTAACCTTCAGGACTCATCTGTGCAGCAGGAGTCGCGAAGCCGCGCATGATTTTCTTCACGATACCTTCTTGGTTGATCGCATGCACAATAGCCTGACGCACGCGAACATCTTTAAACTGTTCAAACCGTTCCTGATTCATCTGGAAAGTAATAATACGGGTACCCGGCATTGTTACCAGATCGACTTCGCTACTAGCGTCGATACGCTTATAGTCAGCAGGCGGGACCGGCATAATAAAATCGACATCGCCAGACAGCAGTGCGGCTACACGGGTCGGCGCCTCTTTGATCGGCGTCAGTACGATCTTATCAACATTACCTTTGGAAGCGCTGTCCCAGTAATCGGCATTACGGGTAAATTCAGTGCGTACACCCTGCTCACGGTACTGTACCGTATATGGGCCAGTACCAGACATATTACGGGAGGCAAAGGAGTTACCGAACTTAACGAGCATATCTTTAGCATTGCCGTTCTCGTCTTCGCCGCTATAGAACTTGCTGTCCATCGGGAAGATGTAAGTGGCATTGTTCAGGATCAGCGGGAATGGCTCGTTGGTAACCAGATCGAATGTTTGATCATCAATCACACGAACTTCTTTAAATGGCGTGAAAATACCTTTGAAATCCGGAGAGTTTTGCAAACGCTTGAAAGTAAACTCAACATCCTTGGCGGTCAGTTCATTACCGGAGTGGAACTTTACCCCTTTTCGCAGATGAAAACGCATCGTCAGGTCATCAATTCGCTCCCACTTCTCAGCCAGACGCGCTTCGATACCCATATCCTGATCCCAACGAACCAGAGGATCGAATGTCATGTGGGACAACTGAAGCATGCCACCGGACAGCTGCTCATGCGGATCCAGCGTTACCGGATCAGAGTCGTATGCCATTTTCAGTGTTTCGGCCTGAGCTGTCATCGCGGACAAGCTTAGCAGAGCACCGGCAAGCACAGTCGCAGTTTTTTTCATCATTGGAAAGTTCCTGTCATTGTTATTGTTGGGGTGTGACTCCCTTTACTGCATAACAGCCTAGCGAAAGCCGACAGTTTGACCAATCGAAATAGTAACTACCCCTATACCGTATCCGTATGCAGAATATAAATAGATTATTAATCAACAAGTTAAGAACGCACAACCGAAGAAACTCAAAATAAAAATAAAACATCAGCATTTCTGTCAGGCACAAAAAAGCCGGCATCAAAGCCGGCTTTTTTAATTGCGAAGGGGGATGATTACATCATACCGCCCATGCCGCCCATACCACCCATGCCGCCCATATCAGGCATACCTGGAGCACCACCTTCAGATGGCGCATCAGCAATCATCGCTTCAGTTGTGATCATCAGACCAGCAACAGATGCAGCAGCTTGCAGTGCAGAACGGGTTACCTTAGTCGGATCCAGGATACCCATCTCGATCATGTCGCCGTATACACCGGAAGCAGCGTTATAACCGTAGTTACCCTTTCCTTTTTCACGGATGTTAGCAACGATAACTGAACCTTCTTCACCTGCGTTACCAACGATCTGGCGCAGCGGTGCTTCAAGGGCACGGAAGGCAACTTCAATACCAACACTCTGGTCGTGGTTCTCGCCTTGCAGCTCACCAACATTATCCATTGCACGGATCAGAGCAACACCACCGCCAGGCACTACGCCTTCTTCAACAGCAGCACGAGTCGCGTGCAGAGCATCTTCTACACGAGCCTTCTTCTCTTTCATCTCAACTTCAGTTGCAGCGCCAACCTTGATTACTGCAACACCGCCTGCCAGCTTAGCAACACGCTCTTGCAGCTTCTCACGGTCGTAGTCAGAAGAAGTATCTTCCATCTGTGCACGGATCTGCTGAACGCGAGCTTCGATAACCGCCGCTTCACCAACACCGTCAACAACAGTAGTGTTGTCTTTAGTGATAGTTACACGCTTAGCCTGACCCAGCTGTTCCAGAGTCACGCCTTCCAGGTTCAGGCCGATCTCTTCAGAGATCACAGTGCCGGCAGTCAGAGTTGCGATATCTTCCAGCATCGCCTTACGACGGTCACCGAAACCAGGTGCTTTAACTGCAGCAACCTTAACGATACCGCGCATGTTGTTTACTACCAGAGTAGCCAGCGCTTCGCCTTCAACGTCTTCAGCAATAATCAGCAGTGGACGAGAAGTCTTAGCAACCGCTTCCAGTACCGGTAGAAGATCGCGGATGTTAGAAACTTTTTTGTCAACCAGCAGCATGAACGGGCTTTCCAGCTCGACACTCATGCTGTCCTGGTTGTTGATGAAATAAGGAGACAGGTAACCGCGGTCGAACTGCATACCTTCAACAACGTCCAGTTCGTTTTCCAGACCAGTGCCTTCTTCAACGGTGATAACACCCTCTTTACCCACTTTTTCCATCGCTTCCGCGATGATGTCACCCACTTGAGTGTCGGAGTTAGCAGAGATAGTACCTACCTGAGCGATCGCTTTAGTGTCCGCACAAGGTACAGACATAGCTGAAAGCTGCTCAACAACAGCTGCTGCTGCTTTGTCGATACCGCGCTTAAGATCCATTGGGTTCATGCCCGCAGCAACAGATTTCAGGCCTTCGTTAACAATCGCCTGAGCCAGCACTGTAGCAGTCGTGGTACCGTCACCGGCAACATCGTTGGCCTGGGAAGCAACTTCCTTAACCATCTGCGCACCCATGTTTTCGAACTTATCAGCCAGCTCGATCTCTTTCGCAACAGATACACCGTCTTTAGTTACGGTAGGAGCGCCAAACGCTTTATCCAGTACAACGTTACGACCTTTAGGGCCCAGTGTTGTTTTAACTGCGTCAGCCAGAATGTTTACGCCGTCCAGCATGCGTGAACGAGCATCGTTTCCAAACAGTACTTCTTTAGCCATTTTAAAAAATCCTGTGTTTCAAATTCAATTTGAAATTCTTAATACCGAAAGCAGTGCTTAGCTTTCCAGAACACCGTAGATGTCGCTCTCGTTCATGATCAACAGCTCTTCACCGTCAACTTTAACAGAGTTAGAACCAGCGTACGGACCAAACAGCACAGTATCACCAACTGCAACATCCAGCGCCTGAACCTCACCAGTGCTGGTAATGCGACCAGTACCTATAGCCAGAACTTCACCCTGGTTAGGTTTTTCAGCAGCAGAACCAGGCAGTACGATACCGCTGGCAGTCATTGCTTCTTCTTCTTTACGGCGAACAACAACACGGTCGTGAAGTGGACGAATTTTCATTGAATCTCTCTCCTGATCCTGTGATCAAAAAAAATCATTTTTATAAGTAAAAGAAGCAGTAGATAACCGCTTCAAGTTATGCGATGTCTAGCTATTTGGGGGCAGCGAAAAACATTTCAACACCCGGCCCGAAAAAAATTCAGTCTTCGCGGCGATATTCACCATCAATCACATCACCTGACTGATCAGGGCGACGTGGCTGAAACGGATGATCACGGTTCTCGTCACGGGTAGTAAAGCCATCCATTGCAGGCTGATCCCCTTCTTGCCGGTGAGACATAGCGACAACAGAGAAACGGCTAAACAACAGTTTTGCTAACCACTGACGGGTAAATGGGATCAGGCAAAAAAAGCCAATTACGTCGGTAACAAATCCCGGCGTCAATAACAGCGCCCCGCCAACGGCCAGCACAACACCCTCGACCATCTCGCTACCGGGAATCTGCCCGGCATTCATACGCTGTTGCGCCCGGGCTAATGTCGACATCCCCTGATAGCGCAGCATGTTGACACCTATAAAGGCTGACAACAGCACCAAACCCACCGTATACCAGGCACCAATTGCCTGACCTACATTGATAAGCAGGGCTATCTCAATTACGGGAACAACAATAAACAGCAGAAATAGAAATCTCATAGTGCTCCAATCCTGTACAGGTCCCCCAATAAGGTTAGCCTGACAAATAATTAGGGTTTTCAGTCAAACAGCAGACACTACGACTGAATGTTAAAAAAGTCCGAGTTATCAACATAGTTAGGGGCTAATTTTACTTTTTCAACCCCTCGCCCACAGTGAGCAAGCGCAACAATAGCACTAAAGTTCAATATAAAAACCCAATGCTGCCCCGCAAAATAAATTCTTAAAAATCAGCTACTTAGATATCCATACATAATAACAACAAATAATATTCCCTAGCATTATCAATAATTTAGAGCATCTCACGAAAGGGTTATAGACTTTTACGCAGAAGCGTTATAAGTTCTTATGCAATGTTTATTGCAATGCACAATAACAGTGATAATAAATCGGTATTTAATTCTGACTGAAACGAGTACCGGACATAAAATACAGAAGATAAGGTAGTAGATACGATGGAATTGAAAGATAAAGTAATCGTTATCACCGGCGGTGGCCGTGGTCTGGGTCGCTCTATGGCTCTGGAACTGGCTCAGAAAGGTGCAAAACTTGCACTGGCCGATCTGGATCAGGAAGGTCTGGATGAAACCGTTGGTTTGTGCATGGAGCACGGTGTTGAAGCCCGTGGTTACATCGCTAACGTTGCTGATGAAGATTCCGTTGTAAAACTATTTAGCGATGTTGCCGCTGACTTTGGCGCTATAAATGGCCTGATCAACAATGCTGGCGTAACCCGTGACGGCTTATTCCTGAAAGTTGATCGTGAAACCGGTAAAGTTGCTAAGAAGATGAGCATGGACCAGTGGAACCTGGTTATCGATGTAAACCTGACCGGTACTTTCCTGTGTGGCCGTGAAGCAGCTGCGCAGATGATCGATCTGGGTTGTGAAGGTTGTATCATCAATATCTCTTCTATCTCCCGTCACGGCAACATGGGCCAGACTAACTACACTGCAACTAAAGCAGGCGTAGAAGCAATGGCTGTTACCTGGGCGAAAGAACTGGCTCGCTACGGCATTCGCGCTACCTCTATCGCACCAGGCTACATCGGTACTGAAATGGTAATGAGCATGAAGCCAGAAGCACTGGAAAAAATCGCTGCTGGCATCCCTGCTAAGCGTCTGGGCAAGCCACAGGAGATCGCTAACACTGTCGCCTTCATCCTGGAAAACGATTACGTAAATGGTCGTTGCATCGAAGTTGATGGCGCATTGCGCATCTAATCAGTCGACCAAATGACTATTTAAGAAAGCCGACTGCGAAGTCGGCTTTTTTGTATTTAGCATTATATCCTTCAGATATAAAAAACGATTTAGGGCAATAGTGCTGGTTTAAGCACCTCTAACCTGCCATTTAGTTCGGCGAAGCTACACAAGCACAAACTCCTGAACCAAAGTCACACACACAATTCGAATCACCAGTACAATCGGCATTAGAACTGCACTGAGGAACGACGGTCCTTCCCGAAAATGAACCAGGCCCATAAGGATGATTATGGTCACGATACTGCCCTATTAACCACCCCATATAACTTTCTAATTTATCAAGGCGTTTAGTCACTTCCTGGTGTCTATCTTCTTGTACTTGCTTGCTGTTAATTGCACAACCGCTAACAATCACAATTAAGACCGCGATAAAAAACATCTTCATACTATTTTCTCCTTGCTGGCCTGCCCCGTTAATTTCTACAGTTAACAAAGCGAACATCCATATTATTTTCAAATATGCGCAAGCGCGTTTTTCTCCTACGAACCTGGAAACAAGCAAAGAGTACAAAAATGAAAAGTAGTAAAGCACATTGATTTTCATCCTCTGAAAAAGCTCATGCGCGGCTTTTGTGCTTTCCAATAAGCACACAATCTCATCTGTTGATATCCATATCAGATCAATACTGGTAGAGGTTTTAGAATTATTCAAGTAACAAGCTATGCTTGAGAGCTTGTGGTTAAGTCAACTTCCCAGATTAAAATAGCAAAAAACACGTTAGAGAACCTACGATTAAGTCCGGTAGAACCTGTCGCTGAATGTTAACATTTCACTCGACGAACTCTCTTTCCGATATTCTTTCTAAGTAATTCTCGAACTTATCAAAGTGCATAGATCTCTCTGGATGCATAACGCTTGTGTAACCGGACTCAGAAACGACAGCATAGGAAACCAAAAGCCCAGCTTTTGACGTTCCGGTTGACATATTTGTTAGGCATTTATAACTCACAACTTCTCTCGACCGAACAACCCGAAGGTCTTTCTCCAAACAAACTCTTGTTTTGTTTGTTCTAGACCTCCAATTAGTTCTCTAACTTTTTCAGGTGATCGAGTCAAAATAATACTGGCGGTTTGCCCTTTCCTGATTGCCCGGGCCACGCCAAACGGCCGAGTGTACAATCCAGAATAAGTGGCTTCGGCATTTTCTGATAGTTTGAGTGTGCAACTTCCAAAGCTACTCGTGACTTTACTTTCTGGCCAGAAAGAATAAATCAAACTGCCTCCATCCGAATACCCCACAAAACCGTACCTTCGTTTTGTTTGTTCTTGATCCTCAAGAGAAAGAAGACGTCTTATAGTTCCGGTTACTGAATAGCGCCGCTGCCTGAGTTTATAAAGGTCAAATTTGGTTGGTTTATTATCTTCGAAGATCACTAATAACCAATTACCTGAAATCTGCCTTCGGGAGTCTATGAGCCAAGAAACTAGCTTCTGAATTAGCCAAGTTACAAATGGAATCCCTAGTCCGATTAAAAATGCGACAAACGGAAAGTCAACGAAGAACAAGTTAACGGTGCAAAACTGCTGACTGAAAAACCATTCAAAATTCTGAACACAATCCAAATAGGCAGTGCTTCCCTCCTCCGTTTCCATGCAATTCCCTCTAAGTTGTCGTGTGATTTCGTTCAGACACCTAACGCTTAAAGCAGCCGACGCTTTAGCGGTCGGTTGCCTTTACTTGTTATAACTCAGTCGCCAATCAAAAAATCTGCAATCATTGATAGGCTACTAAGGTCCTTTTTATAGATTTCTGTATATCCGCATTTCTTACAGGCTATGTAAACAAACCCTTCGGTTGCCACATCGAAAATCTCTGAAATACCATCACCAGAAGCCCTAAACCCACCGCGCTCATATATATGATGATCGCACTTAAAGCATCTGTATTCTGACTGAGTGCGATACGACTCGGAGTTTAGGTAAGCCTCTTTAAACTTCTGAATCTCTCGACTATTACATGAAGCTGGGCAAGTACATGTCGTGCACTTATCATTACCTGCTTTTACTGTGCTATCACAAGCTTGGCAGCGCCAATCGTAGTTCATCTCAGCATCCTTACTCTTGACCTATAACGCCTTTAGCAACGGCGCGGCTTTATCGCGTCCGATTGCCTAAACTTGTTAACCCTGGACCTGGATGAAAGCATCGTTTGCATGATAATGCTTAATTGCCTCCAAAATCAGGCTTGGGCCAGGATTGTTTATTTGGGCATGCAGATTCTCAGCGATAGACTGAACATCTTGAACTGATAAGAAATACGGCATACCTTCGAATGTCTCGCTAACTCCATCGTCTTCGATTACGGCTACTGGACTATCGAGTGTCAGTTCACCCCGAGCAACGTATAAGAAGTGATCCCACTCTAGGGATTCAATCTGATCAATGATCTCTTTTAGAACACCTTTCATATTCAAGCTCAATGGGGTTAACAGCTAGATATACGTCATAGTGACGTATATCTACAAACAAAGTGAGGAGCTACAACAGGAGAGATCAAATTCCTTTTCCTTACCATCACGGCCCAAAGCATCCTGCCCGGTTATAAGATTAATAGTGCAATAGAAAGCTTCTGAAATCCAGAACTTAGATCAGCTAAAGCATAGCCTGACACAGATGGGTATCCCCTTCTATATTGCCGCCCCAGCAACTGAGGCGGCTTTAGATTGTTAAGCCACCTTTAACCGAGTTTCCCCAGTAAAGCGAGCATTTCAGCCTTACGATTCGGACTGGCAAAACTATATTCAAAGCTATTCCGAGCCAACTCCAGTGCTTGCCCACGGGTCATACCCAGCCCCTGCTCCAGAGCGATAAAGTTCTCCGTCAGATAACCACCAAAATACGCCGGATCATCGGAGTTCACAGTTACCTTCACCCCCTGCTCTAGCATCTGCAAAATATTATGCTGGCTCATATCATCAAACACCCGTAACCGGGTATTGGACAGCGGGCATACCGTTAAAGCCATTTTCTCTTGAGCTAGCCGTTGCATTAACTCAGCATCATCGGTTGCACGAACGCCGTGATCAATGCGATCCACATGCAACAGATCCAGTGCATCAATAATATTTTGCGCCGGGCCTTCTTCTCCGGCGTGAGCCACAGCTAACAGCCCCATACTGCGGGCTTTGGCAAACACCCGTTCAAACTTAGCTGGCGGATGCCCCTGCTCCGAACTATCCAGCCCTATGCCGATAATGTTATCCAGATAGGGCTCAGCCTGATGCAGCGTATTAAAAGCTTCCAGCTCACTCAGGTGACGCAGGAAACACATAATCAAACCGGAACTAATACCATACTTTGATTCTGCATCAGCGAGCGCTCGGCTGATACCACGGATAACGGTAGCAAAAGGAATTGATCGTTCAGTATGCGTCTGGGGATCAAAAAACGGTTCTATATGGATAACATTTTGCGCCTTACAACGTTCAATATAAGCCCAGGTCAGATCATAAAAATCCTGCTCGGTTTGCAGCACTTCTGCACCCTGATAATAAAGATCGAGAAAATCCTGTAAGTTGCCAAAGTTATATGCCCTGCTTAACTCATCAACCGAAGCATAGGGCAGTTCAATACCGTTACGCTCAGCCAGCGCAAACATCAACTCAGGCTCAAGTGTGCCTTCAAGATGCAGATGCAACTCGGCCTTAGGCATACTGTTCAGGAAACTATCCATACCATATCCTTTTAACCATTTATCTAAACGTTAGTAAATAAAGCTGATTCGGGCAAAAAATCACCTTCTGCTGCGAACAAATAAGCTCTGTTATAGGCCCTGTTATGAGTTCTGTTATTGCCTATAGGACCGATGAAAGCGACAATAACCGCTCACCTACGTAAGGAACCGGTAATGATACCCGCCCAATCAGGATCTGAATCCTGGCTTGAATCCAGTAAAATATACCTGCATCCAAGGGCTATTACCCTTTTTTTCCTGGGTTTTTCATCCGGTCTCCCCCTACTGCTGGTATTTGGTACTCTGTCATTCTGGCTCCGTGAAGCCGGCATCGAACGTAGCCTGATCACCTATTTTTCATGGGTCGGTCTGGCTTATGGTTTTAAATGGATCTGGGCACCTCTGATTGATCGTCTTGCCATCCCTTTACTTTCGACTCTGCTTGGCAGACGGCGCAGCTGGCTGGTTTTAGCCCAACTAATGTTAGTACTTAGCCTGTCAGGACTGGCATTTTCAAATCCGCTGGAAAACCTTGAAGCGATGGCCATCCTGGCACTTTGTGTTGCTTTAAGTTCAGCGACTCAGGATATAGTCATCGATGCTTATCGAATTGAATCCGCCGGGGAAAGGTTACAGGCAGCCATGGCCGCCACGTATATGGCTGGCTATCGAATTGCAATGATTGTTGCCGGTGCAGGAGCTTTGGCCGTTGCAGCCTGGGTTGCCCCTACCCCTGAGGCTTATTCATCTGACGCCTGGAAAATAGCCTACCTCAGTATGGCCGCTCTAATGGGTATCGGACTTTTAACCAGTCTTATAATCTCTGAGCCTGAAGCGGTTAAGATGGATCAGGAAACGCTTGAACAGCAAAATAAAGTGATTCAGTTCAGTGAACAATTTGCCCACTTACCGCACTGGCTATCCCGATTTTTAGGCTGGCTGTATATCGCTCTGCTATGCCCGTTTCGTGACTTTATTAAGCGCTACGGTATGCAGGCAATTATTATTCTGGCGCTCATTAGCACCTACCGTATTTCCGATGTAATTCTGGGCATTATTGCCAACGTTTTCTATGTCGACATGGGCTTTACCAAAGCAGAGATCAGTAAGATTATCAAAGTCTATGGCGTGATAATGACTATTGTTGGCGCGGGTATAGGCGGTATCCTGGTAAATCGTTTCGGTGTGATGAAAATACTTTTCAGTGGCGCCCTACTGGTTGCACTAACCAACCTGCTATTCGCCTGGCTGGCGAGCGTAGGTAACGATACTCTGGTGCTGACCATCGTTATCTCACTGGATAACCTCAGCGGCGGCATTGCTACAGCTGCATTTGTTGCCTATCTTTCAAGCCTGACCAATATCCAGTACTCAGCAACACAATACGCTCTGTTTAGCTCAGTCATGTTGCTTTTCCCTAAGTTCCTGGGAGGTTTTTCTGGCGGCTTTGTCGATAGTTTCGGTTATATATGGTTCTTTAGTGGTGCCGCACTACTGGGACTACCTGTATTGGTGCTGGTTATTATGGCAGCGCGGGTTAAGCAACAGAACACAGTGACTGAGAAAAACCGGGAGATAGAGACAAGTAGCTAGATATCACTTCGTGACTTAGCAGACGGGAGCAGGAAAAGCCTTCTCTGGTAGCTCAATGACTGCACAGTCCGTAGAATAAGGTATCTGGCAGCCCCTGGCCCCTAAACAAGGCTATTTCTGGCAAGTGGCAACGCCGCATTCTAGCGACGTAAGCCTAGTGAAATTGTTAATCGCGGAAATTATTAAACTGCAACGGTAGATCCAGATCAGATTCTCTCAGCAGCGCCATCACTTGCTGCAGATCATCCCGTTTTTTACCATTAATCCGCACCTGATCACCCTGAATCTGACTCTGAACTTTAAGCTTTGAGTCTTTAATCAGCTTAATGATTTTCTTAGCCAGAGGCTGATCCAAACCCTGTTTCAGAGTAACCAGCTGGCGCGCCCGCATGTTTGCCGTATGCGCATCGCCAACATCCATACTCTTAGTATCGATTTTACGACCCACCAGCTTATTACGCAGGATATCCATCATCTGCTGTAGCTGGAAATCGACCTCAGCATTCAGGGTAATTATTTCACCGGCTAGCTCAAAGCTGGCTTCAACTTTATTGAAATCGTAGCGCGTACCCAGCTCACGATTTGCCTGATCGACGGCATTACTTACTTCGTGCATATCCAACTCAGATACGATATCAAATGACGGCATCGCTGTTGCTCCTTAAACAGGGTCTGTGTGGCCAAACGAAGTCTGGCCGGGTTAATTCAGTTGATACTAGGTATCATACCGCTATGATGAGGCAACACCCAACTGAATTCTGTAAAGGACCACTTCAAAGTGATGCACTGGCATATACTGGGCGCAGGGGCGATCGGCCTGCTTTGGGCTGACAAGCTGATACGTAGTGGCCACCAGGTTACATTGATACTGCGTAACCAGGATAAACTGGACCAATACAGCGGTGAGTTTAGTATCACCGATGACGGACAGGAAACCCGACACAAGGTTGACGCTCAGCTAGCCAGCGAAGCTGAACCTGTTAGTAATCTGCTTATTACTACTAAATCATTTGCTTCAACAGCCGCTTTTAACTCGGTTAAATCCCGTACCTCTGACTCAACCCGGGTGCTGCTGTTACATAACGGCATGGGCCCACAACAGCAACTGGTTGAAGAAAACCCTACTCTGGAAGTCTGGGCTGGGAGCACAACCGATGGCGCCTATTTTTCTGCCCCATTTATTCTGATCAGAGCCGGCAAAGGTGAGACCCGAATTGGCAGGCTTTCCCAGCAGGGATCTGAGCAACTGTTTAATGAGCTCAATTGCGACCAAAACCCACTGTTACTTGAAACCGATATTATTTCGGTACTCTGGCGCAAACTGGCCATTAACTGTGCCATCAACCCTTTAACTGCACTTTTTAACTGCCGCAACGGTGAACTGCTCAAATATGATGATCGACGCGCAGCGATGGCGCAGATCTGCAAGGAGGTTGAGCAGGTTGCCAGCGCACTGAATATCACATTGTTCGATTGCAAATTAATGGAACAAGCTTGGAACATTGCCGAACTCACCGGTCAGAATCACTCTTCTATGCAGCAGGATGTCAGCCAGGGCAGGCCAACCGAGATCGAAACCATTACCGGCTACCTATGCCAGGAAGCTGAACGAATGGGAATTAATGTACCTGCGAATCAAATGACCTTAGATGCGATACGAAGCATCAGTCTATAATGACCGATGACTCTTTTCCTCAATGACTAACTGATCTGGTCTGTTACAAGGCCTCTATTTTAAGGAAACGATTATGGCCAACCGGCTGACCAAAATTTATACTCGCAGCGGCGATAAAGGCACTACGGCGCTGGCTAATGGTAGCCGGGTTAATAAAGACCACCCCCGCATAGAAGCTTTGGGCGATACCGATGAACTAAATTGTCTGCTCGGTCTTTTAGTTGCTGAGCTATTAGTTGCAGAAAGTCCTGCTCAGGAAGCGTTAAGAAAACTGTTGTTACAGTGCCAGAACGACCTGTTTGATCTGGGTGGTGAGCTGGCAGTTGCTGATGCAAACTATCAGGTGATTACTGCAGCAGTAATTGCCGATATGGAGCAACAGATCGATGATTTGAATAGTACCTTGCCGCCATTGAAAGAATTTATTCTGCCCGGTGGCAATCGGCCGGCAGCTTTATGTCATCAAGCCAGAAGCATCTGTCGCCGTGCAGAACGAAGAGTGGTGGAACTTGCCCGACAAGAAACGGTCAATCCAGAAGGTGCAGCATATCTGAACCGCTTATCAGACCTACTGTTTGTTAGTGCTAGAATTCTGTCACGACAGAATGGCGGTGAAGAGATACTCTGGCAACCACGAAAACCCGTAACAAGCTGACAGATACATATTTGTAGACGTTTAATACTTTAAGAGATATTTATGAAAGCCAAGATTCTGACCACAGCATTCTCACTTCTTCTGCTTAACAGCCCTCTGGCTCTGGCAGACTGTTCAGATGAACAAACCTGGTGTGAAACAAAATGCGAAGTTAAACACCTTGGCGATGATGCCGCTGTGACCGGCTGTAAGTCAAAATGCGTTGCAGCCCGTGCTGCCTGCAGCACAAAGGTTGGTGCAGAAACCGCCTGGGAAGCCACTAAAGATGCCGCTGATAATACTAAATCATTTTTTAAAGGGCTTACCGAATAATCTCTAACGCTGTTTTAGACATACCATTAACTACAACATAGACCATGCTATTAAACACATCTTCAACTATGTCATTAGCTATGCCTGACTATTTAAAAACCTGCTGATTAACAAACACGACAGAGATCCATTCTAATCTCTGTTGCTTATCCAACCCTATACGCAGACGACTAACTGAACCATGCCCCAGTTCCAGGCGGCTCCAGTGTGATGAAGGTAGTTCCAATGCCATAGCGATCAGCGCCCTGATTACTCCTCCATGGGTTATCAGCAACAACGAGGTTGATTCACTGACATATAGCTCTTCAAGCAGCAGCCTCAGTCGCCGTTGTAATGCATCGGTAGACTCGCCTCCCGGAGGGGGATTACTTGCCGGATCTCGCCAAAAAGCATCTGACTGATCAGGATACTTTTCCCATACCTGCGCCAGAGTCAGACCATCCCAATCGCCGAAATCTAATTCCTGTAGCCGATCATCTAAGTGCAGCGGTATAGACTCTGTCTGACAGTATTCATCCGCTACCTGCAGACAACGCTGTAAGGGTGAGCTATACACTGCCTGCCATTGCTCTCTGCTCATATGAAGGCTGAGTGCGTCTTTCATCTGACACTCTCCCAACGGGGTTAGCGGTGAGTCTGTCCTGCCCCGATAAATAGCCCCTCCCTGAGTTTCGCCATGGCGCAACAGATCCAGCGTTAGTATCCGGCACATAAACTTGTCTCCTGAGCGATAAAATATGGCATACCCGCAATTTGAAAGCCTGAAAAATTAAAAGCCTGAAAAATTAAAAGTCTGTAAAAAAGAGAACTTATCGTATTACAGCACCTTCTTTAATTCAGTAAATCAGGGCTATATCACCGACACCAGCCTTTCCATCACAATACTGGTTGAGCAATATCAAACACCCTATTATGATTATCTGCCAAACTAACCTCTGTCAGTGTTGTCACACTGAGCAACCGCTAAAGCTACAGAAATAAAGCGATAATAACCTTATCCACACGGAGCATTTACCAGAGGCTATAAGGGCTGAAGTACAGACCTGATTCTACTCTGTTTTCTCAGTAAAGAACCTCTGAATAATCAATACTGTAGCAAAAATATAAACATCAGAAAGTGAACAGATTCTATGCAGATTCAGGAACCAAGGCAGCCCCAGGGCTTTGCTCTTTTTAACTTAGGCTTTCGCCCCTTCTTTCTATTTTCCGCACTGTCCGGTGTATTACTTATGTTGCACTGGCTAATGCTGTTGGGCCAGGGACACACTACATATAATTACTATCTGATCAGCCAGTACTGGCATGGTCATGAGATGCTGTTCGGCTATTCTATCGCTGTCATCGCAGGCTTTTTACTTACCGCAGTACGTAACTGGACTTCAATACAGACCCCCTACGGAAAAACACTGGCCGGGCTATTTTTTATCTGGCTGGCAGCCCGGATACTACCGGTTATTTCCGAATTTGCAGTGGCCATTCCCGGCTCAATTATTGCGGCTGTAGACCTGAGCTTTTTACCCTTGGTCGCACTATCTATTGGCGTACCCATTGTAAAGTCTGGTAACTACCGCAACCTTGTCTTCATTGGCATATTAGTGGCCATGACCGTGGCAAACCTCCTAATTCATCTACAACTGCTTGGCTTAACAGATAATACTCTGGCCTCAGGCATGCAGTTGTCTCTAGGACTGATTGTTTTAGTTATGGCTGTTATGGGAGGCCGGGTTATACCCTTCTTCACAGAGCGCGCAATGGCATTTGAAGCTCGCAAATATAACTGGATTGAGAAGTCAGTCATCCCCCTGGCTGCGGCCTGGTTATTGGCGGGACTATTTGGCTTTGAACTGATCACCAGCTTGCTAGCATTGGTCAACGCCGTCATTCACTTTATTCGTGTTGCAGGCTGGTTTAAAGCCCGTATGGTGCGTAACCATCTTATCTGGATATTACATGTTGCCTACCTGTTTATCCCTATTGGTTTTGCCATGGAAGCACTGAGTGGCTTCACTGCAGTATCACCCTATCTGGCCATACATGCTTATGCTGCCGGCGCGATTGGTTCTATGACATTAGGTATGATGGCCAGGGTTTCACTGGGCCATACCGCCCGCCCGTTGAAAGTAACCAAAACGACCGTCATCGCCTTTATCCTGATGATGCTTGCAGGACTCATCAGAGCCTTCCTGCCTCTGATACCAGAACTCTATAACATGGCTATTCATGCCTCTGGAGGACTCTGGATTCTGGCTTGGATTCTGTTTCTGATTCCCTACACTCCGATTCTTCTTAAATCCCGCGTTGATGGACAATTTGGATAACAGACAAATATTGAGACATACCACCAACATCGTATAGTTCACCTGAGATAAGCAACAAAAACTCTGAAGACTGGTGCAACGAACGCACCACCTTCAGAGCTTAAAAAATATAACTTAGAAGATGCTAGCACCTGTAACTAATGCTATTGTTGTGCAACCAGACGAATAGCTGCTTCCTCAACTTGATTGCCAGAGTTCCAATAACCAATGTCCTCCATTAAACACTTAATTGTAATTGCCGGCCCAAGTAGCTCCGGCAAGTCGACACTATTAAAACGAATTTCTCTAGGTGAGCTACCAAACCTTTCAAAACAGATCCAAATAGATTCACCTTACCTTTATTCGACTATCCATGCTTCCAGACTGCCAATCAAGCCAAAGAAATTCAAACCAAAACTAGTTGTTCATTATGATTTTGTTAACCAACAACGTGTAAGAGGTGGTTTCAACCTTCTTAGGGATTTAATTAAGCGATCTGAAAAAACAACCATTCTAACTCTACACGCCCCACAGAAATCTTTATATTGCAGGATGAATAAAAGGTTCAAAAAAGACATCCTAAAACTAATCTGCCATCCCTGCAAAAGCTCCCTTAAAGCATTAAAAAATTCTAGACTAACTCGAAGTCTGTATAAAAATACGGATTTTTTGCTGAATGCCTACACAGAGTGGTTTGTTTTTATAGAAAACAATAATGTAACAACTCATTTTATTCTGGACTCTACCTCATCAGACTTACCCAATGCAGTACTTTATAAACCAGGAAAAAACCTCACCTAACCACCTCTACCCACTAAACACCCGCTGCATTGATTTAAAATATCATCCTTAATAGTTAATCAAAATCTTTATCCTGCATTAACTATATCTTATAGCTTTTATTTGCTGACCAGCCATCAACCTTGGATATCCCCCTCACAGCGTCACTTAAAATGATAGAAGCCAGCCTCATAATATAAGCACCACAAACAATATAAACGCCTTTGCAACCGTTCTTAATCCATTTGAATTAATTCAGATAGACTTTAATCATAAAAGATAATAAAAGCCCTAGGGAACATACGAACAAGTCCCGCTTTTTAAGCAAATCGATCCATTTAGATCGTTTTTCGGGTTAACCCTCCCATTTCTGTTCACTCTTCAGTGCTTGCATGCCAGTTTCCCGACATTCAGGCGCACTGATCCTACGTTCTGACCATTTGACTCACCCGGACAATATTTACCAGAGCAAACAGAATGGCCAGCTTGTTGTCATTTTTAGCCAAGCCTCGGTAGCGAGCTTTGGTGAACCCAAACTGGCACTTAATAATTTGAAAAGGATGCTCAGCCTTTGCTCGTACGCTGGCTTTCATGTATTCAATATTGATTAGAACTTTGCTGATCCTTGGGTGTTTCTTCCACGCTCCCACTTTCCCTGGCCGCTCCGCGGTGTGCCAGTCGACATCAATCTCTTTCAATTCGTCTCGTTTCTCTGCGCCACGATAACCGGCATCAGCGAAAACAAAGTCCTCATCACCATGCAGTAGATGTTCAGCCTGATTGAGGTCGTATTCATTGGCGCGAGTGGTCGTAAGACTATGTGTCAGGCCGCTGCGAGCGTCAACGCCAATATGAGCCTTCATGCCGAAGTGCCATTGATTGCCCTTCTTGGTCTGATGCATCTCAGGATCGCGTTCACCTGCTTTGTTCTTGGTAGAACTAGGTGCTTCGATAATTGTGGCATCCATCAGCGAGCCTTCTCTGACCAAAACACCGGTCTCGCTCAGCCAATCGCTAACCTCTTTGAAGATCTTGCGCGCCAAACCATGGCGTTCGAGCAAGTGACGGAATTTCATGATCGTAGTGTGATCGGGTATCGCGCCGACCAATGACAGACCCGCAAACATCCGCATTGACGCGATTTCGTAGAGCGCATCCTCCATAGCGGGATCGCTCAGGCTGGACCATTGCTGCAGGCAATGAATACGCAGCAACGTCATCAAGAGATAGGGGCGGCGGCCCTTACCCGGCTTGGGGTAATGCGGCTCAATGACTGACTCCAGTCGTTGCCAAGGCATGAGCCTCTCCATCCGTCCAAGAAACTTCTCTTTTCGGGGCTGGCGGCGTTTGTTTTGGTACTCGCTGTCTGCAAAGCTGAGTTGGTGCTCCATGAATAATCCCATCAAAGAGCAATGACGGTTATTCTCGCATCAAGGGGGCTTAATCGCATGCTCCCTAGTTAACGCAATCACTAAAAGTAGAAAACCACTATTATTGCCTTTATCCTGATACTGTTTACCAGCTTAACAAAAGTCTTCACTCCTCTAATGCTAGGCCACATTGCATGGCTACTCATTCTACACGAATGCTAAATTCTCTTACTAAATTAATAATTTCCAATTCTACTAAAATTCAGAATTGACAAACAATTGGTGGCAGTTCTCTTAAACTATTTTTGTCAACATCTGTAAATTCTATAGATATAAAATTTGATTATGTTCAGAACTCACTATAGGTAGCATATGAATACCAAAAGCAACTAAAATCCTTCGCACTACTAACCCCTTCCATGCTATTCTCATTCTCTACGACTGCTTTAAATATCTACTTCATTCAACTATAGCCTTATAAGCCTTATACGCAAAATGTCGCACATAAAACACCTAGTCATAGTTGGAGGTCCCTGTGCTGTTGGTAAATCAACACTATTGGAGCGAATCCAAAAAAATGAACTTCCTCACCTCAATAAGCAGCTCTCAATAGAAGAAGCAGAAAATTATTCATTGATAAATGCTCATGGACTGCCCATTCCATATAGTAAAGCAAAGCCGTATCTTATAATACATTATGACTTTATTAACCGACGAAGATTAGAGGGTAATTTTAATCGGCTTGGAGTCCTAATGGATCACTCTGAGGATATCACAGTACTTACACTTTGCGCATCCCATATATCTCTTTATCAACGCATGAATAAAAGATGGCATCGTAGACTCCGCTTACTTGCTCGAGCCCCAGGAAAGCAACCTTTTATGCTGATAAAAAAAACCTGGCAAATACGCAGACTTTATAAAAAATCATCAAATATTATCACCGCCTATAAAGAATGGAATAAGTTTATTACCAGCCATAAAGCATCAACTCATCTAATGTTAGACACTACATATCCCGAGATTTCTGATGCTATCATTTACAACACTAACGAAAAACTTAGAATAGTCACCCCCCAAACAAAGCCAACAAACTAAAATAAATCGGACCATATTCTTAATATTTTGGACAGAATTTTTATGCTAAATAGAAATTTTAGCAACTAACCATAAATTATCGGTCTGAACAATACTTACTGCGTAGTACTGGATATACACTATAATTGCGTTAACATATTACTTAAAAGGAGCACCAATGCCGCAGTATATGATCACTTACCTTGGGGGTGACCCGCCAACCAGCCCTGACCAGGGTAAACAGCATTTCTCTGAATTTATGGCATGGCTTGCATCGCTGGGAGAGTCCGCAATCAGCCCCGCGAATCCTATAAAGGGAACCGTTACAGTAAGCCCAGATGGTAGTGTATCTGGCAGTGGAATCACTTCGATGTCAGGTTTTACTATTGTTGAAGCCACATCAATGGAAGCCGCTCAGGCAATAGCTAAAACCTGCCCATTTTTAAAAATAAATGGTTCTCTGGAAGTTTCTGAGCTGATGCAGATGCCTACTCCAGAGTAAAAAAGCAGAGCATTAGAAACAAAAGCGCAGCCAGCCCGATAAGAACAATACGTATGAACTATCTTGCTTAAATAAAAAGGAGACCCCAGGTCTCCTTTATCGCTTTTTCTCACAAGTCTCAATTTCGTGAAGCTCTGGTAAATAATTACCGCAGCACAATAATTACTTGTTTGGATCTACTAAGGTACGCCCCTGGATTTTACCCGCGATAATATCCGCCGCAGCTTGAGGCACTTCGGATAAACCGACGACATTGCCGATATCTCCCAGCGCGGACTCAGGAAGATCGGTCAATAACCGATTCCAGGCCTGGGTTCGAATATCCACAGGGCACATCACCGAATCAACACCTTGCAGTCGAACATTACGCAGGATAAACGGCATAACCGTGGTTGGCAGCTTGAAACCTCCAGCCAAACCACAGGCTGCAACTACACCGCGATAATCAGTTTCAGCAAGCACTCGCGCCAGAATCGCATCGCCTACTGTATCGATAGCGCCGGCCCAGCGCTGTTTTTCCAATGGTCGCGCTTTCTCTGCCATCTCTTCGCGGGACAGCAGCTCAGTTGCACCCAGCGAGCGCAGGTAGTCATGGGTTGATTCACGACCTGTCACTGCAGCAACGGTGTAGCCCAGCTTACTCAGAATCGCTACTGCGACGCTGCCGACGCCGCCGGCGGCACCCGTTACAACGACGGTACCTTTATCCGGAGTAATGCCCCCCTCTTCCAGCGCCATTACGCACAGCATCGCTGTAAGGCCCGCTGTACCAATGGTCATGGATTTTTGCGCATCCATTCCGGCAGGCATTTTGACCAACCACTCAGACTTAAGACGGGCGAACTGGCTGTAACCACCCCAGTAACGTTCACCGACACTCCAGCCAGTCATAATAACCTGATCACCCGGTTTAAAATCATCAGAACGGGATTCTTTCACCGTCCCCGCCAAATCGATTCCAGGCACCATCGGGAAGCTATGGACAATTTTTCCAGTGCCGGTGACAGCCAGGCCATCCTTGTAGTTAAGTGATGAATAGCTGACTTCAACCAGCACCTCTTCATCCGGCAGATCGACCAGATCCAGTTGTTTTACTTCCGCCAGGGTCTTGCCATCCTGTTGTTCCAGAACCAGTGCATTAAACATAACTATCCTCGCTTATTAGTCGCCTGTAACGGTTATTAAGACAGGGCTCTCTATTTGTCTTACAAATTAACATTAAACGAATATATCGTATTTTTATTTGTCTTACAAATTAACAATAATCACCCGATGTGGAATAATAGGCCTTATCGATCTGACTGTGGTTTCCAGTTGGTACTGGAACCCAGTTCCAACTTAGCTGGATTGGCTACATCTACCGTGACACGTGGCTTATCTACAGTTTCAAGCTACTTTCAAAATACCCAAAATCCAGCTCAAAGTGGTACTGACCTATAGGGCCATAAATAGCAGTAATCACATAGCCTCAGAATAGACTTATCTAAGTCAAACCTTACTCAGCACAAATAAGAATAGCTTTGTATTGAGGAAAGTCTTCAGCTATAACCGCATATTTGAATAAACGGTACAAACTATAGGTCAGCAAGCGATAGAGCGTCTACGATAAGCTGGTCGATTCATCTGTCAGCGGTTCAAATACTGCTGCCACAAAGCCCTATAGTTCTATGGAGCCGCTGGCTGAAAAAAGAATCACTCACAGCGTCTTGCTTAAAACATATAAAAGAACAACTGCAGGATGAAAACGATACAGTAGATCCAACCGCCACCATATACGAGCGCTCTCTGGAACAGAACCAATGAAAAGGAGGTCGTTAAACGGAATGTTTGGGATATGTTTGTTTAAAAATGAAGTTGCTTCAGGGGCCCGAAGCAACTGCGCATAATTCGAGATTATGTTATGCAATACTCCTGCTACTTCTCCAACGATGTATACGTTCTTTACGATACGCTATAACAGCTTCCTTTGGCTGAAAGAAGAGCATAAGCAATAATAAAATGGCGTAAATAAATGTACTAATGCTAGACCCAATTACCCCTTCAAGCATAACGCCAACGATAAACTCATGTGTATCATTGCCAAAGTCAAAATCGTTAACAAGTAAATATAAAGATGCTACAGCAATTGAAATCCATTTAAGCAACTTGATTATGTTAAGCTGAGTCGGCTTTACAACTTGATTCATCACATCATTATTGACATTTCCTGGTATTTTTGAAGCAACATATCTTTCATTAAAACATTCCAAGAATAAAATTTCAGCCCAAAGTGCAAACCTATAATAATTCACTTTAGCTGAATCATAGTTTTCTTTATAAATAGCAACGTAAGAAACACTTGTTCCTCTTGCAATAACTAAGTAGCCAGCCTTAACAATCAATATCGAAGAAAAAACTAAGGATGCACTACCTAAGACCTCATATAGATCAAAGTAATTATTCAAGAAAGCTATCTTATATATACAAAAAAAAAAAAAACAAAAGATAATGCAAAAAAAAGGAAGACATAAATAAATGCGAAAAAAACATTAGCTTTCATCCAACAACCTCAAACTTATAACAATATAAATAATAATTTTACTAAACGCCACTTACGAACTCTTATTATGATTTTCTGTATATAACAGGTTCCAACCAATACTATATTCACATCCTTCAATAGGCCCATCCACCTTCATCCCAGCCTTATATGAGGAGCCAGCACCAGTCATTAAAGTGAAATTTTCTACTGATCTAGGCTCCCCATCATCTCCAAATGTAACGACAGCATTTATGGCCTTTGAATCGATAGGATAATGTTGATCAAACGTAATTAATATTTCTAAATTTTCCACTGGCTTATTTATGCTGACACCTTCAGCAATAACCATCCTTTTAATTAGATCTGGGTTATTTTCGATAGTCTCTAGAAGCTCAGATATTTCAGACGGGTAGTACTTACCAAAATCTATAAACAAATTAAAATTCAACTTTCCAACTTTAATTATATCATTAGTTAATGGCACCTCCCCCTTTATTACTTTCTCGTTATTTCTTATAAATATTATGGAATCAGTAACATCTATACCATTTATCTTCGCTGTAATTGAAACATCTTTGAACGGATATACGTTTGAGTTATCAACTTCAAAGCTAAATGGTATTTTCTTTGCCGAAGCCTCCAGGTCCTTTATATCAAAGTTCATCTCATGAGTTGCGAAACCATCTTTTTTAACGCGAATATCGTGAGTTTTCTTTCCAATTTTAAATAAATGCCCTGGATTTTGATGTGCAACGTCGCTCCCCTGATCTGTGACAGCAGGTGGCTTAGATGTTTTGTATTGAAGGTAGCCGATGTAAGTTGCACCAACAGCTGCAGCGCAGCTTATTGTTGCCAAAAGTAAATCTGAGAAGTTCTGTTCACTCACAACTTAATCATCCATGCTTTCTAGATACGACTTTGGCTAATTGAATCACTTGCCTTTCACAGGCAGCTGTTGATGTTGAATTCAACATGCCATTTTCAACCAATTTCTCTAAAACAAAAGCCCCTCCGCAGAAACGATAAAAATCACATTTTTCAGAACACAACCTCTGGCTGTTAAGCATCTCCGAATAGACAGGAAGCTCACTCGTTTCCTCGAACGAGTTCAGATTTTTAACATTTCCTACGAAAAAAGGGGATGATACTAAAGAGTCACTTCCCGCTATCTGCGGAATATATTTATACAAATCACCATTCTTTGAAAGAGAGTAGTTATAATTCGATTTCAACTCATCAGGTTGCAATGGACACTCATCCGAATTGAGTGCAGATAGCGTCCTGTAGAACTCACGTATAAACAAAGAGTATGAGTCTTTTTCCCAAGCCTCATACAAATCCTTCCAGAACAATTCAAGTGAATCAAATTTCTCTAAAGACAATACCTGAATTTCTGGCGAGTCCAATTGTCTCTCTACGTTGAAGCCTAGGTACTCAACACCAACAGAGCTGAAATACTCATAAATTTGAGCTGCTTTAGATAAGCTTTCCTTAGTAATGGTGCAGAGGACCGAATCACAGACCCCTTTTTTTATCGACCTGCAAAGGTTCTTGTGAACAACCTCGAAGGTTCCTGCTTCCTTTCTGCTTGTACGGTAACGGTCATGTACTTCTATTGGACCATCAGAGCTAATAGTTAAGGAAATACAATTATCAGCTAAGAATGAGAGCCAATCATCATTCAACAACAGTCCATTCGTAACAATTCTATGCCGTATATGTTCGGAAACTGGAATATATTCGAGCACTTTTTTAAAAAAATTAAACCCTAGTACTAGGGGCTCTCCCATATGCCAAACTATTTCTACATCGGTCTCAGAGTTATTTATGATTCTATATACATCATGTAGATAGTCTAAACTGAGCCTAGCTTTATCATTTCGACCTCTAACGAAGCAATAGTCGCAGTCTATATCACAGAAAGAGGACCCCTGAACGAAGAGTCTCTTCACACCGTACTCATGCCAAAACCATCAAGTGTTTTTTGTTTGATGTTATCTATCTGCTTTTTTGTAAACTTCCCTTCAAGAGAAGAGGTCATAGCTTCTAGTATATGTTCTGGTAAATACTCTTTCTCTTTTACTGTTCCTCTTTGAGAGGATGTGATAATTCTACTGGTGTCTTTCATAGTTTTCCCTAAGCAATAAAAGGCATTGGATTGCAGAAGAACTACCCTTTCTCCTGAAAAGTAAAACTACCACATCAATGCTACATATAAAACCTAACCTTCTAATACGTCTGGTTTTTGGAATTACTAACCGTACAAACCTTCAAGTTGAGGGAGTCTAAGAAAATAGGATGGAGCAGATTGACTAAAATCCCCTCTACTATTTTGTCGTAGGGTGGATCTAATAAGAACACAACAGTTTTCTGCCCGTGTGATTCCTACGTAATGTAAATTAGCATCCTGTATCAAGCTGGTGTAGACAGGGTTGTCCCAATCATTATTAACGACCTGCTGGAATGGAAAAGACCATTCTTCGAGATCAAAATGAAGTACAACTTTAAACTCTAATCCTTTGGATTTGTGCAAAGTCATAACTTGCACCTCATTATCATCCAATGGCATGAACTGCTTAATGATTTCTTCCTGCTGTAGGATTGTACGTACGGCGATATCAGATTCTTCATCTTCTTCTATCCCCAACATAGAGGCCAACTCATGAAACTTTGCAATAAGCTGATCAACCTGTTCTATTTCTCGAAGCGCTCTAATTTCTTTTCTTACCAAAGCCAAATTATTTTCTTTTAAAACAACAAGTTCAAACTGGTTAGCAATGAGCTCTTGAACTGTGGGAATAGCACCATATTTGAATGCTAATAGGTGTGAATACAAATCGGAACAATCAGAGCCGACTGAATCAAGAGGATTTTCTGAATAGATACGATAATCTATATTTAAACCAGCAGTTAATAGTTTTAGTGATTTATCTTTCTTAGCCAATATTCCAATATCTGATGCTTTGGATACTCCCCATTTACCATTATCAATCCAGCTAGAAATCCTACCAGATATCTGTTGAGCAACACTTGTAAGATTTCCTGTGACTAGCCTTCTATAAATACGCTTCTCTTCACACTGAATTAATTGAAAATTAGGATCAAGCAGCCTAGATGCGTAGTTAATAATAGAAGCATGGCATCTATGATTAATATTGATTTGAAAATGCCTAAAATTATCCGAATCATCCACTAGGCAGTTTAACAGCTCTGGATTACCACCTCGAAACTCATAAATCGATTGCGAAACATCACCAACAGCAGTTGCAATCAAGCCAAGCTCTAAAAGTTTGAGGAAAAGCTGATGTTGGGCTAATGATGAATCCTGGTATTCATCAATGAATACATGTGAATATCTAGCCTTAATATAGCGCTGCGCTGATTCTGAACTATTAAGTACATGAAGAGCCAGTGCGGCAAATGAATTCATCCATACAAAACCAGCATCATAAAGCCTATTAAAGCCATCATCATTTAGGATATTTTCAACCGTTGGAGAGCAATATTCTTCATCCAAAAAAAGTAAGTAAGGGCTTCGTAGGCGTCTAACTACTTTACATTCCGCGGGGTTCCCACCCCATACTCTTGAGATAAAAGGAAGGATTAATTCTTTAAGACAAAAGCTATCAATTGTGCCAAAAAAACTCTGCTTCGTATCGTGTGCATTATGCTTACAGCGCTTTTTTAGCTCTTGGCTTGCTTTCTTAGTAAATGTTATCGCAATCACGCCTTTATGGTCTGCTAAAACAGGAGTGATTTTTCTAATTTTTTCCTTCATTACGGACGTTTTTCCACTACCAGGGCAAGCCGTAATAACCATGTTACCATCGAAATCGATAGCCGCTTGTTGCTCTGGTGTTGGAGCAAACTTGCTCATAATACCGCCTTACTTACTTCTACCAGTTTATGTAATGGCTTAACCAGCTCTCCAGAATTCAACTGACTCAAACTAGGTTTGATTATCTTTAAGAGGCTACGCATACGAAGTGCTTTTTTCTTTTGAAGATAGTCGATTGCACTGGATTCACTTTGTTTGTTGAATGCAGCAAGAATAGGTGCGGATAACTCACTAACAAGGTCTGACTCTAAGTCAATTTTGGATAAGTATATCCCGTTACCGTTTACTTCATCCGAAACTGTTTTCCAGTCACCATTATCAATGGTTTCTTGCGGTAGGATATTTCTATCACTATGTTCAAATGGTTCAAGATTAGCCAATTTTAAGCAGCGATTAATTCCCGCATATTGCCACAGGTCATGATCACGAATCTTTGATATATCATTGTCTGTTCTCATCACCCAAGGAACTTCTAAAGCATTCAAAATTCCGACATATATCTTAAATGCAATACCATCAACTGAAAGAATTGAAAGGTTTTCATAGTCAAAATCAATACTTAATTGTTCAGCAAGCTCACGGTAAAAGAGGACCTCTGATGGACCTTCAACAAGAAACACTCCGTTTGAAAAGAAGACTTCCGCAGGCAAGATACTCATGCGATAGCTCATATCTTCCCAGCCTTCAGAAATACAATCAGAACACCCATTACTCGCCGCAATAGTCGCGCCATTTTTTGCTAGTAGTCGTATTATAGAGTCAGGCTTAAAGTTGACTGCTATCTGAGGTGAGTGAGATGAAATAATTGTCTGACCAGGCAACTCACTGACAAGATAGCTTGCCAACTTTCTTTGTTGATGTGGATGTAAATGGGCCTCAGGCTCTTCGATTACATAAAATACTACTTCATGTTCTGTATCGTGCTCAATAACGCTCTTTGCTTTCCAAAGAGCCAATAGTATTTGGTTGTTACGGCCATCCCCGCCAAGCATAACATTAGAACCATTTGTAGCAGCACCAAGTTGAAGTTTGTCTATAAAGTCATTCACTTCGATAGCACCAGTATCTAATTGAACTTCATAGTTAACGTGATGGTGAGCTAGTTTTTTAAGTTCACTATTAACATCGTTCGTTGCCGAGCTTACATATTTTAATTGTGATATTTTGCCATTAAGTATGTTCAGGTCATCACTGATTTCAGAAAGTAACGCTTCATCAACCTTTGCATCCTCTTCGTTTAATAACTGTTGAGCTATGCGTAATAATTGCTTCTTTTCTTTTCGAATAAATCGTTCAAGGTCCCGCTGAGACTGGATGTATTTAAGATTCATATATTTAAGATAGAATCTACTCGACACCTCTTGAAGCTCCTCCAATGAACTTCCAACAAAAATTTTGTAGCTTAGATCTGATTTTGTAGCAATGTACTTGATGATTGTTTCACCATCATCGCTCACATTACCTTTTAGTATTGATAAAACAGCATCTTCAGATATGTTTCTGAATATAATCGTAACTTCAGCCTGTTCAGCAATACCTTCGTTACCGATATGAAAATCAAGCTCAGATGGCTCGATATCAGCTTCCGATAGGCTTTTATCAAGAAGTATTCGTAACGCATGTAGCATGTTGCTCTTGCCAATATCGTTTGAGCCAATAGCCAAAGTGCAAGCTTTGAAGTTAATACGCGCGTCTAAAAAATTTCTAAAACCTTTCAAATGCAGTGATGAAATTTCCAACTTATTTTCCTTATCAAAGTCTCAGGTTTGGGCTAACTTCTTGTTACGTTCCCGCAAACCAATGCAATTTAGTTCTCAATATATAACTCAGTTATTTTCTGAAGAATCGACTTCTTCGAAGACTCTGAATTGTTCAATAGGTCAAAGGTCAAGCTACTAAAGAAGATTTGCGTTACAGGCTGTTCCAGCGGAGCAAGCTTGTTGCCCTCTCTATCGAACACAAGAACATTCCTAGTCAAACTCTGCTTATCCATCGTTTCCTGAGCAGGTTGCTGCTTTGTCACAAAGTATCTTGCACCATCCGTACCACAATCTTGGATAAAGGTCCTATATCTAGTTCCTTTTGAGCTGTAGGTCAGATAGTAAGGTAAAGGAGTCTCTTCTACTTTATTCGTCCTAGAGATCCCTTCAGCAGTGCGACTTCTCTCTACATTGTCGAATGCAGTATTACCAATGACGTTTGGCACTCTTGCTGAGTGATAGGAATTAAGAATCTGTCCCGAATCTTTGTCATGGATGAAGAAATGGTTATCCCTCAGACCTTCGAATATTGAGTCCGCCCAAGGCATAGTAACTGGCTGCAAGAAGTCGTATTCAAAGCTGAAACGACCAGCTGTCTGATCGTCATACCTTTTATGCGAATTGATCTTTACTCCTGGCTCCCCAGTTGTGACACCAACTACAGAGACGTAAGTTCGATACCTGCGTCCCAAATTGAATCTACGAACATAGAACAACTCGAGATTCGCTTCAGGAAGAGAAAAACCTGAAACCTGTTTCTTACGAAACACTGATTCTTTCAGCCATATTTCATTTCGTACTTTCTTGATGATATTTTTATTGAGCTTCTTCAGTTCTAATGACGAATCAGCTGTATCCCCACCAGCGGACTTTACTTTCTTTGAAACTTTAAAGACATCAACGCCCTGCATCACACACGAGATCTCTTGGGATAATCGTTCTAACTTTGCTTCAGTGTAATAATCCAATTCGATATCAGATTGAGAAGTCTTCTTAGCAAGTGCTTTAGAGAATGACTTCAGTTCTTTGCCTTCACTCTGTATACGAATACTCGTACCCTTTGACCTATTCAGTTGATTCACCACCAAATAGTTCTTATCGTTTCTTTCGATTGCCGCCATGCTTGGCGCATCATGCAGAGGGATAACTGATGAAGCGTTAAACTCTGTCAGAAGATGGTCATGAAATGAGCTTTTGATTTCATCTGTTTCATAACAGCTTAGGCAATCTATAATCACCAACTCATCGCTATATGACTGGTCAGGGTTAACAAACTCTTCACAGACATGATCCGCACAGAACACCACGGGTTCGTGATTAATACCAGCTTCTGAGAAGATACTAATTATCTTGTTTTGAATATCTATTTGATGATAATTGACTGAGTTGTCATAACGCGAGAGTAGCTTTTTCTCTTCATCCTCACGTGCCTTCAGAGTCAACCCCATATAAACACGCTGCGACTCTTTTGTGGCATTTAAGCGTTCATTGACCCTAAACATGCTCTTCTTAGAACGAAAGACTATCGCTCCGTGCTCACCTTCAGCTACGAAAGTATCTACAAGAGAGCAATCAAAAACTTCTCGATGAAGAGAAAGAGAGATCTCATCAAAATCTGAATAATAGATCTCATAGCTGAGCGCTTCGATAATGACATTACCATCAGATTTCGTATCTCGAATGAATGCTCCAACAAACATCTCATCGTTATACAGCGCTGGCTGTATATCATAAATTTCAGCAGCTTCTTCTAGGTAATCGAGCTTTATCAGTAACGATAGAAGCACCTGGACTGCTTTTTGCACAGATATACTATTCTCTTCAAGCTCAACAAGTAGGCCATCCGTATTAGTGGGCTTATTCCCAAGGTAGAAAAAAACTGCTTTTGATTGGGTTATTCTCCCACGTGAATACTTCACCTCAGTCTTAGAATCTAGTCCGAGCTCGGTACGGATATATTGCTTTATTGCACGATCAAAACGTCTAAAGTACTTTTCATTCCCTTCACCAGACTCTCTTTGACAGACCAATATACCGAAACACACCTTTCCTAACGGCCTATCAAACTCTACCAGCCGATGAATTACATCATCAATTGAATCACTAACACTCAGCATATTAGTACGTGCTACGGGTGATCCCTCAACTGGCTTAAAAATGCTATTCATCGATGCATTATCCTTTCAATAGTTCTTTAAGAGTTCGGTTGATGTTTATCATCTGCTTTGCCACAGAGTCTTTGGTCTTCTGACCATCTCTAGACTTCTTGTCATAGTAACGGTGCACTATTTTGAATAGATTCAAGAAATACTGCGTACCTCCATCATGATTTTCTCTTCTGATAAACAGCTCATTTTCATCATAGTGAGCATTCACATATATGAAGACTGGAGTGATACCTGCAGGCTTCAATACCTGAGAGATTTGTTCCATCTTTTTCTTGGACTTAGCGAATGTTTCATTGGAGTTTTTTTCCTGGTCAAATCCACTCGACCAGCTTTTCACATCAATACACAACATTCTGCCTTCAGATTTGATATAGAAATCAAAAAGTTCGTATGAAAACGATCCTATCTGCTTAAAACTCTCTTCAACTGTAAGAGGCTTTACCTCTAGACCATCCAGACATTTCTGGAAGATATACTCCCCTACATTACCTTTAAAGAGAGGTATAACTGCGGGGTTCGGAAGCAATTCTTGGCTCTCAGTGTTACTTAGAACTCGCAGCTCACCTAATATACCTAATGCAGTGCCATCTTCATTCCTTGAAGCTTTGTGATAGCTCGGAACAATTGATTCATAAGGTCTGTATACGACATTTCCACCTTTCATATCTGAAAGGTGATTGTGGCCTTTGCTCGTTCTGCAAATAACAATATTTTCTTCAGTATCTTCAGGCTTAATGTAGAGAGCATTTATAATTGAGCGCAGATAGTTATCTTCCTGCACCTCAGGTAAATCAAGCAATCGCTTCACATATGCTTTGGGGTCAACAACACAATCAATACTTCTGAAAGCCTCATTCAGATCAACTGCAGTCAGATCTGCTGCAGTTCGAGCATCATTTAACCTACGCGTTTTAAAGTCATTCTTAAAGTAGTCATCTATAGAGCGCGCTTGCTTTCTTATATGCGCCTCGAACTGCTCTCGTTTCTCATCACCCTCAAAAGACCTTTGTTTGATGAAGTCCATACAAAAAGCCATGAGTTCATGATTAAGCAGTGACATACTTTCGATACTGAGTTCATTGCCAGGTTTTTTTAGCTGTTGAAACTGGATGGCGATATCTTCAATGAGGTCTTCAGGGAGGTATATCTCCGTATTTAGCTTTGTATCCCTTCTCTCAACACGACCTACAGCCTGCATTATCTGACTCAGAACAGCCATACGATGCTCATTCATAAGTATCTTGTAATTATCACCTGTCGTCAGATTCACATCGAACTCTCTAAGCTGGATCAGTTTTCCTGAGCTCGCGTAATGCTTGAGAAGCAGTACATAATTCGAAATGCTATTCAAACCTGAATCAGTTTTTATGGCGGAGTAAAATGGGCCATTTGCCAGTATTAGCCTTTCGAAGTCCTCAGTAATATCAGTATCTGTATAACGCACAAAGAGATTTAGTCCTGTCCCCGCACTCTTATACGAAGAAACGAAAGCAATCTTCAAGTTTTGACTATCAATCTCCAACCATTTGTCCATCTTCCCTGTTTTAGGTAACTCTGCATCAAACAATACGAGCCTGATAGTGGACCGATCTTTAAATGGTGTGAGTTCTATGACTTTCTGACTTCCTTCATCGATGACATTCATGAAAGCTAAATTGGCAGCAGCAGGTGTCTTGAGGTAGGCTCTAAATGCCTTCGAAAAGTTATTCGTCAGAGAGAGAGTAAGTGTATTCTTACCTTCATATGCAGCTAACAAAACGGATTCCAGAACCCTTGCGAGCTCTTTCAGATGGTACTTATTCTTGCTTGCAAGATGTTTCTTTAGCGGCGTATGTAACGCTTTGAATATCCTTTTAAAACTCCTATCTTCTCGATTGCTGTTTATGACATCCTTATCCGAATCCTCAAAAGAAGAGATTTCAATCTTCCTATAGAGTTCTCTCTTCTTACGCACTTCAACCAGTCTTTCAATATCTGATGAAGTTCTTGATTCAACTTGATACCCCAGGTTGTTTCGCGTATCAGTTCCAAATAGCTCCATAGGCTTACGAGCATAGTTACCGTTATATATATCACTGAAACCGCTGGTTGCACTAAGGCAGATCACCGAGTTTCGAGTCCCATACAAAATTCTATGCAAGGTTACTTCAGGGAGTTCTTCAAAAAGATCTAGCCTAAAATTAACGAAGATCTTGTCCTTAAGCTCTGGGGCTTGATATGGAAGGGACTCCACTTTAAAGATTGAGAAAACAATCTTAGGCGTAAAATAAGTAAAGAATTCATCAATGTAGAGACTATCATCATCAACCCTATCAAAGAGAGATGACAAACTAACCTTTGATCTCTTTGCTTTAGTAATGAACTGTTTGAGAGGTGAATTCTGGTTGTACTCATTACCATCACTGATCATCGACTCAAAGTGCTCATCCTTGATCCTGGAGCATGCATAGAAGCAGCAAATAATCACCTGCATGATGTCATACATGGTTGGATTAGGATCAGTCACTTCTTTCTCATAGTAGATCTGGCAAACAGTATCGTTATAAAGTGATCTTAAACGTATCTTCTTTAAGGCCTCCTGATTGAAAAACCTCTTTGGAGTCAGGCTAAATACGTTTTTACAAATCTGGATAACCTGCTCAACTTCTGAACTATCAATAAAGATATGCTCAACGCTACTCCTGAACAGACTGAGAATTTCTATCAACGTATTATCAGATTCAACATTACACTTTGAACCGAATGTGTCCTCTAGATCTGCTATAAATTTCTTTTTTGTGTCATAAAAAGTTATTTCATCAGTACTTTGTGTGGTGCCTTTGATAGTGGATACAATCCTGTAGACAGCTGAGAGAATATGGTCAATTTTGAAATTGGTATCAAATAGTTGCTTGTTACAGCTATTGAAGAAGAGCTCATACGCTACATGCTCTTCATCAACGATTAGAGTGAAATCAATCTTATGCTTTCTGAAGTAGTTGTCATGATCTAACACAAAGTAGTTATGCTTAAGAAAATCTACCTGCTGTTCGAACGCTTTACCGTTCATATCTGCAAGCATCTCTTCCTCATACCTCTTCTTTTGACCCAAGATGTAATCAAAAGGCATTGATGTGATGCCGACCTCACCATCATCGTTATTCACAGCAAGATGGATGTTGTAGTCAAATTTGCTGGAGGTTGCTAAGAGAATACAAGGAGTATACTTAGCCCGTTCAAATGGCAGTACAAAGTCTAAAATTTCAGCATAATAGGCAGCCACGTTATCTGGTTTACCCTTCTTGAGCGTTGCCTCTTTGAAGATCTTTTCCGATGTTAACCGTTTGCTCTTATCAGCTTTGATGTTAAGAATTTCTTTGGCAACAGCTGATAGCGTCTTGACCATGATATTGGCATTTTTCTTGAAGCTCTCCTTAGCCTCCTTTAAGTCTTCAACCGCCCCATTTTTCTCTAACCTCTCTATTTGGCTTTTCAGATACTGGGCATTATTAACTTGGTACTTAAAACTGCCAATCAGCTTTTGAATACTGGAAGCCCCTTTTTTTTTCCCATTAAAGAAAGCAATCCAACGAGCAAAAATGTCATTATTTTCTTCACCCGTAACCCAATTTTTAAAATCCAACCCCGACATATCGGGACGTGCAAGAAAACTAAGAATTGGAATTTTCTTGTTCTGAGCGTCCTCTATAAGCCCAGGATCAATATCTATCTGAGCCTTAAGAGGAGTGATAAAAATCAGATTTCGATGCCCATCTTCGATCTTTGAGGGATCGGTCTTCTCTATATACTGAGCTATTACACTGTATGATTTCCCTGTTCCTGTACCATCATTGGAATAGGTAACAGAGGGATTCAACTTGAAGTATGAATCGTACAATTTGCCGAGTTTCTCTCTGGCTTTGTTTATATCCTTCTTTTCATCTTCAGGAATTTGCTTGTTAGCCAGCTGATCAATATCAGTGCTCTCAAAATCCATTTTGAACTCTCCATCATGTGCAACTCTTAGTAAGCCTGAATCAATAGCAAGCTTCTTAACCAAAGAAAAAGGGTATTCATGGCTACTAGCAAGACGAATGACTTCGTCAATACAGAGACCTTCTTCGGCATATTTTCGGAATGAATCTAAAAGGCGTTGTTTCTCGTCCAAGGGTATAACTGGAAACTTTGGATTGACTGTCAAACGTGAGATTTCAGTTTCTGTAACACGCTTTACACCAAATTTCCTCGTCTTATGACTGTATTGGTGGTGGAATAAAAATCCCATTTTTGCCATTTGATAAAGAATTGCAGCTTCATCTCTTTCGAAGTTCCTAGGTTCAGAAGATGCAAACTCTTTATGAATTTTAGTCAGAACAGGAGAATGGAGATCAATCTCCTTACCACAAGCTCTCAAGCCATCTAAGTTCTGACAGACAATCTGAAATAAGGATTCACGCTCAAAATTAGACCAATATGCCAAGGTAGATATCCCTTCATATGCATAGACCGTCTGGGAATGAGTTATCTAGTATGCGAATTAACGTACATAGCAAGAGAAGTGGGCACGAAGACAACGACACTAATATCCATGTGCTAAGACTGACCACAATCCCAGTGTCAGTTTTTTTAAGAATATACCTTTATTATCAGTAATTTGACTATTAGTCTAATCGCAACCTGCCAATCTGTGCTTACCAAAAGCAGGGGGCAAATTGAATCCTATTCAACTTCAGAAAATCTTTATGTTTTGTGAGACTAATCTTCAAGGTTTTTTAGGCGTTCCAACGCCTCTTCAGTCGATATAATTCCGTTAGCGGCTAATGATGCCAGCTCGGATATCTCTTTAGAAATATCAAATCCTGATAGAGAGACATTGGCCGCAACATTATCTAGAAAAACAGAGGCTGCCTGGTTAGAACATAGGAGAGATTTACAGACTAAATTTCGTGGTTCAAAGAAGCAAATTGCATCTCCCCAGTAAATTGCCAAGTTGTTGACATCAACACCTCCGCATTCATCGAGCAAGCAATAAGTACTACCCAGAAAGAAGTCATTCCACTCATCTTCTAGGTTTAGGCTTTTAAGAACAGTTTGAAGATCAACGTAGCGCGCTACATAGCCAGATCGCTTAGGAATCCTAGCTAACCAAACTTCATTTCCAGATATCAGCGTTATTCCGTTCAATTGACAAAACAACCTGCCTAGTCCCTGCTTCGACTCATGGTCTAGCTTTGTACCTGGCAAACAGAATCCATCTCTGAATGCTCCCCAATCAGAGGCTTTTCCTATGCAATTCAGCTGCACATGAAATTCTTCACTCATACCAACATCATCAATCCTATCCAACCTCAGGGGTTTAATCATAGTCACCTCCTTACGTGCACTGATACACAAGATAGTCAGCAACAACTTTTAACTGTGTCCCTGGATCAGAATAAATAACGTCTAGTGCTGTTTTGTTGTCGAAGCGCCCATTGGGCTTGTGTAACCAGCCGTTAGCCTGAGTTCTGTCACTGAAGAGTGTATGTAGTGACTCGTATATCTTGATCAAGCTCTTCAACTGTTGAATAGCAGCCTTGTTCAATGCAGGTCCAGAGCCATCAGTCCAAACCAATCGTTCAAAAATCAGATCATCAATACCAAGTTCTTTCGCAATATTGCGTGATACTCTGAGCAGGCGCTTTTCCTCTGCGAGTGTCAGTTCTCTCATCTTCTACTCCTTAGTGGATCGATTGCCTTACTCGGGCCGCAATCACATCCACACAACCTCTCTCTAGTTGAGAGGCAACCCATTCCTCATCGATTCCAAGCAACAGTGCGGTGACAATTAGCTTCGTAAACTCGAGCTCTTTCTGGGAATCAAGCTCAGGAGGACAGTGATTGAGTACCAACCTATATGCTCTTCGTTCGTGTCCATCAAATCTTAATTCTGTCATGTCGCTTCTCAGTTCGTTTGCCATATAAGAATTGAAGCACAAATCGTCACATTGCATAGAGAGGATTCTTCAAGTTTGTGAACGCTAACATACTAATAAATAAAGCTTTATTTAATTTTTAATATGAGACACCAAACTCTATCTTCATTCGATAAAGTTAAGGTTTAACTCATAGATAACTGGAACACAGGTAGGTCTTTTGTGATATTCAATCGAACTGCCAGTAACCAAAAACTTGGATTATAAAATTTCGAAACACACTGACATCTAGAACAATATTTCTGATCGTTTTTTGCACAATCTGACTTAATTGATAAATTGAGCCCTAAATTAATTACATTATTTTTATTCCAATATTGCATAAAAAACGGAAAACCCTATATTTCAGTTATAAAAAACAAATGATTTACTTTTTTTGATAAAAAGGGGTTGATTTTTTTACAAGCTACGTGGCTTGGTTTTTTGAGAAAAAAGTCTCACGCTAAATCAGATAAAACCACCCCTTTATTTTGAAAAAAATATATAGCTTTCATCAATTTAGGAGTGCTTCTTGATAGTTGACGAGCACCCTCCTCAGCCCTATTATTGGCTCAAGTCGAATAAACGAACACACCTAAGGAGATTATTTATAAGCTGAGAATTGTGCCAAGCGCACCTAAGAGCAATGGGGAATCCCATGAAGAACATTAACCTAACCTGTCAGCAAGAATTACTTTCTTGTCTGATGTACGTCCCAGCAGTAAATCCTAGTACTGCTACACAACATAAGCAATGCGTCTTCACCGATGCTTTGTTCGCACGTCATGACGCTGACATCAGTCTCATGCATGCGCTCCGAAACACTCTGGCTTTGGTCTATCTGAAGTCGACGAGCTATTTAGTTGAGCGTTATACACGGCACCGTTTTAAGTGTTTGTATACGCGGCTTCTCTGCACCCTAAAAACAACTAAATAAACCAGACACGATTGATCTGAATTCTCTCGTTACGCCTATTGCGTGACGATACGAGGAGTTTTGTCTCTACGTGTGGGTTCAGATCAGTTTTGCTCGTCAATTCGCGGCTTTTTGCTGCGCGGAGTTTGATATGCGACTGATTGCTAAACATAGTCCTATTCGCCCAACCCGACAGTTCTGGTCCCACAAAAACCAGACGATCTACTTTATGGAAAGTGGTCTCGAGCGTGAGTTTGCGCTCCGTTGTGAGTTTGATCCACAGGTCATTTCTTACCGATGTCAGATCGATTCAATCTATTACTCCCTTCCTGGTGAAACCAGACGTCGAAGGTATACACCTGACACGCTTATGGAACACGCTCAGATGGGTTTAACTGCTATAGAGGTTAAACCTGAGCGATATACTCTAAAGCCAATCATTTTGGCTAAACATGCTCGTTTACAAGAGATATACGCTGAGCAAAACACCACGTTTCTTGTATTAACTGAGCACGATATCCGTAACCGCTATCTCACCAGCAACTACAGCAATCTATATCGCTTTCTCCGATTCGAAATAGATATAGCTGTTCTCCAAGAGCTGAAAGCTCACTTCCCTAACGGTATGACTCTTGAAGAGGTTCGCGTGCATCCAGCGCGAAGTGATGCGTGGATGAGTACGGCATATCAAGCCATTGCTCACAATATCGCCATCACAGATCTAACACCTCTCATCTCAAACTCAACACAATTGGAGTGGACACAATGAAAACCACAAGCCCGAAGCAACAATCAAACCGTAAGCTTCACCAACAACGCATTCTAGCGCGAATAGAAAGAAATCTATCCGAACTCACAGATGTACACGAAAGCAATTTACATCTCGATCTCACGACTGATTTCGACATGCAGCACATTGATACCAATGCGCCTGCTGCAAATACCCCTGTATTTAACCTTTAAAACAAAGAACTAGAGGAATTGACTATGTTAAGCCAACTGACCCAACCACTGACCAAAGCCTCCCTTTACGGGAAAGACGTACTTTTAAGCCCTGCAGCCAATGATCTTATTGCAGTTGTGCAAGTAGACGGAGGAGAGAAGCCTAAGTTCATCCCACTTGCGCGGTTAAATTTCGCATTTACTCGTGGCAATCTTACATTCCCATTTGAAGTGCCTGATGAACTACCTGAAGCAGCTAACCAATCCGACGAACAACGCCTTAAGCAAGATATGATGCTGCAGTACGTTCATCGTATGAATCAACAGCAACATAAAGCCTCTCGTAGAATAGCAAAGAGAGTCATTAATGAAGTAAAACGCGAGCTTGGTGACACCCATCCACCTTCAGTTTCAACGCTTATACGCGCTGTAAAAAAGCTAAACGAGTATGGCAACCTTCAACAATTGCCCCGCAAAAGCCCGCAACGCTTTCATGATGCGGCATATACTCTCTTTGTAGAAATCATCGATGACAGGTTTTTATGCCTGGGTGGAGAATCTGCCGCACAATGCTGGGAGGAATACAAAAAACGCGCAAAGCAACTCGAAGGGAAAGTTAAGTGTTTCTCTCGCTCAACCTTCTATGAGCATGTAAGAAAACTCAATCGAATTGAGGTACTTGCAGCACGCGAAGGTAAAAAAGTTTCGCGCAATGACTCCCGCATTGTATACCGTAGTCTTATTACATCTCGCATCTTGGAGCGGGTTGAGATGGATGCCGTACATATCAATATTGGCTTGATTGATGAGCAAGGAGAAATAATCACTCAGGTCATTCTGTATGCCATGATCGATTGCTATTCACGCAGCATCTTGGGCTATCACCTACAAGAAAAGAAAAAATTTGGTCAAAAGCGCCAGCAAGGTGAAAACAAAGTTGGCATTTTGCAAAATCTGATTCACTCACTATCACCAAAACCAACCATGAGCTTTGTTAACGGCCAATATCATTGGAACATGTACGGTAACGGTGAGAATTACATCACTGATGCAGGTGGTCCCTATGCATCACACGAAATCGGTGGATTTATTAGTGCCTCAGGTGGTGATCAACATATCGCTGAAGCAGGCGCAGGTTATCGAAAACCGTATATCGAACGCTTTTTCGGGACATTGCGTACCCAATTCTTATCTATTCTGCCTGGTTACATGGGCAAACTAAAGAATGCGAAACAGTACGACCATCCGATTCAGAAACACGCCTGTCTAACGGTTAAACAGTTCGAATCTCTGCTGGCTAATTACATTGTCACTGGCTATCACCAAAATCCTCACAAAGGCTTACTAGGTAAGTCACCTCAAAAAGTCTGGGATGAGACATTAGACAGTTCAACTACTCAACTTAAAGTACATGATATAGGTCGCTTAGTTCGTCAAAATATAACTCCGCAGAAAAGAACCATCCAAGGCCATCAAGGAGTTCAATTCGGCAACACCTTTTATAATTCTAGATCGTTAAAGAGACTCTATGACGTACTTACTCCGAAAGGAGCTGAGAACCCTAAAGTGGAATGTATCTTTACTGAACTTGAACCCGACCAAGCCTGGGTGAAAAATCCTCTGACAGGCGAACTCATCTTGGCAAAAGCCAAAATTACCAGTTTAAACGCTGATCAATTTAAAGAGACCCAGGAAGACCGTATCTTAGGGGCAGACCAACCCTTTGGTTTCGATCATCCATTGGTTGCCCAAGCCCGCGCCCTTCTGAACTCTAACCTCGAAGAGCTGGATTCCAAGAAAAAATCACAGCCATTGAATACTGCTGAAATAACCAAACAACGGAATATTTTCGATGCGCATTCGAAAACAGATTCGGCACCAAGCTTTGAAAAGAAAGCTGCCGAGCCTGAGCAAACAGATTCCTATTCATCAGCTGCAGATCTGGATGAGATTAACGAGTTTGAAGGAACCGATGTTGATGAATAATGTGAATAATCGAAAGCCTGAAACTCTGGAGTTTGAATCAAAAATCATCAAACACCCTTTGTTCAAGCAGGCTTATCAAGTCATTGAACAGGTTCAAGGTTCATATCAGCCTTTATCCAGCCCACCAGGGCTGGTTACCAGCATTATAGGTGGCGCTGAACCTGAGGGAGCTGTTCTTTTAGGAAATACGGGAAGTGGAAAATCTACCCTCCTTAAATACTTTATCCGAAAAAACTTCGTTGAAGGCAACGACGAGTCTGATCGTCTAAGAGTTTTTTATGTGGAAGTACCACATAAAGCAACTACCAAGAAATTGACCACTCAGATGCTGCGCTTGTTAAACAGTCCTCGCTGGATGTCAGGCACAGAACAGGTTCAATTAATTGAGTTGAAGCAACTTCTCTGGGAACTTGGTGTAGAGCTGATTATCTTTGATGAGATCAACAATTTACTTCCTAAAAACGCAGGTAACTCTACTGTTGGCATCTGTGATTTCTTTAAATCTCTGATGAACCAAACAAAGATCCCTTTGATACTGTCAGGAACAATGGATTCAGAGAAGGTCATTCTTAGCAATGAAGAGCTGGCTGATCGATTAAATGCTGTTCAATATCTCCACTACTTTTCACTAGCAGCTAAGAATGCACAGCACGATCACTTCCGCGATTATATGGGAAGCATAGCCAAATCTATCCCTATCGAATGTATTGACCTTACTGATGAGGAGATGCTGAAACGCTTCTATATTGCGTCTTCAGGCATTCCACGCCGTATTTCAAGAATCGTCTCAGAAACGCTGCAATACGCTGACTTATCCAGCCCTTTATCGATGGCTGATTTCAGTAAGGGCTACCAGAAAGCATTGAGGCGTAGAGCAGTCCTTCCTAACCCTTTCGATCCGTCCTATACAGCCAATGATCTTCTGGTAATCCATGCTGATAAGGTGAAAAAATGAGCTTACAAGAATTACCTGTTCGTCCACGTCCCCTGGAGAACGAGAGTATCGAAGGCTACTTACTCCGAGTTACTGCTCGCAATGGCTGGCAAGAGATTAGGCATTTACTCAACCACATTGGATTATCGAGCAGCTATCTAATCGATAACCAGACCAAACTTAAGCAGCTTTGTGAAAAAATAGCTCCTTGCACTCGTATGCAACCGCAGGAGCTATACAATCACTTTGCTGAAAACATGAACCATTCATGGCTCTATGAAGAAACCAGGGCAATTCAAGACCTGAGAACTCGCTTTCCAAGGCTATGCCCTTTGTGCGTGAATAACACAGGCTTTCATTGGCATTGGTCACTCGCTGTAGTCAGCCATTGTGAGCAACATGATCACCCTCTTTGGGATAGCTGCCCCTCCTGTGGAGAATCATTCAATTGGCACTCCAGTCTCTTCTTTGGGTGTCCTAAATGCGGTACTGACTGGAAGCCAGAACAGCTCCCACAACTACCAGAACATCAACGAAAGTTTCAAGAAAAGCTATCATCTGGCATTGGCCTTGAAAGCTATATTCAGGACCTCTGCCTGGCTTTGAGAGCATTATCACGTCCCTATGATCCAATTCATGACAAACTTAGCTATTGGCCAACAGAACAACGAAATTTGGCAGAAATGTTATCTAATGCACACGGGCTCCTCACCCAACAAATACCACTAAACGTCTGGATTATTGGTTGCATAAAAAAGCGTTCAGAACTAAGACTTCTAGGGATTCAAACTCTTTTATGGCCGATTATAAAGTTTCGTAAAGAACTACGTGAACACTGGCCAATACATGAGAGTTCACTCCACTTTGCTCCTTTGGCAGAAGTTCCACGTCTACATCAATATGAAGGTAAAACAAGCGCTATGAGCGGGATACGTCCTGCTCGCTTGAAGCATGTCAAAGTCGAGTCTGACTTGTATTTCCAAGCTCGTAGACAAGAAGTCATTGCTTCACTAGGACTGCCAAAAGGAAGCATGGACAGCTTGATAAAGACGGGCCTCATAAAACCCATAAATGACAAACGAACTGCACGCGATCAATTCTTTGATCTTCGTGATCTGCCATCGCTGCTCTGTTTAATCCCTGAAAAAGATGAGTGTCCAGATGGGTATACTGTTTTACAGAACAGAGACCAACGTTTAAGACATCACAGAGTCCTATATGCAGATATCGTAGCTTCTTCTCTGACAGGGAAAACTCCAGCGTTCCGTCCTAAGGGCTCATATGACCTATCAATGGTTTGGATTGACGAAGAAGCGCTCTCGATTTTCTTATCAAATGCCTGCGAGAGCTTTGCTCGAAATCGATAGCTAAATCTAGAGCATCACACTGATCAGGATTTGAAATGTAGAAGCACATGCTTCTCCTATATTAGAATTTAAATATGGCTTACCATCTCACTATGTTAGGGGCTACTCAAAGCTGAGGGGCGAGTCACAATCGATGACCAGTTTTTTTAGATCGATGCGTAGGCAGATGAAGATTAACTGAGGTTAGGTGATGATAATTACTCGTAACAAGGCAAAATGCTTACTCTGTGGAGATATAATCGAAAGCAAATCAGATCACGACTTGGTCAGTTGCTCCTGCGGTAAATTATCCGTTGACGGCGGACTTACACATCTCTCTCGCATCTGTCGAAGTCGTGAAGACTTTAAAGAGATGTCTGAAGCTCGACAGGAAAGAGAGTAAAGGCCCCCTAAGTATCACCGTACTAAATCAATTGAAAGTATTATCGCTGAGTACAGGCACAAGCCTATAGATCCTGTTGCAAAGTCAGATCCAGGGACTTCGGATATAGAGCTTGAAGTTTATCTGGAGCTAAAACGACAACGACTTGTCAATGAAGATAAATAACCACCAGCTCTTTAGAAACTCACCAGGCATTCCATCTTACCCCAACCTACTCTTCACTGGCTGTCCGTGGAATCGGGGTAAAACCAATATGAAATACCTACTCAAAACCTATAGCCCAGTTTCTAGAAGACACATCCCTCTTCTGGATTAGAATCAAAGCAGCCTAATCCATATCAACGAGATAGAAGTCTATTCAGGTAAAATGATACACTTAATTAGAAATAACTTGTTAATTAATCTCTTTTTTATTTCGTAACAGAAAAGGCCGTGTACGATGTCAAAAGTCAAATCCAAACCTCAAAAAATAGGAGAAGCTGGGGAGGGGCTAGTTAGGTATTGGGCTCCAATGAATATGCACTCGGCAAATAAATTTGAGAATGATTACGGATTTGACTTCACATTCCAACAATTTACAAATAATGGCGATCAACAGATTGCAACTGGTGCATTTTTCGTTGTCCAATGCAAAAGTACAACTTCGAAAAATAAATACAAATACGTTACGTTAGATAAAAGTGACATTATACTTCATTTATATTCAAACATTCCTGTTTGTTTATTAGGAGTAGACATAGATAAAAAAGATGTAAGACATTTATTCTTGGACAAAAATCTTGTAAATAAATACTTAGACTTTCTCAATTCTGATAGTAAAACGCTAAGCTTAAATTTCTACACAGATCTGAATGATGAGTCTGAGTTTATCACCAATTCAAAATCACATACACAACCAGGCTTTTCATTAACCCTTAGAAGCCACATCATAAACTCACTAATACGTAAGTATGCGCCAGGAACCAAGCTATCTGTTTCAGAAGACAGTGGTCAAACACAATTAAATATTGAATCCCCCTTCCTAACAAAAATAGTCAACCCAAACCACCTATTCGGAGCCCCAAGAAAAGATGAAATAAATGATATCATCAACAAAAATGTACTTGATATCCTTAAGCAATACTATCCTGACTTCAATTCACTTCATCTCTATGGAGCGGTAGGCTCGGATAGTACAATATCTTTTGGGGAGCAAAAAACAAAAGCAATAACATACCCTCATAGTAAATTTATCGAATATAGAATGAAGTGTGGTCTTACTTTTCGATTCGGGCCTTGCGAAACCACTCAAGATGGAAAACATACACACTCATCAAGCTTTACTGTATCTGATTCCTCATTTCCTTTGTTTAGCTGCCAAAGCGATGTCAACCTTTTTGGATCTTACAAATCATCTTCATCACTATGCTTAAACGACCACTTAATGATACAAAAAATAAAAAAATGGGAGGAATTAAATTCACTTTTACTTGTATTAAAAGAAGTAATTGATGCATTTATAATATCACCTGAATGGTTTCATGATCTTTACCTATCAGAGCTTAACAGCCCTGAAAACTATTATTCTTATGCACTTTTATCATCTCTCGTAAAAAAAGAACAAAATCTATTTCCCGAGTTTACACTTGAGCCAGAATCTCAATCAAATTCTCTTAAAAAAGTACATAGCACTGGAACTGTCCCAATAGTTTTCAAGATAAACAATCAGCCCAAAATCGCAAATATAAAATGTAATTTTACATACGTATTGAACGACAATGACGTTATTACTGGAATTGGAATTGGCAAAGCAAAGTCCTTCCAAGTATTAGATTTGGACTGGCCTGCTGATGAAATTTATGCTCCCGAAATTTGGGCTTTTAAAAACTGGCCTGCAATACCAATGTTTGGGAAGACATCAATTGAATTTAAAGACACTGATCGAACTCTTCCTTTTGAAATCATTCAAGACTCAGAATGACAAGTATAAAACCTCTACGATAGACTGGTCGATTCAATTCCTGATTCTTTATGCTTTTCAGCAAATTCAAATTCAGGATTAAAGTGTTCATAGTGAACAACTGCATTCCCACATATAATGCAACCGAAACCACATCGTTTTCGTACAGCTCTCTTTATTGATGAAGGGATATTTCGTGATAAACCATACTTGTTTTTCATAATTGCTACCGTTTGGCCAATTATCCTTAAATATCGCTACGTCAATTAATATACGTGGGCGAGGTAGTGACACCTATATCTATGGGGTGATCTTTTGAGATGGATTTCCATAGAGTCAGAGTTACACATATCGATCATTTCTGTCTAACCCAACTTCTAATCTCAAAATGGCAGATTGAATGATCACTTTCGTTAACTAAAATCGGCATACCTTTGGAGTTCAGTATTGATTTAAGAGTATCTGGATGAGGATGCTTGTATCGGTTGTCTAACCCACTAGCAATAACGCAGAACATAGAGGTGTTATCACATAATTTCTCATTAAAGTTTTTCTTTGCACCATGATGAGGAATCTGAATAGTACCTACGTAATGCCAATATGACTCGAAGTTCTCATAAAGTTGCCTCCACTTGCGCCCACCCCCTGCATCATAATCACCTAAATAAATACATGCAGGATTCCTACTACAAGAATGAAAGAAATTTTTACTTTCAATATTTACCAGCCAACAGATCTGTCTTTGTTCGTCAAGGTCAGGCCCTGAATAAAGGGTTAGTGAGTTTGTGTTTGGGCCTCCTTTGATTTTTTTGAATGCTTTTATAATGTCATCTTTGACTTTAGGGTTAGGATCATCCAAGTAGTTCTTTAAATCTTGTCCCGTTTTTATTGATACTCCCATCGAACCAAGAGTTTTAGCAACTTCGGCTGCGCGATTTTCACCCTCAAAGTTAAATGGAATATATACCCAAGGCAGCGAGAGGTTTTTTTTCTTTATTATTCGGCCACTATCAATGGTAGTTATTGAGCTAGATGGTTCCTCATCTAGATCTAGCTCTTCTCCAGACCCCTCACCTGTGTATGGCTTAACAAATATTATTTTTGTACCTTCACCGTTCCTGCTTGCACGGCGGATATATCCAGCAGGGTCAGCACAGAAGCTCGAGAATTCTTTATTATTACTATACATGACCGCTAGTCTGATTTGCTCATCATGACCTATTGCTGGAAGAACAACTTTTTCAACAACGCACTTTGTTAGAAGGTATTTCAGACCATTGATGTGATCTGTATCGAAATGTGAGATGAAGAGAACGTCGAATATCTTATTCTCGAACGTATTGATCTGTTTTTCCAGAGCTACTTTAGAAGTTACCGAGCCGCAGTCATAGGCTACTCTAAACACTTCTCTAGTGCGTTTTTTACTGTTTTTTTTATGCGCAGTGTGATATCTCAGTTCTTCAGTGAAGAACCCACCTTGCCCCACAGGATGAAATATCCTTTTCACAAACAACATACTATTTCCTTATGCCCTATAGTGGCCTAAACTCTATCGACCAGTGAATCGCCACCAGTTATTTTGGCACTCACCAGCCATTTCATTTTACCCTTATCTACTCTTAACTGACTGTCTGTGGAATCGGGGTAAAACCACTATGTGTTTAACCGATTTTAGCATCAACACCAATGTGCGTTTTCATTCCAAAATGCCACTGGTTACTTTTCATGAGTTGATGCATTTCTGAATCACGTCCACCAGGCATATTCTTTGTAGAGCTTGGAGTTCTCAATGTTAGTGGCATCCATCAATGCACCTCCCTTGACGATTATTCCTACTTACGTCAGCCAACTGTTTACGTCTTAAATAGGTGGCAGGCTACATTATGACTTTCCAGTAAATGCCTGAAGTTCAATATTGTCGTGTGGCCAGGCATCGCCTTGTTTAAGCTTCATCGAGGCTATTTCATACAAAGCATCTTCCATAACAAAGTGGTTGACTTGGTTTTCAATTCTTGGTTTATTAATTATTAGCCTGATAACTCTCACTGACAGGCTTCATGTTCTGAAATTTTGCATATGCAATGATTCATTCAAATCATGGTTAAAATAGTTTTCATTTCAATGGAAGGAATTAACTATGTCTATATGCCAGGGCTGCTCCCACCGAAATACTGTCATGGGCCTCATCAATGACAACATCAATGTAGAAGACTATAGAATTATTCATAAGTCAGAAGACCCACATAGTGGCTTTGTAAATACTGTAGATCATGCATTAATTATTAATCTAAAAACAGGAGCGGCATGTGATCTACATCGCACTCTATCTATGACTATGCCTACTGATTGTAGTGACTGTGATTATTAAACATTTAAAAGAAAATTAGATTTATGAGTATGAATTATTAGTGTTGCGCACATAAAGAGGGAAAACAATCGATCACGATACAATATATTGCAGCGATTGCTATCCTAGATAGTAGCGACTACTTTACTATGCTCGCTTTTGGTCTGTAGCTAATTTTAGAATTCTTGAAAGCGGCTATGTGCCAAAAGCTGGCATAAATGTATATAGAAATAAATAATTTCATTTAGAGTTTGAGATGCATAAAGTTTTATTAATAAAAGGAAGTATTTAATGGCTATTTGGTGTGTTTATAAATGTGGAGAAAACCCTGTAGGTAGTCCAAACCCTCTTTACGGGGCTTGTCAGACTGATTATCACCTACTTCGGGAATGGCATAGCGATCCAGGCTTCCATATTTTAGAGTCTGGTTTCAAAACAGCGGATGAATGTGATAATTACATGGAAAAACATGGCCTACTTGATGTTTATAGCAGTGAAGGAATAGCTTGGCAAAAACAAAATGGTCTTCTGTAGATTATAGGTCTTATATTATAGTCGAGCCTTTGTAAAAGAGAGAGTCGATGGGATAGTTTGGCGATAGTTTTGATCATAATTAGCAAGAACATCGTAAATATCAAAGCTGATTCTTTAGCTCAAATTATTATTACTATCACAAGTATTCTAAATGTAGCACTACTGAAAGTAGTAATAAGGGTAGCTGTAAACTTCAAACCAATGAACTTCATTGTACAGAAATCGGTCAATCAACGGGATAAGAACTTTCGCTAAATGAATTGTAAGCATGTTGTAGGAAGCATTATAAGCGATACTTTCATGACGAATGAACTTGACGATATTGAAAAGATACTGGCGTCAAACCATGCATTCCAATCGTTTGGAGGACGTTCTTTTATAAAGATTCAATATTACTCTTCAACTAAATTTTTATCGATTCAAGAGTAGTCACTTTATACAAAAAAACAGTCAAAAACTCACTAGATTACTTTTTAATTTTAATCGAATTATCTGTTCAAAACTATTTTATATAACAGGCAAAAAAATGAGGGAACATCATGGCATATTATACAACTGTTAAAACAGTAAACAGTAATGGTCAAGCCATAAAAGCAGAAGTCACCTGTGGTGGTAAACCACGAGGCTTTACAGACCCCAATACAGGAGAATTGTCATTTGAGCTACGAGACAATAGTTCCTATAGCGTGTCAGCAAAGCGTTCTGGAGGCAGCGCTTCAGGAAGTGTTTATGGAGGAAAACAGATAACTTTACGATTGAGCTGAACTCAAATACTGTTCTACTGCTTCTAACTAGCAACCATTTACGAAAACAGGCCTTATACAGCTATTATTGAGTTCTTGTTAAGGCCTGCCTCAGCCGAAGATTAAGGGCAATACTATTAAAAAAATATTATCTCTAATCGTGTATTTTTACCTAACAGGTTGTGCCAACTAAGGAAGCCACCCAATTTAACCAAGAAAAAAATAAAAAATCAGTTATCATTGTGGAAATAATGTTAATTTTTTGATTAATTATAACACTGAGTTAAGAAATCAGCTATTACGTAAGGAGCTGAAATAATTTATTCCACATCCAATCTAAAGATCCACTCATAAACAAAGACAGCACGACTATCCAAAAGATATGAGCATGTCTAAAAAAATGTAGAAATAATGGAATAATAGCAACTAGCACATAGGGAATAATATTATTAAGCCCTTCATATTCTAAAGTTCGGATCTGCGCATATCCAAATAAAGTAAAAATAGCTGGGCCTAACCCATACCTAAATTTAGTCTTTGTAGTGTCTATAAATATAAAAAATGTAAAAGCTGCAATTATTAATGAAAACCATGAAGCATAACCGACTCCTGGGACGTTAGCTTTAATAAGTCCAACCCCTATAGGCAACGCTAAGAATGCGATTAGCCAATAGACCCACAAAGCAGTTTCAGGATCAAAATCGCTAGAATTTCTAGAAGATTGACTAGATAGACCAAGGATCTGATAAACTTCCTGCTCAATATTATTTACAGTGGCAGTTGCCTTGACCACATCATGGTTTCTTTTAAGGTCATCCAAGGCTGCACCCAATTGAAGAGATAGTAAACCCATGCGGTTACAATCATCGATGGTCATGTCATTATTTGAATAGCTCTTAGGATTCATTACTCCTTCATTGAGTGCCTTAATTTTTCTTAACAAGATATCTAAAGCATCATCAGACATTTAACTTCCTTATTTAGTAATAAAACAAAGCTTGAGGTGAAAAATCAAATTCAAAATCTGTAATGGTTCATATAGATTCTTTTTATCATATTTTCTATCGATAAAAAACAACAAGCTAAGGAAGGTGTTAATAAATCTAATAATTTAATTTTCACCTCCCTGGCTATACGGCCTGTAAGGAAGAAAAAAGGCATTGTTCACAGGTTCTCTAAAAGACGTGGTGTAATTTAATTACTTATTTGAAAGACTTTTGAAATAATTTCAGCTAGTTATAAGGAGTAAATAATGATTGAAAGGACTGACGTAGAGCTGGTGACACTCTATGACAGGGAACTAACCTCTCACTACCAACGCGCTAAGAAGTTAATGGAGCTGGCCCCTAAAGCTTGTCTTGCTGAAGCTCGTGTTCTGCTTGAAAAAATAGTTTATGAGTTAGCTGATAGTTACCAAATATCACTGAAAGGTAATTGAATCGACCAGCTTATCGTAGACACTTTACTGCTTGTTGTTGGACTGACCAGTAACAGAATAAAACCAAAATCAACTGAGTGGGCCTAGAAAGTCCAATAGACTGGGAAGCTGCTTAAGAGCACTTTTAGTTAATGAGCGCACCCAGATTCCAACTTGCTCCTTTGCTGCTGCTGATGCATTGTTACGTACTTCGTCGAGCAACTGTTTTCCTATTGATTTCTCCTCTTTTGTTAAATCCGAGGAGTCAATTTCCTCAATCAATTGGTAATAATTATTTGTTGTAACCATGGAAGGAAAACTATTCAGCACCCCCATATTATTCCCGTTTACAAATTGACCTCCTGTTACTTGGCCGTAAAAATTAGTCTGATTTACGGGAGGACTATTCAAGGTAGCTGAAAGCAAAGCGAACAACTTTCCCTCGTTCATCTGGCTGGTTTCAAGCTGTTTTTGTAGATTGCTTACTCGCTCTTTCAACAACTGTGTACCTTCAGTAACTTGTTCCTTTGTCCTAACTGATACCTTGATCGTTGGGATGCCCCCATAAGCTGTAACTTCTTTTACCTGAAAATCAAATTTACCGCCTTCATTGTTCAGTTGAACCGAAGCATAGTTGACCATCAAGATGGTAAGCGCATCAAAATTCTCATGAAACTCTAAATCTATCAGAGGATATGATTTGTAAATTTTTTCAAATTGCTCAGGCTTAAAACCTTTTTTTGGAAACTGCTCACGACCTAACGGATCAGTGTATACATACTCACACTGCACATCTTCAATTTCCCAACCAGTGCGACCTATTCCATAAATATTACAACCAGTAAGGATAGCTCCCTTCAAGTCGGCACCATTAAAGATAGTCCCTGCAAGATTAGCATTATTGAGAATAGCTTTTCGAAAATGCGCCCCATACGCAATCGCGTGAAACATTTTTACCTCACGCATATTCGCACGGTAAAAATTAGCGCCACTCAAATCACAAGAAGTAAAGTTTACCTTAGTGAGATCTGAGTCATCGAAGTCTGTCGCACTAAAGTCATAGTTACTCAGATCCGCACGGGGCAGACAAACCCCTATGAGATTGGGCACTTCTTGACTTTCGATCCGCCAATTATTCCAGGTTTTACTGGTTCCTTGCTTAATTGATTCTAAGAGCACAGCTAAATGTTTTCTGTCTCCTAAGAATGTATTTTGTTCCTGAAAACGATTTTCCATAATCACTATTACCCAGTTACAAAACAAATAATTTTAATTTCCATCGACACTACAAGTCGGAAATATCAATAATCAATGAGCGAATCGACCAGCTTTTGTAGGCGTTCTACTGCTTGTTTAGCTGCTGTTTTTCGAAATACTGCTCAACTCTTTGATATTCTACTCGATTCAGCTCTTTCCCATCTGATAAATTTGACTAATGCATTATGCGAAGTTAAATTGGTTTCAATGGTGCCCACCTTACTTATGCGTGAGTAGAAACAGGCCTTTATATATCTATTCCATCCCATGAACTTTTCAGCATTGACTGCTGACTCAGTTATTTAAACACGCATGAAAATTCTGAGTCTCTATGCAGTTTAATGAGGAACAGTTTATGATTCGTAAAAACTTCAGCTACGATATCCAGAAGCACTCTAAAAATCACGGTATTGCTCTTAAGCGTTCTCATGCTTACGAATTGATTGCTGCATATTTTGGCTATTCTAGCCAGGCTGCAATGGATGCATCAGGTTTTATGATGTTCAACATGTATGCCATTAACTACGAAGATTTTTCCGTCACCAATGTGACAGAAAGATCAGCACAATTAGGCTACAGCACCTCTGAAGCAGATACTTTTGCTCAAGTACTGTCCAGATTAGTTGATGAACAAAACCTTAGCTTCAGCGAATACTTATCCTCTATGGATGAGCGCTGGGAGCTGGATAATCTTGAAGAAACCAGCCTCCAAGAGCTTGAATACCTCTCAGCTACTCAACCTGGCGCACAGTATTCACTGGCATGCCTTAACGAAATTGAGCCTTCTTCAGAACGTGATAGTTATTGGTTTAAGAAGCAGCAGCAGGGTATCGAATTGACACCTTCCCAAAAGCAGTTTGCTGATGACTACGAAGCAGCACTTAATCAATTTAGTTTTTACCGTTCACTGTTAGTTAAAGCGGCTAACAATGGCCACGGTAATGCTGCTTTCGATTTAGCAGAGCAAGGAGGTAATGATGCTGATAAGTACTATCAACAAGCAGCAGAATTAGGGTGTGTAGAAGCTCAGGAATTTCTCGGACTATCTAAGAACGACATCAAATGGAAAGTTGATGCCGCTAAGGGCGGCAGTCGAGAATGCCTTGAGGAATTAGCGCGCTCAGCAGCAGATAAAAATGATGAAATCTCAGCCTTTGAAGCGCATAAATGGACTGCTCTAGCTAAACATTACGGATTCGACCTCACCCAAAGCTTGGCTGACAACGATGAAGATTATGGCCCAGCTTTCATTATCTATGTAGGACTGAACCTTCCCTCTATTGCTCAAGAAATGAAAGTAGAAGCTCATGCTGAAGCTTTCAAGATCTTCCAGCAATACTCTGATTAATAAAATAATAGGGGCTACAATATGTAGCCCATTTAGCAATTAAATGGGTCAGAATATGACCCATTTAATCAACCTAAACGGCTCATGATGGGTAATGAGAATAGCCACTATTATCTGTATTGAATCGACCAGTTGTTCGTAGATGCTCAACTACTTGCTCTGGATTGGCTGTACTTCACTAAGCACTTCCAATCATTCCAGCTAAACAACCATCTTCAGCTGGATACTCTTCTCTCCCAGCAACATCAGCTGGCCAGCCTGTCACAAGACATCTATATGCTGTAAAATGGATACAAATTAATAATAACTAATTGATCAACATTCCTACTTGTTAGGTTAATTCCATCATGACTAGGATTCTCAGGGGCAATTCCATTCTAAGTAGGATTTGCAAGACTCACCTCTCTGGACAGGTTTCGGTAACCCTTTGAAATTAAAGACATCCAAGTTCCTTTGTGAACTGGAACCGACATGACTAAATATAGCCTTAGAACAGGAAAGCGTCTTGAATCTGGAAATCGAACCCGTCGCACAACGCAGCTTATCCAGCCAGATTGCTGACCAGATCCGTCAGGCAATCATGGATGGTTCACTAAAAGCCGATGACCGTCTGCCAACCGAAGATGAACTCGCACAACGCTATCAGGTATCGCGCCCAACTATTCGCGAGGCACTCAAGCGCTTAGCCGCGCAGAACCTGGTGCGTTCACGCCGTGGCCCGACCGGCGGTACTTTTATTAACCGCCCCTCAGCAGCTGACTTGAGTGATGCCCTGAGCAGTGCCACTACTCTGCTGGTTGGCATGGATGCTTTTTCCATGGATGAGATCAATCAGACCCGCCTGTTGATGGAGCAAAACTGCATCCGCCTTGCGGCAGATACGATCACCCCCGAACAGTTACAACAACTGGAAGATGAGCTGCAGATGCAGCAGCAACCACAGCTGAGCCCGGAAGAGTTCTGCGCCTCTGATGTTCGCTTTCATCGTACTATCGCTGAAGCGTCGGCCAATCAGCTACTCAGTTTTATCATGTTCAGTATTATCGAAGCGCTCCAGCCGATTAGTAATATGGTCACTTTCCGATTCCGCGAACGTTCGGTGATTATCGATCAGCATCAGCGCTTACTCAGTGCCTTACAAAAAAATGATGCAGAACTGGCTTGTGCGGTACTGCATGAGCAGATCAGTTATCTGGCGGATAAGTATGCTGAGGTCCAGCAATGGCGCAATAACCGACACCCGGAAACACCTTCTGAATAGCATTGATCCGACGCAGCTGATCGACCAATTTAGCATAGGCATCGCTATGACTTTGGGGTATTCTTTGGGTTACGATTGCAGATAGAAATTTATGGTTTAAAAAGCGATTTAAGGAGTCTTTGTGGAAGAGAACAGCATCTGGATTATCGGTATCGTCACTCTGGCAGTCGGAGCATTAATCGGTTATCTGATAGGCCGCACAGGTAATAGTGCAGGCAAGCAACAGCAGTTGATAGATCAGCTTAACGAATCCCAGCGTGAACTGGGTGAATACAAAGAGCAGGTTAACGGTCATTTCGAGAAAACAGCGGAACTGGTTAATAACCTGACCGAGAGCTACAAAGCGGTTCACCAACATCTGGCTCAAGGGTCAGAGTCACTCTGCCTGGGTGAGCATGCACCGGCTCAACTGGAGAACAGTGAGCAGCCTCGCATCGAAGAGCAACAAGGTACAGCAACAGAGGAAGAACAGATTCCTACGGTCACAGATCAGGTTGCAGATAGCACCGAAGAGGCAGTAGTCGAACCGCCCCGGGATTATGCACCTAAGAATCCCGATGAAGAAGGAACCCTGTCTGAAAGCTTTGGCCTTAAAAAAGAAGCCGATGCAGATCAATCAGATGAAGCCTCTACTGCTTTGAAAGATCATGTCCCTGGTAACGCCCTGAAGGATGAAGATCACAAGCAGAGCGCATAACCTGTCGACCATAAAATTAAAAAAACCGGCTATTGCCGGTTTTTTTATTACGATATTTCAGACCGGATTATCTATATCAACAAACTCATGCTCAATATCAAACTCAGCGACCAAACGTTCAGCCAGAGCCTGTACTCCATAACGCTCAGTGGCATGATGTCCGGCTGAAAAATAATGGATCCCCAGCTCACGGGCATTATGTACTGTAGGTTCCGATATTTCACCTGAGATATAAGCATCGAGCCCCTGCGCCGCAGCTTTATCAATATAGCCCTGCGCTGCACCGCTACACCAGCCAACTGTTTTTATCTGGGCAGGCCCTCCTGCTATATGTAGTGCCTCTCGCTCCATAGATGCACTAATCTTAGCGCCAAACTGCTCTACACTGAGTGGTGTTACTAAGCGCCCGGTCAAGCCTATACTCAAAGGATTCTCAGGCTCAAGCCCACCAGTTATCTCAATATCAAAGCGCTCTGCTAACTGTGCATTATTACCAAGCTCAGGGTGACCGTCCAATGGAAGATGGTATGCCAGTAAGCTTATGTCATTACTCAGCAACGTTTTCAGACGACGTTTTTTAATACCGGTCACAGGCTCAGGCTCTCCTTTCCAGAAGTAGCCATGATGCACCAACACCAGATCAGCCTGGCGTTCTACAGCGGCATCAAGCAACGCCTGACTAGCAGTCACGCCGGTAACAATTTTACTGATCTCCTGCCGCCCCTCAACCTGCAAGCCATTCGGGCAATAATCCCTATACTTTTCAGGCATTAACAATTCATTACAGAACGCAACCAGTTGCTTCAATGTGGTAGCCATATTGTTATCTAAATTCCCAAAATCATCTGATATTCCGTATAATTCTAAAAACTGATGTTTAACTTTACCACTGTTATCGACGGGTATTCTCAATAATGCGAAAACTGGCGTTCCTGCTCTGGCCTATTTTGTCGGGTATTCTGGCGGCAGTGTTGTTGCTTATTTTTATGCCTGATATGTTTCAGCCTCAGGATAACAAGGTTCAGTTTCAACAAAGCGGTCAGCCTCCCGAAGGTATGAGCGGGCCTTTTTCCTACGCAGATGCCGTTGAACACGCAGCATCCAGTGTTGTTAATATCTATACCCGCACTGTGCTCGATAAAACCAATAATCAGATTTATGATGATCCTGATTTCCGTAAATATTATGACGCTGAAAACCGTCGCAAGGAGCGCATCCAATCCAGCCTTGGATCGGGAGTAATCCTAAGCCCTGAAGGCTACATTGCCACTAACAACCATGTTATTACCGGGGCCGATAGTATCGTCATAGCCCTTAAAGATGGCCGTGAAGCAACGGCAACAGTCGTGGGTGTTGACCCGGACACTGACCTTGCGGTACTGAAAATTGACTTGCAAAACCTGCCCAGCGTGACACTCAGCTCATCCGCTAATCTAAGGGTTGGTGATGTCGCTTTGGCCATAGGTAACCCTTTTGGCGTTGGCCAGACCGTCACTATGGGAATCATCAGCGCTACGGGGCGTAATCAACTGGGACTGAATACCTATGAAGACTTTATCCAGACCGATGCAGCAATCAATCCGGGCAACTCCGGCGGTGCGCTGATTAATGCAGCGGGTAATCTGATCGGTATTAATACGGCGATATTTTCGAAATCAGGTGGATCACAAGGTATCGGCTTTGCTATTCCCTCTGACCAGGCAAAGCAGGTGATGCAGGATCTTATCGATCACGGACGTGTTATCAGGGGCTGGGTTGGTGTTGAGGCTCAAGAGATAACGCCTGAACTGGCTGAGTCATTTGGTCTGAAAGATACCAGAGGATTAATTATCGCTGGTGTATTCCGCAATGGCCCCGCGCACAAAGGTGGCGTATTACCCGGTGACATATTACTGGAGATTGGCGGGGAAAAAGTTGTTAACAGCTACAACTCAATGTACAGCGTTGCCCGCATGCTACCCGGCACTATTCTACCGATAAAAGTGTGGCGCAATGGCGAACAGGTAGAGTTGGAAATCACCGTAACTGAGCGCCCAGCCAGTAATAAATAACAATCAGAACAACTAATTAGCATCGCTAGCCGACGCTGCCGAAATCAGGTAATTCATGCGACAAAAAAAGCCCCGCTACTGCGAGGCTTTTTTATGTTCTCAGGAACCTGTTTTATCAACAGAGAACTGAGCTACTGATTACTTTCAGCCAGCTTTAAGTCTCAACCTTTAATACGATACTCAGCCGAACGAGCGTGAGCAGTCAGGCTTTCACCCCGCGCTAATACTGAAGCCACCTTACCCATTTCCGATGCACCATCTTCTGAGAACATAATCAGAGATGAACGCTTCTGGAAATCGTATACACCTAAAGGCGAAGAGAATCGTGCTGTACCAGAGGTCGGCAGTACGTGATTGGGTCCCGCGCAGTAATCACCCAGAGCCTCTGCAGTATAACGACCCATAAAGATCGCACCGGCATGCTTAATCAGCGGCAACAGCGCCTGTGGATCTGCCACAGACAGTTCCAGGTGCTCTGGTGCTATACGATTATTTACCCGTGCAGCTTCTTCCAGGTCGGTAACTTTGATCAGTGCCGCCCGGTCTGCCAGAGATCGGGAAATGATCGCCTCACGCTCCATGGTCGGCAGCAGCTTTTCTATACTGACAGCAACCTGGTCAAGAAACTCAGCATCATTACTAATCAGGATCGGCTGAGCATCTTCATCATGCTCTGCCTGAGAGAACAGGTCCATCGCAATCCAGTCGGGATCGGTCTGGCCATCGCAGATAACCAGAATTTCTGATGGCCCGGCGATCATATCGATACCGACAGTACCGTATACAGCCCGCTTCGCCGTCGCGACAAAGATATTTCCCGGACCGACTATCTTATCCACCCGGGGAATGGTTTTAGTACCATAAGCCAGTGCAGCAACAGCTTGCGCACCGCCAATACCAAAGGCACGGTCGACACCGGCCAGGGCCGCTGCAGCTAAGACCAGTTGATTGACCTCACCATCCGGCGTAGGCACAACCATAATCAATTCTTCAACACCGGCTACATGCGCCGGAATTGCATTCATCAGTACAGAAGAAGGATAGGAAGCCTTACCACCCGGCACATAGAGCCCGGCTTTATCCATTGGCGTCACTTTCTGCCCCAGCAAAGTGCCGTCTGCTTCCTGATACTGCCAGGATTCACCTTTCTGACGCTCGTGATAATCCCGCACCCGCTGGGCCGCAATCGTCAACGCTTCTCGCTGTTCTTCCGGCAGAGAGTCTAACGCATGCTGTAATTCGGACTGAGAAAACTCAAGCTCAGCCATAGAAGCAACATTAAGGCGGTCAAATCGGTTCGTATATTCTACTACTGCAGCATCTCCGTCTGCTTTAACTCGCTGGAGAATTTCGTCAACAACCTGGTTTACTTCTTTGTTTGAGACCGATTCCCATGCTAACAGCTTATCCAACTGTTCACTGAAATCGTCTTGCTGGCTGTCGAGTCGCAGCACTTCTATTTTTGCCATTATGATTCAACCTTCTCTTTCCGAGCCTCGACTGCAGCAGATAGCAGCTCCAGAATCGGCTGAATCTGGCGGTGTTTCATTTTCATTGCGGCTTTACCAACCACCAGACGAGAGCTGACATAGCAAATGTCATCCATCGGCTCCAGCCCGTTTGCACGCAAAGTATTTCCGGTATCGACTATATCGACGATGCGATCAGCCAGCCCCATAATAGGCGCAAGTTCCATTGCACCGTAGAGCTTAATGATATCTACCTGACGGCCCTGACGAGCAAAGTACTCTTTCGTCACGTTGACAAACTTAGTCGCAACTTTCATGCGGCCTTCAACCGGCGCGGCATTCTTCATTCCCGCCACCATCAAGCGGCACTTAGCAATATCAAGATCAAGCGGCTCGTACAGGCTTTTAGCACCGTACTCCAGCAATACATCTTTACCCGCCACGCCCATATCCGCACCACCATTTTCAACGTAGGTAGGCACGTCAGTTGCGCGGATAACAACCAGCTTAATATTGTCATGGTTGGTATCGAAAATCAGCTTACGACTGCTGAAGATATCTTCAGCTGGCATAATATTAGCCGCTTCTAATAACGGCAAAGTGTCTTTCAGAATACGCCCTTTCGATAGCGCAATTGTCAGGTTCTGTTTCATATTCGCTGTTTCGTTACCACTTAATATTCAGGTCTGGCGGTTAGGCTAGCCTGCTAATGCTAAATTCCTGTTAACCCGGAACCCGCTTAATTTTCGCACCCAGAAGCTGGAGCTTCTCTTCAATACACTCATAGCCGCGATCTATATGGTAGATACGTTCAATCATCGTATCCCCTTTTGCCACCATTGCAGCAATCACCAAACTGGCTGATGCCCGAAGATCAGTCGCCATTACCGGCGCTGCGGTTAGCTCTTCAACACCTTCGGTGGTTGCGGTATTGCCATCAATAGCGACTTTAGCCCCCATACGCAGCAGTTCCTGCATATGCATAAAGCGATTTTCAAAAATAGTTTCTTTAATTCGACTATGGCCTTCAGCCACAATATTCATCGCAGCAAACTGTGCCTGCATATCGGTCGGAAAAGCAGGATATGGTGCAGTAGTAAGATCGACCGCTTTAGGACGCTTACCCTTCATATCCAGACTGATCCAGTCCTCACCTGTTTCAATTTCAGCCCCGGCATCTTCCAGCTTCTGCAACACGGCATCGAGAATATCGGGACGGGTGTTTTTACACTTAACCTTACCCCGGGTTGCAGCAGCGGCAACCAGATAAGTACCGGTCTCAATTCGATCGGCAATAACCGGGAAGTGACAACTTTTAAGAGACTTAACACCATTAACAATAATAGTATCGGTGCCATGACCGGTAATATCAGCACCCATTGCGATCAGGAACTCTGCCAGATCGACAATTTCCGGTTCGCGCGCCGCATTTTCAATAATTGACTGGCCTTCAGCCAGGGCTGCAGCCATCAGGATATTCTCAGTACCGGTTACAGTAACAATATCAAAGAATACCCGACCACCTTTGAGACGACCGTCACAAGTGGCACGAATAAAGCCTTCTTCCACTGTAATTTCTGCACCCAGCGCTTCCAACCCCTTAAGATGCAAATCAACAGGCCGGCTACCGATAGCACAACCACCAGGCAGAGACACTTCGGCATGACCGAAATGAGCCAGTAAGGGACCTAGCACCAGAATCGAGGCGCGCATGGTTTTCACCAGTTCATAGGGCGCAACGGTTGAGTTCAGAGTAGTCGCATCAATCTCAACCCGCAGTTTCTCATCTATGGTCAGATCAACACCCATCTGCCGTAACAGCTCAAGCATGGTTGTAATGTCATGCAGATGCGGCAGGTTGCTAATGGTCACCGGCTCATCAGCAAGCAGAGTAGCGGCCAGAATCGGCAGTGCAGAATTTTTTGCACCAGAAATGCGTACATCACCTTCCAGACGGCATCCGCCGGAAATAATCAGTTTATCCATGGAATAAAGTCTCTATACGCTTCAGTTCTGCTCAGCCCACTGGGCACGAGTAAAGGTCTTGATTGTCAGCGCATGAATACTACCATCAGCGATTTGATCAGCCAGGCAAGCATAAACAGTTTGCTGTTTCTTAACCGGACGCATACCTTCAAACAGATCCCCGACCACGGTCACTGAAAAATTACAGCCTTCACCTTCAGGATAAACGTCGCAGCCTTCCAGGTTAGCTTCAAGAATCTGTTTTACTTCTTCGATTTGCATGCAGAATACCAATGAAAATTGGGGGGAAAATAATTAGCCGGCAATAATAGCCGAAATAAAGAGAAAAGGCGATTTTAGACGTTCCACCGCCTGTAGTGTTTATCTAAACACCTTATTTGCCTGTGAAGCCTAACCCCTGCTGATCCAACCCCACCAGATGCGCAATTGCGCTTAGCTCTTGCGGTACATTCTCGGCAGAAATGTGAACCTTATGCTGGTTTGCAAACCGCTGTAGGCAGAGCCATAGCGATAATGCCGCGCTATCGACCTTTTCTACCCTGCCAAAGTCTATGCAGAGCTGATCAGTCGTCAGCATCGCCCGTTCTAACTCAGCCCGAACCTGTGTTACAGAACTAAAGAGCAGATCACCTTTGATCTGCGCTTTGTTTTCAGACAATATGATCTGATTCGACATTAGCTGTTCTTCTTTTCTGCTTTGTCGTCAATCGCGAGCTTCCAATCTGAAATAACTTGTTCCACACTGCCTCCGGCTTTAGAAACCATATCGGAGAACTGGTTCTTAAAATTCAACCGCAAATTAATACCATCCACCAGTACATTGACCAGTTTCCAGCCTTCATTCTGTTTCAGCATATAATAAACCAGAGTGTACTGATCACCTTTTGCTGAATAGATATAGACACTAACAATCTGTTTTTCCGGTTTCGGGCTCGGTTTACCTTGTGGTGCTATTTCATAGCGAACAATATCAAAATCCGCCAGAGACTTAGAAAAAGTACGTACCATGGTTTCTTTAAACACCGATGAGAACTCTGACTGCAACGCTTTATCAACCCGACGGTAATACTTCCCCATTACCCGCTTCGATACATAGTCAAAATCCACCACAGGATCCAGAATCAACTCAATCTCACTCAATAAAAGATCAATTTCTTCTGGCTGCTGAAGCTCAGTGCGATTAAGCGCCTGCATCATCTTTGTTGATGCTTGCTCAACCGTATCCCTGGCACCATCCCATGACGCCTGTGCAGCAGAAACACTTAAAAATAAAACCAGTACCGAAATAAACCGGGCAATATAATTAAACATAAAAATCCTTATTCCTTAGTCTGTCGCCTTATTAAACAGGAACTTACCCACCAATTCTTCTAACACCAACGCCGACTGAGTATCTTCAATATAGTCGCCATCAGCCAGCAGTTCATCATCGGCTCCTGAAGTAACACCAATATATTTCTCTCCTAACAAACCTGACGTCAGGATAGATGCTGAACTATCGATAGTCAGAAAGTCTGCATCGGCATTAATTTGCATCTCTACCCGGGCCATTAACTGATCCGGGTCCAGCGAGATATTAGTCACCTGCCCAATATGTACGCCGGACATAGTCACTTTGGCACGAGAACTCAGGCCTCCGGTGTTTTCAAACAGGGCATATATTTTATACGACCCCTCCTGTTTATTCAGACTCAGGCCACTGACATTTACCGCAAGCACTATCAGTGAGATTAATCCCACCAACATAAAGACACCTACTCCCAGCTCAACACCACGGATACGCATTCTTAAATATCTCCAAACATCAAAGCAGTCAAAATAAAGTCCAGCCCTAATACCGCAAGTGATGAGTACACGACAGTTTTAGTCGTCGACTCACTTATTCCTTGCGCGGTAGGCACTGCATCGTAACCCTGATAAACCGCAATCCAGGTTACAACTAAACCAAATACCTGAGCTTTAATCAGGCCGTTAACAACATCATCAACAAAATCGACCGAGTTCTGCATATTGCCCCAGAACGAGCCTTCATAAATTCCTAACCAGTCTACGCCAACCAGCATGCCACCCCAGATACCCACCGCACAAAAAATCATCGATAAAATAGGCAGACAGATGAAGCCCGCCCAAAATCGGGGCGCAACGATACGGCGCAGTGGATCCACGCCAATCATTTCCATACTTGAAAGTTGTTCGGTTGCTTTCATCAAGCCAATTTCAGAGGTCAGCGCGGAGCCCGCTCGACCGGCAAATAGCAAAGCTGTGACTACAGGCCCCAGCTCCCGCACCAGACTCAGCGCAACCATCTGCCCTACCGCCTGTTCGGTACCGTAGTCCACCAGAATATTGTATCCCTGCAGCCCCAGCACCATGCCAATAAATAAGCCGGACACTAAAATAATTACCAGGGATAAAACCCCCACCGAATAGAGCTGACGAACCAATAACGGAAAAAACTCTAGCGGGGCAGGTTTAGCAACAAGCGCCTGAAATAAAATAATACCAGAGCGCCCCAACGCAGCAATTTTATCCAGGCCAAACAAGCCTATCTGTTCAAGTTTGCTGATTAAAGACTGCATCATTTAACCTCCAACAGGTCAGCACAATAATCATCTGCAGGGAAATGAAATGGCACAGGACCATCAGGCAACCCCTGCATAAACTGTCGAACCTGATCGGAGTCAACCTGTTGCAACTGCTCCGGGGTTCCCTGGGCAATCACACCTGCATCAGCGATAAGGTAGATATAATCAGCAATCCCTAATGTTTCCTGAATATCGTGTGACACAATAATACTGGTATGTCCCAGAGCCCGATTGAGCTTCTGAATCAAATTAACCAAAACCCCCATAGCAATAGGGTCCTGACCGGTAAATGGCTCATCGTACATAACCAGTTTAGGATCCAGAGCAATGGCACGGGCCAGTGCTACACGACGCGCCATACCGCCAGACAGTTCACTAGGCATCAATTTTGCCGCACCACGAAGGCCAACCGCCTGCAGCTTCATCAAGACTACATCACGAATCATATCTTCAGGCAGGTCGGTATGCACCCGAATAGGAAAGGCGACATTTTCGAACACATCCATATCCGTAAACAAAGCGCCACTCTGAAACAACATGCCCATTTTTTCACGGACATCGAACAGCTCTCTACGCCCAAGACGGGGAATATCGGCCCCATCCAATAATATCGATCCTGAATCAGGCTTCAACTGACCGCCAATCAATTTCAACAGTGTTGTTTTGCCGGTGCCGCTCGGCCCCATGATAGCTGTAATTCGGCCTCGGGGAATCCGTATATCCACATTGTCATAAATCAACCGCTCGCCACGATTGAACGACAAGTTCCGAATATCAATAATGATATCGTCAAAATAATCCATAAATATGATGACTCAAACAGATCAGATCAGGTTTTCATTAGCAGGCCCAAGGCCCGAACAACAATTAAGTTATATCTGAACAGGTTAACGATTGGTTAACAGCCAATAATAAGCTCTTAAAAATGGGAGCGAACTATAACATTGTTACCATAAAACGTGAATAAAACTGCTTTCACTTCCTCTAGCCTCTTGCACTAAAGGTCGAATACTCATTAAATATGCCTCCGTTTTAATCACAACTGAATATACTACCTGATGCTATATCCCATTATCGCTTTAATTATTGGCTTTATAATCCTGGTCTGGAGTGCTGATCGATTTGTTATCGGTGCTGCCGCAAGCGCAAAGAACTTTGGTATGTCGCCAATGTTAATTGGTCTGACCGTCGTTTCTTTTGGCACCTCGGCTCCTGAGATTTTAGTCTCTGCGATGGCGGCAACAACCGGGGCAGGTGGGCTGGCCGTAGGCAACGCATTGGGATCAAATATCGCCAATATCGGCCTGGTACTGGGTATTACAGCCCTGATCGCGCCATTGCCAGTAAAATCTAAAGTTCTGAAACAGGAAGTCCCTCTATTACTGGCGATTACACTACTCGCCGGCGGCGTGCTCTACGATCTTTACCTGGGCGGCTTTGACGCAATACTACTTTTACTTTCATTGATAGGATGCCTGTTCTTGTTTGCCCGTTTCCAACGTTCCGCCAGCGATGATGAGATTGCCGACGAAGAGGAAGAACTACCCGACCTTTCGACTGGCAAGGCCATATTCTGGCTACTCTTTGGCCTGACACTACTGGCAGGAAGCTCCCGGCTACTGGTTTGGGGTGCCACTGAAATTGCTTCAGCGATGGGTATAAGTGAACTGATTATTGGTCTCACCATTGTCGCTATTGGCACCAGCCTCCCAGAACTGGCTGCGTCCGTTGCCAGTGCACTTAAAGGGCACACAGATATTGCTCTGGGCAATATCGTAGGCTCAAACATCTTCAATATTGCGGCGGTGATGGCTGTACCAGGCTTTCTGGCTCCGGTTACGTTGGAATCCGTGGTACTCTGGCGGGACTATGGTGTTACATTCGGACTCACTGCATTGCTAGCAATTTTTGCTTTACTGCAACGACCACCAAAAATTAATCGTGCTGAAGGTGGTTTACTGGTAATTGCATATGCAGCGTATCTGGGTCTGCTATACAATATGAGTGTTTAATTCACTGCAGGAATAACTATTTCTATTATGAACAAAGATATAGATTTTTTAGCATCAGCCCGTCGTACTATCGAATTAGAGCGGGACGCAGTCAACGATCTGCTGAGTCAGCTTGACGGTGATTTTGAAAAAGCCTGCAAACTCGCTCTTAACTGCACAGGCCGTATCATCGTTACCGGCATGGGGAAAAGCGGACATATCGGTAACAAAATTGCCGCTACCCTGGCATCGACAGGCACCCCTTCATTCTTTGTTCACCCAGGCGAAGCCAGCCACGGTGATCTTGGTATGTTCACCCGTAACGATGTGGTTATAGCACTATCCAACTCAGGCGAAACCAGTGAAGTTTTATCTATTCTGCCCCTGATCAAACGGATGAATGCGCCCTTAATCAGCATTACCGGCAATCCTGATTCGACCCTGTCACGCGCGGGCGACGCCAGCCTTAACGTTACCATTACGGAAGAAGCCTGCCCATTGAATCTGGCACCCACATCAAGCACGACAGCGACACTGGTTGTTGGCGACGCACTAGCTATCGCTCTTCTGGAAGCTCGTGGTTTCAGTGCAGAAGATTTTGCTTTCTCTCACCCGGGAGGCAGCCTGGGTCGCAAACTGTTGCTTAAAGTTTCTGACATTATGCACAGCGGCGCTGATATCCCCCGTGTAAACGAAAAGACCATGCTTCACCAGGCATTAATAGAGGTCACCCAAAAACGACTGGGCATGACCACTGTCACCGATGAAGCCGGTGTGCTCCTGGGTATATTTACCGATGGTGACTTGCGTCGGGCACTGGATCATGAAGTCGATATGAAACAGACACCAATCACCGAGGTTATGACGACAGATTGCACCACTGTACATAGTGATATGCTCGCCGCCGAAGCGCTGCAAATTATGCAAGATAAGCAGATTAACTCGCTCATCGTGCTGGATCAGCAACAGCGTCCGGTCGGCGCCTTAAACATGCACGATATGCTAAAAGCAGGAGTCATCTGAATGGATCAGCTTAATGAGCAGCAAACTCAGAAATTAGCTCAGATTAAACTTGCTGTATTTGATGTCGACGGTGTACTGACCGATGGAAAATTGAATTTTCTGGCAGACGGTTCTGAAGTCAAAAACTTTAACACTCTGGACGGCCTGGGAATCAAACTACTGGCCCAAAGCGGTATCAAGACCGCGATCATCACGGGTCGCAGCTCCCCTCAGGTAGAACGTCGCGCTACTGCTCTGGGTATTGATTACCTCTATCAGGGACGTGAAGATAAAATCACCGCTTTACGGGAACTTTGGCAGGATACCGGTTTTAACGCTGATCAGACTGCCTATATTGGAGATGACCTTCCCGATCTGGCAGCGATTCGTGCCGCAGCGTTCGGCGCTACAGTCAATGGCGGTCACCCCTTCGTTGTCGAGCATGCAGACTGGTGTACAACCAGAACCGCAGGCAATGGCGCGGGGCGCGAATTCTGCGAAACCATTCTTGCAGGTCAGGGGAAACTTGAAGCACTCTACCAAGAGTACCTGTAATGTTAACCGGTCGAGCCCGACTTATCGCTGCCGCAGCTATTCTTATTCCTGCCGTTATCTATCTGGGCATGGATAATGAACGTCGACCAGAGTCGTCGGTTGAACAACCTAGTCCGGCTCACCAACAGTCAGATTATTATATTGTCGAAGCAAGGATTCGCGATTTTAATGATCTGGGACTTCTAAAGCAGCAGTTAAGCGCAAGACAGCTTGAGCATCAACCGGCAATGCAGCAGACTCTGGTAATAGAACCTAAACTGGTTCTACATAACAATGATCAGCCTGATAAGATAATTAGCAGCCAGACGGGTGTAATTCGTGATAATAATGAGCAGATTACCCTGGCCGGCAATGTTATCCTGCAAGACAACCCTGAGCCACGCCAGGCCTACAAACTACAAACGGAATCATTGCTGTTTTTACCTAAACAGAATCTGATTCAGTCCGAAAGCAGAGTAACCTTGTCCGGCAAAAGCGGTACAACAACGGCGACAGGCTTAAAAATCAATACGGATAGTGGCATCCTGACACTGCTATCGGATGTAAAAGGTGTGCACAATGTCAAATAACACAGTGAACCGACTCCTCACGTCCCTGATGTTATTATTGCCCTTCAACGCCATGGCTTTACCAGAAGACACACGTAAACCGATCCATATTAGCGCAGATACCGCCACCCGGAATGACCAGACCGGCATCACTATATATAAAGGGGATGTTGAACTGAGTCAGGGAAGCATGCGCATCACGGGGCAGCATATAGAACTGCGCCAGACCAACAACGGTGTATCTGCGATTATCGCTAAGGGCGGTCCTGCGCACTTTCAGCAGCGTCCAGCTAAAGACAAAGAGATAACGCATGCTTATGGACAAACGCTGGATTACAACATTAAGACCAAAGAGCTAAATATTACCGGCCAGGCTAAAGTCTCTCAGGGTAGTGATAGCTTCAGTGGTAATCGCATTGTTTACGACATGAATAACAGCACGGTTAAAGCATTTGGTGATAACCAGGATCAGGGACAGCGGGTACAGATGATAATACAGCCCAAAGCATCCCCTGACTCAGATAATGCTGAAAACACTAATACCGATACTAAGTCTAAACCCGATCCGAAGGAAACCAATCCTCAATGAGCCAACTCGAAGCAGTTAACCTGGCTAAGAGCTATAAAGGCCGCGCCGTTGTTAAAGATGTCTCTATGACGATCAACAGTGGTCAGATTGTTGGGCTACTCGGGCCTAACGGCGCAGGAAAAACCACTTGTTTTTATATGATTGTCGGCCTTGTCGATGCCGATCACGGTGGCATTAGCATTGATCAACAGGACCTCACCAGAGAACCTATGCACAGCCGGGCCCGTAAAGGCATTGGATATCTGCCACAAGAGGCATCTATCTTCCGAAAGCTCAGTGTGCACGACAACCTGATGGCGATACTGGAAACCCGAAAAGAACTCAATCGCTCGCAACGTAAACAAAAACTGGAAGAGTTACTGGAAGAATTTCATATCACCCACCTGAGTAACAGCCTGGGCATGAGCCTGTCTGGCGGTGAGCGACGTCGGGTCGAAATTGCCAGAGCCCTGGCTACTGAGCCTACTTTCATTCTGCTCGATGAGCCTTTTGCCGGGGTCGACCCAATCTCTGTTAGTGATATCAAGCAAACCGTTCGTCATTTGCAGAATAAAGGTATCGGTGTCTTAATTACAGATCATAACGTGCGAGAAACACTGGATATCTGTGAACAGGCATATATTGTCAGCGAAGGATTTATTCTTGCTGAAGGCACGCCGGAAGAGATACTGGCCAACCAGCAAGTTAAAGAAGCTTACCTGGGTGAACAATTCAGACTATAAACCTTATTAAGTGATAGGCTAAAGCTCTACGAGAAAGAGCGGTACTCTGGAAAACGCTGCGACAAAGCGTAATTAATATGCTTACTAAAAAGCACCATTAGTAAGCACTTCTAAAATGTTCTGGCTGTAAGAGAAAGCGATACTCTATGAAACAATCGTTACAATTAAAAATGGGTCAGCATCTAACGATGACACCTCAGCTACAACAGGCGATCCGCTTGCTACAGCTGTCCACGCTAGACCTACAGCAGGAGATTCAGGAAGCTCTCGAATCTAATCCCATGCTGGATGTTAACGAAGAAGATCAAAACAGCCCTGCCGAATCTGATGCAGACTCAACCAGTATTGAAACACTTAGCAGTGAAGCCAGCCAGGAAACCAAACCAGAAACCGAAGAAGTACAAGTAGCTGATAGCGACTGGAATGATGATATACCAGAAGAGCTGGCTACAGACAGCAACTGGGAAGACACTTTTCAAACCGCAACAACCTCTACCTCAAGTGCAAGTGACTTCGCAGATATGGGGCTGGAGTCTAATGATACCGCAGACGAAACCCTGCAAGACCACCTGAGCTGGCAGCTAAATCTGACACCGATGAGCGATATTGATCAGCTTATTGCGACCAGCATTATTGACGGTATCGATACCGATGGTTACCTGACGGTTACCCTTGATGCAATTCTGGAGCACTTTCAAAGTCAGGAAAGTGAGCAGTTAAACCAAATTGAGCTGGACGAAATTGAGGCCGTTTTACACCGGATTCAGCAGTTTGATCCTGCCGGCATCGCGGCCCGTGATTTAAGCGAATGTCTGGCGATTCAACTTCGCCAACTCCCTGAAAGTATCGAACACCGCACTGAAGCGCTTAAAGTCGTCACCCAATACATACATCTGCTGGGCAACCACGACTATAAGCAACTGATGCGTAAAGCGCGGCTTAAAGAGCCTCAGTTACTGGCAGCAATCAACCTGATCCAAACCCTGAACCCTAAGCCCGGGGCCATCATTACCAGCAGTCAGTCAGAATACGTGATACCCGACGTTTTGGTGAGTAAAGAAAAAGGCTTCTGGCAGGTTCAGCTCAATCCTGAAGTAGCACCAAAGCTGCGCATTAATGATGGCTATGCTGATCTGATTAAGCGTGCCGATAACAGTCCTGATAACACCTACCTGAAAAATCACCTTCAGGAAGCTCGTTGGTTCATTAAAAGCCTGTTAAGCCGAAATGACACATTGCTAAAAGTGACCCGGGAAATAGTCGCCCGACAGGAAGGATTTCTGGAGCACGGTGATGAAGCGATGCGCCCGATGGTGTTACACGATATTGCCGAAGCCGTTGAGATGCATGAATCAACCATATCCAGGGTCACTACCCAGAAATTTATGCACACTCCCAGAGGAATATTCGAGCTTAAATATTTCTTTTCCAGCCATGTCACCACGGCAACGGGAGGCACCTGCTCTTCTACAGCGATCAGAGCACTTATTAAAAAGCTTGTCGCCGCAGAAAGTCCGGTTAAACCACTCAGCGACAACAAGATCGCCCAGCTATTAGATGAACAGGGTATCAATGTCGCACGGCGAACCATTGCAAAATATAGAGAATCGCTTAGCATTCCTCCTTCTAATGAACGCAAGCGTCTGGTTTAATAACTTCATAATCATGGGAACCGGGCTTTATCCCGGAATAAGCAAACTAGGAGATTACCATGCAGATCAATATTACTGGTCACCACGTAGAATTAACTGAATCTATGAGCGAATATGTTGAGAGTAAGTTTGAGAAACTCGAGCGTCATTTCGATAACATCACTAACGCTCAGGTGATATTGAGTGTAGAGAAAACCCGCCAAAAAGCTGAAGCAGACGTACATGTAGCCGGTGGTCAGCTGTTTGCATCAAATGAACATGACGATATGTATGCGGCTATCGATGGCCTGATCGACAAACTTGATCGACAGGTTATTAAGCATAAAGAAAAGATGAAAACTCATAAGTAATATTGACGATGCTAATTTCTGACTTGTTAGCACCTTCCGGAGCGCTATGCGCTCTGGAAGGCGGAAGTAAAAAACGCATTCTTGAGATTGCCAGCCAACAGATCGCAGAGCTACATCCCGAATTGGAAGCTGAAGCAATCTTTACTGGTCTCATTAATCGTGAGCGGCTTGGTAGCACCGGTATCGGTGAAGGCGTCGCAATTCCTCACTGCCGTCTGGATGAATGCCAGCAGGCAACGGCTCTGCTGATTCAGCTAAACGAACCTATCGATTTTGATGCGATAGATTCCAATCCGGTCGACCTGCTATTCATTCTGTTAGTCCCTTCAGAAGCCTGTGATCAGCACCTCCAGACACTAGGCACACTGGCAGAACTGTTCAGCCAGGCCGCATTTAGAAACCGCTTGCGGGATGCTGAGACTGCCCAGGCACTTTATACTGCAGCGACAGAATTCAGGCCTTCCTGAATATGAAACTAATCGTTATCAGCGGGCGTTCCGGCTCGGGAAAATCAACTGCCCTACAGGCACTGGAAGATGTTGGCTTTTATTGTATTGATAACCTCCCCGCTCTGCTGCTACCAGAGCTGGTGAGCCAGATTCTCAGCGATAAAGATCACCCCGGTCAGTTAGCGGTTAGTATTGATGCCCGAAACCTGCAAAGTAATCTGAAACAGTTTCCGGCTATATTCCAACAATTAAAAAGTAACCCAGACGTTGATTGTGAAGTCATCTATCTCGATAGTTCTGAGGTCACTTTACTGAAACGTTATAGCGCTACCCGCAGAAAGCACCCTTTATCCGATGATAATCAGGGGCTTCAGGAAGCGATCAGCTATGAGCGCTCACTATTAGAGCCCGTCGCAGATCTGGCAGCGATTCGAATTGATACGACTCGCTTATCACTCTATGAACTGCGTGATAGCATTAAACTTCGTATTGCTCGTCGCTCAGCACAGGAACTATCACTACAATTTGAATCCTTTGGCTTCAAACATGGCGTGCCTTTGGATGTGGACTTCACCTTTGATGTCCGCTGCCTGCCAAACCCTTACTGGCTACCTGAATTACGCGGCCATACCGGATTAGAACAGCCCGTTATTGAATTTCTTGAACAGCAACCCAGCGTCCAAGAGATGCAGGATGATATCGTCACATATCTGGCTAAATGGCTACCAAGGTTTGAGCACAACAACCGCAGCTATATCACTATAGGCATAGGCTGTACCGGTGGTCAGCATCGTTCGGTCTATATTAGCGAACGACTAGCTGGTCATTTCCGGACAACTATGGATAATGTTCAGATACGTCACCGTGAACTCAACTGATTTAGGGATACTGAGGGACCATGCCGGAAAAACAGATAACCATCATCAACAAGCTAGGGCTTCACGCCCGAGCGGCAGCTAAACTGATCAATGTCACCAGCTCATTTTCATCTGATATTAAGCTGACAAAAGATGGCCGAGAGGTCGATGGTAAAAGTATCATGTCAGTAATGATGCTCGCAGCCAGCAAAGGGACTGATCTGACTATTTCAACGAGCGGCGAAGATGAGCAACAGGCACTAAATGCCATTGAAACACTGATTAACAACCGCTTTGATGAAGAAGAATAACCCGCACACCTTATTCCTTTAAAAACAATTCGCTATAATGCCTCAGATAGAAGACTGATTATGCTAGCTATCGGCATTCATTAATCAGTACTCGCCTCCTATTCGCCTGATCAACCGGGGCTAAACCATGACTGTATCGCACAGCGCCACAGAGCTTGATAAGCTAAATATAGCCCTTGAAGAAGGTGCGTTTAAGCAGATCAGTCATACCCTGAATAACACTCTGCGCCCCTCAGAAGTAGCACACCTGATTGAGAAATCGCCACCGAAAGAGCGTCACCTGCTCTGGAGTCTGATTCATCAGGATCTGGAGGCTGAAGTACTACAGGATCTGGGTGACGATGTTCAGGCTGAAATCCTGAGCCGGATGAACACCTCAGAAGTACTGGCGATTACCGAGTCACTGGAAACCGATGACCTGGCAGATGTGATGCAGCAGCTGCCAGAAACCGTTATGCGCGAGCTATTGCGTTCAATGGACCATCAGGACCGCGAACGTCTGGAAAAAGTCCTTTCCTATCCGGAGGATACAGCTGGCGGACTAATGAATACTGACGCCATTACGATCCGGCCTGACATCACCATTGAAGCTGCGCTTCGTTATCTGCGCCGCCATGATGAACTGCCAGAAATGACCGACAGTTTGTTTGTGGTAAGCCGGAAAGACTCATATGTTGGCACCCTGCCCCTTACCAGGATGTTGGTCAGCGATCCAAATAGCACGGTACGGGAGATGATGGCCACTGACACTCCACCGATTGCTGCGGAGATGGCCGATGATAAAGTCGCTCAACTGTTTGAGCAGGAAGACCTGGTCTCTGCACCGGTTGTTGATGAAAACAATAAAATATTGGGCCGGATAACTATCGATGACGTGGTTGATGTTATCAGAGAGGATGCAGATCACTCTCTGATGAGCATGGCCGGTCTGGACGAAGACGAAGACACCTTCGCCCCCATTTTGAAAACAACCCGCCGCAGAGCCGTCTGGCTGGGTATTAATCTGATAACCGCCTTCATTGCCTCCGCAGTAATCGGAGTGTTTGAAGATACTATTGAAAAAGTGGTGGCACTCGCAGTACTGATGCCAATTGTCGCGAGCATGGGCGGCATAGCCGGTAGTCAGGTTCTCACCCTGATGATACGCGGCCAGGCACTGGGTCACGTAGAACGATCAAACGCCGGCTGGCTATTAAACCGGGAAATTATCGTAGGCGTCCTCAACGGCCTGTTATGGGCTATTGTCGTTGCCGTTATCGCTGTCCTCTGGTTTCAGGATACAACCATAGGTATCATCATCGGCTGCGCTATTGTCATCAACCTGTTTGCCGCTGCACTTGCCGGCACCCTGCTGCCGATCATCCTTAAAGCGTGGGGCATTGACCCGGCACTGGCGGGCAGCGTACTTCTGACTACTATTACCGATGTAGTTGGATTTTTAGCATTTCTCGGTCTGGCTACATTTTTCTACAGCTAGGTCGGGTATTTAAGAGATTACTATGAGCCAAAACGACGATTTTAACCAATCAGACGAATATGAGTCTGACGAAGAATGGGTATCAAAATCCCAACGTAAACGAGAGGTAGAGGGGCTGCAAGAGTTGGGCGCCAAACTACCAGGCCTGAATAAAGAGCAACTCAATAAAATCCCTATGGGTGATGCTCTACGTAGTGCAGTTGAAGAAGCTCAACGCCTGCAGCCCCGCTCAGAAGCAAGTCGTCGACAAGCACAATATATCGGTCGGCTAATGCGCGACGAAGATCCAGTCGCCATTCAAACAGCATTAGATCAGTTTGAAGCTGGCAAACAGGCACACCTTCAGATTTTCCACAAACTGGAACGTTGGCGTGATCGTCTTATTTTAGGTGATAACAGTGATCTGAAGGCCTACCTAGAAGAAGACTCCAGTGCGGACATTCAACACCTGCGTCAACTTCTGCGTAACGCCCAGAAAGAGGCTAAGCAGGGTAAGCCGCCAGTCGCTGCACGTAAACTGTTTAAATATCTGCGGGAGCGCGCCGAAGCTCGTCTGTAACTTGCTTATTTGACTGCAGAGCCTTTATTCGAAGGCTCTGTATTCGCCTCCTTATTTTGCTGCAGCAACTCCACCTTCGGATCACTCCAGTCCCCTTCCATGGTGTAAGTCACTGTCGCGATCTCTTTCTTTACTTTATCGCCAATCAATTTGTCGAGTAGAAATGCGACCCCTGCAACCTGTGGCGCGCCTAACAGAAAAGCAGCCAAAGGCAGGTTATCTGTTACCGGCAAAGTAACAGCCATCTGCTTATTAACCGTTTCATGAACGAGATCAATATCGCCACTCATCGCCATATCCACAGAAGGGCCGCGCAGCACAAAAGGCTCATTCGAGGTCGCCACACCATTAATAATTCGATAATCACCCTGCATCTTATCGAAGGCGATGCCCTTAGCAAAAAGGTCCGCGAAATCCAGCTTTAAACGTCGCCCCAGCGCATTCATATTCAAAATACCAAATACTCGTAAAAAGCCGCTACCACTGCCTGCACTCACTATACGGCCATCTCTCGCTGTGAACTTAGCACTGCCACTCAGATCATCTATAGAATAGTCCCAGGGAGCTCCTAGCCAGCTAAAGACTAACCAGGTCTTCATAGACTTAGTTTTCATCACCGAATCAAAGCCTGCGCTGGTCAGCGCCTGATCTAAATTACCTGCTTCTATTTTAAGCGTTAGCTCACTCACAGACGTAGTGCCTGGCTTCCACACCAACTGCCCTGTGGCATTGAGGCCGGGCATTTCACCCGTAATATTCTCGATATAGGTTGTCTGATTCCGGTTACGAACATTGAAGCCCCAATTCCCCCAACGCTTATCTTTAAGCACAAGGTTATTCACTTCGATATCGAGGTCCGGCATATTTCCAGGCTGATCTGGCACTGCTCTGACATTAGCATCATTAGTCACAGGATTTTCAGCTTCAGATAGCGCCTTAGTGGCTAATAACCGATCCAGATTCAGATACTCAAAGCGTATCACCGGCGGCACTTGAGCATCATCCGGGATGATTATCTGAGAATCCAGGTCAAGTCCACTTAAACTGATTAACCAGCTATTCGGCTCACGATTCAATTCAGTTTTAACTGCATTCAGCTCCATATCCAGGTAGCTAAGAGAGCCAATATGCAGCATTCCCTGAACAGCTAAACCGACATCTGATTTACCCTTGCCATCCTGCCCTTTACTAACCGCGCTTTTACTATCTGATCCGGCATTCGCGGTCTGGCCATCCGCCAAAATACCGCCCTTGCTCAACATCATACTGAGCTGTTCATATTCCAGACGGTCCAACTCCCCCTGTATACTCAGCCCTGCATAGCTGGAAGGCTTAGCCTCCTGGCCGCCTAACACAAGAGTTCCCTTACTCAGACGATCATCTTTGAGCTGCAACCAGGCCCTTAACTTTTCACCCAATGCGATATTAAAGGTTTGTGGTGAACTGAAATCCGTTCGAAGTAACAACGGCTTTACAGCGCCTTTTTCCTTACTGAATGGTGCTATCAAATTAAGCTGGCTTTGTGCTAAATCAGATTGCACGGTCAAACCAGAACAGTCTGCCTTAATACAGATATCCAGATCAGCCTGATAGGGCTGAACACCCTCAGCCAACGCTAATAGCTCTATACCACTCCACTTCCTCAACTGATCAAATCGAACTGTCGAGTTTATACGGGTACGAATTTTCTCTTGAACCCCGCTGCCACTAGTGGAGATATCGGCAGTAAGAGGATAACCAAAAAACTGCCCTTTAATGGCGCTTGAATATAGGCCTTTATCATTCCGATAGCCCACCCCACCAGCAAGCTTAGAAAAACTTAAATTTCGTTTATCTGATGCCAGTGTTAGCTGAGTAAACGATGATCCAACATCGATATCAGGCTCGCCACCACGTAACGGGATATTGAGTCTCAAATCAGTAGTTGCTTGCCCCGACAACGTCCAATCGGCAAGCTCCCGGTTCTTTCCTGACATAACGGGGCTTTCGAGCAGTGTCTCAAATATATCGCCAGCCCCGCCATTTACCTGCCCAATCAGACGTAAATTCTGTGAACCTGGCGCCAGATAAAGCCAGCTATGAGCAATATCGCTATTCTTTATCTTGCCGTCAGAAAGACTAATTTGCATACCCTGATCACGTAACAAGAAACCCGCAGAAGCATTGGTAACTTCCGGCCAGCCCGGCTGGTAATCGATATTAGCATCGGCAATATCCAGATATAACTGAATCCTGGGAGGCTGCAAGGAAGGAATATCTCTGGTGCCGGTATGCAACATAAAGCCACCCTGATTCAGATGACCTTTTTTAACTGACTGGCTAACCCACTGTTTAATACCGGGATCAAGAAAATAATCAGGGATCAACTCAGGTGCCAGGCTGGCATCCGAACCTTTCAGACCGATCAGCAAAGTCAGTTCACTCTGAATCTCCCGCGTTAAAGGCAGATAGAGACTCCAGCGTCCCGCCGCGTTAATACCGGGCTTTTGCAGCTCAACATGTTCACTTTGCAGATGCAGAGTGTTCTGCTTCAGGCTGATATGGGTTACTCCCCGGGCTGAATCAAACACCCAACCTTGCTTAAATACCGAAGGAAAGTGCAGGCCCAATTGTTCACTTTCCAGGTCAACCCGCCCTTCAAGCCCCTGTTCAGCGGAATAATTCATCTGCAATAAGCCGTCGATACCGCTCATTGCGGGTGCACCATAGACGCCAGCAAACCCTACAGCATCCAGGTCCGCTTCAAACTTCAGATCTAACCAGTCAGTTTTCTCTGTATGTGGCCATTTAACGGAAATATTATGCAGTACCCCTTTCGGGCTTACCTTTTCTAACAGGGCTGATATATTTTCGGGTACAAAGCTTTGCGACTGAGCAAATGCCTTCGTCTTATCCAGATCAAGCACATCAAGTGAGACGGAATGAACCTGGCCTTTTTGACGATCAACAACCAGCTGAGGCAGTAGCAGTGAATGGCCATCAACAAGGGCACTAAATTCGCTGACTTGTAACTGAAAGTGCCCCCTCTGCGGCTGCAACAAGGCGAAATCAGTAGACAAATCCTGAATCAATAAGGGCTGCGATAACTGCTCTGATGTCGCTGAAACCTGAATCCGATCACTATCCAGATTACCGAATATCTTAGTTAACCTGCCATCAGACCAGTTACCCCATATTTCTGAATTCAGCTCCAGTTGCTCTAATTCAGCAGGCAATGGAAATAGCTCCCGGGATAACTGCAATAAGCGATTATCGACTCCAGCCAGGCTCATATAAAAATCAAAATTAGTTGTTTTTGGATCGAAGCGATAACTGTCAGACTCAATTTTCAGGATAGCCGCCGCTGTTTTTTCCTCATACTCAACTAGTAGCTCACCGGAAAAATGATGCTGACTCTGACTGTTTTCAAGGTTTACTGCGGGACTCCGTAACTCTAATTCTGCGCCAGAAGGCAAAGAAAGATCTAAACGGGTATCGTAAAAAAATATATGGGGTTGCAGCCATAAAAGCGCGAGAGGATCAGCAGCACTATCTTTAGTCGTCGCGGAGGATGTTGCTTTCTTTTTTGCAGGATCAGGCCAGCTGATAAAATCGACCTTACTGTGTAATGACCAGATTTCCACTCTGCTTAAAACAGGCTGAAACTGTAACAAGCTACTTACAGGATTGAGGCCAAGTACTATCTGATCGACGCTGATCTGCCCAATATTACGGGATCGATGATCACTAATCAGGACATCCTGAATCAGCAATGTGGGAAAACGTCCCTCCCAACTGGCATTAATATCGCCAACCGTCACCTGGGTACGCATTCGCTCACTCAGGTATTGCTCTATCTCCACGCGATACTCCGATACCGCAGGCAACAGCTGCCTCACAGCAACGGTCAACAAAGCAATAGTCAGAATCAGAACTACCAGCAACCAGCCAAGCCAGCGGTTCAGGCTCCGGAAAAGCTGCGAGGAGAAGAACACAGTTACCTCAATACCACATCATACTGTTCTGGCCCGTACATAGGCTCAACCTGGAAGCGAATTGTTTTACTAATAAAGGCCTCCAGCTCAGCCACATGATCCGAAGCCTCGTCCAGTAACATTTCAACCACTCTTTCGGCTGCTAAAACCAGATATGTATCGGTATCATAAGCCCGATGCTGACGTAATATCTCACGGAAAATCTCATAACAAACAGTTTCAGGAGTCTTAATTGAGCCTCGCCCCTGACAATGGTTACAAGGTTCACAGAGTACATGCTCAAGACTTTCCCGGGTACGCTTACGCGTCATCTCAACCAAGCCAAGCTCTGAAACGCCTGTAACTTTGCACTTAACATGATCCTTATCCAAAACCCGTTCCAGCGTTCGCAGTACCTGACGCTGATGGTCAGCATCAACCATATCGATAAAGTCGATAATGATTATGCCACCCAGATTACGTAACCTGAGCTGACGCCCTATCGCGGTGGCAGCTTCAAGATTGGTTTTAAAAATCGTTTCTTCAAGGTTACGGTGCCCGACATAGCCACCCGTATTAATATCGACGGTGGTCATGGCTTCGGTCTGATCAAAAATCAGATAACCTCCGGACTTCAATTCCACCTTACGACCCAGAGCCTTTTGAATCTCTTCTTCAATATTATATAAATCGAAGATAGGACGCTCGCCTGGATAATATTCAAGAACATTACTAATCTCAGGCACCAGCGCGGTAGCGAAGTGTTGCGACTTCTGGAACGTCTCTTTTGAGTCAACCCGGATCCGCTCTACTCCCGCATGGGCCATATCACGCAGAGCACGCATATTGAGCGGCAAATCTTCATAAATACAGGAAGGCGCAGTAAACTCATTCATCTTACGGGCAATAGAGTCCCATAAGCGGCATAAGAACAGAACATCTTGCTTTAATTCAATTTCAGAAACACCTTCAGAAACCGTCCGCAGGATAAAACCACCCACCTTCGTTTGCTGATCTTCGATACTGGCAACAACTTCTTCAACCATACCTTTCAGGCGTTCCCGCTCGTCAGTATCTTCGATGCGCTGAGAGATACCGATATGTTCGTTCCCCGGCATATACACCAGATAACGTGAAGGTATAGATAGATGAGTAGTCAGCCGGGCCCCTTTTGTACCGATAGGATCTTTCGTGACCTGTACGACCAGAGCCTGACCTTCCCTTAGTAGCCTGTTGATCGTCAGATTACTTTTACCGTTGCCGTTCTCTGAAGCGGTTTCCGGATGTTGTAACTCATCAACATGGATAAACGCGGCTCGCTCCAACCCGATATCGACAAAAGCCGCTTGCATGCCAGGCAGTACCCGTACTACTTTGCCTTTGTAGATATTACCGACAATACCGCGCCGCTCTGCCCGCTCAACATAAATCTCCTGCGGCATCCCGTTTTCAATAACAGCCACCCGGGTTTCAATCGGGGTAAAGTTGATCAGTATCTCTTCACTCATATTCCATCCCTAGCCAGCCAGCTATTGCCAGACAGCAATACCAAATGATTCAAGCAGTTGTTTTGTCTCTGCTAAAGGTAACCCGACAACCGCAGAATAACTGCCTTTTATACTAGCAACAAATACCGCACCAAGTCCCTGAATACCGTAGCCTCCGGCTTTATCACAAGGCTCCCCTGTATCCCAGTAGCGCTGACATTGCTGTATCGTTAATTCATGAAACCAGACTTCAGTAGTGACTACCCGACTACGGATTTGTTCCCCTCTAATCAGAGCTACCGCAGTCATTACCTGATGTTTGGTGCCAGAAAGCTGCTGCAACATCGTTAAACAGTGTTCACGATCAACAGGCTTACCTAAAATCTGTCCCTTCGAAACGACGACAGTGTCAGAACCCAGCACTACAACATTACCCTGACTTAAAGCCAGACCTGCCTGGGCTTTCTCACGGGCCATCCGTTCAACAAACATGCAGGCCGTTTCATCGGGTTTCGGTATTTCAGAAATATCAACAGGTCGCACCTGACAGGGCACAGAGATCTGCTGTAACAATTCCCGGCGACGGGGAGAAGCGGAAGCCAGGATTAACTCAGGCATATCAACAGACATTATCACCTCAAATTCAGCCAACTCTGAAGGTTCGGCGCAGGCTCCTCAAAATAACAAACAACCAGGGCCAGAGCAGCGCACTCACCAGAGCCGGTAACAAAAATATAAGGCTATCGCTGCGACTTCCCATCAAACCATGCACCCAGTTAAACACTAACTGATTGATGCCCACCAGCACCATCACCATGATCGCTTGCTGTACCAATGGAAACATTCGTAAGCGTTTATACAATATCTGAGTCAGATAACAGATAATCAACAGCGTCAGGACATTCAGTCCCAGAGGGCTACCCTTGATCAGATCCAATACTAATCCCACGGCAGTAGCCGTCCCCAGGCCAACCCGCTCAGGCAACGCCATAACCCAGTAGATAAGTATCATCACCACCCACTCAGGACGAAACCACTCTGCAAACTGTGGAAGAGGCATCTGGCTCAACATAAAGCCAACCAGAAAGGTCGCCAGTATAATTGAACCACCGCCGCGCTTATTACTCACCCGGGCTCTCCGTCACTTGCGATGCCTGTTCAGGTGTTATTTTACCCGCCTCGACTTCGTCCAACTCAGTTGGCAAAATCGTTGTCTGCGGCAGATCAACCAACAATATATGACGGCTCTTATTCAAGGTTGCAGTCGGTTCTGCCTTGACCAGTGCAAAAGACTGACCCGGATCACGCTTAACACTCACAATACGAGCAACCGGATAACCGCGGGGAAAACGACCACCTAATCCGGAAGACACTAACAGATCACCCTCACGAATATCGGCGGTATCCGGCACATGCCCCAGTTCTAACTGATTCACGGAACCATTTCCCAGAGCGATAGAACGAAAACCGTTACGGTTCACTTCAACAGGAATCGCGTGGCGGGAATCGGTTATCAGCATTGCCCGACTAGTGTAATGGCTCAGTTCAACAATCTGCCCCATGATACCGCCAGAGTCGAGCACTGCCTGCCCCACATAAGCGTTATCTTCAGAGCCACGATTAAGGATAATCTGATGTTGAAATGGATCAGGATTAACACCGATAAGCTCGGTCAGCATGACATCCTGCTCAAGACGCTTCCGCCCATCCATCAATTCACGCAAACGCAGATTTTCAGCCGTTAGCGATGCCACTTGCTGAACACGCTGCTTCAGCAACAGAGCTTCTTGTCGCAAACGTCGATTTTCATCAACAAGCTGAGTTCGGGTTACCAGGACATCACTGAGTTCATCGGCGACCTGCGCCGGTGTATCTACCACCCACTGCAGTGGTGTAATCAGAAGGGAAAGGTAGGCGCGCGTCTGATTCATTTTGGCCCATTTAAGGTCCATCACGATCAATACAACAGCGAGGGTCAGCAGAACGATAAAGCGGGCCTTTAAAGACCCGCCATTGAAAATGCTAGCGATGGAACACCCCCTTCAGGAAATGTCCCTTCAAACATGAAAAATTAACCATGTAGATTATTCAAATGTCAGTAGCTCGAATGCGTGTTTATCAAGCAACTCCAACGCACGGCCGCCACCTCGGGCAACACAGGTCAGAGGGTCTTCAGCCACAATAACCGGCAGTCCGGTCTCTTCGCTGATAAGCTTATCCAGATTACGTAGCAATGCACCACCACCGGTGAGTACGATACCTCGCTCAGCGATATCAGATGCAAGCTCAGGTGGACACTGCTCTAGTGCACTCTTAACAGACTGCACAATAGCAGACAGAGGCTCCTGTAGCGCTTCCATAATCTCGTTGCTGTTCAGGGTAAAGCTACGCGGAATACCTTCAGCCAGATTACGGCCTCTAACATCAATTTCGAAAGTTTCAGTTGAAGGATAGGCAGTACCTATCTCCTGCTTGATTCGCTCTGCCGTTGCGTCGCCGATCAGGCTGCCGTAGTTACGACGAATATAAGTCACAATACCTTCATCGAACCGATCGCCACCGACTCTGACAGATTCAGCGTAAACAATACCGTTAAGAGAGATAATAGCGATCTCCGTGGTACCACCACCGATATCAACCACCATCGAACCATTCGCCTCTTCAACAGGCAAGCCCGCACCAATGGCTGCGGCCATCGGTTCTTCAATCAGATATACCTCACGGGCACCTGCGCCCATGGCTGACTCTTTGATCGCCCTGCGTTCAACCTGAGTTGACTGACAAGGGACACATACCAACACCCGAGGGCTGGGAGTCAAAAAACTATTGTCATGCACTTTACTGATAAAGTGTTGCAACATCTTTTCAGTTACATGGAAGTCTGCGATAACGCCATCTTTCATTGGCCGGATTGCAGTAATATTGCCCGGCGTTCGGCCCAGCATCCGCTTTGCATCTGTACCCACTGCCGCAACGGATTTTTGTGCGCCATTACTACTCTGACGAATAGCAACTACAGAAGGTTCATTCAGTACAATGTCCTTATCGCGAACATAAATCAGGGTATTTGCAGTGCCCAAATCGATAGAGAGATCACTGGAAAATATCCCACGAATTTTCTTAAACATTGATTGTCCGCCTTTGATTGTGCTGCAGCACATTCGCTTGATCTAAAAAACAGGCCCACTGTAGCAACGGCGGGGATTTTGGGCAAGCCGCAAATGTGTTAACGTAGCGCTTTATTTTGATTCCAGACAACATCGCCAAGCTGTGAGAATTTAATAATGGCTCTAGACCGTTCTGACGTAGAAAAAATAGCCCATCTGGCCCGACTGCAAATTGCTGAGCAGGATGTCCAGGAATATGCAGAGAACCTGACCAGCATTCTCGACCTTGTCGACCAGATGCAGGCCGTAGATACCAGTGCTGTTGCGCCTATGGCGCATCCGCTTGATGCAGTGCAGCGCTTACGTATTGACGAAGTAACCGAGGGTAATCAAAGAGATAACCTGCAAACGGTTGCACCTGCAGTAGAGGCAGGCCTGTTCCAGGTTCCAAAAGTAATCGAATAACCCCAACATCAATACCCGTTTTGAGGAATTTTTACCGCTATGTTTGAAAAAACACTTGCCGAACTGGCTCAGGGGTTAGAAACCGGTGAATACAGCAGTGTCGAGCTAACTAACAGCTACCTGCAACGTATCAAAGCTGAAGACCCAAAAATTAACAGCTATATCAGCATTACAGAAGAGCTGGCACTAAGCCAGGCTGAAGCTGCCGATAAGGCTCGCACCAATGGTGAAGCCGGTACCTTTACCGGTTTACCTATTGCCCATAAAGATATCTTTTGCACCCAGGGCGTTCGCACCAGCTGCGGCTCTAAAATGCTGGACAACTTTATTTCGCCTTACAACGCAACAGTGATTGAAAACTTCAATCAGGCCGGCGCGGTTACTCTGGGCAAAACTAATATGGATGAGTTTGCGATGGGCTCATCCAATGAATCCAGTTACTACGGGCCTTCCCGCAACCCCTGGAACACTGATTGTGTTCCGGGCGGCTCATCCGGCGGCTCAGCTGCGGCAGTGGCCGGTCGGCTGGCGCCTGCAGCAACAGGCACCGATACCGGCGGTTCGATTCGCCAGCCTGCAGCGCTGTGTGGCATCACTGGCATTAAGCCTACCTATGGCCGGGTATCACGTTACGGCATGATCGCATTTGCATCCTCACTGGATCAGGGCGGCCCCATGACCCGTACAGCTGAAGACGCAGCCATGATGCTCAATGTGATGGCGGGATTCGATGCCAAAGACTCGACCAGCCTGGATCAGGCAGTGCCGGATTACACCCTGACGCTGAATGAATCCCTTAAAGGGCTGAAAATTGGTCTGCCAAAAGAGTTTTTCTCTGATCAGATCGATCCGCAGATTGCGGCACAAGTACAAAATGCGATCAAAGAATACGAAGCACTGGGTGCAACGGTAAAAGAGATCAGCCTGCCTAATACACATTTGGCTATTCCAGCGTATTACATCATCGCACCGGCAGAAGCCTCTTCAAACCTGTCCCGCTTTGACGGCGTACGCTACGGCTACCGTTGTGATGAGCCGGTTGATCTGGAAGACCTGTACAAGCGCAGTCGTGGTGAAGGCTTTGGCGAGGAAGTTAAACGCCGCATCATGGTGGGCACCTACGCACTGTCTGAAGGTTTCTACGATGCTTATTACAAAAAGGCCTTACAAATTCGCCGCCTGATTCAGCAGGACTATGTCAATGCGCTGAAAGAGGTCGATATTATTATGGGGCCAACCACGCCACACCCGGCATTTAAACTGGGTGAGAAAACATCCGATCCTGTTGCTATGTATATGGAAGATATTTTCACTATCTCCCTCAACCTTGCCGGTATGCCAGGGATGTCTGTGCCTTGTGGTTTCGCCAACGGCCTCCCAGTAGGGCTGCAGCTGATCGGCAATTACTTTGCTGAAGCACGACTGCTGAATGCAGCGCACCAGTTCCAACAGGCAACTGACTGGCATAAACAGGCACCTGCTCAATAATAGTAGTAGATACAGAATTCAACGCTGGGGTCAGTGGCCGCAGCAATAAGAGGTTATAAAAATGGAATGGGAAGCAGTCATCGGGCTTGAGATTCACGCCCAACTGGCGACTAAGTCCAAAATATTTTCGGGTGCCAGCACGGCCTTCGGCGCTGAGCCGAATACTCAGGCTTGCGCTGTAGATCTGGCCTTACCCGGCACACTGCCAGTATTCAACGCTGAAGCGTTGCGCATGGCCGTCATGTTTGGTGTTGCCATTGATGCAGAGATCGGTCACCGATCAGTGTTTGACCGGAAAAACTATTTCTACCCGGATCTCCCGAAGGGTTACCAAACCAGCCAGCTGTTTCACCCGATCGTCGGCATAGGCCACGTTGATCTTGAGCTGGAAGGTGGTATCACTAAGCGCGTTGGTGTTACCCGCGCTCATCTGGAGGAAGACGCCGGTAAGTCTCTGCACGACGAATTTCCGGGCATGACAGGTATCGACCTCAACCGGGCCGGTACACCACTGCTGGAAATCGTATCCGAACCCGATATGCGCAGCGCTGAAGAAGCGGTGGCCTATGTCAAAAAGATTCATTCGATCGTTACTAACCTTGGTATCTGCGACGGCAACATGGCCGAAGGCTCTTTCCGCTGCGACTGCAATGTCTCCGTTCGCTACAAAGGTGAGGAAAAACTGGGCAACCGTACCGAGACCAAGAACATCAACTCGTTCCGCTTTATTGAAAAAGCGATAAATGGCGAAATTGCACGCCAGATTGATATTCTCGAAGATGGCGGTTACATCACCCAGGAAACCCGCCTGTATGATGCCAACAAAGATGAAACCCGCTCGATGCGAAGCAAGGAAGAAGCCAACGATTATCGTTACTTCCCTTGCCCTGACCTGCTGCCAATCGTCATTGATGAGGCATATGTAGACCAGTTAAAGCAGTCTTTACCTGAGCTACCTGATGCACGTAAAGCACGCTTCATCGAAGAGTTCAAACTGAGCGACTACGACGCCATGGTACTATCGACTTATCGCGACCTGGCAGGTTACTTTGAAACCGCAGCCAATTCTGCGGGCGATGCTAAACTGGCGGCCAACTGGGTAATGGGCGAACTGTCTAAACACCTTAACCAAAACGATACCGCCATCACCGACTCTCCCGTTTCAGCAGAAATGCTGGGCGGTTTGTTGCAGCGCATTACTGACAACACCATTACCGGAAAACTGGCCAAGCAAGTATTTGAAGCGATGTGGGCCGGTGAAGGTAGTGCTGATGAAGTGATTGAAGCCAAAGGTTTGAAACAGGTAACCGATAGCGGCGCAATTGAAGCGATGGTTGATGGTGTCATTGCCGCTAATCAACCCCAGGTTGACCAGTATGTAAATGCTGAACCTGATAAGCGCGGCAAAATGGTTGGTTTCTTCATGGGCAAAGTCATGCAAGCATCTCAGGGCAAAGCTAACCCTGGACAAGTGCAGGGCATGCTGAAGAAAAAGCTGGATGCACTGGCTAATAGCTGAATAGAGCCCTTAGCAAAAAAACCGGCTTTTGCCGGTTTTTTTTATGAAAAATATTTATCGCCTCTAAAAAAGTTTATATTAAAAAGTGATCCAATTTCCCGGTAAAAACGACTAACCTTAGATAATCAGTTTTGCTTACAGGAGTTACATTATGCCAAACGCAACCTTTGCAGCAGGATGCTTCTGGGGAGTAGAAACCCGCTTCTCCAACATGCCTGGCGTAACAGCTACCGCGGTAGGCTACATGGGCGGCCATATACCGGAGCCCAGTTACGAGGATGTTTGTAGCAAAACCTCCGGCCATGCCGAAGTAGTACAACTGGAATACGATGATCAGGTTGTCAGCTACGACGCATTACTGGATTTTTTCTGGCAAATGCACGATCCAACCACTTTGAATCGACAGGGCCCAGACATTGGTGATCAGTATCGTTCAGCAATTTTTTATCATGATGAGAATCAGCGCATCATGGCCGAGCAAAGCCTGGCAATTCTGGATAAGAGTGGTATTTTCGGCAACCCCATCGTCACCCGTATAACACCGGCAACACAGTTCTGGCGAGCGGAAGAGTACCACCAGCAATACCATGATAAAAATGGTCCGGGCGGTTGTGCTATCTGATATAAACCACCCCACTATATTAAATTTTCATTAATCCAGAAGCGATACTATGGATAAAATTGGCATTATCTCAACAGTAAGAGCACCTCTTTCGCAATTAAAAATGTTTGTAAACTATCATCTTAATTTAGGAATAGATAAGATCATCCTATTTTTTGATGACCCCAAAGATGAAGGTATTGACTTTTACTCTGATAATAAAAAAATTATTACAATTCCATGCTCAGACCTATATTGGTCAAAAATCTCTAGCACAAAAACAAAACCTGAAACAGTTGTGCAACGACAAATAGCAAATTTAAACCATATAGGCTTACAAATATTAAAAGGAGAAAATTGCAAATGGGTAATACATATAGATTGTGACGAACTACTAAGACCACTAGATAACATCAAGACGATACTAAAAAGATCAAAGGAAGACGTTCTAGTTTTTGATTTATTAGAAGCCTACCCAACTAAAGAAAATTATTCTAATATCTTCTCCCCCACTATATTTAAAAGATTATCCTCAAATAAAAAGATAAATATTGCCAAGCTATTACTTTGCAGCAATGCCATCTACAATGATGAATACTTCAGAGGCCATACCCGTTCAAAAACAGCTGTACGAATCAGCCCCAAGGTAAAAAGATATAAAATACACCGCCATAAAGGACATGAGCGCTTGATAGTCCGTCATACTAAAGATATCCAACTACTGCATTATGATTGTGTCGGTATTAATGACTGGAAAGTTAAATGGGACCGACGAATTGACGGAACTGGAAAATCAACAACTATAAGAAAAAACAGAAAACAACAGCTAAATGAGTACATTAATGCCAAAGAAAAAAATACTCTATCCAGTCTATACAAAAGAATGCACAGACTTAGAAAGAGCGAATATTTACAGCTATTTTCTTTAAGAATGATCACTCAGGTCAAGCTAAATAAAGAACTATTCAAGAATACTTAAAGCCAAGAAACCTACTAACTAGCCCCTCGGGGCTTAAGGAAAAACCTCAAAGAAAATACTAAATACCCGTAAGGTTTATTCTTAGGTTTCCTGAACAAATCTATTGACGAATTAACTACTCGCAATGAATTTATTGCGAGCAGTTAAAGAATCATTAATCAGATCTCAGCGGCCAATCTGGTACCCTGGTTAATAGCCCGTTTCGCATCCAGCTCACTGGCTACATCAGCTCCGCCTATCAGATGCACAGGCTTACCCTGCATCCCCTCAGCCAACTCACGTAAAGGATCCTGCCCGGCACAGATAACAATGTTATCCACAGCCAGTAAACGCTCCTCACCAGCGACAGATAGATGTAAGCCCCGATCATCGATCTTGTGATATTCACAACCGGGAATCATCTCCACCTGCTTATTCTGCAGTCCTAAACGATGCGCCCAGCCAGTCGTTTTACCTAACTTAGCCCCCACTTTAGATGCCTTGCGCTGCAACAGGAATACTTCACGAGGCGACGCCTCATGAACCGGCTTAACACCCTCAACACCGCCGCGGGACTGCATTGTCATATCGATCCCCCACTCAGCCATAAAGGCGGGAATATCCTGACTGGTCGAGACTCCCTGATGGGTCAGATACTCACTAATATCAAAACCGATACCTCCGGCACCAATTACTGCCACCTTACGCCCGACTTCCGCACCCGACATTACATCCAGATAATTCAGCACTTTCGGATGCCCTATACCTTCAATATCCGGTGTTCGGGGGGCTATACCGGTCGCAATAACCACCTCATCAAAATCACTGGCATTGAGATCAGAAGCAGTAACCCGCGTATTCAGTTCTAATTTAACGCCGGTTAGCTCTATCTGTTTACCGAAATAACGCAGCGTTTCATAAAACTCTTCTTTGCCTGGTATACGTTTTGCGATATTAAACTGCCCGCCTATTTCATCCGCAGCATCAAAAAGAGTCACATCATGACCACGCTGAGCAGCCGTTGTCGCAAAGGCAAGTCCGGCAGGCCCGGCACCCACAACTGCCAGCTTCTTAACACTAGTCGTCGTAATTATATTTAATTCAGTCTCATGACAAGCACGGGGATTCACCAAACAACTGGTCAGTTTACCGGCAAAAATATGATCCAGACACGCCTGATTACAACCAATACAGGTATTGATCTCATCGGCCCTGTTTTCCACAGCTTTCTGTACAAATTCTGCATCGGCCAAAAAAGGCCGCGCCATAGAGACCATATCGGCATCGCCCCGGGCCAGTACCTGCTCGGCAACATCCGGCATGTTAATCCGATTCGATGTAATCACCGGTACCGATAACGCTTCGCGTACTTTAGCGGTTGCCCAGGTAAAGGCTGCTCGCGGCACTTTAGTGGCAATGGTTGGGATCCGCGCTTCATGCCAACCGATACCCGTATTGATAATAGTTGCCCCAGCCAGCTCTATTGCCTGACCTAACTTAACAACCTCTTCATAACTACTGCCGCCTTCGACCAGATCCAGCATCGATAACCGGTAGATAATAATAAAATCATTTCCCACCCGTTGACGCACTCGCTTCACAACGTCGATGGCAAGACGAATTCGGTTTTCGTACTCTCCACCCCAGCTGTCATCCCGATGATTGGTTCGCTTAACAATGAACTGATTAATAAAGTAACCTTCAGAGCCCATCACTTCTACACCATCGTAGCCGGCCTCTTTGGCCATCTCAGCACAACAGGCAAAATCCTCAATCTGTTGTTCTATCTCAGCTTCGCTCACTTCATGGGGAGGAAATGGATTGATCGGTGCCTGCAAAGCAGAAGGTGCAATAAGCTTAGGATTATAAGCATAACGACCGGTGTGCAAGATCTGCATACAGATCTTGCCACCCTCACGATGTACCGCTTCAGTAACCGTGCGGTGATTAGTAATATCTTCAGGGGTTCGCATCAGTGCTGCATGAGCATGTACAGCGCCTTCCTGATTGGGCCCGATACCTCCAGTGACAATCAATGCAACACCACCACGGGCTCGCTCAGCATAAAATTCAGCCATTCGCTGAAAGCCGTTAGGTGCTTCTTCCAGCCCAAGATGCATTGAGCCCATCAAAACCCGGTTTTTAAGGGTAGTAAAACCCAGATCCAAAGGTTTAAGCAGATGCGGGTATTGAGAATGTTCAGTTGTCATTGGTTTCACTCTTTAAATTTTTATTGTTCTAACAGGCTCATATTAGCTACAGTCAATCGCCCCCTTCTTCAGCGGCTCTTTCATGACTGACTACTAGCTAATTGTTTCTTGTATGTATTTCTTACCTCTATTTCTTAAGAGGCTCCAGCATAGCAGGTACTTTAGCCCTTAACGCTTCGTACTCGGGCGGCTTTCCTGACATTTTGGCAGTAAACGTCTGCACCATATCGGTGGGTTGAAACATACCTGACTGCCAGGTGGCCATATAATTAAGGCTGTCAGACACACTATGATCCCGAGCGTAGTTCATCATTTCTTTACAACCGGTCACGGCCAACGGTGATTGCTTGGCAATCTGTTGAGCGATAGCCATCACCTCTTCTATCATGACATTAATATCAGGAAAAACCCGGTTAACCAAACCCGAATTGAGCGCCTCATCCGCCGACATCTTTCGGGCAGTGTAAGCCAGTTCACGTGCTAACCCCTGGGGTATCAGTTGCGGTAGCCGTTGTAGCGTTCCAAGATCAGCAGTCATACCCAATTCAGTTTCTTTCACTGTGAAATAGGCATCCTCCGTGCAATATCGGCTATCACTGGCACAGACCAGATCCAGTGCACCACCAATGCAGCCCCCCTGAATCGCGGTCAGAACAGGTATCCTGATCTGTTCCATCACCATAAAGCACTGCTGTAATTGCAATACCAGACGTCGCATAGCCTCACCCCGACGCCCAGGCTCACCCTGAAACATATCGGGATCCGGTTGAGTAAAGACTTCCAGATCCATACCCGCACTGAAATGCTTGCCCGTTGAAGAGATTACCAATGCTCTCGCTTCGCCTGTTTCATCGATCGCCTTTATTGCCGCAGGAAACTCTCGCCAAAACGCCCGATTCATCGCATTACTTACCTGCGGTCGATTCAGTTTAAGATGCGCTACCGCGCCTTCCATCTCTATAGTAAATGTTGAAAACTCCATTCTGCAGCTCCGATCCTGATCATTATTCACCCAACTAGACAGCGTCAAGATAAAACGATATTTTGACACTGTCAAGATTCATTGCTATTTTCCCGCTTATGAGCAAAGCATCAGACAGATCTAAAAAAACCAATGGCGACAATTACCATCATGGCAATCTATACGGATCGCTACTTCAGTGCGCCACCGAAATAATCAGAGATGGGGGGGTTGAAGCCCTCTCGATGCGTAAACTGGCTGATCGGGTCGGTGTATCCCGCACGGCACCTTATCATCATTTCAAAGATAAGAATGAGCTACTCTGCGCGATCGCCGAACAGGGCTTTCAACGCCAGGAAATGTTGTTATTACAGTTAAAAGAAAGTGACCAACAGGATCTGAGTCAACAGTTTGCCGATTACGTGCACACCTACATCCAGCTAGCCCATGAAAACCGTGAACAATATGACCTGATGTTTGGCAGAGAGATCTGGCGAAATAGTGAACCCACAGCCTCACTTCAGAAGCTCTCACGACAGCATTTTCAGCACTGGTTAAACTGGATCGATAAACTACAACAAAAAAGCATACTCAGATCTACTGACAGCGCACTGCGTACAGCACAAGTAACCTGGGCTACCCTGCATGGCATCTGTAGGTTATTAAACGATGGCGTCTATACCGAAGAAAGTAACGTGCAAGAAATTGGCGAAGCCGCTGTACAGATGATGCTAAGCAATTAATAAGGAGCTAACTTAACAATCGCCTTTCCCACAAACTGATTTTATACACAGCTAACAAAATCAGATAAAACCAATGGCTTTCCCGAGCCTTAGAAAAGTCGAGCCCGACGTCTTATTTCCGCACCAACTACGTAGAGAACTGCCGCTCTGAATTGCCAGATTTAATCAAAACAGCCTGTTGGCTGTATTGCCCCTTCGAGCTTCGTCGCTTCGCGCCTCGTTGGTGATTACTACGCAATCGCTGCAATGACGGCATTCCCGAGCGGTTATAAAGAGCCGAGCCCGACGCATTTTTTAAGTCATTGCCAAATTTCAGGCACAAAAAAGGCATATCTTTCGATACACCTTTAATTATTACGTTGGTCGCGGGACCTGATCTGTATTGACGACCTTCCCGAGCGTCTATGATGAGCCGAGCCCGACGTTTTTCTTGCACCTTATTTCAGGCAAAAAAAAGCTAACCTTTCGGTTAACTTCATCTTTATACGTTGGTAGCGGGGGCCAGGCTTGAAATTACGACCTTCCCGAGCGGTTATAAAGAGCCGAGCCCGACGCATTCTTGCTCAAATTTCAGGCACAAAAAAAGGCATGTCTTTCGACACACCTTTAATTATTACGTTGGTAGCGGGGGCCAGATTTGAACTGACGACCTTCGGGTTATGAGCCCGACGAGCTACCAGGCTGCTCCACCCCGCATCAACGTGGGACGCATAGTACAGATCACCCCTTACCTTGGCAAGCGGTTTTCAACATATTCTAAAATAAGTTCTATATCGCTCTGAAAAGCGATTAAAATCTATCTCTTTTATATGCTGACTGCCCCTCACAAAATCGAGATACCTTGAGCTGACAACTACAACATAGGCCTTAATTTTGACTCAGTAACTCAGCCCACTGAATCCATACCCGCTATACCGAAGAAAAATAATTATTCATGATTCTGCCCCTCCACTCAGAAAGAATCCCTAAAGCCTGTAACCCCCCAACAAACATCAACGCCTTTATTATTCATAAACATAGGGGATTATACCTACACTGTCAGTGCGGAATTTAACACTACAAAAGAAAACACATACAAACCTATTCACCTTTGATACTCAAAAAACCCAGCCTTTCATCTGTTGACTTGATCTAAGCCTCTCGCTAATGTAACCGCCAGCCTACCCCATAAGGGTACGCACAGATTTTAAAGACTACCGGTTTACCCACCGGAACAATAAAAACAAGATTAATGCCTGACTGCGATCCAGTTGTGGCAAAAGGTAAACTCTATGACATATCGTCAATCCATCCGGCGCACACTGCTGTGCCAATCAGCACTATCCGATAGTCCATTATTGATCGCCCGATACAGAACCTTTGTACCGACAGGCACCTGACTCTCTATTTTCTGTTCCTGATTATCTGATCGCTCTGAACCAGGGAAACCTGTTGATATTCAGGACCTGGCGCTAGCTGTAAATAAAATTCAGCGCCTGATCAGACGACTAAGAGCCAGAAAAACACTCTCCAATTGATGAAAACTCGCTATAGCTGAGTATTCAGGAAGTAAAGCCATTCTGATTTAGGAACCACCGTTATGTCCGTTTTTAGCCATTCTGAATTTGATAACCATGAACAACTGATGTTCTGTCACGATGAAGCGACCGGCCTTAAAGCGATTATCGCTATCCATAACACCAATCGGGGCCCTGCACTGGGCGGCTGCCGTATGTGGCACTATGCCAGTGATGAAGAAGCACTCAATGATGTGCTGCGCTTATCCAAAGGGATGACCTACAAGTCAGCATTGGCAAACCTTGATCTGGGTGGTGGCAAGTCCGTTATTATCGGCGATCCGCGCAAACATAAGACCGAAGACCTGCTGGCGGCCATGGGTCGTTTTCTCGAGCGTACCGGCAACCAGTATATCGCCGCTGAAGACTCCGGCACTTCCGTACCAGACCTGAAGGTAATGGGACGCGAAACAGCTAACGTAGCCGGTATCACTGAACGTACCGGTATCGATGGCCTGCCATGTAATGGCGATCCATCCCCGGCCACTGCTTACGGCACATTTATCGGCCTGAAAACTGCGGTTCAGTATCAATTGGATCGCACAGACCTAAAAGGTCTTAAAGTTGCGATTCAGGGTGTTGGCAATGTTGGCTACCGACTGGCCGAACACCTGCATGAAGCCGGCGCAGAACTCTTTGTTACAGATATCCATGAGGAACAGGTGCAACGAGCTGTGAAAGAGCTGGGCGCCACTGCGGTTACCCAGAACGAAATCCTGTCACTGGATGTCGATGTTATCGCTCCTTGTGCGCTTGGCGCCGTATTGAACGATGAAAGCATCCCCCTGATCAAAGCAACCGTTATCGCTGGCGCTTCTAACAATCAACTTGCTTCTCAACGTCATGACCTGATGCTCCGTGAACGCGGTATTCTCTATGCACCAGACTATGTTCTAAACGCTGGCGGCATTATCGACATTTTCTATGAGCGGGTTGGCCACGAACATACAAAAGTTCGCGCCCATATCGAAACCATCGCCGACACCCTGACTGAAATATTCCGCCGAGCCGACGAGCAGGATCGCCCTACCGGTGAAATTGCCAACGAACTGGCAGAAGAACGTTTCATGAAATAGCACTCAAAACAGCTCCTGGCTGCTTGCCCGTCAGTCAAATAACTGACGGGCCTTTTTATTCCCACACTCTCTAAGCATAAAAATAAAATCTGGAGAAAATAATGACTGAACTGGTTCAGAACCCGGCGCAGGGCGCCACATCTGATAACGCCCGAAAAGATCACCCAATGTGGTCCTCTCGCATGGCTTTTATACTGGCGGCCAGCGGCTCAGCGGTAGGCCTGGGTAATATCTGGAAATTCCCTTATATTACCGGCGAAAATGGTGGCGGCGCCTTTGTACTGGTCTACCTGCTCTGTATCGCGCTTATCGGTATTCCGATTATGATTGCTGAAGTTATGATCGGACGCAGCGGCGGTCAAAGTCCGCTTAACAGTATGCGTAAACTATCCCAACGTGATGGATTATCTAAGCGCTGGGTATGGATCGGCGGCATGGGTATGATCGCCTCCTTCCTGATCCTGTCTTTCTACTCTGTCATCGGTGGCTGGGCCTTATCCTATGTCGGTAACTCCGCCGGCGGTCTGTTTGTCGGCGCCAGCTCTGACGCTATTGGTACGATGTTTGGCAATCTGCTCGCCGATCCTTATACCCTGCTTCTATGGCACTCGGTATTCATGGTTCTGGTGATCATGATCGTTGCCCGCGGCCTAAGCTCAGGTATGGAAAAAGCAATCAATATCCTGATGCCAATCATGTTTGCTCTGCTACTGATTATGGTGGGCTACGCGATGAGCACCGATAACTTTGCAGATGGTTTTACCTTCCTGTTTCAGCCAGACTTCTCCAAGCTAACCACCGAAGGTGTTCTGACTGCACTGGGCCATGCCTTCTTCACCTTGAGCCTGGGTATGGGTGTGATGATGGCATATGGCTCTTATCTGCCGAAGAAGGTGTCTATCGTAAAAACGGCTGTCACCGTCTCAATTGTTGATACCGTTGTTGCCCTGCTAGCCGGATTGGCAATTTTCCCATTGGTATTCGCTAACGGCTTAGAAGCTGGTGCAGGTCCAGGCCTGATCTTCCAAACCCTACCACTGGCCTTTGGTCAGATGAGCGGCGGTGTACTGTTCGGCACTCTGTTCTTCGTATTACTGGTCGTTGCAGCAGTCACCTCAGCGATCTCTCTGCTTGAACCTGTTGTCGAATGGTTTGAAGAGCAAAAAGGCATTAATCGCCTGACCGGTACTCTAATTGGCGGAGCCTGCATCTGGGGCTTAGGTATTCTGACTATTCTGTCGCTGAATGTATGGTCCGATGTTCATCCATTAGGCATGTTTGAACGATTCGAAGGGAAGACCTTCTTTGACCTGTTCGACTATGTCACTGCCAACCTGATGATGCCATTAGGCGGCTTAGCGATCGCTATCTTTGTCGGCTGGTTTATGTCTAAGCCTGCCGCACAGAGCGATCTGGATATGGGTAACGGCCTGACTTACAAACTGTTTATGTTTGTACTACGCTACATCACTCCAGCCGCCGTTCTGGTCGTGTTTATCTATAACCTACTGTAACGAGCCTAACTCAAGACAAAGTTATTAGAGAAGGCTATAAAAAAATGCTCTGATAACAAGCCCCGCAACTGCGGGGCTTTTTATTTTCTATAGCTATAATGTCTGAAACTGACTAACCGAAAGGAATACCAGCATGGACGCTGCCGCGGCACTGAAACCGGAATATATCGTTGGGCTTTCAATTCTGGCCACTGTCGCTTTGGTCGCGATGTGGGCAGTATTCTGGCTTGCTGTCGCCCGCGCCAAAGAAAGCATTATGGATATCCTCACCAGTCCTGCTTTCTTCAAAACAGTAACGGTCATCGGTGTAATAGCAGCCACGGTCGTGCTCAGCCTGGCCGGACGCCTCGAAGGTAATATTACCGGCGCTATCTTAAGTGGCATCGCAGGATATGTACTGGGACAGTTGTCGGGAACAAAAGCAGATAAATAATCCTACCCGCTAACAGAACATGCACATCGTAGTAACACTATTCGATTGCATGCTTATCACCTTAATAGAGGGGAGGATTACAGCGTAACATTTCAATTACATCCCCCCAGCAAACATCCCAGCTAAAGCTTCATAATGTAGGCTAATTTCACAAATGGCGGCAGATTGTTACTCTTACCGACCGAAATAGCATGGGTATGCTCAGGTTTCGGCTGACTGTACTTTGATCCAACACCAGGGCGAGCTTGCCAGGTTGATTTTGTCTTTATGCTGGTTGCAGTGTGAGTATGACTGACAGCCCCTCCTACTACACCCACCTCATCAAAAGCTTTACCTCCCAGAATAAAACGATCTCGCAGGTCGGGCGTACCCTCTTCTCCATTACACAAAGCCCACCCCTGCGGAGCTAACAAATAAGAACTTCCGGCATTATCCGTTTTAAGGTTTGCTTCGGTGGGCCGCCAGGCCAGGACCGTTCCTTTCGGTACACCATAAACGTTTTCTGGCAGAGGCGGCAAACCATGATCCGCTAACAACGCGCGTGAGCGCGTATAGGCTATCGGTAACAAGTTCCAATAGTTTCGAGCGGTAGCCTGAATCGGAGCACTGTGGATTTTTATTTTTCCATCCCGCATATCCTTGAGCATGGTCAGAATATCATCAAGGTTGGTGAGCACACCGGGGCGGCGCTCGTCGTCAACATAGAGCCCCCCAGAACTAGCAACAAACATCAGCTCAAGCTTACTATTCGAAAGAATTTGTCGGTTCTGATCGGTAATACCTCCAGCGGCGCTACCAGACACAAACGTTGCCTTAAAAGCGGCCTTTATCTCGCTACTCTTGCTGGAATCAGCTTCCGTTATCTTGCCACGTACCGCAATTCGATAACCATAGGTTACTGCAGAGATATAGTGTGAACCAAAATCGAGTAGAAACTGCCGCCGGAAATCAGGATCACTGGCACTGGCACCTCCACCTTCATAATGCGGCTTGCTACTCTCATTCCACTCTATACGTCCGTTGGGAACAACATCTGATAGGTCGCGAACGACACCTTTAGCATCCAGCACTGCGTAAATAGAGTGGGAGGATTTTCGTTCCTGCCGTGCCTGCTCGTAAGCTGCATCAGCAGAAGCAAAACCATAAGCCCCCTGAAAGTATGCTGCCAGAGTATTCGCCTCTTCACGCACGGACGTTGATTCTACCAGACGAAAACTTTCTGTCAGCGTATAGTCTTTGGTGGGCACCCCAGCTAAGCGTTTAGGACCCAAAACATTGAGTGGTTGACGTCCAATCCGGCGCTGTGGTGCACCAGGGTCAGACATATCGACGCCATCTCCAGGGTTTAATTTACCCTCACTGATAAAGCCGGGGTCGACCTGATACTGATCGCGACTAATGGTGTAATTATTAAAATCTGGAACTGAGGGCTGTTCCTGAAGCGTTGTTGCTTCCGAAAGCATAGCCCCGGTGTCTGACTTATTCGTAGCCTCAGCCTGCGGCTCGCTACAAGCCACCAAAAAGAATGGCAGTAGCAGATAAAAAGATAATGAATTAATCCGATCTAAAACTGTTTTCCTGGTTACTGAAAAAACCTGCTTCGTCCTCATTTTCAATCTCCCTCATCCCGAATAAAGGGCCTTTAGACACGAAAACGTTTCAAAGCTGGTAACTTTACTGGCGAACTACTGGCCAGCTCAAACATCAGGTATAAAAGCTAAAAACCACCCCTTGCCCAATCCCAGCCCTAAGGCCTAACATCCCTTTTCCAAGGCACTATCGATAACACAATAAAAACGATGTAATGCATCTTTATTGCCTAAGGAACCTGCGCACAAGCCCCTAACTTAATGATCAACGCCAAAGCGAAAACCACAACAAGACACCTGCTGAATAGCACAACCAATATGACTAATGAGAAGGCACCAGGATTGCAGATTCAGCAAAGGCACCAAGAAATAACACTGAAAGAACTTCACAGCACATCCCTGATGCTGGACTGCCAATAAGTGACAGTTACTCTTCAATAGTAGTCTAAATATTGATAGAAAGGCCTAGAGCCTACAGTGCTTTGCTAATAGACAAACGATTGTTGGTTAAATATTGAGGAAGGAAACAGCCAGCTGTATTTTGTCCTGCTTGAGTAACTTGTTAACGAAGCCGCAACCCACAACCGACCTGTATTAGTTACATATACAATTCACGTAAATTTTTAATTACTTTCACATTATCCAACTCTACGCCTGTGTCACATTGTGTAAACCATATAGGTTGAATACCAGCAGAAATAGCAGGCTTAATATCTTTCTCTAGATTATCGCCAACCATAGCAACACTTTCAGATGATACATTTAGTTTATTGAGGATTGATTCAAAAAATTGAGGGCTTCCTTTTGACAATCCCAGGTTAGCTTTACAAAAATAGCCGGATATAAATTGACTTAAACCTACCCGATAAAAAGCTCGTTTGATGTCTAATTCCGTTGAATCGGCAGCACCCGTAGCTATGTACACTTGTGAGTGCTTAGATAATTCTTCTAATGCTTTTTTAGCTCCAGAAACAGCCTCAACAACTTCCCAATTACACATCTTGCCAGTAGCATCTGGGAAATCGACCATTAAAGTGTCACCCCAATCAAAAAGATATACGCTTATCATTAAATCTTCCTGCACATATAACACCCTGTTTTTGTCCTTGTTTAACCGATTGTTAGCTTTTACATACGCTATAGTCAAAATCTTTGGGGACTTCGTGAGGCATTTTATCAGCTTGAAAATATCCCCATACAGAAAACAGAATCAAACAGACAGGAAATAGCAGATGAAACATTGATTTTACATTAGCTTTCCAGCCCCTGAGAATTTTAGTGGGTTTATACACTTTCATCCCTTTCGGTGGGAACTGTTTATCAATAAGTCCCTTATACCCAATTGGAACTAATGCTATGCCGAACATTAGAGCAGTCAGCAGAGGCAAACCAACAAATATCGAATACCACATTACAGAAACCCCTGAAAAACCTAGCGGAGTGTGGCAATGGGCAGTATCAACATACCAGTTAATAAAAGGGAGATACCATTTTTCATTAATTATAAGACCCAGCACACCCAGTAGAATGAATAGGGATATTCTCTTAAACTTTTCTGACTTTGAAAACTCTTCAGCGTATTCGATAACTATTTCCTTGAGTAAAGCTAACGATTTGCATCAGAGGTCAAATTGAACGCGTAGCGGGCAATTTGATCCGGCTGCATGCGTTTGTTAGCCGATTCATTTAATCTCAATACTATTTTCAGTTAAAATTACATCATATCCATCGTGGTACTCGATCATTTCACCTGTGGAGCCGCTCTGATAGTCTAAGACGAACGAGTTGTAATACTGAGGTATAGGGCCGAACCGTAAATATAGAAAATCGTCCCGGCCGAAATATTGCGATGCTGGTATGCCATGATCCGTGTTATCACCAGCGTATGCATTTCTAATATCTGGCGGTTCAGAAAATGTATACCCTACCCAGGTTAAAGAGATAGGCTTACTCAATCCATATGAGTACCCTTTTAGGTCGTAACGCCACATATCGGTAGAATTCTTCTTCACTGGTGTTTTAATATGGTAGTAGCGTTTTTCCCATTCCTCTCCCGCAGCATAACCGTTCTTCGGGTGAGTGAAGGTAAGAACTGATCTGCGCCTTGTTACTCCTTTTTCGCCAAACTCCTTGCGAATTTTGATTAGAATTTCTTCCGCTTCAATATTTTTTTCTTCTATTGCTTTTATAGCGGCTTCTACCCTTTGTTTTGCAGCTGCATCTAGCTCTTTATCGACTATTGAGCCGAGCTTTGAATATGTAAATCCAAAAAAGGCAAGAGATGCGGCAGCAAAAACCGAAAACGACAAAACTACAGCCTTACGATCCGATTTGTAATCGTAACTCAAAGAATCCAAGTCTTTCCGTAGTTCGGTGACTTCATCAGTCATACTATTTCCTCCATTATTCATTGGCTAACGCCTTGCTAAACGGATGCCTGTTTTTGGCGCTCCGTTTTAAGCACCTTGTTAGGCATTGTGAAAATAATCACTTTATTTCCAGACATGAATTAAAAGTGCTATGACAATAAATATAGTTGCGACAATAGTAAGTGAATTTACTATTTGCATGATGGAATATCTTACTATTAGTTCGGAGCGTATATGTTCTTCATATTCCTTTAGATCTCGATCTCGATCTAAGCCAAAGCTTCTTAAGGCTCGCACAGAAAGAATAACTAAAGAAATATAAATTATTGCATCAATCGTAACTATAACTCCTTCAGGTGATTTATTCTCTAGTTCACTACTCTGCAAGATGAAAAGGCATACGCCTAGCATCAACGATAAATGGCCAACCATTGTTGATGCTCTTTCATGCAATGTAGATAAAGTGAATGCAGAATATTCTCTCCAATCTTTTTCAAAATATAATTGTTCGTTCTGTAATCTACGAGATATTCTTTCGTAGGGCACCAACAGATTTACAAATGGAATAAGAATAAAATCTAATATTTTATAAATAAATTCTGGTAAGTTGATTTTCATATTTGTACCGCAAAATTCCCTATATTGAGCTGCCTAACGCCGCGAGCACGGGCGAGGAGCGCAGCGACGAGTCCAACCCGCTTGCGGTTGTTCGTGCCTTGCCTTGTTAGGCTTTTACTCGGAAATAACATTTACTTGCCTATTTTTCATATCTTGGTCGGCCGCTTCAAGCAGCTCTTCAATTGCAGACACATGCCAAACCTTCCCAAGATCAGACTCTGAATTAACTCTGCCGGCATATATTCCAAGGAATTCCCATGCAATATTTCCGGAGATACTTGCAGACACTCTGCCGTCTTTGACGCTGCGATGGCCTGAGGTGCGGAATGCGATAACAGGAGATCCCGACTGACCTTGCCGTGTTCTACAATCTATGAGGAACGTTGGATTTTCTTTAGTTACTAATCCTAGCTCTTGAGCAAGAAATCCAGTTGCCCATACTGGGAGCTTGCCACTAGTTGAAAGCCCAAAAGGAAAGCCTATAACACTTACAGGCTCTGCGGGGCTAATAACCATTCCTACCCGATCAAGATCAAGTTTCAAATAATAGGGCAGCTTGAGAACATCTGAACCCCATTTTAGATTTAGCGCCACGATATCAGCATCTGTCCCCAGAGTCGGGTGTTCTATCCAAAATGGGCTGCCATCTTCTCGATAAAGCGGAAGCTCTATCTTTTTCCAACTTCCAATATTTTTTCCAGGCTTGTGAAAATGGATAATTATTTTGTTAGGAATACCGAGTGTTTTACTCAAACACTCTCCAGTATCCTGATGTCTCCCAGTAACATTGTGCCTATTAGTTATTAAGGTGCAATGTGAGTCCCTATCATTTGAAACTAGGGTTGCAGTTCCTGTACTTAATAGCTGTTCGTCAAAAAACATTTCAATAAATAATGATTTTAACGATGGCAGTTCAACGTTTAATGGATAGCGCTGATCATCCGAGCTTTCGTTGCTTACTGATTCTTGTCCCATAACTTCCTGTGGAGCCTAACGCTTACGGCACGGGCGAGCGTAGCGAGTCCAAGCCACGAAGTGGCTGAACGTGCCCGTACTTGTTATACGATTATTGCCAAAGTTCATTTTTTATATGCAGCTTCAGGTTAGTTGCTATGGAATCAAGTTGTTCATATTTACTTAAATCAATTGAACCCGAGTTCGCTGTTTTCAGAATAAGCTTGGTTATGACACCATTTTTCGAACTCTTTTTCACACGTGTAACGCTACTCCATGGCAGAGTTTCGTACGTATCAAGGCCTTTTGATTCAAGACCGTCTTCAGTTATTTCGATATGATGAGACTTGGCAAAACTCAAAAAGCGCTTAGCTCCTAGTGCATTTGCGCCTACTGCCAACACAGCTGTAACACCAAAAACAATGAGAAAACCAACCCAATCAAAGCCTTCTTCATATGAAGGTAGCGAAAATATTGCTGCTAGCACTACAACATATAATAAAACGAAAAATGGCCCTCTTTTTCGTTTTGTTAACTCACTTTGTTTTATTTTGTACACTGCGGCCTCACAAGCGTATAACGCCTTTAGCATCGGCCGGCTGTAAGCCGGTCCAGCCCCACAGGGGCGATGCTGCCTAAACTTGTTAAGTGCTAAAACACTACATACCTGCGATGCTCGCAAGGATAGCTGTTACAGCACTAAGAATTATAAAAATACCCAGGCACTTTATTGCCTTGGCTCGATATTCACGTCCCTTCAATGTAAGACCACCTGGCACCCAAACAGCGTTAGTAAAATTGAAGGAGGTGAGGTAGTTATTTTTTACTACATCCTTATTGGTATTTGATAGCGCCTGATAGAAAAAGTACATGCTCCGAAATAAGGCGATGCCACCGATAACAATAGTTATGGCAAAGCTGATCAATACGACACTGATACCTAGTATTTCCATGTGCACTTAACGCCAAAAGCATGGGCGCATGCTTTTTCGCGTCCAATGCCTTTTTTTGTTAAGTTTCTTTAGCAAAAGAAACTATATCTTCTATTTTATCTCTTAGCTCAGCTTTAGCCTGACTAGGAGTACGTTTTTCGCTCGGATACATAACATTTTCCCTTGATAAGGCATTGGGTAGATGTGTAGTTAGCAGATTATCAAGCAGCTTTAAAGATGAATCAAAGCGTTCACGCTCTCGATCATCTAAGAAATATTTAAATATTTCTGAAGCAACAACTATTTCTTGATGTATGGCTGGTACCATTAAAACTTCCTGCTCTCCCCAATGCATTTCTACATCAGGAATCTTTGATGTAGCACTTATTATGCTTTTTCGGAAATCATTACTGGCTTGGGCTTTCCTAGACGTAACTTCCCTAGTTAGAGCGAGCCTGTGAAAAACCAAATAACCTATGAGCGGTAAAACAGCTCCAGTTAAGACACCAAATATTGTAATTTCCATCAGGCCATCCAGTGTTGCCAATTAGATTGAAAACTTAACGCCAAGCAAAGCGGCGCAGCTTGCTGCGTCCTTGCTTGTGCAACTTGTTATATTGCATTAGAAACCACCATCATTACTTCCGCTGGTATCAGTTGGTGGAATTATTGTGTTACTGCCACCAGAGCCTGTATCAAGATTTCTGCTTGGAAGGAATTGAAAAAGCACACCACCAATACCTAAGCATGCAATACCAACTAATGGGATCCACTCTATTTCCGATGTACCCATATAACTTTCAACAACATATTTAAGAGCAATAGATGAAAAAATAAAGTAGAGAAGCCAGCCAAATAAACTTGTCCCTGTTTTAGTATCCACGATGCTCCCTCATGCGATATAACGCCGTGCACAAGGGGCAGCCGGAGCGGTAGCGTAGGCTGTCCAGGCCGCGCCTTTAGCGGCCGACTTGCTGCGCCTTGTTAAAAGCACGTCGTTGCACTCCACTTTACATTACCTTTTAGTTTCAGTACTGCACACACAAAAGATACCGTGCACAGTGCTAGCAATAAAGCTGAACCAGATGTTGCCGCCAGTTTAAGGCGGCACTGATACCTTTGCTTGGAAGAAGCCTTAGCAACCAAGCCTATAATTTTTTATGCTGCCTCGATTTTTACGAGACCTAAGTCTTTAAGCTTCCGCTCTGTAACTTACGAGCAAGTTCCTTTGCCTTAGCCACTGGCCCTTATCGCCAAAGGACTTTTAACATTTTAATAGTGTGCATGCGCGTTTTGCTGCCAAGACTATGACGGCGAAGGGGAGGTAACAAATTGAAACCAAAGCGGTATTCTGAAGCACGTTGTTTTTCATCCCCTGAAAACGCGCATGCGCGTTATTCTTCCTTGCAACAGGCACAGTATTTCACCTGTTGATAACTGTAATAGCCTGATATTGGACGAGCTTTCTGAGTTATTCAAGTAACAAACCGTACCTAATAATTATTGTCGAAGAATCAAAACGTGCTAATAAAGCAAATCTTTCCGGATATACTGTTTGTATATACAAAAAACAGCTCTGAGTTATCCACAAAGTTCTGATCGTTACTCGCTAGCCCTTCCGTTTTTATAAAGAGCAGAGCCCGACGCTTTCTTTGAATCACAACTAAATTTCAGGCACAAAAAAAGGCATGTCTTTCGACACACCTTTAATTATTACGTTGGTAGCGGGGCCTGACCTGTATTGATGACCTTCCCGAGCGGTTATAAAGAGTCGAGCCCGACATTATTCTTGCTTCTTATTTCAGGCAAAAAAAAAGCCAACCTTTCGGTTAGCTTCATCTTTTACGTTGGTAGCGGGGGCCAGATTTGAACTGACGACCTTCGGGTTATGAGCCCGACGAGCTACCAGGCTGCTCCACCCCGCATCAACGTGGGACGCATAGTACTGATCACCCCATTGAATAGCAAGAAAAAATAATAGTTTTCAATTAATTAATAACTATGGCTATTATATGAACAGACGCTATCTGACGCTTTAGCCGTAAATGGAGGGCCAGAATGACTCTTATCTATGTAATGGATCCAATGTGTAGCTGGTGTTACGCCTTTCATCCCCATCTGCGGGACCTTATAAGCCGTCTGAAACCTGGTATTAAAGTACACTGCTACATGGGTGGACTGGCACCTGATAACGATCAGCCGATGCCTGAAGAGCTACAACAAGCCATTGCACAAACCTGGCGGCAAATCGAGCAACGCACCGATACACAATTTAATCATGACTTCTGGCAAGAATGTCAGCCGCGACGTTCCACCTACCCTGCCTGCAGAGCTGTGATTAGTGCTGAATTAACTGCTACTGGCTGCGGCATGATGATGGCAGAAGCGATTCAACGCGCCTACTATCTTGAAGCCAGAAACCCTTCAGACCTTTCAACACTGACAGAATTAGCCCAGGAGATCGGGCTTGATAGTAAACGTTTCTCCGCACAGATGTTCAGTGAAAAAACAGCCCAGACACTTTTTGAGGACCTGGATTTCTGCCAACAGAACGGCATTCAGGGTTTCCCTTTTCTGGGCCTGAAGCTTCAGGACGGACTGGAAGTAATATGCGCAGGCTATTGTGACAGAGACACGCTTCTGCAACGCTGCTCTACCTATGGAATTGTCTAAGCAAAACTTTAGCTCTGCTCTGATATAAAACCCATAAAAAAACGGGAGCTCTCGCTCCCGTTTTTTATGTCATCGAACAATCAGGATGCACGAACAACTGAAACATCTTCAGCCTGCAGCCCTTTATCGCTATCTTTTACATTAAACCTAACACTCTGCCCTTCTGACAGGGAACGATGCCCACGACCGCGGATATTGCGAAAATGAACAAATACATCATCGCCATTATCGCGGGTAATAAAACCAAAGCCCTTGGATACATTAAACCACTTTACCGTACCCTGCTCCCGGCCATCATTTTCATCAGCTTCTTCTTCATCATCAAACGAAGATGCCGATGAAGATGACGATGACGACTGACCTGAGCCGGCAATAACACAGCTAATCAGTACAACAACAAACACAACGACTAAATCTAGAACCGGCAACTCGCCTTCACCTGTCAGTGATCCCTGAAACAAAAGGATCGCTGCTGTAGCAAGTGCACTGACAACAACACTACGTATCAGTTGATTAACACTCATATGAATCTCTTATAATTAAATTAAGTTGAAAAAACAGACAAAGCTACTGCTAAGCAGAAACCCGACAGTTCTATATACCCACTTTCACTCAATTATTCAACAGCTTAGCCACTTAAAGCGTGTAGCATTAGCATAATTGGGTATAATTGGGGCAAATTAGATCGCCGATTAGTATTCGGCATGGGAAAAGAGCGTTATGAACCAGCAACAAAAAATTGATGATCTGGAGTCCAGAATTGCATTTCAGGAAGATGCAATTGATAAAATGAGCCAGGAGATGGCAACCCAGGGTGCCGAACTTGAACGGCTTAGCCAAATTGTGAAAATCTTAAATCAACAGATCAAACAAGTGGCACCAGAAAATATCAATGCCCCTGAAGATGAAGCCCCTCCACCCCACTATTAAGCCACACCAATTACTCGTACTTTAAAAAAGGGTTTAGCCATGTCTCTAAGGAGCAGAGTCAAAGAATACAGCTATAAGTTATTCTATAAGCCCTACTACAAAATTATGTCCCGGTTACTGATCAAAAAAAGAGTTATTGATCACAACCGCGACAGCCCGGTTCCAGGGCAGCCAGTTTATATTATTGAAGCCGATAGAGCCTCGCACTACCAGCTAATCAACAACAGTCCTGATATCAGCCATACCCCAGGCCCGGTTTTCAGCCTTCAACAACCTGAACAATTTCACCAACACCTCTGCGACCTGATCCACGCACAGCAGGATAATCCTCTATTGGACTACCACCTCATTCCGGTAGGTATCTACCATGGACAGATGCCGCGCAGGGAAAACAACTGGATTCGCTTATTGTTCAGCGAAAACTGGCTTAAAAACTCGCCCTTTAACCACGCTATGCAACTACTGGTTAATGGCCGACAGACACTGGTCCGGTTTAGTCCTCCGCTCAGGCTGAAACCTTTACTCGACAATTCCCTGACTGCTCCTACGCAAGCAGATAAAACAACACAAATCCTACAGAGTTATTTTCATAGCTCTCGAAAGGCCATGCTGGGGCCGGACCTCTCCCACCGTCGCACGTTACTAGAAGAAGTCCTTGGGTCAGTAGAGATAAGAAAGGCAATAAAGGAACAAGCCTTACTCACTGGAGAATCGGAGCAACACTTAGAACAACAGTGCCGTAATAACCTTAATCGGATCGCCGCAAACTTCAGTCCTGTCACCGCACGGATGTTCCATCGCGTTTTAAAAATGGTATGGCGCCGGCTTTATAACAATATTCGTGTCATCAATGCAGAAGCCCTGCAGCAAAAAAACCTGCACCAGCAATTGGTTTATTTACCCTGTCACCGAAGCCATCTGGACTACCTGCTACTTTCCTATATGTTGTTTGAACATGGCATGATGCTGCCTCATATTGCTGCCGGTGAGAATCTGAACATTCCTATCATAGGCCCTTTGCTGCGAAAAGGCGGGGCTATTTTCATGCGCCGCAGTTTTCAGAATGACCCACTCTATGCCAAATCATTTAAGGCATACATGCAGATAATGTCTGAGAAAGGCAGTTCATTAGAGTACTTTATCGAAGGCGGCCGCAGCAGAACAGGGCGCTTACTGCCCCCTAAAACCGGTCTGTTAAGCATGACCATCGAGAACTACCTGAAAAACCCTGAACAACAGATCAGTCTGGTTCCGGTATGGATCAGCTATGACAGGTTGGTTGAAAGTAATAGCTATCAACAAGAACTGGCCGGAGAACATAAACGCAAAGAATCGCTAGGCTCTTTGTTTTCCTCCTGGCATATCTTGCGGGAAAAGTATGGCGAAGCCAGCCTTGCATTTGGTGAGCCCATCCCACTCACAGGAGCGAACTTAAATAGATTCGCTGACCAGAACCATACAGGGGTAAAAGAGCAAACAATAAATCTTGCCGATGAACCGTCAAAAGCACAGTCAAAAGCGGTAACAACCGCTTTGGCGCATAAAGTGATGCAAGGAATTAACCAGGCTTGTATCGTTAACAGTTCAGCGGTTATAGCCACGGCACTACTTGCACGGCCGAATGAGATTCACAACCACAAAGGCCTTAATCGTCAGTTGGTGACGTTAGCAAAACTCTTACCTTCGCTACCTACCCCCCCGCTGGCAATGCCCTCGTCAGAACCGTCAGAATGGCTGGATCATTGTGTCAAAATAGGCATTCTGGATGAGCCTTCCGGCGATCTCATCTCTATTACGGCACGCCAGCATGGCGAGCTGGCGATGTATCGAAACAATATTCAGCACTTACTGATCATACCCGGCATGATTATCCTGTTAATTCAGCGCCTCTCTTCGCCTATGACGTTGTCTGTCAGCAGGCTTGTAGCCCTGCTCTACCCCTTCCTTAAAGGGGAACTATTCCTATCCTGGTCAATCGAGCAGATTAACGACCTGGTCAAGCAAAACCTGATTCAATTACAACAAAACAAACTTATCACTAAACAGGGAACCCGCTGGGCTTTAGCAGAAAACGAAACCTGCTTTACCCTTATTCGCACCACCGAACCCACATTACTGCGTTACTATATCTGTCTGGCGATACTGAATCGCTATCACACGATGTCCAAGAGCGATCTGCTGGAAAGCTGCCTGAATCTTGCCGAGCAGAGTCATTCATTGTTTGGTTTTAGCTCAAAGGAATACGCAGACAAAAAGGTATTTACCACCTTTATCGAGTTGCAATGCCAGCTCGGAATGTTCAAACAGCAGGAAGACCAGATCAGCTTTAACGGTCGGGGTAATATTGATTCATTACTAAAGCAGGCCAGCAAGATATTACAGCCGCCGTTAGTTGAGTTTATTGGTGAGAAGCTAGCCCGCGACCAGACTTTTTAAAGGATAGATATCGTAACGACTGGACTTCCCACTCAACTGATACCCTGGTTCAGCACCATGGATAACAGGTGCTTTGCGGGGCCGTTTTACCACAACACGGTACTCAGCTGCGGCCAGAGCAGCGTCTAATAACGCTTCGGCATCGCTATCATCGCCGACAACATCCCGAAACACACGCATCTCTTTCTTAACCATGGCCGATTTATCGGTATGGGGAAACATAGGGTCTACATAGACGACCTGAGGCCGCTGATCAGAGCCCGTCACAGATTGCAGCCAGGTAATGCTATCCGCATTAAGCAGTTGCATGCGCGCCGCAATATCAGCCACTTCGGCATCTGCTTTAGCCAGTTGCAGGCCACTTTCCAACAGTGCATGAATAATAGGTGAGCGCTCAACCATCTGTACTTCGCAACCCAAAGTAGCCAGGACAAAGCTATCCCGGCCTAATCCGGCAGTAACATCAGCAACAACAGGACGAATCGAGCCTTTAACACCAACAGCTTTAGCAATCATTTGACCTTTACCGCCACCAAACTTACGCCGATGGGCTACTGCACCTGACACAAAATCAGCCTGCACCGGCCCCGGTGCTTTTTTGCCGGTCTGCTGTAATCGTCGACTACCCTCTTCACAGATCAGTAATTGATTATAGGACTCATCCCGCAGATCAAATTGCTCTAACAATGGTAGTTTAAGTCGGACAGACAATGCCAAGGCATCTGTACGCCCGGCATCACCAATAAAACAAACAGCTATATTCGATGAATCATTCATCCGAAATCAAACCCATATAAAATTATGACTTACAAACTATGACTTATAAATAATGACTTATGCCATAAAATATACTGCCAATAAAACAAAGCCCAGCAACATACGGTAGATAACAAATGGCAACATGCCAATTTTATCCAGCCATTTCAAAAACAGATGAATACATGAGTACGCACTGAGGGCTGCAACTAATGAACCGGCAATCACCATCGTCCACTGATCAGCCGTGCCGGTTTCAGCCAGATCCAGTCCTTTTAACAAACCCGCGCCAAGAATAACCGGGATAGACATCAGAAAAGAGAACCGTGCAGCAGCCTGACGTTGAAGGCCGAGCATAAGGCCAGCTGTAATAGTAATACCGGAACGCGATGTACCAGGAATCAGCGCCACCGCCTGAGCAAAACCTATAAACAGAGCGTCCTTCAGGGTTATTTCTTCCAACACCCGCCGCTCAGTTCGGCTAACATCCGCCCACCATAACAGCGCACCGAATATCAGTGTTGTGCCAGCAATAACCAGTATGCTACGACCATATAGATCTATGACAGAACCGAGTGTACAACCCGCTATCAACGCCGGCACTGTTGCCCAGATAACGAACCAGGCCAGCCTGGAATCAGTACTTTTCCCTTTACCTGAAACACTACCAAACCATGCCACTAACATACGCCAGATATCCTGACGAAAATAGATTATTACCGCGGCCAGTGAGCCTATATGAACACCGACATCAAACGCTAATCCCTGATCCGCCCAACCCAGAACCTGAGAAGGAAGGATAAGATGTGCTGAGCTGGAGATAGGTAAAAACTCCGTCAAGCCCTGCAATAACGCCAAAAATACTACCTGAAACCAATCCATGTCTGTTATATCTCCGTTAACAATCAGACCTTGCCATTAAGAACGAATCTACTGTCCCTTCTTCTTTTGTTCACTTATCTTTTTCCAGGATATTTCATCGCGCAGATATACCGGCTGAGCCAGCTCTGCTGAAACCCAGTCCTTACGTGCATAAGCATCGACTGCCAGCTCAGCAATGGCTGCAGCTGAAGGATAGATATCCAGCACCGGATCAGATACAACCTGCTGCACTTCTGCAGGCATATCATCCAGATACAACCAGCCTTTACCTGCTGCAAACCAACGTTCAGCTGATGGCAGAGACATTGCAGAGGGTGCGACGACAAGTTCCGGCATCATCGCTTTTGGCAACCCCTTATCTAACTGGTAAGCACAGCAATAAAGCTCATTCATTCGGGCATCCAGTGTACTGGCAACATAATCAACATTGTGATCACGCATTGCCTGCAAGGCGATCGCAGCCAGAGTGGATGTAGGTAAAACCGGCAAGTCTGCAGCAAATGCCAGCCCCTGAGCTGCGCCAGTCGCAATACGAATACCGGCAAAAGACCCCGGCCCGCGACCAAATGCGATAGCATCAAGCTGACTCACTTTCAGTCCCGCCCCAGCCAGGATCTGCTCCACCATAGGCAGTAACTGTTTGGTGTGCTGACGGGGAATAATTCGGAAATCTTCCTGTATCTCACCATCAACTGAGATAGCGACAGAACAGGCGTCAGTGGATGTATCCAGTGCTAAAATCTTGGCCATTATTGATCTACTATTTTGGTCTGCTAACCAGCTCTTTAAAAAGGAGTCTGTGCTTGAAGTATGAGCTGTAAGGCGTGCATTTTAATCGCTACGCTCAGGAAAGGCTATCCTCACCCCAACGCGGTAATAACTGCTGCTCTATCTGTAACTGATTCAGAATGCGAGCCACCACGAAATCGATCATATCTTCTATCGATTCGGGCCGGTTATAAAAGCCCGGGCTGGCAGGAATCATCACAGATCCCATACGCGTCAGCTTTAACATATGTTCCAGATGAATCTCTGAATAAGGCGCTTCACGAGGTACCAGAATCAATTGTCGCCGTTCTTTCAACGCGACATCGGCTGCCCGTTCAATCAAATTATTACTGGCACCAACAGCGATCGCAGATAAAGTACTGGTTGAACAAGGGCAAACCACCATTTTCGACGGCGCACCTGAACCTGATGCAACCGGCGCCATCCATTGTTCGCGACCAAACACCCTGACCTGTCCCGAAGCGGCATTGAAACGCTGGCTAAGATACAACTCCTGCTCTTTTGCCGTGCCCGGCAATTGCTCGTCGGTCTCAGTGGCAATCACCACCCGAGCGGCCTTCGAGATCATTACCAATATCTGACAGTTTGCAGCGACCAGACACTCCAGTAAACGCAGACCATATTGCGCACCAGAAGCACCGGTTATGGCCAGGGTAATCCGATCATGAAAGGGTTTTGTCACACTTTTATCCTCCATTAGCATATTTGCTCTGTAACGCCTGGACCATTCGGGTATGAATTCCCCCGAAGCCACCATTACTCATTATTACAATGTGACTACCGGGCTCGGCCTCGCTACATACTTCACTGATAATCTGTTCAGTATCGGTAGCCAAAACCGCCGGAACATTACTGGCACTGATAACATCGTCTAGCGACCAGTCCAGTCCTTCAGGCTGATACCAGTAAACTTTATCCGCCTGGGTTGCCGACGCTGCCAACTGCTGCCGATGCATACCCATACGCATAGTATTAGAACGCGGCTCGATTATTGCGATAACAGGGGCATCACCAACCTGCGCCCGCACACCCTGCAGTGTAGTTTCAATTGCAGTAGGGTGATGAGCGAAATCATCGTAGACTTTGATAGATTCAATTTCACCGATCAACTCCATGCGTCGCTTAACACCACCAAAGTTAGACAGCGCCTCAATGCCATGCTCTATCTGAACCCCAACATGACGTGCCGCGATCAACGCCATCAAACCATTATTCACACTATGCCGACCTGTCATACCCCATGACACAACACCTGCAGCTTCACCCTCATGCAGCACTTCGAAACGACTACCATCTGCATTTAACAAACGGGCCTGCCACTGCACACCATCAACTATGACATTTATATCTTTTTCAGAAATAGAGGCCCGCACAACCGGCGTCCAACATCCCTGCTCCAGCACCTGTTCTAAAGAGGGCTCTTCAGCGGGCAAAATCACCTGACCATTTGCCGGCACTATACGCACTAAATGATGAAATTGACGCTGAATCGCAGCCAGATCATCAAAGATGTCAGCATGATCAAACTCAAGGTTATTCAGAATAACGGTACGCGGCCGGTAATGAACAAATTTTGAGCGCTTATCAAAAAACGCTGTGTCATACTCGTCCGCCTCTATGACAAAGAAAGGACTACCACCTACTCTAGCAGAGCGATCAAAGTTCTTTGGCACGCCTCCAATCAAAAAACCCGGCTCCATTTTGGCATACTCTAACAACCAGGCCAGCATTGTCGCTGTTGTGGTCTTGCCATGGGTTCCGGCGACAGCCAACACCCATTTATCCTGTAGCAGATGTTCCGACAACCATTGCGGTCCGGAGGTATAACGCAATCCCTGCTCCAGCATATATTCAACACAAGGATTACCCCGGGTCATCGCATTACCAACGATGATAATATCCGGCGCTGGTTTAAGCTGGGACGGATCAAACCCTTCAATCAGCTCTATACCCTGAGCTTCTAGCTGCGTACTCATCGGTGGATAAACGTTAGCATCCGATCCGGTTACCTGATGACCCAGCTCTTTTGCCAAGACGGCAAGACTGCCCATAAAAGTGCCGCAGATTCCCAGAATATGTACATGCACAGCCAGTGTCTCCTGATTTACCACTATGATTTCAATGGCGCTATGATAACAGCTTACTCAACATAAACAGTCGAGTTTCTTAGAGCATTGCTACAGCAAGCGCGTGCTACTTAACGGATCATTACAAAAATCATCTGTTTTTGAGTCTTTTTAGCCCCAAAAGCTGTGTAATTCCCAACCAATTCAGCGTAAAATTGCCACAACTTTTCCAGTCACCAAACCTATAGGTTTACGGCACATGTTACTGCTAAACCAGCATCTGAAACATAACGATACTTCCGATGAACTGATCGAACTGATCGACAGTCTGATGCTCTCTTGTAAAGAGATCGCTATTAAACTGCGTGAAGGCGCCCTCGCTGGCGTATTAGGCACTTCTGAAGGAGTCAATGTTCAGGGCGAAACCCAGAAGAAACTGGACATCATCTCTAACGATATCCTTAAAGCAGTACTACTGGATAACCCTACCGTTGCCGGCGTCGCCTCTGAAGAGGAAGACCACCCGGTTCCAGGCAACCCTGATGGCAAATATCTGGTCACTTTTGACCCGCTGGACGGCTCATCTAATATCGATGTAAACGTATCTGTAGGAACTATTTTCTCTATCCTCGAGTGCCCTGAAGGCGTGAGCGGCGGAGACGATAGTGCGTTTATGCAGAGCGGCCGCAAACAGGTTGCTGCAGGTTATGTTCTGTATGGACCTTGCGCTGTATTAGTGATGACCACAGGTCAGGGCGTTAATATGTATACCCTGAGTCACGGTGGTGACTTCATCCTTACTGAAGAGGCGGTAAAGATCCCTGAACAGACTCAGGAATTCGGCATCAACATGTCGAATCAGCGTTTCTGGGAGCCGGAGATGCAGAGCTACGTTAACGATCTGCTGCAAGGCGAAGAAGGCCCTCTGGGCAAACGCTACAACATGCGTTGGGTCGCTTCCATGGTTGCCGAAGTACACCGTATTCTGACCCGCGGCGGTATATTTATGTATCCATGGGATAAACGTGATCCGGCTAAACCGGGTAAGCTACGCCTGATGTATGAAGGCAACCCTATGAGCTTCCTGATCGAACAGGCCGGCGGCTTAAGTACCACTTGTTACGATGACATCATGGACATTCAGCCTGAGAAGATTCATCAGCGGGTTGCTGTTGGCCTTGGCTCTAAAGCTGAAGTTGAAACCATGCTTAAGTACCACGTCAAAGACTAACCCAATTACATACTGAATACGCTTTATGCTCTTTAAGTCGTATTCAGTTTTTAACCTCTGGCCGTATATAATGCGGCCTTTGGTTTGAATTCAGATTTCAACACTTTTAACAGGAAGGCGACACATGAGCTTCAATAAAGTATCTGCTGGTAAAGACCTGCCAAACGACATCAACGTTATCATCGAAATCCCGGCGGAAAGTTCTCCGGTAAAATACGAGATCGAAAAAGAAGAAGACGCGATCTTCGTTGACCGTTTCATGGCGGCGCCTATGTTCTACCCTGCAAACTACGGCTACATCAACAACACTCTGGCCGATGATGGCGATGCGCTGGACGTTCTGGTTCTGACTCCATACCCGGTTATCCCAGGTTCTGTTATTCGCTGCCGTCCTGTTGGCGTACTGAATATGACCGATGAAGCGGGCGAAGATGCCAAGCTGGTTGCAGTACCACACGACAAGCTCACTAAGGCTTATAAAGATGTTAACGACATCGCAGACCTGCCTCAGCTGACTCTGGATCGCATCAAGCACTTCTTCGAGAACTATAAAGGTCTGGAAGAAGGTAAGTGGGTTAAGGTTGAAGGCTGGGACAATGCTGACGCAGCTAAAGCGGCTATCATCGAATCCCAGAAAGCATACGAAGCAGCTAAGTAATTTCTATTACTGATCCGGCTTACTGGTATTAACCTGCCAGTTAGTAGCTGCCAATAAAAAAACCTGCTTAAAGCGGGTTTTTTTTATGCATCCATTTATATTCGGACTCTTTTCTACAGGCTCTTATTAACAATCTATGCCGCTTCAGATTTCCCGACTATTTTCTTGCTTAGCTCAATAATCAGTAGCACTAACCCACCCGCTATTACCCCAACTAACGCCTCAAGCAATATCGGCAGCAACATTGCGGCTAAAGCCACCATATCACCGGTAAGATGCTCGATAAAGTGATGCAGAAATGGCAAGCCATGCACTAAAATTCCGCCACCCACCATAAACATTGCAATAGTGCCAACCACGGACAACGCCTTCATCAGTTTTGGCGCCGTCGCCAGTATACCTTGTCCTAACTTACGGGTTATCGCACCGGCTTCAGGCTTTTGCGCCAGATAAAGCCCCAGATCGTCCAACTTTACGATTCCAGCAACCAGCCCATACACGCCCACAGTTACCAGCATAGACATACCGATCAGCACCCCCAGCTGAACTTTTAATGGTTCAGCCGCAACCGTTCCCAGTGTCAGTACAATAATTTCTGCTGAGAGAATAAAGTCTGTACGAATAGCGCCTTTGATTTTCCGCTTCTCAAACTCAAGCACATCCTGCTTAGTTTGAGATAATACTGACTTCAATTCAGCCCGATGCGCCGCATCTTCTTCAGCGGAGTGGAGAAACTTATGGGCGACTTTTTCGAAGCCTTCGAAGCACAGAAACAATCCCCCCAGCATTAACAAAGGCACGATCAGCCAGGGGATGAAGTAGCTGATAGCCAGGGCACCCGGCACCAGAATTATTTTATTCAATAACGAGCCTTTCGCTACTGCCCAGACAACCGGCAGCTCACGATCAGCCTTAACCCCGGAGACCTGCTCAGCATTCAGCGCCAGATCATCTCCCAGTACACCTGCAGTTTTACGCGCGGCCACTTTAGTCATACCCGCTACATCATCAAGCAGCGAGGCAATATCATCAATCAGAACAAGTAAGCTGGATCCAGCCATGAACATCCCTTTCCTCTATCATTAATCAACAAAGCATACCTCAAGATAATGACTATCGCTGCTACTCAACAACTGGAAATAACACAAACAGGGCAATTGTTTGTCCTTTATTATCAACTCTCTCACAAAACCTGATACATTTTTTCTGTTAAAATCAGAATCTTTCGTAATAGTCACACTAAGGGTAATGTCCGATGAAGTTTGAAGGTACCGAGCGCTACGTCGCCACTGATGATCTGCGGATGGCAGTTAATGCAGCAGCCACTTTGCAACGCCCACTCCTGATAAAGGGTGAGCCAGGTACTGGTAAAACCATGCTGGCAGAAGAAGTCGCCCAGGCTTTTGGCAAGAAACTGCTACGCTGGCATATAAAATCTACGACTAAAGCTCAGCAAGGACTCTATGAATATGACGCGGTATCCCGCCTGCGGGACTCCCAACTAGGTGATGACCGGGTCCACGATATCGCCAACTATATTAAACAAGGGATGCTATGGCAGGCATTCGACTCTGAAGAACAGGTCGTATTACTGATCGATGAGATCGATAAAGCGGATATCGAATTCCCTAACGACCTACTGGTTGAACTGGATAAGATGGAGTTCAGCGTTTACGAAACAGGTGAACGGGTTGTCGCTAAACAGCGCCCGATCATAATCATTACCAGTAATAATGAAAAAGAACTGCCTGATGCATTCCTGCGCCGCTGTTTCTTTCATTACATCAACTTCCCGGATGCTGAAACAATGAAGCAGATTGTGGATGTTCACTTCCCCACGATCCAACAAAATCTGGTTAATGAAGCGCTGGAGATATTCTTTCAGGTACGGGAAATTAACGGACTAAAGAAAAAGCCTTCAACCTCCGAACTGATCGACTGGCTTAAGCTTTTACTGGCGGATAACATTCCCGCCGATCTGCTACAAAACAGAGATAACTCCCAGGCCATCCCCCCACTATACGGTGCTCTGCTAAAAAATGAGCAGGATGTTCACATGCTTCAGCGTCTGGCCTTTATGGCTCGTCGCGAAAACCGTTAAGCCGGTCTGAACTATGCTAGTCGACTTTTTCTACACCCTGCGTAAAGCGCAGGTGCCGGTAACCATCAAAGAGCTTCTTACGCTGCTGGAAGCATTAGAAAAGAATCTTGCGTTTGGTAGTTGGGATGACTTCTATCTATTAGCGCGTACCTGCCTGGTGAAAGATGAAAAGTACTTTGATCGTTTTGATCTGGCTTTTGGTCATTACTTTAAAGGCCTTGCGGAGCTACCTGATCCTTTTGATAACGTTGTGCCTGAGCAATGGCTTGAATCTGACTTTATCAAGAACCTCAGCGATGAAGAAAAAGCCGAGATTGAGCGACTGGGCGGCCTGGATAAACTGATGGAAACGCTGGCCAAGCGCTTTGAAGAACAGAAAAAACGCCACGCTGGCGGAAGCAAATGGATAGGCACCGGTGGTACATCACCCTTTGGCCACAGTGGCTACAACCCCGAAGGCGTTCGCATTGGCGGTGAAAGCAAACACAAGCGAGCCGTCAAAGTCTGGGAAAAACGTCAGTTCAAAGATCTGGATGACAGTGTCGAACTCGGCACACGCAATATTAAAGTCGCATTACGCAAACTACGTAAGTTCGCCCGTACCGGCGCTGCCGAAGAGCTGGATCTGGACGATACCATTCGCTCCACCGCTAACAATGCCGGTCTGCTGGATCTGAAAATGGTACCAGAACGGCACAATGCCGCAAAAGTACTTCTGTTCTTTGATGTAGGCGGCTCTATGGACCCTTATATCAAGCAGTGTGAGCAACTATTCTCTGCGGCGCGAACCGAATTCAAGCATCTGGAGTATTTCTACTTTCACAACTGCGTCTATGAACGAGTATGGAAGGATAATAAGCGGCGCTGGAATGAGCATATCGATACCTTCGATCTGCTGCATACCTATGGGCGTGACTACCGGGTTATCTTTATTGGTGATGCATCTATGGCACCGTATGAAGTCAGCGAGCGTTTCGGTAGCGTCGAGCACCGCAATCCTGAATCCGGCGCGGTGTGGCTACAACGGATACTGGATAACTGGGACAAAGCGATATGGCTTAACCCCAGCCATCCCCGTTACTGGCAGTACACAGCCAGCACCCAGATGATCAAACAGATCATGGGCAACAAGATGTATCCGCTGACGCTGGAAGGCATGGAGGACGGGATACGCTATCTGTCCAAATAGCATTCTCAGCTGAGGAAATAAAAAACAGGCCCGGAGCTGCAACTCCGGGCCTTAAATATAACGGCAGCGACAGTGTTTCACTGCACTAAATGGCGATATATTTTACTCTCTACACCACCATATCTATCTGCTGCAAAGTCCCCACATCACCGGCGTCAGTCAAATACACCCCACTGGCTCTCACCCGACCATTATGCTGATTATCTTCACCTTTAATATCGAAAGGTGTATCTGTGGAACCTAAGTAGATAGCTCCAACATCATGTTCCTTAAGACTCGTAAGAGATTCACTTTCAGGGCCTTTATTCCAGATAAGTAACTCATCATAAATAGCATCGGCCTCATCAATAAAACCATTGGCATCTTCATCATAACGGGCCAGCTCCGCAAACCCGTTACCGGTTAACGCGCCAAACAGCTCCGAACCATCATTGATAATACCATCACTGTTTTTATCCAGAGCTAACATACCGCTATTGCCTGACAGATAGCTGATCAACTCTTTATCGCCATCAGCATCCAGATCAAATTCATACTTTTCATCGCTTAGGTCAGCGTAATTTCCGTCAAAATTAAGCACCAGCGGATCAGTAAAGGCCACCTCCTGAATAACCTCGTAGTCACGAACGGCTGAATAGCTGCGCTCCATCGTCATATTAAGATCAAATTCGATAGATTGACCATCCGCGGTGGTTACCTTGCCGCAACTACTAAAGCTGCTGCACTCGTACTCTTCGATTGTTTCACTAACCCGAAATCTCATCTGCAATGACAGAGGCCTTAATTCTGCAGATGGCTCTACAGTCTGCCCTGTAGAGTACTCACCACCGACATTTCCAGATGCAGAGTCTTTAGACGCAGCATCCCCAGGTGCAACAGCAAACGGAGACAGAGTCTCATCAACACTAAACCCCGGAGTCCTCTCTGATTGAATCGCATTCAGCAGGCTTTGCCATAGCCTGGCCCTGACCTCATCCTCCTGCCGATCATACTTATCCGCATTGTCCGTTACCCGGAACCCCGAGCCAGCATCCGCCATCAGTAAAAATGAACCTGACTGTGAAGTATCGGTCGTTATCCCGCCAAAAGAACGACTGGCTAACTGCAGTCGGGTGTGTTCATTTCTCGCCTGAACCTCCAACATTTGCGCACTAAAACCATTTATCAGTGCGTCAGTATCTAAGGTACGGGACATCGCCATATATTCAGACTTCTGATGCTCTGCACTCATATGCATGTTACTGGTCTTTATAATCATTCTGTTACTCCATTTTCAGACAATAGAACCCATACCGTTAGAATTACATCAACAGCAAATACTTTTTCAGGGCGCAACAATCCCGCCCTAGCTGCCAACTAAAGCAGTCGTTAACGGGGATTTATGGCATGAGGAATATTACTGCCGCCTCTTCAGATTCATTCGGCAACAGAGGACCCTACCGACTATAAAAGCCAGTAATAAAAGCCACCTCATACGTAGTTACTTGATTGGATTAATCGTTATTTGAACTTAAATCGATAACTCTCTCCTCTGATATGAGCCACCTGAACCCTTCGTGGTTATTGACTGATAGCCCAGCAGATATAGCAATTAGTATGCTATCTGGCTGTTCATTTCAGCCATATCGCGACACTGGGTGGGTAGCACCTGTTAAAAAATAGTAATAGATAATCTGCAAGAACCGGGCCTGATAATGCTCAGTCACACCCGTCTATCGGGCTTTATGAAATCAAATAAGAAGAGAAGAGAAGAGAAGAGAAAGAAAATAATTCAGATGAAGGACAATAGCTAAAACCTGTCCAAATAAAAAAACGGGCCTAGGCCCGTTTTATTAACTAAATAGCTTATCAAAGCTATACCGCCCTCAGGCTTTAATCGTACTGATAAAAACCACGTCCGGATTTACGGCCCAGATAACCAGCATCAACCATCTGTACCAATAGCGGGCATGGACGATACTTAGAATCTTTAAAGTTATCGTACAGTACCTGCATAATACTCAGACAGGTATCCAGACCGATCAGGTCCGCTAATGCAAGCGGCCCCATAGGATGGCTCATACCCAGCTTCATTACGGTGTCGATCTCTTCAGCCGTGGCAATGTTCTCATAACGGCAGAATACCGCTTCATTGATCATTGGCATCAGAATACGGTTGGAGACAAAGCCCGGCGCATCATTCACATCGACCGGTACTTTATTCATATCCAGTGATAACTGATTAACCGCATCAAACACAGCATCTTCAGTCTGCAAAGCGCGAATGACTTCCACTAACTGCATCATCGGCACAGGGTTCATGAAATGCATACCGATCACTTGCCCAGGCCGGGATGTTACCGCCGCCAAACGGGTGATAGAGATAGATGAGGTATTAGTTGCCAGGATAGCCCCCGGCTTACAGATTTCATCAAGATTACGGAAAATAGTTTTCTTGATCTCTTCATCTTCACTGGCCGCTTCCACCACGATATCAACCACAGACATGTCAGACATCGCTGTGGTTTGCTTAATACGGGACAGCGCCTGATCTGCTTCGCTCTGGCTTAGCTTCTCTTTCTTAACCATCCGCGCCAGACTACCAGCGATCACCCCCACTCCACGTTCAAGTGCGGCTTCATTCAGATCAAAAAGAACCACATCAAAACCGGAACAAGCCGCAACCTGAGCGATACCACCACCCATCTGTCCTGCACCAACCACACCAAAGCTTTTAATTGTCATGCTACACCTATCCTCTTAAAAAACTGCCCACAGTGTTCCATCACCCAGCATCAAAGGCAATACAAAAATAAGGGGATACCCCTATTAATTTATCTTTCACTCTTGAGATCGGCTAATTTATTGATTAGGTATTGAGGGCATACTAAGATCATCCCAGCCGAAAACAGGCCTCCACCGTGGCTTTAAACAATTTACTTCGAACACAGCGGCTAGAAATACAGCAACAGGAAAGACGATGAATACGCAGCAACCAGGTCCCGGAAAAAAATTACTCCTCAACATATTTAAGCTGCTGCTGCTCTGCCTGGCTTTGGGCATCGCATACGGCTATCTGTTTATCGATATACCGATGGGAAAAGGTGTTGATGGCGCTGAGCCAATGGACACGACCTATCTTAGCATTGCTATCGGCTTCACCTATGGTGCAGCACTCAGCTTTGTCGCCAGTGGTGTGCTTATTATTCGTTACCTGATACAGACCCGAAAGCAGCCCTGAGCCCAGTTCTGAGCACAGCCCTGAGCACAACTTAGTAGCAGCAAGACTTCAGCACAAAAAAAACCGGCCAATGGCCGGTTTTTTTATTATGTCTGATTAGCTCACTTAAGGTGATCAATCAGATCATCAACGACTTCCTGCTCTTGCTGAAGGCTTTCCTCAACCGGTTTAGTCATAGGCAGGACCAGATTCAGGACAATAGCCACGATGCCGCACAAGCTTACGCCCTGCATACTGAAGCCACCTGTACCGATAGACATTCCACCAATTCCGAACACCAGTGTTGTAGCAACAATCACCAGATTACGTTGCTCAGCCATATCAACTTTAGACTTGATAAGGGTGTTCAAACCTACCGCAGCGATAGAGCCAAACAACAGAATCAGAATACCGCCCATTACCGGTGCAGGAATGGTTTGTAGCAGCACTCCAAACTTAGCAACAAAGGCCAGTAAAATAGCAAACACCGCCGCCCAGATCATAATCATAGGGTTGAATGAACGGGTCAGCATTACAGCGCCTGTCACTTCAGAGTATGTTGTATTCGGTGGACCACCAAACATCGCCGCTGCAGAGGTTGCGATACCGTCACCAAACAAAGTGCGGTGCAAGCCCGGTTTTTTAATATAATCTTTACCGGTAACACTACCAATCGCCAGCACATCACCCACATGTTCAATCGCTGGTGCAATCGCTACCGGAATCATGAACAAAATGGCCTGCCAGTGAAATTCAGGCAGGGTAAAAGCCGGCACCGCAATAAATGCAGCATCATTAACGATCTGATAATCCACCATACCGAAGAAGTTGGCCATGATGTAACCCACGACCACACCCGCCATAATTGGCAGTAAGCGGAATATACCCTGACCAAATGTGGCCACCAACAATGTCGTCAGCAGTGCTGACATAGAGACAATCATCGCATCAACGTAAGGAAATAGTTCGACTGAACCATCACCCGCTTTACCCATCGCCATATTTACAGCAATAGGGGCTAATCCGAGGCCTATAACCATAATCACCGGTCCGACAACGACGGGCGGCAATATACGGTGCAAAAAGCCCGCTCCACGGAATTTCACCAACACCGCCAACGCCATGTACACCAGACCTGCACAGAACAAGGCCCCCATTGTGGCAGGCATACCCCAGGTTTGGGTGCTGTAGATAATAGGTGCAATGAAAACAAACGAAGAAGCCAGAAATACCGGCACCTGACGTTTAGTCACAAACTGAAATATCAGCGTACCCAGGCCGGCTGTAAACAGCGCAACACTTGGATCCATGCCGGTCAGCAGCGGCATTAGCACCAACGCACCAAAGGCTACAAACAACATCTGCGAGCCCGCTAGTACGGTACGCCACATAGGCTCGGTACCGTCCAGATCACCGGGCCGAGAATTTGAAGTCGGGTTCATCTTAGCTCCCCTTTCCTAAGATTAAAGATTAAGTACTTACATTCAGTGCTTACTTAGTACCAAAAATCTTATCGCCGGCATCACCAAGCCCAGGGATAATGTAACCGTTTTCATTCAGGTGGCTATCAACTGCTGCTGTGAATAGCTCAACATCGGGATGCGCTTCATTGACCGCCTTCACACCTTCAGGCGCCGCCACCAGGACCAATGCTTTAATCTGTGTACAACCGGCTTTTTTCAACATGTCGATAGTTGCATTCATGGATCCGCCAGTTGCCAGCATTGGATCAATAACCAACGCCATCCGCTCATCCATCTCGCTGGTTAGCTTCTCAAAATAAGCAACAGGCTCAAGGGTTTCTTCATCACGATACAAACCAACCACACTGATCTTGGCGCTAGGTATAAGATCCAGAACACCGTCCAGCATACCAATACCAGCACGCAGAATAGGCACTACCGTCACCTTCTTACCCTTGATCCGCTCACCGGTCATTTCGCCACACCAGCCTTCAAACTGATACTCTTCAGTCGTCAGGTCTTTAGTCGCTTCATAGGTCAGCAAGCTGCCCACTTCGGCCGCTAACTGACGAAAGCCACGGGTACTGATCTTATCAGCACGCATCAGGGCGATTTTATGTTTTACCAGAGGGTGGTTAATCTCATTAATACGCATCGCAGGGTTCTCACTTCAAGGCGTCAGGATAAGGGAACGCAAACCAGACGGGATCTCCGTCCAACAAGCCGCAAAATTCCCGGTATGATACTCCCATCTAAACTAAAAGTCTTAGATGGCAGGCATTAAAAAATGCCCAAAAAGTCGGATAAATAAACAGAACTACACCGACAGATTACTCAGCCTTTATTTTATTCAGATATAAAAAAACACGCCGAAGCGCGCTTTATAAATCTAATCAACATCAAACCGACGACAACTCAACCTGTCAGTTCACCATGGAGTGCTAAAAACTCCATAGTTAACTTATGCTTAGGTGCAAAGTAAATTAAAGGGATGGATTCATTATGAGACTCTTTCATCTTAACGGAAGAAGAGATCTTATTTTCCAGCACCGGCAGATCATCATCCAGTAATGCCTCGACAATTAATTTGGCGGCATTAGCACGGGGCTGATACTGATTTACCACTATACCTTCGATCTGCAGTTTCTCATTATGGTCCTGCTGGGTTTCCTGTACGTTATACATGAGGCTGTATAACGCCTGACGTGAAAACTCATCACAATCAAAGGGAATCAGGCAACTGTCAGCCGCGCATAACGCCGACAAAGTATAAAAATTAAAAGCCGGGGGAGTATCGATATAAACCGCATCGTACTCGCCTAATTTAGACAACGCATCCCGCAATTTATAAATTTTGTGCTTCGCTTCAAGCTTTGAATGCAAGTCGCCCAGCTCAGGATTAGACGGTAACAAATCCAGATTTTCATATGCCGTACGATGGATAAAATCCGTCACAGGCTTAGGGTGAACCTGAAAGCTCAAGGTCTGCTCGTAAAAATCTTTAATATCACCGACTGTTTCATTAACCTGCTCACCCAACAGGTAGTGACTGGTATTACACTGAGGGTCCAGATCGATAACCAGGGTACGCTGCCCACCATTGGCACTGATGGCCGCCAGGTTAGTACTGATACTGGATTTACCTACACCACCCTTCTGATTAAAGACAACCCGGATCATACTTTTTCCCTTAGATGACAGATCTGAGGCCAGCTAACAGCCTCAGATTCATTTGCACATTTATAAAGCACTGAGTGATACGCCAGGCCTGCCCTGTTAGCCTTGTTCTAACAAAGCACGCAGATCGATAATGGCAGCATTAGCACGCGAAATATAAGATGCCATCACTAATGAATGATTGGCTAACAAACCAAATTCAGTGCCATTAAGAATCAACGGACTCCAGATAGTCGACTGAGTCGCTTCCAGCTCCCGAATAATCTGGCGCAGACTGATCAGCGCATTCTTTTTCTCCAGCGATGTCGCAAAATCAACTTCAACGGCCTTAAGCAGATGAGCCAGCGCCCAGGCTGTACCCCGCGCTTCGTAGAACACATCATCAATTTCCATCCAGCCAGTTTTAACTTCAAGCTCAGCGGCATTATCGGTTGACTGACGCGCCCCGGCTTCACCGGCCAGATCAGTATTCACCCGCTTCTGACCAACACTTGCACTCAAACGCTGAGACAAGCTACCCAAACGGGTAGAGACATCCGCCAGCCAACCCCGCAGATTATCTGCACGGGCATAAAACTGTGCGTTCTGCTGCTGTGGATCGATCAGGCGAGCCTCATAGGCACGCAGATACTTCAGTGATTTTTTGTACTCACCTTCACTGGATGGCAGGATCCAGCTATCGTTATCAAAATGCAGCAGTGGCTCCGCTTCTTTAAGATCAACATCTTCAGTTGACTGAGACTGAGAACGACTAAAATCTTTGCGCATTGCCCGGGACATATCCCGCGCCTGAACTAACACACCAAACTCCCAGTTAGGCACATTATCAAGCCAAAGGCCCGGGGGCAGACGATCATTTGAAAGATAGCCACCGGGCTTATCTAACAGCGTCTCGGTAATAGTAATCAGGCTGGATACTGTGGCAGAGCCAATTACCGGCTTTTCAGCACCTTCTGCGGTCTGCACCATCACCGGCTCAACCTCAAACGAATCCGGCTCAAAACTCCACCATATTCCCACCACCACAGAGATCAGCAGGTAGAGCCCAAGCGCTACACCTACGGTTCCCAATCCTCTGACACTCCCTGTCATTGCGACCAGTTTATCCCAGAACATAAACCACCAACGTTGCAACATATCCATGGTATTTCCTTTAACAATGTAGCCAGTACTAAGTTTTAAACAGCTCGTTATTGCACTGCAATATGTCCGATTTAACAAAGCGGGTCAATGACTCAGCCCGCAAAGCCACAGTATAAGTGATATGGGGCTTAAAAGGGGGTTTTAAAGTAGCCCGTCATCTACCCTAAAAAAACATAGACCTAAGTCAAACTCTGATCAGAAAGCATACAGAACGTCGGGAAAACTGATGTTAAAACACAATAAGTAGCAAAGTTGTTTACACTGTTTGGCTTTTACGGCAAAATATTCGGTCTCTTATACCCATTGGTCGCGATCTTGCGTTATATGAGGCTTATTTAATGGCTAAAATACTTGTTCTTAACGGTCCAAACCTTAACTTGCTCGGTACGCGCGAGCCTGAAGTTTATGGTGCCGATACATTACAAGATATTAACCTGCGCCTCTCTACCCTTGCTTTACAAGCAGGCCATCAACTGGAATGCCTGCAAAGCAATGCCGAACATATCCTGATCGAGCGTATTCATAAAGCCCGTGACGAACAGTTCGATTTCATACTGATCAATCCAGCCGCATTTACTCACACCAGCGTTGCTTTGCGCGATGCTCTGCTTGGGGTTGCCATACCTTTTATTGAGATTCACATCTCAAATGTGCATGCCCGTGAGTCATTCCGTCATCACTCTTATCTTTCAGATGTGGCGGTGGGTGTTATCTGTGGTCTGGGCGTCCAGGGTTACGAATTTGCATTACAGTCCGCTATTAGCCGGATTGAAAACCCTTAACATCGAATTTATAGAGAATTTCATTAGCATGGATATTCGTAAAGTAAAAAAGCTGATCGAGCTGCTGGAAGAATCCAACATCAACGAGATCGAAATTAAAGAAGGCGAAGAGTCTGTTCGCATCAGCCGTGGCGCAAATGTTATTGCCGCTGCACCTGTTGCTGCAGCTCCTGTAGCGGCAGCTCCGGCTCCAGTAGCAGCTCCTGCTGCTATTGCTCCGGCAGCACCTGTATCTAACGACAATGCAATACTGTCGCCGATGGTTGGTACCTTCTACCGCTCGCCATCACCAAGTTCTCCTTCATTTATTGAAGTAGGCCAGACAGTTAAAGTGGGCGATCCAATCTGCATCGTTGAAGCGATGAAGATGATGAACCAAATTGAAGCTGATAAGTCCGGTGTTGTAGAAGCGATTCTGGTTGAAGATGGTCAGCCGGTTGAGTTTGATCAGCCGCTGGTTACTATCGTTTAAGCTATCTACCTGACAGGTTCACAACATGTTAGAAAAAGTTGTTATTGCCAACCGGGGTGAGATCGCTCTGCGAATCCTCCGGGCTTGTAAAGAGCTGGGCATCAAAACGGTAGCGATCCACTCCACAGCGGATCGTGACCTGATGCATGTTCGCCTTGCAGACGAAGCGGTATGTATCGGCCCTGCATCATCCGCACAGAGTTATCTGAATGTACCGGCTATTATTGCAGCTGCCGAAGTAACCGACTCGATGGGTATCCACCCGGGTTACGGTTTCCTGGCTGAAAATGCTGATTTCGCTGAACGCGTTGAACAGAGCGGCTTCGCTTTTATCGGTCCTAAAGCGGAAACTATCCGTGTAATGGGCGATAAAGTTGCTGCCATTGAAGCGATGCAGCGTGCCGGTGTACCAACCGTACCTGGTTCCGACGGCGAACTGCCGGAAGATGGCGATAAGGTTATCGAAATCGCACGTCGTATCGGTTACCCGGTTATTATCAAAGCGGCCGCCGGTGGTGGTGGTCGAGGTATGCGCGTCGTTCATAGCGAAGCCAGCCTGCTGAATGCTATCTATGTGACTAAAGCCGAAGCGAAAGCGGCCTTTGGTGACGATACGGTATACATGGAGAAGTTCCTGGAAAACCCACGTCACGTGGAAGTTCAGGTTCTGTCCGATGGCCAGGGTAACGCAGTACATCTGTATGACCGCGACTGTTCACTGCAGCGTCGCCATCAGAAGGTTGTCGAAGAAGCTCCTGCACCGCAATTAGATCCTGAAGCACGTGCTCAGGTTCTACAAAGCTGTGTTGATGCCTGTGTCGAAATCAACTATCGCGGCGCAGGAACCTTTGAGTTCCTGTACGAAGATGGTGGATTCTACTTTATCGAGATGAATACCCGTGTTCAGGTAGAACACCCGGTTTCTGAGATGGTAACCGGCGTTGATATCGTTAAAGAGCAGCTATTGATCGCTTCTGGATTGCCTCTAAGCATCAAGCAGGAAGATATCAAACTGCAAGGCCACTCGATTGAGTGCCGTATTAATGCAGAAGATCCTGTTACATTTATGCCTTGCCCCGGTCATGTGAAACACTTCCATGCACCCGGCGGTATCGGTGTACGTGTCGATTCTCATCTGTACAGTGGCTACAGTGTGCCACCTCACTATGATTCCCTGATCGCTAAGCTAATCACTTTTGGTGAAACCCGAGAGATTGCATTAAAGCGGATGGAAATCGCGCTGGATGAGATGCTGATTGAAGGTATCCGTAGCAATATCCCATTGCATCAGGATATTGTAAAAGATGCCAACTTCGCCGAAGGTGGAGTTAACATCCATTATCTTGAGAAAAAATTGGGCCTTGATTAATTAATGCCCGATCAGTTCTTTTAAAAGCCTCCTTACGGAGGCTTTTTTTCATCTGATGCTCTTGCTATAAAACATATATACCATTGTTTATAAGGACCGATAGATGCCCTGGTTACAGATCAAACTGGATGTTTTGCCGGACAATGCTGAGCAGTATGAAGACCTGCTACTCGCTGCAGGCTGTGCCGCTGTTACATTACAAGACCGCGAAGATCAGCCGATCTTTGAACCGGATCTGGGTACAACCCCGCTCTGGAGCAATACAGTACTAACGGGACTCTTTTCTGCTGACCATGACCTGGAAGCAACTCGCACATTCTTGCACGACTCTCACACTCAGCTGTTCCCAAATACTCCTTTCCCGAAAATGAAAACAGAAATTCTGGAAGATAAAGACTGGGAAAGAGAATGGATGGACAACTACCATCCAATGCAGTTCGGCAAGCGACTCTGGGTATGCCCTAGCTGGAAAGAAGTACCCGATCCGGATGCAGTCAATCTTATGCTCGATCCAGGTCTGGCCTTTGGTACAGGAACACACCCGACAACAGCCCTTTGCCTCGAGTTTCTTGACAGCCTGCCATTAGAGAACAAGCAGGTTATCGACTACGGCTGTGGTTCAGGTATTCTGGGTATTGCCACCCTGCTGTTAGGTGCGACTCATGTAACCGCTGTCGATATCGACCTTCAGGCCCTGGATGCAAGCCTGGATAATATGCAACGCAATCAACTGGACAAAGACAGGCTAAACGCTTATCTGCCGGAAAACACACCGGATGAGCAAGCCGATCTGGTGGTCGCCAATATTCTTGCCGGCCCTTTAGTTGAACTGGCACCAACCTTAACCAAACTTTGTAAAACCGGTGGTCAACTGGTGCTTTCAGGTTTACTTAGCGAACAGGAAGAAGAAATCATCAACGCTTATGGCAAGCACTTCGCGCTCACTCCTGCGGTTGATAAAGAGGGCTGGATTCGCATTTCCGGCACTAAGCTATAAACCAAAACCGTTAAGGGAATAACGCTAACAACTATGTGTATTAGAGACAGATCTTAAGGGACAAGTAGTTAATTTAATGAGCCGTTACATCATCACCGAATGCCCGGCCTGTACCACAAGGTTTCAGGTCACCAAAGGGCAACTAAAAATTGCCAACGGCAAGGTACGTTGCGGCTCTTGTCTGGAGGTATTTAACGCAGAAGTTTATCGCTGCGACGATATCCCAGACACTGTTGAATTACTGCAGGAAACAGCGAAACAGACAGAGTCTATAAAGGAAGCGACGACAGAAGCACCTACAAGAGGAGCTGCTATAAAAAATACTTCCGCCCTTTCGAAACAACCGCATGAATCACTCTTCAATGAGCTGAAGCTGCCCGATTTTGAAGCTCCAACAAAGTCATTTTCTGATATCGATACAGAATATACTGAACACGCGATTGAGGAGCTCATGTCGGGTCATTATGATGTCGAATCCGACACCTTTGATCCAGAGTCCGATAACTCCATACCAGTTGATGCAATGCCTGTTGATGCAGAGCCAGGTAATTCAGAACCAGGCAATTCAGAACCAGGCAATTCAGATCTTTGTGTCCCGGAGCCGAGTGATGCAGATCTGGAACAGCCGGTTCAGAAGCTTATTGGCGAAATAAAAAACACTGTATCACCAGAAGCACTTCCCAGTCAGACTGGCAAGCCTGATCGGGAAATCCCCGCTAACCAGGCAACATCACCTGATATAGATACAGATACAGCTTCAACAGTGGACGAAAGCCTTTCGACTTCTTCTGGCTATGAATCTGAGATGAGTAGCGGCCACGAGCTAATAAACAACCCTGAGCCAGATAGCAGTCTGGAGCCCAACAACAACCCTGAGCATAAAAGCAGCCCTGAGCCTGATAGCAACCTTGAGTCCAACAGCAGCCTTGGGCTAACTAGCAGCCCTGAGCCCAATAGCAGCCTTGAGTCCAACAGCAGCCTTGAGCTAACTAGCAGCCCCGAACCTGATAGCAGCCTCGAGTCCAACAACAGCCCTGAGCCAACTAACAGCCCTGAGCTTAAAAGCAGTCTTGAGCTAACTAGCAGCCCTGAGCTAGCTAATGATTCAGAATTAAACAATCCAGAGCTGCATCAGAACACAGGTTCAACCAGCCCGAAGGCTTCTGTAAGACCTTTTAAAACAGAACCGGTAATGATCAAAACTATCCGGGAGAAGCAGCAGCGCCCTATCGGTTGGTCTCTGGCGTCATTGGCTTTAATCATCTTACTGGCGGGCCAGTATCTATGGTTCAACCGACAAAACCTAAGCGTCATAACTGAACTAACGCCTGCTTATCAGAGCATTTGCAATCAACTGCCCTGCAATCTGGAAGTACCAATCGTACTCTCAGCCATCTCAACCCGACAACTGATTGTGAGAAATCACAAAGAATATCAGGGAGCACTGACGGTCGACCTGTTACTGGAAAACCATGCGGGCTTCATTCAGCCATACCCCGCAGTACAGCTGTCATTCTCTGATCGAAAAGGGCAACAGATTAGCCAACGAACTTTTCAACCCAAAGACTTTCTGAATACAAAAGTTGCCGAGCCAATGCAGATGCCCACTGCTATTCCAGTACAGATTAGTTTTAACATTCTTGATCCTGGCCAGCGTGCAGTCAGTTATGAAGCCATTCTTAAAAAACCAGATCCGGTTAAAGATCAGCGTAACTATACCCGCCAGTCAGATAGCCAATAGCCCTTAACTCGCCCTCCTCTAGCATTTTTTGATCATTTTGCAATACTAACAATGATCAAAAAACCATCAAAAAGTCCTTGGCCCACTGCAGGCGAAAGGGTATTATTGTCCGCCTTCCAAACGGCTGTATCTGGGCATTCATTTAGATTGTCACGGGCAGCTATTTCTTCAAAATCGGGGTTGGATATGTTTCATATCGGACAGCACGCCATTGACAGTCAGGTAATACTGGCACCGATGGCCGGTGTAACTGATCTGCCATTTCGCCAGTTGTGCAAACGACTGGGCGCTGGCATGGTGGTTTCCGAAATGATTACCTCTGATACCCGCCTGTGGAATACCCGCAAGTCCAGTTTGCGATTGCAGAAAGACCAGAATGAAAGCCTTCATGTCGTTCAGATTGCCGGTGGTGATCCTGACATGATGGCCGAAGCCGCGCGGGTTAATGCCGCAAATGGCGCTCATATTATCGACATTAATATGGGTTGTCCGGCGAAGAAAGTCTGTAATAAAGCGGCAGGTTCCGCCCTGCTTAAGGATGAACAACTGGTTGCAGATATTCTCCAGGCAACGGTTGCTGCAGTTGACCTGCCCGTTACATTAAAAATACGTACCGGCTGGGATACTGAGAACCGTAACGGCGAAACCATCGCCCGTATTGCTGAAGATGCTGGAATTAAAGCGCTGGCCGTTCACGGCCGGACCCGGGCATGTGGTTATCGGGGTGAAGCTGAATACGACACTATTGCCGCTATTCGTAAAGCGATAGACATCCCTCTCTATGCCAACGGTGATATTAACTCGGCTAAAAAAGCGCGCCAGATACTGGATTATACCGGTGCAGATGCTGTGATGCTGGGGCGCGCTGCCCAGGGTAATCCCTGGATTTTTCGCGAAATAAGTCACTACCTCAAAACCGGGAATCAATTACCTGCCCCCGGTCGCGAGGAGGTCCGAGATACATTATTGGAACACCTCCAGGCCCTGTACCGTTTTTATGGTGATTACCTTGGCATCAGAATCGCCCGCAAGCATGTTGGCTGGTATCTGAAAGATAAACTGGGCGTTACTGAGTTTAGAAAAGAATTTAATCAATTAGAAGAAACCGCACCACAGCAGGAAGCTATCAGGGCATTTTTTTCCACCCTGGATCAGGCTGTACATGCAGCTTGAGTGACGGTTCATATTTAGGTTTATGTAGTGGATAACAATACATTGAATACACAAGTAACAAATATTGAGAACATTGATGTTCAGGAACGTACTCTGCGAGACAGTGTACAGGTATCGATGAATAACTATTTCCGTCAACTGGATGGCCAGCCGGTCACCGATGTTTACCAGATGGTACTGACAGAAATTGAAGCTCCGCTATTCGAAGCTGTTATGACTTACACACGCGACAACCAGACCAAAGCATCAGAACTGCTGGGGCTGAACCGCGGAACCTTACGTAAGAAACTCAAGCAGTACGGCTTACTGTAAGTAACTTTTTTCTAACTTAATTCAGAAGATCAAACCATGGCAGAGCAGAAAATCACTCCGGTACGTCGCGCACTTATTAGTGTTTCCGACAAAACAGGTATCGTTGAATTTGCCCAGGCGCTGAGCCAGCGCGGTGTAGAAATTCTTTCTACTGGCGGCACTTACAAGCTATTGAAAGATAACAACGTCGCAGCGATCGAAGTATCCGATTACACCGGATTTCCGGAGATGATGGACGGCCGGGTTAAGACCCTGCACCCTAAAGTACATGGCGGCATTCTGGGTCGTCGCGGCACCGATGACGCAATTATGAACGAACACGGTATTACACCGATCGATATGGTCGTTGTAAACCTGTACCCGTTCGAGCAGACCATCGCGCGTCCAGACTGCGATCTGCCACTGGCGATCGAAAACATCGATATCGGTGGCCCGACCATGGTTCGTTCTGCGGCTAAAAACCATAAAGACGTTGCTATCGTCGTTGTTGCTGACAATTATGACCGGATCATCAAAGAACTGGATGAGAATAAAGGGCTGACTCACCCAACCCGCTTTGATCTGGCGGTTCAGGCATTTGAACACACCGCTGCTTATGATGGCATGATCGCCAACTACCTGGGTGCTATCACCGACGGTAGTGTAGATGAGCCTGCTGACTTCCCACGCACCTTTAACACTCAGTTTGTTAAAGCGCAGGAGATGCGTTACGGCGAAAACCCGCATCAGAAAGCTGCTTTCTATGTTGAAGCTAACCCTGCTGAAGCCAGCGTATCTACCGCTCGTCAGTTACAAGGTAAGGCGCTTTCTTTCAACAACGTTGCTGATACCGATGCTGCGTTGGAGTGTGTTAAACCTTTCAAAGAGCCTGCCTGCGTTATTGTTAAACACGCAAATCCATGTGGTGTGGCTATTGGCGAAAACATTCTTGAAGCATACAACAAGTCTTTCCAGACCGATCCGACTTCAGCATTTGGCGGCATCATCGCTTTTAACCGCGAACTGGATGCTGCTACCGCTCAGGCGATCGTAGAACGTCAGTTTGTTGAAGTTATCATTGCGCCAAGCGTTACTCAGGAAGCCTCAGACATTGTTGCCGGCAAGCCTAATGTTCGTTTGCTGTCATGTGGCGAGTGGTCTGCTGATCGCACCAGCCGTTTTGACTACAAGCGCGTAAACGGCGGTCTGCTGGTTCAGGACCAGGATCTGGGTATGGTTGATGCCAGCGAACTGAAGGTAGTTACAACCCTTCAGCCAACTGAACAGGAAATCCGTGATCTGTTGTTCTGCTGGGAAGTTGCCAAGTTTGTTAAATCTAATGCGATCGTTTACGCCAAAGATGGCCAGACTATCGGCATAGGCGCCGGTCAGATGAGCCGTGTTTACAGCGCTAAGATTGCTGGCATTAAAGCCGCTGATGAAGGCCTGGAAGTTAAAGGTTCTGTTATGGCATCTGATGCATTCTTCCCATTCCGTGACGGTATCGATTCCGCTGCCGCTGCCGGTATCAAGGCAGTAATTCAGCCAGGTGGCTCTATGCGCGACCAGGAAGTCATTGATGCTGCCAATGAGCATGGTATGGCGATGGTATTTACTGGCATGCGCCACTTCCGCCACTAAGCACAGTCAGACTCCTGAGAGCCAGTTTATCTGGCTCTTCTCTTTTCTGGACGTTTTCAGGATTAAGGTACAAATATGAACATATTAGTAATTGGTTCCGGTGGTCGTGAACACGCACTGGCTTGGCAGGCAGCACAGGACGCTAATGTAGCTAAAGTCTTTGTAGCTCCCGGTAATGCCGGTACTGCAATTGAGCCTAAGCTGGAAAACATCGCTCTTGATGTAATGGATCAGGATGCACTGGTTGCCTTTGCCAAAGAAAACAATATTGTACTGACTATCGTTGGCCCTGAAGCGCCATTGGTAGAAGGTATTGTTGACCGTTTTGAAAGCGAAGGTCTGCGTTGTTTTGGCCCGTCAAAAGGCGCTGCACAACTGGAAGGCTCTAAAGCCTTCACTAAAGACTTTCTCGAACGCCAGGGGATTCCGACCGGTTATTATCAGAACTTTACTGAGATCGAGCCTGCCCTGGCTTATGTTCAGGCACAAGGGGCTCCGATTGTAATTAAGGCTGATGGTCTGGCTGCAGGTAAAGGCGTTATCGTTGCGATGACTCTGCAAGAAGCTGAAGACGCAGTAAAAGATATGCTGGCAGGCAACGCTTTTGGCGAAGCCGGTCACCGCGTAGTTATCGAAGAATTCCTGGAAGGCGAAGAAGCCAGCTTCATCGTTATGGTTGACGGTACCAATGTACTGCCAATGGCCACCAGCCAGGATCATAAACGGATGGGCAATGGTGATACTGGCCTGAACACTGGTGGCATGGGTGCGTACTCCCCTGCTCCCGTCGTCACTCCAGAAATCGATCAGCGCATTATGAATGAAGTTATCCTGCCAACCGTTAAAGGCATGGCTGACGAGGGTAACCGTTACGTAGGCTTCCTTTATGCTGGCCTGATGATCGACGCTGATGGAACGCCTAAAGTTATCGAGTATAACTGCCGATTTGGCGACCCTGAAACTCAGCCAATTATGCTACGTTTGAAATCAAGTATTGTAGAGCTTTGTAATGCGGCTCTGGACCAGAAACTTGACCAGACTAGCGCTGACTGGGATTCCCGTTGTGCGGTAGGTGTTGTTCTGGCAGCTGGCGGCTACCCAGGCGATTATGGTAAAGGCGATGTTATCAGCCTGCCTGCTGAAGTGGCTGAAGGTACTAAAGTGTTCCATGCTGGTACAGCACAGAAAGACGGCGAAATCGTTACCAACGGTGGACGCGTACTATGTGCCACTGCCATGGGTAACAGTGTAACCGAAGCTCAGCAACGTGCTTACGAACTGGTTAAGCAGATCGATTGGAATGGTGTTTACTACCGGGATGATATTGCCTACCGCGCTATCGCTCGCGAACAGCAGTAATCCAGGTTTGCCGCTTTAAATAAACAGCCACTTCATGTGGCTGTTTTTTTATCTGCCAAATATCTCTGATCAATACTTACCCCAGCCGTATTTCCAGTTATAATCGCCAGTTACTGAAAGTTTTAGTGGTTGATATTGGTTCAAATGGAACAGATTCCTATGATAAAAACAAAAGCACTCTTTAACCGTGCACTAGTACCAACGCTGGCGGTTAGTTTACTCTGTAGTGCTGTTACGCTGAACGCGGCAGACACTAGCGATAGTTTTTGTCAGAGTGCTGGCGCTGAAAATAATTTTGATTGTAGTCAGTCACAAAATTTTCAGGCTAATCAAAAAGATATCGACGCTAAACTAAATGAGTTAAACCGCTGGCTGCAGGATGAAGAACTGAGTCAGGCAGGCACCCAGGCCAACATCAGCCAGCCTCAGTCCGGTAAACTCAAAGAAAAAATAGCCTTTAATTCCCAGCTACTTGCCAGCGAACTGAAGCAGGCTCGTAAATTACAAAGCCAGGGTAATACACAAGCCGCCTTTGATCAGGTTGATAACTACCTTATCAACAACCCAAAAGATCCTAACGGCTGGTTGCTGTACGGCACATCCCTGATGAATCAGAATAAACTGGATGCAGCGGCGGATATATTCAATAAGCTAATTCAGCTCTATCCAGATTCTCCCGAACCTTACAACAATCTGGCTGCCGTTTACGCGCGCCAGGGCAAAAATGATAAAGCGGTAGATACGCTACTTCAGGCGTTTGATACCCACCCAAGTTATGCACAGGTTCAGGCCAATTTAAAAGCAGTCTATGCAACCCTGGCAACTCAGGCATACAACCGTGCCCTGGACCTGGATAAATCTAGCGATCCTGCCAGAGCTAATCTGGCTATCCTGGATCAGGTATATCAGGCTCCAGGCGCTGCTCCTCAGACTCTACAGATATCTGAGACAGCAACACCCAAGCAACAGCCCCTCGTAAAGCCAGCGACCGAAATTACCGAGCCGGTTATCGAGGAGCGCGATATTTCCGAGGGTATTGTGCCCGTTATTGACGATAAGCCTGTAAACGAAACAAGCGTTGCAATTACTCAGAAGAATGATGATAAATCTGACTCTTCAACCGTAGCGGTTGTTGCAACAACAGAGCCTGCAACCACTCAGACCAGTATTTCTGAACCTGGCACCCCAGAAGAAACGACTACTTTAGAAGGTAGTAGTTCAGAACTAACCGCTTCTAAAGAGGACAGTTCTGAAGCAGCAGCACCGGTCACCGGGACTGCAATCGTTCAAAGTACATCAGAGCTGACCGACCAGATAAATGCCGATATTGAAGTACTGATCAACGGCTGGGCCAACGCCTGGTCCTCTCAGAGTGTTCAGGACTATCTAGGATTCTACACATCCCAGTACTCACCCTCGAGTGAAGTCACTCATGAAGAATGGGTGTGGGGCCGGAATAAACGCCTGTCAAAACCGACATTCATTAAGGTCGACATCTCAGACATTTCGTTAGCCAAGATGGAGAACGACAAAATCCGCTCAGTCTTTAAGCAAACGTATCAGTCCAACACCTATAAAGACTCTGTATATAAGACCCTGATCTTTACCAAAGAAAATGGTAGCTGGAAAATCATGACCGAAACTACCTTATAAGGGTTTTAGTCTGCTATAAAAAAAACCGCCAAATGGCGGTTTTTTTGTTTATCTCGGGGCTGTTAAAAAGCTCAGGGCTGTCCTCGCTGGGGCAGGCCTTCATAGGCGATACGCCACTTGCCCTCTTCATTAACCCAGTACTGACGTTTAACACTACTGCTACTGTAATTATCACTTTTATAGTTCTGCTTAAACGTAGCAATAAACATATCCTGCTTATCCGGATGCTGATAGATACTCAGATCTTCAATATCAACATCGATAAACGCCTTACTGCCGTTCACCCGACGTTTGTGACTGGCAAAGCGACTAAACTTCATTTCGCCATTATCAAACTGCTGTGAATAATGGCTAAGATAACTGTCAGCATCACGACTTTCCCAGTCCGTCCGCCATGCTTCAACAACCTGAGTAAAGCTCTGACGCTTAGCCTGCCACTCTGCCCGGTCTAGCCACTCAAACTGAGTGCCAATCAAAACCGGCGTTGAATTAAAATCAACAATTCCATCCAGCTCAGTAAAGTGATTATTGCTCAGGGATAAACAGCCTTCACTGGCTTGAGGCGCTCGACTAAAGGTATCTTTAGGTGAACCATGCACCCAGATACCACTACCGGTATTACCCAGACGTTGATCCCATGCATTTGGATAATTCAGCGGCAGAGCACCGGTTCCATAGCGGGCCGGCAGCTGCTCATCGGTTAAGCGTCCGGTGGTAAAGTACACGCCTAACGGCGTTTTCAGATCGCCCCGCTTGCGTTTATCAACCCCGCCACGACCATAAGAAACATAATAATCCCTGATCAGCTCAGGCGTACCATCGCGATTTTCAAACAGATAAAGCCGGGATAATTTCGTATCAATAACAATGACATGTTCTTGTTCTGCAGACATCTGCAACAAGCTACCAGGAATAGTGCCTGCGACAGGACGGTATTGCTCAATACTCACCCGCGCACGGGCTTCAGAGATTAACCCTTGCAGGGTTTTCTGGTCACCTTTACCGTTATTACCCATGGCACTCAGCGTTCCGCTTTGAGCCGCAAGCAGGTCAGCATAAATCAATTGCGCTAATTTAAAGTCAGGCTGCTCCTGTACCAGGGTGCGCAGTTTGGCAACGGCACCACCTACCTGATTCTGCTGAAGATCACCCAGACCTGCCAACAACAAGGTTTCCTGATCAAGACTTAACGCCGTATCTTCAGCCAGAGTATTAAAAGACAGCAGCGAACACACCGCAGAGAACAACATAAGTCTCTTCAGTGGCCGCGCTTTATTTTTAACGGTAGCGATTTTCATAATTAAGATCAGTGACCATTAACTGCAACAGTTTCAATTTGTTAGCCAGATTATACCTGTTACGCGCTGTTTTTCAGCACTCAGGACAGAACCCGCAAACAATTCTAACCAGTTAACGGCTAAAGCACAGCATACTTAACACCATTTCGGTATAAAAAAACCTCTTTAGCTTATATTTCTACGATTTTAATAACATTTACTCACTTAATACGGGCGAAGTAGCAACTTTCAGTTCAAAATCAAGGCATAAATAAATTTGATATTTTTTTCACTTCTCTCTCCTCCTCTAACCGCTATCTTACTCAATTCGCTTCAGCCCTTATCCAATCGCTAGTTAATGCGCTGCAACAAAATGAATAATCGTTCGATACGGGTCAATAAAAAAAATTTCCGACGCCCTTTCAAACCTGAACTTTCCATCAGACTGTGCTATCCAAAAGACAAACTGATCGAAAAGATCGGTCGATCCAAAAGATCGGCAATTGATAAAACAGGCATACAGATTATTCATAGGTTGAAACGCGTACGGAGGATCCCGTCATGTTTAAACAGATGGAAAGTGCCGGATTACAGGATCTGCATTTCTGGCAGGACCCTGCTACCGGGCTACAGGCGATAATTGCCATCCATGATACTTTTCGCGGCCCCGCTATCGGTGGTTGCCGCTTTATCTCCTATTCAGACACTGCTGCTGCAGTCACCGATGCGATCCGACTGGCAAAAGGCATGAGCTATAAAGCAGCACTGGCCGGACTCCCTCATGGTGGGGGCAAAGCGGTTCTGATCAAACCGGAAAGACTCTATAACCGCGATATTCTGATGCAGGACTTTGGCCGCTTTGTCGACAGCCTTGGAGGCCGATATATTACTGCTATGGATAGCGGCACTCAGATCAGCGATATGGATAACATCGCCCTAAGTACCCACTATGTCACTTGCACCACGGATATGGGTGACCCTTCGGTATCAACAGCACAAGGCGTGTTTGCCGGTATTCGTGCCAGCGTCATGTTTAAGCTGGGCATCGCAGACCTACAAGGCATCCATGTTGCTATTCAGGGGCTGGGGCATGTTGGCTATGCAGTGGCAGAGTTACTCAATAATGCCGGCGCCCGTCTCTCAGTATCGGATATAGATCCGGCAAAAGTCACTATGGCAGAACAAGAGCTGGGGGCTACCGGAATCAGCCCTGAACAGATCTACGATGTTGATGCAGATGTTTTCTGTCCATGTGGCCTGGGGGCAATTCTTACGCCCAATACCATCGATCGCTTAAATGTCAGCATCATTGCCGGTTCAGCCAATAATCAACTCACCGATGACCAGTCAGGCGACTTATTACATCAGCGAGGCATTTTATACGCCCCCGACTACCTGATTAACTCCGGGGGACTTATCTTCGTAGCCTTGCAACATGCGCGACATCATCAGCAGGTCATCCATCAGAAAGTACTTGGCATCCACGATGCCCTGTTGGAGTTATACAAACATGCCCAGTCCGAAAACAGACCGACCAATCTGATAGCCGATCAGCGCGCCGAAGCGATCATTCATCGCGCCAGCCTTAAACCCCATCAGGTCGCATGAAGGAGACCGCTATGGATACTGTTTATACTGCCGAAATCCACTACAGCAGCTACCTCTCTGAATCAGGCACAGCCCTACAAAAAATGCCTCAGTGGGCAGAGAAGCCAGAGCAGCTGGTCCACTATTATCGCAACATGGTATTGGCACGTCAGTTGGACAATAAAATTATCGCCCTGCAGCGCACCGGCCAAATCGGCACCTATGCATCACTACTAGGTTCAGAAGCGATAGATACGGTACTGGGCGAATTGATGCTGAAAGAGGATGTTCTGGTTCCCTACTATCGTAATCATGCCTTGCAGATGCTCCGGGGTTTACCTATGGGCGAGATGCTTAGCTACTGGGGCGGTGACGAACGGGGTAACTCATCACCAGCCATGGCAGAAGACTTTCCCAATGCTGTTCCCATTGCAACCCAGGCACTACATGCAACGGGTGTTGCAACGGCTTTTAAGATACGCAGTGAGAAGCGGGTGGCGGTGACGGTCTGCGGCGATGGAGCTACCTCCAAAGGCGACTTTATGGAAGCCCTTAATGTCGCCGGTGCCTGGCAGTTACCGGTCATCTTTATCGTGAATAACAACCAATGGGCAATCTCTGTCCCCCGCTCTATTCAGTGTGGCGCTGCCACACTCGCACAAAAAGCCATTGGTGCGGGTATTCGGGGTGAACAAGTTGATGGCAATGATGTTATCGCAATGCATGAGTCCGTTAATGAAGCCTTAAAACATGCCCGCGAAGGAAAAGGGGCCACCCTGATCGAAGCGATCAGCTATCGATTATCAGACCATACCACGGCCGATGACGCGACCCGCTACCGTAGCAATGATGAACTTAAGGCGGCCTGGGACCGGGAACCTGTTAAACGTTTACAAACCTACCTGCACAGCCAGGGATGGTGGGATGAAGTACAAGAAACTGCCTGGCAGAATGAAGTCAGCCAGATTATTCAAAAAGGGGTTGATCACTACCTGGCGATGCCACCTCAGCCCATTGAAAACCTGTTCGACTATCTCTATGCCGAGCTTCCTGAAGCATTGCAAGAACAGCGGGATAAACTGATCCGTAATGCCCAACCGGGAGGTAGCCATCATGAGTAATTCAATCACTATGATCGAAGCGGTTAACCTGGCCCTGCAACATGAGATGCAACATGATGACTCTGTCGTCATATTAGGTGAAGACGTTGGCACCAACGGTGGTGTATTTCGGGCTACTGTAGGTCTGAGAGAACAATTCGGTATCAAAAGAGTACTGGATACCCCTCTGGCAGAAACGATGATCGCAGGCCTGTCAGTGGGTATGGCATCGCAAGGACTGAAACCTGTAGCCGAAATCCAGTTCATGGGATTCATCTTTCCCACCATGGAACATATGATCGGCCATGCCGCCCGCCTACGCCATCGTACCCGTGGCCGCCTGACCTGCCCCATGGTACTCAGAGTACCTTTCGGCGGTGGTATCCACGCACCAGAACACCACTCAGAAAGTACCGAAGCACTGTTTGCTCATATCCCTGGATTGAGAGTGGTTATCCCTTCCTCTCCGGCCCGCGCGTATGGCTTATTACTGGCAGCTATCCGTAATCCCGACCCAGTGCTGTTTATGGAGCCTAAGCGGATCTACCGACTAAATGCCCAACCGGTCGAGGACAATGGTAAAGCACTGCCACTGGATCGCTGTTATACCTTGCGTGAAGGCTCAGATATCACGTTGGTAAGCTGGGGGGCAATGATTAAGGAGACTCTGGAAGCAGCGGACCAGCTCAAAAAACGGGATATCAGTTGTGAAGTGATCGATGTTGTCACCCTTAATCCAATTGATCATCAGACCATTCTAGCTTCTGTCGCTAAGACTGGCCGCTGCGTCATCATTCATGAGGCACCTAAAAGCTGTGCCGTAGGCGCAGAGATCTCTGCCACGATTGCAGAGCAGGGTCTTCTTAGTTTACAGGCGCCGGTCAGCAGAGTAACCGGCTACGACACAGTTATGCCTTACTACAGGATGGAAAACCACTACATGCCGAATAGTGCTGACATTATTGAAACCGTCACTAGCACTCTGGAGTTCTCATGAAGTATTTCAAGCTACCGGACCTTGGCGAAGGACTGCCTGAAGCTGAAATTCTGGAATGGCAGATCAGCGAAGGGGACCATGTCACGACCGATCAGATTCTGGTTACTGTGGAAACAGCCAAAGCCATTATCGAAATTCCATCACCACAGGACGGCGTTATCTCGCATCTCTTTGGTCAGTCAGGCGACACGATTCATACCGGCGAGCCATTAATTGAGTTTGCCGGCGAAGAGGATGATAGCGGAACAGTGGTGGGGGTGCTTAAAACGGATGCTGGAGTGACTCAAGAGGATAATTTTTTTATCGGCGCAGCGCCCAGCACTATTGCCCATAGCCAGCAGATGACGCCTGCCGTCAGAGCCCTGGCCAACCGGCTTGAAGTCACCACTGAGCATCTACAGGGCAGCGGGCGCAATGGTCAGATAACCCCTGAAGATATTGAACGGGCCGCGCGGACAGATCGCACCCACGGCAAGGCAGAACCCCTGCGCGGAGTACGCAAACAGATGGCTAAGAACATGGCCCGGGCTCATGCCGAAGTGGTACCGGTCACCCTCTGTGAAGATGTCGAGATACAGGACTGGAATACCAATGAAGATGTAACCATGCGACTTATCCATGCCATTGCCGCAGGCTGTAAAGCAGAACCCGCCATGAACGCCTGGTTTGATGGTCACCAACTGGCCCGTAGATTACATTCCAGGATAAACCTTGGCGTTGCTGTAGATACTGAACAGGGTCTGTTTGTACCCGTAATAAGAGATATTGGTAACCGTTCGCTCAGCGATATTCGCGGTGGCCTCGACCGAATGCGAGAGGATGTTATCAACCGCACCATTCCACCAGCAGAGCTGCAGGGCGGAAGCATCACACTGAGTAACTTTGGCACCATCGCTGGCCGCTACGCCACCCCTGTTGTCGTTCCGCCTACGGTGGCAATTCTGGGCGCCGGTGTAATCCGTAATCAACCCGTGGCTCTAGAAAATGAAGTTGTTATCAGACGAGTATTGCCACTTTCGCTTACCTTTGACCATCGTGCAGCAACCGGCGGCGAAGCGGCTCGATTTATTCGAGCAGTCATAGACGATTTATCTGAAAAAACAATTACTTAATTATAAAAAGCGGGAACAAAAAAAATCCTTTTTTTTCTTCCAGACGGTAGAGCTTGAACTAAACTTAAATAAGAACAAACAGAGAGAACAAGTTATGAGCCCTTAACAGACCAGCGAGCTCTGATCAGGCTGCTCGCTATAAGACAGATATACAGGAAGGTGGCATATGAGTATTTTCGAAAGGTATAAGGCGCGTTACGACTCGAAGCAGGAGGAAGAATACAGCCTGCAAGAGTATTTAGAGATCTGTAAGAATGATCCTATCGCATATTCCAGCGCATCTGAGCGTCTACTGGCAGCGATTGGTGAACCAGAAATGATCGACACAGCCCGCGACCCTCGACTGAGTAGAATATTCTCCAATAAGATGATCCGGCGCTATCCGTCTTTTGCTGAATTTTACGGTATGGAAGGGGCGATCGAGCAGATAGTCGATTACTTCAAACATGCCGCTCAGGGTCTGGAAGAAAGAAAACAGATTCTTTACCTGCTGGGTCCGGTCGGCGGTGGTAAGTCTTCGCTGGCAGAACGCCTGAAAGCCCTGATGGAACATATCCCTTTCTATGCGATTAAAGGCTCCCCGATTCACGAATCCCCCCTAGGCCTGTTTAACCCAGAAGAGGATGCCACCATTCTGGAAGAGGAATATGGCATTCCACATCGCTACCTTAAAGGCCTGATGTCCCCCTGGGCAGTTAAACGGTTACATGAGTTTGGTGGTGACATTACCCAGTTCCGGGTAGTTAAACTCTATCCATCTATTCTCAATCAGACCGCGGTTTCCAAAACAGAGCCTGGTGATGAAAACAATCAGGATATTTCCAGCCTGGTCGGTAAAGTCGATATTCGGATGCTGGAAGAGTTTCCTCAGCATGACCCTGATGCCTACAGTTTCTCCGGAGCTCTGTGTCATTCCAACCAGGGCCTGATGGAGTTTGTAGAGATGTTTAAAGCCCCTATCAAGGTGCTCCACCCTCTGCTAACGGCAACCCAGGAAGGTAACTACAACAGTACCGAGGGAATGGCATCGATTCCATTTGAAGGCATTATCATGGCCCACTCGAATGAATCTGAGTGGCAGTCCTTTAAAAACAACAAAACCAATGAAGCCTTTATCGACCGAGTCTATATCGTAAAAGTACCTTACTGTATGCGGGTTTCTGAAGAGGTTCATATCTACGAGAAGTTGCTTGAAAACAGCTCGCTGGCACACTCACCTTGTGCACCGGATACGCTCAGTATGCTAGCTCAGTTTACGGTACTGTCACGACTCAAAGATCCTGAAAATTCTAATATTTTCTCTAAGATGCGAATCTATGATGGCGAAAATCTTAAAGATACCGATCCTAAAGCAAAATCGATGCAGGAATATAAAGATTCAGCCGGTGTCGATGAAGGCATGGAGGGTATCTCTACCCGCTTCGCCTTTAAGATTCTGTCTAAAGTCTTTAACTTTGATCCGGTTGAGATTGCCGCCAACCCGGTACACCTGATGTATGTACTGGAACAACAGATTGAACAACAACAGTTCCCGCAGGAGACTCAGGAAAAGCTGATCGGATTCCTGAAAGAGTTTATCTCGCCTAAGTATATTGAGTACCTGGGTAAAGAGATTCAAACCGCCTATCTCGAATCATATTCCGAGTATGGTCAGAACATCTTTGACCGCTATGTCACCTATGCAGATTTCTGGATTCAGGATCAGGAATATCGTGATCCGGATACCGGTGACATCCTCAACCGTCAGGCGATAAGTGAAGAGCTGGAAAAAATTGAAAAACCTGCAGGCATCAGCAATCCTAAAGATTTCCGTCACGAAATCGTTAATTTTGTACTACGTGCCCGGGCTGATAACGATGGTAAAAATCCAGCCTGGAACAGCTACGAGAAGATGCGTACGGTTATTGAGAAGAAGATGTTCTCAAACACCGAGGATCTACTACCAGTTATCTCCTTTAATCCGAAAGCCTCCACTGAAGACCAGAAAAAGCACAGCGAATTCGTTAAGCGGATGACCGAGCGGGGTTATACCGAGAAGCAGGTACGACTGTTGTCTGAATGGTACATCAGAGTACGTAAATCCCAGTAATGGGATTTACCCTTTCGGGTCTGAGCAGGAGAGCGCTGTATGAGCTATATCATCGATCGCCGCCTCAACGCTAAGAAGAAAAGCACTGTCAATAGACAGCGCTTCCTACGACGCTATAAAAAGCATATTAAACGTGCCGTAGAAGACGCTGTAAACAACCGTAGTATTCGGGATATCGATCAGGGTGGTGAAGTCAGCATCCCTAATAAAGATATCTCCGAGCCGATCTTCCATCATGGTAATGGTGGTATTCGTCAGCGGGTATTCCCCGGTAACAAAGAGTTTATCACTGGCGATGAGATTAAACGGCCAGAAGGTGGCGGTGGTGGCGGTGGTGCCGGCCAGGGGCAAGCCAGTAATCAGGGTGAAGGCGAGGATGACTTCACTTTTCAGATCAATCAGGAAGAGTTTCTGAACTTCATGTTTGAAGATCTGGAACTGCCTTATATGATTAAAAAGCAGCTGCGTGATGCCACCAGCTTTGAGGTCCGCCGGGCTGGCTTTACCAGTGTAGGCTCACCCGACAAGCTCAACGTAGTACGTTCTTTGCGGGCTGCAAATGCCCGCCGGATTGCCCTGTCAGGAAAAGAGCGCCGTAAAATCCGAGAACTTAAAAAAGAGATTCTGACACTGGAGCAGCGACTACCGGATGTAGAAGCAGAGCAGCAGATTGTCGCGCTTAACGAAGAGATTAAAGTACTCAATAAACGTATCAAACGAATGCCCTTTATTGATGAGTTTGATCTCAAATACAACAACCTTATCCGCACGCCGGTGCCCAGTTCAAAAGCAGTGATGTTCTGCGTCATGGATGTATCCGGCTCAATGACTCAGTCGATTAAAGATATCGCTAAACGCTTCTTCATCTTGCTTTACCTGTTTTTAACTCGCAGCTACAAACATATTGAAGTGGTTTTTGTCCGCCATCACACCCACGCTAAAGAGGTCGATGAAGAGGAGTTTTTCTATTCCAGAGAAACCGGCGGCACCATTGTTTCCAGTGCGCTTAACCTGAGCGCAGACATTATCCGGGATCGCTATCCAGCCGGTGACTGGAATATCTATGTAGCCCAGGCATCAGACGGGGATAACTGGGATGGTGACTCACACATCTGTCGGGATGTTCTGGAGAAACAGATCCTGCCCCTGGTGCAATACTTTGCCTATGTTGAAATAACCACAGGCCCGCATCAAAACCTTTGGCTGGAATATGAACAGATCCGGGAAAAGTTTGAAGAAACCTTCGCTATGCAAACGATTGTAGAACCTTCAGACATCTACCCGGTGTTCAGAAAGCTGTTCGAGAAAAAAGAATAGGAAGGAGTCACTCTATGAAGAAGCGCGAGCCTATCTCGACCGGATCCGAATGGACATTTGAGCTGATTCAAAAGTATGACTCTGAGATCGCCCGGGTCGCAGAACATTATGGTCTGGACACTTACCCAAACCAGATCGAAGTGATTACCTCTGAGCAGATGATGGATGCCTATGCCTCAGTTGGCATGCCCCTCAACTATAACCACTGGTCTTTTGGTAAACAGTTTGTCTCTACTGAGCAGCAATATAAGCGTGGTCAGATGGGGCTGGCTTACGAAATAGTTATCAACTCTAATCCCTGTATCTCTTACCTGATGGAAGAGAACACTATGACCATGCAGGCACTGGTTATTGCCCACGCCTGCTATGGCCATAACTCTTTTTTTAAAGGTAATTATCTGTTCCGCACCTGGACCGATGCTTCAGCAATTATTGATTACCTGTTATTCGCAAAAAACTATATCAATAAATGTGAAGAGCGCCACGGAGTCGATGCGGTAGAACAAGTATTAGATGCCTGCCATGCGCTGATGAACTACGGCGTGAACCGGTATCAACGCCCACAACCCATCACCACTGAAGAGGAAAAAGTCCGGCAGGTAGAGCGTGAAGAGTATATCCAGCGCCACCTGAACCAACTCTGGAATACTATTCCGAAGAAAGAGGAAGAGGAGCAAAACAAAACACCGCGCTTCCCGCCCGATCCCGAAGAAAACCTGCTCTACTTCATTGAGAAAAACGCCCCTTTACTGGAGTCCTGGCAGCGAGAAATAATCCGCATAGTGCGTAAGATTGCCCAGTACTATTATCCACAGCGACAGACGCAGGTGATGAACGAAGGCTGGGCCTGTTTCTGGCACTATACTCTGCTCCATCATCTGCACGATGAAGGGCTGGTAACCGACGGCTTTATCATGGAGTTTTTACACTCGCACACCAGCGTTATCTATCAACCGCCCTTCGATGCGCCCTATTTCAACGGTATCAATCCCTATGCGCTGGGCTACGGAATGATGCAGGATATTCGTCGTATCTGTGAACACCCAACCGATGAAGACCGGCTCTGGTTTCCAGATATTGCAGGCAGTGACTGGAATGAAACCCTGCATCATGCAATGCGTAACTATAAGGATGAAAGCTTTATCCTGCAGTACCTGTCTCCCCATATGATAAGGGAGTTACGCCTGTTCACTATCACTGACAATTCAGCTCTCAGCACCATGCAGGTGGGTGCAATACATGATGATGCGGGCTATCAGAAAGTCAGAGAAGATCTGGCCGCCAGCTACAACATTGGTAATCGCGAACCGAATATTCAGATTTACAATGTCGACGTCCGGGGTGACCGGTCACTGACGCTACGACATTTTATGCACAATCAGCAGCCAATGGGCGAAAGCACCGACGAAGTACTTAAGCATCTTCATCTATTATGGGGTTTTGATGTTCATTTAGAATCGGTTTCCCCTGATGGCGAGATTGTCGATACCAACCATTGCCCGCCAATCCTGCAAACTGAGGAGCCCGCGTAAATCTAAGCTATTATTAAGCCTGGTTATCGAGCATTTTTATCAAACACTTTCTTTAAAAATAAAAAACCGCCATCAGGCGGTTTTATTTAGTCGATCGGCGCTTTCAGCGTATCCTGATAGGGTGGCCAGCCCATTGGTTTACCACCCAATAGATGCAGATGAATATGATAAACCGTCTGGCCTCCGTGACTATTACAATTAAACACCGTTCTATAACCGTCGCTGGCAAAGCCTTGCTGTTCAGCAATAATTCCCGCCACTCTAACCATATGCCCGACTACTTCGGTATCTTCAGGGGCGATATCATTCAGAGTCGCGATATGTTTACGGGGAATAATCAGCGCATGAGTGGGCGCCTGGGGACCGATATCGTTAAACGCGATTACTTTATCATCTTCGTAGATCACATCCGCCGGAATTTCTTTATTGAGAATCTTACAAAACAGACAGTCCATAGCACTCACTCTTCTCTCATCATTGCAGTATCAGGATTACACCACCCGAATAGGCTGCAGTTCAAGTTAATTTACCCAGGCACCTTCTCAATAACTCAGCTATATCTCTTTTTTCACGTTAAATACCTAATACCCGCTCAAAAAAACAAACCAAACTCAGCTCGACAATCCAACCACCTTTACGCAAGTGCGTTAGATCAAAAAATCTAACATTTAAGGCATCAAGTAACCATTTTAGTCAGACTTAGTGTTGCGCCGCGTCATAAGAAGTTCATACTATCGCCATAGAGTAAATCGCGTCCTCAAAATCAACGGGCGCATTAGCTGAAAGCAGAGTGATCCTGTGCTTACAGCTACCGAAGACCTGGAGTTATCACCATGATTCTTTCTGAAAAACCCCCAGTTCATAACCAACTGGAATTCTTTATTGAAGAAGCCGTTAAAGCCCGAGCGGTTCGCACAGCCGTTGTACACCCGGTTGAGCATAACGGACTTATGGGAGCCATTGAAGCGGCTGAGCGAGGCTTGATCGAACCTATCCTGATCGGCCCTGAAGCGAAGATCAGAGCAACAGCAGAAAGCCACCAGCTGAGTATTGATAACTATGAGCTAATCGATGTAGAGCACAGCCATGCTGCTGCTGAAAAAGCCGTCAGTTTAGTGCGCGAAGCCCGTGCCGAAACGCTGATGAAAGGTGACCTGGGTACTTCTGAGCTGCTGAACGCCGTTATTCACAAAACACTGGGTATTCGTACCGAACGCCGTCAGAGCCATATCTTTGTTCTCGACGTGCCCAATTATCATAAGCCTCTGATGATCACCGATGCAGCAATTAATGTTGCCCCTGATCTGTTAATAAAGCGGGATATCGTTCAGAACGCTATCGATTTCTGCCACGCGTTAGGTATTCAACAGCCTAAGGTGGCTATTCTGGCAGCGGTAGAAAAAGTAAAACCCTCAATGCAAAGCACTATCGATGCGGCTGCACTATGCAAAATGGCAGACCGGGGCCAGATCACCGGCGCTATCATCGATGGTCCACTAGCATTTGATAACGCTATTTCCAAAAAGGCGGCAATGGATAAACATATCAGCTCACCGGTTTCTGGCGATGCTGATATTTTATTGGCCCCAGATCTGGAATCAGCGAACATGATTGCAAAACAGCTGATCTATCTGGCTGATGCAAAATCAGCTGGAATCGCATTAGGTGCCCGTGCACCTATAATTCTCAATAGTCGCTCAGATGGTACACTGGCCCGATTGGCCTCATGCGCTCTGGCATCACATATGGTTCTACACCCGGCGGGGGTTAAATAAGATGGGTTTGATTCTGACAGTTAACGGTGGTTCTTCTAGCCTGAAGTGCGCACTTTTTTCCCGCAGGATACAACAAACTGAATGCCTGTATCAGTTTAAACTGGGCAACATTCTCAATACTCCGGTGATGAAAGTCGTCGCCGGTAATGGCAATACACTGGATCAGCAGCAACTGGATATGACCGGCATTAACCGGGATGATCGTCACCAGGGTTGTCTGGACCGTGTCATGCAATGGGTCCACAATCAGCTACCGGATAGCCGTATCAATGCATTTGGTCACCGGGTAGTACACGGCGGCGAAGCCTTTAGTGACCCGGTCCTGATCACCGAAGAGATCATGGCGCAGCTGGAAGAGTTTATTCCACTTGCACCGTTGCATCAGCCATACAACCTGAAACTGATCCGCGCCTGTCAGCAGCTGGAACCTGAACTACCTCAAATAGCCTGCTTCGATACTATGTTTCATATCGGCCAGCCTATGGTTGAACGGCACTATGCGATACCCCGTAAATATACTGAAGCGGGTATCCACAAGTACGGTTTTCACGGTCTGTCATATGAGTTTATTCAACGCTCACTCGAACAGATTGGTAACGGTGCCGAGCTGAATAAGACCATTGTTTGTCACTTAGGCGCCGGTGCCAGCATGTGCGCGGTAAGCAAGGGTAAGTCGATCGCTTCGACCATGGGTTTCACCGCCGTCGATGGCCTGCCGATGGGTAGCCGTACCGGCAATATAGACCCAGGTGTACTGCTCTATCTGCAACGCCATTACCATATGGATACCGATCAGCTGGAAAGCTTTCTCTACAAAGAGAGCGGCTGGCTGGGCGTTTCCGGCATCAGTTCCGACATGCTGGAACTGCAACAATCCGATCAGCCTGAAGCGGAAGAAGCGATCGCTATGTTCGCCTATCGGGCAGCATTGGAGATCGGACGCCTGAGCGCAGCCCTGCAAGGACTGGAGCAACTGGTATTTACCGGCGGTGTAGGTGAAAACGATAACAGCCTGCGCAAGCGAATCTGTGAACAACTTGAATGGTTAGGCATTAAGCTGGATAAAAACGCTAATAAAGATGCTTTACCAGTAATTAGTAAAGAGAAAAGCAAAGTCGTTGTGCGGGTGATCCCAACCAACGAAGAAGCGATGATTGCGCTTCATACAGAGGAAGTATTAGGTAACACCTAAATACTAATCTTACCGGGCCGGCTGGAAACGGCTCTGTTACTATTTAAAAAGGAGACCTGGGGGTCTCCTTTTTAATAACTCATAACCCGTTCTACATCCTGCAGAAAAGCCTTCACACTGAGGTTCCGCCCTTCCCTTAGCCACTCTTTTGTCTCACGAAAAAATAACAGGGTAGGAATACTGAACACACCAAAGAAACTGCTAATGCTATTCAGCTCGGTTAAGTGGACTTCGATCTGACAAACCCCAGGAAAACGCTCTTCTAAAGCCTGTGAAATCTTTGGCTTTAACACCTCACATACAGAACAGTTTTCACCGCTAAAATATATCAGTACCAGATCATTATCCTGGAGAACCTGTTGCACAGCATTCAACTCATCGAGTCTGTTCATCAGTTTCCGTTCCTACGACTCTGGATAGCTATTAAGCTTTTCTTTGCCGCACCGCTTCGAACAAACATACACCGGTCGCCACCGAAACATTCAGGGACGAAACTTCCCCCGCCATATCGATCTTAATAAGATGGTCGCAATGCTCGCGGGTCAAACGACGCATACCTTTACCTTCAGCGCCCATAACCAGCGCCATAGGCCCTTTCAGATCAGCATCGTACACTAGTACTTCAGACTCACCTGCAGTACCGGTAATCCATATACCTTTTTGCTGCAGATCTTTCATCGTACGTGCCAGATTAGTGACCAGTACGTAGGGCACCACTTCAGCGGCGCCACAAGCGACTTTACTCACGGTCGCATTCAATGGGGCAGATTTATCTTTAGGCGCTATTACCGCATGCACACCGGCAGCATCCGCAGTACGCAGGCAAGCACCCAGATTATGCGGATCAGTAACACCGTCCAGTATCAACAGGAAAGCAGGCTCTTCCAGCTTATCCAGCATGGCATCCAGAAACTGATCATTTTTCGCCTGAATAGGCTCACAAGCCACGACTACGCCCTGATGTACGCCGCCTTCCGCCATCGCATCCAGCTCTTTACGGTCAGTCCACTCAATTCGAATGTTTTCGGCTTTAGCCAGATCCAGAAGCTTCTGTACTTTTGTATCTGTCCGGCCTTTCTGAACCCACATCCCTTTGATCCGCTTTGCATCACGTTGCACAGCAGTCGTTACCGCATGGATACCAAAAATATATTCAGCGCGCATCTTAATTCTCTTTTGTTAACCAGCTTGAGGACTGCTCTTTTACCAGCCCCACCAGCAATCGGATCATAGCCGGATCTGCATTCAGCGCCGGAATATAGTTGTAACTCTCGCCACCTGCAGCGTTGAAGATATCGCGATTTTCTATCGACAATTCTTCTAATGTTTCCAGGCAATCCGCTGAAAAAGCGGGTGAGATAATATCAATATGTTTAATGCCTTTTGCCGGCAGCCCTTCCAGTGTTTTGTCGGTATAAGGCTGGAGCCATTTCTTCGGCCCAAAACGGGACTGAAAGGTAGTCTGCCACTCAGTATCCAATAGCCCCAGTGACTGAGCTAACAGCTCAGATGTACGATGACACTGTTGCTGATATGGATCGCCTTTATCGGCATACTCCTGAGGGATACCATGATAAGAGAGAATTAGCTGCTCGGAAGCGACTGCCTGATTCGCTCGTTGCTGCCTAACAGACTCAGCCAACGCTTTAATATAAAGCGGGTGATCATGATAATCCTTTAACACCTGAATCTCTGGGAAATTACGCTCCGCAGCCTGAAAAGCCGAAACCTGATCATAAATAGGCGCAGTCGTGGTTGCCGAAAACTGTGGATAAAGTGGCAACACCAGAATTTTTTCGTAACCCGCATCGGATAACTCTTTCAGCCGCTTAGCCAGACCCGGATTACCATAAGTCATCGCCGGGAACACCTGCACACCAGAGTCAGGAAAATCCGTCTGCAGCGCCAGATCCAGTGCTGCTACCTGTTGATTCAGGATTCGTCGTAAAGGTGAATCACCATCCCAGATCGAGGCGTATAGTTTCGCAACTTTTTTAGGTCTTAAAGTCAGAACAATGCTGTTTAGCACTGCCAGCCAGAATAAACGCCGCAGACCCGTACCTTCAACCACACGGCGATCAGAAAGAAACTCTTTCAGGTAACGTCGAACAGCAGCGGGTGTAGGCTCATCAGGCGAGCCCAGATTTACAAGCAGTATGGCTTTTTTCGGCTGGGACATCAGCATTGACCCGTCAGTTAAGAAAGCCGGTATTATCCCGGAATTACGCGCAATAAAAAACCGCCAGTCAGGCGGTTTTTTCGAATCAGGATCATCTGATCAGTGAATCATTTACTTTTCCAGTGATGCAAACACCGCGTCACGGATATCTTCAACACCACCTACACCTGGGATGTAGTTATATTTAGGTGCTTCAGCCGGCGCTTCTTCAGACCAGCCCTTATAGTAAGTGATCAGCGGCGCAGTCTGCTCATGGTAAACATCCAGACGCTGCTTAACGGTATCTTCCTGGTCATCAGCACGCTGAACCAGCTCTTCACCGGTTACATCATCCTTACCTTCAGTTTTAGGTGGATTAAAGATAACGTGGTAAGTACGGCCTGAACCAGGGTGTACACGACGACCGGCCATACGCTTGATGATCTCTTCATCAGCAACATCGATCTCAACAACCGCATCAATTGCTACACCCGCATCCTTCATGGCATCAGCCTGAGGAATCGTGCGTGGGAAACCATCAAACAGGAAACCGTTACCGCAATCAGATTCAGCAATACGCTCTTTTACCAGACCGATAATCAGATCGTCTGATACCAGGCCACCAGCATCCATCACTTTTTTAGCTTCGATACCCAGAGGAGTACCTGCTTTTACTGCTGCACGCAGCATGTCACCGGTTGAAATCTGTGGAATGCCGTACTTATCGCAGATGTACTGGGCCTGTGTACCTTTACCGGCACCCGGGGCACCTAAAAGAATGATACGCATGTCAGGATTGCTCCATTTCTAATTTTATAATTTTAAAAAAATGACCGGTAACTCTGTTGTATAGCTACCAGCTGAATTCTGTACTGAGCGGAAATGCCAACCACATTAACGCTTGGCGCCTACTACTTACAATTGGACATTTGATCTACTACCAAGATCTAACGCATCAACAACTGCAGGAGGCTAGCTCTCCGGTTTTTACCTAAATTAAGATACCAAAACACCAAACCGAAAAGGCGAACGCTCGAGATTAGTCAAAACTGGCCGAGGTAGCAACCCCCCAAAGGCATAACATCCGGCTAAAAAATACTTTTTTGGCTGTTTTTTCATCAACCTGAAAACACTAACGCAGACCAGATAAGAGGGAGACGAGCCCCCCTTTACCTGCTATCAGCATTTAACCGGTATTGCGCATACCGGCAGAGATACCGGCCATGGTAATCATCAGCGCTTGTTCTAACCGTTCATCGGGCTGATTCCGGTCCCGGTGTAGCAGTTCTGCCTGGAGAAAATGCAATGGATCAATATAAGGGTTTCGTACATCGATCGATTGTCGGATGACAGGGTTAGCCTGTAACAGCTCATCCTGCTGCTTAATTTTCTTCACCAGTTCAACCGTATTTTCCAGCCGACAACGCAGATCAGCCCCCAGCACACTTAACTCTTCTGACACTAAACGTTTCTCATAATAAGCGGCAATATTGCTATCGGCTTTTGAGACCACCATCTCCAGCATATCGATATATGACTGGAAAAACGGCCAGTCCCTGCGCATTGCCTGCACCAGTTCAAACTGCCCTCTATCCAGCACTTGCTGCAAAGCCACATCGCTGCCCAACCAGGCAGGTAGCATCAAACGGATCTGAGTCCAGGCAAAAATCCAGGGAATCGCCCGCAGGCTTTCAACGCCACCATCGGCTTTACGCTTCGCCGGACGACTACCTAGCGGTAGCTTGGCCAGCTCCTGTTCCGGTGTGGCCGCACGGAAATATGGTACAAACTGAGGATCAGTACGTACCACTGAGCGATAAGCCTGTAGCGCACTGAGAGAAAGCTCATCCATTAACTGGCGCCACTCAGGCTTAGGCTCAGGAGCTGGAGCCAGAGTAGCCTCCAGTGTCGCCGAGGTATACAACTCAAGATTACGCACCGCAATCTCAGGTACGCCAAATTTAAAACGGATCATCTCACCTTGTTCAGTTACCCGCAGGCTACCTGCGACTGATCCCGGTGGTTGAGCCAGTATCGCCGTGTGACTAGGGCCGCCCCCCCGGCCTACTGTGCCGCCACGACCATGAAAAAGAGTCAGATGAGTGTCATGCTGATGACACAAGCGGGTCAGCGCTTCCTGAGCACGGTACTGGCCCCAGGCTGCGGCCAGCTGCCCGGCATCTTTAGAGGAGTCGGAATAGCCTATCATCACTTCCTGATGTCCCTGGGTATAAGCTTTATACCAGGGGATATCCAGCAACTGACGAATACAGTCTTCCGCATTATCCAGATCATCCAGGGTCTCGAACAACGGTGCCACCCGGATATTGTATTGAATACCGCTCTCTTGCAGCAGCAGAATCACAGCCAATACATCGGAAGGCTGACTTGCCATGGAGATCACATAAGAACCCAGTGAGTCCGGTTCTTCCTGCGCCACTACCGCGCAGGTATCCAGTACCTCACGCACATTTTCAGAAGGCTGCCAGTCACGGGGCAATAACGGACGCTTTTCCTGCAGTTCTTTTAACAGAAATGCCTGTTTTGTAGGTTCATCCCAATCGGTATAGCGCCCCATACCATAGTAACCACTCAACTCATCAAACACTTCCGCATGACGATCAGAGTTCTGTCGAATATCCAGATTTACCAGCGTCATGCCAAAGCAGGCTACCCGACGAATGACATCGCTGAGCAAACCTCCGGCAATCACTTCCATGCCACAGCTTCGCAACGACTTCTCAATCAATTGAAGTGGTTCTAAAAATTGTTGGGACTGACTGAATATGTCCTGATTATCAACCGGCTGACCGTCCAGATTTTCGGTGGCCCAGTGTTTCGTTTTGCGCAACCGGTTGCGCACATCCCGCAGAAGCTCACGATAAGGCTCAGGATGATCTCCCACTAATGCCCGCAACTCTGAACTGCACTTATTCATCGACAGCTCACTACGCAACTGATCAATATCCTTAAGATAGAGATCTGCCGCCATCCAGCGAGACAGTAACAGGACTTTTTCAGTCACCAGCGAAGTTACATTAGGGTTACCATCACGATCGCCCCCCATCCAGGAAGCAAAGCGAACCGGTGAATGAGTGAGTGGCAGGTGCTCTCCCGTGGCATCAAACAGCTGCTTATCAATCTGTCGCAGGAAGACGGGGACCGCTTCCCAGAGCGAGTTCTCTATTACCGCAAAGCCCCATTTAGCCTCATCAACCGGTGTAGGCCGTTGTTTACGTATGGCATCCGTATGCCAGGCCTGGCTAATCAGTTCATGCAATCGGTGCCGCAGATCTTCACCGCGGTCGATACGTTGCAGACAATCAGTAATGGCATCAAATTTCTGAATCAGTGTGCGACGATTTACTTCAGTCGGATGGGCCGTCAGTACCAGCTCAACATCCATCTGTTTCACGGTATCCGCTAACTGTTTTTTACTTAGCCCTTGCTGCTGCAAGCGACCCAACAGACCACAAAATGAATCGGAAGTACAAACATCCATCACCCCAGAGCGACGACGCACCCGGTGATGTTCTTCTGCAATATTGGAAAGATTTAAAAACTGAGTAAAAGCGCGCGCAACCGGAAGCAGGTCATCATCATCCAGCTCACTGAGCGTCTTAAGAAGTTCCTCATCAGCTGGCTGCCCAGAGGATCGGCCCGCTTTAGAAAGCGTCCGTATGGTTTCGATCTTATCGAAAAATTCCTGCCCTTTGTGGGCTGCGATGGTTTGCCCCAGGCATTCGCCGAGCATCCGCACGTCATCGCGCAGGTCTTCGTGAAGTGTTGTCATTCGCTTCCCCTGTCTGATGTATCAATAAGCTATCTTATTGATACTACACTCTTTGTGCTAAGCACAAATAGTATCTTAGTCGCAGCAGAGGGATTTATATGGTTAAATTTTTCTTACTGAACAACCAGGCTCCGAAGTTTTTTTAGTGCATTATTGGCTTGCGGCTCATTTTGATAGCCAATCTCAACTTCAGACTTATAGGCATTTTCCAGCAGCAATACTAAGCGAAAGTTTGTTTTAGTATCAGATGCCCAGTCAAACCTAACCTCAGCACCGTGGATCTGACTAAAATCAAATCTCTGATAACCCGTAGGTATCAGTACCGCACACTGTCTTTGACTACGACTTATGACAACCCCCGGATTCCCTTTGAGTCTATCCGATACAACAAAACCTGCACTTTGTAACGACTGCAACTGTCCCTCAGTTCGCTGATAATTCCAATATCCCAGTATCGCCATAAGGATAACGCCCAGAATAAACCATTGATATGACTCCATTACTTTATAAACCCTTCCCTTTTGCCTCGTTCCACCAGCTATCCAGCTGCTCCAGACTATAATCCTGCCAATCCAGATCTGAGGTTTTAACCTGATCTTCAATATAATTGAAGCGGTTAGTAAATTTCTGATTGGTGCAACGCAGAGCGGTTTCCGGATTAACCCCCATATGGCGGGCCAGATTAACCTGGGCAAACATCAGATCGCCCAGTTCATGTTCCATTTCAACCTTATCACCCGCTGCGATAGCTTCACGCAACTCGGCAATCTCTTCTTCAATCTTATCTAATACCGGGCCAACATCGCCCCAATCAAATCCGACCCGGGCAGCCCGTTTCTGTAGCTTATCAGCCCGATTAAGCGCCGGCAGTGCAAAGGGAATGTCATCCAGAACCCGAGGCTCAACCACCGGCTTACTGCCCCTCTCCTGCTCTTTAATCGCTTCCCAGGTTAGCTTGACCGCTTTCTCATCGGGTTCAGCAGAACCTGTAACTGAACGTCGGCTTTGTAATGTGCCTTGAGGAAAAACATGGGGGTGTCGACGGATCAGCTTTTCTACCAGCGTATTTACGATGGCATCAAAATCAAAACGTCGCTCTTCTTTGCCTAGCTGAGCATAGAAGATTACCTGAAATAGCAGATCCCCCAACTCACCCTGCAGATGATCCCAGTCTTCACGTTCGATGGTATCCGCCACCTCATAAGCCTCTTCCAGCGTATGCGGTACTATAGTGGCAAAAGTTTGTTTCAGATCCCAGGGACAACCGTCTTCGGGGTCACGCAATCGCCCCATCAGGCTGAGCAGATCATCAAGCGAGTAATTAGCCATTGCTGGTTCCTGCTATCCGGTTCCACTGCGCTGACGATGTACATCAGTCACGTTAGGAATCTGATTTATCTTGTCCATAATCTTACCCAGTAATTCCAGGCGACTAATCTCAATGGTCAGTGACAGGTGGGCAATATTACTCTTTTTGTCAGACTGAGTATTGGCAGACAACACGTTAATATTCTCAACTGCCAGAACCATCATAAGGTCACGTAACAGACCGGAACGATCAAAAGCTTCGACAAAAATATCTACCGGATAGGTCGATTCACCACCTTCATTCCAGCTGACTTCTATAATCCTTTCGCCTTCATGCTCCCGCAACTGGAAGGCATTGGTACAGTCTTCCCGATGAATCGAAACGCCCCGGCCTTTGGTTATATAGCCGATAATCGGATCACCAGGAACCGGCTTACAACAAGGCGCTATGGAGGTCAGCAGATTACCAACACCACGGATCTTAATGCCCTCATAATCCGAAGGTGCTTTAGCGATATTGACCGGTAACTCAAGGTCAAGTTGCTCATCGTGATCACCCGTGCCTACCTGCTTCTGCGCGGCATTAATCACCTGAGACAAGCGGATATCACCCGCACCCAACGCGGCATACATATCTTCTGCGGTATTACTGTTAACCGAAACAGCCATCTGCTCATAGTTCAGTTCTGAACTGATCAGCGCCAGACGTCTGAACTCCCGATCGATAATCTTCTTACCGGCCGCAGCGTTCTTATCTTTATCCTGCAACTTAAACCAGTGCTGTACTTTCGCCCTGGAACGGGCGCTGGTGATATAACCCAGGTTAGGGTTAAGCCAGTCTCGACGAGGATGCTCTGTATTGGCCGTTAATACTTCGACCTGATCACCGGTTTTCAATTGACGGGTTAACGGTACGATACGGCCATTCACTTTGGCTCCCCGACAACGGTGACCCACCTCGGTATGCACACGATAAGCAAAATCAACCGGTGTAGAACCAACCGGCATATCGACCACATGACCATCAGGGGTAAATACATAAACCCGGTCATGGGTAATTTCGCTGTCGATCATATCGGAGAATGCTTCACTCTCTCCCAGATCTTCATGCCACTCCAGAACCTGTCGCAACCAGGCGATCTTCTCTTCGTAGCTGTTATTCTGAGACTGAGTATCTGTTCCCTTATACAACCAGTGCGCACAAACCCCCAGCTCCGCCTCTTCATGCATTGAGTAAGTACGGATCTGAATCTCCAACACTTTACCTGAAGGACCAAACACGGCCGTATGCAATGAACGATAGCCGTTTGGCTTAGGCGAGGCGATATAGTCATCAAATTCATGAGGAATGTTGCGCCAGTGACCATGTACTATGCCCAGTACGGTGTAGCAATCACGAATTTCCGGCACCAGAATACGCACAGCACGAATATCATAGACCTGATTAAAGTCGATATTCTTGCTCTGCATTTTGCGCCAGATACTGTAAATATGCTTGGCACGGCCCATCACCTCACCATCAATACTTACTTTATCCAATTCACTATTTAGAATGCCGACAACATCCTCAATGAACTGTTGACGGTCAAGACGCTTTTCATCCAGCAGATTGGCTATCTGCTTATAGTCATTAGGCTTCAGGTAACGAAATGAGAGATCTTCAAGCTCCCACTTAATATGGCCAATACCTAATCGGTGGGCCAAAGGCGCATACACATCAAAGACTTCGCGAGCAACCAGATAGCGTTTCTTACGCGATCCCTCTTTAACACCACGGATAGCACAGGTACGTTCTGCAATTTTGATCAATACAACCCGTACGTCGTCGATCATTGAGACCAACATCTTGCGTACGTTATCCAGCGGATTACCGCTCTGACCTAACACGTTTTCACGACGAGGGTTCTGGAGACTGCCGATAGCAGCCATCTGCAGCACACCCTCAATCAGACTGGCAATTGTTTTGCCGAAACGTCGTTTAATATCTTCAAGTGTGGTGCGTTTTTCGCGCACACTGCGATACAAGATAGCGGCAACTAAGGCCTCCTCATCCTGATTCAGCTCAATCAGAATTTGCGCCATCTCCAGTCCGGTGATGTAGCTGTCTTTATCATGCCACGACTCTTCAGAGGTCTGTATCTCCTCTTTCAGCTCTTTAGCATAAAGACAGGCCTGCCGGACTGTATCTATATCTTTGACTTCAACCTGTTCCTGTAACCTTTCCAGCCACAAATCCAGATCGACACTGCCATCGTCATGTATCGGATGATCTTCGCGTACTTTTACCACGGCGTTACGCCACTCCTAACCTGATATCTGATCAAAGGGTAAATCCACCTTTAATCTTTCCCTGATTTATTATTTTATAGTCTGAGGGCCTGAGCCTGGCTCATAAAAAACTGGCTCATAAAAAATAAGGCCCAAATTAAGCGGGCACATTCTAGTCCTTCAGACCTGTAATAGCGAGTAAGTTCATTTCTAAACCAAACCAACTCCCCAAACCGGAGACTTTATCAATGATAGTACGTGCCACAAAAAAAGGAGCCTCAGGCTCCTTTATACAAATAAACCTGTTACTTAGTTGCTGAACACGCCGGTTGAAAGGTATCGATCACCCCGGTCACATATAATGCAAACAATGACCGCGTTCTCAACCTGTTGTGCCAGCCTCAGCGCACCGGCAACTGCTCCGCCGGATGATACGCCACAAAAGATACCTTCCTTCTGCGCCAGATCACGCATCGTCGTTTCTGCTTCTTCCTGAGTAATATCCAATACCTGATCAACCCGGGAAGCATCAAAGATCTTCGGCAGATACTCTTCAGGCCAACGTCGGATACCGGGTATTGATGCCCCCTCTGCAGGTTGAAGCCCGACAATATTGACGTCTGAATTTTGCTCTTTCAGATAACGGGAGGTTCCCATAATGGTACCGGTGGTCCCCATGGAGCTGACAAAGTGAGTGATGCTACCCTGGGTCTGCTGCCAGATTTCCGGGCCAGTGCCCCGGTAATGGGCTTCGGGGTTATCCAGATTGGCAAACTGATCCAACACAATACCCAGACCTTGCTCCTGCATCTGCAGAGCCAGATCACGGGCGCCTTCCATGCCCTCCTCTTTGGTCACTGAAATCAACTCAGCACCATAAGCGGTCATAGAGACTTTACGCTCTTCACTGCTGTTATCCGGCATGATCAGCTTCATTTTATAACCTTTGATAGCAGCAGCCATCGCCAGTGCAATACCGGTATTGCCCGATGTCGCCTCAATCAGCGTATCGCCGGGCTTTATCAGATCACGTTCTTCCGCCAGCTGAATCATGCTCAGTGCCGGACGATCTTTAACCGAACCCGCTGGGTTATTACCTTCCAGCTTACAAAGCACGGTATTACCACGACCTACATTCAGTCGCTGAAGTCGAACTAACGGCGTATTACCGACATATTCTTCGATGGTTGGAAACTGAACACTCATAACTTACTTCCAGAGACGGCTCCGGAAACATATAGATATAACCGAAGAGAATTAAAAAAACAGTTTATATGCCTTAACAGCAAGGTCGGAATAATACCGGGGCTCGATATAAAGCTCAATACAGAAAAATTCATGCCTGGTTTATTTTATTCCGATAGCCCCGATGCAGGGAACAGCATTATTGGTGTTTGAGTCTGTTTTATAACGGCCTGGCTAATACTGTCTACCAGAATGCCCGTTGCAGAACCTTTGCCTGCCCCACCCAAAATTATCAGATCGGCTTGTAAACGCTCGGCTTCATCGAGAATAGCGATGGGAATAACGCCCTCAAGAAGCAGTGCATGGGTCTCGATATCCTGATCACGGAACTGTGCCGCTATACTGTTCAGGACAGCAGACTCATCAGCAAACTCCTGCCCTATCGATTTCTTATCCTTATAGCTGCTGTCTTCATTAGGATTTACTACATGCATCAGATAGACCGTACTGGCAAATGACCTTGCCAGTAAGATGGTATTCTCGTACGCCGTAGTAAAGCCAGAAGTCAGGTCGGTAGCGACCATCAGGGTTTTCATCACAAACACCTCCGTAAATAACTGACCACTGGTGTCAGTTTAGTCTAGACGTTTTAGCTAACGGTTTTTGGAGGTATCTATTTAGTGGTCAAGTAAAACCGGCCAAAGTGATGTATTCAAACCAGAACCTGCTTTCTGATTCGTTTGGACTATAGCCATTAACCTTGTCACTTCAGGTATCAGGACTTACAGAACAGGGACAGGCTCCCTATGGACAGGCATTAACTTTCTGCTACCGCAAAAGCGACGACGTGATCTGTTTCATCCGTGTATGAAAGGTGAATCCGCTGAATACCAAGCTCATCAGCTTTATCTTTGGCCGCCCCATTGAGTGATATTAACGGGCGCCCTAATGAGTCATAGCTAACCTCAAAATGTTGCCAGCTAATACCCCGGCCAATACCTGTTCCCAGCGCTTTAACCACAGCTTCTTTGGCTGCAAAACGTTTTGCCAAAAAGTTTACAGGCTGTTTTGACTGATTAAATTGTTCCAGTTCAGCAGCCGTCAAAATCCGCGCTGCCAGCCCTGGCGTTCGCGCCAGAGCTTTCTCTATACGACGAATATCAAGCAGATCAGTGCCGATACCCAGAATCATCGACGCACGGCATCCCGCAATGGCTGAATCCGAGCCTGAGTTTCCATCATCAGGCGACGCATCTCAGCGATCGCTTCTTTCAAACCAACAAACACCGCACGAGCCATAATTCCATGACCAATATTGAGCTCATTCAATTCCGGGATCTCTGCGATCTGCTCAACATTATGGTAGTGCAATCCGTGCCCTGCATTTACAATCAGCCCTTTACTGAAAGCATAGGCCGATGCCTCTTTAATGCGCTGCAGTTCAGCTTTTTGCTCTGCCGCATTCTCTGCGTCAGCATAAGCACCGGTGTGTAACTCAATAACCGGGGCACCACAACGAATAGTCGCATCAATCTGATCCGGGTCTGCATCGATAAAGAGCGATACTTCAATCCCTGCAGCAGCCATACGATCACAAGCCGCTTTAATTTTAGCTTCCTGACCCACCACATCCAGACCACCTTCGGTGGTCAACTCTTCGCGTTTTTCTGGCACCAGACAGGCATGGCCGGGTTTTACTTTCTCAGCAATAGCCACCATTTCATCGGTGACTGCCATTTCGAAATTCATTCGGGTCTGCAGCGTTTCAGCCAACAGATAAATATCCCGGTCTTGAATATGACGTCGATCTTCCCGCAGGTGGACAGTAATACCATCGGCCCCGGCATCTTCGGCTATGGCGGCAGCCTGAACCGGATCAGGATAGCGAGTGCCCCGCGCCTGACGCAGTGTTGCGATGTGATCGATATTCACACCCAGCAGTAAACGACTTGGTTCTACCACGGTTAACCTCTTAAAAATCCTAAATAATAAAAACAGAGCTTACTAAAAATGCCTGACAAGACATAGCCCCACACAATATCGCCATACGAAACATTACCCTGAAAACATAACCCTACAGATACAAGCTAATTATGTTTTCGCACCATAACTCTTAAAAAGCTCACGGCTCTGAAGTGGCCGGTTACCTAACCGAGCCTCCAGAGCAAGTCGCATTAAACGTTTTGCTGCCCGACGAATCTCAGGTCGGTCATACTGTTCAGCTGCGATACCTAACAACTGCTCCCCTCTGAAACAGGACTTCTTTGTCCGCTCGGTAACCTGCGACACTTGAATGAAACCCTGTTCAGGCTCATAGCTATAAATGAGTTCGGCTTGACAGTGCTGGACATCAAACTCATAGCCTAACTGCTGTAGCAGTTTCTGTTCAAACGTTCGCAAGGCCAGCTCAATGTCTTTACCAGACTGCAACTCATTCAGAACATATTGGTAGTAAACATAAAGTCTGGGATGGGGATCCTGCACCGGTAATAATCGTTCCAGCAGTTCATTAACATACAAACCGCACATCAGTGCATCACCCTTAAGAAACATGGGTACCGAGACGGCTTCCGCCTGAGTAAGGTTTTTTAATTCTTGCCGTCCCCGCCAGCCAACCTGGATCGGGGTAAATGGCTGCATCACTGCACGCATACGGGAACGTGGACTACGCGCGCCACGCACTACGACACTGACTTTACCCTGTTCGAGGGTGAACAGATCGACGAGTAAACTGGTTTCTCGATAAGGTCGGGTATGGAGGACATAGGCCGCCTGGGCTTCAAGCTGAAAACTCATCGGCCGGTATCCTGTCAGTCGATATCGTTATATCCCAGACTACGCAGAGCCCGTTCATCATCGGACCAGTTGCTACGCACTTTAACCCAGAGGTTGAGCATTACTTTGGAATCGAACATCTTTTCCATATCAAGACGGGCATCCCGGCCAATACCTTTGATTTTGGCGCCTTTATCACCAATAACAATACGCTTCTGCCCTTCGCGCTCAACCAGAATTAATGCGCTGATAATCAGAATACCCCGTTCATTACGACTGAACTCTTCAATTTCTACAGTCGTACCGTAAGGGATCTCATCACCCAGATTACGCATCAGTTTTTCACGCACCAGCTCGGCGGCCAGAAAACGGGAACTTCTATCTGTTACCTGATCTTCCGGATAAAAATGCATACTCTTTGGCAGCTGTTCATTTATCACAGCTTCCAAGCGATCGACACTGGTCCCGAGCTTGGCTGAGATAGGTATGATCTCGTGAAAATCCATCTTTTGAGATAGTTCAGCAAGATGAGGCAACAGAGAATCTTTATCTTCCAGCTGATCAATTTTATTGATCACCAGAATGACAGGACCTTTTACGCCCTGCACTTTATCAAAAACGATCTGATCTTCGTCGGTCCAGGCTGTTCGATCGATGATAAACACTACTACATCAACATCGCGCAACGCTGAACTGGCCGCTTTATTCATATAGCGGTTGATCGCTTTATCCTGATCTTTATGTAGGCCAGGGGTGTCTACATAAACCGCCTGAATATCACCTTCAGTCTTAATACCAACAATCTGATGGCGGGTAGTTTGAGGCTTACGGGAAGTAATACTCAGCTTTTGACCCAGAATTTCATTCATCAGCGTCGATTTACCCACGTTAGGGCGACCAACAATGGCAACAAAACCACACTGGGTATTGTCTTTGGGCTCATCGAGCATATAACTCAGATCACGACTCATGCTGTGCTACCTACCTTAAGACTTTCCAACGCTTTACGTGCGGCTTCCTGCTCTGCCTGACGACGGCTATTGCCTTTCCCATCGGTTGGCTGATCTAACAAAGTGACGCTACAACGAATTTCAAAAGTCTGCTTATGGGCTTCTCCCGTCACCGAGATCAGCTCATACGCAGGCAGCGGTGCCCGTCGTGATTGCAAAAACTCCTGCAATCGGGTTTTAGAGTCTTTCTGAGTATCTTCCAAGGACGTTTGCGCAAGACGGCTTTTATACCAATCCAGAATATAGGGACGACAGGTATCCATATCGCTATCCATATAGATAGCACCGATAATAGCTTCTACTGCATCAGCCAGAATGGAATCGCGACGGAAGCCTCCGCTTTTCAATTCGCCGGAGCCCAGTCTTAAGTAATCGCCCAGTTTCATCTCTCTGGCCAGTTCGGCCAGCGTTTCGCCCTTAACCAACAAAGCTCTCAGACGGCTTAACTGCCCTTCTTTCGCTTCAGGGAAACGGTTATACAGCGCTTCAGCTATAACGAAATTCAGTATTGAATCCCCCAGGAACTCAAGTCGTTCGTTATTTCGTTTACCGTGGCTACGGTGGGTTAAAGCCAGCTCAATAAGGCTGGAATCTTTAAACTGATAACCCAGCTTTTTTGCCAGGTCAGTTGCAGGTTTGATAATCAACGGCTAATCACTTCATATTGCTCGTGGAACTTAACCACAGCATCAACGTTATAGAACATAGGTACGGTTACATCGTATTTAAGGACTATTGTCTTAATCCCTTCTTTTTCATCAATTTTCACGGCTTTTTGAACCGGAAGTTTGACCTGGTTAATACGTAACCGTTTCATAATTTTACTGCGAATTTCAGTCGCTGAATCTTCGCGGGTATCCGGGTTTTCTGTCAGATCAGTCATCACTGAAACGATCAGTTTGTGATCCCAGTAAGGGGGGTAGAGCTTAAATCCAACGGCAAGAAATACGCCTGCAACAATCAGAATAATCATTAGAGAAAAAAACGTTGCGCCCTGCTGTTTATTTCGCATCGACATTGCCTACCCCTGTCCGTTATTGCCTTTAATGGATCGCTCTTACATCGCCAAATTCAGGTAAAGTAAAAAAGTCTTGCCAGTGCATCCATACGGCAAATGCCTTACCTACTAATAGCTCATCTGGCACAAAGCCCCAGAACCGGCTGTCATTACTATTATCACGATTATCACCAACCATAAAGTAGTGTCCTTCTGGCACTACCCATTCTGCGGCGATACGCGCCTGACCAACATCACGGTAGATCTGATGTGAAACCTCACCTAGCTGCTCCTCAACCAACAATACCCGAGGCCTTTTCGGTGGCAACTGAGCCAGTAGCGTCTGAGCTTGTGCTTCACCATTCACAAACAGTGTCTTATTCTGATATCGAATCCGATCACCAGGCAGGCCAACTACTCGTTTAATATAGTTCACACTTGGCTCCTGCGGATACTTAAACACCGCGACATCACCACGTTGTGGTTTATTCATAGGCAAAACATTGGTACCAATAACCGGCAATCTGAAACCATAATGCCACTTATTAACCAGAATAAAGTCACCGATTTTCAGTGTAGGCTTCATTGAGCCTGAAGGGATCTGAAACGGTTCAACAACAAACGAACGCAGGATAAGAACCACAAACAGAACAGGAAACAATGACCGGCACAAATCGATCAGGCCGTTTTCTTTATTCAACTGTTCCAGTGCTGACTCAGGTAAAGTACCACCGGTTTGCTTTGTTGCTGCTGCGATACGTTCCTTACGAGCACCGGCCAGAGCTAAACGATCATAAAACCAGCCTAGTGCTGCGATAAAAGTCAGCACAACAAGTATCAGTGCAAAATCGAAATCCATGCTATTCAGTCCTAGCTATCTATTTTCAGTACGGCCAGGAAAGCATCCTGAGGAATATCAACACTGCCCACCTGCTTCATGCGCTTCTTACCCTCTTTTTGCTTCTGTAACAGTTTCTTCTTACGGCTAACATCACCACCGTAACATTTAGCGGTTACGTTTTTACGTAGGGCTTTTACAGAAGTTCGGGCAATAATTTTGCCGCCGATCGCAGCCTGTATAGCTACATCAAACATCTGGCGTGGAATCAGATCTTTCATTTTTTCACATAGCTGACGACCACGATGCTGAGCATTATCACGATGCAGGATAACCGCCAGAGCATCTACTTTATCGCCGTTAATCAGAATATCCAGACGAACCAGTTGAGCCGGTTCAAAGCGTACAAAATTGTATTCTAGTGAAGCATAACCACGACTAACGGATTTAAGTCGATCGAAGAAATCCAGTACAACTTCAGCCATCGGTAGCTCATAAGAAACCTGAACCTGATTACCGACAAAGTTCATATTCTTCTGTACACCACGCTTGTCGACACAGAGCCCTATAACCTGCCCCAGATACTCCTGTGGCACCAGAATATTCGCTTCAACTATCGGCTCACGCATCTCATTTATCGATGCAGGATCGGGCATTTTAGACGGGCTATCAATGTGAATAATATCGCCTTTCTGCAATTCCAACTCATAGACTACAGTCGGAGCAGAGGTAATCAGATCGAGATTATATTCCCGTTCAAGACGTTCCTGGATAATTTCCATATGTAACATGCCAAGGAATCCACAACGGAAACCAAAACCCAGGGCATCAGATGATTCCGGCTCAAAAAACAGTGAAGCATCGTTCAACGTCAGCTTATTCAGCGCTTCACGGAAATCTTCATAGTCATCTGAACTGGTAGGAAACAGGCCAGCATAAACCTGCGGCTGAACTTTTTGGAAGCCAGGCAGAGTCTCAACATCTGGTGTTTTAGCGTGTGTAATTGTATCGCCGACAGGCGCACCGTGAATATCTTTAATCCCGGCGACCACATAGCCAACTTCACCTGCTTTCAGCTCGCCGGTCTCTTTACGTTTTGGTGTAAAGATACCTACGCCATCAACGGGATGTAACATACCGGTCGATTTAATCTTTATCTTATCTTTTTTACGCAGAGTACCGTTTTTTACCCGTACCAGAGAGACGACACCAAGATAATTATCAAACCATGAGTCGATAATCAGCGCTTGTAACGGTGCATCAACATCACCTACCGGTGCAGGAATATCATGTACCAACTGTTCCAGAACATCCTCAATTCCCAGACCACTTTTAGCACTACAAGGAACTGCGTGTTGTGCTTCGATACCGATTACTTCTTCAATCTCATTACGTACCCGCTCTGGTTCTGCCTGAGGCAGATCCATCTTGTTCAGGACAGGCATCACTTCCAAGCCTTGTTCCAGCGCGGTATAGCAGTTAGCTACTGACTGAGCTTCAACACCCTGAGCGGCATCTACTACCAGCAAAGCACCTTCACAGGCAGCCAGTGAACGAGATACCTCATAGCTAAAGTCAACATGCCCCGGCGTATCGATAAAGTTCAGTTGATAGGTCTTGCCATCTTTAGCTTTATATTCAAGCGTTACGCTCTGCGCTTTAATAGTGATCCCACGCTCACGCTCCAGATCCATCGAGTCCAGAACCTGCTGCGCCATCTCTCGTTCACTCAAACCACCACAGGTCTGAATAAAGCGATCGGCCAGAGTAGATTTACCATGGTCTATATGGGCAATAATCGAAAAGTTACGAATGTGTTCGAGCTTACTCACTACGGAATCACCAGCTAAAAAAATTAGGCATGCAGCCCGGTTTTGTGGGCGCAATTCAGAAGCCGGCAAGTGTACCGTATTTCGTCAGTTACGACCATCATCGAGATCAGTGCCATAAAAGAATAAAGGGGGCTAAATAGCCCCCCTTTATTTTAAGATAGTTTAAAAATAGTATGAAAACGCTTATTTCAACTTGAGCGGTATGAACATAGGGCTGCCCCGTCGTACTATCCGCATTGGTACCGCTTTAGTATCCGGTAGCGCAGAAACTACTTTGGCAAATTTCTTGATTGAACCGATATCTTCACCATTAAGCATGGTAATTACATCGCCGATCATCAGCCCGGAATCAGCACCAGCTCCCTCTTCAACCTTACGCACCACTACTCCGCTACTAACATTCCAGCGTTCACGTAACTGGTCGTCTAACTCGCTTATTTGAATATTCAGGCGGTTCGTAGAAGATGACTCACTACTCTTGGCTGTTTTTAGCTCTTCACCAGGCGCTGGTAACAAACCAATAGTTACCGTGACACTCTGCTTATTACCACCGCGAACTACGCCAACTTCAGCATCGGTCTCTGGCGGGATACGCCCCACCTGATGCGGCAGATCACCGGAACGATTAATAGACTGACCATTAAAACTATAGATGATATCGCCCTCTTTCAGGCCGGCATCTTCAGCAGGGCTGCCAGGTAAAACTTTTGCAACCAGCGCACCTTCAGGCTTTTCCAGTCCAAATGACTCAGCAAGATCACGGCTAACCTCCTGAATAATAACGCCTAACCAACCCCGACTTACAGATCCGCTCTTCTTCAGCTGATCAGCCACTTCTATGGCAACATTCATAGGAATAGCGAATGAAAGGCCCATAAACCCTCCGGAGCGGGTATAAATCTGGGAATTAATACCTATCACTTCACCTTCTAAATTGAAGAGGGGGCCACCTGAGTTACCTGGATTGATAGCAACATCTGTCTGAATGAATGGAACATAGGTTTCATTCGCCAGACTTCGATCAGTCGCACTGATAATCCCAGCCGTAACAGAATAGTCAAAGCCAAATGGCGAACCAATAGCGAGTACCCACTCACCGACTTCAGCTTTATCAGAATCACCTACTTTAACAACAGGAAGGTCTGTGGCTTTAATTTTTAGTAGCGCCACATCAGAACGTTTATCAGAGCCGATCACTTCAGCTTCAAGCTCACGTCGGTCATTCAACCGAACAATCACTTTATCCGCTTCTGCCACCACGTGATGATTGGTCAGAATATAGCCATCTTCTGAAATAATGAAACCTGAACCTAGTGAACGAGGCACTTTCCGGCGTGGAGTATCATTTCCCGATCCTGGAGGGATGCGAAAAAAATGACGGAATATCTCAGGTATCTCTTGCCCATCCGGAAGCTGAAACTGAGGCATCCCCTGAGTGCGTGTCTGCCTCTGCTGTACAGTACTGATGTTAACTACAGCAGGAGAAGCCTGTTTAACCAGATTAGTAAACTCTGGTAAGGCCGCATGTACACCACTGGTAACGAACAACAAAAAAACCAGACTAAACACAGCTCTGATAAATTTCATATCTATATTCCTGTACACAAAGGGACTAATTTAACTTTTGAAGCAGCACCGGTCGGTAACTGCAATGAGCAGTCATGCTATTAGAAATGATACGGGTTAACAGAAACCCACCTATCAAACCTAACACAGCAGCAACAATCACCAGGGGTTCTGCAAAACCGGCTATCTGAACCATTAGCGCTGCGATAAACATAGCAACAACAGGTAACAGATAAACCAACAGCGACGCCGTGAGAAAAGAGCGCTCGCCTACGCCAAGTAACACCTGATCATCTACGCTAACGGCTATTTGATCTGGGTTATCAACTTGTATCTCAAGCCGCTTACCGTCACCTATTTTTGCCAGCAGACTCTGTCCACAACCTTTTTGTGCGCTACAGCCGGCACAAGCACTCTGCTTAATGGTTTCAACCCAAACGGTCTCAGACTCAAGCCTTACAACCCGGCCACTCTCTTCTATCATCTTAAATTACTGAATTTTCTCAATCGAATTAACAATACGATCAGCTACCATCAAAGGCAGGTCGCCGACGATAGTGACAAAATGTCCATCTACACGCTTACCTACGGCAACCATATCACCAACCTGTGTAGCCCCTTCGGGAACCGCGCCGTTACCGACACGTTCAACCCCCAGAGTAAAAGAGCTCTTACCATTACTAAACACGGCCATATCAGCCCCCGGCGCAAGTGCACTTTTCACTTTAGTAAACCCTTCCGGCATCCAACCAGGAGACAGGTCTAAAGTCTGCGACTGCAATAACGATTTATGCTGATTTATATAGCTACTCAGATTCTGATTCAAACGAATCACATCAGCTTCAGATTGCGACTGACTAATGACAGGGGAGTTGCCATACTGAGCGCGCATAAAGCCCTGTGAAGCATTAAAAGCAGGTTGAATCTTGCTCTGAAGCGGTGCTTGAGCAACAGTGTTTGTATCCTGAGTACCTATACCAAAGTTCTGTCCACCCAGAATAACAACCGCTGTGACTGACGCAGCAACAGCCATACTCATCAGGGGTTTGATAAAGCTACTGGCAAACCCTTTTTGTTGGACTACAGGCTGTTGTGGAGAATCATAAGCAGGTTCATCAGCAAGCGCAGCCATAACCGAACTGCTGATATCACCCTTCGCAAGCGGCTCTTGTTTTAGAACAGAACTGGCGAGATGGAAACGCTGCCACTGTTCTGACAACTGTTCATTCTCGGTAGCCTGTTTAATCAGGCTACGCAACTCAAAGTCGCTGACCTCGTCATCCATTAAAGCAGAGAGTCTCTCTTTGGGTTGTTCGCTCATCAGCCAACTCCTACCGGGTTACTACAGTTCGATTAGAACAGTTAAATTTCGCAACATTTTAGCTGCGAAATACCTATTTGCTTAGTTCAGTAATTAGCTCAGTTTTTAATATGGCTATTTACTCGACTCAACACTCTCTCAATTCAGCAAGCACTTAACTCAAAAGAGGCGCGATCTCCTTATCAATCGCTTCCCGTGCCCTGAAAATCCTTGATCGTACGGTACCTACCGGACAATCCATGATTTGAGCAATATCTTCGTAGCTCAAACCTTCAAATTCACGTAACGCCAGTGCTGCTCGAAGATCTTCTGGTAAACGGTCCATTGCCGTTCGAACAACTCTGGCTAACTCATCCCGATAAAGACTATTCTCGGGACTTTCGATATCTTTAAGGCCACGATCACCTTCCAGGTGATGGGCGTCATCTACATCAATATCCATATCCGGTGGCCTGCGCCCTTTGGCTACCAGATGATTTTTGGCGGTATTAATCGCAATTCGATATAGCCAGGTATAAAACGCACTGTCACCCCGAAAATTGGGTAACGCCCGGTATGCTTTTATAAACGCTTCTTGCGACACGTCCATCGCTTCATGATGATCGTAAACATAACGACCTATCAAACCAATGATCTTATGCTGGTACTTCTTAACCAACAGATCGAAGGCAGTTTTATCACCCGCCTGTACTCGTTTAACAAGCTTCTTATCTATCGATGCTTGGCTTTCGCTGGACATTCAATTCCTTAATACTGATCAGATCCAAACTAATTGCAGCAACTACTGCTTTAAAGGAAGTATGAATGCCACCCCCTGTATTATGCAACTCTGCTTCATTACAGGCGCCAAGTTATAAGGTATGAGCATTGAATACAAACTAAGTTCAACTGAACTAAAAAAAAAATAATAATTAGCATCATAGGCTGGCTCAGACGGGCCGTTCAGGCAATAATTAGCATTTGAAAAATGGTCTGTGAGTAGATGTATCATGAGTAATGAATTTCAGTACGATGTCCTAATCATCGGAAGCGGCGCATCCGGGCTGGGCCTGGCTCTACAGCTGCCTGAGTCATACCGAATTGCCGTACTCAGTAAAGCAGATCTCACCAGCGGATCAACCTACCAGGCACAAGGTGGCGTTGCTGCGGTCATGGATAATAGCGACAGCACCCATGCCCACATAGAAGACACTATTACTGCGGGAGCAAACCTTAGTCGGAGAGATGCTGTCACATTCACCATCGAACACGGCAAAGAAAGCATCGACTGGCTGATTAAACAGGGCGTGCCATTCACACGTAACGGCGATGAATACCACCTGACAAAAGAGGGCGGACATAGCCATCGTCGGATTATTCATTCTGCAGATGCAACAGGTCAGGCAATTCAGCGCACACTGATTCAGCGAGCGATCGACAGTGACAATATCGATCTGTTTGAGGACCGTATCGCCGTAGACCTGATTACCCGCCATAAACTCAACCTGGCCACTAACCACTGTATCGGTGCCTATGTTCTGGACAACAAAAGCGGCCATGTTGATGTATTCAAAGCGAGCTCCGTTGTCCTCGCTACGGGCGGCGTGAGTAAAGCCTATCTCTATACCAGCAATCCAGATGGCGCATCAGGCGATGGTATTGCCATGGCATGGCGAGCAGGATGTCGGGTTGGCAACCTGGAATTCAATCAATTTCACCCAACCTGCCTTTACCATCCACAAGCCAAATCGTTTCTGATTACCGAAGCTGTACGTGGCGAAGGAGGTAAGCTACGTTTGCCCGATGGTTCCAGATTCATGGATAAATTCGATGAGCGAGGCGAATTGGCACCGCGGGATGTTGTCGCCCGGGCGATTGACCATGAAATGAAACGTTTAGGCTGTGATTGCTTATTTCTGGATATCTCACATAAGTCAGATAAGTTCATAAAGGAGCACTTCCCAACCATATACGAACGCTGTCTTAGTTTCGGTATAGATATTACTAAGGAACCGATTCCCGTTGTCCCAGCCGCTCATTACACCTGCGGTGGAATAATGACTAATCAGCAAGGCATGACTGATGTTGAAGGTCTGTACGCAATCGGAGAAACAGCCTTTACCGGTTTGCATGGGGCCAACAGGCTAGCCAGTAATTCATTATTGGAATGCATTGTTTATGCTTCTTCCGCGGCTAAACACATCGTCAATAATCATCAGACATCTGATGAGTTGCCGGACATTCCCGCCTGGGATGAAAGCCAGGTCACAAACTCCGATGAAGACGTCATCATCGCTCATAACTGGGATGAATTAAGACGCTTCATGTGGGATTACGTAGGCATTGTTCGCACAACCAAAAGACTACAGCGGGCAAAGCACAGAGCAGATCTTCTACAGCAGGAGATTGGTGAGTACTACAGCAACTATAAAGTCAGCAGAGACCTGCTTGAATTACGTAACCTTGCAGTGGTATCCGACCTGATAATCAGGTGCGCAATGCAACGAAAAGAAAGCCGCGGCCTTCACTTCACCCTCGACTATCCGGAGAAGTTGGCAAGAGCACGGGACACTATCCTGACGCCGATAAATTATGAGTGGCATTAGACAAAGACGAATAACGCAACAAAACCGATAGACGGCGAAACTGATCCGGCCTCAGGCTATCACGCCAGATAAGCAGTTTAACATTGCGTTTATTCTGACTTAATCTGATATTTAGTACCAACAACCAGGAATAGATAACGCCTGGTTGGATACTCTCAACAGCATACCAATGACCATCGTTTAGTTTTATCGACAGCGCCTTTTTATCCACAACCCAGCGCAAAGCATTCACTGCTGAACAATGCTTAAGATTCACTATACGGGACCAGCGAAGCTTGAGATAACAGAGTATGAAAGCGGTTAATAAAATACTCAGGGAAGCTACTAGATCCGCATACCAGACAGAGGCAATGGCAGAAGCTGCCAGAGAAAGGTAGAGCCCTCTGCAGAAAGCAGAGGGCTGAATATCAGCTTGAAGCGGGCTGAACACGATCCAGTATTATCCTGACCATTCTTTGAAGATCAGGATCCTCTGGTTTTTCCCGTTCCATTAGCCAGACAAACAAATCAGTATCTTCGCAGGCAAGCAGTTTAACAAAACGGTCTTTATCATCTTCAGGCAGATCAAGAAATGCTTCTTCAACAAAAGGAATAAACAGAACATCCAGTTCTAACATGCCCCGCCGGCTTTGCCATTTAAGACGTCTTACATCTTCCTCGGTATACATCATTTACCTGCCAGTTATCAAATTTCAGTGATTCCGGTCTTTAATAGCCGCCCCGGAAAACGTGGTACGCAATATATAAAATTAGCCCCCCTCCTAGCAAGCCAAAACAGACTGATAGCAAAACAAAGCCTGTAGGAGAACAAGAGAACCTGACAGGCACAATAACACACCAACCCATCCCTCAGGATGACAGATATCATTATAGCGGGAAAAGGCGTTGCCGAAGGCTATAAGATATCGAAGTCCGATCGTTTCACTTGTCCGAACGCTGCGCTTGTCCGATGCGGCTTCGCCGCGTGTCCGTAAAAGCGGAAAAGATAAGAGCGATTTACCACAGAGGGCACAGAGATCACAGAGATCACAGAGAGGGTCAAAAGCAGATCTCAAGAGTTAGAGCTATAAGATAAATGCTATCGGTGCAGTACCCTTTGTGATTTTTCTTTTCCTCGGTGTCCTCTCTGATCTCTGTGGTGTAAATGTTTTTAAAACTGGTTAGGGGCTTGCTTCGTAACCGGACAAGTTGTGTAGCAACGTTCGGACGTGGCATAGCCACATCGGACTTCGGCACTTAAGATCGGACAAGCAGACGTACCTGCGTTCTGAAACGAAAAAACCCCAACACAGCGTGTTGGGGTTTCTCGTAATTAGGTGCTTGGCGATGACCTACATTATTCAGGCTTCGCCTTCACCCATTCAGAGCTTCGCTCTTCAGGGCCGTCGTCGCAAGCGCCGACGTTCAACGCGCTTCGCGCTTTTGTCGCATCTATGCTCGAGCAGATCATAAATCACAGGCATTAAAAAACCCCCTGCACTGCGTGCAGGGGGTTATTTAATTAGGTGCTTGGCGATGACCTACTCTCGCATAGGGAATCCCTACACTACCATTGGCGCTAAGACGTTTCACTTCCGAGTTCGGTAAGGGATCGGGTGGTTCCATCTCGCTATGGTCGCCAAGCAAAACTGGTTGCTCTAACGATTTGAACATTACTGTTCAACGCGTCATTTGAATCCTGTAATCGGAGAGTGTACAAACTCTAATCCGTAGACTGTTTTATTCAGTCTGTGCTTTTCAGCAATGTATCTATCAGCTCAACAAACGCTTTTGGCGTTATATGGTCAAGCCTCACGAGCAATTAGTACTGGTTAGCTCAACGCCTCACAACGCTTACACACCCAGCCTATCAACGTCCTGGTCTTGAACGGCTCTTCAG
>NZ_RQXV01000009.1 GCF_003858655.1 Amphritea balenae
CAGCGATCTCTTTAGTCAGACCAGCGCCTTCAGAGTCAGTACGTGCAACGATAACACCGTTGTCGATACCCAGTTCAAGGAAAGCGTAACGCAGCGCACGTAGCTTAGCGTGGAAGTCAGCATGAGGTACGGTTACTTTACCGTCCTGGTGACCACACTGCTTCTCATCAGCCACCTGGTTTTCGATCTGAAGGGCACAAGCACCCGCTTCGATCATCTGCTTAGCCATCAGGTAAGTCGCTTCAGCGTTACCGAAACCAGCATCGATATCAGCAACGATAGGCACAACGTGAGTCACGTGGTTATCGATCTGATCCTGAATTTTTGCTTCTGCAGCGGTATCACCGGCTTCACGAGCCGCATCCAGAGCGCGGAAAAGACCGCCTAGTTCACGGGCATCAGCCTGACGCAGGAAAGTGTAAAGTTCTTCAACCAGGTTCGCGACAGTAGTCTTCTCGTGCATAGACTGGTCAGGCAGCGGGCCGAAGTCAGAACGCAGTGCAGCAACCATCCAGCCGGACAGGTACAGGTAACGACGATCTGTTTTGCCACCGAAGTGCTTTTTGATAGAGATCAGCTTTTGCTGACCTACAAAACCATGCCAGCAACCCAGAGACTGAGTGTACTTGGTTTTATCTTTGTCGAATGCAGCCATGTCAGCACGCATGATGTCTGCAGTGTACTGAGCGATGTCTAAGCCTGTTTTAAATTTATTCTGAGCGCGCATGCGAGCAGCAGATTCTGGGTTGATAGCATCCCAAGGGCTACCAGCAGCATTTTTAGCCGCTGCGATAGTTTCGATATCTTGATTCAGACTAGACATGGTTAATCCTTCTGTTTAATAGCTGATTAAGCGCCATTATTTGTATTAGCTGGCTTTGCTAATTCAGCGGTTTGCATCTTGCATCAGCAAATTGTCGAAGTGGCTGATACTTAAAAGAAGCACCAATAATGCGGGCTTTACAGAGAGGCTGTCAAAGTATTTTTGTGCAGAGCACAATAGCTGTAAATATACTACAAGGCATGAATATAAGCTGATTGTAGTTTTACTACACAAGCTGGCTTGTGTTGCGATGCAGCAAGGCCTTTAATCATCACGCTTCCAGACTTTGTAGTCGAAAGTCTAACGACTTTCAGGCAGTGGTTAAATAATGCTTTTTACAAAAACAATTGGTTATTAAAAACATTATTTATATTCAGATAAAGTATATGAGTCATATCACTACAAAAACATCTGAATCTGGCTTATTAATAAAAATATTAAATATATCTTAAGAAAAGCTTGATAAATCAGGTAGCTAAGGAGTCTTCGAACAAAAAAAGACTACTGAATAGTAGTCTTTTTAAAGGGGGGATAATTAAACTTTGATCGTTATTGAAACGATCGCGAGTAATTAAATGATCTTACAAGGGGGGGCTTAATCTTCAAGATAAATTGAGCCCTGATTGTAAAGATCTGCCAGCAGCTGTAATTGCTGTTCTGACCAGCTCCCCTGATTTATGACAATAGCAGGATTCTGACAAAGGCTGGTCGCCAAAGCGCAGCTGGTGCCGCAAAGTTTAAAGCAACGGCCATCCGCAAAAAATTGCAGTTCATTATCGCCATTCAGGCTATATGAGAATCGAGCACCTTCATTACGCATAAAGTACAGATCGCTTTCATTCAATGCCTGTTGAAGTTGTTCTGCGGTGATGCTCTCTTCCGGCGCTTGTTCGAGCTCCGGATACTTAGGGTCTGTCACATACTGCCCTAGCCACTGTGCTAACTTAACATCATCTGCCAGGTAGCCGGTAAAGATCTGACGAACTTTCTCTAACGCGTCAGCGGTGATTTCACCAGAATTATCCTGAAGCTTTAAATCAGGGTCAGTATAGCGGGACTCTGATGTCAGTTTTTCACCGACGAAATCGGTAAAGCTACGCATAATTTCAGCATGCGATGGTGCGCGGAAGCCGACCGAATAGGTCATACAGTCATCACTTTCGCCAATACCGTTGTGACCTACCTGGGGTGGAATGTAGAGCATATCGCCTGGCTCGAGGATCCAGGTCTCTTCCGGTTCCCAGTCTGGAATAATCATAACTGGCGTATCAGGGCGGCGTGGAGAGTCCTGATCGAACAGCCCACCAATTTCCCAACGGCGCTTACCCTGGGTTTGAATCAGGAATACATCATAGTTATCGTAATGCGGGCCAACACCGCCCCCCTGACTGGCAAAACTGACCATCAGGTCGTCATAACGCCAGTTAGGAATGAAACGGAATTGTTCAACAATATCACTGGCTTCGGGTACCCAGTTGTCTACCGCTTGCACTAGCAGGGTCCAGTGTGATTCTGGTAGTTCTGCAAACATAGCTTCATCAAACGGGCCTTGCTTCAACTCCCAGTGGTCGCTGTCCGGCTTCTGAATTACCAGGCGGGATTCGACATCTTCTTCACAAGAGAGTCCGGCTAGCTCATCAGCGCCAACAGGCGCGTCCAGATTAGGGAAGGCGTTACGTACTAAGAGTGGTTTCTTTTGCCAGTAATCACGCAGAAATTCTTCAACTGAGATGTCACCAAAAAGGGATTCGCTCATGATTCTGATCCTTTGTTTTCTGTATCTGGGGTCGCTGTCTTAGCAACCGTTTCGTCAATTGAGGTCAAAATACCGCGTAGCATGTTCAATTCTGTTCGCTCGGGTCGGGAGCGGTTAAAATAGCGACGGAGTTTTTCCATCACTTTGCCCTGATGCTGTGGAATGATGAAATTAGTGCCTCGTAGTGCATTTTCCAGGTGCTCATAAAACAGTTCCATATCCCGGGTCAGAGGGTAGGGTTGTTCCTGCTTTTCATAATCCTGCTTGCTATGTGCCTGCCATATCTCATAACAGACCAGTTGAATGGCTGCAGAGACATTCAATACCGGGTACTCAGGGTTCGCAGGTATATAAACGTGATAGTTGCACTTTTGAAGTTCGGCGTTGTGCAGTCCCATCGTCTCACGACCAAAAACTATCGCTACTTTGCCATGCTGGGCTTCACCGACAATTTTCTTTGCACAATCATGGGCATCATAAATCGGTAGGTCAAAAGTACGGTTACGGGCGCTGGTGCCTATTACCAGCTGACAATCAGCAATCGCCTCATCCATGGTATCGACAACCACGGCTTTGTCTAACAGGTCTTTTGCACCCGCCGCTCTTGAATCCGCCTCATCATCAGGAAATACCCGGGGATCAACCAGATAAAGCTGGCTCAGGCCCATGTTTTTCATCGCCCGGGCAGCTGCTCCGATGTTACCCGGATGGAAAGTGTTGATCAGTACGATGCGAATGTTATCAAGCATGTCAGTGCTGTATCCGTTTTATATAATCTGTCAGCCTGAATAAACAGGCAGCGATTGGGTCGCTAGTGATTTAATTATTTTCTTTATCAGGCCCTGCAGAGTCTGTAAGGGCATGTTTTTTTTTAAGATCGGGCTTTGTAAGGCTCAACCCTCTCTTCGCTTTGTCTTACTTATTGTTAATTGCTCTGGCTAGCTTTGTAATCGGGTCACAAAGGTTCGCAGATCATAAACAAATCGATCCCGGTGCCATAGCTGCGGAGAGTGGTCTGAGTTCTCATAGGTATGCAGGTCGGCTAGGGGAATATTGCGTCTGACGTATTCAGCCACGTCAGCACTATAGAACTGGCTTTCATCGCCATAGATTAGTAGGGCGGGTACGCAAATCTGAGGCAATACATCGCGGTAGTCTGCGGCTGTCAGGCTTTCCCAGCATTTAACTAAAGGCTCGCTTTCCAAGGTTCGCAGATGTTCGCGTAGCTGCTGAAACCCGCGGGCATTTTGCTGATAGTTTTCATAGGATTTTCTATTATAACCATTGGCGACTAACTGAAGCAGGCCTTCGGCAAAATCTTCTCTAAGCTTGCTAATAAAGCGGGTGTTTGCCGCCTGATTAAAATTACCGTAAATGCCGTTATGCCAATGATCATCAGTCACCAGTTTTGGTGATTGATCGATAATGCAGACGCCGGACAGTTTATCGCAGCCAAAGTCGCGAATATATTGCCACATTGTCAACGCGCCCATTGAGTGGCCAACTAATGTGACATTTTCTAATTGGTGATACTCGATCAGTTGCTGCAGGTCGCTGGCCATATCACGCACATGGGTGCTGGCGCCTTCTGCTATTTCATGACCACCATGTCCGCGCGCATCCCAGCAATAGACTTCGTGTTGATCAGCGAGCTCTGATGCGAAAGGTAGCCAGCCTATAGAGCTTGAGGTCCAGCCATGCAGAAAAATTACAGGTGTCCCTTTGCCAAGCCTCAGGTAGCGTATGTTGATGCCATCTTTAGATGTTATTTTTTCCATAATAACAGTAAGTTACCTGTATTTATTAAAGTATTTATTGAGGCAATAAAAAAGCAGAGCCAAGGCTCTGCTTTTAGTCTAAAGCAATCAGATTAGATCGCTTTAGCCTGATCAATAGCGTTACCGATATAGTTGTGCGGTGTCAGCTTCTTCAGCTCATCTTTAGCTGATTCAGGCATTTCCAGGGTATCAACAAAAGCCATAATAGTTTCTTTTGTCATGTCCTGACCACGGGTCAGCGCTTTTAGCTTTTCATACGGCTCTTCGATGCCGTAACGACGCATAACGGTTTGAATCGGTTCAGCCAGCACTTCCCAGCTGTTTTCCAGATCGCTATCCAGGCGAGCAGCATTTAGCTGTAGCTTGCTGATACCTTTAAGGCTGGATTGGTACGCAATCAGGCTGTAGCCAAATCCAACACCCATATTACGCAACACGGTAGAGTCGGTCAGGTCACGCTGCCAGCGTGAAACAGGCAGCTTAGCTGCCAGGTGCTGCATGATCGCATTGGCGATACCCAGATTACCTTCGGAGTTTTCAAAGTCGATCGGGTTAACTTTGTGCGGCATGGTAGAAGAACCCACTTCACCGGCGATAGTCTTCTGCTTGAAGTAGCCCATGCAGATATAGCCCCAAACATCACGGTCGAAATCGATGATGATGGTGTTGAAGCGGCAAACTGCATCAAACAGTTCAGCGATATAATCGTGTGGCTCGATCTGAGTGGTGTATGGGTTGAAGCTCAGGCCCAGGCTTTCAACAAATTCTTGCGCGTTCTGAGCCCAATCAATATCAGCATAAGCAGACAAGTGGGCATTGTAGTTACCTACCGCGCCATTGATTTTGCCCAGCAGTTCAACCTGCTTCAGTTGATTGATCTGACGCTGCATACGATAAGCAACGTTAGCCATCTCTTTACCTACGGTAGTAGGAGAGGCAGTCTGGCCATGGGTACGGGAGAGCATTGGCTGAGCGGCAAATTCACGGCCCATTTTTGCAATCTCATCGGTCACTTGCTGCATAACCGGCAGCATCACTTCCTGACCTTCTTTCAGCATCAGTGCATGAGACAGGTTGTTAATATCTTCAGAGGTACAGGCAAAGTGAACAAACTCACTGATAGCTGCCAGTTCTGCATTATCTGCAATGCGTTCCTTGATCAGGTATTCAACCGCTTTAACGTCGTGGTTAGTGGTGCGCTCGATCTCTTTTACCCGGTTAGCTTCTGCTTCACTGAAATTATCTACCAGTGCGTTAAGAACAGCGTTAGCAGCATCGCTCAGTGCCGGTACTTCAGTAACCTGCGGGTGAGCAGCCAGTTTCTGTAACCAACGTACCTCAACGGTAACACGGGCGCGAATCAGACCGAATTCACTGAATACAGGGCGCAAGTCAGCAGTTTTGCTACCGTAACGGCCGTCAACTGGCGAAATAGCGGAAAGAGAGGAAAGATCCATATCGAGTTAATACCTGATTGGGTTAAATTTTGAGCGCGAATTATAGCAAATGTCGACGGCGGGGAAAATCTACCCTCGACATTTTTTAATTATATTTAAGTGTATTAGCGTCGTTTGCTAATTCTTTTGACTGATGGGCGTAAACGGGATTTAAAGAATAGCAGGTGCCAGCGCTTACCGCCCATCTGTCGCCACAGCATTGCAGCGCGAACACCGGCCAGCAATAGCGCCCTGATTTTCGCTGCATTTTCGGCATTTTGCAGGTGGCGGGGTTCGCCGGTTACCTGGATGCGAAAGTTAAAAGTACTCAAGGTATCCTGATACAGGCTGGCAATATTTGCGACAACACTTGGATGGGTAAAAACAGCAGGGTTTTCAGTCAGGTCTGTATCGGCCTCTGCAAAATAGCTGGCCTGTTGTGAGATCTGATCAATACGTTCACCGATTGATTGCAGCAGGTCAGGACGTTTGCTGAGCTTTTTCTCAAGATGCATTATGCTGAGCCCGTAACGAATCACATCCTGATTCTGCTCAGTGCGGCTTTTATCAAGCAGCTCTTCAAGCCCGCGAAAGCCCAGGCTCAAATTGGCAGGCAGGTCATCGGCACCGCCGTAGATCTGCTCTGTGGAGTCTGGATTGGTGACAAAAATACTGGCCAGCGAGGTTTCAAAGCTATTTTGAGGCACCATGCCGCGGGTAGCGATCTGTTCTACCAGGCTGGCTGCCTGGAACAGGCCCGCCAGGGCGATCGCCTGTTGATCATTTGCTCGGGACATCGTAAGTCGCTCCTTAAGCCTTGCCTGTAGTTTCTATAACGCCGCCGCCCAGGCATATTTCATCCTGATAAATAACAACAGACTGGCCTGGTGTGACAGCCCGTTGGGGCTCATCAAATTCGATCCGGTAGCCGCCGGTATCCGTCGGATAGATAGTGCAGCCCTGATCGGACTGGCGATAACGTACTTTGGCCCGACACTGCAATGGCAACTCAGGTGCTGAGCCATTGATCCAGAAAATATCACTGGCAGCCAGCCAGTTACTAAACAGCAGATCGTGCTGTTTGCCCTGTACTGCTACCAATACATTGCGTTCAAGGTCTTTTTCAGCAACAAACCAGGGTTCTTCCGGGTAGTTTTTCAATCCGCCAATGCCGAGTCCCTGACGTTGTCCTATGGTGTGGTACATCAAGCCCTGATGTTTGCCGATAATATCGCCATTAGGGGTTTCAATATTGCCGGGCTGCGCTGGCAGGTACTGTTTAAGGAAGTCTGTGAAGCGTCGCTCACCAATGAAACAGATGCCTGTACTGTCTTTCTTGTCATGGGTTACAAGATCGTGTTCTTCAGCCAGTCTCCGAACCTCAGGTTTTTCCAGTTCACCGACAGGGAAAAGGGTTTGAGACAGTTCATCACTGCCTACCTGATGTAAAAAATAACTCTGATCTTTGTTGTTATCCAGGCCTTTGAGCAGTGCCGCCTGGCCATCAATCTGGCCTCTGCGAACATAGTGGCCAGTGGCGATCATGTCTGCGCCCAGTACTCTGGCGTAATCGAGAAAAGCTTTAAACTTTATTTCACGGTTACAGAGAATATCCGGGTTGGGTGTACGGCCTGCTTTGTATTCTTCAAGGAAATGTTCAAACACATTGTCCCAGTATTCGGCAGCAAAGTTGGCTGTGTGTAATTTAATACCCAGTTTATCACTGACTGCCTGAGCATCGGTCAGATCATCCATCGCGGTGCAGTAGTCTGTACCATCATCTTCATCCCAGTTTTTCATGAACAGGCCTTCAACCTGATAACCCTGCTGCTGCAACAGTAGGGCTGAAACGGAGGAATCGACACCGCCGGACATGCCGACAATTACTTTGGTGTTTGTAGGATCAGACATGATATGACTGGATGTCCTTTTTAAAATGGTAAAAATATTCAGTAAATCTGAATATTGCGTTTAAATTGCTGAATTTCAATGGCTGATAGAAAATCAATCAACAGCATTTAGTTTTAAGTTATTGATCCGGCTCGATAATAAAGTCTAATGGATAGCGTCGGCCCGACAGGTAGTCATGAATGCAGCGGGTTACCATAGGGCTACGTAACTTATCTGTTTGCTGTTTAAGCTCATCGAGAGTTAACCAGAGGGCCTGCTCGATACCGCTATCTAACGGCTGTTCCGGATCATAGCTTACCGGCTCGGCGATAAAGCAGTATCGGTGATAAGTGATGCCATTTGCCGGTGCAGTATAAACATACATGCCCAGCAGGGCTGTGGGCCTGATAGTCCAGCCGGTTTCTTCCTGGGTTTCTCTTATGGCGGCATCAATAAAGCTTTCGTTTGGCTCAATATGTCCGGCAGGCTGATTAATGACCAGAGAACCTCGGCTAACAGACTGCTCTTCAACACATAAAAAGCGTCCGTCACGTTCTACAATTGTTGCCACAGTGGAGTGGGGTGTCCAACGCATCACAGATTCCGTATATTACACTTAATTTAAGGTGGCCAACTTTATCATTTATGGCTACGACTTGCTGTAGTTTGGAGTGAACTTTGTATAAAGACAGTATTGCGGTACAAACCGAAGATTTTGATATAGCAGGGCTAACGGCTCAGATTCGGGTTAATGATGCCAGTAACGGTGCGATTGTTACTTTTACAGGTATTGTGCGTGAGATGGCTAGTGGGCCGGGGCTGGAGGCGATGTACCTGGAGCATTATCCGGGTATGACTGAGAAGGCATTGCAAAAGATTGCAGATCAGGCGCGTGAACGATGGGAGCTGGGGAATATTGTTATAGTTCACCGCATAGGTAAGCTGATGCTGAATGAAAATATTGTTTTCATCGGTGTAGGTAGTGCGCACCGGGTTGCTGCTTTTGAAGCTGCTCAGTTTATTATGGATTACCTTAAACGGGATGCACCTTTTTGGAAAAAAGAGATTACCTCGACCGGTGAGCACTGGGTTGAAGCTAAGCAAACGGATCTGACAGCAGCGGAAAACTGGAAGAAATAAGGCTTCGAACGTTTATTCTGTTATCGACGGCGAGTGTTGTTGTTGTTTCGGCGCTTCGCCTGAGAGCTTCTTCTTGGTTTTTCAGTTGTTTTAGGTGTCGGTGTTGCCAGGTGTACTTCCTCGGTACGAAACTCTCCTGGCTGTAGCTTTTCAATATGCCAGTTGCCGATTGCTGCGCGGATCAATCGTAACGTTGGAAAGCCTACCGCTGCGGTCATGCGTCGAACCTGGCGGTTTTTACCTTCAGATATTTTTAACTCAAGCCAGCTGGTTGGTTGATTTTTCCGCTCCCTGATCGGAGGGGTGCGAGGCCAGATAGCGGGTGTTTTAATCGCTCTGGCTTTGGCGGGGCGGGTCCTTCCATCTTTAAGCTCTACCCCGGCACGTAATTTTTGCAGCGCGGCGCCCGTAATTTCTCCTTCAACCTGGGCCCAATAGGTTTTCTCAAGCTTGAATTTAGGGTTTGCCAGCTGATGTTGTAACTGTCCATCACTAGTCAATATAAGCAAGCCCTCGGAATCATAATCAAGCCGGCCTGCTGCGTAGACCCCTTTTTGTTTGATGTAATTTCCCAGCGTAGGCCGGCCTTCACTATCTGTGAACTGTGTAAGCACTTGAAAAGGTTTGTTAAAAATAATTATTTCAGACATGAATTATAGCGCCGGGCATTGAGGTGGTAGTGCAAGCGGGCAGGTTATCAGCGTCTATACTGTTTCTGCAAGGTCATATTCTCAGATAAAAAATGGTGGAGCAATCTATGGGATACTCAAATATAACAATTCCTGATGGTGGCAAGATCACAGTTAATGACGATAACTCTCTGAGTGTGCCTGATAATCCGGTTGTGCCTTACATAGAAGGCGATGGTATTGGGATCGATGTTTCTCCCGTCATGATCAAAGTGGTCGATGCAGCTATTGAAAAAGCTTACTCAGGCCAACGAAAAATCGCCTGGATGGAGGTTTATGCCGGAGAGAAGGCTACGGCGGTTTATGATCAGGATACCTGGCTGCCCGATGAGACACTACAGGCATTTAAGGAATTTGCTGTTGGTATAAAAGGGCCTTTGACTACGCCGGTTGGGGGCGGTATCAGGTCGCTGAATGTTGCTTTACGACAAGAACTGGACCTGTATGTATGTCAGCGCCCTGTACGTTGGTTCGAAGGGGTGCCAAGCCCTCTGATAAACCCTGGTGATGTTGATATGGTGATTTATCGTGAAAATTCAGAGGATATTTATGCCGGTGTCGAGTGGCGGGCAGGGTCGCCGGAAGCAGAGAAAGTTATTCGCTTCCTAAAGGACGAGATGGGTGTAGATAAAATTCGTTTCGAAACCATGTGTGGTATCGGCATTAAGCCTGTATCAGAGGAGGGTACTAAGCGACTGGTACGACGTGCCTTGCAGTACGCGGTGGATAATGATCGGGAGTCAGTCACTCTGGTTCATAAAGGCAATATTATGAAATACACAGAAGGGGCCTTTAAAGATTGGGGTTATGAGTTAGCGCGACAAGAATTTGGTGCTGAGCCCTTTAATGGCGGTCCCTGGATGAGCTTCAAAAACCCATTAACCGATAGGCAGATTATTGTAAAAGATGTCATTGCTGATGCGATGCTGCAGCAGATCCTGTTAAGGCCGGCAGAATATGATGTGGTGGCCACGCTTAATCTTAATGGTGATTACATCTCAGATGCACTTGCTGCTGAAGTGGGAGGAATAGGCATTGCGCCAGGGGCTAATCTGTCCGATAAGGTGGCTATTTTTGAAGCGACCCATGGCACAGCTCCTAAATATGCGGGTAAGGATATGGTAAATCCTGGCTCTATTATTCTTTCAGCAGAGATGATGTTGCGACATATGGGCTGGTTGGAAGCGGCTGATCTGATTATTAAAGGGGTTGATGGTGCGATAGCAGCTAAAACAGTAACTTATGATTTTGAGCGTCTAATGGAGGGGGCGACTTTGTTAAGCAGTTCCGAGTTTGGTGAGGCAGTCATTAGTAAGATGTAGTTAGAGGGTTGGTAATAAAGAGAGTGATTAAAGCTGAGATCAAGAGGCATAAAAAAAGGCCGCCTGAGCCGCCTTTTTTTACATAGAAATTAGTGCAGAGTGTTGAGCAGGTAATAATAATTTATTGGTTATTATTATTTTATTAATGCTACTTAATCGATCTCCTCGGTAGCGGGTTCCTGTACAGGCCTGATATTGACTGCATGTGTTCCTTTTGGTCCGGGTGTGGTCTCAAAAGTTACATCTTGTCCAGCTTTCAGGCTTTTGTAGCCTTCGGTCTGTATGACTGAAAAATGAGCAAATAAATCTTCATCAAAATCTGGCGAAATGATAAAACCGAAGCCTTTAGCGTTGTTGAACCACTTGACTTTCCCTGTGTGCATTGGTGTCCCCCAATATCCGAATTACGTAACCCTATTTACCCTTGGGTCTATTACCGCAACTACCTCTCTTGCTACAATATTGCTACCGAAAGGTGGTTCCATGTTAAACGCAGGGACAACCGATACTGCACAAACTCTCACTCCTGCTGCAAGTAGTATATCATTCGGCTCAGGTGCCCAGAAATTAAGGGGTGCCCATAATGGGGTGTTAAAATTTGTGCGTTTTATAGAGATGTGATATGCGACAAGTGTTTTTTGATATTAAAATGACTGATGATCAGGATGACTTTTCCGAACATCATGATACCGGTGTGGTCACTGAAGAGGCCAGGCCCGAAGTAAAGCGACCATCGATGTATCGAGTGGTCTTGCTGAACGATGACTATACTCCAATGGACTTTGTCGTGAATATCCTGATGGTATTTTTTGCTATGGATCAGGAAAAAGCTACACAAGTAATGTTAGCGGTCCATACTAAAGGGAAGGGAGTGTGCGGTGTATTTACCCATGATGTTGCTGAAACTAAAGCTGCTCAGGTGAATCAATATGCAAGAGACAACAGCCATCCGTTGTTGTGTGAAGTAGAGAAAGCGTAGCGGAGCATAATGTATGTTAAATAAAGAGCTTGAAGATACGCTAAGTATTGCCTTTAAAAGCGCACGTTTAAAGCGGCATGAGTTCATGACGGTAGAGCATCTTTTGCTCGCTTTGCTGGATAATGCTGAGGCGAGCGCTGTTTTACATGCCTGCGGTGTCGACCTTGAAAAAATGCGCGGACTGCTCAGTGCATTTATCGAAGATACAACCCCTTTATTGCCGGATGATATTCCTGACATTGAAACTCAGCCGACTCTGGGTTTTCAGCGAGTATTACAAAGAGCGGTATTTCACGTCCAGTCCTCAGGTAAGGCTGAAGTCAATGGGGCTAACGTGCTGGTTGCTATTTTCAGTGAGCAGGAAAGCCAGGCGGTATTCGTACTCAATCAACAGGGTATTGAGCGTATAGATATCGTTAATTATATCTCTCATGGTATTTCAAAAATTGAAGAAAATGATGAGGGGCGGGCTGGCGAAGGTTTATTAGAAGGTGAAGCGGCTCCTGATAAAGAAAAGAGTCCGCTGGCTAATTATGCTGTCAATCTCAATGAGCAGGCGCTGTCTGGTCGCATTGATCCTTTGGTGGGTCGGGATGATGAGGTTGAGCGGGTAGTGCAAATCCTTTCCCGCAGAAGAAAGAATAATCCTTTGCTGGTGGGAGAGGCAGGGGTTGGTAAAACCGCTATAGCTGAAGGTCTGGCCAAGCTGATCGTTGAAGGCACTGTGCCTGACGTTATTTCACACAGTGTTGTTTACTCACTTGATCTGGGTGCCCTGCTTGCCGGTACTAAGTATCGCGGCGACTTTGAAAAACGCCTGAAGGGGTTGTTGAACGAAATTAAAGATCAGGCGCATGCGGTACTCTTTATTGATGAGATACATACAATTATTGGCGCTGGCGCGGCTTCTGGTGGCTCTATGGATGCGTCGAATCTGCTGAAGCCATTGTTGAGCTCTGGTCAGTTGCGCTGCATTGGTTCAACTACATTCCAGGAATTTCGTGGGATATTTGAAAAAGACCGTGCTCTGGCGCGTCGTTTCCAGAAGGTGGATGTGCTGGAACCGTCAGTCAGTGATACTTACCGGATACTGCAAGGCCTTAAAACCCGCTTTGAGGCGCATCATGATATTAAATACAGTGATGAGTCTCTCAGGGCTGCTTCAGAGCTTGCCGATCGGTACATCAATGATAAGCATATGCCAGATAAGGCGATCGATGTTATTGATGAGGCTGGCGCTTATCAGCAGCTACAGCCTGAAGATAAGCGCAAGTCCTTGATTGAGGTACCCGATGTTGAAACGGTGGTGGCAAAAATCGCCAGAATTCCACCTAAGAGTGTCTCTTCATCGGATAAGGAGCAGCTGAAAAAGCTTGATGCCAACCTTAAAATGGTTGTATTGGGTCAGGATGAGGCAATTAACACCTTGTCGGCGGCTATTAAGCTGTCTCGTGCGGGTCTTAATGAGCCGAACAAGCCGGTAGGTTCGTTTCTGTTTTCAGGTCCAACCGGTGTTGGTAAAACTGAGGTGACCACTCAGTTGGCGCGCATCATGGGTATTGAGTTGGTTCGTTTTGATATGTCTGAGTATATGGAGCGCCATACAGTATCAAGACTGATCGGTGCGCCTCCGGGCTATGTTGGATACGATCAGGGCGGCTTGCTGACTGAGGCGGTGACTAAGGCGCCCCATTGTGTGCTGTTGCTTGATGAGATTGAGAAAGCTCATCCAGAAGTATTTAATCTGCTGCTGCAGGTAATGGATAACGGCACGCTGACCGATAACAATGGCCGCAAAGCTGATTTCCGCAACGTGATACTGGTAATGACAACCAATGCGGGTATTGAGCAGATGTCCAGAAACTCAATTGGCTTTACTCAGCAGGATCATGCCACTGATGGTATGGAGGCGATTAAGAAGCTGTTTACACCTGAGTTCCGTAACCGGCTGGATGGTATTATCCAGTTCAGCTCTCTGTCACCTAAGGTGATTACCGGTGTGGTTGATAAGTTCCTGACTGAGTTGCAGGCTCAGCTTGATGATAAGCATGTTGTGCTGCATGTTGATGATGAAGCGCGGCAGTGGCTTGCTGAAAAAGGTTATGATGCAACCATGGGCGCGAGACCAATGAAGCGTCTGATTCAGGAGAAGTTGAAAAAACCACTGGCGGAAATGATTCTGTTTGGTGAGCTTGCTGAAGAGGGTGGTGACGTTGATATCACGGTTAATAGTGATAATGAAATAGAGATCGAAATAGCGGTGACGGCCTGAGGGCCGTCACTCTGCATATCTGATTTATAGGTTACGCTTTGAAAGCTTCTCTATAGATATTCAGACATAAAAAAACGGCCTTCAGGCCGTTTTTTTATTAGCGTGCGCGGTAGGTGATGCGCCCTTTAGTCAAATCGTAAGGTGTCAGCTCTACTTTTACCTTATCGCCCGTCAGGATGCGGATGTAGTTTTTACGCATTTTCCCTGAGATGTGGGCTGTTACAACGTGACCATTCTCTAGCTCTACACGAAACATAGTGTTAGGCAGAGTGTCAGTCACAACACCTTCCATTTCAAAGCTATCTTCTTTAGCCATTAATTAAGTACCTACCTAATTGGATTAAAATCTACTGATTTTCAAGCGCCGTATTCTGCCCTATTTATCCAAGCATATCAAAGAGATTTAGTGCTTTTACGTAAAAGAGTTTTAATCGACAACAATCCACTGGCCATGAAGTAGCATTTCGAGAGGATTGTAGGCGACCTTATATGCCATTTTCTGGCATTCCCTAATCCAGTAACCCAAATAAAGATATTCAAGATCCTGCCGTCTGGTTTCTTGTAGCTGCCACAAAATAGCGTAACTACCTAAGCTTCGGCGTTGCTCGTCGGGATCAAAAAAAGTATAGATTGCTGAAAGTCCCTGGGTCAAAAAGTCAGTGACGGCTAATGCCACCAGGTGGCCACTATTATCGCGAAATTCATAAAAGCAGCCTTTTTGGGCGCCATCAATCAGAAATGCACTGAACTGATCAGGTGTGGGGGGGTACATATCACCGTCGCTATGACGAGTATTTATATACTTTGCATAGAGTTCATAATATTCGTCGGTATATTGTGCCGGAACAGCGATCACCTTCAGGTCGGCGTTCTTGTTGATAATGCGTTTCTGACTTTTGCTTGGCACAAAATCAGTTGCATTGACCCGAACAGAGATGCAAGCCTGACAATTGCTGCAGTATGGGCGGTAAATGTGCTTGCCGCTGCGGCGAAAACCCAGATCGGAAAGTTGGCTATAGGCGTCTGTACTGATGATCTCCTGCGGATCAACAAACAGTGTTTTGGCTTCTAGGCCTTCAAGGTAACTACATTCATGCTCAGGGGTAGCATAAAAATGCAGGGTCTTAAGGTTGGTCACTCAGTTTACACCACGTCGTCTATATCAATATCAAAATGCCAGCTATGGTCAGGCTGTTCTGCCAGATACTCATTAAGATATTGCTGAAAACGCTGTCTGGGAATGTTTTCAGCCCCCAAACTGGTGAGGTGCTCATTTTCTATCTGACAGTCAATTAAAGCATAGCCCCATTTTGCTAATTGGCGGGAAAAGCAGGTAAATGCAATTTTTGATGCATTTGTTCTTCTGCTGAACATGGATTCACCAAAGAACAGGCGCCCCATGGCAATGCCATACAAGCCGCCACATAGCTCACCGTCTTGCCATAGTTCAACAGAGTGGGCGAAGCCCTGGGTATGTAAATCTTTATAAGCCTGTTGCATCTCGGGCGATATCCAGGTGTCTTCGCTGTATGCTCGAGGAGCTGCGCAGGCCTGAATTACCTCGTCAAAAGCTCGATCAAAGGTAATATCGAACGTAGTTTTGCGGATCGCTTTGCGTAAGCTGCGAGAGATATGAATCTTTTCCGGTTTCAAGGTGCAGCGGGGGTCTGGTGACCACCAGAGAATTGGCTCGCCGGGATTGAACCAGGGAAAGATTCCCCGGGAATAGGCCGTGATCAGGCGTGCAGGACTAAGATCCCCGCCAGCAGCTAACAACCCATTCGGGTCATCAACTGCTTCGCTGATAGGGGGGAACTCTGTGCTATGCGGGTCCAGCCAGGGAATCATAAACCGCGGGACTATTCCTGATTATCCAGGTAACGCTCGGCATCCAGGGCGGCCATGCAGCCAAATCCTGCCGATGTAATTGCCTGTCGGTAAATGTGATCAGCTACATCGCCTGCAGCAAAAACACCTTCTACCGTCGTTTGAGTGGCATTGCCTTCGGTGCCGGATTGAATAGTCAGGTAGCCATCTTTCATTTCCAGTTGGCCGGCAAAGATGTCGGTATTTGGCTTGTGGCCAATAGCGACAAATACACCTTGCAGATCGAGTTGCTGGGTTGACTCGTCTTGGGTGCTTTTCACCCGAATGCCAGTGACACCCATATCATCACCCAGAACTTCATCTAGCTGATGGTTCCATAAAATGTTGATATTGCCGTTCTCGGCGCGTTCCAATAGTTTATCTTGCAGGATTTTCTCAGAACGAAGCGAATCGCGACGGTGTATCAAAGTCACTTCTGCAGCGATGTTAGAAAGATATAGCGCTTCCTCAACGGCAGTGTTGCCGCCACCAATAACAGCAACTTTTTGACCACGATAGAAAAAACCGTCGCAAGTAGCGCAAGCGCTGACGCCTTTGCCCATGAACGCTTCTTCAGAAGGCAGGCCGATATACTGAGCTGATGCCCCGGTACAAATAATCAATGCGTCACAGGTATATTCGCCCATATCGCCTTTAAGGCGAAAAGGGCGGTTTTGCAGATCAGTTTCATTGATATGATCAAATAGTACCTGAGTATCGAATCGTTCAGCGTGAGCCTGCATACGTTGCATCAGCTCAGGGCCTTGCACGCCATCGACATCGCCGGGCCAGTTGTCTACTTCGGTCGTCGTGGTCAGCTGGCCGCCGGCCTGCATGCCGGTGATAACAACCGGATTCAGGTTTGCGCGGGCCGCATAGACGGCGGCGGTGTAACCGGCAGGGCCGGAACCAAGAATAATAAGTTTATGGTGTTGTGTTTCGCTCATTGCAGACCCATTAATTATTCGCACTTTAATATTGGCGCCTATTATGCCCGTTTCCGCGGGTGAGACAAATGATCTGTATTGAATTATTGAGTATCTTCAAGGTCCCACTCACTCCTCGATGACAGAATTCTGTTCAGTTTATGCTCAGTCTGGTCGGTTAATCTCATTAAAGCGTTTAAAAGTCAGTATTACCTGTGGGGAGAGGCGCTTAAATATGTTATTTTTTAAGGAATTTTGTGGATAGTATTAAGGGTGTTTTTTTGTCTCAGAACAGCGAAACCAGGGCGGTTACTTTTTCTGAACTGTTGAGCCGGGTCGTAAAAGAAGGTGGTGTTATTTTGCTGCTGGGCTTCGCGATCTTTTTACAGTTGGCACTGATCGGTTATGACGGCCGGGATCCAGGTTGGTCTCATCTTGGTTATCAGCCGGAAGCCAATAACTTTACCGGCCTACTGGGTGCCTGGCTTGCAGATCTGGCACTTTCCGTACTCGGTATTGCTGCCTGGATCGTGCCGCTTATGTTGGTATATCCTTCATTGCGTTTTATGTTTCGCTCTCAGCTATCGTTGCTTGATGGTCTGCCTTTTCTAATGTTGCGTCTGACCGGCGCGGTATTATTGTTAATGAGTCTGGCTACACTTGCAGCTACCCATCTATCAAATCTTAACTATCAGTTACCTTTCAGTATGGGAGGACTACTGGGGCAGGCGGTATCAGATCTGTCTGTTTCTCTGTTTAGCTTAGTCGGAAGCTCTGTTGTGCTTTGGACGGTATTGTTGTTCGGCTTAACACTGTTCCTTGAGCTTTCATGGAAAGAACTGTTAGAGCGGCTGGGAGAAGGGGTGTTTGATGTAGTGTCACGCCTTAAGCCACAGGCTCGGGAAGCTGCTGAAGACGAGATGGAGGCCGGCAATCCCTATGCAGAAGAGGATGAAGCTAAGCGCCACATGTTGCGTGCGGCTGCGCGTCACGGGCCTGCTGAAGTGCCTTCCGTCAGTCTTACCGAGGAAATGTCTGCAAATGGTACTCAGCATATACCTAGAAATAAACGCAAAGAGCCATCGTTTGGTCCGGCATTGTATCAGGACGAACCTGCTACAGAGGGCTCTTTAGCGAATTCAGGTCAGGCAAAGGCTGCTGATACTGATTCGTTAGCGGTTCGGACTTTGTCCATAAGGGAGGGCGCGTCTGTTGCTGCGCAGCAATCGGTTGGTGCTATTGCAGAGGCTGTCGCTTCAAAGCTTGTCGCTCCGAAGTTAACAAGCCAACAGTCGACCACTTCTGAATCAGCATACAATGAACCTGATTTTGGTGATGAATTTGATCCTTTAGCAGATGCGAGTCTGGAGGCTGTCGATCGTAAAGGGGTCAAGGTTGTCCCACTGTCTGAAGCGCATACGCCAATGAAAGACAGTGAGCTGGGCCTCGATCATGTCGCCTCGGCTACCCGTAAACGCCAGCCTCGACGTAAGATCCCTTCCCTTGACCTGCTGGACGCTCCTGAGTTGAAGCAAGGGCATTGTTATACCGAAGAACAGCTAGAACAAATGTCCCGTTTGTTGGAAAGCAAACTCAAGGATTTTGGCATTGTTGCTGAAGTTGTTGAGGTAAACCCCGGCCCGGTAATTACCCGGTTTGAGATGCAGCCTGCACCAGGTGTTAAGGCCAGTCGTATTACTAACCTGGCCAGGGATCTGGCACGCTCTATGGCTGTTATGAGTGTGCGGGTTGTTGAAGTGATCGCCGGAAAATCTGTTATCGGGATAGAGATCCCTAATGAAGAACGACAGATGGTGCGTCTTAGTGAGGTACTGAATTCTAAACCTTATAAAGAAGCATCATCCAAGCTCACATTAGGTCTGGGTAATGATATCGCGGGCAACCCTGTGGTTGCTAATTTAGCAAAAATGCCGCATCTGCTGGTTGCGGGTACGACCGGTTCTGGTAAGTCGGTTGGTGTTAACGCAATGCTACTTAGCTTGCTATTCAAAGCGACACCCGACGAAGTGCGTCTGATGTTGGTTGACCCCAAAATGTTGGAGTTGGCGATCTATGAAGGTGTTCCCCACCTGTTAGCGCCGGTTATTACCGACATGAAAGAGGCGGCGGGCGGATTGCGCTGGTGTGTTGCAGAGATGGAACGCCGTTACAAGCTGATGTCAAAAATGGGCGTACGAAATATCGCCGGCTTCAACGATAAAGTGGTTGAAGCGCGCGATAAGGGTGAGCCTTTGCTTGATCCTTTGTGGAACCCTGAAGAACAGGGTTTACCTGCCGATTCACCCGCGCCTTATCTAGAGACCCTGCCATATATTGTCGTCTGTATTGATGAGTTTGCCGATATGATGATGGTCGTTGGTAAAAAGGTTGAAGAGCTGATCGCTCGTATTGCTCAAAAAGCCAGGGCGGCAGGTATTCACTTGATTCTGGCAACCCAGCGTCCTTCGGTTGATGTTATCACCGGCTTGATAAAGGCAAATATACCTACCCGTATCGGCTTTCAGGTGTCCTCTAAAATTGATTCCCGTACCATTCTTGATCAGAGTGGCGCAGAGCACTTGCTGGGCAATGGCGATATGCTCTACCTGCCTGCCGGTAGCAGTCACCCTAACCGGGTCCATGGTGCTTTTGTGAGCGATGATGAAGTTCATCGTACAGTCGAAGCTTGGAAAAAGTTGGGTAAACCGGACTACCTCATTCATGACCTGTCTGAGATTACAGAGGGTGGCAGTGGTAGTGCAGGTATGAATTCCGATGATGAACAGGATGCGCTTTATGATGAGGCGGTGGCGTTTGTTACCGAAACCCGCAAAGCATCAATTTCTTCAGTTCAGCGTAAATTAAAAATTGGTTATAACCGTGCAGCGCGGATGATCGAAGCGATGGAGGCTGCCGGCGTTATTACACCTGCAGGCCATAACGGCGCCCGTGAAGTGTTGGCGCCACCGCCACCTAAGGATTGAAAATGAATCTGAAAACATTGATTTGTACTGCAGTGCTCGGCTGCAGCTTAAGTTTCTCATCTGTAGCGGACATTAATAATTCCGCCAGTGCAGAGTTAAGTGCTTTGCTGGACAAGTTCAGCACTTTTAGCGCTGATTTCGATCAGATTTCTGCCAGTGATGACTCCCGACGTATGGAGCAGGCCCGCGGTTCTTTGTTGTTAGCAAAGCCAAATAAATTTAACTGGCAGGCTTTGGAGCCTTTTCCGCAGCAGTTAGTTAGCGATGGCGAAACCCTGTGGATTTATGATCCCGATCTTGAGCAGGCAACGCGACGTCAGGTTGAAGAGTCGGGGTCAGGAGTGCCTGCATTGATTCTGAATGGTCAGATTGATCAGTTGCAGCAGAAATATAAGATACGTTTGCTGCAGGAAAAAGATGGAAATAGCTTATTTGAATTACTACCACTGGATGATTCCGAGGTATTTACCCGTATTCGCCTGTTGTTTACTGATGCAGTCATTGCCGAGCTTCAGATGGAAGACTCTTTAGGGCAAAGAACGTCAATACTTTTCGAAAATCAAAAGCTTAATCCATTAATTGAACCCGGTATGTTTGCTTTTTCTCCACCTGAAGGGACGGATGTTATTATTGAAGATGGTGGGGAGCTGGCCAACTGATGGCTGATCTGTTTGATGACCTGAACTCAGCAGGCTTTGAGCCTTTAGCTGCCCGCATGCGACCAGGCTCGCTGGATGAATATGCAGGTCAGCAACATCTGCTGGGGCCGGATAAACCTCTGCGAAAAGCGCTTGAGCAGGGTATTGTTCACTCGATGATCCTGTGGGGGCCTCCGGGAGTTGGTAAAACAACCTTAGCACGACTACTTGCGCATCACGTGGATGCGCATTTTATTATTCTTTCTGCTGTCTTATCTGGTGTTAAAGATATAAGGGCGGCAGTTGATCAGGCGCAACAGGTGAAAGCCCAGTCGGGCCGCAAAACAATTCTCTTTGTTGATGAGGTTCATCGGTTTAATAAATCCCAACAAGATGCTTTTCTTCCCTATATAGAAGATGGCACTTTCATTTTTGTTGGCGCCACCACCGAAAATCCTTCATTCGAACTGAATAACGCGCTGCTATCACGAGCACGTGTTTACCTGCTACGTAGTCTGGAACAGGCTGATATCGAGCAGCTATTACAACGCGCCTTAACGGATACTGAAAAAGGTATACCTCAGCAACCTCTTGAGTTTACAGAGGGGGCTTTGGATAAACTGGCAGCCGCCGCTGATGGTGATGGCCGCAGAGGATTGAACCTGTTGGAAATTGCCGCTGATCTGGCCGACCATAACGGTGATAGTTATCAAATAGATCAGCAAGTTATAGAGGAAGTACTTAAATCAAGTGCACGGCGATACGATAAGCAGGGGGATCTGTTTTACGATATGATCTCTGCATTCCACAAGTCGGTGCGGGGCTCATCCCCTGATGGTGCATTGTACTGGTATTGTCGGATGCTGGATGGCGGTTGTGATCCGTTGTATGTTGCCCGTCGACTGGTCGCTATCGCGTCTGAAGATATTGGTAACGCTGATCCACGGGCAATGCAGGTAGCTTTATCTGCCTGGGATGCTTTTGAGCGGGTAGGGCCATCTGAGGGTGAGCGTGCTATTGCACAGGCTGCAATGTATTGTGCCAGTGCGCCGAAAAGTAATGCGGTTTATACCGCGTTTAATCGAGCGATGTCTGATGTGCGAAATGATCCGGGATATGATGTCCCTGAGCATCTGCGCAATGCACCTACCAGCCTGATGAAAGATCTGGGCTATGGTGCCGATTACCGCTACGCCCATGATGAACCAAATGCTTACGCAGCTGGGGAGTGCTATCTGCCTGAAGCAATTGCTGATCGTAAATATTATCAGCCTGAACCCCGTGGTTTAGAAATAAAGATTAAAGATAAGCTGGAGCATCTGCGAGCGCAGGACCTGGCCAGTCAACAGCAACGCTATAAGGAATAGCATATGCTACACGTTTTATCGGTTGCAGTAGGTGGAGCCTTCGGTGCATTAGCGCGTTATTGGATATCGGCATTTGTCGTCAATAATGCCCATTATCGATTGCCTTATGGTACTTTGATCTGCAATGTGCTGGGCTCATTTCTGATGGGGGTTTTCTTTATCCTGATTATGGAAAAAGCGCGTATTAATCCGGAATTCAGACCTATTCTAATGGTTGGTTTTCTGGGGGCCTTTACAACTTTTTCATCCTTCTCTCTGGAAGCCGTGACCCTGTTGCAAGAAGGGCATATAATGTCCGCCGCAGTTTATATTTTATTGAGCGTAGTGCTCTGCCTGATCGCCCTGTATGGCGGTTTATGGTTTACTCGCCTGTTCTGACTAAGGTTGTTTCTGACATCATGCTAGATCCAAAATTTATTCGTACAAACCCGGAAGAAGTTGCCCAGCTATTAGCTATTAAGGGTTACACATTCCCAGTAGATCAATTTAACGCATTGGAAAACCAGCGCCGCGAAGTTCAGGTTGAGGCGGAACAATTGCAGAGCGAACGAAATACCCGCTCTAAAAATATTGGTAAAGCAAAAGCCGCAGGTGAAGATATTCAACCGCTGCTGGCTGAAGTCAGTGACCTGGGTAATCAGCTTGATGCAGCTAAGCAGCGACTGAATGAAGTTCAGGAGCAGATGGATGCGCTATTGATGGGAATGCCGAACATTCCACATGAATCAGTACCGCCGGGTGCTGACGAAAGCGAAAACGTCGAGCTGCGTACTTGGGGTGAGCCAACAACACTCGATTTCGAAGCAAAAGATCATGTAGATCTGGGTGAATTAAGCGGTGGTCTGGATTTCGGCACTGCAGCTAAAATCACCGGTGCGCGTTTCGCTGTGCTGCGGGGTGGTATCGCTCGGTTACATCGTGCGCTGACTCAGTTTATGCTGGATACGCATACTGCAGAGCATGGATACCAGGAAACTTACGTTCCTTATCTGGTCAATGCTGATTCCCTGCGTGGTACAGGTCAGCTGCCGAAGTTCGAAGAAGATCTGTTTAAGGTACCTGGTGAGCGTGATTACTACCTGATTCCAACCGCTGAAGTACCTGTTACTAATATTGTGCGCGATGAGATAGTTGATGCTGCCGATATGCCGCTGAAGTTTGTTGCACATACGCCTTGTTTCCGTAGTGAAGCGGGCAGTCATGGTCGGGATACCCGCGGCATGATCCGTCAGCATCAGTTTGAAAAAGTCGAGCTGGTACATATGGTTGAGCCGACTAAGTCCTGGGATGCATTAGAAGAGCTGATCGGCAATGCAGAGACTATTCTGCGTAAACTAAACCTGCCGTATCGTGTCGTTAACCTCTGCGGTGGTGATCTGGGTTTCAGTGCGGCGAAAACCTATGATATTGAAGTATGGCTACCGGGCCAGCAGAAATATCGTGAAATCTCTTCTTGCAGTAATATGCAGGACTTCCAGGCACGTCGTATGATGGCGCGCTGGCGTAATCCTGAAACAGGTAAGCCTGAATTGCTGCATACTTTGAACGGTTCAGGTCTGGCAGTGGGTCGTACCCTGGTTGCTGTGTTGGAAAACTATCAGACAGCCGAAGGAAAGATTAAGGTACCTGAAGTACTGCTGCCTTACATGGCTGGTATCACTGAGATCTGACCTGTACTCTTAAAATTTTAAAAGCGCCTTTTTCTTTAATGAATGGGCGTTTTTTTAATTCTGTAGCTTAAAGACGAAAGAGACTTTGTCGTAGCTATAGAAGTCTAGGGAGGAATTGTTTTTTTCAGCGATTACCCCAATAACCGGAGTCACATCAAATAACCTGAATCGGTTAGGTACTAAAGTAATACCTGCTTTGTAGCGATTGTCTTCACGCCGACCAATAAATAGTGGGTCATCTTCCTTATATCGACGATGCAATACTGATGTAGTTGCCTTTACCTGAAACAGATCAAAATTGTGACCGTAGCCTAAACCAAATAATGTACCTGAATAGGAGTAGGGTTGTTCTTCTGCCAGATTCAATTCAAGTTTAACATTGCTTTCAATAATCGAATTCGAACCTGATTTTTTGCTGAAATTTGCCTCCAGGCTTACCGTATAAGCATCATGATAACTACTCTCAGAGATATCGATGTAACCCAGCTTAAGTTCATAATTGCTATTGAACTGATGATTCGGGTTTGGGTAATACACCGTGCTGATATAGGGGTATCGGTATAGATGCTGGCCTGAGATAAAAGCGCTTTCAAGTCCCGTTCTAATGCGCACTCCCTGCCAGCTTTGCATATTATGGTATATTCCAAGATCGCTTGTGATGCGGTCAAATGTCTTGTTGGGATAGTCCTTATACGTAAAATTGGCAAAACCTACCGTTCTTCGGATTTCAGTGAGTGCTTTGCCGGTATTCAGTGAATACTGAATACCGTAGATAGTTTTATTATCCGAGGGCTCAATAACGCCCACCTCACCAAAAACCAACTCGACTTCTTTGCTTGAAGTAAAGTTACGGGGGTTAGTTTCTGAGGTCCAGGCAAGATTGAATTTATAAAAACCCAGCGCCAGATCTATTTCATTCAGATATTTGTTAACATTCTGCTGTACTGGCCAAGGGAGTTGCTTAGCTATTAATAGCTCCTCGAACAGGTATTGAGAATCTTTGTAGTTGCCTAATAAAAATTGAATACGGGCAAGCTCCAGTTTTATTCGAGGGCTGGAATCGTATAAGGAGATATGACTAAGAATCTCTTCTGCAGCCTTGTACTGCCCTTTTTGAAGGGCCAGCATTGCCAGATTAAAGAGGTTTTGTGTCTGTTTTTCAGGCAGCAGACCAGAAGTGTTATTAGTAGAGTTAGCGCTGTGAGCTAGGGTAAAGCTGCTTAAGTAAAAAAATATTACCAAAGCAACTTTCAAGGAATGCAGCATCAGAGTTTAATCGCACCAAACGACCCGGTTAATGTCTCTAATCCATCAGAACTTAGATCAAAAACGCCGCCTAATTGCTCAGTATTTGGGCCGTAGAAATGGCCACTCACCGTTCCCGTAAGGCTGTTTCCGGCATTTGTCGTATTAATATTCCCAGACAAATGGTTAGAGCCCGCGTAAGTTAAATTTCCTTCCAGGTTAAGATCAAATGCATCCAGTTCGTTACCGATTAAATCTACTTTAATCGTACCACTGGTCTCTAAGCTGAGGCTTCGGCTGTTGAAGTCTACATCTGCATTTAGTTGGCTGGTCGTTGCGTAGTAGTTGCCTGAAGAATCAATATATGACCCCAGCGTTGTACCAATAAATGAGAAATTGCCTGTTGTTGGAATATTCGTGTAGGGAGTTAACTCGCCGCTTGAAACAGCACCAAATGAGCCATTACCAGTATCCAAACCAGTTAACCAGATGCCATAGCTTTGATAGTCGTCCAGAGTTACGATGATGCCTTGCTTAGTATTATCCTGACTAGTTAATTCAGTGAAAAAAGCGCCTGATTCCGAAGTCGTTGTGATCTGATCACCACTACTTCTATCCCAGCTGATAACGCCTTCATTGGTCTGGAATTCAATGTTTTGAATAGTGCCATTGGTATCCGAGCTGATAATTACATTTTGCGCCAAATTATCTGAACGGCTACCTACAGATGTAACTTGATAATTGGGGGCTGGTGCAGTGTAGCTTCTCTCTGACGAAGTCGCGGGAATTGCTACAGTGATGTATGAGCTATTTGATTTGCTGCCGCTTCCACCGCAGCCTGAGACAATAACACTGACAGAAATCAATCCGACAAAAACATTTGACCGAGCCATAATTCATCCTTGAATTCAGGTTTAAATAAAAATGAGTCACATTAAATAATTAAGTGTTTAGAATATATAAGAATAATTCCTAAAAGTCCGCCTTATTCCTGATGGATCGCCTGCATCGCGCTCTCTGTCCAGTTCATGCTATGACGATAGGCGGGTTTAAATAGCATTTCAGGGATACCGCAGCGTTTTACCACGCCCCAGTCACCATTTTCAAAGCTGATAACGGCATGTAATATTTTGCCAAGCGGGCCGTGATGTTTAAGTACTGCAATTTTAACTTCTTCATCTACAGCGACCTGCTCCAGAATTAGCTCGATGCGGGCCTCAAGCAGAAGGTCAAGCAGGGATAGCATACCCACCAGAAATGCGGATTCAGGTTTGGGGTGACCGTCCAGTTCCGCCAGCAACTCACACATTCTGGCTCTGGCGATCAGGTTGCGTGACCATTCTTCTGGTTTGCCTTCCTGATTACTCAGCATGATGATCGTCGCCCAACTGCGTATCTGATCAAGTCCCAGCATTACGATAGCTTGTTGTAACGACTCTATTTTATTAGGCAGGCTGTAGGCTGCGGAGTTGATGACCCGTAACATCTTAAAGCTCAGAATTGGATCAAGAATGACCAGACTTTCAATCTCCTGTGGCTTGATCTCAGGTTTTTGTAATGCCTGAATCAGTTGCAATAAAGCCGCGCTTTTAGTGGAAATTGTATCGTTGTGTACTGTTGCAGGTTTGCTGATGAAAGAGCCCTGAAACAGTTTAAAGCCCGCGCGCTTGCATATCTGAAGGGTATCGAATGTATCAACATTCTGAGCCAGCAGAGTGCCCTTTAATTTACGTAGTATTTTTAGCATGCCCAGTAGTTTTTTTCTGGGTGTACGGGCCATATCAACTTTTATGATATTGGCGAAGCGCAACAGGGGAAATAGATGCTTTTGTAAAGCAAAACCATCCAGCACTATGCGATAGCCTTCCTGCCTGAGAGAGACAATACTAAACAGCAGCGCCCGGGTAACTTTAGTGTTGGGAGGGATCTCAATCAGCATATTGCGCTTAGGTAGATGAGGCAGATCGGTTTCTGTCAGTAGCTCTGCAGAGAAAGGTAAAAACAGCGGTACTTTGCGAATATTGCCATCCTGACTCAGACTGGCATAAGTTGAGAGTAGCAGGGTGGCCGCAGAAGGTCCGTCCATTAACAGGGCGTTACCCGGTTCCAGGTTTTTTTCATAGCACAGCTGATATGAGACAACTTTAAGTTGCTCATTAAAGATTGGTTGCCTGACAATCAGGCCAGACCTATCCTCTTTAACGGGTTGCTCTGAATTCAACTGTCCATGCCTGTTCGAGTAATTTACTGAAATTCCAATGCTTATCCTGCATTAGCTTACCAACAAATATCATATATTTCTGGATGTTGCATGCTTTCATTCCCCGATTCAGGTAGTTATAAAAAACAGAAATAAAATAACTTCAGAAAGGGGAGGAGCCTAGGTACAATTCCAGAGCTTCAATGTACGCTGATAACAACGATTATTTTAATGGTGATCTGGAGATGAAAAACAGCTTTGATCTGCTGATTGTTGGTGGTGGAATGGTAGGTGCTACCATTGCTGCCGCGCTGGGCAATAGTGATCTTAAAATAGCGGTTATTGAGCAGCATTCCCCTGATAGTTTTAATTCTGAATCTGAGCATGATCTGCGGGTTTCCGCATTGAGTATCGCTTCGGAAAATATTCTGACGACACTAGGTGTCTGGGATGGAATAGCGAGCCGAAGGGTCTGCCCGTACCGAAGAATGAAAGTCTGGGAAGTTGATGAACAGCGGGCTTCTACTGAATTTAACAGCGATCATATAGGCTCTGATCACCTGGGCTTCATTGTTGAAAACAGAATTATTCAATTGGCGCTGTTAGAGAAGCTAAAGAGTTTCGATAATATTGAGTTGTTTTGTCCGGTTGATACTGAGTCGATTGATTATTCACCGGGCTGTAGCATGGTTCGCCTGGCTGATGGTCGTGAAATTATTGGCAAAGTTCTGGTTGCTGCCGATGGCGGCATGTCTCGGGTAAGAGCTGCTGCTGGTATTGGTGTGCACAGCTGGGATTATGATCAGCACGCGCTGGTGGCTTCGGTGATTACAGACTATCCGCAACAGGATATAACCTGGCAGCAATTTACCAGTACGGGCCCTCTGGCGTTTCTGCCATTATCGGGTAGTCGTGCATCATTGGTTTGGTATAACAAGCCGGCTGAAGTAAAAAGGTTGTTACAACTCAATGATGAGCAGTTTTTAGAGCAATTACAGCGTACTTTCCCAGCTTGTTTAGGTGTAATCGATCAACTGCTTGATCGGGGGGCTTTTCCTTTGCGTCGCCAACATGCGCAACAGTATGTAAAAGAGGGGGTTGCGTTGGCGGGCGACTCCGCCCATATGATCAATCCGCTGGCCGGGCAGGGCGTTAATATTGGTCTGCTTGATGCCGCAGTGTTGGCTGAGACTTTATTAAATGCTCACCGGGCCGGTGAGGATATCAGTAGTTATGAAATACTTAAGCAATATGAGCAACAACGTCGCTCGCACAATCTGCTGATGATGCAGCTGATGGATAGCTTTTATCGTATTTTTTCAAATGATCTGTTACCACTTAAGCTGTTGCGCAATATAGGTTTAGGTGCCGCCGAACGATTATCGCCAGCCAGAAATAAAGTGATGCGCTACGCAATGGGACTTGAAGGCAAGTTGCCGGCCCTAGCAAAAGGCGAAAAGATATAAAAAGTCCAGAGGCGAAGAATTGTAAAAAAGCGCGGGGAGAAGAGATATAAGAAAAACGGAGCCTCAGGCTCCGTTTTTTTTAACCAAATTAATAGCTTAAAGCAGTTTATTTAGCCGCTTCAGTCTTTTTGGTTTCTACCTTAGCAGTAGTGGCTTTAGGTGCTGCTACTACAGGCTTTGCTGCGGCTTTAACAGCAGGAGCTGCTGCTTTAGGTGTAGCAGTCGCGGGCTTTGCAGCAGCTTTCGGTGCAGCTTTAGGGGCTGCTTTCTTAGCCGGTGCTGCTGCTTTTTTAGGGGCTGCTTTTTTAGGAGCAGACTTAGCTGCTGCTTTTTTAGCCGGTGCTGCTGCTTTTTTAGGGGCTGACTTTGGTGCGGCTTTCTTGGCTGCCGGCTTAGCTGGTGCTGCTGCCTTAGTTGCATCCGTTGCTGTAGTCATGAATTTATTCATGTCAGGCAGGCCCAGACCATCAAAACTTTTTTCGATAACAGCAGTCAGTTCTTCTTTAGCTGCGTTCAGGGTTGCCATCTCTTCTTCTGCAACGTTGGTCAGTTTGAGCTCAAGCGCCTTAACATACTCAACCTGAAGATCGATCGCTTGCTGAGGATCCTTTACAGAAGAGAGGGCCTGCATCTGCGCCATGGTGGCATTTACAAAGTCAGAAACATAACCAGATTGCAGTGCAATAAGCTTCTCTGCAGCCTTTTTGTTGATCTCAGCCATATCAACAACTGGCTTCATGTTTTCCTGAACGTCCTTCATCATATCTTCATACATGTTTGTTCACCTGTGGTCGCGAGAGTTTAAATCTTTGTGCGTTGCAGCAATTTTTGCACACTATATGCTCAACACCTAATAAAGTCAATTTTTGTGCTGCACTGCACCAACGCAAAAATAACTCCTAAAAATGATACTTTTTAAGACGTTAGGCGCAATAAGACTCTAATAAGTTTTGGTTAAAAAAATGTGACAGAGCAAGTTTAAAAGGGTGAATGGCGAGTGGTGGTAATTTAAATTGGTTAAAACTGAAAAAATCATAATTAATAGAGGAGTAACGCGCGAAACCAGAGGCTTTTAGTTACAATGCATTTAACTGACTGCTTTATAAGACAATATATATGATGAATACAGCAATGAATTGCCATCCAGCTTTTACTCTACAGCGCTCTGAACCGATTGAATCCCTCGGGATTGAAATGCAGGAATATGTGCATTCTAAAACCGGTGCATTGCATTACCATATTGCAGCTGAGAATCAGGAGAATGTTTTTCTGGTGGCTTTTCGTACTGTTCCTGAAGACAACTGTGGCGTTGCCCATATTCTTGAGCATACAGCGCTCTGCGGTAGTGAAAAATATCCGGTTAGAGATCCCTTTTTCATGATGACCCGGCGTTCTCTTAATACGTTTATGAACGCTTTTACCAGCAGTGACTGGACCGCCTATCCGTTTGCCAGTCAAAACCGTAAAGATTATTTCAACCTGCTGGATGTTTATCTGGACGCGGTATTCTTTTCCCGTCTTGATCCCCTTGATTTTGCGCAGGAAGGTCACCGTGTCGAATTTGCCGAACCAGCTGATGCAGAAACACCGTTGGTATATAAAGGTGTTGTTTTTAATGAGATGAAAGGGGCGATGAGCTCTCCGGTCTCCACTCTATGGCAAACTCTGACTCGCTATCTGTTCCCATCGACCACATACCATTACAACTCCGGTGGTGATCCTGAGGCGATTCCAGATCTTAGCTATGAGCAACTAATCGAGTTTTATAAGAGCCACTACCACCCCTCTAATGCTGTCATTATGACCTTTGGTGACATTCCGGTTGCTGAGTTGCAGCAGCGTTTTGAAGATCAGGCGCTTACCCGCTTTGAAAAGCTTGAAGATGAGATTCGGGTTGAAGATGAAAAGCGCTACTTCTCGCCATTACGGATTGAGGAGGCTTATGACCTTGAGCAAGAGGATTGTAGTGCAAAAACGCACCATGTTATGGGATGGTTATTAGGCGCCAGTATAGATCTTGAGCAACAGTTAAGAGCACACCTGTTGTCACGGGTATTACTGGACAACAGTTCTTCACCTTTGCGTTATGCGTTAGAAACGACTGAACTTGGTTTGTCTCCTTCACCTTTGTGCGGTCTGGAAGATTCAAACCGTGAGATGGGCTTTATGTGTGGCATTGAAGGTAGTGAGCCTGAAAATGCTGCTGAGTTTGAACAGCTGGTGATGGATACCCTGCAGCAAGTTGCTGAAACAGGTGTACCTCAGGAACAAATTGAGGCTGCACTTCATCAGCTTGAGTTGAGTCAGCGTGAAATCAGCGGTGATGGCTACCCTTATGGTATGAATCTGATCCTGTCTTCACTCTCTTCTGCCATTCATCGGGGTGATCCTATCGCCTTGTTAAATCTTGATCCGGTATTAGAGCAACTGCGCGATGCGATTAAAGATCGGGACTTTATTCCTGATCTGGTACGTGAGTTGTTGTTAGACAATGCTCACCGGGTAAGGCTTACTTTGCGTCCTGATGCCGATCTTGCAAAGCGTCGGGATGCTGCTGAAACCGCTGCTCTGGATAAAATTAAAGCGGGTCTTACCGAAAAGCAGCGTCAGGCAATTATTGATCAGGCTGCCGCTCTTGAGGAACGTCAACATCAGATTGATGATGAGTCGGTCTTACCTAAAGTGACGATCGCTGATGTTCCGAACGAGATGCGTATTCCCCTGGGTGATGGTCTAAAGGAATCCGATTTCAGTTATGATTTTTATGCTCAGGGTACTAACGGACTGGTTTACCAGCAGATCATTATGGATCTGCCAGAGTTGAGCGAAGCGGAGCTGGCATTGATTCCGCTTTACAGTAGCTGCATTACCGAGCTGGGCTGTAACGAACTCAATTATCAGGATACCCAGGCGTGGCAGTCTCAGGTATGTGGGGGGATCCATGCTTATTCTTCGGTACGGGGCGCTATTGATGATGAGCAACAAACATCGGGTTATATGACTCTTTCGGGTAAGGCGCTGCTTAGCAAGCAGGCTGATCTTACTGAATTGATGTTTAAGACACTGACCAGCGTGAAGTTCGATGAATTAAGCCGGATCAGAGAGTTAGTTGCCCAGCAACGAACCCGAAAAGAGCAGAGTATTACGGGGCAGGGTCACAGCCTGGCCATCTCGGCAGCGGTTAGCCAGTTTGCACCTGCAGCGGCATTGGCGCATAAGCTACGTGGCCTGGAGAGTATTCGGGCAGTTAAAGAGCTTGATGACAGTCTTAATGATGCCTCAGTATTGCAGCAACTGGCTGATAAGCTGGCTGCGATACATCAGAAGCTGTTGGCTGCACCACGCCGCTTCCTGCTAGTCGCAGAGCCTGAGCATCAGCAAGAGCTGGCTGCAACAATGGCCGGACAGTGGCAGAAGCAGACCGTTATTGAAGGCTTTACTGGCTTGAATCTGGCTCAAACACGTAGCCCGGTAAAGCAAGCCTGGACCACTAGTACGCAAGTTAACTTTTGTGCTAAAGCTTATCCAACAGTACCGGTTGAGCATCCTGATTCTGCAGCCTTGACTGTACTGGGTGATTTTCTGCGTAACGGTTATCTGCACCGTGCAATTCGCGAGCAGGGCGGCGCATATGGTAGTGGCGCGGGGCAGGATTCTGCAGATGCAGTATTCCGATTCTTTTCGTACCGTGATCCACGTCTGACTGAAACGCTGAGTGATTTTGATGCATCGCTTAGCTGGTTACGAGAGACTGAACACGAGCCTCAGAAGCTTGAAGAAGCGATTCTGGGTATCGTGAGTAGTATCGATAAGCCGGGCTCTCCAGCCGGTGAAGCCAAGCAGGCATATCATAGTGAGTTGTTTGGCCGTACTGCTGACCAGCGTAAGCGTTTCCGTCAGCGTATTCTGCAGGTCTCTTTAGACGACCTGCTGCGTGTAGCAGAACAGTATCTGAATAATGATAACGCCAGCGTTGCGGTGGTGACCAATCCTCAGGCGGCTGCAGAACTGGATCAACAATTCGATATTATTGCTATCTGATACTGACAGGCCGGGAGTTATACGGGCCTCACGCAGCATAGCGGTGAGGCCTTTTTTATTATGCCTAACAATTTTCTGATGGGGGCCGGGCTCATACTGGTCTCTGAAATGTTTCTGGTTTTAGCCGGTATGATTATCAAACAGGTGTCAGGTGAGCTGCCTACTGAGATGATTGTTTTCTTTCGCAATCTACTGGGGCTGCCACTGTTTATTCCCTGGCTGATTCGTAATGGTAGCGGCGCCCTGAAAACATCTAAGCTGCGCTTTCATCTTATGCGTGCAGGGGTTGGCGTTACTGCTATGACCTGTTTGTTCTATTCATGGGGGCACCTGCCACTGGCGCAAGCAGCATTGCTGAAACAGACAGCACCATTTTTTATGCCACTGATCGCTTTCTGGTGGCTGGGAGAGAGTGTTCCCAAAATTGTGAAGTTAGCAATTCTGGTGGGCTTTATTGGTGTTTTCCTGATATTGAATCCACAGGAGGGGGCTTTTAATAGCGGTATTCTGATTGCGTTAGCGGGGGCTTGTCTGGGGGCGTTGGCGAAAGTCACCATACGTCGTATGCGCGATACAGAATCACCCCAAAGAATCGTTTTTTACTTTGCTTTCTTTAGTGCTATTTTTTCATCCATACCCGCTTATCTGAGCTGGCAGTCGATGACTTTAGAGCACCTGGGTTGGTTGGTATTGCTAGCGGTAACATCGACCGTCGCGCAGCTCTTCCTGAGTAAAGCCTATGGACTGGCACCGGCGGGTCAACTTGCGCCTTATACATATGGCTCGGTAGCCATCGCGGCATTATTTGGCTGGCTAATCTGGGGTGAGTTGCTGGGCATTAACACCTGGCTCGGTATATTGCTGGTATCGAGTGCCGGTATCGTTGCAATGATGGGGAAGAAGGACGCTCCGGCAAGCTCCAGGGTTAAAGCGATATAAATATAAAAAAACAGCCTGAAAAGGCTGTTTTTTTTGTTCCCTTAACCGGGTTACGGGAAATTTTTACCTGGCGGTCAGGCTTGAATGAGCTTCTGGCAAACAGCGCTATGGTGTTGTGGTAAATGCTAAATCCCGTATTCGCGTTCTACTTTACTGATACGAATCCGGTAATTGCTATACCAGAGCTCTTTACCACTGGATTGTGCAGCCTGGTGTTCACTTTGTTGTTTCCAGTCCTTTATCGCTTCCAGGCTTTGCCAGTATGAAACTGTAATACCGACATTGTCTCTTGCCGATTCTATACCCAGAAAGCCCGGTTGCTGCTCTGCCAGTTCGACCATACGATTGGCCATATCGGCATAGCCCTGATCCCCTTCAGTTCTTTCGGATGTAAAAATGACGGCGTAATAGGGTGGCTGTGGTGTCTTTGCTATCTCGCTCATGTTGTTGCTCCCTGAACTATTGTTTTTGTTTTAATTTTTGTATCGGTGAGTCACTACGATAAGGGACCTGACTACTAGGTACCCGCTTTGATGCCGGTGCTACATGTGTAGGTTGATCATCAATAAATATGTGCGGCTGTAGCGCACAGAGTACCTGTTCCTTGCTCATACCACCAAGAAAGAATGCCTGATCAATATACACATTCCATTTTCTCAACGTCTTGATTACCCTCAAGTGCGCAGGGCCGTTGCGGGCGGTAACAATGGATAAGCTGAGTGGAGAGTGCTCAGCACCGATCTTTTGATTGAGTCGTGACAGCATTCTGATCAGTTTGGCAAAAGGTCCGTCTGTTAATGCGATATCTTCGTTATCGGCTTCATTTTGTTGAAAGCGCTCCAGTCCCTCAGTTTTGTAAATGTACTCAGATTCGTCTGAAAAGATGACCGCGTCGGCGTCAAAGGCGATGCGTATCTTGTCCTGATCAGGCTGGTAGCTTTCCGGCGGGTCATAGATGAGAGCGGCAGCGCAGTTGTCAGTATCTATAGCGACCTGTGCGTCATCCTGATGTCTGGTGAGCAGCAGATCAACTGAGTAAGAGCTGAGAAAAGGGGCCAGCGATTCACCGCCGGTAAAGGCAGAGCGGCTGATATCCAGTCCGTAATGTTGTATTGCTTTCAGAACTCTCAGGCCGGTATCCGGGCTGTTCTTGGACATTACTACAACTTCTACCAGCCTTTCATCCGATAATTGGTTCAGTTTTAACAAGCTTTCAACCAGGTGGTAGGCGGTGCCTTTTTGTAACAGTACTTCTTCCTGATCAAGCTGATGACGCCGATAAGCGTCGATGTCCTGTTGCTGGTAGATATCGTTCTCATGCTCGAGATCAAAAAGCGCCCGGCTGGATACGCCTATTACTAATACGGATTCCAGATTAATTGCCATAGTTGTTCCTGGTAAAAGTCAGCACACAAACACCCATCTGAGGTAGCTTAATACGGTAACACCTTTTAATAACCCTGCTTATTGGTGGCTTTGTTTAGTTAATCATACTCAGCGACCTTTATCAGCAGGCTTTTATAGCTGTTCAAAAAGTAGTCAGTTTTCGGTATGATTCAGCATCTCTAAAGTTGTAGGTGTCTACTGTCAGATGGTTCTTGCTTAATGGTTGTCCGCTTTTCGGTTCGTAAATGGCTAATTTATTCCATGCTGTTCGCTATCGCTGTACCAGTATTACTGGTGTTGGCGTTGCGTTTTATCGATCCGTCGATCTGGATGTGGCAATTGCAGCGTGAAATGTCACCGCCGGTAAGCTATCCAAGCCAAAGCAGCCATGAGTGGGTGCCTTTAGATAAGATATCACCATCAATGCAGTTAGCAGTTATTGCAGCAGAGGATCAATTGTTCCCGAGTCATTGGGGGCTGGATCTGGTATCTATTTCAAAGGCGATCACCAGTAATAATTCAGGTGGAGCCGTGCGCGGTGCCAGCACACTGAGCCAGCAAACCGCAAAAAACCTGTTTCTCTGGCCGGCCAAAAGTTATTTCAGAAAAGGGATAGAAGCTGGCTTCACTTTGCTAATGGAGCTGCTGTGGGATAAGCCAAGAATTTTAGAGGTCTATCTCAATATTGTAGAGTTCGGGCCGGGTATTTATGGCGTCGAGGCTGCCAGTCAGGCATTTTACAACAAACCCGCTGCACAGCTTAGTCGCTCACAGTCGGCGCGACTGGCGGCTGTTTTGCCAAACCCTTATCGAATGAGTGCTGCTAAACCCAGTAATTATGTCTGGCAGCGTAGTAGCTGGATTCAGCGGCAGATGCGCTTGCTGGGTACTAACCACTGGAATCTGAAATAAAAAAACCGCCAAAAGGCGGTTTTTTTTATGGCAGCGTTGTAATCAACCCTCTTCTGGCTCGTAGCCCAGGTTAGGGGATAGCCAGCGTTCTGCTACAGACTTTTCCATTCCTGTGCGCTGAGCGTACGATTCAACCTGGTCTTCGCCGATTTTGGCAACACCGAAGTACTGTGATTGAGGATGGCTGAAGTACCAGCCACTGACAGAAGCGGTTGGCAGCATTGCGTAGCTGTCAGTCAGGGCCATACCGATCTGGCTTTCTACATCAAGCAGTTGCCAAAGCCTGTCTTTCTCGGTGTGCTCAGGGCAGGCTGGGTAGCCAGGCGCAGGGCGGATACCCTGATACTTTTCCTTGATCAGATCGTCGTTATTCAGGCCTTCATTTGCAGCGTAACCCCAGAACTCGCGACGGGTGCGGGCATGCATGTATTCCGCCAGCGCTTCTGCCAGACGGTCAGCCAGTGCTTTCACCATGATGCTGTGATAATCGTCGTGATCTGCTTCATAGGCGTCGATCATTGCCTGATCACCGATACCTGCCGTTACAGCGAATGCTCCGAAGTAATCAGCCTTACCGCTCTCTTTAGGAGCGATAAAGTCTGTCAGGCACATATTGGCCTTACCGTCGGTCTTTTCAACCTGCTGGCGCAGGTGGTGCAGGGTGGTTAGCACTTCAGAGCGAGACTCATCTGTATAAAGTTCGATATCATCATGATTAACACTGTTGGCAGGGAATAAGCCCAGAACGGCTTTTGCCTGTAGTTTTTTGTTATCAATAATATCGTTTAGCATCAGCTGAGCATCGTTAAACAGGCGGGTTGCTTCTTCACCAATAACCTCATCGGTAAGAATGCGCGGGTAACGGCCTGCCAGTTCCCAGGTATGGAAAAACGGCGTCCAGTCGATATAGTCTTTTAACTCATTCAGGTCGATATCTTCAAATACCCGGGTGCCCGACTGTGCTGGAACGGGCGGGGTATAGTCGCTCCAGTCGATGTTGAATTTATTGGCCCGGGCTTGCTCCAGATTGACTCTGCGCGCTTGAGTCATGCGCTCCGCGTGGCGTTCGCGCACTGCTTCATAATCATCCTGTATCTCTTTGATATAAGGTAGTTTTCTTTCTTTGGAAAGAAGGGTGCTGGCAACGTTAACAGCGCGGGAAGCGTTAGTAACATGCACCACCTGATCGCGGTTAAATGCCGGATCGATCTTCACTGCCGTATGGGCTTTTGAGGTGGTTGCACCACCGATCATTAGCGGGATATCAAAGCCTTGTCGCTCCATCTCTTTTGCCACATGCACCATCTCATCAAGGGACGGTGTGATCAGTCCGGACAGACCGATGATATCGACATTTTCTTCCCGGGCAGTTCGCAGAATCGTTTCTGCCGATACCATTACGCCCAGATCGATAATTTCGTAGTTATTACATTGCAGTACTACGCCTACAATATTTTTGCCGATATCATGCACGTCGCCTTTAACGGTAGCCATCAGAATTTTACCGTTACTGCCGCCGGGTGCACCTTGCTTCTCTTCTTCGATAAACGGCATCAGGTAAGCTACCGCTTTCTTCATTACCCGGGCCGACTTAACAACCTGAGGCAGGAACATCTTACCGGCGCCAAACAGATCACCTACGATGCTCATGCCGTCCATGAGAGGGCCTTCAATCACTTCAATCGGGCGATCAAACTGTTGACGGGCTTCCTCGACATCAGTATCGATAAACTCGGCAATACCTTTAACCAGTGCGTGAGAAAGTCGCTCTTTCACGGGCAGGTTGCGCCATTCCTGGGTAACTTCTTCTGCTTTAGCGCCGTCACCACGGTATTTCTCTGCGATCGCCAGCAGGTTTTCAGTGGCTTCGTCTGAGGTGTTGAGGATTACCGCTTCAACAGCAACACGCAGTTCTTCCGGCAGGTCATCATAGATCGCCAGCTGGCCGGCGTTAACGATACCCATATCCATGCCTTGCTGAATCGCATGGTAAAGGAATACACAGTGAATCGCTTCCCGCACCGGGTTATTACCCCGGAAGGAGAACGATACGTTAGAGACACCACCTGAAATCATCGCATAAGGGAGGTTCTGCTTGATCCAGCCGGTCGCCTGAATAAAGTCCAGCGCGTAATTGTTATGTTCATCAATACCGGTCGCTACCGCAAAGATGTTTGGATCGAAGATGATGTCTTCCGGGGGAAAACCAACTGTTTCAGTTAACACTTTATAGGAGCGGGCACAGATCTCTTTTTTACGCTCAACAGTATCGGCCTGTCCGGTTTCATCAAAGGCCATAACAACCACTGCTGCTCCGTAGCGGCGCAGCAGGTTTGCCTGTTGGATAAACTTCTCTTCGCCTTCTTTCAGGCTGATAGAGTTCACTACGCCTTTACCCTGAATACACTTCAGGCCTGCTTCAATGACTTCCCATTTAGATGAGTCGATCATGATCGGCACGCGGGAGATATCGGGCTCTGAGGCGATCAGTTTAAGAAAACGTTCCATGGCAGCTTCAGCATCGAGCATGCCTTCATCCATATTGATATCGATGATCTGGGCGCCGTTTTCAACCTGTTGACGGGCAACATCCAGAGCTGTTTCATAGTCGCCTTCTTTGATCAGACGCTTGAAAATCGCGGAACCAGTCACGTTAGTCCGCTCACCAACGTTTACAAACAAAGTATCCTTGTTAATGTTTTGTGGCTCTAAGCCAGCCAGACGACACTCAATACTGATTTCAGGGATCTGGCGGGGCGGGTGTTCATTGGCTGCATTACCCATCGCAGTCACGTGCTCAGGGGTAGTACCACAGCAGCCGCCGATAATGTTCAGGAAGCCAGCTTCAGACCACTCACGAATTTCTGACGCCATCTGTGCCGGTGTTTCATCATAACCGCCAAAGGCATTAGGCAGACCGGCGTTAGGGTGGGCAGAAACATAAGTGTCCGCAATACGAGAGAGCTCTTCAACATACTGACGTAACTCTTGCGGACCCAACGCACAGTTCAGACCGATCGAGATCGGTTTAATATGCCGCACAGAGTTCCAGAACGCTTCAGTAGTCTGACCGGATAAAGTACGGCCGGATGCATCGGTGATAGTGCCGGAAATCATAACCGGCAGACGCAGGTTATTATCTTCGAAGTACTGATCCACAGCGAAGATTGCGGCTTTGGCGTTCAGGGTATCGAAGATGGTTTCAATCAGAATAATATCTGAACCACCTTTAACCAGGCCATCCATCGATTCGGTGTAGGCTTCCACCAGCTGATCGAAGCTGACATTTCGGAAACCAGGATCGTTTACATCTGGCGAAATAGAGCAGGTACGGTTGGTAGGTCCAAGTACGCCCGCGACATAACGTGGGCGTTCAGGATTATTCGCGGTTACTTCATCGGCTGCTGCTTTAGCAAGTTGTGCCGCAACAAGGTTGATCTCACGGCTGATCGATTCCATGCCGTAATCAGCCATCGCAATGGAAGTCGCATTAAATGTATTAGTTTCAATAATGTCAGCGCCGGCGTCGAGATAAGCGCGATGAATTGCCTGGATTATGTCGGGTTTAGTCAGCACCAGAAGGTCATTATTACCTTTAACATCTATATGCCAATCAGCAAAACGATCACCGCGGTAATCCGATTCCTCCAGCTTGTAGTCCTGGATCATGGTACCCATGCCGCCATCAAGAACGAGTATGCGTTCTGAGAGGGCTTGCTTTAACTGTTCTGTTTGATCGACTGCGATGACTGCTGACACGATGAGGCCTATATGCTGGTGACTAAGGATGTTGATAATAAGCTCTGAACTTATTCGCAGGTTCCCTACCCATAACTTATTGTAAAGCAGGCTATTTTATATCAATTATCAAAGTTTTGGGTGAGATAGCTTCATATCTGTATGAATAAAATTAGGGTTTAGCTATGAAATTTATTAATTTCATTCAGTTATAAGGGAGTTGATGTACCAGCGAACAGGGTATATACGGACATTGTCCTGCATAGCTCTTATTGCAGGTTCTTAATTTTAGCTCTTAATATTTTGTGATTTGCTGGTACAATTGCGCCGCCCGACAAAAAGTAAGTATAAACATAACTTAAGTTAACCATATGCTTACCTGATTTGTTTTATCGTCGTTTATTTACGTAGATCGATGCCTACGGGCTAATTGTATCGTGCTGGTAACACAAGGTTATTAGCTGGAAACGCCGGTTATGCTTACGCTGCTCATATGCACAGAAAAGACAACCGGAATAAAGGAAAGTCCGGACTGACCGGCAAACAGAGATTCAGGTTATAAATATGCTGCAAACATTCTTGAAGGCTAAATTGCATCGAGTAACGGTCACCCATGCAGAACTTCATTATGAAGGTTCCTGTGCTATCGATGGTGTTCTGCTTGAGCGCTCCGGCATTAAGGAGTACGAGCAGGTACATATCTATAACATCAATAACGGTGAGCGTTTTACTACCTATGCGATTCGTGCAGAAGATAACAGTGGTGTTATCTCAGTCAATGGCGCTGCCGCGCATCTGGCATCTAAGGGAGACCTTCTGATTATCTGCTCTTATATTCAGGTTAACGAACAGGAAGCTGAAACCTATCAGCCGACCTTGTGTTACTTTGAAAATGCAAAGAATGAAAATGATGCTCATAGGGTGAGTGATGAAGAGCTTCATCAGCGAAATCTGATGACCGGTATTAAAAACAGCATCGCGGTTCAGGAAAGTAACTGATTTACCGCGACAGGTTGTTTATTAAAGCTGCCGTATGGCAGCTTTTTTTATGCCTGAATCGAATGTCAGTAGCGATTGGGTGAAACTCAGGATTGTCGACAATTGATCTGCGTCAGTATTAAAATCTCGATCAAATCGTCACTTTTATTCAAAAAACATGCTCACATTTATCATATCGTAGACAATTTAGCCTTTTGTAGTAGTTTAATTGGTGTTTTTCTCAGTTAAAGTAGGGTCTCTTAAGTGGCTGTACCGCAAAACATTAGTAGAACTAAAAATAATTATAAGCGGATGCATCCTGACTGATTCTCATAAAACAGTTACAGCAAAGGGCCAGTGCTATGTCCTATATAGACGAATATAAAAAATCGATCGAAACACCAGAAGCATTCTGGGCTGAAAAAGCCGAAGCGGTTGAGTGGTTCAAGAAGCCTGAAACCATCCTGAGTAAAGATGATAATGGTATCCATCGCTGGTTCGCTGATGGTGAAATGAACACCGCCTACCTGGCACTGGATCACCATGTGAACAGTGGTCGTGGTGATCAGGATGCACTGATCTTTGATTCCCCTGTAACTAATGTTAAGCAACGTTATACCTACACTGAACTGCGCGATGCTGTTGCTAAGTTCGCTGGCGTCCTGAAAAGTCAGGGAGTCGAGAAGGGCGATCGTGTCGTTATCTATATGCCAATGATCGCTGAAGCGGTAATTGCGATGCTGGCTGTGGCTCGCCTTGGTGCTATTCATTCTGTTGTCTTTGGTGGTTTTGCTCCGCAAGAGCTGGCAGTACGTATTGATGATGCTGAACCCAAGGTTATAGTGACAGCGTCTTGCGGTATCGAAATAGCAAAAGTTATTGAGTACAAGCCGTTACTTGATCAGGCGATTGAAAAGTCTGCCCATAAGCCAAGTAGCTGCATCGTGTTCCAACGTGAGCAGGCCGTCGCTTCGATGATTGAAGGTCGTGACCTGGACTGGGCGACAGCTGTAGCAACCGCAGAACCTGCGGACTGCACCCCTGTTAAAGCCACCGATCCTTTATACATTCTTTATACCTCAGGCACCACCGGTAAGCCTAAAGGCGTTGTGCGTGATAATGGTGGCCATGCGGTCGCTCTTAAATACAGTATGAAAGCGATTTACAACATGGATCCGGGTGATGTGTTCTGGGCGGCTTCTGATGTTGGCTGGGTGGTGGGGCACTCGTATATTGTTTACGGCCCGTTGCTAGCGGGTTGTACAACCGTTGTTTACGAAGGAAAGCCGATCCGTACTCCGGATGCAGGTGCTTTCTGGCGTGTCTGTGCTGAATATGGTGCTAAAGCTCTGTTTGCCGCACCAACAGCTTTCCGGGCCATTAAGAAGGAAGATCCAGATTCCGAGCTGCTTAAACAGTATGACCTGAGCAAGCTTGAAACCGTCTTCATGGCAGGTGAACGCCTTGATCCGCCTACTTATCACTGGACGAAAGATACTCTGGGTAAGCCGGTTATCGATCACTGGTGGCAGACCGAAACCGGTTGGGCGATCTGTGGCAACCTGACGGGAGTTGAGACCCTTGAGCCGAAGCCAGGTTCATCTACTGTTCCTGTGACGGGCTTCAATGTCCAGATACTGGACCATGAAGGTAATGAGTTACCCAATGGTGAGCAGGGCAATATCGTACTTAAACTACCGTTGCCACCAAGCTGTCTGCCGACTGTATGGGGTGATTTTGAGCGCTTCCGTACTGGTTATCTGTCTGAATTCCCGGGTTATTACAGTTCCGGTGATGGTGGCTATAAAGATGAAGATGGCTACGTATTTATTATGGGCCGTACCGATGATGTTATTAACGTTGCTGGTCATCGTCTTTCTACCGGCGAGATGGAAGAGATTGTTGCTGATCATCCGGCCGTTGCAGAATGTGCTGTTATCGGTATCAATGATCCACTCAAAGGCCAGCAGCCGGTCGGTCTGGTATTGCTGAAGAACGGTGTCGAGTTAGAAGAAGCTGAACTTGAAGCTGAGCTGGTGGCCATGGTACGTAAAGAGATCGGTGCTGTGGCGTGCTTTAAGCGTGCTGTTGTGGTGCAGCGCCTGCCTAAAACCCGTTCAGGCAAAATTCTACGTAAGCTGTTACGTCAGATAGCTGATGGTAAAGATTACACCGTACCATCAACTATTGATGACCCTGCATCTCTGCCTGAAATTCAGGAGATTATGGGCCGCAATGGCTTGGTTAGTTAAAACGCTATCCCTTTGCCAGCAGCAGGATTTGCTGGTTTAGCTATTACCCTAGCTTTTTAGGCAGCCCTTTGGCTGCCTTTTTTTGTTTAACGTATTACAGGTTTATTAGGGCAGGATTATTTATGTTCCGACCTGGAAACTTTAAGTAATATCAGATCAAGCAACCGGGTAGGCAGTATGCGCCTCAGATAACCAAATAGGTAAGTTGGAAAGGTCACGTAATAACGGGGTTTAGGCCGTTTACTTTCTAGCGCATGCAGTACTTTTTTCAAAACTGACTCAGGGCCCAGAGTGAAGATATCATCGCTGTCCTGATCGTTAGCCAGGCGCGCCTCTACTTTTTCATAGGTTGAGCGAAACGGGCTGGCTTTAATATCGATATTGTCCTGAAAGGCTTTGAATGCGTTGACTCTGAACTTGCTGGTAACAGGGCCCGGCTCAATGAGAGAAACATAAATACCAGTACCGTCCAACTCCTGTCGAAGGGTATCAGTGTAGCCTTCAAGCGCGAATTTACTGGTATTGTAGGCGCCGCGAAAACGAAGTGTTATCAGCCCCAGTACCGAACTATTCTGGATAATACGGCCATAGCCCTGGTGGCGCATAAGCGGTAGTACAGCACAGGTCAGTTCGTGCCAGCCTAACAGATTGGTTTCCAGTTGTTGTCTTAAAACATTGCGACTCAGGTCTTCGATAGCGCCAGGCTGACCGTATGCGCCGTTATTAAACAGGCCATAGAGCTCACCGGCTGAAGCATGTTCAATCTCTCGTTTAACCCAGGCCATCGCCTGTTGAATTGATTCAGAACTATCCAGATCAAGTTGAGCTGCGTTAAGGCCTTGCTGTTGCAGGACCTCAACATCTGCCTGTTTGCGGGCGGTGGCTAAAACGTTATAGCCACGCTGCTGTAAGCCTAAGGCTACATGCTGCCCAATGCCGCTGGAACAGCCGGTGATAAGTACCGTCTTCATCTGCTTACCTCTGATAACTAAGCTGCAGATAGTACGATTATCACCGGTGGTAGGCTAGGGAATCAGCGAATAAGTCCAAGACTTTCTCAGTGGACAGTAAATTGACTTATTCACTGGTTCCCTAATGCTGCTGCAATAAGTTGAGAAAGGTATTCTCTTCTACACCTTTACTGAATAAGAAGCCCTGGGCAAAATTGCAACCTTCTTCGATAAGAAATTCACGTTGCAACTCGGTTTCCATTCCTTCGGCCATAACCTCAAGGCCGAGGCTGCCCGCCAGTGCAATAATTGAGCGGGAGATCGCCTGATCATCTTTATCTTCAGGGATATCACTAATAAACGAACGATCGATTTTAAGACGATTCAGGGGGAGGGCTTTAAGATAACTCAGCGAAGAGTAGCCGGTACCAAAATCATCAATGGCCAGATGAATACCCATCTCTCTCAGCTGCTTTAACTCGTAGCTGGCTCGGCCGGGATTGCTAAGAATGACGCTTTCGGTTACCTCCAGCTCTATCATTTCGCTATCGCAGTTATGGCGCTTAAGTATCTCTGTTACTTCACTGGCAAGTGAGTTGGAGCCGAAGTGGCGGGCTGAAATGTTGATCGAAATACGGGGTAGTTTATAACCTTGCTTCTGCCAACTGACAATATTGCTACACACTGTATTTAACACCCAGAGATCAATGTCCCGGATCAGACCGCTCTTTTCTGCCATGGGGATAAAACGTTCTGGCTCTATTAGTCCTAACGAACTGTCCTGCCAGCGGATCAGGGCTTCTGCGCCGACAATTTTATTGGTACGCAGGTCTATCTGCGGCTGGTAGTGCAGCACAAACTGTTCCTGCTCTATCGCATTGCGCAGTGCGCTTATCATCAGTACCCGTTCAAATGCCTGATCGGTCATATCCTGGGTATAGAAGTCGTAACGATTCTTACCTGAGGCTTTAGCCCGATACATAGCGGTATCAGCGTTACGAATTAACGCTTCTGATGTGTCAGCATCTTCGGGAAAAAGGCTGATGCCGATACTCAGGCTAACATGAAAGCGTTGTTGCTCTATCTGTACCGGCTCCTTAAATGCATCCAGCAGGTTTTGCGCAACAATGGCTGCGTCTTCTGGGCGATTCAGATCAGTGCTGATCACGGTAAACTCATCTCCGCCAAGCCGGGCGATAGTATCGCTGTCCCGAACTTGTTCTCGAAGTCTCAGGGATACCTGTTGTAACAAGCGGTCTCCCAGATTGTGACCAAAGCTATCATTAATCTCTTTAAATTCGTCCAGATCAATAAACAGCAGTGCAACGCCGCTATTATTTCGCTTCGCGGCCCTCAGAGCCTGATTTAGCCGGTCAGTAAAGAGTAAGCGGTTAGGTAGCTGAGTGAGTGGATCGTGGTGGGCCAGGTGATCCAGGCTTTTTTCTTTTTCGCGCAGGGCTTTTTGTATATCTATGTGATCGGTTATATCCCGACTGGATTCGACTATGCCGGTAATTTCACCATCGGAGTCATATAACGGACTGGCCATTAACTCAAACGTTCGCTGCTCACCGGCTTTATTTTTATGTTCATGAATAATCCTTGTAGAGCGACGGGTTTGGGATACTTCATCGAGTGGACATTGTACGCCTACTCTATTGCAAGGCATTGAGCAGGCATGGACTGATTCGTAGCAGCGTTTATTGCCTTCAGACTTGCCCTCAAAGTAGTAGTCGATTGCCGCCCGGTTTGCCTTAATAACCTGATGATCTGTGTTTATCACCATCACCGGATCGCCAATGCAATCGATAACGCTCTGTAAGAACTGGCTCTCTTCCTTCGAGCGCAGTTCGGCCCGCTTTCTTTCTGTGATATCCCGGACGGTCGAGATAATCAATTCCCGGCCGTTTATTTCCAGCATGGTTGAGCTTATCTCAACCGGAATATCTTTCTGCGTACGAGTACGATGAGTGGCTTCAAAAACTATGCCCTCATTGCTTTTTCGGATCTCTTCTCTTTTGCTATGCCACTGCTCAATAGTCGGAATTAGGTCGTTAAAATCCATTACCTGCATCTGTAGTAACTCTTCCCGGGAATAACCCAGGTAGCGACAGGTTTCCTGATTCATATCCAGTACCTGAGCGCTTTGTGCATCCAGTACCAGCAGGGCATCATTACTGCTATCGATCAGTTGTCTGAATACCCGCAATTGAGAGTCCAGCTGACGTTGCTCTGTCAGGTTGGTCAGTAAGCAGTGGGTCTGAATGAAGTTACCTTTATCATCCCTGACTATCTGACCGTCGAACTGGATTTCAATTTCGTTTCCGGCTTTGGTATTCAGGCGATAGATTGCGTCTGATATTTTTCCGGTAGTTTTAAAGAGATTAAAGCATTTATCAAAACGGTCGGCGTCGCCGTCGCTCAGAATCGCTTTAAAGGATGACCCTATGATTTCTGCACTCTGATAGCCCAACAGCTCTCGCCAGCAGGCATTAACTTCAACAAAATGTCCCTGACTATCCAGTGACTGGTAAGCAAGAGGGGAGTTTTCAAAGTAACCCCGATAATGGGTTACCTTATACCGGCTGTTCTGCAGTTGTTGGTTCAGGCTTTCTATCGCATCCCGCATCAGGCCAATAAAATGAGACTGCATCCGGTCTATCATATTCTGTCGGGTTAGCAGGCCTATGATCTGCTCCTGACTGTTGGTTACTGTGAGCCGTCGGATATGCTGTTCCTGCATCAGCCTTCTGGCCTCCAGCAACGAGGCATCGACGACAATGCTGGTGACCGGGGAGCTCATGTAATCGCCGGCCTGACTCGTTTCCAGGTCTACCTTATCATCCAGAAGCCGTACCAGATCCCGTTCACTGAGTATGCCTTCAGCGCACGATTCGCTGCCGATAATTACACAGCTTATTTTACACTCATTCATGAGTTTAAATGCTTTAGCGAGGCTGCTGTCTGAGGTGATAAAAATAACAGTCTTTTCCATGACCGATTCGACTGACTTGGCCTCAGCCAGATATTCAAACCCCAGGTTTTGAACAAAATCAGTTTCAGTAACAATACCGTACATACCGCCTGTTTGGTCGGTAACCACTATGTGTCGAAGCTGCTCTTGCTGCATCAGTTCATAGGCTTGCTCAAACTCAAAGTTGTATGGCAGGGTTTTTACCGGCGCAGTCATTATCTGTTCTGCGCAGAGGCTTGTGAGCTTCTGACCCGATTGAGCGACCAGACGAACAATATCTCTTTCCGTAATAATGCCAATAGGGATGTTTTGCTCAACGATAACCATTGAGCTGACTTTAGCGCTGCGCATGCGCTGTAAAATAGCCGGAACTGAGTCGGTCGGCTGGGCGTTTAGCACATCGACGTTACATATTTTATCGAGCGTGACCAGAGAGTACTGCATTCTCACTATATCCGTTAGTTCATCTAATGCTTGTGGCACGTATTTATTGCATTTTGAATACTGAAAAATACCATAATTCCCAACAGATAGTAGGCGTTTGTCATTTAATCAAAGCGTTATTGATATGCGTTAAAATTATTATTTACTAATTGGAATTAATATATTTAGTATTATCGAATTGAAGATAGTCGGAGTTCTAGTAATCTAGCACTTTAATAGCGTTTTAATTGGCACTATCCAAATCCTGATACTGTTGTACATTATCCCTAATATTGCTGTTGCAGCATGATTGCCACAACGCAGTTTCATCGTATTGCTGACAACCGGATAAAGAGCCAATAAGACCTGCATATAATAAAGAACATAAAAACAGAGATTTAACTATGCCTGCACTGAATGAAACCCATGACCTGAAGCTACGGAGCTGGGTGAGCTCTGCTAATGCTACCGATACTGATTTCACAATCCAGAATCTGCCGTTTGCTGAGTTTCGGCGTAAGAATAGTGACGAAGCATTCCGCGGCGGCGTGGCTATTGGTGATCAGGTTGTGGACCTGGCGGCGGCTCAGGGGCTTTTTAATGGCGAAGCTGCGATAGGTGCTGCGGCTTGTGCTGAGCCTACCCTGAACAATTTTATGTCTATGGGGCAGCCTGTATGGTCGGCATTACGGCTGGCTCTGTCCCGGGCGCTGCGTGAGGGAGCTGCAGAGCAAAGCTCCCTGGAGAGCTGTCTTATCCCTCAGGCTGAAGTAGAGTTCAGCCTGCCTTGTACTATTGGTGATTACACCGATTTTTATACCTCTGTGCACCATGCTACACGTGTTGGTAAGTTATTCCGTCCGGATAACCCGCTACTGCCTAACTATAAATGGGTACCGATCGGTTATCACGGCCGTAGCTCTTCTATCGATGTTTCAGGTCAGGAATTCAAACGTCCTTGCGGTCAGACGAAAGCACCGGATGCCGCTGAGCCAAGCTTTGGCCCTTGTAAGCGCCTGGATTACGAGCTGGAGGTGGGCATCTACATAGGTAAAGGTAACGATCTCGGGACGCCAATTATACTGGATGACAGTGATGAGCATGTGTTTGGCCTGTGCCTGTTTAATGACTGGTCTGCCCGTGATATTCAGGCATGGGAGTATCAGCCATTGGGGCCATTTCTGGCGAAAAACTTTGCCTCAACTGTATCGCCCTGGATAATCACTACTGAAGCACTGGCGCCGTATCGTGCTGAGTTCAGCCGTGATCCTGCAGATCCTCAGCCAATGCCTTATCTGTCATCAGAGCAGAACAGCGCGGAAGGAGCCCTGGATATTAAGTTAGAAGTACTGTTGCAGACCGAAGCGATGCGTATTCGTAAAGAGGCGCCTGTCAAAGTCTCGCAATCTAACTTTATCCATTCCTACTGGACCGTCGCTCAGATGGTTGCTCATCACACGGTTAATGGCTGTAACATGCGCCCTGGTGACTTCCTGGGGAGCGGAACTCAGTCCGGACCCGAGCATGAAGAGGGTGGGTCTTTGCTGGAGCTGAGCCGTGGCGGTAAAGAGTCTTTTGCTTTGCCTAATGGCGAGCAGCGTACCTTTTTGGAAGATGGCGATGCTGTTGTTATGCGTGGCTGGTGTGAAAAAGAGGGTGTTGCCCGCATCGGCTTCGGCGAAGTGGTCAGTACTGTACTGCCGGCTAATCAATAACAGGCGGTGCAAATAATGGAAAAGGCAGCTCAGGCTGCCTTTTTTATTCTTCGGCGTCACCCCAGCACAGGATGTTCTGATAATCGAAGCCGCCTTCAACCATCGGCTTGATCACTTTAAAGTAGGGCGATACATCAAAGTCACGGGGTGAAAAAAAGGAATGATGCTGACGATAATACCGGGCTGTAATCACGCCGTTCACCTCGGTTTGGGTTACTGAAGGTAAAATTGGGTAGTGTACCGACTGAAAGCCTTCAGCAATAAGGGATGAGCAGATCGCTCGCGTAGGATCGCCGCTTCCCAGTTGGAGCATTTTTTGTCGCCAACTTACCGGTACCGGTGGCGTTGGAAAGAGATAGCGGGCCAGGTCAAAAACATTTTTATGGTCGTATTGATCTCCTAACCGCGCTATCAGGAACTGAATCATTCGGTCTATCTCGGTCTCTGTCAGTCCAATGGGCCGACAGAGCCGGGTGTGCTGATCATAATAATGGCTCAGAGGTACCGCCCGAACCCCATCATTCACATCAGCTTCCATCAGCGTTCTTGCGCTACCGCCGGTATCAGGTGAATCAAGCGCATGGCCGATACAGATAGCCGCGTGTGACCAGGTGGATTGGGTTAGGTACTTGATAGTCGTACTGATCCGGCTAGTACCTTCAACCAGAAGTACATCCCCCTTGCGGATGCAGCTGGCCAGCTTTTCAGGTGAGCTGGTGGCTACGTGTTGCGGCTCATTTCGGGGATCAGAAAGGTAGCGAGCCAGGCGGCTACCTAAGGTTTCGAGAAGCTGAAGCATCGGCAAATCCTGATCGGTTACACTTAAAATCAGTATAACCCAGAGCAGCTATATGCCTTAAAAACCGGAGTGGAGAGGCTGTTTTTGTTATTTCCTGGGCTTCTTTTTAAAGATATTCAGTAGTTTTTGTTTAGGATCGTTTTCTTCCGTTGGAAGCGCTTTTTCAAACCGGCCTTTCATCTCATCCATACGCTTTTCTTTGCGCTTATGCCGGTTTTGATCCCGCTTACTGCTGATATCAACTACCTTATCGCTCATCAATCTGACTCGTTAGTTCGATTATCTATAGTTTAGCTTTGCAGGATTTGTAACGGAAGCCCCAGCAGAGCATCGCCCATGCCGCTGAAATACCAGATAATACCGACCAGCCCCATAACGGTTGCCAGATACCATACGGCAGAAAAAATCTGTCCGTATCGATCCAGAGGCAGGAGCAGGCTGTGATGTCGACCGCGCCATTCAAAGAAAATCTCGATGCTACCGACCAATAACAGAAAGCCCAGTAGTGCCAGACCAAAGGTGTAACTCAGCCAGATACCCGCTGCGATAGCGGTGCCGCATAGAATTAAGCCGGCTAATGAGTGCATAGAGAAGGCGATGCTTTTTAAAATATGACCACCGTCCAATGGCAAAACGGGTAGCAGGTTAAACAGGTTTAACAAAGCGTTGAAGGCGCTTAATCCGGCAAAAAACATTGAGCCGGTGAACCAGTAGGCGATCAGGCTAAGCAGGGACAGTCCCAGGCCAAAGAAGGGGCCCATCAGAGCGATAGTGACATCCTGCCAGCGAGTATTAATACGCTCGTCGCTAAGAGCCAGTCCACCAACAAAGGGGATCAGATATATCCCTTTGGTGCGCAGGCCGAAGTGCTTCATCGCTCTGATATGGCCATATTCATGTATGACCAGGCAGAAAATAAGTGCCAGTGCAAAGGGTAAAGAGAAAAACCAGGAGTAGGCCGCAACACTCGCGCCGGCCATGACCGCTTTGATAACTTTGGCACTTTTCAGCAGTTTCAGGCCCAGTGCGCCAAGCCCGATAATGCTTAACTTTGGTTTGTCCTGCTTTATTGGCGCCTGAGGCACCTGTTGCTCCAGTTGTTCACGACCATGGCCACCGTCCATCACTAGCTGGTCTGCAATAAGAAAGCGATAGCTTATCTGTAGCGGGTGCCATTCTATCTCTGTTTCCAGGCGGCAGGGAATGGCTTCTCCCTGTTCATTCTGCAGCTCAAAACTATGCTCGCTGGAACCGTTGAAATCTTCGACCGCGTCCCGACGGGATACCGGTGTGTTATTCCAGAATAACAACTGCCAGCCGGCCATTGAACCTTCCAGGCGCAAGCTGTGTCCCTGACAATCCAGATTAAGTAATTCCACTGCCATTCCTAAATGTTGTCTGTATGGCGCGCATAGTTGCATAAGTAAGTGGCGGAGAAAAGTGACTTCTACAGATAAACCGGTACACTTTGCCCGATTAATGCTTTTGGATTATTTCTGTTATGACTCGTCATCTTCCGATACTTTACTCTTTTCGTCGCTGCCCTTATGCCATGCGAGCGCGTCTTGCTATTGCAGGCAGTGGTCTTCAGGTTGAATTGCGTGAAGTGGTGCTCAAAGATAAGCCGGCAGCGATGCTTGAGGCTTCACCTAAAGGCACGGTGCCGGTATTAATTCGGCCTGAAGGCAGGGTAATTGATGAAAGCCGGGATATTATGCGCTGGGCGCTGCGCAGTAATGATCCCCATAACTGGCTGGCTGCTGATAATCCGGATCTGTTATGGCAAATCGAAGGGCTGATACAGGAGAATGATTTTGTTTTTAAGCAACATCTGGATCGCTATAAATATGCAGATCGCCATCCCGGTCACCCGCAAAGTTACTACCGTGAACAGTGTGAGGTGACATTGGTAAAGCTAGAGCGCCTATTGCAGCAATCAGCCTTTCTGAGTGGTGATAGTGAAAGTCTGGCGGATATTGCGATATTCCCCTTTATTCGGCAATTTGCTCATGTAGACCGTGACTGGTTTTATTCAGCACCGTATCCAAAATTGCAGCGCTGGCTGGATTATTATATTGAGTCTGAATTATTCAGTCAGATTATGCGCAAATATAGCCCCTGGAAAGACAGTGATACTCCGGTTGTATTTCCTTAATTTAATTAATTATATACATTATAATTAACTATTAAATAGTTGATCTTATTGTTCTTTTATATTCTCGCTATAGGTAGCTGATCCCAGCGGGTTGTATAGGCGGGTGACAGGTGATTACGCTGCATCTGCCAGCCGCTCCCCAGCATCTCACCGGCAAATCGAAGTTGACCGCGACCACTGTTATTAATCAGATCCATCGTTTGCATTAGCCGTTTAGCTGACACTGATTCTGTATGATCAAACAGCGTTGGCTGAAAGCAGCCCGGTTGATACAGATCGGATAAGACGATACCTGCTTTCATATATCGGTAATCAGGCTTCCATAAGGTTTTTAACAACTGCAGGGCGGTCTGACACAGCAGACGTGAATCAGCGCTGGGAACGGGCAGCAGTCGACAGGCGTTATTACTGTAAAAAGGATCAGACTGGCTGTGTGGGTTGGTACGGATAAAGACGCTGACAAGTCGTGCAAGACCGTCTTGCTCCCGAAGCTTTTCTGCCGCCCGGGCGCAGTATTGCGTGATAGCCGAGTGCATATCCTGATATCGGGTTATACGTTTAGAAAATGAGCGGCTGCAGAGTATTTGTTGTCGGGGCGGGGGCTGCTGATCAAACTCCAGACAGGATAAGCCGTTTAGTTCCCGTACGGTACGCTCTAATGTGACCGAATAATGATTGCGAATCCAGGCCGGATCACAATCAGCCAGTTCCAGAGCGGTATTAATTCCCTGTAGCTGTAAACGCTGAGCAATACGTCGTCCCACTCCCCAGACCTCGCGTACCGGCAGCAGTTTAAGTAGTCGTCGCTGTCGCTGTCGATCACTCAGATCAACCACCCCCTGGGTGGCCGGGTATTGTTTAGCGCCATGGTTCGCCAGCTTTGCCAGGGTTTTTGTTGGGGCAATACCCACGCAGACCTGAATACCACTATCCTGCTGTACTCGTCGCCTGATTCGGATTCCGTAGTCCGTCAGGGAGTGGTGTGTAGACAGGCCCGAGAGATCAAGAAAAGCTTCATCGATCGAGTAAACTTCAATCGAGGGGGCTTCCTGCTCCAGAATCGTCATTACCCGGGCAGAGATATCGCCATACAGTGCATAGTTAGAGGAAAAGACAGCGATGTTTTCCCGATCGATTATCTCCTGTACCTGATGCAGGGGCACCGCCATCTTGATATTCAGTTTCTTGGCCTCAGCACTACGCGCCACGATACAGCCGTCATTATTAGATAGCACTACGATAGGGCGGTCTTTCAGGTCCGGGCGAAACAGGCGCTCACAGCTGGCATAAAAATTATTACAGTCCACCAAGGCATACAGAGGAGAGGTGGGCATCGTCAACGCCGGCTCAGTGAGTGAATAACCGTAGTGACTACGCCAAACAACTCCAGCGTCATTCCCTCATCAATACTGATGGGAGGATATGCCGGATTATGGGCGACTAATTTCATTGCCGGTCGGGTACAGAGCTCTTTCACGGTAAATTCACCGTCAATACAGGCGATAACAATATCTCCGTGGCTGGGCTTTAGTGCCCGGTCTACCACCAGGATATCGCCTGAAAAGATACCAACCTGCAGCATAGAGCTTCCTTCGGCCCGAACAAAATAGGTCGCTGCCGGATGCTGGATACAGAGTTCGTTAAGATCCAGCGTACGCTCGATATAGTCCTGTGCAGGCGAAGGGAAGCCTGCAGCAACACATGACTGAAACAGCGGCGGTGCTATTTGAAAGGGAGGGCGCAGGTAGCGTCCGATAATTGAGAGCTGCATAGAAAAATCGCTATACTGTATATATATACAGTATATTAGTTTTGTTTGATGTCGATGTAAAGCGGACCTGCTTACAAAACCGGCGTGTATTAATAGTACATAATACATATTATAGTTTTTATGTGAGTGCAAATGCTATTAAAAACAAGCGGCAGGGTTAATGTAGTTATGCGGTTGATCGCTATATTAGAGATCAAAGCATAAAAGGATCTGACAGAATGCCCACTAAACATCTGCAGCAGCTATTAGATGAGTACGGGAAAAACCATCAGCACCCGATTAATAAGCTAATACACTGGATCATGGTACCGCTGATATTTATTGCGATTACAGCGCTGCTCTGGACTGTCTCGCTTAGCCCGGGTATCAATGCTGCAATAGTGCTAAGTATACCGATAGCCCTTTATTACCTGACTTTATCTCCGAAGCTGGGAATAGGAATGATGCTGTTTAATGCATTTTGTCTGACGCTCTGTTATCTGGCGGAAAAGCATATAGAGATGCCTCTCTGGCAAGTGGCATTGATGATATTTATACCCGCATGGATAGGGCAGTTTATTGGGCATTATATTGAAGGGAGAAAACCCTCGTTTTTGAAAGATCTGCAGTTTCTATTGATTGGTCCCGCCTGGCTCATGGCCACCCTGTATCAGCGATTTAGCATAAGCGAAGAGTAGGGACGAAGAAGGTAAAAGAAACCCTGAAAAGAGGGGAAGCTAGCTTCCCCTAGAATAGAAATACAGCCTAAAAGGCCCTATTAGTAAAATCTATTACAGCTTAATTAGATTTCTTAATAAGCTCTTTTAACTCCATGATTTCATTGTGCAATGTTTCTATGGTTGGCGTGCCTTCTTCAAGCGCTTTAGCCCGTTCTTCATCCGCATGCTCGCCCTCCATTACACTTACAACAATGCCGATAACCATATTCAGAAAAGCAAAGGTTGTCAGGAAAATGAAGGTCAGATAGAACAGCCAGCTAAATGGATACACGGCCATGGTTTCATACATAACATCGGTCCAGTCTTCAAATGTCATCACCCGGAACAGGGTTAGCATTGCGATGCTGATATCACCCCAGAGCACCTCATTAATCTGACCAAAAAACGAAGCACCAACCGCGGCATAGATATAGAAAATAATAAACATCAGCAAGATCACATAGCCGAGCTGAGGCAGCGCCTTAATCAGAGAGTTAAGCAGTAAACGTAACTCAGGAATGATAGAGACCATACGCAATACCCGGAAAATACGGATAAGACGCCCGATTAACGCCATCTCACTATCTTCAACTGGTATCAGGCTAATAACAACAATCAGGGTATCAAACAGGTTCCAGGCATTGGCAAAAAAGCGCTTCTTCTCTGGCTCACCAATAAAGCGCACGGTTATCTCGGCCAGAAAGAAAAAGGTAATTCCTGTATCAAGCCAGCCAATCAGCATTAGTACGTCAGCGGGTATGTCGTAAGTCTTGGCGCCGATAACCAGTGCAGAGAAAATAATGATAGAGACAACAAAGAGCTCAAAGAACTTATTGTTACGTAGATTAAAGAAAGCAGACTGAAGTTTTATATTGTTCATAATTCGTAGAGTTCAGGTTTTGAAAAACGAACGCCACTTTACTGTGCTTTTATGTGATTGTGTAGCGAAAGAGGGTATTGGCGGTGCTGAAACTCAGGCGATCTATCCTAGAATGAGTTCAGAAGCCTGCGAACAGGCTATATTTGTGCTCTACAGGCTTGGAGTACTCAAGCGGCGTATTGCTTGCGGATGCAAGATGAAATTTGCCATTCATAGCCCATGGCGCTGAATCAGGACTTGTTTATAGGCTTCTCTGATCGTGGTTTCCGGCCTCAGATGTACGATCGCTTTATTCCTGTAGCTTATTATCCAGATAGTTAAGCAAATTATTAATACTGTTAAGCAGGTGGTGGTCGGTATCAGGGATAGAGATTCCCAACCGCTTACCCAGAGCAACCGTCAGAATCATAAAATCCATAGAGTCGATATCCAGCTCTTCACGAAGATCTTCATCGATATCAACCATATCGGGCTCGATCTCCGGTGCTATGTTGGCTATCTCCTGGAATATAAACTGTTGTAGCTCAGAGCGATTCATAAGGATTCCCTATATATCCGGTTAAAAATTAGTGCTTCATACTCTCTATAAACATTCTGGTTGCTGTAAAAGCTTGTTAATAGAGCGCAGAAGCTTTGCCCCCTGTCGACCATCGCTGACCCGATGGTCTGCCGCCAGCGAGATATTAACCAGTAACCTGGCTTGCACAGTATTATCGATCACCCAGGGCCGTAACTCAGGTTTACCAAGGCCGATGATGGCTACCTGTGGCGGATAGATTACGCCAAACACTGTTTCGACACCCCGCTCACCCATACCAGAGACAGTGATGCCTGCATCGCTCATTTCGGAACTACGCAGGCCGCCGCGTCGCACCCGTAAGGTCAGATCGCGCATTTTGTCCATCATTTCAGGCAGAGTAAGCTGGTCTGCATATCTGATTGCCGGGGTGATCAGGCCGCCACCACGCAGGGATATTGCGGTAGCCAGATGAATATCAGGCGAGGGTTGAAAATGATTCTCGATGTAGAAACCATTGAATTCAGGATTATCACGCAAAGCCACCGCAACCGCTTTATGCAGTAGTACGGTGATCAATAGTTGCTGATCGGGCTCTTGCTCAAGGTTAAACGCCGCCAGCCACTGTGACGCCGCTTGCAGATCGATGGTGGTTGCAAGGTAATAATGCGGGATTTCACGGTTCGAACGGGTCATGGCGGCATCGATAGCCTGACGCATAGCGGATCTATCGGGTGGTTTTGGTACAGCAGCGCCGGGGTCACTACCTGCGATAGCGGCATTAACATCGACGGCGATGATCGCCCCGTCAGGCCCGCTACCTTGCAGGTCTTGTAATGGAATAGCTGCATTTTCAGCCAGACGACGAGCCAGGGGGGATGCCTTTACTCTATCCTGAGAACGTTGCAGCGCTGGCGTTGATACTGCTGTTTTGTCAGAGGTATGCTGCGGCGCTGGTTCTGATGCAGATGCGCCAGAAGCAGGGGCCGATGCTCCATCGTCAATATCAGCGATCGGCATACCGACTTTGACCCTTGTGCCGGGCTCAACCAAAAGAGCACGGACAGTACCGGATTGAAACACTTCCATATCAATCGCGCCTTTATGGGTCTCAATAACTGCAACAATATCTCCCTTGCTGACCGGGTCGCCTTGCTTAACCAGCCATTCCTGCAATAAACCGCTGTCCATGTCGGCGCCAAAGGAGGGCATTGTCAGTTCGCTCATGCTAGCCCCGCCAACTGCTTTGCCGCATTAACAATGTCTTCCGGTTGAGGCAGTACCGCTTGCTCCAGATGCTCCGGATAGGGAATCGGCACTTCTTTACTGCAAACCCTTACCACCGGCGCGTCCAATTCCCAGAACGCCTGCTCCATGATGATGGCGCTGATCTCTCCGGCCAGTGAACCGGTGCGCCAGCCCTCATCGATAATAACCACTCTGTGAGTGCGTGCGACACTAGCGACTATCGCTGTGGTATCCAATGGGCGCAGGCAACGCAGATCAAGAACTTCAGCATCAATGCCTGATTGTGACAGCTGTTCGGCGGCTTGCAGCACCTTGGGTAATGAGCCGCCATAAGTGATCAGGGTAAGATCATTGCCGGAGCGACGTAGGGTGGCTTTATCCATCGGCAGGCGATCACTTTCGACAGGTGGCGGCGCTAATTCGTTGTACAGCATTACGTGCTCAAAAATTACCACCGGGTCGGGATCTTCCAGTGCCAGCGCAAGCATGTAACGGGCATCAGCTATCGTCGCCGGCGCCAGCACTTTAAGTCCGGGCACGTGAGCATACCAGCACTCCAGACTATGAGAATGCTGCGCTGCCAGTTGCTTGCCTGCCCCGGTCGCCATGCGAATAACCAGTGGCACGCTGAACTGCCCACCGGACATATGGCGAATTGTTGCGGCATTATTGACGATCTGATCCAGTGCCAGCAGGCTAAAATTGACGGTCATGACTTCTACTATTGGGCGCATCCCGCCAAGAGCCGCGCCAACCCCGGCGCCAACAAAACCAGACTCCGATAGGGGAGTGTCACGCACCCGCTGCTCGCCGAATTCATCGAGCAAGCCTTTGGAGACCGCATAACAACCACCATAGTGCCCGACATCCTCTCCCATCAGGAATACCCGGGAGTCTGACCGTAGCGCTTCCTGCAACGCCAGGCGAACCGCCTCGCGATAACTGATAGTTTCTGTATCGGCTGCCATTATGAGCTACCTCCCGTATAAACATCCCGGGTGAGTGTGGCGACCTTTTCAAAATCGGCGTTTTCGGCAGTAACGACCGCAGCCTCGACTTCGTCTTCCACCACCTGCTCAATCTCCGCTAGCTCAGGATCCTGTAGTTGGTGGTAATCCCGCAGCCAGTTAGTAAGCTGAACAATAGGGCCCTTCTCACGCCAGGTTTCGATCTCCGCTTTATCCCGGTAAAGCTGGCTATCGAACATCGAATGCGCCCGGAAACGATAAGTACGGCATTCAAGAAAGAACGGCCCTCCAGCGGTTCGAATTGAAGTACAGGCGTTACGTGCAGCTTCCTCAACGGCAACTACATTCATGCCGTCGACAGCTAGTGAGGGAATCTTATAGCCCTCGGCCTTACGGTAAATATCCTGTTCAGATTCAGACAGACTTAGTGCGGTACCCATGGCATACAGATTGTTTTCGCAGATAAACAGCACCGGTAACTTCCATAGGGCCGCAAGGTTAAGACTTTCGTGAAACTCGCCCTCAGCAGCAGCGCCTTCACCAAAAAAACAAGCGGTGATACGATTGCGTTGTTGCATCTTATCCGCCAAAGCCAGACCCACTGCCAGCGGCAGGCCGCCAGCAACAATTGCGTTGCCGCCATAGAAGCGTTTCGAGTTATCGAACAGATGCATCGAACCTCCACGACCACCACTGCAGCCGGATTGCTTACCGTACATCTCTGCCATCACCGCAGCCATAGATAAGCCACGGGCCAGCGCATGGCCGTGTTCCCGGTAGGTGCAGAGCAGGGCGTCTTCTGGCTCCAATGCCTGATTGCAACCTACTGCAATCGCTTCTTCACCAATATACAGATGAAGAAAACCGCGAATTTTTTGTTGGGTGTAAAGTTCAGCGCAGCGCTCTTCAAAGCGCCGGATGCGGATCATCTCTTGCAGTAACTTAATCAGGTGCGAACGATTGATATGAGGCTTATCAGGTTGTGTCATTTCTCATCACTCTCCAATGTCGAAATATCACCTTCGGGCAAGCCGAGCTCACGGGCTTTGAGCAAGCGGCGCATGATTTTACCGCTGCGGGTTTTTGGCAGATTATTGCGGAAATCAATCTCCTTCGGCGCGATAGCGCTGCCCAGATGTTTACGGGCATGTCCCAGCAGGGCTTTACGTAGTACGTCATCGGCAGTGAAGCCATCCTTTAGCGCGACAAAAGCTTTGATAACTTCCCCGGCAACCGGGTCCGGCTTACCGATGACGGCAGCCTCTACGACGGCAGGGTGTTGCAGTAAAATGCTTTCAACTTCGAAAGGCCCTATTAGGTGACCGGCAGTTTTAATAACGTCATCGCTACGACCAATAAACCAGTAATAGCCATCTTCATCCCGGCAGGCCAGATCGCCACTGAGATACCAGCCGTCACAGAAGCAGGCGTTATAACGTGCCTCAGCATTAAGGTAGGTCCTGAACATTGAGGGCCAGCCAGATTTAAGTGCCAACTCGCCAACCTCATCATGTGTGTCGATAAAGCTCAATCCTTGCGTGTTGCGTGTGACGATTGCGGCAGTAATGCCGGGTAGAGGACGTCCCATTGAGCCGGGCTTAACCGTTTCAGCAGCAAAGTTAGCCAGCATGATGCCGCCGGTCTCGGTCTGCCACCAGTTGTCATGGAAGGGTTGACCGAATACCCGTTGTCCCCATAGCACGGCTTCTGGATTAAGCGGTTCACCAACACTGGCCATAAAGCGTAGGTTAGAAAGGTCATATTTACCGACCAGATCATCACCGGCTTTCATTAACATTCGAATAGCGGTGGGGGCGGTATACCAGACACTGACCTGCTGTTGCTCGAGCACTTTATACCAGTGCGTTGCATCAAATTCAGCTTCATCAATGATCATAGTCAGACCAATACTGAGTGGTGCGATAATGCCGTACGAGGTACCGGTAACCCAGCCAGGATCCGCGGTGCACCAATAGATATCCTCCGGATGAAGATCCAGGGCGAAGTGTCCGGACAGCGTGTGATAGATGACCGCTTCATGGCAGTGAACCGCCCCCTTCGGCGTGCCCGTTGTGCCACTGGTAAAGTGCAGCAAAGCCATATCTTCGGGCCCGGTAGCGGCAACAGGAAAAGCAGGATCTGCGACGGCCATCAGCTGGGACATATCAGTACAGCCTGAAGGAATATCGGCTGAAGCATCCAGTAGTAAAACATGTTCAAGTCCCGGCAGATCTTTACGCCAGGGCATCACTTTTTTACGATAAAGACGTTCTGTCGTTACTAATACCCGGGCATCGCCTAATTCCATACGAGATCGAATGGGTTGTGGTCCGAAAGCTGAAAACAAAGGAGAGAATACACAGCCGCACTTAAGGCTACCAAGCAAGGCGATATACAGGGCTGGTGTACGCCCAGCCAGGCCAAACACACGATCTCCTTTATGCAGACCAAGACTGCTTAACACGCTGGCGAAGCGACTGGTCTGTTCAGCAAGTTGTCGGTATGTGAACTCTTGCTGCGAGCCGGTCTTACCCAGCCAACGAATAGCCACCTTATCGCCAAGCCCGTGAAGTAGGTGGCGATCAACGGCTTCATAAGCGATATTGATGCCACCCTGAGGTAGACCATCAATACATTGATTAGCTAAATCCCAGTCAAAATTGAGATAGTAGTCAGCGTAGTCGGATAAATTGGCAGTCACCAGATCAGGTCGTTGGATCTTATTGATATCCGAAAATCGCATAAAAGAGCGCCTGTAGATCTATTAAAAAGGTTAAAACGGACAATCATCCATTACCGAAGCATAGTTCAGGGCAATCAGGCTGCAATTTGTAACTTTGCTCAGGATCAATAGAACTCATTGAAAAGACGCTTTAAAAGGGTGAAGGAGCAGAGCGGTTAAGGACTTATATGCAGTTACATTGAAGCTCGTTGATCAACCAAAATAGCCAGCTCTTCTGTAAGAAGGCGCTATGATTGCCAGTCACTCTTTAGCTTGAAGAGTTTGATTAACTGTTTGTTAGTCGAAAGGAAAGGCGCCCATAGACGCCAGAATGATAGTGTAAAGATTTTGCCATTAGCTATTATCGATACGAAAACCGATTTTTAAAGTCACCTGAAAGTGGCTGACGCTGCCATTTTCAACATGCCCTCGTGTTTCAGTAACTTCAAACCAGTCAATGTTACGGATTGTCTTGCTGCATTCAGCCAGGGCATTTTTTATTGCTTCATCGGTGCCGACCGGAGATGAGCCAACCATTTCAATTTTTTTATAGGTATGATGATCAGACATAGCATAACTTCCTTTTCAAAACAGACAGTAATAAGGGTAGTCGAGAAATCTGATGAATCGATCAGTTTCTCTGTCTGAAACCGCTTTGCCGATTTTTACCGCTCAAATCAGGGTTAAGCAGGCTTTTTTTAAGATTCGTTGTAACAGCCGTGAAATCAGCTGTAATTCCGATAGAATAGGGAATAAATAGATTCAGGCTTATGGTCTGGCTTTGTAGTATGAGATTTATCTAATTGTGCTCAAAGGGTTAATCATGCCCAGCGGCGAAGTTGTTATTCATCAGGATTAGTTAATAGAAATATGATTAAAAATACACTGTTTGCACTGATACTCTGCCTGCAAAGCCCCTGGGTTCTCGCCGGCATCGACTGGTTTAAAGATGAAAGCGGTAAGACAAAGTGGCAGCATCTGGCTAACTGGAGTAGCGGCACCTTAATTATTATTTTATCGATTACGGCGGTTTATCTGCTGATCACTAAGCGCCGGGCATACAAGGCTAATCAGGAATTAACGGCGATTCGGAAAGACCTGGAGCTGCGGGTACAGGAACGCACAGCGACCCTTGATGAATCAAACCACAAACTGAAAGAAAGTAATGAACTGCTGGAATCAGAAGTGGCCCAGCATGTCATCACCTCAGACCAGTTACGAACCTCTGAGTCCTATATTAAGGATATCCTTACGTCGATGCCGCTGATGTTGGTCGGCCTGAATAAAGAGGGTCGAGTGACTCAGTGGAACAGAAGGGTCGAGGAGTTATCTGGCGTGCCCTCTGAAAAAGCACTGGGCAAGACTCTTTGGGAAGCCTATCCCACTATGACGGTAGTGCCTGAACATATTCAGCAGGCGATCGAACAGAATAAAACCATCCACCTGAAGCAGAGCCTGCGTAGCTTGTCGCACTTTGATATTACTATCTACCCGTTGCAGGGACCTGAGGCCGGCGTTGTTATTCTGGTTGATGATGTATCAAAGCAAACGACGGCCGAAAACATGCTGATCCATAATGATAAGATGTCTTTCATGGGTGAGCTGGCATCGACCATGGCGCATGATATCAATATCCCTCTGCAGGCGATTCTGATGGACCTGAAGCGGTTCAAGAATATTATGGCTGACAGTAACTCATTGCTGGAGCAGGGCACTGGAAATAAGCAGATTCAGTTACTGGACTCTATCTATAATGATATGTCCGATAAAGGTGATCAGGTTTCAAAGATCATTAATAACCTGCTGACTTTTGCCCGCAGTCGTCACGAAGAGAAGCAGTTAACCAATATTGTTGATGTGGTTGAGCATACCGCTAAGCTGGGTCGAGAGGTTATTTCGGTGTCAGATGGCCTGATGTTTAAGCAGGTTAAGCTTGAATGGAGCATTGAACAAGGCTTGCCGCAAGTGTCTTGCTATATCACGGAACTACAGCAGGTGTTCCTGAGCCTGTTCCGTCATGCCTGCATCGCGATGCAGAAAAAGCTTGATCAGGACGGTTATGAACCGACAATAAAGATTATACTTTCAGAGAGTTACGACAACCTTTGGATCAAAATTCACCACAACGGTGTAGGTTTGACGGCTGATGAACAGATGAATCTGTTCGAGCCATTCTTCAGCAGCGATGAAGATGCAGAAGACTTTGATGCCGGGCAGCACTTATCATTCTCGTATTACATTATTACTGAGCAACACCAGGGGCATATGGCTGTAACCTCTGATGTTGAGCTTGGTTCAACCTTTCATATGCAGTTGCCGTTACAGCACTAATTATTTGATCATGCCAGCCCGGGTCAGGGCTGGCACATTTCAGCTATCAAACGCCTCCTTCCAAGTAGCCTCTTCTTAATTAACAGCTTGCTGCATGCCTAAAGGTAAGTTGGAGTAAATTCCTGACACTCTGTTTGGCTCTGAAGCAGCCTCCTTATTTAAGGGGCTGGAAATCAGGAAAGTAACCCCGATACACATCTGAATAAATTGTCTACTAAACAGCATGCAAACTCATAAAAAATGCCTATAGTTTAGGGTGTGTGTAGCTGCTAAGGATAGCAGCGAAGTATCATGCTGAAATTAAAGGTTTTTGCTGAGGGATGCAGCATGAAAAAGACCATTAAAAAAATTATTTATTGCATGATTTCCGTTTCCTTATCCGCCTGTACTGAAACCGATGATCCTGTTCAAAAATTCGAGCAGTTGACTGATCTATACGTTGAAACTGTATCTAAACAACCTGTCAGGCTGTCACCGCCAGGAACGAGGCCGGCCTCATCAACGGTGTGGCATCGACGACAAATATACATATCAGATTTAAACTATGATGTTAGAAAAACGAACTCTTTGGTTTCCCCATTAATCGGCGAGATGACTTTCACCTGCGGCGTAAAAGGCAGGCAGGGAAAATCTAAGGCAGAGGTATCAGAGGGGCCTGATGAGTTTGATCAGGGCATAATCTGTATAGCCAAATATGCATATCAAAAACAAACCTGGGTAAAAAAACAATTTCATTGTGAAGATGCTTATTATGACCAGCGCACCGGGAAAGTGCGTAAGGAGCTGGTCGAGCCGCAAGAAGGCGTTTCGCTTGACTGTTCTAAGCATCTTATGGAGTAAGGTTGCCGATGAGCCTGGTGGATAAAGCTGTATCGCATTGATAATTCGCACCCAGACTAGGGTGAGGGTGAGGGTGAGGGTGAGGGTTAACACTAAGCGGCGAGGGCAACGTTGTTGATTAATCAGATTATCAGCATAGATAAAAGACTGTAAATAAAATTAAAGTACTACCTTATAAGATTAGGATATTAAGTTGTATTTTAAGAATAATTAATAAATCCAAAGCGATAGAGATGAGGATTAAATTATATAGCTGTATGAGTTAAACCTCTTGCCCCTTAGCGCTTGATGCTCGCTCCATATTATCCGAATCCACATACAGCTCGTCAGTGGTTCTGATGCTCCCGTGTCCCAGGTCTGCCTGGACATGGGCGAGATTACGACCTGCTGCAACCTCCATTGAGGCCCCTGTGTGCCTTAACCAGTGGGTGGTGGCGGCACGAAGCTCTGAGGCTTCTACATCAAAACCATCTTCTATTAGGGAATGGCATCCTTCATTTAAAGCGGCTTCAACAATATTGCGTAACTGACGACTGCCAATACCTCGGTTCTTTACCCTGGATTCGATTACCGGTTCAGATGAATCTTTGGAGGGCAGGGAAGCTAGCCCCCTGTATAGTCTATAGCGCTTGAGAAACCCGATATATTCATTAGATATAGAAACATCCCTTTCTTTAGAGCCTTTACCATAGGTTCGAAACCACCAGTTCCCTTCGTGATCCCGGTGAAAGTGGGACATTACAGGCAACCAGTTAGGGCGCTCTGAAAGCTCTGATATACGTAATTTAAGTGATTTTAAAGTCGCTATAACGAAAAGTGTTCTTTCATGCTGAGAGTTCGTATCCGCCATGGATTTGGCGGAACTAAGCAGATACTCCCATTGCAGTTCAGATAAGCGTCTGGCGGTATTGATCCCCGTTTCTTGTCTCAGATAGGGGCAGTTCTTTTTAACGATCGGAATATGATTGCCTGGGGCATAATCCTCAGCCATTAAGTAGTTAAAAAACACGCTGAGATTAGAAAACAAACCTTGCCAGGACTTGGTATTCAGCCGTCCTATACCGGCACCGGCAGAACGAAAAGGGCGCCAGTGACTATTAGGCTCTCGAATGCCGTTAACGCTGTAGAATCGGCGCTGTATGGTTTCTGCCTGCCAGTTTGCGTCCGGCTTAGCGACGAAGTCCGTGTATTCTTCAAGATCACGGCGACGCAGTGTTGCTATTGATCTGCTTTTTATTAGCCAGGTCCATAACAAGAGTCGTTCAGCATCACCCCTGAATTTGTCATAGGTATCCTGACTTTTTTTACTGTAGCTACACAGGAAATCTTTAGTGTAGCGGTAATCATCCAGAGCACCCTCAACATGAAGGCCCAGGACAAAGGACTCAACTGCAGGCGCCTGATCAGGAAATACTGTATTTCTGGGTATCTGGTTAAAGTGTTTAGCTGAATCAAACAACGGTAGGCCGGGGAAATTGTTAATCGACACAGTGTGATGAGCCTCTGGTAATTGTCAGATATATAAAGGAATTATATGCGTCGACTCTATTGATTTCCAGTAGTGTCTACTACTGGAAATTGGTAAGAGATACGGCGATGCCTGGTTAAACGGCAATTTATCCTGATCCCCGGACCTACATATTATTTAAAAGCTGAATAACAAGTTGCTTGATAATGGATTGGTTTGTTGTAGCCACAGGGATTCCATAAAGATGTTCAGTTACAAGCTCTAGGCTGTATCCCTGTTACTGATCTTACTTACAGCTTTATATGAATACCTTAGTCTTTCTAAGTGCGTTGCGAATCATATTTAGCAAAACCGAGGTCTCAGAACCCAGGTTTCAGATGACGGTGCTGAAATTAGCAAATTAATTAAATCGTAGTTCTATGCCGGGCTCGAAAGAATAAGAGCTCTTATTAAGAAATAGCGAATGGCTCATGAATGTCATTATTTCCGTTACGCTGCGTTATTGTTATAGGTAGCTAAGAGAAGTCTTTTGCTAACTAAATTTGTTAACTAAATCATTTACCGACTGTTACCGATTGAAAAGAGCCCTTAAGTAAAGCGCGTCAGATTTCATGGAGTGATGTAGGTACCACAAAACTTAAATCATCGACGCTCTCCGCACGAGCGAATCAAGCATTACATGGAACGCTTAGTTTTTAAGAAATTAGCCCTGAGAAATTAGCTCTGAGAAATTAGATTAAACAGCGCTTCAAAAGAGAAGGTCTGCTCAGGGGCGTTTTACAAAACACTTCATAGAAAATAGCTAAGAAAGTGGCTATCACTGGCTGCAATGCTGACATCTGGTTAGCCCTTATTGTTAACTTCTTTTTAAGCCTGTTAGTCCAATCGTGTATTTGTATAGTCCCACACCCAAGGCCGTGTAATGTAGTATCTATAAATATCTCATTTAACATAATATAGATTATGTGTAGTTGTGTATTTACACTAACAGGCTCAATTTGAGCCTTTAGCTGAAAGCGATGACTTACTTAGATAAATGGAATTTGGATGTTGTTATGTGTGCCGTACGTGAAATTAACAGAGGTTTTAGCTACCGAGTTACACATAAGCCACTCTGGGCGCGCACCTGTGTTTGTGCGCATCGCTGCGGTTAAGTTACAGCTATACCCGTTCGGGAAAGATAATTATTTAAGATAACTTGATGGAAATAATCAGGAGATAAGAACAGGCTGATCTGGCGAATCATAGCTGCAGATCAGGTACGGTGAAACAGGAACAAGCTCATTGGTTTGGTATGACTGAACGATTAATTCTTGAGCGCCAGACACTGAATCAAGTTTGGCTACTACCTGATAAGGCGCACCTTTACATAACAGCCGTCTGCTGTTTTTGTAGAGATCTGCATCGAGATAAATTTGATCGCCGACATGTATTTCACGCCAGAGAAAGTCTGCCTCTAAAATTAATTCCGACTGGTCCTGATGATACATAAAGCCGTTGTCCCATTGTCATTAGATGGCCCGACTATGAAAAGCTCAGGCCTGTACAATATTATGACGAATGGCGATATGTACAAGTTCAGAATTATTATTGATACCCAGTTTGCGTATGATATTGGCGCGATGGGCATGAACTGTTTTAGGGCTCAGAAACATCTTTTCAGCGATCTGGGCAACAGGATGGCCTTGAGCCAGGCAAGAGAATATCTGGAATTCGCGCTTAGTAAGTTTGGCAAAGGGTGAGCTGCTGTCAGATGCGCCTGGATCAAGCATGTTCCGGATGCTTTCTGCAAAGTACGTGCGCCCTTCTGAGGCCTCACAAACAGCCTTAAGCAGCTCGTCAGGGGCGCAGCGCTTAGTCAGATAACCAGAAGCGCCTGCTTGAACAACATGGGCAGGAAAAGGTTCACTTTCCATAACGGTGAGCACTAAAACCCGCGCGGCAGGGTCTTTAGCACGAATAATGCGAATCGCCTCTAAGCCACCGTATGATTGAATGCTTTTACTATTACTGTCGTCAGGCATGGAAAGATCCATAATGACAACATCAGGCCGCGATTCGAAATACTTCTCGACGGCCTCCTGGCCACTGCTTGCTTCAGCAATGATGGAGATACGACTATCGTTATCCAGTAATCGTTGGAATCCCGCCCGAACGACCGGATGATCGTCAACCAGCAATACTTTAATTATATTATTCATATGTAGATCAGATCCATCTCAGATACAGACCGATAATAGTGATTTTACCGGTCGATAGCTATCATCCATAATAGCTATGCGATATTAATTTTTATTTTCAATAAGTGAGTCAGCACCACGATAGACCCCATGACTATTGATATCCAGTGCAACAGCCGGCGACACATCATCACTACTGACGACAACAGGCATCGCAACTAACTCATCACTATAACCTATCAACTGAATACCTTCTTTCTTGCAATGCAATAACACTTTCTCAAGCGCCCTCACTACCGCTGTTTGACGCGTACTCAGGTGGGAGTCGCTTGGCTGGTCATCTTCAGGCTTCTTGCTGGTTACCTGTCGTATGGCATAACCCTGCTCGTCAACAAGTTGCAGCGTTACGCCTGCCAGCTTCTCTTTAACCAGAACTACTTTAGCAAGGCTAAAAACAGCCTCATCTGTACAGCAAACGGCACCATCATCATCGCACTCACGAATCCCTTCCAGGATCTCGTCAAATGATGCGCCTTTATCAAGGTATGTATCCATAGCTCTTATAATTCATATGGTTAATGGCTTTTGTTAAGGCTTTTTAATAGCTCATGTAGCCTTTGAACTTCCTGCTCTTTTTCCTGCAGACGGATAGTTAATCCCGAATCATCCGGATCAGTATCTGAGGTTACATGCAGCTGTCGCTCAATCTCTTGATAGCGGAGGTCCTGCTGATTTATAACCAGTTCAAACTCATGCTTTTCTTTAATCGCCTTACGCTCTGCATCAAACAAAGCTTCCCGCAATCCGCGGTTTTCTTGTACCAGGCTATCATTATGCTTTACAAGCCGATTGCATTCACCCTCAAGGTACTGATTTTTATGCCGGTATTCCAGTATTTCCTGCTCTTTGATGTTTCCTGAAGACCGATCCAGGCGTTCAACAACCAATTCAAGCTCTTTCTGCTGACGTGCAAGCTCTCTGTTTTCAGTCTGCAGATGCATCTCACGTTCATCTGAGGCTCGCTGTTTTTGCTGTAATTCAGCGATATTGTCCAGATAGCGCTGGTTGTCGGTCAGCAGACGGTCTGACAGATCTTGTAGTCGCTGAAGATCATTTTGATTTTCACCGCTTTGGGTATCGATCTCTTGCTTGAGCTGAAGATAGTGCTGCTCAATTGCTTCGCGCTGCTCAGCCAGCTGTGCCTCTGCATAGATCAGCGCTTGCTGCCAAAGTGCGCTGGCGCTATCAAACACAGGCTCTGGTATATCTGGTCGCTGGCGCTGTTCAACCAGTCGTTGGCCTAATCCCTGCCACCAGTCATTAAGAGCTTTGTTGATAGTGGTGAGGCTCCCCGTACCCAGTTCATTTCTGATGTGTTGCTGGGTGGGCTTCTGCCCGGCTGCCAACAGTTTGTCGGCCGCATCAAAGACTTTGTCGTAGGTAGTTTGTTTTTTTATAGTCATATTAATAATACAGAATACATATTTAATATTGGTAATATATCAGATTAATAAGGATTTAAAACACAGAATAGTGACTATCATGATGCATTAGAGCGCTCTAACGCTTTGTTTTTAAGTGCCGGCGGTTTTATGCTGAAGTTACGATATCTGCACTAAGGAGTGAACCATGACAATCAGAGTAGCGATTAATGGTTATGGCCGGATTGGTCGAAATATTCTACGCGCACTTTATGAGTCAGGAAAAAACAAACAGATAGAAATTGTTGCTATAAACGACCTGGGTGATAGCCGGGTTAATGCCCATCTTACCGAATTTGACAGTGTTCACGGCCACTTTAATTATCCCGTCAGGGCGATCGACAACCGGATGGAAGTTGCGGGTGATAGCATACTCATCCTCAGCGAAGCGGATCCGCACGCCCTGCCCTGGACCGATCTTGATATCGATATTGTGTATGAGTGCACCGGACGATTTACCAGTCGTGAAGATGCCAGTGTTCACCTGGAGCAAGGCGCCAAACGCGTTCTGGTGTCTGCGCCGGCAAAAAATGCTGACGCGACGGTTGTTTATGGTGTCAACCATCAGGTACTTGAGTCTCGCCATCAGATCATTTCTAACGCGTCTTGTACGACGAACTGCCTTGCGCCAGTGGCAAAGGTGCTAAATGATCACATAGGCATTAAAGAAGGGATAATGACCACCATACACGCCTATACCAATGACCAGCATCTGTCTGATGTTTACAGTAATGATATTTATCGGGCGCGAGCAGCCACGTTATCGATGATCCCAACCAAAACAGGCGCGGCCGAAGCGGTTGGATTGGTGATGCCTGAGCTTAAAGGCAAGCTGACAGGGATGGCTGTAAGAGTGCCTACTGCGAATGTTTCTTTAGTAGATCTCTGCTTCACCCCGGAGCGAAGTACCAGCGTTGAAGAGATTAATAGCCTGATGAGAGAGGCTTCTCAGACCTGGCTTAAAAATGTTCTTGAATATAACGAGCTGCCATTGGTATCGGTCGATTTTAATCACCACCCTGCTTCGTCAATTTTTGACAGTACGCAGACCCGTGTTATGGATGGCATGGTTAAAGTGTTTGCCTGGTATGACAACGAATGGGGGTTTTCTAATCGAATGCTGGATACGACTATTGAGCTGTTTAAGCAGGAATAAAAGATATTAGGGATTTACTAAGAGTGCTTATGATGGGGGTGAGGTAAGAAGCTGGAGCGGAATATCGGGCTCGAACCGACGACCTGAACCTTGGCAAGGTTCCGCTCTACCAACTGAGCTAATTCCGCTTAACTTACCTTTTTTATTATAGAGCAATGTCTATAAATGGTGCCCGGAGCCGGACTTGAACCGGCACGATCTTTCGATCGGGAGATTTTAAGTCTCCTATGTCTACCAATTCCATCATCCGGGCGGATGTATGGAGGCGCGGGTCGGAATCGAACCGGCGTTCACGGAGTTGCAGTCCGCTGCATGACCACTCTGCCACCGCGCCTAAAGGTACACCAAACTTTTTACTTAGCAGTTGGAGCGGAATATCGGGCTCGAACCGACGACCTGAACCTTGGCAAGGTTCCGCTCTACCAACTGAGCTAATTCCGCCTGCTTCGTAAGAAGTGGTGCGTATTATAGACAGCTCACCTTTTATGTCAACAACTTTTCAGAAGAAAAAAATCTAATCAGATTAACAAGTTAGAACTGTATAACCTTTGATCACATATCATCTGTCAGATCAGGCCAGGCGGCCTTCAAATAAACATACATAGACCAAAGAGTTAGCACCGATGCCAGGTAAAGCGCTCCGATACCTACCCATGATGCCAGGGTATAAGGCGCAGCAGCCAGCATAATTAATATAGCCAGCATCTGCAGTGCCGTTTTGAGCTTGCCGACAAATGAAACGGCTATATTTGCGCGTTTGCCGAGTTCGGCCATCCATTCACGCAGTGCAGATATAACAATTTCACGACCAATGATAATGCCGGCAGGAATAGTGATCCAAAAAGCGGAATAGGTATCAACCAGCAAAACCAGCGATATTGCCACCATGAGCTTATCTGCAACTGGATCCAGGAAAGCGCCAAAAGGTGAAGTCTGGTTAAGTTTTCGCGCCAGATAGCCATCAAACCAGTCGGTTACCGCTGCGAAGCCAAACACAATAGCGGCCGCCATTGGTGCCCAGGCATACGGAAGGTAATAAACCACAACAATCACAGGAATAAGCAGAATGCGTAACAATGTCAGAATATTGGGTATTTTCATCGGCAATCAGAATTCCTGTAAGCCAGTATAAATAAAGCTATAGCGAAGCTGCTTAATGGTCCGGATGCAGTATGGCATAGATGTCTTCTGCAATTTTGCGGCTAATAGTAGAGACTTTTGCAATTTCTTCAATACTTGCGGTCTCTATTGATTGAACACTACCAAAATGCTTGAGCAATTCTCGTCGTCTTTTGGGGCCAACACCGGGTATTCCCTCCAGGGACGATTTTTTTCGAGCCTTTCCGCGACGAGCCCTGTGGCCGGTTATGGCAAAGCGATGGGCTTCATCACGTACATATTGAATAAGATGTAGCGCAGGAGAGTCAGATTTCAGCGTTATTTCAGTGCCGGTCTCTGCCATTATCAGGGTTTCAAGACCTGCTTTACGGTCACTGCCCTTGGCAACACCAACAATCAGAACCTCATTGATCTGCAGTTCGGCCAATACATCGATAGCCTGACTTACCTGGCCTTTACCGCCATCAATTAACAGAATATCAGGTAACTTCCCTTCGCCTTTCTTAAGACGGGTATAACGGCGCCTTAACGCCTGATGCATCGCCGCATAATCATCGCCTGGTGTTATATCTTCAATGTTAAAGTGGCGATAATCAGTTTTGAGGGGGCCGTTACGGTCGAAAACAACACAAGATGCGACGGTTGCCTCACCTGAGCTATGACTGATATCAAAACACTCCAGGCGCTGTGGAGGGCTATCTAATTGCAAGGCATCCTGCAGTGCCAGATAGCGGTTATAGATATTCTGCTTGCTGGCCAGATGACTCTGCAACTGTTGCTCGGCATTTGTTTGTGCCAGACGCTGCCACCCCGCCTTATCTGAGCGGACCTTATGTATCAACGCAACTTTACGGCCACTGCGCTCAGATAAAGCTTCCTCCAGGCACTCCTTGCCATCCACCTCAACTGAGCTAATCAGTGTCTGGGGAATCTCTCTGCCAGATCCCAGATACCACTGGGCAATAAACGCGGAGAGCAGCTCGGGCATAGTCTCTTCAATAGATACCTTTGGGTGGTAAACCTTACTGCCAATCACCCTGCCCGCACGCACAAATAACATATGCATGCACACCGATCCGGACTGGACAGCACAACCGATCACATCGGCATCGCCGGTTTGACCGCTGACATACTGCTGTTCCTGGATCTGTTGCAAACTGGATATCTGGTCTCTGTAGATAGCTGCTTCTTCAAAATTAAGCTGTTCAGATGCTTGCTCCATCTGAGACGCCAGTTCGTCCATGATGGCGCTATTCTTTCCGTCAAGAAACATCATCGCATGGCGAATATCCGCCTGATAAGACTCTTCAGACGGCAGATCAACACAAGGCGCGCTACAACGCTTTATCTGATATTGCAGACAAGGTCTTGATCGGTTTTTAAAGAAACTTTCCTCGCACTGCCTGATGCGGAAAACCTTCTGCATGATGGCAAGGCTGTCTCGGACAGCACCACTACTGGGAAAAGGACCAAAATAACGCCCCTTCTGACGTTTAGCACCGCGATGAAAGCGTACAGCCGGGTATTTTTGTCCGGTAGATACAAAGATGTAGGGGTAGGATTTATCGTCACGCAGCAGGATGTTATAAGGCGGACGATTAGCTTTGATCAGGTTCTGTTCAAGCAGAAGCGCTTCGGTTTCGCTATTAGTCACCGTTACCTGAATATCTGCGATACGACTGACCAATGCCTGAGTTTTGCCGTTCAGGCCTGTGGCGCGAAAATAGCTACTGACTCTGTTTTTAAGGTTTTTGGCCTTGCCGACGTACAGAATATCCCCGGCGCTATTAAACATCTGATAGATGCCAGGGCGCCGGGTTAGTCGGGAAAGGAAGGCTTTGCTATCAAAGGCCGCCTGTGAACCCTCGGCAGCCTGTTGATTTAACTCTGTAATAGAGTTTGTTGTCTGTTCATTACTCATCGCCCTATTCTAACTGGGCTTATTTCTATTCCTCAAGAATATTCAATAACTTATTCGCATCCATATGGATATGGGTTGCTTCTTTATGAATAGCTTCAAGTTCTTCACGTGTGGCATCAGAGATACCTGCGCCACGAGACAGTGTTACTTCAAGATAAACGCCGATTTCGGCATAGTAATACAGTCGTGCATTGAAGCTGCCTGCGCGCTTTAATTTAGTAAGCGATATCTGTGCACCATTCAGCAAAATAGTATTGATATCTGATTCGCTCATTAACGGATGGCGATCCTGCTCACTCAGTGGAATATCAGTTTCAGCAATACGGCTAGTTGAAGTCATTGAGACATCCTGAAAAAAGTAGAGTAAAGTTGCAGTTGTATGGTATTACTTTATGAGCTTTTTACACTAATGTGAACCTTTGCTTTATGAGCTTATGCCTCGAACAGCGGAGTGGCTATCCCGACAATCAGCCTGAGCAGTATCAACATGAGATCGTTCGTGATCTTAGTTGGCTCATTCACAGCCAATCATTAATGCAGTTACCCGATAACCTGCAGCCTGACTGGTTATTTAATGATAACCAGGTTTCAGACAAGCTTGCAGAGCTGGATCAAAATCCTCAAAAACTAATCAGCGGTCTAAGGCAGCAAGCCCATTTCAGGCTGGGTTATTATTTTGAAGACCTGGTTAGAATGTACCTTAAGTACTTTATACAACCGGTTGATCTTAAAAGTAACATTCAAGTATTTCATGATAAAAGCACCGTGGGTGAATATGACTTTCTGATGCAGCTTAAAGATGGTCAAAAAATCCATCTTGAGACAGCTGTTAAGTTTTACCTATGTACCTGCGGTGATGAAAATATCTGTCATACTAATCACTTCGTCGGCCCTAATCGCTCTGACCGGTTAGACAAAAAGTGGCAGCGATTGATGTCGCATCAGCTTAACCTGTCACGTACTGAAGCAGGTAATGATCAGGCTGAAGCCATTAATCTGGTGCCGGATCAGCGCACATTGTTGTTACGAGGTTATCTGTTTTATCCCTATTCACACTGGCAGACCTGCCAGGCTGATGTCCCGGTAAATCCTGATCATGCCAGAGGTTGGTGGCTGCGATCATCTGATTCAGAAGTGCTGGAAGACAATTATCGTTATACCATTCTGATGAAGCCCTGCTGGCTTGCACCGGCCCGGGCCAACTTTCAGAAAAGCCTGTCATTTAAAGAATTACTGGAAATCACCACCCATATCACCACCCCGCTACTGATTGCTCGCTTGAGTTACAACGAAGGCGACTGCTATTGGCACGAATCTGATCGGGGTTTTATGGTCCCTGATAACTGGAATTTACAGCCCTGAGCCACAAAGCAGCCTTGAGCTAAAAAGGCCTTGAGTTGAAATGCAGCCTTGAACTAAAAAGGCCCTGAACAATAGATTTAATGCCCGCAGAAGCCAGAGCTCATAAGGTTCAGATACAAAAAAGCAGCCCTCAGGCTGCTTTTTTTCTGAAAGACACATAGCAATGTGTCTTATGCAGAACAATTAGTCATTACGCTGTGCAGCCAATGCTGCATCTTTAGCGATATTTTTCTTAATAAAAGAGATCGCCGCAAACGTACCTACGATCATTATCCCAACAAGTACAACGCTTGGTACGAAAGAGATCATGCTGTATTTATCAGCCATAGAACTATCCTCACTGTCTGGCCGACGCATTAACGCCGGTCTTTTATTATGTTGTTTATATTTTGAACTCAGGTGTTATGGCGGCCGATTATAGAGCATCCAGCAACAGGCTCAATAGTTATATAGCACTATTCCATCAGAGAAGTGCTCGCTAAACTACAGCTTATCGCCAAGCTTTACTGCTCAAGCCGCTTAACCAGGCTTGATGTATCCCAGCGATTACCGCCCATTTTCTGAACTTCAGCATAAAACTGATCAACCAACGCTGTTACTGGTAACTGTGCGCCGTTGTTGCGGGCTTCATCCAGGGTGATATTCAGATCTTTACGCATCCAGTCTACCGCAAAGCCAAAATCGAACTGATCATCAATCATGGTTTGATGGCGGTTAACCATCTGCCATGAACCCGCAGCACCATGTTGGATCACATCAAATACCGCTGCTGCATCAAGTCCTGCCTGTTTGGCAAAATGCACCCCTTCAGACAACCCCTGAACCAATCCTGCGATACAGATCTGGTTCACCATTTTAGCTAACTGCCCACTTCCTGCCGGACCTAACAGCTTTGCTGACTTTGCATAACAGTCGATTACCGGGGCAACAATATCGTAAGTCGCCTGCTCACCACCAATCATAATACTGAGAACGCCATTTTCGGCACCGGCCTGACCGCCTGATACCGGCGCATCAAGAAAACCAAAGCCCAGATCAGCTGCCTGGATTGCCAGTTCACGGGCGACCTCTGCAGACGCAGTTGTATGATCGACTAGGATTGCGCCGCTGTGCATGCCTTTAAAAGCGCCCTCTTCACCGGTTATCACCTGGCGCAGGTCGTTATCGTTTCCTACACAACTAAAAACAATGTCAGCACCTTTTACTGCCTGTTCAGGTGTTGTCGCACTCTGTCCTTTATACTGGTCACACCATTGCTTAGCTTTAACTGTTGTACGGTTATAAACAGTGACTTCATGCCCAGCGCTGGCCAGATGTCCTGCCATTGGGTATCCCATTACACCAAGACCGATAAAAGCAACTTTCATAGATTTTACACTCCAAGCTAAGGCTGACTATTGTTATGATCAGATCATTCTATGATAAGCACTTAAAGCAAAACACTATTTATTTCGGGAACCTTTATGTCTGCTAATAGATTTATCATTACGCTGGGTAATTATTTTTTTGTACTACTTATCTTTAGCATTGCCACTACACCTCTGCTCGTTCAGGCTGATGAAAGCTTTTATGATCAGGTTCAGGTAGTAGACAGAGAAGGCAAACCATCAGACCTGAACAAATATCAGGGTAAAGTAGTGCTACTGAATTTCTGGGCAAGCTGGTGCCCGCCCTGCGTTAAAGAGATGCCGTCAATGCAGCGTCTGCAGGATAATTTTGACGCTGAAGAGTTTCAGGTAATCGCGGTGAATATGGGGCAAAGCCTGACGACGGTAGACAGCTTTTTATTAGAACAGGATTTTAGCTTTGATCTACCCGTTTATCTTGATGAGCCCGGACGGTCATTCATTACACTTAAAGTTCAGGGGATGCCTTCAAGCTTTTTGATCGGCTCAGATGGACAATTAATTGAAACTATTGTCGGGGCCCGCGAATGGGATCACCCTGATAATATAAAAGGCCTCAGGCAGCTTATAGCTGAGCAATCTGACATTAAAACCGACCTATAAATAAAGGGAGCCAAGGCTCCCTTTTATTAAGCAACATCGCTATTCAGCTTTAGCGTCTTAGTTACAGCTTTAAGCTCAAGCCTCGCAAGAAGATTATAGATCAGCTATAGGCTGATTCAGCTGCAGCTATCGCTTTTCCGGTTCTAATATCAGCGCCCATTGCAGCAAGCGTATTTTCCAGTGCCGACAGGCACAGTAGTACATTTTGCTTATTGCAGGCAGCCCCCATCAAACCAATACGCCATACCTTACCCGCCAGCGCGCCTAATCCTGCACCAATTTCCAGATTGTAATCTGCCAATAGACGGCGACGAACTTCGGCTTCATCTACACCTGTTGGAATCATAACGGAGTTCAGTTGTGGCAAACGATACTGTTGTTCAACCAGAAAGCCGATACCCATAGCCTCAAGGCCCGCACGCAACGCATTGTGATGCAATTGATGGCGCGCCCAGGCATTTTCCAGACCCTCCTCTTCCAACATAACAAGAGACTCATGAAATGCATAAAGAGAGTTTACCGGAGCGGTGTGATGATACGCACGTTTTGCTCCAGCACCCCAATAACCCATAACCAGTTTCTGATCCAGAAACCAGCTAGGGGTTTTGGTTTCGCGTTTTTCAATTGCTGCAACAGCCTTCTCACTAAAGCTGATCGGCGATATACCCGGTGGGCATGACAGACATTTCTGAGTACCGGAATAGACCGCATCAATACCCCAGCCAGCAACATCCAGCTCACTACCACCCAGCGAGGTTACTGTGTCGACAATCGTCAGTGCACCATTATCACGCGCGATCTGGCAAAGCTGCTTAGCATCAGACATTACGCCAGTAGAGGTTTCAGCATGTACAAATGCCAGCAGCTTTACATCGCTGTTTGCAGCAAAAGCAGCGGTTACCTTAGCCGGATCCACTGGTTTTCCCCAGTCATCTTCGACCATGATGGCTTGACCACCAAAGCGCTCAACATTTTCCTTCATTCGTCCGCCAAACACCCCGTTCTGACAAACAATAACTTTATCGCCTGGTTCTACAAGGTTTACAAAACAGGCTTCCATTCCCGCCGATCCTGGCGCTGAAATAGGCATGGTCAGAGGACTGTCTGTTTTGAAAGCGTATTGCAGCATAGACTTAACTTCATCCATCATGCGGATGAATTCCGGGTCCAGATGGCCGATAGTCGGGCGAGCCATTGCGGCTAAAACTCGCGGGCTCACATCAGAAGGTCCTGGACCCATCAGAGTACGTTGTGGTGGGTGAAAAGAATTAGTCATATTCCGTCGCTCTTTATAGTTATCTTTATTATTGTCTTTATCGTTATTATGTTTCTTAAGTGTTTTTACCGATCAGGTTGAATCAGGCCGCTTCATCAGAAATGGTCTGTACAATGGCCATGACCATTTCAGCGGAGTGCTTAGCAGCAACCACCAGGAATTGTTCAAATGACAGGTTAGATTCTTTACCTGCGATATCGGACAATGCCCGGATAACAATAAATGGGATATCAAACTGGTGGCAGGTTTGAGCAATCGCCGCCGCTTCCATCTCCACCGCTTTCATAGAAGGAAAGTTTTCACGGGTTTTGGCAACCCGCTCAGGGCAATTCATAAATGAGTCCCCGGTAGCGATTAAGCCTTGTACAGTTTTAATGCCCTCCATACGGGCAATACAACGTTCAGCGACATCGGCAAGGAAGTTATCCGGAGTAAAGCCTGCTGGCAAACCAGGCACCTGCCCCGGCTCATAACCAAAGATAGTTACATCAACATCATGATGGCGCACTTCGGTTGAGATCACCACATCACCAACATTCAGATCTTCTGCAAAACCACCGGCAGAACCTGTATTGATAACACAGGTTGGCTCAAACTCTTGCAGCATCAGTGTTGTACCGATAGCAGCATTAACTTTACCAATACCTGATTTCAGCAACACTACATCTACACCATGCATGGTGCCGGTAAATAAGGTGTAACCTGCAATTGTATGTTCCTGACATCCCTCGAGTGTTTGGCTGAGTAGTTCTACTTCCTCATCCATCGCCCCAATAATGCCGATTTTAAGTTGACCTGACTGCGCAGCCAGACGCTGAGAAAAAGAGGTGTTATTGCTCATTCAGGGTGGTCCTGTCGCGAAAATAAAAAATACCAAATAATGTAGCGTAGGATACGCCGTTTAGGGCTGCGGACAATAGACAGAAAGCATAAAAAAACAGTTTTGAATCATATTTATTGCAAAATCTGAACCTTGTAACCCTTACTGCGTAATCTATCACCACGTTCGTTTATAAAACGCTGAAATTCAGGTTGCCTCAGGTAAGCCTTAGTGGCCACGTATTCCAGTGCACTATTAAAATGGAACGCCCTGACAAACGAATTTATTGTTAACCGTTGCTGGCCTTTTTTATCTGTCAGAAGCCAGGCAGGCATATAAGAGATGCCGAGTCTGGCGGCCCAGGCAGCCGCATTGATTCGCTCACCCCCGGGTAGAATGACAACAGGGTTATCTGTCAGATTTAGTCGTACATGCCGATACTGACTCAATAGCTCCCGGGTATCCTGGCGATTCAGGATCTGAGCTCCAAATTGCTGGCAATGGGAGCAATCAGCGCTAAAAAACTCAACGGCAGTCGCGCTATCTTGTCTTAAATCGATAACCTCTAACCCTTCAGCCAGAATGCTTTTCGTTGCAGAAGGCTGAAGCAGCGTGGTTATCTGGCTAAGAAAACTTGTTGGGGGATGGTAACCATCCATCCTTAATTGAGGAGTGCCCTGGTTATCCAGAAAGATAAGCGTTGGGGTGTACTGAACCTTCAACTTAACAGCCAGCTGCTTCTCTGTTAATTCAGATCCGTCGGGCAGCGTTACGGTTTTATCTCCCCACAGATCAAAGGCTATCAGATCAAAATGCTGCTGCATTAACTGGTTAACCTGTGGATCAGTGAATACCTGAGTCACCAGGTTATAACAGTAGGGACATCCAGCCTGATGGAAATAAAGTACCAGCCGATGCTGTGAGCTTTGTGCTTCTGCAAGGTCATCTGCCAGATCGAGAAAACTATCCTTGAACCATTCGGGCTGCGGAATCTGCTGGCCTTTATCAAGCGTCAGCATTTTATGATCAGCAAATGCTGTTTGAAATAGCATCAATCCCATAGCGATGATTGAAAGCCTTATACCCGGAAATTGCCTAATCATTTCTATTGCTCCATCTACCTGTGTCTATACAGTGTGGAGAACTTCAGGATTCCTGCAAGTCAGTATGGACAGGGGCGGGATATAGCCCTTGCCATCCCAGTTGTGTAAAAAGCTGATCTACCCATGGCGTTACCGGTGCTTCAATGACAATCTGCTCATGGGTAAAGGGGTGTTGAAATTCCAGCTTGCTGGCCATCAGCAACAGTCTCTCAAGTCCAAACTCATCGCGGAACAGCGTATTATGGCGACCATCACCATGCTTGGTATCACCTACTAATGGGTGAAAGATATGCTTAAGGTGGCGGCGTATCTGATGTTTCCGGCCGGTCTTAGGTTTAACCTCTACCAGTGAGTATCGGGCGCTATCATAACGTCCGACGGCAATAGGCAGCTCAACCGTACCTAAGCGACGAAATTCGCTGACTGCATCTTTAGGGGGTTTATTCGGGTCGGCTCTTTTATCGGCGACTTTATCCAGAATCTCTTTAAGCGGGTGATCAATAACTCCCTCTTCCGGCGTATAACCCCGACAGACGCAGTGATAAGTTTTCTTAATCTGACGTTCGGCAAAACACAGGTTAAGCTTATGTGCAGCTTCTGAGGACTTAGCAAAGATAAGTACACCGGAAGTGGGGCGATCAAGACGGTGAACGGTATAAGCTTTAATGCCTAACTGTTCCCGAATTAATGCGATCGCATTAGGTGCGCGACGCTCGATTGGGCTGGGGTGAACCAGTAAGCCTGAAGGCTTATCGATTGCAAAGTAGTGTTCGTCTTCAAACAGAATGTTAATGCTGTACATCAGATACTTTTGAAACCAGATAAAGAGGAGACGCAGCTTAACACTGTTTATTTTTATTTCCTATGAACCTGAACCAGTATTGCCGGTCCAAGCTCTATCGGGTTGATTTGGGTTGAATTCCTGAATAAAAGCTATATATATAGTAACAACGAATTTTATTGGCGATTAAAGCCTTATATTTCAGAGGGATAAAATGCGTAATATTGATACTATGACGGTCCGTTCAGAACCATCAATTCTGGCGACTAACAAGGTGATTCGTAACACCTACATGCTACTGGCCATGACACTGGTGTTCAGTGCCGTTACCGCCGGTATCTCCATGATCATGAATCCGCCGATGATTCTGGCAATAGGCGCACTTATTGTTGGCATGATCTTATCGTTCGTCATCGCTAAAAAGCAGAACAGTGCTGCTGCGCTGCCGCTGGTTTTCGCTTTTACCGGACTGTTCGGCTTTGCTCTTGGCCCTATTCTCAATAACTACCTGGCAATGGCCAATGGTGGTCAGATCATTATGACTGCGATGGGCATGACGGCTGCAACTTTCCTGGGCCTCTCAGCTTATGTTCTGACCAGTAAGAAAGACTTCAGCTTCATGGGTGGTTTCCTGGCTGCGGGCATGATGATGGCGCTGGTGGCTATGGTAATACTACTAGTACTGCCATTCTTCGGTATTCATATTCCTGCACTGAACCTGGCGTTTTCTGCTGTTATCGTTCTGTTGATGTCAGGCTTCATCATTTATGACACCAGCAACATTGTTAACGGTACTTACACTAACTACATCATGGCGACAGTAGGTCTCTATACCAGTATCTTTAACCTGTTTATTCACCTGCTAAGCCTGGTGGGTTTCCTGAACGACGACTAATCACTGAAAGTCATTGTTTCAGATACTGAAAAGCAAACACAAAGCCCTGCAATCCTGATAAGATTGCAGGGCTTTTTTAGTTATATAGAATCAATATATTATGATCTTTTCTATCGTAATTACCGGCGCTCCCTACAGCTCGCAAGCCTCTGACAGCGCCCTGCGTTATTGCCAAAGCCTTTTGAACCTGGGCCATAGCATTCACCGGGTATTTTTTTACGCCGATGGAGTGCACAGTGGCTCATCATTGGCCGCCCCCCCACAGGATGAATCAAACATTCCAGCTCAGTGGGCTGAACTGGCAAAAAATCATGAACTGGATCTGGTGGTGTGTATAGCGGCAGCTGTGCGTCGTGGCATTATCGATGCGGATGAAGCCCGCCGTTATGAAAAGTCCGCTGACAACCTGGCTCAACCATTTGCGTTGTCTGGCTTAGGTCAGCTGGTGGAAGCGGGTATCGTTTCTGATCGTATAGTTACTTTTGGAGCCTGATGATGAGTGAAAACAAGAAGTCATTCCTGATCATCAACCGTAAAGCCCCTTATGGTAGTAGTGCCGCTCGGGATGCTTTAGATGTTGCCCTGACTATCTCTGTATTTGAGCAGCCATTGAGCTTACTCTTTCTGGATGATGCTGTGCTTCAGTTACTGCCATCACACAAGCCTGACCAGATCGGCCAGAAAAATCTGTCGGCTAATCTGGCGATGCTGGAGATGTACGATATTGATCAGCTGTATGTCAGCAGGACTTCGCTTGAACAACGAGGTATTAACCCCGATACAATTCAACTGAAAATTAAGCCATTAACTGAGCCTGAAATAGCCCTGTTAATTAAGCAGCACGACCAGGTACTGAGTTTCTGATTATGACTTTACACACCATAAACAAAACACCGGCTGAAAGCGGTGCATTAAAGGACTGTCTTAGCGCCCTGAGTGAAGGTGATGCGCTGATTCTTATTGAGAATGCTGTTTATGCTGCGATGCCGGCTTATGCAGAACTATTTACCCGCCTGCCCGGCTCTGTTCAGGGTTACCTGCTTGATGCTGATGCCCAGGCCCGTGGATTACAGGATCTCAACCCCGACTTCAGAGTTATCGATTACGATGGCTTTGTTGAACTGAGCTGTCGTTACCAGAAAGTGGTGAGTTGGTTCTGATATGGATGTAATTATTATTGATGGCCAGACTGTTGAACAGGACCCGGAAGGTTATCTCAGAAAACTGACAGACTGGCAGCCTGTTGTCGCGGAACACCTCGCCCGGCAGGAAGGGATTGAGTTGAGTGAAGCGCACTGGGAGATATTGAACCTGTTGCGGGATTTCTATCAAGAATATGAGATGTCCCCCGCCATGCGTCCTCTGGTTAAAGCTGTAGCCGCTAAACTGGGGCCGGATAAAGGTAAGAGCATCTATCTGATGTCCCTGTTCCCGGGCAGCCCACCCAAACTTGCCAGTAAAATAGCCGGCCTGCCAAAACCTACTAATTGTCTTTGAAGATATCAAATTAAAGGTATTGATATGAAGATTGCTTTTCTCGGTATCGGCCTGATGGGTAAACCTATGGCGATCAATCTGCTACAGGCAGGATTTGACGTTATCGCATGGAACCGCACTGCTGCAAAAGCTCAAGCCCTGAAAGCAGCAGGTGCGCAAACTGCAGCGACAACTCAACAGGCGATCAGTCAGGCAGATATTATCATCACTATGCTTGAAAACGGTCCAATCGTTGACGAGGTCCTGTTTCAACAGACTGACAGCAGTTCTTTTAAGCCCGGCAGCATTGTGATTGATATGAGTTCAATTCCTCCAGACATGGCCAAACAACACGGTCAACGCTTTAAGGATCTTTCGGTTGGCTATCTTGACGCGCCGGTATCCGGAGGCACAGTGGGCGCAGAACAGGCCTCTCTGTCAATAATGGCGGGCGGAGACAGGGCTGATTTCGACCGATGCCAGACGATCTTCAATGCAATGGGAAAATCGACCTACATCGGTCCAACAGGGGCTGGCCAATTGGCAAAATGCGCTAACCAGGCGATCGTTGGTATTACTATCGGTGCGGTTTCTGAAGCGTTGTTACTAGCCGCTGAAGGCGGCGCCGATCCTGTTGCGGTCAGAGAAGCATTAATGGGCGGCTTTGCCAGCAGCCGAATTCTGGATCTGCATGGCCAGCGTATGATTGACCGTCAATTCAATCCTGGCGCTACCTCAAGAGTTCAGCTGAAGGATCTGCGCACGATTCTGGACACTGCAAGCAATCAGAACCTGACACTACCATTAGCCCAGTGTACTTATGAGCAATATCAGGAGCTGGTCAATAAGGGCTATGAAGAGGTCGATCATAGCGGCCTGCTGCTTCAGCTGGAAATGCTCAACAATGATAAACGCCTGAATGATAAGGCTACCAGTTGCCCTTATCCCGATTTTGATGGCCCGAACTAAGATTTAACGAGTAAGAATAATGCCTGATTTTGCAGTCAATCTAAGCATGCTGTTTACCGAGTTACCGTTCGTCGAGCGCTTTTCTGCAGCGGCCGCCGCGGGCTTTAAAAAGGTAGAAGTACAGTTTCCCTATGAGTTACCTATTGAGCAGATCAGTGCTGAACTTGAGAAAAATTGTCAGCAGCTGGTACTGCTCAATGCCCCTGCCGGAAATTGGGCCGGTGGCGAACGTGGTATCGCCTGCCATCCTGACAGAAGCGAAGAGTTTCGCCAGGGACTAGATCGGGCTATTTGTTATGCAGCTGGCCTTAAGTGCAAACAAATCAATATCTTATCCGGCATATCTCCGGTTAATTATAGCCATGAAGAAATAGAACCAACATTTATTAATAACCTCAGATACGCAGCCGAAAAGCTCGAGTCTGCAGGCATTCAGTTGTTAGCTGAGGCGATCAATACTCAGGATATCCCTGGCTTCTTTCTCAACAATAGTCAGCAGGCATTTATTCTGTTTGACCAGGTAGGCCACCCCAATCTGAAGCTGCAGTACGATATTTACCATATGCAGATTATGGAAGGAAACCTGATTACGACATTGCAAAACAACCTTGACCGAATAGGTCATATTCAGTTTGCCGATGTACCCGGACGGCATGAGCCTCAAACTGGGGAGTTAAACTTCAGCAACATCTTTCAAGCTTTGGACGATATGGGATATTCTGGCCTAACAAGCCTTGAGTACACTCCTGCAAGCTCATCACTGGAGAGTCTCAACTGGATGAAACACAGAGAATCAGACGGGTAAACGAATGAGCCTTGAAGCAGCAGCACAACAACTTCAGCAAATTCAGGCTGAGCTTAAATCCGAAAGTATTGCCGGAGTAAAGCAAAACAATGATAGCCAGGAGATTTTCCGTCAGTGGGCGACGTTTTCTATCGCGGATGAGCAGTATGCTATCGATGTAATGCAGGTAAAAGAAGTACTTCGTTTTACCGATATCACCCCGGTACCTGGTGCACCTGATGGTGTACTCGGCATCATTAACCTTCGTGGTAATGTCGTTACTGTTATCAGCTCACGCAGTTTGTTTGGTATGCAATCCAGTGAGATCGATAACAACACCCGCATTGTGGTTGTAGAGTTCGACGAACAGGAAACCATCGGCATCCTGGTTGATGGTGTATCTGAAGTGCTAACCCTGCCTGAAAGTGAAACAGACCGCGCGCCAGGCGTTATGCGAGATGATGTGACCAAGCAGTTCGTACAGGGTGTGTGCTACCGTGAAGAGCAGCTAATCATCCTTCTGGATCTTGAAAAGATGCTAACCCGCTTTAAATTAGTCGAAGATGAAAGCAATTAAACAAACACTCGGTTTTCAGCCTACTGTTTAGCCCTGCCCGCTTCTGCTTTAGCCACCCAAATGGCACACAATGCGACGCTGTTGTTTTGCGTGCCGATGCTCCCAACAAAACACACCTTGCCAGGTTCCTAATGCCAGCCGCCCATCGATAACCGGAATGGACAGCGTTGTCGATGTGAGTGCCGCTTTGATATGCGCTGGCATATCATCAGCTCCTTCCAATGTGTGGGTATACAGAGGATCACCTTCGACAACAAGGCGATTTAACCAGCGTTCCAGATCATACTGAGCGCTAGGATCGGCATTCTCCTGGATCGTCATACTTGCACTGGTATGTTGAATCAACAGGCTACACAGCCCCTCTGACAAGCCGCTGCGGGATACCAGGTGCTGCAGTTCAGTGGTGAATTCATATAACCCCTGCCCGCGGGTATTAACTTTAATTATTTCAATCATGGCGATAGACCGCTGGTAAAGATGTAGGGAAGTAGCTCAGCGTAATGTTTAAAAAAACTGCCAGTGATTATTGACTGTACGATTGCTAACGGCAATGTTTTCTATCATTGTGACAGACCGCAACGGGATACAAAACACCGATGATTCAGTGTAAATTAATTCAATCTCTGGTTTTGGGTATTGGCTGCCATAATCATAAAAAAGCCCCGCTCAAATTTACCTTTGGCGGGGCTGATTGACAGGCTATTAACCTTTAGAGTACCCGATTGTTACTCATAAACTTACTTTCCTGGCTAGGGCCGGTTCCATCAGCGTACAAGGTTACGCCAGATTTCAGACAGATAGACAGATTCGTATGGGATTCTTCGGTTTCTTCAGGCAGTAGTGATTCAACTACGCCCTTCTCTTCCAGCAGTTCAAGCTCTGTTGCAGTCAGTTTTTGGCGACTAAACTCACCAACATCCAGACCCTGTACAATCTGGTACCGACCATAGTTACAACGTACCGGGAATGAGAAGAAGATCCCTTTCTGGATGCCATAGCTACCGTCGCTCAGAATGCCCATACTGACTATTTCGCCAGGCTCAGTACCCAGGCACCAGTTATTCATCTGATCAACGATCGCCTGAGCGGCAGAGGCTGCGCTGGACAGTCCACGTGCATTGATGATCTCACTACCGCGCTGCTGAACCCGTGGAATAAATTCATCACGATACCAGCTGGTATCGATCTGCCCCATCGCAGGCTGACCAAAAACAGTGGCATGGTGCAGGTCAGGATACTGAGTAGGAGAATGATTACCCCAGATAACAATATTCTTAATGTCTCGGGCTGTAACGCCGCATTGGCTGGCCAGCATACCTTTAGCCCGGTTATGATCCAGACGGGTCAGGCACGTGAACTGAGAAGGACTCAGATCAGGTGCATTACGACTGGCTATCAGCGCATTGGTATTAGCCGGGTTACCGGTTACCAGTACTTTAACGTCGCGGTTGGCGAAATCATTTAGCGCCTTACCCTGCCGAGAGAAAATTTCCGCATTAACTTCCATCAGATCCCGACGTTCCATGCCAGGGCCTCGTGGGCGTGCACCTACTAATAATGCGTAGTGGCAGTTAGAAAAGCCTTCCTCAACATTATCATGAAGCGTAATAGTGTGTAGCAAAGGATAAGCGCAATCTTCAAGCTCCATGGCCACTCCGCGAAGAGCATTCATGGCATCTGGAATCTCAATCAGCTGTAGAATAACAGGCTGATCTTTCCCCATCATTTCACCTGCGGCGATTTTAAAAAGCAGATTGTAACTTATTGCACCTGCAGCACCCGTAACAGCAATTCGAACTGGCCTTCTCATTATTATTACCTTTAGTTATATACGCACTTATACTTATAATCATACAAAAGTATAAAGCAACAAAATAACAATGTAACTAGGTCCTTTGACGGAATTGTTACCACACTTTGGTATTTAGTATGAATATGTCGTTATCAGACTATTAAAAGCGATGAACATCTGACAATCAGTAAACTTTCTCTTGCGGGATTGAAGATCCCGCAAATAAGCTTAAAAAGACCGGGCACTGTTACTACGCAGAAAAACCTTGTCAGGAGCGTGAATGGCTTTGTGCAGTTGCTGCAACATTGAATCAAGATCACGGTTCAAAACACCCTTAAGTACCAGGTAGTTAGAAGCATGGTCACTCCGGAAAATAGTTTTTTCCAGTTGGAGATTAGACAGGAATAGCTCCATCTCCTGAAATAGCTGAATCTGATTCAGTGGCGTGAAATCCCCCCCATACCCTTCTACCAGGCGCTCAGAGCCATTACGAAAGAACAGAACCAGTGTAGCCAGATATTCTGGCTGTACTTCATTTATCAGGCGCGCCGAATTAAGAGCGTGCTGCTTGCTGAAGCGGGTACCGCCTATGCCATTAATCAACATGACCGAAGTTTTAATACCGGCCTGACGGGCTTTTAACAGGGCATCCCGCGTTGATTCATAGGTCTCACCTTTATTAATACACTTCAAAACCTCATCATCACCGCTCTCAGCGCCTACATATATGAGACTCAGACCTAATGAATGCAACTCCTGCAGTTGCTCAACGGTCTTATTCTGAAGATTTGAAGGAAGCGCATAAGCTGATACCCGGGTTACCGAAGGCAGATACTGCCGGATCGCTTCAAGAATAGCTTTAAGACGCTTAAACGAGAGCACCATGGCATCACCGTCACCCAGGAATACCCGGCGAACACCATTAAGCTGCTCACTGCAGCGAATGATTTCCTGTAAAACCTGATCCTGCTGTTTAGGCTTAAATTTTTTCTGCGGATCGGTATACATCTCGCAATAGGTACAGTAATTCCTGCTACAACCATTGGTTACCTGCAGAATCAGAGAGTTCGCTTCGCTGGGTGGGCGATAAACCGGTTCAATGTAGTCTACTGGCGGGTATTGATAATGCATTTTATATTACCGCTTTATTAAATAGGCGATCAAAGTTAGCACTGGTCACTTCAGCGACCTGCTCAACGCTAACCCCTTTGATATCGGCTACACACTGGGCCACTTCGACTACATATTGCGGCTCATTGGGCTTACCCCGGTAAGGTACCGGGGTTAGATAAGGCGCATCGGTTTCAATTAGCAGGTTTTCAAGTGGAACCTGTCTGACAACTTCACGTAGCTCTGCAGCATTACGAAACGTAATGATACCGGAAAAAGAGATCATGTAATTGAGATCCAGTGCTTGCTTAGCCATCTCCCAGGTTTCAGTAAAGCAGTGTAAAACACCACCGACATCAGTATCAGCATGTTGCTTTAATATCCGGATAGTATCTTCACGGGCATCCCGGGTATGAACGATAACCGGCAGACCTGACTGCGCCGACGCCTGGAGGTGGTGAATAAAGCTGTCCTGTTGCGCAGCAATAGTCTCTTTTTGATAAAAGTAATCGAGACCTGTTTCTCCCAGTGCTACCACTTTCGGGGCTTTTGCCAGTGCTAACAGTTCAGATACCTCAGGCACGCCCTGATCAACATGTAGCGGATGAACGCCTACCGAAGCAAATACATTAGGGTAGTTCTCAATACTACGAAACATCGTTGGTAGCTGTTGCAGATCTATCGCAACACATAGCATACGGGATACGTTTCGTTCTGCAGCGGCATCAAGCACGGGTTGTAACTGGTTATTACGGGTAGACAGGTCCAGCCTGTCCAGGTGACAGTGAGAATCAACAAACATCTGAGGAGGTAACTCTGAATTACATAGTATTAGTACGACGGCCGGAATTCAGCATAGTCGCAACATAAGTTTCGATCTTAGTCACTAAGGTGGCATCTTCCTGAGACAGCTGTATGCCTATACCCGGGATTCTGCCACCTTGTGCTGCGCGAGGCGTAACCCAGATCACCTTACCGGTGACCGGAATTTTATCATCCTCTTCAATCAGGCTGAGGAGCATAAATACCTCTTCACCCAACTGATAAGTACGGGTCGTGGGTATAAACAGTCCGCCATTTTTAACATAAGGCATGTACGATTTATAGAGATCTTCCTTCGTCTCTATTGCCAGGGAAAGTATTCCGTGGCTCATGCGTGGCACAACTGACATTGGCTATCCTGCCTCCCTCGATTCGTATGCTATAAGCACTATTATTAAGTACTTATAATAAGCTCTGATATCAGATACTTAAGTTTTAACCCTAACCATCTTACTACCGGGATCTGCTGCTGTATATGTTAACGGCATTATGGGCGCGGCAACATATACCACTGGTGTAAAAGCTTTTCCATTAACAGCTGTTTATTCGGGTTGCGCCGAAACATCACATCCCGCCGCGCCTCATGAACACTATCGGCAAATTGGTAGAGTTTTTTACTACCGACCTTTCGTGCTACAGCTACCAGCATATTTCTTGCATCGCTATGACGCAACAGATCTTCATCGGTATTATTTTCTGAGGTACGGGCAATATCAACTAACCAACTGTAGATCCAGCCCAAAACCAACTCAAGATCTTCTTTGTATAAACTCTGCGATACTTCAATTACTGAACGACGATTCTTCAGAATGTCAGCCAGCCCCTTCAAAACACGGGCCCGCAGCCCTAGCAGATCATCTTGCTTATAAGCCAGTGCCTGGAGGGGTGAGTTATGGGCTATTACCAATAACTGCTCAGCTTCGGCTGCATCTACTTCCAATTGGGTTGCGACCCACTGGGTTGCCAGTTGAGTATCCGCCAAGGGCATATCAACGCGCTGACAACGACTTTTAATCGTGGGCAGCATCTGACCCAAACGATGCGTTAAAAGCATCAGTAGCGTATCTGAGCCTGGCTCTTCCAGCATCTTCAGCAATGCATTGGCTGCATTTATATTCATACTGTCTGCCGGATCAATAATGACGATCCGATAACCGCCTTGTTGAGCTGTTGAATAGATAAACTCAGTTAGCTGCCTTACCTGATCTATTTTTATCGGTTTGCCCGGTTCGTCCGGCTGTAACCGATACATATCCGGATGACCACCAGAACTGCTCAATTCACAGCTTCGGCAATGACCGCAGGCACTACCTGCCTGAGGCGAGCGGCATAACATATAGTTGGCTAATGCCAGCGCAAAGCAGGCTTTGCCTATGCCTTCCGGGCCATTAATCAATAACGCATGAGGTAAGCGGTTTTGTTCATTAAGCTCAAGCAGATGCTCCCAGCGCCCTTTTAACCAAGGTAAAACCAGAGGTTTATCCTGCCAGATATCATCATCAGCCACTCAACTTACCTCTGCTTTGCCAAAAAAGTATTTAATACCTGTGCGATCTGCTCCTGCACCTGCTCTAACGTGCCGGAAGCATCGATTATAGCAAATCGCTTCGGATCAGAACCGGCCCGGTCAAGGTAGGCGTTGCGCACCCGGTCAAAGAATTCGATTTTTTCATTTTCAAAGCGATCAAGCTCGCCTCGCTGACTTGCCCGAGACAGGCCAATTTCAACCGGAAGGTCCAGCAAAATGGTCAGATCTGGCTGCAAGCCTCGCTGTACAATCGTTTCTAGCTGACTGATCAGCTCTCTACTCAAACCCCGGCCGCCACCCTGATAAGCGAAGGTTGCGTCGGTAAAGCGATCGCAGAGCACCCATCGACCCGCATCAACAGCAGGCCTTACAACCTGATCCAAATGCTGCGCTCTGGCGGCAAAGACCAGTAACAGTTCGGCATCATCGGCAACCTTTTCATCGCGGTTAGCCAATAACAGCTCGCGCACCTGCTCCGCAAGCGGAGTACCGCCTGGCTCACGGGTTAACTGGTAATCGATCTGATGCTGCTCAAGGACAGATTCAATAAACCGGAGATTGGTCGATTTCCCGACACCTTCGGTCCCCTCAAGCGTGATAAAGCATCCAGGCTTTACTGTTGTCATTATAGATTCCGTTAATTCTGGTCGGGACTGGAACGGTAATTAGTACGACGGCGCAGCTGATACTCTTTAACTGCACGATTATGCTGCTGCAGGGAAGCCGAGAATTGATGGCTTCCATCCCCCTTTGCAACAAAATAGAGCCACTTTCCATCCTCTGGATGAAGTGCCGCCTGAATCGCTTCACGGCCTACCATCGCGATAGGTGTGGGTGGCAAACCTGCAATGGTGTATGTGTTATATGCGGTGGGCCTGCGTAGATCTGATCTGCGAATATTACCCTTATACTTATCACCCATGCCGTAGATAACAGTCGGGTCTGTTTGCAGACGCATTTTTTTCTCTAAGCGTCTGACAAATACACCGGCGATGGTTGGACGCTCAGAGCTTAAACCGGTCTCTTTTTCAACAATAGAGGCCATAATTAAAGCCTCATACGAACTGGCATACGGCAGTTTTTCCGCCTTATTTTGCCAGGCCTTATCCAGCTCTTGCTGTAATAAGCTGTTAGCTCGATTCAACAGATCAAGATCGCTCATACCCCGCTGAAACTGATAGGTATCAGCCAGGAACAAGCCCTCAGGGTGTTTATCAGCTAATCCCAGCAGAGACATTATCTGCTCATTAGTCTTGCCTTCAAGGGTTTGCTTAAGAACGGTGTTTTCCTTTATAGCTGCCTTAAGCTGCTTAAATGTAGAGCCTTCGATTACCGTAAAGTTGTAGGAAATACTTTTTCCTTCGATTAACTGGGTCGCCAATAATCGGGGAGTAGTACCTGCATCTATCTGATATTCACCCGCTTTTAACAGATGACCTATTTTCTCTAAGCGGATATAGACATTGAACCAGTCAGGTTTAGTTAAAACACCCTCGCTGGCAAGTTGCTTCACTACCCGCCCGAAGCTACTGCCCGGCGTCACCATCACAATCTTTGATTGCTGTAGTTTCAACGGCGCATCCAGATAGCTTTGAAACGAGGCCCAGGCGGCAATAAATCCTGCAATCAAAAGGACCAGAATAACAACAGACGAGAGAACTACTTTACGCACTAATAAATTCCTTCTACAGCAAGCTGTTGCTGTAACAACCGGGAAACCGGGCCGATGGTCAGTTTTTGCTCAGTTTGATTTAACTGAATAATTTTTATGACAGGCCAGATACCAATAACACTATTGCATACAAATAACTCATCGCAGAGATCCAGCTCGGCTTCTGAGAAATCTCCCAGGCTGATCGCTAAGCCCAGATCGGATGCAATACTCATAATACGCTGACGAACTATGCCAGCAACCCCACAACGCGCAAGCTCCGGCGTATAGAGGTGATTGTTTTTAACCCAAAACAGGTTGCTCATTGTTCCTTCTGCCAGATACCCATCAGCGTCCTGCACAAGACCTTCCCGAATTGAGCTATCGTCCCACTCGGCACGGGCTAAAACCTGCTCCAGCCGGTTCAAATGCTTAATACCCGCCAATAGCGGCGACAGAGCCAGCCTGGTTTGGCATTTTATAACAGATATGCCGTTTTGAGCAGGCTGATCCGGATATTCAGGATATGGATTCAGCGCCACCACTCGGTTGGGCTTAAGTGCGCCGGATACAGCATAGCCCCGCCCCCCGCTGCCACGTGTTACTGTGACTTTAAGGATCTGACGCTCAGGAATATTGGCTTGCAGGGCTAATAACTGCTGCAAATCATATTCAAGCTGATCAATCAGATCAGGGGTAACCGGGATACCCAGTCGATTTGCACCGGTCTGTAAACGCTGCATATGCAACGACCATGCTATCGGCTGGCTTTTATTCAGAACAATAGTTTCAAAAACGCCCTGACCATAAGCAAAGCCACGATCAGTAACATCGACAGATCGTTCAGGCTGACCATTAATCAGTATATTCGAAGCCATAAATAAAGAATGGGCGCGCGACGCGCGCCCATGAACTCAGATCTTACGGAAAATCAGGGTACCGTTTGTACCGCCGAAACCGAATGAGTTAGACATAGCCGCCTCAATAGGCGCTTCCTGGGCAGTATGAGCCACGTAGTTCAGATCACAGCCCTCAGAAGGATTATCAAGATTGATCGTCGGTGGCGCAACCTGATCGCGGATAGCCAGAACACTGAAGATAGCTTCAACAGCACCAGCAGCACCTAAAAGATGGCCAATCATCGACTTAGTCGAGCTCATGCGCACATCTGCAGCTGCATTACCTAACACCAGTTTAGCGGCATTAGATTCAGCAATATCGCCAGCCGGTGTCGAAGTACCGTGGGCATTGATATAGTTTATCTGCTCAGGGTTTAAGCCCGCATCTTTAACTGCATTGGCCATGGACATGGCCGCACCTGCGCCATCTTCTGGCGGCGACGTCATGTGGTAAGCATCATCACTCATACCAAAGCCGATCAGCTCTGCATAAATGGTTGCTCCACGGGCTTTAGCAGCCTCGTATTCTTCAAGCACAACAACACCTGCACCATCACCCAGAACAAAACCATCACGGTCACGATCCCAGGGACGACTTGCTGCCTGCGGATCATCGTTACGGGTAGACAAGGCACGCGCAGCGGCGAAACCGCCAACACCCAATGGTGTAGTTGCCATCTCAGCACCACCTGCGATCATCACATCAGCATCACCGTACTGAATCATGCGCGCGGCAGATCCGATATTGTGAGTACCGGTAGTGCAAGCGGTAGTAATTGCGATATTCGGACCTTTGAAACCGTACTTAATAGCCAGGTTTCCGGAAATCATATTGATAATACTGCCCGGCACGAAGAAAGGTGAAATGCGGCGAGGACCACTTTTATTCAACGTGTCATGGGTATTTTCGATCATTGGCAGGCCACCGATGCCTGAACCAATTGCGACACCGATTCGTGGTGCGTTTTCATCAGTTACTTCAAGGCCAGCGTCTTCAACAGCCTGAATTGCCGCTACCATCCCGTACTGAATGAACAGGTCCATCTTACGGGCGTCTTTCGGGCTCATGTAGCCAGTCAGATCAAAATCTTTAATCGATGAAGAAAAACGGGTACCAAACGGTGTTGCGTCGAAGTGAGAGATCTCAGCCGCGCCACTTTTGCCGTTAAGAATATTGGCCCATGTCTCCTGGACAGTGTTACCCACTGGGGTCAGCATACCCAATCCGGTAATAACTACTCTTCTACGAGACATCAAAATCCTCCTGGTTTACCGGTCTTAACAAAAGAAAAGCCGCACTATATTTCTATAGTTGCGGCTTTTCGATAATCTGGTTGTGTCGATTACTGATGTGCGTTGATGTAATCGATTGCCAGTTTAACAGTAGTGATCTTCTCTGCTTCTTCATCAGGAATTTCAGTTTCGAATTCCTCTTCCAGAGCCATAACCAGCTCTACAGTATCCAGAGAGTCTGCACCCAGATCTTCAACAAAAGAAGCTTCGATAGTTACTTCTTCTTCTTTAACACCCAGCTGTTCAGCAATGATTTTCTTTACGCGCTCTTCGATGTTGCTCATAACTCTTCCTATTGTTTATCGACGTTCACATCCGTAAATGTGCACAGGGATTTTATTAGAATCCGCCGTTATGGATCAAGCCTGACGGCGTTTTTCTCCAGTGAACTGCGGCCCATTATCAACAATTTTGCAAAAAAAACAATTCCCTAGAGGAAATCTTTACGACATATACATGCCGCCATTGACATGGATCGTGTCTCCAGTCACGTAACCACCGGCTTCGCTGGCAAGAAAACCAACGACTGCAGCAACTTCCTGAGGCTGCCCAAGGCGGCCTAATGGAATCTGCTTTTGTAATGTTTCTTTGTGCTCTTCTGGCAGGCCACTGGTCATATCGGTATCGATAAAGCCCGGCGCAACACAGTTGACCGTGATATTACGGGAAGCAACTTCACGGGCCAGTGCGCGACTGAATCCTTCCATACCGGATTTAGCCGCAGCATAGTTTGCCTGACCGGCATTACCCATTGACGCTACCACAGATGAAACGTTTATGATGCGGCCCCAGCGTGCTTTAGTCATACCGCGCAGGCAGCCTTTCGCGACACGATAAACGGACTTGAGATTGGTGTTCATAACCGAATCCCACTCATCCTCTTTCATGCGTAACATGATATTATCGCGTGTGATGCCGGCATTATTGACGATGATAGCAACAGCTCCGAACTCGGCCTGAATTGCCTTTATCACTTCATCAACCGACTCATTTGAGCCTACATCAAGACGCATTCCTGCACCGCTTACACCTGCTGTTTGCAGATATTCAGAGATAGATGCAGCACCATTATCACTGGTTGCAGTACCCACTACAACGGCGCCCTGACGACCCAGCTCCAGCGCAATCTCTTTACCAATACCACGGGTAGCACCAGTAACCAGCGCCACCTTACCTTCGATACTCATAACTCTTTTCCTTTTAGCAGGGATTAAGCGCTCAGCGCCTTCTCCAGACCCGCAGGTTCGTTTATTGCAGCAACCGCCAGTGGGCGATGAACTTTTTTGTTCAGCCCTGACAATACCTTTCCAGGGCCACACTCAACCGTAGATTCAATACCCTGACCAATCATATTTTGCACAGAATCAGTCCATAGCACCGGGCTGTACAATTGCGCCAATAAATTATTAATCAGCTCATCGGTTGTAGTCGGCGCTTTAGCAGTAAAGTTTTGAATAACTGTTATAGATGGCAACTTAACTGCAATATTCTTTAGCTCAGTGGCCATCTGCTCTGCTGCGGGCTTCATCAGCACACAGTGCGATGGAACACTTACAGGTAGTGGGATAGCGCGCTTAGCACCGGCCTCTTTACAGCCTTCAATAGCACGCTCTACCGCTGCCTTATTGCCTGCAATCACAACCTGCCCGGGGCAGTTGAAATTTACCGGCGAAACAACTTCGTCCTGCGCTGCAGCATCACAAGCGGTCTGAATAGCATCATCTGCAAGACCCAGAATAGCAGCCATTGCACCGGTACCTGCAGGCACGGCCTGCTGCATAAACTCGCCCCGCAGCCTGACCAGATTTACAGCATCCTTAAACTCAATAGCTCCGGCGCATACCAGTGCAGTGTACTCACCCAGACTATGCCCCGCCATCAGCGCAGGTTGTGCACCGCCCTGCTGCTGCCATAAGCGCCACAAGGCGACTCCGGCGGTAAGTAACGCAGGCTGTGTGCGGTCGGTCTGATTAAGATCGGCTTCAGGTCCATCCTGGGTCAGTGCCCAGAGATCATAGCCCAGCACTTCTGATGCTTCAGCAAATGTTTCCTGAATAATGGAGTGTTCGGAAGCCAGATCAGCCAGCATACCAAGATGCTGGGAGCCCTGTCCCGGAAAAACAAACGCAAGGGATTGTGGCATTGTTACCTCAATTTACAAATAGGCGCATAACAATTTAAAAAGAGTAGTTTACAGCATTCAGAATGAATTAAAACGTTTGTCTTAAGGCTTGATTTCGATATCTGTAAATCAGTTGATTTGAGACTCTAGTTCGCGATTTATACTGCCCGGCAGATCCATACTAACCTCGGCTACTGCCTGATCTATCGCAAAGCCGAAGCAGGTTGAATTAGCCGCTCCGTGACTTTTAACTACGATACCCTGGAGTCCAAGCAAGCTAGCGCCATTTCTGCGTGCTGGATCGATATGGCTACGTATCTCACCAAGAATGGGTGCAGCGAGCCATGCAGTAAAGCGACGCAACAATGAGGCTGAGAAGCTGCTACGCATCTGGCTGCCGATTAACCGGGCCACTCCCTCACTGCTTTTCAAAGCGATATTACCGACAAAACCATCGCAAACAACAACATCAACCTTGCCGGTGAAGATATCGTCACCCTCGACAAAGCCCTGATAATTAAGTCCGCCATGCTCCCTGATTAACCTGGAGGCAAGTTTTACCTGTTCATTGCCTTTGTTTTCTTCCTCACCGACATTAAGCAATCCTATTCGAGGCTGCTCAATACCCTCTACCGCCCGGGTCATTACAGAACCCATTACAGCAAACTGCAGCAGATGCTCCGCACTACAATCAACATTTGCTCCCAGATCCAGCATATAGCTGACACCCTGAGCTGAAGGGATCGCAGTAATAATGGCGGGACGATCAATGCCCGGCAGCATTTTCAGAGAAAAACGCCCCAGAGCCATCAATGCTCCGGTATTGCCTGCGCTTACGCAGGCCTGAGCCTGACCTTCTGCCACCAGGCTAATTGCCCTGAACATAGAAGAGTCACCGCGCTTACGCAGTGCATAGGACGGCTTTTCGTCATTGGCAATGATGTTGTCAGCATTAACAATCGTTATACGATCGGCAATAGCAGCAGCTGGGTGCTTGCCCAGTGATTTTTCTAAAACAGGAGATAAAACAGATTTCTGGCCAACCAGCTTAAGGGTTAGCTGAGGGTGACGCTTCAGAGCATCAACAGAGGCGGGAATAATAACACGGGGACCGAAGTCCCCGCCCATCGCGTCAAGCGCGATACATATGCTGTCTGACAAACTTACTCGTCGTCTTGCTGCGCAACAACCTGTTGACCACGGTAAAAACCATCAGCACTTACGTGGTGACGACGGTGTACTTCACCAGTAGTAGCTTCAACGGATAGAGTCGGGTTGCTCAGGGCATCGTGAGAACGACGCTGGCCGCGACGTGAACGAGTTACTTTGCTCTTTTGTACTGCCATGGGATCTAGCTCCTATTTCTGCTTATCAGCCTTCAGTGAGGCTAATACACTGAAAGGGTTCGGTTTATCTGATTCTGTTTCTTTGTCAGTCGTAGCCGCGTCACCGAAGGACGTCTGTATACTGCAGTCATCGTGGTATGGCACAATCGGGAGCGACAAAATCAACTCTTCTTCCACCATAGGTAACAACAACAAATCATCTTCAGGTACAATCAGCGGATCGTAATGCCTGGGTAGATTTTTTGCATGCTCCTCAGTAGGAGCTACAGCCAGATTGAACTTCGCTTCAACTTTAATATCAACGGGCTCAAGACAACGCTGACAGGTCATTTTGACCATGCCGCCGGCGGTGCCGACTATTGTGCGAATACGTTGCGGATCATTATCAAACTGCAGGTCGACAGAGATTGAACCCTGTTCTTCACACAGTGTTGATAGCAGATTAGGCAACAAGCGAAGCTCAGCTTCACCTTCTATCCGCACTCCCCGCTCAGCAAGCTTACGCGGGTCTATTTTCTTTGGTAATGGGGCGTTCGACATAAGCGCGCAATTCTAGGGATCAAAACCCGGTCTGTCAAAGGAAATAAGGCTTTTAAAGCGAAAAAAACGGGTTAATATCTGTACCTTAGCGTAAGCCACATATTTTTGGAGTTACCGCAGTATGACACAGTTGGTTCTGGCCTCAAGTTCACCGTTCAGAAAAGCGATTCTGGATAAACTTAATCTACCCTTTGAGACTGCCTCGCCTGATATTGATGAGACAAGGCATATCAACGAATCACCTCAGGATTATGTAGCACGCTTGTCAGAAGAAAAAGCCAGAGCGCTTCAGCAACAATACCCTAACGCACTGATTATTGGCTCTGATCAGACTGCTATTATTAATGGCGAAACCATTGGTAAGCCAGGTAATTATGATAACGCCTATAAACAGTTATCTGATGCATCAGGTAAAACGATTGTCTTTTTAACCGGCCTGACTCTGTTCAATAGCGTCACAAATATATCAGATACTGAGGTTGTTCCCTTTCAGGTTCATTTCCGCTCACTGACACCACAGATGATAAATAACTATCTGACAGCAGAGCAACCCTATAGCTGTGCCGGCAGTTTTAAATCTGAAGGCCTGGGGATCGCCCTGTTTGAGAAGCTCGAAGGCGATGATCCAAATACGTTGATAGGCCTGCCACTTATTAAGTTAATTCGGATGCTAGAAAAACAAGGCCAAACTATCATCTGAAACTAAAGGTATTACATTCCGATACCGACACCATTTAAATGGCGCCAAGGGATCAAATTACGCAAAATTGACTCCAATCTATATGGCTAACGGAGTTATTTAAATGAAAGCGCATGAACTTGATCAGCTTGAACAACGCATCACCGCAACTCTTCAAGAGGGTGATATTCTGTTTATCTCAATTAATGCCTTTTTATATAAGCAGGTCGCTCGCGGTACCGGAAGCTGGAGTTCCCACGTTGGCTTTGCAATTAAAGAGGCCGGCCAATGGCTGGTCATTGAAAGCAAAGTCCCCCGGGTGACCAAAACACCGTTACGTAAATACCTTAGCCGCACCTGCAACGGTGAGGTAATGGTACGACGCCTGCCAGCCCCTCTTTCTGACACTCAGCTAAAGCAATTAAAGCAGGTAGCCGACAGGTACCTTGGCGAGTTTTACCACCTGGGCTTTAAGTTTGATTCGAAACGTCAGTTTTGTTCCAAATTTGTTCATCTGGTATTTAAAGAGGCACTGGGAATAGAGCTAGGTAAAGTGCAAAGCCTTGAGCAACTGCTAAACGAGAACCCTCAAGCATCTGTTGGCTTCTGGCGCTGCTGGTATCTGGGTTTTATTCCCTGGCAGCGAAAAACCCTGACGCCGGCGAGTCAGATTAGCGACCCTAAGCTAACAACAATATTGTCTACTGTTTGATCGAAATAATTTCACAGAAGAATTAAAAAAAGCCTCATTTAGAGGCTTTTTAATTTTTGAATGGCTTCTAACGTAGCTGAGTCGTATTACCCAACCCTAACTGAGCAGACATTCCTTTCGCAAAGCTAACACCTAACTGATCAATGATCTGCTCAAGCGGCGTGCCCTGAGGGGTATAGTCAACCAGTTTTTCTGCACCAACAATCTGTCTTGCTACATGACTACTGCTACCTAAGCCATCAATCAGCCCTAGCTCAACCGCCTGTTCGCCGGTCCAGACCAGACCACTATAAAGCTTAGTATCATCTTTGATACGATCGCCCCGCCCCAGTTTAACCTGTTCGATAAACTGCTGGTGAGTGGTGTTTAACACTGACTGCCAGAACTGACGCTCTTTATCCTGTAGAGGCGAGAATGGATCCAATAAAGCTTTATTATCACCGGCGGTAAATGTGCGACGTTCAACACCCACCTTCTCCATCAGATCAACGAAGCCAAAACCTGATGAAATTACCCCGATTGAGCCTACTAAACTGGCTTTATCGGCATAGATCTCATCCGCTGATGCGGCAATGTAATAGGCACCCGATGCACCAATATCCATAATCACGGCATAAACTTTCTTTTCCGGATGTAGTGCACGTAAGCGCTTCACTTCATCATAGACATAACCTGATTGCACCGGACTACCGCCTGGGCTGTTAATCCGCAAAATGACGGCTTTTGCCTCATCCGCCTTAAATGCCTTGCGCAATGCATGAATAATAGCGTCCGCACTGGCTTCTTCACCGTCAGCAATCGGCCCTTTAACCTGTACAACCGCTGTATGCTCTCCGGCATCATCGGCATCAGGCGCAAAACTATCTGCAAACAGAAACACACCCAAAATAACAAAGAGATAGCCGAAAGTCAGAAGCTTAAAGAAGATACCCCAGCGTCGCGCGCTGCGCTGCTCTTTTTGCAGGCCCATAAAAGCCCGCTCGATCAACCGCCACTCTTTAGTCTTAGTTTCATATTTCTTAATAGCATCTGCATCTTTGCTATCATTTGCCCAGGGATTAAAGCCCACACCTTTCTCCTTTGTAATCAGCTATTCATCGACTTATCAGTTAACCAGTTTTCCAATTCCGGGAATGCATGCATCTCCAGTATAGGATTAAATTGCTTTAACCGGTCGATATGATGTGCACCATAGCTCACTGCAATAGTGTCCATACCCGCTCTGACACCCATTTCCAGATCAAATTCCGTATCACCAATCATAACGGCATCTTTTGCATCGACGCCGGACTGTTCTAATATCTCATACAGCATATGGGGATCAGGCTTGGAAGTGGTTTCATCCGCACAGCGCGACAATTCAAACAGGTGCTCAAGCCCTGTTTCATCGAATACGCGCTGCATACCACGTCGACTCTTACCAGTAGCCACTGCCAGACGATAACCTTTATCTTTAAGATTTGTTAAGGTGCTCTCAACCCCTTCAAATAACGCCGTAGGAGTTGTATCAGCGCCCAGATAATAATATCCGTACCGTTCACGCATATCCGGTATCACTGCTTCATCGACTCCCGGTATCAATACCCGTATCGCCTCTGGCAGGCCAAGACCGATAATGTTTCTGACCGCATCATCAGTTAGCTCTGGTTGATCCAGGTCTCTGGCTGCTTGCTGCATGCTGGAAATAATCCGGGCAGCAGAATCAATGATAGTGCCGTCCCAATCGAAGATAAGTAATTTATACAAAGTCTGAGTTCCAACCGATTTAAAATGAAAAAGCCTCTGAAAGCGCTGATAGTACGCCAACAGAGGCCAAATGATAACCATCTATTAATCAGGACAAGTTAGTTTTCCTGAATCACTGGTCTTATTAAAAGTTCACTAACATCCACATAGGCCGGCTGGCTTAGCGCATAAAGAATGCCGTTAGCAATATCTTCAGGCTGCAGGTTTGGCATATTCTCCCCGTACATATTATCTTTAACTGCTGCGCGAATCTTATCGTGTGCAATGCTGTCGGGCAGTTCGGTGTCTACCGACCCAGGCTGAATATCGGTCACCCGCACACCAAAACGAATGGCTTCTTTACGCAGCGTATCGGAGATCGCCCTGACAGCATGCTTAGTGCCGCTGTAAACACCAGCACTCTGATAAGTAAGCCGTGCTGCAACCGAACTGATATTAACAATATAGCCCTCTTTACGCTCTGCCATCCCGGAATAAACCGCATTGATCGCGTACAGCACACCTTTGATGTTGGTGTCTATCATCTGCTCCCACTCATCAACACGACCATTGATTATTGGGCTGATAGGCATAGTGCCGGCATTGTTAATTAATATATCAACGCCACCCTGATCTGCGATAAGCGCAGCTACCCGCTCCATACCTTTTCGGTCTGAGACATCAACCACAGCGACAGTTACGTCCCGCCCCATAGCCCGCAATTCATCTGCCAGTTCTTTGAGCCGCTCTTCCCGACGGGCACTAATGATCAGATCAGCGCCTTCTGTTGCTAACAGCCGGGCTGTAGCCTGACCTATTCCTGAGCTGGCGCCTGTAATCCAGGCCTTCTTTCCTTTTAACTTCATTGTGTTACCACGTAATCTTCATCATCTGAATAAGCTTCTTCTGTTAGATAAAAGCCTACCGCGCCAACCGACCAGAGTCCATTCACAAGCACTTCCCCTTCTCCCTCATCTGCATACTTAAGGGTCCAGATATGATTATGACCTGCATCCATAGCTAACTCTTCAGCGGCAAACTCATCTTCGATAAGCAGTGGATTTTCGCCACCTTCATTTATGACCCGCGCGGTAAACTTTGCCTGCCACTGCGCCATGGAGATCTCAATGGTTGTAATACTCATCTGAATAGCCCTTTAAAAGCAAAACGCCGGCAGTAGCTTTTACTGACGGCGTTTATGATATTGACCCGGTTAGCAGTCTTCTAACAGACCATTAACGGTTTTTGAACTCTGGCTTACGTTTTTCAGCAAAGGCATTCATGCCTTCAGAGCAGTCTTCAAACGCAAAAGTTGCCTCAAAAGCACGGCGCTCAAAACGCAGGCCATCATCTAGCGAACTACCTACCGCCATATCAACACATTCTTTAATCAGAGTAAGCGCCGGACGAGACATTGATGCGATCTTACGCGCAGTCTTGAATGACTGTTCAGCCAGCTCTTCTGCGGGAACAATACGGGAAACCAGTCCTGCACGCTCCGCTTCTTCAGCACCCATCATACGACCGCTGAGGCACATCTCCATCGCTTTCGCCTTACCGACCGCCTTAGTCAAGCGCTGAGTACCGCCAGCACCCGGCATAGTACCTATACCAATTTCAGGCTGACCGAATTTAGCGCTATCTGCAGCAATGATGAAATCACAAGCCATCGTCATTTCACAGCCACCACCCAGGGCAAAACCTGCTACAGCAGCAATCACCGGCTTACGTGCCTCATCAATGGCGCGCCAGCAGTCACGTTGAATATAAGGGAAGTTTTTAGCGTACAGATCAGCAAATGTCTGATCTTTCATCTCTTTGATATCGGCACCCGCTGCAAACACCTGATCGCCGCCGGTGATCAGGATACAGCCAACACTATCATCTACTTCAAAACCATCAACTGCTTCGCCGACTTCACGGCACAGCGTTGAATTCAGCGCATTCATCGCTTTAGGGCGATTCAGCGTGATAATACCTACGCCATCTTTTACTTCACTAAGAATACATTCGTAACTCATAACGAATCCTTTTCTGTAAATTTGATTCTTTATCAAGAGTCTTTCGATAGAGATAAACGCAATGAGCGCAGCTTAGGCAAGGCTAAAGCTGATGAGACAGCGGAGCTTACAATTGTAAGTGAGCATGTATTCGCTCCGCTCCCCCTTCGGGCCGCACTAAAAGTGCGTTCTGGCAAAGCCAGTCAAATCAGCTTTCAACGCCGCATAAGCAAGCGCAATAGTTTATCAGGCGTGTTTACGCGACTGGATTACCCGAAACCGATTCGCTACATATGCCAGATCCGACAAACAAGCATTCGCCGCCGGGTTGCAACCCGTCGCATGGAAGTCACTGAATGCTGCGCTCTGGTTTACGAAGACACCGCCGGTCAGGTTGCTCGACAGGGCAACACCGCAATCCAGTGCCGCTTCTTCGATCTGATCCAACACCGCATCAGTCGTGGTGTAACAACCCATGGTGATCGCACCGTGGTTGCTAACCGCCTTATGGGCCAGCTCTACTGAGTGGTTAGTGCTGTCGGTCTTGATCAGGAAAGTGATCGGGCCGAAAAGCTCTTCCATATAGGTATCTTCTTTATCTGCATCGATGCTCAGGATCAGCGGGCTACGCATGCGCGCCTCTTTGAACCATGGGTTCACCGGACGGTCAGAATCACGTACGACGGTACCCAGCGCTTTCGCGTTGTCGATACGCTTGTCGGTCACTTCCGCCTGGATGCAGCCTAATACCATACCAGCACGTTCCGGATCAGACAGGAACTTGTCCAGACCGGTTGCCAGTGCGCTCGCTACATCATCAAAGCTCTTGTGGCCCTGATCTGTCTCGATACCACCGGCCGGGATGAAGATATCCTGCGGCGTGGTACACATCTGGCCGGAATACAGGCTCAGGGTGAAGGACAGATTCTGAATCATGCCCTTAAAGTTGTCAGTGGAGTCGACAATAATGGTGTTTACACCGGCTTTCTCGGTATACACCTGAGCTTGTGGGCAGTTCTGCTCCAGCCAGTCACCGAAGGCGGTGTTACCGGTAAAGTCGATCAGCTTAACAGCCGCGTGCTGGGCCAGCTCTTTAGTGCATGGCTGCGCCGGATCGGCATCGATAACCATCGATACGATGTGTGGCGGCAAGCCCTGCTCTTCTAATACCTCTTGTGCAATCTGGATAGAGATCGCTGCTGGCAGGATACCTGCGGGATGCGGTTTAACCACAACCGGGTTACCGGTAACCAGTGATGCGAACATCCCCGGGTAAGTGTTCCAGGTTGGGAAAGTTGAACAACCGATCACCAGACCCACACCGCGACCTACAACGGTAAATTTCTTATCCAGTACCAGTGGATCATGCTTGCCCTGAGGCTTAGTCCAGGTAGCAGCACCCGGTGCGCTGGTCATTGCTTCGTAGCCGTAAGCAACCGCTTCAAGACCACGGTCCTGAGCGTGTGGGCCACCGGCCTGGAAAGCCATCATAAAGCCCTGACCGGACGTGTGCATAACACCGTAACCGATTTCAAAGCTACGGGCGTTAATCCGCTTCAGAATCTCAAGGCAGATCCCTGCACGGGCATCAACACCGATATCACGCCATGCTTTCTGTGCGTCTTTCATCGCCGGCAGCAACACATCAATATCAACGGTCGGGTATTTTACACCCAGATCAAAACCGTACGGAGAGACTTCGCTACCCGCTTCACCGGTGATACCCGGCATTTTCAGTTCAAATGAGCCATTCAGGTGCGCTTTAAACGCTGCCTGACCATCTTTATCGGCGGTCTCGCCGTACTTGCGCGGGCTCGGGCTTTCCGGGTACGGGCTCCAGTAATCACGGGTACGGATCGCTTTCAGTGCACCTTGTAACGTATCCTGATGCTGCTCAAACAATGACTGGCTCATAATAGTTCTCTTTTCCGTTTTGAAACCTGCTAACGGGTTTCTTTTTAAGCAAAAGGCTGTGTCGATGACACAACCTCACTGTATTTTATTGCTGTATTTGTTGCGTAATTATTACTTTTTGGTACTGAGCTTAGATCACAACCTAAAAGCGTGACGAGCGCTGGTTAGACTAGGCGAAAATTTGCGAGCAAGCGGAGTTTACGACCGTAAATGAGCATTGCGAGCAGACTTTCAACGCCGTATAACCGAGCGCAGTAGCTTTAATTACAGTTCGGACATGAATTCCTTGGCCCAGTCCAATGCATCTTCATCAGGCAGCGGCTGCGTACAGGCATCGATCTCCAGTCGCTCACCTACACGAACTGCACCACGGGCAGCAAACACCGCATCCATATCTTTACCGGCCTGACAGAAGGTCTGATGATAGGTCTGATCACCTAACGCCACGATACCGTATTTGATATGAGAAAGGTCCATATCGCCCTCTTTCAGTGCGTCATGCAGAGGGATAATGTTATCCGGCAGCTCACCATCACCGTGGGTAGAGCAGCAGATAATCAGAATTTCACGGCTGGCCAGATCCAGTTCATCGGCTTCCGGCTCTTCATGAACTACTACATCATGATCCATACCCAGCTCATCACTCAGGGTATCTGCAACCATCTGGGCATTGCCGGATTCAGTTCCTACCAGGATAGCGATATCAGCCATAGTTCCTCTCACATCATTCTTAATCAGGTATTGCTATGTATTTCAGCAAAGTCACAGCAGCAAAAATACTGACCGTAAACTACCTTAACTTATTCGTTAGACTGAAACTAAAGATACACTAAACAATATGATACGAAAAGAATATTTATTGATAATATTATTGTATCTCTTTGGGTTTTTGCGTTAATCTAACCCTTATAGGTATTTAAAATCTGTATAAGAATACTGTGTCTGGAGCCGGTTCGATAAAGAAAACCTTTACAGAGCCCGTTACAGAAACGACTTGTCAGGTATTACTATTAGAATTAAATATAACTATTAGTGACTACCTTTATAAAAGTGCTTCCTACACAGTATTGAAGCAGAGAGATAACTGAGAGGCTTCTATGGCAATGGATGAAAAGACTCTGATCGAACGTATCAGTAAAGGCGATAAAATTCAGCGTGGCGAAGCATTACCTGCCAGCTACCGTACAGAACTGATGCGCCTGATGGTGGTTTTTGTAGACTCCCAGCTGGCCGGAGCAGCCGGTTTCGCCAATATGATTAACTGTGGCCCGGGGTTACGTGAGCGTCGAACTGCAGCTCAAATTGTTGCGGATCGTTTTGATCATGCGGAGCAGGTTCTCGATCTGTTAAAAGATTTCAATGTTGAACCACGTCTTTATGTATCTTCACACGCCTGGTCTTCTCGCCTGGATCGTACTATTGATCTGGGTAACCGTCGCATTGGCGGAGATAAGCGCTTGAATGTTTTCCACTATCCGCTGGAAGGCTGGGTAGATGCATTAGTACTGAATGCGCTGATGGGCACCGCCTCTGCTGTCCAGTTGGGTGAGCTACGCCACGCATCATATGCTCCGCTAGCTGAAGCGATGGTTGATATCGTTAAGTGTGAGCAGTCCCATGTTGAGATGGGTGAAAAAGGTCTGCAAGACGCTATCGATCATAATGGCCTGGCTGGCGCACAAGCAGCAGTCGACTACTGGTACCCTCGTGTAGCAGCCACCTTTGGCCGCTCTGATTCAGAACATAATGGTCGCTTCAAGCTGTTTGGCCTTATTAAGTTAGCTAACGATGAACGTCTGGCTGCCTGGGAAGGTCAGGTAAACGATATGCTAGGTCGCCTGGGTCTGAGCACCCCTTCAAATTAAGCAACACTCTATTACAAGCTAAAGGTGTCACTTCTGAGTAAGACAGTCGTGGCACTTTTTATATAAGAAATAATTTACTACAGACTATGCTGAGAAATACGATGTCAGACTATCAAGATATTCTGGTTTCTGAACCAGATAGTGGTGTAATCACCATCACTCTGAATCGCCCTGAAGCCCGCAACGCACTACGCACCAACCTGTTAAAGGAAATTGCTGAAGTACTGGACCAGGTAAATGCTGATAATACAGTTAACGCTGTAGTTATTACCGGCGGCGAAAAAGTCTTTGCTGCGGGTGCAGATATCAAAGAGATGGCCGAACTGGATGCGGTTGGCGTAATGAACGATCCCCGCCCTACCTACTGGCGCCGAATTGCTCAATTCCCGAAGCCTGTCATTGCGGCAGTGAATGGGTTTGCGCTGGGTGGTGGCTGTGAACTGATGATGCATTGCGATATTGTAATCGCCGGTGATAACGCTCAATTTGGTCAACCGGAAATCAATCTGGGGATCATCCCGGGTGCCGGTGGCACACAGCGCTTGCTACGTACCGTTGGTAAATCAATGGCGATGCAACTGGTACTTTCCGGTGAATTTATCAGTGCTGAACAGGCCCGTGAATTTGGCCTGGTTAGTGAAGTAACTATTCCTGAGATGAGCTACCCACGCGCACTCAAACTGGCTAAAACCATTGCACGCAAACCTCCTATTGCCGCTCGTCTGGCTAAAGAGTCGCTACTGAAAGCCTACGAAACCACTTTAGAAACCGGTCTTAACCTGGAACGTAAGGCATTTACCCTGCTTGCAGCTACCCAAGACCGTAATGAAGGTATTGCAGCCTTCATGGAAAAACGTCGACCGAACTTCCAAGGAAAATAATCAGATGGCATACGAAAATATCCAATTCGAAATTACTGAAGGCGTTGCACTTCTGACCCTGAATCGTCCAGATAGCCTGAACAGTTTCAATACTGACATGCACGCCGAGATGCGTGATGCTCTGAAACAGGTTAAGACAAATGCTGAAGTTCGTTGCTTGTTGATCACCGGTAATGGCCGCGGCTTCTGTGCTGGCCAGGACTTAAGCGATCGCAATGTTGATCCGGATGCAGAGATGCCAAATCTGGGTCAATCCATTGAGAAAAACTACAATCCAATGCTACGTGCTATTTCCAGCCTTGAAATGCCGGTTATCTGTGCGGTTAACGGCGTTGCAGCTGGCGCAGGTGCCAACATTGCACTGGCTTGTGATATCGTTCTGGCTTCTAAAAAAGCCAGCTTTATCCAGGCTTTCTGTAAGATCGGTCTGGTTCCTGATTCAGGTGGCACCTGGACACTGCCGCGCGCATTAGGTACTCCGCGCGCTATGGCGCTATCCATGCTGGGAGACAAACTCTCTGCCGAGCAAGCTGAGCAGTGGGGCATGATCTGGAAAACCTACGAGCCTGAAGAGCTGAAGGACGCTGCACTTGCGATGGCTAAACACCTGGCAACCCAGCCGACCAAAGGTCTGGCTTTAATCAAGCGCGCTATTCAGGCTTCAGCCGATAACAGCTTCGATGAGCAACTGGATCTTGAACGTGATCTACAAACACTGGCGGGTCGTACTGAAGATTACCGTGAAGGTGTTGCTGCATTCATGAACAAGCGTCAGCCAGAATTTAAAGGCAAGTAAACAAGCCAAGTAACGGAGTTTATATATTATGAGTCGTTTCACTACAGATTCTGTTATAGCAGTTATCGGTGCCGGCACTATGGGCGCTGGTATTGCTCAGGTAGCTGCAAAAGCAGGCCATCCGGTACTATTGTTTGATGCCGCTGAAGGCGCTGCTCAACGCGGTATTGATAACACTGCAAAAGGTCTGTCAAAGCTGGTTGAGCGCGGCCGTATGAGCCAGCAGGATGCCGATGCTCTGGTCGCCCGCATAAAGCCTGTTTCAGCCATTACTGATCTTGCCCCTTCTAACCTGGTGATTGAAGCCATTGTTGAACGCCTGGATATTAAGCAACAGGTGTTTGGTCAGTTAGAAGAGATCTGTGCTGAAGATACAGTCATCGCCACTAACACTTCTTCTATCTCTGTCACTGCGATCGGCTCAAGCCTGAAACGCTCACAGAACCTGGTCGGTATGCACTTCTTCAATCCGGCACCTATCATGAAACTGGTTGAGGTCATCAGCGGTCTGGACACAGATCCGCAGGTAGCCGCGGATATCTATGAATTATCTGCCAGCTGGGGCAAGTTGCCGGTACACGCTAAATCGACACCGGGCTTTATCGTAAACCGGGTAGCTCGTCCTTTTTATGCAGAAGGCCTGCGTATCAATCAGGAAGGTGCAGCAGATATAGCGACTATTGATGCTCTGCTACGCGAGTGTGGTGGTTTCCGTATGGGGCCATTTGAGCTGATGGATCTGATCGGACACGACGTCAATTACGCAGTTACCTGTTCAGTATTTGAAGCCTTCTATAACGATCAGCGCTTCCTGCCATCTTTGATTCAAAAGGAGTTGGTTGATGCCGGTCATTTCGGTCGTAAATCGGGCCGTGGCTTTTACGATTACAGCGAAGGCGCGGTAAAACCTGCCCCTGCAACTGCAGACAACTGTCCCGCTCCAGCCTCTATCACCATCGAAGGCAGTCTGGGCGTAGCCGAAGCGTTAGTTCAGCTAATCGAGCAGGCAGGTATTACAGTCAACCGGGTTGAGAACGATGAAGTTGAAGGCATGATCATGGTGGGCGATGCTACCCTGATGCTGACTAACGGCCAGTTCACTACCCAGCGTGCCGCTGAAACTATGCGTCCCAATCTGATCAATTTTGATCTGGCTCTGGACTACGCTAAGGCAACTCGTATTGCACTGGCTCCTGCTGATCAGGCTTCAACTGATGCATTGCAAAGCGTTACCGGCCTGTTCCAGGCAATAGGTAAAGCGGTAAGTGTCATTGATGACGTACCGGGCATGGCGGTTATGCGTACGGTCTGTATGCTGGCTAATGAAGGCTACGACGCGGTTAATCAGCAAGTATGTGACGATCAGGCAGTAGATATCGCTATGAAAGGCGGCGTGAACTACCCTTGCGGCCCTATCGAGTGGGTTGACGCGCTAGGCCTGAGTTATGCTCTGGATGTGCTGGACAACCTGATGGATGCCTACGGTGAAGACCGCTACCGTGCATCGCCACTAATGTTACGTAAGGTAGCCGGAGACGCTTAATATGCAAGTTGATGATATGACTCCACAGCAGCTGGCTGAAGCTTGTAGTGCAGCGATGCATGAACGAGACCACGCGGCACAAGCGATGGGCATGCAGATAGAGGAAGTCTCACCGGGTTATGCACGGTTATCAATGGTAGTACGCAAAGATATGCTTAACGGCTACGCTATCAGCCACGGCGGCTGCATGTTTACCTTGTGTGATACGGCGTTTGCTCACTCCTGTAATACCTATAACCGGGTAACTGTTGCCAGTGGTTGTACTATTGATTATGTCGCACCGGGATATGAAGGCGATATTCTGACGGCTGTTTCAAAAGAGCGTACCCGCAGTGGTCGTACCGGGGTTTACGATATTACCCTGACTAACCAGAACGGTGACGAGCTGGCTTTCTTCCGTGGTAAGGCTTATCAGATCAAAGGTACTGTAATTGCTGAGTAAATTCAGCGCGTTAACTTTGATTTAAATAAAGCCGCTATCACAAGCTAAAAATAAAAAGAGCTGTAGATACAAACATCTACGGCTCTTTTTTTATGCAGTACCAGAAGTCAGCTTTGTGCTGTGGATCAGAGGTTCAGTTGCTACTGATCACCGCCTGCCACAAACATTCCGTGCTGATGTACTGTAGTGATGCAGCTGCATACCTTCATTTACAGTAGCGCAGGCTAACATGTTATCTGCTGGTGCCTCAGCCTGAAGCTCCGGTAACCCCAAACAAGCTGCATTCAGGTTTTTCTCTTAAGTTTTAAGCTCTGTTCGCATCACAGTAAGCCCTTCATAGGCTGCACCCAGACCGGTTGCCCTGGTTCCACCCCAGCACATTCAGGACCCAACACGATCAGACAGTCGGCACGACTCATCGAAGTTAGTATGCCCGAACCCTGCTGGCCGGTGGTACGCACTACAGGTCGCCCCTGCTCATCCGTTTCGATTATGCCGCGCAGAAACTCACTTCGTCCTGGCTGACTTTTAAGACGCTGCTGACAGGGAAGCTGGAATTGCTGTGGTTGCCAGTGTGAATCCCCCAGTAGCTTTTTCAGTGCCGGTTTTACAAACTGCAGGAAGGTAATCATTACCGCCACAGGGTTACCGGGCAAGCCGAAGAACAGCGCGTCTTCCACACGGCCAAAGGCTAAAGGGCGTCCGGGTTTGATCGCCATCCGCCAGAAATCTACCTGACCCAGCTGATCCAGCGTATCTTTGACATAATCCGCATCACCAATAGAGACGCCACCCGAACTGATAATAACGTCGGCCTGGCTGCTGGCCTGCTGAAAGGCCTCCTCCAGCACTTCGCGTTGGTCGGGTATCACTCCTAACTCAATCACCTCAACCCCCAGGTCACGCAGCATAGCGGTGACGGTATACTGATTGCTGTCGTAAATCTGCCCGCCCTGAAGCGCTTCGCCGGGGCTGCGAATCTCATCACCGGTGGAGAAGTAGGCCACCCGTGGCTTTCTCAACACCTCAACTTCGGCTAATCCCAACGAAGCGATAAGGCCCATTTCTGCAGGCCCCAACCCTGCACCAGCGCTCAGAGCCTCCTGACCTTTACCCAGATCCTCCCCCGCCAGACGCAGGTGCTGCCCCTTTCTGACACCCGCAGGAAAACACACCGTCTCACCGGTGCGACTGCTGATCTCTTTAATAACGATGGTATCCAGCCCTTCAGGGATCTGGGCGCCGGTCATGATCTCTACACACTGCCCTGGTCCCACCGCACCGGAAAAAGGATGACCAGCCAAAACACTGGCGATAACCTGTAGGCGAGTATCACCTTCGGCTGACAGATCCTGTGCACGTATCGCATAACCATCCATCGCCGAGTTATTATGGGCTGGCACATCAATCGGCGATATCAGCGCTTGGGCCAGCGTGCGCCCCTGCGCTGAATCAAGCGTCACCGTTTCACTCTCAGTCAACGGTGCAACGGCACCGAGAATGCGCGCCAGTCCTTCATCAATACTCAGCATCTTTGTTGACGAACTGCCAGTACAGCAATCATTTACCACAGCGTCTTTCATAGTGACCTCCCGGACAGCTTAAGCGATGGATGAATTAACGTTTATTAGGATGAAACAGCGCTTCACCGTTTATCTGAAAGGCCGCTATCGCCTGCTGCCCCGGCGGAGACACTAACCACTGAATAAAACGATTCCCTTCGGTTTCCTTGATATGAGGATGCTTTTGCGGATTCACCAGAATCACGCCATAAGGGTTGAATAACCGTGAATCCCCCTCCACCATCACCTGCAATGAGCCTTTATTCTTAAAGCTCAGCCAGGTCCCCCGGTCGACCAGGGCATAAGCATTCATGGCACTGGCGGTGTTGAGGGTTGCTCCCATGCCAGAGCCGGTTTCCCGATACCAGGCACCAGCATCAGCTCCCGGTTCTACAGCGGCTGACTGCCATAAACCCAGCTCTTTCTTATGGGTCCCGGAGTCATCGCCACGGGAGACAAAAGCAGCAGACGACTTCGCTACTTTTTTCAGCGCAGCAACCGCATCACGTAAGCCCTGAATACCGGCACTGTCTTGCGCCGGCCCGACGATCAGGAAATCGTTATACATCACATCCTGACGGCTAACGCCGTGCTGATCAGCGACAAAACGCTCTTCTGAGGGACGATGATGTACCAGTAAAACATCGGCATCACCGTTACGGGCCAGACGCAGTGCCTGTCCCGTACCGACCGCCACTACCCGCACTTCGATTCCTGAAACCCTGGTAAACTGAGGCAGTATGTGCGCAAACAGGCCTGAGTTCTGGGTTGAGGTGGTCGAGGCCAGTGTGATGTAATTTTGCCCCTGAGCCAGACTCGCCAATAAAAGCAGGCTAAATGAAAGTAATAACCCAACAGGTGAAAACCGCTTCATTGGCATATCTCCTTTTTTGATCCGGGTTTATGTAACGGGTGTTTAGGATGCCACCAGAGCAGCTCTCCACCGAGAAATGCCCGGGCGTGCTCATTCTTAGGCTTATCAAAAAACTGATCGGCCGGGGCATGCTCAAGCAAACGACCCCGGTGCATGAATAGCACTTCGTCCGCGATACGTCGGGCCTGCCCCAGATCATGGGTAGTCATAACAATGCGTGTCCCGGCAACATGAATCGCTTCAATAATCTGTTCCACCAGATGCGTCGCTGGCGGGTCGAGACTGGCTGTTGGCTCATCCAGAAACAGGATCTGTGGCTTCAGAGCCCAGACCCGTGCCAGAGCCAGGCGCTGCTGTTCACCATAAGAGAGCGCGTGGGCAGGATAGTCAGCAAAACGGCTGAGCCCTGTACGCTGTAGTACTTCATCGATAATCGCTTCGCGCTCAGGCCGGGCAACTGAGCGAATTGAGAGGGCATAGTCAACATTGGCGCGGACGGATCGACGAAGCATCACCGGTCGCTGAAATACCATCGCTTGTTGCCTGGCAGAATCACGGTCACCACCGCCCTGCCAGATAATCTGTCCCGATACCGGTTGCAACAAACCATGGCAAAGTCGCAGAAACAGACTTTTTCCTGCCCCGTTAGGACCGATAATAATGCTGCGCAGGTTCTGCTCGAAGGTACAGGAAACATCTTTAATCAGCCGTTTGCCCTGCACCTCAAAATTGACCGCCCTGAGCTCCAGCGGCAATATACTTTGGCTTGTCATCTGACGTTCTCCTTGATCGGACTGCGGAACAAGGTAGGTTTATTGATTGGATTATTTAGCGAGGCAGGTTTATTAATCAGATATGCCAGTGCATTGACTCCGACTGAGAGGAATATGAGCACTCCTCCCAACCCCAGCGCCAGTGCCAGGTCGCCTTTGCTCACTTCCAGGGCAATGGCGGTGGTCATTACCCGGGTGACATGATCAATATTTCCCCCGACAATCATTACCGCGCCAACTTCTGCGATGGCGCGTCCAAATCCCGCTAACATCGCCGTGACCAGGGAATAGCGCCCATCCCAAAGCAGTGTTGGCAATGCCTGCCAGGGCGTGGCTCCCAGCGATCTTAGCTGTTCTTCATATTCGCTCCACAGCTCTACAACTATCTGGCGGGTTAAAGCTGCAATAATAGGCAGCACCAGAATTACCTGGGCAATAATCATTGCAGTAGGGGTAAATAGCAGCCCCAGAACACCTAACGGTCCGGACCTGGAAAGTAATATATATACGACTAACCCAACCACAACCGGCGGCAAGCCCATCAGGGAATTCAAGCCGACAATAATAAATTTACGTCCAGGGAAGGTGAAGATTGCCAGTGCAGCGCCCAATGGCATACCCACAATGATCGCAATGAATACTGCCACCAGACTGACCGACAAAGACAGCATCACTATTTCAGCCAGCTCATGATCGAGACTGATCAATAGCGAGAAAGCAACACCAAAAGCTTCTGAAAATTCAATCATATAGCCTCCCCGTCGATCAGATTAATTTCATTGAATACAGACCCGCACCTGAAAAATATTAAGAAACCTTTCTACGGCAAAGGAAGCGACTGAATATCCAATTATTGAAAGCTCTCCATCAGCTGTCATCGCTCTACTCGTATCTCACGATGACATACTTCACCGTCTAACCTCCACCGCCACCATTACCACCGTTCCGCCTAGCAGAACGGTCGATATACAAAGCCTTTATCACGCCACAAAAACATGTTGACGCTAACGTTAACATTGCCATAAGATGCACTAAAGTTCATATCAAGACAGTACGACAGGAACAAAACTGCATATTCTAACAATAACAAAAGGACCACAATGATGAGCGACAGCCCGCTAAGAGTCTGGTTAGAGAAGGAGGACCGCTTACTCCGGTTACGCCTGTCTCGACCCAAGGCCAACATTGTCGATGCGGCAATGATCGAAGCTCTGAGCGCAGCACTCGATAAACACTTGGGCTCTGCCAAGCTAACTGCGGTGATCCTCGATGCCGAGGGTTCGCATTTCAGCTTTGGCGCCAGTGTTGCCGAGCATATGCCCGACCAGTGTGAGGTGATGTTAAAAAGCCTCCACGCACTGATCACTCAGATGTTGGATTGCCCGGTACCTATTCTGGTGGCGATTAAAGGTCAGTGCCTGGGCGGAGGGTTGGAAGTCGCTCTGGCTGGCAACCTGTTGTTCGCCCAAGCCAATGCCAATATGGGTCAACCTGAGATTAAACTGGCGGTATTTGCCCCCGCCGCTTCCTGCCTACTGCCTGAGCGCATCGGTCAAAGCCAAGCCGAAGACTTACTCTTCTCGGGCCGCAGCATCGATGGCAACGAAGCCCTGCGTATCGGCTTGATTAACGAGATCAGCGAGGATCCATCCGCCGCTGCCGAAGCCTATTTTGATACCCATTTGGCATCGGTCAGTGCCAGCTCATTGCGCTTTGCTGTGCAAGCCGCCAGTGCTGACAGCATTGAACGAATCAAACAAAAACTGGCAACAGTTGAAAACCTTTACCTCCAGGAACTGATGGCGACCCACGACGCTGTAGAAGGTTTACAGGCATTCGTCGAGAAACGCACTGCAAATTGGGAGCACCGATAGTTATGAGTACAGTAGATATTATTAAACGCTGCGAAGAGTTGTACGAAGATACATACTTCACCGCAGCCCGCGAATGGAAAGCCGCTGACCCTTCTCGCAAGGTGATCGGTTACATGCCGGTCTACGTACCGCGTGAGATCATGCACGCCGGTAACATGATGTCATTGGGTATTCTGGGTGGCGGCGACAACCTCGAAGTCATCCACGGCGATGCTTATTACCAGAGTTACATCTGCCGTATCCCCCGCTCCACCATCGAACTGGGCAAGACCGGCCGTTTGGATTTCGTCGACGGCATGCTGTTCCCGAGCATCTGTGACGTTATTCGTAATCTGTCGGGGATGTGGAAACTGATGTTCCCTGAGACCTATGTTCGTTATTTCGATGTTCCGCAGAACTACCAAGACGACATCGGTGGCAACTACTACGTTGCTGAACTGCAGGAACTGCGCGAAGGCTTAGAGAAACTTTCTGGCAACAAGATCACTGACGAGGCGATCCGTAATTCAATCCAGATCTACAACATAAACCGCAACCTGATCCGTGAGCTTTATGACCTGCGTTCTGAGATGCCGCACAACGTATCCAGTAACGATGTCTACCTGCTTAACCGGGCTGGTATGGTAATACCGGTTGAAGAGCACAACGAAATGCTGCGCGATTATATGGATGCAGCGATGCGCCTGGATAATCCGAAACGCGATAACTGCCGCATCATCATCAACGGTTCATTCTGCGAGCAGCCTCCGCTGAACCTGATCCGCTCGATCGAGTTGGCCGGTTGCTACATCGTCGACGATGACTACATGCTGGTAAACCGCTGGTTGCTGAACGAAGTGCCGAGCGAAGGCAATCCGTTACAGAATCTTGCCGATGCCTTCATACACGAATCAGCCGACTCAGCAGCCAAGTACTGTGACCGCCATGAAGATGTCGGCATGTACCTGCTAGGTACAGTCAAGGAGCGCCAGGCTGAAGGCGTTATCTTCGCCGCGCCAAGTTTCTGTGACCCGGCACTGTTAGAACGACCGATGCTAACCGACCGTATGAAGGAACACGATATCCCACATATCTCGTTCAAGTACGCCGAGAACTCCGGACAGATGCAACCGATCCGTGAGCAAGCCGGTACCTTCGCCGATTCCATCAAGCTTTGGAGCTAGTCATGAGTGCAAACATTGAAACCTTAGATCCCCAAAAAGACTCCTCGATGCTGATGCAAAAGGAGATGATCAATTCCAACTACGATGCCCTGACAGATACCGCCAATAATGGCAAAAAAGTCTGTTCAACTTTCGTGCCCGGCAACCTGAACGAGTTGATCCAAAGCTTTGGCATGCTCAACAACCTGCCAGAGACCAACGCCATCCAGAATGCCATGCGGCAACAGAGTGGCGGCATGATCCAGAGCGCTGAGCGGATGGGTCATTCAGAAGATGTCTGTACCTACGTTAAGGCCGACATCGGCATGATGAGCAAAGGTAATATTGCCCCTAATGGCAAACCGATGCCCAATCCCGATCTGCTGCTGCTCTCCTATACCGGCTGTTTCACCTTTATGAAATGGTTCGAGCTGCTGCGTCAGGAGTACAAGTGCCCGACCGTCATGTTGCAGGTACCTTATCAGGGCGACGGCGAAGTCACCCAGAACATGCGTGACTTTGTGGTCAAGCAGCTTAAAGAAGAAGTGATCCCGGCGCTGGAGCAAGTCAGCGGCAACAAGTTTGATATCGATGCATTGCGCGAGCAGATGCGCCGCTCCGCCCAGGCCGAAGACGATCTTGTTTGGGTCCTGGAAAGCGCCAAGAACAAACCTAGCCCGATTGATGCTTATTTTGGTGCGATCTACTATCTCGGACCGATGTTTACCGCCTTCCGGGGTACTCAACAAGCGGTCGATTACTACAAGGTTCTACGCCAGGAGATCGAACAGCGCATCAAGAACGGACAGGGCCCGATAACACCGGGTGGTTCAATGGGCAAAGAGAAGTATCGTATCGTCATGGAAGGACCACCTAACTGGACCAACTTCCGTGAGTTCTGGAAGATGTTTTACGACGAAGGCGCGGTGGTTGTCGCCAGTACCTACACCAAGGTAGGCGGCGTTTATGACCAGGGCTTCCGCCACGATGCCGACAATCCTCTCGAGTCATTGGCCGATTACTGCCTGGGCTGTTACACCAACCGTAACCTGCCCAAGCGTGTCGATATGCTGGAGAAATACGTCAAAGACTACGAGGCCGATGGCCTGCTCATCAACTCGATCAAGAGCTGTAACAGTTTCTCTGCTGGTCAGTTGATGATGATGCAAGAGATCGAGAAGCGAACCGGTGTACCGGGTGCCTTCGTCGAAACCGATCTGGTTGACCCGCGCTACTTCTCGGCAGCAAACGTCAAGAACCGTCTGGAAAGTTACTTCCAGATGATTGAGCAACGCCGTCAGGGCCAAAGCAACATGATCGCCAGCGCGCGCTAACAGGAGCCAGCTATGAAATGTTTTATCGGAATTGACCTGGGATCGACGACAACCAAAGCGGTTGTCATGGATGATACCGGCACCCCGCTCGGGCACGGCATCACCAACTCCCGCTCCAACTATGATACGGCGGCGTTGGTTGCTAAGACCGAAGCGCTGATCAGCGCACGTCTGGTGCTATTGCGCCAGGAACTAGACAAATCATCAGGCCTGTCGTTGAGTACCGACGACACCATCGACATGCTGGAGCGGCACTTCCGTCTGGCCCAGTTCCTGGTCCAGTTGAAGAACCTGCAAACGCTGTGTGATGAAAAAGCAGCTGAGGGCAACTATAAAGAAGACCCCGCTACATTAGGCAAAGCGCTTGATGGTACCTTCGCGTCACTACAAGTCGAGCTGTCCAAACTGTTCGAGCCCGGTGCCGAGCGCAAGTCAGACTTCTTCCGTGATCTGGCCGGTACCGTCTATATGGAGGTCGCTGAGGCAGAGGCGGACAAGCTCAAGATCAACTCGGATACATTGATCAACATCTACGATAAGTCGATCATCGAAGTTGAGAACATTCCACCCGAAGTGGATATGAGCGGAACCTTTATGGCGGCACTCGACAGTACCCTTAACGCAGATGAGATCCAGACTACCGATTTCGGTCAGGTTCAGTCGGCACTGACAAAAGTACTCGATATCGAACTCGAAGAAACCTACGTGGTCGGTACCGGTTACGGCCGCGCCCGATTGCCGTTCCCGAAAGAGCACATCCGCTCTGAAATCCTATGTCATGGTCTGGGTGCGCATCTGATGTACCCCAAGACCCGTACTGTACTCGATATCGGTGGCCAGGATACTAAGGGTATTCAGATCGATGAGAGCGGGATCGTCGTCAACTTCCAGATGAACGACCGTTGCGCCGCTGGTTGTGGCCGCTACCTGGGCTACATCGCTGACGAGATGCAACTCGGTCTGCACGAGCTTGGACCGCTGGCGATGAAGTCGACCAAGAAAGTATCGATCAACTCGACCTGTACCGTATTCGCCGGTGCCGAATTGCGAGACCGCCTGTCATTAGGTGAGAAACGCGAAGACATCATCGCCGGTCTACACCGTGCCATCATTCTGCGCTCCATGTCTATTCTGTCCCGCTCCGGCGGCGTCGATAACGAGCTGACCTTTACCGGCGGCGTTGCCAAGAACGAAGCGGCGGTTAAAGAACTACGCATTCTGGTTCAGGAAAACTACGGCGATCTGAAGATCAACATCGATCCCGATTCCATTTACACCGGCGCACTAGGGGCAGCAGAATTTGCCCGCCGCGCAGTGGAGGCATAAACCATGATTACTGCAGGTATTGATTTAGGTACGGGTGCCGTTAAAACGGTACTGTTCAAACACGAGAACGGCAAAGTCGAATGGCTGGCCAAACGTAACGATCGGATTCGGACCCGTGACCCATTGGAGCTGTCGGAGTATGCCTACGACCAGTTGCTCAAGGACAACGGTCTGACCCGCGACGATGTAACCTATTGCGCCACCACCGGCGACGGCGAGAATATCTCGTTTCGCACCGGTCATTTCTACTCGATGACCACTCACTCACGCGGTGCGATCTATCTTGATCCGGAAGCGACCGGGGTACTGGATATGGGCGCACTGCATGGTCGGGCGATGAAAATCGACAACCAGGGCAAGGTACTCAACTACCGCATGACCAGCCAATGTGCATCGGGTTCGGGACAGTTTCTGGAAAACATATCGCGTTACCTGGGTATCGCTCAGGATGAGATCGGCACCCTGTCACGCCAGGCCGACGATCCTGAAATCGTCTCCAGTATCTGCGCGGTACTAGCCGAGACCGATGTTATCAACATGGTATCGCGCGGCATCTCTGCGCCGAATATCCTTAAGGGAATTCACCTATCGATGGCGGGTCGCCTGGCTAAATTGCTACGGGTGATCAAGGCTACCGACGGTGTTGTCCTCTGTACCGGAGGTTTGGCGCTGGACAGCGGCATGATTGATGGCCTGAACGAGTCGATGCAGAAGCTGAAGCTCAAGGGCGTAGCCCGCAGCCACGAGGATTCCGCATACGCTGGAGCAATCGGTGCCGCCTTATGGGGTGCGTTCCGTCACGAAAAACTACAAAAACTCGAGTCGCTGGCTAAAGCGTCTTGATCGGGCGCGGCTTATTGATGAGCCGCCCATAAATATTCAATAGCACAGGAGAACGACCATGGCCCTAATCATTCATGAAGATTGTACCGCTTGTGATGTCTGTGTACTGGAGTGCCCGAACGACGCAATCAGCGAGGGTGACGGTATTCTTTACGTCATTGATGCTGAGAACTGTACCGAGTGTGTCGGCGCTCACGATGAACCGCAGTGCCAACTGGTTTGCCCGGCTGAGTGTATCGTTAGCGATCCAAATTACCAGGAAAGCCAAGAGCAGCTGCAGGCCAAATACGATCGTTTGCACGGTTAAATAACCGCAACAAAGGACAGTCACCAATGACAGAAAATAACGTAAAGGTCCGGGCGCTAAGCCCGGACGACCTGGAAGCGGTCGTTGCGCTGGATCAGCAATTCAGCGGCGCGCCGCGACAAGACTTTTTCAGTAAACGACTCAAGGCTCAACAACAAAACCCTAATACCTTTATCTCGTTAAGCGCCGAGTTCGAAGGCAATATTGCAGGCTTTGTCTCCTGTCAGATGCTCGAGGGTGAATTCGGCGGCACCGCTCCGATTGCGGTACTGGATGCAATCGGTGTCGACCGGGAATACCAACGCCGCGGCGTAGGTAATACGCTTTTCACCCGGCTGATCGATGAAGTTCGTCAACTGGGCGGTAGCGAGTTGCAATCGGTGGTTAAATGGGATCAACCTGACCTGTTGCGGTTCTTCTCTGACGCCGGCTTCGAGTTGGCCAACCGTAATGTGCTCGAACTCGCTACTGACGCCATGACAGAATCCGAGGCCGAAGAGATCGATCTGTCGCGCGACCGGATACCGATGCGCAGCCTGACCGAACAGGATCTCAATTCGATTATTCGCATCGACCGTCATATCACCGATTCGGATCGCACCGCATACTATCAACGCACCGTCAGCCAGGCACTCAATGAGTCCGGTATCCGGGTGTCGTTAGTTGCCGAAAAAGATGATCCGGTTAAGGATAAGCTTGCCGACATTCGCGGCTTTATTATGGCGCGGGTGGATAACGGCGGCTTTGGTCTGACCTGCTCCGAAGCGGTGATCGATACCATCGGTGTTGACCCTTCAGCGCGGGACAACAATATCGGCCAGGCGTTGGTATCACAGCTCGTGACCAACCTCAAAGCGCTACATGTGGAATCGATCCGTACCGAGGTGCCCTGGGACAATTTCAATCTCAATGGTTTCTTGCAGCAGTGTGGATTCCGGCCAGCGCAGCGCCTGGCGCTTACCTGTCCGATCCACTGACAGACTGTTAACGACTAATCAGTAGTGCCTAGGAAAGGTGCGATCAAGGGACTTATTCGCACCTTCCCTAATATTACAGGCGCCTCTTTTTCACAACCAACAGCGGAAACCTTATGTCATTCGAACAACTTTACGATCTCAGTGGCAAAGCTGCTGTTGTCACCGGTGGCAGCCGAGGCATCGGCCGTGCAATCGCTCTAGCGCTGCATGCCCGCGGTGCCCAGGTGCACCTGTTTGACGTCAGCGAGCAGAACCCTAATGCTGACGATCCATTCAGCTATCACCAGGTGGATATCAGTAATTCTGAAGCAGTAAATCAGGCTGTAACAGCACTACCGGGTAACTGCACCATATTGGTTAACAACGCAGGTATCACCCGCGATCGCAGCCTGGCCAGGATGGCCGATGACGAGTGGCAGTCAGTGATCGATATCAACCTTGGTGGAGCCTTCCATATGATCCGTGCCATGGCGCCGATCATGCGTAACGCCGGACACGGGCGTATCGTCAATATCACATCGATCAACGGCATCCGCGGTAAATTTGGTCAGGCTAACTACAGCGCCGCCAAAGCGGGGTTAATCGGACTGACCAAAACAACTGCGCGCGAGCTCGGAGCTAAAGGAATAACAGCCAATGCGATCGCCCCGGGGATGGTGATGACCGAAATGGCCAAACAACTACCACCCGAATATATCGACAAAGCCCAGAACGAAGCGCTGGTTCCCGAACTCGCGCTGCCCGAAGATATCGCCAATGCGGTGCTATTTTTAGTCTCGGATGCCGCACGTATGATTACCGGCGAAGTGATCCGGGTGGATGCCGGTCAATACGTTTAACAACGCAGGTACTGGCAAACACAGCCTGTCATAACAGTTTCGCTAACACAAAAGTTATCGTAAAATCGTGGTTAACGGTGCTATTTAGTAGATCTATCATGCTGCGACAATACGCGCCGGACAATAACCCTATAGTAACGAGTGAAGACCAGCATACTGTGACCGATCTAAAACATGAAACAGAATCCGAGGCCGATAATTCGGCGACGGAGACAAACGAAATAAGCTACTCGATCACCCAGTTATCGCAAGAGTTCAACATCTCATCGAGAGCGATTCGTTTCTATGAAGACAAGGGCTTATTAAATCCCGACCGAAGCAAGTACCGCCGCGCCTACAGCAAACGTGACAGGGTCAGGTTGATGCTAATTCTGCGCGGCAAGCGGGTCGGCTTCTCACTCGATGAGTCACGCGAACTATTCGATATCTACGACTCGGGCACCGACGAAGCCACCCAGTTACAGCACTGGTTCAAACTGCTGCAGAAACACGAAGACCGACTGGAACAGAACAAGCGTGATATCGAAGAGCTACTGGTAGAGGTTAAAAACGCCAAATCCCACTGCCAGGAATTTATAAAAACGGCCGCTACCGAATAAACCTCCCGGTTTAGACCTATCAGTTTAGGCAAGGGTAGCGCATTCAACCGACAAGGAATCTGCCGATGAATAGCACTGCCACAGCCCCCCACTCTCATACCGCCTTGATTAGCGGTTCGATAAGTCTCAAAGCAGAGATGGCAGAATGCTATGCTGAGCTGGCCGAACAACTGGAAAACTGTAACAACTCCGAAGCCGCCACCACCTTTCACCTGCTTGCCCAACATCAACAGCAACATGTTCAAGAGCTCGAAATACTGGCTGCAGACTTAGACCTGTCTCAGCTCTCCCCTTTGACCTTTAACGTCGATCAGGAATCCCCCGCCGACGATATCAACGCCAACTCACACTACCTGATGACGCCCTACCATGCCGTCGAACTGGCGCTCAACGTCGAGCAAAGTACTTTAAAGGCACTGCTTTCGCGCATCGATATGGAAAAGGATCTTCACTCTCCACACCAACAAGAACATGCACAACACATCCAGACCCTGCGTCAACTTCTGAGCACCCTGCCACAGCCTGACAACCACTGGGATGAAGACCTAGACCCGCCCAATCTGGACGATTAAAAAAACCTCAAAGCACCACCTGATTTTATTAGGGGCTAATACCCGAATAAGAAAGGTGCTGCACAGGTTAAGGTGAAATGAACGATTTACCCCAGTAGCCCAAAGCCATGTTAAGAGCTTGTTTTACCACGGAGTACACAGAGAGCTCAGAGAAGAGCGTAATGATATGTAAAAGAAAGATACCTTTCCCGCTAATGCGTGATGAACCAAAAGAAACTACGCCCTGAGCCACGATTCGTTTGCGTTCTGCTGGCTACAAAAAACCATCAACTTTAAGCCACAATAAAAGAGTTTCATCTTTAGGGCCCACACTGTTTGCTCATGCGATTTGATGACCAATGAGCCTTTAACTTAGAGGCGTTTTTTGTTTGTTCTGAGGCCTGATCTGAGCCAATAACGGACATGTTCATCAGTGATTGATACGACGTGGTAGAGCTTTTCTTAATCCTTCAAGGACTTTGCTCCAACCCATTCGTTTTTTCCATAATTTGCCATTTACCCACACGTTATAGCAATCAATGCGGTTACTACGATATAGTTCTAATCGATGGGTAACAGGAATACCCGTATCATAGTCTGTTATTTCAATTAATCTGCGCAGCGCAGGTAATTCAGGCGGGTATTCAGGATGAACACCATTAATCCTTTTTTCCTCTCTGGCAACTCTCGCCTTCGCGAATTTAGTAACAGACTCCTGATACTCTCGGCTTCTACGATACATAGCTTTTCCCATCCATGGATTTAGAATGTACCGTGTAAGGTAGCAAAGCTTGCAAGCTTTGCTACCTTACACGGGCTCACTAATAAAGTTGTTATGTTTCATGGAGAGTTCCGTGCTAAAGAAATTATTTAGTAAAAAGGAAGACCTAAAAGAGAATGAGGTTCGTGTTGTCATCCCCGAAGAGGAGTTTGGCATTCTCGAGTGGAAAGAAGATGATTTGCCTTGTATTGGGGTCCTTAACTCTGCGCTAAAAGATTTCGAACCAAAGAAGATATTTAGTTGGCACTTATCCGTTATCATTGATTACGAAGAGCTTATTGAAAAAGGTATGCCATCTCAGGAAGAGCGAGGTATCGTAGATCCTTTCTGTGACCAGCTAGATGAAGAAATCAAAGCTGGTGGGAATGCGCTTTTTCTTATTCGTGAAACTTGGAACGGTACACGCAGAATGGTGTGGCGTGTCTATGATCCAGAAATAGCGGATGCACATTTAAAGTACATACTAGAGCATCACCGCTATCCTAGGCAGTTCGATTATCACATGGCGCAAGACATGGAATGGGAGCAGGCTAAATGGTACTTCGATCAAATAAAAACATAACAAGAAAAGGCAGCATCGCCCTACGGGCTGGACGGCTCCGCCGCCGCTGCTTTTGGCGTTATGCTTCAACCTAGCTATGGAAGTTGATCACAGGTAAATATGGAAAAAGATACTGAAACATCGACTCAGCCTACTGTGAGTTTTTCTGAACTTCCAAAAGAAACGCAAGACTTGGTGCGTAAAGCACAGCTTAAGCACAAAATATCGGAGCAATATCATCAGCAATATTTTGGAGATACTCCATCAGTAAATGGCGTTCATGTATATGGCCGCATGTTGGTATCAGTGCGTGGAAATATATATCAGTCAAATGATCCTGATTTCGACTGGGAGACACCCGCAGACTTTCTCGTATCGTACTTAAAAAGTAGTTTTGGAGATCTTTGGTTAGAAGAGGAACTAGCAAAAGACTATAGGGAAATGCATGAAGTTGCTAAGTGGTATACAAAAGGTGTTCCAAATCTAGAAGAGAATGCCTCAGATCGTTGGGGAAAGCCAAATGGCAAAGCTTTATCATTGCTTCACTTAGCTTATGACCTTTTTGTCCTTGAAAGTGTAGATCAATTACCAGACTTTATTCTTAATCGGCTTAGAAATAAACAGAATTTTAATGGCTCTAGGTACGAGCTTTTTGTATTCGCCACATTAATTAGAGCTGGGTTCACATTAGAGCATAGCGATGAGAAATCTGGCAAAAACGGTCGTGTGCCAGAATGTTTGGCTATTCATACCGAAACAAATCAAAAAGTTTATATCGAAGCTAAAACTAGGAATGTAAAGAATGTGCTTGGTTCTAGCCAAGGGAAGTCGAAGAAGATAAGGCTTTACGACAAGCTTAAAGACGCAATGCAAAAGAATGTCGATGGACCTTACCTTATATTTGTCGATGTTAATCACCCTAATATGAAGGCAGAAAAAGGACATCGTGAATTTGAAAAATTAAGGTCTGAATATAGAAAGCTAGAGAAATCACACAAAGAATCAATGCCAAATTTAGTGTGCTTTACAAATATCCCTTTTCACTATGGCGCAAACGGCACGTCTCCAGGTAGCAACATGATAGGCTTCATGATTCCACGTTATCCAAAATATAAAATGCTAAACAAAGTGTTACAAGAATTGGATTCATCATTAAATAAATATGATTACCTGCCTAAAGAATTTCAAGAAAGCAGTGAACATGCAGATCGTATACTTGATAATGTCAAAGCATAACAAGGCAATGGTTCAGATTTTTGTAAGCTCCGGCTTCGCCTCCACTTACAAAAACAGCACATTGCGGCGTTAAGCATACAAGTCATGCCAAGGATTAAATCAGCATCAGAGAAGGCAGCCGGGAAGTTAATCTCTGCTATTCAAAAAGAATGGGGAGAAGAACTAGGTTTTCCAATTGCCGAAGAAAGTGAAGACGTTATGGGTTTGGCTCATAGCCTCTTACAGGCTAGAACTTCCAGTAAAATGAAGGAAGTCCTCGATGGGGCAACAATTACCCAATATCTTGGCGAAGAATGGGTGAGCAATCACCCAAGTGTAATTCCGGCTATTGAAAGTTTAATTAAAGCCATGGAGCAAGAAGATGCTTAACCAGGCAAAGCAGCGGACGTCCTAAATCGTCACACCTTTTGCTTGCGCAAAAGCTGCGCCAATTTGCTCCGACCACTGTTTGCGGCGTTATAACGCTCTAAGATTTTTAATCTGAGTTCAGTTATTATCAGGTAATCACTGCCACCCGTTGGCAGTCCAGCATCAAGGATGTGCTGTGTATTCTCTTCAGCGATTTTGTTCCTGGTGCCATAGGTAAGTTTGCAGTATCGGCACCGCCTTCTCAGTCATTCGGGTGTGCCATCCAGCAGGCTTTTATTAGCGGGACAGCATTGCAGTTCTGGCCCAATATTAATGAGCATAGGCACATTACATGGAAGTAGTTAATACAGCAGTTCGCTTCTATAACAAGGCAAGCCACGAACACCCGCAAGCGGGTTGGACTCGTCGCTGCGCTCCTCGCCCGTGCTCGCGGCGTTAGGGTTCTAGTACCGAATTATGCATAAATTACTTATTACAGTCATAGTCCTTTTTCTCGTGTCAGGGTGCATCGAGCGTTCGTGCCAAGATAACTTGGATCCTAGCACTCCTTTTAATAAAGCCATCGCAGCACTGATTGACGACAAAGATGATTCTGAAGTGTTCGTACTTCTGAAAGATGGCCTTAATGTCAATTACCAAAATGCTTGTGGTGCCAGCCTTCTTCACATGGCTGCCATAGGTGGGCAACAAGCGTTAGCTGACAACCTTCTACAACGTTCAGCCAACCCAAATATTGTAAACTGGCAAGGCCAAACACCTGTATTCATGGCTGCAAATTGGTCAGAGAATGGTATTCTTTTAAAGTTATTGGAATCAGGGGGTGACCCCAACATTGTCGTTAAAAACGACACTTCCATCTACAATACTCCTTTATTAATAGCTACTGTAAATAACAACGTAGAGAGCGTCAAAATTTTAGTATCACACGGTGGCGACATAAGTTACGTCAATACCAAGGGAATATCAGTATCTTCACTAGCTAAGGAAAAAGGCTTTCTCGAAATACTGGAGCTTTCGCGCAATGATTAACCCTAACAAGTTACAGCAGTTTACAGCCTACGGCTGTCGGACTCGCTCTACTCGCCGCTGTGTAAGGCGTTAGGCATACGCAATGGCACAGTCAGTAGATATAAAATTTATTGAAAAAGCAGAGGCAGAACTCGGCGTCTCCTTGCCCAATTGGTATAGAGTTTCTATGCAGTCCTTAAATGGGGGTAGCGTAAGCTTCGGAGGTGAGGCTTGGGAGTTATACCCAATTCTGGATTTGACAAATAAAAAGAGTATTCGGAAAACCGGCGACAACTTAGTTTTGAACCAGAAGTCAGCTCAGGACTGGCCTGGCTTTCCGAGCAATGCTATTGCCATAGGAGAAAACGGAACTGGCGACCATATCGTGCTACTTATCTTGGATGGTGGCATTGCAGATACTAGGGTATACCACTGGCTCCATGAAACAGGAAAGTGCATTGATGTCACCAATGCCTAACAAGGCGGTGTTGTCGCCTTCGGCTGGGACTGCCATTCCGCTGGCGCTCCATGTCAGCCCCAAACCACGGCTTTAATAGACATTAGATCAGTATGTTAGAAGTAATACGGACTATTACTGTTGGACTTCTATTCGTTCTCTATCTTTTTGAATATGCGACAGACTTGGCTAATGAAAAGAACAGATTTTTTGTGAGTTGTGTTCTTCTAACAGCTACATCATGCATGATTTATTTTTATGATGTGCAATCAGTAACTGATAAATTTTCTGCTTTGTTGGTGGCTGTGTTTTTTGTAAGCGGCATATATTTCTTTTATGCAATAACAACTTGGATTCGTAGAAATGCCAATTAACCAGTCAAGGCAGCGAGGGCGCTTCGCGCCGGGACACGCAAATGCGTGCCCCTGCTTGAGGCGTTAATGACTCCATTGGGTTTTAAGCTTGGTTTTACCTCGTTTCCACGGACAGTCAGTTAAGAGCAGTCTGAGTTAGCTTACGCTCTTCTCTGTGTCCTCTGCGCCCTCTGTGGTGAAACAAGCTCTTAACATGACTCTGGGCTACTGCGGTAAACCGCTCATATAACTCATTCCCCCAACCGGCGATAAGCCATAAAAACCGCCTGGTAAGGCGGTTCTTTATCAATGACCAGGCAGGCTCTTCAATAACAAGCTTACACGGCGAACTGCTCTTCAAGCACTTCTAAGCTATCAACCTGTGCCTTAAGGTCTGGCTGATAGGGTTTCCTATTGCCCTTATACAGCACACCCAGGTTTAGATTGTCGTCGGTCATCAGTCGTCTGGCAGCTTGGGCCGGATCACTGGTAGCCTCCACCGGTGCTTGTCTGACCTGCTTTTTCCATTCCAACTGATCACGATTGTAGGTGATACAAGGACTAAGGATATGTACCAGCGAGAAGCCAGGATGCTCGATCGCCTGTTTCAGGATCGGCACGGCGCCATTAGCGTCGGTACCCGATACACGGGCGATAAAGTTAGCACCCGAGGCCAGCCCCACCACCAATGGATGGAACGGATTGATACCGGTTCCGCCAGGCGTCAGTTTGCCCTTCTCCCAGTCGGGTGCGCTGGTGGGCGAGGCCTGACCTTTGGTCATGCCGTAGAGTTGGTTATCCATCACAATATAGGTCAGGTTAACGTTACGCCGACAGGCATGGAGAAAATGGTTACCCCCGATCGAGAAACCGTCGCCATCGCCGCTGGCTACGATAACAGTCTGATCCGGACGCGAGACTTTAAGTCCGGTCGCCAGTGGCAAAGCCCGGCCATGCACACCATGAAAACCGAAGGTTTTCAGGTAAGCGGGAATCCGTGACGAACAGCCGATGCCGGAGATCACCGACACCTGCTCAGGTGACAGTTGTAGCTCGGCCAGTGTCTTGGTCAGCGATAGCAGCACCCCGTAGTCGCCGCAACCCGGACACCATACTGGCTTGACCCCTGACTTATAGTCCTTGGCCGCCATGATCTGGCAACCCCCTTCGGATAAATGTGTTCCTGTAGTCGCAATCATGATCAGCTCCACTCGCTAAGGGTTTTAAGAACATCGGATGGACGGATAGCCAGAGGTCCCGGCACTGCCATCGAACGGACTTGCGCATCGATATCATATTGAGCACGTAAATAGCGATAAAACTGTCCGCTATGACTCTGTTCAACTACCAATACTTTACTGATTCCCTGTAACGAATCGGCCAATTTCTCTGGCTGAGCCGGTGACAGTAAACGCATGGCGATCAAACGTACCTTCTTACCCTCAGCCTGCATAGCGGCTACCGCTTCACTGGCAGCACCGTAACTCGATCCCCAGGTCAGTACCGCCACCTCAGCATCGTCGCTACCTTCTATTTCGGCCCAATGGCTTGAGAACTCATAATTGGTCAGTTTATGCAGTCGCTTATCCATCTGTAGATGGTGATCATCGGCTTTACTGGAAGGTAATCCTGTCGGCGTATGCGCCAATCCATCGGCACAGTACTGACCGCCAGCCTGCCCCGGAATCGACATAGGTGAAATACCTGATTCGGTATTGGCATAGCGTTGATAGTCTTCATCCAGCGTTGCCGGCACCTCGCGTTCGGCTACCATTCCCACATCTTGCTGTCTTGGAATGATCGCCCGGGTCTGTCCCAGCGCCTGATCCGATAACACGATGGCAGCCGTTTGCAGCTTCTCGGCTAACACCACCGACCATTGAGTAGTGAATACACAGTCGCCGATAGTTAATGGTGCCAACACCAGATGCGGGGCATCACCATGAAGCCCGTAGAGGGCGATATTCAGATCCGATTGTTCAGACTTGGTTGGAATACCGGTAGAGGGGCCTCCGCGCATCACATCGATAACCACAATCGGGGTTTCTGATGCGACCGCCAGTCCAATCGATTCCATCATCAACGCCAAACCAGGGCCAGAAGTGGCCGTTAAAGAGGGTGTGCCGCCAAAGGATCCACCGATAATCTGGGTCACCGATGCTAATTCGTCTTCAGCCTGTACCAGCGCGCCACCCAGCTTAGGTAACGCCGGTGCCAACCACTCAAGCACTTCGGTGGCCGGGGTAATCGGGTAGGCGGCAACAAAACGCACCCCGCCACGAACCGCACCTAAACCACAGGCTTCGTTGCCGGAGATATTCCAGCGTGCTTCCTGACTGGTAGTCTCGGCCTCGGTATTGACCGCCAGGCTATTAAAGCTAGGCAGCGCCTTGGCAGCCTCCATACCCGCACGTACCGACTCCATACCCGCGCTGACCGCATCTGCTCCTTTACGGCCTAAAGCCTTATCGATCACCTGGGCGACGGCCTCTTCGGGTAATCCCACGATAGCTGCCGCAACGCCCAGCGCCACCATGTTGGGACGGCCACCGCTGACGCTCTTGGCTATTTTGGGTAGATCCAGTTGAAACTGCTGTCCAGCCGCTTCGGCGAAAATCGCAGGTGCCTCGCCTGGGCCAACAATTAAACTATCAGCGTCGAGCGGGATCTCAGCGGCAAAACGATCGGCGTTTTTCCAATCAATCCCCAGCAAAATATCATAACGATCCTGATGAGCTAACACCGGCTCCGACGACAAGCGCAACATTGCTGCCGCCTCTCCGCCTCGTATTTGTGGACCAGCAGATCGGGTCATCATCCCGAACCAACCTGCACGACCTGCCGCCTCTAACAGCAAGTTACCCGCAGTCATTACACCTGAACCGCCACTACCAGTCATGGTGATGGATATAGAAGGTACCGTCATATGGGTTACTCCCCGTGTATTGGTTAAGCGATGACGCTCTTCTGTGTTAAAGGCATGACCGCAAATGAACTTGAGTGAAGGTCTTCGTGGCGTTCCATTTTAAACTTGACGCTAACGAGAACATTAATCTAGTATAATCACAACTTAACGCCAACGTAAACATTTACTTTTCATTAAGCAGAATGTTTCTTAGCCACTCGACATCAGGCTTTAAAGGCGAAACAAAAACAGTCATATTTCAACAGGTTGGAAAACTCTATGGCATATAACAATAAAACTATCCAACGCCTGCACAATGACCTATTCACCCTCATCGGATGGCTAGAGCTACTGGAGGAGGAGCAGCAAGTCAGCTGCTACCAGCATCTTAAAGTACAACCTACTCCGGTACGGATGAGTGCCATACTGGCCGGTTTAGAGACGTCCCTGGAACAGATGGCGTATAGCTTTATGCTCGAAGAGGAGCAGCTTTTTGAACTACTAAAACAGTCATCCAAGCGCTCGATCATTGCCAACCTCAAACCACGCAGACGTGTGATTTCAACGCTGATTTATCAGCTACTCAACAGCATCAAAGCGTTGCGTTTATCGTTGCAGTCACCTGCTACGAAATCTGTAATTGACAGCCCGCAGAGCCATGGCGAAGACTACTGGGATGATGCGTTAAGACTCGCTCCGTCACTGAACAACCGGCTAATTCGTTATCTGCAAGCCGCAGAGTCAAGCTACCTGCCAGAGATCGACTATTTACTCGATCCGTCTGACGATCTGGAGTTCAGCAGTGATTTATCGATAACGGCTATGGAGTTAGGCCAGGCCATTATTCCATCAAATTACTACCACTAGACGCACCCCGGATCGGAGAGGATAGATGAACGAATTCTTTATTCTGCTACTCGGAACAGCGCTGGTGAACAATGTAGTGCTGGTGCAGTTTCTGGGGCTATGCCCCTTTATGGGAGTCTCCAGCAAGATCGATTCAGCCATTGGTATGGGGCTAGCCACCATGTTCGTACTGACCTTGGCGACCGCCGCTAGCTGGCTGATTGAGCACTATATTTTGTTGCCGCTGGAGGTCGAGTTTCTGCGTATTTTGAGCTATATCCTGGTCATTGCGGGTGTGGTTCAGTTTATTGAGATGTATATCCGTAGCCTGAGTCCTACGTTGTATCAGAATCTGGGAATTTTCCTGCCGCTGATCACCACCAACTGCGCCGTACTCGGTGTCGCGTTACTCAACACACAGCAGAACAACAGCTTTCTACAGAGCGTGATGTATGGCATCGGCGCCTCGCTGGGCTTTTTGTTGGTACTGGTCATGTTTGCCGGATTACGTGAGCGTCAGGCACTTGCCAGCACCGCCAAACTATTTGACGGCCCCCCCATCGCCTTTATCACCGCAGGGTTACTGTCGATGTCGTTTTTAGGTTTTTCCGGTTTGCCACTGCAGTGACACTGACGATCTGGCGCCACCATCATTCAAACTCAATCCAGGCACAATAAAAATAACAACGGGAGAGCGACACTATGATCAGCTCCATACTAATCCTGACCCTGATCGGCACGGTTCTAGGCCTGATGCTAAGCGCCGTGGACTATTTTCTGCCCTACAAAGAGGACCCGCAGATTGCCCAGATCACCGAGCTACTTCCTGGAACCCAATGCGGCCAATGCGGCTATGCAGGCTGTAGCCAGGCTGCCGCCGCACTGATCAACGGCAATGCACCGCTGACACTCTGCCCCCCTGGCGGCCCCTCCATGGCCCGACAGTTGTCCGAAACCCTGGGGCGCCCGCTGGAACAGCAGCAGCCTGCTACACCGGTTTTGCCTAGCCTGGCCAAGGTGGTTTCTGAGCTATGCATCGGCTGTACTAAGTGTATTCAGGAATGCCCCACCGATGCCATTGTCGGTGCACCTAAGCAGCTCCACGTAGTACTTAACGAAGCCTGCAACGGCTGCGGCGCTTGTGTTGACGCTTGCCCAACCGAAGGTATTCTACTGGCCGAGATGCAACTTAACCTGAGCAACTGGCGCTGGAGCAAACCACCAGGCCCCAATCCGTTTCGTGTACCGATGACTGAAATGGGCGGTGCCCAATGAAGCTGTTTGGATTACGCGGTGGTGTCCACCCCGAAGCACTGAAGCATCACACTGAGCGTCAGGAAATCCAACGGATGCCGATGCCCAGGCGGCTATACATCCCGTTGCAACAACACATCGGCGCCCCGGCCAAGGCCGAGGTAGAGGTCGGCGAGAAGGTCGAAAAAGGACAACTTCTGGCGCGTAGCCAGGGGATGATCTCCGCCCCCATTCACGCTCCTGGCTCGGGCACCATTGTCGAGATCGAGGAGCACCCTGCGGCTCACCCCTCCGGTTTGCCGGTACGCACCATCGTGATAGAAACCGATGTGCAGGAACGCATATTCAAAAACCTGACCGACGCTGGTGACCCGTTCGACCTGAGCACGCAACAGATTGCCGATCGGGTCGGCCAGGCTGGCATTGTAGGTATGGGCGGAGCGACCTTCCCGTCTGCAGTCAAATTGATGCCCAACCCGGATAATCCGATTCACACCCTGATTATCAATGGCAGCGAGTGCGAACCCTACCTGACCTGCGACGACCGCTTGATGCAGGAACGCCCCGATGACGTGCTCGACGGTATCCGACTGATTCGTCATGCACTGCAGGCCAAGCGCGCTGTGCTGGCCATCGAAGATAATAAGCAGGCCGCATTTAATGCGATGCAAGCCGCGGCTGCACGGAGCGACGGCGTCGAAGTGATCCAGATTCCGTCACGCTATCCGATGGGTTGGGAAAAACAACTGGTGCAGATCATCACCGGCCACGAGCTGCCCCAGGGTCAGCTACCCGGCGGCATCGGCGTCTGCGTTCACAATGTCGGCACCGCGTTCGCCATCTACCGCACCCTACGGATAGATGAACCGCTGATCTCGCGGGTGGTAACCGTCTCCGGCGGCGCAGTCAGAAATCCGCAGAATGTACTGGTCCCGATCGGCACCCGGGTGGAGGATCTGATCAAATTCTGCGGTGGATTAACTGAAACACCCGCCCGCCTGGTGATGGGTGGGCCGATGATGGGCCAGGTGATGCCGCACCAGCAGGTGCCCATCGTCAAAGGCAGCAGTGGCATTTTGGCCCTGACTGAGCACGAAATCGACGATGGGCCCGAACGCCCCTGCATCCGTTGCGGGCGCTGCGTGATAGCCTGCCCGGTCGGCCTGATGCCGCTGGAGATGGGTGCGAGGATGCGCGCCGACGATGTCACCGGCACCGAAGCACTGGGCGTGATGGACTGCATCGGCTGCGGCTGCTGCTCTTACGTCTGCCCCTCCAAAATTCCATTGGTGCAGTATTTCAATTACGCCAAGGGTGAGCTGCAGGATCGACGCAATACCAAAATCAAAACCAGCAAAACCCGCCAGTGGGCACAAAACCGAACCGAGCGATTGCAACGTGAAGCTGAAGAAAAAGCGATCCTGAAGGCGCAACGAGCAGCGGCTAAAGCCGAAAAACTCGCCAACAAGTCTCTCCAATCAGAGCCCCAATCAGAGCCCCAACCTGAGGACTTACAATGATCAGATTGAATCCACAAGCGGGACCTCATGTCCGTAATCCCGGCAAAGTCCCGTCGTTGATGGCCATGGTGATCATAGCCCTGCTTCCCGCGACCCTATTTGGCATCTACCTTTTCGGGCTACCGGCCCTCAACACTGTAGTACTGTGCTTACTCAGCGCAGCCTTCTTCGAAGCGCTGTGCGTCTGGCTGGTTAAAAAGCGAATCACGCTGGTGCTGTTTGACGGCTCCGCCCTGCTCACCGGACTGCTGCTAGCTTTAACGCTTCCCCCCTGGGCGCCCTGGTGGATCGCGGTCGGTGGCAGTGGCTTTGCGATCATTGTCGGTAAACATGTTTATGGTGGACTGGGGCAAAACCCTTTCAACCCGGCGATGTTGGCGCGGGTCGCATTGCTGTTGTCATTCCCGCTGCAGATGACCAGCTGGGTCAGCCCAGCGCCACTATTTTCCGCATCTACGCCCGGATTTATCGATGCGTTGGCTATCACCTTTAACAGTGCTATGCCCCTAGATGGTTTCAGTAGCGCAACCCTGCTGGGGCAGGTCAAAACCGACCTCGGCCAGGGGCAAACACTGAGCCTGATCTTTGAAGGCCAATACAATCTGCTGTTTCACAGCCTCGGCTATACCGCCGGGAGCCTAGGTGAAACCTCGGCGCTGTTGATCGCAGCCGGCGGTATCTACCTGATCTGGCAAGGGGTCATCAACTGGCAACTTCCGGTAAGTATGTTGGCCAGCGTGGCGCTACTAGCCGGTCTGTTTCATATTATCGATCCCGAGCTATACGCCAGCCCGCTATATCACCTGAGTTCCGGAGCACTGATGCTCGGGGCGTTCTTTATCCTAACCGATCCTGTCACTTCACCGACCACCCTGCGCGGGCAAATTCTGTTTGGTAGTGGTTGCGGTTTACTGGTGTTCATCATTCGTACCTGGGGTGGATACCCCGAAGGCGTGGCTTTCGCAGTGCTATTGATGAACGGTATGACGCCACTGATCGATCACTACCTCAAGCCCCGACAATACGGCCGTAATCGACGCGGCCAACCGTTACCTATGCCCGCGATGACACCGCCAGGAGAGCAGTCATGAGTAAGATGACTAACCCAGCCGATGTACCTCAGGCAGAACTTAAGACCGAACTTAAGACCGAACTTAAGACCGAACTTAAGACCGAACTTAAGACCGAACTTAAGACAAAGCCTCAAGGCGAACCACCAAAGAACAGCAAACTGTTCTCGCTGGGTTATCCCGGGGTACTGCTGGGCGTTGCCGTGCTGCTGTCCACTTCGCTGCTAGCCTTCGGTCATCTGGCCACTAAAGATGCCATTGCCGAGCGCCAGGCTGAAGACCTGAAGGCATCACTCGGCCAGGTTTTGCCCGCCGCACTGCACGATAACGACCTGCTGGAAGCGCCACTCGACCTACTCGATACGGCAGGAAAAACCCTGCGTATCTATCGCGCGGAGCAGCAACAAACGATTACAGCTGTGGCATTCAGTATCACCGCTCCCGATGGCTATAGCGGCCCGATCAAGATGATCATGGGGGTCGATCACTTAGGTCAGGTATTGGGTGTTCGGGTGTTATCGCACGCCGAAACGCCTGGGTTGGGCGATAAGATAGAAATTGCTAAATCGAATTGGATACGCAGCCTCGATGGCCACTCGCTGCTCAACCTTAACGACAAAGGCTGGGCGGTAAAAAAAGACGGCGGTCAGTTCGACCAGTTCACTGGAGCGACCGTCACCCCCCGCGCCGTCATCAAAGCCGTTAAAGCAGGTCTGCAGTTTTACCGCCAGCAGCAGGCAACGTTGCTGACAAAGCCAATACCCGCCAGCCAGCCCACTGCTAATGTTTCTGCCAAAGGAGCTTCGTCATGAGTACCTATAGCCAAATCATTCGCGATGGTCTGTGGCATAACAATGTCGTGTTCGGGCAGTTGCTGGCGTTATGTCCATTGTTGGCCGTTACTTCGACCGCGACCAACGGCCTGGGAATGGGCATGGAACTGTCATCGACCGCAGTAGTTATACCCGTCAGTTCATCCATCGCTAATGCCCCTGCTAATGTCCCGGTCAATGGAGCATCGTCATGAGTACCTATAGCCAAATCATTCGCGATGGTCTGTGGCATAACAATGTCGTGTTCGGGCAGTTGCTGGCGTTATGTCCATTGTTGGCCGTTACTTCGACCGCGACCAACGGTCTGGGAATGGGCCTGGCATCTACCGCAGTACTGGTGGGCTCCAACCTACTGGTGTCGATGACCCGCTCGTTGATCAGCCCTAAAGTACGAATTCCTATCTTTGTACTGCTGATCGCCACGCTGGTTAGCCTGGTCGATATGACCATGAACGCCTGGCTGCATGATCTGCACAAGATGCTGGGGCTATTTATCCCGCTGATCGTCACCAACTGCGCCATTCTCGGCCGCGCCGAAGCCTTTGCATCGCGCCAACCAGTGCTGCCATCAATTGTTGACGGTTTGATGATGGGTATCGGTTTCACCCTGGCATTGGTACTGCTGGGTGCCACCCGTGAAATTCTCGGCAGCGGCACCCTGTTTGCCAACGCCAGCTTGTTACTCGGATCGGGGTTTACCGGTTTGGAACTAGTGCTATTCGAGGACTACCAAGGCATTGTTCTGATGCTGCTCCCCCCCGGTGGCTTTCTGGCGCTGGGTTTTTTAATCGTTGCCAAACGTCTCCTTGATCGGCGCTTTGAACAGCGCCCAACCAATACGCAAGCCAACCAGATCACCGTAACGGATCTCGATGAATCTTCCCCTGGAGGTGAAACCGCATGAATGTCAGCCTGGTTTACGCCGACCCTAACAAACCGCTGTGGTTGGAGCTTGATGTCTCCGAAAATAGCACGCTCGGTGAAGCGATCGAAAACTCGGGGATTCTTCAACGTCTTCCTGACATTGACCTGGATACTCTCAAAACCGGCATCTTCGGAAAGCTGGCAAAACTGACACAAGAATTACAACCAGGTGATCGTATTGAGATCTACAACCCGGTCTTCGTTGACCCAAAAACTGTCAAAAGGCGTGATCGTGATTAAGCCATACAGGCTACAGCCCTTACCACAACTGGCTTTTGTTAAAATTCCTTCTAGTGGAACGGCAGTGATACAAAAAGATTGTTATAAGCTAATTCCGGCGTAACATAATATATATCCATACCGCAACTAGGTCTGTGAATATTGCAGGCTTTAAACAAAAATAAATAAGTAAGCGGATGTCCTTATGTCAAATAATGCTTTGACGATGAGCAACACTGGTGTCGATCACCGGGTTGCAGACCATCGGAACACCCAGGCGATGACTGAGTATCCTGTCAGTCGTTGGCTGGCCGGCCAGGTTGAAGATATCGAAGACTGGGTCGCTGAAGAGGTGCCTGTCGCACTGGAGTATAACGGCTTATCCTATGCCGTAATGATGTGCAGTCCGCAAGATCTGGAAGACTTCGCCAGAGGGTTTTCGCTTAGTGAATGCATCGTCGAAGATGCCGATGAGATCTACGATATACAGATCTCTAGCCAGGAAGACGGAATACAGCTCGCCATCACCATCCCACAATCCCGCTTTTGGGCGCTCAAATCTCACCGCCGATCCCTGGCTGGTCGTACCGGTTGTGGCCTCTGCGGTAAAGAAAGCCTGGCTCAACTAGCCCACTCTCTGGATCCATTTCCTACCGGTGGTCAGCCCATTGCAGCCAGCGCAATAGAGAACGCTTGCAACCAGTTGAAAAGCCAACAACACCTGTTTAGTCATACCGGCTCGGTACATGCTGCAGCCTGGAGCGACACCGACGGTAATATCGTCGCCATTCGTGAAGATGTCGGACGTCATAACGCCCTCGACAAGCTGATAGGTAACAACCTCAACAGCGGCCTGAACCTGAATCAGGGCATGCTTATTATGACCAGCCGCGCCAGCTACGAAATCGTTCAGAAAGCAGCCGCTTGCAGCATATCAGTGATCGCAGCCGTGTCCGGCCCTACCGGGCTGGCAGTACGGCTGGCCCAGGATCTGGGTGTAACACTAGTCGGCTTCGCTCGTGACAGCCGACTGTCGGTCTATGCCCATCCCGAGCGGATTGTTTAACCCCCTAACACAGCCCAAGGAAGCACCGATGAACAGTTCTAATACCAAAACGGTCCCATCTTATTGCTACAACTGTGTCGCAGGGCCAGACCCGATGAAAGTGGAAGTTGTCGACGGTGTGGCTACGCAGGTTATGCCCAATTTTGATGCCTGCGATTCACACCCCGGCAAAGGCCGTCCCTGCGTTAAGGCTTATGGGTTAGTACAAAAAACCTACAATCCGCACCGCGTGTTGCAACCGATGAAACGCACCAACCCTAACAAGGGCATGGATGAAGACCCAGGATTCGTGCCGATTAGTTGGGATGAAGCGTTAACGCTGCTTACCGACAAGCTCAATAGTATTCGCGCCAAAGGGCTTATCGATGAGCAGGGAACGCCCCGGACAGCGGCGACTTTCGGCCACGGCGGCACACCGATGTACTACATGGGTACCTTCCCTGCTTTCCTCGCATCATGGGGACCGATCGACTTTAGCTTCGGTTCGGGTCAAGGGGTTAAATGTGTTCACTCCGAGCACCTATACGGTGAGTTTTGGCACCGCGCTTTTACCGTTGCCGCCGACACGCCCTATACCCGATACGTGCTCTCGCTCGGCACCAATGTCGATGCCACCGGAGGGCCTTGCGCAATAGCTCGGCATGCCGATGCGCGGGTGCGGGGCTACAAACGGGTCCAGGTCGAGCCGCATCAGTCGGTCACCGGAGCTACCGCCGCCGAATGGGTACCGATTCGTCCGAAGACCGATGCCGCGTTCATGTTCGCTCTGATCCATAGCATGCTGCACGACCATCCACGTAATGAGCTCGACATCGACTTCCTGCGTGACCAAACTGCATCTCCGTACCTGGTCGGTCCAGACGGCTTATACCTGCGCGATCCAGACAGCGCCAAACCGCTCATTTGGGATAGCGAACAGCAACAGGCAGTCCCCTTTGATCGCGTTAATGTGATACCGGCACTCGAGGGTACCTTTAAGGTCGGGCATGCGATCAGTGTTGATGCCGATGATGAACGCCATCAACTGAACGATATCGAAGCCACTACCGGCTTTAACAAACTACTCGATCACGTCGCCCAGTACAGTCCCGATTGGGCGGCCAGGATCTGCGATATCCCGGCTGATACCATCCGTCGGATCGCCTCCGAATATCTCGACAACGCCTGTATCGGAGAAACCATCGAAATTGACGGTGCCACCCTGCCATTCCGGCCGGTTGCGGTAACACTCGGCAAGTCGGTCAACAACGGCTGGGGCGCATACGAATGTTGCTGGGCCCGGACGGTAATGGCCACCTTAGTCGGCGCCCTGGAAGTTCCTGGCGGCACCCTGGGGACCACCGTGCGCCTTAACCGGCCCCACGAAGATCGCTTGCGCTCCGTTAAGCCAGGCATCGATGGTTTTATGGAACAAAAACTTAACCCCACCGATAAAGAGAACTGGGTGGCCAAACCAACCGGACGTAATGCCCACACTACCCTGGTGCCGATCGTCGGAAGTTCGGCCTGGAGTCAGGCATTGGGCCCCACTCAGTTAGCCTGGATGTTTCAGAAAGATCGCCCCGAAGGGTTCAACCTTCCCGAGCCGACCAAACCCGATATCTGGTTTATATTCCGCTCCAACCCGGCCATCTCATTCTGGGACACCCGTAGTCTGAATAAATCGATTGCTGACTTCCCCTATACCGTGAGTTTTGCATACACCCTTGACGAAACCAACTGGATGGCCGATCTGCTGTTACCCGAGGCCACCGATCTGGAGTCGACCCAATTGATACCGATTGGCGGCACCAAGTTTGTCGAACAGTTTTGGAAGCACAAGGGAGCGATCTTGCGTCAGAAAGTGGTCGAACCCCAGGGCGAAGCCAAAGATTTCACCTGGATCTCTACCGAGCTGGCCAAACGTATGGACCTGCTGGACAAATACAACACCGCTATCAACCGTGGTGCCGGCGGCGTCGCCCCGTTACGAGGAGAGGGTTACGATTTCAGTCTGGATATAAATAAAGCCCATCAACCCGACGAAATCTGGGATGCGGTCTGCAAAGCGACCAGTACTGAACTAAGTAATAATGAGGAAACAAAAGACCTCGACTGGTACAAAGAGAACGGGCTTTATCTAAAGCCGATCCCACAAAAATCCTGGTACCTCTATCCCACCATGAAAGAACTTGGGATCCGCTTTGAAATGCCTTATCAGGAGCGTTTATTGCGGATCGGTAAAGAGCTGGGTAATCGCCTGCACGAAAAAGATATCGCCTGGTGGGACGAGCAACTCTCCGAGTACTCCGCGCTGCCTGAATGGCACGATATCCCCGGCCGCTGGGAAACCGCGTTAAAGAATGAAGGCGCTGATCCCGACGATTATCCGTTCTGGCTATTGGCCACCAAGAGCATGCAGTACCACACCGGCGCCAACGTCAGCATCCAACTGATGCGCGAGGTATCGCAAAACGTCCGTGGCCATACCGGCGTTATTATGAACAGCAACAGTGCCGCCAAACTGGGGATTGCTAACGGAGACCGGGTGGAGATCCGTTCTAACATTGGCGTCACCATCGGTCGTGCTGAACTGATCCAGGGCGTACGCCCTGACACATTGGTGATTGTCGGTCAGTTCGATCATTGGGCCACCCCTTACGCTAAGGATCTTGAGATGCCAAGCCTTAATACCATCGCGCCGATGTCTCTTGAACTAACCGACGCCACCGGTTCAGGAGCAGATATTGTCCGTGTTGCCATCAGCAAGGTAAAAGGAGAAACCTCATGAGCTTCAATGCCAAGACTATAGTGATCTCTACTCCTTGGGAGGCTCTTGAACTAACCGACGCCACCGGCTCAGGCGCTCCGATTGTCAACATGACCGTCCGTGTAGCCATCAGCAAGGTAAAAGGAGAATTCTCATGACTCGTTATGCTATGACGGTCGACCTGCGTCGCTGCGTCGGTTGTCAAACCTGTACCGCAGCCTGTAAACAGAAAAACGGTACTGCACCAGGCGTTCAGTGGCGCAAGGTATTGGATATCGAAACCGGCGAATTCCCGGATGTACGTCGCACCTTTATGCCTGTTGCCTGCATGCACTGCGATGAACCACCCTGTGAAGAGGTCTGCCCTACTACCGCCACCCAAAAACGCGATGATGGTTTAGTCAGCATCGACTATGACATGTGTATCGGCTGCTCCAACTGCGTCATGGCCTGCCCTTACGAAGCACGTTCGATCGCCCACGACGTTAAGTTCGCCTATGGTGACAAGCCGATGGCGAACGAAGCTAAGATGTTTGATCCGGCCCGGATCGAGGTCGCGAGCAAGTGTACCTTCTGCATCGAGCGGATCGACCAGGCTCATGAACAAGGGCTGACTCCCGGCGTCCACCCAGAAGTGACCCCTGCCTGCGTCAATTCCTGCGCTTCCGGAGCGATGCTGTTTGGCGATATAGAAGACCCCAACAGCAACGTATCTAAGCTATTAAAAGAGACACAGAGCTTCCGCCAACACGAAGAGCTGGGCACCGGCCCAGGCGTTTATTACATATGGGATAAAAACGATGAAGAACTCTAACTCCTCCATCTATTCGAAGGTACAGCGCAACTGGGACTGGCGTGCTGCCGGTAACTTTATCGGCGGCGGTGTTGGCAGTGGTCTGATTTTCTGGTCGATACTGTTAAGCCCGCTGGGCTACGACAGCCTGTGGCTAATGCTCGCAGGACTGGCATTGGTTGGTACAGGCCTGTTCTGCGTCTGGCTTGAAATTGGACGGCCCTGGCGAGCACTGAACGTCTTTAAGCATGTTTCCACTTCCTGGATGTCCCGTGAAGCGATCGTGGCACCGCCGCTGTTTGCAGCCGGAGCCGCCTGCTGGTTATTTGAACCGCTGCTAGCCTGGCCTACCGCGTTACTGGCGTTACTGTTCCTATACAGCCAATCACGCATTTTGCTGGCCGATAAAGGCATTCCGGCATGGCGTCACCCACGTTGCCCACAGCTGGTTATCACCACCGGCCTGACTGAGGGCTGTGGATTGCTGATCCTCGCGCTACCTCTGATCGATACCCACCAACCCTGGAGCTGGGCGCTGATGCTGATTCTTCTCGGCCTGCGGGTACTGGCGTGGCAACATTACCGGGCCGGCTTGGAGCAAGCCAGTGCGCCGCCTGCCTGCCAGAAAAAATTTACAGCGATCAACCCCCAATTTCTCTGGTTGGGTCATATCGCACCAGCGGTATTACTTGGCTTCGCTTTTGTTCAGGCTGAAGCGGCAATGCTCGCGGGAATTCTGGCTATCGGTAGCGGTGCCTGGATGAAATACACCCTCATCTGCAAAGCCTCTTTCATTCAGGGTTACAGCATGCAGCACATTCCTGTACGAGGACAACGCGCGCCTCAGCGATCGGTATCAGCACACTAATCCACCGCCCGGGGACTTCCCCGGGGCTTTCCTCTTGCGACGGTCCACTAGGCCGTCGCCTTTTTCCCTACAACCTTTCTATTATTACCCCAGCCGCGATCGGTTCAACGGCTCTATCATTACTCTCAACCCATCGATCAATGGAGAATCAGAATGCTCAATAGCCGTCTTAACGCCCTAAAAAAAGCCCTACAACTCGAGCACGACGGCATGGTGTTTTATGCCGCATCAATGGACAAGTCGACCAGCGAATTTGGCCGCAAAATGTTTGAGTATCTGCACGACGCAGAAAAGGGTCATATCAAACGCATCAACGAGATCTATCACCAATTAGAGCAGTCTACCGACTGGCCAGAGCCCCCCCTCCCGCCTGCAATGACCGATCCGCAGCGACACAGTATTTTTACCGATGCGATAGAACAGATTCACCAGCATCAACAACTGGATACCGATGACCTGGAAGCCTTAAAACAGGCTGTCGAGTTTGAACGTAACGGCGGGCAGTTTTATTCTGAACGCGTTAACGCGGCTGAAGACCCGTTTGAACAGGCGTTTTATCAGCAACTGGCCGACGAAGAAGACCACCACCTACGCGCCATAGAAGACAGCATTCAAATGCTAGAAGATCCACAGGGCTTTTTCGCACAATACGAAAAGGGCACCCTGTCGGGCTGAAAACTCAAAAACCGGACTTCCGACTAACTGTTAGTCAGTGGTGTTAAGCAACTCGATCATCTGCTGAACAGTGGTGATTTTTTCCCGTGGTTTACCCTTGCTATCACCATGGCTGAGTTCAGCCTTATCAATCTGCTTCCACTCTTCAAAACGAACAAAACGGATACCTTTTTCAGTTAGCCATTGCTCGGTGGCAACCAACGATGGCGGCTTCATTAGCCCTATCCGTTGCTTGGCAACGTCCTCGAACACGCAGTCCAGGCTAGCCAGGGAGTCTTGTTTGTTGGTCCCTATTACGCCATTGGCACCGCGTTTTGCCCAACCCACCACATAGCGACCACGAAGTACCTGAGCGGTGTCCAGATCGATCAACCGTCCGTCTCGATTGGCAATCACTCCTCGCTGTTGATCAAGTTGCACCCCGGGTGTCGGTTTAACCTGGTAGCCGATGGAGTTAAACACCAGGCCTGTTGGATGAATTTCTACCGCATCGCTGAGGCTTAGTTTAAGGTTACCCTGCTGATCTTCGAACAGTTCATTCTTGACCAGTTTGATCCCCTGTACCCGATCATTATGGCCAACTATTTCGACCGGTGAGCGACGAAATAAAAATCGAATGGTTTTTTCTTTGGTGCCTGGGCGGTTATCCACGATCTTGTTAAGAAATTCCATATTACGCAGAATACCCTTGTCCTGAGTCTGCTCTAATAACCTACGGCTGATCGCTTCTAGTTGTAGCTCGGCCGGATCAACACAAGGTATCGCCTGGTCGAGATCGGGAAACTTTCGCACCCCCACCGGGGTAAAAGCTGCCTGCAATGGCCCCCGCCTAGCCACGATCTCGATCTCCTCAATCTGACTACTCAGCAATGCCTCGACCGCATAATCGGCCAGATCTGTTTGCTCCATTTCCGCCGGGCTTAAGGACAAAATTCGGGCGATATCGGTGGCTACATTGCCCATACCGATAATCACTGCGCGCTTGCAGCTAAGATCGACCGAATAATCACGGTAATCAGGGTGGCCGTTATACCAGCCGACAAAGGCGGTCGCTGAATGGCAGCCCTGCAGTGTTTCCCCGGGAATGCAGATCGACCGATCACTCTGGGCACCAATAGCAAATATCACCAAATCATATCGCTGTTCGAGCTCTTCAATAGTGATATCGCGGCCAAACTCGACGTTGCCCCAAAAGTTGAAATTGTTCAGATTGGCGATCCGGTCGTAGATATTGGTAATAGATTTGATCGACTGATGGTCCGGCGCAACGCCTGCTCTGACTAGACCATAGGGCGTAGGCAGGTATTCAAACATATCTACCTCAACACTCAGCCCCTGCCGTTTGAGCAAGCCTTCGGCGGCGTAAAATCCCGAGGGACCCGAGCCTATAATCGCCGCCTTTAAGGGGCGCGTTTCAGTGCCTATGCAAAAGTCTGTCATGCTTGTGAACCTCCCTGATTCTATGTCAGTTGACTAACATATGCCGTTTCAATTTTAACTCTTCATCCAACGACTATAATTACTCATTCAGTATATCGGCCCGGCGCCTAACAACGCTGCCAGAGCCTGTATCAAAGCCCACATAAAGCCTAAATCCGGACCTGGATAATATTTCTGTTCTCCCAATAGTCACTATCCAATACTTTCCGTTACAATGATTGGATCTCAATCAAAATTATCATTGCCATCATGAAGAGAACCACCGGTAACACAATCATTCACGGTCACTTACCACAACTGCTCGGTTACCAATTGCGTCTGACTCAATTGGCCGTGTTTAAAGATTTTTCAGACAGTGTCAGCGATGCAGATATAACGCCGAGCCTTTTTGCCGTGCTCGTCGTGATCGACGCCAATCCTGGCCTGAAACAAACTGAGCTAGCCAAGGCCGTACACTTAGACCGCTCCACCGTGGTATCGGCCATCGATAAGCTAGAACGGCGCAACTTGGTCCAACGCAAACGGGTAGCGGGTGATCGCCGTACCAACGCCCTGCAGTTAACCAATGCCGGCAGCACCCTTTTAGCTCAACTGACCCTGGAAGTGTCCGAACATGAACGGCAAATAGCCGCACAACTCACACAAACAGAGCGTGAAACCTTGATCCAGCTACTCAGCAAGGTTTCTCCTGAAAGCCGCTAAGAGCGCATTGAAAAATTCTATGTTAAGCTCCTGAACAGGCTACAAGGTACGTTATCAAATAGACCGTTTTAACCCCAACAGGACGACCCAGCAACGATGGCTACAGTAACCTTAAAAGGCGAACCCGTTAACATTAGCGGCAGATTTCCCAACGTCGGCGATCTGGCTGCTGATTTTGTTTTAGTTGATAACAGTCTCAACGATGTTGGCTTGAAACAATTCCGCGGTAAAAAGAAACTACTCAACATCGTTCCCAGCCTCGACACCCCTTTATGCGCAGAGTCAGCCCGGATGTTTAATTACCGGGCAGGGCTGCTTGAAGATGTCGCCGTATTGGTTATTTCGGCAGACCTTCCCTTTGCCCAACAGCGTTTTTGTACCACCGAAGGGGTGGACCAGTCATCGACCCTATCGATGATGCGTAATAGCAACTTTGGCCGCGATTACGGAGTATTGATCGGCGATGGCCCGCTAGCCGGATTAACCACCAGGGCGGTGGTGATTGTCGATGAGCAGGACCGTGTCATTTACACCCAGCTCGTCCCAGAGATCACCACCGAACCCGACTACGATGCAGCGCTTGCTGTGCTGCAGGGCCAGACCTATCAGCCCGTTTTGTCATAAGCATCAGCTATCACCAAACCGGTAGAGAACATACAATGAACACACCGTCCGACATGCTTAGTATGACCTCTGAACAGGGAAACGAGGTTTTCATTACCCGTCACCTGGTTCGATTTGGCGATGTTGATCCGGCTGGAATCGCCTACTTCCCACGTATCCACAACTATATCCACGAGTCTTTCGAGAACCTGTGGGAAGAATATATCGGCGCCCGCTACTACCATGTGATCCAGAATGAACGAGTGGCATTTCCGATGGCCCATTCGGATGTTGATTTCAAACATCCTTTGCAATTTGGCGACCGACCGCTGGTCAAGGTAACCTGCTTTAAACTAGGACGATCTTCGCTGGGACTACGCTATATCTTCGAGGTCAATGGCAAAGTCTGCGTCGATGCACGCACTACTACTGTCTGCATCAACGCCGACAGTTTCAAGAGTATCGAGATACCGGCCGCCTATCGTAGTTACTTCCAACGGATCATGGCACCGCTGGATAGCGATCAGGATTACCCCTCCTCGACTTAATTCACAAAGCAATTTAGTCTTTTGGGTAAGTCTCGGTCACAACGGTGTACCCGCGTTCACCCAATTGCTGCCTCACTCTCTGCGGATCGTCAGCTGTGAAACGCAGAATCAAATCACGCATACCCTCGCCGTCGTCTTGATGCTGCTGAGGCGTCATCACACTGACAATATAACCACCCAGTTCGTCCATACAGGCCAGTAGCCTTGATAGTGCGCCTTTTTGATCCTTTAGTTGAATCGAGAGTCTGGTGGCGTCGGGCTCATTACAACCGGTGATATTGAGGAAAAAGTCCAACAAGTCGACACTGGTAATAATGCCTACCAGTTTGTCATTCTCTACTACGGGTAAACAGCCGATGGTATGCTCGCGAATCAGACATGCGGCATCCTCTACCAATGTCTTGGGCGAACACGACACTACATTGCGGTGCATAATATCCTTGGCCGTCAGCTTTGACAGCAGATAATTCACTTCACCGGCTGACAAGGTGGTGATATCCGAAGGCGAGGCTTTCTGCACATCGCGATGTGACAACACCCCCCGTAAACGGCCATCCGCATCGGTCACAGGTATGTGACGAATCCGCTTAGCCTGCATCAGCCCCGCCAGGTGTGTCATTTTGGTATTTTCTTCGACCATCAGCACATCAGAGGTCATGATCGTTTCTATATACATCAGTAAATTCCTCATAACAGGGGCTCCCGCCGCCTGGAAAACGATTTCTAATGGCCTAAATAGGCTTTCTGCACCGATTCATCATTGAGCAGCGCTTCGGCGGAGGCGGAGAACGCCACCCGGCCCGACTCTAGCACATAGCCCCGATCGGCAATTTTCAACGCCGCACGGGCATTCTGCTCAACCAATAAGATGGTTACACCTTGGTTATTGAGATCCTGTATCACATCAAAAATCTCCCCAACCAGCAGTGGTGATAAGCCCATAGAGGGTTCATCAAGCAGTAACAGTCTGGGTTTGCCCATCATTGCACGACCGATGGCCAGCATCTGCTGCTGTCCGCCGGAAAGGTTGCCGGCTGCTTGCAGTCGCTTCTCTTTCAAGACGGGAAACAGGGAATAGATATTTTCAATCTCAGCTTCAATCACCGTTTTATCATCTTTACGGGCAAAGGCCCCCAACTGCAGATTATCTTCGATACTCAACGGCGCAAAGACCTGTCGCCCTTCAGGCGAATGGCAGATTCCACCGGCGGTAATTCGATGAGCGGGTCGATTGGTAATATCCTCCCCTTCAAACATGACACTGCCAGTACTGGCACGCTGTACACCCGAGAGAGTATGCAGCAGGGTGGTTTTACCAGCACCGTTGGCCCCGACAATGGTTACCAACTCGCCAGGATATACCTCAAGACTGATATCGACGATTGCTTGAACCGGTCCATAATGACTCGCCAGACCCTCTACCTTGAGGGTAGGATCCGTTGTAGCTTTCGATTGAGATGATGGGGCTGTTTGTTGTAGTTGGATCGACATATCACACATCCTCGCCCAGATAAGCCTTGATAACAGCTGGATTATTCTGCACCTCTTGCGGCGTCCCTTCGGCCAACAGGCAACCAAACCCCAGCACTAACACCCGGTCAGAGATCTGCATCACCAGCCCCATATTATGCTCAACCAACAGGATCGTAATGCCACGCTCCTTAAGCCGTTGTATCAACTGTCGCATCTCAACCGTTTCGGTATCATTAAGCCCGGCGGCCGGTTCATCCATGGCTAAAAACTTGGGATCCGACGCCAGCGCCCGGGCAATTTCCAGCCGTTTCAATTCACCGTAAGGCAACGACCCCGCTTCCCGGTCCGCCAGATGCTCGAGTCCGCACAACGTTAAAGCTTCCAGCGACCACTCACGTACCTGGCGCTCTTCGCGTATCACCGAAGGCAACCGCAGGGCGGCCTTGATCAAGCCGGTACGGGTACGCATATGACAACCCACCATGACATTTTCCAACACCGTCATGTTGTAAAACACCTGCAGATTCTGAAAAGTTCGCGAGATGCCCTGAGCGGCTATTTGATGGGTTTCCATACCGGCTAAATCCTTACCCGCAAAGGTGATGGAACCACCACTGGGGACATAATAACCACAGAGCATATTAAACAGGGTGGTCTTGCCTGCCCCGTTCGGCCCGATAACCGAATAGATTTCGCCTTCGGTAACCGAAAAACTCAGGTCGGTCACCGCCGCCACGCCACCAAAGTGTTTATCCAAGTTTACGGCTTGTAAAATTGTCATGAGTCACACTCCAGCGTTTTTTGAGCATCTTGAGGCTTCGGTGAAGGGCCTGAGCGATGATTCAACACTGTGCGTATCTTTTGCGTCAGGAACACAAACAAACCCTGTGGCATAAAGATCATGCCCCCCATCAGGATGCCGCCGAAGATGAGCATTTCATAATCTTCAAACACCACCAATGTTTCAGGCAATAATGTCAGCACGATTGCACCGAACACAGCACCATAGGTGGAAGCCATTCCACCCAACACAACCATGGTGACAATCTCAATCGAAAAACCAAAACCGAACGACTCGGGACTAACAAACGCCTGTTGGTGGGCAAACAGACTTCCCGCTAGTGATGCAAACATGGCCGAAAGAACGAACACATTAGTCCGGGTTCTAACCGTATCAACCCCCATCATCTGGGCCGCGAATTCAGAACCGTGTACTGCTCGCAACTCACGTCCGGCACGGGAGTCGATAATATTCAGCGACACTAGTATCGCCGCCAATGAGAAGAACGCGATCATACCGTACCAACGCAGATCGGTATCGATATCGAAGCCAAACAGTGACAACGTAGGAATATCGCCCAAACCATCGGGCCCTCCACTCCAGGACGATTCTTGCACCAGAATGATATTAACGATAATGCCGAAGCCGAGCGTCGCCATGGCCAGATAATGACCTTTAAGTTTGAGTATTGGCCGAGCCACCAGGTTGGCAATCACATAGACCAACCCTAAGCCCACCAACATCGCTAGCCAGGCATTAAGCTCAAAGCGTGTCGTTAGCACCGCCGAGCTGTAAGCCCCAATACCAAAGAATGCCGCATGCCCTAGCGATATCTGGCCGGCATAACCGATAAACAGATTCAAACCAACGGCCAAAATCACGTTTAACAGAATGGTCGCCCCGACGACGGTAACAAAATAGTTATCGGGAAACAGTATCGGCAACAGCGCCACTACCGCCGCATAAACATAAAAACCTTTTAGACGATTCATACACGATCCACCGATTTGAAACCGAATAGCCCGCTAGGCTTGAAGAACAGCACCGCTAAGATAATGACGAAAGCAATCGCATCTTTATAACCGGAAGAGATCAATCCGGCTCCCAGTGACTCCAGCACTCCCAATACCAAACCACCTGCAACGGCGCCCATCGAGCTTCCCATACCACCGAGAATCGCTGCAGCAAAGCCCTTCAACCCCAACATCGTACCCGCATCAAAAGAGGTAAACGCGATCGGAGCTATCAACAACCCGGCCACCGCACCAATAGCGGCAGAGAGACCATAAGAGGTCAGCAGCATCAATTTGACATTAATACCGACCAAACCGGCGGCGGTCTTATTACAAGAACAGGCCAGGATGGCTTTACCGATCAGGGTTTTATCAAAGAAATATCGTACCCCAAGGACCAAAATAACAGTGATCCCCATAATCCAAAGATTCTGTGGTACCAAAGTTGCCGCGCCAATCTGAATCGGTTCATCGCCGGTAAACGCGGGCATACTGAAAATATCTTTCCCCCAAATCAGCAACGCAGCTCCGCGCAATAAGATAGAAGCCCCGATAGTGATAATGATAGTGGCAACAACCGATGCACCACGGGCGGGCTCGATGGCAAATTTATTTAGACTAAACCCAACCAGCGTCACGATGGCTATCGCTACCAGCAGCGCGAGAGGATAAGGCACCCCTGCTCCAAGCAGCCCCACCACAGACATGGCGCCCAACATGACAAACTCACCCTGAGCGAAATTCACCACGCCAGAAGCGTTATAGATAATGGCAAAACCCAAGCCTACCAGGGCGTAGGTCGAACCGATGGACAGGCCTGTAGCCAGAAACTGAATAATCTGATCAAACATAAGCTTTACCTCACTCAGCAACCCCCTTACCTCCGACAGAATATTATCGGCAAGGTTATGGCAGGCAGCCGCTGAGCTATCCTAGTAAAAAATGAAAACCAGCCTTATTCGACCAGCGCCCAGTCTCCATTACGGATTTCAAGCATACGGAATGCATCCAGGCCAAGACCCAGATGGTCGTCTTTACTCATGGTAAAGATACCGCTTGTTCCAACAAATCCCTTGGTGGCTTCAATCTGATCACGAACCGCCGTTTTATCGGTCGAGTTAGCGCGGTCAATCGCTTCCAGAGCGATATACAAGCCGTCGTAGGCATGCCCACCAAAGGTCGAAACCGGGCCATATTTAGCTTCATAGGCATTTTTATAGGCTACCAATACCGCCTTTTGCTGGTCACTATCATCCAGTTTATCGGCAACTAACAATGCTGCAGCAGGCAAGCGCACACCTTCGGCTGCATCACCAGCCAGATCAATAAACTTTTTAGATGCGACACCATGGGATTGATATAGAGGTAGTTCGATTCCAAGCTGACGGATGTTCTTGGTCACTATCGCGGGACCAGATCCAAAACCAAAATTCAGAATCGCCTGGGCATCAGAGGAACGAATATTAGTCACCTGAGCGGTCATATCGGTATCTTTACGGCCGTATGATTCGTCCGCCACGATAGTGATACCAAAGTCAGGTGCCAGCGCCAGGCTCTGGGCGCGGCCCGATTTACCGAAACCGCCATCACCGCTTATCAGCGCGACCTTGGTAATGCCACGCGCCTGCATATCTAGATAGACCTTGGATGCTGCCATCCGGTCGGTGTGAGGTGTTTTAAAGGTCCAGGGACTAACCGGATCAACGATTTTCACCGATCCAGCCAAAGAGATGAAAGGCACACCTGATTTTTCGATTTCAGGCATTGAAGCCAGAGTGCTGCCCGAAGTAGAGCCACCTACGATGACATCGACTTTGTCACGCTTGATCAGGCGCTTGGCAAAGTTAACCGCTTTTTTGGCGTTACCGCCGGTATCGTAATGCACCAGCTCAACTTGTTTGCCGTCAATGCCGCCTTTGGCATTGATATCTTCAATATACATCTGCAGCGTCTTTAACTCAGGATCCCCGAGAAAGGAAGCAGGTCCCGTAACTGAAAGGAACGTTCCTACTTTAATGGTATCGCCTGCAGCTAACACAACACTACTAGCAGACAGCATCCCTAAAGCCACTGCTGCCATACCTGCCAAACACTTATTCCGCTTTTTCATGATTCATATCCTTACTTGAGTACTTATTTATTTTTGTATTACAACTCTCGGTACAGGAAATATAATTCAGACCCATAGCATCCTCTTACACTTCATACATAACTTATAGTGCATCAAGACTTTTGGGAAAAGAAGACAGCGCTCTTTCAAACATTCCACTGTGTGGAACGCTCAACGCTTTGAAGACCATACTCTTAACAAGCATCAAGAAACTAAGTAAAAAAATATGACTGGTTCGAACTAGCCCTTACGCTTTAGCATGGCTTTTGGGAATTGGATATTGGCTTATGAAGAGACGGTTAAGGCAACACTTACACTGCAGGATTATCATTTTCCAACACTGCCGACAAACGATCAGCAGCTTCTCTTAACCTTGGATAATATTGTGACTCGATCAAAGCCTGCTCAACCGCATCCCCTGGCCATGCAATGTTGATACAGGCCTTGATCCGACCGTGTAAAAAAACCGGTACCGCTATGGCTCCCTGAGCATGGGCCGGTGCAGGCCACTCATGAGGCTTTCGTAACCCATATCCATGCTGGCGGACCCGCTGCAGCATCGTATCCAACCAAGCCTTATCTGCGGCTAAGGTCCCTGGTTCACCACCGGCGGCAATAACCCGCTCGATAATCTCGCTACGCTCGGTCTCCGAACAAAAAGCCAGATATGCATGCCCCAGTGCAGACCTTAAGATACCGGCTTTAACCCCTACCACTTCAGGCCGAACGGCCACCACCTGTTTCTTTCGGGTTCGCTCTACCACCTCCATAAACAACCCTCTACGAACCGCAACGTACGAAGGCCAGAACAGATCACTCTTCAGTTCATCTAGGATGGGTCCTGCCGCTTCAGCCAGCGCATCTGCTGCGAGTAAATTATCAGTCAAACATCTAAGCCGAAAAGAGAGCCGGTAGAACTCATCGCTAAGTCCGCGATATACCCAACCATGATGCTGCAAGGTATTGAGTATTCTAAGTAAAGTACTCTTAGGCAGTGCTGTGGTTTGACTCAACTTCGACAACGACACCGGTGCTTCCTGGCGAATACATTCCACCACCTGCAAGCCACGTGATAACACTCTGATTTGCTTTTCCATGCCCGGATCTACCCATCAATAAAGCAAAAAGAAATGCTCTTGAAGTACAGCCGTCAGCTCATCTGCTGCAGCCCGTAAACGAGGGAAATAGATCTCTTCTACCTGCTCTGTCGTCACCGCCCCTTCAGGCCAAACAATGTTGATACAAGCTTTGACCCGCTCTTCGACAAACACAGGGACCGCTAGTCCGCCAAGCGCACCAGCGGGGGCGGGCCAGGCGGCCGCATCACGCAACCCATAGCCGCGCTTACGCACTATCCCAACCATCTGCTCGATCCACTCCTTATCTTGCGCCAGGCGTCCTTGCTCACCTTTCTGCAGCATAAGCCGTTCTAATATTTCCTCTCGCTCGGTGTCAGAACAGAAGCTGAAATAAGCATGCCCCACGGCCGAGCGCAAGATTTCCGGTTCGACCCCCATTGAATCCCGGTTTACTACCACAACCTGTTTCTTACGGGTTGTTTCAACAATGGCCATCACAAGACCTTTACGGATAGCCATATCCGATGGCCACAAGACATCCGCCTGTAAACCATCCAGAATAGGCCCTGCAGCCTCAGCTAACGCATCAACCGCCATCAGGTTATCGCCGATATGATGCAGGTGGTACGACAAACGATAACGGTCATCACCAATGCCACGGTAGACCCAACCCTCTTCCTGCAATGTATGAAGCATACGCAGCAAAGTCACCTTAGGCAGATCGGTGCCTTTATGCAGTTCAGCAAGTGAAACAGGTGGATGCGACTGCAAGTATTCGATTACATGCAGACCTCGAGAAAGTGCTCTAATCAGATTTTCCATAATCCCCGTACTCATATTTAATTCAAATAACAGCTAAGGAACCCTTAACTCCGCAAAAACCTTTCACCCTTTCTCTGCATCCCAGCAGTACAACCAACGCTCGATTTCTATAATCCTGGGCAGCGCTTGCCTCACTCTAAGCCCCTGTCACAACCCTACTATCAGTTCCACCTAGTGGAATAGCAACCTATTCAATACATTGCAACCCCGCAAACACTTGATGCATTATAAAACACAGAGAAGATATATCTAACATTAAGACATGCACTATAATGCATAGCAAGTTTTATTTACCTTCTCTAAGCAACACGGCAAACCCAACAATAATAATGAGGGAAGCACTGTGAAAAACAGCCTTAACGTCGGCGCCACTTCAACCTGCCGAATCGACATCGACCGCGACCGTACCATTGAATTTATGGGTGACGAGTGCCGCGTCTACTCCACCCCGAACCTGCTTTATGATATTGAGATGACTTGCCGCAATCTGCTACTGGAGTATTCCGATGCTGGTGAAGATTCGGTTGGAACGCGCATAGAACTGGATCACATTGGTGCGACTCTGCAAGGCATGTGGGTCGATATCCAGGTCACCATCACCGAAGCCAAAGGTCGAGCTGTCAGCTTCGATATTCTGGTCACCGACCCGTTAGAGAAAGTAGCGATGGGCAAACACAGTCGCTTCGTCGTGGATCTCAAACAGACCGCCGGCCGCCTCAAAGCTAAATCGGCCAAGGTCGCTTCGCTGCCCAAATGAAGCAGCTAACGATCAGTCGTTATGATGGGAGCGCCAGCTAAAGGCAGCCTAGCAATAAGCTACCCGCCCCGCTCCCACATCGATTAATACGGTGCCACGAGAACAAAGCCATAATAAAGGTACGTATGCTATGCATGAACTTCGAATTCACGGCCGCGGCGGACAGGGCGCTGTTTTGGCTTCCAAGATCCTGGCCAAGGCTCTGGTTGAGGAGGGTAAGTTTGTCACTGCGATCCCCGCCTTTGGTTTTGAGCGACGAGGCGCTCCGGTCGCAGCATTCATTCGTTTTGATGATCAAGAGATTCGCCGGGTCAATAATATCTACGCGCCAAACTCGGTGTTGAGCATTGATTCTTCGGTGATCCGTGCGATCAATGTCTTTGAAGGATTACAACCCGGTGGAACCTGGGTCCATAGTACTAAGGAAACCAAAGAGCAGCTAACCCTACCCGAAGACCTCAGTACACTTGGGCTCTGCGATGCCGTCTCCATTGCGATGGAGATCTTCAGACGTCCGATCACTAATACCATTATGCTCGGCGCCTTCGCCAAAACCACTGGCGCTGTATCACTTGAATCACTAAAAAAAGGCTTAGAGACCGCCAATTTCAGAGATGCCGGGTTGCAACAGAACTTGTTGGCAATGGAGCGCGGTTACCACGAAACCCAGGTGTTCCATATACAGCCACATCTTGTGGAGGCTATCTGATGACAACGACCACCAAAACCCCGGCTCCCAACCTTATTCCTCATAAGGTTGTTTATCCGGAGAAGGTACCCGACAACCTCTGTCCGGTCGCCAGCGAGTGCAACGCGATGCTGCCCGGTGATTGGCGCGCAGAACGCCCAGTGGTTGATAGGGACAAGTGCGTCAAATGCGCCACCTGCTGGATCTACTGCCCGGTGCAATGCATCGTCGAAAAACCGGCCTGGTTCGATATCGACCTGGACATCTGCAAAGGTTGCGGCATCTGTGCTCACGAATGCCCACATCGTGCCATCACCATGATCGAAGAGGTTGGGAGATAATTCATGACCACAATAGAAAAGGCAATCACTCCCGATATTGACGATAGCCACTATCAGTCCAAAACACTGGTCTGCGATGGTAACGAAGCGGCGGCCTGGGGAGTGGCCCTGGCGCGTCCGGACGTGATGGCGATCTACCCCATCACCCCGCAGTCGTCACTGGTCGAGTACCTATCCCAGTTTGTCGCCGAAGGCATTATCGATGCCGAGTTGATGAACGTCGAGGGCGAACACAGTGTGATGTCCGCACTCCAGGGTGCAGCCCTGGCAGGTGCTCGCACCTATACCGCCACCTGCGGCCCTGGCCTGGCTTTTATGTTTGAACCCTACATCAGGACCCCCGGCCTGCGATTACCGATGGTCGCCAGTCTGGTGACCCGCGATACCCTAACCCCGCAATGTGTCTGGGGTGGCCATCAGGACGCGATGCTGGTTAAAGAAGCCGGCTGGATCCAGATGTATTGCGAGACCGTACAGGAAGTTCTGGACACCACTACCATGGCCTTTCGGATCGGCGAACATCCCGACGTGATGCTACCGGTCAACGTCAACAGCGACGGTAACTATCTTTCCTACGGCGCCACCGGTATTCAACTGCCCGCGGCACCGCTGGTCGATGCGTTCATGGGCGAAAAAAATGTTAACTGGCATGCCGCCCTCGATCCTGAGCGACCGATGGCGATCGATCCCCTTACCGGCGGTGCCGGTGGCCCGGGACCATCGATGTTTGCCAACTACCGCAAGAGCCAGTGCGACGGTATGCAGAACGCTCTGCGAGTCATCGAAGAGACACACAAGGATTGGGGCGACCGCATCGGTCGCTACTACTCACCTCTGGTGGAAGAATATCGACTCGACGATGCCGATTATGCTCTGGTCACTATCGGCAGCATGACCGGAGCTGCCAAAGATGCGGTCGACCTGGCCCGTGATCAAGGTGAAGCGGTAGGCATCATCAAGATCAAAACCTTCCGCCCATTCCCAGTGGAAGCGATAAACCGAGCCCTGAGCAAAGTAAAGGCGATCGGCGTGGTCGATCGCTCAGTTAACTTTGGTTGGAACTGCGGACCGGTCTATCAAGAAACTCTCGCCGCCGCTCAACGACTGCAACGCTTTCTGCCTTCGGCTAGTTTTATCGGCGGACTCGCAGGGTCGGATATCACCGTCGAGCACTTCTCTCAGGTGATCGAAGATACCGCCCAGCTACTTAAAGGTCATCATTATGACGAACCCATCTGGATCAACCGCAACGATTAATTCGAGGAAAGACCATGCAACACAGTAAATACTTGATTATCGGCAGCTCTCACGCAGCGCTCGAAGCAGTTGCCGCGATCCGAATGCAGGACCCTGATGGTAGCCTGACACTGATCACCCGTGATAAGCACCTGCCCTATTCACCAACGGTGCTGCCTTATGTCGTGTCCGGTCGATCCCAGCCAGACAATATTAACCTCAAGGATCAAGCCTACTTCGACCTGCACGCTATCGAATTTATTCCCGGTCGTAAGGTTGAAAAAATAGAACCCGAAAATCACTGCGTGATACTCGATAACGGTCAGCAATGGCAATACGATAAATTACTGCTCGCAACAGGCGCTAGCCCGCTGATTCCACCAATATCAGGCCTCGATCAAACCGAGTTTTTAGTACTGCGCACGCTAGAAGATGCCATCGCCCTACGCCAAGCCTCTAGCCAGGCTAAAAAAGCGATCGTACTGGGCGCCGGTCTTGTTGGTATGCACGGTGCTGAGAATCTGGCCGAAGCCGGTCTGGATGTTACCGTAGTCGAGATGCAAACCCAGGTGTTGCCGGGTTACTTCGACCCGCAGGCAGCCGGTTTGATCGAGTCGGCATTCAGTCAGCACGGCGTAACGATGAAGATGGGTCACCGGGCAGTCCGAATTGAGCAACAGGATAACGGTTGCCAGGTTGAACTCGAAAACGGTGAGACGCTGGAGGCTGATCTGCTGCTGGTTAGCACCGGCGTCAAACCGGTCACCGATTACTGTGCTGGCAGTGGCATCGAGACCGATCAGGGGATTTTGGTAGACGACCATATGGCCACCAATCAAACCGATATCTGGGCCGCTGGTGATGTCACCCAGGCAGGCGATTTTTACAGTAACGCCCAGGTTGTCACCGGTATCTTGCCCGATGCGGTCGAACAGGGCCGGATCGCAGGTATGGCGATGAGCGAAGACCCTTGCCTCAAATCCTACAATGGCGGCATACCGATCAACACCTACACCTTTTACGGTCAACAAGCGATCTCCGTCGGCGTCAGTGATCTCTCCACCGGTACCCTTGCAGACTGTAGCGAGGTCGAATTGAGTGTCGATACTGACAATGGCTTTTTCCAGAAAATCATCTTTAAAGACAATCAACTACAGGGGATCTCCGGCATAAATGCGGCTCTGGACCCCGGCATCATGTGGCAACTGATTCTGCGCCGCATCGACCTTGCCGATGACAAAGCGGATTTCGTGGCTAAGCCACTGGAAACCGGCCGCCGACTCATGTCCAGAACCTGGCGCTAACGCTGTCGACCACCCCTGAAGGAGATATCAAAGTGGCTTTAGGTTATAACACGATCACATTCAATCCGGATAAGTGCGACGGCTGCGGCGACTGCATGCGTGCCTGCTCACAAGCAAAAGCCGGTACTGACGACCCGGTTCATTCACGGATTCAAATTCTCGCCAACGAGACACCATCCACTGGCGAGCAACAGAGCCCAATTGAGATGGCGATGTGCCGCCAATGCGGTGATCCTAAGTGCGTATCAAACTGCCCCGCCGCTGCACTGAGCAAAGACTTAAGCAGCGGTACCATCGATTGGGACTCGTCCAAATGCGTCAACTGCTTACTCTGTACCGTCGGTTGCGCGTTCGGTGGTATTACCTATAACGTCGAAGTCGGTCATGTCACCAAGTGCGACACCTGCGATGGCAATCCTGCTTGCGTCAAGGTCTGCCCCCACGGGGCTTTGGAATACAACACCTCCGGTAGTGTCTACACCCGCATTGGCGACAAAGAGGACCTCTTTGTACCGGGTCTGTCAGCCTGCCAGGGCTGTAACTCGGAACTGCTGATTCGCCATACCCTGCGCAACGTTGGCTCCAATGTCGTGGTCGCCACCCCTCCCGGTTGTATTCCTGGGATGGGCACGGTCGGCTACAACGGCAAGACCGGCACCAAAGTTCCGGTTTTCCATCCGCTGCTAACCAATACGGCGTCGATGTTGGCGGGGATTAAAAAGCAGTACAACCGCGTCGGCCGGGACGTCACCATGTTAGCGTTGGCTGGTGACGGCGGCGTTGGCGATGTGGGCTTCCAGTCCCTCTCGGGAGCGGCGGAGCGTAACGAACAACAACTATTTATGTGTGTCGATAACGAAGGCTATATGAACACCGGTATGCAGAGCTCTGGCAGCACCCCGGCCGGCTCCTGGACCTCGACCACCCCGGTAGGCAAGGAGATGCAAGGCAAGCGTACCGATGCCAAGAACATGGCCAGGATCATGATGATGCATAACTGCGAATACGTCGCTACTGCATCACTGTCCTTTATGGACGATTATTACGACAAACTCGATAAGGCACTGGCCGCCTCGAAACGCGGTTTCGCCTATCTGCATGTTTACGCTCCCTGCCCCACTGGCTGGCGTTTTCCGGCAGCAGAAACCATCGAAGTTTGTCGTAAACAGGTCGAAAGTAACTTCGTCACGCTGTGGGAGTTCACCCCTGATCAGGGGCTACAATTCACCCGCAGCGTCGACAAACCCGCACCCTTAGCCGACTACTTGAAGCAGATCGGTAAATACCGTCACCTGAACCAGGATCAGATCGATCACCTTCAGCGCCGAGTCGATAATCAGGTCAAAAGCCTGAAAGCGTTCGAGCAAACCAGCGCAGTATCCTGACTGCGCAACGATAATGACAATAAGAACACGGATTACTAGCATCGCCCGATATTCTTAAAAAATGAGGGCGATCGCGGTCCATGAACTCCGCAATAAAAATAACAAGGAGATGACCCAAATGAGCGTCGGCAACAGTACAGCGGCACTAGATATCGCCAGCGAAAGTAGTCGCGAGCGTTATATGTATCAACCGGAGATAGAAACCCTTCCACGGGAACAACTGGCGGAACTACAGTTGGATCGCTTGAAGAAAACTTTGCATCATGCCTATAACAATGTCCCCCATTTCAAACAAAGTTTTGACAAGGCTGGGGTCTCTCCCGACAATCTTGAAACCTTAGCCGACCTGGCTAAGTTCCCTTTCACGGTAAAGACTGACCTGCGGGATAATTACCCATTTGGAATGTTTGCGGTTCCTAAGAATCAGATTTCCCGCATACACGCCTCCTCCGGCACAACAGGAAAGCCGACGGTTGTTGGATACACCAAAGGCGATTTGGATCGCTGGGCGCAACTGGTCGCCCGTTCAATCGCCTGCGCAGGAGGTCGTCCCGGTGACATGCTGCATAACGCCTATGGCTATGGGCTGTTTACCGGAGGTTTGGGCGCCCACTACGGAGCTGAGAAGCTCGGCTGTACAGTAACACCAATGTCGGGCGGCAATACCGAAAAACAGAACATCGTAATGAATGATTTTGGCGCCGAAATTCTCTGCGCTACTCCTTCATTCGCGCTCAACCTGGCCGACAGTGCCGAGAAACAAGGTATCGACCTGAAGTCTGGACCGTTACGGACCGGTATCTTTGGCGCCGAACCCTGGAGTGATGCGATGCGGGCGGAGCTGCAGCAACGCCTTAACATCAAGGCGGTCGACATCTACGGTCTATCCGAGATTATGGGGCCTGGCGTCGCCATTGAGTGCTGCGAAGAGCAGAGTGGACTGCACGGCTGGGAAGATCACTTCCTGTTTGAGATTATTGATCCAGACACCCTGCAGCCGCTACCCATAGGCGAAGTGGGTGAACTGGTCATTACTACCCTGACCAAAGAAGCGTTGCCGATGATCCGTTATCGGACCCACGACATCACCCGACTCAGCCACGATCCATGCTCCTGCGGACGCACCCATGTGCGGATTCTTCGTGTCACCGGGCGCAACGACGATATGATGATCATCCGCGGAGTAAACGTCTACCCGTCACAAATCGAGTCGGTCCTGGTGGGCTTCCCGAACATTGCTCCGCATTATCTGCTACTAATCCGTCGCAATGGCAATATGGATACCCTCGATATCGATGTCGAGGCCGATTCCAGTGTAGACCCTGATCAATATCCTATGCTCGCCGCCGAGGTCCGGCATCACATCAAATCCTTTGTCGGTATTACCTGTAGCATCTTCATCAAAAAACCTGGCGAGATCCCTCGGTCTGAGGGGAAAGCGGTTCGGGTGAAAGATCTGCGCTAGACTAGCCTGGCCCTAATAAAAAAGGGGCAACAACAGCGGGCTATTAACCCAAGTTGGGGCTGCCACTCGTTGAGGCTCCCCCGTCTTGAGCTACAAACAGACTAAAAAACTGCGAGCGGTGGGTCTCTTGCTGAGTCACACTCAGTTGGATATCTTGGCATTGATGTCGATGATACTGAAAAGCTGTCTGAATAAGCGGAAATCTAGCGATAGATCAAAAAAAGTCTACTTTCGATACAGAGCAGAAGCTTTGTCGGGACGTTTTGGATGTCCGCTTTGTGCCAAAAGCGGACATGAATGAAGTCAGTATGACTGGTCTCTAATCAACTTAGCGGATACTCGTTAATCTACATAGATCTATATAATTTTGACGTTGGCCTAAACGAAGCATTAGCAGTCATGCCAGAAGGGGAAATATTTCTTGCCTTACTAAAAATATTTATCGATCTCTCATTAGTGAAACCAAGTAATCAGGGGCCTTTTCTTTAATAGCTAAATCCAAGGCAGTATAGCCATCGCGATTTACAATATTTACATCAGCTCCAGCGATAACCAGCAGCTCAGCAATTTCATAAAAATGATTAATTACGGCTAAATGAAGTGGTGTAGGATGGGCATGCCCTTTAATATTAATATTGACTCTCGCATTTGCGCTAAGTAACAGCTGTACTATCTTCAGTCGACCAAGCTGTACCGCTGCATATAAAGGGGATGCACCATCATTATTTACTCCATTTACATCTGCGTTTTGAGAGAGTAAATATTCCACCAATTCTTCATTACCTGCGACACTGGATACGAAAAGCATTGATACACCGAAAGATGTTCTTAACCCGACTCGACCACCTTCTTTAACAAACTCATCAGCGTTACCAATTTCTCCATCAATAATCTTCTTTGCAATGCTTTCAACATTAACCTCAGATGCACAAGAGCTAAGAAAAAGGAAAGTTACAAAAAATAATATTTTATTCATACGACCTAAACAATCTATCAATTAAATATAAATTAATTTAACGAGACATAACCTATCAGATACACATTAAACATCTAAGGACAAATAGGCAACGAGTAACTTGTTGACAATAATAAGCTTTTTACCTATTGGCGGTTTCGTCTTTCAAAAAACGCCATGCTGCTTAACCATCACAATTCAATGGTTCAAGGTATCAACGAAGGTACATCAATAGAACTCCATGAATTCTACAGCGCTAGTCGTATACCTACTTTAGATATTTGGCGGTAGGCAGCTAAAGCCATAGAGAATGTCAGCTTTGGGCCGAAAGATGACTTCATTACTTCTGAGCCGAGCCAGATCAAGCATTTGGGTCAGCTACGTGCCAAAATCGGACATAGCTTATAGCTTGAGGAACACCTTCATCTAAACAGTTTTTTTCTGTATAAAATTAAAATGACTTAATATATTTCATGAAACTTGGAAAAGAAGTATATAAACCAAGAAATCATGGTCAAAATATAGACAACTAAGAAACTCTCATCATAAAAAATAGAGAAACAGAGCCTACACCTAACGTAAAGCATAGATAGTTAGCTTTTTGCATCACACTGTTGAAAACCAGATTTAAGACCCCACCAGTTATCAGTGGGCCAAGCATGGCAATAACACCTTCCCATTTAGCAACCAGTAAGCAGCCAATTGAGACAGTAGCTCCTCCGACGAATAACCATGCTAAGGGGATTGTACTTATATATTCATGAGGATTTTTTTCAAACTGGGGCATGACGATTCATCCATGAATGACTTAGAAAATTTCTATCATTGTTAACGGATTAACCTAAATACCGTCAAAAAATAGTCCAAAACAAGTATCTATACATTCTGGAGAAAACTCAATCAAAGCTAATGTCCGCTTTGGGTCGGAAGGCGACATTCCTTGTCTTTTTCTTCAAATTTCCGTTTGTTCCGCCAGTTCCAGCGCGTCATCAACATCAATACCCAGATAGCGTACTGTGCTTTCCAGTTTGGTATGCCCAAGTAACAATTGAATCGCTCGAAGGTTCTTAGTTCGTTTGTAAATCAAAGCAGGTTTGGATCTTCGGAGTGAGTGTGTGGCGTATGAAGATGCATCTAAGCCAATGCTATTTATCCAACGTTTAACAATCCGTGCATATTGCCGTGTTGTTATGTGTTGGTTCTTGTTCATTCGGTTTGGAAAAAGAAAATCTCCCGTGCCGCATCCTGCGACCAGAATCCAGTTTGCCAGTGATTCCCTAGTATGTTTCATCAGCTCAAAACGAACAGGGGTTTGTGTTTTTTGCTGAAGGATCATGGCACGTGATTGAATTTCTGAGCCATGAGCAATATCACGCACACGCAGATTTACCAGATCGCAGGCTCGGAGCTTGCTATCAATAGCCAAATTGAACATTGCTAAATCACGGCAATGATTAGCAATCTCTAGCCTGATACGTATTGCCCAAATATCTTTCAGCTTTAGGGGCTTCTTTTGCCCAACAAGCTTACCTTTGTTCCAGGGCTTGTTCATGGATGTAGTTGTCACTGAGTCCATGATATACCTCCTGAGAATGTTGTATCGGAGGTCTTAGAGTAGGTTTAAATCAAAAAAGTCGCCTTTCGACCCAAAGCGGACATAAATTCTATACAGGCTCTTATCATTTATCAGATGATAGGCGCTCAACTTGCTCAATAAGCTGTTGCGCTGATTCATCCTTTATACGGTTCGCCTCTTCTTGAAATTCAGTGTAATAATTTGAGAAAGCTGCCTGATCATTTTCAAACTTACCAGCAAAATCAATTTCAGTTGGATTTCCTCTTGAGGGCCAAAACCCTATTGCCGAAGGGTGTGCTTGATGTCCTTCTTTGGAAATACTAATTACGGCTCGGAATTTCCTAAATAGAAAATCTTTGGTTGTTTCCGTTTCTGAGATTTCTACTCCTGCAAGTGCCTCTAAGGCTTGTGTCAACGATGCTATTGACCCAGGTTCACTTTTTATAATTCCAGGGTTAGAAAAGAAAGCCCATACTTCTTGGGGTGGTAAATGTTCAGTGCCGTTTCTGAACGAAATAGGCAATCCGTTAAAAAGATCAAGTTCGTTGCCTCCATACATAAATACAGTGCCAAATATCGCCTTGTATTGACCTCTACTCCATCCACCTAGAACATACTTAGCTCTCCATCCTGCTTTCTGATCTGTGTAATCGACTATAAGAAGGTCATCATCAATCGAAATATCTGATTCATTGAGGGTGACAGTATCTTCGTTTCCTTGATCATCTATACGAATCCAACTCCCACCCTTAGGGGAAATATTAAAGACCTGCCTCTTAGGAGTGGCTATGGAAGATGTTGTTGCCCATGTACCATAGAAATCGGCACCTTTGATGGTGCCGTCTGCGTGAGCCCAGCTAACAGCAAAAAATAATAAAGCAAAAAGTGATGTGATACTCGGGAAAGCTGTCGTGCGCATTTGTATTACATTCCATGTAGAGTCGTTTGGTTGCATAGTTCGATGAACATTTTAGCAGTAAGTAGTCTTTTAACAGAAGCAAACTAATGTCCGCTTTTGGCACAAAGCGGACATGGCTTATAGCACCTGATATGTGTCAAATGCTAACTCCTAACCCCAGTTTGGGTTAATAGCCAGCAACAACCGTTGCCCCTTTTTTATAACCGCCTATTTTAAATACTTCGCGCTTATCTGATCGCCAAGCCATAGCCTGGATTAACCAAAGTTTGGCTTGCGGCTCTCCAGGAACGCGGCCATCCCTTCGGCACGATCAGGCGTCGAAAAGCTCAGCCCGAACAGATCACTCTCCATGATGCAGGCGTTGTCCAGATCCAGATCCTGGCCTCGTTGCACCAGTTCTTTAGTCAACTGAATCGCGGTACCGCTCTTACCCGCAATCATCGACGCCAGCTTCAAGCCCTCTTCCAACAGCTGCGGCTGCGGGTAAACATGGTTAACTAGGCCGCGCTGCATCGCTTCTTCTGCGGACATATTACGACCGGTGACCAGCAGTTCCATCGCCATCGAAGTGCCGACCAGGCGCGTCAAACGCTGGGTACCACCAAAGCCAGGGGTGACCCCCAGATTGACCTCGGGCTGACCAAACTTGGCATTATCGGACGCCAGTATAAAGTCACAACTCATCGCCAGCTCACAACCGCCGCCCAACGCATAGCCGTTGACCAGTGCCACCACGGGGATACCCAATGTCTCCAGACGGCGGAACAAATGCATACCGTGCTCGGCAAACGCCTTACCCTCGAGCGGGCTAAGGTTGCTCATGTGGGCGATATCCGCACCGGCGACAAAGGCTTTTTCACCACTGCCGGTGATCAGTAATACCCGCGCCCCCTTATCAGCGGTAACCGTCGATACAGCATTGTTCATCTCTTCAAGCGTCTGGGCATTGAGTGCGTTAAGCACTTTGGGCCGATTGATCGTCAACAGGTAAACACCATCACGGACCTGTTCTAATAAAATATTGTTGAAGGTTTCAGGATCTAACATAGTCATTGTTTACCCCTTTAACTGTATTGAACTAGCTGTATTGAATTAGCTGTATTGAAAAAATCCACGCCCGGACTTACGTCCTAAGTATCCCGCATCGACCATCTGTTTTAGCAACGGACAGGGACGGTATTTTGAATCACTGAAGCCATCATGCAGCACTTCCATGATACTCAGGCAGGTATCCAGACCGATCAGGTCGGCCAGCGCCAGCGGCCCCATCGGGTGCCCCATGCCCAGCTTCATCACAGTATCGATCTCCTCGGCACTGGCCAGGCCTTCATACAGGGTGAACACCGCTTCGTTGATCATCGGCAGTAACACACGGTTAGCCACAAAGCCCGGTGCATCCTTGACATCGACCGGCACCTTACCCAACTGTCTGGCCAGCTCGGTGACCCGGTCAAATACTTCATCATCGGTCTGCAATGCTCGAATCACTTCGACCAATTTCATCATCGGCACCGGATTCATAAAGTGCATACCGATCACCTTACCCGGCCGGCCGGTGACGGCCGCAATACGAGTGATGGAGATAGAGGAGGTATTGGTCGCCAGAATCGCCTGCGGCTGACAGACCCGGTCGAGTTCTTTAAATATAGCCTGTTTGATCGCTTCGACTTCGGTGGCAGCTTCGATAGCCATATCCACCTGCGCCAACGATTCTGTCGAGGTGCTGGTTTCAATACGCCCCAGCGCACTGGTCACTTGCTCAGCTGTGATTTTTTCCTTTGCCTGCATACGCTCAAGGCTAGCTCTGATAGTCGCCAACCCTTGATCGATCGCCTCTTGGCTCTGGTCGCACAAAGACACTTTGAGTCCCGCTACTGCACAAATCTGGGCTATACCATTGCCCATTTGACCTGCACCTACCACACCTACATGCTCAATAATCATTGCCGTCTCCACTGTTTTCAGAGTACTTTGAAACTTATAAATTCCATACTGTTATGCCCTGCACAAAAAAATGAATACACGGCGTAGCACTGCGAACGAGTCCCGGGAAAATCAGGTCCTGTTCACAGGTCTGAAACTAACTATCCAGGCCCTGAATCCGCACAGAATACAGCCGTGCCTGGGTATAACGAGCCAGCGCTTGCATCCCACGCCCGCACGAGCGGAACACGCAAACCCCTTGATCCATCAATTTTTCCACCATCGGATCGTATAGCGTACCGCCATCAACAATACCGATGATCGGCTTATCCTGTTCGGCTACCAGTTTGGGTAACAACTGCACAACGCTAGCTTCATCCTTTAGATCAAAGCCGGCACGGCTACTGCGAACCAATGTCCTCATCATCGGTGACAATGGGTCCAACCCCACCACAACCGCATCGACATTGTCAGCCTCGGCAAAAGCCTGGGTGCACTGTACGTGGGCTTCGTCATCGGCTCCGGGGTTGATATCGATAGGGTTACGTACCTCCATCAACGCATCCAACCGCTTGGCGATCAGAATATCCTCAAGCCGCTGCTGTGTTTCGGGTTTAATCGCTGCCATCTCAAGCGCGAAACGCCCGGCAACAATACTGTCAGCCATTCCGACCGTTTCAAACCCGGCACCGCTGACTCCGGCAACCCGCACCCCTGCAAGGGTTTTATCGTGCAGACAACTGGCGATGTAAAACAGGTCGTCAAACTCGGTAAAATCAGCCGCAACCATCGCCCCCGCCTGCGCTAAAATTGTCTCACAGAGCGAATAATCACCCGCAATCGATGCCGTATGCCCCAACGCGGAGGCCTGCCCTGACGCGGTGCGCCCCGCTTTATAAACCACTACCTGTTTACCCTTGCGGACGGCTCGTCGAACCGCATCGGCAAAGGCCAATCCATCCAGATCTTTAAAGCCTTCGATATACACACCGATGGTATCGATAGCATCTTGATCGACATAGTAGTTGAGCATATCACCGTGGCTGATATCGGACTGGTTACCCAACGCGGTCATATAGGCCGGATCAAGCCAAGGATTTTTGCTCAGCAGGGTCACCATAAAGGCACCACTCTGGCTGATCAGCGCCGAATGACGCTGCGCTTTCTTCTGCGGCTTAGGCAACCGCTCTCGGGGAATAAACCAAGAATCGTACTGGCCAGGATGCGACACTACCCCCAGACAGTTTCCCCCCAGGAAAACCGGGCCACCATTCTCTTTCAGGTGCGCGGCATTGATACGCTGATTCATCGCCGCGGCGGCTGCTCGGCTTGTTTCGGTCTCGCCCAGGCCGCCCGGTACAAGCATCACAGACTCGGCGATATCCAGATCGATAATTTGATCGACCAACTCAAACACCCCATCGGCAGCGATCGCCACGACAAACAAATCAAGCCTGGACTCCAATGAAGCTAAACTTTCGACACAGCGAACCCCGTCTATCTGTGACTCACCGGGGCGGATAATGGTCATCTTGTCGGCGCTATAACCGCTACCGAGTAGGTTTTTAAGGATGATACGGCCAAAGTTCATTTTGCTGGCCGAAACACCGATAATGCCGATGGACTCGGGATGCAGCAGTTTATCGATCTTTTTAATCGGTCGGGGAGCCAGTACCTTGATCGGCTGGGTAAAGCTGCAATGACCACCCATCGGTGTTAACTGGCCATCCATCGGAGCCATTGGGCTCACCTCCAGCCGTTCGAGGACAAAAGGCGCTAGCGCATTATCGGGGGAGAAATGATTGGCGACCTCGATCATCACGGCAAACTGATCCATCAATAGCTGATCTGATACCGCACCTGCTAGCTGAGTGTAAGCCAGGCTCCGTTTAAACAGCGCAAAGAAATCGTCCACCGATGTCAGCGCGGTAGAGGCATGGACGATAGCCTCCCCCTTAGCAAAGCGCTGGGCAAACTCGGCTTGTGCGGCCCCCTCCAGTCCGACACTCAGTACCATGCCAAATTCGCGTGTATAAGCGATATTCATCGACAGGTTGTGATTCAACGTCACCCCCGATGACGGTCCGACCGCTGCCAGCAAACCAAACCCCAACGCCGAAACCAGCTCAGAAAGCTCATTTTGACTAAGTGTATATCGCTGTTCAGAGGCCGCTTTTTGAAGCAGTAATACGGTCTTTTGCAGGTCGATAGCGGTATTCGTTTTCGCTACTGCCGATGTTGTTTTTATCATTATTTATTTCCGTTAATTGGTCCGAATAAGGAGAAAGTCCTTCCCTCCTATCAAGAGCATGTAAAGCGCAGTATTGTTCATCAAGCACATAAAAAAGCTTTAGAAAATTACCACACATATCCAAAAACAGTACGTTATATGATATATAGTGCATCATCGTGATTCATCAGAGCAAACGGCTTTCACCTCATTATTCCGGTAGGCGGAACGAAACGGCCATTATGCGCAACCAGCCAAACCGCCATTCAGAGCACTAAATCCGGTGATATACAAGGTGAGTCGTAACCCTGGAGCAACAAAAGCCAAGGAATTAGTTGGAATTAGAATAGTTTGATATCAAATTGTTTGTTGATATAGTCAAATTACATAACAACGCAGGGTTGAATTAAAGAGCGAGGTTCAGAACCAGCATGGATATCAAACAACGGGTTGAGCGACTACTAAGCCGCATGCACGACACTCCCCAATACCCTACCCAGGGCAAAGTGCTGTTTGTCGACTTAGAAAACCGTAGCTCGCAAAGCGGCTACCTACCCAAGGACGTGGTATCCACTTTTCTAGCGGGGCGTGGCGGCAATATGTTCCTGCTGTATAACCTGCTACAAGAAGACAAAGATGCACTGGATCCAGAAGTGCCATTGATTTTCGGTACCGGCATTCTCACCAGCAACATGCCAGCAGGTACCCGCGGCAATGTCACCAGCCGTTCACCCGAGAGCCACGCGATCCTCGACAGCAACGCAGGTGACTACTTCCCCACTTTCCTCAAACGCAACGGTTACGATCACCTGGTGCTGTTTGGCCGCAACCCACAATGGACATTGTTAAACATCCGGCAAGATAAGCTCGAGTTCATTGACGCGACCCCCTACCTGGGTATGGACAATTTGGAGCTGACGGAAACCATACAGCGTGATTTCGACTGTACCGAGCAAAAAGATATGGCGATGGCACGGATCACCTCTGCAGGTGAAAACCAGGTTCTGTGTAGCGGTATCATGGGGGGGATCAAGGCGATCTGGGCTCGCGGTGGTGCCGGCGCCAAGATGGGATCGCTCAACCTCAAAGCGGTGATGATCCAGGGCAAGCTACCGACCTTTGAACTGTCCAAAGAGTTTAAAATTCAAAACAAAGATATCGGTAAGAAGATCCTCAGCACCAGCGTGATCCAGAACGCGCTGAAAACAGTGGGGACGCCCTTCCTCTACAAGCCCAGCCGGGTACTCGGCGCGATGGGAACCAAGAACAACCAGGAAACAACCTGGCATGACACCCTCGACGCCGACAATTTCGACCCCTACCGCCCTGGCATGAGCCGCTGCTATCAATGCCCGGTTCGCTGTCGTGCCGACAATGACATGCTGCCCGGTGGCAAAGGCGGCTGGGGTGCCAGCGCACTAACCGGAATCGCCGGCAATGCCAGTTACGACAAACAGCAGAGCGAGCTCGACCATCACAAGCTGCGAACCTACAACGGTATCAACGAGGACGGTGTTTTCGATAAGTACGATAAGGGCGAAGGCCCCGAGTACATCATCGTCGGCAAATTCGGCCCCAATATCGGTATCAAAAGCCCCGAACAGGTACTGCGCCTGAACAATATTCTTAACGACCTGGCACTCGATGCCTCCAGCGCAGGTGCGTCAATCGCCTGGGCGATGGAGCTTTACCAACGCGGCATTATCGATCAGAGCGACACCGGCGGCCTGGATCTAACCTGGGGTAACTACCCGGTGGTGGAACAGCTACTGTTTATGACCGTTAAGCGTGAAGGTTTCGGTAACGTTATTGCCGACTCGGCCAGAGCGGTCGAAAACGGTCATTACCCCGAAGAAGCCCTGCAATATCGAATGGCTGTTAAAGGCTTGTTCCAATCCGACCCACACGATTCACGGATACTCAAAGCGTTTGCGCTAGGACTGGCCGTCGCCACTCGCGGAATGGATCACCTGCGTAACCGCGTCACCCTGGAGATCAACGCCCGCATCAACGATGACGCAAAGTTCAAGACCGAGCTTTACGGCGGCGTGGTAGCTCCTGAGCCCAACGGCTACCAGGGCAAGGAATATGCGGTACGGCGCTGCGAGGATACCTACGCGGTCGGCGACTCGATCGGTATGTGCCGCTTCAACACCAAGCTGTTCAACTCGCCATCGCTACCCGATCTGACCGATTTCTCCGATCACCTGAACGAGATGACCGGACTCGGTCTCAACGTAGAATCACTGTACGAGAGCGGTCGCAGCATCACCGGATTGGAGCGGATGCTCAATTTCCGCCTCGGCCTGCGCGGTAAAGATGACACCCTGCCACCGCGTTGGTTCGATGAGCCGATCAACGTCGGTCCGTTCAAGGGTGAGAAGATCGACCGCGACGAGTTCGAAGCCATGAAGTCTCGCTTCTACAGCATCACCGGGCTCAACGCCGAGGGCACCCCTGCGCTGGACTGGCACCACAAACTCTCCAGCCTGGCCACCGGTTATGCGATCAAGGTCGACCTGTCCGAGGCGATGCCCGGTGCACCTGAGCAGGCGCTGATCATCGACGAGCCGATCAACAGCATCAGTCAACTGCGCCAGGCGCTACTGCGCAAACTACCCGAGGCGTCTGAGCAGTTGAGTAACGACACCATCAACATCGCCATCAACGGCGACATGGTATTGTCGGGCGAACAAACAACACCGGTTCCCAACGGTAGTGAAGTGACCCTAGTACCGATCATCGCCGGCGGTTGATAGTCATAACGGTGCTCGAACCGAGCTGTAACAGGCCGGTTCAAGCACTATTCAGTATTGGTTTTCTATTTCTTTATGAGGAGATCCTATGAATAGCATTTTAGATTTTATGACACAGAAGCATCGTGACTGCGACGATGCCTTTGCCGCCGCCGAAGAGGCGGTATCCCTATCCGAGTGGCAGACAGCCGAACCACACTGGCAACAGTTTAACCAGGCATTAGAGCAGCACTTACAGATGGAGGAACTGGTACTGTTTCCTGAGTACGAACAGGTTACCGGCGACCAGAACGGCCCTACCAGCATGATGCGGATGGAGCACCAGCAGATGCGTGCGCTGGTTCATCAAATGGCTTCGGCTTTAGCAGCGCAAGAGGATGAGGAGTTTCTGGGATTATCAGAAACGATGATGGTACTAATGCAGCAACACAATATGAAAGAGGAGCAGATGCTCTACCCGATGGCGGACCAGGCGATCGAGTCGGGTAATACCATTATCGATTCGATGCAACAGATACAGGCATAGTGAAACCGACTGTCGATATCAGGTCGTTGGCTGGAGCTTTCAACAGATGGCCCGGGGGCCAACGGTAATATCTGCCTACTTCGATAACTACTGTTATCCATAGTGGATCAATGGTTGGTTGGCGGCTGCTGTTCACCAGGCCAGTGATTATTATCGGCTGGTTATTGATCGTCGTTCCAATGCTGATACCGATGGCCTTTGAAGTAGCTAGCCGGCTGTCTGAGTGAAAACGAAAATCTTAGGCGCAAGCCCTATCAAGCCGATGCTTAAACTGAATTACAAAGTCTATTCTGGCTGATCGCTACTGTTCTTAGAACGGAACATTCGAACTGCTCGGCGTAATGACACAGCCTATTATATTATTACGAGATCACTATCGTCAGTGCTACACAGATGAGAAACCGGTGGAGAGGTATTAGCACGTAGCGCGAACACCTACTCCGAGGTTATAAAATGACTAAATCGATTTTTCGTGAAGAATGGTGGGAAATATTCTGGTAAGCAATATCAAGAGCTGGCCTGTATTGGCTGAGCCGGGGTGCACTTGTTAATTATCTCCGCCGCACACTCATCAACACTGCGACCGGAGGTGTCCAATAAGGTATTCGCCTCACGATAATAAGGCTCACGTTCGGTAAGTATCAATTTCAGATCATCCATCGCCTTCTGGCTGGCAGCCATGGGACGTAAATCGCCCTGAGCCATCACCCGGCTCATATGCTCTTCGGGCTGCGCCTTCACCCAAACGGTATAAAAATGATTTAATACGTAGCCGTAGGTGTCTTTTTCAGATACTAAACTGCCACCAATTTCTAGCACGACCCGGTCGTAGTGCTCGCGAACATAATCGATGGCCTGCCTTTCCAGCTTGCGGTAAGCTTTCTGGCCAAACAGTGTCAACAGCTCTTGCAGATCAAACCCACCCAATTGCTCGATCACATCACTGAGTCGAATGAAAGGAATACCGAGACCACTTGCCAACAACTGGCCCAAGGTGCTTTTGCCTGCACCACGCAAACCAATAAGAGCGATCCCCCTATCCTGTATTTGGCTATCAATCTCTTTATCCACCGAAAAGGTCTGCTGCAACAGATCGTAGGCTTGTTGGTGCTGCTCCGGCGACAGACCGTCGAGTAATTTTAACACCGGGTCTGGTCTGTTATAGGTAAGACTACTGTAGGGCAAGATATCGCTAAGGCCGACATTCATCGCCTCAGCGATCCGCCACAACAACGACACCGACATATTGGCTTTACCGGTTTCCACCTGAGCAAGATAACGCTCAGATATGCCAGAGTGTTGCGACAACACCTTTCGGGTCATCCCTCGTTGTGCTCGCTGCCCCCTGACAAGCTTGGCAATCTGTTGCACATAAGCCGCCAGAGCTTCCTGGCTATTTTGATTACTCTCTAACGGCAATGTTGATTCACGCTGGTCCATGTTCCCCTCCATAATGCGTAGCTCTATATAGTTTACTCATTGTCTTGAGAATGATCTATAGTTCCGATTTTAAATCTATTACTTTTTGGACAAGATCTATCGACGAGAGGCTACAAAGGGAACGCCAGCCCTGTCGTTACAGCCGTTCTATGATCATTGCGACCCCCTGGCCAACGCCAACACACATGGTACATAGTGCATAACGCCCGCCACTTCTTTGCAATTGATACATCGCAGTTGTGATTAACCGGGCGCCACTCATTCCCAATGGGTGACCTAAAGCGATAGCGCCGCCCAACGGGTTAACCCTGGCATCATCATCAGCCAGGCCAAGATTACGTATGACCGATAGTGCCTGGGCAGCAAAGGCTTCGTTGAGCTCAATCAAATCCATCTGATCCAACTCCAGTCCACTCATCGCCAGCACTTTGTGCACCGCCGGTACCGGACCAAATCCCATCACCCGGGGGTCGACACCGGCACTGGCACTGGCCACTACACGCGCACGAGGCGTCAATTGATGCTGCTTAAGACCCGCCTCGGAGGACAACAACAGTGCGCAGGCACCGTCATTCACGCCTGAGGCATTACCCGCCGTAACCGAGCCGGAGGCTGACACCACTCCCTTAAGTTTGGCCAGCGATTCCAGCGTAACCTGCGGGCGCAAATGTTCGTCATGCCCGACCACCACAGGATCACCTTTACGCTGGGGGATGTTAACCGGCACGATCTCGTCAGCATATAACCCCGCCGCCTGTGCTTTGGCTGCGCTATGCTGGCTGCGTAAAGCAAACACATCCTGGTCATGCCGAGCGATTGAAAACTCGTTAGCCAGATTTTCCGCCGTCTCAGGCATTGAATCGACCCCGTAGAGCGACTTTATCGACGGATTAATAAAACGCCAACCAATAGTGGTGTCGTAGATCTCTGCTTGACGGGAAAAAGCTCCTTGAGCCTTAGGCATCACGAACGGAGCACGCGACATCGACTCAACCCCGCCCGCAATCATCAGCTGCGCTTCACCGGCTTTGATCGAACGTGATGCCATCGACACCGCATCCATCCCCGAGCCGCAGAGCCGATTAAGTGTCACCCCAGCAACCGTTGTAGGCAAACCAGCAAGCAACCCCACCATCCGCCCAACGTTACGATTATCCTCGCCAGCCTGATTAGCGCAGCCGTACACCAGATCATCCACCATCTGCCAATCAACCTGATGATTTCGCTGCATTAGTGCCTTGATCGGTATCGCTCCCAGGTCATCTGTACGCACCGACGCCAAGCTACCACCATAACGGCCAATCGGAGTGCGTATCGCATCACAGATATAAGCATCTTGCATGACTTGCTCCTGCTTCCTTAAACATCTTTATCATCGATTTATTGACGACAGGTTGGGATAAAATCAACCAGCGCTTGCTGGCTGAGTTTCGGTTGATCTCGAAACGGCGAATGACCGCATCGCTCAAGTAGGACAGTACTGACTGGTCCTGCTATTTGAGACGCAATCGCCTGTAGTTGCAGCTCAGTACCGTATTGATCGTCCTGCCCCTGTATCAACAGCGTGGGGACGGAGATCTGTGATAGATATTTTTCGATATTCCAATCGACGAACGCCGGCGCCAGCCAGGCATCATTCCAGCCCCAAAAGGCGCAGTCGACATTTTCATCGTGGTAGCGTTTCAAGCGCTGGCGCAGATCTGTTTCGGTATAGAGCACCTTGCTGTTAGCGATACTCTCCAGCGACAACGGTTCGACAAACACATGCGGAGCCATTAAAACCAAGCCCTTTATCCGCGGATCGGTGACACCGCCCGCATGGATCAGCGCAATCGAACTACCGTCGCTGTGCCCGACTAACACGGCATTACGTACCCCCGCGGCATCCAACAGGGCAGGCAACACCTTCAGCCCCTCATCGTGCATGTAGCTCAGAGGTCTGGGTAGATCCACCGGATCGGACGCACCATAGCCTGCACGGCTATAGACCAGCACCCCACACCCAGTCGCTCTGGCCACCTGCTCAGGAAAATCCTGCCATAGCGCTACACAGCCCAACCCTTCATGCAGAAATACCAGCGTCAGGGCAGCTTCAGGCTTGGGCCCCAGCCATACGTATTCCAACCGCTTTCCGCCGACCGGGTAAAACCCGGTCGAGCTATTCAGCGGTATGGATTCAGCGTCGAAAATCTTAGTCATGCTACGGCATTATACAGAAAACGCCTGCAAACCTGTCTGGGCACGCCCTAAGATCAACGCATGGACATCGTGAGCACCTTCATAAGTATTGACCGCCTCGAGATTCATCACATGACGGATCACATGAAACTCGTCAGCGATACCGTTGCCGCCATGCATATCACGCGCGACACGGGCGATATCCAACGACTTGCCACAAGAATTACGCTTGATAAGCGAGATCAATTCGGGCGCACACTGACCCTGATCCATCAACCGGCCAGCCTGCAAACACCCCTGTAAACCTAAGCTGATTTCGGTTTGCATATCAGCCAGCTTCTTCTGGATCAGCTGAGTGGCCGCTAAAGGCCGGCCAAACTGCTGACGATCCAAGGTATATTGACGTGCGGCTTGCCAGCAGAACTCAGCCGCTCCCAACGCACCCCAGGCAATACCGAAGCGTGCTTTATTGAGACAACCAAAGGGTCCCGACAGACCCGAAGCATTCGGTAGCAGATTTTCTTCAGGTACAGCCACGTCCTCCATCACAATCTCGCCGGTAATCGACGCCCGCAGAGAAAATTTACCCTCGATCTTAGGAGCACTCAGCCCCTTCATCCCCTTCTCTAGAATAAAGCCGCGAATCACGCCATCAAGCTTGGCCCAGACCACAAAAATATCGGCAATCGGCGAATTGGTGATCCACATCTTGGTACCTTTAAGCAGATAACCATCGTCAGTCTTGATAGCACGGGTTTTCATGCTGGCTGGATCCGACCCCGCATCGGGCTCAGTCAAGCCAAAACAGCCGACCCATTCACCGGTTGCCAGCTTCGGCAGATAACGCTGTCGCTGTTCCTCAGAACCGTAGGCGTAGATAGGGTGCATCACCAGCGACGACTGTACGCTCATCGCCGAACGATAACCGCTATCTACCCGCTCAACCTCACGCGCAACCAGACCGTAACTGACATGGTTCACATTGGAGCAACCGTACTCTTCCGGCAGGGTGGGACCAAGAAGCCCCAGCTCACCCATCTCCTCAAGAATCTCTCGATCAAAACGCTCATGACGATTGGCCTCAAGAACCCTGGGCATCAATCTTGATTGACAATACTCATAGGAAGCATCACGAATCATTCGCTCCTCTTCAGTAAGCTGATCATCAAGCAGAAAGGGATCTTGCCAGTTGAAAGCTGCTTTTTTGTTTAGCGTAGGTGTGGTGGTCATTGTTATTTTTCTCCTGCGACTTGATCCAATTCAACACTCGCTCTGGTGAGCATCGATAAAAAGTAGAGGGTTAGAATCATAGAGCAGGAACAAAAACAGCTCAACAAAATAAGAACTATAGTTCATAGTAACTCAAAAACTGCGCTATCAAACAAAGCCCCAGCCTGTTTCATTAGCATGTCTCAAAAAAACCCAACATATCAATATATTCAACAAGTTAAACTCATATCACAGCGATTAATCGTAATCATACAAACCATTCCACCAGACGGAATGAGCAGCTATCAACAACTATAACCGCATCAAAAAAATGTTGACGTCTGCGTTAACATTAGAATAGCATGCACTAAAGTTCACATTACTTAACTTCACTAACAGCCCTGTCTGGCTCAGTGATTAATAACTTCAATACAGTATCAACAAGGGGCATATAAAGATGAGCACAGCCTACCGATGGATGATGACCGAGGTCGGAAAGCCTTTTGAAAAAGTTCACTTTGAACTCGAACCACCCCCTTCTGGCGAAGTCTGCGTGGAAGTCGCCGGGTGTGGTGTCTGTCACACCGATCTGGGATTTCTTTACGACGGTGTTAAAACCAATAGCGAGCTACCATTGACACTCGGCCATGAGATCAGCGGTCGGGTTATCGCCGCTGGTGCCGGCTGTGAAGCCTCACTCGGCAAAGCAGTCATTATTCCCGCCGTACTACCCTGCTACGAGTGTGATCTATGCAAACGCGGCCTACACAATATCTGTCGCAGCCAGAAGATGCCCGGTAACGATATTCAAGGCGGCTTCGCCAGCCACATTACCGTACCCGGCCACTGCCTATGCGAAGTTGATGAAGCCAAATTAGACACCGCAGGACTGGAGCTGGCCGATGTATCGGTCGTTGCAGACGCAGTCACGACGCCGTTCCAGGCCGCTGCCCAGGCTGATGTTCAACCGGGCGATCTGGCGATCGTCATCGGTGTTGGTGGTGTCGGTGGTTACGCGGTGCAGATTGCTAACGCGATGGGCGCTACGGTTATCGCCATCGACGTGGACAGCGCCAAGCTGGAAAGCTATCGAGATTTCGGTGCCGCACTGACCCTCAATGCGACTGAATACGATACCCGCTCGCTGAAAAAAGCGGTGCAAGCTTTCGTAAAAGAAAACAACCTGCGCTCCACCGAATGGAAGATCTTCGAGTGCTCCGGTTCCGCCCCCGGCCAAGCCACCGCGTTTAGCCTGCTGACATTCGGCGCCACTATCGCCGTGGTTGGTTTCACCATGGCCAAACAGGAGTTCCGCCTGTCTAACCTGATGGCGTTCCACGCCAAGGCTCAAGGCAACTGGGGCTGCGCACCGACTTACTACCCTGCCACGTTGCAGATGGTGCTCGATGGCAAGATCGCCATGAAACCCTTTACCCAGCAATACCCGATGAACGACATCAACCAAATTTTCGCCGACGCGCACGCTCATAAGCTGACCGCTCGTGCCATTCTTGTACCTTGAGGGAAGAACAATGAAAGCTAGCACCAACGATATCGTCCAGGAAACCGCACCTAAGCAGCTCAACGATCACAATCTGGTACCCGAGCAGATCGTACCCGGCGTACTGTATGAAAAACGCCCAGCCAAGCGACTCGATGGCAGCATCGCCGAAGGGGTCTACAACGCCTGGATCACGCTGGACAACCCGAAGCAGTTCAACTCCTACACCACCGATATGACTAAGGGGCTGATACTGGCCTTCCGTGCCGCGTCTAACTCGCGCGATGTCAACGCGGTTATCTTTACCGCAGTAGGCGACAAAGCCTTCTGTACCGGTGGCAACACCAAGGAATACGCCGAGTACTACGCCGGCAACCCACAAGAGTACCGCCAATATATGCGCCTGTTTAACGACATGGTATCGGCCATTCTTGGTTGTGATAAGCCTGTCATCTGCCGCGTCAACGGCATGCGCATCGGTGGTGGCCAGGAGATCGGCATGGCGGCAGACTTTACCGTGGCCCAGGATCTGGCCAACTTCGGTCAAGCCGGTCCCAAACATGGTTCAGCCGCGATTGGCGGTGCTACTGACTTCCTACCGGTGATGATCGGCTGCGAACAAGCGATGGTATCCGGCACCCTGTGCGAACCGTTCTCGGCCCACAAAGCCAACCGCCTGGGCATCTGCTGCGAAATCGTTCCGGCATTGAAAGTCGACGGCAAGTTTATCCCCAATCCTACCGTCGTGACAGATACATATCTGGATGAGTTCGGCCGCGTAGTACATGGTGAATTTAAAACCGGCGACGCTTTCAAAACCGGTAAAGATCTGATCAAGCAGGGAGAGATCGATCTATCACTGCTCGATGAGCGTGTTGAAGCATTAGCCAGCAAACTATTAGAAACCTTCCCTGAGTGCATGACTAAGTCGTTGGAAGAGCTGCGCAAGCCCAAGTTAAATGCCTGGAACGCCAACAAAGAGAATAGCCGCGCCTGGTTGGCGCTTAACATGATGAATGAAGCCCGCACCGGTTTCCGTGCCTTCAACGAAGGTAACCGTGAAGTTGGCCGTGAGATCGATTTTGTTGCGCTTCGCCAGGCGCTGGCTCAGGGCGCACCATGGACGCCCGAACTGATCGAAGATCTTATCCCTAAAGCCTAAAATCAAAACTCAAACCGTCGGCCCTTAGCATGAGGGCCGACATTTAAATCACAGATTCACTAATTACTATTTTCTGCCAGCTAATAATTTGAAGACAAGCATTTAATTAATGAACCTTTGTATCCGTTATTTTCAAGTTTTTAACACTATTGTTTTCTCTACGGGCTCAGAGTGGTCTGAGGTGTCAGGCCTTGTTCGCTCCTTCCCTAACGAAGAGTAAAAGCCTTTTTCCTGCATTCGAGCAAATGAATAGTAATGCCGGTGGGCTCTATCCTATGACGCAACAGATGTTGCCTGATACTGCTGCTGTCATCAGCATTATGAACCACTTGTAAGGAATTCAGTCTATGCCGCAGTTGATACATTTGGATGTTAGTGAACTTGAAGCACCCGAACCGATGTCAGTGATCCTGAGAGAATTACATCAACTTAAATCAGATACTGCATTAAGGATCCGTCACCGCAAACGCCCACTACCTCTATACAGTTTATTGCAGGAAATGGGCTTTACATATCATTGCGTGGAATTTGATCTCTGTGAGTTTGCCATCTATATCTGGCCCAAAAATGATCACTTGCTGGGTGAATTTTGCCATCAATCGGCTAAGCAGGAGCAGGCATCATGAATACTTCAGGACTGTCACTGGAAAGCATACCTGAGCTAAAAATTCCTATGGGTTTCTTTCTCACCGCCCCCTGGTTCGGTATATTGGCAGCCCTGCTCTTGCTGTTCAATCCAGAGATAATGAACTCTCGGTGGCATCCGGCAATGCTGGCTATGGTACACCTGCTGACCCTTGGTTTCGGTGCCATGATAATGGTTGGTGCAATGATACAGATCCTTCCTGTCGTCAGCAGCCAACCTGTTCCTGCAGCAGCAGCTTTATCTCCCTGGATAAGAGCAGGGCTTATTTCAGGAACCCTGTGTCTCGCCCTAGGTTTCCTGTTTATGCAGAAAATTTCCTACTATATAGCGTTGCCTCTACTGGTTGGAGCCTTCCTGTTGTTTCTGAGTGCAGTGGGAGTGGCGCTGGTGCGCGTTCAAAAAGGCAGTGACTCGGTATTCTGTTTACGCCTGGCAGCCCTGTGCCTGTTGATCACAGTGGTATTCGGGTGCCTGCAACTTTCTACCTATCTGGAACTGAGTTGGGTCGGCTACTCTTTTGAACGTACCAACAACCATGTATTACTGGGTCTACTCGGTTGGGGCATGCTACTAATCATGGGTGTCAGCTTTCAGGTCATCCCTATGTTTCATGTCGCTCCGGCATTTCCCCACTGGCTTAGCCGGGGGAACTCTACTTTTCTGGCGCTGGCATTAATGACTAGTGTAATTGCCAGTGGCTCAATAGCAGATAGTGCGTTACTTGTTTTGACACTGACCCTTAGCATTTATGGCGCTTATTCTCTTTACTTAATTTATCGGCGAAAACGTAAGCTGGTGGACTATACGATTCGCTTTTGGCAGCTTGCTTTTACAAATCTCATTTTATTGTGTCTTTTATTTTTTTTGCATCAAATGGGTTTTCAAATATTAAATGAGGTAGGCCAGTTCCACCTGTTGCTAGGCTTCGGATTTGGTTTGGGGTTTGTCATATCAGTTATGTTAGGGATGCTGCAAAAGATCACCCCTTTCCTGATGTTTCTGCATCTGCAAAGAGCCTGCATTCACGATCCCGGTGCTTTTATGAAACTACCTAATATGAAGCAGTTGCTGCCGGTTTCGGATTCGAAATGGCAGTTTCAATTGTATAGTTCCGCACTGGTAACTCTCTATTTATCTTTCTTTGGTGGAGAGTTACAACATCCATTGCTGTTTGTAGCGGCGGTACTCTTCTTACTCAGCTTTACATGGCTGTTAAAAACGCTTTGGCAGGCTAATCGTCGTTACTCTGAAAGTCTGCCATTGACGCCTGATCAGCCGCTTGCAGGCAAAGAAACCTGCGAATAAGCTCCAAGCTTTCTCAAAGGGCGGGCTGGCGTTTAGGACATTAAACGTTACTAACGCGCTAAACCTATTTCAGGGTAAAACATATCAGATTAAAGGCAGCGTAATTCCTGAGTAAACTCAGTGTATTAGCTGCAATTTAAATAAGGCCGCTATTGCGGCCTTTTTGTTACGCTACTTTATAGGTTGCCTGGGGTTCCTGAACTGAAACCACCGAGCTTTTAGATATTTTTTTCTTCAAACCATAGCGATGCAGCCCTGGCAGATGAACCTTTTTAATATAATGATGCCACTGATAGCTATCAGCTCTCACGGTAAACAGCTCTCGCTCCTGGGGCGATAGATAAGTGCACAACTGTTCCAGCTTGCTGCTGTCAAAGCGATATTTGGGCGCAGCATAAAATCCGTAAATTATTGCCATTTCTGTGGTGGTAGCCAGTTTACGCAGCACAGAGTTTCTCACCTTAATACCCAACAAGTTTGCTACCGACATTTTTAAATTCGACATCTTTGTCAGCAGGTCCATATAAAACCGCAGATTCTGGACTGAGACAATATGAAATTTTGCTGGTCGTTTAGGGAACAACTTAGGATACTGATGATAGTTTTCTTTAGCTTCTTCATGCATTAACTGAACAAAACCAGACAGTTTCAGTGGATTTGTTTTACCACTACAACACTGATACACACGTACGCCTTTGGCTATTGAAGCGGACTCCGCTAATGCCAGCACTGTCGCGTTAGCAACCAGATCGACCGGAATAATATCCAGAATCCCATCCTTTTTCCCCGGGAATACAGATAAACGGCTCTTACCGTAGGCATAAATCATGGCGTCTGCGACCTTAATACCTTCGATCCAGCCGGGTCTGGGAAAATGAACTGCACTCTCAATAATGGAAGGCCGCATTATTGTTATGTTTTGCTGTTGCAGGTCTTGTAACAGGACCTGTTCACCCAGCCATTTAGTAAAGGTGTAGGTATCGTTCCAGCCATATTGCCGGGCAATCCCGATGCCAAGATCCGTGAGACGGTTGCGCTCGTCACGTTTATCCAGACCCATACCTTTGATCTGCTTAATTTTATCGGCCATCTCATCGAGCAGGCCCGAGATTTGATAAGTATTTTCAGATAAAGGCGTTAACAGGCCTGATACAGGGCTATGAATTTCCTCACGAATGACACCCTCTTGGTAGCCATTAACATAGCAGGTAGATATATGTACCACTGGCAGAGAGGAGCCCTTTTTACCCCCCTCTCTGGCCAGCGCAGAAATGTTATGCAAACTCAGCGTATTAATGCTTAAGGCCTGATCTAGAGGTTCACGAAAATTGACACTGGCCGCTGAGTTTATGATCAGATCTATTGAACTTGCCAGATCAGAAAACGTCTCATCACACAAACCAAAATAATCATCACACAGAGAACCGTCGACAGGGATTAGTTTCTCGCTGATAAATGATTCAAATTGATTGCCTAATTGAGATTTTAAGGTATCAAACAGCTCTGTTTCCAACATATCCTTATAAAAACGTGTTGTAACATCAGCTGATTTCGTACCTCGAATCAGAACACGAATAGAGCCTACTTCAGGAACTTCCCGGAGAAGTTTTTCTATAGTCACTTTTCCCAGAAAACCAGTCGCACCGGTCACGAACAGGTGCTTACCGCGCAGAGAATTAAATACAGAAAATGAATGTGTATGGTTCATTCCATTGACCTCAGGATACTAATATAACCACAAAGATTGATCAGGAGTCTGATCGTTATTAGCAACTAAACGTGTGGCTGCTTCCATTTAACCACTATCCTGCAAACTATATTAAACAGGCGTTTGAAATCTACACCAAGAAAAAATCAAAAACAATTGAATGTTTTTTGGCCAAAGAACAGTGACATAGGGTTATTTTTATAAAGACAAACGAATCAATGGTTGTGTAATATAAGATATATAAATATTACATTTTAAATGAAGCGTACTATGCAGATCAGCCGATTTTCAGATTACACATTAAGAACTCTCTTCTATGTCGCAACTCATTCAGATCAACTTTCGACACTTGCCGAAATTTCAAACTACTATGACATCTCGATAGAACATCTACGCAAAGTTGTTCATGCGCTATCCAAATCAGGCTACTTGCAGACCTTTCGCGGCAAAAATGGTGGTATACGCCTGGCTCTGCCTCCGGAAGAGATTAATATTGGCCAGCTGATTCAACAGTCTGAGGGCAACTCTCCCTTAATCGACTGTACAAGTCAGGACTGTCGTATCAGAAATGTTTGTAGCTTCCAGGGCATTCTCGCTGAAGCCCAACAGGCATTTATAAGTACATTAAGTAAATACAGCCTGGCAGACCTCCTTGAAAGCCCCTCTTTGCGATCCACACTTATTGCGGTTGAGTAGCGGGGTATTGATTAGCCATATCGGGCAGATCCGGGTGTTTCCCAAGGCGCTGATGCATAAGGGGACTGGTTGTTGTGTATTGCAGTGTTGCCTTTCGTGTGGGCTCTAACTGCTCTTTAATGGCAAACGCCGCTAATGCCGCTTCGTGAAAACCACTTAAAATCAATTTTCGTTTGCCCGGGTAGTAATTGATATCACCAACGGCGTAGATCCCTTTACGGTTCGTAGCAAAGGAATCAGTGCGTACCTTTATCTGCTTTTGATACAGCTCCAGCCCCCAGCTTTCATAACCCGTGCTATCGGGTGTCAGGCCGAAAAATACCAGCAGATGATCAAGCTGTGCTGTCCTAACCACCTGATCACGACCTTTAACCCGCACCGATTTCAGCGTGGTTTGTTCAGCAACATAATCAATGATCCGTCCCTGAAAAAATAACATCTCTTGCTGAGCACAACTTTCCTGCATCGCTTTGATGGTTACGGGATGGGCTCTAAAGCGATCTGAGCGATGTATTAACGTCACCGATGCGGCGACCCCACGTAGAGCCAGCGACCAGTCCAGTGCAGAATCCCCTCCGCCAACGATGACCAGGTGTTTATCCCGGTGTATCTCTTTATCTTGTACCTTATAAAAAACTGAACGCCCCTCCAGCTGCTCTAATCCCTCTATTTTGAGTTTTACCGGCCGGAAAGCGCCTGCTCCTCCGGCAATAATGACCGCACTACAGGCAATGCTCAGGCCTGACGCACAGATAACCTTAAAGTCTCCTGCTTCGCCTTGTATACCAATAACCCGCTGATGAAACAGAAACTCAGCATTAAAAGGCTCTATCTGTTGCATTAACTGCCCGGTCAAATCTGCCGCACTGATTTCAGGAATCGCCGGAATATCATAAATAGGTTTATCCGGATAAAGGTTGATACATTGACCCCCCGATTCACCCAGTGCATCGATAACGGTGACACTCAGCCCTTGCAATCCTAGCTCAAACACCTGAAACAAACCGCAAGGTCCGGCACCAATCACAACCACATCAGATCTGAGCATGTTCCCCCCTTATCATTCTACTTAGATATTCATCACCAAATTCAGACTCTAACCAGTTAAACAGCTCTCTCTCCTCAAAGCGTATATGCAGCTTTAGTCGCTCACTAAGCGTTGCAGCACTCATATAATCAGAGGTGTTAAGAAGCGCCCTTATCTGCTGGTGATCAGATCTGAATCGGTTTAACAAATGATGATCGGTATGGCTTAAACCCAACTCTTTAAGCAACGTCTCCTCTTCTTCAAAATGCGGTAGTAACTCTTTGACCAGGCTTACTCTTAACAGTGACCACTCCCGGTTACCCTCTGCAGGATCGCAGCTTGATATCCGGAGTAATTTCTTGCTCAGCACCAGCGCCCTGTGATGTTCGCGGCTAAGTTGTTTTAACGCCTCTGATCGTTTCACTGCTACTCTCCAAACATCATATAACATGTAATTCAAATACATTTTAGAAATCATATTATCAGGTATTTGAAATACATCAATAAAAACAGATCGGTTAATAATATATTATTAGAGAGTCAGGCAAGGGATTTCATAAAGAAAGGAATTGATAATGAAAGGAATCTTACTCAGAACAGCTCCCGCACCTGCAGGAGCTTTCGTAACACATTCGCTACCAGAGTATAATAAGAGAGTTACTTAAGCTCTAACTTCTGAGGAGAAACAAGGACACCGTTGTTATCGGCATAGATATAGTGACCAGGCTTAAAGGTAACACCACCAAACGTCACATCAATATTCAGTTCGCCCAGCCCTTTTTTATCGGTTTTCATTGGATGCACACCGAGTGACTGAACACCAAGTTCCAGCTCAGAAATTGCATTCACATCACGAATACAGCCATAGATAATAATGCCTGACCAGCCATTCTTTGCCGCTTTTTCAGCCAGCATATCGCCCAGCATTGCGCGGCGCATTGAACCACCACCATCAACTACAAGAACTCGCCCTTCACCAGGCAAAGCCACTTGTTCGCGAACCAGAGAATTGTCTTCAAACGCCTTCAGAGTAACAATCTCACCACCAAATCGCTCACGGCCACCAAAATTACCAAACATAGGTTCTACAACCTTAACAAGCTCTGGAAACTGATCGCATAATTCTGGTAAAAGATCTTCCATCTTTAAACTCCTTGGTTATTTTTTTAGACTTTTTTCGAACAAGATAATCGCCTATATCACGACAGATTGCACTACCACTAAGGGACCAGTATTTTGTTGACCATAATCCAGGCAAAGTTTATCCCAGTAGATTCAGTACTCTACTGCACAGATGCAGTTACGCCCTTTACGTTTAGCTTCTATCAACTCATAGTCAGCCGCCTGGATAAGCGATGATATGTCATTTACATAACTTCTAAAGCTGACCAAACCAATACTGCAGGTAATGTTGACAGGTTTACCCATATGCGTGACTGAATTTAACTGGATCTGACTTCTGATCTGCTCCGCTTTCGTTTCGGCTACAGCAAGAGATAGAGATGGCATTAAAAGAATAAACTGATCGCTGGATAGACGGCCAATCAGGTCCTTTTCGCGCAAATGAGCCGATATTAATTCAACAAACCGAACCAACACCCTATCACCGGCTATTTGTCCGTAACTACCGTTAATATCCTTAAAAAAATCGATATCAAGTAACATGACAGTCAGAGGCAATGCCCTGGGATCATTCTTGCCCAGGACATCCCGGGTAGCCATATACCAGGCCCTTCGATTGAATACTGTGGTTAATTCATCGGTCATCGAACGCTTGTGAAGATTCGATGAAAGCTCAAAGCTCATTTGGCCATTCTGATGCACTTTATAAATAGAGACATACACAAAGATAAGCAAGCCTGACAGATAGATTACATAGGTAATGATCAGGTTTAGCCCTTCGTCACTATAAGCTATTAATAAAAAACAAACCGAAAGCGTCAGTATTACCAGAATTGGTACAAGCTGCTTTAAATTCAAAAGCGGCGCGATAATGAGTGCAGCAAAGAGAAAATAAAACAGAGTAAAGGGTGTGAAAACGATCATTTTTGGCGTGATAATAAAGAAAAAGATAGTCAGTAATATGCTGACAACGCCAAATCCGCATACAATCAGCGTAAAGTGCTTATCACTGCTACAGCGGGTAATGTAATAACTAATACAAAGAATCAGAAAAGCAGCCAACGCCATAAGTACTAAAGCTAACTGGCCCGTTTCCGGATGAGTATAAAGAAAGCTGATACCAAAAATTATGTTGATTGCTGCCCCGAACAGCAACAGAGGTTGAAAAACCGGGAGGATTTGTCGTTTATGAAACTCAAAGCTATCGGGATGTTCCAGCTGATCCAGTTCTGCTAATCCGTACTTCATTCTTTGTCTTCCTTGATTTCTGATACAACTAAATTCAGAAACTGCTATCACTTAGCAATGACAGCCGTTATCACAACACAATTAAAACAAGCGTTTGAATAAGTATATGTCGAGATTAGAGTTATTAGGTACCCCATCTTGATAAAATTCGAGCTGAAAATCTGAAAATGTTTCGAGGTATTGGCCAGAAGCGAGACAAAGCTCTGATCTGAAGCCAGACCTCTGATGATGCAATTTATTAAATGTAGAGATAAACAGAGATCCACCTATACACATAAGCTCTGACAGCGCTTCAATCAGATCGGGTTCAGGCTTATAACGGCATATAACGATATTATCGAACTGCCCTAACCCATCAAGACTTTGTATATTTTGAAGATCTGCTACCCGGCCATCGATATTCAGCCCCTGTGATTCTGCAAACTGTCGCATGCGCAAAATCCCCTGCTCGGCAAAATCAACGGCCACAACATCATGTCCAAGCCCGGCAAGTTGTAAAGCCGCGGCACCATCACCGCAGGCCAGATCCAGTGTTCGGCCTTTAGGCAATGTAGCTAACTGATCTGAAATGACTGCAGGTAGTTCAGGCAGCTTATCGCCTTTTCCAGCATAGCGCTGGTTCCACTTATCTGTTCGTGACATCGTTAATTGGCCTGTAGCGATCTCTGTTAAACTGCATATGTTAAGTTGTAAAAATATCAGGCTATCAGAAATAAAGAGGTTACAATACTAGTGCATGTTAATTGCGAGACTAAGCCCCATTTTTAGGCTTATCACTTATCACTTTTTATGAAACATAACTGCTGTAGTGAGCCCCGATGATCGAAGACTATAAACTGATTCTGGTAGTGCTATTTATAATTATTGTTTTTGCGCCAGTTACCTGGCAAGCAATTCAGCGTCGCAAGCTTAATCCTCCGCCGATGGCCAGCAGTGACCGCAAGCTCTTTAGACTCTGGCGCTCAGACCCGAAAGCTTATGAACGACAATACGGTGAGATGGATCGTCAATACGCCGAAGCACAGCAAAAGAAAAGCCGGAAAACTGATCAGTAATCCGGCTGTTTAATCTAATACAAAGCTAATTATACAGGGCCAGAAGCGCCTGCACTGGATGATTTAACTGCTTTTCATCTAGTCGCTTAACCTGGCTGCGACATGAATAACCGGTGGCAACCAGCTTACCCTCATTTTTCGGATCGTTAACCACCTCTGACCAGCTAAGATCATATATTTTGCGTGATGTAGCGTAATTTTCTGTTTCATGGCCATAGGTACCAGCCATACCGCAGCAACCTGTTACCTGAAGCTCCAGCGTTTGTCCCAGCGCTGCGAAAATATTGACCCAGTCAGCTATAGAAGATGCAGCTGAAGTTTTTTCAGAACAGTGCGCCATCAACTTAAAGTGATTGTTATCTAACCCTGTAGCCTGCTGACTCAGGTAATCACAATGATCTGCCAGCCACTCCTGTAACAGCTGTACATTAACCATCTGACGAGTGCCATCATCAACATACTCCTGACGGTATGTCAGGGTCATAGACGGGTCTATACCGACCATCGGTACACCACTGCTAATAAAATTTTGCAGCATTTGCGTATTCGCATCGGCAGCTTTCGCAAAGGCAGCTTTAAAACCATGGACATGCAGGGGCTTACCATTAGGTTTAAACGGCGCAACCAGCACATTAAAGCCCAACCGGCCAAGCAGATCGATGACATCCAGCACTAACTGTGTTTCAAAGTAACTGGTAAATGCATCCTGAACCAAAATCACACTGCGTGCTTTTAGTGGTGCAGGTATCGCGTTCAGCTCATCCTGGGTAGCAAAAGGAATACCCCTCGCATCCATGCCTTTCTTTAGTGAATTGGTACAGATAGCCGGGCTATCAACCATACCCACACCTGACTTAAAGACCCGCTTCATCAGTGAATTATTCATCATCCAGTTATAAGGTGCGGGAAAACGTGCCAGGTAGGGGATCATAAACTCCAGGCCACCAATCATGTAGTCCTTAAGCGGACGCAGATAGCGGCTGTAGTAAGCCTCCAGAAAACGCGCCCTGAAGTCTGGTACATTAACCTTGATAGGACACTGTGCAACACAGGACTTACAGGCAAGACAGCCCATCATCGCCTCATGCACTTCATGGTTGAAGTCATACTCACCACGACGTTTACTCAGGCTATTACGAATCCGTGCAGGCAGGGTTGCCATAAATGAGCCATAACGGGCTTTTCTACCCTCACTAACCAGATCGACACCCTGCAACGACATCAGACGTAACCATTCACGAATAAGTGAAGAACGACCTTTCGGCGAGTGTTTACGCTCGCGGGTAGCTTTCCAGGACGGACACATCGCATCGTTAGGATCATAGTTGTAACAAGCACCATTGCCGTTACAAAACATCGCCTGGCTATACTCTTCACGTACCGGTTCTGGTATCTGACGATCAAACTGGCCTCGCGTCGGCACTTCATCAATTTTCAGCAGTTCAGCGCCGCCAATTAACGGTGTACAAATTTTTCCGGGGTTGAGCTGATTATTTGTATCAAACACCGCTTTTATACGTTGTAACTCAGGATAGAGTTCACCAAAGAACTCCGGTGCATATTCAGATCGAACACCTTTACCATGCTCTCCCCAGAGCAGGCCTTTATATTTACGGGTTAACGCCACCACACCGTCGGTGATAGTACGAATAAGCCCTTCTTCGGCCTCATTCTTCATATCGATAGCGGGACGAACGTGAAGCACCCCAGCATCAACATGGCCGAACATACCGTAAGCCAGGTTATGGCTGTCTAATAACTGACGAAACTCTTTAATAAATGCGGCCAGGTTTTCCGGTGGTACTGCGGTGTCTTCAACAAAAGGAATGGGGCGCTGCTGACCTTTAGCATTGCCCAGCAACCCGACTGCTTTTTTACGCATAGCCCAGATCTTTTTGATCTCGTCATTGCCGAAGACGATGGAATAACCAAAACTTTTGCCCTGCTGTCCTGACACAATATCCAGATGAGATGTCAGCTGCGTCACTTTTTGTTGCAGAGCGTTCTCATCATCCGAGGTGTACTCAATCAGATTAATACCCTGGATAGCAGGCTCATCATCGCTTTGTGGAAAATAGTCTTTAACCGTATCCCATATAATATCGTTCATGGCCAGGTTAAGAACCTTAGAGTCGATAGTTTCTATCGAGGTAGGCCCCCACTCCATGAGTGATGCAGCATCTTCAAGTGAATCCTGGAACCCCGCATACTTAATATTAACCAGAGCAGAGTACTTAGGAATAGGCAGCACATTCAATTTTGCCTCTGCAATAAATCCCAGTGAGCCTTCTCCGCCACAGAGGATAGAATTGAGATTGAAGCGCCCCTGTTCATCCCGGATATGGGCTAAATCATAACCTGTCAGACAACGATTTAACTTGGGAAACTTTTCAGCGATAAGTGACCGGTTTTCATTAAAAACCTGATCTACAACACGATGTATCTCACCTACTTTGTCATCCCGCTGTTTTAACTGTTCCAGTTCGCTATCGGAGATTGGCGCGGAACGCCATTGTGTGCCATCCAACAACACAGAGTTGAGTTCCAGTACATGATCACGGGTTTTGCCGTAAAGACATGAACCCTGGCCACTGGCATCGGTATTGATCATACCGCCGACAGTCGCCCGGTTACTGGTCGACAATTCCGGCGCAAAGAACAGGCCATAGGGTTTCAAGGCGGCATTCAGCTGGTCCTTTACTACTCCGGCCTGCACCCGCACCCAACGTTGTTCAGCGTTGATTTCAAGTACCTGATTCATATGCTTCGACACATCAACAATCAGTCCATCGGTCAGTGACTGGCCGTTAGTGCCAGTACCGCCACCCCGGGCACTTAATACAACTTCTTTATACTTCGCTTTATCGGCCAGATTGGCAATTAATACCAGATCCTCAACCGACTTCGGGTATAGCACTCCCTGAGGCAAAATCTGATAGATACTATTATCCGTCGCAAGTACTACTCGATTGGCGTAATCGGGATTCAGTTCCCCCTGAAAGTGGCTTTGTTTCAGGTTCTCAATAAAATCAAGATACAGCGCCTGAGTACTGTCAATTTCGGAAATACGTGGAATCATCTACTGACCTGTTTAGTGTCGAAAGCAAAAAAATAGTCTGGCTATAATGCAGCAGCATCATTTATCATTCAAACGATAAAATACGATAGATTAATGGAAACAACCAATAAATGAACAGTTCACTTTCTATCAGACACCTACGGGCATTTTGTGAGGTTGCTCTGTGCGGTAGTTTCACCCGCGCCGCTGGCAATCTTCATCTGACCCAGTCAACACTGACAGCGACCATTAAACAGCTGGAGCAGGATGTCGGGCTGACACTCTTTGACCGAACCACACGTCGGGTTATTCTGACCAATGAAGGTGAACAATTTCAGCCGGTAGCCGAAAGACTAATCTCAGACTTTGATACGGCGCTGACCGATCTGCGGGCGACATCAGAACAACAGAAAGGTCAGGTCAGTGTGGCAGCATCCCCTTCGACCATCAGCCACCTTTTACCCCCGGTCATTCAACAGTATCACCGCGAATATCCGAATATATCTATCTCATTACGGGACGAGAATGCCGCTCAGATTGAACAACTGGTACTGAGCAACGAAGTAGATTTTGGCATTGGCGCGAACCACTCAAGTAATAATGATCTTCACTATGAAGCGTTGATCAAAGACCGCTACGGGGTAGTGGTGTCTAATGAGTCTGAACTGTTCAATGCAACAGAACTCAACTGGCAGCAACTGGAGCAGAGTCCCCTGTTGTATCTGTCAGCCGATACCGGTATTCGCGTGCAGCTTGATCAACTTCGAAAACAGAGTGGTATCAGTATCGAAAACCCTCAGGCGTTAATCGAGGTATCAACCCCTTCAGGTATAGCCGCACTCATCAAGCAGCAATTAGGTATTTCTGTTCTGCCAGCCCTGGCGGCCAGTACCGAATCATTTAAAGGGCTTAAATTCATCCCCCTGCGTGAACCGGTTATTGAACGAAATATCTGTCTGATAACCCGTAAAGGCCGTTCACTGAGCCCCGCAGGACTCAGTATGATGCAGATGTCACAACAGCATCTGTTATCGATGCCATTGCCTGCTTACTTAAAAGCGGTCAGATAAGCAGGCCAACCATCAGGTGATATTGGACAATCTAGAGTTTATAGAGACGACAGTTTTCATCTTCCAGCTCTTTGATCTCTTTTATCAGATCAATTTCAGCTTTGATTTTAGACATTTCTGTTCGGTGTCCGCGTTTAAGCTGTTTTCGAATTTTACCTTCGATAAACCGCTTAATTTCCGGTTCTTCCTCAAGAATCAGACCAGGTACTTGTACCGGCTTTCGCGTTTCTTCATCCAGCGCCACCATGGTGAAATAAGAGGTGTTAGTATGCTTTACCACCCCTTCACGGAAATCTTCAGAAACCACTTTAATACCGATTTCAAGTGAAGAGTTGCCAACATAGTTGACCGATGCTGAGAGTGTTAACAAATCACCCACTTCGACAGGGTTCATAAAGTCGACCGAATCAACTGATGCAGTCACGCAGTAGCCTTTTACGTGGGAGGCGGCACAGGTATATGCGATCTTATCCATCAACGAAAGAATGACGCCACCATGCACCTTGCCGCCAAAGTTAGCATAAGAAGGCACCATCAGCTCTTTAAGAACTGTTTGGGAAGATTTAACGGTTCGGAATTCAGTTTTACTCATCGCTCAGCCTGGGAATGGGTATAAAAGACATTTAATGATACACAATAACACATCAATCTATGTTATTTGTATCATTTTCACTTGTCATGCTGTAAATCTTATTTAATCTTAGTCTGGTATTGCTAGCAACCATTGTGCCGTTGAACAGCTTCTGGACAAATTCACAACTGATCAACCTGCAGCAGGTTCATTAAGTATAACCGTGCTCGTTAATAACTTGTTATTAATTAGTCATATACAGCAATAAGCTTTAATAGGTTGAAATAGAAACTAACTGAGGTATGGCAACGCTCCGCCCTGCTAATGAATACTATACGCTACCCATCGCACTAATAGAGTGCGAATCTACTTAGTGTAATCCTGAAAGCTGAGAAAGCATCTTAAACCGGACTCATGGCCCGTATCGTTCTTCAGGGTTTACCAATAAGCCACCACTAGAACGGAAATACCATCGGTGTAATCGTTAAAGTAATAAACAAAGCCATTAACTGTAAGGGCAAGCCTACTTTTACAAAGTCGATGAATCGGTAATTACCCGGCACCATAACTAATGTATTCACCGGCGATGCAATAGGGGTCGAAAACGCGGTAGATGCTGCTATCGCAACCGTCATCATAAAAGGCTCTGGATTCATACCCAGGCCCTGGGCAATGGCTATAGCAATAGGTGCGATTAAAACCGTTGTAGCCGTATTCGAGATGAACTGGCTCAGTACAGACGTAAGAATAAACAAACCACCGCACACAATGACTGGCGTGCTTTGGCCTAACAGATTCATTAGCAGATCAACCACCAGATCCAATGCCCCGGTTTTTTTCATTGCCAGAGCTAAAGGCAGCATGCCTGCTATCAACACTAAACTACTGGCATTGAGTGATCTGTATGCCTCGTTCATATTGATACAACCGGTCAGTACCATCGCCATTGCCGCCAACAAAATCGCAGTTAAGCTGGACATTGCACCACTGATCATTAAACCTAACATCACAATCATAATGATCAATGCGGAAGGCGCATGGCTCCATCGGGCAGAACTTTCTACCAACTCTGAAGGGGTTTCAAGCAGGACAAAGCTTTGCCGGTCTTCAAGTGCTTCGATATAACGCCAGCCTCCGGCGAGTAACAAGGCATCGCCAAACTGCAGAGCATCACGGTTAAAGCCCACATCAAGTGGTTTACCGTCACGCAAGATACCAATCACGCTGAGGTTATGACGTTCCCTGAAACGCCCCTCTTTAATGGTTTTGCCAATCATAGAGGAGCGATTATGTAGCATGACTTCTGCTACACCGAACTCTTTAGTCATCCGGTTACGCTCATCGTCAGGAAAGCCAAAAAACATCGCTCCGGTCTCAACACACAAACGCTCTATCCCGTCCGCATCACCATAAGCTAACAGTACATCCCCTCCCTGAATACGGGTTTCACTAAGAACAGGCATCAGTGAGGAGAGCAATTTCCCTCCCCTGCGTATTGCGAAGACTGTGACTTCAAAACGTGAGCGCAGCAGGGCTGAAGAAACGGTTTTACCAATTAACGAAGAATCTTTACGAACCCGCAATTTATACAGGTTGTCTTCAATGCTATAGCGCTCAGCAAATTCTTTTAGTGTCGGGTGTTGTGATTCGCGAACGCCGGTATTTGGCAGTAATCCCGGGGCAATAAATACCAGATACACAGTACCTACCAGTAGGATAACACCGCCTATCATAGTGAAATCAAAAAATGCAAAAGGGGTAAGGCCTGAGGCCTGAAGCTGAGTACTGGCAACCATATTTGGTGGCGTACCAATCAGCGTCATCATCCCCCCGATCAAAGAAGCAAATGCCAGGGGCATCAACATGCGTGAAGGCTGTAATTTTGCAGTTCGACAGATACTCAGTACCACCGGTATAAACAGAGCCACAGCACCGGTAGAACTCATAAACGCCGACATTCCTGCGACAACAGGAATCAACACTAACAACAGACGCTTCTCGTTAGTGCCCCCCATTCGTAAAATCCAGCTGCCGACAGCCGCAGCAACACCGGTTCGAAACAATCCCTCACCAACAATAAACAGACCTGCAATCATAACAATCAGGGACTGTCCAAAACCGGATACGGTTTCTGCAGGGGAGATAATGCCAGAAACCGCAAGCGTCACTACTACCATCATGGCAACAATATCCATACGGATACGATCCCAAATAAACAATCCGATAGTGACAAACAGGAGGCCAAATACAAACAGAACGTCAATGTTCACGGAGAGTGGAGCTGCAATATTCACAGAAAGTACCGGCGGAGTTAAATAATTGATATATAAGCTATCTGCCGCAATAAACTCCGCTTTAGCAGCTTAGGCCCAAAATGGTTACTAAGCGGTTATTTTATAACGAATTTAACTAGTTGGACGACGTTTCAGTACGAGATAAACCCCCAAAACGGTGATAGCTATAGCAAAAACCTGAACCAGGCTAAGTGCTTCACCAAATAAGATCCAAGCTTCTAAACTGGTTACCGGTGGAACCAGATAAAAATAGCTGGCAACCCTGGCAGACTCACCTTCCCGGATCATAAACATCAATAGCAGAATGGCAGAAATGGAAAGTCCGAATACCAGCCAGCCTAACGCGAGTATTAACTGAAAGCTCCATTCAACCTGACGCTCTTCAAACACAAAAGCGAGCACAGCCATGGCTAATGCAGTCGCCAGATATTGCCAGATAGAGCCTGTTAATAGATCGGTTCCTGCACCATAACGCTTCTGATACAAGGTACCTATCGAAATGCCCAGAAGCGCCAAAACAATTGCTATAAGTGCTGCAGGCTGCAATTCAAAACTGCCGGCTGAGTTACCGTTCAATAGAATCAACATCACCCCAACCAGCCCAAGCAACAAACCGATCCATTGTATGCTGCGCAGTTTTTCACCCATCCACTGCCAGCCGATGAGGGCAGTCAATAAAGGCTGAAGACCAACAACAATAGCGGCAATACCGGCAGGCATCTGCCATTTAATAGCGGCAAATACGCCACCAAGGTAGCAGGCATGTACCAGAAAACCCGTTACTGCCTGATGCCCTCCCTGTCTCAGTGTTGGCCAACGGGATTTAAATATCAGCGCCAACAGTGTAAAAACTGCAAGTGTCAGCAGCATCCTTATGAACAGCAGATAAAAAGGCTCAATATAAGGTAACGCATATTTTGCCCCGATAAAGCCGGTACTCCAGAGCAAAACAAACATAAGCGGAACAAGACTGATTAGTCGGGAATGGTTCATAAAATACTCTGGGAGATATCTAAAATAACTAGCCTACAGGGAACTGACAAAGCTGTCTTACCTTTTAAATTCAATAGAAAACAAAAGATTAAGCAATCAATCGGTTTACTAGCTTGGCGCTTACGCCAGCAGGTGATCGATCAGCGTTCTTAGGGTCTGACTCATCATTCTGTTGGCAGGATAATATAGCGATACCGGCACAGGATCTATTTCATATTGGCGAAGAATTGTGACCAACCGCCCCTCATCGAGATAGTCCCTGACTAAAAAATCAGGCAGATAGGCAATACCTAAGCCCTCAGCAGCAAAACCCGCAACAAGATCGCCGTTATTAGCGGCAACGGTATTAGGAACAGTAATATGCCTGGTTCCGTTTACACTTCGGTAAGCCCAGCGAGCGGGTTGACGGTTGCTACTGTCGAGAATACAGCGGTGCTGTTGCAGGTCTTCAATAGAATCAGGCATGCCGTATAAGTTCAGATATTCAGGACTGGCAACCCTGTAAACATGCATGCTACCTAATGGCCGGGCGATCATACCTGAATCAGGTAGCTCACCGACTCTGATGGCCAGATCGACCCCCTCTTCAATCAGATCTACATAGCGATTAACACTTAGCCATGACAAACAAACATCAGGATAATCCCGCAGAAAATGACTTAATCTGGACTGCAGATCAAATAAACGGGTCACATGCTCCGGTGCCGTAATCTTCAGGTTTCCGGATATATGGGAGCGTCGTTGTGTAATGTCAGAATCCAGTTCATCGATACTGGCGGTAATGTTGCTTAACCGCTGCAGATAATGTTCTCCCTCAGGCGTTAGACTCATTGTCCTGGTGGTACGGTGCAGTAACTTGCAGCCAAGATACTGCTCCAGTTCGTTTATGTAACGACTGACAGCAGAATTAACCATATTAAGATCCCGCGCAGCTGCACTAAAGCTATTCCGCTTAACAACTGTTTGGAAGATTCGTATCGATTTGAGTAGATCCATATTTCATATTTTATGAATAGTGTTTTCTATAAATGCATCTTTTTCATATTTAAGCACAAATGTAACCTGTACACATCACTTAAACACAGATCTCAAATTCAGGCCTTAAACGCCAGACTATTACTTTTATCTGTTACTGAAACTACAGGAGAACAACTATGAAAATTCTAATTATTGGTGCATCGGGTACTATTGGTAAAGCAATTGTTGCGGCAACGTCAGAGCATGAAATCATCACGGCAAACTTCAACAGTGGTGATATACAGGTTGATTTACAAAACCCCGACTCAATTCGCCAAATGTTTGAAAAAACAGGCAAACTTGATGCTGTTATTAGCGCTGCAGGGGTGGCTGATTTTGCACCTTTAGCCGAACTAAGTGATGCTAATTTCCAGCTGGCGCTACAAAATAAACTGATGGGTCAGGTTAACCTCATGCGCTTTGGACAAGATCATATCAATGCCGGCGGTTCAATAACCCTAACGTCTGGCATTTTATCCCGCCACCCTATGCCTGGTTCTGCGGTAATCAGTATGGCGAATGGCGCACTGGAAAGCTTTGTTAAAACTGCTGCTCTGGAAATAACGACATTCAGGTTTAATATTGTGGCGCCCGCTTTCGTTAAAGAAACAATGGAAATGATGGGTATGGATAGCAGCTTCGGCATTAGTGCGGCCGACACCAGTAAAGCGTATCTGGCAGCGATTAATGGCAAGATGCATGGTGAAACACTAGATGCCACTGACTTTATCTGATGCCTTAATAATGGCTACCGTGCAGGTTTAATAGTAAACCTGCCAAGCCACCTCCGTGCAATAAATAAGATTAATTAATCAGTGTATACCATTGTTATCTAACAAATTATGGCAGACCAAACTCAATTAACACCTGACTCAATTCTTACCTACCCGCTTTGACTCATCACCTGGAGCAAGCACCTGGGGTATAGCCTGTTACCGATGGATCAGCACAAGCACTACAAGCGTTACCATAAGTCATTGCTGGTTGCTGTCCTTGCGAACATACCGGACGATAGTCACGGGTACAGATTTGTGGCCGCGAACTCAGATCTGGACAGGCAACCATTTCCTGATCACCTGTCCTGTCAGGCTTAGTAGTTAAACAACCCGTCAACACAAGAGACAGTGATAACAAAACGCAGATATTTACTTTCAATGATCGTTACCACTGTAGACCCACATAGGTTCGGTTTTACCCGCCCGCTCAAATCCCAGCTTCTGGTAAAACTGAATTGCTTCACCATCGGCGGTTAACATCTGTTGATGAAGCCCGGTATAACGCTCTAGCATCGCGCTCATCAGTTGTCGTCCAATACCCTGGCCCTGATAATCAGGATGAACCAGCATATGGGGGTAATACACCACCAGATGACCGTCCGATAAGGCATTCCCCAGCCCGACCAGTTTTCCATTTTGTCTGGCAGTGACCAATGTATGAGAATTACGTAAAGCGGCCATCAACTGCTCGGGCTTTTCAGCCGAAGACCATTGATTGAGGCGATAAATTTCTATCACCTCATCCTGGTCAATCGCATCAGTCAGGCTAATATCTGTCTGCATCCGGTTATCCATTGCAGTTAAGTAATTGTCGGATGATACGTTAAACAGTGAATAATTAAAGCAAGCTCCTATTTAACAGGTTAACCACATTTACTGTCGCCACAGTTCAGACAGGTATAACAGCCATCCATCAATATTGCTGCCTTAGTACTACATTTATTGCAAACGATGGCATCAGCGGGAAAGCCGCCATTATCATCATTCACCGCAGCGGCGGAATCTGTTCCAGCGGAACCCGCACTGCTCCTTTTTTCATACTCAGCCCGCTTTTCATCCAGAATCTGCTGTTGATGCTGATCCAGCCCCGGTTCTTCAAGCAAGCCAATCATTTTCAGATGCCCTTCAATCGCCTCGCCAATCTCTGCAACAAGTGATGGCATAAATTTACCACCTTTTTTAAAGTAGCCACCCTTTGGATCAAACACCGCCTTAAGCTCCTCAGCCATAAAGGTGACGTCCCCTCCTTTACGAAATACCGCTGAGATAACCCGGGTCAGGGCAACAACCCACATAAAGTGGTCCATATTTTTCGAGTTGATGAAAATCTCATAAGGGTGACGCTGCTCGTGCTCTGTACCCTGGTTAAGCAAAATATCGTTAATGGTGATGTACAGCGCGTGCTCTGACATCGGTGTTTTGATTTTGTAAGTTGATCCCATCAGAAAGTCCGGACGGGTCAGGTTTTCATGCACCTGCTCAATGGCTGGTGTAGTGTCTACTTCGACCTTTTCTGCGGCCTTATCCTCCTCTGTTAGCACTTTGTAACCAATGATTGGCTGACTAATACAGAGTCGTTTTACTGAATCTTGTTGTTCTGAGTTCATCACTTAATCTCCTGCAAATTTAAACAACCAACCGGTTAGAATTTTCCGTAATAGCCTTCTTTCAAGGCATCAAACAGGTTGGCTGCTGTATGCATCTCTCCATCATACTCAATCTCTTCATTGCCCTGGGCCTCAACTACCGAACCATCAGCCAGCGTAAACTGATAGGTTGTTGCGGCCAGGTCCTGTTCTTTAACCAACACACCCTGGAATGCTTCTGGGTTGTAACGGAAGGTAGTACAGCCTTTCAGGCCCTGTTCGTAGGCATACTGATAAATATCTTTAAATTTCTCGTAAGGGTAATCAGTAGGTACATTGGCAGTTTTAGAAATTGAGGAATCAATCCAGCGTTGTGCTGCCGCCTGAATATCCACATGTTGTTGCGGATGAATATCATCGGCACTGATGAAATAGTCAGGCAGCTGTTGTTGTGGGTCATCAGAGTACGGCATTGCAGCTGAATTGATCAGACTGCGGTATGCCAGTAGTTCATAAGAGAAAACATCGACTTTTTCCTTTGTCTTGCGCCCTTCTCTGATGATATTGCGCGAGTAATGGTGGGCAAAACTGGGTTCTATACCATTGCTGGCATTATTCCCCACGGACAACGCGATGGTACCGGTAGGCGCAATGGAGCTGTGGTGGGTGAAACGACAGCCGGTTTCCGCCAGCTGTTCGATCAGTTCCGGTTCAGCTGCCGCAATCTTCTGCATGTAACGGCTGTACTTAGCATGTAACACCCGTCCAGGCACTTTATCACCTGACTTGTAGCCATCATCGAGCATTTCAGGCCGTTTGCGCAGCATTTCACCGGTAACTGTAAATATCTCATCCATAACCGGCGCGGCACCTTTCTCTTTGGCCAGCGCCAGGCCTGTACGCCAGCCTTCCAGTGCCAGTTCACGGGTAACCTGCTCAGTAAATGCGGTGGATTCTGCATCACCGTATTTCATAGTTAACATAGTGATCGCAGAGCCCAGCCCCAGATAACCCATACCATGGCGACGCTTATGATTGATCTCATGACGTTGTTGCTCTAATGGCAGGCCATTGATTTCCACTACATTGTCCAGCATCCGTGTGAAGACGCTGACTGTTTCACGGAACTTTGTCCAGTCGAACTTTGCCCGATTAGTAAATGGGTGATCGACAAATCGAGTCAGATTAATGGAGCCTAACAGGCAGCTACCGTATGGCGGCAGAGGCTGCTCACCGCAAGGATTTGTCGCCCTGATCGTTTCACAAAACCAGTTATTGTTCTGTTCATTGACTTTATCGATAAGAATGAAGCCCGGTTCAGCAAAATCATAAGTTGAACTCATGATCGCGTTCCACAGCTTTTGCGCCCTTATTCGTTTGCTGATTCGACAGGCAACCAGTCCTTCATCATTGACAATGTAATCATCATGAACAGGCCATTCACGCCACAGAACTAACTCCGTATCACCAATATCAATCGCATCTCGCTGCACCTCTTTTTCAGTCAGAGGAAATGCCAGAGGCCAGTCTTCATCATTATTGACGGCCTTCATAAACTGATCAGTAATAAGCAGTGAAAGGTTAAACTGGCGTAAGCGCCCATCCTCACGCTTAGCCCGGATAAAATCCAGTACATCGGGATGGCCAATATCGAAGGTAGCCATCTGTGCTCCCCGGCGACCACCGGCCGAAGAAACGGTGAAGCACATGCGATCGAATATATCCATGAATGACAGTGGACCCGATGTGTAAGCACCGGCTCCGGAAACAAATCCGTCTTTAGGGCGTAGTGTCGAGAATTCATAGCCGATGCCACAGCCGGCTTTCAGTGTTAAACCTGCTGAATGATTGGTGCTAAGAATATCATCCATCGAATCATGGATAGTGCCAGAGACGGTACAGTTAATCGTCGAAGTTGCAGGCTTATGCTGTAGTGCCCCCGCATTTGAAATGACGCGTCCTGCAGGGACAGCACCGTTGTTTAATGCCCAAAGAAAACGTTCATACCAGAACTCACGTTTTTTACTTGATTCAATATCGGACAACGCGCGGGCAACCCGGATAAAAGAATCTTCAACCGATTGATCAATACTTTCGCCCTGTTTACTTTTCAGACGATATTTACTGTCCCAAATATCTACTGAAGCATCCTGGAGAGCGATCGTTTCAATTGCTTCAACTGATGATTCTGCCTGAGTTTTCTTAACCGCAGTGGCAACCATGTTCCTGCACCTGTATTGTAAAGCCAGTTTTTACGCATCACTATCGCTTCGCTTTAGCAAAACAACACCAACACCATATGTAGTGCGTCTATAATAGATATAGCACTAGATATTGATCCTTGATAGCTATCAACTTTATATAAAAATAATTTGGTGCTTAAGAAATTAAGGAATTAGGGGCTGTCCTTCAGGATCAAACAAGCTATCCGGACTTAGCAAACTTTTTCAATTAAAAAACACAGAAGCAGATTTGGTATCAGCTTAATAGAAGGAAACAGGCAGATAAAAAGTCAGCTCAAAGCGCTGATCCTGACTAAGAAAATGATTCTTATGATAATCGACAAAAGCCGGGCTGGTTTTCATTTTCAAGCCTGATGCTGGCAGCCAGTGGTCCTGCACCTTACTGATCCAGGGTAATAACTCACCGTAACGACCTTCGAATTGAAAAGCGGCATGTAAGCCGCCTGGAATCGTCATGCTGTTGATAACACCCCGTCGTTTTAGAGGACGATCGATACCCAGGCAGGCCACATAGCGACACTTATCTAAAGGTACCCAGGCAGGGTTAGAGTGATGCAGGCCGGTCTGTTGCTCAAACGAACGTTGCTCTTGTGCCGCCCAGGCTTGTAGAAGCTGCCATGCCTGGCGGATATTTTTGCCATAGCCGTTATGGCGAATATAAGCGACATGACGATCTTCAATTTCGGTCAGTTCAACCTCTGGTAAAGGTAAATTATCTATCGCTTCATATCCTGCTGCTATCTCTGGGTCAGACATGTAAAACGGGATACCACTATGAATATCAGTCGCTCGCCACTGTCCTGGGGTACAACCAAATCGCCCCCTGAAAACCCGACTGAAAGAAGACAAAGAATCATAGCCACACTGTTCAGCGATATCAGCCACCGGCCGGGACTTTTCAAACGTTAACAGGTTTGCCGCCTGCTCAAGCCGGATGCGGCGAATATAGTTATGCAGGGTTTCACCCATCTGCTGGCGAAATACCCGATGTAAGTGGGGTTCAGTATAAGCCGCAATTTTAGCTAATTTTGCCCCACTCAGGTCAGCTCTGATATCCCGGTGTATCGCATATAGCACATCATTAATGCGCAACATCTGCTGCTTTGACATTTTCAGACCTAAATAATCTTATAAATGAACCTAATAAGCATTATAAAAGGAACACTATTAAGAAAACACAGTTATTAAAATACTCCTTCAAGCTAAAAAACAAAACAACGTTGAAGGAGCAAAATAATGGATACCTCAGATGGCTGGAATAACCTTCAGCCCTCCTATATCAGGGAAATACTCAGTAGCACACAGGCTGACCAGCTGATCTCCCTCGCCGGCGGTCTGCCAGCTACCGATCTGCTGCCAACCGAGTTGTTTGCCCCCTATCTCAACAGGCTATGTGGTCAACCGGAACTGTTTCAATATGGTGAGAGTGAAGGTTATAGCCTGCTACGCCAGCACCTGCATCAGCAATATAATCTGGCACTACAAGCAAAGATTCTGATAACCAGTGGCTCACAACAAGGCCTTGACCTGATAGCCAGAACTTTTCTCGACCATAACAGTGAAATAGCGATGGAAAGCCCCTGTTATCTGGGCGCTTTACAAGTATTTCAGTTAACCGGCTGCAAAATACATGGTATCCGACAGTTAGCTGAAGGACCGGATATCGAGCAATTAGAGAGGCTGTTCAGAGGCGGTAGAATAAAACTTTTTTATGCGGTACCCGATTTTCATAACCCGACGGGATTATGCTGGTCTGCTGAGAGTCGATATCAGATTGCGAAACTTTGCCGCCAGTATGGCGTAACGCTGATAGAAGATGCGCCTTATCGGGAGCTCCGCTTTGCTGGCAAGCAGTTACCTATGATGGCGGAGCTATGCCCTGAATTAACACTGACCTTACGGTCCTTTTCAAAAACACTGAGCCCTGGAATCCGTCTTGCTTGTTTATATGGTCCTGCACTATGGATCGATCAAATCTGCAGACTTAAACAGGCGGCAGATCTTCACAGTGCGCTGCCGTTTCAGGCGATATTGCCCGAGTTACTTGATTCTGAGGCTTATAAACACCACCTGAGCAAACTCCGGCAAAGGTATGCCTCAAACTACAATCTGTTGAGCACTGAAATAAGCAATAAACTGGGCAACAGGGTTCAGTATCAAGCTGCGTGCGGGGGAATGTTTCTCTGGCTTAAACTTAAATCTGAGATCGCAACCCCGCTAACCAAACACGCCTTGAGTCATGGGCTGGCGGTAGTCCCAGGACAACACTTTATGTTAACCGCCAAAGATGATCGATATCTCAGATTAAATTTCAGTCATAGCACTGATAAACAGCTAATCCAGGCCGTTAACATATTGGAACACTGCTTTGAGTCTGTTAATTAGCATCTGCTACCTGTTCAGCCTGCTGTTCAAGCAGATCGATCATCGCATCGACAGCTAAAGGCTTACTAAAATAATAGCCCTGTGCTTCATCACAGCCTTGCGCTTTAAGGAAGTTGAGCTGAACATCCGTTTCGACGCCTTCTGCTATCACCTGAAGGCCAAGGCTACGCCCCAGGGCAATCGTCGCTGAAACGATAGCGCAGTCTTCAGCGTCAAAACCGATGTCATTAACGAACGAACGATCAATTTTAAGCTTATCTGCGGCAAAACGCTTCAGATAAGCTAACGATGAATAGCCGGTTCCAAAATCATCAATTGCCAGCTTAATACCCATGTCTTTAAGTGATTTAAGGGTTTGAATTGTCACCGCAACATTTTCAACCAACATACTTTCGGTCAACTCAAGCTCCAGCATGGCTGGATCGATTCCGGTATTTGTCAGCACTTCGCCAACCTGCAACAGCAATTCTTCAGGAAACCGGAACTGTATTGCTGAAATATTGACCGCAACAGGGACAGCAGGGTATCCACCATCCTGCCATTGCTTACTTTGACGACAAGATTCTGCCAGTACCCAGTGTCCAATTCTGGTAATCAGGCCACTCTGCTCTGCAACCTCGATAAACGCGCCCGGCATTAACAGGCCTTTTTCCGGATGTTGCCATCTTATAAGCGCTTCATACCCAACTAAACGATGATCATCTAAGGCATATTGAGGCTGATAATGTAGTTCAAACTCGTTTCGTTCCAGTGCCTTACGTAGTTGTGTCTCAATTTCCATTTTTTGCTGAGCCAGATGATTCATCTGTCGGGTAAAAAACTGATAATTATTCCGGCCATCCTCTTTGACCTGATACATCGCCAGATCGGCATTCTTAAACAGTGTTTTGCTGTCGGTCCCATCCTGAGGAGCATTAGTAATACCGATGCTAACCGTTAGGTAAAGCTCATTTCCTGTCACTATAAAAGGTGCACTGAGACTGTTAATCAGTTTACTGGCTAATAACTTTTGGGGTGCGCCAATAGCATTATGTTTTGCCAGCAGTGTAAATTCATCGCCGCCCAGACGGGCAACCAGGTCACTGTCTCGTAACAACCCTTTAATACGTCCGGCAACCTGAGTCAGCAACTGATCTCCAACGTCATGACCCAGCGAATCATTAACCCTTTTAAAGCCATCCATATCGATAAAATAAAGTGACAGAATGTGATGTTCACGTTTAGCTTCAATCAGCATTCGTTCCATCTGGGTTATAAAACAAGCCCGGTTATATATGCCGGTTAGATGATCGTAATTCGCAAGATAAGCCAACCTCTCCTCTTTTACTTTTGTTTCCGTTATATCGCTGAACTGAATCAGATAATTAGTCACCTTGCTTTGATCATCAATAACACTGCTTATTGATGCTTTATGAATAAACAGGCTACCAGAATGGTGTTGACCGGTTAACTCTCCCTGCCAATGACCCATCGTTACAACTCTCTGCCATATCAGTTCTGTTTGTGATGGACTGCAACCATAAAATAACCAGGCTGGATACTGGCCGGTCAGATCGGATTGACAGTAACCTGTCATTTCACAGCAAGCATTGTTAACCTCAAGAACATCACCAGCTACAGAGGTAATAACAACCGCTTCAGAGGTGTTATCAAATAACTTTGCGATCAATAACTTCTTAGAAAATGCCTGTAATCTCGCGGATATATCCGTCAAACTTCCGCGAATAATGACTTTATCAGGATCAGGAAACCTCACTAACCTAACTTCACAAGGCAAAAACTGGCCTTTGGAATTAAGGTGTGTCCATTGAAACACCTGTTCAACACCTTGTTCGGCGAGCTGCAGATAACTGAACGCAGCGTCAAGGGACAACTTACCATCGGGCTGTTTTTCAGGTGATAGATCTGCAAAACCGATGCTCAGTAATTCAGTTCTTGAATAGCCGAATAAGGCTTCTGCATTCTCATTAACGTCAATCAGTGCCGCTTGTTCCATATCGAATAGAACAACGGCCTCTGGAGCATTATCAAACAACGCTCTGTAACGTTTTTCACTATTACTTAACTGCTCAATTAAGCCTTGCTGATGCCGTTTTTCTTCCGCCAGTAATAAATTACTTTGTCTGATTTGATCCGTCGCTAACTGTACCCTCCGTTCAAGCTGCCCACCCAACCTTTCAAGTGCGCTACGGGCAAATTCTTTTTCAGCAATAATTGAATTGATTAATAAACCACAACCGGTAACCAAACCTATGTAGGCCTGAAGCATGACCAACGATGCGCTCATCTCTTGCCCGGCAAACGGGCCACAGCCCTGATAGGTACCAAATATTGCCGTCATCGATAAGCTAACAATAAACAGCATCAACCCCCGCAGGCCATAGCGGTAGCCTGCGGCTATCATCAGTGGTACCGGGATGAAGGCATATGCCATCGAATGAAGCTCATAGCCTGTCAAATCGGAAAAAATCCCGACTAAAATAATCAGGCTTAACAGACTGAATAAAGTAATCTCAGTATAGGGTTGTCTGGATATTTTAGTGCGATTGATAAAAGCCAGTGCTAGCGGCATTAATACAATTGCCCCAACAACATCACCTATCCACCAGGTTGAATATAACCGGAAGAAATCTTTAAACGAAATTGATTCCATCGGCCAGTGTAGAATAGTGAGAGCCCCTATTAATGCACTGATCGAACAGGCCAGGAGAACAATAAAAAGAAAAATGAACACGGCACGGCTATGGTTGAGGAAATAGCGCCTGCGAATGATCCGGTCAATCAACCAGACACCGATCACTGCTTCCAGGGTATTACCTATAGCGATCTGTGCGGCTAACTGAACTGAACCATCTACCTGCATATTGGTCGCAAAAGCACCCAACGTAATACCTGGCCAGAATTTTTTTCCAACTAAAAAAAGTATTGCCAGAGAGATACCAGTAGGCGGCCATACAGGACTGGCATAACCATCAACGGCAAGCAACAGAGATACTCTGGCCACTAAAAAGTAAGCCAGTACGATAGCCAGCATAGAGTAGAGATATGCTGCTTTTTCCTTAACTGCAGAATCGTCCCTGATTAACAGTTTATTTTGCTCATACTTCAATAGAGCTACCTATAAACGACAACTAATCAGATAACTCTATACTCAGTAACAAAGCGCAATTATACCAGCCCTGCCTCCCCTAAATGGGTATTAAATATTTCCAAAGCCCAGTTCTGTACCCCTTTCAAGAACCTGCTATAGTCGGAAGCATCAGTTAAAAGGGATTTTTTATGTCTTTTGAACAGTGGCTTATTGCAGGTATTCTGTTTTTTACTCTGGTGCTATTTATCTGGGGCCGCTACCGGCATGACCTGGTTGCGTCAATTGCGCTGGGTCTTTGTGTACTAACAGGCCTGGTTACAGCTGAGTCAGCTTTTTCAGGTTTTTCCCATCCTGCGGTAATAACCGTTGCAGCTGTATTAGTCATTTCTGACGCACTCCGACGTTCAGGCGTCGTTGATATCGTTGCCCAGAAACTTATGCCCTACACCGAACACCCGTTCAATCACATCATGATACTGACACTGGTCGTGACAGTGGCATCGGCATTTATGAATAACGTGGGCGCATTAGCGCTGATGCTTCCTGTCGCTCTGGCAACTTGCGCAAAGCATAACCGCTCACCAGCTATGATATTAATGCCGCTGGCGTTTGGTAGTATCCTCGGAGGTATGACCACAGCGATAGGTACGCCACCCAATATAATCATTGCGATGATGCGAGCCGAAGTCAGCGGTGAACCCTTTAGCATGTTCGATTTCTCTCCGGTTGGTGTTGCTATTGCGATAACCGGCTTGCTGTTTGTAACTCTGATAGGCTGGCGACTTATTCCAGCCGACCGGCTCAAACGCAGTGCACCTGAGCAGCTATTCGCCATCGATGATTATCTGACCGAGGTTATCATTACCGAAGGCTCGGAACTGGCAGGACAAACCATCGATGCTGTAGAAGGACTGGAAGACAGTAATATCGAAGTTGTGGGCCTTGCTCACCGTCACGGCCGTACAATATCCCTGAGTAATAACCGCTTTCTTCAAGCGGGAGACATTCTTTTATTACAGGCTGACCCTTCAGAGATTGAGCTATTACTGGATAAAAATGACTTTGAACTGGTTACCAGTGCCGATAAGAAGTTTGCAGAACTAACCAAGGATGATCTAGTCCTGGTTGAAGGGGTAATAAAAAAGGGCTCAACCCTTGAAGGGCGTGATGTGCCTTATCTCAGGCGACAAAGTGGTAGCTCTCTTGCTCTGGTCGGTCTGGCCCGACAGGGACATCGGATAAGACGCAGGCTGCGCCGCCAAACCTTTCAAGCCGGTGATATTCTGCTACTACAAGGAGGCGCCGATAATGTTGAAGAACAGCTGAGTGATCTGGGTATGATTCCTCTGGCCACCCGCGATCTGAAACTGGGACAGCCCAAGAAAGTCGCCATAGCGCTAGCGGTATTTACGCTGGCAATTGGTCTTGGTGTCGCCAAGATATTACCCCTGGCAATCGCGTTTTTGCTGGCGGTGATGGTTTATCTGCTGTTAGATATATTGCCCATCAGGAACCTGTACGATGCTATCGACTGGCCTATCATAATTCTGCTTGCAGCAATGATCCCCGTCGGAAGTACATTGCAAAGCACAGGACTCACCGAGGTAATAGCAACCCAGGTACTGGGTCTGACCGAAGGGCTGCCGATCTATCTTATTCTGGGTCTGGTCTTAGTGGTCACTATGTTTCTGTCGGATATCATAAATAATGCAGCAACAGCGGTTGTCATGGCCCCCCTCGCCTATGGTATCGCTACTGGTTTGGGAGTAAACCCAGATCCTTTTTTCATGGCCGTCGCCGTTGGTGCATCTTGTGCCTTTCTGACCCCGATAGGCCATCAGTCAAATACATTGGTGCTGGGTCCCGGCGGCTATGAGTTTGGTGATTACTGGCGCATGGGGTTGCCGCTGGAAGTTATCATCACCTTGCTAGGCGTCCCCCTAATACTATTTATCTGGCCGCTTTAACTCAAACTTTAGTCAAAACAGTACCGGCAGATCTGTATAAGACACAATCTATTTAATAAACAATTTGACTATTTCGTCTCTGGCTTATCGTCAACGGAGTCCATCCATTCCCCGTCACAAGCCTGATTTCCAGAGCTGATCTCGTCCAATACATCTGAGGCGGCCTCAGGTACAGCTTCAACAATAGCAACAGCAACATCCATTACATTATCCGGGGCCGCTTCACTTAAACGCTGCGTCAGCTCGACTGCAGCTTCGCTATCACTACTATCACCCGCCCAGACACTGCTCTCAGTTCCATCCTCATTCTCAGTAATATTGCCAGCGACTTCCGCAGCAACATCTCCGGCACTTTCTGGCAGAGCTTCTGCGATGGCAGCAGCAACATCCAGCACATTATCCGGGGCCGCTTCACTTAACCGCTGCGTCAGTTCAACTGCGGCTTCGTTATCACTACTATCACCTGCCCAGACGCTGCTTTCGCTACCATCTTCATTGTCAGTAATATTGCCAGCGACTTCAGCTGCGATTTCACCCGCGCTTTCAGGTAATGCTTCAGCTACGGCAGCAGCAACATCCAACACATTATCAGGGGCCGCTTCACTTAACCGCTGTGTCAGTTCGACCGCTGCTTCATTATCACTACTGTCACCTGCCCAGACGCTGCTTTCGCTACCATCTTCATTGTCAGAAATGTTGCCAGCGACTTCAGCCGCAATATCACCCGCACTTTCAGGTAGCACTTCGGCTACGGCAGCAGCAACATCCAGCACATTATCCGGGGCCGCTTCACTTAACCGCTGCGTCAGTTCGACCGCCGCTTCGTTGTCACTACTGTCACCTGCCCAGACGCTGCTCTCAGTTCCATCCTCAT